>NZ_JBKFDJ010000001.1:0-2615726 GCF_046452375.1 Jannaschia halovivens | reverse complement strand
CGCCCCCCGCGCCCCCCCCCCCCCCCCCCCCCCCCCCCCCCCGGGTCGGACCGCCCGGGGCGGTCCGACTATCGCGGCCAGGCGCGCAACCAGTCCAGGGTCGCGCCGGTATCGCCGCCGGGCTTGTACTCGGCCCCGAACGGCCCGCTCCAGTCCAGTACGGGCAGCAGCCGGTCATAGGCGATCTCGCCCTCGTCCGGGCGGCCACGTGCGGGCACCCCCGCGAACTGGACATGACCCACCACATCCCGCACCTCGCCGAAGCGGCGGGTCAGGTCGCCTTCCATGATCTGCACGTGGTAGCAGTCGAACATCAGCTTCAGGTTCGGTTTCGCCAGCGCGTCGATCAGGACGACCGCCTGCCCCGTCGTCGTCAGGAAATAGCCCGGCGCGTCGTGGCGGTTCAGCGGCTCGATCAGGATGGTCAGATCGGGGGCCGCGTCGCAGGCATAGGCGAGCGTTTCGCGAAAGGTCGCGTCCGCCGCCGATCCTTCGGCGAACCCGGCCATCGCGTGGACCGCGCCCGCGCCGATCTCGCGCGCATAGGTGACAGCCTCGTCGATGGCCGCCCTGGCCTCCGCCTCGCGACCCGGAAGCGCGCCCAGCCCGTTCGTCGTACCGTTCCGCGTGTTCAGCCCCAGGCATGGCAGTCCCGTCTCGTCGAGTGCCGCACGGGTCTCGGCGGCGGGTGTGTCGTAGGGCCAATGCAGCTCGACCGCGTCGAACCCGGCCGCCTTGGCCGCCCGGATCGCGTCCGGTAGCGCACGATCGGTCCAGAGAAATCCCAAATTGGCCGAAAACTTCATACGTCCCACTCCACATCGAATTTGGTCACAACGTCACGCACCTGGCCGTCATCGAGGCCCCGTGGTCCCATCCCGCGCGTCAGAAGGGCCAGCTTCGCCGTCGCCTCGAGTTCCTCGATGGCGTTGCAGGCGGCCTCGATATCGCGGCCCGCGACCACCGGCCCATGATTGGCCAGCATCACCGCCGACCGCTTGCCTGCCAGCCCCCGCACCGCATTGCCCATCGCCGGATCGCCCGGCAGGAAGAACGGCAACAGCTCGACGCGCCCCAGCTGCATGATGCCATAGGGTGTCAGCGGCGGAAGGAACGGCTCGCCCGGCTCGGCCAGCATCGAGAGCGCGACGGAATGGCACGAATGCAGATGCACGACCGCCCCGGCCGTGCTGCGCGTATCGTAGAAGGCCGAATGGAGCGGCATTTCCTTGGTCGGGCGGTCACCGCCGACATGTGTGCCGCCGGCATCGAAGCGCGCAAGCCGCCCGGGATCGAGCCGCCCGAAGCTGGTCCCGGTGGGCGAGACGAGCAGCCCGCCATCCTCGGTCCGGGCCGAGATATTGCCGGTCGACCCATGGGTCAGTCCCCGGTCGAAGAGCGATCGGGCCAGCGTGCAGATCGTCTCGCGCAGCCGCGCCTCGGCGCTCATGGCAGGTCGAGCCCGGCCTGGCGGGCATAGACCTTGGCGACCGCAGCGTCGTCCTCGTCAGAGAGGCCCAGCGCCGCCGCGTCACGGAACCGCGAGAGCGCGGTCTCGGTCAGCGGCATCTCGATCCCCGCCGCCGCCGCGATCTCGCCCACGATCCCGAGATCCTTGAGCCAGATCGGCACCGCCGAGCGGGGCGTGTAGTCGCCGTCTCGGATATGCGGTCCACGGTTCTCCAGCATCCAGGATGTGCCCGCGCAGGACGGGATCACTTCCATGAACTGGGCCGGGCTAACCCCTTGCGTCATGCCGAAGACCATCGCCTCGGCCATGGCGGCGATATGCGTGCCCGCCAGCATCTGGTTGACCGCCTTCATGGCCGATCCGGCACCGGCCTCGCCCAGCTCGAACACCGTCTCGGCCATCGCGTCGAGCGCGGGGCGCGCGGCGGCGAAGGCCGGCGCACTGCCCGAGGCCATGATCGAGAGTTGGCCGGTCGCCGCCTTGGCGGCCCCGCCCGAGATCGGCGCGTCGAGATAGTGCAGCCCCAGCGTCGAACAGCGCGCCGCCATGTCGCGCGCGAAGGCCGGCGGGACCGTGGCGCAGGCGATCACGACCGCTCCCTCGGCCAGCGAGTCCGCGATGCCCGATGACCCGAAGAGCACGTCCTCGGTCTGTGCCGCGTTCAGCACCACGAGGACGGCCGTCGAGATCGCTTCGGGCGCGAGGGGCGTGCCCCCGTCGAGCGTCACCCCTGGCCGCACATCGTGCCCGGCCACGCGGTGCCCGGCGCGCAGCAGCGACTGCCCCATGCCCATCCCCATGGAGCCCAGGCCCCATATCCCGATATCAGCCATGCGCGATCGCCCTCCGGAAGGCGGGGCGTGCCCGCATCGTGTTCATATGCGCCCGCAATGCGTCGGGCAGGTCGAACTTGAGGCCCGCGGCCCAGCCGCAGCAATGCGCCAGCAGAATGTCCGGGATCACGGGCTCCTCGCCCATCAGGTACGGCCCATCGCCCAGAAGATCGGCCATGACGGCGCCGTAGCGCCCGAACTGCCAGCGCAGGCTGTCCTTCACGGCCGGCACGCGCTGATCCTCGGGCAGGATGAAACTGTGCTTGGCATAGGCCCAGAGAACGGCGTCGAAGGTCTCGTTGATCGTGTTGGTCAGGGCATCCTGCCGCCCGCGTTCGTAACTGCCCGCCGGATGCGTGAAGCGGCCCGCGCGGTCGGCGAGCATCGTCATCATCGCGACGGAATCGAACAGCAGCCCGTCATCGGTTTCGAGCACCGGGATCTTGCCCAGCGGCGAAACCGCGAAGGCTTCAGGCGACCGGGGGTCCGTTCCGACGAAATCGAAGGTCTCGCCCAGCTCCTCCAAGAGCCAGAGCGGTCGCATCGCCCGGCTCTTCACCTGCCCGTACAATCGATACATCGCGATCCTCCCAGCCCCCTGAACCGGGAACCTAGGGCAAAGGTCAGGTCCGCGCCATCATCGCAAGTCGGATCAGGGCACGCTCCATCACCGCAAGGGCCGGCGCGCGCGAGGCGGACCGCAGCGTCAGGTCGGTCTCCATCAGCAGCGCGAGCGCCGTCTCGAGCCGGGCCGCCCCCCAGGCGCGGACCTGCCGGTCCATCGCGTCGCGGCGCGGCCCGAAGACCGGCGGGCGAAGGTTGCCCACGCCGCCGCCGACCGCCGCCGCGTGAAGTTGCTGGAAATGTCGGGTGGCGAAGATCACCAACGTTACCGCAGCGACCCCCTGCCCGCCCAGCCGCTGCATCAGGGGGCCGATGGCGCCCGCGCGCCCATCGGCGGCCGCCGCGATCACCTCGTCGGTCTCGGCGTCGATGGTGGCGGGCGCCATCAGACCGACCGCTTCGGAGCCGACGGTCTCGCCCCCGGCATAAAGCGCGATTTTCGTCAGCGTCTGGCGGAAGTCGCCGGGATCGAGCGCCAACGCCAGCGCGTCGATATCGCGCCGCGCGTCGGGGTCGAGCGTCAGGCCCTCGGCGGCGATGGCAGCCTCGATCTCCTCGCGCGACATCGGATCATCGTAGAGTCCGACCGCCACCGCCTTGGCATGCCCCTCGAATGCCTTGCGCAACTTCGAGGTCTTCTTCAGCGCCCCGCCGGTCACGACCAGCGCGGCATCGCCCGCCGCCCAGTCCGCCAACGCCGCGATCACCGGGGCGGCCTGTACCTCGGTGACGCCGTCGACGAAAACGACGCGCGGGCCCGGAAAGAAGCCCACGGCCTTCAGCGCGTCGGTCACGGCGGTGGGATCAGCCTTGGCCTCGGCCCCCGACATGCGGGTCAGGCGCATTTCCTCGTCGGCGGTCGGACCCGCGAGATTGGCGATCAGCTCCTGGCGCTTCAACGCGACCCGCATGGCGTCGCCGCCATAGATCAAAGCGCCCGCCGTGGTGGGATCGGGCGTCGCGAAGAAGCGCGTGGCCTGCGCGCCCCGCAGGTTCACGGGGTCGCGGGCAGCGGCGCCTCGGCCAGAAGCCGCGCCACCACCTTGTCGGCCAGGATCACCGCCAGCCGCCGCTCGGCATCGCGTTCGGAGGCGAGGGTCGAGATGGTCGATCCGCTGGCGGAATAGGCGGTGAAGCTGCGCTCCGTCCCCTGCAGCAGCACCACGTCCGAGCCGGTGGGAGATAGCGTCCAGCGCAGCGCGCCTTCGAGGTTGAACCGCGTGATGTTGTTGGACCCGTCGATGGCCAGCGCGACCTCCTCGGCGGCGAAGACATAGTCGAGGGTCCAGCGCGGCGCATCCGGCAGCCCCAGACGCTCCTCGAACTGGCGCACGAAGGCAAAGCCGAAATCGGTGTCCGGTTCGGCGGCGAGGATGGCGCCGCGCAGGGCCGTGCCGCCCCCCGCCGGCCCATAGACCGCCGTGAAGCCGCAACCCGACAGCAGGGCGCCGAGCGATGCGGCGAAGACGGCGCGCCTAGACCACGACATTGACGATCCGTCCCGGCACGACGATCAGCTTCTTCGGCACCGCGCCGTCGAGCATACGACGCACGGTCTCATCCTCCAGCACCAGCGCCTCGATCGCGTCCTTGGCCATGTCCTTGGGCACGACGACCTCTGACCGCTTCTTGCCGTTGACCTGGATTGGCAACGTCACCGTGTCGTCGACCAGGAGCGCCGGGTCCGCGACCGGCCATTCGGCGTGGATCACGAAGCCCTCGCCACCCGCCATGCGCCAGACCTCCTCGGCCAGATGCGGCGTCATCGGGGCCATCAACTGCGCCAGAACCCGCATCGCCATGCGCCGCGCCTCGGCCCCCGCATCCGAGCGATTCAGCGTATTGGTGAACTCGTAGAGCTTGGCGACCGACTTGTTGAACGCGAAGCCGTCGATTCCCTCGGTCACCTCGTGGATCGCCTTGGCGGTCGCGCGGTGCAGGTCGGCATCCGCAGGACCGCTCGGCCGGTCGGCGCGCGCGATATCCTCGGCCAGCCGATGCACCCGGCGCAGATGCTTGTGTACCGCCTCGGCCCCCTCGGGCGTCCATTCGAAATCACGCTCCGGCGGGCTGTCGGACAGCACGAACCAGCGGGCCGTGTCGGCGCCGTACTGCGCGATGATGTCCATCGGATCGACGACGTTCTTCTTCGACTTGGACATCTTGATCGCGGGAATGACCTCGATCACCGCGCCGGTCTCGCGCACGGTCCTGCTGTCGCGGTCGATCTCCTCGGGGAGGTGATAGACCGTGCGACCCCGATCGTCCTTCGTCGCATAGGCGGGGTGCGTCACCATCCCTTGCGTGAAGAGCGCGTCGAACGGCTCTTCGGTGCCTTGCGGCAGGTGCCCGGTCCGGACCATCGCGCGGGCGAAGAACCGGCTGTAGAGCAGGTGCAGGATCGCGTGCTCGACCCCGCCGATATACTGGTCGACATTCATCCAGTAGGCGACGTCTTCGGCCATGGTCGGTGTATCGGCGCGGGGCGCGGTGAAGCGTGCGTAGTACCACGAGGAATCGACGAAGGTGTCCATCGTGTCGGTCTCGCGCTTCGCGGCCGCACCGCATGTCGGGCAGACCACGTCGCGCCACGTCGGATGGCGATCCAGCGGGTTGCCGGGCACGTCGAAGCTGACATCTTCGGGCAATTCAACCGGCAGGTTTTCCTTCTTCTCGGGCACCACGCCGCAGGCGTCGCAATGCACCACCGGGATCGGGCAGCCCCAGTAGCGCTGGCGGCTCAGGCCCCAGTCGCGCAGGCGGTACTGGACGCGGCCACGCCCGATGCCCTGCGCCTCGGCCCAGTCGATTGTCGCGTCGATCGCCTCCTGACCGGTGGCGACGTCGATACCAGCAGGCTGGTCGATCCAGCGCACGGTCTCGGTCTTGGGCGGGACGAAGGCCTCGTCCGCGACCGGCGTACCGTCATCGAGCGCCACGAAGGTGTCGATCACGGCCAGATCGTACTTTCGCGCGAAGTCGAGATCGCGCTGGTCGTGCGCGGGGCAGCCGAAGATCGCGCCGGTGCCGTAATCCATCAGGACGAAGTTCGCGACCCAGACGGGGAGCGTCCCACCCAGCGGGTTCTCGACCGCCAATCCGGTGTCGTAGCCGCGCTTTTCGGCCTTCTCCAGCGCCTCCTCGGTGGTGCCGCCCCGGCGTATATCCACCGCGAAGGCCGCCAGATCGGCATCGTCGGCCGCCAGCGCCCTGGCCAGCGGATGCTCGGGCGCGATGGCGATGAAGGACGCGCCGCGCAGCGTGTCGGGGCGCGTGGTGTAGATCTCGATCCCGTCATGGCCGTGCGCGGGCGCGGAGAGCGCGAAGGTCATCTCCAACCCGCGCGACTTGCCGATCCAGTTCTCCTGCATCAGCCGCACCTTGTCGGGCCAGTCCTCCAACTTCCCCAGCCCGGCAAGCAGGTCCTCGGCCATCGACGAGATCGCGAAGGCCCACTGCGTCAGCTCCTTGCGCTCGACCTCGGCGCCCGAGCGCCAGCCGCGGCCGTCGATGACCTGTTCGTTGGCCAGCACTGTCATGTCGACCGGGTCCCAGTTCACGACGGCGGGCTTGCGATAGACCAGGCCCGCGTCGAGCATGTCGAGGAACAGCGCCTGCTGCTGGCCGTAATACTCGGGGTCGCAGGTCGCGAACTCGCGGCTCCAGTCGATCGAGAGGCCCAGCGGCTTCATCTGGCCGCGCATCACGTCGATATTGTCGTAGGTCCAGGTCTTCGGATGCCCGCCCGACGCCATCGCGGCGTTCTCGGCCGGCATCCCGAAGGCGTCCCAGCCCATCGGATGCAGCACCGAGAAGCCGCGCGCGGCCTTGTAGCGCGCCACGACGTCGCCCATCGCGTAGTTGCGGACATGCCCGATATGGATGCGCCCCGACGGATAGGGGAACATCTCGAGCACGTAGTATTTCGGCTTGTCGCTCCGGGTGGCGCGGAACAGGTCGGCTTCATCCCAGGCCGCCTGCCACTTCGCCTCGATCGCGGTGCTGTCGTAGCTCATCTCGCATCCTGTCATGCAGGCGCCCGGACCACGCGGGCGCCGGGCGCGGATGTCTGTTTTCGTGTCGCGCGCCCGTGCCGCGGGCCGCGCGAGGGGAGCCTTAGAGGTTGCTGTCGCGGATGCGCAGCTGCCGGGCCCGTGTCAGGATCGCGTCCTCGATGGCGCGCTGGGTCTCGCGGTTGACCGTGCCGCCCCGGCTGCGCAGCGCCACGTTGAGGCTGCGCGCGTCGAGCGCGGGGTCCTGCACGTAGACCGTCGCCTGGTAGGCCCGCCCGCCACCGGGCGGGGTACCGTATCCGAACTGGATCACGCCCGAGAACGGATCCGCGTTCTGCACCGGCATGAAGGACAGCACGTCGAGCGACGCGGCCCAGAGATAGCGGTTCACCTCGAGCGTGACGTTCGGGTCGTCCCGGTTGTTGAAGAGGTCGAACACGGACGACTGCTGGGAGGTCACCTGGCGCCCCTCGCTCGCGCGGTCGGCCGGATTGTCCTGTGCCGCGATCCGCTCGGCGCGGGTCTGGCCGAACAACGTGCCATTGCCGCACCCGGCGAGAACTCCGGCGAGCGTCATGCCCACGACCCAATTTCGCACGGTCTTCGCCCGCATCTGTCGTCCCCTTCGATCTTTCGCGCCCTGCCTACCCCGGATGCGCGTCCTCGGACAAGGTATCCTGCGCCCTTCGGGCCACGCTCCGGGGTCGAGTTTGTCCCAACTTGGGCACCCCTGCCCCCACTGTGGCAGAACCGCACCGGTAAAAGGGCGAAATCCGGCGGGCCTTCAGGGGCTTCCTTGCAGCGCGGGGGCCGATGGTAGAAACGACAACCACGCCCAACGCGATTCCCGTGGTGGGGACGAACGAAATCTAGAGGGAAAACTATGAAAAAAGTTCTCTTTGCATCCACCGCACTGGTCGCCCTGACGGGCGTCGCCGCGGCCGATGTCACCATCTCCGGTAACGCCGAAATGGGTATCCGCGACGCGGGTGGCTTCACCTACGGTGCCGGCACCGCCGTTGCCGCCAACACCGACGTGGGCTTCTTCACCGACATCGACGTGACCTTCACGATGGCCGGCGAAACCGATGGCGGCCTGACCTTCGGTGCCACGATCGACCTCGACGAGTCGGACGATGGCGACGCGTTCGGCGACGCCACCCAGGGCGGCGAGACGATCTTCATCTCGGGCGCCTTCGGTACCCTGACCGCCGGCGACACCGACGGTGCCCTCGACTGGGCCCTGCAGGAAGTCAACTTCGCCGCGGGTTCGATCGACGACGCCGAGACGGGCCACACGGGCTTCAACGGCAATGCCGGCCTCGACGGCCTGTATGACGGTCAGATCGTCCGCTACGACTACTCCTTCGGTGACTTCGGGATCGCGGTCTCGGCCGAACTGGACGACACCCAGTACCCGAGCGCTGCCAGCGCCGACATCGTCGACACCGACGACGTCTTCGGTCTTGGTATGACCTACCAGCTCGACTTCGGCGGCGCCGAGCTCGGCCTGGGCGCTGGTTTCCAGACGGCTTCGGTCAACCTGGGCGCGGGCGACATCGACCTCGACACCTACGGCCTCTCGATCAACTCGAGCTTCGCCGGCGGTTGGCAGGCTGGCCTGTCGTACATGTCCTACGAGAACCACTTCCCGTTCGGCGGCACCGCGGCCACGGCCACCTCTGCTGCGACGACCGGTCTCGATGACGCGCTCGGCGTGACGGACACCGTCGGTGCGACCACGGTCGTCGGCGGTCGCATCCTGACCAACGGCTTCGACACCGATCACATCGGCGTCGGCGTGGGTTACACCACCGGTGCGATCTCGGTTGGCGTGAACTACGGCAAGTACGACCACGACGCCGGTCCGGAAGCCGAAGGCTACGGCATCGCCGCCAACTACGACCTCGGCGGTGGCGCGATCATCCAGCTGGGCTACGGTCACTCGGAAGTTTCCGGCGGCGCGTTCGCTCCCGGCATCAACGTCGACAACGACACCGTCTCCTTCGGTGTGCGCATGAACTTCTGATCCTTACGGATCACAAGTCGGGAAGGGCGGGCCTTGTGCCCGCCCTTCTTCGTTTGGCATGACCGGTCCATCCCTCCGGAGGCCGCCCATGTCCCTGCCCCAGATTACCGCCCGCATCGACGCCGCATGTGCCAAGGCCGACCGCTCGCCCGCCGAAGTGACGCTCATCGCGGTCTCGAAGGTCCAGCCGCCCGAGCGTGTCGAGGCCGTGCTGGCCGCGGGCCATCGATCCTTCGGCGAGAACCGCGTCCAGGAGGCGCAGGGAAAGTGGCCCGCCTGGCTCGACGCCTTTCGGGGCACCGAGCTGCATCTCCTCGGACCGCTCCAATCCAACAAGGTCCGGGCGGCGATGGACCTCTTCCACGCGATCCATTCGATCGATCGCCCCAAGATCGCCCGCCGCATCGCCGATATCGCGCAGGAGACCGGAGACTGCCCCGCCCTCTTCCTGCAGGTGAATACCGGCGAGGAGGACCAGAAGGCCGGCATCCCTCCGCGCGAGGCCGATGCCTTCATCCGCGACGTGCGCGCCATGGATCTGCCCATCGCGGGACTGATGTGCATCCCCCCCGCCGACGAGACGCCGTCGCTGCATTTCGCGCTTCTGGCCAAGATCGCCGCGCGCAACGGCGTCGCGGGGCTCAGCATGGGCATGTCCGCCGATTTCGAGCAGGCCATCGCGCTGGGCGCGACCCATATCCGTGTCGGTAGCGCGATTTTCGGCGACCGCGTCGCGGCCTAGCCCCCGACGATCACCCGCGTTCCGGGCACGACGCGCCGGGCGATCCACGCCAGGTCCGCGGGATCGAACGCGACGCAGCCCTCGGTCGGCGCGCCGGGCCGGCGCCAGCGATGCAGGAAGATCGCGCTGCCCCGCCCCGGCCGCGCTTCGGGCCAGTTCCAATCCGTCAGGAGTACGAGGTCGTAGAGCGGATCGGCCCGCCGTAGCCGTTCGGCCGACCCCGCGAAGGGCGCGCTGACGGCCCGATTGTAGGCCGGGTGCCCCACATCGTCGCACCAGAGGTCGCGCGGCCCGATCGGCATCGCCCAATCGGCGGGCCGCGCCATCCGGTCGGCGCACCAGAGCATCCCGACAATGCGGTGCAGACCAGCGGGCGTCGCCCCGTCCCCTTCGCGCTTGTCCGCACGGATCCCGCCTCGTCCGAGGGAACAGGGAAACGTCACACCCGCGAACCGGACACCGCCCGGCCGCACCACGAGATCGGCGGGCCCGATCATCCTCTGGCCCGAAATACCTCCGTCGGAGACCGCCGCCGCGGGGGGCTCGATGCCCCCTGCGGCGGCCCGCCGGGCGTGCCATCCCCGATGGCGCGCAACCCTCATTCCAGATGCCCGGATTTCGCGCGCTTCACGTCCAGGTAGCCCGCGTTTTCGGTCCGGCGTCCGACCCGCAGCGGCACACGTTCCACGACCTCGATCCCCTCCGCGCGCAGCACGTCGATCTTGCGCGGATTGTTCGTCATCAGCCGAATGCGCGCGACGCCCAACCGTCGCAGCAGCCCCGCCCCGAGGCGCAGATCGCGCTCGTCATCCTCGAAGCCCAGCCGGTGATTGGCCTCCACCGTGTCGAAGCCCTGGTCCTGCAGATCGTAGGCCCGCATCTTGTTGGCCAGACCGATGCCTCGCCCTTCCTGTTGAAGATAAAGCAGGATTCCGCTCTCCCGCGCCATCGCCTCGAGCGCGGCATGAAGCTGGGGGCCGCAATCGCACTTGACCGAGCCCAGAACGTCGCCAGTGAAGCAGGCCGAATGCAGACGCACGAGGACGGGCGCGGCGCGGTCCACCTGGCCGATCTCGACCGCCGAATGCTCGGTGCCGCCGCCCCGCTCGCGGAAGACATGTACCCGCCCCGCGCGATGCACCTCGAGCGGAACGCGCGCCGCCGCGACGGCGCGGGGGGCCGGGTCATGTCCGATGATCGCGCCCACGGGCAAGACTGTGATCCCCTCGGGCGCCGGCATCTCGACCCCCACGACCGCGGGCAGGAGTTCGGCCCCCTTCGCCAACCGCAGGCCGTCGCGCCAGGGGCCCGCCGTGTCGTCCCGACACGTGACGAGCGGCCCCTTCATCGGCAGGTCGAGATCCCGCGCCGGGTCGGCCACCGCCCGCAGCCACGCGGTATCCGCGCCTGATGGCACCTCGATCCGCGCGAGATCGCCATCATAGGCCCGGGCGCGCAGCGTCTCGGCCCGCCGCGCGGTCACGGCCAGCACGAGCGGGCCCGCCGCGTCCATCGCCGCCAGCCGCTCGACCGACAGCGTCTCGACTGACGCCAGCACGACGCCGCCGATGGCCACCGGCAGGCCGACCCGCAGGTCTGCACGCGCGCGGGCGGCCAGTTCGGATGGGGTCGGGAGCATCATCGCGCGGCGGATCCTGTAACAAATCGCGCGGAGCGGCCCGCGCGACCTTCCACATATGAAACAATTCCGCGCTTGGCGACACGTCGGCGTGAGCGGGCCGTGAGATGCGCGCGCGGACCCTTGGCGCAGGCGGCCGCGGCGGGCACGTTCGGCCCAACAGATGGAGGCGAACGATGGCGAACCTGAAGAAGATCCTGCTGGTGGACGACGACGACGACCTGCGCGACGCGCTGGCCGAGCAACTGGTGATGACCGAGGATTTCGACGTCTTCGAAGCCGACTCGGGCGCCACCGGCATGTCGCGCGCCAAGGAGCAGCCCTACGACCTCGTCGTGCTCGATGTCGGCCTGCCCGATACCGACGGGCGCGAGCTCTGTCGCCTGATGCGCAAGTCCGGCGTCAAGTGCCCCGTCGTGATGCTGACCGGCCATGACAGCGACGCGGACACGATCCTGGGCCTCGACGCGGGTGCCAACGACTACGTGACCAAGCCGTTCAAGTTTCCGGTACTCCTGGCCCGCATCCGCGCCCAGCTCCGCACCCACGAGCAGTCCGAGGACGCGATCTTCACGCTGGGGCCGTACACGTTCAAGCCCGCTCAGAAGATGCTCGTGACCGAGGACGACAAGAAGATCCGCCTGACCGAGAAAGAGACGAACATCCTTAAGTTCCTCTACCGCTCGGGCGACGGCACGGTGGCCCGCGATGTGCTCCTGCACGAGGTCTGGGGCTACAATGCCGGGGTAACCACCCACACGCTCGAAACCCATATCTACCGGCTGCGCCAGAAGATCGAACCGGACCCCTCGAACGCCCGTCTGCTGGTCACCGAGAGCGGCGGATACCGGCTGATGGCCTGATCTGTCCCCCGTGTCGCCGCGGCCACAACCCCGCGGCGATCGGGCGATTCAGCTAAATTAACCTTACGTTAACCCGATCCCGGTTCTAACGTTAAGACATGCCGGACGCGTCCCCGGTACGTGACTAGGGCGCACCTCCCTGTTGGACTTGGCCGGACCTTCGTGTCCGGCCTATTTTTTTCTCCGCCCCGACCGGCTGGCCAAGCCGAATATGGCGGGCGACGTGCGCAGCAGGCCCTCGACGCGACCGCGACCCGCGCGCGGCACCGCGTCGCGCCGCCACATCTGCAGGGCGGTCAGCACGGCCATCAATCCATGCACAGCACTCGTGTACCCGAAGAGCGCCTGCGGCCCGAACGCCTCGATCAGCACTGCGGCCCCCAATGGGCCCGCGATCGCGCCGACGGAATAGAAGAAGATCAATCCCGCCGAGATCGCCACAAAGTCCGACGCTTCGCCCGACCGGTCGTTCGCCTGCGCCGCCGCCAGCGAGTAGAGCGGCAGCGCGAACGCCCCGAAGGCGAAGGCGCCCGCATAGACGGCGACCGGCGACGAGACCGTGTTCAGGATGAGGCCCGCCCCCACCGCACCGCAGGTCGCGACCAGCAGCGCCAGCCGGCGGTCGACGCGGTCCGACATGAGGCCCAACGGAAGCTGCAGCACCGCGCCGCCCGCGATCCCCGCATTCATGAAGAGCGCGACCTGTCCGGCGTCGAAGCCCAGTTCGATCCCGTAGAGCGGACCGATCAGGCGGAATGCGCTGGTCGTCAGCCCGATCGACAGGGCCCCTAGCGCGGCCACCCGCGACAGACGCCAGAGCCCCGCGGGATCGAAGCGGAACGCCTGCGGCGGTGTCGGGCGCGACGTGTTCGACAGCGCCACCGGCAGGAGCGACAGGCCGAATAGAATCGCAGTCACCGCGAAGATCTCGAACCCAGACACGCCGAAGATCGGCAGGAGGAACTGACCACCCGTCACCGCGCTCAGGTCGACGATGCGGTAGATCGACAGGACTCGACCACGCTCGCCCGGCCCGGCCGATTGGTTAAGCCAGCTTTCGATGACGACGAACAGCCCCGAGAAGCAGAATCCCATGATGAAGCGCACCGCGCCCCAGACCCACGGGTCGATCGCCAGCACCAGGAGGAGCGTGCCGACCCCCGCGACCGAGGCCAGCGCGGCGAAGACCCGCACATGGCCCACGGCGCGGATCATGGTCGGCGCGGCGAAGCAGGCGGCGAGGAATCCCGCGAAATAGACCGCACCGATCAGGCCGACGGTGAGCGTCGTGAACCCCGCGTCCGAAGCGCGCAGCGCCACAAGGGTGCCCTGGAGCCCGTTCCCCGCCAGGAGGAGAGCCGCGGCGAGCAGCAGCGGCACCAGCGCTCTGAGATCGGTGGTCACGCCGGATCCCGATCCGGCAGGCGCAGCACCAACAGCGCCGCGAGGCCCAGAACCGCGATGACCCCCGCCCCCGCGAGATAGGGCACGCGCAGCGCCGCCTCTCGCCCCAGCGACGGCTCGAGCCAGGCGACGGCGACCCCTCCGGCCAGCGCACCCAGCGGCATCATGCCCCAGCCGAAGAAGCGGTAGACGCTGTTGACGCGGCCCAGCATGTCGTCGGGGATCGTCCGCTGCCGGTAGCTGACGGTGACGACGTTCCAGAGCATCCCGCCCAGCGCCTCGGAAAAGAGCGCGAGCGCCACGAGCCACGCGGCATCGGCCAGACCGATCAGCGCGTAGGCCGCCGCAAAGATCACCATCGCCACCCGCAGGCTTCGCGTCCCGCCCAGGCGGCGGGCGAGGCGGGGCGCGCCGAGCCCGCCGATGACGCCCCCGACGGCACCCGCCGTCAGCAGGAGGCCATGCCCCAGCGCCCCTAGACCGAGAACGTCCTGACTGAAGAGGACCAGCATCGTCAGGGACGCCATCGCCACCGCGTTGATGAGGCCCAGCATGATCGCCAGCCGCCAGATCACGACATGGCCCCAGATCCATGCAAGGCCGGCCTTGAGCTCGTGCCAGAACCCGGTCCGGGGGCGCACGGTGCGCGCCGGGATCACCATCAGCCAGACGAGCGCTGCCGCACCTGCGAAAGTCAGCGCGTCGAAGGCGAAGGGCACGGGCAGGGCCAGCGCGATCAGGACACCGGCCAGCGGCGGGCCGACGAAATGGCCCATGATCCGCTCCAGCGACCAGATCTGGCCGTTCGCCGCCTCGAGATCCGCGGCCTTCACCACGGCGGGCAGGACCGTCTGCGCGGCGTTGTCGCGTAACACCTCGGCCGCGCCCAGAAGGAATGCCACCGCGCACAGCCCCGCGATCGCCGCGCCCTCGGACGCCACGGGGGGTGGGGCCGCGATCACCATGGCCACGATCCCGAAGGTCAGGAGGCACCGGAAGAGATCGGCCCGGATCATCAGCGCACGCCGATCCACGCGGTCGGTCCAGACCCCGGCCGGCAGCGCCAGCAGAAGCCAGGGCAGGCGCGTCGCGACCGCCGTCAGCGAAATCAGCAGCGGGTCGCGCGTAATGAGCGAGGCGAGCCACGGGAAGGCCAGCGCCGAAACCCCGTCGCCCAGGTTCGACAGGCCCGCCGCCGAGATCAGCCAGCGGTAATCTCGATTGTCGCGGATCAGGGACAGGGACATCGGCCGCCTCCTTGCGCTACCCTTCCGCCCGGTACGTCGAGGAGTAAACCCATGTCAGATGGCTTCACCGATTTCATCGACCGGGCGCAGGCGTTCTATGGCGCGCTCGCGGCGAACAACACGCGCGACTGGTTCGAGCCGCGCAAGGCCGAGTGGAAGCGCGAAATTGAGGGTCCGGCAAAGCTCCTGGCCGAGATCATAGCCGAGGAGCTGTCGCGGATGACGGGCGACCCCCATGCGGGCAAGGTCTTCCGCATCTATCGCGACGTCCGGTTCTCCAAGGACAAGTCGCCCTACAAGACCATGCTCGCGATGCTTTGGGCGCCGGGAGACGCGGACGGCCCCGCGCCCAGTTTCTATTTCGGGGTCGAGCCCGACCGCACCTTTGTCGGCTGCGGCATCCCCGGTTTCGACAAGGACGGCCTGACCCGCTACCGCGCGATGGTCGATCGCCGGGGCGACCGGCTGGCCGAGATCATCGACGAGAGCGGGGCCAACCTGTCGAGCTTCGGGCCGGAGCCGCTCAAGCGGGTGCCGAAGCCCTACGATCCCAACCATCCCCACGGCGCGCTGCTCAAGCGCAAGTCGCTGGCGCTGGGACGGTCGCTGCCCGACGGGTGGCGCGCATCGGGCGACGGGCTGGTCGCGACGCTGACCGATACGTTCGAGACGCTGATGCCGTTCCGCCGCTTCGTGACCGAGCGCCTGTGACGCGAAACGTCCGTCTCTACCCGGTCTACAAGTTCCTCGGTAGCCTGATCTTCTGGCAGGCGGCTTGGTTCCTCTACATCCAGTCCGAGCTCTCGGCTGCCGAGGCGATCCTGATGTACGCGATCTACGACGTGGCCACGACCGCGCTCGAGGTGCCGTCAGGTTGGCTGTCGGACAATTGGGGCCGCCGCAGGACGCTGATCGTCGCGGCCGCCGCCGCCGTCGCCACGGCCACGATGCAGGCACTGGGCGGCGACTTCTGGTGGTTCGCCGCGGCACAGGTCCTGCTGGGCGTCCACGCGGCCTTCGCCTCGGGCACGGATTCGTCGCTCCTCTACGAAAGCCTCGCCGCCGAGGGGCGCGCGGATGAGATCGAGCGCCACGAGCTGCGCGGCTGGCGCGCGTCCTTCGCGGGGCTGATGATTTCGGCGCTGGCGGGCGGCGCCATCGCCCGGTTCGATCTCGGCTGGCCCTACTGGGCGTCGGCGCTGGCCTTCGCGGCCCTTCTCGGCGTCTCGCTCGCCTTCCGCGACGCGCCGCCCGCACGGACGACGGCTGCCGCGCGCCTGTCGACGCTGCGCGTTTCGCTGATGACGCCGGTCCTTGCGTGGCTCTTCGCGCTGACGGTCTGCATGTATGCCTTCAGCCATGTGCCTTTCGTTTTCGGCCAGCCCTTCATCGAGGCGGCCCTCGCAGGCACGGCCTTCGCCTCCGAGACGCCGGTCATCGTGGGCGCGATCACCGCGGCGATGATGGGCGTCTCGCTTCTCGTGTCGCTCGCCGCGCCGACGATCCGGGCGCGGATCGGCCTGACCGCGATGCTGCTGGCGGCCTTCGCGCTCCAGATCGCGCTTCCGGGGGCGCTGGCCCTCGCGACGGGGCCGCTCGCGATCCTCTTCCTGCTCAGCCGGATGATACCCGACGCGCTCGCCCGGCCTTTCATCCTCGCCCGGATCCAGCCGCTCCTGTCGGATGACAGCCGCGCGACCTATCTCTCGCTCCAGAGCCTGTTGGGGCGGCTGTTCTTTGCCGCGACGCTCTGGCTGGCCGCGACCTCGACCACGAATGTGGGTGAGATGCCCGCCTCGGACCTGCGTACGATCCTCGCGGCCTATGCCGTGGCGGGGCTGATCGCGCTGGTGACGCTGGGCCTGCTGACGCGCCGGGTCCCGATCGACTGAGGCCGGGGGTGGTCCTCTGCGCCGCCCGCTGCCACAACCCTCCCACCCCAAAGCGGAGCGCGGCCCATGCCCTTCACCCTCGCCACCTGGAACATCAACTCGGTCCGCCTGCGCGAAGGTCTGGTCGCCCGCCTGATGGAGGAGGAGGCGCCCGACGTGCTCTGCCTGCAGGAGTGTAAATCCCCCGTCGAGAAGATCCCCACCGAAGCGTTCGAGGCGCTGGGTTATCGCTGGCGCGTCGCGCGCGGGCAGAAGGGCTACAATGGCGTCGCGATCTTCTCGAAGCTCCCGATGGAGGAGGCCGGCGCCGAGGACCATGCCGACCTCGAACATGCCCGCCACATCGCCGGGCGGCTGGAGAACGGGGTCACGATCCACAATTTCTACGTGCCCGCTGGCGGCGACGTTCCCGACCGCGAGGTGAACGTGAAATTCGGCCAGAAGCTCGACTACCTCGCTTCCATGCGCGACGCGTTCCACGCGGAGAGGCCCGCGAAATCGATCCTCGTGGGCGACCTGAACATCGCCCCCCGCGAGGACGACGTCTGGTCCCACAAGCAACTCCTGAAGGTCGTCTCGCACACGCCCGTCGAGGTCGAGGCGCTGGCCGAGACGCAGGATGCGGGCGCCTGGGTCGACATCACCCGCAAGGATATCCCCGAGGGGAACCTCTATTCGTGGTGGTCCTACCGCGCGAAGGACTGGGATGCCGCCGATAAGGGCCGCCGTCTCGATCACGTATGGGCCACGCCAGACATCGCGTCCGCCGCCCATTCCAGCCGCGTCCTGCGCCATGTCCGCGGCTGGGACAAGCCGTCGGACCATGCGCCCGTCCTGGCGACGTTCGACCTCTGAATCGCACCCGATCGGGTTGCTCCAACCCATGGCCGCGCCTAGATCGACGCCAACCCTTTTCGCATCCGGAGCCGCGACATGCTCGAATTCGGTCAGCCCGACACCGCCGCCGACGTTCCCCTGATCTCGGACGTCACCGAAGCCACCTTCATGACCGACGTGGTCGATGCCAGCCAGACGATTCCCGTCATCGTGGATTTCTGGGCGCCGTGGTGCGGCCCCTGCAAGACGCTCGGCCCCCAGCTCGAAGCCGCCGTGACCGCCGCCAAGGGCAAGGTCCGGATGGCCAAGGTCGATGTCGATCAGGCCCAGCAGATTGCGGCCCAGCTTCGCATCCAGTCCATCCCTACGGTCTATGCCTTCTGGAAGGGCCAGCCGGTCGACGGCTTCCAAGGTGCGGTCAGCCAGGGCGAGGTGCAGGATTTCGTCGCCCGCGTGGCGGCGATGAACGACGATGACGGCGGCTTGGGCGACGCGATCGCCGCCGCCGAGGAGATGCTCGAAGAAGGCGCCGCCGTGGACGCGGCCCAGACCTTCGCCGCCATCTTGGGCGAGGAGCCCGAGAATGCGCAGGCCTATGGCGGCCTCATCCGCGCCCATGTCGCGATGAACGAGCTCGATCAGGCCGAGGCGATGGTCGCGAACGTGCCGGACGCGATCGCCACCGCCGCCGAGGTCGAGGCCGGGCGCGCGCAGATCGCGCTGGCGCGGCAGGCCGCCGACGCCGGTCCCGTGGCCGAGCTGCGCGCGGCCGTCGAGGCCGATCCCGACGATCACCAGGCGCGTTTCGACCTTGCCGCGGCCCTGCAGGCCAGCGGCGAGACCGAGGCCGCGGTGAACGAATTGCTCGAGCTGTTCCGCCGCGATCGCGAATGGAACGACGGCGCGGCGCGCGCCCAGCTCTTCACGATCTTCGACGCCGCGGGGCCCAAGGATCCGGTGGTTTTGGCCGGTCGCAGAAGATTGTCGTCGATGATCTTTGCCTGACCCCCGGGCCGGGCTACCTGACCTTGATGTATCGCTTGTCGGACCTGCCCGAGACGATCCCCGTCTTCCCGTTGCCCGGCGCGCTGATGCTGCCCCGGTCGCGCCTGCCGCTTCATATCTTCGAGCCGCGCTACCTCCAGATGATCGACGATACGCTCAAGACCGAGCATCGGCTGATCGGCATGGTGCAGCCCCGCGCGCAGAAGGGCAGCGACGGGCGCGCGCTTCAGACGATCGGCTGCGCCGGTCGCCTGACGCAGATTTCCGAGACCGAAGACCGTCGCTACATGGTCACCCTCTCGGGGGTCAGCCGCTACCGCATCACCAAGGAGATCGAGGGCTTCGCGCCCTATCTCAAGGCGGACGTCAAATGGGAGGATTTCCAACGCGATCTCGGCCGCCCCGAGATCGACGAGAAGTTCGACCGCCCCGCCTTTCTCGACCTCCTGCGCCGGTATTTCGAGGATCAGGAGCTGTCGACCGACTGGGACAGCCTCAAGGATGCCGAGGAGGAGTTGCTTATCAATTCGCTCTCGATGCTCTGCCCCTTCGACCCCGAGGAGAAGCAGGCGCTGCTGGAGGCCCCCTCGCTCGCCACGCGCCGCGAGACGGTGGTGACCCTGATGGAATTCGCGCTGGCAGGCGGGGGCGAGGAGAAGATGCAATGAGCGATCCCGATCACGACCGCCGCATGCTCGAGGCGCTGGTCTGCCCCCAGACGCGCGGTCCCCTGACCTACGATGCCGAGGCGCAGGAACTGGTCTCGAAATCCGCCGGGCTCGCCTATCCGATCCGGGGCGGCATCCCGATCATGCTGGCCGACGAGGCGCGCAAGCTCGACTGATCGCCCTGCGCGGGGTCAGTCCCGCATCAGGCGCGGCAGGTCGCCCGCGATCCCGGCGGCGTTGCGGATGAACTGCCGCCGCACGCCCGGAAGACCCGAAATGACACCCATCCCCAGGTCGCGGCCCAGCCGCAGGATCGGATTGTCGTTCGAGAAGAGCGCGTTGACCGCATCCGTCGCGACCCCCATCGCCGCCGTATCGAAGCGCCGCCACCGCGCGTAGCGGGCGAGCACGTCGGGCGCGCCCGGATCCTCGCCGCGCTGCCTCGCATCCGACACGATGTGATGCAGCGCCGCGATATCCTTGATCCCGAGGTTCAGGCCCTGGCCCGCGATCGGATGGATCCCATGGGCCGCGTCGCCGACCAGTGCCACGCGCGGAGCCACGAAATCCTGCGCCAGCGTCAGGTTCAGCGGATAGGTGTGCCGCGCCCCTTCGAGTGCGATCCCGCCTAGGAAGCTGCCGAAGCGGGGGCGCAGAACCTCCAGATACTCGGCATCCGGCAGGGCGTTCAGATCGGCCGCCACCTCCGACGCCTCCGTCCAGACCAGGCTCGAGCGATTGCCCGTCAGCGGCAGGATCGCCAGCGGTCCCGCCGGCATGAAGAACTGGTGCGCGATGCCCTGATGCGGCTTCTCGTGGGCGACGGCACAGACCAGCGCGGTCTGGCCATAGCCCTTCGTGCTGCGGCCGATGCCCGCCCGCTCGGCCACGCCCGAGCCACGCCCGTCGCAACCCAGAAGCAGGCGCGCCGTCAGGGGACCCGTCTCCGTCTCGACCGTGATTCCAGCCATGTCAGGGGCCTGTGCGGTCACCGTCGTTTCGAACCGCAACTCGATCCGGTCGGAGGCGTCGCAGGCTGCCAGCAGCGCGGGCCGCAGGTGCCGGTCCTCGACCATCTGGCCCATGAAGGGCGCGCCGATCTCGGCGGCATCGAAGGCGAGGTGCTGTGGTGCCGCACCCTCGCCCGCGCGCCCGTCGCTGGCGCGGATGCCCGTGATCGGCTGGGCATCGCTGGCCAGCGCGTCCCAGAGATCCAGCGCCATCAACAGGCGGACCGACCCCAGCGCCATCGCGTAGGACCGTCCGTCGAATTCTGTATCGTCGAAATCCGCCCGGGGCCGCGCGTCGAGCACAATGGACCGCAGCCCCGCATCCGCCAGCGTCAGTGCCGCGAGCGGCCCGGTCAGCCCGCCGCCGGTGATGATGACATCGGTGTCCATGCCGCTCGATATGCCCTCGGCGACGGCATTGTCCAACGCCACCATGCCGCATAGCGTGACGCGGATCGACTGGGGGCGGGCATGGACGACATGAACTGGAGGAGCGGGGCCGACCTGGGCCGGGCTGTCGCGGCGGGCGAGATCGATCCGCGCGACCTGACCGAGACGTTCCTTTCTGCGATCGGCGCCAGCCCGATCCGCGACGAGGTCTATGCTCGCGTCACCGCCGACCGCGCCCGCGCCGAGGCCGAGGCCGCAGCGACACGCGCGCGCCACGGGCTGCGCCGCGGCCCGCTCGACGGCGTGCCGATCAGTTGGAAGGACCTGTTTGACAGCGCGGGCGTCGCGACCGAGGCGGGGTCCGCGCTTCTGAAGGGACGTGTGCCGCAGGACGACGCGACCGTTCTCGCCAACGCGACGGCGGGCGGCGCGATCTGCCTTGGCAAGACGCATATGTCCGAGCTGGCCTTTTCGGGCCTTGGGCTCAACCCGATCACCGCGACCCCGCCGAACCGCCACGACGCAGCGCTCGTGCCCGGCGGCTCGTCCTCCGGGGCGGCGGCGTCGGTCGCCTTCGGCCTGGCCCCGATCGGGATCGGGTCCGACACCGGCGGCTCCGTGCGCAACCCGGCAGCGTGGAACGATCTCGTCGGCCTGAAGACGACGCTGGGCCGCGTGCCCGTGCGGGGCTGCGTCCCGCTGGTCGAGACGATGGACACGATCGGCCCGCTTTGCCGCACGGTCGAGGACGCGGCGCTGGCGCTGGCGCTTCTCGAAGGCGGGCGGCCCGCGGATCTGGCAGGCGCGACGCTGCGGGGCGCGCGGCTCCTCGTCCTCGCCGATTACGCCGAGAGCAGCCGAGACGCGCCCCGCGCCGCCTTCGCCCACGCGGTCGAGCGGTTCGAGGAGGCGGGCGCGACCATCACCCGTGCCGAGCTTGCCCCGGTCAAGGCGGCGATGGACCTGACCCCGATGCTCTTCTCGCCCGAGGCCTATGCCATCTGGCGCGACACGATCGAGGCCGACCCGCACCTGATGTTCGACCGCATCCTCGAGCGGTTCCGGACCGGGCGCGGCGTCGAGGCGGCGGACGTGCTGGCCGCGCACCGGGCCCGGCAGGCCGCACAGGACGCCTATCTCGCGGAGACGGCAGGCTACGATGCGGTGATACTGCCAACGGCCGCGATCCTGCCACCCGACCGTCAGCGGCTGCTGGACGACGAGACCTACTACGTCACCGAAAACCTCCTCGCGCTTCGGAACACGCGGGTCGGTAACGTGCTGGGGCTCTGCGGGCTGACCCTGCCGACGGGCGTGCCGATGTGCGGCGTCATGGCCCTGGCCCCGCCGATGCAGGAGGAACGGCTGCTGCGACTCGGGGCCGCGATGGATGCCGCCCTGACCTGAAAGCCACACCCCCTTGGGCCGCCTGCCCTTTTCGTTGGACCGTCCGGGCGCCCCCGGGCTATCGTGGCGCGGATCGGGGCCGTCAGAGCACCCGGCACGAGGCATACAGGCGATGACTTACCCGCAGCGGTTCTCCGGACTGCCCGAATACGCGTTTCCGCGCCTGCGGCGGCTTCTGGGCGACCTGGAGCCGGGCGATTCGCCGATCCAGATGACCATCGGCGACCCGCGCCACGCCCCCCCCGCCTTCGTCGCGGAAGAGGTCGCGCGCCATGCGGATGCCTTCATGTCCTACCCCCCGAATGACGGCGCACCCGAGCTTCTGTCGGCGATTTCCGGCTGGCTCGACCGCCGCTACGGCTGCGCCGCCGATCCAGAGACCGACATCCTCGCGCTGAACGGCACGCGCGAGGGGCTCTACAACGCCGCGATGGCGCTCTGCCCCGAGACGAAGAACGGCGCGCGGCCCGTCATCCTGACGCCGAACCCGTTCTATCAGGTCTATGCCGTCGCCGCGCTCGCGGTCGAGGCGGACCCGGTCTATGTCGACGCCACCGCCGCGACGGGGCACCTGCCGGACTTCGCGGCACTCGAACCCGCGACGCTGGACCGGACGGCCATCGCCTATATCTGCTCGCCCGCGAACCCGCAGGGAGCAACCGCGTCGATGGCGTGGTGGTCGGACCTGCTGGCGCTGGCCGAGCGGCACGATTTCCTCGTCTTCGCGGACGAATGCTATTCCGAGATCTACACCGGCGCGCCGCCAACCGGCATTCTCGAGGCCGTGCGCGCGACCGGCACGGACCCGAACCGCGTCGTCGCGTTCCACTCGCTGTCCAAGCGGTCGAACCTCGCGGGGATGCGCTCGGGCTTCGCCGTCTCGGGGGCCGAGAACATCGCCCGGATGAAGCAGCTTCGGAACTATGCCGGCGCGCCCCTGCCCGTGCCGCTCCAGATGGCCGCCGCGCGGGCTTGGGGCGACGAGGCGCATGTCGAGGCGAACCGCCGCTTCTACGCGGCCAAGTTCGATGCCGCGCGGGATATCCTCGGCAATGCCGCCGTGATCCCCGAAGCCGGGTTCTTCCTGTGGCTGCCGGTGCCCAAGACGATCGGCGACGGCGTGGCCGCGACGCTCAAGCTGTGGACCGAGACCGGCGTGAAGGTCCTGCCGGGCGCGTATCTCGCGCGCGAGACCGGCGGCACCAATCCCGGCGACCCCTATATCCGTGCGGCGCTGGTGGCGCCGCTGGACGAGACCGTGACCGGGCTGACCCGCCTGGCCGCATGCCTCTACGACAAAAGGAGCTGAAAACATGGCGTATCAAGTCAGACAGCGCGATCCCCTGCTGGACAGCAACATGCAGATCAGCCTGGCGCGGCGCGGCCGCGAGGGGCTGGGTGCCCTGATGGTGCTGGCCGGGCTGCTGGTCGCCGTGATGCTCCTCACCTATCACCCGGACGATCCCAGCTGGCTGGCCTCGACCGATGACGCGCCGCGGAACTGGCTGGGCGTGTTCGGCGCCTCGCTGGCAGCTCCGCTGATGCTGATCCTCGGGATGGGCGCGCTGGGCCTCGCGGCCGGGCTCGTCATCTGGGGGATGCGCTTCGCGCTTCATTGGGGGTCCGAGCGGGCCCTGCCGCGCGCGCTCTTCGTGGCGGGTTGGGTGCTGGTGCTCTCGCTTTTCTGCGCGACGCTGGTGCCGGGCCCGACCTGGGGCCACGCTTTCGGGCTGGGCGGCCTCTTCGGGGACACGCTGCTGGGCGCGCTTCTCTCGGTGCTGCCGATCACGGCCAGCGCGGGGCTGAAGGTTCTGTCGTTCCTGATCGCGGCGGGTGTGGCCGCGTCGGGGGCGTGGGTGCTCGGGTTCACCCGCGACGACCTGCGCCGGGGCGGCCTCCTGTTTCTCGCCGGTCTCGGCAATGCGCTCTATCTCGCGCGGCTTCTGACGGGTCGGGCGGCGGTCGGCGCCGCCGGGGCCACCGCGCGCTCGGCCCAGGCGATCCGCGCACGCCGCGCCGCCCGCGCCGACGCGGTGGAGGACGAGCCGATCGAGGAGGCCTGGGAGGACGAATACGCTCCCGCGCCACGCCGCTCGCTCATGTCCTGGCTGCCGCGCATGAGGTCCGCACCGGCCCCGGACGACGAGATCGAGGACGACCTGATCGACGACGAGGCCGGGCCCGACGACGACCGGGTCCGTGCCCGGATCGCCAGCGCGGTGCGCACCCGCGTGCGCCGCGCCAACATTTCGCAAGCCTTGCAGAGCCCCGTCGCGGCCCACCCGGCCGTCGCTCCGCGCGCCGAACCCGTCCTCACCGCGAGCCGGACCACGGCCCCCGAGGCAGCGGCGGCCGAGCCGGACTACTTTACCGCCGCCGCGCCCGCGCCACAGGCCCCCGCCCCGGTGGCCAAGACGCTGAACCGCAAGGTCGTGCAGCCGCCCGCGAAACCCGCCAAGCCGTCGACCCAGGCGCAGGCCGAGGCCCAGCCCGCGCTGCAATTCGAGGACAAGGCCGCCGCCTACGAGATGCCGCCTCTGGGTCTGCTGGCCGATCCGTCGACGGTCGAGCGGCACGTCCTCTCGGACGAAGCGCTGGAAGAGAATGCGCGCATGCTCGAGGCCGTGCTCGACGATTACGGCGTCAAGGGCGAGATCGTTAGCGTCCGCCCCGGACCCGTCGTCACGATGTACGAGCTGGAGCCTGCGCCCGGTCTCAAGGCGAGCCGCGTGATCGGGCTGGCCGACGACATCGCGCGCTCGATGTCAGCGCTGTCGGCGCGCGTCTCGACCGTGCCCGGCCGCAGCGTGATCGGTATCGAACTGCCGAACGAGCGGCGCGAAAAGGTCGTCCTGCGCGAGATTCTGTCGGCCCGCGACTTCGGCGATGGCAACCAGGCCCTGCCGCTGGCGCTGGGCAAGGATATCGGCGGCGCACCGATCGTCGCGAACCTCGCCAAGATGCCCCACCTCCTGATCGCGGGCACCACGGGGTCGGGCAAGTCCGTGGCGATCAACACGATGATCCTGTCGCTGCTCTACAAGCTGACGCCGGAAGAATGCCGGATGATCATGATCGACCCGAAGATGCTGGAGCTCAGCGTCTATGACGGCATCCCGCACCTCCTGTCCCCCGTCGTCACCGACCCGAAGAAGGCCGTCGTGGCCCTGAAGTGGACGGTGGGCGAGATGGAGGAGCGCTATCGCAAGATGTCGAAGATGGGCGTCCGCAACATCGACGGCTACAACGGCCGCGTGAAGGACGCGCTCGACCGGGGCGAGATGTTCTCGCGCACCGTCCAGACGGGCTTCGACGACGAGACTGGCGATCCGATCTTCGAGACCGAGGAAACGGTGCCCGAAAAAATGCCCTACATCGTCGTCATCGTCGACGAGATGGCCGACCTGATGATGGTCGCGGGCAAGGAAATCGAGGCCTGCATCCAGCGCCTGGCCCAGATGGCCCGCGCAAGCGGAATCCACCTCGTGATGGCCACGCAGCGCCCCTCTGTCGACGTCATCACCGGCACGATCAAGGCCAACTTCCCGACCCGGATCAGCTTCCACGTCACCTCGAAGATCGACAGCCGCACGATCCTCGGCGAGATGGGCGCCGAGCAGCTTCTGGGCATGGGCGACATGCTCTACATGGCCGGCGGCTCCAAGATCACGCGCGTCCACGGGCCGTTCTGCTCGGACGAGGAGGTCGAGGAGATCGTCAACCACCTCAAGTCCTTCGGACCGCCCGATTACGCGGCCTCGGTTCTGGACGGGCCCGATACCGACAACGCATCCGATATCGACGCGGTGCTGGGCCTTACGGGTGGTAACACGGGCGGCGAGGACGCGCTCTACGACGAGGCCATCGAGATCGTCGCCAACGACCGCAAATGCTCGACCAGCTACATCCAGCGCAAGCTCGGCATCGGCTACAACAAGGCCGCGCGCCTGGTGGAGCAGATGGAGGAGAACGGCGTCGTCACGGCGGCCAACCATGTGGGCAAACGCGACATCCTCCTGCCCGACCCGAACGGCTGAGGCGCGGCGGTCGAACTGGCCAGCGCCGGTTCGCCACCCATATCCTCCGGGAACCGCCACCGCCCGGAGACCGCGATGCGAACCCTAGCCCTGCGCCTGATCGCCCTCGGCGTCTTCGTGGCAATCCTATGGGCGGTGCAGACCGTCAACTGGCTTACGGGCTACGGGCTGAACCGGGCGTTCGGGCTGATCCCGCGACATGCCGCTGGGCTGGACGGCATCGTTGGGATGCCGTTTCTCCATGCAAGCTTCGCGCATCTGACGTCGAACACGCCGCCGCTTCTGGTGATGGGCGCGCTGCTGGCGGCGACGGCGACGCGCGCGCTCATCGCGGTGAACGCGATCATCCTCGGTGCCGGCGGTCTCCTCGTGTGGATCTTCGGCAGCACGGCGATCCATATCGGCGCGTCGGGGCTGGTCTTCGGGTGGTTCGGCTTTCTCGTGGCCCGCGGCTTCGTCGATCGCTCGCCCGTGACGCTGGGCGCTGCGCTGACGGTCGGCCTGCTCTACGGAGCGATGATCTGGGGCGTCCTTCCGGGCCGCGAGGGCGTCTCGTGGGAGGCGCATCTCTTCGGGGCGCTCGCCGGGGCGGCGGCCGCGTTTCTCCTCCGGACCCATGTCCACACGCCCCGCCTTCGCAACGTCGATCGTCGGTGAGCGCCGCGCGGCGCAACGCCTGACGCGAGGACGTCATCGCATAGCGCGGGACTTGGGCGCAGGTCGGACCTACATAGCGTTCGACAACAACCGGAGCCGTGACATGCGTATCCCCGCCCTCGTCCTCGCCGCCCTCGTTTTCGCCTTGCCCGCACAGGCGCAGATATCGGTCGGCGAGATCAGCAACTACCTCAACGGCTTCCGCACGGCGAAGGCCGAGTTCACGCAGGTGAACTCAGACGGCACCATCTCGACCGGCGACCTGTCGATCCGGAGACCGGGGCGCGCGCGCTTCGACTACGACGCGCCCAACAAGGGCCTCGTGATCGCGGGCGGCGGCCAGGTCGCGGTCTTCGATCCGGTGTCGAACACGCCGCCCGAGCAGTATCCCCTGTCGCAGACGCCGCTGAACCTGATCCTGCGCGACAACGTCAATCTCGGCGGCTCGGGCATGGTCGTGCGCCATGGCGGCGACGGCACGCAGACAGCGATCACGCTGCAGGACCCGGCCAACCCGCAATACGGCAACATCCAACTGGTGTTCACGCCGAACCCGACGACGCTGCGCCAATGGGTCATCACCGACGATGGCGGCTCGCAAACGACGGTGATCCTCGGGGACATGCAGACGGGCGTGGGCCTCGGCGGCGGTCTCTTCAACATCCCGCAGGAGCTGCGCGCGCGCGGCCTCAGCGAGTAACGGCACCCGGGATCATCGCCTTGATCGCCGCGACATGGCCCGGCTCGCCCACGGCCATGTCGCGCGCGGCACGGACCGGGTCGGGGACGATCCGGTCGATCAGGCCGAAGCTCAGCGCCTCGGACGCATCCAGCCGCGCCCCGGCGGC
Source organism: Jannaschia halovivens (assembly GCF_046452375.1). Taxonomy (NCBI): domain Bacteria; kingdom Pseudomonadati; phylum Pseudomonadota; class Alphaproteobacteria; order Rhodobacterales; family Roseobacteraceae; genus Jannaschia; species Jannaschia halovivens. The sequence continues at coordinate 2,588,110 of NZ_JBKFDJ010000001.1, read as the reverse complement.
CAAGAGGAGCTTGGCGCGCGCCGGACCGATCAGCGCGGCAAGGCGCGCGGGGTCCGAGGGCTGCGGCAGAAAACCCAGCTTCGCCACTGGATAAAAGAACCACGCATGCGGCACCGCGACCCGGATGTCGCAGGCCAGCGCCATTCCGAAGGCTCCACCCGCCAGCGTGCCGTTCAACGCCGCCACCGAGAGGCCGGGATGCGCCGCGATGGCGCCCGACAGCCGCTCCCAGAGCGGCGAGGTCGCGAGCCCGGCCTTCGCCGCTTCGAGGTCGGCCCCGGCGCTGAAGGCCCGGTCACCGGCGCCCTTCAGAATGAGCAGCCGTGCCTCCGCCGCCCCCGCGACTCCGTCGATCAGCGCCTCGAGCATCTCGGGCGTCAGCGAGTTGGCCTTGTCGGGGCGGTCGAGCGTCAGCGTGACGATCCCGTCCGCCGCGTCGCGCCGGATCACGCGAGACCGATCCGGGCGCGCAGATCCTCGTCGCGCAGGCTGAGTTCGGTGCCTCGGTGGACATCCGCATCCGGGCCGCACATCCAGATCAGCGCGCGGGCCACCCATTCGGGCGGGATATGGTCCGACCAGTCGAGCTGCGCCACGGGACCGATGCCCGACGCCTTGATCTCGCGCTGCATCTGCGTCGCGACCGTGCCAGGCGACAGCCCCATGACTCGCAGCGTGTCGCCATGTTCGGCATGGGCCGCCTCGGTCAGCATCTTCGCCCCGGCCTTCGAGGTGCAATATTGCGACCATCCCGCCAGCGCACGATGCGCCGCCCCCGACGAGATGGTGATCGCCGTCCCGCCCACTGGCATCACCGGCAGCGCCGCGCGCAGCACATGGTAGACGCCCTTGAGGTTCACGTCGATCGCGGCGCCCCAGGCCTCTGGATCGCTCTCGGCCAAGGGTCCGATCGGCTCGATCATGCCCGCGTTGGCGATCACGATGTCCAGCGACCCGAAGGTCGAGCGGGCGGCATCGACCGCGGTGGCCACCTCGTGCCAGCGGGCCACGTCGCAGGGCACAGCCAGCGCGCATTCGCCGATCTCCCCGGCGAGATCGGCGATGGAATCGGTGCTCCGGGCGCAGAGCACGACATTCGCCCCGGCTTCGGCGAAGGCGCGGGCGGCGGCCGCGCCGATCCCGCGCGATGCGCCGGTGATCAGGACGGTGCGATCTGTCAGGGCTTGGCTCATTTCGACCTCCGGTTGACCCCGGCTCCGGGGTCGGAAATGCTCTGGCTCGTATTCCAACAGGAAGGTTTCCCCATGTCGAGACATGCCGCCGCCGGCGCCGCCGCACTCCTCCTGACCACGGCCCCTGCCGCCTGGGCGGATCTGAGCGCCGAAGCGGTCTGGGCCGATTGGCAGGCGCTCTACGAGCGCTTCGGCGGCCAGTTGACCGCCACCAGCGAGAGCTACGAGGGCGGCGTGCTGACGCTCGAGGGCGTCCAGCTCGGCAGCGACCTCGCGGGCGCCGAAATGACCAGCAGCGGCGTCGGCCCGATCCGACTGATCGAGCAATCCGACGGCAGCCTGACGGTCGAGATCCCCGAGCGCATCCCCTTCGAGACGACGACGACCGTCGACGACGAGACCATCACCCAGAGCGGAGAGATGACCTTGGCCGGTACCGACCTCGTCATCCGCGAGGCGGGCGCAGGCCGGACCTACGACATGACGGCCGATGCCTTCACCTATGTCTTCGACGTCCCCGAGACCGAGAACCAGGAGGAGACGGCCGTCTCGATGACCATGCGCGATATCGCTTCGACCTACACCTCGGGCCAGGGCGGTTCGGCGACATCGTTCGTTCAGGACCTGACGGCTTCCGGCATGGCCGTGATCATAGGTGTCGAGGGCGAGGACTCGATGGACGTGACCTACGAGATGACCGGCATCACCTCGTCTTTCGCGGGCGATTACGGCGAGGGCACGGTCGAGCCGGGTGCCTCGCTCTCGGATCTCGGCCTGACCTATGGCGGCGCGCTTGCGCATACGGGCAGCACGCTGTCGGTCGCGGGCACCGGCGGCTCGGGCCCGCTCCAGATCGACGGGACGTCCGAAGCGGGCAGCATCGATATCGACCTGACCGCCGAGAAGCTGGGCTATACCGTCACATCGACCGGGGGGCAGGTAACCGCGCAGGTGCCGCAATTCCCGCTGCCGATCGCGATCTCAATGGACGAACTCCGCTCCGGCTTCGCGATGCCCATCGGTGCGGGCCCCGAGGAGCGGCCCTTCGGCCTCGATATCGCGATGATGAACCTCGTGGTGGACGATGCGCTCTGGTCGCTCTTCGATCCGACGGGACAATTGCCGCGCGATCCCGCGACTCTGATCGTCGATGTCGACGGCAGCGCGGTGATGACGGCCGACATTTTCGGCGACCCCGAGGCGATGGCCGCGCTCGGCGGCCCTCCGGGCGAGCTGAAGTCGGCCACCATCGACGAGATCCGGCTGACGGTCGCGGGCGCCGAGCTGCGCGCCGACGGGGCCGTGACCTTCCCGACGCCCGACCCCAGCCAGCCGGTCGGCACCGTGAACCTCGCCCTCGATGGCGGCAACGCCCTGCTCGACGCGCTGGTGGCTCTCGGCTTCGTGCCCGCCCAGAACGCGGGCTTCATCCGGGGGATGGCCGGTGCAGTGGCGCGGCCTGTGGGCGACGACCAGCTCGAGTCCAAGATCGAGTTCACGCCCGGCGGCGGCATTTCAGCCAACGGCATGCCGCTTCGCTGAGCCGCGACATCCGGCCCCCCGCCTTGTGGGGGGCCGTCCGCCGGACTACCTCGCAGGGACAGACGCCCCGATGCGAGTGACCCGATGACCGACCTCTCCGACCTGACCCGCGATCTTCTGCACGCGGCCCGCACCGCCGGGGCCGAGGCCGCGGACGCGCTGGCCGTCGACGGGACGTCCGTGTCCATCGACGTGCTCAAGGGCAAACTCGAACATGCCGAGCGCTCCGAGGGCGTCGAGATCGGGCTGCGCGTCCTGCTCGGGCGACGGCAAGCCTGCGTCTCGGCCAGCGACACGCGCCCCGATACGATGGCCCGCATGGCCGAACGTGCCGTCGCCATGGCCCGCGAGGCGCCCGAAGACCCCAATTGCGGGCTGGCCGATCCCGATCAACTGGCGCGGGATTGGGACGTCGCCGCGCTGGACCTCGTCGATACGGCCGCGCCCCTGTCGCCCGCCGAGTTGCAGGACATGGCCGCGCGCGCCGAGGCCGCCGCCCTGGCCGTCGACGGCATCTCGCAGGTCTCGGCGGCGGGCGCGGGCTTCGGCGATCGCCGCATTCACCTCGCCGCGACCAACGGGTTCGAGGGCGGGTATCGCCGGACCGCGACCTCGCTCTCCTGCGTCGCGATCACCGGCGAAGGCACCGGGATGGAGCGCGATTATTATGGCGACAGCCGGATCCACCGCGCCGATCTCGACGATCCCGAGACCGTGGGCCGCATCGCCGCCGAACGCACCGTGGCCCGGAAGGGTGCCATCAAGCCGCCGACCGGCGCGGTCCCGGTCATCTACGACGAACGGGTCGCGGGCGCCCTGATCGGCCACCTTCTGGGTGCGATCAACGGCTCCAGCATCGCGCGCGGCGCCAGCTTCCTGCGCGACGCACTGGGCGAGGCGGTGCTGCCAGACGGGCTGTCGCTGACCGAGGACCCGTTGATGCCTCGCGTCTCGGGCTCGCGCCCCTTCGACGGCGAGGGCCTGCCCGTCGGGCGGCGCGACCTGGTGCGGGACGGCGTGCTGCAGGGCTGGGTCCTGGACCTCGCCACGGGTCGCAAGCTCGGGATGGGCTCGACCGGCAACGCCTCGCGCAGCACGTCTGCGCCGCCATCGCCGTCTTCGGGCAACGTGGTGCTGACGCCGGGCGACCGCACGCGCGACGACCTCCTGGCCGAGATGGGCACGGGCCTTCTGATCACCTCGATGATCGGCTCGTCGATCAACCCGACCACGGGCGATTATTCGCGCGGGGCCTCGGGTTTCTGGGTCGAGAACGGCGAGATCGTCCGCCCGGTCAACGAATGCACCGTCGCGGGCAACCTGCGCGACATGCTGCGCCGCATCGTCCCGGCGAACGATGCGCGCGGCTGGGTCGGACGGCAGGTGCCCTCGCTGTTGGTCGAGGGGCTGACGATTGCCGGCGACTGACCCCGCCGCCGCCCCCGACGATGCCGCGCTTCTGGAAGAGGCCGCTCTTGCCGCAGGAGAAATCGCGCGCCGTCATTTCGGAACCGGACCTGAATGCTGGGACAAGGGCGACGGCCAAGGCCCGGTGACCGAGGCCGATCTCGAGATCGACGCGATGCTGCGTGACATGCTGACAGCGGCGCGGCCCGATTATGGCTGGCTGTCCGAGGAAAGCCCCGACGGGCCCGAGCGGCTGGAGCGGCGGCGCGTGTTCGTGGTCGACCCGATCGACGGCACACGCGCCTTCATCGCGGGCGAGACGAGCTTCAGCCATGCGCTCGCCGTGGTTGAGGACGGGGTGCCGAAGGCCGCCGCGATCCACCTGCCCATGAAGGACCGGATGTATGTCGCGGCACGCGGTCACGGCGCGACCCGCGACGGGCGCACCATCGCGCCCTCGGGGCGGGACGGCTGGGACGGCGCGCGGGTGCTCGGGGCCAAGGCCAATTTCCACCCCGACCGCTGGCGCGGAGGGCGCCCGCCGGTCAAGGCGGGGTTCGTGCCCTCGCTCGCCTACCGTCTTGCCTTGGTGGCCGAGGGCCAGTTCGACGCGATGCTGACCCTGCGGCCCAGCTGGGAGTGGGACATCGCTTCGGGCGCCTTGATCGTGGCCGAGGCGGGCGGCGCCGTCCACGACCGGCGCGGCGCCGCGCTGCGCTTCAACAATGCACACCCGCAGGTCGACGGCGTCGTCGCCGGGACGCCCTCGGTGCAGGCCGCGATGATCGCGGGACTGGCGTGATGCCGGTTCACCCCCGCCCGCGCCTGCGCTAGGGACGTCGCATCACGTCCAACAGGAGGCCCGTCATGGTCCAGCGCCTGCACCTCGTCTTCGGAGGCGAGCTGATCAATCCCGGCTCGACCCAGTTCGCCGATGTCGAGAAGATCGACATCGTCGGCATGTATCCCGATTACGCGTCCGCCTACGACGCCTGGAAGGGCGCCGCTCACCGGACCGTCGACAATGCCCATGCGCGGTATTTCATCGCCCATATCCACCGCCTGCGGGACGAGGAGACGGCCGCCTCGCCCACCGAGGAGCTGGGCTGAGACCATGCTGCCGCGCTCCGTCGCGCTGTCGGCGTATCTGGCTTGGTCGAACCGCGCGACGAGCTTCGGCGAGCGGATGCTCAAGCGCCGCCTCGCCGCGGGCAAGGAAAGCGCCGAGCGGCTGGAGGAGCGGCGCGGCATTCCGTCGAAGGCCCGGCCCGACGGCCAGCTGATGTGGATCCACGCCGCCAGCGTCGGCGAGAGCGTGTCCGTCCTCGAGATGATCCGCCGCATGGGGGAGGAGCAGCCGGACCTGTCGTTCCTCGTGACGACCGGTACCGTGACCAGCGCGGGCGTGCTGGCCGACCGCCTGCCGCCGCGCACGGTGCACCAGTTCGTGCCGCTCGACGTCCGCCCCTGGGTGCGGCGTTTCCTCGACCACTGGGCCCCGACCGTGGTGGTCCTGGCCGAGGGCGAGATCTGGCCCGCTTTGATCTACGAGGCGCATCTTCGCCGCATCCCGATCACGCTGATCAACGCCCGGATGACGGCGGCGGCGCATGGACGCTGGCGCTATCTCAAGGGGGCGGCGCGGGCGCTGATGCACCGCATCGATCACGTTCAGGCGCAGGAGGCCGAGACCGCGCGGCGACTGACCGATCTGGGCCTGCCGACCGAACGGCTGGAGGTGACCGGCACCCTGAAGGAGGGGTCCGCCGCGCTGCCCCATGACGAGGACGAGCGGGTGCGGCTGGCCGGGCTTCTGGCCGGACGCCCGGTCTGGCTGGCCGCGTCCACCCATCCCGGCGAGGACGAGATGGCGGCGCTGGCGCATTCGGTCGCGCGCCGCTCGTGGCACAAGCTGATGCTGGTCGTCGCGCCCCGCCATCCCGAGCGGGGCGACGCGGTCGCGACGATCTTCCGCGACGGCGGCTGGAAGGTCGCGCAGCGCTCGAAGGACGAGGACATCACCCCCGACACCGAGGTCTACGTCGCCGACACGATGGGGGAGATGGGTCTCTGGTATCGCCTCTGCCCCGTCTCCTTCGTCGGCGGCTCCATGGTCGAGATCGGCGGGCACAATCCGTTCGAGCCCGCCGCCCTCGGCAGCGCGATCGTCCACGGCCCCCATATCCACAACTTCGCGGATATCTACGGCCGCCTGACCGAGGCGTCCGCGACCCGCGCCGTGGACGACAGCGATGCGCTCGGTCCTGCCATCGCGCGCACGCTGGAGCCCGACGAGGCGGCGCGTCTGGCCCATGCCGCGTGGGAGGTCTGTTCAGCCGGTGCCGACGTGACCGAGCGGGCGATGGACCTGCTCTTCGCCATTCTCGACGGCGCCGCCTGATGCGCGCGCCCGGCTTCTGGTCGCGTCCGCCGGGCGTGGCCGCGACGCTTCTGGCGCCGCTGGGCGCGCTCTATGCCGCCGCGACGGCACGGCGGGTTGCGCGGGCCGGGGCCTCGGTCGGCGTGCCGGTGATCTGCGTCGGCAACCTGACGGCGGGCGGGGCGGGCAAGACGCCGACCGTCATCGCCCTGGCCGAGCGGCTGGTGGCGCGGGGCGTCGCGGTCGGGATCGTATCGCGCGGCTATGGCGGGTCGCTGACGGGGCCGGTGCGCGTCGATCCCATGCGCCACGAGGCGGGTGACGTCGGGGACGAACCGCTCCTGATGGCGGCCTTCGCGCCGGTCTGGGTCGCCCGCGACCGGGCGGAGGGCGCGCGCGCCGCCGTCGCGGGCGGGGCCGCGGTCGTGCTTCTGGACGACGGGTTCCAGAACCCGTCGGTGGCCAAGGACCTGTCCATCGTCGTGGTCGATGCGGGTGCGGGCTTCGGCAATGGCCGCGTCCTGCCCGCCGGCCCCCTGCGGGAGCCGGTGGCGGCGGGCCTCGCGCGGGCGGACCTGACGCTTTCGATCGGATCGCCGGACCAGCAGGCAGCACTGGTCCTGCCCGAGCCGCCGCCGCGCCTGCGTGGACGGCTCGAGCCGCTCGGCACGGGCATGGACTGGACCGGGCTGCCGGTCTTCGCCTTCGCGGGCATCGGGCGGCCCGAGAAGTTCTTCGACACGCTGCGAGAGCTGGGCGCCGAGATTCGCGGGACCGAGGCGCTGGGCGACCACCAGCCGCTGACCCCGGCGCTGCTACGGCGATTGGGGGACCGGGCCGCGCGGCTTTCGGCGCAGCCCGTCACCACCGAGAAGGATGCCGTCCGCCTGCCGCCGAACTTGCGGGGCCGGGTCATGACGATCCCGGTGCGCCTCCGGCTGGACGACTGGAGCGACCTCGACGCCGGGCTCGCGGCGCTGGGCCTCTAGCCGTTCCGCGCGCCGTCAGCTCGCGTCGTCGATCAGCTGGCCCAGTTGCGCAAGGCTCAGGTTGCCCGAATGCATCTCGCCATCGATCAGGAAGGACGGGGTCGAGCGGACGCCGTCGCGCTCGGCATTGGCCTGGTACCAGGCGACCAGGCTCTCGGCCATCTCGGCATCCTGCAGGCAGGCATCCACGGCCGCCGCATCCAGCCCCGCCTGCGCGCCCACGCGCTTGAGCGCAGCGGCCACGGCGGCGGGATCGCCGGCGCGCGCCCATTCGTTCTGCGTCCGATAGAGGATGTCGGAGACGCCGAAATAGCGGTCCGCGCCCGCGCAGCGCGCGACCATCGCCGCCCAGAGACCGTAGCGGTCGAAGAACACCTCGCGATAGGTGAAATGCGCCCGGCCGGTATCGATGTAGTCGCGCTTGAAGGCCTTGAACGTGTCCTCGTGGAAGGCGGCACAGTGCGGGCAGGTATAGCTGGCGTACTCGACCACCTTCACCGGCGCGTTCGCATCGCCCAGCGTGATGTCCTCGATCTCGACCGAACCTTGGGCACGCGCGCTCAGATCGAAGGCCGCCGGACCCTCGGGCCGGGTCAGGAAGAGCGAGGCGCCCCCCGCGGCGGCGCCGACGGCAAGAAGGGACAGGGCGGTGCGTCGTTGCATCATCTGGGGTCTCCGGAACGTTGTGCGCGATCAGGCGCTTGGTCTCGATATGATATTGGCCGCGAGGCGTTCAAGCGATGTCCGCAGGCCGTCATCGGATACGCCTTCGGCCGTGGCGCGCGCCTTCTCGACCGTTTCGGGGGACGGCGCGGGCCGCACGGCGGGGGCGGGGGCGAAGGCGGCCTGCCCCTCGGCAAAGCCCGTGGGCGCGGTCTGTGTCAGGACGATGCGGCTGATGGCGGCGTAGCCGTAGCAGGCGTTCACCTTCTCGCGCAGCGCCGGAAGCCGCATGTCGAGCATCGGGGCCTGCGCGCCGGTGGTCAGCAGCGTGAGCACCGCGCCGAAGCCCTGCCGCGGGAACCCGACCTTGACGGGGCGGCTGACGGCAGCGATCTCGGGCCCCGCGATCTCGGCCCAATGGGTCAGGAGCCGCGTCTCCGAGAAGCCGCGACGCTCGCCCATCTTGCGGATGTCGCGCTCCACCAGCGTCGAGACGCGGCGGGCGCCCTTGCGATACACGGCCATGGGTGTCTCCTGTCGCCCGGCATCCTACATGGGTTGCGGGGACGGGGAACAGGGGGGACGGTCACCAATGCGTGAGAGATCGACGGCGCTGCTCGCATGGTACGATCGCCATGCCCGCGACCTGCCGTGGCGGGTGCCGCCCGGGTCGGACGCGCGCCCTGACCCCTATCGCATCTGGCTATCCGAGGTGATGCTCCAGCAGACGACCGTGGCCGCGGTGAAGGACTATTTCGCGACGTTCACGCGGATCTGGCCCACCGTCGACGACCTCGCCGACGCCGAGGATGCCGAAGTGATGGGCGCCTGGGCGGGCCTTGGCTACTACGCGCGGGCCCGCAACCTCCTGGCCTGTGCGCGCGTGGTGTCGCGCGATCTGGGCGGCGTGTTTCCCGAGACCGAGGCCGAACTGCTGCGCCTGCCGGGCATCGGCCCCTACACCGCCGCCGCCATCGCCGCGATCGCCTTCCAGCGGCGTGCCGTGGTGGTCGACGGCAATGTGGAGCGCGTGATGACCCGGCTCGAGGCGATCGAGACGCCGCTTCCGGCCGCCAAACCCCTGATCCGCGAGGTCGCGGAGGCCATGACCCCGGAGACGCGGCCCGGTGACCACGCACAGGCCGTGATGGATCTGGGGGCCACGATCTGCACGCCCAAATCGCCCGCCTGCATCCTTTGCCCGCTGTCCGAAGGGTGCGCGGGGCGCATCGCGGGCATCGCCGCGACCCTGCCGCGAAAGCTGCCGAAGAAGGCCCGACCCGAACGGCGCGGCCTCGTCTACGTCGCCCGGCGCGGGGCTGACTGGCTGACCGAGATCCGGCCGCCGAAGGGCCTCTTGGGCGGGACGCGCGGCTTTCCGACCTCGGACTGGTCCGAGGCGCCCGTCCCCGCGCCGCCCTTCGCCGGCGACTGGGTGCGGACGGGCGAGGTGGCCCACGGTTTCACCCATTTCACGCTGACGCTGGACGTGATGACGACCGGGGCGACGGGCAATCCCGATCGCGGCAGTTTCGGCCCGCTCGATCCCGGCGATCTGCCGACGCTGTTCCGGAAGGTCCACGATTCGGTGACGTAGCGTTTCGCCGCACCCGCTTGGCGGAACCGGCCCCAATGCGGTAATATCGGCGAAAATCGGGACAGTCATGACCATCACCACGCTTGCCGACGACCGCGTCCGCGCGCCGCTGCGCGCCCTCCCGTTCTGGGTGTCGCTGACGCTCGTGCCGATGGTGTGGTTCGCCGCGATCCAGGGCGGCTGGTGGGTGGCGCTGGTGCCGTTCTATTCCTGGGGCATGTACTCGCTGCTCGACGCGCTCGCCGGGCTGGAAGAGGGCAATGCCGACCCCGAGATGGAGCGTTCGGGCCTCGGGTGGTATCGGGCGATCACGCTGATTTGGGCCCCGGTCCAGTTCGCGACGCTGTTCGGCCTGATCTGGTACGCGACCCGCGCCGACCACCTGGGCGCGTGGGAGCTGTGGGGCCTGTTCTTCGGCATGGGGGTCCTCTCGGGGACGGTCGGCATCAATTACAGCCACGAGTTGATGCACCAGAAGCCGCGCCTCGACCGTTGGCTCGGCGACATCCTTCTGGCGATGGTGCTCTATTCGCATTTCCGCTCGGAACACCTCCTCGTGCACCACCGCTACGTCGCCACGCCGCGCGATCCGGTGACGGCGCGCTACAACGAAGGCTTCCACCGCTTCTTCCCGCGTGTCTTACGGCAGTCTCTCGCCTCGGCCTGGAACGCCGAAGCGGCGATGCTCGCACGTAAGAGCCTCGGCCGCTGGCACCGCTCGAACCCGTTCTGGCGCTACGGGGCCCTTCAGGGCGCAATGCTGCTCCTCGCGCTGATCCTCGGGGGGTGGGTCGGGCTGGTCCTGTTCCTCGTGCAGGCGGCCTCGGCGATCTGGCAGCTCGAACTCGTCAATTACATCGAGCATTACGGCCTGACCCGCCGCCACCTGGGCGACGGCAAGTACGAGCCGGTCCGCCCGCACCATTCGTGGAATTCGGCCCAGAAGGCGTCGAACTGGCTGCTGATCAACCTGCAGCGCCATTCGGACCATCACTACAAGCCCGACCGGCCTTTCCCGCTCCTCCAGACCTACGCGGCGGATGACGCGCCGCAATTGCCGGCGGGCTACCCGGTAATGACCTTCGCCGCGATGATCCCGCCGCTCTGGCGCCGGATGATGAATCCGAAGGTCCGGGCGTGGCGGACGCGGTTCTATCCCGACATCGATGACTGGTCCGCCTACAAGGCCGCGTCGAACCCGCTGCCGCGCTAGTCGCGCCACTCCTGCCGCACGAGGCGCCAGAGGTAGATCCCTACCGTCGCGCCGATCACGACCCAGGTCGCCGGATCGATCCAAGCCGCGACGCGGTCGTATTGCGATTGCAGCACGTATCCGATCAACGCGAGCCCGCCGATCCAGACGAGACTGCCGAGCGTCGACCAGACCAGGAACGGCAGAAGCGGCATGCGCGCGACGCCCGCCGGGACCGAGATCAACGTGCGCAGGCCCGGCATCATCCGCCCGAGGAACACCGCCCAGCGGCCCTTGCGGCGGAACCAGTCGGCGGCGGCGTCCACGTCACGGGCCGAGATCGTCAGCCAGCGCCCGTGCCGGGCCGCGAAGGCGCGCAGCCGTGCCTCGCCGATCCGGAGGCCGATCCAGTACCAGAAGGTCGCGCCCGCGACGGACCCCGCGGTCGCCACGAGGATCACCGGGACGAGCGACAGCGTGCCCTCCGCGGCGAGAAAGCCTGCCAAGGGGACGACCACCTCGGACGGGATGGGCGGGAAGACGTTTTCGAGCGCCATGAGGAACGCGAGGCCCGGATACCCGCCGGCGGCCATGACGGAGAGGATCCATTCGAACATCGGCGTGCCTTGATGGGTCGGAGGGGGCGCTGCCCCCGCCCTCCGGGCCCCCCGAGATATTTGGGGCCAGAGGATGGGGGGGCGGTTAACCTTAACGGATCGTTAGCGCCCCTTGCGGAGGTCGTCGAAGGCGCGAAGCTCGGCGATCAGATCCGCCATCCGGTCGACGGGGATCATGTTCGGCCCGTCCGAAGGCGCGTTGTCGGGATCCTGATGCGTTTCGATGAAGAGCGCCGAGACGCCCACGGCGCAGGCCGCGCGGGCGAGAACGGGTGCGAATTCGCGCTGGCCGCCGGACGAGGTGCCCTGTCCGCCAGGCTGCTGCACCGAATGGGTGGCGTCGAAGACGATCGGATAGCCCGTCGCCTCCATCGTCGGCAGGCCTCGGAAATCGCTGACCAGCGTGTTGTAGCCGAAGCTAGTCCCCCGCTCGCAGAGCATGATGCGCTCGTTGCCGGTGCTCGCGACCTTGGCGGCGACATTGGACATGTCCCACGGCGCGAGAAATTGGCCCTTCTTGATGTTGATCGCGCGACCCGTTTCGCCCGCGGCCAGCAGAAGGTCCGTCTGGCGCGACAGGAAGGCAGGGATCTGAAGGACGTCGCAGGTTTCGGCGGCGGGCGCGCAGTGATCGGGCAGGTGCACATCGGTCAGGACGGGGCAGCCGAACTCGGCCTTGATGTCGCCCAGCACGCGCAGCCCCTCCTCCATCCCGAGGCCCCGCTGGGCACTGAGCGAGGAGCGGTTGGCCTTGTCGTAGCTCGCCTTGAAGACCCAGCGCGTGCCGGTGGGCGCGCAGGCCTCGGCGATCCGTTCGGCCATCATCCGCGCGTGGTCGAGGCTTTCGAGCTGGCACGGCCCGGTGATCAGCATGAAGGGCTCGGACCCGCCGACGGGAATGCCCGAGACGTCGATGGTCTTCGATCGGATTGGGTCCATCACATTGCTCCTAGTACGGCTTCGATCCGGAGAACGTCCTCGGGGTTGTTCAACTCCCAGAAGAGCCGCCCGCGCGCCTTGACCTCGACGCAGGCGACGGTGGCGCCATTCTCGAGGAAGCGCAGCTGCTCCAGCCCCTCGCGCCGCTCCAGCTGGCCCTCGGGCCAGCCCATGTAGGCCCGCAGCGCGTCGGGCCGATAGGCGTAGACGCCGACATGGTGGAACACGGGGATCGGATCGGGGAGCTTGCCGGGCGCGATATACGGGATCACTTCCTTCGAGAAATAGAGCCCATGGCCGCGCCGGTCGAAGACGGCCGTCGTGCCGCCGACGCGATCGGCCTTCCGGTCCTCGACGAACATCTCGTAGGTCTGCCGATCGCAGCGGAGGACGGGGGTCGCGACAGCCGCGTCGCCGTCCGTCGCCATTCGCTCGATCAGGGCCTCGACGAACCAGGGCGGAGTCAGCGGCGCGTCGCCCTGCAGGTTCACGATCAGGTCAGCATCCACCTCGGCCAGCGCCTCGGCGCAACGTTCGGTGCCGTTGGCGGCGTCGGGTGAGGTCATCACGACGGAGGCCCCGAAGTCGTGCGCCGCATCCGCGATGCGGTCGTCATCGGTCGCGACATGGATCTCGGCCACGCCCGCAACGGTGCGCGCCGCTTCCCACGTCATCTGGATCAGGGTCTTCGTCGTCCCGTCCGCCTGCCGGAGCTTGGCCAGAGGCTTGCCGGGATAGCGCGTCGAGGCATAGCGCGCCGGGATCAGGATCGCGGTCTTCATGCGACGCCCGCCCGCAGTAAATCGTGGATGTGGAGGACGCCGACGGGGCGCGCGTCGTCGCAGACGATCAGCACGTTGAGCTTGCGGTCATTAAGAAGCGCCAGCGCCCGCACGGCCAGCATGTCGGGCGGCACCGTCAGGGGATCGCGCGTAGCGATATCGCCCGCGGTCCGGCCATCGGTCGCACCGAAATTCCGACGCAGGTCGCCATCGGTGATCACACCCGTTAGAACTTCGCCCTCGGTGACGGCGGCGATGCCGAAGCCTGCGCCCGTCATGGTCAGCAGAACCTCCTCCATCGGGGTCGCGGCGTCGACGACGGGCAGACGGTCGTCATGCATCAACTGGGCCACGGTCGACATCTGCGCGCCGAGCTTGCCGCCCGGATGGAAGACGCGGAAATCCTCGGGCTGGAACTGTCGCCGCCGGAGGAGGGCGACGGCCAGCGCGTCACCCAGGCCCAGCGTCAGCGTGGTCGAAGTCGTCGGCACCACGCCCAGCCCGCAGGCCTCGGGCAGCGCGGGGATCGTCAGGCGGTGGTCGGCGGCGCGCATCAACGTGCTGTCGGGCCGCGACGAGAGACCCACAAGCGGGACGCCGAAGCGGCGCGAATGCTCGATCATGTCGCGCAGCTCGGGCGCCTCGCCGGAATTCGAGATCGCGAGGATCACGTCGGCGCGCGTCACCATCCCGAGATCGCCATGGCTCGCCTCGGCGGGATGCACGAAATGCGCGGGCGTCCCGGTCGAGGCCAAGGTGGCGGCGATCTTGCGGGCGATGTGGCCGGATTTGCCGATGCCGGTGACGATGACGCGACCCGACATCCCGGCGAAGAGGTCCACGACGCCGCGGAAATCCTCGGGCATCGCATCGGCCAGCGCGGAGAGTGCGGCGGCTTCGGTGCGCAGGACCTCGCGGCCGGTGTCGATGGGGTCCGTCATGGGGATCGCAGATAGGGCCGGGGCGGGGGCGGCGCAACTGTCCGTCAGAGTGCGATCCGCCGATCCGCGGAGACGAGCGCATTGATCTGCGCGATATGCTCGGGCAGGCAGACGTCGAGGAAATCGTAGGTCCGGACGACATGGTCGCGGGCGGCGGGTCCCAGATGCGCGAAGGCCGCCGGATCGGACAGCACCTCGATCACCTGCCGTGCCAGAAGGTCGGGGCGGAAGAAATCCACCAGGAGACCGGTCTCGCCATGGGTCACCGCCTCGCGGACGGGAGCCACGTCGGAGGCGACGATCGTGGCCTCCATCGCCATCGATTCAAGGAGCGACCAGGACAGCACGAAAGGCATCGTCAGGTAGACGTGGCAGCGGCTGATCTGGACGATGCGCTTGAAATCGGGATACGGCACCTGGCCCAGGAAATGCACGCGATCCCAATCGAGCCGGTCGCCGACCTCGCGTTCCATCTCGGCGCGGAAGCCGCCCTCGGCGTCGCTGGCCTTGCCGTAGGACGTGCCCGATCCCCCCACGATCAGGGCCCGTGCGTCGGGGCGCGCGGCGAGGATCTCGGGCAGCGCGCGCATGAAGATATGAAAGCCCCGCGTCCGCTCCATGTTGCGCGCAACATAGGTGACGATCTCGTCGTCGCGGGTGATCCGCCCGATCCGCGTCAACTCGAGCGCGGCCTTCGGGTCGGGCCGCAGATGGTCGGTACGGATGCCGTCATGGCAGACATAGAGCTTGTCGTGAAAGGCCTCGGGGAAGCAGTCCTTCTGCCAGCGGGTCGGGGCGAGCCCCCGGTCGACGACGTGGATATTGTGGTTCGGCACGGAATTCCGCGCCTCGAGCAGGAATGGTGCGGCTGCGGTCACCGGCTCCTCGGGGTCGAAATTCACGGGTCCGCCGAACTCGCGGTAGTAGTATTCGAAGAAGCCGAGCACGGGCACGTCCGGCAGGACCTGGCGAAGGAACAGCATCTCGCCCCACCCGGTATGCCCGAGCACGATATCCGGCACGAAGCCCTCGTCGCGCAGCTTGGCGATAGCCAATGCCGCGCCATAGCCGGCACCCGTCGCCTCCTCCCACACCTTCGATAGGCCGTAGGTGCCCTTCGCGGGCCTGTGATGCGGCGCATAAACGACCTTCCGGACGCCCGCGACCTCGGGGTAGCTGCGGCGCTGGGTCAGGAAGACCAGTTCGTGACCGCCCTGCGTCCTCAGCCAATCCAGAAGCTCCCGGTACTGGCCGGGCATGTTCTGGTGAACGAAGAGGATCTTCACCGACGGCCCACTGCGTCATAGGCCGTGAAGCCCGCGTCGAGCACGTCGGCGGGGCTGTAGATGTTGCGCAGATCGGCCATGCGGGCCGTCCCCATGGCGTCGGCGATCCGCGGCAGGTCGAGGGCGCGGAACTCGTTCCATTCGGTCAGCAGCACCAGGAGGTCCGCACCGTCCGACGCCTCGTAGGGATCGTCGCACCAGGTCACGCCGGGCAGCAGCGCCTCGCCCTCGCGGCGGCCCTCGGGATCGACGACGCGGACCTTTGCGCCACCGCCCACCAGCGCGGGCACGATCGTCAGGCTGGGCGCGTCGCGCATGTCGTCCGTATTGGGTTTGAACGTCACGCCCAGCACCGCGACCGTTCGCCCGTTGAACGACCCGTCGCATAGATCGCGCAGCTTCTCGATCATGCGGTGCTTCACGCCCTCGTTCACCTGGATGACCGTCTCGACGATGCGCATCGGGACTGCATGCTCCTGCCCGATGCGGGCCAGCGCGCTGGTGTCCTTGGGAAAGCACGAGCCGCCATAGCCCGGCCCGGCATGCAGGAACTTGTTGCCGATCCGGCCGTCCATCCCGATGCCCTTCGACACCTTCTTGACGTCCGCGCCCACCCGCTCGCAGAGCGCGGCGATCTCGTTGATGAAGGTGATCTTCGTCGCAAGGAAGGCGTTGGCGGCGTATTTGATCATCTCGGCAGATTCGAGATCGGTGATCATGATCGGGAAGTCCCGCAGGTAGAGCGGGCGGTAGATGTCGGACATCACACCCCCGGCGCGTTCGCTCTCGACCCCGACGACGACGCGGTCGGGGCGCATGAAATCGTCGATCGCGGCACCCTCGCGCAGGAATTCGGGGTTCGAGGCGACGTCGAACGCGGCCTCGGGTGCTGCGGCGCGCATGGCGTCGGCCACCTTGCGATTGGTGCCCACGGGCACGGTCGATTTCGTCACCACCACCGCATAGCCCGTCAGCGCGCGCGCGATCTCCTCGGCGGCGGCCATCACATAGGTCAGGTCGGCATGGCCGTCGCCCCGGCGCGTCGGCGTGCCGACGGCGATGAACACGGCATCGGCCCCGTCGACCGCCGCCTTCAGGTCGGTCGTGAAGGTCAGGCGACCCGACCCGACATTGCGCACCATCAGGTCCTCGAGCCCCGGCTCGAAGATCGGCACACGTCCGCCCTCGAGCATCTCGATCTTGGCGGGATCGCGGTCGACGCAGACGACCTCGTGGCCGAAATCCGAAAAACACACCCCGGAGACGAGGCCGACATAGCCCGTCCCGATCATTGCAATCTTCATTGCCGATCCTCGTGACAATGGGGGCTCTCGCGCCACCCTGTTTCCGGTTTGGCCCGGTTTCGCAGCCAATCGCGGCAAGGGTATGGCGCAGGCTGTGCCGTCTTGGCCATCCGGGGCGGCGAAAACCGCCGATCACCCTTGCCATTCGCGGCGTCCTTCGGCCCCTTGGGCCCACCTGCCCGCCCGAGGTCGCGATGAGCCGATTTACCACCCCCCGCCGCGTCCTCATAGTGGTGGAGAACCTTCCGGTCCCGCTCGACCGCCGCGTCTGGCTGGAGGCGACATCGCTCAGGGCGGCGGGCTACGAGGTGTCGGTGATCTGTCCGACGGGCAGGGGCTGGGACGCGCCGCGCGAGGTGATCGACGGCGTCCACATCTATCGCCACCCCGCCCCGCCCGAGGCGCATTCCGGCGCGGTGGCCTATGCGCGCGAATATCTGCACGCGATCCGCCACTGGTTCCGGCTGGCCCGCATCGTCCGGCGCGAACGCGGCCTCGACGTCATCCATGGCTGCAACCCGCCCGATCTCGTCTGGCTTCTGGCGTTGCGCTACCGCGTGGCGGGCGTGCGCTATCTCTTCGACCACCACGATGTCTGCCCCGAGCTCTTCGAGGCGAAGTTCAACAAGCGCGGCCTGCTATACGGCGTGATGCGCCTCTGGGAGCGGATCACCTTCGCCTGCGCCGACGTCTCGCTGGCCACCAACGAAAGCTTCGCCCGTATCGCCCGCGACCGCGGCGGCATGGCGCCCGAGGACGTGTTCGTCGTCCGCTCCGCCCCGAAGGTCGAGAAGTTCGTGCCCGGCCCCGGCGACCCGGCCTATCGCCGCGCGGCGACGATGCTGGGTTGGATCGGTATCATCGGCCAGCAGGAGGGGCTGGAGCTTCTGGTCGAGGCGGTCGAGCGCCTGGTGGCCGAAGGGCGCGACGTCCACGCGCTGATCGTCGGCTTCGGGCCGCATCAGCCGTTGATCGAGGCGCTAGTGGCCGAGCGGGGTCTCACGGACCGCTTCACCTTCACCGGCGCGCTTTACGGCGAGGCGATGCTCGCCGCGCTCAACAGCATCGATATCGGCGTGGCACCGGATCCGAAGAACGCGATGAACGACATCTCCACCATGAACAAGATCATGGAATACATGACCCTCGAGAAGCCCAGCGTGCAGTTCGACCTGACGGAAGGGCGTGCGTCGGCGGGCGATGCGGCGCGCTACGCGACGCGGAACGATCCCGGCGAGCTGGCCGCCGAGATCGGCGCGCTGATCGACGACCCCGAGGCCGCGCGCGCCATGGGCCAGCGGGGCCGCCGCCGCGTTCTGGACAAGCTGAGCTGGGAGCATTCGGTGCCCCATCTCCTCGCGGCCTACGAGCGGATCTTCACGAAGGACTGACCGTCAGTCCGGCAGATGCGCCGCGATCGGCGGCAGCGCCGCGTCGACCATCGCCATGAGCCGCGCCTCGGCGGCCGCGATCTCCTCGCCCGGCAGGATCGCGGTGACGAACCTCACGAGCGCGCCGTCGCTCCGCCCGGTGGCCAGCCCGTCGCGCAGCGCCCAGAACTTCGCGTCCCAATCCGAGGTCATGCGCCGCCCGCGCTGTTCGAACCAGTAGAGGACGAGCTGTTCGTCGAGCCCCTTGCGGATCACCGCACGGTTGGCATCGAAGCCCTGGGGCATCGTCTTGACCGACAGGTCCGCGATCTCCCAGCCGCCGGCGGGCAGGCAGACTTCGGGCGAGTGCAGTCCCGCCCCGTTCGTCTGGCGCGCGTACCACGCCACGAAGACCGAGACGGGGGCCGCTTCGTCCGGTGTCGCGTACTCGGCGGCGAGATGGTCGGAGGCCGCGAGGACGCTCAGCGTCTCGGCGTCGATGAAGGAGCGCCGTCCCTCCCACCCGTCGATGGCCAGCGGGAAGGTCGCGAGCGGCGCGCGGGCGATGGTCTCGGGCGCGGGTGCGGGCCGGTCGAGCGCCACGGCCCCCGCCGTCAGGAGCGCGAGTGCGGCCAAGGCGGGGGCGCCGTCCAGCCGCCCGACGCGGCGGGCCTGCGCCACGAGCCCGTCCGTGTCGAGGTCGAGCATCGGCCCCTCGACCCCTGCCCGCGCCCACATCAACCGCGCCAGCCCCATCAGGAGCGCGATGCAGAGCCCGAAGATCACCCAGCCCTCGAAGACATGGAGGAACCCCTCGGCGTGGCCGATCCCGTAGCGGTCGACCAGTACGCCGATCACGCCGATGCGAACGGCGTTGAGAAGGACGGCGAGCGGCGCGGCCAGCGCGAAGAGCACGATCTTGTGCGCGAACGGGCCGCGATAGAGGATCGCCGTGAGGTAGCTGAAACTGAGGATCGGGAAGAGATAGCGCAGTCCGGAACAGGCTTCCGCGACCTGCAGCTTGTAGACGCCCAGATCGATGACGTGCCCTTCCAGCAGGACCGGCACGCCCGCCGCGGCGACGAGGGCCACGCCGATCTCGGCCGAGATCGTCTGGAGCAGGGTCGAGACCTGCCAGAACATGACCTGCGGCAGGGGCAGCATGAAGATCAGGTGGAAGACCGACGCCCAATGCCGCCGCCCGCGCCGCCAGCCCATCGCCACCAGCACCAGCGCCATGATCCACAGGATCAGGCCATAGGTCGCGAGGTCGGGGATGCCCGTGCGGTTGCCGACCAGCGTGACGATCAGCGCCAGCCCCCCGAGCGCCAGCCCCGGGCGGCGGTCGGGAGCGGGATCGAGGGCGGCGGGGCGGTCGCGCATCTCGCGCAGGAAGAGAAAGAGAGAGATCAGCGGGATCAGCGGCCCATGGCTGTATTCCGGGGTCGACCACGCCGCCAGCAGTGATGCGAGCCCGTCGAGAAAGAGCGGGATCGCCACCGCGACCGCCGCCAGCAGCACCAGCGGGGCCAGTCGCGACGTGCCCTGCGGATTGCCGATGCCGAGATAGGCCACGTGCCTCAGCCGTCCGTCGGAAGAGCGTCGCGCGCGTCGCGGGCCTCGGCGGCCAGCGGGTGATCGGGGCCGGTCAGGGTCTCGACGGCGGCGAAGGTCTCGCGTGCGTGGGCGACGTCGCCATGGGCGGCCTGAACCCGTCCAAGGCGCAGGCGTATCCCTGGATCGTCGGGGAGCTCCCGCGCCGCCCGCCGCATCAGGGGCAGCGCGCCCTCGACATCGCCGCGTCGGAAGGCGATCCAGCCGATCGTGTCGGCCACCTGCGGCCGGGGATCGCCCCGGAGCGGGGCCGCAAGCCGCGCGGCACGTGCCAGCGAGGCAGGATCGTCCCGCGTCGTCGACAGGAGGGCCGCGAGGTTGTTGGCGACGGTCGGGTGGCCCGGCTGATCAGAATGCAGCGCTTCGAGCACGACGATCGCGGCTTCGCTGTCGCCCAGCGCGGTCAGGCGATCGGCGTCGAGAAGGCGCAGCGGGACGGAGGCCGGAAACGCACGCAGGCCTGCGGCGAGCGCGGCGTTCGCATCCTCGACCCGCTGGGCCGCGGCATGAAGACCGAAGAGGCGGATCGTCGCCGTCTCGCCGAGGTCGGCCACGCCGGCCAGCGCCTCGTAGCCCGCCTGCGCATCCTCGGTCCGGTCGGCGAGGGCGAGCATGTCGGCCCGGATCAGGCGCAGGATCATGGCGTCGGGATGGGCGGCGATGAGGCCGTCGAGCCCCTCCAGCGCCGCGTCAGGGCGCCCCTGATCGGCCAGCGCCCCTACGGCGCCGGTCAGGGCGGGCTGCCGTGCCTGTCCCGGCGCGTAGAGCGCCGCAATATCGATCGAGGCCGCGGGATCACGCATCGCGATGGCACCGCTGAGCGCGGTCGCCGCCTCGGCCGCGCCCTCGGTCTTCGCGGCCCGAAGCCGTGCGGCCACGGCTCTGGCCTGCGTGACGTCGCCAAGATCCAGGAGGACATCGGCCAGCAGCATCGCCGTCGGCACATGGCCCGGCGCGCCCTCATGCGCGGCCTGCAACACGCGGAGCGCCAGCCGGTCGCGTCCCTGCCCGATCAGCGCGCGGGCGTAGCGCCCGGCCTCGCCCACGGCATGGCCCGAAACCTCGGCCGCCGTCGCAAGCTGCTCCATGGCCAGGCCCGGATTGCCGTCGAGACGGTGGGCTGCGGCCATCAGGCCCAGAAGTTCGGTGTCGCGCGGGGCGATCGACAGGGCCGTCCGCAGATCGACGATGGCGTCCTTCGGGCGGTCGCCGTCGATCGCCCAGCCCGCCCGCATCTTCAGTGCGCCGACATCGCCGGGATCGGCCTCGAGCACCGTTTCGATCTCGGCCCGCGCGGGCCCGTGTTCGCCCAGCCGGTCGAGCATCCGGGCGCGAAGGACGCGGATCATCCGGGCTTCCGTGCCCTCGCCCGCGGCAGACACGAGCTCGTCCAAGCCAGCCAGCGCGCCGTCCCGGTCGCCCGCGTCGAAACGGATCGCGCGGTCCATCGCGGCATAGACCAACGCGCCCGGCCCTTCGCCCGCAGCCTCGCGCTGACGCGCGAGCTCGGCCAAGGCCGCGTCGGAGCCGCGATTGCGCAGAAGGAAGCGTACGAGCATCGTACGCGTCGCCAGATCGTCGAGCGGGCGACCGTCGGCCAGTGCGCGGAGCACGTCCTCGGCATCGGCCATCCGGCCACGGGACATGTAGCGCGCGACCAGAAGGCCCGCGAATTCGGAATCGTCGGGATAGAGCGCCACGAGGTCGTGCAGGCGGTCCTCGACCGGATCGGGGTCCGGCCCCTCGGCCAGAAGGCGGATGCGTGTCAGTTGCAGGTCGGGGCGATAGGGATCGCGCGCCAGCGTGTCGTCCAGGAGCGCGAGCGCGTCGTCGGTCCGCTCGGCCTGGATCGCGGATTCGAGGACGATTCGTGTCAGGATGGGCTCGTCGGGATACGCCTCGCGAAGCGGGATCGCCTCGGCCTCCAGCGCGGCGCGCGCGGCGGCATCGTCGTCGCGGATCGCGGCGCGGAAGCGGACGGCCATGTCGAGGATGCGCGCGGCATGGCCATCAGATTCCATGTCGGCGGCGGCTTCGGCGTGACGCCCGAGGGCCGTCCAATCCGCCTGCAGCATCGCGATACGACCGTTGGCGAGGCGCCATTCCGCGACATCGGGCTCGCGTTCGGCCAGCAACGTGAACTCGCGCGAGGCTTCGCGCAGGTAGCCCTGCGACAGGAACATGTGCCCCAGCGCAGCGCGCGTCTCGACATCGTCGCCGTCGATCTTGAGGACGTTGCGATACTGGATCAGGGCCCGCGCGAAGTCGCGCTCGGCGACATAGGCATCACCCGATGCCCGGAGTTCCGAGACACGCGCGTCGTCGGATTTGCACCCTGTCAAAGCCAACGCCACGACGATTGCCGTCGCCGTCAGCCGGAATCCCGGACCGATGGTCATGCCTGTCACCACTACTGCTCGTTCTTCTTTTGCGGGTAGCCTGCCCTGCCGGGGCGGTTTGACCAAGCGTCGCGGGGCCGCGCGCGCCCTATGTTCAACGACCTGTGGCGCGCAGGACAACACCGACGGTGGCCGCAAGGATCGACAGATCGGCTGCCAGCGACACCGCCCCTTCGTAGGCGCGGTCGAATTCGGCGCGGGCGGCGAAGCTCGTCTCGCCGCGACCCGACACCTGCCAGGCCCCCGTCAGGCCGGGGCGCAGGCGGAAATAGGCCTGGCCGGGATAGATCGCGCGCTGGCACGGCATCATCGGGCGCGGACCCACGAGGCTCATGTCCCCGGTCAGGACGTTCCAGAGCTGCGGCAGCTCGTCGATGGAGGTCTTCCGGATCAGCGCGCCGATGCGCGTGACGCGGGGGTCGTGGCGCAGCTTCTGGTCGCGGGCCCATTCGGCCCGGGCGGCCGGGTCGGCGGCGAGATGGGCGTCGAGAGCCGCGTCGGCATCGCGCACCATGCTGCGCAGCTTCCACATGCGGAAGCGGCGCCCGTCGAGGCCCAGCCGCTCCTGCACGTAGAAGGCCTGGCCGCCGTCGCGCGCAACCAGAAGGGCGAAGAGCCCGACCAGCGGAAGCACGAACGGCAGGGCCAGCACGACCAGGGCGACGTCGAAGATGCGCTTGAGATGGTCGCGATAGCTGAGCGCGCGGGCGCCCGGCTGGGGCAGCGGCACGGGCGCACCGGTCAGGGCGGTGCGGATGCTGTGCGGATCGGTGTGCATGGTCATGGTGAAGGGCCTGCCAGACTTGATCGTTCGTTCTCGGACATGCGCGTCCGTTGCAGGCTTGTATGCTTGGCGATCTGGCGGATTCGGTGGCCCGTTCATCATGAATCGTGGCAGCGTCGGACCCATTTCGCGACACAATGCGGCACTGCCCGAAAGACGCCCCGAGACGCCGTCGAATCCACCTGCCCGCGCCTTAATCGCGTCCGATTTTAATTCAATCTTAAGGGACCGGTTGCGCGACCAATACGAGTCGCCGTTCGCAAAAATGGCACCCGGCGGCAGAACACAGGATACGACGATGAACAGCGTCCAAACCCTTTATAGCGAGCGCTTCGGCCTGACCGGTCGCCCGTTCTGCGTCCTCCCGGATGCCGAGCTGTCCCACGAGGGGCCGTCCCTGATCCGTGCCCATGCCGCTCTCGAATATGGCCTGATGACCGGTGCGCCCTTCATGGCGCTGACCGGCGAGGCCGGCACGGGCAAGACCTCCCTCCTGATGCGCCTGATGGCCGATGCCGACGAGACGCTACGCTTCGCGGTCGTCGGGGGCATCCGGTCCGGCGCGGGCTCGATCCTGCCGTGGATCCTCCAGTCCCTCGGCGAGCCGATCACGGCCGAGATGACCGAGCCGGAACTCCATTCCCGTCTCCAGGACCTGCTGATCGCCGACTACGCCGCCGGTCGCCGTGTCGTCCTCGTGATCGACGAGGCGCAGACGCTCTCGACCGAGGCGCTCGACGAGCTACGGCTCCTGACCAACATCAATTCGGCCGAGGATCAGCTCGTCCAGGTGATCCTGTCGGGTCATCCGGGCCTCCGGGACATGCTGCGGATGCCCGCCCTGTCGGGCCTCGTGAACCGGGTGGGGGTCTGGGCCGCGCTCGATCCCATCCTCCGCGACGAGACGACGGGCTACATCGCGGCGCGTCTCTCGGCCGCCGGTGGTCCCGAGGATCTCTTCGACGAAGACGCCGTCGCGATCGTGCATGCCGCCTCCGCCGGCCTGGCGCGCGCGGTGAACCAGCTTTGTGAGATGGCGCTGGTCTTCGCGCTCTCGGGTGACGGCGACCGCATCACCGCGCAGGACGTGCGCGCGGTCCTCGACCACGGCATGTTCGTCGCCCCGCGCCCGGCACATGACCCCGCCCCGGCCTCGAACCGTCCGGCGCGCCTGCGTCTGGCCAGCGGGGAATAGGGCCATGAAAGCCGACATCCTTTTCTATCTGTCGCTATTCGCGCGCCGTCTGCCGTGGTTCCTCCTCGCGCTCTTCGTGTGCACCGGGACCGGCCTCGGGGTCGCCGTGACGCTGCCGCCCGTCTACGAGGCCGGCGCCCGCCTCGTCGTCGAGGCCGAGAAGATCCCCGACGAGCTGGCCGCCTCAACCGTCCAGACCGCCGCCTACCAGCATCTCGAGATCATCGAGCAGCGCCTGATGGCGCGGGGTGCACTTCTCGACATGGCGAACCGGCTCGACATCTATGCCGGGGCCCGCCCCGCCGCGGACGAGATCGTGCGCGATCTGCGCAGGCGTATCACCTACACGATCGAAGGCGAGAGCGCCGCCCGCAAGGCCGGGGATCGCGCCACGATGCTCGTCCTCCATTTCGAGGATGAGAGCCCCGTCATGGCCGCCGCCGTCACCAACGAGCTGGTGACCCGCGTGATGGCCGAGGATGTCGAGATGCGGACCTCGGTCGCGCGCCAGACGCTGGAGTTCTTCGACCACGAGGTGTCGCGCCTGCAGCAGGAGCTCAATGCCAGCGGCACGCAGCTCATGGCCTTTCAGCAGGAGCACGAAGAGGCTCTGCCCGGATCCCGCGAGCTGGCCCGACAGCGCATCGTCGGCATCGAGGGCGACCTGGCCGAACTCGGCCGCGAGACCGAAGCCCTGCGCCGCGAGCGCGAGCGCCTCGTCCGCCTGCACGAGACGGTGAAGCGCCGCGAAGGCCGCGCCGTCGACAGCCCCATCAGCTACGAGCAGCGCCAGATCGTCGCCCTCCGCGAGACGCTCGCCAATCTCGACGCGGACGATCCGGGCGCCGACGAGATCGCCGACCGGATCACGCGCCTGTCGCGCCGGATCGCGGAAAGCGGCACCGCCAGCTCGACCGAGCGCACCGCCTTTCACCGCCATCGTGACGACATCGATGCCAAGTTGGCCGAGGCCGCCGAGCGCCGCGCCGCCCTTCTCGACGAGCTGGACGCCCACCGCGTGACGTTGACCGACGCGCCGACGAAGGCCGCCCAGCTCGCCTCGCTCGAGGAAGACCACCGCAACCTGCGCCAGCTCTACAACCAGGCGATCGAGGCCAAGGCCGTGGCCGAGACCGGCGACGCCATCGAGGCGCTGTCGAAGGGTCAGCGGATCGCGATCATCGAGCAGGCGTCCATCCCGCGCAGCCCGGCGCGTCCCAACCGCAAGGTGGTGGCCATCGCCGGGGCCGCGATCGGGGTCTTCCTCGGCCTCGCCATCGTCGTCATCCTCGAGCTGCGCCTCGGCTTCCTGCGCCGCCCCGTCGACCTGCAGCGCCGCTTGGGAATCGTCCCGCTCGCGACGCTGCCGATGCTGGGCGACCCCGAGCCCGCGCCCACTGCGCGCCCGGCCCGCCGCCGGTTGCCGCGCCTGCGCACCGGTGTCGCCATCGGCTTCGCCGCCGCCGGGGTCGCGACGATGATCGCGGTCATGGTCGGCCAGTTTCCCTATTCCGAGGAGATCGTGACGCAGTGGCAGCGCGTCGCCGGTCTCTGACCCCCGCCAGACAGGAGAATCCGCAAATGGACCGTCTACAGGCCGCCATCCGCCAGGCCCGCGCCGCGCGTGCCACCCTCATGCAGCCCATCGGGCAGGGCGATATCGCCCCCACCCATATCCCGCAGGACGAATGGGAGATGCTGCCCCGGCTCGATGCCGATCCCGATCATCTCGCGAAGGGGCGTATCGTCACGGTCGAGGACACCGCCAAGTCGGCGCCCTTCGACGTGCTGCGCACCCGGCTCGTGCAGCAGGCACTTGCCAATGACTGGCGCCGCATCGCCATCACCTCGCCCGGCCCCGGCTGCGGCAAGAGCACGGTGACCATGAACCTCGCCTTCTCGCTGGCGCGCCAGCCGGACCTGCGGACCATCGTGGTCGATCTCGATCTGCGCCGTCCCGTGATGGCCAAGATGCTGGGCGTGTCGCGGGGCCAGAACGTCGCCACCGCGATCAGGGGCCTGACGCCCGCCGCCGACCAGATGGTGCGCGTCGGCGAGAACCTCGCCTTCGCCACCACGGCCGAGCCCGTCCGCGATCCCTCGACCCTGATGCAGGGCCGGGTGATGACCGCGTTCCTCGACCAGCTGACCGAGCAGTTCGCCCCCGATCTGGTGCTGATCGACCTGCCGCCAGTGATGGTCAGCGACGATGCCATCGCCTTCCTGCCCCATGCCGACGCCGCGATGATGATCGCCGCCGCCGAGGACAGCACGCTGGGACAGGTCGATGCTGCCGAGCGCGAGCTGGCGTCACGGACCAATGTCCTCGGGGTGGTGCTGAACAAGTGCAACCATCCCGGCGAGGGCCATGCCTACGGTTACGGCTACGATTACGGCGAGGCCCCCGCCGCCTGACGCAGCATCCAGACCATTCGCGACAGGCGGATCCGGGCCAGCGTCGCGACGGCGCGGGCCCGTTCCGCGCGATCGAGACCATCGGCGCGGGCCACCTTGGGCGCATGGGCGAAGATCGATGCGGGCATCAGCAGCGCGCGTCCCGCCCAAGCCCCCCGCGACCGGCCCTCGGACCGGTGCAGCGCCCAGGCTTCGTCGGTCAGGCGCCGCCACTTGGCCCGAAGCGCGGCCGCGTCGCCCCGCGACGGATGCCCGACCGCCATTTCGGGTGCGAATCCCAGCGTGAACCCCGCCGCGCGCGCCCGGTGCGAATAATCCTTGTCCTCGGATACCGCGGCCCGGAACCCACCGATCGCCTCATGAACGCGGCGCGAGGTCACGAGATTTCCGCTCCCGAGAAAGCCGTCCCGTTCGAGATAGCCGCGCATGTCGAAGGCGAAGACGGCCTCGAAGGCCTGCGCGCCGGTGCGGGGGCCTTCGGTCTCGTCGAAGAGATCCACCGCCCCGCCCACCAGGTCGGCACGCGGCGCGACCTCGAGCGCCGTCGCGGCCCAGCCCGGACCCGGTACGCAATCGGCATCGAGGAACATCAGGATCGGCGCGTCGCTTTCGGCGACGCCGCGGTTGCGCGCCGGGCCTGCGCCGGGCGTGCGCTCGACCAGCGTGCGGACGGCAGGATAGTCTCGCGCGATCCACGGCCCCGGATCGACCGCCGAGCCGTTGTCGACCACCACCACCTCAACGCCCGGCGGCAGGTCGGTCGCCAGCGCCGAGAGACAGCGCGCCAGCCGGTCGGGATCGTTGAAATGCGGCACGATCACCGTGGCGCGGGGCGTGTCGGCCGGGGGCGAAGGGGGCACCGGAGCCTCGCGGATCGGGGGAAGGCGACTTGACCGGAGCATGGCAAGCCGCCCACAAGCGCGCAAGTCCACCCGTCCGCGAGGCCCCCGATGCTGCGCCCCGCCCTCACCATCCTGTCCGGCAATCTCGGCTCCTCCGCCCTTCTCTTCGCGCGGAACCTGACGCTCGCCGCGCTGATCCCGGTCGAGGATTACGGGATCGCCGCGACCTTCGCGCTGGCGGTGGCGGCGGTCGAAATGGCCTCGGCCTTCGGATTGCAGCAGCAAATCGTGCAGGCCGCCGACGGCGACGACCCCCGGCTGATGCGCGCGCTGCAGGGCTTCCAGCTCTTTCGGGGCATCCTTGCCGCCGGGGTGATGCTGGCGCTGGCGATCCCGCTGGCGGATTTCCTCAACGTGCCGCAGGTCGCATGGGCCTACGCGGTGCTGGCGCTCGTGCCGCTTCTGAACGGCGTCCGGCATCTCGACATCCACCGGCAGAACCGCAGCGGCCGCTTCGGCGCGCTTGCCGCCGAACAGACTCTGCCCGCGCTGGTGGCCTTCCTCGCGATCTTCCCGCTGGCGGCCTGGCTCGGGGACTGGCGCGTGATGCTGGTGTCGATCCTGATCCACAACATGGGCGCGGCCCTCGTCTCGCAATTCGCCGCCGAGCGCCCCTTCCGCCCCGCCTTCGACCGCGCCCGCTGGGGGCGGACGCTGCGCTTCGGCTGGCCGATCCTGCTGAACGCGGGACTGCTTTTCGCCGTGTTCCAAGGCGACAAGCTGATCGTCGGACGGCTCGAAGGCATGGTGGCGCTCAGCACCTTCGCGCTGGCCGTCACGATCACGCTGACGCCCGCCCTGATCGTGCTGCGCAGCCTCCAGACCGGGTTTCTGCCGCGGCTGTCCCGCCGCGCAGAGGCCGGCGAGATCGACCGCCCCGCCGCCCGCCTGATCCAGCTGGCGCTCGCGTTGGGGCTGGCCGGCATGGGCGTCGGCATCCTCGCCGGTCCGATCGCCGCGCGCTGGCTGGCGGGATCGGATTACATCGCGGTCGCAGGGCTGCTGGGGCCCATGGCGATCCTGCAGGGGCTGCGCGTGGCCAAGGTCGGCACCAATATCGCCGCGCTCGCGACCGGGCAGACGGGGAATGCGGCGTGGTCGAATATCCCCCGGCTCGCGGCGCTGGCCGTGGGCTGGTGGATGCTGGAGGGCGGCGCGTCGGTCGTGGTGCTGGTGTGGCTCGCCGCAATTGCCGAGTTGGCCGGGATCGCGATCTCGGCGTCCATGTTCCGTGCGGCCCGGCCCGACCCGATCGCCCTGCCCTGGGCGTCCTATGCGGGTTTTCTGGCCCTCGCGGCGGCGGCGACCGGGGCGATCCTCGCGACCGCGCCGCCCCTCGGGGCCTGACGCAAGCCCGTCACACCGCCCGGCCGATGGGCCATGGCCACCCGTTAAACGTTTGGAGATGCGGGCCCGCCACGGCTACGTTCGACCGGAGGTTCCGCAGAGGACCCGAGCAGAACAACCGACCGGCCCCGCCGGCGAGGATACAGGCGATGACACGCATTCGATCCCGTGCCGTGGCGCTGGCCGCCCTTCTTCTTTGGGGCGCCTGTCCCGCCTTGGCCGAACGCCTGCTGCCGACCGAGCCTGCGACCCTGGCCGATCAACTCGACGCGGCGCGACCGGGCGACACGCTCATGCTCGCGCCGGGCGCCTATCCCGAGATGCGCATCGTCGGCGTGCAAGGAACCGCGGCCGAGCCCATCACCATCCGCGCCGCCGAAGGCTCCGTTCGCATCGGCACGGCCGTCCTGCGCGATGCGGCGCATCTGGTTCTTTCGGACCTCGACTTCCAGCCGGCCGCCGACGCCCCGGACGAGCCGTTTCGCGTCGTCGCGAGCCGTGAGATCGTGATGCAGGACATGCGCTTCGCCGGTCCCGAGGCGCTGACCCGCCGGGCGCTTCGCGTGACCGAAACCGACGGGTTCACCCTGACCCGGTCCGAGATCACGGGTTTTCGCACCGGCACCCTGATCGACGACAGCACCGGGATCACGCTGACCGAGAACCTGCTGCACGGCCTGGGTCTTGACGGGATGACCTTCGCGGAGGTCGAGGACGTGCGGATCGAGCACAACACGATCCGCGACTTCTCGGATCGCCGAACGGGCGGCACCCATCCCGACATGATCCAGTTCTGGACGGCGGGCACCGACCGGCCCAGCCAGGGGATCGTGATCCGCGGCAACCTGCTCGATTCCGGGCGTGGGCCCTGGACCCAGTCGATCTTCATGCGCAACGAGCGGGTCGATCAGCAGGAGGCCGGACCCGAGATGTTCTACCGCGACGTGACGATCGAGGAGAACGTCGTCCTGAACGCCCATACCCACGGCATCACAGTGGGCGAAACCGAGGGCCTGACGATCCGGCGCAACACCGTCGTGCGGAACGCCTTCGCGGCCCGCAACCGCCCGAATCCGAACCTCTGGGTTCCGCGCATCCACATCGCCGGGGAATCGCGCGAGGTCATCGTCGTAAACAACGTGGCGCACGCCATCACCGAGGCCGAATGGCGGGACGACTGGCTCATTCTCGGCAACCTGATCGTGCAGGATGTCCAACCGCTGCAGGACGGCCATTACGACAGCGTCTTCGCCGACGTCTCGCAGGAGCGAGCCGCGCGTCCCGTCGATTTCCTGCCCTATCCGGGTGGTCCGCTGGACGGCGTGGCGATCGGCGCGCCGCTTCTGCAATATGGCTCGCCGCTGGCGCCCGAGATGTCCGCAACGAGCCGGCTTCCCACGACGACTGAAGGGGCCATCCGTCTCGTGCCCGGGGCGCAGGCCATCGAGGTCTATGGCGGCCGGGGCCTGCGCCACCGGATCGACATCTACGAGCCCGCGATCGCGATCGGGGACGATCTGCCCGCGACGCGCCTGACCGAGCATCAGACGGCCGCGCTCTTCGGGGCCGATGCGTTCTCGATGCGGATGCATCTGCGCCCCGATCTCGGGCCACGCCGCACCGGGGGCATCGTCCTTCGAGTGCACCAGCTTCTGGTGGTCCGCGTCAGCGACCGCGGCGCGATCACCGCGCGCGTCACGACCGCAGACGGTTACACGACCCGCATTAAGGGGCGCGGCACGGCGCTGGCGCGCGAAGGCGGCGCCGAGCTGGAGCTGGCCTACGATTCCGACGAGGGGCACCTTTGGCTCAATGTCGACGGCACGCGCGTGGCCGAGGTTCCGATGACCGGCCGTCTCGGCCCCTCGGAGCATTGGGGCCTGACCTTCGGCAATCCGTTCGACCAGCTCGACAGCTTCGCGGGCTGGGTCGACGCGTTCGAGCTGGATGTCCGGCACCCGCCGCTGCGCCGCGCCGCCGCCGAGTGATGGCCGCCCTCCGTGACCAACCGGCCGAGAGCACCGACATGCGCGGACCCGCATGGCTCGTGCCGATCTACCTGATCGCCGTACTGGTGCCGATCTCGTTCCATGTCGGGCCGCTCTTTCTGACGACACTCCGGGTGCTCCTGCTTGCGGTGACGCTGCCGCTTCTGGTAAACACGCTGCGCGGCCGCTACGGGCCCGTGCTGGCGACCGACTGGCTGCTCCTCGGGCACGCGCTCTGGATCGCGGTCGCACTCGGGGTCAACAACCCGGACCGCGTCATCCAGCAGGCACCGTCGGTCGGGGTCGAGTTCCTCGGCGGTTACGTTGTCGCGCGTGCGGGCATCCGCAGCTCCGCCGACATGCTCCGCGCCTGCCGCCTGCTTCTGCTGGGCGTCCTGCTGACGCTCCCCTTCGCACTGATCGAGGCGCGGACGGGGACGCCGCCGATCATCGCGATGATCCGCAAGCTGCCGGTCCTGGGGTCGGTCGACATCCTCGACATGAACCGTCGGCTGGGAGTTGAGCGGGTGCAGGCTGTCTTCGCCCACCCCATCCATTACGGACTCTTCTGCTCGGTCGTGTTCTCGATGGTCTTCGTGGCGATGAAGGACAAGATGGGCGACCTCCGACGCTGGATCGCGGCCGGGGCGGTCGCCGGCTGCGGCTTCCTCGCGCTCTCCTCGGGTGCGCTTCTGGCCATCGCGCTGCAAGTCGGGCTGATCGCCTGGGCCGCGATCTTCGCGCAGGTCGCATGGCGCTGGTGGCTGCTGCTCGGCCTCGTGACCGCGGTCTACATCGCCATCGACCTTCTGTCCTCTCGCTCGGGGCTACAGGTCTTCATGACCTACGCCACCTTCTCGGCGCACACGGCCTATTGGCGCCTGACGATCCTCGACTGGGGCCTCGAGAACATCTGGGCGAACCCGATCTTCGGTCTCGGACTCCGGGACTGGGTCCGGCCGAGCTGGATGCATTCGGATTCGGTCGACAATTTCTGGCTGCTGACGGGGATGCGCTACGGCCTACCCGGCGTGGGGCTGCTGGCGGCGGGCTGGCTGGTGCAATTGGTGCGGCTGATGCGGCTCGACCATGGGCGCGAGACCGAGCTTGGCCGCATCCGCACGGCCTGCGTCTTCACCATCATCGGCCTGACCTTCACGCTCTTCACGGTCCATGTCTGGACCAATATCTACTCCTTCACCTTCTTCGTCTTCGGCGCGACGGCCTGGCTCGTCCAGCCGGTCGCCCGGACCGAGGCCCCCGAACCCGAGATCCCCGCCGACCCGCGCCGCGCCGCCCCGATCCGGCGATCCGGCGCGCGGCCGGCCTTCACGCGCTTTCCGGCCGGGACGGACGCGCGGGCCTCGCTGGCGCGCGGGCGATGACGCCGCCGCCGCTCGGCGTGGTGATCGTGACCCACCGCGCCGCCAACACGATTGACGCCTGCCTCGGCAGCCTTATGGCCTCCGAGGGCGTGGCGCTCCGCGTCGTCGTGGTCGACAACGCCTCGCCCGACGACACGCTGACCCGCCTGCGCGCGCACGACGTCACCGTGATCGAGGCCCCGAACGACGGCTTCGCGGCAGGCGTGAACCGGGGGCTTGCGGTGCTGTCGGCGGACGCGGCGCTCGATCGCTTCTGGGTCCTGAACCCGGACACCACCGTCGCTCCGGACACCGCGCGCCGCTTCGCCACCCACCCGGCGCCGCCCGGCGGGTTCGCCATGATCGGCGGGCGGGTCCTCTATGACGAGACACCGCCGCGGATCCAGATCGATGGCGGGACCATCGACTGGCGGAGCGGCGTGACGCGTAACCTCAACCAGTTCGCGCCGGCCGATGCGCCGCCCCCCGACCCGGCCGAGATCGCCTTCGTCACGGGCGCGAGTCTCGTCGTCTCCCGCGCGTTTCTCGACGCCGCGGGGCCAATGCCGGAGGACTACTTCCTCTATTACGAGGAGGTGGACTGGGCGATGCGGCGCGGCACGCTGCCGCTTCTGCACTGCCCCGACGCGCTGGTGCGCCACGTCTCGGGCGCCTCCATCGGATCGGCTTCGGGCGACCGGCGCGCCTCGCCCTTCTCGGAATGGTTCAAGCATCGTGCACGGATGATGTTCCTGCGCCGCCATCGGCCCGCATCGGTGCCGGGCGGGCTCGCCTTCACGACCGCGAAGGCCGCGCAGCACCTGTCGCGCGGCGATCTCGCGGCCGCCCGCGCGACCTGGGCGGGTGGCTTCGGCCTCGGGCCGCCGCGGGACGTGCGCGCCACCATGGCCGCCGCCGGGATCGACCCAACGCGCCTCTAGGCCATCGACGCGGCGATGCGCTCCAGCGTCGCCTCGGCCACCGCGACCCCGTCGCCCGCGCGCGCCCGCGCTGCACCGCGCCCGTCGCCCGGAAGACGCGCGCCGTCCTGCCCCCGGATCGCGGCAGCAAGGTCGCCGATCCGGTCCGCGAAGACCCCGCCGGACGTCGCACCCGGATCGATGGCGATGAACATCTGGCCCGTCGCGGGCGGCCCGCCGGCCCTGCCCGAGAAGGGCGAGGCGTCTTTGCCCAGCGTCGCGCCGGTCATCGCCGCGGCCAGCGTCTCGACGATCAGCGCGAGCCCCACGCCCTTGTAGCCCCCCGCCGGTGCCATCGAACCCTTCAGTGCCACGTCGGGGTCCGTCGTCGGTGCACCCTCGGCATCGAGGCCCCAGCCCTCGGGGATCGCCTTTCCCTCGCGCGAATGCTTCATGATCTCGGACTTGGCGATGACGCTGGCCGACTGGTCGATCAGGATCTCGACGCCCCCCGCCCCGTCCGGCACGGCCATCGAGATCGGGTTGGTGCCCACGACCGGGCGCGATCCGCCGCCCGGCGCGATAGAGGCGGGTGCGTTGGTGAAGCCCAGCGCCAACATCCCCTCGGCCGCGATCCGCGCCGTGTGGATGCCGAGCACGCCGCAATTGTAGCTCCGATGGATCGCCATGACGGCGACGCCGTTCGCGCGCGCGGCCTCGATCAGCGGTCCCATGCCCGCGTCGATGGCACCATGCGCGAAACCGTGACCGGCATCGACGCGGACGACGCCGGGTCTGGGCGTCGACACCTCCGGGACGGCCTGACCGTCGACCTTCCCGCAGCGGACATGCTCGGCATAGATCGGCACATAGGCCAGCCCGTGGCTCGCCACGCCGTCGGCCTCGGTCGCCGCGGTCGCCACGGCCAGCGCACGCGCGGCCTCGGGGCATGTGCCCGCCGCGACCAGCGCGTCGAAAGCCAGCGTCTCGATCTCGTCAAGGGTCATCATCCGCTGGGTCATGGTTTAGCCTTTCAGTCGCTGTCGGTCAGGCCCGCGCCCGCCCCGCCCTCGCGCCCCAGATGGGCCGGGGCATAGGTGCGATGCGCGAACGCATTCAGAATGTCGAACGCCTCGGGTGTCACCGGGTCGGGCGTGCGCGGTGCGCGCGGCCACGGACCCGGCGCGCGGGCGGGAAGGATGCGGACATTGCCGCGCGCGGGCGGCAGCGCGCCATGCAGGCTCGGGGTCCGCGACAGGATCGCGCCGCCGCCGGGCCAGCGGATCGTGACGGGACGACCGGTGCGATCCGCGACCGAGGCGAGGTGCGGCAGCATAAGAAGCGGGTGAAGCACGTCCAGAACCACGAGCGGTCCGGTCTCCAGCCGGTCCGACAGCGCAGCACCACAGCAGATCGGACAGAGCCGGTCGTCCTTCGCCCGCCAGGTCTCGCCCGGCACCGGCGGCAGCGGTCCGGCCCCGTCGATCTCGGTCAGGAGCGCGGCGAACGTCGCGGCCCCCGGCAGACCCCGCTCCGCCAACCAGCGCGCCGCCATGCCCGCCTCCTCGGCCAGGCCCCAGGGCAGCCCCGCGCCCCGCGCGGCCTTCCGAGCCAGCGCCTCGGTCTCGCCGCCCGACAGATTCACGCCGGAAGCCCCGTCCAGGGCTCGGGGCCCGCATCCGCCATTTCGTGCGGAAAGGGCGCCCCGCGGAACATCTCGATCCGAACCCAACGGTCCGAGCGCGGATCGAAGCGACCGGCCCCGAAGAACGACAGCTTCGCGCGCAGCATGTCCGCGGGCAGCATCGTGGTCGAAGCGAGGTCGTCGCGGATCTCGGCATAGGGATGCCGCAGGGCGATCTGAACGCGGCGCACGGTGTGGCGGTGCTCGGGATGGTCCAGCAGAAAGCCCGCGACGTCCCCCTCCCGTCCCGCAATCGCGGCCAGCAGCGCGGCCGCATCACGCCGCGTCGCCAAGGGTTGCGCGTGCGGGTCGAGCGCGGGATCGGGCTCGCCCAGCCGCGGCTCCAGCTTGTCGGCGGAGGTGAACCAGACACGCGCGGGCCCGTCGCAGCCCTCGACCCCGTGCACCACGCAGAGCGCGCCACGAAGGTCGTCCAGCGACATGCGCCCGTCGATGGCGAAGTGCGCGTCCTCCTCGGCGCACATCGTCGCGCCGAGGCCGTCCACCAATTCGGGCCAGGGTTCCAGGAGAAGCGAGACGAGCAATTCCTGCCCTTCGAGCGAGAGCGCCGTCTGTCCCCACGCCCAAAGCGCGGCCCATCCGGTCACCGGCTGCGCGACCAAACGCTCCATGTCCGCGCGCAGACCGTCGAGCTTGGCGGCCTGCACCGGATGCTCGGTGCGCCACGCGGCGACGTTGTGCGCGGCGGCATCGCGGGCGGCGATGAACGCGGCGATCCGGTCGGGCGGGGCCGCCTGTTCCAAGACGCGGGCCAGCGCGGTCTCGCGGGCAGTGATCCAGCGGTCGAGCAGCACCGGGTGATGCACCAGGAACGGCGCCATCCCGAGGCCGGTCGAATTGCCGATCCCGAACCGTCGGCGCAGCCCGGGCTCCAGCGCGACGGCACGGTCGGGCGCGCGCGCGCGCGCCATCGCCTCGACCTGGTCGAGCACGAAGGCGCGGATCAACCAGACGGTCAGCATCTCGACCTGAAACGGCGCCGAACATTCCGGCCGGTCCGCGATGCGCGCGCGGTCGGCCGCGCCGAACTTGCCCGACCCGTAGACAGCGGTCGTCCGCATCAGGTAGCCCACGGCGTCGATGCGGGCGGGGTCGGGCTGGCGGCCCTCGGCGAGTGCATCCACGACATGCTCGAAGAGGCGCACCGAGCGGTTTGCGCGGCTCAACGTCAGCTCGCGATCGGTGATACGCCCGGCCTCCTGCAACGGCACGTTTGCCCCGAGCCGCGCCAGATCCTCCGCGTTCGGCACCCCGTCGAACAGCGTGAACGTCGCGTCCCAGGCCGTCGCGATCACCCGGTCCGACCGCGCCTCGGGCGGCAGGTCATGGGCGAAGGCCACCAGCGAGTAGGACCGGTCCGGCCCGTGTGCCGTATAGACCGCGCGCCCGGTGCCGTCGGCGGCGATCTCGAAGAGGGGGCGGTCGAAGGTCCAGTCTTCGGCCTTCAGACGACGCAGCAGCATCCGCATGAAGGACAGGCGCGACTGGTGAAAACAGCCCATCCGGTCGAGGCGCATCACCTCCTCGGGGGGACGCAGCGCGACGGTCACACGCCCGCCGGGCCGAAGCCCGCCTCGTAGAACCGCAGCCAGTTGTCGCCCATGATCCCGTCAACCTCGCCCGCGTCGAACCCGGCGGCGCGCAGGCCCTCGGCCAGGCCCGGAAAGTCCCGGTTGTCGCGGAACCAGTCGGGCTGCGGCGGAAAGCCCGGCGCATCGGCGCTGCCTTCGCCGTAATCCACGGCCTTGGTCCAGCGGCCCGTCCGCATCCATTCGACGATGCTGTCGGGCTGATCCTGGCAAAGATCGGACCCGATCCCGAGATTGCCCGGCCCCACGACTTCGGCGGTGCGCGCGGCCATCTCGCAGAAGGAGGCCAGCGTGCAATCCGTCCCGCCCTTTAGGTGGTGCGGATAGAGGGACAGGCCGAGCATCCCGCCGCTCTCGCTCAGGGCCCGCAGCACGTCCTCGCCGAAATTGCGGCGCGCCGGGTGCCAGACGGCGTTGTTCGCATGGGTGATCGCGATGGGCCGGGTCGAGGCCTCGATGGCCTCCAGCGTCGAGCGGTCGGCGGAATGGCTCATGTCGATGACCATACCGACGCGGTTCATCTCGGCCACGACGGCACGGCCCATGCGGGTCAGGCCCGGATCCTCGTCCTCGTAGCAGCCCGTCGCGAGCAGGGACTGGTTGTTGTAGCTCAGCTGCATGAAGCGCAGGCCCAGCGCGTGCAGCACCTCCACGAGGCCGATATCGTCCTCGATCGGGCTGGGGTTCTGTGCGCCGAAGACGATGGCGGTGCGCCCCGCCTCGCGCGCCACGCGAATGTCGGCGGCGGTGCGGGCCTGGACGATCAGGTCGGGGAAACGCTCGAACCGGCGGTTCCATTCCTCGATCCGCAGGACCGTCTCGCGGAAGGTCTCGTGATAGGCGATCGTGACATGCACGGCATCCAGACCGCCCTCCCGCATCTGGCGGAAGATGGTCTCGGACCAGTTGCAATATTGCAGGTTGTCGATGCGGAACCCCATGGCGCGGACCAAGCCACAGGCGGCGCGCCCGCGCAATCGTCAGCGTGTCGGGTCGAGCAGCTTGCCCAGATAGGTACCGTATTCCGTCTTGCCGTAGCGGTCGGCCATCGCGGCCACGGCATCCGCGTCGATCCAGCCCTGTTGGTAGGCGACCTCCTCGGGGCAACCGGCCTGAAGCCCTTGCCGCTGTTGGAGCGTACGCACGAAGTTCCCTGCGTCGAGCAACGAGGTGTGGGTCCCGGTGTCGAGCCAGGCATAGCCCCGGCCCATCTTCTCGACCCGGAGCGATCCGTCGGCGAGATAGGTCTCGAGAAGGGTCGTTATCTCCAGCTCGCCCCGCTCGGACGGGGTGACGTCCCGCGCCCGCTCCGGCGCCGTCCCGTCGAGGAAATAGAGCCCCGTCACCGCGTAGTTCGACGGTGCCCGCGCGGGCTTCTCGACGATGGACTGGACCGTGCCGTCGGGCGCGAAATCGACCACGCCGTAGCGCTCGGGATCGGCCACGTGGTAGCCGAAGACGGTGCCTCCCGCCTCGGGCGCGCCCGCCATCAGCTCGGGCAGGCCGTGCCCGAAGAAGATGTTGTCGCCGAGCACCATCGCGCTGGGTGCGCCGCCAAGGAAGCCGTCGGCCAGGACATAGGCCTGCGCCAGCCCCTCGGGCTTCTCCTGCACGATGTAGTCCAGCGCGACGCCCCAGCGCGCTCCATCGCCCAGCGCGCGCCGGAACTGGT
The DNA here is from genome assembly GCF_046452375.1 of Jannaschia halovivens. Taxonomy (NCBI): domain Bacteria; kingdom Pseudomonadati; phylum Pseudomonadota; class Alphaproteobacteria; order Rhodobacterales; family Roseobacteraceae; genus Jannaschia; species Jannaschia halovivens. The sequence continues at coordinate 2,550,014 of NZ_JBKFDJ010000001.1, read as the reverse complement.
CCTGGTCGTGAGGCGTGGTGATGACCGCGATTTCGCGGATACCGGCCAGCATCAGGACCGTCAGCGGATAATAGATCATCGGCTTGTCGTAGATCGGCAGAAGCTGCTTCGAGACGCCCTCGGTGATCGGGTGCAGACGCGTGCCCGAGCCGCCGGCCAAGATGATACCCTTGCGTGTGGTCATGTCAGGTCCTTCACGATCTCGGCCAATCCCGCGCGCCAGTCGGGGCGGGCAAGGCCGAATGCGGCTTCGGTCGCCGAGACGTCGAGCCGGGAGTTGAGCGGGCGCGCGGCGGGTGTGGGCCAGTCGCGCGACGGGATGTCCGTGACGGCGCAGTCGAGCCCAGCCGCCTCGAAGATGGCGCGCGCGAAGCCGGCCCAGCTCACATCCGGGGCGCCGGCATAATGGTAGGTTCCAGTCAGGCCAGGATCGGCGGGGAGGGCTCGCGCGACGGCGTGGCAGGCGCGGGCAAGGTCGCGCGCCGGGGTCGGGCCGCCGATCTGGTCGGAGACGACGTTCAGGGTCTCGCGCTCGGCCCCGAGCCGCAGCATCGTGGTGACAAAGTTGGAGCCATGCGCGCTGACCACCCAGGAGGTGCGCAGGATCGCGTGAACCCCGCCTGCCGCGCGCACGCCCTCCTCGCCCGCAAGCTTGGTGCGCCCGTAGGCACCTAGGGGCGCTGTCGGCGCATCGGGTGCGCGGGCCACCTTGCCCGTGCCGTCGAAGACGTAGTCCGTCGAGACCTGGACGAAGGGGATACCTAGATCGGCGCAAGCCGCAGCCATTGCGGCCGGCGTTTCGCCGTTGATCAAGTGAGCCGTGTCTTCGTCCGCTTCGGCGGCATCGACGGCGGTGTAGGCGGCGGCGTTGACGACCGCCTCGGGCGCGGTCCGACGGATGAATGCCGCACAGCCCGCAGGGTCGGTCAGGTCCGCCTCGTCCCGCCCGGCGCAGCGGACGCCGTCCAAGGGCGCCATCTCGCGCGCGAGCTGGCCGCTGCGCCCGATGCAGAGGATCACGCGCGCACCCCGAGCCGGTCGCCCACGCCCTGCCGGTCGAGCAGCGGGCGCCACCAGGCCTCATTTTCGAGATACCAGCGAACCGTCCGCTCCAGCCCGTCCTCCAGCGTAACCGAGGGCCGCCAGCCCAACTCGTCTCGGATGCGGCTGGCGTCGATGGCATAGCGCGCGTCGTGGCCCGGGCGGTCCGCAACGAAGGTGATGAGGTCGGCATGGGGCGCGCCACCGGGGCGCAGCCGGTCGAGGATGGCACAGATCGCGCGCACGAGGTCGATGTTCCGCGCCTCGGCATTGCCGCCGATATTGTAGCTGCGACCGACGGTACCGCGATCCAGCACGGTCAGGAGCGCGGTGGCGTGGTCCTCGACGAATAGCCAGTCGCGCACGTTTTCGCCCGCGCCGTAGATCGGGATGGACCGACCATGGATCGCGTTCAGGATCGTCACTGGGATCAGCTTTTCTGGGAAGTGATACGGCCCGTAGTTGTTCGAGCAGTTGGTCAGGAGGATCGGCAGGCCGTAGGTCTCGTGCCAAGCCCGCACGAGATGGTCGCTCGCGGCCTTCGAGGCGGAATAAGGACTGCGCGGATCGTAGGGCGTCTCCTCGGTGAAGTGCCCGTCGGGCCCGAGCGAACCGAACACCTCGTCGGTCGAGATATGGTGGAAGCGGAAGGCCTCCGGGCGGCCTCGGGCGATCCAGTGGTCGCGCGCGGCCTCCAAGAGGTTGAACGTGCCGGTAACGTTCGTCTCGACGAAGGCGGAGGGGCCGTCGATCGAGCGGTCGACATGGCTCTCGGCGGCGAGGTGCATGACCGCGTCGGGGGCATGTTCGGCGAACACTCGGTCGAGCGCGGCGCGGTCGCGCAGGTCGGCCTCGACGAAGGCGTAGTTCGGGGCCTCCGCCACCGGGGCCACATTTTCGGGACACGCCGCGTAGGTCAGCGCATCGAGGTTCAGGACATCGCGTCCCGCCGCCACCGCCTGCCGCACCACCGCCGACCCGATGAACCCGGCGCCGCCGGTGACCAGAAGCGTCATGTCCCATTCCCCCGGAACGGCGTGTCGAGTTCGGCCAGCGGCGGGGCCTCGGCATCCTTGGGCGAGAGAACCGGATCGCGGTCGAGGCCCCAGTCGATGCCTGCGCTGTCCCAGCGGATCGCGCCTTCGGCCGACGGCTCGTAGAAGCCGGTGCACTTGTAGCAGATCTCGGTTCCGGGCAGGCGCGTGACGAACCCATGGGCGAAGCCCTCGGGGATCCACATCATGCGGCCTTTCTCGGCGCTGAGTTCGGCAGTGACCCCGTGCCCGTAGGTGGGCGACCCCGCCCGGATATCGACCGCCACGTCGAGGAGCGCGCCCCGGCCGCAGCGCACCAGCTTGCCCTGCCCGTGGGGCGGCGCCTGAAAGTGCAGACCGCGCACCGTCCCCACATCGTCCGAGAGCGAGTGGTTGTCCTGAACGAAGGCAATATCGAGGCCCAGCGCGGCGAAGGTCCGCGCGTTCCAAGTCTCTGCGAAGAACCCTCGCGCGTCGCCGAACCGGCGCGGCGTCAGCAGCTTGACCGCCGGGATGGCGGTGTCCTCGATCTGCATGTGGGGCGCCCCGTCGATATCCGTCCCGTCCGTCCTAGCGCAGCCGCGCGCATGGCGTCACCCCACCGCGCGACCGGCTGCGAGGTCCGTTGCCCGGATGAGCTGGTCCGCGATGCCCGGCTCGGAGAGGGCGTGCCCGGCCAGCGGCGCCATGCTGAGCGTCCCGCCCTCCCAACCCTCGGCCAGAAGATGCGCCGAGAGCGGCGGGCAGATCATGTCGTAGCGGCCCTGGACGATCACGCCGGGGACGTGGGCGATGCGATCCAGGTTGGCGCGGATCCAGCCGTCATGCTCGAGAAAGCCGCGATTGGTGAAATAATGGTTTTCGAGCCGGGCGAAGGCGCGGGCGTATTCGCCCCCGGGCTCGCCGGTGCGGCCCTGGCTCGACATCGAGGCGAGCGCGTTCTCCCACGCGGCCCAGGCGCGGGCAAAGCGCGTCTGGTCGGGCGACGGCGCATCGAAGAGCCGGCGGTGATAGGCGGCGATCAGGTCGCCCTGCTCCTCCTCGGGGATCAGATCGCGGAACCGGCCCCATTGATCGGGCCAGAACTGCCCCGCGCCGCCCCCGTAGAACCAATCGAGCTCGCGTTGTTCCATGAGGAAGACGCCGCGCAGGATCAGGCGTTCGGCCCGGTCGGGATGGGTGATCGCGTAGATCAGCGCCAGCGTCGCCCCCCACGAGCCGCCGAAGACGGTCCAGCGGTCGATCCCGAAAAGCGTGCGCAACTGCTCTATGTCGTCGACAAGATGCCAAGTCGTGTTGTCGCGCACGCTGGCATGGGGCCGCGACCGGCCGCAGCCGCGCTGGTCGAAAAGCACGATGCGCCAGCGTTCGGGGTCGAAGAAGCGCCGCATCATCGGGCTGCACCCGCCGCCCGGCCCGCCATGCAGCACGACGACCGGCTGGCCGTCGGGATTGCCGCATTGCTCGACATAGAGGCGATGCCCGTCGCCCACCTCGACCATGCGCTGATCGAAAGGGTCGATCGGCGGATAGAGCGAATTGGCCGGCTGCTGGTACGGGTTCCTGTCCATTGGCGACCTATATAGACCGCAAAGCGCGCGCCACCATGGCAATCACACCCGACGCGGAGGCCCCATGACCACCACCATCGACCCGACCGAGATCGAAAAGTTCGAGGCCATGGCGGCCGAATGGTGGGATCCGAACGGCAAGTTCAAGCCGCTGCACATGCTCAATCCCTGTCGGCTGGACTACATCACCACCCAGATCGCGGGCGAATTCGACCGCGACCTGTCCGGTGACGCGCCCTTCGACGGGCTGCGCATCCTCGATATCGGCTGCGGCGGGGGTCTGCTCTCCGAACCGATGGCGCGTCTGGGCGCCACGGTCGTCGGCGTCGACGCGGCCGCGCGCAACATCCCCGTGGCGCAGGCCCACGCGGCGCAGTCGGGGCTCGAGATCGACTATCGCCACACCTCCGCCGAGGCATTGCTGGAGACGGAGGAGCCGCCCTTCGACGCGATCCTCAACATGGAGGTGGTCGAGCATGTGTCCGACCCGCTGGGCTACCTGACGGCCTGCCACGACCTCCTGCGTCCCGGCGGGCTGATGTGCTGCTCGACGCTCAACCGCAACGCCAAGAGCTACGTGATGGCGATCATCGGGGCCGAACAGGTGATGCGATGGCTGCCGAAGGGCACGCATGAATGGTCGAAATTCATCACCCCAGACGAGCTTTACGATCTGCTGCGGCAGGCCGGGCTGACGCCGGTGGACCGGATGGGCTTCGTCTTCAATCCGCTGAGCTGGACCTGGCGGCTGTCCGACCGGGATCTCTCGGTGAATTACGTCACGGCGAGCGTGCGGCCCGCCTGAACCGGGTCAGGCGCCGTAGCGGGCCATGAACGTGTCGACCGCGCCGCTGACGATGCGGTCGACCTCGGCATCGGTGGCCGTCTCGCGCACGCCGAACACCATCTCGACGAACAGCGTCGCGTGACACAATTCGACGAACTGGTCGGCCGCCAGCTCGATATCGTCGATCACCAGCTCGCCGCGTTCGACGGCGAGGCGCAGGTAGGCCCGCATCTGCTCGCGGAAGACCTCGGGGCCGGTTCGGAAGAACTCTCGGCCCAACTCGGGGAAGCGGTCGCTTTCGGCGACGCACATGCGAAAGATGCTCTGGCCGAAATCCGACAGAACGAAGCGGGTCATCTGGTAGCCGGCCTCGCAGAGCGCGTCGCGCGGCTCGGAGCCCGGCGTCAGGATCTCGCCCGCCTCGCAGATCTGGGTCGAGCATTCCGCCTTGGCCACCTCCATGAAGAGGAGCTTCTTGTCGGTGAAATAGCTGTAGAGCGTGGCCTTCGAGACGCCTGCCGCGCGGGCGATGGCATCGACGCTCGCCCCTTCGTAGCCATCCGAGAGAAAGACGCTGCGCGCGCCTTCGATCACCTGATCGAATTTGCGGCCCTTCTTGATCGGCGTGACATCGTTCATCGGCTCCCCCTCGGTCGCAGCATATAGAGACGCGGCCAACCCGCACAAGACAAACGAGAAGCGGGGCGCGCCGGGGAGATCGGCGCGCCCCGCGGATCCGGGAAACTGCGGGGGGGTCAGTCGCCCTGGATGAAGGTCAGCTGCGCGGGCGTCATGGTGCCGCACTCGGCGGTCGCGATCCGGGCGGACCGCTCGAGCTGGGTGCAGATGCCGGGTTCGCGCGGCTGCGAGCGGGTCGACTGCGCCAGCGGCGCATCCATCCGCGTCCAGCCGTCATCGTCGATATCGACGACAACCCCGTTGGACGCGGGGGTGTCGACGCGGAACCACCGGTCATCGTCGATCTCGATCGTGTCCGCGATAGCGGGCAGCGCGAGTGCGGCTGCCGTCAGACTGGTTAGGAACAGGGCTTTCATCTCGTCTCTCCTCGCTTACGAACCGAACCGTTCAGTTCATAATGCTGGATACCGCGCCGCCCTGATAGGCCGCAAGAGGCAATCTGAACTAATCGGTTCATTATCGAACGGACCGCTCTCGCACCAGCGCACCGTGCGCTAGACACTGCCGGGACCCGTCGCTACGCGTTCTGGATGATCGCGATCTTCCTGAAGACCCTGCCCTTCTTCGCCCTGATCGCGCTGGGCTACTTCGCGGGCCGGACGAAGTTCTTCTCCGCCGAGGCGACCGCCTACCTCACGAAATTCGTCTTCTACTTCGCGCTCTCGGCGATGCTCTTCAATTTCTCGGCCAATCTCAGCTTGGCCGACATCCTCGATTGGCAGTTCATCACCGCGTATCTCTGGGGCTGTTTCATCGTCTACCTGATCGCCAGCGCCGTCGGCTTCGCGCGCGGGCTCTCGGTCGCGGAATGCGCGGTCGAGGCGCAGGTCGCTACCATCGGCAATGTGGGCTTTCTCGGCATCCCGATGTTCATCCTGCTGCTCGGCCCCGACAGCGCGGGCCCGATGCTGATGATCCTCGCGACCGATCTGATCGTCTTCTCCTCGATCATCGTCATCCTCATCACCGGCTCGCGCGAGGGGCGCGTGACGGCGGCGACCCTCGGGACGGTCGGGTTGGGCCTCGTGAAGAACCCGATGATCGTCTCGATCTCGCTCGGGATCGCGTGGTCGGCCACGGGGCTCGAGATCTGGGCGCCGGTCAACGAGTTCCTCTCGATCCTCGGGGCCGCGGCGACGCCGGGCGCGCTCTTCGCGATCGGTGCGTCGCTCGCGGGCAAGACCGCCGAACGCATCTCGGTCGCGGGCTGGCTCACCTTCTGCAAGCTGGTGCTGCATCCGGCGGCCGTGGCGCTCTCCGCGCTGGTGCTCTTTCCCGTCGCCGATCCGCTCGCGGCGACGGTGATGATCTCGTCGGCCGCCTTGCCGGTCGCGGGCAACGTCTACATTCTGGCCCAGCACTACGGCGTCGCACCCCAGCGGGTCTCGGCCGCGATCCTCGTCTCGACGGCCGTGTCCATTATCACCGTTTCGGTCATCATCGGCCTGCTCACCGGAGGAACCCCATGAAGACCATCGCCGAAAACCGCTGCTTCGGCGGCACGCAGGGCGTCTATTCCCACGCGTCCGACGCCACCGGCACCGACATGACCTTCGGCCTCTTCCTCCCCGAGCATCCGACCGGCGCCGTTCTGTGGTACCTGTCCGGCCTGACCTGCACGCACGAGAACGCGATGACCAAGGCCGGCCTGCAGGGTTGGGCCGCCGAGGCGGGGCTGGCCGTCGTCTTCCCCGACACCACCCCCCGCGGCGCGGACGTCCCCGACGACGATGCCTTCGACATGGGACAGGGCGCGGGGTTCTACGTCGACGCGACCGAGGGCAAATGGGCCGAGCACTTCAAGATGCAGAGCTACATCGCCACCGACCTGCCCGAGACGGTCTTCGCGGCCTTCGACCTCGACGAGGCGCGGCAGGGCATCACTGGGCATTCCATGGGTGGGCACGGCGCGCTGACGCTGGCGCTCAAGAATCCGAAGCGGTTCCGCTCGGTTTCGGCCTTCGCGCCGATCTGCAATCCGTCGGCGTCGGACTGGGGTGCGCCGCAGCTCACGGGCTATACCGGCGACCCCGAGGCGCATGACGCGACAATCCTCCTCTCGGGCGGCGCGGTCCTGCCGCCGGCCTTGATCGACACCGGCACGTCAGACCAGTTCTACGACAAGCTGGGAACGGAAGCGTTCGCGGCCGCCCTCGCGCGCACGAAATCCGCCGCCGAACTGAACCTGCGCGCGGGCTACGACCATAGCTACTTCTTCGTCGCGAGCTTTGCGGCCGACCACGTCGCCTTCCACGCCGAGCATCTCGCGTGACGATCCAGGCGGTCGTCTTCGACATCGGCAACGTCCTGATCGAATGGCAGCCCGAGCGCTGGTACGACGCCCGGATCGGCCCCGAGCGCCGTCGCGCGATGTTCGCCGCGATCGACCTGCATGCGATGAACGACCGTGTCGACCGGGGCGAAGGGTTTCGCGACGTGATCTACGAGGCTGCCGAAGCCCATCCCGACTGGGCCGACGAGATCCGGATGTGGCACGACCATTGGCTCGACCTCGCGACGCCCGCGATCCCGCGCTCGGTCCGTCTCCTGCGGGCACTGCGGACCAGGGGCGTGCCGGTTCACGCGCTGACGAATTTCGGGGTCGAGACCTTCGCGCTGGCCCGCACCCGCTACGACTTCCTGTCCGAATTCGACCGGACCTTCGTGTCCGGACACCTGCGGGTCATCAAGCCCGATGCCGGGATCTACGTCGCGGTCGAGGACGGCACGGGCCTCGGCGGCGACGCGCTACTCTTCGCGGACGACCGGGCCGAGAATATCGCCGCTGCCGCCGCACGCGGCTGGCGCACCCACCATTTCGAGGGGCCGGACGGCTGGGCGGACCGCCTCGTCTCCGAGGGCCTTCTCAGCGAACAGGAGGCCGCATGACCATCCCCTTCATCGGACCCGAGGCCGATGGCAAGCTTGACTGGCTCGCCCTGACCCGCGCCATCGCCGCCGGGCACGACCTGCCCTGCGCCGAGATCGGCGACACGTTCCTCTACCGCGATCCCGACACGATGCTGTCGCGCTCGGCCTGGATCGACGGGCTGGGCGTACTGGTGAAGACGGCCACGATCTTTCCGGGCAACGTGCCCGAGAAACCCGCGGTCGGCGGCGCGGTGTCGGTCTTCTCGGACACGGACGGCTCGCTTTCGGCCATGCTCGACTTCCGCCTCGTGACCAAGTGGAAGACGGCGGGCGACAGCCTTCTCGGGGCCACCCGCCTGGCGCGCCCCGACAGCCGGGACATCCTGATCGTCGGCTCCGGCACGGTGGCGAAATCCCTGCACGAGGCCTATTCCGCGGCCTTCCCAGACGCGCGCTTCACGGTATGGTCGCGCAACGGCGAGAACGCGGCCGCGCTGGCACACGAGATCGGCGGCACCGCCGCGCCGGATCTGGGCGACGCGGTGTCGACGGCCGATATCGTGACCGTGGCGACGATGACGACCGACCCGATCATCCGCGGCGAATGGCTTCGTCCGGGCCAGCATCTCGACCTGATCGGCGCCTACCGTCCGGACATGCGCGAGGCCGATGACGACGCGCTCCGCCGGGCCACGATCTTCGTCGATGCCCGCGCCACCACGCTCGACCATATCGGCGAGCTGAAGATCCCGCTGGCCGAAGGGGTGATCGCGCGCTCGGACATCGTGGCCGACTACTACGACGGCGATGCCATGCGGCGGTCGTCCGACGACGAGATCACGCTCTTCAAGAATGGCGGCGGCGCGCATCTCGACCTGATGGTCGCGCGCTACATCCTCGACGTCGCGGGTTAGGCCCGCGCGTCAGCCCCGTGTCGGATGGAAGCGACCGCCCGGCGAGAGCGTAAAGATCTCGGCCCCCGTGGCGGTCACGCCGACCGAATGCTCGAACTGGGCCGAGAGCGACTTGTCGCGGGTCACGGCGGTCCAGTCGTCGGCCAGCACCTTCGTCTCGGCACGGCCGAGATTGATCATCGGCTCGATGGTGAAGAACATGCCTTCTTCCAACACCGGCCCGGTGCCCGGCCGCCCGTAATGCAGCACGTTGGGCGGGGCGTGGAAGACGCGGCCCAGCCCGTGACCGCAGAAATCGCGCACCACCGACATGCGATGCGCCTCGGCATAAGCCTGGATCGCGAAGCCGATATCCCCGAAGGTCTTGCCCGGAGCGACCGCGTCGATCCCCTTCATCAGCGAATCGTGGGTCACCTGGATCAGTCGTTCGGCCTTCCGTGACGGCGCGCCCGCGACATACATCCGCGAGCTGTCGCCGAACCAGCCGTCGACGATCACGGTCACGTCGATGTTCAGGATGTCTCCATCCTTGAGGGTCTTGTCGCCCGGGATGCCGTGGCAGACCACGTGGTTCACGCTGATGCAGGAGGCGTGGGCGTATCCCTTGTATCCGATCGTGGCCGAGGTCGCGCCCGCCTCGGTCACCCAGTCGGTGATCAGACGGTCCAGCGCGCCGGTCGTCGCACCCGGCACGACGTGATCCGCGATCCGGTCCAGGATCTCGGCCGCCAGCGCACCCGCCACGCGCATCCCCGCGAAATCCGCGTCCTCGTGGATGCGGATGCCGTCGCGTGTCAGTCTGCCGCGATGTTCGTCCATGTCCGGGCCCTCCGGTCGTCGTCGCGTGTCACTTAAGACGAGAGCGGCGGAAGTTCCACCGGAAGCCGGCCCGTCGCGGTGACTCCGACCGTGTCGACCTTCGTGCCCAGCGCCATGACCTCGACACCTGCATCCCGCGCGCGGGCGACGGCGGCAGCGTAGACCGGGTCGATGTCGGCTGCGACGCCGACCCGGTCGCAATCGGTCCGCTGAACGAGGAACAGGACGACGGCGCGCCGGCCCCCGGCGACGACACCCGCCAGATCGTCCATGTGCCGCGCGCCCCGCGCCGTCCGCGTATCGGGAAACTCGGCCAGACCCGGCGCGCGTGACAGGGATACGGCCTTCACTTCGACGAACACCTCACCGCCCAGCACGAAATCCACGCGGCTTCCGTCCGCATAAGGGACCTCGGCCCGCAGACCACCGCTCACGTCTAGGCCCGGCACCGCCCCCGCCCGGAGCGCCGCCTCGACCGTGCGATTGGCGCCGCCGGTATCGACGCAGCAGAAATGCCCGCCCCCCAGCTCCGTCAGCCGCCAGCCGTAGTCGAGCTTCTTGCGCGGGTCGTCATTCGGCTCCAGCCAGATGCGCGCGCCCGGATCGGCCTGCCCGGTCATCGCGCCGGGATTGGGGCAATGCGCGACGACGGTCGGCCCGTCCTCCAGCAGGACGTCCGCGAGGAACCGCTTGTATCGGCGGATCAGCGTGGCGGGGATCAGCGGTGTGGCGAAGCGCATGGCCGCGTCCTATACCCCAGGCGGACAGGAGAACCAGTGATGACCAACCCCACCGCCGCCATGCTCGTGATCGGGGACGAGATCCTGTCCGGGCGCACCCGTGACGCCAACATGCACCATCTCGCGGGACGGCTGACCGAGATGGGGATCACGCTGTCGGAAGTGCGCGTGGTCAGCGACGACCACGACGCCATCGTCGCGGCCGTGCGCGCGCTGTCGGAGGCGTGGGACCACGTCTTCACCTCGGGCGGGATCGGACCGACCCATGACGATATCACCGCCGACGCCATCGGCGCGGCGTTCGGCGCATCCGTCGATATCCGGGATGACGCCCGCGCCCTTCTGGCGGCGCATTACGAACGGACCGGGGGCGAGTTGAACGCCGCGCGGCTGCGCATGGCCCGCATTCCCGACGGCGCCACGCTGATCGACAACCCGGTCAGCACCGCGCCGGGCTTCACGCTGGGCAATGTCCACGTCATGGCAGGCGTGCCGTCAGTGTTTCAGGCGATGGTGGCGACGGTGCTGCCGACGCTCACGGGCGGCGCGCCGCTGGTCTCGACCTCGACGCGGATCGACCGGGGCGAGGGCGATATCGCCGGGCCGCTGGGCGACCTGGCGGCGGCGTTTCCCGACCTCTCCATCGGGTCATACCCCTTCCAGAAGGATGGCCGCTTCGGCGCGAATATCGTCGTGCGCGGACAGGATGCCGGGCGGGTGACGGAGGCGACGGACAGGCTCGCCGCGCTCTTCGCCGAATGACCGGGGCCGGATCCCTTCCGGACGCGCAGGCGATCATGGACGCGATCCGGGCGACCTGGCCGCCCTCCCGCCTCGACCGCGTGGGGCCGTTCGATCTGCCCGCCGAACGCGAGGGCACCCGCCGGGGCACCGCCGCCCGCCCGATCCCCGGCGCGGCGATCACGGATGCGGACGTCGCGGCGGTCGAGACCGCGCGGCCGGGCACGGTCTTCGCCGCGATCATGGAGGAGGACGGCGCGCTAGAGGGTGTCTTGGCGGCGCGTGGCTACGCGCCCAGCGATCCGTCCGACCTGATGGCGGGACCGATCTCCGACACCCTGCCCGACACGCCACCGGTCAGTGGGTTTCCCCACTGGCCTCCGATGGCGATCTGCGACGCGCTCTGGGACGAGCACGGGAACGGCCCCGACCGACGCACCCCGATGCACCGCGCGCCGGAGCCGAAGACGGCGATCCTCCTGCGCTTCGACGACCGCGCGGCGGGCGCGCTCTTCGTCGGGCAGAGCGGGACGGTCGCGGTCTGCCATCTCGTGCTGACGCTGCCGCGGGCACGCGGAAAAGGTGTCGGACGGATCGGCATGCTCCACGCCATGCGCTGGGCGCGCGAGCACGGCGCCGATACGATGGCCTTGCCGGTCGAGGCGAACAACGTGCCCGCCGTCGCGTTGTACAGGCGCGCGGGGCTCGTCCGGCGCGGCGGATACCGCTATTGGAGCCGGACATGACCGAAGCCTCGCCCACCGCATTGGACCTGCCGCAGGTCGATCCGCTGCCGCCCGAGACGCAGCGCTATTTCGACATCTGCGTCGAGAAACTCGGGTTCGTGCCGAACGTCCTGCGGGCCTATGCCTTCGACATCGACAAGCTGAACGCCTTCACGGCGATGTATAACGACCTGATGCTGGCTCCGTCGGGCCTGACGAAGCTGGAGCGCGAGATGGTGGCCGTCGCGGTCTCGGCCGAGAATCGGTGCTTCTATTGCCTCGTGGCCCATGGGGCCGCCGTGCGGCAGCTCTCGGGCGATCCGGCCTTGGGCGAGATGATCGCCATGAACTACCGCGTGGCCCCGATCGACGACCGCCAGCGGGCGATGCTCGATTTCGCGGTGACGATGACCCGCGCCTCCGCCACCCTCGTGGAGGGCGACCGCCAGGCGCTGCGCGATCACGGGCTGAGCGACCGCGACATCTTCGACCTCGCCTCGGTGGCCGGGTTCTTCAACATGACGAACCGGGTGGCCTCGGCCATTGCGATGCAACCGAACCCCGAATACCACGGCCAGTCCCGTTGAGGGCGCTGGCGGTCCTGGCGATCACCATGGGCGCGGCCCGGGCCGAGGTGCCGGACCTGCCCCTGCCTGCCTCGCCGTCCTTCGCCGAGACCGTGCCGCTGACCTCCTACCGCTTCGCGACCGGCCCGTTCGCGAATGGCGTCTTTCCGGCGGAGGTGGCCGAAGGCGCGCTGACCCGCCGCGTCTGGCAGATCGCGGCCCCCGGCGCGACCGCCCTTCAGGTCATGGCACCTCTCCGGGACGCGCTCCTGGCCGACGGCTGGACCATGACCTTCGAATGCCGGACGCGGGCCTGCGGCGGCTTCGACTTTCGCTTCGAGATCGACGTCATCCCCGCGCCCGAGATGTTCGTGGACCTCGCCGATTTCCGCTACCTGGCGGCGCAGAAGGGAAATGAGCGGATTGCGCTGCTGGCCAGCCCGTCGGGCGATCTCGCCTATGTCCAGGCCGCCTATCTCGACCCGGACGGGACGGTCGAGGCCGTCACGAAATCCGCCTCCAACCCGCCGCCCGCGCCAAGGCTCAGCGCCACCTCCGACGTGACACGCACGCTGACCGAGACGGGCCACGCGGTGCTCGACGACCTCGATTTCCCGACGGGCTCGACCCAGCTTCCGGGCACCGATTATGCTTCGCTCGCCACGCTCGCGGCCTTCCTGCGGGACAACGCCACGGCGACCATCGCGCTGGTCGGCCACACCGATGCCGAGGGCACGGCCGAAAGCAACATGGCGATCTCCCGGCGGCGGGCCGATGCAGCGAAGGCGCTCTTGACGGGCACGCATGGTATCGCGCCCGGCCGGATCGAGACCCATGGCGTCGGGTTCTTCGCCCCCATTGCGCGCAACGACACGCCCGAGGGCCGCACCGCAAATCGCCGCGTCGAAGTGGTGCTGACCTCGACCGAGTGACCTCAGCCGTTCTCGCGGAGCACGCGCCCGGCCAGATAGAGCGACCCGCAGATCAGGATGCGGGCCGCGGGATCGTCCGCGATAATCGTTGCGATGGCGTCCGCCACGGACGGGGCCTCGACGGCGGGGATTCCCGCGCGGGTCGCGGCGGCGACCGTGGCCTCGGGCGGCAGTGTGTTGATCTCGCCCGGGATCGCGACTGCGTGAAGCGCGCGTACCCGTTCGGCGAGGGGCGCCATGTAGCCCGTCGCGTCCTTGGTGTTGAGCATCCCGCAGACCAGATGCACCGGGCGGTCCGGCAACCGGCCCAGCGCTTCGGCCAGCGCCACGCCCGCGGCCAGGTTGTGCCCGCCATCGAGCCAGAGTTCGGCCGCGCCCGCCGCCTCGACCAGCGGGCCCCGCGACAGGCGCTGCATCCGCGCGGGCCACTCGGCGTCGCGCATCGCCGCCGCGGCACCCTCGGCCCGGCCCAGCTCACGAAGCGCCGCGATGGCCATGCCCGCGTTCTGGACCTGGTGCGCGCCGATCAGGCGCGGCGGCGGCAGGTCCATCAGGCCCGTCTCGTCCTCGAACACGAGGCCGCCATTCTCCTCGGTGACGTGCCAGTGCTGACCATGGACGGAAAGCGGCGCGTTGAGTCGCGCGGCGCGGTATTCGATCACTTCGAGCGCGACCTCCTCCTGCGGGCCGACGATGCAGGGCACGCCGGGCTTCAGGATGCCCGCCTTCTCGGCGGCGATCTTGGCGATCGTATCCCCGAGGAACCCCTCGTGATCCATCGAGACGGGCGTGATGACGGTCAGCGCCGGATTCACCACGTTCGTCGCGTCCAGCCGGCCGCCCAGCCCGACTTCCAGGAGGGTCCAGTCCGCTGGGTGCCGCGCAAAGGCGAGGAGTGCGGCGCAGGTCGTGATCTCGAAATAGGTGATCGGCGCGCCGCCATTGGCCGCCTCGCATTCAGCCAGGAGGTCGGCCAGCAGCGGCTCGGGGATCAGCTCGCCCGCCAGACGGATGCGTTCGTGGAACCGCGCGAGATGCGGCGAGGTATAGGCGTGGACGGTGTCGCCCGCGCCCTCCAGCCCCGCGCGGATCATGGCCTGCGTCGACCCCTTGCCGTTGGTGCCGGCGATATGGATCACCGGCGGAAGGCGCGTTTCGGGATGGTCGAGCGCGTCGAGCAACCGGTGCACCCGGTCGAGCACGAGGTCGATCACCTTCGGGTGCAGCGCCATCAGGCGCTCGAGGATCACATCGGAGCTGGTCATGGGCGCCTTGTCCGGGCCGGGGCGTCGGCGGTCAACCGGCGATCGCGTGGCCCTGCGCCCCCCGTCAGGCCTTGGTCGCCGCAGGCTCGGGCGCCTCGACGGCGGGCTCGGGCTGGATCGTCTCGATCGGGCGTGGCAGGTCGCCATGCACGACGGGGCCTTGCCCGGTCAGCATGCGCAGGATCGTGGCCAGCTCGTCGCGCATCTGGCCGCGGGGCGTCACCCGGTCGAGCATCCCGTGGTCGAGCAAATACTCGGCCCGCTGGAACCCTTCGGGCAGCGTCTCGCGGATGGTCTGTTCGATGACGCGCGGCCCGGCGAAGCAGATGAGCGCGTTCGGTTCGGCGATCTGGACGTCGCCCAGCATCGCGTAGGAGGCCGTGACCCCGCCCGTCGTCGGATGCGTCAGCACGACGATATAGGGCAGGCCCGCTTCCTTCAGCATCTCGACCGCGACCGTTGTGCGCGGCATCTGCATCAGGCTCAGGATGCCCTCCTGCATGCGCGCGCCGCCCGCGGCGGAGAACAGGACCAGCGGACGCTCCAGCTTCACCGCGCGTTCGGCGGCGGCGATGATCGCGTTGCCGACATACATGCCCATCGATCCGGCCATGAAACCGAAATCCTGCGCGGCGGCGACGATGGGCGTCTTGTGGATCTCACCTTCGGCGACCAGCATCGCCTCGGCCTCCTGCGTGGCCTTCTGTGCGGCCTTGAGCCGTTCGGGGTAGCGCTTTTGGTCGCGGAACTTCAGCGGATCCTCGACCGGGGCAGGCACCGCGACGTCGGTGAAGATGCCACCGTCGAACAGCGCCTCGAACCGCTCGCGCGGGGCGATGTTCATGTGATGGCCGCATGAGGTGCAGACGCGCAGGTTGTCCTTCAGCTCGCGGTGAAACAGCATCGTTCCGCACTCGTCGCACTTGGTCCACAGGTTCTCGGGCACCTCGCGGCGCGAGAACAGGCTGTTGATCTTCGGCCGGACGTAGTTCGAGATCCAGTTCATGCGTGCCCCCTGATTGGCCCCGCCGAGATAGGATGCGCGGCCGGGGAATGCAATTCGCGCTCAGGCGGCGGCCATGCGTCCCCGGCGCGCCAGCCAAAGCCGGATGCAGGCCCAGATGATCACCAGGAGAACCATGTCCTGCAGGATGAGGAACGGCAGCATCTCGAGATCGTCGCCGTCGAAGGGCAGCTTGTAGAGTGCGAGCCCCGACAGCACGTCGTCGAGCGAGATCAGCAGCAGCGCCTGGCAATTGTTGACGAAATGCAGGCCCCAGGCCGCGCCCAGCGATCCGGTGACGCGCACGAGGTCGGCCGTGATCAACCCGACCAGCGTCGTCGCCGCGAAGATCAGCCCGTCATTGGGCGCGAGCGTGCCCGTGCCCCAGAGCGTACCGATGTCGATATGGAGCGATCCGAACATTACCGACGGTACCAGCATCCAGACGATCGGACTGCGGAAGCGCGCGGCGAGCTGGGACTGGAGATAGCCGCGGAACAAGAGCTCTTCCGCCCCGGTCTGGAGCAGGAGCGCCACGAGGACGATGGGCAGGAAAGTCAGGAAGAGGTCGATCGGCGTGGCCGGCACCAGCGTCAGGTCGCCCGCCCCGAGCATCAGCAGTGCCACGAGCCCGACCCCGCCGGTGATCGCGCCGGCCGCGAGGAAGTCCGGCAGCATATGGGCTCCGAACAGGCTGGCGGCCGACCGGCGGTGCAGCCACCGCGCCGCGAGGATCGTGCCCAGCAGCATCCCCGCGAAGGTCGCGAGCGTCGCGACGACGCCCGTCGGTGTCTTACCGATGGCGAAATCGGCGAACCATGTCGGCAGGCCGTTCGGCCCGGCCAACGCCGGATCGCTGGTCGCCATCGCCACGAACGCGGTGCCCGCGATCATCACCACGTAGACCACGGCCCAAGTCAGCATCGCCAGGACGAAGCCCAGGATGATGCGCCAAAGATGCGGTCGCGCCCGTGCGGGGGCTACGAAAGATTCGAACGGAGAGGTCCACATGCTCGATGCCCTCTTATGTTTTTTTCGCGAATCTAGCGACACAAGGCGCTTACGGCAATCGCGCTTGTCCGGGGGGGACGCGGCGTCTATCCGAGGGGGTGCGCGCCGAGGAGGATACGACGATGCTGAAAGCCCCCACCGACAAGACGAACCTGCCCAGCCGGCACGTCACCGAAGGCCCTGCGCGCGCACCGCACCGGTCCTACTTCTACGCGATGGGCCTGGGCGACGAGGAGATCCACCAGCCCTGGGTCGGCGTCGCCACCTGCTGGAACGAGGCCGCGCCCTGCAACATCGCCCTGAACCGGCAGGCGCAGGCCGTGAAGCTGGGCGTCAAGCAGGGCGGCGGCACGCCCCGCGAATTCACGACCATCACCGTCACCGACGGCATCGCCATGGGCCACGAGGGGATGCGCTCGTCACTGGCGTCCCGCGAAGCCATCGCCGACACGGTCGAGCTGACGATGCGCGGGCATTGCTATGACGCCATCGTGGGCCTTGCGGGTTGCGACAAGTCGCTGCCGGGCATGATGATGGCGATGGTCCGGCTGAACACACCGTCGGTCTTCATCTATGGCGGCTCGATCCTGCCGGGCCGCGCGCCCGCGGGGGCCGACATCCCCCAGCAGTATCGCGACCGCGACCTGACCGTGCAGGACATGTTCGAGGCCGTGGGCAACCATCAGGCCGGGAACCTGTCGGACGCCGCGCTGGAAATCCTCGAGCGCGTCGCTTGCCCCAGCGCGGGTGCCTGCGGCGGCCAGTTCACCGCCAACACCATGGCCTGCGTGTCCGAGGCGATCGGGCTGGCGCTGCCGAACTCGTCGGGCGCCCCCGCCCCCTACGAGAGCCGGGACCAGTACTCCATCGCATCCGGCGTCGCCGTGATGAGCCTCATCGAGAAGAACATCCGCGCCCGCGATGTCGTCACGCGCAAGTCGCTCGAGAACGCCGCGCGCGTCGTCGCCTGCACCGGCGGCTCGACAAATGCGGGCCTGCATCTGCCCGCGATCGCGCACGAGGCCGGGATCGATTTCGACTTGGGCGACGTCTGCGACATCTTCCGCGACACGCCCTATTTCGTCGACCTGAAGCCCGGCGGCCAATACGTGGCCAAGGACCTCTACGAGGCGGGCGGCGTGCCGATCGTGATGAAGGAGCTGCGCAAAGCCGGCCTCATCCACGAGGACTGCATGACAGCCACCGGCAAGACCATGGGCGAAGTCATCGACGAGACGCGCGGCGAGGCGGATGGCAAGGTGATCTACCCGGTCGAGACCCCGATCACCAAGACGGGCGGCGTCGTCGGCCTCAAGGGTAACCTCGCGCCCGACGGCGCCATCGTGAAGGTCGCGGGCATGGAGGCGCAGCACCAGCTCTTCACCGGCCCCGCGCGCGTCTTCGAATGCGAGGAAGATGCCTTCGAGGCCGTGAAGGCACGGCAATACGAGGAAGGCGAGGTCATCGTCATCCGCAACGAGGGCCCTGCGGGCGGCCCCGGCATGCGCGAGATGCTGGCCACGACCGCCGCCCTGTCCGGTCAGGGCATGGGCAAGAAGGTCGCGCTCATCACCGACGGCCGCTTTTCCGGCGCGACGCGTGGCTTCTGTGTCGGCCATGTCGGCCCCGAGGCGGCCCATGGCGGCCCCATCGCGATGTTGAAGGATGGCGACGTCATCACGCTTAACGCCATCGAGGGCACGATTTCGGTCGACCTGACGGACGAAGAACTGGAGGCACGGCGCGCCGACTGGTCCGGGCCGCGCAAGACGATCTACGCCTCGGGCGCGTTGTGGAAATACGCGCAGCTCGTCGGCTCGGCCAAGGCCGGCGCCCCGACCCATCCCGGCGGCGCGCAGGAGGCGCACGTCTACATGGACCTGTGACATGGCACCCCGGCTTCCACGCCTGATAGACGCCCTCCGCCGCCAGCGCGCGGCGGATGCGTGGCGCGCGGCGGCCGGGGCGGTCACGACGATGCGGACGACCGATCTGGCCGCGCTGGGCCCCGTGGCCCGCGATGTCGCCGCCCAGGCACGCCGGATCGCCGACGCGTCCGAGGCTCGCATGAAACGCCCCCGGATGGATGAGGACGGCATCGCGCGCCCCGCGCAATGCGACTGGGCGTGGCGGCCGCTGCCGTGGTCCGCGGCGCTCGACCCCGCCTGCATCTCCGGCGCGGCGGGCGGCACGACGCTTGCGCCCGGCATCACGCTCTTTCACGACTGCCCCCTCTCCGAAATCACGCTTCGCCAGCGGCGGAGCACCGATCCGCTGGCCGTTGCCCCCTACGCGCTGTCGCTCGACGCGCTGCGCTTCGACGGGTCGTTCCTGTCGCTCGCGCTCGATTTGCCCCCCGAGGGCGCGACCACGCTCCGGACCAGTCACATCGTCCGCGTCACACTCACCCTCCGCCGCGAGAGGCCGGCCGAGATGTTCGTCCGCCTGAACGTCCGCCACGGTCCGAACACCGAACAGCTCGTCAGCGAGCTCTCCCCCGGCAACCGGCCAGACAGCCCGGTCACCGCCGAATTTGACCTCGGCTTCCAGGAGATCAACCCGACCCGGCTGGAGCATGCCTGGATCGACCTGATCTTCGAGCGGCCCGCGATGAACCGGGTCGATATCGCCGACATGACCGTCACGCGGCGCCCCCGCGCCGACCTCTAGAAGGAGGGATCGCATGGATTGGGTTCTCCACCGCGCCGGGATCGTCGGCGGCACCTATCGCGGTCTGTTGACCGGCGCGGGCGATCCGCCGCCGCTCGAGCTGGTGATCGGCGCGGACGTCACCGGCCACCTGACCCCCGCCCCGGTCGACGGCGGCTGGCAGGTGGAAGCCGAGCTCGACCCGAGCCTTCTGACCGAGGGGACGCGCACCGTCTCGATCCGCACAGGGGACGGCGCGGTGCTCGACCGCGTGACGGTGATTTGCGGCCTCGATGCCGAGACCGACCTGCGCGCCGAACTGGACGCCATGCGCGACGAACTGGACATCCTCAAGCGGTCCTTCCGCGCCCATGTCGCCTCGACCGAATGACCGTCTGACGCCGCGTCCGGCGTGACTTTGCGCGCCGGGCGGCACATCCCCCAACCAGGAGGACGCCCGCATGACCGATTATCCCCGCCTGCTCGAGCCGCTCGATCTCGGCTTCACGACGCTCAGGAACCGCGTGCTGATGGGGTCGATGCATACCGGCCTCGAGGAGACGAAGGACTGGAACCGCGTCGCGACCTTCTATGCCGAACGCGCCGAGGGCGGCGTCGGCCTGATGGTCACCGGCGGCATGTCCCCCAACCGCGAAGGCGGGGTGTTTCCCGGCGCGGCCGGCCTGTTCTCGGACGCCGACATCGCCAACCACCGCACCGTCACCGACCGGGTCCACGACGCGGGCGGCAAGATCGCGATGCAGATCCTCCATGCCGGACGCTACGCCTATTCGCCCGAATGCGTCGCGCCCTCGCCCATCAAGTCGCCGATCTCGCCCTTCCCCCCGAAGGAGTTGGACGAGGACGGTATCGAGAAACAGATCGCCGATATCGCGACCGCCGCCGCCCGCGCCCGCGAGGCCGGGTATGACGGCGTCGAGGTGATGGGGTCCGAGGGGTATTTCCTGAACCAGTTCCTCGTCGAACATACCAACAAGCGAACCGACCGCTGGGGCGACTCGCTCGAGAACCGCCAGCGCCTCCCCGTCGAGGTGGTGCGGCGCGTCCGCGAGGCCGTGGGCGACGATTTCATCCTGATCTACAGGCTGTCGATGATCGACCTCATCCCCAAGGGCCAGACCTGGGACGAGGTCGTGGCGCTGGCCGGCAAGATCGAGGCGGCGGGCGCGACCATCCTCAACACCGGCATCGGCTGGCACGAAGCGCGCATCCCGACCATCGCCACCTCGGTGCCGCGCCGCGCGTTCACCTGGGTCACGAAGAAGCTGATGGGCGAGGTGTCGATCCCCGTCATCACGTCGAACCGGATCAATACGCCCGAGGTGGCCGAAGCCGTGCTCGCCGACGGCTGCGCCGACATGATCTCGATGGCGCGCCCGTTCCTTGCGGATTCGCATTTCGTGGCCAAGGCTGCCGCCGGGCGCGCCGCCGAGATCGCGCCCTGCATCGCCTGCAACCAGGCCTGTCTCGACCATACCTTCGGGGGCAAGATCTCGTCCTGCCTCGTGAACCCGCGCGCCTGCCACGAGACGGAGCTGCGCTACGATCCGGCCGAGACGCCCCGTCATGTCGCCGTCGTCGGCGCCGGTGCGGCGGGCGTCACCGTGGCCATGGTCGCCGCCGAACGGGGTCACCGCGTCACGCTTTGGGACAAGGCCGAGCAGATCGGCGGCCAGCTCAACATGGCCAAGGTGATTCCCGGCAAGGAAGAGTTCGTGGGCCTCGTCGACTGGATGGCGCGCATGGTCGAACACCCGTCAATCGACGTGAGGCTGGGGACCGCGCCGGGTGTCGACGACCTGCGCGCCGCGGACGAGGTGGTGATCGCGACGGGCGTGTCGCCGCGCGACCCCGGCATCGAGGGGCAGGACGGACCGAACGTCCTGAGCTATATCGACGTGCTGCGCGGTGGGGCCGAGGTCGGCGCACGCGTGGCCGTGATCGGTGCGGGCGGGATCGGGTTCGATACCGCCGACTTTCTGACCCATGACGGCGGCGAGAGCACGACCGAGGACCTGGATGCCTGGCTGCGCGAATGGGGCGTGGCCGATCCCGAGGATCATCGCGGCGGGCTGGAGCCCGAGGGCCCGCGACCCGAACCGTCGGCGCGGCATATCACGCTGCTGCAGCGCAAATCCGAGAAGCTGGGCAAGCGGCTGGGCAAGACGACAGGCTGGATCCACCGCGCATCGCTGGCCATGAAGGACGTTCAGATGGTCGGCGGCGTGAATTACGAGCGGATCGTGCCCGAGGGGCTGGAGATCAGCTTCGGCGAGGCGCGCGAGCGGCCGACCCTGATCGAGGCGGATACGATCGTCCTCTGCGCGGGGCAAGTGCCGGAACGCGGCCTTGCGGATGCGCTCGAGGCCGAGGGCATCGCCTGCCACGTCATCGGAGGGGCCGACGTCGCCGCCGAGCTCGACGCCAAGCGCGCCATCGATCAGGGCGCGCGGCTGGCCGCGACCTTCTAGAGCCTTTGGGCGCGACCGCGTCCGTACGAGGTCGGCGCGCTGTCCCCGCCGAGTATGTTCGCAGGGCAGGCGCGGGCCCTTCGGACCCATACGGGACCAGGGCCGCCGAAGGGCATGTCAGGCATGCCGCGTCTCGCAGGTCCGATTAAGGGCCGGCCCGTCGTGTCGCTGCCCGTCGGTGTGCCGGACCATCAAGCCGCCATGCGCCATCCCGGAAGGGTCATCACGACCGAAATGCCGGTGGTCGCGGGCTGGAGGGTCAGCGTGCCGCCATGCAGCTCGGCGATGCGATGCGCGAGCGGCAGACCGAGGCCCAGCCCATCGGTGGCGCGCGTGTGCAGATCGGCGCCGACCGCGAAGGCGGACCAGATCCGGGCCTGCTGGGCGTCGGGGATGCCCGCGCCGTCGTCCTGCACGGTGATCTGGATGCCGGCACTGGGGTCCGTCGTCACGGTCACGACCGCTTGGCCGCCGCCATGAGCCAGCACGTTGTCGAGAAGGCAGGTGATCGCGAGTTCCAGCTTGGCGGCATCGATGAGCGGGCGCGCCTCGCTGTCCGGCAGGTGGAGAACGACCGACGTGCCCCGCGCCGCCGCCAGCCTGCGCATCCGGTCGACGGCCCGCGTGACGAGCATGTCGATCCGCGCTGGCGCCTCGTTCAGCGCCACATCGCCCGAGCGCAATTCGGTAAAGGACAGGATGCTCTCGACGATCGCGCCGAGATGCTCCGTCGATCCCTTGAGGGCGGCGACGATCTCCGCCTCGCCCGGATCGGTGGGCGAAAGGCATTCGGCCAGCCCCATGATGCCGTTGAGCGGCGTCCGCAATTCGTGCCCGATCAGGTCGAGAAACGCGTCCTGCGCCTCGGACGCGATGGCACGGAGGCGGTGGGCATGGGCCGGGTCGGGCTCGAGCGGGACTTCGTAAAAGCGCGCGACCATGCCGGCCAGCGCGTCCAGCTGGGCGATTTGCGATGGCGTTGGAGGATCGTGGGGCACCAGATCGACCGCGCAGACCGTGCCGAGGCAGAAACCCGACGAAAGGATCACCGGCGCGCTGGCCGAGAAGCGCACATGGGGCGGTCCGGCCACGATGGGATGATCGCGGAAGCGAGGGTCGTCATGCGTGTCGCCGGAGACGATCGTTTGGCGCGCGGCCACCGTGTAGGCGCACATCGAATGGGTCCGCGGCGTCCCCTCGAGATCCATGCCGTCGATTCGCAGGAAGCGCTGCTCCTCGCCCGAGATCAGCGAGATGAAGGCCACCGGCGCGTCGAAGATCCTCCGTGCCAGATCGACGACATGGGCAAAGAAGGGATCGTCCGCGCGGCGCGGCAGGTCGAGTTCGGCGATGACATGGCCGCGCGCGCATTCGTTCGCAGGAACGGGATAAGGCGCATCGGCATGGATCGGGGCAGTATCGGACATCCCGGCGAACCCTAGAGCCGCCAGATTGAGGCTTTGTGAATACCGGCGACCAACTGAACCCGAAGGTTAACAACTACTTACCGCCCGGCGCGCGCCACGATCTGCCCCGCTTAAATCCAGAAACAATCCCGTCCGTGACCGACATGAGGCAAGGAAAGGCCGCAATCGGAGGGCATCACTGATGACCAACCAGTATGTTTGCCGAAGGGTCTGCCAAATGGATCGCCTGTCTGAAATGGAAGCTTTTGCCACGGTCGTCGACCAAGGCGGCTTCACCGATGCCGCAAAGAAGCTCGGCATCTCCAAATCCGCCGTCTCGAAGCATGTGTCCTCGCTCGAGACGCGGCTGGGCGCCCGGCTCCTCAATCGCACCACCCGCCGCGTCAGCCCGACGGAAATCGGCTTGGCTTATTACGACCGCGCCCGCCGCGTCTTGAACGACGCGGGCGAGGCAGATGCGCTGGTGACCTCGATGCAGTCGGCCCCCTCGGGCGTGCTGCGGGTGTCGGTCGCCACCGATTTCGGCGTCAATCACCTCAGCCCGATTCTCGGGGGCTTCCTGCACGAATATCCCGACATCACGGTCAACATGGTCCTCAACAACCGCTACGTGGAGCTGATCTCGGAAGGGTTCGACCTCGCGGTGCGGATCGGCGACCTGGAAGACAGCTCCATGCGGGCCCGCAAGCTGGCCGAAACGCACAAGCAGATGATCGCCTCGCCCGAATATCTCGAGGAATATGGTCGCCCGCAGCGGATCGACGACCTCAACGACCACAAGCTTCTGCATTATTCGAACCAGGCCAACGGCTCGGTCTGGAAGCTGACCGCCCCTTCAGGCGAAAAGCGTCAGGTTCGCTCGGCCGGCTGGCTGACCGTGAACGATGGACAGTCGCTCCTGAACGCGGCCTGCAACGGCCTTGGCATCGCGTTCCTGCCGGACTTCCTCTATGCGGACGCCATGAAGGAGGGGAAGCTCGTCCCCGCCATCGAGAACCATGCCCCCGAGGTGCAGGGCGTCTACGCGGTCTATCCTCCGGGCCGCTACACCCAGCCGAAGGTCCGCGCCTTCATCGACTTCCTCGTCGAGAGCTTCCGCGATCGTGGTCCCGGCGACTGGTGATCCCCTCCCTCCGACGTCTTCGGGCCGCCCCCTGCCGGGCGGCCCGCGGCGTTTCCGCGACTTGATCCGGCCCGCGCCCGCGTCGATAGATCGCCCATGATCCGCCTCGTCCTCGCCCTCGCCACTCTCGTCGCGCCTGCCCACGCCGCCACGCACGCGTTCTGCTGGATCGGGTCCGACGGATACCGGATCGAGGGGACGATCTCCTATCCCGACGGTGCGACCGGCATCCTGACCGAAGCCGACATCACCGGGTTCGCGATCACCGGGCTGCGCGGCGACGCCGTGCTGGGCCAGTGGACGTTGGCCGACCGGACGCCCGAGACCGCGTGGACGCTGCGCTTCGACGCGGACCGGCTGGCCTTCCCCATGGGGGGCGAGCCGGCGCAGGGCACCTACCAGGAATGGAACGCCAACGGCTTTGCGGATGATTGCGGAAATCCGGGCTTCGGCTTCAACGGCGGCAACCGGGCGCAGGACATCTGCGTCGACGGAGTCTTCATCGACGAGAGCGGCGTGCCGCCCGCGACCCCGCTCCGGATCTCGCCCGATCCGTCGAACCCCTGCGGCCCGCTGCCGATGTCGTCGCTCTCGCTGCCGCGTCGCCACGGATGACACCCGAGGCCTTCGCCGCACGCATCCCGGTCCTCTGGCGGGTGTCGGAACCCGGATCGGCCGAGGGGATTCGACAGCACGGCCTGCTGACAGCCGGCCAGATCGGCGCACGGACGGGCATCGACATGACGGCCCGTCGCCCGCGTCCCGTGCGGTCGAACCTCCCCGACGGCACGCCGATCACGATCACGGATAACGGCCCTCTGAGCCTCCGGAAGCTGGCGACGAAACTCGATGATGGGCTAACGCCGGAGGCGTGGCTGGCGATGCTCAACGACCGGGTGTTCTTCTGGCCGGATCGCGGCATCGGCGCGAACAACGCGAAGGCGCGGGCCAAGATGGGCCTTGGCGTGGAATGGCACGGCTTCGATACGCGCGCGCTGCTGGGTCCCGTCTGGGACCGCGCCGAGATCGCACCGTTCAACACCGGGGCCACGGTACACGACACGCCGCGCCGCGGACGCGCGACGTTCGCGCCCCTCAAAGGGTTGGACTGGGAGGCGTGGCGACGGGCGCGGCGGGACGCGGGCATCAAGACAGGTCTGGATGTCGTCCGCGAAGTCACCGTGCGGGGCGGCGTGCCCCATGCGGGCGAGGCGCTGATGCAGGTGATCCCCGGCTAGGCCGCGCCCCAGCCCTCGGCTTGCATCTCGCGCAGACGGGACGCGGTGCGTTCGAACTCGAACACGTCCTTGCCCGACAGCGCCTCGGGTTCGGCCTCGGCGCTGACGATCAGGCGCACGCCCGCCTCGTAGAGCGCGTCGATGAGCGTCACGAAGCGCCGCGCTTCGTTGCCATGGGCGCGGTCGAGCACCGGCACGTCGGTCAGGATCAGGACCCGCACCGCGCGCGCCAGTGCGAGGTAGTCCGCCGCCCCCAGGGGCTGGCCGCAGAGCTGCGCGAAGGATGCGCGCGCGACACCGGAGGCGAAGTCGTCCAGCCGCAACTCACGCCCCTTCACCCGCAGCGTGAGCCCCTCGGAGCGTCCATCGGACAGGTCCGCCCAGACCTCGTCCAGCCTGCCGCCGCCGATGAAATAGCTCTGCACCCCGGCCAGCCGACCCTGCCGGTAATCCGTCGGCGCATCGAGATGGTGGACGATCATCCGGGTCTTCACCATCTCGATGAAGGGCAGGAACAGCGCGCGGTTCAGCCCGTCCTTGTAGAGATCGTCCGGTACGCGGTTCGAGGTGGTGACGATATGCACCCCGCCCTCCCATAACTTCTCGAAGAGCCGCCCGACCATCATCGCGTCGGTGATGTCGGTGATCTGCATCTCGTCGAAGCAGAGCACGCGCACGCGGTCGATCACGCCCTCCGCAAAGGGGGCGAGCGCGTCGCGCTGACCGGTGGCGCGGGCTTCGTGCAGGGCCTCGTGCATCTCCTGCATGAAGGCGTGGAAATGGACCCGGCGCGACGGCACCGGCGACGCCTCGTGGAAAAGGTCCATCAGCATCGACTTGCCGCGTCCGACCCCGCCCCAGAGATAGGCACCCATCGGGCCTTCGGGCGCACGGCGGCGCGAGAAGAGGCCGCGCTTCTCCGGCTCGGCCAGCTTGGCGCGGATGCGCTCCAGCACCTCCAGCGCGGCCTCCTGCGCGGGGTCGCGCGACAGGTGGCCATCGGCCACGCGCGCGGCATAGAGGTCGGGAAGCGTCGTCATCCGTCCCGCATCTAGCGCGGCATGGCGCCCCCGTCAGCCCCGTGCGAAGGTCCGGCGGTCGGATGCGGAAGGGGAGCGGGATGCGGGTCGTATCGGTGGGCGAATGCATGGTCGAGCTGGCACCGGCGGAGGGCGGTCTGCTGCGCCCCAGCTTCGCGGGGGACACGTTCAATACGGCCTGGTATCTGGCGCGGCTGCGGCCGGGGTGGACGGTCGACTATGCCACGCGCGTCGGCACGGACGCGCTGTCGGACCGGATGGTCGCGGCGATGGCGGCGGCGGGGATCGGGACGGCGCATGTCGTGCGCGACCCGGCGCGGACGGTCGGGCTCTACCTAATCGAACTCGAGGATGGCGAGCGGAGCTTTTCCTACTGGCGCGGGCAGTCGGCGGCACGGCGGCTCGCCGAGGGCGACGCGCTGGCCGAGGCATTCACGAACGCCGATCTCATCTACCTCTCGGGGATCACGCTGGGCATCCTCGACGCGCCGGGGCGCGCGGCGCTGATGGACCGGCTGGACGCGGCACGGGCGGCGGGCGCGCAGGTGGCGTTCGATCCGAACCTGCGGCCCCGCCTCTGGCCCGACGGCGCCGCGATGTGTTCTGCCGTCATGACGGCTGCGGCGCGCGCGGACATCATACTGCCGTCGCACGAGGACGAGGCGACCTGGTTCGGCGATGCCAATCCCCGGGAGACCTTGGACCGCTATCGCGCGGCCGGGGCGGCGATCGTTGCGGTCAAGGACGGGCCGGGCCGGGTGATCTGTGCCACGCCGGACGGCCTCGCGCATCACGACCCGGCGCCGGTACCGCACGTGGTCGACTCGACTGCCGCCGGCGACAGCTGGAACGCCGGGTTCCTCGCCGCGCAGATGGACGGTGCGGACCCCGAGGCGGCACTCCGCACGGGCTGCGAGCTCTCGGCGAAGGTGATCGGCGGGAGGGGGGCGCTGATGCCGGTCTAGACGCTCCGGTGGCGGCGGCGCACCGAGCCGGGACGCCCGGGCAGGTCGAGCTCCGCATCGTCCCGCGCACCGCGTGCGACGACCTTGCCCTTCGAGACCACCGCGAGCCGCCTGGCCCTGAGGCGCAGCGCCTCGACCGGATCGCCCGCATCCAGCACGACGAGCGAGGCCATGTCACCGACCGCCAGGCCATAGCCGTCGAGCCCGAGGATGCGCGCATTGCCCTCCGTCACCATGTCGAAGCAGCGGCGCATCTCGGACGGGTGGGTCATCTGCGCGACATGCATCCCCATGAAGGCCACGTCGAGCATGTCGGCGGTGCCCAGCGGATACCACGGGTCGAGGACGCAATCCTGTCCCCAGCCGACCTCGATCCCGGCGGTCAGCAGCTCCTTCACGCGGGTCAGGCCACGGCGCTTGGGGTAGGTGTCGTGCCGTCCCTGGATCGTGATGTTGATCAGCGGGTTGGGGATCGCCGCGACCCCAGCCTCCGCCATCAGCGGGATGAGCTTCGAGACGTAGTAATTGTCCATCGAATGCATGGACGTCAGGTGCGAGCCCGCGACGCGACCCCCGAGGCCCAGCCGCGTCGTCTCGGCGGCCAGCGTCTCGATATGGCGCGACATGGGATCGTCGGTCTCGTCGCAATGCATGTCGACGGGCAAGCCCCGCTCGGCGGCCAGTTCGCAGAGCGCGGTGACCGAACGCGCGCCTTCGGCCATCGTGCGCTCGAAATGCGGGATGCCGCCGACGATGTCGACGCCCATGTCCAGCGCGCGCACGGTGTTGTCCCATGCGGTCGGGTCGCGAAACACGCCGTCCTGCGGGAAGGCCACGAGTTGCAGGTCGAGATAGGGCTTCACCGTCTCGCGGACATCGAGCAGCGCCTCGACCCCGAGCAGACGGTCGTCGCAGGTATCGACATGGCTGCGGATCGCCAGAAGACCCATCGAGACGGCCCAGTCGCAATAGGCCAGCGCGCGGTCGCGAACTTCGCCTTGGGTCATCACCTGCTTGAGCTCACCCCAGAGGCCGATCCCCTCGAGCAGCGTGCCGGAGGCATTCACGCGCGGGATGCCGTAGCTCAGCGTGGCGTCCATATGGAAATGCGGATCGACGAAGGGCGGAGACACGAGGTCGCCCGTCGCGTCGATCACCTCGCCCGCCTCGGCGTCGAGCCGCGCCTCGACGGCGGCGATCCGGTCGCCCCGGATGCCGATATCCGCGGCGCGCCCGTCGGGCAGCGTGCCACCCTTCACGATCAGATCGAACATCAGCGCTCCCCCCGGTTGAACGGCACCATCAGGGCCGCGGGCACCTGCGCGCGGCGCGACATGACCACGAGGGCCAGGATGGACAGGATATAGGGCGCCATCAGGAAGACCTGATACGGAATGTCGGCCCCGAGCGGCGTCTGCTGGAGGCGGATCTGCAATGCGTCGAACGCCGCGAACAGGATCGCGCCCAGCAGCGTCTTGCCGGGCTTCCATGCGCCGAACACGACCAGCGCGATGCAGATCCAGCCGCGCCCGTTCACCATCTCGAAGAAGAAGCTGTCGAAGGCCGACATGGTCAGGAACGCCCCGCCGACTGCCATCAGGCCCGACCCGACGATCACCGCCCCCATTCGAAGGACCGTGACCGAGAGGCCCTGCGCCGCGACCGCCGCCGGGTTCTCGCCCGCCGCGCGGACCGCGAGCCCCAGCGGCGTGCGGAACAGCACCAGCGCCACGAGCGCGGCGGTGGCGAAGGCGGCATAGGTGAGCGGTGTCTGCGTGAAGAGCGCCTCGCCGAGGATCGGGATCTCCGACAGGCCGGGCACGGGCCAGGGCTGGAACGCCTCGATCTTGGGCGGGCTCGTCACCTCGGGCAGGGCCAGGCGATAGGCGTAATAGGTCGCCGAGGTCGCCAGGAGCGTGATCCCGAGGCCCACGACGTGTTGCGACAGGCCGAAGGGCACCGTCAGGACGCTGTGCAGGAGGCCAAACGTCATCCCCGCCAGAAGTGCCACGCCGACCCCGGCCCAGAGGCCCGTGCCCGCATAGACCGCCATCCAGCCCGCGAAGGCGCCGGTGACCATGATCCCCTCAATCCCGAGGTTCAGGACGCCCGCCCGCTCGCAGATCAATTCGCCCATCGCCGCGAAGATCAGCGGGGAGGCGATGCGGATCGCGGCGGCCCAGAAGCTGGCCGAAAGGAGGA
This sequence comes from Jannaschia halovivens, assembly GCF_046452375.1. Taxonomy (NCBI): domain Bacteria; kingdom Pseudomonadati; phylum Pseudomonadota; class Alphaproteobacteria; order Rhodobacterales; family Roseobacteraceae; genus Jannaschia; species Jannaschia halovivens. The sequence goes on along the minus strand of NZ_JBKFDJ010000001.1, from coordinate 2,520,159 downwards.
TTTCGACGATCTCCATCATCCGCGCCGCATCCGGAACCGCGTCAGCAGGATGGCCAGCACCATCGAGAGGAGCGCGGTCGCCAGCAGGATATCGGCCAGATAGGTCGGGACGCCCGCCGCGCGGGACATGCTGTCGGCGCCGACGAAGATGCCCGCGACGAAGATCGCGGCGACGACCACGCCCAACGGATTGAGAAGCGCCAGCATCGCGACGATGATGCCGGTGTAGCCGAAGCCCGGTGACAGATCCAAGGTCAGCGACCCCTTCGCCCCCGCCACCTCCGAGAAGCCCGCGAGTGCGGCGAGCCCGCCCGACAGGACCGCCGTCCGAACCAAGGTCGCGCGGACCGGAATGCCCGCGAATTGTGCCGCTTCGACGTTCAGCCCGACGGCGCGCATCTCGTAGCCCCAGATGGTGCGCGTCTGGATCACCCAGACCACGCCCGCCGCGATCAGTCCCAGTCCGAACCCCCAATGAAGCCGCAGGCCTTCGGCGATCCGGGGCAGCCGGGCCTCGGGGACCAGCGCCGCCGATTTCGGCCAGCCGAGGCCCATCGGGTCCTTCAGCGGCCCTTCGAGCAGCATCGAGACGAAGAGGAGGACCACGAAGTTCAACAGGAGCGTCGTGACCACCTCGTCCACGCCGAAGCGCGTCTTGAGGTAGGTCGGAACCAGCAGGGCGACCGCCCCGCAGACGATCGCGGCCAGCGCCAGCACCGGAAGCAGCGTCGCGCCGGGCCAGCCCAGCGCGCCGGTCCCGAGAACGACCGTCGCCACCGCCCCGAGATAGAGCTGCGCCTCGGCCCCGATATTCCAGAGCTTGGCGCGGAACGCGACCGCGACGGCGAGCCCGGTGAAGATCAGCGGCGTCGCACGGTTCAGCGTCTCGAGCAGGGCGAATTTCGATCCGACCGCGCCCTCGACGATCAGGCCCGCCACCGCCAGCGGCGCGGCCCCCGCCAAGGCCGCGAGCCCGGTCGCGAAGAGCGCGGTCAGCACCAGGGCCAGCGCGGGCAACCCGACCGTGCGGAGCGCGGTGGGGGCGGCGATGGGTTCAAGCCGCATGATCGAACCCCTGCCCGGCCATCCAGCCGCCGAGTTCGGCGGGCGTCATCGTCCCGCGTTCGAACGGGGGCGACAGGCGGCCCCGGCTGATGACGTGGATCACGTCCGACAGCGCCACGATCTCGTCGAGATCCTCGGAGATCAGAAGGACGCCCGCGCCCCGGTCGCGTGCGGCCAGAAGCTGTTCGTGGACATATGTCAGCGCCCCGATATCGAGGCCGCGCACCGGCTGGTTCGCGACGATCAGGTCGGGCGTGGTCTCGAGCACGCGTCCGAGGATCAGCTTTTGCATGTTCCCCCCCGACAGCAGGCGAATGCGCGTGTCCGGTCCGGGGCAGCGCACGTCGTAGCCGTCGATGATGCGGCGCGCGAAGGCGGCGGCCGCGCCCCGGTTCAGCCAGCCGCCCCGGCTCATGGGAGGGCGGGCATAGAGTTCGAGCATCGCGTTCTCGGTCAGGTCCATGTCGGCGACGGTGCCGGTGCGGTGGCGATCCTCGGGGATGCGCGCGACCCCCGCATTGACGGCCGCGCGGGGCGACCAGTCGGCGGGAACGTCGCCCTTAAGCGCGAACCGACCCGCGATCGGCGCGACGAGCCCGCCCAGAAGATCGGCCAGCGCCGCCTGCCCGTTGCCCGAGACCCCTGCAATCCCGACGATCTGGCCACGCCGGATCGCCATCGTCGCGGACCGGAGGCCGGGGGCGAGCCCGGTGCGAGGGGTGTCGACCTCCCGAAGTTCGGCCACCGCGTCGCCGGGGGCCTGCGGGCGGACCGTGGGGGCGGGGATCTCGGTCCCGACCATCAGGCGGGCCATCTCCTCGCGGGAGGTGTCGGCGGTCGCGGCCTCGGCCACGACGCGGCCATGGCGGAGCACCACGACCCGGTCCGAGATCGCCGCCACCTCGTGGAGCTTGTGGCTGATGAAGATGACCGACAAGCCGTCCGCGACGGCATGGCGCATCGTCGCGAAGAGGTCCTCGGTTTCCTGAGGGGTCAGCACCGCCGTCGGTTCGTCCAGGATCAGGATGCGCGCGTCGCGGTAGAGCGCCTTCAGGATCTCGACCCGTTGACGTTCGCCGACTGTCAGCGGCCCGACCAGCGCGTCGGGATCGACCGCCAGCCCGTAATCCCGCGCCAAATCCGCGATCCGCGCCCGCGCGGCCCGCCGCCCCGAGCCCGGCGACCAGAGCGGCCGCGTACCCAGCGCGATGTTGTCCAGCACCGTGAGGTTCCCCGCCAGCGTGAAATGCTGATGCACCATGCCGACACCTGCACGCAGGGCGGCACCCGGGCTCCCCTCCGGCAGGCGTTGGCCCATCACCTCGATCGTCCCCGCATCGGGCGTGTACTGCCCGAAGAGGATGTTCATCAGCGTCGTCTTGCCCGCGCCGTTCTCGCCCAGCAGCGCCACGACCTCACCGCGTCGCAGGGTGAAACCGACGCCGTCATTGGCCGTGACCGGCCCGAACCGCTTGGTGATGCCCTCGAGGCGGAGGACGACCTCCGCCTCGCCGTCCCCCGTCACGTCAGGAGGACTTCGGCTCGTCGTCGTTGATCTCGACCGAGAATTCGCCCGCCCGGATCGCGGCCTCGCGCTCGGCCACGAGGTCCAGCGCCTCCTGCGGCACGCGGCCTTCGAACGTGCCCAGCGGCGCAAGGCTCGATCCGCCTCGATCCATGAAGCTGAACCGGCCGTAATCGGCGGCGGTGAACTCGCCCGCCTTCACCGCGGCGATGGCCGCGTCCAGCGTCGGCTCGAAATGCCAGATCGCGCTGGCGACCACGGTGTCGGGATAGTCTCCTTGGGTGTCGATCACGTTGCCGATGGCCAGAACGTCCCGCTCGGCGGCGGCATCCGACACGCCGAAGCGCTCGGCATACATCACGTCGGCGCCGTTCTCGATCATCGCGAAGGCCGTCTCCTTGGCCTTGGGCGGATCGAACCACGAGCCGATGAAGCTGACCTGGAAGGTCGCCTCGGGCGAGGTCTCGCGGACGCCGGCCATGAAGGCGTGCATCAGGCGGTTGACCTCAGGAATGGGGAAGCCGCCGACCATGCCGATATTCCCGCTCTCGGTCATGGACCCCGCGATGATCCCCGAGAGATAGGCCGCGTCCTGGATGTAATTGTCGAAGACCGCGAAGTTCGGCAGGCCCGCATCTTCCTTGAAGGACGAGCCCATCAGGAAGGCGGTGTCGGGATATTCGGCGGCGACCTCGCGCGCCTCGGCCTCGGCGCCGAACACCTCGCCCACGATCATGTCGACCCCGGATTCGGCATATTCGCGCATCACGCGGGGGTAGTCGGTGTTGGCGACGTTCTCGGTGAAGCTGTACTCGATATCGCCCCGCGCCTGCGCCGTCTCGGCGGCCTGATGGATGCGGCTGACCCATTGCTGCTCGACCGGCACGGTGTAGATCCCAGCGACCTTCAGTGGCGCGTGGCCGTCGGAGCGAACCATTCGGGGCAGCAGCGCTGCGCCGCCGAGCGTCGCGACCGATCCCAGGAGGCGTCGACGGGACAGGGTGAGCGTGGTGAAACGGGACATGGCAGACCTCCTTGAAAAGACGTGGCCGAGCGTCGGCGCGGCGACCGGGGGTGTCAAGCGCGCGCGGCGCTCGCGTCAGCCGATCTGATGCGTGCCCAAGATTTCCCGCGTTGACGCTTCGGCCTGCCGGATGAAACTGCACCCCATGTCCGAACCGTCCGCCACCGCGCCGCGCCAGAACCTCGTCACCCCCGTCCTCGTGTCGGGCTGCATCGTCCTGATGATCGGCTTCGCGATCCGATCGAGCTTCGGCGTCTTCCAGATCCCCATCGCGGCCGAGTTCGGCTGGCCCCGGGCCGAGTTCAGCCTCGCCATCGCGATCCAGAACCTCGCCTGGGGGATCGGCCAGCCGATCTTCGGTGCGCTGGCCGATCGCTTCGGAGACCGGAAGGCGATCGTCGCGGGCGTGATCTGTTACGCGGCGGGGCTCGTGCTGTCGTCATTCGCGGTGACGCCGGGGGCGCATCAACTGCTGGAAATCCTCGTGGGTTTCGGCATCGCGGGAATGGGCTTCGGCGTGATCCTCGCGGTCGTGGGACGCGCCGCCTCGGACGAGAACCGCTCGATGGCGCTGGGCATCGCGACCGCCGCCGGATCGCTGGGACAGGTCTTCGGCCCGCCGATCGCCGAATGGCTGCTGGGGAGCTTTTCCTGGCAAGAGGTCTTCCTGATCTTCGCGGGCGTCATCGGGCTCGCGCTCTTCGCACTCCCGACGATGCGGGCGCCGGTCGTCCCGAAGGCCGCGCTCGAGGAATCGATGGGCGCGATCCTGACCAAGGCCGTCCGCGATCCGTCCTACGCGCTGATCTTCGTGGGCTTCTTCTCCTGCGGCTACCAGCTCGGCTTCATCACGGCGCATTTCCCGGCCTTCGTCACCGAGATGTGCGGCCCGATCGACCCCGGCTCGACGCTGCATTCGATGGGCATCACGACGACTTCGGCGCTGGGTGCCGTCGCGATCTCGCTCATCGGGCTCGCGAATATCGCGGGCACGCTCTACGCGGGATGGCTGGGTCAGCGCTTCAGTCGCAAGAAGCTGCTGGCGGGCATCTATCTCGGCCGTACGGTGGTGGCCGCGCTCTTCATCCTGCTGCCGATCACGCCGCTTTCGGTTGTGCTCTTCTCGGTCGCGATGGGGTCGCTCTGGCTTGCCACGGTGCCGCTGACCTCTGGCCTCGTCGCGCATATCTACGGACTGCGCTACATGGGCACGCTTTACGGGCTGGTCTTCTTCTCGCACCAGCTCGGCAGCTTTCTCGGCGTCTGGCTGGGCGGCGCGCTCTACGATTCCACGGGCAGCTACGTCGCGGTCTGGTGGGTCGGGGTGGGAGTCGGACTGCTTTCGGCGATCGTCCATCTGCCGGTCAACGAAACGCCGCTCACGCGCCGCAAGGTTGCCGCAGCGTAAATCCGTGTCATCCTGTCCGGAATCAACCCCGACAGGAGACACGCCATGCGGACCGCCCTCGCCCTACTGCTTCTGACGACGCCCGCCTTCGCGCAGGAGGCGGCCGATGCCGTGGCGCCCGAGGCCGCCACCGGCCTCGCCCCCGAGGTGGCCGCGCCCGTCACCTCGACCGACTGGATGGTTACGGCGGCCAATCCGCTGGCCGCCGAGGCCGGCGCCCAGGTCCTCCGCGACGGGGGCAGCGCCGCGGACGCGATGGTCGCCGTCCAGGCCGTCCTCGGCCTCGTCGAGCCGCAGTCTTCGGGCCTCGGCGGCGGCGCGTTCCTCGTCTGGTACGACGCCGCGACCGGCGAGACGACGACGCTCGACGGCCGCGAGACCGCGCCGATGGCCGCGACGCCGACCCTGTTCCAGACCGAGAACGGCGAGCCGATGGGCTTCTTCGATGCCGTGGTCGGCGGCCTTTCGGTCGGAACGCCCGGCACGCCCATGCTGATGGAGGAGGCGCATCGCCGCTGGGGCCGCGCAAGCTGGAGCGGGCTTTTCGACGATGCTATCGAGTTGGCCGATGACGGCTTCGCCGTCTCGCTGCGGCTGGCCGAACTGGTGACCGGCGACGCCGAACGCCTCGCCGTGGCACCGGCCACCGCCGCCTACTTCCTGCCGAACGGCAGCCCGCTCCAGAAGGGCGAGACGCTGCGCAACCCGGCCTATGCCGCGACGCTGCGAGCGTTGGCCGCCGAGGGAACCGACGCGTTCTATTCGGGCGAAGTTGCCGAGGGTATCGTGGCCACCGTGCGGGATGCGGCCCAGCCCGGCGTCCTGACGATGGACGATCTGGCTGCCTACGACGTGGTCGAGCGCCCGGCCGTCTGTGCGCCCTATCACGGCACGCAGGTCTGCGGCATGGGCCCGCCCTCGTCCGGGGCGCTGACCGTCGGTCAGATCCTCGCGATGCTGGAATATCACGACATCGCCGCCATGGGCCCCGACGATCCGGAGGTCTGGCGGCTGATCGGCGACGCGTCGCGCCTCGCCTTCGCGGATCGCGGTCGCTACATGGCCGACAGCGATTTCGTCCCCATGCCCAAGCTTTTGGACGGGGCCTATCTGCGCGACCGCGCCATGCTTCTGAGCGGCGACGACGCCCTGCCCGAGGTCTCGGCCGGGTCGCCGCCCTGGGACCACGCGGCGCTGGACTTCGCCGATGACGTGTCGCTGGAGCTGCCCTCGACCTCGCATATCTCGATCGTGGACGGGGACGGCAACGCGCTCTCGATGACGACGACCATCGAGAACGGCTTCGGCTCCCGGCTGATGACGCCGGGCGGGTTCCTTCTGAACAACGAGCTGACCGACTTCAGCTTCCGGACCCATTCGGACGGCGTGCCCATCGCCAACCGGGTCGAGCCGGGCAAGCGCCCCCGCTCTTCCATGTCGCCGACCATCGTGCTGCGCGACGGGGCGCCCGTGATGGTCGTCGGCTCGCCCGGCGGCAGCCGGATCATCGGATACGTCGCCAAGACCATCGTCGCGCATCTCGACTGGGGCATGGACATCCAGCAGGCCGTCGCCCTGCCGCATCTGGTCAACCGGTTCGGGACCTACGATCTCGAGGAGGGCACCGCCGCCGAGGGACTGGGCGAGGCGCTGACGGCGATGGGCTTCGAGACCAATGTGCGTGGCCTGACCTCGGGGCTGCACGTCATCTCGATCGACGGCGACACCCTGAGCGGCGGGGCCGATCCCCGGCGCGAGGGCGTCGCCATCGGCGAGTAGCCGTCAGGGTCGGTCGGTCGCCTCGCAGGGCTCGCCCCGGATGCAGGCCATCGCCTGCTTCAGCGCCTCGGGCGAGGCCTGGAGCAGGTCGCGCGGGCACGGCCCCTCGGTGATGAGGTTGCCATCCTCGGTACGCTCCACGAAGGCGAGCACCCGGTCCAGCGGCACGCCCCCGCACCAGGCGGCGACACATTCGACCTTGAGCGTCACCGGGAAGTCGGCGGGCGTGTCGAACCCGGTGGCCGAGGCGAGCTGGCCCTGGAACCGGGCCTGAAGTTCGTAGCCCTGCCGCTGGTTCGGGTCGTCGGGCTGTTCGGGGATCGTCTGGCCGGGCAGGACGCGGATGCGCCCGACGGCCAACGTGTACTGCGCCTCGGACTGGTCGGCATGCTGGAAGCTCGACTGGACGGTCGGGCGCAGGCAGGACAGCGCCATGGCGGGCTGGGCCACGGCGAGGGTCAGGGCGGCGAGAAGGGCGGTGCGGATCATGGCGCGGCTCCGTTGCGGGTCTGGGCCGAAAGGTGGGACGGCCGCCGCAGCCCGGCAAGCCGTATCCGATAGCGCGGTCGCCCCGAGCGGATCAGCGCAGGTCGAACCCGTCGAGCACCCGGCCGTAGAGGTCGCGCTTGAACGGCACGATCGCGGCCAGCAGGTCCGCCGGCGTCATCCACCGCCAGCGCGCGAACTCGCGCTCATGGACGTCGAGATCGACGGCGTCGTCCGGCCCGTCGTAGCGGAACCGGAACCAGTGCTGCGCCTGCCCCCGGTAGCGCCCCTTCCAGAGCGTCGGCACAAGGTGGTGCGGAAGGTCATAGGCGAGCGGCTCGGGCAGGCGGGCCAGTTCGGTCACGGCCTCGGCCACGAGACCCGTCTCCTCGTGAAGCTCGCGCAGGGCCGCCGCCTCGGGCGCCTCGCCGGGATCGATCCCGCCCTGCGGCATCTGCCAGGCGCCCGGCGTGTCCAGACGCTCGCCCGCCCAGATCAGGCCCGCGGCGTTGGTCAGGCAGACGCCCGCGCAGGGGCGGTAGGGCAGCTTGGCGATCTCTTCGGGGGTCATGGCGCGGATGGGGCGGACCGCGACAGCCCGCCCCCGATCGTCACTGGCCGGCCAGCTCGATGGCCGACAGACCCTTCAGGATGTCGATCGCATAGGCCATCTGGTAATCCTCGTCGCGCAGTTCGGCGACGGCACGCGCCTCCTCCTGCTCGAGCCGGATCTGCTCCTGCTGGTCCTCGGTCAGGCTGTCATTGTCGAGCGACCCGCGCAGACCGGCCTCGGAGCGGTTGGGACGATCGTTGTCCTCTTCCTCCTCCTCGGCATTGGGGTCGGGACGGGGCTGGACGACGACGATGTCGGGCGAGATGCCCAGCGCCTGGATCGAGCGGCCCGAGGGCGTGTAGTAGCGCGAGGTCGTCAGGCGGATGGCGCCATCGCCCTGCACCGGCATGATCGTCTGGACCGACCCCTTGCCGAAGGATTTGGTGCCGACGACCACGGCACGGCGGTGATCCTGCAGCGCGCCCGCGACGATCTCGGAGGCCGAGGCAGACCCGCCGTTGATCAGGACGACCATCGGCTTCCCCTCGGCGATGTCGCCGGCACGCGCGTTGAACCGATCGCCCGCATCCGCCTCGCGCGAGCGGGTCGAGACGATCTCGCCCTGCTCGAGAAACGCGTCGGCCAGCGCCACGCCCGCCGTCAGAAGCCCGCCGGGATTGTTGCGCAGGTCGAGCACGATGCCATTGACGTCGTCGAGGCCGCCGCCGATCTCGGCCAGCACCTCGTCGAGGCCCGCGCGGACGTTCGGCAGGGTCTGATCGTTGAAGGTCGAGACGCGGACGACGATCGTGTCGCCTTCCTGGCGGACGCGCGCAGCGGTCAGCTTGATGGTGTCGCGCGTGATCGTGATGTCGAGCGGCTCCTCGAGCCCCTCGCGCACGATGGTCACGATGATGTCCGACCCGACCGGCCCGCGCATCAGGTCGACCGCCTCTTCCAGCGTGAGGCCGAGGATGTTCTCGCCATCGACCGCAGTGATGAAGTCGCCCGCCTCGACACCCGCCTCGTAGGCCGGGGTGCCGTCCATGGGCGTGATGACCTTCACGTAGCCCTCTTCCTGCGTGACTTCGATCCCGAGGCCGCCGAACTCGCCGCGCGTGTCGGTCTGCATGTCTTCGAAATCGCGTGGCGGCAGGTAGGACGAATGCGGATCGAGCGAGGTCAGCATCCCGTTGATGGCGGCCTCGATCAGCTCGCCCTCGTCGACCTCTTCGACATACTGGTTGCGGATGCGCTCGAAGACGATGCCGAACAGGTCGAGCTGTTCGTAAACGCTCGCCTCGTTGACGTTCTCCTGGGCCAGAAGGGGGCCGGCGATCTGCGTCGTGGCGAGGATGCCGGACACCATGCCGACGGCTGCGGCCATCGCGGTCTTTCTCATTTTCAATCCCTACTCGTCTCTATCCGTGGCGAACCACGCCGCCGGGTCAACGGGCCTTCCGGCCTCTCTCGCTTCCACATAAAGCGTCTCTGGACGCGACGCACCCCCACCGGACAATGCGTCACGCAGGAAGTCCCCCGCGCTCGGCGATGCCCCGCCCATCAGGCCCAGCGGCGCGGATGCGGCGACGATCTCTCCGGCGCGACCATAAACCTCGGACAGACCGGCGAAAACAAGCAACGCGTCGGGGCGGGGCTCGAGGATGATCACGTTCCCGTAATCCAGAAGCGGGCCCGCATAGCGGATCGTACCCGCCGCGGGCGCGGTGACCAGGGCGCCCGCCGCCGTCGCGATCACGATGCCCGGACGCACGATACCCGCCGCATCCGGCTCGTCGAAGCGCCGCAAAAGCGTACCCGCGACCGGCCATGGCAGCGGCAGCACCAGCGGTGCCGCGTCGCTGGGCGCGAGCGTACCCAGCCCGTCCGCAAAGGCCTGAAGCGTGTCCACGCGGCCCAGAAGATCCTCGACCCGCGCCGCATCCCCCGCGAAGCGCTCCGGGAGGGGCGTGCGGTCGGTGATCGCCTCGGAGAGCGCCGCGCGCGCGTCTTGCACCCCGGACAGACCCTTGGACAGGCTGTCGACCGCCGCCTCCTCCAGCGCGCGCAGCTGCTGCAGCTCGGCCAGATCGGCGCGCAGCGTGGCCGCCTCGCGGTTGAGTGCGGGAGTCACCTCGGCCAGCAGCATCGAAGATCGCGCCGTCCCCAGCGCGCCCGACGGATGCAGGAGGAGCAGCGGGCCGGGCGCCCGCTCGATCGTCTGGAGCGCGGTGATGAGACGGCCGATCTCGGCCTCGCGCGCCGCGAGATCGGCGCCCAGCGCACGCTCGCGGATCGAGACCTGCCGGAGGCCGTCGCGTAGCGCGCTCAGTCCGTCCTCATAGGCGCGAACGACGCCGGTCAAGGCGGCAATGCGGTCCCCGGCCCCGCGCGCCGCATCCAGCGCGGCGGCGGCGCGGGACAGCTGCTCGGCGGCGGCACGCGCATCGCCCCGCGCGTCCTGCGCCGTCGCGGCCCCCGCCAGCGCCAGCCATAGGATCAGCGCGCGAAGCATCAGCCGATGAGGCTCCGGCCCGTCATTTCCGCCGGCGGCTCGATGCCCATCAACTCCAACAGCGTCGGCGCGAGGTCGCCCAGGCGCCCGTCACCGAGGGTGGCGCCCTCGGGCCCACCCCAGAGGATGACGGGCACTGGATTCAGCGTATGCGCGGTATGGGGCTTGCCCGTATCGGGATCGACCATCGTTTCGCAATTTCCATGATCGGCGCAGACGATCATGGCGCCGTCCGTTCCTTCCAGCGCGTCGAGCACCGCCCCGAGCCCCGCGTCCACCGCCTCGCAGGCGCGGGCGGCGGCGGCGAGGTCGCCCGTATGCCCGACCATGTCCGGGTTGGCATAGTTCACCACGATCAGGTCGTAGCCCTTGCCGATGGCACCGACGAACGCCTCGGTCACGGCGGCGGCGGACATCTCGGGTTGCAGGTCGTAGGTCGCGACGTCGGGCGATTTCGGCATGTGGCGATCCTCGCCCGACTCCGGTGCCTCCTTGCCGCCGTTCAGGAAAAAGGTGACGTGCGGATACTTCTCGGTCTCGGCTAGGTGAAACTGCGTCAGGCCCTTGGACGCGACCCAGTGGCCCAGCGTGTTGGGCACGGTCTGCTTGGGGAAGACGGTGGTCATGTAGGCGTCATGCGCCTCGGAGTAGTCGACCATTCCGAGCATGTGCAGGTTCGGCCGCTCGTTGGTCTCGAACCCGTCGAATTCGGGATCGCCTAGCGCCGCGAGGATCTCGCGCGCCCGGTCGGCCCGGAAATTCAGGCAAAAGAGGCCGTCGCCATCCGACATCCCCTCGTAGTCGCCCAGAACCGTCGGCTGGATGAACTCGTCGCCCTCGTCGCGGTCGCGTGCGGCGGAGACGGCAGCAGCCGCGTCGGCGACATGCTCCCCCTCGCCCCAGACCATCGCGGCCCAGGCGCGCTGTACCCGGTCCCAGCGGTTGTCACGGTCCATCGCGAAATAGCGACCCGTCAGTGTGCCGATCGTCACGCCGTCGGGCAGTTCGGACGCCAGTCGGTCGACGAAGCCTTCGGCCGAGCGGGGCGCCACGTCGCGCCCGTCGGCGATTGCATGCAGCACGACCGGCACGCCTGCATCGGCCACGACGCGGCAAGCATGGATCACGTGGTCGATATGCCCGTGCACGCCCCCGTCCGAGATGACGCCCATCAGATGTGCGCGCCCGCCGCTTTTCTTGAGGGCGGCGATCCAGTCGGTCAGCGCGGGCTCGTCGCGGAAGCTCTCGCTCGCGATGGCATGGTCAATCAGGCCCAGATCCATGCGCACGACGCGGCCCGCGCCGATATTCATGTGCCCGACCTCGGAATTGCCCATCTGGCCCTCGGGCAGGCCTACGTCGGGCCCGAAGGTGGTCAGCGTCGCGTGGGGACAGGTCGCCATCAGACGGTCGAAATTGGGGGTGTCGGCCACGTCGGGGGCGGATTGCTCGGGCCGGTCCGAGATGCCCCAGCCGTCGAGGATGCACAGGATGACGGGTTTCTTCGACATGGGATCGGGCCTCGCGCGGGGTTGCGCCGCCCGTTCTACGGCGGGCTCAGGCGCGATGGTAGGGCGAACCGCCGAGGATGCTGGCCGCGCGGTAGAGCTGTTCGGTCAGCATGACGCGCGCCAGCATATGCGGCCAGACCATCGCCCCGAAGCTGAGTATGACATCGGCCCGGTCCCGCAGCGCCGGCGTCAGCCCGTCGGCCCCGCCGATCACGAAGGCCATGTCGCGTGCCTCGTCGCGGGTCCGCCCGATCAGCGTGGCGAGGTCCGGCGAGGTCATCTGCCGCCCCCGCTCGTCCAGCGCGACCACGACTGCGCCCTCGGGTAGTGCCCGCTCGATCAGCGCCGCCTCGGCGGCCTGACCGCCACCCTTCGCGTCGAGTTCCACGACCGAGAGGAGCGGCAGGCCAAGCCCACGACCCGTCTTCGCGAAACGGTCGAGATAGTCGTCGATCATCGCCTTCTCGGGCCCCTTGCGCAGGCGCCCGACGGCGATCAGGTCGATCCGCACTCAGTTGGCGCGGGGGCCGTCGGCCGAAGGATCCTGCCACATCTTCTCGAGCTGGTAGAACTCGCGGACTTCGGGCCGGAAGATATGGACGATCACGTCGCCCGCATCGACCAGGACCCAGTCGCCCTGGGCCTTGCCTTCGATCTTGGGCGAGCGCCCGACCACCGGCTTGATGCGCTCGGCCAGCTTTTCGGACAGGGCCGTGACCTGCCGCGTCGAGCGACCCGAGCAGACCACCATATGGTCGGCCACGGAGGACTTGCCGCGCAGGTCGATCTGAACGATCTCCTCGGCCTTGTCGTCGTCCAGCGATGTCAGGATGAGTGCCAGCAGGTCGTCGCTGGCTTGGGTGCCCTTGGGGGCGAGATCGGCCGCGCCGGCCGCAATGGTGTCAACAGACAGGTTCCGGTCCTCCGGGTATGTGAGCGGCCCTCGGGCCATGGGTCGAACGTAACACCCGGTTTGGCACCGGGCAACGGAAGCCCAGATGGGAAGCGACGTCCCGCCATTCAATTGGCATGAGGGCAACACCGCATGGAATCAGTGCATTCGCAGTAAGTTACGCAACGTCAGGGGCGGGCAGGTCGCGATGCCACACCTCGGCCAGCGCCAGCAGCGCGCCGTCCGAGCCACGCTGTCCGACCAGTTGCAGACCGCAGGGCAGACCTTCCACCGGCGCGGCCGGAAGCGACAGGGCGGGCAGCCCGATCAGCGAGGCGGGCACGACGCTTTCCATCCATCGGTGGTAGCTGTCCATCCGGATCCCGGCGATTTCCTTCGGCCAATCGAGCCCGGCAGCGAAGGGCAGGCACTGGGTCGTGGGCATGGCCAGAACGTCGATATCCAGCGCGGCCATCCGACGGGCCCAGTCCGAGGCAACGGCGCTGGCGGCATGGACCTCGGCGGCGCTCAGGGCGAACCCGCGCTCGACCTCCCAGACGAGCTCGGGCTTCGACATCCCGGCGAAGCGCTCGGTCCAGAGCGGGCGCATCTTCTCGGCGATGGCCCAGCTTCGCAGCGTCGTCCAGGCCGACCAGAGCCGGTCCGCGGGGAACGGCGCGGCGATGTCCATGACGGCGTGGTCGAGATCCGCGAGACCCCGCGCGGTGGCCTCGGCATGAGCGACCAGTCCCGGCTCGCAGGGCCACGCCCCGCCCCAGTCCCCGACCCAGCCGATCCGCAGGGGACGCGGCGGCGCGGGGCGAAAGGGACCACGCGCATGGGGATGCACCGGGTCATGCGGGGCGAGGACCGACAGGATCAGCGCCAGATCACGCGGGCTGCGCGCCATCGGCCCGTCGGTCGAGAGCGGATGCAGGAAGAGGTCGCCCTGCGGCGTGTTCGGCACCAACCCATAGGTCGGCCGCATCCCGTAGATGCCGTTCCACGCGGCCGGATTGCGCAGGCTGCCCATCATGTCCGAGCCGTCGGCGGCGGCGAGCATCCGCGCCGCCAGCGCCGCACCCGCGCCGCCCGACGACCCTCCCGCGCTGCGCGTCGGGTCCCACGGGTTGCGCGTCACGCCGTGGACCGGGTTGTAGCTGTGCGAGCCGAGGCCGAATTCCGGCGTGTTGGTCTTGCCGATGACGATGGCCCCCGCCGCCTTCAACCGGGCGACCATGGGCGCGTCTTCGGCAGGCACGTGATCAGCGAAGGCGGGATGGCCGTAGGTTGTGCGCAGTCCGGCCGTGTCGGCGAGGTCCTTGATCGCCCAGGGCAGCCCGGCCAGCGGCCCGTCGCGCGGGATCGCGGCCTCGGCCATCAATGCGTCGCGGTCGCGCAGCGAGACGATGGCGTTGAGAGAGGGGTTGCGCGCGTCGATCCGGTCGAGCGTCGCGGCCATGAGCTCCGGGGCCGACACCGCGCCCGACCGGAGCGCTGCGATCTGCGCGGTGGCGTCCTCGTCAAGCAGGTCCATCGTCCGGTCCGATCGCGGCGGGCGCGCCGTCCGCGCCCTCGAGGATTTTCACCTCGCGCTGCGGGAACGGGATGCTGATGCCGTTTGCCTGGAACGCGTCCCAGAGCGCGAGATAGACGTTGCCCCGGATATTGGTCAGCCCCTCGGTCGGGTCGCTGATCCAGAACCGCAGGATGTAATCGACGCTGGAATCCCCGAAGCCCACGATGTGGCAGACCGGCGGGCGCAGCGACAGCACGCGCTTGGCGCCGGCCGCGGCCTCGATGGCGACCCGGCGGACGACATGGGGGTCGTCGCCGTAGGCCGTGCCGAAGAAGATATCGAGCCGGACGAAGCTGTTGGAATGGGACCAGTTGACCACCTGCCCGGTGATCAGGTCCTCGTTCGGGATGAGGTACTCCTTGCCGTCCCGCGTGGTGATCGAGACGTAGCGCGCGGTCAGGGTCGTGACCCAGCCGAAGGTCTCGCCCAGCGAGATGACGTCGCCGGGCTTGATCGACTTGTCGAGCAGGATGATGACCCCCGAGACGAGGTTCGAGACGACCTTCTGGAGGCCGAAGCCGAGGCCGACGCCGATCGCGCCCGACAGGACCGCGAGGCCGGTGAGGTCGAAGCCGACAGCCTTAAGCCCGATGAAGAACGCGCCCGCATAAAGAACGGTCTGCAGCATCTTCACCACGAGGACGCGCATCGAGGGGCTGATATCCTCGTTGCGCTGGATGCGGGCGGCGGTGGTCTGGCTGACGAAGCGGGCCACGAAGAACAGCACGCCAATGACGACGATAGCCGTCAGGATGCCGAGGACGGAGAGCCGCACCTCGCCGAATTCGAGCGCGAGGAGGTCGAGCGCCTCGCGCGCCTCGTCCCAGATCCCGAGATAGAAGAGCGTGACGTAGATCCAAAGGCCCCAACTGACGATCTTGCGCAGGAACGGGTTACGGATCAGGCGCGCGATGAAGCTGACCACCATCCAGGCCGTGCCGATCGTCGCCGCCAGCCCTACGAGGTAGCTTCGCGAGGGCCATGTCAGCTCCTGCATCAGGAGGTAGGTCGCCCAGGCCAACACCGCGAAGAAGATCAGGCCAAGCCGGTTGCGCAGGATGACGAGCGAGCGCAGCTGCCATTTCGGGCGCCCCGTCTGACCGCGCATCCAGCGGGTCATCACCTCGGCCACGACGCGGCGGAGCAGGTAGGCCACGGCGACCAGGCCGAGGACGATCAGAACCTGCCACAGGCGCCAACCCGGCTGCATCAGGCCGTCGAGATAACTCTCGACCTGTTGCCAGATGGTGAGAACCTCGCTCTGGAGCGGGATCGCGAATTCGCCGTCTTCGTCCATCAGGCCCCGTCTCGACGCGTCGGCGTCACTCTGGGGCGCTGCAGGCGGCGGCACAAGTCCGGCGCATCGTCTTGCCACGCGCAGGGGCCGGGCGTATTCATCGCCGCGATGACACGCGTCCACAGCCTCTCCGACCATGCCTTCCTGCCCTGGCGGTTCTTCGGACGCGCGCGCGGGGTGACGGCCCGCGGCTGAGACCGGACTTCCCCGCCCCCGGACCCGCCGCCCGACGCGGCCCCAATCGCACCGACCGACACGCACAGATACGAGGGACGCCGCCATGACCGGCAAGACGCTCTACGACAAGATCTGGGATGCCCATCTCGCCCACGAGGCCGAGGACGGCACCTGCCTTCTCTATATCGACCGCCACCTCGTCCACGAGGTCACCAGCCCGCAGGCCTTCGAGGGTCTGCGCATGGCCGGGCGCGCGGTCCATGCGCCCGACAAGACCATCGCGGTACCCGACCACAACGTGCCGACGACCGCGGGCCGCGAGGACCCCAAGAACATGACCGAGGACAGCGCCATCCAGGTCGCCGCACTCGACAAGAACGCGCGCGAATTCGGGATCCATTATTATCCCGTCTCGGACGTGCGCCAGGGGATCGTCCATATCGTCGGCCCCGAGCAGGGGTGGACCCTGCCCGGCATGACCGTCGTCTGCGGCGACAGCCATACCGCCACCCATGGCGCGTTCGGCGCATTGGCCCACGGCATTGGCACCTCGGAGGTCGAGCATGTGCTGGCCACCCAGACGCTGATCCAGCGCAAGGCCAAGAACATGAAGGTCGAGATCACGGGCCAGCTGCGCCCCGGTGTCACGGCAAAGGACATCACGCTCTCCGTGATCGGCAAGACCGGCACCGCGGGCGGCACCGGCTACGTCATCGAGTATTGCGGCGAGGCGATCCGCGCGCTGTCGATGGAAGGCCGCATGACGGTCTGCAACATGGCGATCGAGGGCGGCGCCCGCGCAGGCCTGATCGCGCCGGACCAGACGACCTTCGACTACTGCATGGGCCGGCCCCACGCGCCCAAGGGCGCGCAGTGGGAGGCCGCGATGAACTGGTGGACCACGCTCCACTCCGACGATGACGCCCATTGGGACAAGGTCGTCACCATCGCGGGCGAGGATATCGCACCGGTCGTCACCTGGGGCACCTCGCCCGAAGACGTGTTGCCGATCACCGCCGCCGTGCCCGACCCGTCGGATTTCGCGGGCGGCAAGGTCGATGCCGCGAAGCGGTCGCTGGATTACATGGGTCTGACGCCCGGCACGCCGCTGGCGGATGTCGCGATCGACACCGTCTTCATCGGGTCTTGCACCAATGGCCGGATCGAGGATCTGCGCGCCGCCGCCGCGATCCTCAGGGGCAAGCGGATCAAGGACGGGATGCGCGCGATGGTCGTGCCCGGCTCGGGCCTCGTGCGTGCGCAGGCCGAGGAAGAGGGGCTGGCGCAGGTCTTCATCGACGCGGGGTTCGAATGGCGGCTCGCGGGTTGCTCGATGTGCCTGGCGATGAACCCCGACCAGCTCGCGCCCGGCGAGCGCTGCGCCGCGACGTCGAACCGCAATTTCGAGGGGCGTCAGGGCAAGGGTGGGCGCACCCACCTGATGTCGCCGGCCATGGCCGCCGCCGCTGCCGTCACGGGCCGCTTGACGGATGTCCGCGAGATGATGTGAGGGACCGGTCGCGGCGGATGCGCCGCGACCGCCGTCTCAGTTCGACGCCAGCGCGACGGGGGCCGGAAGGTCCCCGAGGATGACCAGATCGCCGACCGCGTCGCAGCCGGGCACCGCAAAGGTGAGCGGGTGCATCTCGGCCGTGACGCCGGGCGCGGTCTGGATCGTGGCCGCGACCACCTCCGTCCCGCAATTGGCCTCGGTCACCGGCACCTCGATGGCGACGGCGACCGCCTGCTCGGCGGGGCTCGTGTAGATCAGCGCCATCCGTGCGTCGTCGAAGGTGGGATCGCCCAGCACGGTCAGGAAACCACCGTTGCCCGCAAGCGTGCGCGCGATGGTGTGCGGTGTCTCGGGCGAGACATGGCCCGGATCGCCATAATCGGCCTCGCCCTCGAAGGCATGCAGTTCAAGCCCCGCCGCCTGCGCCCAAACGAGGGCGGCACGGCGATAGCTGCCGAGGTCGCGCGCTTCGGTCAGGGCGCTCACCGGGTCGCGATCCGCGATGCTGACCGCGACGAGCGGAGCGGGCGACAGCGCGGGGATGTCGAGCGCGGCGCGGCCATCTTCGTCCAGCGCGATGGCCACATGCAGGTCGCCCTGCACAATATCGGCCCGAACGCCCGCGTCGCAGGGGGCGGATATCTCGACCGAGACCATCGCGGCGGCGAGCGGTGCCGTATCCAGCGTCACCGCGCAATCGACGGCGGCCGACTGGACCGGCTCGACGGCGCTGATCGGGCGGATGGGGGCCGCGGCGAGGCTGGTGGACGCGGGACCACGGGGCAGCGCGGGCAGCATGGCAGGGGCGACCTCGGCCAACGCCCGACCGCCGGTCACAAGCGCTGGGGGCTGGGTCTTCTCGGCGGCGGGGCCGGGGCGTTCGGTGCCGCCTACGACCTGCATCATGATCGCGACGGCGGCCCCGGCGAGGATCACGGCAGCCGCCGCCAGACGCACCGGACTCTGGGCGCGAACGCGCTCGAGGGCGGTGGCGGCCAGAAAGGCGGCGCGGGCCCGGCCGGTGGGCGCATCGGAGTCGGGCGTCTGGTCAGGCGTGGTCTCGGTCATCGCGGCGATCCTCGGGAAACGGTTCGTTTCCCGAGGAATGCCGCTCGATTCGGGCGGAACTTGGGTCCGCGCCTGCCGCCTTTCGGGCGTTTTCCGTCAAATCGACTGCGTCAGAAGGCGCCGTGGCAATGCTTGAACTTCTTGCCGGACCCGCAGGGACAGGGCTCATTGCGGCCCGGATCGCCCCAGGTCGAGGGGTCGTCCTCGACGAAGCCGGGGGCCGCCCCGGCCGCGGCGGCGGCGGGCTCGGTCACGGGCTGGGGCTGAGCCGCGGCCACGGCCTCCTGCTGCTGGCGCTGCTGGGCGATGAGCTGCTCCATCATCGCCTTGCGCTCGTCCTCCGACAGCGGCCGGATCTGCGCCAGCTTCTTCGTCACCTCGACCCGCAGACTATCGAGCATCGTCTCGAAAAGCTGGAATCCCTCGGTCTTGTACTCGTTGAGGGGATCGCGCTGCGCGTAGCCCCGGAAGCCCACAACCGAGCGCAGATGTTCCAGCGTCAGGAGATGCTCGCGCCACTTGGCGTCGATCGTCTGGAGCAGGATCTGCTTCTCGATCGAGCGCATCTGCTCGGGGCCGAACGCCTCGGCCTTCTCGGCCATCAGCGCGTCCGTCGCATCGTACAGCCGCTCGCGCACCACCTCCTGGTCGACGCCGTCCTCGTCAGCCCAGTCGGCGACGGGCACGTCCACGCCCAGCATCTCGCGCCCGGCCTCGGCCAGCCCGGCGCCGTCCCACTGGTCGGCATAGGTCTTGGGCGGCAGGTATTGGTCCACGAGGTCGTCCACGACCTGATGGCGCATGTCCTGCGCGATCTCGCCGATCTCCTCGGCTTCCATGATCTCGAGGCGCTGCTCGAAGACGGCCTTGCGCTGGTCGTTCATCACGTCGTCGAACTTCAGGAGCTGCTTGCGGATGTCGAAGTTGCGCCCCTCGACCTTGGCCTGCGCGCGCTCCAGCGACTTGTTCACCCAGGGGTGGATGATCGCCTCGCCCTCCTTCATGCCCAGCGTGTTGAGTACCTTCTCCAGCCGTTCGGACCCGAAGATCCGCATCAGGTCGTCGTCCAGCGATAGGAAGAACACCGACCGCCCCGGATCGCCCTGGCGACCCGAGCGGCCGCGCAACTGGTTGTCGATGCGCCGGCTCTCGTGGCGCTCGGTCGCCAGCACGAAGAGCCCGCCAGCCGCCTTGACGCGATCCTCCTCGCCCGCGTGATCGGCTTCGATCCGGGCACGGATGGCGTCGGGGTCGGCCTCGGGTTCGGCGGCGATGGCCTCCATCACCTTGAACTCGACATTGCCGCCCAGTTTGATGTCGGTGCCGCGTCCGGCCATGTTCGTCGCGATCGTCACGGCGCCGGGCTTGCCCGCATCTGCGACGATCTGCGCCTCCTGCTCGTGCTGGCGCGCGTTGAGGACGTTGTGGGGAATGCCCGCTGCGGTCAGCAGGCCGGACAGCATCTCGGACTTCTCGATCGAGGTCGTGCCGACGAGCACCGGCTGGCCGGCCTCGTGGGCGGCCTTGATCTCGGCGGTGATGGCGTCGAATTTCTCCTGCGCCGTGCGGTAGACCTGATCGTGCTCGTCGGCACGGGCGATGGGCTTGTTGGTCGGGACCTCGACCACGCCGAGACCGTAGATCGAGGCGAATTCCTCGGCCTCGGTCGCCGCGGTGCCGGTCATGCCGGCAAGCTTGGAATAGAGCCGGAAGTAGTTCTGGAACGTCACGCTGGCGAGGGTCACGTTCTCGGGCTGGATGGCGACGCCTTCCTTGGCCTCGATGGCCTGGTGCAGACCGTCCGACAGGCGGCGGCCGGGCATCATGCGGCCCGTGAATTCGTCGACCAGGACGACGTCGGCGTTGCGGACGATGTAATGCTGATCCTTCTGGAAGAGCTTGTGCGCGCGCAGACCCTGATTGACGTGGTGGACGATGGTGGTCGATTCCGGATCGTAGAGCGATTGCCCCTCGGGCAGGATGCCCTCCCCCAGCAGAAGCTCTTCGAGGAACTCGTTGCCCTCGTCGGTGAAGGTCACGCTGCGTTGTTTCTCGTCGAGCGTGAAATGTTCCTCGGTGATGCGCGGGATGAGGGCGTCGATGCGGGTGTAGAGATCCGAGCGGTCCTCGGACGGGCCCGAGATGATCAGCGGGGTGCGCGCCTCGTCGATCAGGATCGAATCCACTTCGTCGACGATCGCGAAGTTGTGGCCGCGCTGCGCCATCTCCTTGCGCGACGACCGCATGTTGTCGCGCAGGTAATCGAAGCCCAACTCGTTGTTGGTCGCGTAGGTCACGTCGGCGGCATAGCCTTCGCGCTTTTCCTCGTCGGTCTGCCCGGGGACCACCACGCCGGTCGTCAGGCCCAGCGCACCGAACACCTTGCCCATCCATTCCGCGTCGCGCCGGACGAGGTAATCGTTGACGGTCACGATATGGACACCCCGCCCCGACAGCGCGTTCAGGTAGGCCGGGAAGGTCGCCACGAGGGTCTTGCCCTCGCCCGTCTTCATCTCGGCGATGTTGCCCTCGTGCAGGAAGATCCCGCCCAGAAGCTGCGTGTCGAAGGCCCGCAGGCCCAGCGCGCGGCGCGCCGCCTCGCGGCAGTTGGCGAAGGCTTCGGGCAGCAGTGCGTCGAGCGGCTCGCCGGACTGGGCCCGCGCGGTGAGGGCGGCAGTCCGCTCCTTGATGCCCTCGTCGGAGAGCGCCTCGAACTCGGGCTCGAGCGCGTTGATGGCGGTGACGGTCTTCAGCGTCGCCTTGACCTTGCGGTCGTTCGGCGTGCCGAAGACCTTCTTCGCAATTCCACCCAGTCCCAGCATGTTCGTCCTGTCCTCGCGCCCTTGCCGATGCGGAACAGGCCCCATATCAGACAGGGGAAACCGATGGGCGGGCGCGGTAAAATAAGCCTCGACCGCACTTAAGACCCGGCCCATCGGGTGTCAACGAACGCCCCCCGACGCCATGACGAATGGCCTTGGACGCGACCTGAAAGGACCGATGATGACCCGACTTCTGACCGGGGCCGCGCTGGCCCTCGTGCTGACCGCCCCCGCCATGGCGCAGGATGCCGACACCGTGCTGGCCACCGTGGGCGAGACCGAGATCACGCTCGGCCACCTGATCGCCATGCGCGAACGGCTGCCGCAGCAATACCAGCAGCTGCCCGATCAGGCGCTCTATGACGGGATGCTGGAGCAGCTGATCCAGCAGCAGGTGCTGGCCGATGCCGCGCGCGCGGACCTCAGCCGCGCCAACGAGATCGGGCTTGAGAACGAGGCGCGCGCCTTTCTCGCCGGTCGCGTGATCGACGCGGCCGCGGCCGTCACAAACACCGATGCCGAGATCCAGGCCGCTTACGATGCCGAGTACGGCGCGACCGAGCCCGAGCCCGAATTCAACGCCAGCCACATCCTCGTCGAGACCGAGGCCGAGGCGCAGGCCCTCGTGGCCGAACTGGAGGGCGGCGCCGATTTCGCCGATCTCGCGCGCGAGCACAGCACCGGCCCCTCGGGTCCGAACGGCGGCGAACTGGGCTGGTTCGGCCTCGGGATGATGGTGCCGGAATTCGAGGGCGCGGTGGTCGACCTCGCGCCGGGCGAGCTGGGCGGCCCCGTCCAGACCAGCTTCGGCTGGCACGTCATCAAGCTCAACGAGACCCGCCAGAAGGCCGCACCGCCCCTCGAGGAGGTGCGCGCCGAACTCGAACAGGCGGTCACCACCCAGAAGGTCGATGCCGCGATCGCCGAGATCACCGAGAGCGCCGCGATCGAGCGGATGGAGGTCGAACTGGACCCGGCCCTGATCCGCGACACCGGTCTGCTGGAGTAACCTGCATGGGCAAGGCCGAGAAGAAGACGAAGGCCCTCAAGAAAAAGGTCCGCAAGCTCAAGGCGCGCGTGGCCGACCTCGAGGCGGCGGCGACGGCCCCGAAGGGCCCGCTCGTCTCGCCGCTCGCACCCGCCTTTCCCGACCTGCCCGCCATCGACGGCATCCGCTTCGCGACCGCCGAGGCGGGCATCAAGACCCAGGGCCGCACCGACGTCATGCTGGCCGAGATCGCGCCAGGGGCGTCGGTCGCGGGCGTCTTCACGACGTCGGCCACCCGATCGGCCGCGGTGCGCGACTGCCAGGCGAAGCTGGACGCACGCGCCGCTTCGGGCGGCTGGGCGATCCTGGTGAACTCGGGCAATGCCAACGCCTTCACCGGGGCGGCCGGGGCGGATTCGGTCAACGCCATCTGCCAAGCCGCGAGCCAAGCGCTGGGCCTGCCGGCCAGCCGGGTTCTGACCGCCTCGACGGGGGTGATCGGGCAGCCCCTGCCCCATGACCGCGTGACCGCCGTACTCGACCGGCTGACCGCGACGCTGGACGCGGACGGCATGGCGACCGCGGCCCGCGCGATCATGACGACCGACACCTTCCCGAAGGGCTGCGTCCGCGTGGCCAAGATCGGCGGCGTGCCGGTGACGGTGGCGGGGATCGCCAAGGGGTCGGGCATGATCGCGCCCGATATGGCGACGATGCTGTCCTACGTGTTCACCGATGCGACCATCTCGGACCGGGCGTTGCAGACCATGGTCCGCGACCTGACAAAGACCACCTTCAACGCGATCACCGTCGACAGCGACACCTCAACCTCCGACAGCCTGGTGGTCGCGGCCACCAACGCCGCCGACCATCCGGAGATCAAATCCGCCCGCAGCGACGAAGGTGCCGCATTCCGCGCCGTGCTGGCCGAGGTTCTGCGCGACCTTGCGATCCAGATCGTGATGGACGGCGAGGGGGCCACCAAGCTGGTCGAGGTGCGTGTCACGGGTGCGGCAAACGTGCTGGATGCCCGACGCGTCGCCTCCGCCATCGCCAACAGCCCGCTTGTGAAGACGGCTATCGCGGGCGAGGATCCGAACTGGGGCCGTGTCGTCATGGCGGTGGGCAAGTCGGGCGCACGGGCCGATCGCGACCTGCTCCGCATCTCCTTCGGCGACATCCTCGTGGCCGAGAACGGGCAGCAGGCCGAGAGCTACACCGAGGATGCGGGCGCGGCCTACATGACGCGGGACCGGATCCTGCTGCATGTCGATCTGGGTCTCGGCGAGGCGGAGGACCGGATGTGGACCTGCGACATGACCTACCGGTACATCGAGATCAACGCCGACTACCGGTCCTGACGCGGGTGAAAACGGTCCTCGTCTCCGCCGTCGCACTGATCGACGTGGACGGGCGCGTGCTTCTGGCGCAGCGCCCGCCGGGCCGCGCGATGGCCGGGCTGTGGGAGTTTCCAGGCGGCAAGATCGAGCCGGGGGAGACACCCGAGGCCGCCCTCATCCGTGAGCTTCACGAGGAGTTGGGGATCGACACCTGGACGTCCTGCCTCGCCCCGTTGACCTTCGCATCCCATGGCTATGACGACTTCCACCTGCTCATGCCGCTCTTTGCCTGCCGGAAGTGGGAGGGGCAGCCGACCCCGCGCGAAGGTCAGGTCCTGAAATGGGTCCGTCCGGGCGATCTGCGCGACTATCCCATGCCGGCGGCCGACATCCCGCTGATCCCGATCCTGCGCGACTGGCTCTGACCTAACCCACGGATCGCGCGACAATCCTAGCCACACCACGGGGCAGTTTCCAAAACGGGCAAGAATGTGGCTGACAGGGCCACGTTTCGGACATATAAGTAGCGGGACATGAACGCGCTGGGGGAGGCACGCGAATGCTCAGGACCGTGACCATCGGAAACCACCTGTCGATCCAGGGGATCTTCGTCCAGATGCTGACGGGCGGCCTCATGCAGGTGAAGGTCGGCAGCCGCATCTTCACCGGCCACCCGGTCTGATCCCGACCGTCTAGTGACCCGACAGCCGGGTCGCGTCAGACCCAGCCGCCCAGGTTTTCCGCCACGATATCGGCCAGCGCGTCCATATGGGCGTCGTCGTCGTTGAGGCACGGAATATAGAGGAAGTGCTCGCCGCCGGCCTCCTCGAAGCTCTCCTTGATCTCCTCGTTGATCTCCTCGAGCGTCTCGATGCAATCCGCAGAGAACGCGGGCGCGATGACGGCGATATTGGTCTTTCCGTCCTCTTCGGCCAGTCGCGCGACCTCCTCGACGGTGTAGGGCTTCAACCATTCCTCGGGGCCGAACTTCGACTGGAAGGTCGTCACGATCTCGGTCTTGTCCCAGCCCAGCCGCTCGCGCAGCAGGCGCGTCGTCTTCTGGCACTGGCAATGATACGGATCGCCCTCCAGCAGGTAGCGCTTGGGCACGCCGTGATAGGAGCAGACGAGGATGTCGGGCTTCGGATCGGCCATCGCATAAGCCCGCTCGACCGACTTCGCCAGCGCGTCGATATAGCGGGGATCGTCACTATAGGCGGGCACGGTGCGGACCGGCGGCTGCCACTTGAGCGTCATCAGCGACCGGAAGAACTGATCGTTGGCCGTCGCGGTCGTCGCACCCGCATATTGCGGATAGAGCGGGAAGAACACGATCTTGGTGCAACCCGCGGCCTGCATCTGCTCGACCTTCGATTTGGTCGAAGGGTTGCCGTAGCGCATGCAGTAATCGACCACGACCTGGTCGCCGAACCGGTCCTGCATCCGTTCGGCCATCTTGGCGGTCTGGGCCTTGGTGATGGTGGCCAGCGGGCTCTCGCCCTGGGCATTGTTCCAGATCGACTTGTAGGCCGCGCCGGATGAGAACGGACGCTTGGTCAGGATGATCCCCTGCAACAGCGGCTGCCAGAGCCACGGCGAATAGTCGATCACGCGCCGATCCGACAGGAACTCGCCCAGATAGCGGCGCATCGACCAGTAGTCGTAATTGTCCGGCGTCCCGAGATTGGCGAGAAGCACGCCGATCTTGCCCATCCGAACCTTGGGGTGATCGGCAGGCGCGTGCGGCAGGCTCGTGTCGGTCATCATGTTCATAAATCGTCCCCTCGGTATTCGGTCGTCCCCAGCGCATCCGCCAGACGGGCCTGCGCCGAACCGGGGCGCAGGGGTTTCGGTTGGTCCTCGGACGGGGCCCAGCCGGTCAGGAAGATCGTCTGGAACGTCGCGCGGATGCCGTCCCCGTCGGGGAAGGCCTCCCTGTAGAGCCGGGCGGCTTCGCTGAAAAGGGCGCGCGGCGGCGGCACGCGGTGCCGGGCGGCCAGCGCGTTGGTCTCGCCCATGGCGCGCAGGTCGCGCGCAAGATGTCCGAGGTCACGGTAGCGCACAGGTAGCGTCGTGAGATCGGCGACCGGCAGTGCAAGCCCCGCCCGTTGCAGAAGCGCGCCCAAATCACGCACCTCGCCCATCGGTGCCACGCGGGGCGACAGGCCGCCGGTGACGCGCGTCTCGGCCTCGCCCAGCGCGGCACGCAACTCGTGCAGGGTATCGCCGCCCAGCGTCGCTACCATCAACAGGCCGTCGGGCCGCAGCGCACGGCGACACTGAATCAGCTGGCCGACCGGATCGTCCGCCCAGTGAAGCGCCATGGCGTGGATCACGAGATCGTGCGCGGCGGGCGCGAGGTCGAGCACTTCGGCATCCGGCACGATCCGCGCACCCGGCCGGAAGCCCGACCAGAGCGCGGGCTGACCGGTCACGATCGCGGGCGCCGTAAATGTTCTGTTAACGTCTGCGAGTCTTTCCTCGATCTCGTCCATGGCCGCGTCGTGCAGGAACCACGCGGTCCCGTCCGCGCGGGCGCGGCGGGCCATCAGGGCGGCGGTGTCGGTCAGCGGCGCACGGGGCATGACCGGGGACTTAGGCGATGACCGCGACATTGCAAAGCATGGGACATCGGGCCGCGGTCGCGCTGCGCGACGCGATCTGGCCCGTAACCTGCATGACCTGCGACACGCGCGTGCAGGCATCGGGCGGGCTCTGCCCCGACTGCTGGTCGGCCACGCCCTTCATCACCGGCGCGGCCTGCAACCTCTGCGGCGTGCCCCTTCCGGGCGAGGCGGACGGTCCGGCGCGTTGCGACGATTGCCTGACGCTCGCCCGGCCTTGGGACGAGGGGCGCGCGGCTCTGGTCTATGCCGGCGGCGGGCGACGCATCGCGCTGGCCTTCAAGCATTGCGACCGCACCGACATGGCACGAGGACTGGCCCGGTGGATGCATCGCGCCGCGCGGGACCTCGTGGATGCGGAGACGCTCTTCGTGCCGGTGCCGCTGCATCGCTGGCGGCTGCTGCGACGGCGCTACAACCAGGCCGCGCTGCTGGCCAACGAACTGGCGCGGCTGAGCGGCGGCACGGTCGCACCCATGGCGCTGCGCCGCACGCGTCAGACCGCCGGGCAGGACCACCGTTCGGTCGCCGATCGGTTCGAGAACATGGCGGGTGCCATCGCCGTCGCGCCGGACGCGCAGATCGCTGGCCGTCACGTCGTGGTGGTCGACGACGTGCTGACCTCGGGGGCGACGATGGCCGCCTGCGCGGACGCGCTCCGTGCTGCGGGTGCGAAGCGGGTGACGGCGCTCGTCCTTGCGCGCGTTGCGAAGGACCGCTGACGGCATATATGTCTGGGGACACCCGATCCGAGGACAAGGCCCATGCAAACCGTCGAAGTCTATACCCAGCCGCTCTGCGGTTTCTGCACTGCGGCGCTGCGTCTGCTATCGAGGAAGGGCGCGCAGGTCATCGAACACGACGTATCCCGCCAACCCGAAAAGCGCGCCGAGATGATGCAGCGTGCTCAGGGGCGCCGCACCACGCCACAGATCTTCGTCGGCGACACCCATGTCGGCGGCTGCGACGATCTCTACGCGCTCGAGGATGCGGGCAAGCTCGAACCGCTTCTCGCGGCGGGATGAGGGTTGGCCTCCTCCAGCTGAATGTCGGCGACGACCCGGCCGCGAACCTGACGACGACGCGGGCGCTCTTCGATGACGCCGTCGCCCAGGGCGCCGAATTCGTCCTAACGCCCGAGGTCACGAACTGCCTCTCCTTCGACCGTGCCTACCAGAAGGGCGTGCTGCGCCCCGAGCCGCAGGACCCCACGCTGGCCGGCCTCCGCGACGCGGCACGGACCCACGGGATTTGGGTCCTGATCGGCAGCCTTGCGCTGCGGACGGCGGACCCGGATGGCCGCTTCGCCAACCGCTCCTTCCTGATCGACCCCGAGGGAAGGATCGCCGCGCGCTACGACAAGATCCACATGTTCGACGTCACCGTCAGCGAGGCCGAGACGTATCGCGAATCCGCAGGCTACCGTCCCGGTGGTCGCGCGACGCTCGCCCGGACGCCTTGGGGCGATCTGGGCATGACGATCTGCTACGACCTGCGCTTCCCGCATCTCTACCGCCGGCTCGGCCAGGCTGGGGCCGACATGCTGGCGATCCCGGCGGCCTTCACTGCGACGACCGGCCGGGCGCATTGGGAGGTCCTGCTGCGGGCCCGGGCGATCGAGACGGGCGCCTTCGTCCTCGCGCCGGCCCAGACCGGGGCCCACGACGTCACGGCCGAGCGCACCCTGCACACCCATGGCCATTCGATGATCGCCTCACCTTGGGGCGAGATCGTGCTCGACGCGGGCACCGAACCGGGGGCCTACGTGGCCGATATCGACCTCGGCGCGGTGGCGGCGACCCGCGCCCGCATCCCCTCGCTCACCGCCGAACCCGCGTGGAAGGGACCATGAGCGACGACGCCTCCTCCGCCGATCAGCTCGCGGTCGCGCTCTTCTCCGAGATGCTGACCGCCGATCAGCTGGTACGCGCCCGCCTGAGCCGTGCGCTTCCGAAGGGCATGGAGCTGTCGCATTTCGCCGTCCTCAACCATCTCGCCCAGCACCCCGAGGAGCGGACCCCGACCGAGCTTGCCCGCACCTTCCACGTCACCCGCGGCGCGATGACCAATACGCTGACCAAGCTGGAATGGGCCGGTCACGTTCATATCCGCCCCGACTGGGACGATGCCCGCCGCAAGCGCGTCGGTATCAGCTCGTCGGGCAAGGCCGCCCGCGAGGCGGCGCTGGCCGCGATCCGTCCGATCCTGACGCAGGCCGTTCGCGATGTGGGCGAGGAGCGCACCCGCGCCGCCATTCCCGTCCTGCGCGAGATGCGGATGAAGTTCGCCGGCCCCGATGACGGCAGCGAGTAGCCGCGCCCGATCACACATGTCCCTGGCCGGATATGCCTCGGGGGTCCGGGGGCTGGCCCCCGGCGCCCGACGCCGCACCGACCCTCTGGCTTCTGCCTTTGAGGTCGGCTATCCAGACCTCACCTCGGGGGGCCTGGCGACAGGCTGAGATGCGCAAGCGGACCCGTTGAACCTGAACCGGTTAAGACCGGCGGAGGGAAGGTGCGAGCTCTCGTCCCCGAACCCGTCCGGCCAGTGGAGAGAGACATGAAGACCACCCTCGCCCCGGCCCTGATCCTCGCAGCCGCGCCCGCATGGGCCGAGCCGCTGACGATCTACGCGCCCGACTACTTCGCCTCCGAATGGGGCCCCGGCCCCGCCATCCAGGCGGCCTTCCAAGAGGCCTGCGCCTGCGAGATCGAATACGTGACCGGCGATGTGCTGCCGCGTCTCCGGCTCGAAGGTGCGCGCACCCGCGCCGACGTGGTCATCGGCCTCAATACCGACGATGCCGAGCGGGCGCGCGCGACCGACCTTTTCGCGCCGCACAATGTCGACATCTCGGACCTGACGATGCCGGTCGACTGGACCGACGCCACCTTCGTGCCCTTCAACTGGGGGCATACGGCCTTCGTCTACGACACGACGCGGACCGAGGCGCCGGCCAGCTTCCAGGCGCTGCTCGATGCGCCCGACGATCTCAGCATCGCGATCCAGGACCCGCGCAGCTCGGTCTCGGGTCTCGCGCTCGCGCTCTGGGTCACGTCGGTCTTCGGCGACGAAGCCGAGGCCGCATGGGCCGCGCTCGCCCCCAAGATCACGACCGTGACGCAGGGCTGGTCGGAATCCTACGGGCTCTTCACCGAGGGCGAGGTGGACATGGTGCTGAGCTACACGACCTCGCCCGCCTATCACATCATCGCCGAGGACGACCTCACCAAGGCCGCGGCGATCTTCCCCGAAGGCCATTACGTCATGGTCGAGACGGCGGCCCAGATCGCCACCACCGACCAGCCCGAACTGGCGCAGGCGTTCCTCGACTTCATCCTGACGCCCGCCTTCCAGTCGATCATCCCGACCGGCAACTGGTCGATGCCCGCCAAGCTCGACCCCGCCGATCTGCCCGAGGGCTTCGCGACGCTGCCGATGCCCGAGACCGCGCTGATCTACGACGCGGCCGAAGCCGAGGCGCTGCGGGCCGGGGCCGTGGCCGCGTTCGAGGCCGGGCTGGGCCGCTGACCGGCCGCCGTCTCGGCATCGCCGCCGCCGCGATCGTGGCGGCGGCGCTGCTCTTGCCG
Organism: Jannaschia halovivens; assembly: GCF_046452375.1. Classification (NCBI taxonomy): domain Bacteria; kingdom Pseudomonadati; phylum Pseudomonadota; class Alphaproteobacteria; order Rhodobacterales; family Roseobacteraceae; genus Jannaschia; species Jannaschia halovivens. Next base: position 2,490,403 of record NZ_JBKFDJ010000001.1, on the reverse strand, counting down.
CTCGCCGCCGTCGCGTGGCGGGCCGAGGGCTGGGCGGGCTTGCGCACCTCGGACTGGGCCGCGCTGCGCTTCACACTGGCACAGGCCGCGATCTCGGCCGCGCTCTCGGTGCTGCTGGCGGTCCCGGTGGCACGCGCGCTGGCGCGGCGCGCCTTCCCGGGGCGCGGCGCGGTGGTCCTTCTGCTGGGCGCGCCGTTCATCCTGCCGGTGATCGTCGCGGTGCTGGGCCTCGTCGCCGTGTTCGGACGGGCGGGCGTGGTCAACACCGCGCTCGGCTGGATCGGCGTGGAGCCGGTCTCGATCTACGGCCCGCATGGCATCGTGCTGGCCCATGTCTTCTTCAACATGCCGCTGGCCACGCGCCTGATCCTCCAGGGTTGGCAGGCCGTTCCGGGCGAGCGGTTGCGGCTGGCCTCGTCGCTCGGCTTCACGCCCGCCGACATGCTCCGGCGGATCGAGCTGCCGATGCTGCGGGCCGTGGTGCCCGGCATCTTCGTCGTTATCTTCCTGATCTGCACCACGTCCTTCGCCGTGGCACTTGCCTTGGGTGGCGGGCCCCGCGCCACCACCGTCGAGCTTGCCATCTACCAGGCGTTCCGCTTCGATTTCGACCTCGGGCGCGCGGCGATCCTCGGGGCGCTGCAATTCGCGCTGGGCATCGCGGCGGCGATCCTGTCGTTGCGCCTTGCCCTGCCCTCGGGCTTCGGCGCGGGCCTCGACCGGGTGACGCCGCGCTGGGACGCGTCGACCGGCCCGCTCCGCGCCCAGGACGCAGCCGCGATCGCGCTCGCCTGCCTGTTCCTCCTTCTGCCGATGGCGCTGGTGCTGGGCGAGGGTGTCTTCCACGTCGTCCGGCTGCCGGATGTGGTCTGGTGGGCCGCGCTCCGCTCGCTCCTCATCGCCCTCGCCGCCGCAATTCTGACGCTGGCGCTGGCCGTACCGATGGCCCTTGCGGCGACGGCCCCGCTCGGCGCGTGGATCGAGACGGTCGGCAACCTCTCGATCGCGGCCTCACCCCTCGTCCTCGGGACGGGTCTCTATATCCTGCTCCTCCCGGTCGCGAACCCGGTGGCCCTCGCCCTGCCGGTGACGGCGGGGGTGAACGTCATCCTTGCCCTGCCCTTTGCACTCCGCGCGCTGATCCCGGCGGTGGGCGATCTCAGGCGTGACTACGGTCGGCTCTCGGCCTCGCTCGGGCTGACGGGGCTGACCTGGCTGCGACGGGTAGGTTTGCCGCGCCTGCGCCGACCGCTCGGCTTTGCGGGCGGGCTCACCGCGGCGCTGGCAGCGGGCGACCTCGGGGTGATCGCGCTCTTCTCCTCGCCCGATCGGGCGACGTTGCCGCTCGTGCTCTACCAGCTCATGGGCAGCTACCGCATCGAGGAGGCGAAGGCCGCGGCGGTCCTGCTCGTGGGTCTGTCCCTGGGGCTCTTCTGGCTATTCGAGAGGGGATCGCGCGATGCGACTTGACGATGTGCAACTCCGGCTCGGGGCCTTCGATCTCGCCGCGGATGTCACCTTCGCGACCGGCCAGATCACGGCGGTGATGGGCGCCAGCGGGTCGGGCAAATCGACCCTGCTGGCGGCCATCGCGGGCTTCCTCGACCCCGCCGCCGGGCGCATCGTGATCGCGGATCGCGACATCACGGACCTGTCGCCGGGCGACCGCCCGCTCTCGATCCTGTTCCAAGACCAGAACCTCTTCCCGCATCTCACCGTCGCACAGAACGTGGGGATGGGCCTGCGGCCCGACCTGCGCCTGTCACGCGATCAGATCGCGCGGCGTGATTCGGTGCTCGCGGATGTCGGGCTGGCTGGCCTCGGGGATCGCCGTCCGCGCGATCTCTCGGGCGGGCAGCAGGGGCGCGCGGCGCTGGCCCGCGCGCTGCTCCGCGATCGGCCTTGGCTTCTTCTCGACGAGCCCTTCGGCGCGCTCGGGCCTGCCCTGCGCCATGAGATGCTGGACCTTCTGGAGCAGACCGCTGCCGCGCGGGACCTCTCGGTGCTGATGGTGACCCACGACCCGGACGACGCGCGACGCATCGCGCAGCAGACGGCGCTGATCGCCGATGGCCGCGTCATCGCGCCCACACCAACCGACGCGCTGTTCGCTGCGCCGACCCCCGAACTCCGGGCCTATCTGGGTCAGGCGTAGGTGGGGTTCCGACGCGCCACGGACGCGTTCAGCGCGCCGGCCACGCTCGTCCAGACGATGTAGGGCGCCACGATCCAGAACGAGATCGCGTCGAGCGACCAGAGCGACCAGAGGAGGCCCGCCACGGCCACCCACAGCCCCGCGATCACTACGAGTGCGGCACGCATCCGGCGCAGCCCGAAGAAGACCGGCGTCCAGAGGGTGTTGAACGCGATCTGCATTGCCCAGAAGGCCATGGCGTAGTGCGATCCGTCCAGTCCCGCGACCCGTGAGGCGGCCACGGCGAGTGCCACGTAGATATAGGTCCAGACGACCGGAAACACCCAGTTCGGCGGCGTCCAGTCGGGTTTCGACAGGTCGTCGTACCACGCGCCCGGCTGGAACATCGCGCCGGTCGCGGCGGCCGCTCCGCAGGCGCCGAGGAAGATCGGGAAGAGGATCCAGTCCATCGGCGTCAGGTAGGGCGCGGGCGCACGAAGTCAGGTGCCGCGCGCGCCGTCGGGCCGATCATGGGCCGCAAGCTGGGCGAAGACGGCGGTGAGTTCCTCGCTCCAGCCGCCGCGCGCGGGGCGCGGGTCGGCGGCGGCATGGACGAGGAAGGCCACCTCGTCGAGGGGTTTGGCGTGCAGGATCGCCGAGCGGGGCAGCAGCGTCACGAGACCGGCCTGCACCGTGGCCTGCGCGAGCCAGCCGAGCTTCTGCGCCTTCGATGTGCGGGCCCGGACGGTGATGCTGTCATGGCCAGCCCGCCGGATCGACCCGCCGATCCCGTCGTAGATGTGCCGCGCGGCGAGGATGCCGGGGCGCACCGCCACTGGTAGCGCCGCGACGCCCGCCTCGGACCGATCGTAGAGCCGTCGCGCCTCGGCCAGCAGGCGACGGACCATCCCGGCAATCTCGGGGGTGAAGCATGGATTGGCAAGGAAGGCTTCGGCATCGACGCCAGCCGCATCGAGCCATTCGGTCGGCAGGTAGAGCCGTCCGGCGCGGGCATCCTCGCCCACGTCTCGTGCAATGTTGGTGAGCTGCATCGCGACGCCCAGATCACAGGCCCGCGCCAGCGCATCGGCGTCGCGCACCCGCATCAGGACGCACATCATCGCGCCCACGGCGCTGGCCACGCGCGCCGAATAACCGCGCAGCTCCGACAGCGTGGCATAGCGCCGATCCGTCGCATCCCAGGCCAGCCCTTCGAGCAGGGCCTCCGGCAGCGCGCGGGGCATGTCGAACGCCTCGATCACGCGTGCAAAGGCGCGGTCGGCGGGCGCGTCCTTGGGACGCCCCGCAAAGGCGAGGTCGAGCCGGTCGCGCAACTCCAGCACCGCAGGGCCTTTGTCGGCCACCTCGTCCACCGCGTCGTCGGCCAGCCGACAGAACGCATAGAGCGCCAGCGCCGGATCGCGGACCGACCGTGGCAGCAAGCGCGAGGCGGCATGGAAGGACAGCGAGCCGGTGCGGATCGCCTCGCGGCAGTGATCCATGTCGGCCTGCGCCGAGGCGGGTGCGGGCGCGCTCATTCGGCGGCCACGCGGGCGGGGACCGGCGGCACGATCTGCTCGACCACCTCTGCCGAGGCGACGACACCCGGAAGTCCCGCGCCGGGATGCGTGCCCGCGCCCACGAGGTAAAGCCCCGGCACCTCCTCCGAGAGGTTGTGCGGCCGGAACCACGCGGATTGCAGGATGCGCGGCTCGATCGAGAAGCCGCAGCCATGCGGCGAGAGATAGCGTTCGCGAAAATCCTCGGGCGTCAGCGTCATCTGCGCGGTGACGTGATCGCCCAGCCCGGGCAAGAGCCGCTCCTCCAGTACCGCCTGCACCTTCGCGCGGTAACTCTCGGCCTCGGCGGCCCAGTCGACCGGGTTCGCATGCCCCAAATGCGGCACCGGGCTCAGTGCGTAGAACGTGTCGCCGCCTTCGGGTGCCGCGGTCGGATCGGTCACGGACGGTCGGTGGACGTAGAGGCTCATGTCCTCGGCCAGGTGCCCGCGCCGGAAGATGTCGCGCAGAAGCCCTTCGTAGCGCGGGCCCGACAGGATCGTATGGTGCCCCGCATCGGGCCACATCCCGCGCGTGCCTTCGGTCCCGAAATACCAGACGAAGAGACCCATGGACCACCGGCTGCGGTCGAGCTTCGCCGTGGTCCACCGCTTGCGCGTGCCCTTGAGCAGCCGCGCGTAGGTATGGCCCGCATCGGCGTTCGAGACGACGATGTCGGCCGCGATCTCCTCGCCGCCGGTCAGCCGCACGCCCCGCGCGCGGCCCGCATCGTCCTGCAGGATCCGGTCCACCTCGGCGCCCAGCCGCAGGAGACCGCCCTGGTCGTCGACGACACCGGCCATGGCATCGGCCATCGCGCCGACTCCGCCCATCGCGTAATGCACGCCCTGCGTCTTCTCCAGGTGGCTCACCAGCGCATACATCGACGTCACGCGCGCCGGATCGCCGCCGATGAAGAGCGGGTGGAACGACAGCGCCATCCGCAGCCGCTCATCCTTCACATGCTTGCGCGCCAGCCCGAGGATCGAGCGATCCGCCCGCAGCCATGCGAATTCCGGCAGCACCTTCACCGTCTCCCAGAGCCGGTGCATGGGCTTGGTCAGCATGCCCTCGTACCCGACCACGAAACGCCGCTCGGCGGCCTCGAGAAACCGCCGCCAGCCCGCCACGTCACCGGGCGAGACGCGCGCGATCTCGGCCTCCATCGCCGCATCGCCCGCAAAGGTGTCGAGATGCGACCCGTCAGGCCAGGTAATGCGGTAGAAGGGATCGAGCGGACGCAGATCGACCGCCGTGTCGAAATCGCGTCCACAATCGGAAAACAGGCGGCGGAACACTTCGGGCGCCGTGACGATCGTCGGCCCGAGGTCGAAGCGGTGCCCGTCCATCGTGATGCTGCTGGCACGGCCGCCCGGCATGTCGAGCTTGTCGACCACCGTGACGCGCCATCCCTTGGCTCCGAGTCGCATCGCGGCGGCCAGTCCGCCCAGCCCCGCCCCGATCACGACCGCATGGGGGCCTGCGCCGTCGATCCGTTCGTGACGTGTCATCTTGTCGGACTTCCCTCACTGTCCAGTTGTGTTTACACTACGTCGAAGGGGAACGCGAGTGTCGCGTGACCGACCCACGACCACGACACCGGGGACGAACGACCATTCCGACCGTCACGCTTACACTTCACCGATTCGGCCCCGTTCGGGATCGGCTCTGGGCGCTTGCGCAGATGGGTCTGGCCCGTCGCCCGCTCGCCCGCCTGCCCGGCCTCGACTTCTGGAAGCTCATGGGCTCCGGAACGGGCGAGGGCTTTACCCCAGTGCCGAACACCGCCGTCTGGGCGATCCTCTGCGTCTGGGACGACGCGGCGGCGGCCGAGGCGGGCCTCGGCAGCGACGTCTTCGCGCGCTGGGCAGCCCGTGCTGCAGAGGTCTGCACCCTCAGGATGGATCCGATCTCGGCACGGGGCGTCTGGTCGGGCCGCGCGCCCTTCGGCCCCGGCCGAGTCGCGCCGGTCGGCCCGCTCGCCGCACTCACCCGCGCGAGCGTGCGCCCCCGGAACCTCATGCGCTTCTGGCGCCGCGTGCCCGACATCTCGGCGCGGATCGGCGACGACCCGGCCGTCCGCCTCAAGATCGGCGTGGGCGAGGTGCCGCTCCTCCACCAGGTGACCTTCTCGGTCTGGCCCGATGCCGATTCCATGACGCGCTTCGCCCGCACCTCCGGCCCCCACGCCGCCGCCATCAAGGCCGTGCGCGACGGTGACTGGTTCGCCGAAGAACTCTACGCCCGCTTCGCGATCTCGGACGCGACGGGCCAGTGGCAGGGGCGACCTATCGGCGACGTCCTCGCCCCGTCGGCCCCGGCATGAGCGCGGCCTTTCCCTTCGCGGCCATCGTCGGGCAGGACGAGATGAAGACCGCGATGATCCTGACGGCCATCGACCCCGGCATCGGCGGCGTCCTCGTCTTCGGCGACCGCGGGACTGGCAAGTCGACCGCCGTGCGCGCGCTGTCGGGCCTGCTGCCGCCGCTCGAGATGGTCGAGAACTGCCCGGTCAACTCCGCCCGCCCCGGGGACGTGCCCGACTGGGCCCGCGCGGGGACGGCGATGGTCAGCCGCCCGACCCCGGTGGTCGACCTGCCCCTCGGCGTCACCGAGGACCGGGTGACTGGCGCGCTCGACATCGAGGCGGCGCTGACCCGCGGCGAGAAGGCGTTCCAGCCGGGCCTCCTCGCGCGGGCCAATCGCGGCTATCTCTATATCGACGAGATCAACCTGCTCGAGGACCACGTGGTCGACCTGCTGCTCGACGTCGCCCAGTCGGGCGAGAACGTCGTCGAGCGCGAGGGTCTGTCGATCCGGCACGCCGCCCGCTTCGTGCTCGTCGGCTCCGGCAACCCCGAAGAGGGCGAGCTTCGGCCCCAGCTTCTGGATCGGTTCGGTCTCTCGGTCGAGGTGGTCTCGCCCACGGAGATCGACGACCGAATCGAGGTCGTGAAGCGCCGCGACCGCTTTGATCGCGACCCGGACGGCTTCGCGCGGGACTGGGCGGATGCGCAGGACGCGCTCCGCGTTCGGATCGTCGCCGCCCGCGCCGCCCTGCCGGATACGACGGCGTCGGATGCCACGCTGCGCGACTGCGCGGCACTTTGCATCGCGCTCGGCTCGGATGGGCTCAGGGGCGAGCTGACACTGTTGCGCGCGGCCCGTGCGCTCGCCGCCTTCGACGGCGTCCCCGAGGCGACGCGCGACCACGTCCGACGGGTCGCGCCGATGGCGCTGCGCCACCGCCTGCGCCGCGATCCTCTGGACGAGGCCGGATCCACCTCGCGGGTCGCGCGGGCCGCGGAGGAGGTGCTGGCGTGACCGCCGCGCGCTGGGCCAGCGCGGTCCGCGCGGCACGATGCTTCGCCGCCGATCCCGTCGGCCTCGGCGGCCTGCATCTCCGGGCACGGGCGTCGGACGCGCGCGATACCTGGCTTTCCGTCTTCAATGAAGACGCCCCCGTGGCCGCGCGCCTCCATCCCGACATGTCCGACGAGGCGCTTTTCGGCGGGCTCGACCTCGCCGCGACGCTGAAGGCGGGTCGGCCCGTGCGGCGCGGCGGCGTCCTCGACCGGCACGATCTTGCGGTCCTGACCATGGCCGAGCGCGCGCCCCGCGGCCTCGCCGCGCGACTGGGACAGGCGCTCGACGGGCGCCGGGTCGGCCTGCTCGCGCTCGACGAGGGGGTCGAGGACGAGGCGCTGGCCCCCGCCCTGTCGGACCGCATGGCCATGCGCGTGGATCTCGACGGACTCCGGCCCGCCGACAGGCCCGCGCCGACACCGCTCGATCCCTCGGATCCCATTGCGACCGATCTGGCGCGCGCACGGCTCGCGGCGACGGCTGCGGCCCTCGGGATCGCGTCGGTCCGACCCGTGATCCAGGCGCTGCGCGTGGCCGAGGCGTCGGCGGCGCTGGACGGACGTGGACTGGCCGAAGCGGACCTGACCTTCGCCATCGCCGTCAGCCTGCTGCCACGCGCCACGACGCTTCCGGCCCCGCCGCCCGAACCCGACCTCCCGGAGGACGCGCCCGACCCTGCCGAGGCCCCGCCGCCCGACCCGAGCACCCTACCCGCCGATGCGGAGCTGACGGTCGAGGCGGCGCTGGCCCTCCTGCCGCCCGATCTCTTGGCGCGGATCGCGGCCGGACTTACGCCGCGAGCGTCCGGGATCGGGGCCGGTGCCGTGCGGCGCGGCAACCGGCGCGGGCGACCCCTGCCGTCACGGCCCGGACGGCTGGATGGCCAGGCGCGGATTGACCTCGTGGCGACGCTGCGCGCGGCGGCCCCGTGGCAGCGGATGCGCGGCGGTGGCCCCGGACAGCCCGTCGCGGTGCGGGCCTCCGACATTCACCTGAGGCGATACGAAACGCGGTCTGACCGGTTGATCGTCTTCGCCGTGGATGCCTCGGGCTCCTCGGCACTCGGGCGATTGGCCGAGGCGAAAGGTGCTGTCGAGCTTCTGCTGGCCGAGGCCTATGCCCGGCGCGACCACGTGGCATTGATCGCGTTCCGGGGCGATGCGGCGCAACTCCTGCTGCCGCCGACGCGCAGCCTCGTGCGCACCAAGCGCGAACTGGCCGCTCTGCCCGGAGGCGGCGGCACGCCCCTGGCGGCAGGATTGCGCGACGGGCTGACGCTGGCCCACCAGGCGCGCGGGCGCGGCATGGACCCGGCGCTGGTGGTGCTGACCGACGGGCGGCCGAACATCGCGCTTTCAGGCGAAGCCGCCCGAACGGAGGCGCTGGCGGACGCCGAGGCCATGGCCGGGGCAATCCGGGCGCAGCGCCTGCCGGCGGTGGTGATTGACACCGGAACACGTCCGACCCCGGCGCTGGCCGACCTCGCGGCCCGCATGGGCGCGGCCTGCCGTCCGTTGCCGCGCGCGGACGCCCATGGGCTCAGCCGGATCGTGGCGGACACGGTGTGAGCGGCCCGGTTCCCCCAGATTGGCCCTTCGCAAAGGCGAGCCGCATGGTCGCGTCCCGGCCACATCGCTGGCACGTGCAGGAGATCGGGGAAGGACCGGACGTCCTCCTGCTCCACGGGGCGGGCGGGGCCACCCATTCGTGGCGCGGCCTCGTCCCGCTCCTGGCGGAGCGATACCGCGTCACCATGATCGACCTTCCCGGCCACGGGTTCACGCGGCTCGGATCGTCCGGGCGCTCGGGGCTCGATGCGATGGCCGAGGACGTGACGACGCTCTGTGGCGCGCTGGGCCTGACACCCGCCGCGATCCTCGGCCATTCCGCCGGCGCCGCGATCGCGCTGCGCCTGGCCCTCGCCCGCCCCGTCCCGGTCGTGTCGATCAACGGCGCGTTCCAGATGTTCGACGGGCTGGCCGGCTGGCTCTTCCCGATCATGGCCAAGGCGCTGGCGGTCAATCCGCTGACGCCGTTCCTCTTTGCCGCCGCCGGAAGCCCGGCGCGGACGCGGCGCCTGATCGAAGGGACCGGCAGCCGGATCGACGCGGCGGGGCTCGGGCAATATCATCGGCTGATTTCGGATCGCGGCCATGTCGGCGGTGCCCTTGCGATGATGGCGAGCTGGTCGCTCGACCGGCTGGTGCGCGATGCTTCGGGCCTTGAGGCCCCTGTGCTCCTACTGGCGGGCGGGCGCGACCGTGCGGTCGAGCCGCGCGTCAGCCGCGAGATGGCCGAGCGCCTGCCCCGCGCGGAGCTGCGGATTTTCGACGATCTGGGCCATCTCATGCATGAAGAAGCCCCCGCCGAGGCGGCGGGGGCCATGATGTCGTTCCTCGAGGAGGCGGGCGTCAGTTCGTCGCCGCGGCCTCGTCGCTGAACTGCGCGAGGAAGGCGTAGAGGTTCACCGCGTCCTCTTCCTTGCGGACCTTGTAGGTCATCTTGCCGCGCCCGTTGTCGCCGGTGATCTCCTGCAGGTGGCCGGTCGGGTCCTGGACATAGGCGACGAAGCGGGCCTCGTCGAAGACGTTTTCCTGCTCGCCTGCCAGGACGATGATGTCCGAGTAGCGGAAATCCTCGACCGCGCCATAGGCCCGGCCCACGACCCCGTAGAGGTTCGGTCCGGTCTTTGCGGCGCGCCCGGCCAGAACCTCGCCATCGGCATCCTGCACGACGTGGCAGGACTGGCACTGGCGGAACGCGCTCTCGCCCGCGCCGGCATCGCCGGTGGCGGTCAGATCGACGCCGTGGCTGTCGGCGAAGGCGGGGGCGGCGGCCATGATGGCGGCGGCGATGGTGAGCGTGCGGATCATCTCGAAGTCTCCCTAGATCTCTCGTTCGGATGGACAGCTAGGCCGCGGCCCGCCGTCTTCCAATAACAACGTTCTGCCATGTGGCGATTAGGCGGTCTTGCGGGCCAGCGCGCATTGTTTCCAAAGCGAGGACAACGCCGCGACGAGCCGATCGATATCCTCGTCGGTGTGGTTCGGCCCCGGCGTGAACCGCAGCCGTTCGGTCCCCTTCGGCACCGTGGGATAGTTGATCGGCTGCACGTAGATTCCGAACTGATCCATCAGGTAATCCGACAGCATCCGGCACTTCACGGGGTCCTTCACCATCACCGGGATGATGTGGCTCGGGTTGGGCTCGTGCGGGATGCCTTCCGCATCCAGCCGCGCGCGCAGGCGGGCGACCTGGCGCCGCTGCTGGTCGCGCTCGGCCTGGCTGGACTTCAGGTGGCGGATCGACGTCGCGGCGGCCGAGGCGACCGCCGGCGGCAGGGCCGTGGTGAAGATGAAGCCGGACGCGAAGCTGCGGATGAAGTCGCAGAGCGCGGCCGACCCGGTGATATAGCCGCCCATTACGCCGAAGGCCTTGCCCAGCGTGCCCTCGATCAGGGTGATGCGGTCCATCAGCCCCTCCTGCTCGGCCACGCCGCCGCCGCGCGGGCCGTACATGCCAACCGCGTGAACCTCGTCGATATAGCTCAGCGCGCCGTGCTTCTCGCAGACCTCAACGATCTCGCGGATGGGCGCGATGTCGCCATCCATGGAATAGACGCTTTCGAAGGCGACGATCTTGGTGGCGTTGGCGGGCAGGCGCGCCAGCTTCCGGTCGAGGTCGTCGGCATCATTGTGCTTCCAGATGACCTTGTCGGCGCGCGAATGTCGGATACCCTCGATCATCGAGTTGTGGTTGAGCGCGTCCGACAGGATCACCGCGTTGGGCAGGCGCGACCCGAGCGTTGAGAGCGCGGCCCAGTTCGACACGTACCCGGAAGTGAAGAGCAGCGCCGCCTCCTTGCCGTGAAGATCCGCCAGCTCGGCCTCGAGCATCAGGTGGTGGTGGTTCGTCCCCGAGATGTTGCGCGTCCCGCCCGCGCCGGTCCCGCAGGCGCGCGCGGTGTCGGCCATGGCCTGAACCACGTCCGGATGCTGGCCCATCCCGAGATAGTCGTTCGAGCACCAGACGGTGATGTCCCGGATCTCGCCGTCCTTGTGGGTCTTGGCGCGCGGATGCTGGCCGCATTCCCGCGTCAGATCCGCGAAATAGCGATAGTTGCCTTCGGCCTTGAGCACATCCAGTTGTGCCTGAAACAGCTTATCGAACGGCATCGGGACCCTCCTCCGTCAAAGTGTCTTTCTCGGGCAGCATCCACCGCCACAACTTCTCGTCCGGCAGGCGGACGACCATGAACCAATGCTCCAACAGCGCGAGCGCCGTCAGCGCCGCAAGCAGCGCGAAGCCCGCCGCCTCGGCGGGGCTGCCCGCCGCCCAGATCCGCTGGAGCCAGCCGAAGGTGACGAAGGACAACGCTGTCACCGAGGTCGGGAAAAGCCAGTTGATCCGCGCCTCGCGGAAATGGCTGGGCAGGTGAGACAGGTGGTGCGGGATGAAGGACGTGTTCACCTTCCGCACCCCCAGATAGAGGTTCAGCTTGGCACTGATCCGCGCGGCATAAAGCACCGCGAAGGTCCAGAAACCGATGCGGTTCTCGGTCCCGTGGCTGAGGATGGCGAGGCCGATCAGAGCCGCCGTCAGCGTCATCTCGTGATAGGCAACCGTGCCCCAGGCGCGGACGAACCTCTCCCATTCCGGCACGCCGGGCTTGGCGGGCAGGGTCGAGGGGCCGGTGATGACGCCCACGAGGAACGCGAGCTCGATCCAGCCCCAGATCACCAGCGCCGCGAGGAAGGCGCCGTAGACCGCGACGAGGCCCGATCCGCCGGAAACCCAGACGAAGGCCGCGAGACCCGCGAACATGATCGGCAGGGTCGCGAGCACGACCACTATCGGGCGGCGCGTGGTGCGGACAGCCACAAGGATCGCCCCGGTGGAAGCCCACCAGGCGAAAAGCGCGAAACACGCCGCGATCCACGGGCTGCCCGCCATCAGTAGGCCGGCTCGAGACGGGTCGCGGCGGGCACGTCGTGCCGGATCGCCGGGATCGTGTAGAGCGCCACGAAGGCCGCCGCCGCGCGGGCCTGCGCGGACGTGCGCGCCACCAGTCGGGCGAGGCCCGTCTTCTTCTCGGCCGCCGCGAGATCGGCATTCGCGGCCTGCAGACGCTCCAGCGTCGGCTGCCAGCGCGGATGGTCGATATCGAGCGTGATCGGGAAGACCTGCCGCGAAATCTCGGACGTCTTCTCGAAGACCGCGTGCGCGTACCAGTCGGGATCGACGCCCAGCGCCTTGTGGAATTCCGGCCGCTGGTGATCGCGCACGTACATCGTGCCGTAGACCGCGGTGAGGAAGAACTTGATCCACCAGACGTTGCGCCCGGTCGTCAGCTTCGGGTCGGTCTTCATCAGCAGCGCGAAGGCCTCGCCATGGCTGAACTCGTCGTTGCACCACTCCCGGAACCACTTGAAGATCGGGTGGAAGCGATGCTCCGGATGCTTCTCGAGATGCCGAAAGATCGTGATGTAGCGGGCGTAGCCGATCTTCTCGGAAAGATAGGTGGCGTAGTAGATGAATTTCGGCCGGAAGTAGGTGTACTTCTTCTTCTGGGTCAGGAACCCGAGATTGACCGCGATCCCCGCCTCGCGGAGCGCGTCGTTGATGAAGCCCGCATGCCGCGCTTCGTCCCGCGCCATCAGCTGGAACAGCGTGGTGATGTCCGAATTGGACCCGCGCCGCTTCATTTCCTTGTAGAGGACGCAGCCCGAGAACTCGGCCGTGCAGGACGAGATCAGGAAGTCGATGAACTCGGCCCGGAGCTTCGGCTCCATCCCGTCCCAGTCGACCTTGTCCCAGTCCTCGTTCTTCTTGAAGTGCCCCTTGTTCGGATCGGCCTGCATCTGCGCGATCAGCGCGTCCCAGTCCGCGCGCACCGGTGTCACGTCGATGGCGTCCATCTCGTCAAAATCGGTCGTGTAGAAACGCGGCGTCAGCAGCGTGTTCGACATCGCGACCTGCGTCGCGGTCTCGCTGTCGATGACGGCGCTCTGGTTGTCGGCGGCCAGCGCCTCCTCGACGGTGCTGGCATCGGCGGAATGGGTGGCATGGGCGTTCATTGCAGCGTCTCCTCGGAGAAGGAGAACTCGCAGAGCTCCATGAACTCCAGGTCGCCGGTCATGCGGGTCCACATCCGCTCGACGCCCGAGGCCCGGGTGATGATCGCGGTGCGCTTCTCGCGCACGACCTCGCCGTAGGGGGCCATGATCTCGGGGCCCTGCACTTCGACGGCATCGCCGGGATGGATGATCGCGCCGTTGTCCAGCCGGACATGCGCGCTCAGTTCCTCGAAGCGATGCGACACCTCGACGGTGCAGGGCGCTTCCTCTTTCGTTCTCGTCAACAGTCCCATGGGTCGTTCCTCCCGTTGGTTCAGTTCAGCAGTTTGGCGAAGGTGTCTGCGTTCTCCGCCCCGAATCCGATCAGTTCGGCCCGCCATCCCGTCGCGTCGTCACGCAACGACAGCTGGCCCGTTTCATAAAGGACGAGGCGGATCGGCGCCTCCATCCCGACGCCGCGCCGATCCCGCTCGAACGCGAGGGCACGATGCACCCCTGCGACGAACCCGCCTTGACCGGGATCAAGGTCGGCGATGACGACACCGTTGGCATCGAGGACGCGCGCCGCGCCCGTCATGCCGTCGGCATCGATGAAGATCATCCGCTCGCGCACCACGCCCGCCTCGCCGTCGAGGGCGGGCATCGCTTCGAGCGGACGATCGGTCAGGGCCGCGTAGCCCGTGATGAAGAGCGCGCAGACAACGAGGACGCCCATCGCGCGCAACAGCAGCGTGGGCACCATTTCCTTGTCGCGATTGGCGAGGCGGGCTTCGGGGGTCATCGCGCCTACTCCGCCGGGACGGGCATCGCGCCCGTGTCAGGTGTGGGGGCCACGGGCGCGCTCGTCACCTGCGGCATCGACAGGTCGGCCTGCGCCGCCTCGGCCAGAAGACGCGCGACCTCGGCCGCCTTGGGGATCGCGCGCAGCGCGGGCTGCGTCGGCGTGAAGCGCCAGGGGCGCAGATGCGGCCAGATCATCAGGTAGCTGAACCGCGTCTCGCCCAGCGTGCGGAGCGCGATCGTGCCCGTGCCGTCCTTCCGGGTCGTCAGGTCCGCCGCCGCGATCCAGCGGAACGGGAATTGCAGCGTCATCGTCAGCGCCGCCCCGATCCGCAGGATCACGCGGCGGTTGGTGATGGTGTAGATCGCGGCCTTCGCCTGGCACCAGCCGATGGCCGCGAGGATGGCGCACGTGACCGCACCGAGGACGAGGTAGAACGAGGACTGCGCCAGGGCCGTGGCCCATGGCACATCCGCCGCGGCCGACACGGTCTGCCACCCGAACAGCAGACCGAAATAGAGCGCGACCCCCCGGACCGACAACGACTCCTTCGTCAGCGCCCACCAGTCGGGGCTGCCCTGCCACAGAATTTCCTCGCCCTCGGGCAGCAGCTCGGGCAGCCCCCGGATCGGTTCCTGGTCGAAGTCGTCATGGTCGGTCATCGGGATCGTCTCCTTCTCGTCGTCAGGCCGCAGCGGTCAGAGCTGCGGCTCCTGCCGGTCGCGCGCGGCGTAGAGCTTGCCGCCGCCCACGAAGCCGGAAATCTTGTCCTCCTCCAGCAGGGTGACCTGCGTCGGCGAACGGGTTGCGGGGATCTGCGCGAAGTGCCGGTGATGCAGGGCCTTTACCTCGACATGGTCGCCATGGATGCGCACCAGCTGGATTGGCACCAGCCGCTTGCCCGCGCCTTCCACGTCGACCTCGATATAGCGGACGTGCTGCTCGGGCGCGTCCAGCCACATGTCGCTGACAGTGCCGGCGATCTTGCCGTCGTCGCCCATCACCGGCAGGCCGCGCGGGTCGCGCCCGGCGCTGACCCGGAAGTCGGGCATCGCGTCCATCGGCGCGATCTTCGGGTGACCGTGGCCATCGAGTTCCGGCACGTCGCGGCGCGGCGCCCAGGAAGCGGGACCGACGCCGTCAAGCATCGGGTCGCCCGTCGGCTCGAACGGGAAGCCGTTCGGCACGGCGGTCTTGGCCATTGCGATCTCGCGGCCTTCGGGCTTGCCGTCGGGCACGGTCACGGTGCCGCGCCCGTGGGGCAGGATGAAGGTCTTCTGCGACGGCACAGGGAACGGGCCCTGGTTCGGCGCGAGCGTCCCGTCATCGTTCTCGAGCGGGTAGCCCTCGCGCATGTTCTCCGTCTGGAGATAGTAGATCAGCAGGGCGAAGAAGCCCCAGAACAGCCAGAGCGACAGGCTGGCCAAGTCGAAATTGCCGAAGAATGGGTCCACCATCAGGGTGTCCTCCGTATCATGTTGGGAAGTCGGCCAGTCCGATCCTGGCCTCCTTCGGTTCGGGTCTGTCTGAAGGTCTGTCCGTGCGCCCGACGAGCGGCCCCAAGGCCACCAGCGTCAGGAAGAGAAGTCCGATCTCGAGATGGTAAACGACGGAATATCCCGTCGCCGGGTCGTCCAGCCCCGTGCCCAGCATGCCGGAGGTCGCCAGCGCGTCCACGCCGTCCCGGATACCGCCGCCCAGCGCCGTCGAGAGGCCCTGCGCCGTCGCCTGCGCCGCGCCCCAGGCCCCGAGGGCGAGACCTCGGCCCGCGATGTCCGTCACCGGCAGCGTCATCGCCGTGGTCAACGTCGCGACCGCGAAGAGTCCGCCGCCGAAGCCGATGCCCATCGCGCCCGCGAAGAACAAAGGTGCCGAACCGAGCGGCGAGGCGAAGATCACCGCCGAGAAGGCCGCGATTCCGGCCAGGATGCCGCGTGCGGCCATGCGGGTCGGGTCGATGCCCTGCGTCAGCCACCGGGCCGCCAATGCGAAGGCGCCCAGCGCGCCGATGGCCCAGCTTGCCGTAAGAAGCGTCGTGTTCGAGACGGAAAGCCCGAGGATCTCGCCGCCATAGGGCTCCAGCAGCACGTCCTGCATGTTGAAGGCCATCGTCCCGAGGAACACCGCCGCCAGAAGCCGCCCGGCCGTGCCGCCACGCGACAGGTCGGCCCAGGCGTCCGCGAAGCGCGGCGTCGGCGCGGCACGCTCGGCCTTGGTCGTGGGGCGCAGGCTTTCCTGCTTCCAGAGCGCGATGACGTTGAGGATCAGCGTCACGACCGCCGTGCCCTGCACGACCTGGATCAGGCGCACGCCGTCGAAATCGCGCAGGAGCCAGCCGATCAGGATGGCGCTGACGAGCATTCCGGCGAGGAATGCCACGTAGAGAAGCGCCACGACGCGGGGCCGGGTGGCATCGTCGGCCCGGTCGGCCGCCAGCGCGAGGCCCGCCGTCTGCGTCATGTGCATGCCGAGGCCCGTCATAACGAAGGCGAGGCCGGCCGCGATCTCGCCGGCGAAGGGCGGGATGCGGACCTGGTCGTAGCCCCCGAGGATCAGAAGCGCGAAGGGCATGATGGCAAGACCGCCGAACTGCCAGAGCGTGCCGAACCACAGATAGGGAATGCGCTTCCAGCCGATGGCGCTGCGATAGGTGTCCGACCGGAAGCCCAGAAGTGCGCGGAACGGTGCCACCAGAACCGGCAGCGCGATCATCGCGGCGACGAGGAAGGCGCTCAGCCCCAGCTCGACGATCATCACCCTGTTCAGCGTACCCAGCAGCATCACCGCCGCCATGCCGACCGAGACCTGGAAGAGCGACAGGCGCAGAAGCTGGCGCAGCGGCAGCGCTTCGGAGCCGGCATCCGAGAAGGGCAGCATCGACAGCGCGAACTGCTTGAGGACCGCCGGCGCGCTCATGGGGCAAGCTCCAGGCAGGTCGAGATGTAGAACCCGCTCGTCACCCGCTCGACTTCGGTCAGCGTCCCGTCGAGGCGGGGCCCGAGGTCGGCGGCCGCATGGGGCACCATGGCGGGCGAGCGGTCGGCGCGCGGGAAGGCCTTGCCCGCCCAGAACATCGTCATGAGGAGCGGTGTGCGCGGCGCGAGGCTGAACACGACCTGCCCCGCCCGCGGCGCCAGCGCATTCAGGCGCTCGGCCAGTTCGGGCGCGCCGTAGTAGATCATCGAATCCTGTGCGACGACCGCGTCGAAATTGCCGAGATCGGCGTCGAACATGTCGGCCGCGGCGAAGGTCACGCGCCCGGCATGGGCGGGGTCGAGCCGGTCTGAGGCGATCGCCAGGAGCTTCGGCGAGATGTCCACGGCCACCACCGTCGCCCCCTGCGCGGCCAATGCCGCGGTCTTGGCCCCGGTGCCGCAGCCCGCGTCCAGCACGCGCATCCCCCGCAGGTCGGAGGGCAGCCGCGACAGCATCACGCCCCGCATCCGGTCCCGGCCCGCGCGCACCGTGGCGCGCACCCGGCTGACCGGCGCGTCCGAGGTCAGGCGATCCCAGACCTGCGTCGCGGTCCGGTCGAAATAGCCTTCGACCCGAGCCCGCGTGGCGTCATATGTGCGCGTGGCGCTCATTCAGTCGAAGCCCAGCAATTCAAAGATCTCGCGGTCGGGCAGCGATTCCGGCGCCTTGCCCTCGGTCCCGTCCCAAAGAAGCTTGGCCAGCCGGACATACTCGGCGCGGCAGCGCACGATGTCCTCCTCGTCGGGCATCTCGAACAGGGTCTTCTTCTTCAGGCGCGAGCGGCGGATCGCGTCGACATCGGGCATATGCGCGATGCGGTCGAAGCCGACCGTGCGGCAATACCGGTCCACCTCGTCGGTGTCCTTGGAGCGGTTCGCCACGCAGCCCGCGAGCCGCACCTTGTAATTCTTCGACTTCGCCTGCACCGCGGCGATGATCCGGTTCATCGCGTAGATGCTGTCGAAATCGTTGGCCGTCACGATCAGCGCGCGGTCCGCATGTTGCAGCGGCGCCGCGAAGCCGCCGCAGACCACGTCGCCCAGGACGTCGAAGATCACCACGTCGGTGTCTTCAAGCATGTGATGCTGCTTGAGGAGCTTCACGGTCTGGCCCACGACGTAGCCGCCACACCCCGTGCCCGCGGGCGGGCCGCCCGCCTCGACGCATTGCACGCCGCCGTAGCCGACCGCGACGAAATCCTCGGGGCGCAGCTCCTCGGCGTGGAAATCGACCTCTTTCAACACGTCGATCACGGTGTTCTGCAACCGGCCCGTCAAGGTGAAGGTGCTGTCATGCTTCGGGTCGCAGCCGATCTGGAGCACGCGCTTGCCCAGCTTGGTGAACGCTGCCGACAGGTTGGACGAGGTGGTCGACTTGCCGATCCCGCCCTTGCCGTAGACCGAAAAGACCTTGGCCCCCTCGATCTTGGCGCTTTCGTCCTGATGAACCTGGACGGAGCCTTCGCCGTCCTGTCCAAGATCCGGAATGTCTCTCGGCATGTCTCTCTCCTATTCCGCGGCCATGATGCCTTCGAGCCGGTCTTCGAGCTCGTCGGCGGCGTTCTGCAACGCGGCAAGTGTGTCGGCATCCGGGCGCCAGAATTCGCGGTCCCCGGCTTCCAGCAGGCGGTTCGCCATCCGGGCGCTCGCCTTCGGGTTCAGATCGGCCAGACGACGGCGCATCGCGTCGTCCAGCACGAAGGTCTCGGACAGGCGCTGGTAGACCCAGGGTTCCACCGTGCCGGTCGTCGCACTCCAGCCCATGGTGTTCGTCACCTGCGCCTCGATCATCGAGACGCCTTCCGCGCCATGCTTCAGGAGGCCCTCGAACCAGCGGGGGTTGAGGCTCCGCGACCGCGTCTCGAGTGCGACCTGGTCGGCCAGCGTGCGGACCTTGGCCGCACCCATCGTCTGGTCGCCGATATAGACCGGCGCCTCGGACCCCTTCGCGCGCTTCACCGCGCGGCTGATTCCGCCCAGCGTGTCGAAGTAATGGTCCACGGTGGTGACCCCCAGCTCGACCGATTCGAGGTTCTGGTAGGCGAGATCCACGTCGCCCAGCGCGGCCTGCAACAGGTCGGCATTGCGCGCCGCCTTGCCGTCGCGCCCGTAGGCAAAGGACTTCCGTGCCTCGTAGGCATCGGCCAGCTCGCCCTCGTCGTCCCAGGCACCACTATCGACCAGTTGGTTCACGTTCGACCCGTAGGCGCCCTCGGCATTCGAGAAGACGCGCAGCGCCGCGGTCTCGAAGTCGCACCCGACCTTTTCGGCGTAGGCCAGCGCATGGGCCCGGACCGGGTTCACCTCGGACGGCTCGTCGGCGCTGGCGGCCAGCCACGCGGCCTCGGCCAGCATCCGGGTCTGGAGCGGCAGCAGGTCGCGGAAGATGCCCGAAAGCGTCATCACCACGTCGATGCGCGGACGCCCGAGTTCGGCCAGCGGGATCAGTTCCGCCCCGCAGAGCCGCCCGTAGTGATCGAAGCGCGGCCGCGCGCCCATCAGCGCCAGCGCCTGCGCGACCGGCACACCGTCGGATTTGATGTTGTCGCTGCCCCAGAGGACCAGCGCGACCGAGCGCGGGACCCTATCATGGGTCGCCAGAAGCAGGTCCGCCTGTGCCGCACCATCGCGCAGGGCATAGGCCGTGGGCATCCGGAACGGGTCGAAGGCGTGGATGTTGCGCCCGGCGGGCAGGACCTCGGGCGAGCGCACGAGGTCGCCACCGGGAACGGGCGCGATGAACCGACCCGACAGCGCCCGCATCAGCCCGTCGAGTTCTGCGTCACCACGCAGCGCGGCGGCGGCCGCCTCACGGGCGGCCTCGGGCAGATGCGCGACATAGGAGGCGACATGCGCCTCGCTCAGCCGCGCGCCCACGACGTGCAGCCCGTCGGTGATCATCGCCTGCTCGGTCTCGAGCAGCGCCAGCCACAGGTCGTCCGGCGCCCCGTCCAGATCGACCGCCTCGGCCTGATCCGCGATCAGCCGCGCCAAATCTTCCGAGCGGTCGCCCGAACGCCAGCGCTGTACGCTCTCCTTCAGAGCCAGAAGCCCTTTGTAGAGACCGCTCGCCATCACCGGCGGTGTCACGTGGGTCACCGTCACCGCACCCGACCGCCGCTTGGCGAGGGTCGCCTCGGACGGGTTGTTGGACGCGTAGAGATAGACGTTCGGCATGTCGCCGATCAGGCGATCCGGCCAGTCCTCGGCCCCGAGGCCCGACTGTCGGCCCGGCATGAACTCCAGCGCCCCGTGCATCCCGAAATGCAAAAGCGCGTCGGCCCCGAACTCGGTCTTCATCCAGCGATAGAATGCCCCGAACGCATGGGTCGGCGCGTAGCCGTTCTCGAACATCAGGCGCATCGGGTCGCCCTCCCACCCGAAGGCGGGCTGGAGGCCGATGACCACGTTCCCGAACCGCGCGCCCAGCACGAAGACCCCGGCGCCGTCCGATTGCTGACGTCCGGGAGCGGGGCCCCAGGCGGCCTCGGTTTCGGCCAGCCACGGATCCTCGGCCACGAGGCGGTCGGCCGGGATGCGTGCGATGACGTTCGCGTCCTGCCCGTAGGTCGCGGCATTCCCCTCGAGCACGGCGGCGCGCAGGGCATCCACGTCGGCGGGCGGGTCGACATCGTGGCCCTCGGCGCGCAGGCGGCGGAGTGTGTTCAGAAGCGATTCCCAAACTCCGAGATAGGCAGCGGTCCCGGCGGCCCCGGCATTGGGGGGAAAGTTGAAGAGGACGATCCCGATCTTGCGCGCCCGCGCGTCGGAACGCCGTAGATCGGCGAGGTTCGACGCCCGCGCGACCAGATGCGCGATCCGCTCATGGCAGGGTGCCATCGCACGCGAGCCGTCCGCGGTGCAGTTGCGCGCGCAGCCCCGGCAGCCGCCCGAGTCGTGACGTCCGGCGAACACGGTCGGATTGGTCGCGCCGTCGATCTCGGGCAGGGCGATCAGCATGGTCGTCTCGACCGGCCCGAGGCCTTGCTTCGAAGTCCCCCACTGGCCCAGCGTCTGGAACTCCAGCGGATGGGCCGCGATATAGGGCACGTCCAGCGCTGTCAGCACATCGACCGCCGCCGCGCTGTCATTGTAGGCGGGTCCGCCCACCAGGCTGAAGCCGCTGAGCGAGACCAGCGCGTCGATGCGATCGTCCGAGAAATAGGCGTCGATGGCGGGACGCATGTCGAGCCCGCCCGCGAAGGCCGCGCGGACCCGCATGCCCTTCGCCTCGAAGGCGCGGATGACGGCGTCGTAATGCGCGGTGTCGCCGGCCAGCACGTAGGACCGCATCATCAGGAGACCGACGGTCCGTCCCTTCGCGCGCGGCAGGCGGTCCGGGTCGGTGACGATGCCGAGATCCGGGTGGTAGAGCCCGACCTCGGGATACTCGACGGGCGCGCGCGCCTCGGTCTCGAACCGGTCGGAGTACCGCCCGATCAGATGCCGCAGCAGGCCCTCGAAATTGTCGTCCGACCCGCCCAGCCAGTATTGCATGCACAGAAACCAGGCGCGCAGGTCCTGCGCCTTGCCGGGCACGTAGCGCAAGAGCTTGGGCAGGCGCCGCAGCATCTTCATCTGCTTCTCGCCGCTGCTCCCCGAAGGGGATTTCGAGCCGCGCAGCTTCTTGAGAAGCTGGATCGCCGCCGAGGACGGCTGCGCCATGTCGAGATCGCCCATCCGCGTCAGCTTGACGATCGCGGGGTCGCTGACCATCCCGACCAGCGCGTCGCAGGCGTCGCGACGCGCCACGAGATCCGGCATGATCGCGCGCAGGTGCTCGTCGATGAAGAGAAGGCCGCAGACGATGATATCGGCTTCGGCGACGGCACGCTTGGCCTCGGCCAGCGCATCGGGCGTCTCGGCCCATTCGGCGGCGGCATGAACTGTTACCTCGAGGCCGGGGAACTCGGCCGCCATGCGCAGCCCGACCCGTGCGACCGGGCCCGCCGCATGGGCGTCCAGCGTCACGATGGCGACCCTGTAAGGCGCGAATGCGGATATGGGCCCGTCACCGCGCATAATGGGCCTTCGCTTCGTAGAGGGTCTCGACGCTGATTTCGGCCACTCCGCGTTCGGCGGCGAAGGCTTCGGTGTTCCGCCGCGCCTTGCCGCGCACGAAGAACGGGATCTTGCGCAACTCCTTCTCGGCGGGGGCCAGCCAGACGATGTCCCCGTTCGGCTGTACCAACGGCTCGACCGCGTCGGTCGAATTCGGTGCATGGCCGCCATGATGCGACGGCCCGGCGGCGTCCGAGAACTCGAAATCGTCCCGGAACATCGTCAGGAGGTGTTCCTCCAGCCCCATCACCAAGGGATGCACCCAGGTATCGAAAAGGACGTTCGCGCCCTCGACCCCCATCTGCGGCGAATGGCGCGCGGGGAAGTCCTGCACGTGGACGGGCGACGAGATCACGGCGCAGGGAATGCCCAGGCGCTTGCCGATATGCCGCTCCATCTGCGTTCCGAGGATCATCTCCGGCGCGGCTTCGGTGATGGCACGCTCGACCTCGAGATAGTCGTCCGTGATCACAGCCTCGAGACCCATCTCGCGGGCCAGCGCGCGGACCGGGCGGGCGAACTCACGGTTGTAGCAGCCGAGCCCGCAAACCTCGAAACCCATCTCGTCGCGGGCGACCTTGGCGGCCGCCATCGCATGGGTCGCGTCACCGAAGACGAAGACGCGCTTGCCGGTCAGATAGGTGCTGTCGACCGAGGCGGCCCACCATGGCTGACGCAAGCTCTCATCGTCGAGAACAGGGTCTAACCCGGCCAATTCGGCAACTTCCGCGATGAATTCCCGCGTCGCGCCCGCGCCGATGGGGATGGTCTTCGTATAGGGCTGGCTGTGATCACGCTCTAACCACCGCGCAGCCGCTTCGGCATGTTCGGGGTAGAGCACGACGTTGAAATGCGCCGCCGGGAGGCGCGCGAGATCGGACGGACGGCTGCCCATGGGGGCCACCACGTTCACCGCGATCCCCATCCCGTCGAGCAGCTTCGTGACCTCGACCACGTCGTCGCGGTGGCGGAAGCCGAGGCCCGTCGGCCCGAGGATATTGCAGCTCACTTCGGGGGTGCGCTCGCAGGGCTGCGCCAGCGCGCGGGCAAGCTGATAGAAGGTCTCGTCGGTGCCGAAGAGCTCCTTGCGCGAATAGCTCGGAAGCTCCAGCGCGATCACGGGCACCGGCAGGCCCAGCCGCTCGGCCAGACCGCCGGGATCGTCCTGAATCAGCTCGGCCGTGCAGGATGCGCCGACGATCAGCGCCTCGGGGCGGAACCGCTCGTAGGCGGCCATGCAGGCATCCTTGAACAGCGTAGCCGTATCGGCCCCGAGATCACGCGCCTGGAAGGTCGTGTAGGTTACCGGCGGCCGCTGGCCCCGCCGTTCGATCATGGTGAACAGCAGGTCCGCGTAGGTGTCGCCCTGCGGCGCGTGGAGGACGTAATGCAGGCCCTCCATTCCCGTCGCGACGCGCATGGCGCCGACATGGGGCGGGCCCTCATATGTCCAGACCGTCAGCTTCACGCGCCGATCCTTCGGGATGTCGTTGGCCCGAGACCGCATCCGCCGTCGAGCGCGCTCGCGGGTGTCGACATATCCATACGAACCGGGCTCATTCCGCCGCCACCGCGATCGCGGCTTCCCCGCGCCCGGCCGCGAGCAGCGCCTTGCGACGGATGGGACGCGCGAAGAGGGCGGCCAGATCGCCCGCCTGCTCGTAGAAATGCACAGGCGTGAACACCAGCTCGATCGCCCATTTGGTCGTCAGGCCCTCGCGCTCCAGCGGGTTAGCGAGGCCGAGGCCGCAGACCGTCAGGTCGGGCCGGTCGGCACGGACGCGGTCGAGCTGCATCTCGACGTCCTGCCCCTCGGCGATGCGCGGCCCTTCAGGAAGAAGCGCTAGCTCCTCGGCCATGATGCGCGAGTGCAGGAACGGGGTGCCGACCTCGACGGCGGACATACCGCATTCACGGGTCAGGAACCGGGCGAGCGGAAGCTCCAACTGGCTGTCGGGCAGGAAGAAGACGCGCTTGCCGGCCAGCGTCTCGGTCGCGGCGGCGACGGCCTTCCGAGCACGGGCGCGGGGCGCTTCGGTGACGCGGTCGAACGTATCGGCATCGACGCCGAACGCATTGGCCACGGCGCGTAGCCAGAGCGTCGTCCCCTCCTCTCCGAAGGGGAACGGGGCGGGAATGCGGGTGGCACCGCGCCGGTCCAGCGCGTCGGAGGTGTCGCCGAGGAACGGCTGCAGCAGCGCGTAGCGCGTGTTCGGCCCGACCTGCGGATCCTGGTCGGCGCGTCGTCCCGGCAAGACCTGCACCCGCTCGATGCCCATCGCGGCCAAGAGCGCGCGCGCCTGATCCTCGACCACGTCGGGCAAGGCACCCACCAGCAGGAGGTTCGGTGCGTCGGTCGCGGCCAGCTTCGGGACCATCGCAGCAAGGCAGGCATCCTCGCCTTGCGTGAAGGTCGTCTCGATTCCCGAGCCGGAATAGTTCAGTACGCGGACATGGGGCGCATGGGCGTCGGACAGACGTTCGGCCGCGCGGGCGAGGTCGAGCTTGATCACCTCCGACGGGCAGGACCCGACGAGGAAGAGTTGCCGGATATCCGGCCGCCGCTCGAGCAGGCGGGCCACCTCGCGGTCGAGTTCGTCATTGGCATCCTTGAGACCGGCGAGGTCGCCCTCCTCGAGGATGGCCGTGCCGAAGCGCGGCTCGGCGAAGATCATCACCCCGGCGGCGGATTGCAGCAGATGCGCGCAGGTGCGCGACCCGACCACCAGGAAGAACGCGTCCTGCATCTTGCGATGCAGCCAGATGATCCCTGTCAGACCGCAGAACACCTCGTGCTGCCCGCGCTCGCGCAGGACCGGGGTATCGGTGCAGCCCACGCTCATGCCGGCGCCTCGAGCCGTGCGGCGCGCAGCTTCCAGAGGAACTGCCCGGCATTGATGAGGTAGGCGGCATAGGCGGTCAGGGCGACGGTCATTTCGGCCAAAGGCGCGAAGCCGCCGTCCCAGAGCATCCAGCAATAGGCGAGGTGCAGCGCGATGACCCCGAAGCTGACGACGTCTTCCCAGAAGAAGGCGGGGGCGAAGAGCCAGCGGCCGAAGACCACCTTCTCCCAGATGGAGCCCGTGACCATGATCGTCAGGAGAACGCCCGTCTTCACCACGATCGAAGCGGAGGCCGCCACGTAGCCGGTGCCGGTCGCGAGATAGCGGATCACGAGGACGAGGGAGACGAGGAAGACGACGAACTGCAACGGCGCCAGAAGCCCCTGGATCAGGGTCCAGACGGTCCGGTCTCGTCTCGCGCGTTCCTCCGGCGAGTAGAGCCGGGTGCGGGCGCGGGTTCGGCGCGGCACCTTCATGTGACGACTCCCCCCTGTCAGTTGTACGTATCATCGGAGTTACGCGGCTAGTGTCAATTTCAATTTACACCACGGGGGACAATGTGTCACGATGGCACGACGGTCACCTGCCTTTCGGCCGTAACTCAAACTTGACATTTGCCGGTCGAACGCTTGGTTTGCCGGAGCCCCGGTCACGAGGGAGGCGACGCATGACGACCCCCTACGACGACAGCGCACCGTATCGCGCCAAGATCCTGATCCCGACGATTCCCGACACGCTGGACGGGTCCGGGTTGCTGACGCTGGCGCTTCGGCTGATGCCGGCGGCTCCGGGCGATCCCGGCGTCACGGCGGCCCTGATCGAGCTGGGCGAGCGGATTTTCCTTCACGAGGAGGACGTGCCCCGCCGCGCCCTGATCGCGCAGGCCCGCAGCGACGCACGGCTATCTGGCTGGATGCTGACCGATATCCTGCCTGCGATCGCGCTCCGGCTCGAGGATGGCTGGAACCATGACAGGTTGTCCTTCGTCGACGTCACGATCGCCGCCGCACGTATCCAGGACGGGGTGCGCCGTCTCGGCCGCATCGCGTTGCCGCCGGCCGAGATGCCGGCCGTCGCGATGATCGTCCCGGTCTGGGAGCAACATGCGCTCGCCGCGACCTTCGCCGCCGAGGAGATGCGCCGCCTCGGCGCGCCCGTCCGACTGGTGGCGGGCACCGCGGCGCGAGACATCCCCGCCCTGCTCGAACGGTTCCCGGCCGCGGCCTTGATGATTTCCTCCAGCAGTGGCCGCGCGGCGGCCCGCGTCCCCGAACTGATCCGCGACCTGCGGCGGCATGTGCGCCGCGCGCTGCCGGTCGTCGTCGGTGGCGCGGCGCTGATCACCGACCCCGACCTCGGGCTTCGCGCGGGGGGCGACCTCGGAACCAATTCCGCAGCGGAGGCCTTGGCATTCTGCGATCTGACGCCATGTCTTTCCCCGGCCCTCTCGTGACGATATGCGAGGCCCCGTGCCGGGGCGATCTGGCCCCCAAGCCGCTGGAGTTGGCGCGATGAACACGCGCGAGAGCGATTTCTGGAATGAACGGAGCGGCCCGCGGATCGCGCCCGAATATTTCGGGGATATCGTGGCGACCGCCGCCGATCTCGCGCTTCTGATTTCCGAGAACGGTCGCATCCTGTCGGTGACGACGAACCCGCTGAATTCCGGCATCGGTCGCATCGATCACTGGGAAGGCCGCGAGATCACGTCCTTCCTCGCGCCCGACAGCCAGGCCAAGGTCAGGGACCAGCTCGACGCCGTGTCCGAGGGCCGCGCCGGTCGGCCCGACGCGATCGAGGTCAATCATGCCGACGGGGCGATCTGGGACTTCCCGGTCCGCTACACGTTCCACCGAACCGGTCGCGACGGCCGCGTGCTGATGCTGGGGCGCGACATGCGCCCGCTCGCCGAATTGCAGCAACGCTTAGTCAAGGCCCAGCTCGCGCTGGAGCGCGACTACCAGACCGAGCGGATCCACGAGACGCGTTACCGCGTCATCCTCGACAGCGTACGCGACCCGCTCGTGCTGGTGGACGTGGCCAGCGGACGAATCGTCGATCTGAACGCGCCCGCCGCACGGATGCTCGGCGGCGGCGTCCCCGAACTGACCGGCTCTCCCTTCACCCAGGCCTTCGAGGGACGCCGCCGTGGCGAGTTCATCGACGCGCTGGTGGCCGCGGACGGCACCTCGCTCGCCGTGCAGATGCGCCAGACCGGCGGGGCCGCGACGCTCGTGCCGCGACTGTTCCGCAACGCGGGCGAGCGCATCCTGCTCTGCCGGTTCGAGACGCGGGGCGGCGACGCGGATATCCGCGCCGACGATCCCCGACAGGCCAGGCTCTCGGCGCTGTACCAGGGTTCGGTCGAGGGCATCGTCCTGACCGACCCGAGCGGTGCCGTGGCCGATTGCAACGACGCGTTCCTGACGCTCGCGGATGTCGATTCGGCCAGCCATGTCGCGGGCCAGCAGATGTCGGAGTTTCTCGTGCGGGGGACCATCGACCTCAACGTGCTGCACGACGCGGACGGCCCGCGCAGCTTCACGACGCGGCTCGTGACCCCGTTCGGGTCGCAGCGTCCCGTCGACGTCACGGCGACCCCGCTGCCCGATGGCGGCCATGCCTACGTGCTGCGCGACGCCGTGGGCCGGATGGAAGCCACCGAAAGCGCCGGGAGCGGTCTCGGGGCGATCGACGCCACCGACCAGGTCGGCAGTGTGCCGTTGCGCGAGATCGTGGCCTCGATGACCGACGTGATCGAGAAGCAGTGCATCGCCGCCGCCGTCGAGCTGACCGAAAACAACCGTGTCGCCGCCGCCGAGATGCTCGGGCTCAGCCGTCAGAGCCTCTATGTGAAGCTCCGCAAATACGATCTGCTTCAGCGCGACGAAGAGTGACGGCGACCCCTCGCCACTGTCACGCACACTGGACATATTCCGCGTAATTCCCTTGTGACGACGCGCCCGTGGCGTCTATCATCGCGGCATGAGTGTCACGGAAACCTTACACCCCGGACCGCGCCGCCTCCCCGAGCCGCGTGCGCTCCTGCGGTTGATCAAACCGATCACATGGTTTCCGCCGATGTGGGCCTATCTCTGCGGCGCGGTATCCTCGGGCGTCTCGCCCTTCTCGTCTCTCGGCCTCGTCTTCCTCGGCCTCCTCCTGGCGGGTCCCGTCACCTGCGGCATGAGCCAGGCAGCCAACGACTGGTGCGACCGGCATGTCGACGCGGTGAACGAGCCCGACCGCCCAATCCCGTCGGGCCGCGTGCCGGGGCGTTGGGGCCTCTGGATCGCGCTGGCGATGTCGGTCCTGTCACTGGTGATCGGATGGCAGCTGGGACCGTGGGGCTTCGGCGCGACCTGCCTCGCCGTGGTCGCCGCCTGGGCCTATTCGGCCGAGCCGATTCGGCTGAAGCGGTCGGGCTGGTGGGGGCCGGGCCTCGTCGGGCTCAGCTACGAGACGCTGCCCTGGATCACCGGCGCCGCCGTGCTTGCCGCCGGGATGCCCGACGCGCGCATCCTGATCGTGGCGCTGGCCTATGGGATCGGCGCGCATGGGATCATGACACTGAACGATTTCAAGGCGCTCGAGGGCGACCGCGTCCACGGCGTGAACTCGCTTCCGGTGACGCTCGGGCCCGACCGGGCCGCCCGCGTGGCCTGCTGGATCATGGCCATTCCGCAGGTTGCGGTCGTCGTCGCGCTGGTCCTCTGGGGCGCACCGATCCACGCCGCGATCATCGCCGGGCTGATCGGGCTTCAGGTCCTCGCCATGCGCCGGCTGCTGACCGATCCGGAGGGGCTCGCGCCCTGGTACAACGGCACGGGTGTTCTGCTGTCTGTCGCCGGCATGATGGTCGCCGCGCTTGCGCTCGGGGGGATGTGAGATGCTGAGCTGGATCCAGATCGCGCGCTTCGGCCTCGTGCAGATGGCGCTGGGATCGATCGTCGTGCTGACGACCTCCACGCTCAACCGATTGATGGTCGTCGAACTGTCGCTGCCCGCAGTGCTGCCGGGCCTGTTGGTCGGGCTGCATTACGGCATCCAGGTCACGCGCCCGGGCTGGGGCTACCGCTCGGACGTCACCGGCAATCGCACGCGATGGATCGTGGGCGGCATGGCGGCACTCGGTCTCGGGGCAGTGCTGGCCGCCTTCGGAATCGTTGTCCTCGCCGACAGTTTCACGGCCGGACTCGCCCTGTCGGTCGTTGCCTACACGCTGATCGGGCTTGGGGTCGGCGCGTCGGGCACCTCGCTCCTGGCGCTGCTGGCCTCGGCCACGGCACCGCGTCGCAGGGCCGCGGCCGCGACGATCACCTGGTTGATGATGATACTCGGGATCGCGCTGACCGCCGGTGTGATCGGTCAGCTTCTCGATCCCTACACCCCCGCCCGCCTCCTGAAGATCACCGGCGCGCTCGCGGTGGTCGCCACGCTTCTGGCCGCGCTCGCCATGGGCCGGATCGAGCGTGGTGTCCCCGCCGTGCCGCCGACGCCCGCCCCGAAGCTCATGGCCGGGCTGGCCGAGGTCTGGGCCGAACCGCGCGCGCGGGCTTTCACGCTCTTCGTCTTTCTTTCGATGACCGCCTATTTCATGCAGGAACTCATCCTCGAGCCCTATGCCGGCCTCGCCCATGGCTTCACGCCGGGCCAGAGCACGTCCCTTTCCGGGGCGCAGAACGGCGGCGTCTTCATCGGTATGGTCACCGTCGGGATCATGGCCACCGGCCTTCGGATCGGGGGCCTGCGCCACTGGGTGATCGCGGGCTGCCTCGGCTCGGCGCTGGCGCTGGCGGCGATCGCGGCGCAGGCCCCGCTGTTGCCCGCAACGATTGCGCTCGGTTTCTTCAACGGCATGTTCGCCGTCGCCGCCATCGGCGCGATGATGGCGCTGGCGGGCGAAGGCCGGGCGTCGCGCGAAGGCACGCGCATGGGGCTCTGGGGGGCGGCGCAGGCCGTGGCCGCAGGCTTCGGCGGGCTGACGGGGGCGGCGCTGGCCGACCTCCTCAGGACCGGCCTGCCCGACGCGCAGGCCTTCGGCACCGTCTTCGTGATCGAAGCGGGCCTCTTCCTCTTGGCCGCCCTGATGGCGACCCGCACCGTGCCCGCCCCCACCCCAACCCTCGTCCCCGGAGAATGACCATGATCCATGACGTCGTCGTCGTCGGAGGTGGCCCATGCGGGGCGACCGCAGCTTATGATCTCGCCCTCCAGGGGCACAGCGTCGCGCTGATCGACAAGGCCGGGCGCATCAAGCCCTGCGGCGGCGCGGTGCCGCCGCGCCTGATCCGCGATTTCGACATTCCCGACAGCCAGATCGTAGCCCGGATCGACACGGCACGCATGGTCTCGCCCACGGGTCGTCACGTCGATATCCCGATCGAGGACGGCTATGTCGGCATGGTCGACCGCGAGCATTTCGACGAGTTCCTGCGCGACCGCGCGGCCTGCGCCGGGGCACAGCGGCACACGGGCACCTTCCTGCGGATCGAGCGCGACGGCGACGAGACGGCCGTGGTGTTCCGCGACAAAGCGGACGGCACGGAGCAGCGCCTGCGCACCCGGCTCGTAATCGGGGCGGACGGCGCGCGGTCCAAGCTAGGCCGCGCCGAGGTGCCGGGCGGGGACACGATCCCCTATGTGATCGCGTATCACGAGATCATCTCGGCCCCGCCCAAGGCTGCCAATTATGATCCGAAGCGCTGCGACGTGATCTATGACGGCGCGATCTCTCCCGATTTCTACGGCTGGGTCTTCCCGCACGGTGCACAGGCCTCCGTCGGCATGGGCACCGGCAAGGACGGCATCGACCTTAAGGCGGCGACCGCCGACCTGCGCGCCGCGTCGGGCCTCAGCGAATGCGAGACGATCCGCCGCGAAGGCGCGCCAATCCCACTGAAGCCGCTCGATCGCTGGGACAACGGACGCGACGTGGTCCTGGCCGGGGATGCAGCGGGCGTCGTGGCGCCCAGTTCGGGCGAAGGGATCTTCTACGCGATGGTCGGTGGACGGGTCGCCGCCCTCGCCTGCGAGAAGGTGCTGGCGACCGGGCAGGCGAAACACCTGGCCCTCGCGCGCAAGCTCTTCATGAAGGATCACAAGGCGGTCTTCAAAGTCCTCGGCGCGATGCAGAACGCCTACTATCGCTCCGACGAACGGCGCGAGCGCTTCGTGACGCTCTGCCACGATATCGACGTCCAGCGCCTGACCTTCGAGGCCTACATGAACAAGGAACTGGTCAAGGCGCGCCCGCTCGCCCACCTGAAGATCGGCCTGAAGAACGTCGCGCATCTTCTGGGGATCGTGCCCGCGATGGGCCGCGCCCCGCGGGCGACGCATCCCGCGGAATAGGCGATGGCGACACTCATTCCCGCCTGGATCGACGACGAACTGACGCCGGTCGAGAAGCTCGAGGTGCATCGCCGCGGCCTGCGCCACAAGGCGGTGTCCGTCTTCGTGATGGACGGGGACCGCCTTCTGATCCAGCAGCGGGCGGCCTCGAAATATCACACGCCGAACCTCTGGGCGAACACCTGCTGCACCCATCCCGACTGGATGGAGCACGGCGCCGCCTGCGCCACCCGCCGCCTGCGCGAGGAGTTGGGGATCGAGGGACTCGTCCTCTTCCCGCGGCCGGGCATCGAGTATCGCGCCGATGTCGGCGGCGGCCTGGTCGAGCACGAGGTGGTCGAGATCTTCACCGCCGACGCGCCCGCCGACCTGCCCCACGACCTCAACCCCGACGAGGTGCAGGCCGTCCGCTGGGTCGCGCTCAACGATCTTCGCGCCGAGATCGCGGCCGCGCCGGAACGCTTCACGCCGTGGCTGCGGATCTACATGGCCGAACATGCCGAGGCGATCTTCGGAGCGGATATGCGCGTGTGACATCCGTCGCGGATCGCGGCTTTATCGCCTGACGTCGTCTCGCGCCTCGAACGTGGGACCACAGCGACGCTCATCTAATTCGCAATACGTTTGCTGGCCTGTCGCTATCGCGCCGGGACCGGCTCCGCGTCCCGGAACGCGTGCCTTCTCAGCAGACACGCAGCTTCGCCCGCACGCAAAACAGGCGCGCCACCTGTCGGGGGCGCGCCTGTCTTCGTCTTGTGCGGTCCGGCGCGGCTGGGGCGGCGCGCCGGTGGGGGTCAGTTGGCGACGAGCGTCAGCTCGGGCCAGTCGGCGGTCATGTTCATTCCCTGCAGCGGCTTGTTGTAGCCCTTGTGGCAGGTCTTGCAGGCGGCCTTGGGCGCGTCGGCATAGACCGGCCCGAGACGCTCGGGCGGATAGACCGGGCCCAGCGGCTCGAGGAACGTTCCGTTTATGTCGCGCACCATCTCGATGGCCAGCGACGCCGTCGCCCATTGCGGCGTGAACTGGCCCGCATCGTAGAACGCCCTGCTGTTGTGGCAGAACACGCAGTTCACGCCGAGCGAGTTGGCGAAGTAGTTCATCAGTGCGTAGGTCCGCTCGGTGTCCTGGATCGAGGCGTAATCGCCCTCGCCCGGCACGCCTGGCACCCGGCTCTCGAGGTCGTGGACCGTGATCCGGTTGTCCTCGAGCAGGTAGCGATAGAGCGCGTCCGAGGGCAGCGACGTGCTCTGGGACATGGCGGTGGCGCGGTTCTGCACGGACGCCCAGCCTTCGGTCGCCTGCGTCACCGGGTCGATGCGGAACCAGACCTCGGACGGGACCGGCTGGCCGCGGTGGCAGGTGTAGCAGTTGACCCCGACCTCGGCATTCGCGTTGACGTGGGCGTACCACTCGTCGTTCACGTACTGCGTCATCTGGATCATGCGCCGCGACACGACCTTGGTGTAGTTCGCATCCGAGGCGTAGTTGACGTCCCCGTCCTCGGTGACGACGTGGCAATAGGTGCAGCCCTCGTCCGGCGACACCCACTGGGTCATCGCGTTCATCAGGCGGTTGAAGTTGCCGTCCGACACCTCGCCCAGCACCTGCACGTTCTCATAGAGCTCGCCCGCCGTCTGTTCGCCGGCCTCCAGCTCGTAGGGCGGCTCGGAGTAGTACTCCGCGATGGTGGGATCGACCGAGCGCGTCATCGCCGCGATCTGCATCCCCGTGCCGCGCGGGCCGGTCTGGTCGAACTCGTCGTTGAAGGGCTGGCCGTAGGTCACGACCATGGCCGCGACGAACAGGGCCCCGCCCACGGCCCCCACCAGGATGGCGGGGCCGAAGACATTGGTGGGATTCTCGGCATTCCAGTCGCCGAACCATTTGGGAAACATCAGTTCGCCTCCGGGACATAGACCTCGTAGCCGTAGGGCTCGAGATAGGTGGGGGCGAAGTGATGCTCCTGCGCCCAGATGAACCAGTTATCGACGACCGTCCCGGTCAGAAGGATGCCGATGCCGCCGGTGATGGGGGTCAGGACTGCGAACCACCACGCCCAGCGGTGGATGCCTTCCATCGTGGCGTTGAAGCCCATGGTCCAGCGCCAGAAGAGCGAGGCGCGTTCCGTCGCGGTGCCGCGGTCGTAGATCTGCTCCAGCTCTCGGTCGCCACCGTAGCGGGTCACGGCGAGGATGGTCGCGCCGTGCATCGCGAAGAGCAGGACCGAGCCGTAAAGGAACACGATCGAGAGGCAGTGGAACGGGTTGTAGTAGAGATTGCCGTAGCGGATCGAGAAGGCCGTCGTCCAATCGAGATGCGCGAAGATGCCGTAGGGCACCATCTCGGACCAGGAGCCCATGAAGATCGGGCGGAAGAGGCCGAGAACGAGGAACAACCAGATCGCCGCGCCGAAGGCCCAGGCCACGTGCTTGCCCATCTTGTGCTGCTGCGCGAGCCAGTAGGACCGCAGCCACCAGGAGATGACCGACACGAGGAGCAGGAAACTCGAGATCATGTACCAGCCGCCATCCTTCAAGGGCGGCATGTGGAGGCCGTGCTCGGGCGAGGGCGGGTCGAGCGACAGCCAGAAGAGCTGGCGGATGAACTCGGGGATCGACCAGTCGACCTGCGCGAGGAAGTTGAACCCGATGATGTTGAGCCAGAGCGTCCCGGTCGCGAGGCTGATGACCCCGAAGAAACCGAGATAGATCGGGCCGAGCTGCGCGTTGCCGATCAGGCCGACCAGCGTCGAGAAGCTGGCGCCCTTGGTCCGCTCGCGGAACATCTCGTGTTCGTTGTCCATCCCCATCTCGGGTGCGCCCTGCACCTGAACCTGGGTGAAGATGTTCTGATATTCAGGCATCCATGACATCTCAGAGTCCTCCCTGAACGGCGGGCCAGATCGGCAGTTCGAGCCACCAGTTCCACCATTCGGGCCAGCCCTTGGTCCAGACGGGTCCGCTGATGATGATGCAGACCGCGCTCCAGAAGCCGGCATTGATCGCCAGCAGGAACCCGAGACGGTGGATGCCCAGCGTACCGATCGAGTAGCCGATGAAATCGCGGAAGAACGTGTCCTCGTCATCCGGCGTCTTGGCCGCCTCGCCCTTCTCGGGATTGGCCGCCGAGAGGATCAGTGCGCCGTGCAGCGCAAGTGCCAGCGTCGTGGTGAAGAACAGCGTCACCGCGAGCATGTGGGCCGGATTGTAGTGGAAGTGCAGATAGGCGTAGCCGGTGTTCGACACCCAGTCGAGATGGCTGAAGATCCCGTAGGGGAAGCCGTGGCCCCAGGCGCCCATCAGCGCGGGGCGGAACACGTTCAGCGTCACGAAGGCGAAGATCGCGACCGAGAAGGCGAAGGGCACGTGATAGCCCATGCCGAGCTTGCGGCAGATCTCCACCTCGCGGAGCGCCCAGCTGACGAAGGCGCCGACCGCGCAGATCGTGATGATCTGCCAGAACCCGCCCTGCGCCAGTGGCGCCAGTCCCAGCCCGTAGGCGAGGTCGGGCGGTGCGATGTTGATCGTCCACGGGTTGAAGTTGCCCTGCCAGGCCGTGCTGATGAAGATCAGCAGCGTGCCGAGGGCGGCGAAGAAGATGGTCGTGACGCCGAAGAAGCCGACATAGAAGGGCCCGACCCAGAAATCGAACAGATCGCCCCCGATCAATGTCCCGCCACGGACACGGTATTTTCTCTCGAAGCTGAGCAATGCCATCGGGGCAGCCTCCGCGGTTGAGGGACGGGGGGTTCGAGAAACCGGCCGTCGGAATTTCCTGTGGGGTTGGTGCGGGCGACCCGGAGGCCGCCCGCGACCGTGTTCATGATCCTGGGATCATTCCACGACGACGAGGCGTGCGTCCGAGCTGAGCTCGAACCAGTTGTACCCATCGTAGGAAAGCAGGACGAGGTGGATCATCACGGCGAGCAGGAAGAGAAAGACTCCCTGCGCGACGAAAACCCTGCGGGGGTCGAAGACCAGCCAGATCTTATAGAACTTGCTCATATCCACCCTCCGTCACCAGCTGAACCACGGGAACACGATATACGTGAGTATGTGAGCGACGACGGCCACGGCCGTGAAAAGCCAGAGCCCGCTCAAATACACCGCATGCAGCTCCTGGGCCTGCTCGTCGGTGAGACCCGTAAAAGACAGGTCAGTTCTGTCAGCCATTGGAAAACTCCTATGAAGCCGACGCCGCACACCCTGCGGCCGGGCCCCGGCGCCGCCTCATTGCGACACCGGCCGTCCACCCCCCTGGCGGGGGATGAAACCGTTCGCTCCGTTCCGCCCGGCCACGGGAAGGGGAGCCTATCCAACCCCCGGCGTGTCTGACGTGCCGGGGTATCTCGTTACCCGGTCGTCAGACCGAGCAGATGGTCCGCGTCACGTCGCCCGCGCGGGTCCAGGCATCGGTCAGGATGCCGGGTCGCGGCGTCATGTCCGAGGTCACGATCGCGGCCGTCGCACGCACAGCCGCCAGCGGCAGCGACAGCGCGAAGACCGGCGCGAAATACATCCAGTATTCCAGCCCCGGCTCCTTGCGGGATCGGGCGACAGGAATGTTCGAGGTCATGTCAGACATGGCTCTCCTCCTTTTCGGGATGGGTGGGGGCGAGGCGTGCGACCGTGTCGGCGACGACACGGAGCGCACCCGCCTTCAGAGTCGCCGCCTCGGCCTCGTCGCGGAGGCTCTTGGCGGCGGAAATGCGGGTCAGGACTGGGAAGCCGTCGACGATCCGGTCGAGCAAGGCCTGCGCCTCCGGCTCCCACGGCATGTCGCGGCGGAGCTGGCTCGGCGTGCCGTCGCCGGCATCCATCTCGGAGCCCAGCGGCAGGATATGGAAGAGCGCGTCGAACAGCCCGTTGCAGATCTCCTGCAGAAGATAGCTGGCGCCGGCATAACCCATGAACGGCGTGCCGGTATGACGCCGGATGGCGGCGCCGGGGAAGCTTGCGGCGATGAAGGCGGGCTTCGGGCCGAAACCGCCCGCCATCTCGGCAAGGTACATCTTCTCGTTGATCGACCCCATCAGGATCAGCGGCCGCTTGGTGTGGATGTCGGCGCGCACCTGGTCGTTGTCGGATTTCTTGCCCGCGACCCGCGCGGTCGCGAAGGCACAGGGCAGGCCCAGATCCTCCTCGAGGAACAGCCGGATGCCGCGCGTATAGGTCTCGTTCGCGACGATCCCGAAACTCGCCGTGGCGAAGAAATCCTGCGTCACACTGCGCCAGAGATCCCAGACGAGCTTGAGCGTCGAATGCTTCTCGGTTTCGATGAACGGCTCCGGGTCCAGTCCCGTCAGTTCGCCCAGCTTGCGCAGGAAGGACGTGGTCGAATCTACCCCGATGGGGGCCTGAAGGTAGGGCTTGCCCAGCACCTCGCAGAGGCCGCGCCCGAACTCGCGATACATGCAGATGTTGACGTCCGCGTTCACGAGGTTGCGCATCTCGGCCAGATGCGCGCCCAGCGGCATCACCATGTTGACCTCGGCGCCGATACCTTCGACCAGACGCCGGATCTCGGCCAGGTCCGAGGGCATGTTGAACGTGCCGTACATCGGCCCGAGGATGTTGACGCGCGGCTTGGCGCCCTCCTCGCGCTTGGCCTCCTTCGGCATCCGGCCCTTGGTCATCCCGAACTCGGTGAAGATCCAGGTCATGGCGCGGTCGGCGGCCTGCCACTGGTCCTCGTCGATGGTGCGCGGCAGGAAGCGCTGGATGTTGGTGCCCTGGGGCGTCACGCCCCCGCCGATCATCTCGGCGATGGATCCGGTGACGACGACCGCAGGCAGCGCCGGGTCAAGCGTCTTCCAGGCGCGTTTCATGGCACCCTCGGTGCCCTCGCGGCCTAGCTCTTCCTCGCCCAGCCCCGTGGTCACGATCGGCAGTTCGTGCGGCGGAAGCGCGTCGGTGTAATGCAGGACGGACGTGACCGGCAGGTTCTCGCAGCCGACCGGGCCGTCGATGACGACCTGCAGACCCTTCACGGCGCAGAACGCGTAGACCGCGCCCCAATAGCCACCGGCCCGGTCATGGTCCTGGACCAGCATCAGATCATGTTCGCGGCCGCATCGGCGCGCGCCTTCTTGTCGAGCTTCTTCTGATGTGCCGCCCGGAAATCGGGACGCAGGTTCGGATCGCGCTCCCAGACACCCGCGGTGTCTCCGTGGCCGACGCCCTCGAAGAAGCCGCGCATCTTCGCCATGCGGTCCTTGTTGCCCATGGCCGCGTTGACCACCTGCTGCAGCGAGCCCGCGCCAGCCACGCCCATCAGGGGCCGCGCCGAGATCAGGTTCGTGAAGTAGAGGCTGGGAACTCCCATTTCCTTGGCGCGCTGCACCACCGGCGTCGTCCCGATCGCGAGGTCGGGGCGCAGGCCCTCGACCACGGAGAGGTCATCTTCCAGCGAGGCGCGGAACTTGATCGTCACGCCGCGCGCCTCGAGCCATTCGACATCGGGCGCGCTCCACCGCGTCTTCGGGCAGGCCGTGCCGACATAGGGCACGTCCGCCCCGCTCTCGATCAAGAGGCGGGCGACGAGCAGCTCGGAGCCCTCGTAGCCCGACACCGTCACCGTCCCGTCGATCCGGGACGCGGCGAGCGCGCCCTCGATCGCAGGGAGAAACTGGTTCTGCGCCTCGGAGACCTTGGTCCCCGAGATCCCGAACGTCTCGCCGACTGAAGCGAGCCATGCGGCCGTACCGTCGACACCCACGGGTGCTGAGGAGAGGATCGGGCGTCCGGCCGCCTGAAACTCCCGCACGGTAGCGGTATAGAACGGGTGGATGGCGGCGACAGCGCCACAGTCCAACGCAGAATAGAACTCGCGCCACTCACGGCAGGGAACGACCGGACCTGCCGCCAGACCGAGTGGCGCGAGCATTCCCGCCAACCCCAAGGGGTCAGCGGGAAACATTTCGCCCAACAGCGTGACTGTCGGACGATCTTCCACGCCCGCGGCGGGGGCGGGCACCGGACCGGCGGCCACCTCCTTGCGAGCGTAGGAAAGCATGGCGGCGGCGAGGACGTCCTTCGCCTCCGCGTGGGTGGGGATGCCGAAGCCCGGCACATCGATGCC
Source organism: Jannaschia halovivens (assembly GCF_046452375.1). Taxonomy (NCBI): domain Bacteria; kingdom Pseudomonadati; phylum Pseudomonadota; class Alphaproteobacteria; order Rhodobacterales; family Roseobacteraceae; genus Jannaschia; species Jannaschia halovivens. The sequence continues at coordinate 2,452,173 of NZ_JBKFDJ010000001.1, read as the reverse complement.
GATGACGCGGACGCCGTCGATCTCGTCGGGCAGCAGGCGCAGCGGAACGCCGCTGGCCGTCGGCACGCAGAGGTTGGTGACCACGATGGCGTCGAGCTTCGCCGGGTCGGCGATGTCGTGGACCGCGTCGCGGATATCCTCGAAGAGCTTGCCGGTAACGAGCGTCTCGCTGTCGAACGGCACGTAGCCGACCGACCGGCGCGCGCCGTAGAAATGGCTTACGAAGCTGAGACCATAGACGCAGCAGGCCGAGCCCGAGAGGATCGTCGCGACCCGCTTCATCCGCAGCCCGACGCGCAAGGACCCGAAGGCCGGGCACATGCTCTGGGGCTTGTCATGCGGACCCACCGGGTAATCGGCCTTGAACCGGTCGAGCAGATCGCCCTGACCCGCCTTCCGCGCAGCCGCCTCCATCGTCTCCGATGAGGAGCAGCCACCTTCGGCGGCCTCCATATGTCGGAAGTCGTCAGGCATCGTCGTAGACGACCTCCAGCGACGGCTTCACCTCGTAGAACTTGCCGCGCATGTCCTCGTCCGTCGCGGGCTCCAGCGTGATGCCGGCCCCCGTCTCGGACCCATCGAACAGCGCCAGGAGCCCGTCCTGATCGACCGGCGTCGGACGCACCGGCGGCGCGATGGCGACGGCGTCGCCCAAGGCCGCGAAAAGCCCGCCCCATTCGGACGCATCGGTGCCGACGATCTGGTAGTTGGCGGATTTCTTGCGCAGGTCGTCATCCTGCGGGATCGAGGCCAGCACGGGGATGCCCGCGACTTCGGCGAAGGCCTGCGCCTCGCCCGAGCCGTCATCCTTGTTGATGACGAGGCCCGCGACGCCGACATTGCCGCCCAGCTTGCGGAAATACTCGACAGCCGAGCAGACGTTGTTGGCCACGTAGAGCGATTGCAGGTCGTTGGATGCGACGAGGATCACCTTCTGCGCCATGTCCCGCGCGATCGGCAGGCCGAAGCCGCCGCAGACCACGTCGCCCAGGAAGTCGAGCAGGACGTAGTCGAAATCCCAATCGTGGAAGCCCAGCTTCTCGAGCAGCTCGAAGCCGTGGATGATGCCGCGTCCGCCGCAGCCGCGCCCGACCTCGGGGCCGCCCAGCTCCATCGCGAAGACGCCGCCCCGCTTGAAGCAGACATCGCCGATCGAGACCTCTTCGCCCGCAAGCTTCTTGCGGGTCGAGGTCTCGATGATCGTCGGGCAAGCCTTTCCACCGAACAGCAGACTGGTGGTATCGGATTTCGGGTCGCATCCGATCAACAGAACGCGCTTGCCCTGCTCGGCCATCATGTGGCTGAGATTCGCGAGAGTGAACGACTTGCCGATGCCGCCCTTGCCGTAGATCGCGATGATCTGCGTCTTCGACGTCGGTTCGCCCTGCGGCACTTCCAGCGTCGGCTCCTCGGCGGCCTCGTCGCGCAGGCGGGACGAGAAGTCCTTGAGGTTCGGAATGTCGTTCATTGGACCGTTCCCCAGTTCAGGATCATCTTCAGGCAGGCCGGATCGCTGAACGCCGTCGCGTAGGCATCGGCGGCGTCGGCGGCCCAAGCCTCGTGGGTGATCAGCCCGTCGAGCGAGAGGATGCCCGCCTCGACCAGGTCGCGCGTGGCCGTCAGGTCGTCGCGGTTCCATTCGGCGCTGACGCGAAGCCGGATCTCGCGCATGAAGGCAGGCGGGTAGGCGAAGCTCAGCGGCTGGGCGTAGAAGCCCGCCAGCACGATCTCGCCGCCGCGCGCGGTGCGCCCGATCAACTCGTCCAGCAGCGCGGCATTCCCGGACGCATCGTAGATCACGCCGTAGTCGCGGCGGTCATCCGTCGCCGGGTCGATCACATCGTAGCCGGTCGCGCCGTCGCGACGCGCCGGATCGACCTCCCAGACGGTGGGCTGTCCGCCGGCGGCGATCGTCAGGCGCGCCAGAAGCCGCCCGAAGGTACCATGGCCGACGATCAGGTCGGGAAGTTCGGTACGAAGACCCGCGATGGCATGGCGCGCGGTCGCGGCCAGCGCCATCAGCGCGCCCTGTGCTCCGTGGCCCGCATCGACGCGGACCAGCCGGTCGGCGGCGGTCGTCACATGGCTGGCGGCGGCCCCGAAGAGTCCCCGCGCGTCCTCGTAGCAATCGGCGCCCGGCACGAAGACCCGGTCGCCCACGGCGAATCGCGAATCGGACGTCTCGACGACCTCGCCCACGGCCTCATAGCCCGGCACCAGCGGGTAGCCCATGCCCGGGAAGGGCGGCATCTCGCCCGACCAGAGCAGCTTCTCGGTGCCGGTGGATATCGCGGAATGAAGCGTTTGCACGACCACGTCGCCTGCACCCGGAGCCTTGAGGGCCAACGTCCGAAGCGCGATGTCGCGCGGCCCGGAAATGGTGATGGCGTCTGTCTGCACGCGGCCCCCCTCACGGTCTGCGGACAACGCGTCCACGACACGGTGTAACTCTACCGTGACGTTGATCTGTGTCAACTAAGTTAGACAGATGGTCTGTCAGGCTCGCTTGCCGGAGAGGACATGCGTCACGAAGGGGCGGCTCGTGCCATGGTCGTCCACCTCCGCAAAGCCCGCCTCCCGGAGCATCGTGGCGATACGCTCGGGCGACCGCGCGCGGCCCGTTCGCATCGCCATGCAGTAAAAGGCGAAATAGGCATCTCCCGACCGGTTCGGGGCCGCGCCGCCCGTCATCGGCTCGCTCACCACGAGCCGTCCGCCGGACGGCAGCGCGTCGTGCGCGGCCCGCAAGAGGGCGGCGACGGTCGCATCGTCGTGGTCGTAGAGCACGCGGATCAGCGTGATCGTATCCGCGCCGCCGGGCAGAGGATCGTCCCGAAAGCTCCCGGCGGTGATCCGGCTCCGCGACCCGAGCCCCGCGGCCTCGAACCGGGCCTGGGCATCGGGCACCACGGCGGGCAGGTCGAAGAGGTGCAGGTCGGGCGCGGAATGGGCCTGTCCCAGCGCCGTCAGGAAGGCCCCCGTGCCGCCGCCGATATCGAGGACGGTACCGGCACGCGAGAGGTCGACACGGCGCAGCGTCTCCTCGGCGACCAGCGCCTGGCTCTCGGACATCAGGTCCGAATAGCGGCGCGCCGTCTCGGGATTCGAGGCCGCGCCCGCCCCGAACACGTAGGGCCAGAAGGCCGACAGCTCGGTCTCGCCCCCCCGGAGAAGCGCGAGCGGATCGGCCAGATCGCGGTAGAGCACGGCATGATGCCGGATCATCCCTTCGAGCCCCGGCACGCCCAGAAGCGCCGCCCCCCGCCGCGCGATGGCATATCGCCCGTCGCGCCGCCGCCGCATCAGGCCCAGCGCGACCGCCCCGTCGCAGAGCTGGGTCATCCGGTCCGTCTCGAGCCCGGCGTGGGTCGCGAGATCGCGCGCCTCCGCCGGCCCGTCCATCAACCGGTGCAGTAGCCGGAGCTCGACCACGGCGCTCAGGATCTGGGAATGGACGAAGCCCGCGACCAGATCGAACAGCGCCTCGCCGTCGGCACGCGCGATGCGGCGCAGGCCGGGAATGGCGGCGACGATGGACTGGAAGCGGCGCGATGCGACGAGGCGCATGGCCCAGCCTGCGCGCGGCGCGGATGCGGGCAGGCGCGGCTCGGCGAGGGTCACCTCACTCGGCCGCCGTACCATGGGCGGCGTGGTGCGCGGGCGTCAGGCGCTCGGCCGTGCGGCGCACCATCTCGGCCAGCATGGCCTCGCCCGGACATGCGGGAATCGAGGCGATGGCACCCGAGAGGATGTCTTCCAGCCGCCGGATCGCGCCGTCGATCCCCAGCTCCCCAACCGCGCTCGGGCGGCCATGGAGGGCGTCTTGGCCGACGGGCTTTCCGGTCACATCGCTGGGCTGCATCACGTCGAGCAGGTCATCGGCCACCTGGAACGCCTCGCCGATGCGCGCGCCCAGCTCGCTCCATTCCTCGGGATCGCGACCGGCGGCGACGGCACCCATTCGCGTCGCGGCGGTGAACAGCGCGCCGGTCTTGGCCCGGTGATAGGTCTGGAGGTCGATCACCTCTTCGGCCTCCCAGCCCTGCCCGGCGCAGATCCCGTGCGGCATGCCGGTAAAGCGCGCCATTTCCAGCACCAGCTGCCCCGCGCGCGTCGGATGGTCCTGCGCAGCGAGCCCGAGGATATCGAACCCCAGCACGATCAGACTGTCTCCGGTCAGGAGCGCGATATCCTCGCCGAAGGCGCGGTGCACCGACGGCTTGCCGCGCCGGATCGCGGCGTCGTCGAAACAGGGCATGTCGTCATGCACGAGCGAGGCGCAATGGATCAGCTCGATCGCCGCCGCCGCCGTATCCGAAAGGGCCGGGCGGTCGTCGCCGCAGGCCAGCGCCACCGAAAGCGAGATCGTTGGGCGGATGCGTGCACCGCCCGGCTTGACCGCGTGATCGAGCGCCGCGGCGAGCTTGCGCGGCACCGTGCCGCGTGTCGCGCGCGTCAGCGCGGCGTCGATCGCGCCTTCGATCCGGCTGGTCAGGGGCATGGCAGACCTCGCACTCAAGATGTCATTTTGACATGACAGTTGGTGTCACATGATGTTGACACATTGGGCGCCTGTCAACGACGGTGGGCGCATGTCCGAGCGTATCGTCATCATCGGGGCCGGGATCGGCGGGCTGGCAGCGGCCATGCGGCTGGCGCATCGCGGCCACGACGTGACGGTCCTCGAAGCGCGGTCCGATGTCGGCGGCAAGATGCGCACCGTGCCGAGCGTGGTCGGTCCGGTCGATGCCGGTCCGACGGTCCTGACGCTGCGCCCGATCTTCGAGGAATTGTTCGACGCCTGCGGCCACGCGCTAACTGACCATGTCATGCTCGACCCGCTCCCGGTGCTGGCGCGCCATCATTGGGACGGGGATGCGACGCTCGACCTCTTCGCCGACGCCGACCGATCGCGGGACGCCATCGGCGCCTTCGCCGGGGCCCGCGCCGCCGAGCAATTCGAGACCTTCCACCGCGACATGGCGCGGCTCTTCGCGGCATTCGAGGGGCCGATGATGCAGTCCGGCGCGCCATCACTCCTCGGGATGGCCGGTGTCGTGGCGCGCAACCCCCGGCTCATCCGCGCCTTGGCGCCCGGACGCACGATGGCCACGGACCTGGCCCAACGCTTCGACGATCCCCGTCTGCGCCAGCTCTTCGGGCGCTACGCCACCTATGTCGGCGGCGATCCCGCCGCGTCGCCCGCCTTGCTCTCGCTGGTCTGGCACGCCGAATCGCGCGGCGTCTGGGCCGTACGGGGCGGCATGGCACAGTTGGCGCGGGCCATGGAGGCCATCGCCGACGCCGCGGGGGCCGACATCCGGCTGGGGGCACCCGTCGATCGGATCGAGACCGAGGGCGGTCGCGTCACGGCGGTCCATACGTCAGGCGCCCGCATCGCCGCCGATAGGGTCGTATTCAACGGCGATCCCCATGCTTTGCATGATGGCCTTCTGGGCGATGCGCTTCGCCGATCCGTCCCGGCCCCCGCCGTCGCGGCGCGCAGTCTCTCGGCCTATGTCTGGTCCTTCGCCGCGACGCCGACCGGGCGCGCGCCCGAGCATCACAACGTCTTCTTCGCCCGCACCCCGAACTCGGAATTCGCCGAGATCGCGCGCGGCGACATGCCGACCGACCCGACCCTCTATGTCTGCGCGCAGGACCGGGGCGGCGCGCCGCCGACCGGCCCCGAGCGCTTCGAAATCATCATGAACGGCCCGCCCCGCACAGGCGCCCACCCCGACCCCGAGGAGCAATCCCGATGCCGAGAGACGACCTTCACGCGACTGGCTTCGATGGGCCTGCGATTCGACCCGCGCCCGGAGACAATGGCCCTGACGACCCCCGAGCAGTTCGGGGCGATGTTCCCGGCCAGTCGCGGATCGCTCTACGGGCTGTCGCCCGGGGGCATGATGGCGGCGTTCCGGCGGCCGCGGGCGCGAACGAAGATCGAAGGGCTCTATCTGGCGGGGGGCGGGGCGCATCCGGGGGCGGGCATCCCGATGGCGGCCACGTCCGGCAGGCTCGCGGCCGAGGCGATCGAGAGCGACCGAACTTCGCGCTCGCCGTCCCGCCGGACGGCTATGCGTGGTGGTATGTTGACGGCCTCTCGGAGGACGGGGAACGCGCCGTCTCGGTGATCGCCTTCATCGGGTCGGTCTTCTCGCCCTGGTATCGCTGGTCGGGACGCGCCGACCCCGAGGACAACATCTGCATCAACGTCGTCACCTACGGGCGGGGCGGGCGCTGGGCGATGACCGACCGGGGCCGCGCCGCGCTGCGCCAGACCGGGGACAGCTTCACCGTCGGGCCATCGTCGCTGCGCTGGGAAGGCGGGCGGCTGATCATCGCCCTCGACGAGGTCTCGACCCCCCATGCCCAGCGCCTGCGCGGCCGCATCACCGTCACGCCCAGCGCGATCACCGATGTCGAGGTGCCCCTGACCGATGACGGCGCGCATGTCTGGCGACCCTTCGCGCCCGTGGCCGACATCTCGGTCGAGATCGACAGGCCCGGCTGGACCTGGGACGGGCACGGCTATCTCGACGCCAATTTCGGCACCCGCGCGCTCGAGGCGGATTTCGACTACTGGACCTGGGGTCGCTTCCCGACGCCCGAGGGGGCGGTCGCATTCTACGACGCGGTGCGCCGCGATGGCTCGACCCTTGGCGTGGCACTGCGCTTTGACCGGGACGGCGGCTGCGAGGCGATCGGGGCGCCGCCCCTTCAACGCTTCCGCCGCTCGAACTGGCTGGTGCGCCGCGAGACGCGCTGCGACGCGGGCCAAGCGCCGCGGCAGGTGAAGGCCATGCTGGACGCGCCGTTCTACAACCGCTGCGCCGTGGAGACGGTGATCGACGGGCACCGCACGACCGGCGTCTACGAGGCGCTGGACCTGAACCGCTTCCGCGGCCCGTGGCTGATGCCGATGCTCGCCGTGCGTGTTCCGAGGCGCAAAGGCTGGCGGTTCGCCGACGCCTGACCCATATCGGGGCCATGCGACCGCGCCCCTTCGCGCGGCAGGAGGACCACGGCATGAGCGATTTTCCCGGCTGGCACGGCACCACCATCATCGGCGTCCGCAAGGGCGGGCGCGTCGTCGTCGCGGGCGACGGACAGGTCAGCGTCGGCCAAACGGTGATGAAGGGCACGGCGCGCAAGGTACGCCGCCTGTCGCCGGGCGGACACGACGTGGTCTGCGGCTTCGCGGGCTCGACCGCGGATGCCTTCACCCTCCTGGAACGTCTGGAGCAGAAGCTGGAGGCCACGCCCGGCCAGCTGCAACGGGCCTGCGTCGAGCTGGCGAAGGACTGGCGGACCGACAAGTATCTCCAGAAGCTCGAGGCGATGTTGATCGTGACGGATGGCACCGACCTCCTTGTGGTCACCGGCGCGGGCGACGTGCTGGAACCCGAGCATGACATCGCGGCCATCGGATCGGGCGGCAACTACGCGCTGGCCGCCGGGCGCGCGCTGATGGACGGCGATCTCTCGGCCGAGGAGGTGGCCCGCCGCGCCATGGCGATCGCCGCCGATATCTGCGTCTACACCAATGGCAGCCTCACGCTCGAAGCGATCGAGGCGTGATCGAGCGCGACGACCTGCGCGCCGCGGTCGGCGCGGGCACCCTCACGGAAGCGCAGGCGGCCAGCCTCGTCGGCCTCGCCGACGCGCGCCGCCGGGGCCGCGCGTCGATCCGTCCGAGTGAGGAGCCGTTCGAGCTCTTCCGCGGCTTCAACGAGATCTTCATCGTCGTCGGACTCGGGATACTGTCCTTCGGCTGGTTCGGCGTCTGGTCGATCTTCGTCTCGTCTTCGTCGAATGTCGCCACGGTCGCGATGATCGGGGCGCTGGCGACGCTCGGCCTGATCGCGCTGCTGTCGGAATACTTCATCCGTCGCCGCCGCATGATCGCGCCGGCCATCGCCCTGACGATCAGCTGGGCCGTGGTCGCCTTCGGCTTCTGGGCGATGTGGAACCGCAGCGTGACCGTCTTCGGTGGGCTCGACCTCGAGGCGGCGGTGGTGCCGCTGGCACTGACCACGGCCTCGACCTTCGCCTACTGGCTGCGCTATCGCGTCCCCTTCGCGATGGCGATCCTCGCGGCGACGGCCTTCGGCTGCCTCGTCCTTGGGCTCGCGACGCTCTCGGGGGCCGAGGTGACCGGCAGCAACCTGTTCCTTCTCTCCGCCGAGGGGCCGTTCGCCTGGGGCACGCTTCTCTTCGGGCTGGTGCTCTTCGCGATCGCCATGCACTTCGACATGTCGGACCCCTACCGCGTGGGCCTGCGCGCGGCGAACGGCTTCTGGCTGCACATCGTCGCCGCCCCGGCCATCGTCAACACGGTCGCGCTGACCCTGATCGGCCGCGACACGCCTTTGGCCTCCCTCGCGCTCGGGCTGATCCTGCTCGGCTTCGCGCTTGTGGCCATCGCCATCGACCGGCGCTCGTTCCTGATCTCTGCGGTCGGCTACATCGTGGCGCTCGTCATCATCGCGACCGAAGGCAACGCGGCCGCGCCGACGATCCTGGCACTCGGCGCGCTGTTGGTCGGGCTGGGCGCGGGCTGGCAGACGGTTCGCGCGGTAATCCTGCGCCGCATGCCCGCCGCCCTGCGCGAGCGGCTTCCCCCCTCGGCCTGAAACCGGCTAGGGGAGGGCATGGCCAACTACTTCGCACCGAGCGGCGGCCTGCCGCCCCAGACCGACCTTACGACCGGGCGCGCGGTCTTCACCGACGCCTACGCGGTCATCCCCCACGGCACGATGCGCGACATCACTACGAGCGCCCTGCCCCATTGGCGGGATACCCGGCTCTGGGTAATCGCGCGGCCGATGTCGGGCTTCGCCGAGACCTTCAGCCAATACGTCATGGAGGTCGCGCCCGGCGGCGGGTCCGACCGCCCCGAGGCGGATGACGGCGCCGAGGGCGCGTTCTTCGTCACGGGCGGCGAGGCGACGCTGACGGTGGGCGACCGCACCGAGGCGCTGGCCGCGGGCGGCTTCGCCTATGTCCCGCCGGGCGCGGACTGGACGCTCTGGAACCGGGGCAATGCGGCGCTGACCTTCCACTGGATCCGGAAGGCGTGGGAGCCTGCGCCAGGGGTGGACGCGCCCGCCTTCTTCGTCACGTCCGACGATGCCGTGACGCCGACGGCGATGGCGGGCACCGATGGCGCCTGGGCCACGACCCGGTTCATGGATCCAGACGACATGGCCCATGACATGCATGTCACCATCGTGACCCTGCAGCCCGGTGCCGTGATCCCGTTTCTCGAGACGCATGTGATGGAGCACGGGCTCTACGTGCTGGAGGGGAAGGCAGTCTACGCGCTCAACCGTGACTGGGTCGAGGTCGAGGCGGGCGATTTCATGTGGCTTCGCGCCTTCTGCCCGCAGGCCTGTTACGCAGGCGGGCCGGGGCCGTTCCGCTACCTGCTCTACAAGGATGTGAATCGCCATGCGCCGTTGCCCCGCCGGGGCTGACGCGCGGCGTCAGGCGGTTACCGTCCAGGGCGGGTCGAGCGGGTGTTCCTGAAGGTTTGCGCCCGCGCCGATCCGATCGAGCACCGCGAAGAGGCCGGGTGCTGCAAGCGGTGTCAGCACGCCATGCCACGTCCCGCGATGCAGGTTGATCCCCTGCCCCGGCGCCACCATGAAGGCGAGTGGATCGCCGGGCACGCCGCCGACATCCGGCGCCACGGTCACCAGCCATTCGGCGCGGTGCATCGGGATGAACGCCTGGCTGCCCTCGGGATGCCGCTCCATGAGGTCGAGCGTGTAGGGCAGCGCGCGCGGCGTCGCGTCGAACAGACTGATCCCCGCCCGCCCGTCCCCGAAATCGAGCGCGGCCAGATCGTGGTGCCGACCGCACATCCCCGCATTGATCATCTTCGTCGGCGTCTCGCCCAGCGCCAGGACGTCGCCGAAGGGCGCGAAGGCTTCGGCCGTCATGGGCCGCGCGGTGATCGTCCTCACAGCATGTCCTCCAGTCGCAGCCGCGCGATGCGTTCGACCTGGCGGCAGGCCTCCGCGATCTCGGCCGGCGTGTCATTGTCGATCCGCCGCCCGAACATCGAGAGGATCTCGGCCTTGGTGTGATCACGCACCGCGACGATGAACGGAAAGCCGTGTTTCCGGACATACGCGCCGTTCAACTCCTCGAAGGTGTCGCGCTCGGTATTGGTCAGAAGGTCCAGTCCGACACTCGCCTGCTCGGACGTGCTCTCCTCGGTCAGCCGACCCGCCGCGGCCAGCTTGCCCGCAAGGTCGGGATGCGCGCGGAGGGCGCCAAGACGCTCCTCCGCCGACGCCGTCCGGAAGACCCGCGCCAGCGCGTTGTGCAAGCCCGCGGGCGTGTCGTGGACCGGGCCCAGCTCCCCGGCCCACGCCCGCTCTGCGATCCACGGACTGTGCTCGAAGACACCCCCGAAGCGCGCCACGAACGCCGCACGATCCATCGCCGAGGGCCGGTCGCGCCGGACATGGGGATGGGTCGCGGCCCAATGATCCGCGATCGCCTCTCGCGTGGCGAACCAGACGCCTTCGTGGCCCCGCGCGTGGTCGAGGAACCGGCGCAGCGCTTCGGCCCGCCCGGGCCGACCCGCGAGGCGGCAATGCAGGCCCACCGACATCATCCGCCCGCCCTCGCGGTAGAGGCAGTCGAAGCTGTCGCGCAGATACCGCTCCCACGAGGCCCCGTCGGGATGCCCGGCCTGGATCGCGAAGCGCATGTCGTTTGCGTCCAGCGTGTAGGGCACGATCAACTGATCGCGCGCGCCGTACTCCACCCAGTAGGGCAGATCGTCCGCATAACTGTCGGCGAGATAGGCGAAGGCCCCCGTCTCGGCGGCGAGCGCCAGCGTCCTTTCGCTCGACCGGCCGCAATAGAACCCGCGCGGGGCCGTGCCCGTGACCTCGGTGTGCAGGCGGATTGCCTCCGCGATCGCGGCGCGTTCCTCGGCTTCGGGCATATCGCGATGCTCGATCCATTTCAGACCGTGGGACGCGATCTCCCAGCCCGCCGCCCGCATCGCCTCGACCTGCGCGGGCGCGCGGGCGAGCGCGCTGGCGACGCCGTAGACCGTGACCGGCAGGTCCCCCATCAACCGATGCAGCCGCCAGAACCCGGCCCGCGCGCCGTATTCGTAGATCGATTCCATGTTCGCATGGCGCATCTCCGGCCAAGGCTGGGCGCCCGTGATCTCAGAAAGGAATGCCTCCGACGCCGGATCGCCGTGCAGGACATTGTTCTCGCCGCCTTCCTCGTAGTTCAGCACGATCTGGACCGCGATGCGCGCGCCGCCGGGCCAGGCCGGATCGGGCGGGTTGGCGCCGTGGCCGTGCATGTCGCGGGGATAGCGGGGGGCGTCCATGGCATCTTCCTTCGCAGACCGGCTCACCTTAGACCGGGGGGCGGGACGACAGGCAAGGGGACGATCATGGCGGGCTACCTGACGACGCATGTGCTCGATACCGCGCGGGGCAGCCCCGCGGCGGGCCTCCGGATCACGCTCGACCGGATCCACGGCGACGGAGCGACGCGCCTGTCCGAAGCCATGACGAACGCGGACGGCCGCACCGATGCGCCGATCCTGCCCGAAGCCGAGTTCGCGACCGGCACCTATACCCTGACCTTTCACGCGGGCGACTACCTGCGGGCGCAGGGCCACGGAACCGAGCCCCTGTTCCTCGACGAGATCCCGATCCGCTTCGGGATGGACGCGGCGGACCACTACCACGTCCCTCTCCTTCTCAGCCCGTTCGGCTACTCGACCTATCGGGGCAGCTGAGATGTACGACTATGCCGTCATGTGGGACTGGCTGGCCTTCGGGGTCCGTTGGCTGCACGTCATCACCGGCATCGCGTGGATCGGGTCGAGCTTCTATTTCATCGCGCTCGACCTCGGGCTGCGGCAAGCGCCGGGAATGCCCAAGGGCGCGTATGGCGAGGAATGGGAGGTGCATGGCGGGGGCTTCTACCACACGACGAAGTACCTCGTTGCGCCCGACCGCCTGCCCGAGCACCTGACCTGGCACAAATGGCAGGCCTATTGGACTTGGATTTCGGGCGCGGCGCTGCTGGCCATCGTCTACTGGGCGGGGTCCGAGCTCTATCTCATCGACCCGGCCCGTGCCGACCTCGCGCCGTGGCAGGCCATCGCGCTGTCGGCGGCGTTCCTCGCAGGCGGCTGGATCGGCTATGACGCGCTCTGCCGCTCGCCGCTGAAGTCGAACGCGACGGTCGTGATGCTCGTTCTCTTCGCGGGGATCGTCGCATCGTCCTGGCTTTTGAACCAGGTCTTCACTGGGCGCGCGGCGCTACTGCACCTGGGCGCAATGACCGCCACGATCATGTCAGGCAATGTGTTCTTCGTCATCATGCCGAACCAGCGGATCGTGGTGGAGGACCTCAAGGCCGGACGCACGCCGGACGCCAAGTATGGCCAGATCGCCAAGCTGCGTTCGACGCATAACAACTACCTGACGCTGCCCGTGCTGTTCCTTATGCTGTCGAACCACTACCCGCTGGCCTTCGGAACCGACGCGGCCTGGATCATCGCAGCGCTGGTCTTCCTGATGGGCGTCTCGATCCGGCACTATTTCAACACGCTGCATGCCACCGGCCAGGGGCCCGCCTGGACATGGCTCGCGACGGGCCTGATCTTCGTCGCGATCGCTTGGCTCTCGACGGCGCGGATGTTCGACGGCGATTACGAGACGCTGGACGCCGCGCCCCTGACACCCGCCGAGGCCCGCTTCGCCGCCGCCCCCGGCTTCGAGGCGGCGGCCAACGTCGTCGCTGGGCGCTGCTCGATGTGCCACGCGCGCGAGCCGAATTGGGACGGCATGCTCTGGGCACCGAAGGGCGTGCATCTGGAGGTGCCCGCCGATATCGCCCGCCACGCGCGCGAGGTCTACCTGCAGGCCGGGGTCAGCCACGCGATGCCGCCTGCCAACCTGACCGGCATCACGCCCGAGGAACGGGCGACCCTTCGCGATTGGTACCGTTCGGTCGGCACCGAGATGGCGGCGAACTAGGTCCCTTCGAGCCGCAGCTTCGGGGACAGGGCCGCAGGGTCGAGCCTGAGATGGATGATCGCGGGCAGGCCGCTCGCCCGCGCGCGCTCCAGCGCTTCGGAAAATTCTCCATCCGCCGCTACCGTCTCGCCATGGCCGCCATGGGCGCGGGCGAGCGCTGCGAAGTCCGGATTGTGCAGCGCGGTGCCCGAGGGGCGGCCGGGATAGTGCTTCTGCTGATGCATCCGGATCGTGCCGTACATGCCGTTGTCGCAGACGAGGACGATCACGTTAGCCCCAGCCCCGCAGGCGGTGGCAAATTCCTGGCTGACCATCTGGAAGCAGCCGTCGCCGGCCAGGCAGATCACCTCGCGCCCCGGGTGCTGCAGCTTGGCGGCAATCGCCGCGGGCAAGCCGTAACCCATCGAACCGGAGGTCGGCGCGAGCTGCGTGCGCCACCGGCGATAGCGGTGGTAGCGATGCGCCCAGGCCGAGTAGTTGCCCGCCCCGTTCGTCCAGATCGCATCCTCGGGCAGCACATCGCCCAGATGCGCGACGACGCGCTCCATCTTCAGCGCGCCGGGCGTCTCCTCGGGCTGTTGCCACGCCGCGTATTCGGCCCGCGCCACGGCCGCGCGGCCGCCGGTGACGGGCCGCGCGGCTTCGGCCAGTTGCACCGCCACCGCGCCGGGCCGCCCGGTGACCGCCATGTCGGGGCGATAGACGCGGCCCGGCTCGGACGGGTCCGCATGGACGTGGATCAGGCTCTGTTTCGGGACCGGTGGCGTCAGGAGCGTATAGCCCGACGTCGTCATCTCCCCCAGCCGCGACCCGAGCGCGAGGATCACGTCGGCCTCCCGCACACGACGGGCCAAGGCGGGGTTGATCCCGATGCCGACATCGCCCGCGTAGTTCGGGTGCCCATTATCCATGTAGTCCTGACAGCGGAAGGACGCGCCGACCGGCAGGTCCATCGCCGCGGCGAAGCGCGCGATGGCTGAATGGGCATCACCGTCCCAACCGCCGCCGCCCACGATGACAAAGGGACGCTCGGCCCTGGCCAACCGCGAGACGATCTCGGCGATGTCGTCATCCGCCGCCTTGCCCGACGCAAGCGTCGCCGCGGGAGCCGCCTCGCCGTCTGCCGGTCCCGACAGCATGTCCTCGGGCAGCGCCAGCACCACCGGCCCCGGTCGCCCCGACTGCGCGACGTGGAAGGCGTGGGAGACGTATTCGGGGATGCGATCGGCGCGGTCGATCTGGCCGACCCACTTGGCCAGCGGCCCGAACATCTGGCGGTAATCGACCTCCTGGAAGGCCTCGCGGTCCTGCTGGTCGCTGGCGACCTGTCCGACGAAGAGGATCATCGGCGTCGAATCCTGGAACGCGACATGGACCCCCGCGCTGGCATTCGTCGCCCCAGGGCCGCGCGTCACGAAGGCCACGCCCGGCCGCCCGGTCAGCTTGCCGGTCGCCTCGGCCATCATCGCGGCGCCGCCCTCCTGGCGCGCGACGACCACGTCGATATCCGCGTCGTGCAGCCCGTCGAGCGCGGCGAGGAAGCTCTCGCCCGGAATGCAGAACACCCGCTCGACCCCCTGCGCCACGAGGCATTCGGTCAGCAGCGCGCCGCCATGGCGAATGGTCTGTGTCATCTGAAGCCTCCGGTCGGATCGCCCATCGGTGCCACGTCCGGACCGCCGCGCCAAGACGCCGATCTGGACGGCGGGCGCGCGGTGCGGCATCCGTGCGGAACGCCCGATCCGACGGAGACCGCCATGCCCCCCGCCATCCCTACTGATTTCACGCCATGGGCCTCGCTCGGGGGCGGCATCCTCATCGGGCTCAGCGCGGTGATGGTCATGGCTCTGTTCGGCCGGATCGCGGGCATCTCGGGCATCACGACCGGAGGCCTGATCCCAAGTGCCGCGACCGAAGGCGACCGCGGCTGGCGGATCGCGTTCCTCGGCGGGCTGGTATCCGCGCCGCTGGTCTGGCTGGTGGCAACGGGCGCGTTTCCGGCGCAGACCGTGTCGGACAACCTTCCCGGAATGGCCATCGCGGGCCTCGTGGTCGGCATCGGCACGGCCATCGGCTCGGGCTGTACCTCGGGGCACGGGGTCTGCGGGCTGGCCCGGCTGTCGCCGCGCTCGCTGGCGGCGGTGGCGATGTTCATGGCGACCGCGGGGATCACGGTGTTCCTGCTGCGCCACGGTCCGTGGGGAGCGGTCTGATGCGCATCGCTCTGGGATTCGTCGCGGGCCTGGTCTTCGGGATCGGCCTTCTGATGTCGGGGATGGCGAACCCGGCCAAGGTCTTGAACTTCCTCGATGTCGCCGGGCCATGGGACCCCAGCCTCGCCTTCGTGATGGGCGGCGCCTCGGTGACCGCGTTCCTCGGCTTCCGCCTCGTCTGGCGCAGTCCCGCGCCGATGCTCGGCGACACGTTTCGCATGCCCGCCACCTCCGATATCGACCGGCCCCTCCTGATGGGTGCCGCGCTCTTCGGCATCGGCTGGGGGATCGGCGGGTTCTGTCCCGGCCCGGCCTGGGCGGCCCTTGCGATGGGCGCGCCGGGCACCCTCGTCTTCCTGCCCGCGATGCTGATCGGGCTCACCCTCGGCGGGCGCTTGAAGCCCGCCCTCGCCACCTGAAGGAGACCCCGATGGCCGAAAGCCTCAAGGACCTGATCGCCGCCGCCAACGACCGCGTGGCCACCATCGACCCCGGCGATGCGCTGAACCGGCAAGGGAATGGCGCGCTGATCCTCGACATCCGCGAGCCGGGCGAACTGCAGCAGAACGGCAGCGTCGCCGACGCGCTGCACGTGCCGCGCGGCCTTCTGGAATGGAAGGCCGATCCGGGCGGGGACGCCGCCGACGTGGCGCTGACCGCGAAGGCGGGATCGGGCGAGGTACTGGTGCTTTGCGCCGCCGGGGGCCGCGCCGCGCTGGCCGCCGACACGCTGAGCCGGATGGGCTACGACGCGTTGGTCATCAAGGGCGGCCTGAACGGCTGGAAATCGGCGGGGCTGCCGGTCGCGGGATGAGACCCGCTCAGCCGAGCATCCCGAGGTCGCCATCCACCGCGATGGCCTGCCCGGAGATGGTGCGCCCGCGCGGGCTGGCGAGGTACACCGCCTGGTCGGCGAGCTGCTCGGCGGTGACGTAGTCCTTGATCGAGGCGGCGGCGAAGGCGTCCTTCTCCACCTCGGCCACGGAGCGGCCCTGCGCCTGTGCCCGCGCCTCCATCACCCGCCGCTGCCGGTCGCCCGCGACGATGCCGGGCAGGAGCGCGTTGGCCCGGATGCCATCCGGCCCCAGTTCCAGCGCCAGCGACTTGGTGAAGCCGATCACGCCCCACTTGGCTGCGGCATAGGGCGACCGGCGCGCGAAGCCGAACTTGCCGGCGGCCGAGGAGACATTGAGGATCGAGGCGTTCGTGCTGGCGCGCAGGGCGGCCACGGCGACCCGCGTGCAGTTGAACTGCCCCGTCAGGCAGACATCGATGACACGGGCCCAGTCGCCCGGATCGACATCCTCGACCCCCGCCGTCGGCCCCGCGATACCCGCATTGTTCACGAGGCAATCGAGCCCGCCCAGCGCGTCGATCGCGCCCGCGATGAACCCCGCCGCCGCCGCGGTGTCGGCCACGTCGCAGACCTTCGCGTGCAGCCCCTCCGCCCGCAGCGGCTCCAGCGCCGCCGCGTCCACGTCGCAGGTCGCGACCCGCGCGCCCTCGGCCAGGAATGCGCGGACCATGGCCAGCCCGATGCCGTTCGCCCCCGCCGTGACGACGACGCGCGCGTCTTTCAGTTGCATGTTCATGCCCGTTCCTCCCACGCTGGCATAGAAGAGGGAGGACGCGATGCCCCGCAAGGTCATGATCACCTGCGCCGTCACCGGCGCGATCCACACGCCCAGCATGTCGCCGCATCTGCCGGTCACGCCCAGCCAGATCGCCGATGCCGCCATCGGCGCGGCAGAGGCGGGTGCCGCCCTCGTTCATGTCCATGCCCGCGATCCCGAGACCGGCGCCCCCGACCAGTCGCCCGAAGCCTTCGCCCCGATCCTCGGCGTCATCCGGCAGGGCTGTGACGCGGTCATCAATGTCACCACCGGCGGCTCGCCCGCGATGCTGGTGGAGGAGCGCGTGCGCCCCGCAGCCCAGTTCGCGCCCGAGGTCGCATCGCTGAACATGGGCACGATGAATTTCGGGCTCTACCCGATGCTGAACCGCTACGGTGACTTCGCGCATGACTGGGAGCGGCCCTTCCTCGAAGGATCGCGCGACCGCCCCTTCCGGAACACCTTCGCGGATATCGAGTACATCCTGACCACCTGTGCCGAGAACGGCACCCGGTTCGAGATCGAGTGCTACGATATCGGGCATCTCTACACGCTGGCGCATTTCGCGGATCGCGGATTGGTCGAGCCGCCGTTCTTCGTCCAGTCGGTCTTCGGCCTGCTCGGTGGCATCGGCGCCCATCCCGAGGACGTGATGCATATGCGGCGGACAGCGGATCGTCTGTTCGGTGCCGATTACGAATGGTCCGTGCTGGGTGCGGGCCGCAACCAGCGCACCGTCGCGCTGCAGGCGGTGGCGTTGGGCGGGCATGTGCGGGTCGGGCTGGAGGACAGCCTCTGGATCGGGCCGGGACAGCTCGCGCAGAGCAATGCCGAGCAGGTGACGGCCATGCGCGGCCTGATCGAAGGGTTGGGCTTCGAAACCGCGACCCCCGCCGAGGCACGCACGATGCTGAAGCTCAAGGGCGGAGACCGCGTCGGCTTTTAGGTGGTCTGCAGGATCCAGTCGGGCCGAATGCCGCTGGCCGCGATGGCGCCCTCGGCATCGTGCTCACGCAGGATGCCATGTCCGGTGATAAGCGCTGAGTCGACCCCCGCGACCTGCGCGCCGAGGATGTCGGTATGCAGGCTGTCGCCGACCATAACTGCGCGCCGCCCTGGATGCTGGCCGAGCCGCGCGAAAGCGAGGTCGTAGATATCCGCGAAGGGCTTGCCGTGGAACACGGGCACGACGCCGGTGGCGTCGGCCAGCCGGTGCGCCCAATGCCCCGGTTCGCGCGACGGGCCGCCTTCGCGCGGAGCGGCGAGATCGGGATTGCCGACGAAGACGGGGCGTGGGTTCGCCGTGAGGCTCCTCACGAGAAGCGTCTGGCGATCCTCGGTCCAGATGGCGGATCCGATTAGCAGGAACCCCTCGACCTCATCGTAGTCGGCGGGATCGTCCCCTAGGAACCTCAAGTCAAGCGACTCCAGATCAACGCGCCCTAGATCGGGGTTCGCCATCACGCCCCAATGCCGCGCGCGCGCGCCGTCGAGTGCTGCGATCAGCGCCATCCGACTTGTGATCACATCACCCGCACCGAAGTCGAAGCCCAGTCGGTCGTACTTCTCCATGAGGCGCACATGTGGAAAACCCGCCGCGTTAGAGACGATCAGGACGCGTTTTCCAGCCGCTCGAAGATCACGGACTCGTTCGACCGCGCCGGGGATCGCCGTCTCGCCCACGTTCAGCACGCCGAACGCATCGAGCAGGAACACCTCGTAGCGATCCGCGATCTCGGACAGATCGGCTTCGTGCGTGCAGGCGCCGCCGGGACCGGCATCGGGCAGCCGGTCGCGGACCGCCTCGTAGCCGTCGAAGATCGGGCCGAACATCAGATGATCGCGCCCCGGACCTTCGCCGAAACCCATTCCGAGATGACCACCGCCAGCAGGATCACCAGGAGGATCAGCGACACCTGCGGCCAGGCCAGCGTGTTGAGCGAGCCTTGCAATTGCAACCCGATCCCGCCCGCGCCGACGAGGCCCAGCACCGTCGATTCGCGGATGTTGATGTCCCAGCGGAAGACCGCGATCCCCGCGAAGGCCGGCGCGATCTGGGGCACGATTCCCCAGGCCATGACCTGCCAGCGGGACGCGCCGGTGGCGTTAATCGCCTCGACCTGGGTGCGGTCGATCTCCTCGATCGCCTCGTAGAGCAGCTTGGCACAAAAGCCGATGGATCGGATCGCGATGGCCACGATGCCGGCGAACACACCTGGCCCGATGATCGCGATCAGCAGGAGCGCCCAGATCAGCGAGTTGATCGAGCGCGTCGCCACGATGATGAAAAGTGCCACGGGCCGGATGAAGAGCGCCGAGGGCGTCGTGTTTCGCGCCGCGAGGAAGGCCACGGGCACCGCCATGATGAGCGCCGCGATGGTGCCCAGCGTCGCGATGTTGAGCGTGTCCCAGATCGGCCACCAGAGGTTCTCGATATAGGACCAGCGGGGCGGCGTGGCGCGCCCGAGGATGTCGCCCGCGATGCGCGGCGCGTCCCAGACGAAGAACCAGGTCGTCGCGTCGGAGATCTGCGCCCAGCACCACAGGAACGCGGCAACGCCAAGGAGCCAGCCGAACCAGCGGACCATGGCCTGCCCGGTGGTGCGCTTGCGCCAGACGGGGCGGTCGGATGTCTGAAGGACCGGCATCTATTGCACCCGCGCCCGGACGACGCCCGAGATGTATTCCAGCGCCATCACCACCGCGATGATCAGCAGCAGGATCGCCGCAGCCGTGTCGTATTCGTAGCGGTCGAAGGCGGTGTTCAGCGTCGCGCCGATGCCACCCGCACCCACCAGCCCGAGGATCGCGCTCTCGCGGAAATTGATGTCGACGCGGTAGATCGACAGCCCGATCAGGCGGGGGATGACCTGCGGCTGGACGCCGTAGTTGATCCACTGCGTCCAGCGCGCGCCGGTGGCCCGAATGGCCTCGGCCTGGCTGCGGTCCATGCTCTCGATATCCTCAGCCAGGAGCTTCGACAGGAACCCGATGGTTGCGAAGCTGAGCGTCAGGAACCCCGCGAGCGGCCCGAAGCCGAAGATCGCAACCAGCAGGATCGCGACGATGATTTCCTGCAGCGCGCGACTGACGGCGATGATGCCCCGGCAGATCACGTAGACCGGCAGTGGCGCGATGTTGCGCGCGGCGCCCAGCGCGATGGGGATCGAGATCAGGATGCCGACGACGGAGGAGGCGACCGTGATGACGATCGATTCCACCATGCCGTTCCAGATGTCGCTGCCCCGGCTCGTGAAGTCGGGCGAGGTGAAGGCCAGCACGAAGGCCCAGCCGCGATCCAGCCCTTCGTAGACGCGCGTCCAGTTGACCTCGACCGAGGCGATCGCGGCGATGAGGTAGAGCAGGAACCCGATCCCCAGCACCCAGCGCAGCCAGGGCCGCTTGATGAAGGCGGGCCGACGCCAGGCCGTGCCCAGCATGTCGTCGAGTTCGCGGTGGGTCGCGGCACTCATTCGGCGGCCTCGACCTCGTCTTCGACGGGTTCGATCGTCGCCTCCCAGTCTTCCTCGCCGTAGATTTCGGTCAGCTTGTCGGGGGTCAACGCGTCGGGCTGGCCGTCGAACACCACTTCGCCGAAGCGCAGGCCGACGACGCGGGCGACGAACATCTGGGCCAGGGCGACGTCATGGATATTGATGATCGCGGCGAGGCCGCGCTCGGCGCAGAGCTCGCAGATCAGGCGCATGATCTGGCGCGAGGTCTTGGGGTCGAGCGAGGCCGTCGGCTCGTCCACCAGGAGGAGCGCGGGATTCTGGATCAGCGCGCGGCAGATGCCGACCCGCTGGCGTTGCCCGCCCGACAGCTCATCCGCGCGCTTGTCGGCCATGTGCAGAAGGTCGACGCGGTCCAGAAGGCGGAATGCCTCGTCCACGTCCGATTGCGGGAAGCGGCGCGTCAGCGAGCGCCAGAACCCGACATAGCCGAGCCGTCCCGACAGCACGTTCTCCATCACGGTCAGGCGCTCGACCAGCGCGTATTCCTGGAAGATCATGCCCATGCGGCGGCGTTCGCGGCGCAGCGCCCCGGCGCCCAGCCGCGTCAGGTCGGTATCGCCGAGCCAGACGGCGCCCGAGGTCGGCTCGACCAGGCGGTTGATGCAGCGAATGAGCGTAGACTTGCCCGCGCCCGAGGGGCCGATCAGGGCGACGACCTGTCCGGCCGGCACGTCGAGTTCGACGGATTTCAGCGCCTGGTCGCCGGTCTTGTAGGTCTTCACCAGCTTGTCGAGCCGCAGCATGTCCGTCCCCCCGATAAACGCGAGGCGGCCGTGAAGCCGCCCCGCGCAGTCTTGTGTCACCCGAAGGCGATCATTCGCAAGCGTAGCTGACGCCGTTGGCCGCGTCGATCTTGCGGATGACGTCCCAGAATTCCTGGTAGGTCATCTCGAGGAACTGCGACTCGCCGTTTTTGCCGAACTCCTCGGCCAGGGACGTGCCTTCCCAGTCGAAGCTGAAGAAGGCGTCGCGGATCGACTGCTGCAGCTCGGGGGTCAGGTTGTAGACCGTGCCGTAGCCCGTCGTCGGGAAGGTCTGCGAGGTGTAGATCGTGACGAGCTGGTCGTCGGTGACCACGTCCCGCTCGAGCATCCGCGCCTTGACCGAGTTGGCGATCGCGGCGGCCGGGTAGTCCTTGTTGGCCACGCCGAGGATCGAGTTGTCGTGCTTGCCCGAGAAGACCGGCTCGAAATCCTCGCCGGCGCTCATGCCGAACTCCGAGGCGAGGATCGCCGACGGCGCCTTGAAGCCCGAATTCGACGTCTCGGAGGTGAAGGCCAGCTGGCCACCGGCGATGTCGGCCACCTCGGTGATGCCGCTGTCGGGATGGGTGATGATCTCCATCTCGTAGCCGAAGCTGCCATCCTCGCCCGCCATGATGGTGAACGGACGGAAGCCCGCGCAGTTCACGGCCAGCGGGTTCGACCCGGTGTTGAAGCCTGCGATATGCAGACGACCGGACCGCATCGCCTCGATCTGGGCGGCGTTGTTCTGGACGGGGAAGAACACGACGTCCTTGCCGGTCGCCGCTTCGAGATGCGCGAGGAAGTCGGCCCATGCGGTCTCGTAGACGGCGGGATCCTCGACCGGGGTATAGGCGAAGATGAGCGTGTCGGGGTCGATCTGGTCGGCGGCATCCGTGGGGATGTCGGCGATCAGGTCGCCGTCGGTATCGCAATATCGGTCATCGAGGTCGCCCCGCTCGCAATCCTGCGCGGCAGCCGGCATCGCGAAGGCCAGCGCGGCCAATGCGACGGCACCCAGAAGGTGGCTCTTGGTCATAAGATCTCTCCCTGTTTCGGAGCGCTCGGGCCCCGTTCGATCCGCCGGGTCCCTAGCACCGGCGGAATGACGGGAATGTGACACAGCGGCAGACAGTGTCCAGCACTTGCGCGGCCCTATACATTCCCGCCGTCGTGGCGTAGCTGCCGCGCCTTGCCCAATCCCACCGGGGACGCTTCCATGAAAGCCACCATCGCCGCCGCGCTCGAAGAGCGGGGCTATCACACGCTCACCCCCGTGCAGGAGGCCGTGCTCGATCCCGCGCTGGACGGGGCCGATCTCCTGGTGTCGGCGCAGACCGGATCGGGCAAGACGCTGGGCTTCGGGCTGGCCATCGCGCCGACGCTTCTGGGCGAGGCCGACCGGTTCGCCGATGCGGGCGCGCCGCTGGCCCTCGTGGTGGCGCCGACGCGCGAACTGGCGATGCAGGTCCGGCGCGAACTGGCATGGCTCTATGCCAAGGCGGGCGCGCAGATCGCCTCGACCGTCGGCGGCATGGACATGCGCGACGAACGGCGCAGCCTCGCGCGCGGCACCCATGTCGTCGTCGCCACACCGGGGCGCCTGCGTGACCATATCATGCGCGGCTCGATCGACCTCAGCGCGATCCGCGCCGTCGTGCTGGACGAAGCAGACGAGATGCTGGACCTCGGCTTCCGCGAGGATCTCGAATTCATCCTCGGCGAATGCCCCGAGGACCGTCAGACGCTGATGTTCTCGGCCACCGTCCCCGCCGCCATCGCCAAGCTCGCCGAAAGCTATCAGCGGGACGCCAAGCGTATCGCCACCGCCTCGAAGACCGAGGCCCATGCCGATATCGAGTACCGTGCGCTGAACGTCGCATCGCATGACGGCGAGAATGCGATCATCAACGTTCTGCGCTTCTACGAGGCACCGAACGCCATTGTCTTCTGCAACACCCGCGCGATGGTGAACCGCCTGACGACGCGCCTGTCGAACCGGGGGTTCCCGGTTGTGGCGCTTTCGGGCGAGTTGACCCAATCCGAGCGGACGAACGCGCTTCAGGCGATGCGCGACGGGCGCGCGCGGGTCTGCGTGGCGACCGATGTCGCGGCGCGGGGCATCGACCTGCCCAATCTGGACCTCGTGATCCATGCCGAACTGCCCACCGGCTCCGACAGCCTTCTGCACCGCTCTGGGCGCACGGGCCGGGCCGGGCGCAAGGGGACGAGCGTGATGATCGTGCCGCCCGCCGCCCGCAAGAAGGCGCATCGCCTGATCGGCTGGGCCAAGCTCAAGGCCGGGTGGGCCGACGCGCCCTCGGCCGATGCCGTGCGCGACGCCGACCGCGCCCGGATGCTGGACGATCCCGCCTGGTTCGAGGAGATCACCGAGGAGGAGAGCGGCACGGTCAACGACCTCGCCGCACGGTTCACGCCCGAGCAGCTGGCCGCCGGCTACCTGCGCCTGCGGGCCGCGCGCCATTCCGCCCCGGAGGAGCTGTCTTCTCCGGGCGAGGTGGCCGCCAAGGCACAGGCCAAGCGCAGCGAGTTCGGACCCAGCCGCTGGTTCCAGGTTTCCGGCGGGCGCGAGGCGGGGCTGGAGCCGCGCCGCCTGCTGCCGATGATCTGCAAGGCCGCCGGCCTCGGACGCGACGATATCGGCGCGATCCGCATCCGCGAGGGCGCGAGCTTCCTGCAGGTGAGCGAAGCCTCCGCCGGCGCCGTCACAAAGCTCGTCGGGTCCGAGATCGAACCCGGCCTGCGCCTCGACACCGCCGACGGCCCGCCGCCCGATGATCGCAAGCCCGGCGGGTTCAGGCCCGGCGGCCCCAAAGGAAAGCCACCCTTCAAGGGGAAGGCGCCCTACAAGGGCAAGCCGCGCGCCGAGGACGGAGACGCGCCGCGCTCCAAGGGTCCGAAGCCGAAGCCCGCCAAGCCCCATGCCACCCGACCCGAGGGCGTGGTGAAGGACTGGGCATCCAAGGGAAAGCCGAAGGGACCCAAGCCGCCCGCGGGCAAGCCCGACAGCAAGATGAACAAGGCGCGCGCCGCCGGAAAGGCCAAGCCCCACCGCAAGGGCCCGCCCGCCTGAGGCCGGAACGCGGGAAGGGATTGCCTTCCCGCGCCGCGCTTCCTAGCCTCCCTTAAGTGAAACACTATTCCGCATAGTGGAACTCTGAGAGGAGACATCATGAAATCGTTCGCCATCGCGGCCACCGCGCTCTGCCTTGCCGCCACGTCCGCCGCCGCGCAGACGACGCTGATCCTGGGTGAGGCCGGACCCAATCGCGGGGCGCGTGCCGCCGCGCTGCAAAGCTTCGTCGACGACGTAGAGGCGCGCACCGATGGCGACGTCTCGATCGACGTCCAGTGGGGCGGCGCGCTCTTCAAGGCGAATGCCGCCGCCGGATCCATCGCCGACGGCGTGGCCGACCTCGGCACCGTGATCGGCGTTTATTTTCCGCAGGAAATGGTGGGCTACGGCATCGCTGACCTGCCGCTCCAGAACGCCGATGCCTGGGTGGGGATGCGTGCGACCGATGCGCTGATGCGGTCTTCGGACGCGATCCAGGCCAGCCTCGCCGACCAGAACCTCGTCTATCTCGGCACCTTCACCACCAGCGCCGTCAATATCGGCTGCAAGGACGCCGCGATCCGCAGCGTCGACGATATCGACGGGCTGAAGGTCCGGGGCGTCGGCGCCTATGGCGACACGTTCCGCGACTACGGCGCCAACATGGTCGCGATGTCGATCTACGATGCCTATCAGGGCCTCGACACCGGGCTTCTCGATTGCAGTCAAGGCTATTCCTACGCCGTCGCCGCCCTCAAGCAGCAGGAGGTCATCACCTCCTACACGCTGCTCGACTGGGGTCAGGTCGGCGCGCTCGGGATCTTCATGAACAAGGATGCCTACGACGCGCTCGACCCCGCGGTTCAGACCGCGATGGGCGAGGCGGGCATCGCCATGGCCGACACGCTGGGCGAACTCATCACCGCCGATAACGAGCGCGCGGTGCAGACCATGCGCGACACGGGGGTCGAGATCATCGAGCTGGACGCCGCCGAGCGCGACAAGCTGGTCGAACAGGGTGCGCAATATGTCGACGCCTGGGTCGAGCGGGCCGGACAGGTCGGCCTCGACGGTGCGGCGCTGCTCGAGGAGTATCGCGGTCTTCTGGCGCAGTACGCGGCCGAGCGCGACGACCAGGGCTACCCCTGGGACCGCTGACCGGGCCCTGACGACCGGATCCCGGTGCGCGCGTTCGCCGCGCGCACCGATGTCACCCGAGGGACGCCCATGCTCCACCGCATCGAACGCCTGCTGCTCGACCTCTCCGTGATCGCGATCATGGGGCTGGGCCTGCTGATCACGACCAGCGTCGTGATGCGCGCGACCATGGGCGGCGCCATCCCGGACACGATCGTCATCGTGCGCGAGTTGATGGTCGCGGCGATCGTCCTGCCGCTGGCCGCCGCGACGGCCGCCCGGTCGCATATCGTCGTCGAGTTCCTCTCGAAGATGATGCCGCCGCGCGTGCAGGACTTGCTGATCGTCGCGGGCAGCCTCGCCGGAGTGCTTGCGCTCGCGCCGCTGATCTACGCGGGCTGGAACGAGCTGGCGAAGACCTGGGCCTCGGGGTCGTTCTTCTTCGGCGAGCTTTCGCTGCCGAAATGGCCGGGGCGCGTGATCTTCCTCGTCGGCATGGTGTTCTGCTGGATCCGCCTGCTGTTAATGGCGGTGGCCGACATCCGCACCATCCGGGCGGGCGGCCACCTGGCTGAACCCGAAACCACGCTCGACCTGATGGACCGCCCCTGATGGACGGCACGCTGATCGGCATCGTCGCCTTCGCCAGCGTCATCGGCCTCTTGGCGATCCGCGTGCCCATCGCCTTCGCGCTGGCCGGGGTGGCCACGGTAGGCAGCTTCGTCCTCTTCGCGTTTCGGACCGGCGATTTCACCCCGTGGCGCGCGATCCGGCCCACGACGTCGATGGTGTTCTCGAACTCCTTCGACCTGATCCATTCCTACGACCTGTCGATGATCCCGCTCTTCGTGGCGCTCGGACACATCGCCTACCGCGCCGACATCACCACCAAGATCTACTACGCCGCCCGCGTCTGGCTGGCCCGCCTGCCCGGCGGCGTGGCCATGGCCAGCGTCGTGGGCTGTGGCGGCTTCTCGGCCATCACCGGGTCATCCATCGCCTGCGCCTCGACCATGGGCCGCATCTGCTCTCCCGAAATGCTGCGAATGGGCTACGACAAGCGGCTGGCCACGGCGAGCGTCGCGGCGGGCGGCACGCTGGGCTCGCTGATCCCACCCTCGGTCCTCTTCATCATCTACGGCATCTTCACCGAGACCTCGATCTCGGCGCTGTTCCTCGCAGGGATCCTGCCGGGGCTGCTGTCGCTCGCGGGGTTCATCCTCGTGATCGCGGTCTGGGTCTGGCGCGACCCCGCCGCCGCCCCCATCCCCGACGGGACGACGACGATGCGCGACCGGGGCCGCGCGGCGCTCGATTCGTGGCCCGCCGTCGCGCTCTTCGCGGTGATCGTCGGCGGCATCTATGGCGGTATCTTCACCGCGACCGAGGCCGCTGCCGTCTGCGTCACGATGGCGGTCCTCATCGGCTTCGCCCAGCGGAAGCTGACCTTCGCGTCGCTCTGGGAGGCGCTCCGCGAGACCGCGATCCAGACGGCCAGCATCTTCCTCATCGCCGCCGCCGCCAAGATCTTCGTCGCCTTCATCGCCCTGACCGGGGTGGCTCCCGATATCGTCGGCGCGGTCACGGCGGCCGAGTTCTCGCCCCTCGTCCTCCTGATCGCCATCGCCGCGATCTACCTTCTGCTGGGCATGTTCCTCGACCCGATCGGGATCATGGTCCTGACGCTGCCCCTGATGATCCCGCTGGTCGAGACCTACGGCTTCGACCTGATCTGGTTCGGCGTCGTGGTGATCAAGCTCTTGGAGATCGGGCTGATCACCCCGCCGGTCGGCCTCAACGTCTTCGTCATCGCCAACGTCGTGGGCCGCGAGGTGCCGCTCGACCGCATCTTCGCGGGCATCCTGCGCTTTCTGACGGTGGACGTCATCGTCCTGGTCCTCATCATGGCCTTCCCGATCATCTCGCTGCTGATCCCCGGAGGCCTCTGATGGACGACCGCCGCTTCGCCACGACCCTCGCCCGCGGATTGTCCGTCCTGCGCGCCTTTCGGGCGGGCGACGACGGGCTGGGCAATGCCGAGATCGCGGAGCGGACGGGCCTGCCGAAATCGACCGTCTCGCGGCTGACCTTCACGCTGCAATCGCTGGGCTATCTGACCCACACGCGCCGCCACGACCGCTACCGCCCCGGCCCGGCGCTCCTGGTGCTAGGGAACCTCGCCGCCACGTCGATCAGCTTCGTCGAGATCGCCGCCCCCCTGATGCAGCGGCTGGCCGACGAGACGGGGACGATGTCGCTGCTCCTCGTGCGCGACGGCGGGCACATGCTGATCGTGCGGACGTGGCGACCGCGCGGGATTGCATCGCTCTGGCTCGAGGTCGGGGCGCGGCCGCCACTCAACGGCTCCTCCTCGGGGCATGCGCTTCTGGGCACGCTGCCCGCCGAGACCTTCGGCAACGTCGTGACCGAATCCGACGGCGCGCGCGGCCTGACGCCCGCGCGGGCCGCGACGATCCGGCGGGACGCGGCGGGACAGCTTCTGGCACAGGGCTATGTCATCGCGGACCCGGCGGAATATTTCGCGGCGAACATCCACGCCGTCGCGGTGCCGTTCCATCCCCGCGAGCTGGGCGAGCCGGTGGTCTTCACCTGCGGCGCCCTGCCCGAGATGCTGACCGTAGAGGCGATGCGCAGCCGCGTCGGCCCCGCGCTGCGCGACACCGTCCGCGAGCTGGAGCGCATCATGGGCCAGCCGCCCGCCCCTGCCCCGATCCCCGAGGCGGCGGATATCGACACCCGGAGGCCCGCATGACGATGCCCGTGACCTACGACCTCGAGGACGGCATCGCCTGGATCACCGTCGCCAACCCGCCGGTCAACGCGCTGGGCCATGCCGTGCGTGCCGGTCTCGACGCCGCCATCGCGCGCTTCGGCGCCGATGGCGGCGCAGAGGTCGCGGTCGTGATGGGCGGCGGACGCCTGTTCCTGGGCGGAGCGGACATCACCGAATTCGGCAAGCCCGTGCAGGCGCCCTCGCTGCCCGACGTCGTGAACGCGATCGAGGCCAGTCCGAAGCCGGTGATGGCCGCAATTCACGGGGCGGCATTGGGCGGCGGGCTGGAGGTCGCGCTCGGGTGCCACTGGCGGCTGGCGATGCCGGGCACCGTGCTGGGTCTGCCCGAGGTGGCGCTGGGCATCCTGCCGGGTGCGGGTGGCACCCAGCGGACCCCGCGCCTGATCGGGCTCGAAGCGGCGGGCGAGATGATCGCCAGCGGCAAACCCGTCGACCCCGAGGCCGCGTGCGAGATGGGCCTGATCGACCGGGTGGGCGAAGGAGACCTGCGCGACGCCGCCCGGCGTTTCGCCGACAAGCTACGGGGCAAGCCCCCGCGCCGGACCCGCGACCGCCCGGTGCCTACGGGCGACCTTTCGGACCTCCGCGACCGCACGGCCGCGCGCACCGTGGGACAGGTCGCGCCGGTGACCGCGATCGACGCGATCATGGCCGCGACGGGCGCCGATTTCGACGCCGGGCTGGCCGAGGAGCGCCGCCTCTTCCTCGATCTGGTGGAAACACCCCAGCGCGCGGGCCTGATCCACGCCTTCTTCACCGACCGCGCTGTCTCGAAGGTGCCGGGGCTGGACGCGACGCCGCGCGACATCGCCCGGATCGGCGTGATCGGCGGCGGCACGATGGGCGCGGGCATCGCGACGTCGGCACTCCTCGCCGGGCTCAACGTCACGCTTGTCGAGCGAGACGCGGACAGCGCGGCGCGGGCCGCCGCAACCGTCGGCGCCAATCTCGACGCAGCTGTCACGCGCGGCAAGCTCGCCCCCGAGGCCCGCGCCGATCCGCCCTTCCGCACCGCGACCGACTATAACGCGTTGTCCGACACCGACCTCGCCATCGAGGCGGTGTTCGAAGACATGGCCGTCAAGCGCGAGGTCTTCGCCGCGCTCGACGCCGTCCTGCGCCCCGGCGCGATCCTCGCGACCAATACCTCCTATCTCGACGTGGGCGAGATCGCCGCCGCGACAGGCCGCCCCGCCGATGTGATCGGGCTGCACTTCTTCTCGCCCGCCCATGTCATGAAGCTGCTCGAGATCGTCGTGCCGGACGGCACCGCCCACGACGTCACCGCCACCGCCTTCGCGCTGGCCAAGCGGCTGGGCAAGATCGGTGTGCGGGCGGGCGTCTGCGACGGCTTCATCGGCAACCGCATCCTCTCGGCCTATCGCCGCGCCGCAGACGACATGGTGCTCGACGGGGCGCATCCCTACGAGGTCGACCGCGCGATCCGGGGGTTCGGGTTCCCGATGGGCCCTTACCAGGTCTCTGATCTCGCCGGGCTCGATATCGGATTCGCGACCCGCGAGCGGAAGGCCCCCGAGGCCGGTCCCCACGACCGCCGCCCGGTCTTCGCCGACCGGCTCCACCACGCCGGTCGGCTGGGGCGGAAAGCCGGCAGGGGTTACTACGATTACGCCGAGGACAGGCGCGGGGCCGAGGACCCGGCCGTCACCGAAATCGTCGAAGCGACGCGACGCGATCTCGGGCTGACGCCCCGCGAATTCGATGCGGACGAGATCGTCGCCCGCTACATGGCCGCGATGGTCAACGAGGCGGCGCGCGTGGTCGAGGAGGGCATCGCCGCCCGCCCGCTCGACGTCGACGCGGTCCTGCTCCACGGCTACGGCTTCCCGCGCTGGCGGGGCGGCCCGATGCACTGGGCCGACCAGCACGGTCTCGCCCGCATCGTCGCCGATATCGAACGCTTCGCCGAACACGACCCCCATGCGTGGCAAGTCGCACCGCTTCTGCGCCGACTGGCCGAGAGCGGCGGGGCGTTCGCCGACCTCAACGCAAAGGACGCCGCATGACCGGGGCCGTCATCGTCTCGACCGCGCGCACGCCCATCGGCAAAGCCGGGCGCGGGTCGTTCAACGCAACCCACGGCGCGACGCTGGGCGGTCATGTTGCCGCCGCCGCCGTCGCGCGCGCCGGGATCGACCCGGACCTGATCGAGGACAGCATCTGGGGCTGCGGCTATCCCGAGCACGCGACGGGCGGCAATATCGCGCGCCAGATCGTGCTGCGCGCGGGCCTGCCCGACGCCATCGCGGGCGCCACGGTCAACCGCTTCTGCGCCAGCGGCCTGCAGGCCATCGCACAAGGGGGCCACATGATCGCGTCCGAGGGCGCCGAGGCCGTTCTGGTCGGCGGGTTGGAGAGCATCAGTCTCAACCTGCCGCCGCCGCGCCATTCGCGCGAGGTCTGGATCAAGGCGCATCGCCCCGATCTTTACCTGTCGATGATCGAGACGGCGGATATCGTCGCCGCGCGCTACGGTGTGTCCCGCGCCGATCAGGACGCGCTGGCGCTGGCGAGCCAGCAGCGCACTGCGACGGCGCAGGAGGCCGGCCGCTTCGACGCCGAGATCGCGCCGATCACCGTGACGACGGAGGTGAAGGACCGCGACACGGGCGAAACCGCCATGCGCGAGGTCACCGTGTCGCGCGACGAATGCAATCGCCCCTCGACGACGCTGGAAGGCCTCGCCGCGCTCGACCCGGTCCGCGGCCCCGACCAGTTCGTGACAGCGGGCAACGCGTCTCAACTCTCGGACGGCGCGGCGGCGCTGGTGATGACGAGCGAGGCCGCCGCGGGGCGCGAAGGGCTGACGCCACTGGGCGCGTTCCGGGGCTTCGCCGTCGCGGGCTGCGCGCCCGACGAGATGGGCATCGGCCCGGTCTTCGCCGTTCCGCGACTCCTCGAACGCCACGGCCTGACGGTGGACGACATCGACCTCTGGGAGCTCAACGAGGCCTTCGCCTCCCAGGCGCTCTATTGCCGCGACCGGCTCGGGATCGACGACGACCGGATGAACGTGGACGGCGGTTCGATCTCGGTCGGCCACCCGTTCGGCATGACCGGCACGCGGATGACGATGCACCTGCTGCACGAGGGGCGACGGCGCGGCGCGAAATGGGGCGTCGTCACGATGTGCATCGGCGGCGGCCAGGGGGCGGCGGGCCTCTTCGAAATCTATCCCGGAGACGCGACATGAATCTCGACTACACCGACGACCAGCTCGCCTTCCGCGACGAGGTGCGGGCCTTCCTCGACGCCGAGCTGCCCGACCGCCTGACCGATCGGGGCCGCGCCGGGCGCGCTCTGACCAAGGCCGATCACGAGGAATGGCACGCGATCCTGAACGCGAAGGGCTGGCTGGCGGGGAACTGGCCCGCAGACCATGGCGGCGCGGGATGGGACGCCGTGCAGCGCCATATCTTCGAGGACGAGACGACCGCGCGCGGTGCCCCCCGGATCGTGCCCTTCGGGATCGCGATGCTGGGGCCGGTGCTGCAGAAATTCGGCTCGCCCGAACAGCAGGCGCATTACCTGCCGCGCATCCTCGACGGGACCGACTGGTGGTGCCAGGGCTATTCCGAGCCGGGGGCCGGGTCCGATCTGGCAAGCCTGCGCTGCGAAGCGGTGCGCGACGGCGACCACTACGTCGTCAACGGTCAGAAGACCTGGACCACGCTGGGGCAATATGCCGACCACATCTTCTGCCTCGTGCGGACCTCGAAGGAGGGCAAACCACAGGAGGGGATCAGCTTTCTCCTGATCGACATGGACACCCCCGGCGTCGAAGTCCGGCCCATCGTCCTGATCGACGGCAGCGCCGAGGTGAACGAGGTCTGGTTCACCGATGTCCGCGTGCCGGTCTCCAACCTCGTGGGCGAGGAGAACAAGGGCTGGACCTATGCCAAGTACCTGCTGACCCACGAGCGCACCAATATTGCAGGCGTGGGCTTCGCCAATGCGGGGCTCGCCAGCCTCAAGCGGATCGCGGCCGCCGAGATGGACGGCGACGCGCCGCTGGCCGCGAACCCCCATTTCGCCGCACGGGTCGCCCGGGTCGAGATCGACCTGATGGCGATGGCCACGACCAACCTGCGCGTTGTCTCCGCCGCCGCCGCGGGCCAGGCACCGGGCGCCGAATCTTCGATGCTCAAGATCAAGGGCACCGTCATCCGGCAGGAGATCAACGCCCTGACCAAGCTCGCCGTCGGACCCTATGCACTGCCGTTCCAGTCCGAGGCAGTCGAGGGCGACAACGAGGGCCCCATCGGTCCCGACCACGCGATGCGGGCGACCGGACAATATCTCAACAACCGCAAACTCTCGATCTATGGCGGGTCGAACGAGGTGCAGCGGTCGATCATCGCCAAGACCATGCTGGAGCTCTGACATGAATTTCGAGCTGAGCGACGAAGGCCGGATGCTGCAGGACGGGCTGCGGCGGTTCCTGGCAAATGCCTACGACGCGACGGGCCGGACCGAAGCGGCGGACGCGCCCGGCGGCTTCGCCCCGCGGATCTGGTCTGGGCTGGCCGAGATGGGCGTGATCGGCGCGCTCTTTCGCGAAGAGGTCGGCGGCTTCGGCGGGACCGGCTTCGACATCGCACTCGTCTTCGAGGAGATGGGTCGCGCGGGCGCGGTCGATCCGCTGCTCGACACCGGCATCCTCGGCGGCGGACTGCTCGCGGCTTGCGGCGCCGAGATCGACGGCGTGATCGACGGCACGGTCCAAATCGCCGTGGCCATGGGTGAACCCGGCGGGCGGTACGACCCGATGCGCGTTGCGACCAAGGCCACCCCGGATGGCGACGGCTGGCGGCTGGACGGGCGGAAGGCGGTCGTCGTCAACGCGCCCGCCGCGGATCGCGTGCTGGTGACCGCGCGCGACGGCGACCGGATCGGCCTTTACGAGGTGGCGCCGTCCACGCTAGACCTTCGGGCCTACCCGCTGGTCGGCGGGGGCATGGCGGCGGAGGTGACGCTCGACGGCGCGCCCGCGACACGGCTGTCCGACGACGCCTCCGACTTGCTCCGCGCCGCCATCGCCCGCGCCACGCTCGCCCAATGCGCCGAGGCGTTGGGCCTGATGGAAGCGATTCGCGCGCTGACCACCGACTACCTCAGGACCCGCAAGCAGTTCGGCCGCCCCATCGGCACGTTCCAGGTGCTGCAACACCGCATGGCCGACCTCCTGATCGAGATCGAACAGGCGCGCTCCGCCGTCATCAACCTCGCCGGCCATGTCGATGGCCCCGACCGCGACCGCCACGTCGCCGCGACGAAGAACCTCGTCTCGGAGGTCGCGCGGCTGGTCGTCGAGGAAGCGATCCAGATGCATGGCGGGATCGGAATGACGCAGGAATACGATCTCGGTCAACTCGCCAAGCGGCTCTCGATGGTCGAGCACCGCTTCGGCGATGCGATGCATCACATGCAGCGCTTCATCGCGCTGACGGCGGCCTGAGGTGACCGGCGTCATCCGGGACGAGACCGGCACCCAGCGCCTGCTCGGCTACGTGCTCGATGTCTCCGACCCGGCCTCAGCGCGCTGCCGGTTGGAGCTGACCGGGGACCACACCAACCGCCATGGCGCGCTCCATGGCGGGATCGCGGCGGCGGTGCTGGACAACGCACTTGGCGCGACCGCGAGCCTCACCGTGGACGACACGGGCACCGCGCCCTTCCTGACGGTCTCGATGACGCTCAACTTCCACGCTCCGGCCCATGCGGGCGACACGCTCGAAGCCACGGGCCGGGTGACCGGCGGGGGACGTTCCCTGATCTTCGTCGCAGGCGAATTACGGACGCCCGACCTCCTGATCGCGACCGCCACGGGCGTCTTCAAGCGCGTCCCGCCGGAGCGGTTGGGATGATCGCGCGGATCGACGATCAGGGCGACCGCCTCGTGGTGGTGAACGCCAACACGGCCAAGCGGAACGCCCTCTCGCCCGACTATTACGCCGCGTTGGCCGAAGCGCTCGACCGGGCCGAACGCGGCGGGGTCGCGGCGCTGATCCTTCACGGCGAGGGCGGCTATTTCTGCGCCGGGGGCGACCTTGCGCAGATCGCGACGCGGCGCGACCTGCCCGAACCCGAACGCATCGCCCGGATCGAGGCACTGCACGAACTGATCCGGGGGCTGATGGCCTGTCCCGTGCCGGTCATCGCCGCGATCGAGGGCGGAGCCGCGGGCGCGGGCGCGTCGATCGCCTTCGCCTGCGACCTGATCGTGGCGGCGCGCGGCGCGACCGTGTCCGCGGCCTATGTCAAGGCGGGGCTGGTGCCTGATGGCGGGCTGACGGCGAACCTCGCCACATGCCTGCCCCGTCCGATGCTGATGCGCATGGCGCTGACCGGCGAAGCGGTCGCGTTCGAACGGCTGCACGATCTCGGGGCCGTGGGCGAACTCTGCGACCCGGGCGACGCGCTGGCCGCGGCCCACGCCCTCGCCGACCGCTTGGCGGACGGACCCGTGGTTGCGCAGACCCGGATCAAGCGGCTGGTGAACGCCGCCTACGCGTGCGACCCGGCGGCACAGCTCGATGCCGAACGCGATGCAATGGCCGCAGCCGTCGCCGCCGAAGAGGCGGCCGAGGGCATCGCGGCCTTCCTCGACCGCCGCCGCCCCGATTTCCGGTCCGTCCGGTGAGCGATCCCGTGTTCGACACCGCCGTCACCCGCGCCTTCGGGACCCGCTTGCCCATCGTCGCGGGCGGGTTGATGTGGCTCTCGGACGCGGATTACGTCGCCGCCTGCGCCGATGCCGGGATCGTCGGGTTCATCACGGCGGCGAGCTTTCCCGAGCCCGCCGACCTCCGGACCGAGGTCGCACGCGCCCGCGACCTCTGCGACGGGCGCGCCTTCGGGGTGAACGTCTCGATGCTGCCGAAGCTGGTCGAGGGCGAGACCGTGGCCGAGACCTTCCGCCTGATCGCGGACGAGGGCGTGCGCTTCGTCGAGACGTCCGGACGCAACCCCGAACCCTATCTGCCGATCCTGCGCGATGCGGACATCACCGTGCTCCACAAGGTGCCGTCCGTACGCTTCGCCCTGAAGGCCGAGGCGGTCGGCGTCGACATGGTCTCGATCGTGGGCGCGGAATGCGGCGGGCATCCGGGGCTCGACCTGATCGGCACCGTCGTCAACGAGGCGCTGGCCGAGCGCCGCCTCTCGATCCCCTTCCTCATCGGCGGCGGCATCGGCGCGGGAAGCCAGATCATCGGCGCACTGGCCGCGGGGGCAGCGGGCGTCGTCATCGGCACGCGGTTCCTCGTGGCCGAGGAATTGGGCGCGCATGTCGGCTACAAGCAGGCGTTGGCCGACGCGTCCGAGCGCGACACCCTCCTGACGATGGCGAGCGTGCGCAACACGATCCGGACGCTGGCCAACGACACCGCGCGCGAGGTCGCGGCGCTGGAACGCGAGGACCCCGAAATCGGGATCGAGCGGTTGATGCCGCTCGTCGCGGGCCGGATCGGGCGCGCGGCCTACCGAAGCGGCGACATCTCGCGCGGTATGCTCTCGGCGGGGCAGTCGCTGGGACTGACCGACCGCATCGCACCGCTGGCCACCATCGTGGCCGAACTGGAGGCCGAGGCCATGGTCGCGCTCGACCGCCTCAGACCCGAGAGGGCGTCATGACCGAACCCGTTCACCTGATGGTCGAGACCTGCGCCGCCAGGCGGCCCGACGCGCTCGCGATTCGCGACTGCGACGGGCGGGACGTGACCTATGCGGACCACCTGGCCGCGATCCGCACCGCTGCCACCATCCTTCGCGACGCGGGCCTCCGCCCCGGCGACCGGCTCGGCATCGTGGCCGAGAATTGCCACGCGACGACCGTCCTGATCTTCGCCGCCGCGATGACGGGCGCCGTCGCGGTGCCCGTGAACGCGCGCATGAGTGCGGCGGAACTCGCGCGCATCCTCGACCATGCCGGACCGCGCGTCGTCGCCTTCACCACCGGCATCTCGCCCGACGCCGCGGCCCATGCGGACGCCGCAGGCGCGACCGGCCACGACAACGGCTTCGGGCGCATCGCGCTGGCCGCGGGCGCCCCCCACGACCACGCGACCACGCCCGACACGGCCGTCATCCTCTACACCACGGGGACGACGGGCGACCCGAAGGGCGTGATGCTGACCCATGGCAACCTGCGCTTCGCTGGCCGCACCTCCGCGGACCTTCGGACGATGGGGCCGGACGACCTCGTCTACGGCGTTCTGCCGATGACCCATGTGTTCGGGCTGGCTTCGATGCTGATGGCCGCCACCTCGGTCGGCGCAGCGATCCAGCTCGAGGCGCGGTTCGACCCCGAAGCGCTGCACCGCGCGCTGACCGGCGGGGCCACGATCTTTCCCGGCGTACCGCAGATGCATGCGATCCTGATGGCCCATGTCGCGAAACAGGGTCTCGACCGGCTGGAGGGCACCGCGCTGCGCTACGTCTCCTCGGGGGCGGCCCCGCTCGATCCAGCCTGGAAGCGGAAGGCGGAGGCGTTCTACGGCCTGCCGCTGCAGAATGGCTACGGCATGACCGAGACGACGGCCGGCATCTGCGGCACGCGCAACCCGATCGGGCAGCCCGATGTCAGCGTCGGCCCGCCCCTGCCCGGCATCGAGATCGACCTCGACACGGATAAGGGCGGCGAGGACGGGACCGTGGGCGAGATCCGCACGCGGGGGCCGCACGTCATGGACGGCTATTACCGCAACCCGGAGGCGACGCGCACCGTCTTGGACACGGAGGGCTGGATGCGGACGGGCGACCTGGGCCGCATCGAAGACGGCGTCCTGCATGTCGTCGGCCGTTCGAAGGAGCTGATCATCCGGGGCGGCTTCAACGTCTATCCGCCCGAGGTGGAGGCCGCGCTGAACGATCACCCGGACGTCATCCAATGCGCCGTGATCGGGCGCGCGGTGGATGGCGACGAGGAGGTGCTGGCCTTCGTGCAATGCGCCGATCCCGAGACGCTCGACCTCGACGATCTGCGCGCCTTTGCCGCCGCCCGGCTCTCGGCCTACAAGCGCCCGGCGCGGATTGTCGCGGCGACGGCCCTTCCCGCCGCCCCCACCGGCAAGATACTGAAGCACCGACTGACGACCGTTTTCGCCGACCGCCTGACCTGAAGGAGCACGCCCATGCCCAAGGACACCCACGCCCCCGGCTTCGGCCCCGATCTCGGCCAGTTCGACTGGGCCGATCCCTTCCGCCTCGAGGACCAGCTCTCGGAAGAGGAGCGGATGCTGCGCGATGCGGCCGCGACCTTCGCCGAGACCGAAATGCAGCCCATCGTCCGCGAGGCCTATGCCGGCGAGACGGTCAATCCCGGCATGTTCCCGAAAATGGGGGCTGCCGGCCTGTTAGGGGCGACGCTGCCCGAGGAATATGGCGGGCTGGGCGCCAGCTACGTCACCTACGGCCTCATCGCGCGCGAGATCGAGCGCGTCGATTCGGGCTATCGGTCGATGATGTCGGTGCAGTCGTCGCTCGTGATGTACCCGATCCACGCTTACGGGTCCGAGGCGCAGCGCCGCAAATACCTGCCCGGCCTCGCGTCGGGCGAGTTGATCGGCTGCTTCGGCCTGACCGAACCCGATGCGGGCTCCGACCCGGCCGGCATGAAGACGCGGGCGGTCAAGACCGACACCGGCTACCGCCTGACGGGCGCCAAGATGTGGATCTCGAACGCGCCCTTCGCCGACGTCTTCGTCGTCTGGGCCAAGTCCGAAGCGCATGACGGCAAGATCCGGGGATTCGTTCTGGAAAAGGGCATGACGGGCCTCAGCGCGCCCACCATCAAGGGCAAGCAATCCCTGCGCGCCTCGACCACGGGCGAGATCGTGATGGACGGCGTCGAGGTGGGCGAGGACGCGCTCCTGCCCAACGTGCAGGG
Source organism: Jannaschia halovivens (assembly GCF_046452375.1). Lineage (NCBI taxonomy): Bacteria > Pseudomonadati > Pseudomonadota > Alphaproteobacteria > Rhodobacterales > Roseobacteraceae > Jannaschia > Jannaschia halovivens. Next base: position 2,414,111 of record NZ_JBKFDJ010000001.1, on the reverse strand, counting down.
CCTCAAGGGGCCGTTCGGATGCCTCAACCGGGCGCGTTACGGCATCGCCTGGGGCGTCATGGGCGCGGCCGAGGCGTGCTGGCACGCGGCGCGGCAATACGGGCTGGATCGCAAGCAGTTCGGCAAGCCGCTGGCGCAAACACAGCTCTTCCAGAAGAAGCTCGCGGACATGCAGACCGAGATCGCGCTGGGCCTTCAGGCGGCGCTTCAGGTCGGACGCCTGATGGACGAGGGGAAGGCCGCGCCCGAGATGATCTCGCTCATCAAGCGCAACAATTGCGGTAAGGCGCTCGAGATCGCGCGGCTGGCCCGCGACATGCATGGCGGCAACGGCATCTCCGAGGAATACGGCGTCATCCGGCACATGATGAACCTCGAGACCGTGAACACCTACGAGGGGACGCATGACGTCCACGCCCTGATCCTCGGGCGGGCGCAGACGGGGTTGCAGGCGTTCTTCTAGGGGCGCGGCCGGACCGCGCCCCCGGACCGGTCAGCCGAGCTTCGCCACGGCGAGCGGGACGTTGTACTGCTCGCACCAGATCCAGATCTCGTTGTATTGCGACGGATCTATCCCGGCAGGCAGCGTGTAGCTCGACGCGCCGGACGTGGATTTCAGCGGCCCCATCAGCGTGTTGGCGTCATACCCGTCGCGGCCGAGCGCGATCTTGGGATCGGGTGCGCTGCCGAAGGTGAAATCCGCGAGCAGGTTGACTTGGTTGCCGGCCAGCTCGGCGGTGCCGCCCGCGCCGTAGCGCGCCGCGCCCGAGAAGGTGCCGAGGCGGCCATGACCACCGGCGAGGGCGGGAAGGGTGACGAGGCTCGCTGCGGTGGCGGCGACGGTGGTGAGGAAGGAACGACGGTTCATGGGTAGGGTCCTTTCGATTTGCGTTGCTCGGACCCTGCGACGCCGCGCCACACCTGGCCATCCCCCCGCACGGCGATGTGACCGACGTTGCGTTTCCGTGAACGTCCCCCCAAGTAGGCCGGAACAGGAGGCCGCATGACCAATCTGACCCCGCGCGAGATCGTGTCCGAGCTGGACCGCTTCATCATCGGCCAGTCCGGCGCCAAGCGCGCCGTGGCGGTCGCCCTGCGCAACCGGTGGCGCCGCAAGAAACTGGGCGACGACCTGCGCGACGAGGTCTACCCCAAGAACATCCTGATGATCGGGCCCACCGGCGTCGGCAAGACCGAGATCAGCCGCCGTCTCGCCAAGCTGGCGCAGGCGCCGTTCCTGAAGGTCGAGGCGACGAAATTCACCGAGGTCGGCTATGTCGGGCGAGATGTCGAGCAGATCATCCGCGACCTCGTCGACGCGGCGCAGATCATGATCCGCGAACGGATGCGCGAAGACGTGAAGGCCAAGGCCCACGATGCCGCCGAGGATCGCGTGATCGAGGCGCTGGCCGGCACCGACGCCCGCGAGGGCACGCGCGAGTCGTTCCGCCGCAAGCTGCGGTCGGGCGAGCTGGACGAGAAGGTGATCGAGCTGGAGGTAGCCGACACGTCGAACCCGATGGGCATGGCGATTCCCGGCCAGCCGGGCATGGACCAGATGGCCAATCTGGGCGAGATCTTCGGCAAGATGATGCAGCGCCGCGTCAAGAAGCGCCTGACCGTGGCCGCGTCCTACGACCTCTTGATCGACGAGGAGGCGGACAAGCTTCTGGATGCCGAGAGCGTCACGCGCGAGGCCGTGCGCGCCGTCGAGCAGAACGGCATCGTCTTCATCGACGAGATCGACAAGGTCGCCGCCCGGCAGGACGCGCGCGGCGGCGATGTCAGCCGCGAGGGGGTGCAGCGCGACCTGCTGCCGCTGATCGAGGGGACGACGGTGTCCACCAAGCACGGGCCGGTGAAGACAGACCACATCCTCTTCATCGCAAGCGGGGCGTTCCACATCGCCAAGCCCTCTGACCTGTTGCCCGAATTGCAGGGCCGCCTACCGATCCGGGTCGAGCTGCGCGCGCTGACCGAAGAGGATTTCGTCCGCATCCTGACCGAGACCGACAACGCCCTGACGCGGCAATACGCGGCGGTGATGGCCACCGAGGAGGTCACGGTCACCTTCACCGATGACGGCATCGCCGCGCTGGCCCGCATCGCGGCCGAGGTGAATTCAAGCATCGAGAATATCGGCGCGCGCAGGCTCTACACCGTGCTGGAACGCGTCTTCGAGGAGCTGTCCTTCGAGGCCCCCGACCGGGGCGGCGACGAGGTCACGGTCGATGCCGGTTTCGTCGAGACCCATCTGGGCGAGCTGTCCCGCTCCACCGATCTCAGCCGGTACGTCCTGTGACCCACGCGCCCCGAACCGGGTTCGGGGTGTTCATCCGCGACAATGCGAAGTTCCTCGCGGCCGGAATGCTGATCTCGTTCACGTCGAGCTACGGGCAGACCTTCTTCATCGCGCTCTTCGCCGACGACATCATGGCCGAATACGGCCTCAGCGACGGCGGCTGGGGCCTCCTCTACGCCGCGGCAACCATCGCGTCGGCGGCGGCGATGGTCTACGCGGGCGTCCTGACCGACCGGCTGCGAGTGCGACGTCTGGCGGTGTTCGTCGGCCTTGGGCTTGCGGCGGCCTGCCTCGCGATGGCGGGCGCTCAGGGGCTCGTGGCGCTCGTGGCGGTGGTCTTCGCGCTGCGCTTTCTCGGGCAGGGCATGATGAGCCATCTTTCGGCGGTCGCCATGGCCCGCTGGTTCGTCGCCACCCGCGGCAAGGCGCTCGCCGTTTCGGCCACGGGCTTCGCGCTGGGCCAGGCGGTGCTACCCGTGGCCTTCGTGGGCGCCGAGCCATGGCTGGGCTGGCGCACGCTCTGGGTCGTCGCGGCCGGTCTGACGATCCTCGCGATCCCGGCGATCCTCACCCTGCTCCGGGCCGAGCGCACGCCCCAGGCGGTCGCCGCCGAAACGGTCGCGACCGGCATCGACGCCCGCCACTGGACCCGCGGCGAAATGCTGCGCTCCGGCACCTTCTGGGCGCTCGTCCCGCTCCTGCTCGGGCCGCCCGCCTTCGGCACCGCGCTCTTCTTCCACCAGGTCCACCTCGCCGCCGTAAAGGGCTGGCCGTTGATCGACTACGTGGCGCTCCTGCCGCTCCTGACGGCGGTGTCGGTCGCCGTCATGCTGGCCTCGGGTGCCGCGATCGACCGCATCGGCGCGGCGCGGCTGATGCAGGTCTACCTTCTGCCCTTCGCGCTCGCATTCCTTCTGATGGGATCAGCGGAGACGCTCTGGGGCGCGGCGATTGCCCTGACCGTCTTCGGGATCGGCACGGGCGCGCAGGGCACCCTGCCGACCGCGATGTGGGCCGAGCTCTACGGGACGCGGCATCTCGGGGCGATCAAGGCGATGGCGGCGGCGGTGATGGTGCTGGGCTCGGCGCTCGGTCCGGGCTTGACCGGCTGGGTCATCGATCGCGGCATCGACTTTCCGGGCCAGATGACGGCGATCGCGCTCTACTTCCTCGCCGCGGGCGCGCTGGCTGCCGCGGCGCTCCACCGGGCGCGGGCGCGGCTAGCGCCGGAGATAGACGTAATACGCGCCTGACCCGCCATGGGCCCGGCTGGCCTCGGTCACCTGCAGGATCAGGGGCGCCAGCGGCGCCATCCGCAGCCATTGCGGCACCTGGTGGCGCAACACGCCCAGGCGGTTCGGGATCGGCCCGGTGCCCGGCTTCGACTTGCCCTTGCCCGTCACCACCAGAAGCAGCCGCTTGCCGTCGCCATGGGCACCCATCACGAAGCGCACCAATGCGGGCTGTGCCGCGTCGAGCGTCATCCCGTGCAGGTCCAGCTTCGCCTCGGGGCGCATCTTGCCCGACCGCATCCGCTTGTGGGTCTTCGCATCCATCCGGAGCGGCTGGGCCCGGATCTGGTCGGGCAGAGCCGGGGCCAGCGCATGGGTCGAGCCCCGTGCCCGCGCCGCACCTCCGATGCGGAACGGGTCGATCCGGGGGGCCTGCGGCGCGGGCGTCGGACGCGCGACCGGCTCGGGGGGCGGCGCGGCCCGACGCTCGGGGTGCAAGGGGTCGGCGTCGCGCGTGACCCGCGCCCAGATGTCCCGATCCTCGGGCGAGAGGCCCCGTCGCCGCCGGGTCATCGCGGCCGGAGCGGCGTCAGCGTGCCGCGCGCGTTCAGCCGTCCCGCCGCATGGCCCGCGGTGTCGCCCGACCCGTGATACAGATCCGCCCGGCCCGGCCCCTTGATGGCAGAGCCCGTATCCTGCGCGATACAGAGCCGGGCATGGCCCTCGACCTCGATCCAGACGGGCGTGCCCAGCGCCACATGCGCCGGATCGACGGCAACCGACCGCATCGGCGTCACCGGGCAGAGCGTGCCCATCGGTCCCGTCGCATCCGACAGGTCGACCACCCGGAACAGCACGTAGCTCGGGTTTTCGGCCATCACCGCGCGCCCGCGCTCGGGATCTGCACGCAGCCAGTCCTTCAGCGCGTCGGCCGTGATGTCCGCGCCGAAGATGCCCCGTTCGATCAGCAGAAGCCCGATTGACACGTAGGGATGCCCGTTCTTGGCGGAATGCCCGACCCGCAGCGTCGTGCCATCCTCGAAGATCAACCGCCCGGAGCCCTGCACCTGGAGAAAGAACCGGTCCACCTCGTCGCGCAGCCACGCGATCTCATAGCCGGCGAGATGGGCGTCGATCCCGTCGCGGGGCAGCGCGATGCCGCCCGGCGGGTCGGCATGGATCGGGACCGGGAAGTCATCGGTCCGGGTCCGCGAGGCCCGGATCTCGGGTTCGTAATAGCCGGTGAAGTGCCCGGCCACCGATGCGTCGGGCGTGAAATGCGTCTCGAAGAAGCGGCGCCCGTCGGGGGCGGCCCGCGCCGCCGCGGAGAGCAGGCCCTCGGGGTTGTGCAGGAACGCGCCCAGTGCCGCGTCCAGATCGTCGGTCGCCCAGCCGGTCAGATCGCCATGCGAAGGCCGCCCGGAGGCGGCCTCGGTGTCATCCGCGGGCGTCATGGCTCAGCCGCCCGTCGCGACGAGCTTCCAGTTCGGATCGCCGGTGCCCATGGTGCGGGCGAAGGTCCAGACGTCGCGCTGCTTCTTGATCTCGTTGGGATTGCCCTCGATCACGGTGCCCTCGGCATCGCGCACCACGCTGGTCAGCTCGGCCACGAAGCGCAGCGTGATCTGGCCCTCCTCGGTGGCGCGGTCGAACTCCGCCTCGGTCAGCGCGGTCTCGCGGACGCCGACGAAATTCGCCTCGATCGTCAGGCCTTTGTCCTCCCGGTCCGACACGACCGACAGGAATGCCTCGTAGACGTCTTCGGACAGGAACGACTGCACCGGCGCCAGGTCGCCCTTCTCGAAGGCCATCAGGATCATCTCGTAGGCCTGCCGCGCGCCGCCGACGAACTCGGTGACGTTGAAGCCCGGCTCGGCCAGCTTCATCGCGGCCAGCGCCTTGGCCGTCTCGGACCCATCGGCGGCATGGTCGGTGATGTCGGTATCGGGCCCGCCCTCGATCACCTCGAAGTCGCGGCGGACGTCGCGCGACGGCGAAGGGCCGTCGACGGCGGGCGGCTTCTCGAAGCCCGTGCGCGTGCCCAGAACGTTCTTCAGGCGGATGACCAGGAACAGGGCGATCGCGGCCAGTACCAGCAGTTGAATCACAGCGTCGTCCATCCTTCTCTCCGGGCGCGGCGGGTTGGTATCGCCCGCTCCGCACATATGTAAGGCCGCGATGGGGTCAAGGAAAGCACTCCGCCCCGAAGACCGGAGTTCCCGCCGATGTGGCTCTTCGCCCTGTTCGTCGCCGTTCCCATCCTGGAGATCGCGCTGTTCATCCAGGTGGGCGGCTGGCTCGGCCTCTGGCCGACCCTCGCAATCGTGATCGCGACGGCGGCGCTGGGCACGTATCTCGTGCGCCGCCAGGGCCTCGCCGAACTGGCGCGCATCCAGGGCTCGCTCTCGAACCTGTCGGACCCGACGCGGCCGCTGGCCCATGGTGCGATGATCCTCGCCTCGGGACTCCTCCTGCTGACGCCGGGCTTCTTCACCGACGCCTTGGGCTTCGCGCTCCTGGTGCCGGGGGTGCGGGACGCGATCATGGGCTATGTTCGCAAGCGTATCCGGGTGCAGTCCTTCACGATGGGCCAGCCGCCGCATTCGGCCGATCCGCAGGGCGACCCGCGCCCGCTCGATCCCCGCGACGACGTGGTCGAGGGCGAGTATGTCGAGATGCCGCGCCGCGACGGGCCGTCGGGCTGGACCGAACGCCGCTGAGGCCCGCGCCCGCCCGCGCCCTGTTGTGAGCCTCGGGCCCCTCTGATACGTCCGTCGGCGATCTTTTCCAGACACCAGACCCGAGGATTTCGCCCGATGGCCGACGAACAGAACCCCGATGCCCAAGCCGCCCTCGAGGCCGCGCCAACCGATGCCGCGCAGGCCCCGCCCCAGATGCAGGTGCTCGGGCAGTTCATCCGCGACATGTCGTTCGAGAACGTGGCCGTCCAGAAGGGCATCACGATGGAGGGCCAGCCCGACATCAACGTGCAGGTCGGGCTCGACGCCAAGAAGCGCTCGACCGATGGCCAGTTCGAGGTCGCGGTGAAGCTGAACATCACCGCCAAGGCCAAGGGCGGCGAGGCCACGATCTTCGCGATGGAGCTGGACTACGCCGGCCTCTTCGCGATCCAGAACGTGCCGGACCAGCAGCTGCATCCCTACCTTCTGATCGAATGCCCGCGGATGCTCTTCCCGTTCCTGCGCCGCATCGTCTCGGACGTCTCCCGCGACGGGGGCTTTCCGCCGCTCAACCTCGAGAACATCGATTTCGTCGCGCTCTACCGCAACGAGATCACGCGCCGCGCGCAGGCCGAGGCCGCACAGGTCACGCCCTCCTGATTCCTGTTCGGCGCGGGCGTCAGAGCGCGACCCGCGCCAGCAGCATCACCCCCGAGACCAGCATCATCGCGATGACGAGGCGGCGGAAGCCGTCATCGTTCAGCCGCTTGAACACCGCGATCCCGATCTGCGCCGAGATCATCGTCACTGGCAGGGCGACGGCGATGAAGATGAGTGTCTCGCGGTCGTAGGTGCCCTGGATGGCGAGGGTCAGCGCCGTCAGTCCCAGCACGGTCACGTTGAACGGCTGCAGGACCGCGCGGACCTCAGCCTTGGGCCAGGGTCGCAGGGCGCACCACATCGTCGGGAGCGCCCCCGAGAGCGAAGCTGCGCCACCCAGCACCCCGCCGAGGAAGCCCACAGCCATGTCCCCGACCGGGGTCGGCCGCTCGAATTTCGGCAAGGCCGCCCGAAACCCGAAGAACCCGCCATAGAGCAGCATGAACCCCGCGATCACGGCCTTCAGCACATCCGCCGACAGGACAGACAGCGCCGCGACACCCAGCGGGATGCCGGGCAGCGCGGGCAGCAGGAACCGCGCGAGGCGGCGCCGCTGGGACATCATCGCGCGACGTACGAGCCAGACGCCCTGAAGCCCGCTGACCACCGACATGACGACGACGATCGCGACGGCCTGCACGGGTGGCATGATCTGAAGCCAGAAGCCCAGCGCGAAGAGGGCCGTCCCGAACCCCGCGAGGCCGTTGATGAAACCACCCAGCGCCGCGCCCGCCAGAAGGAAGATCACGAATTCAAACGACATCGCTGATCCCTTCGGGCCGGAGAACCCCCAGCGCGACTGCGCCGCGGAGCCGCGCGACCAGCGCTTCGATGGCACGCGTCTTGGTGCTGTCGGCGCGGCAGACGAGGCCCAGATGCCGGACCGGCGCGTCGGGGCCCAGCGGGATGCGCCGGAGCGGCAGAGGCTGCTGCGGCTGGACGGCACGGCGGGGCGCGATGGCAACGCCCATGTTGCACAGGACCATGGACGAAATGGCGTCGAGCCCCTCCAGCTCCATCGCCTCGCGCACGACGATGCCCTTCTCCTGAAGCCAGGCCTCGATCATCGCGCCGACCACGGCATCGCGACTGAACCGGATGAACGGATGGCTGCGCAGGAGTTCGACGGGATCGTCGCCCTCGGTGCCTTCCGCCGCCAGAAGCTGCAACTCCTCCGCGGCGACCGCGTGCCAGTCATGCCCTTGCGGAACCAGAGCGGGCCGCGAGACGACGGCGGCATCGAGTTGCCCGCGCTCGACCATCCGAAGAAGGGCATAGGTCAGCCCGCCCTGCAATCGCACCTGCAGATCGGGATAGGCTTGGCGGAGCGCCGAGACCGCCAGCGGCGCCAGTCCCGTGAGCGTCGTCGGCACCACGCCAAGCGTCAACTCGCCCGACAGCCCGCCATCGCCCAGCACCGAGGGCACGAGGTCGTCGTAATCGGCCACGACCTGCCGGGCACGTGCGACCATGGCGCGCCCGACCGGCGTGAAGACCGGCGTGCGCCGGGAGCGGTCGAAAAGCTTGACGTCCCACTCGGCCTCGAGCGCCTTCATCTGCTGGCTGACGGCGGCATGGGTGACGAAGACCGCGCCCGCCGCCGCCGAGAAGGTGCCGTGATCGTCGACCGCGATGAGGGTTCGGAGCATTCGGATCGACATGGTCCGCCCCCATGGTTCGACCGACAGGATACGTAAGCGCTGCTTTCGTATCCTGTAAATTATTGGTGCTTTCTACCGATTTTCCCTTAACCCTATCCTTTGTCAAGAACCGGGGACGGGTCGTCAGGGAGGACGGCGCGGACCACCGCTTCGCATGGGAGGATTGCATGACACGTTTCCACACCGGCCTTGTGGCCGTTGCACTGACCGGCCTGACAGCGACCGCCGCCTGGGCCGAGTACCCCGAGCGGGCCATCAACATGGTGATCCCCTACGGCGCTGGCGGCGCCACCGACATCTCGGCGCGCGCCATCGCGGCCCCCTTGGGCGAGGCCGTGGGCCAGGCGCTGGTCATGTCGAACATCACCGGCGCGGGCGGGGCCACCGGCTCGGTCGCCGTCCAGAACGCGCAGCCCGACGGCTACACGATGCTCTTCGCGCGCGTCGGCAGCCATTCGGTCAACCCGGCGATGAAGGCGACGCTGCCCTACACGCTCGACGATTTCCGCTTCGTCACGGTCTACGAGATCAATCCCTTCGCCTGCGCGGTGGCCACCGGCTCCGAGATCCAGTCGATGGACGACCTGATCGCCAAGGCACAGGGCGACGGCATCGCCTTCTCGTCCTCGGGCGTGGGCTCGGGCCTGCATCTGGGCGCGACCATGGTGCTCGACGCCTTCGGGCTGGAGGACGCGGCCAACACCGCGACGCACATCCCGCAACAGGGCGGTGGGGCCGCGGCGACCGCGGTGCTGAACGGCACGGCTGACTTCCTCTGCACCAACTCCTCGTCGATCGCGGGCTTCGTCGCCAACGGCCAGATGCGCCCGCTTCTGGTGACCACGGCCGAGCCCGTGCCCGGCTTCGACGCACCCTCGGCCGCCGATCTGGGCCATCCCGAGCTGGAACAGCTCGTTGGCTGGACCGGCATCGCGGGGCCCGCGGGCCTGCCCGACGACGTTGCGGCCAGCTGGGGCGAATGGATGACCGCCGCCACCGCGGACGAAGGCTTCCGCGAGGTAATGGAATCCGCAGGCTCGATCATCGAGGTGATGGACCCCGAGGCGGCGAACGCCTTCATCCAGCAGCAATACGAGACCTTCCGCGCACTGGTCGACGAGCTTGGCATGCGTATCGAAGGCTGACAGGCTGATCCGACGCGAGGCGCGGCGCGGTCAATCCGTGCCGCGCCGCACCGACGCCAGGGGAGAGCCGGTTTGCACGATCGACGATTGCACATGCAGCTGGGCGTCGGGGCCGTCGCGGTGGCGGCGCTTCTCCTGTTCTACGCGATCCCCGGCTGGGTCTCCTCGCCCTCCAATGTCCGCAACATCGTGCTGTCGCCGCTCTTCTGGCCGAACGCCCTGGCGATCCTGACGGCGCTGATCGGCCTGTCGCTGATCGCCACCGCCTGGCGCCAACCGTCCGAGCCGGCGCCGGCCCCGGACGTGGATGATCGCGGCGCGGCGATGCTTCGCCTTGCGGGCGCGGCGGTCGTCATGGTCCTGACGTTCCTCGCCCTGCCCCGGCTCGGCCTCGTCTGGACGGCGATGCTGACCTTCGTGGCCCTCGCCCTCCTCGTCCGCACGAAACACCCCGTCTGGGCGCTCGCCTCGGCGGTGGTCGTACCGCTCGTCCTCTATCTCTTCTTCGCCAAGGTCGCGGGCGTCGCCATCCCGCAGGGCCTCTTCGTGAGACTGCCATGAGCTTCGTCGACAGCCTCCTCGCCGGGCTCTCTCTCGTCGGCAATGTCGAGGCGTTCCTGGCGCTCGGCCTCGGGGTCGTGATCGGCGTCATCGGCGGCGCAATCCCCGGCATGTCCGCGACGATGGCCGTTGCCCTGACCCTGCCCTTCACCTTCGCGATGCAGCCGATCACCGGCATCCTGCTGCTTCTGGGCGTCTACAAGGGCGGCATCTTCGGCGGCTCGATCCCCGCCATCCTCATCAAGACGCCCGGCACGCCCGCGTCATCGGCCACCGTGCTCGACGGCTACCCGCTGGCCGAGCAGGGCAAGGCCGGCAAGGCGCTGGGGATGGCGCTTTATGCGTCCTGCACGGCGGACCTCATTTCGAACCTCGCGCTGATCCTCTTCGCGGGGTGGCTGGCGTCCTTCGCGCTCTCCTTCGGGCCGCCGGAATTCTTCACGCTGATCCTCTTCTCGCTGACGATCATCGCGGGGGTCTCCGGCGACAGCCTCCTGCGCGGCGCGCTCTCGGCGCTGCTGGGGCTCCTTCTGGCGACGATCGGGCTCGATCTCGTCTACGGCACCAACCGGTTCACCTTCGGCGATCCGAACCTGATGGGCGGGCTGAACTTCATTGCCGTCCTGATCGGACTCTTCGCCATCCCCGAGATCCTGTCCATGGTCTGGAATCCCCGCGCCCATGACGGGCAGACGCGCGCGCTGGGCCAGAACTGGGTCACGTTGCGCGAATACGGCGCCAGCCTGAAATCCATCGTCCGGGGCAGCTTCATCGGCGTCTTCCTCGGGTCCATCCCCGGCATCGGCGCGGCCCCCTCCGCCTTCCTCAGCTACTCGGAGGCGCGGCGGAAGTCCCCCAACAAGGCGAATTTCGGCAAGGGCGAACTCGAGGGCGTCGCCGCCGCCGAGGCAGGCAACAACGGCGTCGCGGGCGCCACCCTGATCCCCCTTTTGGCACTGGGCGTGCCGGGCGACGTCATAACGGCGATCATCATGGGCGCGTTCATGGTCCATGGCCTGCAACCCGGCCCGATGATGTTCATCCTCAACGTCGACATCATCTACGGGCTCTTCATCGGCCTGATCGTCAGCTCGATCTTCCTTCTCGCGGTGGGCTCGGTCGCGATCCGCGCCTTCCGCTACGTGGCCGATATCCCGCGCGGCGTGCTTTTCCCGGCGGTGATGGTGCTCTGCATCTACGGGGTGTTCGCGGTGAACAACAATCTCTTCGACGTGGGCGTGATGTTCGCGATGGGCTGGGTCGGGTTCTTCTTCCTCCGCTTCCAGATCCCCGCGGCCCCCTTCCTCATCGCCTTCATCCTCGGGCCGCTGCTCGAGGACAACTTCCGCCAGGCGATGCTGATGTCCGGCTCGAACCCGACGATCCTCTTCCGGGGGCCGATCACCTGGGTGTTCTGGGCGCTGACCGCGATCACCGTGGTTGCCATCGCGCGCGCCGGGTTCCGGGCCACGCGCCGGAAGGGCACCCCCGCATGAGGGGTGCGGACCTTCTGGTCGAGACGCTGAAGACCGCCGGGGTGCGGCGCATCTTCTCGCTGTCGGGCAACCAGATCATGCCGGTCTACGACGCCTGCCTCGGCGCGGGGATCGAGATCGTCCATACCCGCCACGAGGGTGCGGCCGTCTTCATGGCCGAGGCCCATGCCCAGGTCACCGGCGAGGTCGGCGTGGCGCTGGTTACGGCGGGCGCGGGCCTCGGGAACGCCATTGGCCCGCTGCTCTGCGCGCGGGAATCCGACACGCCGGTGCTTCTGCTGTCGGGCGATTCGCCTGTCGCGCAGGACGGGCGCGGCGCGTTTCAGGAGATGGACCAGACCGCGCTGACCGCGTCGCTGACCAAGCTCTCGGTCCGACCGGTGCGTGCGGACGACCTCGGCACCGCGACTGCCCGCGCCATGCGCGTCGCGGCCTCCGGGCGGCCCGGGCCTGTCCATCTCGCATTGCCCTTCGACGTCCTCTCAGCCGAGACCGACGCGCCTGTCCCGACGACCGCGCGCGACATGATGGCGCTGTCTCCGGAAGCGATCGGGGCCATCGCCGCCGACATGGCCGCCGCCGCGCGCCCTGTCATCCTGACCGGCCCGGTCCTGTCGGAAACGCGTGCGCCAGGACTGGCCCGGCAGCTTACCGACGCGTTCGGCGCCAGCGTCCTCTGCATGGAAAGCCCCCGCGGGCTGCGCGACCCCGCGCTGGGCGGCTTCGGCGGGATGCTGGGCGAGGCCGACACGATCCTCTGCCTCGGCAAGCGCATCGATTTCACGCTGGGGGCCGGGGCCGCCTTCGCCGCGGACGCCCGCATCCATGTCGTCACACCCGACGAGGCCGAGCGTGCCCGCGCCCACCTGAACCTCGGGGGCCGCTTGACGACCCATGTGGCCGATCCACGGGACGCCGTGTCCTCGCTCGTCGCCGCCGCGACCGCGCGCGCTCCTGCCGACTGGCAAGCGACGCTCGACGCCAGCATCGCCGCCCGCGCCGATGCGCCTGGGGCCGACGGTCTGACGCCCGACCTGATCTGCGCCGCCGTGCAGCGCCGGATCGACGCGCATCCAGACACAATCGTCATCTGCGACGGCGGCGAATTCGGGCAATGGGCGCAGGCCTATACGTCCGCCCCCCGGCGGATCGTCAACGGCATCTCGGGCGCGATCGGGGGCGGACCCTGCTACGGGCTGGCTACGGCCCTCGCCCAACCGGACGCGCAGGTGATCGTCATGGTCGGCGACGGCACGGTGGGCTTCCATTTCGCCGAGTTCGAGACGGCGGCGCGGGCCGGCGCGGCCTTCACCGTCGTGATCGGCAACGACCGCCGCTGGAATGCGGAGCACGTCATCCAGATGCGCGATTTCGGCCTCGACCGGGGCATCGGCTGCGATCTGAGCGGCGCGCGCTACGACGAGGCGGTCGCGGCTCTGGGCGGGCACGGCGAACACGTCACGGAGGCCGGCGATCTCGACGCGGCGCTGGAGCGCGCGGCCAGGTCGGGCAAGGTCGCCTGCATCAACGTCGCGATGCACGGCCTGCCCGCCCCCGCCGCGCCGTGACAGACCATATCCAGACCGTCGTCGTCGGCGCGGGCGTCATCGGCACCGCCATCGCGCGCGCGCTGGCGCAGGCCGGCCACGAGGTGCTGGTCCTCGAAGCCGAGGAGTCGGGCCATCACCACACCAGCGCCCGCAACAGCCAGGTCATTCACGCCGGCATCTACTACGCGCCCGGATCGCTAAAGGCGCGGCTCTGCGTCGAGGGGCGGCGCATGATGTACGACTTCTGCGCCACCCGGCATGTCGACCACGTGAACTGCGGCAAGCTGATCGTGGCCACGACCGAGGCGCAGTTGGCCGAGCTGCAGGTGCTCCACGACCGCGGCCATGCGAACGGCGTGGACGACCTTCACCTGATCTCCGGCGCCGGGGCCACCGCGCTCGAGCCCGAGCTGCGCTGCCTGGGCGCGCTGGTCTCGCCGTCCACCGGGGTCGTCGACGCGCCGGGCTTCATGCGCGCGCTGCAGGGCGAGGCCGAGGCCGCGGGCGCGTCCTTCGCGACCCATGCGCCCCTGCGGCGCGCGACTTCGGACCCTAGGGGATGGCGGCTGGAGATCGGCGACGCGGACGACACCTGCCTGACCTGCGCCAACCTCGTGAACGCCGCCGGGCTCGGGTCGTGGGACGTGGCCGCGGCGATGGACGATCCCGGCATCGCCATTCCGACCCGCAATCACGTCAAGGCCTGCTACTTCTCGCTCGGCGGCGCGGCCTCGCCCTTCGAGCGTCTGATCTACCCCGCGCCCGACGCGGCCTCGCTCGGGGTACACAGCCTGCGCGACATCGGCGGGCAGGTTCGGTTCGGCCCGTCGGTCCACTTCCTCGACGGCGCGGCCATCGACTACCGCAACGATGTCGACCCCGCCCCCTTCGCCACCGCGATTCGCCGGTTCTGGCCCGGCCTCCCCGAGGCTGCGCTGGTTCCCGATACCTGCGGCATCCGGCCCCGCATCACACCGCCCGGCGCGCCGCTGGCCGATTTCATGATCCGCGGCCCCGCCGATCACGGACGGCCAGGACTGGTGCATCTCTTCGGTATGGAATCGCCCGGTCTGACGTCGTCGATGGCGATCGGAGTCCATGTCGCCCGGCTCATGGCGTGAATGCTGCACATCCCTCGAAAATCGGACCCACGCCCGCCGTGCCATTGAGGCGGCCGGGCGCCGTCTGTAGGCATGTCGCTGGCAGAGGTGGGTGAACGACATGGCACGGAGCAGAACGAGGTTGGCCGCGATCCTGCTCGGTACGGTCGCCGTGGCCGGTCCCGTCGGCGGTCAGGGCATCGAGCCCGCGCTCCTGCCCGTCAGCTACACGCTGGGCGGCGCGCCCGGCCTGATCGAGATGCCGACCGCCCGGAGCGCGCCCGATGCCGAGCTAGCCGCGACGCTGTCCTACGGCGCCGGCACGGCCCGGACGTCCCTGACCTTCCAGATCACGCCGCGTCTCTCGGGCACGTTCCGCTATGCCAGCATCGACGGGCTCGGTCTCGGCGGGACGACGACCTACGACCGGTCCTTCGACCTGCGCTACCGCGTGCTGGACGAGGGCCGGATCACCCCCGCCATCGCCATCGGCATCAATGACCTTGTGGGCACCGGTCTCTATTCCAGCGAATACGTCGTCGCGACCAAGTCCCTGACGGATCGCCTGACCGGCACGGTGGGGATCGGCTGGGGTCGCCTTGCGGGGGTCGGCGCCTTCGACAATCCGCTGGGCGTGTTCGACGGACGCTTCGACACCCGCCCGCCCAACAATTTCGGCCAAGGGGGCAATTTCGACGCCAGTCGGTACTTCCGCGGCGATGCCGCGCTCTTCGGCGGCCTGTCCTACGCCCATAGCGACGATCTGCTCTTTAAGATCGAGTATTCCTCCGATGCGTCCTTCGCCGAGACCGCGGCGGGTAATTTCGAACGGCGGACGCCGATCAATTTCGGAGTCGACTGGAACCTGCGGCCCGGCATTCGGCTGCAAGGAGCGCTTCTGCATGGCGACACGGCGGCCATCGGCGTCACCTTCGCGCTGAATGCCAAGCGCCCGGCCGTGAATGGCGGGCTCGATCCCGCGCCGCAGGCCGTTCTGGTTCGCGCACCGGGGGCCGCCGCCGATCTCGGCTGGACCGCGCAGGCGGACGTGACCGAGATCCTGCGCGGCAATCTCGAGACCGCGCTGGCCAATGACGGGATGGTCCTCGAGGGGCTTCGGCTCGACGGCAATTCGGCGACGATCCTGATCCGCAACACCCGCTGGAACTCGACGGCGCAGGCGGTCGGGCGCACCGCGCGGGTGATGACCCGGACGCTGCCCGCCTCGGTCGAGACGTTCGAGATCGTCCCGACCTCGCAAGGCACGCCCACCGTCGGCGTGACCCTCGCGCGCACCGATATCGAGCTTCTGGAGAACGACCCGGACGCGAGCTGGCGCAGCTACGTCCGCGCCGAACTCGACAGTGCCGAGGACGCTTGGGATGGCGCCGTCCGGTCACCCGAGCTCTATCCCCGCTTCACCTGGGCGCTGGGGCCGTATGTCGAGGCGTCCTATTTCGACCCCGACTCGCCGGTGCGGCTGGATTTTGGGGCGGAGCTCGACGCCCGCTACGACATCGCCCCCGGCCTCAGCCTCGCCGGGACGTTGCGCCAGCGACTAATCGGCAATCGCGACGACGCGACCCGCCCGTCCAACTCGGTGATCCAGCGGGTCCGGTCGGAATCGAACCTCTACGCCCGCGAGGACCTGTCGCTGACCCGGCTCTATGGCAACTACCAGTTCCGGCCCGGTGAGAACCTCTATGGCCGCGTCACGGCGGGCTATCTCGAACGCGCCTATGCGGGGGTCTCGACCGAGCTTTTGTGGAAGCCGCCGTCCAGCAGCCTCGCCCTCGGGGTCGAGCTGAATTACGCAAGACAGCGCGCCTTCGACGACCTGTTCGACCTGCAGGATTACGATGTCGTGACGGGTCACGCCTCGGCCTATTGGCGCGCCCCGAACGGGTTCGATGTCCAACTCGACGCAGGCCGCTACCTGGCGGGCGATACCGGTGCGACCCTGTCGATCGACCGCACCTTCGGCAACGGCTGGCGTGTCGGCGCCTATGCCACGCTGACCGACGTGTCGTTCACCGATTTCGGCGAAGGTTCCTTCGACAAGGGCATCCGCGTCTCGATCCCGCTGTCGCATTTCACCGGCAACGCCTCGACCCGGAAGGCCCGCGGCACGATCCAGCCCATCCTGCGGGATGGCGGCGCGCGCCTGCGGGTCGACAACCGGCTCTACGAGCAGGTGCGCGAGGATCACGATCCGGCCCTGCGCCGCAGCTGGGGGCGGTTCTGGCGATGATGGGACACATGATCCGCGCCGTCCTGCTGATGACCGTTCTGACCGCCTGCAACATCGGCAACCGTCAGGCCGAGGGCGACGGCGTCACCCGCATCGTCACGGACCGGATCCGCGCAGGCCTCGGCGGCGGCGAAGACGCCACCCCCCCGCCGACCGTCGCGCAGGTGCGCGCCGCATTGACGCCGGAGGTGCGCGCCGCACTCCCCGCGCCGACGCTTCTCGTCCAGGTCGAGGGCACCGGCGGCGTGTCCCTGCCGCAGCGGATCACCGTCAACGGCGCCACCGAAACCTACCTGACCGAGGATGACAGCACGCTGGCCTTCAGGGACGGCATGCTGGTCGGGACACGCGGCATCGGGTTCGACCTGATGGCCGCCGACGTGGCCGAGGCATCGGCCGCCATCCGCGCCGGCCGCACGACCCGCATCACCCGAACCATGAGCTGGCTGGACGGCACCGGGGCCATCGTCCGTCGGGGCTTCACCTGCGGGATTCAGCCCGTAGGCGGCCGGATCACCGAGACCTGCAACGCCATCGGCCTCGCCTTCGAGAACGACTACGTGATCCGGGGCGGCAACATCGTCGCGTCGCGGCAATGGTCGGGTCCGGTCCAGGGCCATATCCGCATCGAACGGGTGAACTGACCCGGCCGGACCGTGCAGCGTGCCGTTTCGCCTTGGACCGACAGGCAAAACGGGGTAGGATTACCGCAACTTCAGCCTTAACGGAGAGCATCATGACGCGCATTCTCGCACTTACCGCCGCCCTGACCGTCGCCGCCACCGGTGCTTTCGCGCAGGAGATCAAGCCGGTCGACACCACCCAGTCGACCCAAGGTGTCGCAAGCCTCGAACTCGGAACCGGCGGCGCCGGACTGATCGCGGCGGGTGTCACGATCCTGATCGTCGCGGGTATTGCGGCGTCCAGCGGCGGCAGCGACGCGACCAGCAGCACCCCCTGATTCTCCGGCTCCGCGGGTAGACCCCGCGACGGATGACATTTTCAGGGCCCGCATCCCGATGCGGGCCCTTTTTGCATGAATCCCCCCGAACTCCTGATGCGGAAACCACAGGCGACCGATTTCGCGCGCGGATCGACCCGCCCGGCCTTGCTTCAATGGGCCTCGTCTGGGACCAAGCGGTTGCATTCGAGAATCGGGACGATGGGGATACGGCAATGATCAGAACGCTTGCTGCCGGGATTCTGACCGTCGCGCTCGTGGGGTGTGGCGTCGTCTACAAGTCGCCCTCCGTGCCCCGAGACGCAGACGGTGTGCGCGTCCTGCCGCTGACCGCGGAATCTGCCCTGATCGCCAACCGCGCGCCTTACATCCCCCGTGCCGTGCCCGCCGTGTTCGGCCTGACCGCCGGCGGCGGCAGCCTCGGCGCCGGCGGCGGCCCGGTTCCGCCCGCCTCGCTCTCGCGGCCCGTTCGGCCCGGCCAGCTGTCGCTGATCGCGCCGCCGCAGGTCAGCCGCGGCCCCTACGAGATCGGGGTCGGTGACGTCCTTCTGCTCGCCACCCGTCAGACCGGGTCCACCGTCGAGGAGCTGTCGGGTCTTCTGGCCGCGTCCAATCGGCGGCAAGGCTATACCGTGCAGGATGACGGTGCGATCGCGATCCCCGATATCGGCCGCGTCGACGTCGCCGGCCTGACGCTCTCGGCCGCCGAGGACGCACTTTTCCAGGCGCTTGTCGCCAACAATATCGACCCGACCTTCAGTCTCGAAGTCGCCGAGTTCAACTCCAAGCGCGTCTCCGTGGGCGGCGCCGTGGCCCAGCCGACCGTCGTGCCGGTCACCCTGACCGAACTGACGCTGGACGAGGCGCTGGCCGGGGCGGGCGGTATCGCCACCGGCGATCTCGATTTCGCGCTGGTCCGGATCTATCGCGATGGTCAGCTCTACCAGATTCCCGTCGCGGACTACCTCCAGCGCCCGGCGCTGCAGAAGACGACGCTTCTGGCGGGAGACAGCGTGTTCGTCGGCGACGAGTTCGATCTCGACCGGGCGCAGGCCTATTTCGTAGAACAGATCCAGCTCGCCAATTTCCGGGCAGGTCAGCGCAATCAGGCTCTCAACGAGCTGCAGGCCCAGATCGGCATCCGCCGCGGCAATCTCGAGGAGGCACGGGGCAACTTCCGCGACCGCATCGCGCTCGATGCCGTCGACCGCGACTATGTCTACCTGACGGGGGAGGTGAACAATCCCAGCCGGTTCCTGCTGCCCTTCGGGCGGCAGGCGACGCTGGCCGACGCGCTTTACGACAATGGCGGCTTCACGACGCAGACGGCCAATCCGGGCCAGATCTACGTGCTCCGGGCGGCCAGCGATCCGGCCGATCTGGGGGCCGTCACCGCTTGGCATCTCGACGCGCGCAACGCCGCCAACCTGACGGTCGCCACGAGGATGCAGATGCGGCCCGGCGACGTCGTATTCCTGGCCGAGCAGCCCATCACCCGGTGGAACCGCGCCATCAGCCAGCTTCTGCCGCAGGTCATCGCGGTCGGGAATGCGGTCAACGACTGACCCGCAGCCGGCCGGCCGTCAGGCCCCGATGATGTGAAAGTCGATTCGGTCGGTGTCGAGGATGCCGATGGTCAGACGCCCCGAATGATATGCCCCCGTATCGACCGCGATCCGACCGGCGGTGACGGTCGGCGTCTCGACGATATGGTGGCCATGGGCGATCCAGAGACCGTCGCGCCGGGGCGTTGTCGTAAAGGCGCGATGCCCCCAGAGCAGCGTTTCCTTGTCCTGCGCGTCGATCGGCACGTCCGGGTCGGCCCCCGCATGGACGCAGACGAGGTTGCCGCTCCGGTGCATCAGGGGCAGGCGCTCCAGCCAGCGCAGCATCCCGTCGGGCATGGCCTCGGCGATGGCGGCGCGCGCGGCGACAAGGGCCTTCGGGCCAGCGCGGTCGGTCAGCCCCGCGACGCCGAAGCTCGCCGCCGTCTGGAGCCCGCCATTTACCAGCCAGCGACGTCCGGCCACGACCGGCTGATCCATGAAATCCAGCATCATCCGCTCGTGATTGCCCATCAGCACAGTCGCGGGGACGGGACAGGCCGCCTCGATCCCCTGCAAAAGCGCCAGGACACCCGCTGAGGTTTCGCCCCGGTCGACGTAATCCCCGAGAAACACGATCTCGCAATCGGGGCCGTTCTCGGCGATGTCGCCGTCCAGAAACGCAAGCGCGCCGTGCAGAAGATCCAACCGGCCATGGATATCCCCGACGACATAGGTCCGGGTATCGGGCCGCAGCGCGGCGTCGAAGACCGAACCCGTGGCACTGCGCCCTAAGCGTTTGCTCAATGTCTTCAGCATGGGATCCATGGCTCTGTTTCGCGCGGCGGCAGGGTCACGACCGCGCGCCGCGTTGCCGCCCGCCGGTTCCTATGACATAGGCGTAAGACACCGAATTACGATGGTCGTACCGGCATGAATGACAGTCTCGCGATCAGTTCGACCGTCGAGTCCGCGCATGACGACGATATCGATCTCGGAAGACTGCTCCTGACGATCTGGCTGGGGAAATGGTGGGTTATCCTGGCCACCCTGGTGGCCATCGCAGTCGGCGGCCTCTACGCATTCCGTCTCGCGGTGCCGATCTACACCGCCGCCGCGACCGTCGCGCTCGAAAGCCGCGAGCAGTCCGTCGTCGATTTCGAAAGCGTCGTATCGGGCCTGTCGGGCGACCAGTCGATCATCAACACCGAGATCGAGGTGCTGCAATCGCGTGGCCTGATCGGAAAGCTCGTGGACCGGCTCGACCTGACGACCGATCCCGAGTTCAACGCGACGCTGCGTCCGGAAGGCGTGTCTATCGGGTCGATCGTCGCATCGGTCGCCCCGTGGCTGGCACCCGACACGATGGAGGCACCGACCGAGGAGCAGATCCGCGACCGGACGATCAATGCCGTCCTCGACGCGCTGTCGATCACCAATGTCCGCAACTCCCTCGTCTTCCGCATCTCCGTCCGCTCCGAAAGTGCCGCGACCGCGACCGAGATCGCCAACGCCTTGGCCGATCTCTACATTCTCGAACAGATCGAAGTGAAGTTCGAGGCGACAGCGCGCGCCACCGCCTGGCTGAGCGAGAAGGTCGCCGAACAGGGCGCCGAGCTCGAGACCGTGCAGGACGAGCTGACCGCCTTCACCGCCGTCTCCGAACTCGTCACTCCCGAGGAGGTCGCCGCCCTCAATCGCCAGATCGCCGATCTGCGCACGCGCATCGCCGGGATGGACGGCGCGGCGGACGCGGATGAAGGCGCGGCGGACACGCTGCAGGCTGCGCTCGACGCCGAGGACTTCGCCCGCATCCTCGAGCTGACCGGCGACCGCGCGCTGGCCCGGATCATGTCGCTTGACGCGCCCAGCGCCGACGCCCTGCGGGCCCGC
Organism: Jannaschia halovivens; assembly: GCF_046452375.1. Taxonomy (NCBI): domain Bacteria; kingdom Pseudomonadati; phylum Pseudomonadota; class Alphaproteobacteria; order Rhodobacterales; family Roseobacteraceae; genus Jannaschia; species Jannaschia halovivens. The sequence goes on along the minus strand of NZ_JBKFDJ010000001.1, from coordinate 2,393,074 downwards.
AGCACCCAGCTGGTCGAGGCGGCACGGAGCGGTGACCGGCGCAACGTGGCGCAGGCCCGGGCGCTGCGCGCCTCGCTGGTCGAGCTCGAAGCACAGCTCGCCGGGCAGTCCGAGGCCCTTCTGGAACGCCAAGGGCTGGAGCGCGCGGTCGAGCAAGCGCAGCTCCTGTTCGACTACTTCCAGAACCGCCTGCGCGAAACCGCCGTCCAGCAGGGCATCCAGCAGGCCGATGCGCGCATCCTCAGCTCCGCCGTGGTTCCGATCAATCCCACCAGCCCGCGCAAGCCGCTGATCCTCGCGCTGTCGGCGATCCTCGGGATGATGGCCGGCGCAGGCGCGCTGATCTTCCGGGAGCAGCGACAGACCGGCTTCCGCTCGGCCGAGCAGCTCGAGGCGCAGACCGGCGTCACCGTGATGGGCCAGCTGCCGCGCGTGAAGATCAAGTCGCGCAAGGCGATGCTCGACTATCTCGCCGAGAAGCCGACCTCGCGGCTGGCCGAGGCGTTCCGCAATCTGCGCACGAGCGTGATGCTGTCCAATCTCGACACGCCGCCGAAGGTGATCATGTCGACCTCCTCCCTGCCCGGCGAAGGCAAGACGACCCAGTCGCTCGCCCTGGCACAGAACTTCGCCAGCCTTGGCAAGACCGTCCTGCTGATCGAATGCGACGTCCGCCGCCGGGTCTTCGCGCAAAAGCTCGGCTTCACCGAAGGGTTCGGGCTGATCTCGGTCCTGTCCGGCGAGGCCGAACTGGGCGAGGTCATCCAGCACAGCCCGCAGCTCGGGCGCGTCGACGTCCTGATCGGCGAGAAGAGCAACGTGAACCCGGTCGATACCTTCCAGTCGGACCGCTTCGCGCAGTTCCTCGCCGACATGCGGGCGCGCTACGACGTCGTCGTCATCGACACGGCCCCCGTGCTCGCCGTGCCCGATAGCCGCGTCATCGCCCAGAAGGTCGATGCCGTCCTCTATTCGGTGAAGTGGAACGACACCCCCCGCTCCGCCGTGCGCGAGGGTCTGCGCCTGCTGGAGACCGCGCGCGTCAAGGTCTCGGGTCTCGTGCTGACCCAGATCGACCTCGCGGGGATGGAGAAGATGGGCTACGGCGAATATGGACGCTACGGCCGGGGCTACTACTCCGACTGATCGAGACCGGGAATCGCCCCCTGCGCCAGGCGTTAGAGGCGATCTCTACATCATTCGACATATCTGGTATTGTCGGCTCCGCTTGAGTCCGCAGGGAATCGGACCGCAGGGAGATGGATGTCCGGTTTCACCCCACAAGACCTGTCCCGTCGCACGAAGCGGATGATCCTGCTCGTCATGGACGGGTTGCTGGTGCCGGTCAGCCTCTATCTGGCGCATGCGCTCCGCTACGGGACGGCGACGCCCCCGCTTGAGGGCGGTGCGCCCTATATCATGTTGGCGACGGCGCTCGGCCTCGTGATTGTCACCGTGTTGCGCCTGCCGTGGATCAAGCTCAACGCGCTGGAATCGCACGCCATCATCAAGATCGCCCTCGCGGCGGGGGCGATCGCCGTCGGTATGGCCGCGCTGAGCTTCATGCTGCAGGCTGGATCCCCCCGCTCGGTACCAGCGATCACCGGCGCGCTGTTCTTCTGCTTTACGATCCTGGGTCGCCTCGCGGCGATCATCCTTCTCGAGACGTTCTGGACCCCTACGGTCGCCGAACCTGTCGCGATCTACGGTGCGGGACGGGCCGGGATCCAGCTGGCCGCGGCGCTTCGTCAGAGCCAGGAAGCACGACCGATTCTCTTCGTAGATGATGATCCCGGCCTCTCCGGCCTCCTGATCGCGGGGCTTCCGGTCTATCCCGCCAAGCGACTGCCCTCGCTGGTCGAGAGCCACGACCTCCGGCGCGTGCTTCTCGCCATGCCGTCCGTACCCGACGAGGTGCGGCGCGAGATACTCGAACGGCTGGAGCCGCTGCCGATCCGGACGCAGGTCCTGCCGTCATATGTCGAGATCATGGCCGGAACCGACGACGACACGCTGCGCGCGGTCGAACCCGGCGCGCTCCTGGGGCGCGACCAAGTCAATCTCGATACGCCGGAAATCGCCGCCGCCTATTCCGGCAAGGTGGTGATGGTCACCGGGGCCGGCGGCTCCATCGGGTCCGAACTTTGCCGCCAGCTCGTGACCTGCGGGCCGGCCACGATCATCCTCTTCGATCATTCCGAACACGCGCTTTACGATGCGCATCGCGATCTGCTCTCGCTGGCCGCGCGCCACGGCGTCCGCATCGTCCCACGCCTCGGCTCGGTCACCGATGCCGAGACACTGGCCCGCGTACTCGCGCGCGAGGGGGTGCAGATCATGCTGCACGCCGCCGCCTACAAGCATGTCCCGCTCGTCGAGGAGAATGCGCTCGTCGGTGGCGCAAACAACGTCATCGGCACCCGCATCGCCGCCGAGGCCGCCGCGCATGCGGGCGTCGAGCGGTTCATCCTCGTCTCGACCGACAAGGCGGTGCGCCCCACGAATGTGATGGGCGCGACGAAGCGGCTGGCCGAACTGGTGGTGCAGGACCTCCAGCCGCGCCATCCGGGCACGAAATTCGCGATGGTCCGCTTCGGCAACGTGCTCGGCTCGTCGGGATCGGTGCTTCCGCTCTTCGAGGAACAGATCCGGGCGGGCGGACCCGTGACGGTCACCCATCCCGACGTCACCCGCTTCTTCATGACCATCTCCGAGGCGGCCCGGCTGGTCCTGCTCGCCTCCGCCTTTGCCCAGGGGCGCGACCTCTTCGTTCTCGACATGGGCGAGCCGCAGAAGATCGTCGACATCGCGCTGCGGATGATTGCGCTGTCGGGTCGCAAGCCGATCGATCCTGAAACGGGTCAGGGCGATATCGAAGTCCGGATCACGGGGCTTCGGCCGGGCGAAAAGCTCTACGAGGAGCTGTTGATCGACGATGCCAGCCTGCGCGCCACACCGCATCCCAAGATCCTTCGCGCCGAAGAGGCGGGTCTGACCGAGGGGGCGGTCTGCGGCATGCTCGACGCCCTCGCGGCCGCGATCCACGACGGGCGCGCGGATGTCTTGCGGGCGCTTCTGTCCGAGTATGTCGAGGGCTATGCGCCGCCGGGACCCACGCCCGTGACCACCACCCCGGCGGGTCCGATCCGCAAGCCCGCCGCCTGAGGCGCGATCGGGCGGCCCGGTCCGGGCCGCCCGCCGACGCGCATCAGATGTCGAAGCGGTCCGCTTCCATGACCTTCGTCCACGCCGCCACGAAGTCGCGCATGAACCGCGCACCCGAATCGTCCTGGGCATAGACCTCGGCGATCGCGCGAAGCTGCGAGTTGGACCCGAAGACGAGGTCGCAGCGCGTCCCGGTCCACCTGGCCGTTCCCGATACGCGGTCGCGGCCTTCGTAGATGCGGCCCCCGTCCTCGACCGGCTTCCACTCGATGGCCATGTCCAAGAGGTTTACGAATACGTCGTTGGACAGAACGCCGGGCCGGTCCGTCAGCACGCCATGTGTGCTGCCATCGGCGTTCTGGCCCAGTGCCCGCATACCGCCGATCAGCACCGTCATCTCGGGCGCGCTGAGGCCGAGAAGCTGGGCGCGGTCGACCATGAGTTCCTCGGGCGAGGCGGTGAAGTCCGCCGCCTGGAAGTTCCGGAACCCGTCGGCGCGCGGCTCCAACGGCTCGAAGCTCTCGGCATCGGTCTGCTCGGCCGTGGCGTCGCCGCGGCCCGTGCTGACCGGCACGGTCACCTCGTGACCGCCGGCCTTCGCGGCCGCCTCGATCGCCGCGGCACCGCCGAGCACAATCAGGTCGGCCATCGAGACCGAGCCGTGATCGGCGCGAATGCCCTCCAACGTGTCGAGCACGCCGGCCAGGGTCGCGGGGCTGTTGACCTCCCAGTCCTTCTGAGGCGCGAGCCGGATGCGCGCACCGTTGGCACCGCCACGACGGTCCGAGCCCCGGAAGGTCGAGGCCGACGCCCAGGCCGTCTGGATCAGGTCGCGCGCGGGGATCGAGTCCAGCAGCTTCGACTTCAGGTCCGCCACGTCCGCGTCCGACAGGGTCGTCCCGGCAGGCACCGGATCCTGCCAGATCAGGTCCTCGGCGGGCACCTCGTCGCCGAGATAAAGCACCTTCGGCCCCATGTCGCGATGGGTCAGCTTGAACCATGCACGCGCATAGGCGTCCGCGAACTTGGCCGGGTTCGCGAGGTAGTCCTCGGCGATCACGCGGTATGCGGGATCGACCTTCATCGCCATGTCGGCGGTCGTCATCATCGGCTGGTGCCGCTTCGACGGGTCATGCGCGTCCACGACCGTTCCAGCCATCGCGTCGCCCACGGGCTTCCACTGGTTCGCACCGGCGGGGGACTTGGTCAGCTCCCATTCGTTGCCGAGCAGCGTCTCGAGATAACCCATGTCCCAGGTCGTCGGGTTCGGCTTCCACGCGCCCTCGATGCCCGAGGTGATGGTCGCACCGGAATGGCCCTGCTCGAACGCGTTCTTCCAGCCGAAGCCCATGTCCTCGATGGCCCCGCCCTCGGGCTCGGCACCCACATTGGCGGCGTCGCCCGCGCCATGGGCCTTGCCGAACGTGTGCCCGCCCGCGACCAGCGCCACCGTCTCGGCATCGTTCATCGCCATGCGCGCGAAGGTATCGCGGATGTCATGGGCGCTGGCCTGCGGATCGGGGTGACCGTCGGGGCCTTCCGGGTTCACGTAGATCAGGCCCATCTGCACGGCGGCCAGCGGGTTCTCGAGGAACCGGCCCTTGCCGTCCTCGCCCGTGTCGTAGCGGGTGTTCGGGCCGCCGGAGACTTCGAGCCAGGTGTCCTCGGCGCCCCAGTAGATATCTTCCTCGGGCTCGAAGATATCGGCCCGGCCCCCGCCGAAGCCGAAGGTCTCGAAGCCCATCGTCTCCATCGCGACGTTGCCCGTCAGCACGAAGAGATCGGCCCAGCTGATCGCGTCGCCATATTTCTTCTTGATCGGCCAGAGCAGGCGCCGCGCCTTGTCGAGATTGCCATTATCCGGCCAGGAGTTCAGCGGCGCGAAGCGCTGGTTCCCGGTCGACGCACCGCCGCGCCCATCCGCCGTGCGGTAGGTGCCCGCCGCGTGCCACGCCATGCGCACGAAGAACGGCCCGTAATGCCCGTAATCCGCGGGCCACCACGACTGACTGTCGGTCATCAGGTCGGCGAGATCTGCCTTTAGCGCCTTGAGGTCCAGCCCCTTGAACGCGGTCGCATAGTCGAACGCCTCGCCCAGCGGGTCGGTGACCGGCTGATTCTGGTGCAGGATCTTGAGGTTCAGCTGGTTCGGCCACCACTCGCGGTTCGAACGTCCCTTGTTGGTGACGTGCAGCGTGGCGCCGTGGATGACGGGGCACTTGCCCGCGCCGCTATCCGATCCGTCCATCATGATATCTCTCCCGGTTGCACGGGCCCGGCGGGCCACGCGGATGCGGCCGGATAGCACGGGGACGCCATGACCCTAAGTTGCATTTTCATATCTGTTCTATAAGCCGAGATTATGGACAACGTCACACTTCGCCAGTTCCGCTATTTCGAGGCGCTGGTACGCCATGGGCATTTCGGCCGCGCCGCCGAAGCCTCCGCGATTTCGCAGCCTGCGCTCTCGGTGCAGATCAAGGCGCTTGAGACCGCGCTGGGGGCCGCGCTGTTCGAACGGGGGCCGCGCGGCGTCGTGCCGACGGCGTTCGGCCACGAGGTGGCCCCGCGCGTCCGGTCCGTCCTGCGCGAGGTGGAGGCTCTGTCGGACCTCGCCCGAACGGCGCGCGACGTCCTCGGTGGACGGCTGCGGCTGGGGGTCATTCCGACCATCGCGCCCTATCTTATGCCGCGCCTCGTGGCCGCGCTGGATGCGGCCTATCCCGATCTCGACCTCGACCTGCGTGAGACGATCACGCCCCGGCTGATCGCCGATGTGCAGGAAGGTCGCCTCGATGCGGCACTCGTCGCCCTGCCCGTCTCCGAGCCCTCCCTCGCCGAAGCCCCGCTTTTCGACGAGACCTTCGTGCTCGTCCGACCCGAAGGCGACGCGGGAACGCCGCTGCCGACGCCGGACGCCCTGCCGTTGATGCGCCTCCTTCTCTTGGAGGAAGGCCACTGCTTTCGCGATCAGGCGCTGTCGTTCTGCGACATGCGGCCGACGCGGCCCAGGACCGGCATGGACGGCTCATCGCTCTCGACGCTCGTGCAGATGGTCGGCGCGCGCCTGGGCGTGACGCTGATCCCCGAGATGGCCGTCGCGGTCGAGACCGCGGCCGCGCCCGTCACCGTCGACCGGTTCCCGGACCCGCAGCCGACGCGGACCATCGGCCTCGTCTGGCGAAAGGGCGCGGCGTTGGGCGACGACCTCGCGGACCTCGCGACGGTGCTGCGCGACCTCGATTGACAAACCGTGGCGGCGGTATGATTGATTGACCAGTCAATCAATGGATGTCCGATGCGTACCCAGCCCGAACCCGTCCGCCGCGCCGCCCTGGCCGAGGCCGCCATCGCCGAGATCGGGGCGCGCGGCTCGCTCGACGTGACGGTCGCCCGGATCGCGAAGCGGGCCGGCATGTCCCCCGCGCTGGCGCATCACTATTTCGGATCGAAGGATCGGATGCTGGTGGCCGCGATGCGGCACATCCTGCGCGATCTCGGCTTCAGCGTCCGCGTCGAGCTGGCCGAAGCGAAGACGCCCAAGGACCGGCTCGACGCGATCGTCGCCGCCTGCCTCGCGCCCCGCACCTTCGAGCGCGACATCGTCGCCGCCTGGCTGACGTTCTACGTCCACGCGCAGCATGATGCGGGGACCCGGCGGCTCCTGCATGTCTACCAGCGTCGGCTGCGGTCGAACCTGGTCCATGCCGCGCGACCGCTGACCCACCAGCCCGAGCGCCTGGCCGAAACGGTCGGCGCGTTGATCGACGGGCTCTACGTGCGCCACGCGTTGTCGGACACGGACCCCGCCGCGGCCATCGCGCTCGTCCGCGACACCATCCGGAAGGCCCTGCGATGACGAAGCCGAACATCCTCATCCTGATGGTCGACCAACTCAACGGGACGCTCTTTCCCGATGGGCCCGCCGACTGGCTGCACGCGCCGAACCTCAAGGCGCTGGCGGCCCGGTCGCGGCGCTTCGCAAACTGCTACACCGCGTCCCCGCTCTGCGCGCCGGGCCGTGCCTCGTTCATGTCGGGCCTGCTGCCCAGCCGCACGCGGGTCTACGACAATGCCGCCGAGTTCGCCTCGGACATCCCGACCTACGCGCATCATCTGCGGCGCGCGGGCTGGAAGACCTGCCTGTCGGGCAAGATGCATTTCGTCGGCCCCGACCAGCTCCACGGCTTCGAGGAACGGCTGACGACCGACATCTACCCGGCCGATTTCGGCTGGACGCCCGACTACCGCAAGCCGGGCGAGCGGATCGACTGGTGGTATCACAACATGGGGTCCGTCACCGGCTCGGGCGTGGCCGAGATCACCAACCAGATGGAATATGACGACGACGTCGCGCATCACGCGAAGGCGTGGCTCTATGACGCGGCGCGCGCGCAGCACGATCGCCCCTGGTGCCTGACGGTCAGCTTCACCCACCCGCACGATCCGTATCTGGCGCGGAAGCGGTTCTGGGATCTCTACGAGGATTGCGCGCACCTGCTGCCGCCGGTCCCCGAGATGGCCTACGAGGAGCACGACCCGCATTCCCGCCGCATCCTCGACGCCAACGATTGGGGGAATTTCGACGTGACCGAGGCGGACGTGATTCGGTCGCGCCGGGCCTATTTCGCCAACATTTCCTATCTCGACGAGAAGATCGGCGAGGTCCTCCGGGTGCTGGAAGACACGCGGCAGGAGGCGACGATCCTTTTCGTCAGCGATCACGGCGACATGTTGGGCGAGCGGGGGCTCTGGTACAAGATGAGCTTCCTCGAAGGCTCGGCGCGGGTGCCCATGATGCTCGCCTCGCCGGGCATCGAGCCCGGTCTCGACGAGACGCCCGTGTCGAACATCGATGTCTGCCCGACGCTCTGCGAGATCGCGGGCGTCGACATGTCCGAGGTCGCGCCCTGGACCACGGGCGAATCGCTGGTCCACCTGGGACGGGGCGGCACGCGCACGACGCCGGTCGCGATGGAATATGCCGCCGAAGGCTCCTATGCACCGCTCGTCGCGCTGCGGCGGGGGCGCTGGAAATACACGCGCTGCAGGCTCGACCCCGAGCAACTCTTCGACCTCGAGGCCGATCCGCATGAATTGACGAACCTCGCGGGTGACCCGGCCCATGCCGATACGTTGGCCGGGTTCCGCGCCGGGTCGGACGCCCGCTGGGATCTCGACCGGTTCGACGCCGAGGTCCGCGAAAGCCAAGCACGCCGCTGGGTCGTCTACGAGGCGCTGCGCGAGGGCGGATACTATCCGTGGGACTACCAGCCGCTGCGCGTCGCCTCCGAGCGGTACATGCGCAACCACATGGATCTCAACGTACTCGAAGACGAGAAACGCTTTCCCCGCGGCGAATGAACAGGCGAGGGGCCGGCCCCTCGCGCTCCCCGGCATATTTTGAAGAACATCGAAGGAGGCGTCGCAGCATCATGGCCCGACCCGAAGCCCAGCCCATCGCCAGCCATTTCATCGACGGGGCCTATGTCGACGACACGGCCGGCACCCCGATCCCGGTGATCTATCCAGCGACCGGCAAGACGATCGCGACCGTCCATGCCGCGACGCCCGAGATCGTGGACCGCGCGCTGGCTTCGGCCGCGCGCGCGCAGATCGAATGGGCGACGACAGACCCCGCGACGCGCGGGCGCATCCTGCGGCGGGCGGCGGACCTGATCCGTGACCGGAACCGCGAATTGTCCGAACTGGAAACGCTCGACACCGGAAAGCCGCTCCAGGAGACGCTGGTGGCCGACGCGGCATCAGGTGCCGAGGCGCTGGAGTATTTCGGCGGGCTGGCGGTCGATCACACCGGCACGCAGATGAGCTTCGGAACCGACTGGGCCTACACGATCCGGCGGCCGCTGGGCGTCTGCGTCGGGATCGGCGCGTGGAACTACCCGACGCAGATCGCCTGCTGGAAGGGCGCGCCAGCACTCGCGACCGGCAACGCGATGGTGTTCAAACCCTCGGAGGCGACGCCGCTCTGCGCCCTGAAGATCGCAGAGATCCTGTGCGAAGCGGGTCTTCCGAATGGTCTGTTCAACGTCATTCAGGGCTTGGGCGCGGTCGGCGCGGCGCTGACGACCGACCCGCGCGTCGCCAAGGTGTCGCTCACCGGATCGGTGCCGACGGGGCGCAAGGTCGCCGCGACGGCGGCGGGCGAATTGAAGCAGGTGACGCTGGAACTGGGCGGCAAATCGCCCCTGATTCTGTTCGACGATGCCGATCTGGACGACGCGGTCTCGGGGGCGATCAACGCGAATTTCTATTCATCCGGGCAGGTCTGCTCCAATGGGACCCGGGTCTTCGTGCAGGCCGGACTACGGGACGCCTTTCTCGAGCGCCTGACGGCCCGCCTCGACGGTGTGATTACGGGCGATCCACTCGATGAGAACACGAACTTCGGACCCATGACGACGGAGGCACAGACGCGGATTGTGCTGCGCTACCTCGAGATGGCAAAGAACGAGGGCGCGCGCGTGGTGACGGGCGGCCACCGTATCGACCGCGAAGGGTGGTGGATCGCGCCGACCGTACTGACCGACCTGACCGACGACATGCAGGTCGTGCGCGAGGAGGTGTTCGGCCCGGTCATGTCCGTGCTGACCTTCGAGGACGAGGACGAGGTCGTCGCCCGCGCCAATGCGACTCCGTTCGGCCTGTCCGCCGGTCTGTTCACGCGCGATCTCGCGCGGGCGCATCGCATCGTGCGGCAATTGCAGGCCGGGACCTGCTGGATCAACCAGTACAACCTGACGCCCGCCGGGCTGCCGTTCGGCGGCTCGAAAGCCTCGGGCATCGGTCGCGAGAATGCGCGCGCGGCGATGGACCATTTCACCGAGATCCAGAGTGTCTATGTCGGCATGGGCCCGGTCGAGGCGGCCTACTGACATGGAAGCCGATTACGTCATCGTCGGCGCGGGCAGCGCCGGCTGCGCCATGGCCTACCGGCTGGCCGAGGCGGGCCGCTCCGTCCTTGTCATCGAGCATGGCGGCACCGATGCGGGTCCGCTGATCCAGATGCCGGGCGCGCTGTCCTTTCCGATGAACATGGCGCGCTACGACTGGGGATATGCCTCCGAGCCCGAGCCCCATCTCGGCGGACGCCGCCTCGCGACGCCGCGCGGCAAGGTGATCGGCGGGTCGAGCAGCATCAACGGGATGGTCTATGTGCGGGGCCATGCGCGGGATTTCGATCACTGGGCCGAAATGGGCGCGGCGGGTTGGCGCCATGCCGACGTGCTTCCCTATTTCAAGCGAATGGAAAGCTGGCACGATGGTGGCCATGGTGGCGATCCCGACTGGCGCGGGACGGACGGGCCGCTGCATGTCAGCCGGGGTACCCGCGAAAATCCCTTGTACAGAGCCTTCGTCGAAGCTGGTCGGCAGGCCGGGTACGAGACGACAGACGACTACAACGGCGAGAAGCAGGAGGGGTTCGGCCCTTTCGAGCAGACGGTCTGGAAAGGCCGACGCTGGTCGGCGGCGAACGCCTACCTGAAACCCGCGCGCGCGACCCAGCGCTGCGAAGTGGTGCATGGGCTGGCCGAGCGTATCCTGTTCGACGGCCATCGTGCCGTCGGGGTGGTCCTGGCCGGGGGTCGGATCGTCCGCGCCCGCGCCGAGGTGGTCTTGGCGGCGGGGGCGATCAACTCGCCGAAGCTCCTGATGCTGTCCGGCATCGGGCCGGGCGCGCATCTGGCCGAGCACGGGATCGAATCGCGTGCCGACCGCGCGGGCGTCGGGCAAAACCTGCAGGATCACCTCGAGATGTATGTCCAGATGGCGGCCAGTCAGCCCGTCACGCTGTTTCGCTACTGGAACCTTCTGGGCAAGGCCTATGTTGGCGCGCGCTGGCTGTTCACGCGAACGGGGCCGGGGGCGACCAACAACTTCGAAAGCTGCGGCTTCATTCGGTCTGAAGCGGGCATCGAATACCCGGATATCCAGTTCCACTTCCTCCCGCTCGCCGTACGCTATGACGGGCAGGCCGCGGCCGAAGGGCACGGGTTCCAGGCGCATGTCGGGCCGATGCGCTCGACTTCGCGTGGCGACGTCACCCTGCGCTCGGCGGACCCGACCGATGCACCCCGCATCCGCTTCAACTACATGAGCCATCCCGACGACTGGACCGAGTTCCGGCGCTGTATCCGTCTGACGCGCGAGATCTTCGCCCAGCCCGCCTTCGCGCCCTACCGGCGCCACGAGATCCAGCCGGGCGAGGCCGTGCAATCCGACGGCGAGCTGAACGCGGCCATCCGCGAGCATGCCGAGAGCGCCTATCACCCCTGCGGCACCTGCCGGATGGGTGCCGCGGACGATCCGGGCGCAGTGGTCGACCCGGAGTGCCGGGTGATCGGGGTCGAGGGCCTGCGCCTCGCGGACAGCTCGATCTTCCCGCGCATCACCAACGGCAACCTCAATGGGCCGTCGATCATGGTGGGTGAAAAGGCGTCGGACCACATCCTGGGCCGCCGCCTGCCCGCCTCGAACGCCGAGCCGTGGATTCACCCGGACTGGCGGGTTTCGCAGCGCTGACCGCGCATCGAGGATCGCCCGGTCTGCGATCCTCTGGCCGGAAATACCTCGGGGGTCCGGGGGCTGGCCCCCGGCCCGGCCTCAGCTCGCCCGCGCGGCCCCTTCGGACACGCGCGGCACCAGCGCACGGACGAGGTCGGCCATGTCGATCTCGCCCACGGGACGCCCGTCCAGCATGACCCGATAGGCGCGGTCGGTCTCTCCTCCCGACTCGGCGATCAGGCTTTCGAGCGTGGCATTCGCATCGACATCCCCCGCAACCTCGCGCCCCGTCGGCGTCTGGTGCATGACCGAGCGGACGCGCAGCACGCGGGCGCGATTGATGTCGCTCACAAAGTCCTCGATGTAGGGATCGGCCGGGTTCAGGAGAATATCCTGCGGCTCGCCCTGCTGGACCACTGCGCCGTCGTTCAGGATTACCAGATGGTCCGCCAGCTTCAGCGCCTCGTCGAGGTCGTGGGTGATGAACACGACCGTCTTGTGCAGTTCCGCCTGCAACTCCAGCAGCAGGTCCTGCATGTCGGTCCGGATCAGCGGGTCGAGGGCCGAGAACGCCTCGTCCATCAGCATGATGTCCGAGTTCGAGGTCAGCGCGCGGGCGATGCCGACGCGCTGCTGCATCCCGCCCGAGAGCTGGTGCGGATAGCGATCCTCGTAGCCGGCGAGCCCCACGCGGGCGAGCCATTTGCGCCCCTCCGCCTCGCGCGTCTCCTGATCGATGCCCTGCACTTCGAGCGGCATGGCAGCGTTGCCGAGCACCGTGCGATGCGGCAGGAGCGCGAACTTCTGGAAGACCATCGACATCTTCTTGCGCCGCATCTCGCGGAGATCGTCTTCGTTCAGCGACGTGACGTCGACGCCATCCACCTCGACGACGCCCGCCGTCGGTTCGATCAGCAGGTTCAGGTGCCGGATCAGGGTCGACTTGCCCGATCCCGACAGGCCCATGACGACGGTGATCTCGCCCGCCCACATGTCGACATCGATGTCCTGGAGCCCCAGCACGTGATTGTGCTCGGCCAGAAGCTCCGGCTTGCCCATGCCGCCGCGGACCTGGGTCATCATCGCCTTCGATTGCGGGCCGAAGATCTTGTAGAGCCCGTCGATCCGGACTTGGGGCGTGCCTTGGCGCGAGGTCTTCATTTCACACTCCTCGACACGTCGACGCGCGCCAATGCGGCCTTGGAGGCCCGGTCCAGCATCACCGCCAGGAGCACGATCCCGAGACCGGCCACGAGGCCGACGCCCAGTTCGAGATTGCGGATGCCGCGCAGCACGAGGACCCCGAGGCCCGGCGCCGAGACGAGCGACGCGATCACCACCATCGCCAGCGACATCATGATCGTCTGGTTCACGCCCGCCATGATGTTGGGGAGCGCCAGCGGCACCTCCACCTTCCAAAGTTTCTGGCGCGGCGTCATGCCGAAGGCGTCCGCCGCCTCGATCACGTCGCGGTCCACGAGGCGGATCCCGAGATCGGTCAGACGCACGACCGGCACGATGGCATAGAGGATGATCGCGATGCCGTAGAGTTTGGATTCGGTCACCGAGAAGAGGAAGATCAGCGGGATCAGGTAGACGAAGCTGGGCAGCGTCTGAAGCAGGTCGAGCACGGGAATCGTCGCGCGTTGCAGCCGGTCGGACTTGGACATCGCGATGCCGATGGGCACGCCGAGTACCACGCAGAGCCCGGTGCAGACGAAGATGATGGACAGCGTCTGGATCGCCACGTCGAGATGGTCGATTACGCCGAGGAACAGGAAGCTGAGCGCCACGAAGATCGTGACGCCGATGCTGCGCGACACCCACCAGCAGAGCGCGATGAGGCCGGGGATCAGGATCCACCACGGCATCCAGGTAAAGAGATCGAGCGCCCCGTCCAGCATCCAGGACAGGGGCTGGGTGATGGGGTCGAGGACGAACTTGAGCGCGTCCTTGGCCTCGAGGAAGGCGGTCTCGACGCCGTTGGTCATCTCACGCGTGCGCGGCACGGCGTTGCAGGCCTTGTGCAGCTCGTCGAGCGAGGGGAACGGCAGCGCCGGTCCCTCCTGGACGTTGCCCGACCGCGCGAGCAGGTCCGCCATGCTCATCGGTCCGCCGTCGTCGCCCCCGTCGCACCAGTCGCGCAAGCCGAGCGCGTCGAACGCGCCGTCGTAATATGCCATCGTTCCGTCCCCCGGATGTGGATCGGGCCGGAGGTCGCCCCCCGGCCCGTCCATCGCGTGCCTACTGAATGATCGCCGCCAGCTTTTCGCGGGCGTCGTCGTTCAGCCAGTTGGGCCACACGTCCTTATAGTTGGTCAGGAAGTAGACCGCGGCCTCTTCGGCCGAGGCGGAGTTGTCCTCCTGCCAGGCCAGCACCTCGCCCATCTGGGCGTTGGTGAACGATACGTTGCGCATCAGCTCGGTGACCTCGGGGTTGTTGTCCCGGAAGTCGGCCGTCACTACGGTCAGTACCTTGCCGCGCGGATAGGCCGAGAGGGCCGGGTCCGGGCACGGGTCGAGCGCGTTGCAGGTATGCGCCTCGGCGTCGAACTCGCCCACGTCCACGAGGGTCATCGGGTACTTGCCGAGCACGCTGGTCGGCGCCCAGTAATAGCCGAACCACGGCTCCTCGTTCTCGAAGGCGGCGGCGATGGAGGTCGCCATCGTCTCGCCCGAGCCGTGCACGAAGGTCTCGATACCGGCGGCTTCGGTGCCCGCGGCGGCAAGGTTGTTCATGTTCACCGTCTTGCAGGCCCAACCGTCCGGGCACTGGTGGAAGCGGTTCCCGACCAGTTCGGGATTGGCGAGGATGCCTTCCAGCGTCGCCGCCTCGGGGTTGGCCTCGACCACGTAGGTCGGCACCCACCATCCCTCGATGCCGCCATCCGACAGCACTTCGGTCAGGGGCTCGACCTTTCCTTCGGCCGCGAGGCGGTCGTAGACCGGCGCCGCGTTGACCCAGAGTTCGGTCAGGATGTCCGGCTCGCCCGTCTCGGCGACCGACGTGATCGCGGGGTTGGTCGAGGACGGAATGCTGTTCACCGTGCAGCCGTAGCCCTGTTCCATCAGGAACTTGGACACCGCCGTCACCACGGCGGACGAAGCCCAGTTCATCTCGGTGATGGACACCTCGCCGCAGCCATGGCCGTCGGCCAGCGCGGCCCCGGCGGTCAGCGGCAGCGCGAGCGCCAGACCGAGTGTGGTCGTCTTGATCATTGGTTTCTCCCTGTGGGCGCGCCCGGTCCATTTCAGTCAGGCCGGATCGTCGCGGTCGTCGTCATGCGGGTCCGCCACCGAAGGGCAAACACCTGCAATCGCCCGATAACGACATATCCGCGACGGAATTGGAACAGGGACGTTACGGGTGCGACCTCAGCGCACGGCATTCCACGTGAACGTGGCCGCGCCCGCGATCCGGTGCCCGTCGATCAGGGCGCGCGCGCGGTCGGAGACGAGCCAGTCCTCGAGCTGCACGGCCCCCGCCGCATCGACATGGGGATGGCGCGCGGGGTTCACCGGCAGGAACGCGTATTGGTTGAAAAGTGCTGGATCGCCCTCGAAGAGGATGGCCAGCCCCGCACGATTGCCGAAGTTCAGCCAGCTTGCCCGGTCCGACAGGATATGGGCCCGCATCGCCGTCGCGGTGTTGAGCGCGGCGCCCATGCCGGCACCGACGGGGCGATACCACGGCCCGTCCGGCTCGATCCCCGCGGCGTCCCAGAGGCGAAGCTCGGCCTTGTGGGTCCCGCTGTCGTCGCCCCGGCTGACGAAGGGCGTTTCGGTCCGGGCGATGGCGGCGAGCGCGTCGCGGGCGCTTGCCGCGTGGCGCAGGCCCGCCGGGTCGGACGCGGGACCGATCAGGACGAAATCGTTATACATGATCTCGCGCCGATGGGTTGCGTGTCCCGCGGCCACGAAGGCGGCTTCGGCGGCGGCGTCGTGAACCAGCACGGCATCGACATCCCCCGCCGCCCCGAGCCGCAACGCCTGACCCGTTCCGACCACCAGGAGCGCCACCTCGAGCCCCGTCTCCTCGCGGATCGCGGGCAGGAGGTGGTCGGCCAGGCCGGAATTGTTGAAGGAGGTCGTCACGGCCAGCCGCAGCGGCTCGGCTTGGAGAGGTTGGGTGAGCGACAGGAGCGCGAGAAGAATACGGATCATTCGACGATATCCCCGCGCAAAAAGGCCCGCGCCTCGGGCGTGGCGGGGGCGGCGAAGAAGGCATCGGCGGCCGCATCCTCGTGGATGCGCCCGTGCAGAAGGAAGATCACCCGGTCCGCGATGCGCCGCGCCTGCCCCATGTCGTGGGTGGCGACGACCAGCGTGGTGCCCGATGCCGCCGCCTCGGTCAGGCGGGTCTCGATGGCGCGGGTGGCGCGGCCGTCGAGCGCGGCGCAGGGCTCGTCCGCGAAGACGATCTCGGGGGCGGCGATCAGGGCCCGGGCCAGCGCCAGGCGCTGCGCCTCGCCGCCCGACAGCGACGGCGCGGATTGATCGAGCAGCGCGTCAAGGTCGAAGCGGGTGGCTTGGGCACGGGCGCGATCCGTCGCCTCGGCACGACCGACACCGCGCAGGCGCAGCGGGTAGGCAAGGTTCGCCCCGACGCTGCGGCGCAGGACCGTCGGCTGCTGGAAGACGTAGGCCTGCGCGCCCCGCGCCTGCTCCGTCGGGACGGCCCAGCCGACATCGCCCCGCGCCCGGTCGAGCCCGTGCATCAGCCGCAGGAGCGCCGTCTTGCCCGACCCGTTCGGCCCGATGACGCAGGTGATCCCGCCGGCCCCGATCGTCAGGTCGACAGGCCCCACGACGGTCTGGCCACGCCGCCGGCCTGACGCCGCGCGCAAGGTCAGGGGCAGGACGCTCACCACCGTCCCCGCGCTTCGGTCCGGAGCGCCCAATGGCTCAGCCCCGAGACCGCCAGCGACAGCACGATCAGGACGATCCCCAGCGCCAGCGCCAAGGCGAAGTCCCCGCGCCCGGTCTCGAGCGCGATCGCGGTGGTCAGCACGCGGGTCATGCCGTCGATATTGCCACCGACGATCATGATCGCCCCGACCTCGCCGATGGCCCGGCCGAACCCGGCCAGCGCCGCCGTCAGCAGGGCGCGGCGCCCGTCACGCAGGATCGCCCCGACCCGCTGCGCCCGCGTCGCATTCAGCGAAATCAGGAGATCGTGGTAATCCACCCAGAGATCGCGCATCGCCTGGTGTGCGATGCTGGCGACCAGCGGCGTGATGATGACGACCTGCGCGATGATCATGGCCGTCGGCGTAAACAGCAGGTCGAGCACCCCGAACGGCCCAGACCGCGACAGCATCAGGTACACGACGAGGCCGACGACCACGGGGGGCAACCCGATCAGCGCGTTCATCACCGCGATCACCAGGCGCCGCGCGCGGAACCGCCGCACCGCCAGCCACGCGCCCAGCGGCATCGCGATCACGCATCCGATGGCGAGCGCGGTCAGCGTCACCTGCAGCGAGCGCAGCGTGATCTCGATCAGTTCCGGATCCAGCGTCAGCACCAACTGCACGGCCCGGAGCAATCCGGCGGTCAGATCGTCCATGCCGCAGTTGCGCTGCCGGGCCGCGCGGGGGCAAGCCCGTTCCCGACCCTTCCCTTCCGCGCGGCGTCACGGCACGCTCGGAGCCGTCCCGACCAGAGGTGTCCCATGCCCGTCCGCAACCGATTCGCCAATCTCCTGCCCGAACTCACCGCGTTCCGGCACGACCTGCACATGCATCCCGAGCTGCAATACGACGTCGAGCGCACCGCCGGGCGCGTGGTCGAGGGTCTGCGGGCCGCCGGCGTCGATGCGATCCACGAAGGCATCGGGCGCACGGGCGTCGTCGCGCTGATCCACGGGCGCGGACGATCGGCCGAGGATCCGGGGCGCGTCATCGGGCTGCGCGCCGATATGGACGCCCTTCCCATCGCCGAGGCGACGGGGGCCGCCCATGCCAGCACCATACCCGGCAAGATGCATGCCTGCGGCCATGACGGGCACACGACCATGCTGCTGGGCGCGGCGAAGCACTTGGCGGAAACGCGCGCCTTCGACGGCACCGTGGCACTGGTCTTCCAGCCCGCCGAGGAGGGGGGCGCCGGGGCCGAGGCGATGGTGCGGGACGGCCTGATCGAGCGGTTCGGCATCACCGAGATCTACGGCATGCACAACTCGCCGCTGGTGCCCATGGGGCAGTTCGCGATCCGGCCCGGTCCCTTCTATGCCGCCGTCGACAGCTTCCGCATCGACGTGCGCGGCAAGGGCGGGCATGCGGCGCGACCCAACGGTACGATCGACACGACGCTGGCCGCCTCGGCCATCGTGCTGGCGGTGCAATCCGTCGTGAGCCGCAACACCGACCCGCAGCAGCCGCTGGTGATCTCGGTCACGGCCTTCCGCACCGACAGCGAGGCGTTCAACGTCATCCCGGACGCCGCCACGCTGCGTGGCACGATCCGCAGCTTCGACGAGACGACCCGCGAGAAGGCCCTCGCCGACCTGCGCCGCGTGATCGATTCGACCGCCGCGGCCTATGGCGCCACCGCCGCCTTCCATTTCGAAGAGGAACCCTATCCCGTGATGGAGAACCACGCGACCGAGACGGGACACGCGGGGGACGCTGCGCGCGCGGTCGCGGGCGCCGTGAACATGGAGGCGCCGCGCACCACAGGCGGCGAGGACTTCGCCTACATGCTGCGCGCCTGCCCCGGCGCCTACATCCAGATCGGCAACGGTCCCTCGGCGGGGCTTCACCATCCGGAATACGATTTCAACGACGAGATCATCCCGATCGGCTGCTCCTACTGGGTCGAGCTGACGGAACAGCGCCTGCCGGTTTTGTAAGACAGCCTTACGGGTCACGTCAGGATTTGTGGCTTCCGGTTAGGTGAACGCGTCTCTAGATTGTCGGGCACGGCGTGGGAGGGCAGCGTGCGCGACACCATCGACGAGGGCGATGCGACGCTCGACGTGCGCATCTGGCGGGGTGGCCCTACGGGCGGCGGATACGAGGCCCATGCCGTGCCCGCACGCGCCAACCAGACCGTGCTCGATGTCGTGGCCTGGGTTCAGCAGAACGCCGATTCGACGCTGACCTATCGCTATGCCTGCCGGGTGGGGATGTGCGGATCCTGCGCGATGATGGTGAACGGCGTACCGCGATGGACCTGCCGGACCCATATCGACAAGGTCTCGGGCAATGGCGTGGTCGAGATCGGCCCCTTGCGGAACCTGCCCGTCCTGAAAGACCTCGCGACCGACATGGATCCGTTCTTCGACAAGTGGGTCGCCGCCGAAGCCGTTCATCACCCCAGCCGAAGCCGCGACGACGATGTCGTCCCAATCGACCCGGCCAGCGCGGCACGGGTCGAGGCGAATACCGGGATCGAATGCATCAACTGCTCGATCTGCTACGCGGCCTGCGACACGGTGGCGGGCAATGCGGACTACCTCGGGCCTGCGGCGCTGCAGAGGGCCTGGACACTCTGGAACGACGCCAAGGACGCGGGTGGGGACGCGATCCTGGATGCGGTGTCGGGCACGGGCGGCTGCCACAACTGCCACAGCCAGGGGTCCTGCGCCGTGCATTGCCCGAACGATCTGAACCCCATGCAAGCCATCGCGGGTCTCAAGCGCGAGACGATGAAACGGGCGTTGAAAGGGCGAAATGCTCAACGTTAGGCTCTATATCGCGCAGCGGGTGACGGCGCTTGTGATGGCGCCCTTCGTGCTCGTCCATCTCGGGGTGATGATCTACGCGATCCGCGGCGGCGTGACCTCGGCCGAGATCCTCGGGCGGACCCAGGGCTCCGCTGGCTGGTTCCTGTTCTACGGTGGGTTCGTCCTTGCTGTTTCGATCCACGCGGCCATCGGCCTTCGTGTGATCACACATGAGCTGGCGGGGTGGTCCGGCGCCCGGCTCGAGGCACTGATGTGGGGCGCGGGCGCGATCCTTCTGGCCCTCGGCGGTTGGTCAGTGATCGCGGTGACCTGGCCGTGAGGTATCGCAATCATCCGCTGTGGTGGGCCTATCTCGTGCATCGCGTCTCGGGGCTGGCGCTGGCGCTGTTCCTGCCCGTCCATTTCCTTGTGCTGGCGCAGGCCCTGACCGCGCCCGAACGGCTGGATCGGTTCCTCGCCCTGACCGAAAATCCGGCGGTCAAGCTGGCCGAGTTCGCGCTGGTCTTCGGGCTTGCGGTCCACATGTTCGGCGGACTGCGCCTGCTGGCGCTCGAATGGCTGCCCTGGACCCCGCGACAGAAGACGCTGGCGGCGGGGGCGACCGCGCTCTCGTTCCTCGTCTCGACCACCTTCCTGATGCAGGCGATCTGACCCATGCCCGAGATCGATCGACACGACACCGATATCCTCATCCTCGGCTCGGGCGGCGCGGGAATGTTCGCCGCGCTCCATGCGCAACAGAGTGCGCCGCCGGGCACCAAGATCACCATGGCCGTGAAGGGCCTGATCGGGAAATGCGGCTGCACCCGGATGGTGCAGGGCGGCTACAATGTCGCGCTCGGCCCCGGCGACAGCGTCGAGCGGCATTTCATGGACACAATCGAGGGCGGCAAATGGCTGCCCGATCAGGACATGGCGTGGAAGCTTTGCAAAGAGGCGGTCGTCCGCGTGCGCGAGTTGGAGAACGAGGTCGGGTGCTTCTTCGACCGGAACGGCGACGGCTCGCTGCATCACAAGGCCTTCGCGGGCCAGACCGCCGACCGCACCGTTCACAAGGGCGATCTGACGGGCATCGAGATCATCAACCGGCTGATGGAGCAGGTGCTGTCGCGCCCCATCGAGAAGCTGCAGGAGCATCGTGCCATCGGCCTGATCCCGACGGCGGACGGCGCGTCACTTGCCGGGGTGCTGATGATCGACATGCGCACCGGGCGCTTTCGGCTGGTGCGCGCGAAATGCGTGATGATGGGCACGGGCGGCGGCCCGACCATGTACAAGTACCACACGCCCTCGGGCGACAAGACGATGGACGGCCTGGCGATGGCGCTGCGCGCGGGGCTGCCCCTGCGCGACATGGAGATGGTGCAGTTCCACCCGACGGGTCTCCTGGCGGGCGACCACACCAAGATGACGGGCACCGTTCTGGAGGAAGGGCTGCGCGGCGCGGGCGGCCAGCTCATCAGTCATTCGGGCCAGCGCTTCATGTATGACTACGACCCCAAGGGCGAACGCGCGACGCGCGACGTCGTCAGCCGGGGCATCTATGCCGAGATGCGCAAGGCCAACGACCCCGAACAGGTCGGCGTCTTCATCTCGATGGCGCATCTGGGGCCGGACAAGGTGCGAGCCAAGTTCGCGGGCATGGTCAAGCGCTGCGCCGATAGCGGGTTCGACCTTGCCGGCGGCCTCGTGGAGGTGGTGCCGACCGCGCATTACTTCATGGGCGGCGTCGTTGTGGATGCCGACACGCGCACGGCGCTCCACGGCCTCTATGTCGCGGGCGAGGACGCGGGCGGTGCGCATGGCTCGAACCGGCTGGGCGGCAACGGCGTCGCCAACTCCACGGTCTATGGCGGGGTCGCGGGCGATGTGATGGGGCGCGACGTGGCGGCGATGTCCCTGCGCGATCCGGACCCCGTCGTGCTTGACGCCGAGATCGCGCGCGCGATGGCACCGCTGGCGAGGCCACCCGGTCATATCCAGAGCCTGCGCCACGCATTGCAGGAGGCGATGTGGGAGGAGGTCGGCGTCATGCGCACCGCCGGGGGGATGCGGCGCGGCGTCGACCGCGTGGCCGAACTGCGCGCGGAACTGGCCGAGACGGGCGTGGACGGCGCGAACCTCGCCTTCAACCTGACATGGCACGACTGGCTGAACATGGCGTCCCTGACCGACGTGTCGGACGTGATCGCGCGCGCGGGGTTGGCCCGCGAGAACTCGCGCGGTGCCCATTTCCGAGAGGATTTCCCCGAGGCGGGGGATCTGGACGAAAGCTACTTCACCGTCGCGCGGCGCGCGGGCGATGCGGTGGAGGTCACGCGCGAGCCGGTGCAGTTCACCATCGTGCGACCGGGCGAGACGATCCTTCCCGAAGGAGAACCGGCCACGCTGGTCGCGGCGGCGGAATGACCGGCGGCACGATCCTCGTCGTGGGCGGCGGCGTCCTCGGCTGGGCCATCGCGGGCGACCTGGCGCGTGCGGGACGGACGGTCCGGGTCGTGGCACCCGAAGGGGACGCGCGAACCGCATCGGTCGGATCGCTGGCCTGGCTCAACGCCTCGACCGCCACCGATCCGGGCTATGTGCGATTGCGCCGCGCAGCCCTGGCCGGGTGGCGCGACTGGGCCGGGGCGGGGGCGCCGGTGCGCTTCGGCGGATCGCTGTTCTGGGGCCCGGACGCGAATGCCGCGACGGCGGCCCGTCTGCGCGCGCTCGGCTGTCCCGTCGCGCGGATGGACGAGGCGGGTATCGCCGCCGTCGCGCCGGGCCTGCGCCATCCGCCCGAAACGGGCCTCTTCGTCGCGGACGAGGGCTGCGCCGACCCGACCCTCATATTGCTCTGGCTGCGCGCGCGGGCCGAGGCCGCGGGCGCCACGCATCTGCCCGGCCAGGCCGTCGCCCTCGGACAAGGCACCCTTCGTCTTGACGACGGAACGACGCTCGACGCCGACCATACCGTCGTGGCCGCGGGCGAGGGCGCGTCGGCCCTTCTTGCGACGGCGGGGCTCGATCTTCAGGTCGCGGGCAAGCCCGGCCTCCTGATCCGCACGACCCCCGGTCGCCCGGTCTCGGACGCGGTCTTCGCGACGCCGTCCTACGATTTCTGGCAGCGCGACGACGGCGCGTTCCTGATCGCGTCGAGCTTGGCCACCGGGACCGGCGATGCCGACGACCTGATCGCGGCCGAGGCGACCGCCCATGTCGCGACCCTCTTCGACCTGCCCGACCTGCGCGTTGCAGACCGGATCGCCCGCACCCGCCCGATCCCCTCGGACGGCTTGCCGCTT
The DNA here is from genome assembly GCF_046452375.1 of Jannaschia halovivens. Lineage (NCBI taxonomy): Bacteria > Pseudomonadati > Pseudomonadota > Alphaproteobacteria > Rhodobacterales > Roseobacteraceae > Jannaschia > Jannaschia halovivens. The sequence goes on along the minus strand of NZ_JBKFDJ010000001.1, from coordinate 2,370,406 downwards.
CTAGGGCGGTGGCCGGACCGCGACGACCTGTCGGTCGCGGTCACCCATTCCGGCCTGACCCTCGCACCCATCATCGCCGCCTGCATTGCCGCGCCGCTGACCGGGCGCGACATGCCCCGTGACATCGCCCACCTGCGCCCCGACCGCGCCCTGCAAGGAGCCTGAGCCATGATCCCCATCGACCTGATCCAGCGCACCGCCGAGACGCTGATGGACAAGGCGGCGATCGAGATCCCGGACGACTACCTGACGGGCCTTCAGGCCGCGGCGGCCGACGAGGAGGGGGACCTTTCCTCCTTCGTGCTGAAGGCGATGCTGGAAAATTACGAGGCCGCGAAGGAAGACCGCCGCGCCATGTGCGGCGATACCGGCACGCCGCGCTGGTACGTAAAGATGGCCAACGATACGACGGTCGAGGGCGGGCCGATCGCGCTGGAGGCGGCGCTCCGCCGGGCCACCGCGAACGCGACCAACGGCGTGCCGCTGCGGCCCAACCGGGTGCATCCGCTCTGGCGGACGGATCACGACAACAACGTCGGCATCGGCGCGCCCGAGATCGAATACGGGTACGAGCCGCATCGCGCAGGCGAGGGTGGCTGGATCGACCTCATCACGGTTCACAAGGGCGGACTCTTCGGGACGGATTACCGGATGCTCTTCCCGTCGGACGGCATCCAGGGGATCAAGCGGTTCTATCTCGACAGCCTCGTGGCGTTCGGCAAGCGCGGCCTCGCCTGTCAGCCGGCGATCATCGGGATCGGGCTGGGCGGCTGCAAGGACACCTGCATGGTGCTGGGCAAGCGCGCGGCCTGCCTTCGCACCGTCGGCGACCGCAACAGCGACCCGAAGATCGCCGCGCTGGAGCTGGAGCTGAAGGAGCTGGGCAATTCGATCGGCATGGGTGCGATGGGCTTTGTGGGCAAGTCGATGGTGATCGATGCCCATATTGAGGTCGGCTATTGCCACACGGGGGGCATGCAGATGTCGGTCCACGCCTTCTGCCTGTCGTCGCGCCGCGCCGTGGCGCGCATCCACGCCGATGGCCGCGTCGAGCATCGCACGGATCCCGACTGGTTCACCGACTACCAGCGGCGCGAGACCGTCGAGTGGGAGATGCCCGCACTGGAGGCAGCGGAATGACGGCGCCGCTGGACGGCGTCACGATCCTCGATTTCACCCACGTCCTCGCCGGGCCCTTTGCGACCGGGCAGCTGCGGATGATGGGCGCGCGAGTCATCCGGGTCGAGCGGCCCGATGGCGACGATTTCGTCCGGCGGCATGGCGGCTCCGACGCGATGCGGGCAGCCGGGCTGGGCGCGAGCTTCCTCAGCCAGAACGCGGGCAAGGAATCCGTCACGCTTGACCTGAAATCCGAGGAGGGACGCGCCGCCGCGCTCCGTATCGCCACGCGGGCCGACGTGCTGGTCCAGAACTTCCGGCCCGGTGTGATCGACCGCCTCGGCCTCGGATTCGAGGCCGTGCGTGCCGTAAACCCCGGGATCGTCCATGCGGGGCTTTCGGGCTTCGGCGAGGAGGGACCGCTCGCCAACCGGCCTGCCTATGACCACATCCTGCAAGGGGTGAGCGGCCTGATGGCGATGACGGGCGACGCGAACTCCGGCCCGTTGCGCGTCGGCCTTCCGATCGTCGACTACGTCGCGGGACAGGCGCTCGTCTCCGCCATTCTCGCCGCGCTCCTGCGCCGGGCGAAGCGCCCGGAGGCCCAGCGCATCCACGTCTCGATGCTCGACGCGATCACCGGGTTGATGGGGGCCTTCGCCGTGAACCACCAGACGACCGGTGCGCTGCGAGGGCTGGACGGCAACCGCGCCTTTTCCGACACGCCGTGGTCGGGGCGGTTCGACTGTGCCGAAGGACAGCTCGTCGTGACGGCGAACACCCCGGCGCAGGTCGCGCGGATGCAGGCCGCCCTGGGCACAGGCGACCCCGCCAACCTGCCGGCGATCTTCGCGACCCGCGCGGCCGCAGACTGGGACGCGATCCTGGCGGGGGCCGACGTGCCCGCCGGTCCGGTCCTGACGCTGGCGGACTGCCTCGAACATCCGCTGATGGCCTCCAGCACCGGCTGGGCCGACCTGCCCGTTCCGGAGCTGGACGAAACCGTTCGCGTGCCCACGCTGCCGATCCGCGCGGACTGGACGTCAGACCGCCTCGACCCCGCGCCGACCTTCGGCCGGGATACCGACCGCATCCTTCAGGAGTACGCCGCATGAGCCCGCGCGAGATCCGTCTGTCCACGACGCCGACGCCCGAGGCGCTGGCCGAGCTGCGCCTCGGCGACATCGTCTATCTCGACGGGCTGATGTATACGGCGCGCGAGGGCGTCTATAAGCGCGCGCTCGAGGACAAGGCCAACATTCCGATGGAGTTGCCGTCCGAAAGCGCGGCCAATTTCCACTGCTCCCCGGCCGCCCGGATCAATCCCGACGGGACGTTCGAAATGGGGGCCGTCACCGCCACGGCCTCGTTCCGCTTCGCCAAATGGCTGCCGGAATGGCTGGCGAAGTCAGGTGCAAAGCTCGTGATCGGCAAGGGCGGCATGTCGTCGAAGGACTATAGGAACTACTTCGTGCCCAATGGCGCGATCTACCTGTCGACCGTGGGCTACGGAACCGGCGCGCTTTTGGGGCGCGGTGTCGAGAACGTCGAAGCCGTGCACTGGAACGAGGAGCTGGGCCTGGCGCAGGCGATGTGGGTGATCCGGTGCAACAGGATGGGCCCGTTCATCGTCGCCTCGGACATGGAGGGGCGCTGCCTCTTCGAGCGCGAGAACGAGCGCATTTCGCAGAACCTGGACCGGGTCTACGAGGGCACGCGCCCCGCCACGCTCAAGCGCTTCGGCGAGACCGACGACAAGTCCGACGAGCTGATCGGATGAGCTAGCGCCGCCAGAGTGCGTCGTCGCCCAGCCCGTCGACGAACGCCGCGTGGCGCGCCGCCTCGGCCTCGGTCAGTCGTGGCGCCAGCGGGGTCGGTCGCGGCATCGGCGTCCACGGCCCGGAGCGCGCATCGTCGCGTCCGGCCTCGGCCGTCAGCGACATGGTTGGTTGCCGGCCCCCGATCAGTTCGAGATAGACTTCGGCCAGAAGCTCGCTGTCGAGAAGCGCGCCGTGCTTGGTCCGCGAGCCATTGTCGATCCCGAAACGGCGGCAGAGCGCATCGAGCGACGCAGGCGAGCCGGGGAATTTCGACCGCGCGATAGCCAGCGTATCGACCGCCCGATCCATGGGCAGCCGCGCCAGCCCCATCCAGTCAAGCTCGGCGTTGAGGAATTTCATGTCGAAGGCGGCGTTGTGAATCACCAGTTTGGCGTCGCCGATGAAATCCAGGAAGGCCTGCCCGACCTGCGCGAAGACCGGGTGGTCCTTGAGGAAATCGTCGCCGAGGCCGTGCACCTCGAACGCGCCCTGCGGCATGCTGCGCTCGGGGTTGATGTACTGATGATAGACCTCGCCTGTGGCGACGTGGTTGACCAGTTCGACACAGCCGATCTCGACGATGCGGTCGCCGGATTCCGGCTCGAACCCGGTGGTTTCGGTGTCGAGGACGATCTCTCTCATGTCAGCTCCGCGATGATCGTAGCCACCATATCCCGCGCCGACGCGAGGGTGGAAGTGTCGATGACGTAGTCGGCGCGCGCGCGTTTCTCGGCATCGGGCATCTGGCGGGCGAGGATCGCATCGAGCTGGGCCGCGTCCATGCCGCCACGCTCCAGCACTCGCGCGCGCTGGATCGCGGCATCGACCGAGACGACGGCGATCCGGTTACAGGCTGCGTCGAGCCCGGTCTCGAAGAGAAGCGGCACGTCGAGCACCACGAGGCCCGAACTCGCGCGCAGGAACGCCGCCCGGTCCTCGGCCACGAGCGGATGGACGATGGCGTTCAATCGATCGAGCGCGGCGGCATCGGCCGTCACGATGGCACGCAGGGCGTCGCGGTCCACGGCGCCTGCGCGGGTCGTGCCGGGAAAGGCCGCGCCGATGGCGGGCACCGCGGCGCCCCCTTCGGCATAGAGATTGTGGACCGTCGCATCGGCATCCCAGACGGGGATGCCCGCCTCGGCGAACATCGCGGCGGTGGTCGACTTGCCCATCCCGATCGAGCCGGTCAGCCCGAGGATCGTCATGCGAGGACCGCCGCCCGGAGCGCGTCGTCGACCTCGGGCCACACGCCGAACCACGCTTCGAACCCCGGAACGGCCTGGTGGAGCAGCATCCCCAGCCCATCGACCGTCGCGTGGCCGCGCGCCACCGCCCGGTCCAGAAGCTGGGTCCGAAGCGGCGCGTAGACGACGTCGGTCACGACGGCTTCGGGCGGCAGATGATCGAGCGCGAACTCGAGGGGCGGCTGGCCGGTCATCCCGAGGCTCGTTGTGTTGGCCAGAAGACCGATCCCGCCAAGCTCGTCCGGTGCGCGATCCCACGGCACGGCGCGGACATTGCCGGGGAACAGGTCCGCCAGTGCAACGGCCTTGTCCGCCGTCCGGTTCGCGACGAGCACTTCGGGGAGACCCGCCGCCAACAGCCCGGCCAAGATCCCGCGCGCGGCCCCGCCCGCCCCGAGGAGAAGCGCCGGTCGATCCATCTGCCAGTTCGGCGCGCCCTGCTGGACAGAGGCGACGAAGCCCAGCCCGTCGGTATTGTCCGCAATGATCCGCCCGTCCCGAAAGACCAGCGTGTTCGCGGCACCCGCCGCCTCGGCCCGTGCGGTCCGTTCGTCGGACAGCGCGAAGGCGGCCTCCTTGTGCGGAATGGTGACGTTGACCCCCGCAAAGCCCAGCCTCGGCAAGAGCCGAAGCGTCTCCGCAAGATCGTCCTTGCGCACATGAAGCGGCATGTACTGTCCGTCGATCCCGTACCGCGCGAGCCAATGCCCGTGCAGCCGGGGCGATCGGCTTTGGGCGATCGGATCGCCGATCACGCCGGCCAGAATGGTCATGCCGCAATCTCCCCCCGCGTCACGAGATAGCCCAGAAGCGGCAGCAGCGGCAGGCCGAGCACGGCGAAGTAGTCGCCATCGACACGGTGGAACAGGCGCGTGCCCTCACCCTCCAGCATGTAGCCGCCTGCACAATGGCGAATCTCGTCCCAGTTCCGCGCGACGTAATCGGCGAGGTAATCCGCACTCGGGGTGCGCATCGTCATCGTGACATCCGCCACGTGACGCCAGATCGGCTTGCCGTCCTCGACGATCACCGCCGCACTGTGCAGCTTGTGGCGCTTGCCGCCCATCGCGGCCAACTGGGCGATGGCCGCCTCGGGCGTCTCGGGCTTGCCGATCACCTCCCCCTCGAAGGACAGCACCTGGTCGCAGCCGAGAATCAGGCCGGGCCGCCGGACCCGCAGCGCCTTCATCTCGGCCAGGGTGTCTGCGACGTCGCGGGGCGGCGCGTCCTCGGCCCGAAGCGCGTCGCGCACCATCTCCTCGTCGACGCGGGCGGGCACGGCGTCGAACGGAACGCCGGCATTCCGCAGGAGGGTCTGCCGGATCGTGGAGGTCGAGGCGAGGACGAGCATGGGGACCGATCTGTGAGAAACCCGCGGGAGAACCCTGTCGATGGGCCAGTGGGAAACCCGGTGTCGTGGCACGCGGGGGACAACCGGGCGGGTTATCGCCGAACCCACGGAACTTTTCCAGATGGTACCGGTTGGACCGCCAGCTGTGGAGCGGTCTGACCTGTACCTCGTGCCTCAACCGCACTCCCCAGGACGTTCCACAGCGAATCCGCCAAGGCCCGTGCGTCAAGCCCCCGAGTCGTCCACAGGACGCACGCGACCGGGCCATGCCGCAGTGCAGAAACACCCGCGATGTGGATCATCGTTTAATCCCCATTATCCACGGCGCCCAACCACAACAACTTCTCTTTCTTCTTTCTTTCTTTAAGAGGGGACGGGTTCGGACGGGGGCGTGACATGGACGTGTATCTCTGGGTGAAGGCGGGGCACGTGATCTCGGTGATCGCGTGGATGGCCGGGCTCTTCTATCTGCCGCGACTATTCGTCTACCATGTCGAACGCCGCGGGGACGTCCCCGCCATGATGCCGGTCCTCGAGATCATGGAGCGTCGCCTGCTCCGGGGCATCATGAACCCCGCCATGATCGCAAGCTGGGTGTTCGGCCTCTGGATGATCGCGATGGGCGGGATCGACTGGGGGCAGGTCTGGCCCTGGGTCAAGGCGGTCTGCGTCTTGACGATGACATGGTTCCACATGTGGTGCGCCGGACAGCGCAAGATCCTCCTCGATGGAGGCGGCGCCACGGGCCGCCACTACCGTCTGATGAACGAGGTTCCGACGGTGCTCCTCCTCGTCATCGTCGTCGCGGTGATCGTCAAGCCGCTCTGAGCGCGTTGACTTGGGCGCGCGCGGGCCTTAGCTGACGTCGCAACGGCGGGCCGTCCTGGCCCATGCGCCGCTTTCCAGTTTCCAGACCGATCCGCAGGCCCAGTCCCGGCCTGCGTCGCCACATGCGAGGCCGCCCGATGCGCGACGACCACCAGACCGACGACACCCATGACGAGACCGATGGCCCGACCGGCCAACTGAACCTGCGCGACCTGAAGGCCATGGCTGCCAAGGATCTCGTGGAGATGGCCGAGGAGCTCGAGATCGAGAACGCCTCGACCATGCGCAAGGGCGAGATGATGTTCTCGATCCTGCGCGAGCGGGCGGACGAAGGGTGGGAGATTTCCGGCGAGGGCGTGCTCGAGGTGCTGCAGGACGGCTTCGGCTTCCTGCGCAACCCCGAGGCCAACTACCTGCCGGGCCCCGACGACATCTATGTCAGCACCGATGTCATCCGCGGCCACTCGCTGCGCACGGGCGACACAGTGGACGGCATCATCCAGGCGCCCGACGACAACGAGCGCTATTTCGCGATCACCAAGGTGACGAGCATCAACTTCGCCGATCCCGAGATGGCCAAGCACAAGGTCAGCTTCGACAACCTGACCCCGCTCTATCCCGACGAGCGGCTGAAGATGGAGATCGAGGATCCGACGATCAAGGATCGCTCGGCCCGGATCATCGACCTCGTCTCGCCCATCGGTAAGGGCCAGCGCGCGCTGATCGTCGCACCGCCGCGGACAGGTAAGACGGTGCTCCTGCAGAACATCGCCAAGTCCATCGAGACGAACCACCCTGAATGCTACCTCATGGTGCTTCTGATCGACGAGCGCCCCGAGGAGGTCACCGACATGCAGCGGTCGGTGAAGGGCGAGGTCATCTCCTCGACCTTCGACGAACCCGCGACTCGGCACGTTGCCGTCTCGGAGATGGTGATCGAGAAGGCCAAGCGCCTGATCGAGCACAAGCGGGACGTCGTCATCCTGCTCGATTCGATCACGCGCCTGGGCCGGGCCTTCAACACGGTCGTTCCGTCCTCGGGCAAGGTCCTGACGGGCGGTGTCGACGCCAACGCCCTGCAACGGCCCAAGCGGTTCTTCGGCGCGGCCCGGAACATCGAGGAAGGCGGCTCGCTCACGATCATCGCGACCGCGCTGATCGATACCGGCAGCCGCATGGACGAGGTGATCTTCGAGGAGTTCAAGGGCACCGGCAACTCCGAGATCGTCCTGGACCGCAAGGTGGCCGACAAGCGCGTCTTCCCGGCGATGGACATCCTCAAATCCGGCACCCGGAAAGAGGATCTGCTGGTCGATCCGAAGGACCTGCAGAAGACCTTCGTGCTGCGCCGCATTCTGAACCCGATGGGCACGACCGACGCGATCGAGTTCCTGATTGGCAAGCTCAAGCAGACGAAGACCAACTCGGATTTCTTCGACTCCATGAACTCCTGACCCCCGATGGTGGGGGCGGAAGATACGATCTTCGCCCTCGCCACTGCCGAGGGGAAGGCGGGGCTGGCCGTAATCCGGGTGTCCGGACCGGCCAGTATTGCGATTCTGCGCGCGCTGTCGGGCCGCGACGTCGTGGCGCGGATGGCAACGCTCGTCCCCCTCAGGGATGGTGCGGGCGGGCTTCTGGACGAGGCGCTGGTACTCCGCTTCGAAGCCGGGGCGAGCTATACCGGGGAAGACACCGTCGAATTTCAGCTCCATGGCAGCCGCGCGATCGTACGCGCCGTCCTCGACGCCATTGCAGCGACTGGCGCGGCCAGGTTGGCGGAGCCAGGAGAGTTCACACGGCGCGCGCTCGAGAACGACCGTCTTGATCTTGCGCAAGTGAAGGGGTTGGCCGACCTGATCGAAGCCGAGACAGAGGCCCAGCGCCGCGAGGCTCTTCGGGTCTTTACCGGCGAGCTCTCCGATCGGATCACGGGCTGGCGGGCCAGCATGATCCGGGCCCATGCACTGATCGAGGCGACCATCGACTTCGCCGACGAGGACGTGCCGGTGGACGTGATGCCCGAGATCGAGGAACTCCTTCGATCCGTACGACAAGAGATCGCAGCCGAAATTGCGGGTGCAACAGCCGCTCGGCGCTTGCGATCGTCCTTCGAAGTGGCGATCATCGGTGCGCCGAACGTCGGAAAATCGTCTCTTATCAATGCGTTATCTCGATCCGATGCATCGATCGTGACCGAGATTCCGGGAACCACGCGGGACGTCATCGAAGTCCGTATGGACCTTCGCGGCGTCCCCGTGACGTTCCTCGACACGGCCGGGCTGCGTGAGACGGAGGATCGTGTCGAGCAGGCGGGCATCGAGCGCGCGCGCCGTCGCGCCGCAGATGCCGACCTGCGGGTCTTGTTGCTGGACGACACGGTCGAGGTCGCCGCTGATCTGGTCGCGACAGCAGACATTGTCCTGCGCAGCAAGGCTGATATCTCGGAGACCGGCGACATTTCGGCGGTTACGCGTGAAGGTATTGATGCCTTCCTGGCGGATGTTGCGGACCGTCTGTCACAACGCGTGGCCTCGGCCGGGCTGACGACACGATTGCGTGACGTCCAACTCCTCGAAAGCTCCCTTTCGCAGCTCGACGATATCGCCACGAACCCGGATGGCGAATCCGAACTGTTGGCGATAAGACTGCGCGAGGCGTCGGATACGTTGGGCCAGGTTACGGGCGCGATTGGTGTCGAGGACGTTCTTGGCGAAATCTTTTCGTCCTTCTGTATCGGAAAATAGGTGTTTCACGTGAAACATGATGCGTTCGATGTCGTGGTGGTCGGTGGAGGTCACGCCGGTTGTGAGGCCGCGCATGTCGCGCATCGGCTCGGCTGTCGCGTTGCGCTTGTCACGATGCGCGAATCCGACCTCGGAACAATGTCCTGCAATCCGGCGATCGGGGGGCTGGGCAAGGGCCATCTTGTCCGCGAGATCGACGCGTTCGACGGCATCATGGGGCGTCTGGCCGATCTGGCCGGGATTCAGTTTCGCCTACTGAACCGGCGCAAGGGCCCAGCGGTTCAAGGTCCGCGTGCACAGATTGATCGCGACATCTACCGCGCCGTGATGGCGAGGGAGATCGCAGCGGCCGAGAATATCGAGTTGGTGCTGGGCGAGGTGGGTGATCTCATCGGAGCCGATGCCGGCTCGGCCGACGGTGTGCGGTTGGTCGACGGCCGGATCGTACAGGGAAGAACGGTAATCCTGACGACCGGCACCTTCCTGGGTGGGGTGATCCATATCGGGCGCGCGCAGACGCCGGGCGGACGTATGGGGGCCGATGGCGCGAATGCGTTGGGGAGCAGGCTGCGCGACCTAGACCTTCGCATCGGGCGCTTGAAGACGGGCACGCCGCCGCGCCTTCGCTCGAGTTCGATTCACTGGGACGGGTTGGAGGAGCAGCCGGGCGATCAGATGCCGACGATGTTCTCTTTCCTTTCGAATGGACCGACTGCCCCGCAGGTCGCGTGTGCGATCACCCATACGAACGAAGCCACCCATGCGATCATCCGTGACCGATTGGGCGAGTCGGCCATGTATGGCGGAACAATCGACGGGGTCGGTCCGCGCTATTGCCCGTCGATCGAAGACAAGGTCGTCCGGTTCACCGATAAGCCGTCGCATCAAATCTTCCTGGAACCGGAGACGGCTGCGGGCGACGTGATCTATCCGAATGGGATCTCGACGTCTCTCCCGTTGGATGCACAGGAGGCGTATGTCCGGACCATCCGCGGCCTGGAGCGTGCGGATATTGCGCAGCCCGGATACGCCATCGAATACGACTACGTCGATCCCCGCGAATTGCGGCCGACATTGGAGCTGGACAGATTGTCCGGCTTGTACCTGGCCGGGCAGATCAACGGCACGACAGGATACGAGGAAGCCGCGGCGCAGGGTCTCGTCGCGGGTCTCAACGCCGGATTGGCGGCATCGGGGCGCGAGCCGTACGTGTTCCGACGGGACCAATCCTATATCGGTGTTATGATCGACGATCTCGTCTCGCGCGGTGTGACAGAGCCATATCGTATGTTCACATCCCGTGCGGAGCATCGTCTTCACCTGCGTGCGGACAATGCAGATCAACGACTCACGCCCGATGCGATATCGCTTGGCGTGGTCAGCGAAGATCGCGGAAGTACGTTCGATCTCAAAATGGTCGCACTCGACAAGACGCGCGAAGCGCTTTCCGAGCGGAGTGTTTCGGACGAGCTCCTCGCCGAATGCGGTGCAACGGTCGGATCTCGGCGGAAGATGCGCAGCGTGTTCGACGGTCTCGCCATGCCTGGTATCGATGCCGATATGCTGCTTCAGAATGTCTGGGCGGAAGGCGATGATCGGGAGGCGATGCGTCAGGTTGCGCGCGAGGCGGTCTACGCGAACTATCTCTCCCGAGTGGATAGCGACATGCGAGCAGTCGAGAAGGGTCGAAGCCAGGCGATCCCCGCCGACATCGATTGGAGCGCCGTCTCGGGTCTGACAAGCGAACTTCGGGAAAAGCTGAACCGCATCCGGCCTGCCGACATCGCATCCGCGGAGCGTCTCGAAGGAATGACTCCTGCCGCGCTCGTCCTGATCCTTTCGACCGTTCGACGACATCAGCGCGCAGCATGACCTCCTCAATCGATGTTTCACGTGAAACACGGGCACGGCTGGAGGACTATGTCGCGCTTCTTACGAAGTGGAACAGTCGGATTAATCTGGTCTCCGCATCCACATTGAACGACGTCTGGGACCGTCACATCGCCGACTCGCTGGAGTTACTCTCGATCGGGAAGGTGGACGGAACATGGGTCGATCTGGGAAGCGGTGGCGGCTTGCCCGGCCTGGTCTTGGCCTGCACTGAACGCCTCGACTCACTCGTCCTGATCGAATCGGATCGGCGCAAGGCCGAGTTCTTGCGGACCGTGCGGCGATCGCTTGGGTTGTCCTGCGATATCATCGCGGATCGTGTCGAGACGGCTCCCCCACAAGCCGCTACGACGATCACGGCACGGGCTTTGGCACCGCTGACGACCCTTCTGGGATATGCGACCCGCCATGCTGGCACGGACGCGACACTCGTCTTTCCGAAAGGCGTAAGCTGGCGATCAGAGGTGGACGAGGCGCGGCGGGAGTGGGATTTTGACGTTGAGCCGATCGAGAGCGCGACGCGTGCCGGATCGGTCGTCCTGAGAATCCGCGAATGGAGCCCGAGATAGCATGACGGCACGAACCATTGCGGTTGCAAACCAGAAGGGCGGTGTCGGGAAGACGACGACCGCGATCAATCTGGGAGCAGCGCTTGCGATGCGCGGCAAGCGGGTCTGCCTGCTGGATCTCGATCCCCAGGGGAACGCGTCCACGGGTCTTGGCATCGCACGAGACGCCCGCATGCGCAGCACCTATGATCTTCTGCTCGGGGATGCGTCGGTCGATGATCTTGCGCAGGCGACCGGGGTCGACGACTTCATGATCGTTCCGGCGACCATGGACCTGGCTTCGGCGGATGCGGAACTGATGTCGAGCGCGCGTCGCGTGATGCATCTTCGAAATGCCATCCGCCTGCGGGACACGAGTTTCGATTACGTCCTGATCGACTGTCCTCCGTCCCTTAACCTCTTGACGATAAACGCATTCGTCGCAGCGCAGCGCATCCTCGTTCCGCTGCAGGCGGAGTTCTTCGCGTTGGAGGGCCTGAGCCAGCTGCTCCTGACGGTTCGGGAGGTGCGGGGAACGGCCAATCCCGATCTGCGGCTGGAAGGGGTTGTCCTGACGATGTTCGACCGCCGCAACAACCTCTGCCTGCAGGTCGAGGACGAGGCGCGCGAGACGCTGGGCGATCTGGTGTTCGACACGAAGATCCCGCGCAACGTCCGGCTGAGCGAGGCGCCCAGTCACGCGATGCCGGTGCTGAATTACGATCCCTCGTCACGGGGAGCCGTCGCCTATCGCAGTCTCGCCAGCGAATTGATGCAGCGTCACGAACAGGAGGACATGAGCCATGTCTGATGCGCGCCAGAACCGCCCGATGGGTCGCGGTCTCTCCGCCCTGATGGCCGATATCGGGGTGGATGCAGAGGGCGCGTCAACGGCGTCGCCGGCGCGGACGGACGGGATGGCGCCCATCGAATCGCTGCAACCGAATGCCGATCAGCCCCGGAAGCGCTTCGAGGAGGACGATCTCTCCGACCTCGCCGCATCGATCCGGGAACGGGGGATCATTCAGCCGATCGTCGTGCGGCCGAACCCCCGAGGTGCCACGCGGTACGAGATCGTCGCGGGCGAGCGGCGGTGGCGCGCGGCGCAGCGGGCCGCGCTGCACGAGGTGCCGATCATCGTCCGCGAGATGGACGACCAGACGGTGCTCGAGGTCGCGATCATCGAGAACGTGCAGCGTGCCGATTTGAATGCCATCGAAGAAGCACAAGGATATCAACTACTTGTAGAACGGTTCGGACATACGCAGGAGCAGTTGGGCCGTGTCCTTGGGAAGTCGCGAAGCCACCTCGCCAACCTGATGCGGCTGCTGAAGCTTCCCGCGCGGGTGCAGGATCATGTTCGCGAGGGTCGGCTGTCGGCCGGGCATGCCCGCGCGTTGATCAATGCGCCCGATCCAGCCGGTTTGGCCGAACGGGTCATCGCCAAGGGTCTTTCGGTGCGGGACACCGAGCGGCTGGCCAAGGCGGGCGACGGGACGGCGCCGCCCCGCGCCGTGCCAAAGCCGGCAAAAGACGCCGACACACGTGCCCTGGAAGGCGATCTGACCGCTGCCCTGGGCCAGAAGGTGACGATAAATCACGACGCGGCGACGCAAGCCGGTTCGGTCTCGGTCGCCTATGGGTCGCTGGACGAGTTGGACGCGGTTTGTCGGCTACTGTCGCGGGGGCTCGGTAAGAATCCGTCCGAGTAGGGCATTCAGCACGAGGATGCCGGTATCTGTCGCGCGGAGGCGGCGATCCTCCTCGATCAGATGACCGCTTTGCACCAGCGCGGTGACTTCGGTAGCGTCGATGGCGCCCCCGAGCCGGGCATGGCGGTCGAGATCCATACCTTCCGTCAGGCGCAGCGACATCAGGGCGTATTCGTCGGCGACTTCCGCGGCGGGCAGGGGCTCGGTCGTCTCGATCCCGTGACCCCGACGCGCCACGGCCTGCAACCACGCACCGGGCGCGCGATGGGCCACGGTCGCGTGGCGCGCGTCGTCGAGCGCAACGCGGCCATGGGCACCGGGTCCAACCCCCAACCAGTCGCCGCCCCGCCAGTAGATCAGGTTGTGCCGCGACTCCGCCCCGGGACGCGCGTGGTTCGAGACCTCGTAGCGGCGCAACCCGGCCTCGGCGGTCAGGGCCTGCGTGACTTCGTATTGTGCGACGGAAAGCGCTTCGGTCGGAAGGCCACGCAGCCCGCCCGCCGCGTGGCGCGCCCCGAATGCGGTGCCGTCCTCGATGGTGAGCTGGTAGAGCGAGACGTGTTCGCCCGCCTGACCGAGGGCGGATCGCAACTCCGCCTCCCAGTCGGCGAGCGACTGGTCCTGCCGCGCGTAGATGAGGTCGAAGGACACGCGGTCGGTGAGCGATGCGGCGACTTCGAAGGCGGCGCGGCCCTCGGCGACGCTGTGCAGCCGCCCGAGACGGCGCAGATCGTCATCGTTCAGAGCCTGCAACCCGACCGAGAAGCGGTTCACGCCGGCCGCGTGGAAGGCCACGAAGCGATCCGCGTCGACCGAACCGGGATTGGCTTCGAGCGTGACCTCGAGATCGTTGGAGACGGTCCAGTTCCGATGGATGCGTTCGAGGATCGCCGCGACCACCTCGGGCTGCATCAGCGAGGGCGTGCCGCCGCCGAAGAACACGGATGTCAGGACGCGGTCCGGCGTGCGCGCGGCCCAGTGATCGAGATCGGCGACATAGGCGCGTTGCCACGCCGCGTGGTCGATGGAGGCTGCGACATGGCTGTTGAAGTCGCAGTAAGGGCACTTGGCGGCGCAGAACGGCCAGTGGAGATAGAGGCCGAAGCCCGCCTCCTGCCAATTCGCGAGGGTCATTCGCCGCGATAGGCCGTCACCTCGACCTCGTAGAGCATCTGCTCCTGCATCAGACCGGCGATGACCATGGTGGCCGCGGGTCGAACCTCGCCCAGCTCGGCTCCGAGAAGCGGCACCAGGTCGTCGACGAGAAACCGATCGGCGACGTAGTGGGTCACGCGGACGATATGGGCGTCGGAGAACCCCGCCTCGGCCAGTACGGCGCGCACGGTGGCGTAGCAGTTCCGCACCTGTGTGGCGAGGTCGATGGGAAGCTGCATCGTGGCGTAGTCGTAGCCCGTGACGCCCGCCATGAAGCACCAGTCGCCCTGGCAGACGGCGCGCGAATAGCCGACCTCGCGCTCGAAGCTGGATCCGGTGGAGATGAGGCGTCGGGTCATGCGAATACCTCCGCCATCTTGGCCAGCGCGCGGGCCCGGTGGCTCAGGCGGTTCTTCTCCTCGGGGGGCATCTCGCCGAAGGTGCGGTCGTGGCCCTCGGGCATGAAGATCGGGTCGTAGCCATGGCCCGTCTCGCCGCGCATGGGCCAGACGATGCGGCCCTCGGCGACCCCCTCGAACGCCTCTTCGTGACCGTCGGGCCAAAGCAGGACCAGCGTCGCGCAGAACCGTGCCGTGCGCGGCTCGGGCGTGTCGCGGGCCTCGAGTTCGGTCCAGGCGCGGTTCATGGCGATGCGGAAGTCGCGGCCCGCGCCGGTCTCGGCCCAATCGGCGGTGTGCACGCCCGGCGCCCCGTCGAGCCCGTCGATCACGATGCCCGAATCGTCCGCCAGCGCGGGCAGGCCCGTTGCGGCGACGGCCGCGCGCGCCTTGATCCGGGCATTGCCGAGGAAGGTCGTCTCGGTCTCCTCCGGTTCGGGCAGGTCGTAATCGGCGTTCGAGACGCAGGTGATCCCGCGGGGTCCGAGCAGCGCGCGAAACTCCTCCAGCTTGCCCGCATTGTGCGTGGCGATCAGGAGGGTATCGCCGTCGAACCGTCTCACGCGGTGGCGGCCTTCTGCGCGTCGACCAGCTCGCCCACGCCTTTCTGCGCCAGGGCCAGCATCGCGCTGAACTCGTCCTGGCTGAAGGTGGAGCCCTCGGCCGAGGCCTGCACTTCGATCATCGCGCCGCCGCCTGTCATGACGAAATTCGCGTCCGTCCCCGCCTCGCTGTCCTCGGGATAGTCGAGGTCGAGCACCGGTTGACCCGCGTAGATGCCGCAGGACACGGCCGCGACCGGATCGACCATGGGATCGGTGACGATATCGCCCGCCTTCATCAATGCGTTGACCGCCAGTCGCAGCGCGACCCAACCGCCGGTGATCGACGCGCAGCGCGTTCCGCCATCGGCCTGGATGACATCGCAATCGACCGTAATCTGGCGCTCGCCCAGCGCGTTGCGATCGATGCCGGCGCGCAAGGACCGGCCGATCAGGCGCTGGATCTCCTGCGTGCGGCCCGACTGCTTGCCGGCGCTGGCCTCGCGGCGCATGCGCGTCGTGGTCGCGCGCGGCAGCATCCCGTATTCCGCCGTCACCCAGCCGAGGCCCGAATTGCGCAGGAAGGGCGGCACCCGCTCCTCGAGGGACGCGGTGCAGAGCACATGCGTGTCGCCGCAGCGGATCATGCAGGATCCTTCGGCATGGCGCGTGACATCCACTTCGATCGAGATGTTGCGCATCTGGTCCAGAGCCCGGCCGGAAGGTCGCATGTGATACTCCTGTCAGTGGTTGCGCGTTGGATGCCCGCACGACCGCGATGGCGCAACCCCGATTGACCCGGCCCGACCGGTTGCATACATGCCTGTCGCCCATGCCCGACAACGCCCAGATCCTGTCCGAAATGAACGATCGCTCGCGCGAAGTCTTTCGACGCGTGGTCGAAGGCTATCTGGGGTCCGGCGATCCCGTGGGAAGCCGGACGCTGACGCGCAGCATGTCCGAGAAGGTCTCGGCCGCGACGATCCGCAACGTCATGCAGGATCTCGAGTTCCTCGGGCTTTTGGAAGCGCCGCATGTCAGCGCGGGGCGAATCCCGACGCAATCGGGCCTGCGGATGTTCGTCGACGGCCTTCTGGAGGCGCAACTGGGCGAGGACGATCGCGAGCGGATCGAGGCCAGTGTCGGGGCGTCCGAGGACGATGTCACCGCGATGATGGACCGGGTCGGCAGCGCGCTTTCGGGGATCACGCAGGGCGCCTCGCTGGTGCTGGCCCCCAAGCGCGAGGCGCCGATCAAGCATATCGAGTTCGTCCAACTCGCGCCGGACCGCGCGCTGGTGGTGCTGGTCTTCGCCGACGGCCATGTGGAGAACCGCGTCTTCGTGCCGCCTGCTGGCCAGACGCCTTCGGCGATGCGCGAGGCGGCGAACCTCCTCAACGCGCTGATCGAGGGGCGCACGATCTCAGATCTGAGCGACCTGATGCGCCGCGAGGTCGCCGCCCGCCGCCAGGAGATCGACGGGCTGGCCCACGATCTGATCGAGAAGGGTCTCGCGGCGTGGGAGAACGAAGGCGAGCGCAGCGAACGGCTGATCGTACGCGGGCGTTCGCATCTCCTCGACGAGGGGGCCGAACCCGCCCAGCTGGAACGGATCCGCAGCCTGTTCGACGACCTGGAGCGCAAGCGCGACATCGCGGAATTCCTGTCCCTGACGGAAGACGGCGAGGGCGTTCGCATCTTCATCGGATCGGAGAACAAACTCTTCTCACTTTCCGGTTCATCTCTGGTGGTTTCCCCCTATATGAACGCGGATCGCAAGATCGTGGGCGCCGTCGGCGTGATCGGTCCCACACGTCTCAATTACGGGCGAATCGTCCCCATCGTGGACTACACGGCCCAACTGGTCGGACGGATGCTGTCCGGCCCCGGAACAAGGTAGAGCGCATGGCCGACCCACAGGAGAATCCCTTCCTCGACGATCCCGAAGCCGAGGAGGAGGAGTTCGACCTCGACGCCGCGATGGAGGAAGGCGATGGCCCGACCGATCACGCGCGCGCCAATGTCGATGCCATCGTGGCCGAGCGCGACGAGATGCGGGACCGCCTGATGCGCGCGCTGGCCGAGGCCGAGAACGTCCGCAAGCGCGCCGCCCGCGACCGGGTCGAGGCCGAGCAATACGGCGGCTCCAAGCTCGCACGCGATCTGCTGCCGGTTTACGACAACCTCGCCCGTGCGCTCGAGGCGGCGGGCGATGCCAAGGACGGTATCGTCGAGGGGATCGAGCTGACGATGAAGGAGCTGGTGGGCGTCTTCGCCAAGCACGGCATCACCCTCGTCGCGCCCCAGATCGGCGACCGCTTCGACCCGCAGGAGCATCAGGCGATGTTCGAGGCGCCCCTGCCCGACACCAAGGCCGGCGACATCATCCAGGTCGCCGCCGTGGGCTTCAAGCTGCACGACCGGTTGCTGCGTCCGGCGCAGGTCGGCGTGTCGTCCACCCCCGCCTGACCAGCCGCGTCAGGTCAGGCCCTTCAACTCGTAGATCAGGTCCAGCGCCTCGCGCGGCGTCAGCGTGTCGGGCATGACGTCCCGCAGGCGGATCTCGGCGGCGTTCTCGGCCTTGGCGGCGCGGGGCGGCGACGGGGTCACGCTGAAGAGTGGCAGGTCGTCGATCACCGCCTTCGACCCCCCTTCCCGCTCGCCCGCTTCCAAGGCGTCCAACACCTCGCGCGCGCGACCGACCACCGCGTCTGGCAGGCCCGCGAGCTTGGCCACCTGCACGCCGTAGGATCGGTCGGCGGCGCCGTCATGCACCTCGTGGAGGAAGATCACGTCGCCCTCCCATTCGCGGACGGCGACCGTGGCGTTCTCGAGCCCGTCCAGCTTGGCGGCCAGCGCGGTCATCTCGTGGTAATGCGTCGCGAAGAGCGCGCGGCAGCGGTTCACGTCGTGCAGGTGTTCGAGCGTGGCCCAGGCGATGCTGAGCCCGTCATAGGTCGCGGTTCCGCGCCCAATTTCGTCGAGGATGACGAAGGCGCGATCGTCGGCTTGGTTCAGGATCGCGGCCGTCTCGACCATTTCGACCATGAAGGTGGAGCGCCCGCGCGCGAGGTCGTCGGAGGCGCCGACCCGGCTGAAGAGCTGTCCGACAATCCCGATATGCGCGGTGTCGGCGGGGACATGGCTGCCCATCTGCGCCAATACCGCGATCAGTGCGTTCTGGCGCAGCCAGGTCGATTTGCCCGCCATGTTCGGCCCGGTGAGGAGCCGGATCGCCGCACCATCGGTGGCGGTCAGTAGGGTATCGTTGGCGACGAAAGGCTGACCCTCGCGCTTGAGCGCGCGCTCGACCACCGGGTGGCGGCCGCCGGCGATCTCGAAGGCGCGGCTCTCATCGACCTTGGGGCGGCACCAGTTCTCGGCGCGGGAGAGGTCGGCAAGCGCTGTGATCACATCGAGTTCGGAGAGCACGCCGGCGGCGGCGAAGATGGCGTCGGACTGATCCAGGATCGCCGACCGAAGCCGGGCGAATATGGCCGCCTCGATCTCCTGTGCACGGGCGCCGGCATTGAGGATCTTCGTCTCTAACTCGGAGAGTTCGACGGTCGTGAAGCGCACCTGGTTCGCCGTCGTCTGGCGATGCATGAAGGTGGCATCCGCGCGCATCGTCTCGCCATGGGTGGCCGTCGTCTCGATGAAATACCCCAAGACGTTGTTGTGTTTGATCTTGAGCGACGCGATGCCCGTGGCCTCGACATAATGCGACTGAAGTCCCGCGATCACCCCGCGCCCCTCGTCGCGCAGACGTCGTGCATCATCGAGGTCGGGATCGAAGCCGGACGCCACCAGCCCGCCGTCTCGCATCTGCACGGGCGGCTCCGCGACCAGCGCCGCGTCGAGCATGTCCCGCAGCGCGTCCTGACCCACGAGATCGGAACGGTCGAGGGGAAGATCCGTGTCCGACACGGCGTCATGAATGTCGTCCGCCACCCGCAGCCCGTCGCGAATCGCGCCGAGATCGCGCGGACCCGCCCGGTCGAGCGAAAGTCGCGACAGCGCCCGGTCCATGTCCGGGGCCTGCCGCAGGCGGGCGCGGATATCCGCGGCCAGCGCGTCCCGGCCCACGGCCCAGTCGAGCGCATCCAGCCGCGCGTGAATGACCGCGACATCCGCCGAAGGCGCCGAGACGCGCCGTTCCATGAGCCGTCCGCCCCCGGCCGTCACCGTCCGGTCGATGGCCCAGAGAAGCGAGCCGTCGCGCCCGCCCGACATCCCGCGCGTCAGTTCGAGGTTGCGCCGTGTCGCCGCATCGATGGCCATCAACGCGTTCGCCGCCTCGCGGCGAGGCGGACGAAGCGCGGGCAGGCGGCCGCGCTGGGTGATCTCGACATACTCGACCAGCGCGCCCATCGCGCCCAGTTCGGCCCGTCCGAAGTTGCCGAACGCGTCGAGCGCGGCCACGTCGAAGAGCCCGATCAGCCGTGCCTCGGCCGAAGCGCTGTCGAATGCGCTGGCCCCGAGCGGGGTCAATGCCGTGCCCTGATCGTCCGCGACCGCCTCGACGCCCGCGCTTTCGGTCACGATCAGCTCCCGCACGCCGAGCCGCGCCAGATCCGGCCCCAACCGGACGCGCGGACAGGGCGTGACGTGAAACGCACCGGTCGAGATATCGGCCCAGGCCAGCGCCCCCTCGCCCCGCACCTCGACCCACGCGGCGAGATGGTTGTGCGCACGCGCCTCCAGCAACGTGTCCTCGGTCAGCGTACCCGGCGTGACGAGCCGAACGATCCCGCGATTGACGACGGATTTCGAACCCCGCGCCTTCGCGGCCTCGGGCGTTTCCAGCTGTTCGCAGACCGCGACGCGGAAGCCCTTGCGGATCAGCGTCATCAGGTAGCCCTCGGCGGAATGCACGGGCACGCCGCACATCGCGATATCCTCGCCCAAATGCTTGCCCCGCTTGGTCAGCGCGATGTCGAGCGCGGCCGCGGCGGCGACGGCATCGTCGAAGAACAGCTCGTAGAAATCCCCCATCCGGTAGAACAGGAGCGCGTCGGGCGCTTCGTCCTTGATGCCGAGATACTGGGCCATCATCGGTGTGACGGTGCTGGACATGGCCTCTCCGGGATGACGCGCTCCGGGGTGATACCAAGGGCCGCCCGGAGGCGGAAGTCAGCCCCCCGCGTCTTCAAGCATCTTGCGCGCATCCGACCGGTCGCCGCGACCGATCACCTCGAACCGACGCTCGATCATGGCGTTATAGGTCTTGAAGAACCGCTCCATGTCCCACGCGAAGCCCGACCGCATCTGTTCGAGATCGTCATAGTCGGAGAAGATGCGGCTAAGCTTGGCCACGGCGACGATGCGGTCGTTTCGCACCATCTGGCCATCCTCCTCGTTCTCCATCTTCAGCACGCCGATCAGGCGCGCGTCGATCAGGAAGCCCGCGGGTACCGGCCCGTCGGTAAGCAGCAGGATGTCCAGCGGATCGCCGTCCCCGGCCTCGGTGCCGGGCACGAAGCCGAAGCCGAAGGGAAAGCGCATCCCGTCCGGCAGCGAGAGCGCGATCTTGAAGAGGCCCGACGGGTCCAGCTCGTATTTGTGCTCGCTTCCCATCGGGGTCTCGATGAAGACGTTGATGTCGCCGGCTTCGGTGCGGGACGGGACGGATTTCAGGGCATCGTGGAACATCGGCGGCCTCCGGGCATGTCCCGCTTCAATGCACGAGCGGCCCGGATCGTTGCGCCTGTCCCCCGCGACGGGGGTCGGCTAGACCGGTCCGAGGGACAGGAGAGACGCATGGCAGGCCGCACCAAGATCACGCCCGAAGAGGCGCTCAGCTACCATCTCGAGCCGCGGCCGGGGAAGATCGAGATCAACGCCTCAACCGCCATGGCGACCCAGCGCGACCTCTCGCTGGCCTATTCGCCCGGCGTCGCCGTGCCATGCGAGCGGATCGCCGAGGATCCCGCGCTGGCCTACGATTACACGACGAAGGGCAACCTCGTGGCGGTCATCTCGAACGGCACGGCGGTGCTGGGGCTGGGCAATCTCGGGGCGCTGGCCTCGAAGCCGGTGATGGAGGGGAAGGCCGTCCTCTTCAAACGCTTCGCCGACGTGAATTCCATCGATATCGAGCTCGACACCGAGGAGGTCGACGCCTTCGTCGCCGCCGTCAAGCTGATGGGTCCGAGCTTCGGGGGTATCAATCTCGAGGACATCAAGGCGCCCGAATGCTTCATGATCGAGAGCCGTCTGAAGGAGGAGATGGACATCCCCGTCTTCCACGACGACCAGCACGGGACAGCCGTGATCTGCGCTGCGGGCCTCATCAACGCGCTGCACATCTCGGGCAAGAAGATCGAGGACGTTAAGATCGTGCTGAACGGCGCGGGTGCAGCCGGGATCGCCTGCATCGAGCTTCTGAAGTCGATGGGCGCGCGGCACGAGAACTGCATCACCTGCGACACCAAGGGCGTCATCTACCAGGGCCGGACCGAGGGCATGAATCAGTGGAAGTCGGCCCATGCCGTCGCCACGGACCTGCGGACCCTCGAAGACGCGATGAAGGGTGCGGACGTGTTTCTCGGGGTGTCGGCCAAGGGGGCGGTGACGCCCGAGATGGTCTCCGACATGGCCGAGAACCCCGTCATCTTCGCCATGGCTAATCCCGATCCCGAGATCACGCCCGAGGAGGCGCAGGCCGTCCGGCCCGATGCCATCGTCGCGACGGGGCGTTCGGACTATCCCAACCAGGTGAACAACGTCCTGGGCTTTCCCTATCTCTTCCGCGGCGCGCTCGACATCCACGCGCGCGCCATCAACGACGAGATGAAGATCGCCTGCGCCGAGGCGCTCGCCGCGCTGGCCCGCGAGGATGTGCCCGATGAGGTCGCGATGGCCTACGGGCGCAAGCTGACCTTCGGGCGCGACTACATTATCCCGACGCCCTTCGACCCCCGGCTGATCCACGTCATTCCGCCCGCCGTGGCGCGGGCCGGCATGGATACTGGCGTCGCCCGGCGGCCCATCGTCGACATGGAGGGTTACACCCACCAACTGGCGGCGCGGATGGACCCCACGGCCAGCATCCTGCAGGGTCTGTCCTCGCGGTCGCGACAGGCCCAGGCGCGGATGATCTTCGCCGAAGGAGACGACCCGCGTGTACTGCGCGCCGCCGTCGCCTATCAGCGCAACGGCTATGGCAAGGCGCTGGTGGTCGGACGGGCGGAGGACGTGAAGGCCAAGCTGGAAGCCGCGGGCCTCGCCGATGCCGTGCGCGAACTGGAGGTGGTGAACGCCGCCAACACGCGCCATCTCGAGACCTACAAGGATCATCTATACCAGCGCCTCCAACGTCAGGGCTACGACGCGCAGGACGTGCATCGCCTGGCCACCCGCGACCGCCACGTCTTCGCGGCACTGATGCTGGCGCATGATCACGGCGACGGGCTCGTGACCGGGGCCACGCGCAAGTCAGCACACGCGATGCGTTTGCTCGATCATGTGTTCGACATCCAGAAGAACGCCGATGCGGTCGGGATCACGGCGCTTCTGCATCGCGGCCGGATCGTGCTGATCGGCGACACGCTGGTGCATGAATGGCCGGACGCCGAGGACCTCGCCACCATCGCCGAGGCCGGCGCACGGGTCGCACGCAATTTCGGGATGGAGCCGCGCGTCGCCTTCGTCAGCTTCTCGACCTTCGGCTACCCGGTCTCGGAGCGGGCGACCAAGATGCACGAGGCGCCCCAAGTCCTCGAAGCGCGCGGCGCGGATTTCGAGTACGAGGGCGAGATGACCGTCGATGTCGCGCTGAACCCCGACGCGATGGCGGCCTATCCCTTCTCACGGCTGACGGGGCCGGCAAACGTCCTCGTCGTGCCCGCGCGGCACTCGGCCAGCATTTCCGTCAAGCTGATGCAGGAGATGGCGGGCGCGACGGTGATCGGCCCGATCCTCACCGGCATCGACCGCCCGGTGCAGATCGCCTCCACCGGCTCGACCGCCAGCGATATCCTCAACATGGCACTCCTAGCCGCCTGCCGGGTGGGTGGCTGACCCCCCGTCTTTGCTCCCCAAATATGCAAGACGCGGCAGGTCGACCGCGCGAACCGCAGCCAGCACGTGCGCAGCGGTTGGTCACGCGCCGTCGCATCCCTGCTCCCCCATGCACCACGTGGCCGCGACGTCTGGGTCCCGGTGTCCTTGGCGGGATCGGTTGCGGCACCCTACATGGCATCCGATGACCGATCGCCCCACCAGCCCCGCGCCCGACCGGACGGGCCTCCGCCATTTGGACGAACTGCCTAAGGGGCGGTTCCGCTTCCTCGCGCTCGATGTCGAGACGGCGGGGCGCGGCATCGGCAGCATCTGCCAGATCGGCCTCGCCTTCGTGGGCTTTGACGGAGACATCGCGACGTGGTCGAGCCTTGTCGATCCGCGCGCGCCGATCACCCGCTGGACGACTCGCGTCCACGGTCTGACCGATGCGGATGTCGCGGGCGCGCCGGTCTTCGGCGCGCTTTTCCCGGCGCTTCGCCCCGTGATGGAGGCCTATCCGGTCGTCCAGCACAGCCGCTACGACGAGCGCGCGTTTGATGCCGCCTGCCGGGCCATCGGGGCGCAGCCCCTGCGCTGTCCCTGGATCAACAGCGTCACCCTTGCCCGCCGGGCCTTTCCCGAGCTGCGGGGGAACGGCGGACATGGGCTCGCGAACCTGAAGGGTGTGCTCGGCCTCGACTTCCGGCATCACGACGCGGGCGAGGATGCGCGCGCCGCGGCCCAGGTCGCGCTGGCGGCCGAGGCCAGGCTCGGGCACCAGCGCAGCCTCGGGCCGCGTCACGATCAGCTTCGGTTCGACTTCTGAGCCGAGCCATTGGTCGTCACTGCGTCATGCCGTCCCAGAAGCCCTTGACCTTGCGAAAGAAGCTGTCGCCCTGCGGGTTGTTGTCGGCGTCGATCTTGTCGAACTCGCGCAGCAGCTCTTTCTGGCGGGTGGTCAGGTTCACCGGCGTCTCGATGGCCAGCTCGATGAACATGTCGCCCGCGCCGCCGCCGCGCAGTGCGGGCATGCCCTTGCCCCGCAGGCGCATCTGCCGACCGGTCTGCGAGCCGCCGGGCACCTTCACCCGGCTGCGTCCGCCGTCGATCGTCGGCACCTCGACCTCGCCGCCCAGCGCCGCCGTCGTCATCGACACTGGCACGCGGCAATAGAGATTCACGCTGTCGCGCTCGAAGATCGGGTGATCCTCGACCTCGATGAAGATGTAGAGGTCGCCGGTCGGCCCGCCGCGCAGACCTGCCTCGCCTTCACCCGAAAGGCGGATGCGCGTGCCGGTCTCGACCCCCGCGGGGATGTTGACCGAAAGCTGGCGCTCCTTCTCGACCCGGCCACCGCCGCCGCAGGCTTCGCAGGGGTTCTTGATGATCTGGCCCGCACCCGAACAGGTCGGACAGGTCCGCTCGACGGTGAAGAAGCCCTGCTGCGCGCGCACCTTGCCCATGCCGGTGCAGGTCGGGCAGGTCGCGGGTTCGGACGCGCCCTCGGTGCCCTTGCCCTCGCATTTGGAGCATTGGACCGCGGTCGGGACCGTGATCGTCTTCTGCTGGCCGCCGAAGGCGTCTTCCAGCGAGATCCGCATGTTATAGCGCAGGTCCGAGCCGCGCGCCGCGCGCCGACTGCCGCCGGCGCGGCCGCCGCCGGGCTGGCCGCCCATGAAATCGCCGAAGAGATCCTCGAACACATCTGAGAAGGCCGAGGCGAAATCGCCCTGCCCCTGTGGCCCGGCGCCGGGACGGCGACCACCTCCGCCCATGCCGCCCTCGAAGGCCGCGTGGCCGAAGCGGTCATAGGCTGCCTTCCGCTCGGCATCCTTGAGGATGTCGTAGGCCTCGTTGGCCTCCTTGAACTGCGCCTCGGCGTTCGGATTGTCCGAATTGCGGTCGGGATGCAGCTCCTTGGCCTTGGTGCGATAGGCCTTCTTGATCTCGTCGGCGCTGGCGCCCTTCGAGACGCCCAGCGTCTCGTAGTAGTCACGTTTCGCCATCATTCATTCTCCAACGAAAAGGCCGGCCCGGTGAGGGCCGGCCTTCGGTTGTGATCCGACCCGAAGATCAGGCCCGCTTCTGGTCGTCGTCGAGGTCCTCGAAATCGGCATCGAGGATCTCGTCATCCGCACCGGGCTCGGCATCGGCGGCCTCCGGCGCGGCCTCGCCCTCTTCGGACTCGGCCTGCGCCTTGTAGATCGCCTCGCCCAGCCGCATCGCCGCCTCGGTGACGTTCTGGATGCCGGACTTGATCTTGCCCGCGTCCTCACTGTCCATCGATTCCTCGAGCGCGGTGACCGCGAACTCGATCGCCTCGACGGTGGACGGGTCGACCTTGTCGCCATGCTCCTCTAGCGACTTCTTGGTCGAGTGGATCAGGCTTTCCGCCTGGTTCCGGGCCTCGACCAGCTCGCGGCGGCCCTTGTCGGCTTCGGCATTCGCCTCGGCGTCCTTGACCATCTGGTCGATATCCTCGTCCGAGAGACCACCCGACGCCTGGATCGTGATCGACTGCTCCTTGCCGGTGCCCTTGTCCTTGGCGCCGACCGACACGATGCCGTTGGCGTCGATGTCGAACGTCACTTCGATCTGCGGCAGGCCGCGGGGGGCCGGCGGGATGTCCTCGAGGTTGAACTGGCCGAGCATCTTGTTGTCGGCCGCCATCTCGCGCTCGCCCTGGAAGACGCGCAGGGTCACGGCGTTCTGGTTGTCCTCGGCGGTCGAGAAGACCTGGGACTTCTTGGTCGGGATCGTCGTGTTGCGGTCGATCAGGCGGGTGAACACACCACCCAGCGTCTCGATGCCGAGGCTCAGCGGCGTCACGTCGAGCAGGACCACGTCCTTGACGTCACCCTGCAGCACGCCCGCCTGGATCGCGGCGCCCATGGCCACGACCTCGTCGGGGTTCACGCCCTTGTGCGGCTCCTTGCCGAAGAACTTGGTCACCTCTTCGATGACCTTCGGCATCCGCGTCATGCCGCCGACCAGCACGACCTCGTCGATATCCGACGTGGTCAGGCCCGCATCCTTCAGGGCCTCCTTGCAGGGCTTGATCGACGCCTTGATCAGGTCGCCTACGAGGCTTTCCAGCTTGGCGCGGGTCAGCTTCATGACCATATGCAGCGGCTGGCCGTTGGCGCCCATTGAGATGAAGGGCTGGTTGATCTCGGTCTGGTTGGCCGAGCTGAGCTCGATCTTGGCCTTCTCCGCCGCCTCCTTGAGGCGCTGGAGCGCCATCTTGTCCTGCGTCAGGTCGGTGCCGTGCTCTTTCTTGAACTCGTCCGCCAGGTAGTTGACGATCCGCATGTCGAAATCTTCACCGCCGAGGAACGTGTCGCCGTTGGTGGACTTCACCTCGAAGAGGCCGTCGTCGATCTCGAGAATGGTCACGTCGAAGGTGCCGCCGCCGAGGTCGTAGACCGCGATCGTGCGCGTTTCCTTCTTGTCGAGCCCGTAGGCCAGCGCGGCGGCCGTCGGCTCGTTGATGATGCGCAGGACTTCGAGGCCCGCGATCTTGCCCGCGTCCTTGGTGGCCTGACGCTGGGCGTCGTTGAAATACGCGGGAACCGTGATGACGGCCTGCGTCACGTCCTCGCCCAGGTAGGACTCGGCGGTTTCCTTCATCTTCTGGAGGATCAGCGCGCTGACCTGCGCGGGCGAAAACTTCTCGCCCCGCACCTCGACCCACGCGTCGCCGTTGCCGCCGGAGACCACGTTGAAGGGGAGGTTCTTCTTGTCCTTGGCGAGATGCTCGTCGTCGAACCGGCGTCCGATCAGGCGCTTGACGCCGAAGACGGTGTTCTCGGGGTTGGTGACGGCCTGCCGCTTGGCGGGCTGGCCGACCAGCCGCTCGCTTTCGGTGTAGCCGACGATGGAAGGCGTCGTGCGCGCGCCTTCCGCGTTCTCGATGACCCGCGGTTGCGAGCCGTCCATGATTGCGACGCAGGAATTGGTCGTTCCCAGGTCGATACCGATGACTTTTGCCATGTCTGACGTATCCTTCTTGGCGATTTGCTCGGCCCCGGGCCCATTTCGGCACCCCGGTCCTCATCCCGTTGAATGCGGATCGGGTAGACCCGTCCCGCGGTTCGGGGGGTATATAAGGAGGGGGTTTTGACCTCGCAAGGACGTGAAGGGGCACAAATTGAGCGAGTTGCACCCTGTCCCCGCCAACCGGACGATCCGCGGCGCGAAACTCCATGACGGACTGCTGGATGCGGCCGCGCAGGTCGCCATGGTCGCCGATATCCGCGCCATCGCGCGGGCCGCGCCCTTCGTGACGCCCGTGACCCGGTTCGGACGCGAGATGTCGGTACGGATGACCGCCGCAGGGCGCTTCGGCTGGGTGACCGACCGGAAGGGATATCGCTACGAGCCGCGGCATCCCTCGGGCGCGGCCTGGCCCGAGATTCCCGCATCGGTGCGTGCCGTCTGGGACGCGGTGGTTCCGGACGCGCGGCCGCCGGAATCGTGCCTCGTGAACTGGTACGCGCCGGGTGCGCGGATGGGGATGCACCAGGACCGGGACGAGGCGGATTTCGATCAGCCGGTGGTGTCGATCTCGCTCGGGGACGACGCGCTGTTCCGGATTGGCAATGTCGAGCGCGGCGGGTCGACGGAACGCGTCTGGCTGCGATCGGGCGACGTGCTGGTGATGGGCGGCGACGCGCGCCTGCGGCATCACGGGGTGGACCGAATCGCGGCGGGGACGTCGACGCTTCTGGATGGGCCGGGGCGGATCAACCTGACGATGCGGGTCGTGACGTGATGCGCCGCCCTAACGGGCAAGCGTACAGCACCCGCTCAGAACGTCGTCGCGATGGAGCGCATCGAACGAAAGGCCGTAGGCGCGGTCCGACATTCCATCGTTGCAGGCGCGCCAGCCGATGATGCCGTCGATCCGCGAGCCGTCGGCGAGCGCGACCCGCAGGCCGTGCCGGTCGCGCCGCGACAGCGATCCGGCCCGCGCGGTCACGAGGCCCTCGATCTCGCCCTCCGGGGTCGACCAGCGCGCGGTGTCGCCGTCGACGCGCACGGTCCAGAACGGTTCGGTCCCGAAGCAGGACGCGAGCGGCGGGAACGCGCCCTGCCACTGTCCCGGCTGCCGCGCGAGGAAGCGGAGCGAGACCCAGCCCGTGCCCTCGCCCGTATTGACCTGGCCCCAGGTCTCGCGACCGTTGGGGGCCACGACCTCCACGCCCGTCGCGTCCGGGGCCAGCGTCCCGAGGATCGGCGCATCGGCGCGGGGGGCGGCGCGGATATTGAGGACGTCATCCGCCGCCACGCCCGCCACGTCGAAGAGCGCGGGCCACGCGTCCTGCGTCGCCGCGGCTGGGCCCGCCGAAAGCAGGAGCCATATGACGGCGACCCATCTCATCGCGTCGCGAACCACGAGGCGGAGGTGTTCCGGCGGGTGAAGTGCTCGCCCATGAAGCCGATCACCAGAAGGACCGTCCCGACCAGCAGCGCGTATTGCCAGGTCGTGTAATGCGGATTGTAGTTCACGAAGGTATAGCCCCGCGCCTGGTCGATCGTGTGGAACAGCGGGTTCCAGTCGAAGAAGGCCAGCATCGTCGCCGGCAGCGTGTTCGCGACGAACATCTTGCCCGAGGCGATCATGTTCATCCGCTGGTAGATCGAGCTTCCGATATTGGTGAAGTTCGGGAACCACGGCTTGAGCGCCAGAAAGCATAGCCCGACCGCGACCCCGGTGAACCAGGCGAGGATGAACATCAGGAAGGCGTGGCTCGGGTCGTGGATGATGACCGGGTGCCATGCGACGTGGATCACGAAGAGCACCAGCACCATCGAGAGCGTCTGGAGATAGAGACAGGCCAGCGCCGCCGAGGTGATCGCGACGAAGGTGTTCATCGGCACATGGAGCATCATGCCCGAGGTCGGGCCTTCGGCGCCGCTGACCGCGCCGACCGCCTTGGTGTGGGTCAGGAAGAGGAAGATGCCCGACATCAGGAACAGCACGAAATCGCCACGAATCGCGTTGCCCTTCAGGCCCAGCACCGAGAACATGATGTAGAAGGCCGCGACGAAGATCACCGTGGTCAGGATGTTCATGCCGAGCGCGACGAAGCCGTTGCCGTGACCCTTGCGGGTCTCGCGCACGGTCGAATGGAAGATCAGCTCGCCCAGCCGGAAGGCGGCGGCGGGATAGCTGAATTTCTTCTCCGCCTTGAACATGCGCGTCTCCTCGAACGCTTGCCCCGCCGGCGGGGCATACCATAAGCCTCGATCGAGCCATAGAGGCGTCCCGCGGCGGATCGTCTCGCATTCGGAGATAGATAGGCATGGATTACGGCCAGATGATGGTGACGCTACGGCGTCTCGCGCTCGAAGCGGGCGATGCGATCATGGCGATCTACGAGGGCGGCGATCTGGGCGTTCGGGCCAAGGCCGACGCGAGCCCGGTGACCGCCGCCGACGAGGCCGCCGACGCGCTGATCTCTGCGGGGCTGCGGGCGGTCTGGCCGGACGCGGCGCTGGTGACCGAGGAGCAGTCGGCGACCCACGACCTCGACGCGCGCGACTTCTTCATCGTCGATCCGCTGGACGGCACCAAGGAGTTCGTCCAGCGGCGCGGCGACTTCACCGTGAACATCGCCTGGGTCGAGGACGGCGTGCCGGTGCGCGGCATCGTCTATGCCCCCGCGCGGGGCCGCCTGTTCTGGACCGACGCGGAGGGCCGCACCGTCGAGGAGGCGGGGCCGTTCGATCCGGACACCGTGGGGGCGCTGACACGAATCGCGGTCTCGACCCCCGACGATGCCGCGCTTCTTGTGGTGGCATCGAAATCGCACCGCGATCAGGCGACGGACGACTATATCGGCAAGTACGCCGTGGCCGACATGCGCTCGGCGGGGTCGTCGCTGAAGTTCTGCCTCGTGGCGACCGGCGAGGCCGATCTCTACCCGCGGCTCGGTCGGACGATGGAATGGGACACCGCGGCCGGGCATGCCGTGCTGGCCGGGGCGGGTGGAACGGTCGTGCGTTTCGACGACCACGAGCCCCTGCGCTACGGCAAGCCCGGCTTCGAGAATCCGTACTTTCTCGCCTATGCGCCGGGTGTGACACTCGTTCCCCGTGCATGATCGCCCCATTCGGGTCATAAACCTCTCCCATATGCCGGGTCGCAGTCGCGGAGGTACGCATCCATGAAGCGCAAGGTCACCAAGGCCATCTTCCCGGTCGCGGGGTTGGGCACCCGGTTCCTTCCGGCAACGAAATCCGTCCCGAAGGAGATCATGACGCTCGTCGACCGGCCGCTGATCCAATACGCGATCGACGAGGCGCGGGCCGCGGGCATCAAGGAATTCATCTTCGTCACCTCGCGGGGCAAGTCCGCGCTGGAGGATTACTTCGACGACGCGCCGGTTCTGGAACAGGAGCTGCGGCGCAAGGGCAAGACAGATCTTCTCGAGACGCTCAAGGCCACCACCATGGATAGCGGCCAGATCGCCTATGTCCGCCAGCACAAGGCGCGCGGCCTCGGCCATGCCGTCTGGTGCGCGCGGCGGCTGGTCCATAACGAGCCCTTCGCCGTCATCCTGCCCGACGACGTCATCGCCGCCGACACGCCCTGCCTGCAGCAGATGGTCGAGGCCTATGCCGAGACCGGGGGCAACATGGTCGCGGCGATGGAAGTGCCGGCCGAGAAGACCTCGTCCTACGGCATCCTCGACCCGGTCGGGGATGCGATGGGCCCGTCCGTGCCGATCAAGGGCATGGTCGAGAAGCCCGAGGCGGGCAGCGCGCCCTCGAACCTCGCCGTGATCGGCCGCTACATCCTCAGCCCGCAGGTCATGAAGCACCTGAATGCCGTAAAGTCCGGGGCGGGCGGCGAAATCCAGCTGACCGACGCGATCGCCCGTGAGATCGAAGACGGCAACGGCGTCCACGGATTCCGCTTCCAGGGCCAACGCTACGATTGCGGCTCCAAGAGCGGGTTCCTGCAGGCCACGGTGGCGTTCGGATTGGCCCGGCCCGATCTGCGCGACGAGCTGCGGGACTTCCTGTCGGACCTCTCCTCGGTCGGCTACGCGGCGCAGTAGGACCCGGCATGGGCGCCGTCGCCGAAGGCTGGACCGCCTATGCCTTGCGGTGGCGCCGACGTCGCCTGCTGGCGCGGTCCTTCGCCAAGCGTCGCCAGCTGACCGTCCGCGCCGACCGCACCGCCGCCATCGCGCCCGGCGCCATCCTTGCCTTCGCGACCATGCGCAACGAGCGGCTTCGGCTGCCCCACTGGATCGCCCATCACCGCGCGCTGGGCGTCGATCATTTCCTCGTCGTCGACAACGGGAGCGACGACGGTTCGGACGACTGGCTCGCGGCGCAGCCCGACGTGTCCCTCTGGTCGACGGGTCATGGCTACAAGGCGTCGCGCTTCGGGATCGACTGGCTGACCGTCCTTCTGGCGCGCTACGGGCACGGGCATTGGTGCCTGACGCTCGATGCCGACGAGCTCTTCGTCTTCGCCCATCACGACCGGCGCGACCTCCGAGCGCTGACCGACTGGCTGGACGATCGGGGGCGGCGCGTGATGGGCGCGCTGATGCTCGACCTCTATCCACGGGGACCGCTGGGGGCGGCGCGGCATGGGCCGGACGACGATCCGCTCGTGACGCTGCCCTATTTCGATGCCGGTAATTACGTAGTGACCCGGCAGGCCCGGCTCCAGAACCTCTGGGTGCAGGGTGGGCCGCGCGCGCGGGCCTTCTTCGCGACCGAGCCGCGCCGCGCACCGACCCTGTCGAAAATCCCGCTGGTGCGCTGGAATCGCCGATACGCCTACGTCTCCTCGACCCATTCCGCGTTGCCGCGCGCGCTCAATCTCGGGTTTGACTTCGACCGCGCCGACACGCCGCGCGGGGCGCTTCTGCACACCAAGTTCCTGTCCAACATCCTGAGCAAATCCGCCGAGGAGAAGGCCCGACGCGAGCATTTTGAGAATTCGGACCTCTATGAGGGATACTATAACGCATTGATCGAAGACCCGATTCTGTGGTGCGAGTCCTCGACCCGCTATGCCGGCTGGCGCCAGCTGGAAGGGCTCGGCCTCATCTCGGCGGGCGGCTGGAGCTGATGTTGGAAACAGTTGCGGAATGGAATCATGATAGCGCGTTGCGTCTGAACGTTATTGCGCACGCACCGACATCCTTCGCAAAAGGGGGCGCGAGCGGTACGCCGCATGGGGGCGAGAGAAGGGACGAGCTGGCCGGATGGGCGTGATCTCCTCCTATCGCCTGCGCCTGAGGCGCAAGTACTGGCACGCCCGTGCCCGGTATCACCGGCGCGAACTGTCGAGCGTTCAGGACCGGACGAGCACGATCGCCCGCAGCGACATCCTCTGTTTCACGACCATCCGCAACGAGCGGATCCGGCTGCCCTACTTCCTCGAATACTACCGCGCGCTGGGCATCGACCATTTCATCTTCGTCGATAACGGCAGCGATGACGGCACGGCCGAATATCTCGCGGCCCAGGAAGACGTTTCGGTCTGGACCACCAAGGCCAGCTATGCGGGCGCGAAATTCGGGGTCGATTGGCTCAACGGGCTGCAGCGACGGTTCGGACATCGCCACTGGTGCCTGACCGTCGATGTCGACGAGTTCCTGGTCTACCCGTTCTGCGACACGCGGCCCTTGCGCGCGCTGACCGACTGGCTGGATGCGAGCAACGTGCGCAGCTTCGGCTCGATGCTGCTGGACATGTATCCCAAGGGCCCGCTCGGGGCGCAGACCTATGACGAGGGGCAGGACCCGTTTGAGATCGCGGCCTGGTTCGACAGCGGAAACTACACGTTCGAGCGCAACGGCCGCTTCGGCAATCTCTGGATACAGGGCGGCGTCCGCGCGCGGTCGTTCTTCGCGGATCGCCCCAAGGCCGCGCCCGCGCTCAACAAGACGCCGCTGGTCAAGTGGCACCGCGACTTCGCTTATATCAGCTCTACCCATCAGCTTCTGCCGCGCGGCCTGAACCTCACCTATGATGCCGATGGCGGCGAGAAGACGACGGGCGTCCTTCTGCACGCGAAATTCCTCAACCTGATGGTCGCCCGCGCCCGCGAGGAGGCCGACCGGTCCGAGCACTATCGCGGCGGGGCCGAATACAAGGCCTATTCCGACGGGCTCGATCCCAAGGCGAACCTCTGGTGCAAGTGGTCCGAGCGCTACGTCAACTGGCGCCAGCTCGAGATCCTCGGGCTGATTTCCAAGGGGAACTGGGCATGAGCGTCGGCTTCGCCATGCTGGTCCACACGGCCTTCGACAGGGCCGAACAGGTCGCGCGCTACTGGGCCGGGCACGACTGTCCGGTGGTGATCCATGTCGATGGCAAGGTCACCCGCAAGGTCTTCCGCGCGTTCCGCGACCGCTTCCAGGACGAGCCGATGATCCGGTTCTCCAAGCGCGTGCGCGTCGAATGGGGCGCGTGGTCGCTGGTGAAGGCGACGCAGCTGGCGGCGACGCGGCTCCTGTCGAATTTCCCCGATATCCAGCATGTCTATCTGGTGTCCGGCTCCTGTCTGCCGCTGCGGCCCGCGGGCGAACTGCGGGCCTATCTCGACGCCCATCCCGAGACCGACTTCATCGAAAGCGTCACCACCGAGGAGGTCACCTGGACGATCGACGGGCTCGAGGCCGAGCGGTTCACGATGCGCTTTCCATTCTCCTGGCGGAAGAACCGCAAGCTCTTCGATGGCTATGTGGAACTTCAGCGCAAGCTGGGTCTCAAGCGCAAGGTCCCCGACGCCGTGTCGCCCCATCTCGGAAGCCAGTGGTGGTGCCTGACGCGCAAGACGTTGAGCGCGATCTTGGACGCGCCGGACCGGGACGCGATGGATGCCTATTTCGCCAAGGTCTGGATTCCGGACGAAAGCTATTTCCAGTCTCTCGCCCGGCGATATTCGTCCCGGATCGAGAGCCGGTCGCTGACGCTGTCGAAGTTCGACATCCAGGGCAAACCGCATGTCTTCTACGACGATCATCTCGCGCTGCTGGAGCGGTCGGATTGTTTCATGGCGCGCAAGATCTGGCCGCGAGCGGACCTTCTCTACGAGACGTTCCTGTCCGAGAGCCGCGTCTCGGAGCGTCGCGCCGAGCCCAATCCCGGCAAGATCGACCGCGTCTTCTCGAAGGCGAACGAGCGGCGGGGCATGGGGCGGCCGGGGCTCTATTCGCAGGCGCGTTTCCCGCGTCCCGGCCACGAGACGGGGCTGACGGCGGCGCGCTATACCGTCTTCAGCGGGCTCGACGATCTGTATGACGGGTTCGGCGACTGGCTGTCGCGGCGCATCGGCGGGCGCATCCACGGCCATCTCTACCATCCGGACGGCGCGCGCTTCGCCGGCGGCGAGACGATCATGAACGGGTGCCTTCCCGACGATGCCGAGCTGCGCGACTACCGTCCCAGCCAGTTCCTGACGAACCTCGTCTGGTCGACGCGGGGCGAGCGGCAGACCTTCATGTACGGGCCCGGCGACACGCCCGAGATCGGGCCTTTCATCGCGCGCGACCCCAACGCCACCATCGCGGTGGTCTCGGGTGCGTGGATCGTGCCGCTCGCGGCCTCGGGCGCGCCCTTCGCCGACATCCGTGCCGAGGCCGCGCGCCTGCAGCGGTCCGAACTGGCGTTCCTGCGGGGCCTGCGCGGCCCGGGCGTCGCGGCGCGCGTCCATCTCTGGACGTTGGCGGATTTCGTCGCCCAACCGCTCGAGAAGCTGCAGGGCGTCATCGACGAGATCAACGGCCCCGGTCCGCGCCGCCTGACCGGCCTGCCCGAGATGCGCGACATTTCGGATCTGCCCGCCTTCCTGCAGCGCCTGCGCAACGAGGGGATGAAGCCTCAGGTGATGGGCGACTTCAGCGCCCTGCCGACGCGCCCGCGCGAGGTGCGCGATGCCGGCTGAGCCGCGGGCCTTCGTCCTCTTCGCCGAGATGCGGACGGGGTCGAACCATGTCGAGGAATCGCTGGCGGCGCTCGACGGTGTCACCTGCTTCGGCGAGGTCTTCAACCCGGTCTTTCTCGGCCAGCACAATCGCACCGAGCTGTTTGGGATCGACATGGCCGCGCGCGAAGCCGACCCGATGCCGCTTCTCGACGCGCTCTTGGCGCAGCCGGGCCTGCCGGGGTTCCGCTTCTTTCACGATCACGATCCGCGCGTCCTGGACCGGGTGCTGGACGACGCGTCCATCGCCAAGGTCGTGCTGACGCGCAATCCTCTCGAAAGCTACGTCTCGCTCGCCATTGCGGCCGAGACCGGGCAATGGCGGCTGACGAATCCCAAGATGGCCAAGGCGGTGGCCGTGCCCTTCGACGCCGCCGCCTTCGATGCGCTGGTCGAGGCGCAGCGCGCCTTTCGGGACAGGCTGCACCACCGCTTGCAGGTGACGGGGCAGAGTGCCTTTTGGCTGAACTACGACCAGATCGGCGATCTCGACGTCCTGAACGGGCTGGCCGCGTTCCTCGGCTGCGCCGACCGACTGGACGCGATCCCCGGAAAGCTCAAGAAGCAGAACCCGGGCGAGATCGAGGACAAGGTTACCAACCCGGACGTGATGCGCGCCCATCTCGCGACGCTCGATCCCTTCGCGCTCGGGCGTTCCGTCCATCTGGAGCCCGCGCGCAGCGCAGCCGTCCCGACCCTGATGGCCGCCGCGACTAGCCCGCTTCTGGCGCTGCCGCTGCCCGGTGGACCCGAGGCGGCGCTGCGCGACTGGATGACCCGACTCGACGGGGCGCCGCCGGTGGACGGCATGAAACAGCGCGACCTGAAGCCGTGGATGCGGCGCCACAAGGATTTCGTGAGCTTTGCGCTGCTGCGGCATCCGCTGGCGAGGGCACATGACGCGTTTCGCGACATGCTGGCGGGCAAGGGCGGCAAGGCCAACACGCTGCGCCGTATCCTGACCAACCAGCATGGCGTCGATCTGGATGGCGACCCGGACGAGGCGTTTCTCGGCTTCCTGCGGTTCCTGAAGGCGAATCTCGGGGGGCAGTCCTCGCTGCCGGTGGCGCCGGACTGGGCTACGCAGACCGCACTTCTGGCGGGAATGGCGCAGGCGGTGATCCCCCAGCGCATCATCCGCGAACACGAGGCGCAGGCCGAACTCAACCGGCTGGCCGATCTGGTGGGCTGCGACCGGCAGGCGATCGACCTGCCACGTCCGATCATCGCCGGTGGCGACATGCTCGAGCGGCTGGAGGACGCCTGCATCGACGCCTACCGGCGCGATTTCCTGCAATTCGGCTTTCGCCGATGGTCGAACAGCTAGGGCGTCAGAGCGGCGGCATCTTGCCCACCGGCATCTCGCCGTCATGGGCATGGCCTATCGCATCGGCGAGGTCGGCGGGCAGCATCGCGAGGTTCAGCATCACCTTGCCGTCGTGATGCGACGCGATCTGGTCGGGCGTCAGCCGGACTTCGCCGTGATTCTCGAAATGGATGAGCAGGGCGTCGCCATCATGGCCGCGCACGGCCCCGATATTGACGTCGCCTTCGCGCGCGAAGACGGGCGCCCCGGTCGGAATGTCGTCGATATTCATGGCACAGCCCTCCGGTCTGGTGCGACGGGGAAACGACGCGCGCGGGTCGGTCGTTCCCGCGCCCGCGTCAGGCGGCTTCGGAGGCCTGCATCTCCGTCAGGACGGTGAACAGGATGGCCGGATCCGCGTTCGCCCTCAGCTTGGCGCAGAGACCGGGATCGCGCAACGTCCGCGAAACCAGAGCCAGCGCCTTGAGATGGGCGACGCCCGCCCCCTCGGGCGCGAAGAGCGCGAAGACGATATCCACGGGCTTGCGGTCCATCGCGTCGAAATCAAGCGGGTGCTCCAGGCGGACGAACACGCCGTGCACCTCGTCCAGATCGGGCAGGCGGGCATGCGGCAGCGCGACGCCATGTCCGACGCCGGTGGTCCCGAGGGTCTCGCGCTCCTGCAGGGCGGAAAAGGCGGTGTCGTAGTCGATGCCATGCACGTCGCGCGCGATTCCGGCGAGGTCGCAGAACAAGCGCTTCTTGCTGCTGGCTTTCGGCAACACCTTAACAGCCCCAGGGGCCAAGATTTCGGTCAGGATCATCCGGACTGTCCTCGTTTCGATCCCCGCGGGACGCGGGCGCCTGTTGTCAGGTGACGGTGGCGGGGTCAATCCAGCCGACGTTTCCATCGTCGCGCCGGTAGACCACGTTCACACCGCCCCCCTTCTCGTTCTTGAAGACAAGCACGGGGGCCCCGGCCAGCTCCATCTGCATGACTGCTTCTCCAACCGACAGAGAGGGGATCTTCGTCTCCATCTCTGCCACGATCATGGGTGCGAGGGAGTCAGGTTCGTCCTCGCCCTCCTCGGAGGCGAGAATATACGAGGAAGCGCCCGAAAGTTCAACCGGCTGGGATCGCTCCTGGTGGTGGTTCTTCAGGCGGCGCTTGTAGCGACGTAGCTGTTTTTCCATCTTTTCGGCGGCGCCGTCGAAGGCCGCGTAGATCTCCGTGGCCTTGGCTTTGGCCGTCGCGGTCAGCCCGGTCGAGAGGTGAACGGTCGACTCGCAGACATATTCATGCGCCGATTTCGAGAAGGTCACCTGCGCATCGGTCGGCCGGCCCGCATATTTCTCCATCACGGTGCCCAGCTCGGTCTGAACGTGGGTCTGGAGGGCGTCGCCGATGTCGATCTGCTTTCCGGTGATCTGGTAGCGCATGGAATCTCCCTGGGGTGGTGAGGACGGGGCGCACCCGTCCGCGTGGTGGAACGGGGCGCCCGGCCGGGCTTGCGCGCGGCGGCTCGTCGGGGTGTGCGCGGCACGCGGCACCATGTCGAGAGCGGGGCTCCATCCCCCGATTGGGCGCCTTGGCGGAGCGTCT
This sequence comes from Jannaschia halovivens, assembly GCF_046452375.1. Classification (NCBI taxonomy): domain Bacteria; kingdom Pseudomonadati; phylum Pseudomonadota; class Alphaproteobacteria; order Rhodobacterales; family Roseobacteraceae; genus Jannaschia; species Jannaschia halovivens. The sequence goes on along the minus strand of NZ_JBKFDJ010000001.1, from coordinate 2,332,174 downwards.
GTCAATGCTTGACGCCGGGCGGGATCGTGCCTAGCGCGCGAAGCTCTCGCCCAGATAGACGCGCCGGACATTGTCGTTCGCGACCACCTCGTCGGGGCTGCCGGACATCAGCACGCCGCCGTCATGCAGGATGTAGGCGCGGTCCACGATCTCGAGGGTTTCGCGGACGTTGTGATCGGTGATGAGCACGCCGATGCCGCGGGATTTCAGCTCGACCACGAGGCCGCGAATGTCGCCCACGGCGATCGGATCGACCCCGGCGAAGGGCTCGTCGAGCAGCAGGTAGCGAGGGCTCGCGGCGAGACAGCGCGCGATCTCGACGCGGCGCCGCTCGCCGCCCGACAGGGCCAGCGCCGAGGCGCGGCGCAGATGCTCGATATGGAACTCGCCCAGCAGCTCCTCCAGCCGCTCGCGGCGGCGGTGGCGCTTGGGTTCGGCCACTTCGAGGATGGCCATGATGTTCTGCTCGACCGTCAGGCCACGAAAGATCGACATCTCCTGCGGCAGATAGCCGATCCCGGCCTTGGCGCGGCGATACATCGGCAGCCATGTTACGTCCTGCCCGTCCAGCGTGACCTTGCCGCCATCGGGCGTCACGAGGCCCGCGATGCAGTAGAAGCTGGTCGTCTTGCCCGATCCGTTCGGTCCCAGCAGGGCCACGACCTCTCCGCGCGCGAGGTCCATCGACACGTCGCGGATCACCGGTCGCTTCTTGTAGGACTTCCGCAGCGCGCGGATCTTCAACCCGCCGCCGCCCTCGATCACCTCGGGTGCGGTCATGGCTGCAACGTGGTGCGCACGCGACCGGTCACGGTGCCCGCCCCGCTGTCGAGATTGACCAGAAGCCGGTCGCCCGCCAGCGTGCTGCCGGCCTGCGTGACCACGACGTCTCCGGTCAGCACGATATCGGACGAACCCAGCGTGTAGGTCGCGGTCTGTCCTTCGGCGGCGTCTTCGCCCGCGACGATCAGCACGTCACCAGTGGCGTTCATCCGCTCGATCCGACGGTCCCCGCCCGCGGTCGCATAGTCGACGGTGACGCGGTTCGCGGCCAGCCGGAAGTCGCCCTGCACGATCACGACATTGCCCGTCAGGACCGCGCGCCCCGTGGCCTGATCGACCTCGAGATTGTCGGCCGCGACCTCGACCGGTGCGTCGGCGTTGTGATTGCCGCCGCCGAAGCCCACGCGGGCGTCCTGCGCGGCCACCGGCAGGGCGAGCATCAAGAACAGGGCGGTCAGACGCGGCAGCATGGGCAGGGATCCTATCGGGTTGGCGGGACGTATAGCAGATCGACGCCATCGGTGAAGACCAGCCGGGCGGCACCGGCCTCATCCTCGTCGATCCGCATCCCCCCGGCGCGCAGATCGCCGAGCGGTCCGTCGCCTGTCACCTCGCCCGGCGAGACGATGTCGAGTTCGGCCAACGACCCCAGAAGGCGTTCGGTCCGCAGGGTGAACCCGGTCGATGTCTGGATCCGGACGGCCCCCGCGAGATCAACCGCGCGCTCGCCCGAATCGACGCGCCCGCGCAGGGCCGAGACGACGGCGCGTCCACCGGCGTCGCCCTCGAGGACGAGCCGCATCGTCTCGGCGGTCATGCGGCGGGGATCGTCGGGATCGGGCCGCGCGCTCGCCGCCGACAGCACGAAGGCGGTGCCGTCGCCCGCCAGGCCCGTCAGGCGCGGCGCGGTCAATTGCTGGTCGCGCGCGCGCTCCGAGACGTCGACCTCGGCGAAGGGGATTGCGTCGTTCGGGTCCACCGTGCGCGCCAGGAGGAACAGCGTCGACAAAAGGGCCAGCGCTCCGACCGGCAATACGATCGTCGCGATCCGGACGATGCGGCTATGGGTGCCGCGGGTGCGATCGGGCGTGGCCATGCGGCCCCTTCTGTCAGGAATGCGCGAAGATGTCCGTCTCGAGATAGCCGATCAGGTCGAGCCGGGCGCGGGTCGGAAGAAAGTCGAAGCAGGCCTGCGCGATATCCGTCCGGCCTTCGCGCGCGAGGCGGGCGTCCAACACCTCGCGCAGGCGGTGGAGATACAGCACGTCCGAAGCGGCATAGGCCATCTGCGCCTCGCTCAGCTCCTCGGCGCCCCAGTCGGAGGTCTGCTGCAACTTCGAGATATCGACGCCGAGGCATTCCGACAGGAGCGCCTTGAGTCCGTGTCGGTCGGTATAGGTCCGCACCAGCCGCGACGCGATCTTCGAGCACCAGACCGGCTCGGCCAGCGCGCCGAAGGCGTGGAACATCGCGGCGATGTCGAAGCGCCCGAAATGGAAGAGCTTGGTGACGCTCTCGTCCCTCAGAAGCGCCTCGAGGTTCGGCGCCGAGGTCTGCCCCTTCTCAACCTGCACGAGATGCGCGTGCCCGTCGCCGCCCGAAAGCTGCACGAGGCAGAGGCGGTCGCGATGGGGGTTGAGGCCCATCGTCTCGCAATCGATGGCGACGCCGTCGGGGAAGCTCATCCCGTCCGGCAGGTCGCGCGCGTGAAGGGTAATGTCGGATTGGGCGATGGTCATGGCGGCCTCCCGGAAACGCGAACGCCCAGCGCGGGGGCTGGGCGTTTCGTGTGGTAGACCGTGGTGCCCAGGAGAAGACTCGAACTTCCACTCCCTTGCGAGAACTGGCACCTGAAGCCAGCGCGTCTACCAATTCCGCCACCTGGGCATCCACGGTGGAGGCGAGGTATAACTGCGCCTGCGCGCTGTCAATCGCCCCCGCGCGATATTTCGCCGCCCTTGTCTGGCATGGCGGGCGGGGGTATCGCGGGCCCATCGGACAGGAGTGACCCCATGCAGAAGCTCGTCACCATCTTCGGCGGTTCCGGCTTCGTCGGACGCTATATCGCGCGCCGGATGGCCAAGGCGGGCTGGCGGGTCCGGGTCGCCGTTCGCCGCCCGAACGAGGCGCATTTCGTCCGCATGTACGGCCGCGTCGGACAGGTCGAGCCGGTCTTCGCCAACATCCGCGACGACGCCAGCGTCGCCGCCGCGCTGATGGGGGCCGATGCCGCCGTGAACTGCGTCGGCATCCTCGCCGAAGGCGGCCGCCAGACCTTTGACGCGGTGCAGGCCGATGGCGCCGAGCGGGTCGCGCGGCTTTCCGCTGCGGCGGGCATCCGGCGGCTCGTCCAGATCTCGGCCATCGGCGCCGACGACGCGAGCGACAGCGACTATGCCCGCAGCAAGGCCGAGGGCGAGGCCGCGGTCCTGCGACATGTCCCCGAAGCGGTGATCCTGCGCCCGTCCATCGTGTTCGGTCCCGAAGACGAGTTCTTCAACCGCTTCGCGTCCATGGCGCGGCTGGGTCCGGTCCTGCCGGTGGTCGGTCCGAACACCCGGTTCCAGCCGGTCTATGTCGATGACGTCGCCCATGCCGCCGAACTGGCGCTCGCGGGGAAGACCACGCCCGGCATCCACGAACTGGGCGGGCCGGATGTCGATACCTTCCGCGAGCTGATGCAGACGATGCTGCGCACGATCCGACGGCGCGCGCTGGTTCTCGGCGTGCCCTTCTGGGTGGCCCGCATCATGGCGACGCTGCTCGACGGGTTGCAGTTCGTGACCTTCGGCGCGCTGCGCAACGGCGTGCTGACCCGCGACCAGGTCCGCAACCTCGCGCGGGACAACGTGGTGGGCGGCGATCATCCGGGCTTTGCCGAACTGGGCATCGAGCCCACCGCGATGGAGGCGGTGCTGCCCGATTACCTTTGGCGCTTCCGGCCGTCCGGGCAATATGCCGAGATCAAGGAGAGCGCCCGCAACCTGCGCACCTGACCGCGCCGGGTTGCGCACTAGGTCCGCGCAGACAAGCTGACAGGACCCCCGATGGCGCAAAACACCAGAGACCTGACCGAAGGCCCGGTCTGGATCGCCCTTGCCCGCCTGTCGGGACCGATGATGCTGGGTATCGCCGCCGTCCTCTCGACCGGGCTGGTCGATGCCTATTTCTTGGCCAAGGTGTCGCCCGAAGCGCTGGCCGCCGTGGGGTTCATCTATCCCGTCACGACCGCCATCGCGTCGCTTTCCATCGGTCTCTCGGCGGGGGCGGGGGCGGTCATCAGCCAGGCCCTCGGCCGCAAGGAAGACGATAACGACGTCACCCGGCGCGGGCTCCACGCGCTGGGCCTCGGCCTCGTGTTAGCGACACTCGCCGCGCTGATCTTCTGGCTGGCGGATCGCTGGCTGCTGGGCATGCTCGGGGCCGATGGCGGGGTTCTCGACGCGGCGCTTCGCTATACGCCGCTCTGGTGCGTGGCCTTCCCGTTCCTCGTCTCGATGATGCTCATCAACGCGGTGTTCCGGGCCCATGGCAATGGCGGCACCTCGGCGATGGTGATGGTGGCCTCGGCCATCGTGAACGTCGCGACGACGCCGGTCTTCATCCTCGGGCTCGGCCCGGCACCGGAACTCGGGATCGCGGGCGCGGCGCTGGGCACACTCGTGGCGATGGTCGCGGGTTCGGGCGTGGCGTTCTGGCTGGCATGGCGCAACGGCATCCTCAACCCCTGCACGGCGCCACTGCGCAACCTCTGGTCCAACGTCAAGGCCATCGCGGGCGTCGGCGGCCCGGCGGCCACGTCGAACGCGATCAACCCGGCTGGCATGGCGCTGGTGACGGCGGCGGTGGCGACGGTGGGTGCCAACGCGGTCGGCGGCTTCGGCGCGGCGACGCGGGTCGAGAGCGTCCTGTCGGTTCCGCTTCTGGCGCTGTCTTCGGGGATCGGTCCGGTGGTGGGTCAGAACTGGGGCGCCGAGGCGCATGATCGCGCGCGGCTGGCCCTGAAGCAGTGCCTGATCTTCTCTGTCGGCTACGGACTTCTCGTGGCGCTCGTCCTGACCTTCTTCGCCGGACCCATCGCCACCGCGTTCGGCGCGGGAGAGGAAAGCACCGAAGCCGCCGCGTCCTATCTCCGGGTCGTCGGCTGGTCGATCTTCGGCTTCGGGATGCTGGTAACCGGCAACGCTGCACTGAACGCGATCTCGCGCTCGGGGCACGCGATGGTTCTGTCGGTGGCGCGGGTCCTCGCGATCTACGTGCCGCTCGCGTGGTTGGGCGTCACGCTCTTCGGCTATCCGGGTATCCTCGGAGCGGCGGTGGTGGCGAACCTCTTCGGGGGGTGGGCCGTGCTGGTCGCCGCGCGCTCGGTGGACCTTCTGGAGACGGAGTTCGTCGGCGTCGCGGCACCCGCCCGCGTCGTTCCGGGTTAGGTGTAGGCCCAGGCCAACAGGAACAGCCCCAGGGCGATGCGATAGATGACGTAGGGCGTAAAGCTGACCGACCGCAGCAGGCGGAACATCAGCTGGAGCGCCACAAGGGCCGCGCCGAAGGACAGGACGGCGGCGATGCCGGCATCGCGGCCCAGCGCGCCATCGGCCTCACCGACCACGTCGAGCCCCACCAGGACACCGGAGGCGAGGATCGTCGGGATCGACATCAGCATTGCGATCCGCGCCGCCTCGGACCGCTCGTAGCCCATGGCGCGCGCGCCGGTGATGCAGATCCCCGAGCGCGACGTGCCGGGGATGAGGGCGACGGCCTGCCAGAGCCCGAGCGTCAGCGCGGCGCGCGGCGTCCAGTCCACGAGGCCCTTTACCTGCGCGCCCCGCCGGTCGAACCACCAGAGCAGGAGGCCGAAGCCCAGCATGGCCCACCCGATCACCGCGACCGAGCGCATGGCCTCGGCACCTACGGTCAGCTTGATCGCCAGCCCGGCGAGGATCACAGGGATCGTCGCGATCGCCAGTCCGGCGGCGAGCCGCGTGTCCGCATCCTTCCGCCCCTGCAATAGCCCCAGCATCCCGGCCAGCGCGCGCGCGACATCGGACCGGAAGTAGAGGATCACGGCCCCCAGCGTGCCGACATGCACCGCCACATCGAGAACCGGTCCCTGATCCGCCAGCCCGGTCAGCGCGGGCAGCAGGATGAGATGCCCCGAGGAGGAGACCGGAAGGAACTCCGTCACGCCCTGAAGGACGGCCAGAAGGAAGAGATGCCAGAGGGCCATTGCTCGATTCGCCTTGTTTGCGCGCAGTGTGAATCACCCGTGCAGGCAGGGAAAGCGCAGGTATGGGACCGACCCGGTCCTAATATACGGCGGATGCTTGCGGAGATCCGCGGATGCGCGTAGAAAATCCGACAAATGGGTCAGTAAAGCTGACTTTATATCGACGGAGGCCTTGTGTATGGAAGGCGTCTGGTCCTGGAGGTGGTATGGCGAACAAGATGCTCCGTTTCGTGACGGTCGACCGGCAGACGCCCGAAAAGCGCGACGCCGAGGATCGGACCGACGATTTCGGCGAGATCTACCGCGAGTTCGCGACGGCGCGGGCCGAGGAGCAGGCCGCGCGATGCAGCCAGTGCGGCGTGCCCTATTGCCAGACCCACTGCCCGCTGCACAACAACATCCCCGACTGGCTCCGCCTGACCGCCGAAGGGCGGCTCCAAGAGGCCTACGAGATCAGTCAGGCGACCAACACCTTCCCCGAGATCTGCGGCCGCATCTGCCCGCAGGACCGTCTCTGCGAAGGAAACTGCGTCATCGAGCAGTCGGGCCACGGCACCGTCACCATCGGCGCGGTCGAGAAGTACATCACGGATACCGCCTTCGAGAACGGCTGGGTGCCCGCCATCGCGCCGCGTATCGAACGGAGCGAGAGCGTCGGCATCATCGGCGCCGGGCCCGGCGGGCTGGCGGCGGCGGACATGCTGCGGCGCGCGGGCGTACAGGTCACGGTCTATGACCGCTACGACCGGGCGGGCGGCCTTTTGAGCTACGGCATTCCCGGCTTCAAGCTGGAGAAGGAGATCGTCACCCGGCGCAACGATCAGTTGGCCGAGGGCGGCGTGGCCTTCGAGCTGGGCGTCGAGGTCGGGCGCGACATCGGGTTCGAGGAAATCCGGGCCGAGCATCACGCCGTCATCGTCGCAACCGGCGTCTACAAATCGCGCGAACTGGACGAGGCGAATTCGAATGCGCCGGGTGTCGTGCGCGCCATCGACTACCTGACCGTGTCGTCGAAGAAGTATTTCGGCGACGACGTCCCCGAATTCGAAAGCGGCGAGATGGATGCGAAGGGAAAGCGCGTCGTCGTCATCGGTGGTGGCGATACCGCGATGGATTGCGTCCGCACGGCGATCCGTCAGGGCGCGACCAGCGTGAAGTGTCTCTATCGCAGGGATCGGGCCAACATGCCCGGCTCGCAGCGCGAGGTTCAGAACGCCGAGGAAGAGGGCGTCGAATTCGTCTGGCTGACCGCGCCCGGCGGCTTCGAGGTGCATCCCGTCGTCGACACCGCCGAGACGGGCCAGGTCGCGCCGATCAAGGGCGTCATGGTCCAGAAGATGCGGCTGGGCGAGGCCGATGCCACCGGGCGTCAGCGTCCCGAGATCATCGAGGGGGCCGACTACCTCGAAGAGGCGGATCTCGTCATCAAGGCGCTCGGCTTCGAGCCCGAGGACCTACCGACGCTCTGGGGTGCCCCGGAGCTCGAGGTCACGCGCTGGGGCACGGTGAAGGCCGATTTCCGCACCCACGAGACCGGGCTCGACGGTGTCTATGCCGTCGGCGATATCGTGCGCGGTGCCTCGCTGGTGGTCTGGGCCATCCGCGACGGGCGCGAGGCGGCCGAGGCGATCCTCGACCGGCTGGCGGCGAACCAGAGCACGGTCGCGGCGGAATGAACGGTGACAGCCCCAATCGGCGTCGTCCGATCGCCGGCCGTCGGCGCTGAGGTCGCGCCCATGACCCTGCCCATCGAAGACGTCCTGCGCGACGATGATCTGCGCGTCCGGTTCCTGAAGGGGATCTCGGGCCGTCTCGTCGTCGTGTTCACGGGTATCGGCGCGGGGTTCGGCGGTGCGCAGCTCGACGAATTCGCGGCCAGCGCGTCGGGCGGTGGGGCCAACGACGTCCTCTTCGTCACCGATCGCCGCCAGAGCTGGTACGCCACGCCGGGCCTTTGGGACCGGATCGTCCGATTGGTCAGCGACGTGACGGCGGTCGAGAAGACGACCGAGCTGGTGACGCTGGGCAACTCGATGGGGGGCTTCGGTTCCATGCTGGCGACGCGCGACCTGCCCGTCCGGCGCGCCATCGCGTTCTCTCCGCAGGTCTCGATGGATCATGGAATCCTGCGGGATACGCGCTGGCCCGACGTCGCCGCCACGTTCGGGCCGCTGCCGATCCGGTCCACCGCCGACCTGGTGGGCGCGGTCGATGCGGAGTTCTACGTCGCCGCGGCGAAGGGCTGCGAGGCGGACATGGCACATCTCGACCTGCTGCCGGAGCACGAACGGCTGCACCGCTTCGTCCTCCCCGGACGGGCGCATAACGTGGCCGGACGCCTCAAGGCTGCGGGCCATTTGAGCAACGTGATCACGGCGATCGTTCTCGGGCGGACCAAGCGCGTGACGACGTTCTTCAGACGCTATTCAAGGGAATTGACGACATGAGCGTCGATGTCACTCCCTATCGCCGGGTCGGCCGTCTGGACGGTCGGTGCCTGTGCGGCCGCGTGCAGATCCTCGTCGACGGCCCCCATGTCGCCGCTGTCGGTGCCTGCCATTGCGCGATGTGTCGTCGCTGGTCCGGCGTGGTGCAGGGCGGGTTCGCCGTCGACCCGGCGGGCGTCACCGTGACCGGAGCCGTCGCGACCTACGCCTCGTCGAAATTTGCCGAGCGGGCCTTCTGTCCGACCTGCGGCAGCCATCTGTGGTTCCGCGACACCGACGGGGATGCGGATTACGAGTTCGCGCCGGGGGTCTTCGCGGCCGCCGCCGATTTCCCGCTGATCTCCGAGATCTATATCGACCGGGCGCCCGCCTATGCGCGGCTCGCCGGCGACCATGCAACCGCGACGCGCGCCGAATACGAGGCCCGTTCGCTTTTCGTCGAAGGAGACGACCCATGACGCATTGGTTCACCGAATGGGAGCGCGACGAGCTGGCGCGGCGGGCGAAGACGGCTGAGACCAGTCTCTATCATGAGGAGTCCGAACATGCGTCCTGTGGTGTGGGCCTCGTCGTGGACATCAAGGGCAAGAAGTCACGCAAGGTCGTGCAGGCCGGGATCGACGCGCTGAAGGCCATCTGGCACCGGGGCGCGGTCGATGCCGACGGCAAGACCGGCGACGGCGCGGGCATCCACGTCCAGATTCCGTTCAAATTCTTCGGCGAGCAGGTTGCGCGCACGGGTCACACCGTCCGCGACGAGGCGCTGGCCGTCGGCCAGGTCTTCCTGCCGCGCAACGATTTCGGCGCGCAGGAAACCTGCCGCACGATCGTCGAGACCGAAGTGCTGCGGATGGGGCACTACATCTACGGCTGGCGGCATGTTCCGGTGAATATCGAGGTGCTGGGCGAGAAGGCCAACGCCACCCGGCCCGAGATCGAGCAGATCCTGATCTCGAACGCCAAGGGCGTGGACGAGGAAACGTTCGAGCGCGAGCTCTATGTCATCCGGCGGCGAATCGAGAAGGCCGCCATCGCGTCGCAGATCGGCGGGCTCTACCTCGCGTCGCTGAGCTGCCGGTCGATCATTTACAAGGGCATGATGCTGGCCGAGCAGGTGGCCGAGTTCTATCCCGACCTCAAGGACGAGCGGTTCGAGAGCGCCTTCGCGATCTATCACCAGCGCTATTCGACGAACACGTTCCCGCAATGGTGGCTGGCGCAGCCCTTCCGGATGCTCGCCCATAACGGCGAGATCAACACGCTCAAGGGCAACGTCAATTGGATGAAGTCCCACGAGATCCGGATGGCCGGTGGCGCGTTCGGGGATCATGCGGGCGACATCAAGCCGATCGTGCCGCAGGGTGCCAGCGACAGTGCCGCGCTCGATTCGGTGTTCGAGGTGCTGGTGCGCGCGGGCCGCAATGCGCCGATGGCCAAGACGATGCTGGTCCCCGAGAGCTGGTCGCAACAGGCGGTCGAGCTGCCGCAGGCGTGGCGCGACATGTATTCCTACTGCAACTCGGTGATGGAGCCGTGGGACGGTCCCGCCGCGCTGGCCATGACCGACGGGCGCTGGGTCTGCGCAGGCTTGGATCGCAACGGGCTGCGGCCGATGCGCTATACCGTGTCGGGCGACGGCCTCCTGATCGCGGGATCCGAGACGGGCATGGTGCCGGTCGACGAATCCAAGGTGATCGAGAAGGGCGCGCTGGGCCCCGGCCAGATGATCGCGGTCGACATGACGACCGGCAAGCTCTTCCACGATCAGGAGCTGAAGGACGAACTGGCCGCGACGCTGCCCTTCGGCGAATGGGTCGAGAAGATCACCGACCTCGAGGAAGTGACCAAGGGCGTCAGCGAGACGGCGATCCATGACGGCGCCGAGCTGCGCACGCGGCAGGTCGCGGCCGGGTATTCGGTCGAGGAGTTGGAGCAGATCCTCGCGCCCATGGCCGAGGACGGCAAGGAGACGCTGGCCTCCATGGGCGACGATACGCCCTCGGCGGTCCTGTCCGAGAAGTACCGCCCGCTTAGCCATTTCTTCCGTCAGAGCTTCAGCCAGGTCACGAATCCGCCGATCGACAGTCTGCGCGAGTTCCGCGTGATGAGCCTCAAGACGCGGTTCGGCAATCTCAAGAACGTGCTGGATCAGGACAGCAGCCAGACCGAGATCCTCGTCCTCGACAGTCCCTTTGTCGGCAACGCCCAGTTCCAGGCGATGTTCGAGCATTTCGAGGACTCCGTCACCACCATCGATTGCACCTTCCCCGCCGGTGGCGCGGCCAACGCGCTGCGCGACGGGCTGGAGCGGATCCGGGCCGAGGCCGAGGATGCCGTCCGGTCGGGTGCGGGCCATATCGTCCTGACCGACCGGTTCCAGGGCGACGACAAGGTCGCGATGCCGATGATCCTGGCCACCAGCGCGGTGCATTCCTGGCTGACGCGGAAGGGGCTGCGGACGTTCTGCTCGATCAACGTGCGCTCGGCGGAGTGCATCGACCCGCATTACTTCGCGGTGCTGATCGGCTGCGGCGCGACGACGGTGAACGCCTATCTCGCGCAGGACAGCTTGGCCGATCGCATTTCACGCGGGCTTCTGGATTGCTCGCTGGACGAGGCGGTCGCGCGGTATCGCGCGGCGATCGACGCGGGCCTCCTGAAGATCATGGCGAAGATGGGGATTTCCGTCATCTCCTCTTACCGGGGCGGTCTCAACTTCGAGGCGGTCGGCCTCAGCCGTGCGATGGTGGCGGAGTATTTCCCCGGCATGCTGAGCCGGATTTCCGGGATCGGGACGACCGGCCTCCAGCGGAAGGCCGAGCAGGTCCACGCGCAGGGCTGGCAGGGCACGTCCAACGTCCTGCCCATCGGCGGCTTCTACAAGGCGCGGCGTTCGGGCGAGAAGCACGCTTGGGAAGCGCAGACGATGCACATGCTGCAGGCGGCCTGCGACCGGGGGTCCTTCGAGCTGTGGAAGCAGTTCTCGGGCGCGATGCAGGCCAACCCGCCGATCCATCTGCGCGACCTGCTGGCGATCAAGCCGATGGGGAAGTCGATCCCAATCGAGGAGGTCGAGAGCATCACCTCGATCCGCAAGCGCTTCGTGACGCCGGGCATGTCGCTTGGCGCGCTCTCGCCAGAGGCACACAAGCTTCTCAATGTGGCGATGAACCGGATCGGCGCGAAATCGGATTCGGGCGAGGGCGGCGAGGATCCAGCGCATTTCGTCCCCGAGCCCAATGGGGACAACCCGTCTGCCAAGATCAAGCAGGTGGCATCGGGACGCTTCGGCGTCACCGCCGAGTACCTGAACCATTGCGAGGAGCTCGAGATCAAGGTCGCACAGGGCGCCAAGCCCGGCGAGGGCGGTCAGCTTCCGGGCATGAAGGTCACCGACCTGATCGCGCGGCTACGGCACTCCACCAAGGGCGTCACGCTGATCTCTCCGCCGCCGCATCACGACATCTATTCGATCGAGGACCTCGCGCAGCTGATCTACGACCTCAAGCAGATCAACCCGCGGGCAAAGGTGACGGTGAAGCTGGTTGCGTCCTCGGGCGTGGGCACGATCGCGGCCGGGGTCGCCAAGGCGAAGGCCGACGTCATCCTGATCTCCGGCCACAACGGCGGCACCGGGGCCAGCCCCGCGACCAGCATCAAATATGCGGGCCTTCCGTGGGAGATGGGCCTGACCGAAGCGCATCAGGTGCTGGCGATGAACAACCTGCGATCCCGCGTGACGCTGCGCACCGATGGCGGGCTGCGCACGGGGCGCGACATCGTCATGGCCGCGATGATGGGGGCCGAGGAATACGGCATCGGCACCGCCGCGCTGATCGCGATGGGCTGCATCATGGTGCGCCAGTGCCAGTCGAACACCTGTCCCGTCGGCGTCTGCACCCAGAACCCCGAGCTTCGGGCCAAGTTCACCGGCACCGCCGACAAGGTCGTGAACCTCATCACCTTCTACGCCCAGGAGGTGCGCGAAATCCTGGCCGAGATCGGGGCGCGGTCGCTCGACGACGTGATCGGGCGCGCGGACCTTCTGACGCAGGTCTCGCGCGGCTCCGCACATCTGGACGATCTCGACCTGAACCCGCTCCTTATCACCGTCGATGGCGCGGACCGGATCGAGTACGATCGCGCCAAGCCGCGCAACACGGTGCTGGATACGCTCGACGCGCAGATCGTGCAGGACGCGCAGCGCTTCCTCGACGATGGCGAGAAGATGCAGCTGTCCTACGCGGTGCAAAACACGCTCCGCACGGTCGGCACGCGCACCTCGAGCCATATCGTGTCGAAGTTCGGGATGCGGAACGGGCTCCAGCCCGACCACCTCCACGTCAAGCTTCAGGGCTCGGCGGGTCAATCGCTCGGCGCATTCCTGGCCCCCGGCATGAAGATCGAGGTCTCGGGCGACGCCAACGACTATGTCGGCAAGGGCCTCTCCGGCGGCACGGTCGTGGTGCGCCCGCCGATGGCCTCGCCGCTCAAAGCGGACGCCAACGTCATCATCGGAAACACGGTGCTTTATGGCGCGACGGACGGATACCTTTTCGCCGCGGGCCGGGCGGGCGAGCGGTTCGCGGTGCGCAACTCCGGCGCGAAGGTCGTGATCGAGGGCTGCGGCTCGAACGGTTGCGAGTACATGACCGGAGGGGTGGCCGTCATCCTGGGCGAGATCGGCGCCAATTTCGGCGCCGGCATGACCGGCGGGATGGCGTATCTCTACGACCCCGACGGCGTCGCCCCGAGCCTGATGAACCCCGAAACGCTCGTGACTTGCCCCGTCACCGTCGATCATTGGGAGGCTGAGCTACGCGGTCTCATCGAACGGCACCGTGCCGAGACCGGCTCGCGCAAGGCCGGGGCGATCTTGCAAGACTGGGAGACCGAGAAGCTGCACTTCCTGCAGATCTGTCCCAAGGAGATGCTGATCCATCTTCCCGCCCCGCTGACCGAGGAAGTCGGCGCGATTCCCGCGGAATAGAGACGTATTCCGTTTCATGTCCTCACCCCGTCCGCGATGTCGCGGGCGGGGTTTTCCTTGACCGGCGCCCGGCGACGCGGTTGGAGGGGTCGTGGCGAAGAAAACCTCCCGATCAAGCCGTGCCCGCAAGGCGAAACCGACGATCCGGACCCGGCTCGGGGCGGCGGTGCGGCGGGTCATCGGCTGGCTCCTGCGGGGCGTCGCCGCGGTCGCGGTGCTCCTGCTGGTCTGGATGTTGGCCTATCGCTGGATCGACCCGCCGACGACGCCTTACATCTGGTCCGAGGAACGGCGCCTGGGCGCCGTGTCGCGCGACTGGCGGGACCTCGATGCGATCGCCCCGTCGCTCGCCCGATCGGTGGTCGCCGCAGAAGACGCGAACTTCTGTGGTCACTGGGGGTTCGACGTCAACGCCATCCGTAGCGCCATCGAGGCCGGGGCCAATCGCGGCGCCTCGACCATCAGCCAACAGGTCGTGAAGAACGCCTTTCTCTGGCAGGGGCGGTCATGGGTGCGAAAGGCCGCCGAGGCCGTGATCACACCCGTGATGGAGACGCTCTGGCCCAAGCGGCGGATCGTCGAGGTCTATCTCAACGTGGCCGAGATGGGTGAGGGCGTATTCGGCGCACAGGCCGCGGCCCGGCATTGGTTCGGCGTCGATGCGGCCGACCTGACTCCCGCGCAGGCCGCGCGGATCGCCGCGATCCTACCCAATCCCAAGGACCGGAGTGCCGCGCGGCCATCGGCGGCGATGCAGCGGAAGGCCCGTCGGGTCGCGGACGGAGCGGCAACCATCCGCGCCGATGGCCGCGCCGCCTGTTTCGAGGATTGAGCCGTCCCGGCGGCCCCTGTATCCGGGTGCCATGATCCAGCTCTATCACTTCGCCCTGTCGCCTTTCTGCCGGAAGGTCCGCCTCGTCCTGGCCGAAAAGAAGCTGGAGGTCGAGCTGATCGAGGAGCGCTACTGGGAGGCGTCGTCCGAGTTCCTGCGCCGCAATGCCGCCGGGAAGGTCCCCGTGCTGCGGATCGACGGCGCCACGCTGAGCGATAGCGGCGCGATCTGCGAATACCTCGAGGAAACCGTGCCCGGCCCGAGCCTCCTCCCCGGCGATGCAGCGCAGCGGGCCGAGATCCGGCGGCTGGTCGCTTGGTTCGACGACAAGTTCCACCACGAGGTGACGTCGAAGCTGGTCTACGAGCGGATCAACAAGAAGCTGACCCGCGCGGGCTATCCCGATGGCGCGAACGTCAAGAACGGGGTCAAGGCGATCCGCTTCCATCTCGATTACATGGGTTGGCTGCTGGATCGGAACCGGTGGCTTGCCGGACCTGACATGAGCCTCGCCGACTTCGCGGCCGCGGCGCATCTGAGCTGTCTCGACTACAGCTCGGACGTCGACTGGAACCGGAATGAGGGCGTGCGCGACTGGTACGCCAAGGTGAAATCGCGTCCCGCCTTCCGCTCGATCCTGGCCGATGTCGTGCCCGGGTTCCGGCCGGCGGCGCATTACGCGGACTTGGACTTCTGACCTTCCGCGCGCGGCTTGGAGACGAGATCCGGGATGCGGGCTTCGTGTCCTTCGGCGTGACGCGCCCCGATGCCGTGCCTGAGGCCGGCGCGCGACTGGCCGCGTTTCTGGATGGCGGACATCACGGACAGATGCATTGGATGGCCGAGCGGACCGCCTGGCGCGGCGATGCGTCTGCCCTCTGGCCCGAGGCGCGGTCGGTCGTGATGCTGGCCCAGTCCTACGCGCCCGACCACGACCCTCTTGGTGACTTGAATCGTCTCGAACACGGGGCAATCAGCGTCTATGCCCAAGGGCGTGACTACCACGATATCGTCAAGAAGGGCCTCAAGCGCGTCGCCCGCTGGATGGTCGCCGAGACGGATTGCGCTGTGAAGGTCTTCGTCGATACCGCCCCGGTGATGGAGAAGCCGCTGGCGCAGGCCGCGGGGCTGGGTTGGCAGGGCAAGCACACCAACCTCCTGAGCCGCGACTTCGGCAACTGGGTCTTTCTCGGCGCGATCTTCACCACGCTCGAGCTGGAGCCCGACGCGCCGGAGGAGGAGCATTGCGGATCCTGCCGGGCCTGTCTGGATATCTGCCCGACCGATGCGTTCCCGGCGCCATTTCAGCTCGATGCACGGCGCTGCATTTCCTACCTGACGATCGAGCATCGCGGCCCGGTGGACGAGGAGTTGAGGGGGAAGATGGGAAACCGGATCTATGGCTGCGACGATTGCCTTGCGGTCTGCCCCTGGAACAAGTTCGCCGTCGCGGCGTCGGACCTGCGCTATCACGGGCCGCATCGCGCGCCGCCGCTCGACGAATTGGCCACGCTGGACGACGCCGGGTTTCGGGCGCGATTCTCGGGGTCGCCGATCAAGCGGATCGGGCGGGACCGGATGGTGCGGAATGTCTGCTACGCGATCGGAAACAGCCAGCAACAACGGCTCAAACCCGTTATACAGGGTCTGATCGAGGATCGCGACGCGGCTGTCGCCGATGCGGCCCGCTGGGCGGTGGAGCGGCTCTCGTGAAGACGCTCCTGAGCTTCGGGCACGGGTATTCCGCGCGGGCGTTGACGCCGCATCTTCTGGCCGAAGGCTGGCGGATCATAGGAACAACCCGGACGGCGGAAAAAGCGGATGCCTTTCGCGCCGAAGGTGTCGAGCCGCTGATCTTCGGCGCGCCGCTCGATGATGTGATCACAGATGTGACCCACGTGCTGACATCGGTGGCGCCGACATCGGCCGGCGATCCGGTACTGGAGGCCTATTCGCCCGCGTTAGAGCCGCATTTGGAACGCATGGATTGGGTCGGATACCTATCGACGACTGGCGTGTATGGCGACCATTTTGGGGCTTGGGTGGATGAGACGACACCGCTCTCGCCCACGACCGAACGGGGCCGGATGCGCGTCGCCGCCGAAGCGGCCTGGCGCGCGATTTGTCCGGCGACCCGCGTGTTCCGCCTGGCGGGCATCTACGGACCGGGGCGCGGACCGTTTGCCAAGGTGCGCGCGGGCACGGCTCGGCGGATCGTCAAACCCGGACAGGTCTTCAGCCGTATCCATCGCGACGACATCGCGCAGGTTCTGGCGGCCAGCATCGCGCGGCCCGACCCCGGAGCGGTCTACAACCTCTGCGACGACGACCCGGCGCCGCCCGAAGATGTGATCGCCCATGCGGCGGAGCTTCTGGGCCTGCCGGTCCCCCCGGCCGAGGATTTCGCGACCGCCGAGATGTCGCCGATGGCGCGCAGCTTCTATGCCGAATCGAAGAAGGTGCGAAACGACCGGATCAAGGACGCGCTGGGCGTGCAGCTCCTGTATCCCGATTACCGCACCGGACTGGCGGCATTGCTCGCCGACGCGGAATGATGCCGCACCCCGTTTCGCGCGCGGCGGAGTTGCGGTAGGTTCGCGCCAAGAACAGTGCAACGACACGTCGCAGGCAGACATGACCGTATTTTCGCGCCGCCTGGCGCTGGCGCTGATCGCGTCGGCCCCGCTCGCGGCCTGTAGCAAGTTCATCACCTATCGCGGGCCGCAGGTCACGCGGGTCGAGGTGCAGAAGACGAACCGGAAGATGTACCTCTTCCATCACGACCAAGTGCTGGAGGCGTTCGACATCCAGTTGGGTTTCACCGCCGCGGGCCCAAAGCAGTTCGAGGGCGACGGGCGCACGCCCGAGGGGCGTTACATGATCGACCGGCGCAATCCCGACAGCTCGTTCTATCTTTCGATCGGGATCGACTATCCCAACGAGGAAGACCGGGAGTTCGCATCGAGCCGCGGCCTGAAGCCCGGCGGCGACATCTTCATCCATGGCTGGGGCGACAAGCGGCGCGGCCGGTCGAACGACTGGACCGCGGGCTGCATCGCCGTGAAGAATCGCGAGATGAAGAAGATCTACGCGATGGTGCAGAACGGCACGCCGATCGACATCTTTCCCTGAGGGGCGTTCGGCGCGTCAGGTGCCTGTCGTCAGGGTGTACCAGATCTTGCCGTTGTTTTCCTGGTAGTAGGCGAAGCCCATCTGGCGCGCGTTGGCGTCGAGGATGACGCGGCGGGGGCCGGCCTCCTGCATCCAGGCGGCGACGGTCTCCAATTCGGATTCGTAGGTCTCCGAGATGGCTTCGCCCAGAAGGCGCCCCGAATAGCCGACGCGCCGCGCGCGGTCGATCGGGCTGGAGCCGTCGGAGCCGAAATGCCACGGCCGGTTCTGGAGCGACATGTCGCGGGAATGCGTCGCGGCGGCCGCCGAGAGCTCGGAATTGAGTGCCAGCGGCGCGGCCCCGGCCCCCTGGCGCAGCGCGTTGACCGAATCGAGCACGCGGAACGGGATGCGGCGCCCGTCGGCCGAGGAGATGCGATAGAGCTTCGGCAGCGGCTTCCCGTCCGGTCCCACGCTGGGCGGCGGCGGCGCGCAGGCGGCCAAGGCGGTGCCGGAGAGCAGGATCAGGGCGGTGCGGCGATTCATGGTCGGGTTCCCGTCGGTCTTTCGCGATTTCGACGGGACTATAGCGGAGCGGATGCCAAGGCAAATGCCGCGAGAGGCGGAATGCGCGGGAATTCCCCGATTCGTGCGTGGTTTGATTTGATCGCGACCCGGCCGCGCCCTAGCCTCTGGAGCAGGATCGCCATTCCCGCGCGACCGCGCGCGACCAGATGAAGGAGAGACCGATGCGCAAGCTGAACCGCCGCGCCCTGCTGTTGACCGCGAGTGCCGCCACCGCCGGACTGGCCGCCCCGGCCCTGTCGCAGACCCTGCCGGACACGGTGCAGACCCGCAGCGCGCTCTCGGGCACGACGCGGCACAACACTGCGAGCTTTCGCTCCCATGATTGGCGGCCGTTCTTCTCGAACCTGCGCAACGGGGCGATTCTCGTCGATATCGAAAGCCGCGCCCTGCATATGTGGCAGGAGAATGGCGGATATCACCTTTATCCGTCGTCGGTTCCGTCCAGCGAGCAGCTGACCCGCCGGGGGCGGACCCGTGTCGTCCAGAAGGTGGTGGGGCCGACCTGGCGCCCGACCCCGAACATGCGCCGTCGCAACCCCGAATGGCCCGCCGTCGTCGGGCCGGGTCCGAACAATCCGCTGGGCACGCATGCGCTCTATCTGGGCTGGACCTACTACCGGATTCACGGGACCCACGACACGCGCAAGATCGGGCGGCGTTCGTCCTCCGGTTGCATCGGTCTCTACAATGAGCACATCGCCGAGGTTTTCGCGATGACGCGGGTCGGAACACAGGTGTTGCTTATTTGACGTAGCTTGCCGGGAGGACACAGGAATTCACTTTACTTCCCGTTGCATTGGCCCCGCGTAACTGTTTAACGAACTTGCACGAGGTACAGTCTTGGGTGCCATATGGTGTGGCAACTGTCGCCTCACCGATGGCGTATCTTGGAGGATACTATGAAGAAACTCGCTCTCGCCGCCGTTCTGACCGGCGCCGCCACCACCGCCTTCGCAGGCAACATCGCGCCCGCTCCGGTCGAGCCCGTTGTCATCGTCGAGGACACCTCGTCCTCGTCCGCTGGCATCGTTGTTCCGATCCTGGCGCTGATCCTGCTGGCCGCCGCCGCCGCTTCGGACTGATCCGAACGACGACGGAGCCTTTCGTAGGTTTCAAGAAAAGGGCGTCCCTCCGGGGGCGCTCTTTTTTCTTGGGCGACGGACGCGCATTCGACCATGCTGGGCTATGATCCGCCTGCTCGAACCCGATCGCGCCCTCGTCCTTCTCCGACACTGTCCGATCCACGCGGCGACGCCCCTGATGCGCCACGGCGATCTCTGGCTGAAGCTCGAATCTGAACGGATGGGCCTTGGGGCGTTCAAGGCGTTGGGCGGGGTCTATGCCGTCGCCCGCCTTCTGGGCGGCACCCCCGAGACGCTGGCCGACGGGCGGGCCGGACGGGGTCGCGCGTTCGTCTGTGCCAGCGCAGGAAACCACGGTCTGGCGGTTGCGGCGGGGGCCCGGCTGTTCGGGGCGCGCGCGCGCGTCCATCTGAGCGCGCAGGTGCCCGACCGATTCGCCCTGAGGTTGCAGGCGCGGGGCGCCGAGGTCGTGCGGTCCGGCGAGACCTACGAAGAGAGCGTCGCCGCGGACAACGCCGATGCCGAAGCGACGGGCGCGACCCATCTCGCCGACGGGTCGTGGCCCGGCTACACCGAGCCGCCGCGCCTCGTGATGGAGGGGTACACCGTGATCGCCCGCGAGATCGCGGCCGAGATGCGGGCCTGGCCCGACCGCGTCTACCTTCAGGCGGGGGTCGGGGGGATGGCGGCGGCACTGGCCGAGACGATCCGCGCCGACTGGCCGGTCCAGCCCGAGATCGTCGTGGTGGAGCCCGACCGCGCGGCCTGCCTTGCGGCCAGCGCAGCCGTGGAGAGGCCCGTCACCGTCGCGGGGGATGTCAGCATCATGGGGCGGCTCGATTGCAAGGCGCCCTCGATGCTGGCCGTCGAGATCCTGGCCCGCTGCGACGTGCGCTACGCCACGCTGACCGAGGCCGAATCCCGTGCCGCGGTCGAGCTGGCGGCGGGCATGGGCCACGGGACGACGCCGTCGGGGGCGGCGGGCCTGGCCGTCGCGCACCGCGAGGGGTTATCGGGGGCGCTCTGCCTTTTGACGGAAGCGGCGGACTAAAAAGAACCCCCATGCCACAGGGGCACGGGGGTCAAGGTGCGCCCGCCGGACATTGGACAGCGGGCGCAGGCGGTAAGTCGTCGGGGGATCAGTTCAGCGCGTCGCCCATCTCGTCCCGGATCTGCTGGCGCAGCGTGTCGATGCAGACGCGCTTGCCCTCGCGCTTGAAGTGCCAATAGGTCCAGCCGTTGCAGGAGGGCGCGTTCTCGTATGCGGCGCCGACCTGGTGGATCGATCCCTTGATGCCTTCGCCGGAAAGCGTTCCGTCGGCCCGCACCTTGGCGCGGTGGCGTCCATTGCCGGACAGAAGCTCCTCGCCCGGCCGCAGCATTCCACGCTCGACCAGGGTACCGAAGGGCACACGCGGCGCGCTTCGCTTCGAGGTCGTGGTTTCGATGGCCGCCTTCTCGTAAGGGCGGGCATCGGCGATCCGTGCCTCGGCGATGTCGCGATACTCGGCCTCGCGCTCGATCCCGATCCAGCGGCGCCCGAGCATCTTGGCCACGGCGCCCGTGGTCCCCGAACCGAAGAACGGGTCGAGCACGACGTCGCCGGGATTGGTCGTCGCCACCAGCACGCGGTGCAACAGCGCCTCGGGCTTCTGCGTCGGATGGGCTTTCTCGCCGCGCGCGTTCTTCAGGCGCTCGTGGCCGGTACAGATCGGGAAGGTCCAGTCCGAGCGCATCTGGATGCCCTCGTTCAGCGCCTTCATTGCCTCGTAGTTGAAGGTGTATTTCGACCCCTCGGCCTTCGACGCCCAGATCAGCGTCTCATGCGCGTTGGTCAGCCGCTTGCCGCGGAAATTGGGCATCGGGTTCGACTTGCGCCAGACCACGTCGTTCAGGAGCCAGTAGCCCGCATCCTGGATCGCGGCGCCGACGCGGAAGACGTTGTGATAGCTGCCGATCACCCAGATCGCGCCGTCCGGCTTCAGCACGCGGCGCGCGGCCCGCAGCCAGTCGCGGGTGAAGGCGTCATAGGCGGCGAAGCTGTCGAACTGGTCCCACGCGTCGTCCACGGCATCGACGGTCGAGTTGTCGGGCCGGTACAGGTCGCCCTTGAGCTGCAGATTGTAGGGGGGATCCGCGAAGATCAGGTCCACGCTGTCCGCCGGCAGGGCGTCCATCGCCGCCACGCAATCGCCGGACAAGATGGTATCGAGCGGAAGCGCGGACGCTTCCGGGGTGGGTCTTGCCATGTCTGTCGCCTCGTGTGGCGCCCTCGTTGATCGGGGTCGCCTTGTTGGTGTGAGGCTACGATGGCGGGCTGTGGATCATTGGTCCACAAGTGGAATGCGGCAAGATCGGGGCAGGGCTACTGACACAACATCTTGCGTATGGGCGCGAAGCTGCGCCGATGATGTTGTGTCACGCCGTGTCGGGCGAGGCCGTCCTGGTGTTGCCGCGTGCCGTATCCGGCGTTCCGCTCCCAGCCATAGCCCGGATGCTGTTGCGCCAGCGCCGCCATGCCCCGATCCCGCCTTATTTTCGCCAGAACCGAGGCCGCCGCGATGGACGGTGAGAGCCCGTCGCCGCCTATGATGAGCGTATGGGGACAATCGACCCAGCCGGGCCGGTCGTTTCCGTCGATCAGCAGGTGGTCGGGCGGCGTGCGGAGGGCCGCGACGGCGCGCGCCATGGCGAGGTGTGTGGCCGCGCGGATGTTGAGCGTGTCGATCTCGGCGACGCTCGCCTCGCCGTAGCCGATCTCGCAGCAGGCTTCGAGTTGGGGGGCGAGGGCCTCGCGGCGCCGGGCGGTCAGCTTCTTCGAATCGTCCAGCCCCTCGGGGGGCGGTCCGATCAGCCGCGCGGCGCATGCCACGACCGGACCGGCCCAGGGCCCGCGCCCGACCTCGTCGAGTCCGACGACGACGCGCGCGCCCCGGTCACGCGCGGCCTGCTCGTTGATGGATTGCGGGGACAGGATCGACACGCGGCCGACCCTGCCCCCTCTCCCGGCGTGACGTCAACGCATGCGCGTCAACGCCTTGCGGTGCGGGGAGACCAGCCGTCCCGCGCCAGGCAGCGCGGGCCGTAGATGTTGCGCGGACCCCGGTCGGTCCGCAGCTGTCGAATGCATTGCGGCGGCAGCGCGCCGGGCCGTGCGACGGCGTTCTGCATGCAGCGCGCGCCGTAGCCCGAGACGAGGCCCCGATCGGTGCGCAGCGTCACGTAGCACTGCTCGGGCAGGACGCGGACGTTGCGGCGATCGTGCCGGGGCCGGTCGCGATGGGGGTGGGCGCGGGTGTGATCGGTGCCGGTGCGATGGCTGTGGGCTCCGAGCCCGGAATGCCGGTGGCTGTAATATTCCGGCTGGTGGACGGGCGCGCGGGCGACGGGCGCGGCGCGGCGTTCGCGGTTTCGCTCGACGGCCTCCTTGAGGATGTAGAGCGCGGCAAGACCGCCCAGCACCTTGGCCACGTCCTCGGCATCGGCGCGGGCGGGAGCGGTGGTGGCGGGCAGGGCGATGGCGGCGGACAGGATCGCGGCGGTCAGAATGCGGATCATGGGCAGGGCTCCTTCGCGGTCGGGGGTTCGGGATCGGACACCCCGTCCGTCGCCCAGGTCGGCCGGGTCCCTCAATAACGGCGCGGTGTCATGGGATAGCCGCGCCCTGAATCGCCTCCGATATTGATTGCGGCGCCGCAATCCCCCATCAGGGAGGCATGAACCCTGCACTACCCCTGATCCTCACGGTCGCCCTTGCCTCTCCGGGCTGGGCGGCGTGCTATGCCGATTACAAGGCAAAGCAGGACGACCCCTTGCGCCTGCATTACGGTGTGGTCGAACTGCCGGATGACCGATGCGATATCGGCTCCGCCTCCGAGGTCATCGCCGCCCGCCTGGGCGACGGTTGGCAATTGCTCGAGGTGACGTCCGTGTTCGGCCCAGACGGGCTCGAGGAAAGGGAAGAGAGTGCCGGCGAATACTTCCTCCGTTACTGAGACGCGTGCGGCCTCGGCCAAGGTCGTCGGTCTGGGCATCGCCGCGATCGTCGTCATCCTGGCGGCGGCGGCGATCTTCCTGTTCGCGACGCTGCCCGACGGCAACGCCTTCAACATGCGCGTCGAGCGCCTGTTCGTCGAAGCCGACCTGACAACCCGCGCCGAGATCGGCCTCCTGGAGGTTCTGGCCCAATCGGGCACGGCCTTCGGCGAGGTGCTGGCCAGCTATCGGACCGTCATTTTCGTGCTGTTGGTCTTCGCGACCGCGCTTCTGATCGCGTGCGTCGTGCTGCTCCTGGCCATCGTGACGCTGAACCGCCGGATGGGCGAGATCGAGCGGTCGGGCATCCAGGTGACGTCGCTGGTGCTGGCGCGGGCCGAGAATGCGGTCATGCTCAACGATATCGAACTGAAGCTGACCGATGCGGCGATGGAGACGCTGAGCGTGCTGGCCGAGGCGCGGCTGGACGGCGACATGCTGACCGGCGCGCAGATCGAGGCGATGATCTCGGGCAAACCCGAAAGCGATTGCGAGGAGGCGGCGGGTGCCACGCGCATCAAGCGGCTGCGCGACGCGCTGGGCAACCAGATCGTGACCCACCTCTTGATTCGGAACATCACGCGGCAGGGTTATGTGCTGGCGCTCGATCCGAAGGTGATCCGCATGATGTGAGGGCTATCTGCCCTGTCATGCCGAACTATCCCGAGACCCCGGACGGCCGCTATTTCGTGGCCAAGGCGCGCCTCTGGCGCAAGACCGATCCGTCCCTGCCCGAGGACGTGCGGCAGACGGCCGTGCGCGACCTGATGGCGGCGCGCCGCGCAGTCCGCGATGCCGACGGGCCCGATGCGAAGCGGGCCGCGCGAGCGCGGGTGCAGGATGCCAAAGTCCGGCTGGGCGAGCGGGGGCCGGTCTGGTGGGCGGATGGCGCGCCAGACGTTACCCGGCGTGCGCCCTGGAACACCGCGTATGCGGAGTGGTGGGACAGCCTCGACGCCGATGCGCAGGCGCGGGGGACGGGCTAGAACCGAAGCCGCAGGGTTGCGATCTCGAACGGTCCGAGGGGCAGATCAATGACGGCGCCCGATGGCAACGGCCTGCCCGTGGGCGTTTCATGCAGATCGGTCGGCTGGATGGATCGCGCGGGGCGATCGAGCGTGATCCGCGCCTCCGTCTCGTGCCCCAGCCGTTCGAAGAGGCGCAGCGTCCAGCCATCGCCGTCGAAGGCGGGCTTCAGGGTTTCCACGATCACCCCCGGCGTGTCGGAGCGGATCGCGACGCCCGGCGGCGCCGTGCCACCCGCGGGAACGACCCGGAGCGGCGTGTTCAGATCGTAGGCCGCGTGGTCGAGCAGGTCCTGCCGGTCGGCGGCAAACGGCATCAGCGCGTAGGTGAAGCGATGCGCCCCTTGGTCTGCTTGCGGATCGGGCGACGTCGCCGACTTGATCAGCGTCAGCCGCATGGTCGAGCCCTGGGTGTCGTGCCCGTACTTGCAGTCGTTCAGGAGGGCGACGGCCTGCGACCCGTCGGACAGCTGCGCCCATTTCTGGGCCGGCACCTCGAACCGGGCGGCGTCGAAGGCGGACACGCGGGAGGTTGCGCGGGCGATCGTGCCCCATTGGATGTCGTAGAGCGCGGTATCCGCCTCGAGCGCGACGGGGAAGGCCGCCTTCAGGAGGATGTGGCGCTCGTGCCAATCGACCTGCGTGTCGAAATCGATCCGCGCCGATCCGGCGGTGACGCGGATCGTCTGGATGATGGTGCTGTCGCGCCAGCGATGGGCAATGCGGAGGGCGACGCGTACCGGCCCGACCTCGACGATCTCGCAGCTGGCGGGGGCGGCGATCGTCTCGCAGCGGTCTTCGTAATGCGGGTCGATGTCCCAGGCGTCCCAGCAGATCGGGCGATCCTCGAAGGCCAGAAGGCGGTTCGCGGGCATGTCCGTCAGGATTTCGCGGCCGGTTGCGCGGTCGATGACGGAGAGGAGCTGCCCGGTCTCGGCGACGGTGACCTCGACATGGGCGTTGGCGAGGATGTGGGTCGCGCCGTCCCGCGCGATCGCGGCGGACGCGCCTGACGCGGCGGTCTCCGGCGGGGCCGTGACGGAATAGGCGGGCAGATCGGGCAGCAGCCGGAGCGTGCCGCCCTCGACCGCCTGACCCGTCTCGCCGACGGGGAGGAGGGCCACGCGCGGCCCAGTGGTCGGGCAGGTATTGAGAACATGCGGCACGGCGCCCGCCAGTCGCGCGGCGGCATCCGCGGCCGCGGTTTCGGTCATCTCGGACAGGCGGGCGTAGTCGCGACGGGCATCGTCGAACACGGCGCCGATGGAGGTGCCCGTGAGGATGTCGTGAAACTGGTTGAGGCAGAGGAGGCGCCACGCCTCGGTCAGATCGGGCGCGAGACCGGCCATCGCCGACAGCGCCTCGGCCTCGTGCAGGGCGCGCTCGGCGAAGCGGTTGGCCCGCTTGATCCAGGCCTGCGAGGTGAAGGTGCCGCGATGACCTTCCATGTAATGCTCGCCGCGCCAGACCGGAAGGTCGGGCGTGTCGGCCAGCGCGCCCAGCGCGTCGCGCACGGTCGACATGCGCAGCCGCGGCATGCCCGGCATTCCGCCCATGATGCGGGCCTTCTCCAGCAGCGTTTCGGTCGGGCCGCCGCCGCCGTCGCCGTAACCGTAGCAGATCGGCAAGCCGGTCGTGGCCGGACCCTGGGCGTGGGTGACGGTGCCGAGTACCTCGGCTGCGCTGAGGTCGGATTTGTAGTTCGTCGGGAAGGGCAGGTACTGGACCGGGCGCGGCGTCGTCAGGATGTGGGCCAGCACCCGGCTGCCATCGATCCCCTCCCAGTGATGGGTCGAGAACGGGACGCGGTTAATCTGGTTCCAGTTGAGCTTGTTGGTGACGAACCAGTCGAGCCCCGCCTGCCGCATCAACTGCGGGATCTGTCCCGGAAAGCCGAACGTGTCGGGCAGCCAGAGCACGGGCGTCTCCACGTCGCCGAACATCTCGGCGAACCACGCGCGGCCAAGGGTGAGTTGGCGTACCAGCGCTTCGGGGCCGGGCAGGTTCAGGTCGGGCTCGACCCACATGCCGCCCATCACCTCCCAGCGGCCCTCGGCGACGCGGGCGCGGATCGCGTCGAACATCTCGGGATAGTCCTGCCGCGTCATCTCGTAGAGGGCGGGCTGGGAATGCGAGAAGCGGTAATCCGGGTCCGCCTCCATCAGGCGCAGGACATTCGAATAGGTCCGCGCGTTCTTCAGACGGATCTGATCGACGGTCCAGAGATAGGCGATGTCCATATGCGCGTGGCCGATGCCGTGCAGCACCTCGTCGCGGGGCGGACCGGCGGCGGCGATCCCGGCTTTGAGGCAGCGCATGGCTTCCGGGACCGAGGCGTAGAACCGTGCGCCCATCGGGTCGCGGGTGTCGAGCACGAGGAACGCGGCGTCGAGCGCATCCAGCAGGCCCCGCGCGGTGGCGTCGTCGCGGGGCAGGGTGGTCGCCACGTCGAGCGCCGTCTCGGCCAGCCGGTGGAAGTCGAGCGTGGCGGGGCAGCGCTGCACCAGCGCGGGCGTGCCCATCATCAGCTTGGCGCGGGCCTCGGGGTCCGGCGGCCATCCGGCCAGCCCCGTCCAGCCGTGGAGCGAGACGACATGGGGCGCGCCATCGGCCAGCCCGCCCTCCAGCGGGACGGTGTGGTGATAGCGGTCGGCGGACCCGATGGGCGTCCTGTCGATATGCAGCAGCGCCTCGGGGTGGTTGAAGATGTCGCCCGAGAGCCCCAGCGGCAGATGCAGCGCGAGGTGTTCCGGCGCCCAGTCCGGCGGGACGGTGAAGGACGTCTTCAGCACAAAGTCGAGATCGGCCCCGCCCCAATAGGTGCCCGGCTCGATCTCGGGCCAGCCGGTCGGGTCGGCGCAGATCGGCGCGTTGATCATCGGTCCGGCCAGCGGCATCAGGCGCAGCGACGGCAGCGCGAGATGCCGACGATGGATCATCGGTTCGATCAGCTTGAGCCGGGTCGCGATCTTCTCGCGGGTGAAGCGCCAGGCGTGGTGACGTTCGGGCATGGGGTCAGGCGGGTGACAGGTCGAATCCGGGCACGGTCCCGCGATGGACCGCGGCGGTGCGCGCCGCCTCGGCTTCGTCCGCCGACGGATCCCATCCGATGCCGCCGCCGCCCCAGGCGCGGTCGAGATCGGGCCAGGGGATCGAGTCGATCAGAAGCCGCGTATAGGGGTGCTGCGGGTCGCCGATCACCTGCCGGGGCGGTCCCGCCTCGACCACGTGCCCCTTGAAGAGGACCATGACGTAATCGCTGACGTGATAGGCCGTCGCCAGATCGTGGGTGATGTAGAGGATCGAGATGCCGTGCTTGTCCTTCAGGTCGTAGATATTCGACAGGATCGAAGCGCGGAGCGAGGCATCGACCATCGAGACGGGCTCGTCCGCGATCAGGAGCTTGGGGCTGAGCATCAGGGCGCGGGCGACGATCAGACGCTGGCGCTGACCACCCGAAAGCTGGTGCGGATAGCGCGGCAGGACGAGGTCGGGGTCAAGGCCGACCGCCCCGCAGGCGTCCTCCATGGCCTGCCTCGTATGCGCCTCGGACTTGGCCAGGCCGAAGCGCTTGAACGGGAAGCGCAGCGCGTGGCTGACGCGGTAGAACGGATTGAAGCAGGCATAGGGGTCCTGGAACACCGCCTGGACGTTCTTGCGGAACCCGAGGCGCTCGGCGGCGCCCATGCCGTAGACGTCGCGCCCCTCGAAGAGGACGCGCCCGTCCGAGGGCGGATTGAAGCCCAGCATGATCGACCCCATCGTCGACTTGCCGGAGCCGGACTGGCCCACGATCGAGATGATCTGCGGCGTGTCGCCCTCGAGCGCGAAGGACATCGGCTGCAGCGCCGTGACCGCGCCGTAGCGCTTGGAGACATCCTCGAAGCGCAGGAGCGGTTCGGGACTGTCGCGGCGGGGCGCGGGGGCGCCGCGCTCGGGGTTGAGGAAGCTCTCGCCGCCGACCAGCGGCACCGAGGAGATGAGGTCCTGCGTGTAGGGATGCTTCGGGGCCTCGATGATCTGGCGGACGGTGCCGTGCTCGACCAGTTCGCCGTCCTTCAGCACCGCAAGCTCGTCGACCGATTGCGCCATCAGCCCCATGTCGTGCCCGATCAAGATCAGACCCGATCCGATCTGCGCCTGGATGGCATTCAGCGTCTGCATCACCTGCCGCTGGGTGACGACATCGAGCGCCGAGGTCGGTTCGTCCGCGATGATGAGGTCCGGGTTGAGAATGATCCCGAGCGCGATGCAGACCCGCTGCTTCATGCCGCCCGAGAGTTCGTGCGGGTAGAGTCGCCCGGTATGGGCGGGCAGGCCCACGGAGGTCAGCGCCGCGTCCGAGCGGGCCCTGAGATCGGCGCGCGGGATGTTTCCCTCATGCGCGATGATGGCGTCCCACATCTGCGGCTCGACCCGCATCACGGGATTCAGCGAATTCATCGCGCCCTGCGGGATATAGGCGATCCGGTCGAGCCGCGTGCGGCGCATCTCTTCTTCGGAGAGTGACAGGATGTCCGTGCCCGCAAGGTCGATCGTGCCGGACGACACGCGCCCCGGCTCGGCCAGCATCTGCATCACGGCAAGCGCGGTCGTGGTCTTGCCCGACCCACTTTCGCCGATGAAGCCGACGCGGCGGCCCTTGTGGATCGTCAGGTCGAGCGCCTTGACCGCCTGGACGATGCCCTTGGGTGTCGGGAATTCGATCGAGAGGTCGCGCAGGATCAGGACCGGTTTGTCGAGGGTCGCGTCATCCATCAGCTCAGCTTCCTCAGGCGGGGGTTCGAGACCTCGTCGAGGCCGAGATTGATCAGGAGGAGGCCGATGAAGATCACCGCCAGCAGGATCGTGGGGATGCCCCACCACCACCAGAGATTCTGGATCAGCGCGCCCGCGTTGATCGCCTCGTAGATGGTGCGCCCGAGCGTCGGGATGCGCTGGGGACCGAGGCCCAGCACCTCGAGGCCGACGGCCGTCACGATCGAGGTGGTGACGCTCGCGATGAACGACCCGAAGAGATAGGGCACGAGATTGGGCAGCATCTCGCGGAACATGATATGCGGCGTCGAGGCGCCCGAGAGCTGCGCCATCTGGACGTAGCCCGACTGCTTCATCGACAGGACCTGCGCGCGGATCAGGCGGGTCGGCGACTGCCAGACGAAGCCCGCGATCAGCAGCGCCATCATCGTCAGGCTGACATCGCCGTAGGAGGTCTGGAACACCACGAGGATCAGGAGGGGCGGGATGGTGATCATCACGTCGGCCAGGACCCGGATCGTGTCGTCGACGCGGCCGCCGATGAAGCCCGCCGAGAAGCCCAGCATAATACCCGCGCTCATGCCGATGAGGCTGGCGAGGAGGCCGACGAAGAGCGTGTTCGGCGCGCCGACGACGATCATCGCCAGCATGTCGCGCCCGGCGCCGTCGGTGCCCAGGGGATAGGCGCCGACACCCGGCTGGCCGCGCAGGTTCTCGAACCCGACGGGCGGCAGCTTGAGCGGGGCGGAGCCGGTGAAGACAAGGTCGAGATCCCAGAGCAGCCGTCCGATCAGGCCCAGCGCCACGATCCCCAGTAGCAGGACCGCGCCCCAGATCAGCTTGGGGTTCAGCCACGGGTTGTCGAACCGCCGGATGCGCCGCGCCTGCCGTTTCTCGGCGCGGGTGAGCGGCAGGTGACTCTCGGCCTGTGCGGTGTCGTCGTCGGTGGAGTAGCTGGTCATGGCTGGCCTCCGGAGGATGGGTTCGGCGTATCGGGGGTGGGGGACATTCGGCGCGGTCGCTCTGCGCCCGGAATGGCGACCGGGTGCCGCCGACACATCGCGGGGCGATATGTCCCTGCGCACGGCTTGAGATGATGTCTTCGCATCATTGGGCTGCGGGAGGCGCCCGGGATGGCGAACGGGTGCCGCTGACACATCGCGGGGCGATGTGTCCCTGCGCACGGCTTGAGATGATGTCTTCGCATCATCTCAAGCGCTCTCATGCCGGATGCGGGGGTCGATGAACGGGTAGAGCAGGTCCACGAGGAACACGCTGATCGCGGTCATCAGGATGATGACGAAGCTGACGCCCTGGATGACGGGGAAGTCTTGGTTGAGGATCGCATCGTAGAGCAGCTTGCCCATCCCGTTATAGGCGAAGATGCGTTCGACCAGCACCTGCCCCGCGATCAGGAGGCCGATCTTCAGCGCGAAGGCGGTGATCTGCGGCAGGATCGCGTTGCGGATCATGTAGCGATAGAGAATGTAGCGCGGACGCAGGCCCTTGGCCTCGGCCAGCTTGACGTAATCCTCGCCCTGCACGGTGATCATCAGGCCGCGCATCCCCAGCGCCCAGAACCCGAAGGTCACGATCACGATCGAGAGGGCCGGCAAGATGCCGTGATGCAGGACCGATTGGACGAAGGCCCAGTCCCAGCCCGGCTCGACCATCAGGCCATAGGCGCCCGTCAGCGGGAACCATTGGAGCTTGGCCGCGAAGATCCACATCAGGAGCAGGCCCGAGAGGATCGGCGGAATCGAGGTGAAGACCATCGCTGCCGGGATCGCCACGCGCACGAGCTTGGGCGACCGGTCCCAGACCATCAGCGCGCCCAGAAGGTTGCCGATCACGAAGGTCACGATCAGCGACAGGATCATCAGGCCGAGCGTCCAGGGCAGGGCGGTCAGGATCAGGGACGAGACGGGCGTCGGGAAGGCGGCGGTCGAGATACCGAAATCGAAGGTCAGCGCACCGCCGAGGAACTTGAGGTATTGCACGAGCAGCGGCTGATCGATGCCCATATTGGCGCGCAGCTGGGCCAGGATCTCGTCGGCATTGGCGACCGAGCCCGCGCCCGAGGCCATGCGGCCCAGTGCGATCTCGGCGGGGTCGACCGGCGAGAGACGGGGGATGATCCAGATGATCGTCGCGGCGATCACCACGGTCAGCACGAGCGTGATCAGGCGATTGACGAGGTAGTCGCGCGGAATGCCGAGCATGTCTGGTCCCTCCGGGGTGGGGACGGGCCGCCGGGGCGCCCCGTCCGTCGGTATCGGCGGCGCCTACTCGGCGGCTTCGAGGTTGTGGATGATCTGGTGGGCGTGGTTCCACCAGAAGAACGGGTGGTTGTAGTAGTTGTCCGCCGTCGGCCAGCCCTCCCAATAAGTCGTGTTGAACGGGATCAGCTTGGCGGCCTGAACCAGCGGCACGAAGGGCATCTCGGCGTCGAGATACTGGTAGGCCTCGGCCACCAGCGCGGGGATCTCGGGGTCGCCCAGCGCGCGGCCCTCGATGTCGTCCATGATCGCCGAATAGGCCTCGGCCGCTTCGCCGCTCCAGCGCGAGGTGTTGTTGAAGCCGGGCGAGCGCTCGCCCACCGGGACCACGTCGCCGGTCGTGTAGCGGCCCATCGAGGCCCAGGGCTCGTTCACCGATCCGCAGCTGAGCCAGCTATAGCTCATCTCGTAGGCGCCGAAGGGCAGGACCTCGCCCCAGAAGACGCCGTTCTCGACCGGCACGGCGCGGGCGTCGATCCCCGCCCGCTGAAGCTGCTCGACGATGACGTCGATCGTCCGCGTGTACTCGGTCGAGGCCGAGTTGACGTGGATCTCGACGGCGAGCGTCTCCCCGTCCTTCTGGTAGTAGTCGCCGTCGCGGGTCCAGCCCTCGCCCTCGATCAGGGCCTGCCCGGCTTCGGCATCGGCGCTCGCCGGGAGGTCGTAGCCCGCCTCGGCGATGGCATCGATGAAGGGCGCCATCGAGCCGTATTGCGCGAACATCGTGCGCGAGGCCTCGGTCGTGCCTTCGTAGGCCACGTTCACGATCTGGTTGCGGTCGATGATATGGGCCACCGCGCGACGCATCGCGGCGCTGTCCCAGGGCGCGACCGTGGTATTGATTTCGAGCTGGCGCGCGCAGGGATCGGCGGCCGCGTAGGGATAGCCCTCGTGCCAGGCGATCACCTCGGGGTTCTGGGCCTGGATGGCCTCGAAGGTGCCGATGGTGACATTCTGGGCCGCGTCGAGCTGGTTCGACGCGATCAGCTGCGCCCGGCTCTCCTCGCCACCGGTTTCGAGGAATACGACGCGACGGGGCGCGGGCAGGTCCATGAAGCCGGTCTTGGCACCCCACCAATCGTCGTTGCGGTCCCAGATGGCGCGGTTCGTCGCGGCACTGGTGAAGGTATAGGGCCCGGTGCCGATCGGCTCGGGGAAGGTGAAGGTCGCGGGGTCTTCGCCGGCCCAGACATGCTCGGGCATGATGAGGAACGAGCCGAAGATGCGGATGCCGAAATTCTCGACCATGAAGCGCGGGTTCGGCGCCTGGAGCGCGATGCGCACCGTCTGGGCGTCGACTTTCTCGATGCTGGCGACCTGACCGCGCAGGGTCGCCGCCTCGCGCGCGGTGATCTCCTCGTTCTGGAGCGCCATCTCGACGCTGAAGACGACGTCGTCGGCATCGAAGGCCTCGCCGTCGGACCACTCGACGCCCTCGCGGAGCGAAATGGTGAACTCGGTGCTGTCGTCATTGGCCTCGAAGCCGGTGGCCAGCCAGGGGTCCAACTCGCCCGTGCCGTAGTTGAGGATGAACATCGGCTCCCACATGACCTGATGGCCGCCATGCATGCGGCGGACGCCCGTCCCGTCGGTCAGCCAGTTGAAGTTGGCCGGATCGGTGATCGTGCGGTCGAGGTCGAAGATCACGGTTTCCTCGCGGCTTGCGTCCTGCGCGAAGGCCGTGCCGGCGAGCAGCGCCAGCGCGGCGGTCCCCGTGATGAGATGTCGGATGGTCATGTGTCTCTCCCTTGGTGGTGCTTATCTGAGGTGATCGAGGACCAGCACGCGGGTGCGGTCCGGCAGGTCGTCCGCCGCAAGATCGGCGTGCGGGCCGAAGGCGAAGTCGATGTCGTCCTCGTTGAAATGATCGAGGAAATCCTGAAGCCACTGGATGTTCGCGGGTCGGTAGGCGAGCGTGCGGAAGTGGATCGGGATGACGAGCTTCGGCCGCACCCGGTGGATCATGTGCATCAGGTCCGGCAGCCTGATCGTCGGCGGGCCCCCGGTCAGCGCGCAGAGCACGTCGACCCCTTCGAAGAAGGCGATCTGGTCCTCGTCCAGCGCGTTGCCCACATCGCCCATATGCGCGATCTCGATCCCGTCGAGCGCGAAGCGGTACATCGCGTTCTGGTTGGCCGTGCCGCGCGGATGGTGCTCCCATTCCTCGGCGGCGATGGCCCGGACGCGCAGGCCGCCGACCTCCGCCTCGCCTTGCCCGTCGCCCGCGATATCGAGCGTGTTGCAGGTCACCGGGTCGCCCGCGATCAGGTCCGAGCGGCAATGCGCGTCGTCGTCATCCGACGAGGTCAGGACGATATCGGCGGTCTCGGTGATCGCCGGATAGCCCAGCACGTCGGGCGTGAAGGGATCGGTCATCACCGACCGTTCGGCCCCTTCGAACAGCATCGCGGCCTGGCCGAACCACGTCACGCGCATCAGTTGTTCCCCACCACGTGGGGGCTGGCGGTGGCGGTGATGTCGTCGCCCGCGGGGCGGGGATGGACGGGCCAGTCGCCCGCGTCGCCCCGTCCGAGGATCGCCTCGACCCCCCGCGCCCAGGCGGTGTCGGTGATGCGGACCTCGGGCGGGCAATAGCGCAGCGTCAGGCCGCAGCGGCGGCGGTCCGAGTGGTTGGGCTGCGAGCCGTGTACCAGCATATCGGCATGGAGCGAGACCTGCCCGGCGGCCAGCACGTTGTCGAAGGGCGCGCCCAGCGCGTCGGCATCCGCCGTTTCCTTGTGGAAGACCGCTTCGCCCCCGGTCGCCTGTACCGACAGCGCGCCGCGGTCATGGGTGCCCGGAATGAAGCGCATTGCGGAATTCTCGGCATCGGCATCGTCGATGGCCAGCCAGACCGTGACGGTGCGCGCCGGGCTCAGCGACCAGAAGCTCGCATCCTGGTGCCACGGCACGGCCTTCGGATCATGGGGCCGCTTCGACAGGATGGCGCTTGCCCAGCAGAGGATGTCGGGGCCGATGACATCCTGCACGAGGTCGAGGATCCGCGGATCGGTCGCGATGTCGTAAAGTCCCGACAGCCGCGCCTGGTAGCAGTTGATGCCGTAGGCCCCCGCCTCGCCCATATCGGCCATCAGCCCGTCGACATAGCCCCGGATCGCGGCGATCTCGGTGGCGTCGAAGACGTCGAAGGGCTGCACGAACCCGTCGCGATTATACGCGTCGATCTGTGCTTGCGTGAGGCGCAGAGGCGCGTCGGTCCGCACGGGTCGAAACCCGAGATCAAGATCGGTGGCCAGCATCCCATCCCTCCATGCTGGCTTTCGACGTTAGGGGCGCCGGGGCCGGGGCGCTGCGCCTTCGGTTGATATTTTTTTGGACAGGTTTGATATTTCGTGGGCAGAATGGGAAAATCCTTACCCTGTCTTGCCTCATGCAG
The DNA here is from genome assembly GCF_046452375.1 of Jannaschia halovivens. Classification (NCBI taxonomy): domain Bacteria; kingdom Pseudomonadati; phylum Pseudomonadota; class Alphaproteobacteria; order Rhodobacterales; family Roseobacteraceae; genus Jannaschia; species Jannaschia halovivens. The sequence continues at coordinate 2,297,620 of NZ_JBKFDJ010000001.1, read as the reverse complement.
ATCGAGACCTTCCGTATCTCCAGCTATATTCCCGCGGGCGAGGCGTTTCACTTCGCCCGCAAGGGCTTGGCGCGGCGCTGGCCCGCGCGCGCGCATGACCACGACTTCCACGAGGTCTTCCTGATTACCGAGGGACATACCGAGCATTGGGTGAACGGCGTCACGCAGGTGCTGGGCGAAGGGCACCTGGCCTTCGTGCGGCCGGGGGACGCCCATGCGTTCCGGGCCGACCGGCGCGTCGGGTGCCGGATCGTCAACGTCATGTTCCGCTCCGAGACGGCGGCGCATCTGGCCGGGCGCTATGCCGACACCGTCGCGGGGCGGTTCTTCGACAGCGGCGCGGCCCTGCCCGAGGCGCATCTCCTCGATCCCGCGCGGTTCGAGCGGGCACTGACCGTCGCGGGGCAACTTCAGGTGACCGACCGGTCGCTGGCGCGGATCGAGGAATTCCTGCTGACGCTGGTGAACCGCGTCGCGTCCGACCAGAGCCACGCCGTCCGCGACGGGCCCGCCTGGTTCGCACGCGCCTGCATGGCGGCGCAGGCGCCCGCGGTGTTTCGCGCCGGGGCCGCCGGGTTTATCGCCGCCGCGGGCCGCAGCCACGAGCATGTCTGCCGCACCTGTCGCGAGGTGCTGGGCATCACCCCGACCGAGTTCGTGAACCGCATCCGCGTCGATCATGCGGCGCATCTGCTGCGCAGCGAGGACACGGCGATCGAGCATGTCGCGCGGGCCTGCGGCTTTGCCAATACGAGCTATTTCTACCGCCTGTTCCAGCGCGCCTACGACACGACGCCGCGCCGCTACCGGGCGCGGCACCACCGCGACCCGTTCCGCTAGACCCCGATGATCACGTCCGCCGGACGCGATCCGTCGCGGACGCGCGCGGCATTGGGCAGGTCGTTGCCATCGATCTTCGCGGCAGCCTCGGCGGGCGGAAGGCTCGCCCAGCGCTCGGCCAGTCGCGCGCGCAGCACCTCGTCGGGGACGTCCAGCCGTACGGTCAGGTCCCATGGCCCGAGATTGCGCCAGCCCGGCTCGTCGAGGAGGAGCCAGTTGCCTTCCACGACCACGGTGCGGATCGCGGCGGGGATATGGCCCGCCCCCGCGATGGCGATCTCGCGACTGCGGTCGAAGACCGGGTGATAGACGTCCTCGCCTGCCCTCAGGCCGTCCAGCACGCGGGACAGCCCGCCGACATCGAAGGTATGGGGCGCGCCTTTCCGGGACCGGTCGCCGCGCGGGGTCAGGATGCGGTCGTCGAGATGGAAGCCGTCCATCGGCAGAAGGGCTGCATCGCCCAGCCGTGCGACCAGCGCCTCGGCCAGGGTCGATTTGCCCGAGGCCGGCGGCCCAACGAGGGCCACGAGCAGGCGATCGTCCCGAAGATCGGCCAACCGGTCGAGGATCGGATCGAGCGTCACGCGGCGACCGGCGCGTCCTTGGCGCCCGTCATGAAGGCCACCGCGTCGGACATGGTGTAGTCCTTGGGGTCGATGACGGCAAGGCGGCGGCCGAGCCGGTGGACATGGATGCGGTCCGCGACCTCGAAGACATGGGGCATGTTGTGCGAGATCAGGATGATCGGGATGCCACGGGCGCGGACGTCCTGGATCAGGTCGAGGACGCGGCGCGATTCCTTGACGCCCAGTGCGGCCGTCGGCTCGTCGAGGATGATGACCTTCGATCCGAAGGCCGCCGCGCGTGCCACGGCGACGCCCTGGCGCTGGCCACCGGAGAGCGTCTCGACCGCCTGGTTGATGTTCTGGATCGTCATCAGGCCCAGGTCGTTGAGCTTGTTGCGCGCCTGCTCCTCCATCCGGGGCCGGTCGAGCATTCGGAAGACCGAGCCCGCAATGCCCGGGCGGCGCAACTCGCGGCCCATGAACATGTTGTCGGCAATCGACAGGGCGGGCGACATGGCGAGGGTCTGGTAGACCGTCTCGATCCCCGCCTCCCGCGCCTCGATGGGCGAGGAGAAGCGGACGTCGCGCCCGTCGAGCTGGACAGTGCCCTCGTCGGCGACGACCGCCCCCGAGAGCGCCTTGATCAGTGTCGACTTGCCCGCGCCATTGTCGCCGATCACGGCGAGGATCTCGCCCGGCATCAGCTCGAAATCGCAACGGTCCAGCGCGGTGACCCGCCCGTAGCGCTTGGTCAGGCCCGAGGCCGCGAGAATGGGTGTCGTGGTCATGCCGCCACCTTTCTGATCCACTGGTCCCCGGGCAGCTCTGCTGTCCCGTCGCGGCGGTCGGGCGATGCGAGTGTCCTGTGCGAAGTCATGCCGCCACCTTCCTGATCCACTGATCCACCGCGACGGCCGCGATGATGAGCACGCCGATCAAGAGGTAAGTCCACTGCGCGTCGGCCCCCATCAGGCGCAGCCCAAGGGTGAAGACGCCGACGATCAGCGCGCCGAAAAGCGTGCCGAGGATCGAGCCGCGCCCGCCGAAGAGGCTGATCCCACCGATCACCACGGCGGTGATGCTCTCGATGTTGAGAAGCTGCCCCGAGGTCGGCGAGACCGAACCGATGCGTCCGATCAGGGCCCAGCCGGCGATGGCGCAGATGAAGCCCGCGGTGGCGTAGACGCTGATGAGGGTCCGCTTGACCGCGACGCCCGAAAGCTCGGCCGCGTCCGGGTCGTCGCCCACCGCGTAGACGTGGCGGCCCCATGCCGTGTGACGCAGCACGTAGGCGAGGATGAAGACGAGCGCGATCATCACGACGACGCCCACGGTGAAGACCGCGCCGCCGATCTGGAATTTCCAGCCCAGCAGTTGCAGCACGGGGGCGTCGTTCGAGATATCCTGGCTGCGGATGGTCTCGTTGGCGGAATAGAGGAAGTTGGCGGCCAGAACGATCTGCCACATGCCCAGCGTCACGATGAAGGGCGGCAGGCGGACGACCGCGACGAGGATGCCGTTCACCGCGCCGATCAACGTGCCGACCGCGAGGCCGCAGACGATCGAGACTTCGGCGGGCAGGCCGTAGCGGAAGGTGAACTGCCCCATCACGACCGAGGAGATGACCGCGATGGCGCCGACGCTGAGGTCGATGCCCGCGGTCAGGATCACGAGGCTCTGCGCGGCGGCGACGATGCCGACAATCTGCACCTGCTGCAGGATCAGCGTCAGGGCGAAGGGGCTGAAGAACTTGGACCCGAGCAGAAGTCCGAAGGTCACGATGGCCGCCAGGAGCACGATGAGCGGCACCAGAGCGGGTGTCGTGTGCAGCGCGTGGTGGAAGCGACCGACGAAGCCCGAGGCGTGGTCGTCGAATTGCGCCACGCGGGCGTCGGCGGCGCGGGTCGCGCCCTCGTAGTCGTCGCGGTCGGTCATGTCGGGGTCCCCTCCGTCGCGATGCGGGCCCGCCGAGGGGCCCGCATCCATCCTATCAGAGTTTCGCCGGGATCAACCCCAGCAGAGCTCCGCGCCCTCTTCGACGCTGATCGACGTCACGCCGTCGGCGGGCTGATCGGTCACGAGCGCCACGCCCGTGTCGAAGAAGTCCTTGCCGTCGGTCGCCTCGGGCTTCGTGCCGTCGGCGGCCCATGCCGCGATGGCCTCGATGCCCTTGGAGGCCATCAGCAGCGGGTATTGCTGCGACGTCGCCCCGATCACGCCATCGGCGATGTTCTGGACGCCGGGGCAACCGCCATCGACAGACACGATCAGGACGTCGTTCTCGCGGCCGATCGACTTCAGCGCCTCGTAGGCGCCGGCAGCGGCGGGCTCGTTGATGGTGTAGACGACGTTGATCTCGGGATCGACGGCCAGGAGGTTCTCCATGGCGCGGCGGCCGCCTTCCTCGTTGCCGGCGGTGACGTCATTGCCGACGATGCGGGGATCGTCCTCGTCGCCGTTGACGTTCGGATCGGCCAGGTCGATGCCGAAGCCCTGCAGGAAGCCCTGGTCGCGCAGCACGCCCACGGTCGGCTGGCTGACGGCGAGGTCGAGCATGGCGATCTTGGCGCTCTCGGCATCGTCGCCCAGCGTCGCGGCGGCCCATTGGCCGATCAGTTCGCCGGCCAGGAAGTTATCGGTGGCGAAGGTCATGTCGGCGGCGTCGATCGGCTCGAGCGGGGTATCCAGCGCGATGACCAGAAGACCGGCGTCGCGGGCCTGCTGGACGGCGGGCACGATGGAAGAGGTGTCCGACGCGGTGATCAGGATGCCCTTGGCGCCGTCGAGGATGCAGGTCTCGATGGCCTGCACCTGCGTTTCGTGGTCGCCATCGACCTGACCGGCATAGGTGGACAGGGTGATGCCCAGCTCCTCGGCCTTCGCCAGCGCGCCTTCGCGCATCTTGACGAAGAACGGGTTGGTGTCGGTCTTGGTGATGAGGCAGGCGGAGACGGCGTGGCCATCCGCGGCGGCGAGGCCTGCGGTCAGAGTGGCGGCGATCGTGGTGCCGGCGAGAAGCGCTTTCATATTCTTCCTCCCAGAAGCTGGGCCTCCGGTACTGCCCCGGCGACCTCGATGATCCGACCCGGTGCGCCGGGACGATGTCCCCGTGCCTGACAGACGGCGGCGATCGCTGTCAATAAATTAGTTTACTTTCCTTATTAATCGGCGTGTGCCATGCTGCGCTGACGCCCGGAGTGCGAGAGAGGGCCATGAGCGACCCATCCGACATCGATCCCCTCTTCGGCGCCCGCGTGGTGACGCAGATCAGCGCCGGGCTGAGCCAGAAGGGTGTGCGGGCGCATAATGAACGGCTGCTGCTGTCGCTTCTGCAACGCCACGGGGGCCTTCCGGCGAGCGAATTGGCGCGGCGCGCGGGGCTCTCGCCGCCGACCGTTTCGGTCATTCTGCGGCGTCTCGAATCCGAAGGCGTGATCGAACGGGGTGAGCCGATGCGCGGCAAGGTCGGCAAGCCGTCGATGCCGATGCTCGTGCGGCCCGATGGGGCGCTGTCCTGGGGGCTCAAGATCGGCCGTCGCTCGGCGGATCTCGTTCTGATGGACCTCACCGGCGTGATTCGCGCCGAACGGCGTCTGACCTATGCGCGTCCGATTCCCGAGACGGTCTTCGCATTCCTCGCGCGTTCGATCGAGGAGATTGCGGCGACGCTCGACCCGGTGCAGCGAAGCTGTCTCTGCGGGATTGGCGTCGCCGCACCCTTCGAGCTCTGGAACCGCCCGACCCACGCGACGAACGGTCCCGAGGACGTGTTTGGGGCGTGGCATACGGTCGATCTGCGCGCGCAGGTCGAGGCGCTGACGGGGCTGTCGGTGATCGTCCTCAACGATGCGACCGCCGCCTGTCAGGCCGAGCAGGTCTATGGCCGCGGGCGCGAGTTCCGGGACTATGCCTACATCTTCATCGGCGCCTTCGTGGGCGGCGGCGTCGTGCTCAACCACTCGGTCTACGAGGGGCGACAGGGCAATGCGGGTGCGCTGGGCTCGATCCGCAGCGTCGGCCCCAATGGCGAGGCGATGCAGCTTGCGGACATGGCGTCGATCCACGTGCTGGAACGGCGGCTGCGCGAATCCGATCTCGACCCGGACCTGCTCTGGCGGCAGCCGCTCGACTGGTCGGGGCTGGAACGGCATGTCGATCCCTGGCTGGGGCGGGTCGCGCAGGAGCTGGCGCGGGCGAGCCTCTCGATCTGCGCCGTCATCGATTTCGAGGCGATCCTGATCGACGGGGCCTTCCCCGCCGAGATCCGGCAGGACCTCGTGGAACGGGTGCGCCGCTATCTGGCCAACCAGGATGTGCGCGGTCTGATCCCGCCGCGAATCGAGCCGGGCAATATCGGGCCGAACGCACGCGCGCTGGGGGCGGCAAGCGCGCCGATCTTCTCGCAGTTCATGCTGAACACGAATGCGGGCCTTGCCGTGGCCTGACCGGACGGGCCCGCCTAGCTGCGCAGATACGCGGCCAACGCCGCTTCGGTGCCGTCGTTCCAGATCATCCGAAGCCAGCCCGCGAAGGCATCCGCAAAGCGCGGCTGCTCGCCCAGATCACCGTAGAGCGCCTCCTGCTCGAGCCAGGCCTGCGGCCGCTCGCGCGCGACGGCGGCGACCGGCTGCAAGCGGTCCCAGATCGGGTCGTTGGGCGCGATTTCGCTGCCGTCCTCGCGCGTGCCCTCGCACATTCGCGCCCAGAGCGCCTCGACCAGCGCCAGCCCCTCGACCGACGTCCCGGCCGCCAGCGCGTCGCGGATCACCGGATGCAGGAACCCCGTATGTCGCGACGCGCCGTCGAAGGCGACGCGGCGCACGGTGTCCACGATCCGCGCGTTCGAGAACCGGGCCGCCACCAGATCGACATAGGCTTCGGGCGTCATGCCGGGCACGGGCGCGACATGGGGCACGATTTCCTCGAGCTCGACCTTGTGGAAGAGCGCGGCGATGGCCGGATGCGCCATGCAGCCCGCGATGGTCTCGATCCCCAGGAGCTCGCCCGGATCGGCGATCACCTGGTGGCCCGCATTCAGCAGGCGGATCTTCATCGCCTCGTAGGCGTGCACATCCGACGAGAAGGTCGCGCCCGCGCGGTCCCATGGCGGACGCCCTGCGCAGAAATCATCCTCGATGACCCATTGGCGGAAGTTCTCGTGGGTCACCGGCGCGGCATCCGCGATCCCGAGGTCGCGCACAAGTGCCAGCTCGGCCGGGCCCGTCGCCGGGGCGATCGAATCGACCATCGCGTTGGGGAAGGTCGCGTGCGCGTCGATCCAGTCCGCGAGTTCGGGGTCCGAGCGACGCGCCAGGGACACGACCGTCTGGCGCAGGATATCGCCATTGCCCTGAAGGTTGTCGCAGGACTGGCAGGTGAACGGCCCGTGGCCGGCATCGCGGCGACGGCGCAATGCCTCGATCATGGCGCCGAATGCGGTGCGGGGTGTGGCCGGATGGGCGGCGTCGTGCCGGATATCCGGGTGATCCGCGTCGAAGCCCTTGGTTGCGGCGTCGATGAAATATCCACCTTCGGTCACCGTCAGCGACACGATGCGGATATCGGGCTCGGCCATGCGGGCGATCAGGGGGCCGTGGCCGTCGGCGATTTCGACGAACTCGGTCATCGGGCCGATCACTTCGGCCGAGACGCCCTCGGGCGACAGCTCGATCAGCGTCGTCAGGCCGTCCTGCGCCAGAAGGCGTTCGCGCATGGCCGCATCGGCGGGGCGCACGCCCGCGCCGACGATGGCCCAGTCATGGGCCAGCCCGTCCTGCATCAGCCGATGCAGATACCACGCCTGATGCGCCCGGTGGAAATTGCCGAGCCCGATATGGACGATGCCCGCCGTCAACCCAGCCCGATCATAGGTCGGGACGGACACGTCCGCCGGCAGATCGCCTAGGGTCGCGTTCGACAGCCGCGTCAGCTCATCCACTGGCCACCGTCCACGTTGAAGCATTGCGAGACGACGTAGTCGCTGTCGGCGGAGGCGAGGAACACCGCCATCGGGGCGAGATCGGAGGGGACGGCGAAGCGGCCCGCGGGCACCCCCGCCTCGACCTCGGCCTTCTTCTGGCCGGGACGCTTGCCTTCGAGCCGCGCGAAGGTCGCGTCGACATGCGCCCAGTGTTCGCCGTCGACGACGCCGGGCGCGATCGCGTTGACGTTGATGCCGTGGCGGATGAGGTCGAGCCCCGCCGACTGCGTCATCGAGATCACCGCGGCCTTGGTCGAGCAATAGACCAGGACCAGCGGCTCACCCCGGCGGCCTGCCTGGCTGGCCATGTTGATGATCTTGCCGCCATGTCCTTGCGCGATCATCCGGCGCGCGGCGGCCTGCAGGGTGAAGAGCGTGCCCGCCACGTTCACCGCGTAGAGCCGGTCATAGGTCGCGCGCGTGATGTCCACGGTCTCGGAGGCATCGAAGAGGGCAGCGTTGTTAACGAGGATGTCGAGCTTCCCCGCGCGGTCCACGACCGTGGTGATCGCCGCATCGATGCTCCGCTGGTCGCTCACGTCGAACTCGACGGCATAGGCGCCGTGGCCGATCTCGGTCGCCGTAGCCTCGGCGGCTGCGCGGTCGATATCGGCGACGGCCACGGTCGCACCCTCGGCGGCATAGGCCATCGCGAAGCCCCGACCGATGCCGCGCGCCGCACCCGTGATCAGGGCGGATCGTCCGTCGAGCTTCATGCCAGCCGCAGGCCTTGCGCGTCGAAGCGATGAATCTTGTCGGCCTCGGGCGTGAGATAGACCGTATCGCCGTGCCGCAGGTCGATCTCGCCGCCCGCGCGGACGGTGATCGTCTCGGCCAGACCCGTGTCGTGGACATGGAGGAACGTGTCCGACCCCAGATGTTCCGACAGGCCGACCCGCCCGCGCCACGATCCGTCCGAGCCGGTGGCCGAAGGCATCAGGTGCTCGGGGCGAACGCCGATCGTATGGGCGCCGTGCCTGGCGGCTTCTGGCCCCTCGAAGAGGTTCATGGTCGGCGAGCCGATGAAGCCCGCGACGAAGAGGTTGCGCGGCGTGCGGTAGAGCTCCAGCGGCGAGCCGACCTGTTCGATATGCCCGGCGCGCAACACGACGATCTTGTCGGCCATGGTCATGGCCTCGATCTGGTCGTGGGTGACGTAGATCATCGTCGTGGCCAGCGACTTGTGCAGCTCGCCGATCTCGACCCGCATCCCGTGGCGAAGGGCGGCGTCGAGGTTCGAGAGCGGCTCGTCGAAGAGGAAGGCCGCCGGCTCCCGCACGATTGCGCGGCCGATGGCGACCCGCTGGCGCTGGCCGCCCGACAGCTGGCCGGGGCGGCGGTCGAGATAGTCGGTGAGGTTCAGAATATTGGCCGCGTGGGCGACGCGCTTGTCCTGCTCGGCCTGGTCCATCTTGGCCATGCGCATCGGGAAGGCGATATTCTTGCGCACCGACATGTGCGGGTAGAGCGCGTAGGACTGGAACACCATCGCGAGGCCGCGCTTGGCGGGCGGGACCGTCGAGACATTGCGCCCGTCGATCTCGATATCCCCGCCGGTGACGTCCTCGAGCCCGGCGATCAGGCGCAGCAGCGTGGACTTGCCGCAACCCGATGGCCCGACGAAGACGACGAACTCGCCATCCTCGATCTCGAGGTTGAGGGGCGGGATGACCTCGACGTCGCCGAAGCTTTTCGCGACGCCCTGCAATGTGATGCGACCCATATCGGTCTCCTTACTTGACGGCGCCGAAGGTGAGACCCCGGACGAGTTGCTTCTGGCTGAACCAGCCCATGATGAGGATCGGCGCGATGGCCATGGTCGACGCGGCCGAGAGCTTGGCGAAGAACAGGCCCTCGGGCGACGAATAGCTGGCGATGAAGGCGGTCAGCGGCGCGGCGTTCGCGGCCGTCAGGTTCAGCGTCCAGAACGCCTCGTTCCACGCGAGGATGAAGTTCAGGAGCAGCGTCGAGGCGATGCCCGGCACCGCCATCGGCGTCAGCACGTAGAGGATCTCGGACTTGAGGCCCGCCCCGTCCATCCGCGCGGCCTCGAGGATCTCGGCCGGTATCTCGCGGAAGTAGGTGTAGAGCATCCAGACGATGATCGGCAGGTTGATGAGCATCAGGATCACGACGAGGGCGAGGCGGCTGTCGAGGATGCCGAACTCGATGCAGATCAGGTAGATCGGGTAGAGCACGCCGATCGCGGGCAGCATCTTGGTCGAGAGCATCCAGAGCAGGATGTCCTTGGTGCGCTTCGACGGCACGAACGCCATCGACCACGCCGCGGGCACCGCGATCAGCACGCCGAGAACGGTCGAGCCTCCCGCGATGATAATGCTGTTCCAGAGGAACTTCATGTAGTCGGACCGCTCCTGCACGACCTCGTAATTCTCCAGCGTCCAATCAAAGCCGACGAAGCTCGGCGGCGAAGCGATGGCCTCGGCCTCGGTCTTGAAGCTGGTCAGGATCGTCCAGAGGATCGGGAAGAACAGCAGCAGACCGATCCCCCATGCGAGGAGGGAGACGATCGCCTTGCGGCGGGGCGTGACGGCGCGGGCCATGTCGATGTCTCCTCAGTCGAGGTTCTTGCCGACGATCCGCATCAGGAAGATCGCGACGATGTTGGCGAGGATGACGGCGAAGATGCCGCCCGCGGAGCCGAGGCCGACGTTCTGGCTCTCGAGGACGCGCTGGAACACGAGATAGGACAGCGTCCGGGTGCCGAAGGCGCCGCCGGTGGTGACGAAGATCTCGGCGAAGACGGCCAGCAGGAAGATGGTCTGGATCAGGATCACGATGGTGATGGCCCGGCCCAGATGCGGCAGAATCAGGAACCAGAACCGGGCAAGCGGCGGCGCGCCGTCCATCTCGGCGGCCTCGAGCTGCTCGGAATCCAGCGACTGGATCGCGGTCAGCAGGATCAGCGTCGCGAAGGGCAGCCACTGCCACGACAGGATCAGGATCAGCGACAGGAGCGGCGATTGCGACAGGAAGTCGTGCGGCGTGGCGCCGAAGAAGCGCCAGACATGGCTGAGGACACCGTTGGTCGGGTCCATCATCATGTTCTTCCATACCAGCGCGGACACGGTCGGCATGATGAAGAAGGGCGAGATGACGAGGATGCGGACGATCCCCTGTCCGAAGATCTCCTCGTTCAGGAGCATGGCGAGCAGGACGCCCAGCGTCACCGTGATCGCGAGCACCGCCCCCACGAGGATCAGCGTCGTGCCGACCGAGTCGAGAAAGGCCGAGGAGCTGACGAAGCGGACGTAGTTGTCGAAGCCGATCCACGGCTCGAATACGCCGCGGAGCGGACGATAGTCGGCGAAGGAAAAGTAGAGCGTCATGCAGAGCGGCACGAGCATCCAGCCCAGCAGCAACGTGACCGCGGGGGCCATCATCAGGCGGGCGGCGGATCTGGAATGTGCTGTGGCCATGTCGGTCTCCTCCGTGGGGTGGCGCGTCGGGGCGCGATCCCGGCGGACTGTGATGGCGGCGCGGTGGCCGGCGGGTGTCGCGCCGGTGAGGGGCGCGTCCGAGGGGCGGCACGGGGCCGCCCCTCGGGGTCGAGATCAGTAGCCCGCGGCTTCCATCTCTTCGGTGGTGATCGCCTGCGCCTTCTCGAGGGCTTCCTCGATGGTCTGCTGACCGGCATAGGCCGCCGAGAACTCCTGGCTGACCTGCGTCGCGATTCCGGCGAATTCGGGGATCGCGGCGAACTGGATGCCGACATAGGGCGACGGGTCGACCGTGGAGTCGTTCGGGTCGGCCGACAGGATGGAGTCGAGCGTCATCTGCGCGAAGGGCACGGCCTGGTACTCGGGGTTGTCGTAGAGCGACTGGCGCGCGCCCGGCGGCACGTTGGCCCAACCCTCATTGGCGGCGACCATCTCGATATAGGCCGTGCCGGTGGCCCATTCGATGAACTCCTTGGCGGCAGCTTCCTTCTGCGTGCCCGCCGGGATGCCCAGCGCCCAGGCCCAGAGCCAGTTCGACCGCTTGCCGAGGCCGTTGTCCGGCGCCAGCGCGAAGCCGACCGAATCCGCGACGGTCGAATCGTCGGGATTGGTCACGAAGGACGCCGCGACGGTCGCGTCGATCCACATGCCGCACTTGCCCTGCTGGAACAGGTTCAGGTTCTCGTTGAAGCCGTTGGTCGCGTAACCGGCGGGACCGGACTCGTCCATCATGCCCTTGTAGAAGTTCAGGGTGTTGGCCCAAGCCTCGGTGTCGAACTGTGCGTTCCACTCCTCGTCGAACCAGCGGGCGCCGAACGAGTTGGACATCGCCGTGATGAAGGCACCGCCCTCGCCCCAGCCGGCCTTGCCGCGCAGGCAGATGCCGTTGATCTCGGCATCGCGGTCGGTCATCGCGGCCGCGGCCTCGCGAATGAACTCCCAGGTCGGCGCGTCCGGCATCTCGAGGCCGGCGGCCTCCATCAGGTCGGTGCGATACATCACCATCGAGGACTCGCCGTAGAACGGCGCGGCATAGAGCGTGCCGTCATGCGACAGGCCACCGGCCATCGCAGGCAGGATGTCGCCGACATTGTACTCGTCCGACAGGTCGTCGAGCGGGATCAGCCAGCCGTTGGCGCCCCAGATCGGCGCTTCGTACATGCCGATCGTCATCAGGTCGAAGGCGCCGCCCTTGGTCGTGATGTCGGTGGTTACGCGCTGGCGCAGCACGTTCTCCTCGAGCGTGACCCACTCGACGCTGTGTCCTGTCTTCTCGGTGAAATCGTCGGTGTAGCCCTGCATGCGGATCATGTCGCCGTTGTTCACGGTGGCGATGGTCAGCGTGGTGGCATGGCCGTCGGCGAAGGCCGACCCCGCGACGAGCGCAAGGGCCGACGCGCCGGTAAGCGCGTACTTGATGGTCATTGGTGTCCTCCCTGGACGTCTGGTTCGGGGCGAACGTCTGCGCCCTCGGAGGCAAGGGTACCCAGCCGTCCCGAGACCTGTCAACGAAAATTCTTTACCCGCGTAAAGTTTACATCGGGAAGTTTCGTCAGGCGGAGTGCCGTAAGATAAGGCGCGCCGCGAAGAGGGATTCGGTCCGGGCCGCGAAGCGTCCGCCACTCGCGATCAGCTCGAACAGGGCCTCGACGCTGCGGTTCGAAACGGCCTCGTAATCATGGGCCACCGTCGTCAGGGCGGGGCTGGTATACCGCGAGAACGGGTGGTCGTCATGGGACGCGATCCGCAATGCGCAACCCGTGCCCCGCCCGACCTTCAGCCCGGATTCGTAGCAGGCCGACAGAAGCCCGATCGCAAGCCGATCGTTGCTGCACAGGATGGTGCTGGACGGCAGCGACCGATCGGCGATGGCCGCCATTCCGGCCTCGTAGCCGATTTGCTCGAACCCCCAGCCGGTGCCCTCGACGCGAACGAGATGCGGCTCCAGCCCATGCCGCTCCATCGCGGCCAGGTAGGCCAGCCTGCGCTTGTTGGCATTCGGGTTTGCCGGATGCGCCATCTCGAAGAAGCAGGGCGCCTCGCCGGTCGCCACGAGGTAGTCGACGCTCTGGTTGACGAAGCTGTAATTGTCGGAACCGACGAACGCCTCGCCCAAGCCTTCGATATTGCTGTCGAAAAGGACGGTGGGCACATCCGTGCAAAACCGCTCGGCGGCGGTCCGGTCGGTGATCCGGCCCAGCGGCGCGAGCAGGACGCCCGCGGGCTTCAGCGACCGCAGACTGTCGAGAATCTCGACCTCGAGCTGCGCATCGCCGTGGGAGCTGAAGAGCAGCGGAGAGAAGCCGCCGTCGATGCAGCGCCGTTCGATATTGCGCGCCATCTCGGCAAAGAACGGGTCGGCGAGATAGGGCACGACGATGCCGACGGTTTTGGTCAGGCGGCGGTTCTGGTTGATGGCGTAGATGTTGGGGCTGTAATCGTAGGTCTCGAGCGCTTGCTCGATTTTCGCGCGCGTGGATTTTCGCACGCTGTCCGGGTCGTGGAAATATTTCGAGATCGTCGGCCGCGAGATCCCACTGACGCGGGCAAAGGCTTCCATGTTCGGGATTTTTTCCGGCGGCATACGCGGGGTCCAATGCGTGGATCGGTCGACCGGTCCGCGGAAGTGAGCGGAAAAAAACGCAGCGCGCGCCGTGTCGAACTTTACATTAGGAAAGTTTTGACCGGGTGGTCAACCGAACCGCCGCTCATCCGTCGTCGGTCGAATCATCGCCGCGCACGGCAGCGGCCCGTGCGCTGGCCCAACGGTCCACCCAAGTCAGCCCGATCAGCGCGAGGCCGAGTGCAAGGAACGCCGTCACCCGGAAAAGCCCGCCCAGCGCTGCTGCGTCCACGAGGAAGACCTTCGCCACCGTCGCACCCAGCACCAATGTGCCCGCGCGGCGCAGCGTCGGGGCACCCCGAGCCAGTCCCTGCCAGAAGAGCACCGCCCCCAGCACGATCAGCGCCACGGTGTAGACGACCATCTCGGACGAGGCGATTCCGTCGTCGATCGACATCTCGCTCGCGCCCCGGATCGCGTGGCGGATGGCGAGGATGCCCCAATAGGCCGCCGTCGCGAGGCCCGCGCCCGTCAGGATGCGACTTCCGAACCGCCGTCCCATCGCAAGAAGGGCCACAGCCGGAACGAGATAGGCGGGGATCAGCGTGTTGAACACGGGAGGGCCCGCGACCGGCTGGCCGAAGAAGCCCACGAGCGGTGAGATGAGCGTCGCACCGATCACGAGCGCGCCGAGGCCCAGGACGCCGAACAGCGCCGCAACCGCGAGACGGGGCCGTCTGAGGCCGCTGCGCCGCCGCACGAGTTCGAGTTGCGACGCCGCCAGCACGAACCAGATCGTCGCGATGAGGCCCGCCGTTGCGTGGCCGGTATCGATATCGAGCGCCTCCATGCCGCGAATCAGCCACGCCGTCAGCGTGAACCCGGCCACCCCGAGCGCGGCCATCTCGGCCACGTCGGCGGCGGCGGATGCTGGGCGCCGCAGGCCTGTCAGCTGACCCCGCGCGAGCCAGAAGAGGATCGCGGGCAAGGCCATCGCGGCGGAGACTTCGAGGATCGGTCCGGTCTCAATGTGCCAGACGAGGCCCGGATTTGCCGCCAAGCGCCATGTCACGAATGGCGCGGCGAGGATGACGAACCAGCCGAGTTCGGGCAGCGACAGGCGGCGTGCCAGCCACGCCGCGCCGAAGGCCAGGCCCGCGACCGCCACGGTCAGGGCGGTGTCACCGATTAGCCATCCAAGACCATAGCCGATCAGCGTCGTCGCCATGAGGCCCGCAATGGCCGCCGAGCGCCGCGCCCCGGCCCGCGCCCAGAGCGCTGCGGCACCGGTCAAGGCTGCTGCCGCCGCCATCGCGATCAGCGCCCAAGGGTAGGCGCCGAGGATCGCGGGCGCGTTTGCAGTAACATGTAGCAGAAGGCCCATCGCGGGGAACGTGATCACGGCCCCAAGCGCCCAGGGCGTGCTCCAGGTGGGAGCGGGGTCTCGGCTGCGCAGGAAGGCCACGACCGAAACAAGCGCGCTGACGGCCAGAAGCGCGAGGATGACGAAGGCGCCCTCGGGCAGACCCTCGGGCACGACGTTCGGCTCGAGAGGTTCGGGGGTGCGCGCCCAAGCGAGTGGCGCCATCGCCAGGAGCGCCGCGACCGGCGGAAGGGCTTGGTCCTGAAGGGCACGGGCATGGCGGGCAAATAGCGAGATCGCTAGGAATAGAGCCGCAGCAAGGCCCGCACCGAGAAGGACATCCTGGCGGGCGAGGCCATAGGCGACCAACGATCCGATCGCGATCGTGGCCGCCGCCATGAGGGTCGACGGTTCGGGCATCCGGCGACGGGTGAGCCATTCGGTCACCATCCGACCGGGATGGGCCGGAACGCTGCGTCCGGCGGGGAAGGTGAGCGCGAGAAGCGTGATCACGCCAATGGCGACCGCGTGCGCCGGCGCGCTGTCCGGGTCGGCTGCGTGGACCAGGATCGAACCGCCGAGACCTGCGCCGAGCGCCAGCCAGGACACCCAGCGGCCCGGCCAGCGGCGGACGGCGTCGATGGCGAGCCCGAGCAGGGCCAGCGCGGCATAGTAGCCGTGGAGAAGCGACAGATCTTCGCCACCACCGCCGACCACGAAGGGCGAGAGCGCGCCGCCGATCAGACCGGTCGCGACGAGTACGGGGCCGTGGAACCAGCCGAGGACGACCGATAGGAGCGAGATCGCCACGATGGCGGCCAGACCCGCCAGCGGCCCGATCAGTCCGTAGAGATGGATCGCGCCAAGAACCGCGCCGTTGGCGGTCACGATGCCAGCCCCCGACAGCACCGACGGGATGCCGAGCGTCAGGGTCGCGCCGGATTCGGGTGCGTCGCCGTAGCGCCGCCGGACCACCTCGCCCGCGATGATCAGGGCCGCCGCGAAGGCCAGCGCCGTGCCGACGCGCACGACGGGTGGGAAGACGCCCCGCTCGGCCCCGTATTGCACGAGGAAGATGCCCGCGAGAGCGAGGGATGCCGCGGCAGCCGCAAGGAACCAGTTCGCCGCAAGCCAGGCCGCACCGCGGGCCAGGACACCGGGCGGCTGGGGTTGGGGCGGCTCGGGCGAAGGAGAAGGCGTAGAGGCCTCGGCCGGGACGGGCTCGGGGGGCGGGGGCGTGGTCCATGGGTTCGGCGCCGCGACGGTCGCTTCGGGTGCGGTCGGCGCGGCGATCGGTCGGCGTGTGGGATCCGCAGGTCGGTCAAGCGCGGCGAGCGCGGCCTCGAGTGTCGCGATGCGGCGTCCCTGTCGGACGGAGCGCACGGCGAGTATGACGAGCCCGACCGGAATCGCGAGCAGGGCGGCGATTGCCCCAAGGGCGAAGGTCATCTCGAACATGCTGCGTGGCCCCGTCGTCTCCGACCCGAGGGCTAGCATCCCTTCCCGTCAGGGCACCAGAAGGACCTTCGGGGCGGCGACGGCCCCGGCACGGATGTCCGCGAAGGCCTGCGCCCCCTCGGACAGGGGTCGCGTCTCGGTCCAGTCGAGCGGTCCGAGGCGGCCGTCGGTGATGGCCGCGACGGTCTCGCGGAAATCGGCGGCGGTGTAGGTATAGGTACCGATGAAGGTGATCTCCTGCAGCGTCATGCGCCGGATATCGAGCCCGCCTTCGGCCTCGCCCAGTCCGATATGGCCGATCACGCCGCCGGGGCGCGCATGGGCCGAGGCCGTCGCGCGCGTGGCGGCATAGCCGACGCCGTCGATGACGAGGTCGAACTGCGCGCCCGGATCGAGGTCGTCAGGCGCGATGGCGGTCTGGCGGCACGTCGTCTCGAGCGTGGCGCGGCGGGCGGCGTTGGGCTCGAGGATGGTCACCGTCTCGACGCCCTGTGCGGCAAGCGACAACGCGGCCCCCAGCCCGATGGCGCCGCCCCCGATGACCAGCGCGGTCGTGGCGGGGCCGTCCAGCGCGCTGCGCGCAAGGCGAACGGTGTGCCAGCCGCATGCGATGGGCTCGGCGAGTGCCGCCTGCGCGAAGGCGGTGTCGTCCAGGATGGGGACGAGGTTGGCGTCGGGCATCGCGACGGCTTCGGCGAAGGCACCCTCGCGGGGCGGCATCGAGATGATCTGGCGCGTCGCGCAGAGGTTGTCGCGGCCCGCCCGGCAGGCGGAACAGGTGCCGCAGGTGACAAGCGGATTGATCGTGACACGCTCGCCCGCGCGGGGACCGCCCTCGATCGTGCCAGCGGCCTCGTGTCCGAGGATCAAGGGGGTGGGCCGCCGCGCGTCATGGCCGAGATAGGCGTGCATGTCCGAGCCGCAGATGCCCGAACGTGCGATCCGCACGAGATGGTGTCCGGGCGGGACCAGCGGGTTCGGCACGTCGCGGAGTTCGAGCGCCTCGGGCGCGGTCTGGACGAGAGCCTTCATGGCAACTCCTATTTCGCGGTGAAGCCGCCATCGACCATGAGGACCTGTCCGGTCACGTAAGCACAGGCATCGGAACACAGGAACAGGAGCGGCCCGTCCATGTCCTCGGGGCGGCCGTTGCGGCCGATGCAGGTCTGGGCCGCGTTGCGCGCGGCGCGGTCAGGGTCGGCGAAGACGGCGGCGGTCAGTTCGGTCTCGAAGAAGCCGGGGCCGATGGCGTTGGCGGTGATGCCGTCCTTTGACCAGGCTTCGGCCATCGCGCGGGTAAGCTGGGCCACGCCGCCCTTCGATGCGCCGTAGGCAAGCCCGGCGGGAAAGGCGCGCGTCGACTGGAGCGAGGCGAAGGTGACGATTCGACCCCAACCCTTGCTGCGCATTGCGGGGACGAGCGCCTGGCTGAGAAAGAACGGCACGGCGAGATTGAGGTCGAGCGTCGCGTCCCACGCCTCGGGGGTGACGTCGTCCGCGGCCTGCCGGGGGTTAAGACCGGCCGCGTGGACCGCGATGTCGGGTGCGCCGAACGGGGTGGCCGCCGCCCGCGCGAGGTCGGGCAGCGCCGCGCGATCGGTCAGGTCCCAGGGCAGGGGGGCAATAGCGCGGTCGGGGCCGTCGGCCACCAGCGCGTCCAGCGCCTCGGCCCGGCGGGCGACGGCGACGACGCGGGCGCCGGCGCGCGCCAGCGTCAGCGCGGCGCGACGCCCGAGACCGGACGAGGCACCGGTGACGAGGGCGACATGGCCCGAAAGCTCGGGGGCGGGCACCATCTCAGCCGCTGGGGCTGAGGTCGAAATTCTCGCCCGGGAAGAACTTGGCGAGCCGGATGTCTGCGGCGCGCGCATGGCCCTCCATCCCCTCCAGCCGCGAGATCCGGGCTGTGGCGATGGCGACGTCGCGGGCCGCCTCGCGGGTGGAGCGCTGCCAGGTGACGATCTTCATGTACTTGTGGACCGAGAGGCCGCCCGTATAGGTCGCCGCACGCGAGGTCGGCAGCACGTGGTTCGTGCCCGACGCCTTGTCGCCGAAGCTGACCGTCGTCTCTTCGCCTAGGAAGAGCGAGCCGTAGCAGGTGAGGCGATCCAGCCACCAGTCGAGATCCTCGCAGAGGACGGTCAGGTGCTCGGGCGCGTAGGCATCCGAGGTGGCGGCCATCTCCTCGCGGTCGGCGCAGAGGATGACCTCGGCATAGTCGCGCCAGGCGGCGCGGGCATTGTCGCGGTTCAGCTCTGGCAGATCGTCGATCAGCTGGGGCACCAGCTCCATCACGCGGTCGGCCATGGCGCGGTCGTCTGTCACCAGCCAGACGGGCGAGTTGTAACCGTGCTCGGCCTGGCTCACGAGATCGGTGGCCGCGATCATCGGATCGGCGTCCTTGTCGGCGAGCACGAGGCTGTCGGTCGGGCCGGCGATCATATCGATGCCGACGCGTCCGAAGAGGATGCGCTTTGCCTCGGCGACGAACTGGTTGCCGGGCCCGACGAGGATGTTGGCCTTGGGCAGGCCGAACAACCCGAAGGTCATCGCCGCCACGCCCTGGACGCCGCCCATGGCGAGGATCTTGTCGGCGCCGCAGATATGCGCGGCGTAGACGATGGCGGGGGCGATGCCGATGCCGGGGCGGGGCGGCGAGGCGACGGCGATGTGGTTGCAGCCCGCAACCTTGGCGGTGGTGACCGTCATGACGGCCGAGGCAATATGGCTGTAGCGGCCGCCGGGCACGTAGCAGCCCGCGGCATCGACCGGGATCGCCTTCTGGCCCGCGACCAGGCCGGGGATGATCTCGACCTCGACATCGCTGACAGTCGCCTTCTGCGCCTCGGCGAATTTCTTCACGTTGGCATGGGCGAAGCGGATGTCGGCCTTCAGCTTCTCGGGGACCTGCGCGATGGCCGCGTCGATTTCCTCGGCGGTGAGGAGAACGTTGCCGTCGTAGCGGTCGAACTTGGCGGCGAAGTCCATGGCGACGGCGTCGCCGCCCGCCTCGATCGCGTCGAGGATGCCCTTCACCGTCTCGTGCACGTCGGACGCGTCCGAGGTCGCGGTGAGGGTAGCCTTCTTGAGATATTCGATGGGCATGTCGGACCTCACTTGTAGATGTCGGGCAGGAGTGCCGTGGAGATCGGAGGATAGAGCGCGATCAGAAGCGTCACGATCAACATGAAGAACACGAAGGGAATGGCGCGCCATGCGATCTTGAGGATCGACTCGCCCGTGATCCCGGACACCACGAAGAGGTTGAGGCCCAGGGGCGGCGTGATGAAACCGACGCCCA
The DNA here is from genome assembly GCF_046452375.1 of Jannaschia halovivens. Classification (NCBI taxonomy): domain Bacteria; kingdom Pseudomonadati; phylum Pseudomonadota; class Alphaproteobacteria; order Rhodobacterales; family Roseobacteraceae; genus Jannaschia; species Jannaschia halovivens. The sequence goes on along the minus strand of NZ_JBKFDJ010000001.1, from coordinate 2,278,088 downwards.
GCGCGGTGATCATCATGATGCAGAACTGGATCTCGTTCATTCCGATATTGTCGGCCAGCGGCTTCAGGATCGGCGCGAGGATGACGATGTTCGGGGTCGTCTCCATCACGCAGCCGGCGGCGATCAGGATGCCGACCATCAACAGGATCAGGAGCGTCGGGTCCTCGGTCAGCGAGGTGACGGCGGTCACGAAGCCCTGCGGCACGCCCATGATCGCGAGCGCCTGCGCCAAGGGCAGGGAGAAGGCGATGATGGGGAGGATGACGCCGTTGACCTTGGCCGAGGAGACCAGCATCGCCGGGAAATCCGAGAGCTTCAGCGTGCGCAGGCCGAAGCCCATGAGGATCGTCACGACGACGGCCACGGCGCCCGCTTCGGTCGGGGTCAGGCGACCCGAGAAGATGCCGTAGAAGATGATGCCGGGCACGATGAAGGCATACCAGCCGGACTTGAGCGCACGGCCCAGATTGGCGGCCCATTCGCCCGTGGTCATGATGCCGCCGCCCTCCCAGAGGTTGAGACGGTTCATGACGATGTTGGTCACGAGGATCGACACGAGGATACAGAGACCAGGGATGAGGGCCGCGAGAAACAGCGTCGAGGCCGAGATGCCGAGCACGAGACCGATGATGATATAGGCGATCGAGGGCGGAATCAGGATGCCAGTACAGGCACCGGCGGCGACGAGGGCGCAGGCATAGGGGCGGGGGTAGCCGCTCTCGACCAGGCGGTCGATCGTCATCCGGCCGACAGCGGCCGCACCCGCGGCGTCCGAGCCCGAGATGGCGGCGAACATGCCGCAGACGAGGACGGTGGCCGAGCCGAAGCCGCCCTTGGCCCAACAGGTCAGCGCCTCGGCCACGTCGAGGAACTTGCGGCTGAGGCCGGTCCGCACGAGCACGTCGCCCGTCAGGATGAAGAGGGGCACGGCGGTCAGGGCGAAATGGTCGATCCCGTGAAACAGGCTCTCGCCCACGAGGCTGAGCGGCAGGGCGCCCGACAGCATGAGCATCGAGATGGCGGCGACGCCGATGGCGGCCCAGACGGGCACGGCGAGGGCGACGAGGAGCACGAAGAGAATCACCGGGATGTAGAAGTCCCATCCGAGGATGACCGTCTGTTCCTGAAGCTGGTTCCAGAGCATCTCGCGTCCCCTCAGTCGAAGAGCTTGTCACCCTCGTAGACGGCGCGGCCGTCCCGAAGGTCGCGCACATCGCGCAGGAAGGATTGGATCAGGCGAAACATCATCAGGCCGAACCCGATGGGGACCGCCATCAGGAACCAGACCTGGCTGATGCGCAGGCCGTGGGTCACCGAGCCGAACTTGGCCGAGACGAGCGCCGTCTCCAGAGACCAGTAGAAGGCGATGGCCGCGACGAAGAACATTACGAGGTCACCGAGGATGTAGAGCGCCGCCTTCACGCGCGGGCTGACATAGTTCATCAGCACATCGATGCGGATATGGCCGCGTTCGCGGACGGCGGCAGCGGCCCCGATCCAGGCGAGATAGATGAAGCTGTAGCGGACGATCTCCTCGCCCCAGATCGAGGAGTAGGAGAAGACCTCGCGGCGGACGACCTCGATGAACATCGTGCCGACGAGCATCACGTAGAAGACCAGAAGCGCCCAGCGTTCGGCGTTCGTGTCGAGGGCCTGAATGATCGGTCGCATGGCGCGTCCTTCGGGCAGTGGGGTGGGGGTGCGCGGCCCCGAATCGGGGGCCGCGCGTCAGGTGCGAGGTGGCGCCGATCAGGCGTCGTGCACGTAGTAGCGGCCCTGGGTTCCGGCGGCTTCCTCGAGTTTGGCGAAGGTGTCCATCGACCCGGCCAGCTCCATCTTGAAGCTGTCCCAGTCGGCGTTCTGGTAGCCGCCGGCATCCTGCCATTCGGCCAGCTGATCGTCGCTGAGGCTGTGGAACTCCACGTTGGCCTTCATCAGCTCGGCCATGGCATAGGCGCGGGCCGAGGGGACCTTGGCGAGGTTCTGGTGCCGCGAGAACTCCGAGGCCTCCATGATCCCGTCCTGTACGTCCGCGGGCATCGAGTTGAACCACTCGAGGTTGCACGAATAGACCTGACTGTCCGGCACGGCCTGCGTGAAGGTGACGTGGCTCAGGATGTCCTTGAAGCCGAACACGTAAAGGGCGCCGACCGAGGGATCGAGCGCATCGGCCACGCCCTGCTTGATCGCCGAGGGCGTCTCGCCCCAAGCCACCGGCGTCGGGTTGGCGCCGACCATGCGGTAGTACTGCTGCAGCATCTCCGAGCCGGGCACGCGGAACTTCACGCCCGAAAGGTCGCCCGGCGTCAGCACGGGACCGGCGCCACCGGCGCGGACCGCGACCACCCGTGGGTCGATATTGACGTAGAAGAGCGGCTTGAAACCGGCTTCCTCGACCTTGGGGTTCACTTCCTGCGCCCAGACATCAGAATGCACGAGGTTGGTGAACCGCTGATTGGAGCCGCAGAGATACGGCATGTTGATCAGGTCGGTGATCGGCGCGAAGGGCGCGAAGTTCGAGATCGAGTGCTGCGCGGCCTGGATGGTGCCGCCCTGCACGGCCTGGACCAGCGCGCCGCCCGCCCCGAGCTGACCGCCGGGGGCCAGCTTGACGTAGACCTTGCCGCCGGTGGAGTTCTGGATGTTCTCCTTGAGGTCGAGCTGCATGATCGGATAGCTGCGCGACGCGCCGAGCACATAGGCCGTCGCGATCGTCATGGTGTGTTCGGCGGCGGCTTCGCGCTCGCGCTCCTCGTTCTGGGTCTGGGCCACGGCGGCGTCGGACCACAGAAGGCCCGCGCCCCCCGCGACCATCGCGGCGGTGAACGCACCGGTCCCCGTCAGCTTGAGAAAATTGCGGCGCTCGGCGGAGGCCAGCTCGTCGCGTTTGATGTCCATCTCGTTCCTCCCTGGTGGATGGTTGGGTCGTCAGTCGTCGTCCGGTCGCACCTTGGCCTTGGCATCTGCCTCGCGCCGCAGGATCGCGACGGTGAACGCCACGGCCGCGGTCAGCAGCAGCAGCATTTCGGCCACGTTGCCCAAGGGTGCGTCCCCCGCGACCGAGCCCATGACCACGTTGGTCACAAAGGCCGCGAGGAAAATCGCTGCGATGATGAGTGCCATTCCGAAGCCCTCCCAAGCGTCGGTGGTGACCGGTCGGTCGCCCTGATGAAAGCGCTTTCATGAGATTCGTGCAAGCGCTTTCATCAATCGGTGGCTATTTGGTGCGGCCCGGGCGAACATGCGGGCGGAGGAATCTCGTGTTTTCAGAATCGTGCGCATGAATGCCGATCGCCCGGCCAAGCTGGCGGATGTCGCCCTGCACGCCGGCGTGTCGGCCGCGACGGTCTCGCGTTGCCTGAACTCGCCGGACCGGGTGTCGCCAGGCACGCGGGCGCGGGTGCTCGATGCGGTGGCCGCGCTGGGCTACGCGCCCAACACGGCGGCCCGCGCGCTGGCCGCACGGCGGTCGGGCATGATCGGCGCGGTGATTCCCACCATGGAGAACGCGATCTTCGCGCGTGGCCTGCAGGCGTTCCAGGAGGAACTCGACGCCCGGGGCTACACCCTCCTGGTGGCATCCTCCTCCTACCGCGAGGCGCTCGAGGCCGAGCAGATCCGGACGCTGGCGGCGCGGGGGACAGACGGTCTTCTGTTGATCGGCCACCACCGCGACCCGGCCGTGACCGAGGTGCTGGCGGCGCGGGGCATTCCCGCGCTGGTTGCATGGGCCCATGATCCGGGTCCCGGCCGGCTGCCCGCGATCGGCTTCGACAACGCCGCCGCGATGGCGCGGCTGGCCCGTGCCGTCCTGGACGAAGGGCATCGCCGTATCGGCGTGATCTCGGCCGATACCGTGGGCAACGACCGGGCGCGCGACCGTCTGGCCGGCATCCGGCGGATGCTGGCGGCGGCGGGCGCGCCCCTGGCGCCCGAAATGTGTATCGAGACGATCTACGGCGTTGCCGAAGGCGGCGTGGCCTTCGACGCGCTGATGAACCACGCGGACCCTCCGACGGCCGTGATGTGCGGCAACGACGTGCTGGCCGTGGGTGCGATGCGCGCGGCGCGGCTGCGCGGTCTGTCGGTGCCGCGCGACGTGTCCATCACCGGCTTCGACGATATCGATCTGGCCACCGTGGCCGATCCGCCGCTGACCACGGTCCACGTTCCCCACCGAGAGATGGGGCGCCGGGCGGCGGGGCTGCTGGTTGACATGGTGGGGGCGCGTACGATCGACGGACCCTCGGTCGAGCTGGAGGCGACGGTGGTGCTGCGGGGCACGCTGGGACCGGTGCCGGGCTGAGGGGCCGCGTCAGACCGAGACGTCGGCCAGCACCTCCTCCCGCGAGGCCACTGCGCGCGCCTCGTCGCGCAGGACCGTGCCGCGCCGGAGCGCGACGATCCGGTCGGCCAGCCCCCACGCGAAGTCGAACCGCTGCTCGACCAGCACGATCGCCATGTCGCCTCGATCCCTCAGCCCTGCGACCACGCGCCCGATCTGGGCGATGATATTGGGCTGGATGCCCTCGGTCGGTTCGTCGAGCAGCAGGACGCGAGGCCGCGTTACCAGTGCCCGCGCAATGGCGAGTTGCTGTTGCTGCCCACCCGAGAGGTCGCCGCCGCGACGCCCCCGCATCTCCTTGAGAACCGGAAACAGGTCGTAGATCTCGTCATCCACGCGGCGCTCGGTCTTAGGCAGGCAGGCAAAGGCGGTGGCGAGGTTCTCGGCCACGGTGAGCTGGGGGAAGATCTCGCGCCCCTGCGGAACGTAGGCGATGCCCGCGCGCGCCCGGTCGCGGGCCCCCGGCGGCAGTGGCGTGCCGTCCAGCGTAACGGTTCCGCCCGCCGGATGCCGCCCGGCGATGGCCTTCAGGAGCGAGGTCTTACCGGTGCCGTTCAGCCCCATGACGCAGGTGATGCGTCCGGTCTCGGCCACGAGGTCGATACCGTGGAGGATGCGACTGCCGCCATAGTCGAGAGTGATGCCGTGTGCCTCAAGCACCGGCGGCCTCGGGGCGTCCGAGGTAGACGTCAATGACGCGGCTGTCGGCGCAGACATGGTCGAGCGATCCCTCGGCCAGCGCGCGCCCTTCGTGAAGGACCGTCACCCGGCAATCGAGACGGCGCACGAACTCCATGTCATGCTCGATGACGACGACCGCACGGGTCTTCGCGGCCTCCTTCAGCATGGCGGTCGTCCGCTCGCGCTCGGCGGCGGTCATCCCTGCGGCCGGTTCGTCCACCAGCAGCAGCCGTGGCTCCTGCGCCAGCAGCATCCCGATCTCGAGCCATTGCTTCTGGCCGTGGGACAGGATCGCGGCGCGGTCGTCCAGTCGCGCGGCCAGCCCGACGCGGTCCGCGATCTCGGCGGTGCGTTCGCCCATCGGCGGGCGGCGGGTCAGGACGGTGAAGGGTGCGCGTGGCGCGGCGAGCGCCATGGCGAGGTTCTCGGCGACGGTCTGGTCCTCGAAGACGGTGGGCTTCTGGAATTTCCGCCCGATGCCCGCGCGGGCGATGCGTGCCTCGGACATGCGGGTCAGGTCGCGTGACAGTTCGCCGTAGCGGATGGAGCCCGAGTCGGGCCGGGTTTTGCCGGTCACGAGGTCCATGAAGGTCGTCTTGCCTGCGCCGTTCGGGCCGATGATGGCGCGGAGTTCCGGCTCGCCCACCGAGAAGGAGAGATTGTCGATGGCCTTGAAGCCTTCGAAGCTCTTGGTGACGCCGGACACCTCGAGAAGTGCGCTCATGGCTGTTCCTCCTCGGCCCGTCGCGACCCGACATCCGGTCCGAAATCGCCCTGGCGCGCGCGCGCGGCGCGGCGATCCGTCCAGAGATCGACCAGCCCGCCGAGGCCCTTGGGCGCGAAGAGCGTGACGAGCACGAAGCTGAGGCCCAGCAGCACGAGCCACCAGTCGGTCCAGCGGATCTCGTAGAACCCGAGGTCGATATCGGGTGCGCCGCCGCCGGTGAACCAAGACGAGGCCAGCGACACGACCGCCGCCCCGATCACCGCGCCATAGAGCCGTCCGCGCCCGCCGATGGCGACCCAGACGGCGAGGTAGATCGACGCGATGGGCGCGATCTCGGCCGGGTTCACGATGCCCGCCTGCGGATAGTAGAGCGCCCCCGCTAGCCCCGTGACCATCGCCGTGCCGGTGAAGATGGCGAGCTTGTAGTGCTCGACCTCGTAGCCGAGGAAGCGCACCCGCGCTTCGTCGTCACGGATGCCGCGCAGGACAGACCCGAACCGCCCCGAGACGACCCAGACCGCGAGGAGGTAGCCGAGCCCCAGCGCCAGCGCCGAGGCCCAGAGGAACCAGAGCGAGATGACGCGCTGGGGCAGGTCCGTGAGGCCTGGAATGTTCTGTAACCCGGAGAGGCCGTTATTGCCACGGAGCCCGCTGTCGTTCTGGAAGAGCCAGAGCGACAGGGCCAGCGTACCCGCCTGCGTCAGGATCGAGAGGTAGACGCCCGCGACCCGGCTGCGGAACGCCAGCCAGCCGAAGACCAGCGCCAGGAGGCCTGGGACCAGCACCGCGAAGGCCAGTTGCAGCGGCAGCGAGGACGCGAAGGCCCAGAGCCACGGGATCTCGGACGAGCCGACGACGCCGAAGATCTGGGTGCCGATGGCCTCTTCGAGTTCGAGCGCTGTGGGGGGCAGGGGCGCGCGGGAGAGGGTCTCGGCGACGATCCCCTCGGTGCGGTCCCACATCAGCCACATGCCGATGGCGTAACCGCCGATCCCGAAGAACGCGAAATGGCCGAGGCTGAGGATTCCGGTATAGCCCCACACCAGGTCGAAGGCGAGTGCGGCAAGGCAGAGGCAGAGTGTCTTGCCCAGCAGCTTGACGAAGGAGGTCGAGACGAGCCCGGCCGAGGCCATCAGCGTCACCGCGACGGTCAGGAGCGCGAGCGCCGCGAGGACGATCATGACGTCCGCGCGCAGGATCAAAGGGCGGCGCGCGGGGCTGGCGGCGGTCGGCGCGCCGGAGGCGGTCGCGTCGGTCACTGCACGAACCTCCCCTTCTGGTCGACGATGCCGCGCGGACGGACCTGGATGAAGAGGATGATGAACAGGATCATGTAGGTCTGTGCGGCCAGCGTGTTCGACGGGTTCAGCCACTCGATCCCCTTCTGCAGCCCGCCGATCAGTCCCGCGCCCGCCAGCGTGCCGAAGACCGAGCCGACGCCGCCCACGACGACCGTCATGAAGGACTGGACGATGTAGGCGGTCCCCATCTCGGAGGTGACCTGCCCGAAGAGGCCGATGGCCACGCCCGCCACGCCCGCGATCCCCGAGCCAAGCGCGAAGGTCGCCATGCCGACCCGGTCGGGGTCGATCCCGAGCGACGCGGCCATGCCGGGGTTTTGGGTGACCGCGCGGACCTCGAGCCCGAGGCGTGTGCGCCGCAGGATCCAGACGAGGAGGGCGAGGAACACCAGCGCGATGACGAAGATCGCGATGCGGATATAGGAGATGCCGACCACGTCGTTGAGCACCCAGGCGCCCGCCAGCCAGTCGGGTGAGGTAAGGGGCACGGCCTGCGTGCCGAAGATGTTCTTGAAGACCTGCTGGAGTGCCACCGAGATGCCGAAGGTCGCGAGCAGCGTCTCGAGCGGGCGATGCGCGAGGTGGCGGATCACCAGCCGCTCCAGCGCCACGCCCGCCGCGCCTGCGACGACGAAGGCCAGCGGCAGGGCGACGACGAGCGACGCGGTATAGTCCGGTACGAATTGCTGGACGACATAGCCGGTATAGGCGCCGATCATGATGAACTCGCCATGGGCCATGTTGATGACGCCCATGACGCCGAAGGTGATGGCGAGACCGATCGCCGCGAGGAAGTAGATCGAGGCGAGGCTCAGCGCGTCGAGGCCCAGATCGGCGGCCTGCGCGCGCCCGACGCGGGCCTCGACCTCGGCCAGGGCGGCGCGGGCGGCATCGGTGATGGCCGGATCGGGTTCGTCGTAGATCTCGACGATGGGGTTGTCGGCGATCAGGGCCGTTGCGGCGTCGGGGGCGGGGCGCGCGGGCGCGGTGCCCGCCTCGACCAGCCGGTCATATGCCATCCAGCGCGCGGCCTCGGTGTCGAGCCGCGCCACGGGGAGGCCCGCGACCGCGTCCCCGTCGATCGCCGCGATCAGCGCAGCGTCACGATCGGCGCGGGAGACGCCGTCGGGCACGATGTCCTCTTGGGCCAGACGCGAGAGCGCGCCCGCTTCGTCCATATCGGTGCCGAGTTCGAGGATGCGCGCCACGTTGGCCCCGGCTTCCGGCGCGCCGACGATCGTTTTGGTCGTCAGGACGGCGTTAAGCGCCGCGCGTGCCTCGATCGAGACTTGGTTCGCCATCCAGTCGATTGCCTCGAGCCTCAGCGCGGGATCGGTGCCGAAGCGGATGGTGATGAGCCGGTCCAGTGCCTCCTTCCGGGCGCGGATCGCGCGGTTCTCCTCGCCCTCGATGGAAGCGCGGAGCGGGGCCAGCAGGTCGGGGGTCGGGTTGCGCCCGAGCGCGTCGAGCGCGGCACGGCGGCGATCCGGATCGGGATCGCTGAGCTGGAACTGCACGAGGCTGGTCGCGATGAGGCGGCGGACGCCCGCATTGGGCCGCAACTGCGACCCGTCGCGCCGCCCGATCTCGCCCGCATCGCTGCCATCCTCGACCGAGCGGAGCGCGTAGGCATCCCCGTCGCGGTCGCCGAAGAAGAAGAGACCGTCCGCCTCCCGCTGGACGATGCCGCGATCGGCCCAGCCTTCGAGGAACGCCGTCATGCCCGGCAAACCCGACGCCGCGAGATCGTCGAGCACCGGCTGGATCGTCCGGCGCGAGGGTTCGGCGATGTCGTCGGCATGGGTCTGGAGAAGGGTCTGGATCGGCCCTTGCTGTGCCGATACGGGGACCGCCACGGCGAGGATCATCGCGAAGGCGAGCAGAAGGCGCATGGAGCAGGATCCCCCGTCGGGCGGGTCGCCCCGCCGGAAATGCCGGATGGCGCGGTCGCCCCGCCCGCCGGTTCGTGGTCGTGGGGGGCGGCCGCAGACGGGCCGCCCCGATCCGGTCAATAGTTGGACTGGATCTGCACGCAGGTCTCGGTCTCGGTGTTGAACATGCCGCAGCCGAGGCCCGGCCAATCCGAGGTCAGCACCGCCGATTCCGGCAGGTGATCGGTCCAGGCATCGCCCTCGACCTCGGTGGTCTGCGAGATGATGTCGAACTGGCCGTCCTCGGTGATCTCGCCGATCAGGACCGGCTTCGCGAGATGGTGGTTCGGCAGCATGACCGCCGTGCCGCCCGTGAGGTTCGGGAATTCCTGCCCGTACATCGCATCACGCACCGCATCGACATCCGTGGTGCCCGCCGCCTCGACCGCGTTCACCCACATGTTGAAGCCGATGTAATGCGCCTCCATCGGGTCGTTGGTCACGCGGTCGTCGCCCATGCGAGCCTTCCACGCGGCCACGAATTCCTCGTTGGCGTCGCTCTCGGCGGACTGGAAGTAATTCCAGGCGGCAAGGTGGCCGACGAGGTCGGTCGTGTCGAGGCCGCTGAGCTCCTCCTCACCCACCGAGAAGGCCACGACGGGGATGTCGTCGGCCGAGACCTCGGAGGCGGCCAGCTCCTTGTAGAAGCCGATATTGGCGTCGCCGTTGATGGTCGAAATCACGCCGACCTGGCGGCCGTCCTCCGACATCTCGACCACGTCGCCGACGATGGTCGCCCAGTCCGAGTGACCGAACGGGGTGTAGTTGACGAAGATGTCCTCGTCGGCCACGCCCTTCGATTTCAGGTAGGCTTCGAGGATGTTGTTGGTCGTGCGCGGATAGACGTAGTCGGTGCCCAGAAGCGCGAACCGCTCCACGCCCAGCTCATCGAGAAAGTAGTCGACCGCGGGGATCGCCTGCTGGTTGGGCGCGGCGCCGGTGTAGAAGACGTTCTTCGAGCTTTCCTCGCCTTCGTATTGCACGGGATAGAACATCAGCCCGTTCAGCTCCTCGAGTACGGGGAGGGCGGATTTCCGGCTGACGGAGGTCCAGGATCCGAAGATCACGTCGACCTCCTCGACGGTCAGCAGCTCGCGCGCCTTCTCGGCGAAGAGCGGCCAGTCGGAGGCCGGATCGACGACGACGGCCTCGATCTCGCAACCCAGGAGGCCGCCCGCCTCATTCTGCTGGTCCACCAGCATCTCGACGGTATCCTTCAGCGTGGTCTCCGAAATCGCCATCGTCCCCGAGAGCGAGTGGAGGACGCCGACCTTGACCGGACAGTCCTGTGCGAGGGCGGGCAGGGCGGGCAGCGCAAGGGCCGCGGCGATCAGGATGGGTTTGGACATGGCAGACACTCCGGTTGTTGGCGTCCGCACGCTGATGTCGGAGGATCGTCCGGTCCAAGCACCGGGCGCCGCCGCGATGCCGCATTGCAGCGAGATGCGGAAATAAGCGGCAGATCGGGGCGTCGACGGAATCGGATTGGGCAGCGGGGGAAAGTCGCCGACGCAATCGGGCGGCCATTTCGCACAGGCAAGCGCGGGGCTTGAGGCAGTCAGAACATGGCCCGGCCCATCCCGAATGCGCGGTTCCAGCAGCCATCGCCCGTCCCGGTCGAAGGTGGCGCGATCCCGGCAGGATTCGAACCTGCAACCTGCCCCTTAGGAGGGGGCTGCTCTATCCAGTTGAGCCACGGGACCCCGCCCTGCTGATAGCGCTCGCGGCGCGCGCTTGTCCACCGATGGGCGGGCGGGCTACACGGGGGCCAGACGCGCCCGGACCGGAGCCCGATTTGTCCCGCAGGAACACCCGCCACCAGCACCTGACGCTCCGCGACGTGTCCGAGGCGTCCGGCGTCAGCGAGATGACCGTCAGCCGCGTGCTGCGCAATCGCGGCGACGTCAGCGCCAAGACCCGCGAGAAGGTCATCGAGACGGCAAAGCGTCTGGGCTACGTGCCCAACAAGATCGCGGGCGCGCTGGCGTCGAGCCGGGTGAACCTCGTCGCGGTGATCGTGCCCAGCCTGTCGAACCTCGTCTTTCCCGAGATGCTCGCCGGGGTCGAGGAGGCTCTGGAGGGCACCGGCCTGCAGCCGGTCGTCGGCGCCACCGGCTACGATCCCGAGAAAGAGGAGCGCGTCCTCTTCGAGATGCTGTCTTGGCGGCCCACGGGGGTCGTGATCGCCGGGCTGGAGCATACCGAGGCGTCGCGTGCGATGCTAGCCAATGCCGGCGTTCCGGTGGTCGAGGTGATGGATGTCGACGGCGAGCCCGTCGATGCCGCCGTTGGGATCAGCCACTGGCGCGCGGGCTATCAGGTCGGCACCGAGATCGCGGCGCGCGGTTACGCCCGTGTCGGCGTGTTGGGCACGAAGATGCATGGCGACCATCGCGCCCGGAAGCGGATCGAGGGGCTGGAGCGCGCGCTGTCGGAGGCGGGCATCGCGGTGGCCGACCAGATGGCCTATGACGGCTTTTCCGGTTTCGCCAAGGGTCGCGAGATGACGGCGGCGATGCTGGATCGGACGCCGGATCTCGATTTCCTGTTCTACACGAACGACCTGACGGGTGCGGGCGGGATGCTCTACGCGCTGGAGCGGGGCCACGATGTCGGCGGCGATCTGGGCCTTGCGGGGTTCAACGCCTTCGATCTTCTGGGTGGGTTGCCGCGTCGGCTGGCCACCGTCGACAGCCGTCGCCGCGAGGCGGGGCGCGTCGCCGCCCGGATCGTCGCGGGCACCCATCAGTTCGACGGCGAGGACCGCCGCGTCGAGCTCGTGCCGACCTTCCTTCCGGGCGACACGATGCGCCCGCTGCCCGGCTCGACGGAGACCGGGTCGTAAGCTATCGTCCGGCCCAGTCCGGCAGAGACCGGCGCGAGCAGAGGGAACGACGGCAGATGGCGATGCCTGATAAGATGACGCCGCGCTACATGCGGCGCTACGGCTTCGAAGCCCGCACCATCATCGACGTGGGGGTCCTGAACGGGACGCCGTTCCTTTACGAGGCGTGGCCGGATCGCAGGTTCGTGCTGGTCGATCCGCTGGAGGAGAGCCGCGAGAGCGTGGCCAAGCTCTGGCCGAAGCTCGACTACGACTTTCATGTCGTTGCGCTGGGAGCCGCGCCGGGCAGCTTTCGGATGGATGTCGAGCCGGGCCGCTTGGCGCGGTCCACCGTCGGCACGCGCATGGATGCGGATGACAACGTCACCTCGCGCGAGGTGGAGGTGGTCACGCTCGACAGTCTGACCGCCGATCTGGAGGGGCCGTTCGGCCTCAAGATCGACACCGAGGGTCACGAGCTGGAGGTGCTGCGCGGGGCCACCGAGACGCTGAAGCGCTGCGAGTTCGTCATCGCCGAGACCTCGATCAAGAAACGGTTCGACGGCGGCTATCGCTTCTCGGAGGTGATCGCCTTCATGGCCGATCATGGTTTCGAGGTGCACAGCTTCCTCAGCGGGCTGACGCGCGCGCCGCGGTTTTCGGATGTGCTCTTCATTCCTGCCGACGATCCGCGCTTCGACATGGCGCCGAAGGACGCGTCGTGACGGGGCGCGGCGCGGTGCGCCAGAACGGGCTCGACGCGATGGGGCACCTGCCCGTCGGCGGACGCGGGGCCGAGATCGGAACCCATGACGGACGCCACACCGCCGAGCTGGTCCGGATCGCGCAGCCCGCCGCGCTGACGCTGATCGACCCTTGGGCCAAGGACGCCGAACAGGACGCCCGGCCGCTGAACTACACCGCCTCGCAATCCGAGCGGGACGACCAGCTGGCGCAGGTCCGCGCCGCCCATCCCGACGCGACCATCCGGCGCGAGACCTCGACCGAGGCGCTGGCGGCGATGCGGGACGGGGTGTTCGACTGGCTCTGGCTCGACGGCAACAAGCAGTACGACGTGATCCTTTCCGATCTGGAGGCCGCCTGCCGGGTCGTCCGCGCCGGGGGCACCATCGCGGGCGGCGGCTGGCACTGGGCGGGCGAGCTCGGGCGGCCGGTACGCGAGGCGGTGGGCGACCTGATGGAACGCCTGCCCGGGGCCGAGCTGCACCAGAAGGGGCAGTATTGGGCGATCGTCCTGCCCGAGGCGGTGTCGCTGGCGCCGCGCCCCACCGACGAGCGGTTCCTCGTCATCTCGACGATGAAGAACGAGGCGCCCTACATCCTCGAATGGGTGGCGCATCACCGGGCCATCGGGTTCACGGACTTCCTCGTCTACACCAATGATTGCGAGGACACGACCGATCCCATCCTCGACCGGATCGAGGAGTTGGGCGGCCTCCGGCACGTGGTGAACACGGTCCTGTCGCGCGGCCCGCACAAGTCGGCGCTCAAATGGGCGCGGGACCATGTGCTCCGCCACAAGGCGACGTGGATCCTGATCGCGGATGTCGACGAGTTCATCAATGTCCGCACCGCCGACGGCACAATCCAGGGCCTCCTGGCCGAGCTCGGTCCCGAGACGGACGTGGTCAGCTTCCCGTGGAAGATCTTCGGCAATGGCGGGATCGAGGCGTTCCGCGACGCGCCGATCACCGCCCAGTTCACCACCTGCGAGAAGGCGCCCGGCCGGGGCGGCCGCCGCAAGCGCGACGTCAAGACGATGTTCCGCCGCTACGAGGCGATGTACCATATCGGCCTGCACCGGCCCCGCGTCGCGCCCGACTGGCAGGACAAGCTGGTCTGGAAATCCCCCTCGGGCGAAGACATCAGCGAGAAGATGAACCCCTCGAAGACGTGGTCGATCAAGTGGAGCGGCTGCGACGAGACGGCCTATATGCACCACTACCCGCTCCGCTCGCTCGAGGCCTATATCCTCAAGAAGAACCGCGGGCGCGCCAACCACATCAACGAGGATCTGGGTCTCGAATACTGGGACAAATGGAACCTCAATGGCGGTCGGGACCAGAGCCTCGTGGCGGGTGTGACGGGCTTCGCGGAGGAGATGGCGGCCTTGGCCGGCGATCGCCGCCTGCGCCGCCTCCACCGTCTCGGGATCGAATGGCACCGCGAACAGTTCGAGACGCTGATGGCCGAACCGCGCTACCGCGCGCTCTGGGACGAACTGAAGGACCGCGAGGAACGCGCCACCGCAGGCTGATGCGCCTCTCTTTGCTCCTCAAGTATGCCGGGGGGTCCGGGGGGCTGGCCCCCCGGCTTTGGTTTCGGTCCGGCGCCCGGCCCCCGGCGCTGTCAGCATTCCGGCAGGTTGACCGCCAGCCCGCCCTGGCTCGTCTCCTTGTACTTCTCGCTCATGTCGATGCCGGTCTGGCGCATCGCCTCGATGCAATTGTCCAGCGGCATGAAATGGGTGCCGTCCCCGCGCAGGCTCAGCGAGGCGGCCGAGACGGCCTTGATCGCGCCCAGCCCGTTGCGCTCGATGCAAGGCACCTGCACGAGGCCCGCCGCAGGGTCGCAGGTCATGCCGAGATGATGCTCCAGCGCGATCTCGGCGGCGTTCTCGACCTGCGCGGGCGTGCCCCCCAGCGCCGCGCATATCCCCGCCGCCGCCATCGCCGAGGCCGATCCGACCTCGCCCTGGCAGCCGACTTCCGCGCCCGAGATCGACGCGTTGTGCTTGATGAGTCCGCCGATCGCCGCCGCCGTCAGAAGGAAGGTCCGGATGCCCTCGGGCGTCGCGCCGACGCAGTGGTCGCGATAGTAGCGGATCACGGCGGGCACGACCCCGGCGGCGCCGTTGGTGGGCGAGGTGACGACCCGCCCGCCGGCCGCGTTTTCCTCGTTCACGGCCATCGCGTAGACCGAGAGCCAGTCGTTAACGACGTGTGGCTGCGCGAGGTTCAGACCGGACTCGTCCAGGAGCTGTGCATGGATCGCACGCGCCCGCCGCTTGACGTTCAGCCCGCCCGGCAGGATGCCACCGACCCCGAGACCCCGGTCGATGCAGCCATCCATCGCCGACCAGATCCCGTCGAGCCGCGCACCGAGCTGCGCCTCGGGGGTCAGCACCGACTCGTTGGCCCATTTCATCTTCGCGATGCTCTGACCCGAGGCGGTCGCCATCTCCAGCATTTCGACAGCGGAGCCGAACGGATAGGGATAGCCTGCCGCCTCCTTCTCGGCATGGAGATCGCCCGGCTCGCTCAGTTCGCGGGCGGTGACGACGAACCCGCCACCGACGGAATAATACGTCTCCTCCAGCCGCAGGTTGTCGCGTTCGTCGAAGGCGCGGAGGATCAGGCCGTTGGCGTGACCGGGCAGGGGCGGGCCGAAATCGAAGACCACGCCCGCCTCGGGGTCGAGCGTCATCTCGGGCAGTCCCTCGGGGGCGACACGTCCGGTCCGGCGCAGGTTGTCCAGGGCCGCCTCGGCCGCGTCCATGTCGACCGTCGCGGGGTCGAAGCCGAGAAGGCCCAGTAGGACGGCGCGGTCGGTGGCGTGACCCTTGCCCGTCCAGGCGAGCGAGCCGTGCAGCACCGCCTCCAGCCGGGCGGGGGGACCGGCGCCGGGCTCGGGCTCGGCCCCGCCGCGCAGCGCCGCGAGGAACCGTGCGGCGGCGACCATGGGCCCCATCGTGTGCGACGAGGACGGCCCGATGCCCGGTTTGAAGATGTCGAAGATGCTCAGGAACATGCCGCCTACTCCCGGGCCGCGTCCCGGCCCTCTTCGTTGAAGGGGTAGTATTTCCAGCGCTGGTGCAACCAGTGCCATTGCGACGGGTGGCGCCTCACCCACGACCCGAGCCGGTCGTTGAACGCCCGCATCATGGTCGCGGCGTCCGTTGGCGGGATCGGCGCCTCGATGACCACGCGGAGTTCGCCGTTCTCCCAAGGGGCAAAGGCCGGAACCAGCGGCACGCCGTAGCGCAGCGCGAGTTCCGCCGCGACGGGCGAGGTCATCGCGGGCTCGCCCAGGAAGGGCAGCCAGATGCCATCGGTGACGTATTGATCGGGTAGAAGCGCCACGCGGCCGCCCCCCTTCAGATGGCGCAGCAGCACTCGCATTCCCGGCGCGCCCTTCGGGATGATCGGCGCGCCGCCTCGCTCGATCCCGGCGCGGAAGATCGGCTCGTAATAGGGGTTGTTGTTCGGGCGGTAGAGCGCGCCCGTCTCCAACCCCTCGCGCTTGAGGACGTGGCGGATCGCCTCCCACTGGCCGAAATGACCCGAGACGATCACCGCGCCCCGACCATCCACTTCGGCCGCCCGGAGCACGTCCAGTCCAGGCCCCTCCGCCCGGATCCCCGCGACTTCGGCGGCGAGGTCGTCGTTGAACCAGATCCCCGTCAGCGTCCGCCCGAGATTGCGGGCCGCCCGCACGGTCAGGGACCGCTGGTCGGGCGCGGGCATCTCGGGATGGATCAGGGCGATGTTCTCGGCCGCGCGCCGCCGCAGCGTCGGGATCAGCCGCACCGCCATCGCCGTCACGCCGCCGACCACCGCCCGCCGCCACTTCAAGGGCAGCACCGACACGGTCGCCAGCAGCGCGCGCAGCGCTCCGGCTTGAATGCGATACAGGAATTGCTCCATCCCGCCGGGGTGCCGCAGGACCGGGGCGGGGGCAAGCCATACTGGCAAGCCGCCGCCGATACCGGCAATCGGGACTCCCGAAGCCCGGCGCCTGCCGCTAGGACCGGCGGCGTCATCAACCGCCTCGAAGTCCTGCCATGCGTTTCCTTCTCGTTGCCCTCCTCGTGACCCTTGCAGCCTGCGTCAGCACGCCCGAGCCCGAGCCGGTCGCCCCGCCCGCGCCCGCGCTCTATCCCGGCGAGACGCCCGAGATCCGCGTGCTCGTCAACAAGTGGGCGGATCACTACGACTTGCCGCGCAGCCTCGTGCACCGGATCGTCCAGCGCGAAAGCGACTATCGCCCCGCAGCCCGCAGCGGGCCCTATTACGGCATCATGCAGATCCTGCCCGCGACCGCGCGCAACATGGGGATGCAGGGCAATCCCAGCCAGCTTCTCGATGCCGATACCGGCCTTAAGTACTCGCTGCGCTACATGCGGGGCGCGTGGATGCTGTCGGGTGGGGACGAGGCGACGGCGGTGCAATGGTATGCCCGCGGCTTCTACTACGAGGCCAAGCGTCAGGGTCTCTTGCAGGAGACGGGCCTGCGCGGCGGCCTCTGGCAGCGCTACGACGCGGGCGAGGCGCAGATGCCGCCGATCGACGCGAATGGCCGACTGATTACGACCCCGCCCGAGCCGGACTGCGTCCCCGCGACGGGATTCGCGGGTCTTCTGGGCGCCGAAGCCTGCACGTGACGTCGATGTCCGGGGTGGAGTGGTGAGCCGGCCGAGGTTCGAACTCGGGACCTACTGATTAAAAGTCAGTTGCTCTACCAGCTGAGCTACCGGCCCTCTCCGGCCCCGGCACCTAAAGCCGGGTCGGGGAGGCGTCAAGCAGGTGTTTCCAATGTATCCGACGGGGTGGTAAGGGCGCGCGGATGACCGACATGCGCCCCTCCGGCCTGCCCTTCATGAAGATGCACGGGCTCGGCAACGACTTCGTCGTGATCGACGGACGCGACGGCCATGCGGTCGACGCCGACCTCGCGCGCGCCATGGGCGACCGCCATCGCGGCGTGGGGTTCGACCAGCTCGCGTTGATCGGCGATGGGACGGATGCCGATGTCGCGCTGACCTTCTGGAACGCCGATGGCAGCACGGCCGGGGCCTGCGGCAACGCCACCCGCTGCATCGCCGCGCATGAGCTTGCGTTGCGCGGGCTCGATACGATGACGCTGCGGACCGAGCGGGGCCGCCTCGAGGCCCGCGCGACGCCGGACGGCGTGTCGGTCAACATGGGCGCACCCCTTCTCGATTGGCGCGACGTGCCGCTGGCGCGCGACGTCGACACGCTTCACCTGCCGATCGATGGCGACCCGGTCGCGACCGGCATGGGCAACCCGCATTGCACCTTCTTCGTCGACGATGCCGAGGCGGTGGACCTCGCCGCCTTCGGCTCCGCCCACGAGCATCATCCCCTCTTTCCCGAGGGGACCAACGTGCAACTGGCGCATCTTCTCGGCCCCGACCATCTGCGGATGCGGGTGTGGGAGCGGGGCGTCGGCGTTACGCTGGCCTCCGGCTCCTCCTCCTGCGCGGTGGCCGTCGCGGCCGCGCGCCGTGGCCTGACGGGGCGCGCGGTCCGCATCGATCTCGACGGCGGCACGCTGATGGTCGACTGGCGCGCGGACGGCGTCTGGATGACCGGGCCGACGGCGCATGTCTTCGACGGGGTCTGGCATGGCTGACGACCTCCGAGGCCCCGCGCCGATCCTGTCGAATCACGGCTGCCGGTTGAACGCCTACGAGGCCGAGGCCATGCGCGAACTGGCCGGGCAGGCGGGTCTGACGGGCGCGGTCATCGTCAACACCTGCGCCGTCACCGCCGAGGCGGTCCGGAAGGGCCGCCAGGACATCCGCAAGCTGCGCCGCGAGAACCCGGATGCGCGCCTGATCGTCACCGGCTGTGCCGCGCAGACGGATCCGGCAAGCTTCGCCGCCATGCCCGAGGTCGACCACGTCGTCGGCAATACCGAGAAGATGCAGCCGTCCACATGGGCGGACCTCGCGACAGGCGACACCGAACCGGTTCTGGTCGACGACATCATGTCCGTGACCGAAACGGCCGGCCACCTGATCGACGGGTTCGGCACGCGCAGCCGCGCCTATGTTCAGATGCAGAACGGCTGCGACCACCGCTGCACGTTCTGCATCATCCCCTACGGTCGCGGCAATTCGCGCTCGGTGCCCGCGGGCGTCGTCGTGGACCAGATCGCGCGGCTGACCGATCGCGGCTACGAGGAAGTCGTGCTGACCGGCGTGGACCTGACATCCTGGGGCGCGGACCTGCCGGGGCAACCGCGGCTGGGCGACCTGGTGGCACGCATCCTGCGGCTGACGACCGTTCCGCGCCTGCGCATCTCGAGCATCGACAGCATCGAGGTGGACGACGCGCTGATGCGGCTCATCGCCGAGGAGCCGCGGCTGATGCCGCATCTGCACCTGTCGCTGCAGCATGGCTCGGATTTGATCCT
Source organism: Jannaschia halovivens (assembly GCF_046452375.1). Lineage (NCBI taxonomy): Bacteria > Pseudomonadati > Pseudomonadota > Alphaproteobacteria > Rhodobacterales > Roseobacteraceae > Jannaschia > Jannaschia halovivens. Next base: position 2,259,097 of record NZ_JBKFDJ010000001.1, on the reverse strand, counting down.
GAAGCGGATGAAGCGGCGGCACCTGCGCGACGACGCGATCCGCTTCTGCGAGGCGGCCCGGCGTCTGCGCCCCGACATGACCTTCGGGGCCGACATCATCGCCGGGTTCCCGACCGAAACCGAGGAGCAGTTCGCGGACTCGCTGGATCTGGTCGAGGCCTGCGACCTGACCTGGCTCCACGTCTTTCCCTACTCCGCCCGCGCGGGCACACCCGCCGCCCGGATGCCCGCCGTCGACGGACGCCTCATCAAGGACCGGGCCGCGCGCCTTCGGGCCGCGGGCGAGGCTGCCGTGGCCCGTCACCTGGCCGCGCAGGTGGGTCGCGACCACGCCGTGCTGATGGAGAGCCCGCGCATGGGCCGGACGCCGCATTTCGCCGAGGTCGTCTTCGATACCGACCGCCCCGTGGGCCGGATCGTCCCCACCCGGATCGCCGCCGTCGCTGAGGGACGCCTGCGCGCCGCCTGAGCCTGCCTCGAATGAGGGGCGATCACGCAGCCGTGATCCGATGTGTGCGCGGCTTGCCGCCGCCGGGTTCGACGCCACGACCATACGCGCCATGTCCCGATCAATCGGTGCCCCAAGGGCATCCTGCAACCGGGAGAGACCAAATGATCCACACCATGAACCGCCGCCGCGTGCTGACCCTCGGGGCGGGCCTCGCCTCCGCCGCCGTGCTGACGGGCTGCGTGACTGCCGATGTCGGCCGCGCCGATATCGTCGACACCGCCGTCGCCGCGGGCGACTTCAACACGCTGGCCGCCGCGCTGACGGCCGCGGGCCTCGTGGACACGCTGAAGGGTCCGGGACCTTTCACGGTCTTCGCGCCCACCGATGCGGCCTTCGCGGCGCTGCCCGCGGGCACGGTCGAGAACCTGCTGCTCCCCGAGAACGTGGATACGCTCCGCTCGATCCTCACCTACCACGTGGCCCCGAACAACTACCCGGCCTCGTCCCTGCTCGGCGCGCATGGCAGCCTGCCGACAGTCAACGGGCAGTCGCTGCGCGTGAACGGCACCGGCGGCGGCGTTCAGGTCGGCGGCGCGACCGTCACGACGCCCGACGTCTTCGCATCCAACGGCGTGATCCACGTCATCGACACTGTCCTTCTGCCCTAACGCAGGCGGAACCCGCTGCCGTCGGGGCGGCCACCCAGCGCGGTGACCAGCCCGGCGGCAGCGATCAACCCGATCCCGAGCCAGCCCCAGGGCCCCGGCAGATGGGCGAAGATCGCGAAATCGAGGATGACGGCGAAGACCAATCCCGCATAGTCGAACGGTGCCAGTGTCGAGACGGGCGCGCGCGCCACGGCCTCGGTCGCGGTAATATGCGTCGCCGCCCCGAGAAGTCCGGCACCCCCCAGCCACGCCCAGAGGACGGGCGTCATCGGCACCCAGCCCGTCACAAGCATCGCCGCGAACCCGATCACCGTGCCGATCGCCGCGAAGCTGAGCGCGATGGAGATCGTCGTCTCGGTCGCCGTCATCGCGCGGATATGGACCCGGACCAATGCCATGACCCCCGCGCTGGCGATCCCGGCGGCCATGCCCGTAAGCTCCATCCAGCCCCAGTCGGGGCGCGCGACGGAGGTGTAGAGCATCGCCATCATCCCCGCGAAACCCAGCGACACGGCCAGCACCGTGCGCACCGTCAGACGCTCGCCCAGGAGGATCACGGCCGCCGGAATGCTGAGCACGGGCGCGAGATACGATAGCGCCTGCGCATGGGTCACGGGAAGCTGCCCCAGCGCGTAGAAGTTCAGAAACATCGCGAGCCCGCCCGCCAGCCCGCGCACGAGGTGCTTCCTCGGAGCCCGCGGGCGCCAGTCGCGCGGTGGCGCGCTGAGCCATGCCCAGAGGAAGAGCGGCGGCAGCGACAGCCCGGCCCGCAGAAACACGATCTGGCCCGTTTCGGCGTGGGTCGCTGCGCCGTGGACGCAAAAGCCCAGCCCCGTCGCGAAGGCCGCCGCCGCCAGCCGCAGGGCGATGGCCGACCCCTGGCGGTCGGCGCGGGGCAGGGGGACGGGCACCATCGCCGCAGATTGCGCCCGTCCCCGTCGCACGGCAAGGTCCGCCGCGACCCGAAAGGAGGCCCCGCTCATGCACCCGAATCTCACCTTTCGCAGCGATGCGGATGCCCGCACGCTGGATCTGATCCGCGACCGCGCCTTCGGCACGCTGGCCGTGAACGCCGCCGACGGCCCGCTCCTGTCGCATATCCCGGTGCACCTCTCGGGGGATGCCTCCCACGTCCTGCTTCACCTCGTCCGCTCGAACCCGATCCTGCGGGCACTGGGCGACGGATTGCCCGCGGTGATCGCGGTCACGGGGCCGGATGGCTACGTCTCGCCCAACTGGTACGGGATCGACGACCAGGTCCCGACCTGGAACTACGTCGCGGTCCATCTGCGTGGTCCCCTGCGGCGGCTCGACCCGGGCGAGATGCGCGCGACGCTGGATGCGCAATCCGAACCCTACGAGATGCGCACCAATCCCGAGATGCCGTGGACGGCCGACAAGATGACGCCCGAGGTGCTCGAGCGGATGATGCGCCAGATCGTGCCCCTGCGGATGGACGTGGACAGCATCGCCGCGACGTGGAAACTTTCGCAGAATAAGCCCGACGATGTCCGCCTGCGCGCGGCCGACGCGATCGAAACCGCCGAGATCGGCTCGGACCTGCCCGAACTGGCCCGGATGATGCGAACCGAAGGATAACACGAATGCAGCTCCTCTCCTCTCCCGCGTCGCCCTTCGTCCGGGCGTGTCGCGTCCTGATCCTCGAGACGGGGCAGAACGATGTGGACATCCGGGACGTGACCGCGAACCCGATGGGCGGCGATGCCGATCTGAACGCGGCGAACCCGTCGGGCAAGATCCCGGCGCTCGTGCGCGAGGACGGCCCCGCGATCTACGACAGCCGGGTGATCTGCCGGTTCCTCGACCAGAAGGCCGGTGCGAACCTCTATCCCGAGAGCCGTCTCTGGGAGGTTTTGTCGCTCGAGGCCAATGCCCATGCCGTGATGGAGGCCGCCGTCGGCATCACCTACGAGAAGCGTCTGCGGCCCGAGGCGTTGCACTGGCCCGACTGGTTCGACGCGCAATGGACCAAGATCGCGCGCTCGCTCGACGCGATGGAGGCGCGGTCGATGCCGCTTCTCGAGGGGCCGCTGAACATGGCGCAGATCGCGACCGCCTGCGCGCTGGGCTATCTCGACCTGCGCCATGGCGACCGCAACTGGCGCGCCGGCCGCGACACCCTCGCTGCATGGGAGGCCCGCTTCGCAGACCGCGACGCGATGCAGGCCACGCGACCGGCGTGACCCGGCGACCGGTCATCATCAACCGGACCGACGACCTGGGCGCCGCGCTCGCCATCCGGGCGGCCGTCTTCATCGACGAACAGGGCGTCAGCCTCGCCGACGAGGTCGACGGCCTCGATCCCGACTGCATCCACTGGCTGGCCACCGATGCCGAAGGTCCCGTCGCCACGCTCCGCGTCATGGACGTGACGCCCGAGGAGGGACCGCGCACCGCCAAGATCCAGCGCGTCGCGGTCCTGCCGCGCGCACGGGGCACCGGCCTCGGGGCCATCCTGATGCGCGACGTCCTCGAGGATCTCCAGGCCGAAGGCTACGTGCGCGCCATCCTCGGCGCGCAGTCGCAGGTGACCGGCTTCTACGAGGCGCTGGGCTTTGCCGCGCACGGCCCTACCTATGACGACGCGGGCATCCCGCATCAGGACATGACCCGCGAACTCTAGGCGGCCCCTGCGCCCGAATGTCCGCTGGCGTTTCCTGTTCTGCCTGCGCTAAGAGGCGCGGGGTGTTCCGGCGGCCATTGGCCCGTTCGCGGACGCATTCGAACGAGAGACGGTCCGACGGGACCCTGAGACGGGAGATGGCCGAGTGTCACACGCCGACGATCACGCGGGAACCCGCCGCGACTTCCTCTACTACGCGACGGCCGGCATGGGCGCCGTGGCCACGGGCTTCGCGGTCTGGCCCCTCGTCAACCAGATGAACCCGTCGGCCGATGTCGAGGCGCTGTCCTCCATCGATGTCGACGTCTCCATCCTCGAGCCCGGCTCGCAGATGACGGCGCTCTGGCTGGGTAAGCCGGTCTTCATCCGCCGCCGCACCCCCGAGGAGATCGAGCTGGCGCGCGGCGTCGAGATCTCGGACCTGCCCGATCCCTTGGCCAACAACGCGAATATCGACGGCGATGCTCCCGCCACCGACGAGAACCGGGCGACCGGCGAGTCGGGCGAATGGCTGGTCCAGATGGGCGTCTGCACCCATCTCGGCTGTGTCCCGCTGGGCGATGGCGCGGGCGATTTCGGCGGCTGGTTCTGCCCCTGCCACGGCTCGCATTACGACAGCGCCGGACGCATCCGTCGCGGCCCCGCGCCGCGCAACCTGCCGGTGCCGCCGGTGGAATTCCTTGACGATACAACGATCCGACTGGGCTGAGGGAGCGACACAGATGGCTGGTATTCCCCACGATGACTACGTCCCGACAACGCAGGGCGAGAAGTGGATCGAGAAGCGGCTCCCCATTCTCGGGCTGCTCTACAACACGCTGATGATCCCCACGCCCAAGAACCTGAACTGGATGTGGATCTGGGGGATCGTGCTGACCTTCACGCTGGTCCTGCAGATCGTGACCGGCATCATCCTCGTCATGCACTACACGCCGCATGTCGATTTCGCCTTCTCCTCGGTCGAACACATCATGCGCGACGTTCGCGGCGGCTGGGCCATGCGCTACATCCACCAGAACGGCGCCTCGCTGTTCTTCGTGGCGGTCTATGCCCACATCTTCCGCAATCTCTATTACGGCTCCTATAAGGCCCCGCGCGAGATCACGTGGATCCTCGGGATCATCATCTACCTGCTGATGATGGGCACCGCGTTCATGGGCTACGTGCTGCCCTGGGGCCAGATGTCCTTCTGGGGCGCCACGGTCATCACCGGCCTATTCGGTGCGATCCCGTTCATCGGCGAGTCCCTCCAGACCTGGCTTCTGGGCGGACCGGCGGTCGGCAACGCGACGTTGAACCGGTTCTTCTCGCTGCACTACCTGATGCCGTTCCTGATCCTCGGCCTCTCGATCGTGAAGATCTGGTCGTTCCACACGACCGGCAACAACAACCCGACCGGTGTCGAAGTGCGTCGTACCTCGAAGGCCGAAGCCAAGGCGGACACGCTGCCGTTCTGGCCCTATTTCGTCATCAAGGACCTCTTCGCGCTGGCGGTGATCCTCCTGGTGTTCTTCGCGATCGTCGGGTTCATGCCGAACTATCTCGGCCATCCCGACAACTACATCGAGGCGAACCCGCTTGCGACGCCCGCCCACATCGTGCCCGAATGGTACTTCCTGCCGTTCTACGCGATCCTGCGGGCCTTCACCTCCGACGTCTGGATCGTGATGTTCTTCAGCTGGATCTCCGGCGGCATCATCGACGCGGCGTTCTTCGGGGTGCTGGCGATGTTCGGCGCGATCGCGATCATGGCCTTCGCGCCGTGGCTCGACACGTCGTCGGTCCGCTCCGGCCGCTACCGCCCGATGTTCAAGTGGTGGTTCTGGCTTCTGGTGTTCGACTTCTTCGTCCTGATGTGGCTGGGCTCCATGCCCGCCGAGGAGCCGTGGGCCTCGCTCTCGCTCGTCGCCTCGGCCTACTGGTTCGCCTATTTCCTGGTGATCCTGCCGCTCCTGGGCGTCATCGAGAAGCCACTGCCGCGTCCCGCGACCATCGAGGAAGATTTCGCGGCGCATTACGGGCCCGACAGCGACGGTGGACCGGGAACCGGCCAGCGCCTGCCCGGCGAAAAAGCCGCCAGCCCGGCCGAATAAGGAGAGGGATAAATGAACATCCTCACGAAGGCCTTCGCGGCCCTGGCGATCTCCACCTCGGCGGCCCTGGCGGCCGGCGGCGCGGGCGAGGTCACGGATTTCGACTTCCCGTTCGAGGGACCGTTCGGCACTTACGACCAGAACCAGCTCCAGCGCGGGCTGAAGGTCTATACCGAGGTCTGCTCGGCCTGCCACGGCCTGCAATACGTCGCCTTCCGCGACCTCGCGGCAGATCACGGCCTCGGCTATTCGCGCGAGCAGGCGACGGCCTATGCCGAGCTCTACGAGATCTTCGATCCGTCGCTGAATGGCGGCGAAGGCGATTTCCGGGCGGCCAGCTATCCCGACAAGTTCCCGGCCAACAACGCGGTCGGCGCGCCCGATCTGTCGCTGATGGCCAAGGCCCGCGCCGGCTTCTCGGGGCCCTACAACCTCGGGATCAATCAGATTGTCCAGGGCATGGGCGGCCCGGAATACATCGCCTCGCTCCTGACCGGGTATACCGGCGAGGAGAAGGAGGAGGCGGGCACCGTCCTCTACGAGAACCTCGCCTTCCCCGGCGGCTGGATCTCGATGGCGCCGGTGCTTTACGGCGACGACGTGGAGTTCGACGACGGCGCGCCCACGGACATGGAAGCGATCGCGACCGACGTCGCCGCCTTCCTGATGTGGACGGCCGAGCCCAAGCTCGCCGCGCGCAAGCAGATGGGCATCGTCGCGATCATCATGCTCGCGGTGCTGTCGGTGCTGCTCTACCTCACCAACAAGCGCATCTGGGCGCCGGTGAAGGCGCGGCGCACCACGCCGGCCGAATGACCTGACGCGCGCATCGGCGGAATTCGGGCCGTCCTTTCGGGGACGGCCCTTTTCGTTGGCAACCGAGGCCTGACCACGGGCATTGTAACGGACAGGAGGTCGCGCCCCATGTCCGACGATTCCCGATACCGCGGTGGCCGCGCCATCGCCTCGATCCTCGAAAAACTGGGCTGGCTGGCCGCGATCGGCGGGATCGGCGTCGCGGGCTGGGTGTCGATGACGGGCGGGCCGACGGTGCTCGACCGGGTCGCCGCGGGATTGCCGGGCTTTGGGCTGATGCTGCTGGGGCTGATCGCAATTTGCGTCGCCGCCCTGACCCGCGCGACGATGGACGGATCCGAAGCCATGCGCGAGGTGGCCCAACTGACCCGCGACCGCGCGCGCCATGCCCCGGACGCCCGCCTTGCCCTGCGCGCGGCTGCCGAGAAGGCCCCGTCGCGGCCCATGCCCGAAGCGGTCGCGCGTGAACCCGAACCGCTCGACGACGTGCCGCCGGTGCCGCCGTCGCTGGGCATCGCGCCCAGGGGCGCCAAGCTTTCGGCAACCAAACCAGAGGCGCCCACCGCACCCGCGAAGCCCGCGAAATCCGGCAAGGTCCACCCGATCTTCAGCGCCCGCCCGCCGCGACAGACGTCCTGATACGCAAACGGGCGCCCGATGATGGGGCGCCCGTCGCAATGTTTGGTATCGTCGCGGATCAGGTAAGCGAGCGCTCGACCTCCTCGCGCTCGAAGATCTCGATGACATCGCCCTTGCGGATGTCGTCGTAATTCTCGAACGCCATGCCGCATTCCTGGCCCGACTGGACCTCCTTCACTTCGTCCTTGAAGCGCTTGAGGGTCTTCAGGGTGCCTTCGTGGATCACCGTGTTGTCCCGCAGCAGGCGAACGCCCGCCGAGCGGCGCGCCACGCCTTCGGTCACGAGGCAACCGGCCACGTTGCCGACGCCGGTGACACGGAACGTCTCGCGGATCTCGGCGTAGCCGATGAAGTTCTCGCGCACCTCGGCCGAGAGCAGGCCCGAGGCCGCCGCCTTCACGTCGTCCACGAGGTCGTAGATCACCGAGTAGTAGCGGATCTCGACGCCCTTCTGGTTCGCGGCCGCCCGCGCGGGCGCGTTGGCCCGGACGTTGAAGCCGATCACCGGCGCGCCCGAAGCTTCGGCCAGCGTGATGTCCGATTCCGTGATGGCACCGACACCCGAATGCAGCACGCGGACGCGCACCTCGTCGTTGCCGATCTTCTCCATCGCCTGGATGATCGCCTCGGCCGAACCCTGCACGTCCGCCTTCATCAGGATCGGCAGCTCGGACACGCTTTCATCAGCCTTCGCGTTGGCGAGAAGCTGGTCGAGGGTCGTGGCGGCTCCGGCGGCGGCGCGCTTGTCCTTGGCGGCCTGCTCGCGGTACTCGGCGATCTCACGGGCTTCGGCCTCGGTCTTGACGACGTTCAAGACGTCGCCCGCCTCGGGCGTTCCGTTGAGACCCAGCACCTCGACGGGCACCGACGGCCCCGCCTCGTTGACGCGCTCGCCCCGGTCGTCGACCAGCGCGCGCACCTTACCCCACTGTTCGCCCACGACGAAGATGTCGCCGCGCTTGAGCGTGCCGTTCTGCACGAGGACGGTCGCGACGGGGCCACGGCCCACGTCGAGCTGTGCCTCGATCACGGCACCTTGGGCGGCGCGGTCGGGATTGGCCTTGAGCTCGAGGATCTCCGCCTGCAGCGCGATGGCTTCGAGCAGCTGGTCGAGACCCTTGCCGGTCGCGGCCGACACCTCGACATCCTGCACGTCGCCCGACATCTCCTCGACGATCACCTCGTGCTGGAGAAGTTCGGTCCGCACGCGGTTGGCATCGGCGGCCGGCAGGTCGATCTTGTTGATCGCGACGATCATCGGGACACCCGCCGCCTTGGCGTGATTGATGGCCTCGATCGTCTGCGGCATGACCGCGTCATCCGCGGCCACGACGAGCACCACGATATCCGTCACCTGCGCGCCACGGGCCCGCATCGAGGTGAAGGCCGCGTGGCCCGGCGTATCGAGGAAGGTCAGCACGCTGTCGTTCTGGGTAACCTGGTAGGCGCCGATATGCTGGGTGATGCCACCGGCCTCGCCCGCGACGACCTTGGCGTTGCGGATCGCGTCCAGAAGCGACGTCTTGCCGTGGTCGACATGGCCCATGATCGTGATGACGGGCGCGCGGTCCTTCAGGTCCTCGTCCCGGTCCTCCTCGACCTCGATGGCCTGCTCGACATCGGCCTCGCTGACGCGCTGCACCTTGTGGCCGAACTCCTCGATGATCAACTCGGCCGTGTCGGCGTCGATCACCTGGTTCTGCGTGACCATCATGCCGTTCTGCATCAGCGCTTTCACGACGGCCGCGACACGCTCGGTCATGCGGTTCGCCAGCTCCGAGACGACGATCGTCTCGGGAAGCTGGACGGTGCGCGTCACCTTTTCCTGCGGGCCGCTGTCGCCGCCACCGCGCCGCTGGCGCTCCTGCTTGCGGCGCATCGAGGCCAGCGACCGCTGCCGCCCGCCCTCGCCGCCACGCAGGGCCTGGTTCACGGTCAGCTTGCCGCCGCGACGCTCGCCGTCGCCCTTCGGCTTGCCGCCATCGTCGTCGCGCTTGCGCCGCGCGTCGTTGCCGCCGGGACGGGCATCGGGCCCGAGATTACGCGACCGGTCCGGCTTGTCGGCGGGCGGGGCCGCGGCGGCCGGTTCGGCAGGCTTCTCGCGGCCTTCGCGGGCCTCGCGCTGACGGCGCTCGTCCTCTTCGGCCTTCTGCTTGAGAAGCTCCTCGCGCTCCTTCTCGGCGCGCTCCTTCTCCTCGATCTCGGCACGGCGCCGGTCACGGGCGTCCTTGGCTTCCTGTTCCTCGCGGGCGCGGCGCTCAGCATCCTCGGCTTCGCGGGCCTTGGCGGCCTGCAGCGCCTTCAGGCGGCGGTCCATCTCGGCATTGGTGGTCGAGGCCTGCTTGCCGCCCTGCGCGTTCACGGCAGCCGCCGACTGCGCACCGGGCTTGGGCACGTTCACGCGCTTGCGCTTGGTCTCCACGACCACGTTGTTCGTCCGTCCGCGGGCGAAGCTCTGCTTCACCGTGCCGCTACGCGCGCCACCGGACAATCCGAGGGGTTTCTTGCCGTCTGAATCGCTCATGCGTTCCCAGTATCCTTCTCGACAGCCGGTTTGCCGTCGTTCACATTTCTGATGCCCTGGAGCCTTGCGGCATCCTCTACAATACGTTGCGCCAAGGTGCCAGCGGCCACGCTGGCATGGATGACGCGGTCGCGGCCGAACGCCTGACCCAGTTCGTCTGCCGTCAGGAATCCGATCCAGCGGCCCCCTTCCGGCGTGCTCAACTTGCCCTTGCCCCGCTCCGATCCGTCGGCGGCCTGCAACAGGACCTGCGCCTGCTCGGCCATGAGCATGGACTTCACCTTCTCGTAGCCCGCGACGGCCCGGCTGGCCTTGCGCGCGATGGCGATGCCGTCCTGCAGCCGCTTGAGAAGCGCGGCCTCGACCGTCTCGATCAGTCCCTCGGGGACGGTCACCTGCCGCTTCGCCCCTTTCGAGAACATGCGCTTGGCAACTGCTTTTTCCAAGGGGTCACGCGCCGAGGACACGTAGATCCCGCGTCCCGGCAGCTTGCCCGCGACGTCGGGATAGATCGTGTCGTCGGGACCAATCACGAATCGGACCAGCCCCGCCTTGGGGCCGGTCTCGCCGGTTACGATGCAGCGGCGCTCCGGCTCACTGCGATCTTTCGTTTTGCCACCTCGGCTCAAGACGATCCGGGGCGATCACGCCCCGGCCTCCTCGGTGAGGGTGTCGCCATCGTCTTCGTCGGAGGTGCCGACGACCTCTTCGGGCGTGACCCAGCCCAGCATGACGCGCGCGGTCATGATCATGTCCTGCGCTTCCTCGAGCGAGACGTCGAAGGGCTCGAGCAGGCCGTCATCCTTGACGCGCTCACCGTTCTCGATCGTGTAGCCGCCGGCCAGTTCCCAGTCGGCGCAAGTCGCGAACTCCTCCAAGGTGGTAACGCCGTCCTTGGTCAGCGCCTCGAGCATCTGCGGCGTCAGCCCCTCGAACCCGGCCAGATCATCCTGCAGGCCAGCCTCGCGCGCGGCGGCCAGCGCCTTGGCGTTCTGGGCTTCGAGATAATCGCGGGCACGGGCCTGGAGCTCGTTGGCCGTGTCCTCGTCGACGCCGTCGATCACCAGGAGCTCGTCGACCTCGACGTAAGCCACCTCCTCGAGGTTGGTGAAGCCTTCGGAGACCAGGAGCTGGGCGAAGAACTCGTCGAGATCGAGCGTGTCCATGAAGAGCTTAGTGCGCTCCTCGAACTCGGCCTGGCGGCGCTTCGATTCCTCTTCCTCGGTCAGGATGTCGATATCGAGCCCGGTCAGTTGCGACGCGAGGCGCACGTTCTGGCCGCGCCGACCGATGGCGAGCGACAGCTGCTCCTCGGGGACGACGACTTCGATGCGCTCGGCCTCCTCGTCGATGACGACCTTGGTCACCTCGGCCGGCTGGAGCGCGTTCACGAGGAACGTCGCGGCGTCGTCCGTCCACGGGATGATGTCGATCTTCTCGCCCTGGAGCTCGTTGACGACGGCCTGCACACGGCTGCCGCGCATACCGACGCAGGCGCCGACCGGGTCGATCGAGCTGTCGTAGGAGATGACCGCGATCTTGGCGCGGCTCCCCGGATCGCGGGCGCAGGCCTTGATCTCGATGACGCCGTCATAGATCTCCGGCACTTCCATCTTGAAGAGCTCTTCCATGAATTCGGGCGCGGTGCGCGACAGGAAGATCTGCGGCCCGCGCTGCTCGCGGCGGACATCCTTGATGTAGACGCGGATGCGGTCGCCGGGGCGGTAGCTTTCGCGGCCGATCTTGTCGTTGCGGCGCAGCACGGCTTCGCCCGCGCCCACGTCGACGATGATGTTGCCGTATTCCTCGCGCTTGACGAGGCCGTTGATGATCTGGCCGGCGCGGTCCTTGAATTCCTCGAACTGGCGATCGCGCTCGGCTTCGCGGACCTTCTGCAGGATCACCTGCTTGGCCGATTGCGCGGCGATCCGGCCCATGTCGACGGGCGGGATCTGGTCGATCAGCACGTCGCCGAGGCCCGGCTGGATCGACTGGTCGAGCCCTTCGATCATCACCGCGTCGGCCTGGGTCGGCTTGCGCAGGTGGAAGGCGTTCACGACCTTCGAGTCGATCTGCTTGCCCTCTTCACCGTAGATCGGGATCGTCTTACGCCCGACGAACAGGTCGTCGCCCTGCGCCTTGATCGTCTGGCCGGCCATCTCGCCGGTCATCTCGGCCTTCTCGTTCTCCAGAAGGTCGTCCTCGACCACGGTGCGGACGCGGGTGAAGGTCGCCTGACCGGTCTTGCGGTCGATCGAGACCTGCACGTCCATGTCGGCGCCGTAGCGGCTCTTGGCGGCGCGGGCGAGGCTCTCCTCCATCGCCTCGACCACGAGGCCGGGGTCGATCATCTTCTCGCGCGCGACCGCGTCTGCGATCTGCAGGAGCTCAAGCTGGTTCGCGGATGTGATTGCCATGTCAGTCTTCCTCGCCGTCCATCAATGTGGTGACTTCGTCGAATTGGGTCTCGTCGATCTGGCCCTTGTCCTTGCGGGCGTTCAGGACCTCGCGGATCAGCTCGTCCGTCAGGATCAGCTTGGCGTCCGAGAGCCAGTCGAATTGCAGTCCGATCACTGGGTGCTCGCCACCCTGTTCGATCTCGATCAGAACCTCGCCCGCCTCGGTGCCTTGAAGCACGCCCTTGAAGCGGCGCTGGCCGTCGATCAGCTCGGTCGTCTCGATCCGCGCCTCGTAGCCGTTCCAGGTCTCGAAATCCTTCAGCCGCGTCAGTGGGCGGTCGATGCCGGGGCTCGACACCTCGAGCGTGTACTCATCCACGATCGGATCCTCGACATCCAGCACAGCCGAGAGCGCGGTCGAGATCTCGGCAAGCGCATCGACCTCGATCCCGCCCTCGGGAAGGTCGGCCATCACCTGGAGCGTGGCGGTCTTGCCGGACATCAGGCGCAGGCGCACCAACTCGTACCCCATGTCCTCGATGACGGGGGCCACGATGTCGGCCAGGCGCTTGTCCAGCGCGGTCTTGGCGATGAGATCAGACATTCGGTGTCCTGAAACAAAAAAGCGGGCCGTGCGGCCCGCTGTGACGATCGGTGGTGCCCGAGGGCGCCGCTGTTGAGGGGCAGATAGGCGAGCCGCGCGGGGATTGCAAGCGGCCGCGTCGCGCGTCGTTCCGGGTCGGCTACTTTCCCCGGAGCGGCACGGTCCTATCCTCATCTCACAACAGGAGATCCCGCCATGCCCATCCTCACGCTCGCCCTGTCCGATATTCCCGAAGGCGTCCCGCATCAGCCGGGCGACGCGCCGGTCATCCTGATCCGCGACGGGCGCGAGGTCACGGCGCTTGGCCATCTCTGCCCGCATCTGAACCTCCCGCTGAAGAAAGGTGTCGTGCGGGACGGCACGATGATCTGCGCGTTCCACCACGCCTGTTTCTCGGCCCGGACCGGTCGTCAGACGCAGCCACCGGGCCATGGCGACCTGAGCCGCTACGACGCGACCGTCGACGGCGAGACGGTGACCGTCACGCTGCCCGACGACGCCGCGCCCCATGCCGCACCCGATCACGCCACGAAGGGCGTCGATCCGACCCGCGTCGTCATCGCGGGCGCGGGGGCCGCCGCCGAAGCTTGCGCCCATGGGCTGCGCGAGGACGGGTTCGAGGGCGCGATCGCGATGATCTCGCCCGAGGCGCGCGCGCCCTATGACCGCACGATGCTGTCGAAGGCGGTGCTCACCGGTGCCAAGGCCGCGACCGACCTGACGCTGACGGATGCGGCGGCGCTCGCCGCGCGGGATATCGTCCTGATCCCTGGCACGATCAGCGCCATCGCGCCGGGCCGCGTCACGCTGGAGGGGGGCGGCATCCACGCCTTCGACCACCTTCTCGTGGCGCCGGGCGGGACGCCCAACGTGCCCGACCTGCCGGGCATCGACCTTGGCGGCATCCACACCCTGCGCGACGCCGATCACGCCACCGCCATCGCCGAGGCCGCCGGGTCGGCCCGCCGCGCCGTGCTGGTCGGCGGCGGCTTCATCGGCATGGAAGGCGCGCTTTCGCTGGCCAAGCGCGGACTCGAGGTGACGGTGATCCTGCGCGAGGAGGTGCCGCTGGCCCGCGTGCTCGGCGACCGGGTGGGCCGGGCGATCCGGACCGAGCATGAGGAAGCGGGCGTCCGGTTCGTCACCGGCGCATCGGTCGCGGGCTTCGATGGCGACGGCCAGGTCGAGGGTGTGCGCATTGAGGGCGGCGACGCGGTTCCGGCCGATCTAGTGATCCTCGCCACCGGCGTCCGGCCCGCGACCCACGGGATCGACGGCCTGCCGACCGAGCGCGACGGCGGCGTTGCGGTCGCGGCCGACCTGTCGGTGCCCGGCCTCGACGGCGTTCGCGTCGCGGGCGATTGCGCCCGTGTCCCGACGCCCTTCGGCCCCGCCCGGATCGAGCATTGGCGCGTCGCCCAGCAGCACGGTCGTGCCGCCGCCCGCGCAATCCGCGGCCATGCGTCCGAGACCGACATCCCATTCTTCTGGACGGCGCTGGCGCGGCAATACCGTTATGTCGGTCACGCGACCGAATGGGACGAGATCCGCGTCGACGGCGACCCGTCGGGCCCGTTCCTTGCGCGCTACATCAAGGACGGTCGCGTCATGGCCGCCCTCGCGGCGGGACGCGACGCCGATCTCGCGGCGCTGCATCTCGAGATGGTCGCGGTGGGCGGGCCCGTGGCTGCCTGACGCCGCCGCGCGTTCAGCCGCAATCGAGCCCGGTGATGACGCCATCCGCATCGACGCGGACGTTCAGCCGCTCGGCCAGGTAGTCCATCGTCACCGCGGTGTCGGGGCCGATGACGCGGTGATCGACATGCGCGCCGATGGCCGCGCTGTCGATGTTGCGCCCGATCAGGCCCTCGAACCGATCCAGCCCGCAGGTGTCCGATTCGTCCCGGCATCCCGCCAGCAGCACCAGTGCCATCGCCATCCACCGCATCGCCACCTCCGTCGTTGCAATCCCTGCCCGGCCTGTCCAAGGCTAGCCGTCGAGATCACGGAGGGGAATTCCAATGCGCACGAAAGCCGCCGTCGCCATCGCCGCGGGCCAGCCGCTCGAGATCATGGACGTCAATCTGGACGGCCCCCGCGAGGGCGAGGTGCTGGTCGAGATCAAGGCGACCGGCATCTGCCATACCGACGAATTCACCCTGTCCGGTGCCGATCCCGAGGGGCTGTTCCCGGCGATCCTGGGCCATGAGGGCGCGGGCGTGGTGGTCGATGTCGGCCCCGGCGTCACCTCGCTCAGGAAGGGCGATCACGTCATCCCGCTCTACACGCCGGAATGCCGGACTTGCGAATACTGCCTGAACCCGAAGACCAATCTCTGCCAGCGCGTGCGCGCGACGCAAGGCCAAGGCCTGATGCCCGACGGCACCTCGCGTTTCTCGACGCTCGATGGCGATCCGATCCTGCACTACATGGGCTGCTCGACCTTCGCCAATCACACCGTGCTGCCCGAGATCGCGCTGGCCAAGGTTCGCGAGGACGCGCCCTTCGACAAGATCTGCTATATCGGCTGCGGCGTCACCACCGGCATCGGCGCCGTCATCAACACCGCCAAGGTCGAGATCGGCTCGACGGCCATCGTCTTCGGCCTGGGCGGCATCGGCCTGAACGTAATCCAGGGCTTGCGACTGGCGGGCGCCGACCAGATCGTCGGCGTCGACCTCAATGCCGACAAGAAGCCGATGGCCGAGCGCTTCGGGATGACCGATTTCGTGAACCCCAAGGACATCGAAGGCGATCTCGTGGCGCATCTGGTCGAGCTGACCGGCGGCGGCGCGGACTACACCTTCGACGCGACGGGCAACGTGCAGGTCATGCGCACCGCGCTGGAATCGGCGCATAAGGGTTGGGGCGAGAGCGTCATCATCGGCGTCGCGCCCGCGGGGGCCGAGATCTCGACCCGGCCCTTCCAGCTTGTCACGGGCCGTGTCTGGCGCGGCACGGCGTTCGGCGGGGCACGCGGCCGGACGGACGTGCCGAAGATCGTCGACTGGTACATGGACGGAAAGATCGAGATCGACCCGATGATCACCCACACGATGCCCCTGTCTGATATCAACAAGGGCTTCGACCTGATGCATGCGGGCGAGAGCATCCGCAGCGTCGTGGTGTACTGATCCGCCCGACCCGGGCTAGGTGACCGGACGACGGGGCCCGGTCCCGACCGCCCGATACCCGTCCGTCCGACACAAGGAATTCCACATGCCTTCGCGCGACCGCCCGCTCTATGCCGTCCTGATCGACGCCGACAACATTCCCGCCAAATACGCCTCGGCCGTGATGAAGGAGATCGCGGGACTGGGCGAGCCGGGGCTGCGGCGCGTCTATGGCGACTGGTCGAGCGGCCAGTTGCGCGGCTGGTCCGACAAGGTGCTGGAGCTGGGCCTCGTCGCGCATCAGGAGACGGCGAACACCAAAGGCAAGAACGCCTCTGATATCGGGCTGGTGATCGATGCGATGGACATCCTGCATGGCGGCCGGTTCGACGGGTTCGTGCTGGTGTCGTCGGACAGCGACTTCACCCGGCTCGCCTCCCGCATTCGCGAAGAGGGGCTCGACGTGATCGGCATCGGCGAGGGCAAGGCGCCCGAGAGCCTGCGCAACGTCTGCAACCGCTTCATCCTGATCGAGAACCTCGTCGACGACGTCCCCGAGCAGGATGGCGGCCGGAAGCCGTCGAAGCGCAAGGCTCAGGATGCGCTGCCGCTGATCCTCAAGGCGATGGAGCGGATGGACCAGGACGACGACTGGTACGCGCTGGGTGCGATCGGCTCGCAGATCGTCGCCGCCCTGCCCGATTTCGACACGCGGACCTACGGCAAGCGGAAGCTCTCGGACCTCGTGGGCGAGATCAAGCGGCTGGAGACGCGCAAGGAGGGCACGCAGCTCATGGTCCGTCGCGTCGATTGACGGCAAGGCCGGGGGACGCCCCCCGGACCCCCGGCGGCGTCGGCGCGCGTCGGCCGCACAGTCTCGCCTTGCCCGGTCGGGGTGCGCTGGCTAGACCCCCGACCCGAGGAGAGCACCCATGTCCCTGAACACCTTCGGCCACCTGTTCCGCGTCACGACCTGGGGCGAGAGCCATGGCCCCGCGCTTGGGGCCACGGTCGACGGCTGCCCGCCGGGCGTGGCCGTGCGGGCCGAGGAGCTCCAGGTCTGGATGGATGCGCGCAAGCCCGGCCAGTCGAAGCACACCACGCAGCGAAGAGAGGCGGATGCCGTCGAGATCCTCTCGGGGGTGTTCGAAGGCGTCAGCACGGGGACGCCGATCCAGCTGATGATCCGCAACACCGACCAGCGGTCAAAGGATTACGGCGAGATCGCCGAGAAGTTCCGGCCGGGCCACGCCGACATCACCTACTGGCAGAAATACGGCGTGCGCGATTATCGCGGCGGCGGGCGCAGCAGCGCGCGCGAGACGGCGGCGCGGGTCGCCGCTGGTGGCGTTGCGCGTGCGGCGCTGGCGGCGCTGGCGCCCGACCTTCGGGTCACCAGCTATATGACGGCGATGGGGCCGGTCGATATCGACCGCGCGCGGTTCGACTGGGACGAGATCGCGCGCAACGATTTCTGGTGTCCCGATCCGGTGGCCGCGGCGGAGATGGCCGACCATCTCGACTGGCTGCGAAAGGACGACCACAATTCGGTCGGTGCGATCATCGAATGCGTCGCGCGGGGCATGCCCGCGGGTCTCGGGGCACCGGTCTACGGCAAGCTCGACACCGATCTCGCGGCGGCGATGATGTCGATCAACGCCGTGAAGGGCGTCGAGATCGGCGAGGGGATGCAGGCCGCGCGCTTGACCGGGCGCGACAATGCCGACGAGATTTCCATGGGGCCGGACGGACCGGCCTACAGCTCGAACCATGCGGGCGGCGTCCTCGGCGGAATCAGCACCGGGCAGGACGTCGTCGTCCGATTCGCCGTCAAGCCGACCTCGTCGATCCTGTCGGAGAGGCGGACGATCACGAAGTCCGGCGAGGACACGATCATCGTCACCAAGGGCCGGCACGACCCCTGCGTCGGCATCCGGGCGGTGCCCGTGGCCGAGGCGATGATGGCCTGTGTCCTGCTCGACCATCTGCTTCTGCACCGCGGTCAGGTGGGCGATGCGGGCGGCCGGATCGGCTGAGTTCCGCCCCCCGCTTTTGAATAACATCAGGCGCATGCGATCATTCGGCGATGCAATCGCTGTCGGAGATCTTCCATGCGTGTCGTCTTTCTTCTTCTAGCTGCCCTGATCCTTCTGCCGGCGCCGGTCCGGGCCTCCGAGATCGACCGCGGGCGGGCCGCGGCGCAGATCTATGCCGACCTCGGCGATGCGCGCCGCGCCGGGTGGAAGCGCTTCGGCGGGCCCGCGTCGTTGATGGGGCAGCACTACTTCCTGCCCACGCGGGCCGACCTCGTGAACGGCCAGCCGCTCGACCCGGCTCGGCCGAGCAACCTGCTTTACGCCAAGATCGGCGGGCGGGAGGTGCTGGTCGGCGCGGCCTATAACTACCGGCTGGCGGCGGGCGAGATGCTGCCTGCCGGCTTCGCGGGCGCGCGCGATGTCTGGCACGTCCACGACGTCGCGCGGTTCACCGCGAACGTCACGCTCGACCGGCCGCTTCTCCGTTGGGCGGCGGCGCGGTTCGTGGCACCTGAATTCGTCGGCCCCGATGGCGTCGCGCGCGACCGGCTGGCCATGGTGCATCTCTGGACGATTCCCAATCCCGACGGCCCCTTCGCCAGCCACAACCGAGCGCTTGCCTATCTGCAGTTGGGCCTTCCGACCGAATGGGCCTTGGGGGCATCGAAAGACGCGGCGCGCGGTCTTGCGCTTGCAGCCGAAGACGGCTGCGCGGTGGAGATCGACACCGATGCCTGGATCGCGAACCTCTCGCGGGCGACGAAACGGCGGCTGCACTCGGCCTGTCGCCAGGCGGTGGACTTCATGCGCCCGCGTCTCGGCTCGAAGTCGAGCGCCAACGCGGCGGGCGAGGCGGCGTGGACGGGGTTCAGCCGGGTCCGCGACGAGGCGCTGACCCCGGCGCAAAAGCTGCGGATCGCGTCGATCGTGGATGACGGGCCGGGATTGCTCTGCCGCTAGGCCCGGCGCAGGCGGCTGAGTTGCACCGCGAGGATGCCGAAGGTCACGATCAGGACGCCGACGATGTCGAGGGGTCCGAGCTGCTCGGACAGAAGCGACCAAGCGATGACCACGCCGAAGAACGGGTTGAGAAAGTGGAAGGTCGCGGCGGGTGTGGCCCCGATGCGCGCGACGAGGAGGAACCAGATGAACGTCGCCGCGAGGCCGGGGACCAGCGTCGTGTAGGCGAAGGCGGCGACCAGAACGGGAGACCACGTCACGTCCCACGTCTCGAGCGCGAGGCCCACGGGTAGGAGCGCCAGCGAGCCCACGATCATCTGGAGACCGACGACCATCATCAGGTTGCCACCGCCCGAGGCGCCCCGGACCGATAGGGTGGCGACCGTCAGTGCGACCACGCCGAGGACGCAGAGCGCGATGCCCGTGAGGTCGGCGCCGCCCTGAAGGCGCGTGCCCATGATCAGGACGACGCCGAACGTGCCCCCGAGGAGGCCCATGACGCCCAGAAGGCGGGTTCCTTCGCGAAAGATCACCCAGTTTGCCAGCGCCACGAGGAGCGGCAGCGCCGAGGCGATGATGGCGGCCAGCGACGCCTCGATCCATTGCATCGCGACGAAATTGAGCCCGAGATAGAGCGCGTTCTGGCAGATGCCGAAGATCACCACCGCGCGCCATTGCGCCGCCGTCAGGCGCATCCGCTGGCCCATGAGGTAGGCCAGCGCGATCCCGAGGACGCCCGAGATCGCGAAGCGCAGCGACAGCGACAGGAGCGGTGGCGCCTCGGCCACGATGATCCGCGCCGAGGTGAAGGCCGAGGACCACATCAGCGCGAAGGCGAGGCCGTAGAGAAGGGCGCGAAGGTCCATGCCCCGCGTCAGACCGCATTCGCGCGGGGCCGACAAGATGTGAGGTGCCTTCGGACGCAAAAGGGGCCGCCCGTGGGCGACCCCCTGGTGATGCGTGTCGTGTCGGGCGGCAGGGCCCGGCCCGGATCAGGCGTTCACGGAATCCTTGAGCGCCTTGGCGATCGTCATCTTCACGACCTTGTCGGCGTCCTTCTTGAACTGCTCGCCCGTGGCGGGGTTGCGGACCATCCGCTCGGGACGCTCGCGGCACATGATCTTGCCCACGCCGGGAAGGGTGACCGCGCCGCCGTTCGAGACCTCGTCGGTGATGATGCCGGTGATGGCGTCAAGAGCACCGGAGGCGGTCTTCTTGTCGGTGTCCATCTTCTCGGCGAGCGCAGCGACGAGCTGCGTCTTGGTCATCGGTTTGGTTGCCATCTTGAGGCTCTCCCTATTTCCCAGGTGGGCGTTGTTGTGGGGGGACCATAACCCTCCCGCGCACCCCGTCACAAGAACGTGTGTGGTCCGATCTCCTGCAAAACAGGGGTTTTCCGCCTTAGAGGAAGGCGGTTTCCTCGAAGGAGCGCAGCTTTCGGCTGTGCAGGCGGGCCAGCGGCATCTCGCGGAGCGCCTCCATCGCGCGAATCCCGATCAGGAGGTGACGGCTGACCTGCGTCTTGTAGAAGGCCGACGCCATGCCCGGCAGCTTCAGCTCGCCATGGAGCGGCTTGTCCGAGACGCAAAGAAGCGTACCGTAGGGGACGCGGAAACGAAAACCGTTGGCCGCGATCGTGGCACTTTCCATGTCGAGCGCAACGGCCCGCGACTGGCTGAGTCGCTGGACGGGGCCCGCCTGCTCGCGCAGCTCCCAGTTGCGGTTGTCGATCGTGGCCACCGTACCTGTTCGCATCAGCCGCTTGAGGTCGTATCCCTCGAGCTGCGTCACCTCGGCCACGGCGTCCTCGAGCGCGACCTGCACCTCGGCCAGCGCCGGGATCGGCACCCAGACCGGCAGGTCGTCATCAAGGACGTGATCTTCGCGCAGATAGGCATGCGCCAGCACGAAATCGCCGAGCGACTGGCTGTTCCGCAGCCCCGCGCAATGCCCGACCATCAGCCAGACATGGGGGCGCAGCACCGCGATATGGTCGGTTGCGGTCTTCGCGTTGGACGGCCCGACGCCGATATTGACCAGTGAAATGCCCGCCTGCCCCTCGCGCGTCAGGTGATAGGTCGGCATCTGCGGCATCTTCGGCGGATCGACCATCGGCGCGTCGGGATCGGCGGCCGTGATCCGCTGGCCCATCGGGCCGACCAGCTCGGTATAGCCCGAGGCGGGGTCGCGCAGCGCCTTGCGCCCGTAGGCGAGGAACTCGTCTACATAGAATTGGTAGTTGGTGAAAAGGACGTGGTTCTGGAAGTCCTCGGGTGCGGTCGCGGTGTAATGGGCCAGCCGCGCCAGCGAATAATCGACCCTCTGGGCGGTGAACGGCGCGAGCGGGCGGGCGCCGTCGTCGAAGGTGAAGCCGGTGCCGTTCACGATGGAGTCGTTCGTCGTCTCGAGGTCGGGCACGTCGAAGACGTCGCGCATCAGGAAGGGCAGCACGCCGTCCTGCGGGACGTTCACCTCGGAATCGTTGAGCACCGCGAAGTGGATCGGGATCGCCGTCTCCGACCACCCGACCGAGACGGGCACGTCATGGGAGGTCATCAGAAGGTCGATCTGCTGCGTCAGGTAATGCGCGAAGAGGTCGGGCCGGGTGATCGTCGCCGCATAGCGCCCCGGCTCGGCGACATGCCCGAAGGACAGGCGGCTGTCGGTGCGGCCGAAGCTGGTCGTGACGATGCGGATCTCGGGGTAATAGGCACGGTAGCGGCAGTCGGGCATGCCCTCGGACACCGCCTTCTGGAACATCTCCCGCAGGTACTGCGTCGCTTCGTCGTAGAGGTCGCGCAGACGGGCGACGGCGGCGGCGGCATCGCTGAATTCGCGATGCGCGCGGTCGTCGGGGGTACAGATTCGGGTCAGGTCGTTCATGCGGTCTCGATAAGGTCGGTCAGTTGAAATTGCGTGACATCCACGAGGCCCAGATCGCTGATCCGAAGCTCGGGGATGACGACGAGTGCGAGCAGCGAATGCTGCATGTAGGCGTTGTTCAGGGTGCAACCCGCGTCGCGCATGGCTTGCATCAGCGCGTCGGCGCTGGCGGCCACTTCGGCGGCGGGGCGGTCCGACATCAGGCCCGCGATCGGCAGTTCGACCAGCGCGCGCTCGGTGCCGTCGGCAAATAGCGTCACGCCGCCGCCCACCTCGGCCAGACGGTTGGCCGCCCGCGCCATCTCGTCGGGGTCGGTGCCGACGACGATCATGTGGTGGCTGTCATGGGCCACGGTCGACGCCATCGCCATGCGGCCCGCATATCCGAAGCCCGACACGAGCGCGTTGGTCATGCCGCCCGTCGCGCGGTGCCGCTCGACCAGCGCGATGCGGCAGGTGTCGCCCTCGGGCGCGAGGGCCCCGTCCACCACCGGGACGGTTCGGGTCAGCGCCTTGGTCGGGGCCTGGTTCTCGACCACGCCGATCACGCGGGCAGTCACCTCGTTCGCGCCCGCGGGCGCGGGGATCGCGAAATCCTCCGCCGTCAGGTCGCGCTTCATGTTCACCGTGGACCGCGCGTCGTCGGGCCAGTCGAGATGGGGGCATTCGGCGATCAGGACACCGTCCTTCGCGACCGTCTGTCCAAGCGCGATCACATGCTCGATCGGCAGATCGATCAGGTCCGGGGTCAGGATCAGGTCCGCCCGGCGCCCCGGCGTGATCGACCCCAGCTCGCGCTCAAGTCCGAAATGCGTCGCGGTGTTAATCGTGCACATCTGAAGCGCCACCAGGGCGTCGCAGCCGCATGCGATCGTATGGCGCAGCACGCGGTCCATATGCCCGTCATTCACCAGCGTCGCGGCCATGCAATCGTCGGTGCAGAGGATAAAATTACGCGGATCGAGGCCTTTCTCGGTGACGGCGGTGATCTGCGTCTCGACGTCGTACCAGGCGCTGCCCAGCCGCATCATCGAGCGCATCCCCTGACGGACGCGGGCGATGGCATCGGCCTCGCAGGTGCCCTCGTGGTCGTCGGCGGGGCCGCCCGCGGCATAGGCGTGGAAGGCGGGGCCGAGATCGGGCGAGGCGTAGTGCCCGCCGATGGTCTTGCCCGCTGCCGCGGTCGCCGCCATTTCGGCCAGCATCTTCGGGTCGCCTTGGGCCACGCCGGGGAAATTCATCATCTCGCCCAGCCCGACGATGCCGGGCCATGTCATCGCCTCGGCCACGTCCTCGGGCCCGATCTCGTGGCCCGTCGTCTCGAGCCCCGGGGCCGAGGGCGCGCAGGAGGGCATCTGCACGAACATCGAGCACGGCTGCATCCGCGCCTCGTCGTGCATCAGCCGCACGCCGCGCAGACCTAGAACATTGGCGATCTCGTGCGGATCGGTGAACATGGCGGTGGTGCCATGGGGGATCACGGCGGCGGCGAACTCGGCCGGCGTCAGCATCCCGGATTCGACGTGCATATGCGCGTCGCACAGACCGGGGATCACGTAGCGCCCGCCCGCGTCGATCACCTCGGTCTCGGGACCGATGCAATGGCTCGCATCCGGGCCGACATAGGCGAAGCGGCCGCGCGCGATGGCGACCTGCCAGTCGAGGATCTCGCGGGTATGGACACTCACGACGCGACCGCCCGTGACGACGGTGTCGGCATGCTGCCGCCCGGCGGCGACGGCGATCAGATCGGCGGCCGCCTCGGGCCAGGTCGGGAGGGTCTCGGGTGTCATGGCGCAGGGTGTCATGGCGATGGGAGGCGTGCAACCGGGCGGGCCCGTCCTGCGTTGGGCGGGATGCAACACCCCGATCTCATCTACTATCCCGACGACCGGCCCGGAATTTCCCGGCGTCGCGCGGGCAGGGGCTGGAGCTATCGCGCGCCCGACGGGACGACCATCGACGACAATGGGGAGCGCAAGCGGATCGAGGCGCTCGCCGTGCCCCCGGCCTATTCCGACGTCTGGATCAGCCCGCGCAAGCGGGGCCACCTGCAGGCGACCGGATATGACGACCGCGCGCGCAAGCAGTATCGCTACCATCCCCACTGGTCCGAGATGCGCGCAGCCGCCAAGTTCGACGAGCTTCCTGCCTTCGGTGAGGCCCTGCCGCGTCTCCGCCGTCGCGTCGCGGATGCGCTGGGCGGCGAGGCGGGCGAGCGGGACTTCGCCATCGCCGCCGTGCTGCGCCTGATCGACCGCACCTCGATCCGTATCGGCACGGACATCTACCGGACCGAGAACGGGACCGAGGGGGCGACGACGCTCCGGTCGCGCAACCTGACGATGACGGATCGTGGCGTGCGGCTGGACTGGCGCGCCAAGGGCGGCAAGCGGGTGCGCCGACAGATCGGCGACCGGACGCTGAACCGCGCGCTTCATGCGCTGGACGACCTGCCGGGCGCACCGGTCTTCGAATGGATCGACGGCACCGAACGGCGCGAGGTCCATGCCGATCAGGTCAACGATTGGCTGCGCGATGCCGCGGGCCTCGACACCGCGACGGCCAAGACCTTCCGGACGTGGAACGGCTCGGTCGCCGCCCTCGCGGTGGCGCAGGCGACGGGCGAAGGCGTCACCATCAAGGCGATGTCGGAAGCTGCGGCCGAGATGCTGCACAACACGCCGACGATCGCGCGCAACAGCTACGTCCATCCGCAGGTCATCGCGCTGTCCGAGACGTGGCGTGACGTCAGCGCGCCGGACACGCCGACTGGTTTGCGACAGGCGGAACGCGCGCTGCTGGCGCTTCTGGGCGGCTAACGGTCCCGCGCCGCCCGCTCAGGTCAGGTAGGGGACATCTCCGAGAACGCCGATACGGTTCAGCACCCAGTATAGACCGATCGCCGCGATGACGATCGACCCCGGCACCGCGATCACCCGGCGATACCACGGCTTGCCGCCGAACCACGCGCCGACCAGCAGGAAGGCGATCGCGATCACGGTAAGCTGCCCGATCTCGACGCCGATATTGAATGCGATCAGCGAGGCGACCAGCGTCGCGGGCGCCATCCCGGCCTCGGCGAAGACCGACGCGAAGCCCAGCCCGTGCAGGAGACCGAACCCGAAGACCACGGCAATCCGGCCCCACGTGATCGTCCGCCGGCCCCCGGCCCATATGTTCTCGACGGCGACCCAGACGATCGAGGCCGCGATCACCGCCTCGACCGCCCACATCTGTGACGGCGGGATGGTGACGACGCCCAGCACCGCCAATGCCAGCGTGACGGTGTGCGCGACCGTGAAGGACGTCACCTGCCAGAGCAGCGGTCGCCACGCGAGCGCGTAGAAGAAGAGGCCCAGCACGAAGAGGATGTGGTCGAGTCCCGCCGGGATGATGTGCTCGAACCCCACGACGACGTTGCGCAGGAAGCTCTCCCAAACCGGAATTTCGGCCACCCCCGTTCGGGGCAGGGGGTCCGACAGGCTGCCATTGGTCAGGATCGCCTCGTAGCTGGCCTCGTCCCCGGTCTGCCGCACGATCACGCTCCCGAGGGCGGCGTCGAAGCCGAAGACGACCGGCGCGTCGCCCCGTGGCAGGTCCGCGGTGAGGGTCAAGACGCTGTCGCGGCGCAGTTCGGGGTCGCCGACGGGCGGGATCTCGGTTTCGGCCAGGGTCAGGGGCAGGTCCGTGCCGTTGACCGACACCGTGATCCGGTCGTCGATCTGTCCCCACGCGTCTGAGAGAGCCGCGCCCAGGGCCTCGGGCGGCAGGGCGCGCAATTCGTCATGCAGGTCCGACAGGGGCGATTCGTTGGTGTCGTCCAGCGCGCCGAGGTCCATACCCGCGATCAAGGGCTCGACGGACGTCCGGAGGGTTATCGTGGCGACGTCGCCCGCGATCTCGACCTCGGCGAAGGACGGCTCGACCTCATGTGCCGCAACCGTGAAAGCCGCGATCATTGACAGCAGGACGGCCAGGGCCACCCTGTGCCCCATCGCCAGGAGATTCGTCATGCCCATCCGCCCCTTGGTTGCCTTCGCGGCATTGTTCATCCTTTGCACCCCGCTTCAAGCGCATGAGTTCTGGATCGAACCGCTGGAGTTCGCGGTGGCCCCCGGCGACCCGGTGACCGCCCGTTTCCACAACGGCGAGGATTTCGCGGGCTCGACGCTCAGCTTCATCCCCAACCGCTCGGCGCGGTTCGACATGATCTCGGGCGAAGAGGTCAGCCCCGTGCCCGCGCGGATCGGCGACAACCCGGCCGTGCAGCTCGACATGGCGCCCGAAGGCCTTCTGATCCTGGTACACGAGACGGCGGACATGTCGCTGGTCTATTCGGAGTGGGAGAAGTTCGTGGCCTTCGCCGAGCACAAGGCCTTCACGCCGCTTCTGGCCGAGCACGACGCCCGCGGCCTGCCGCGCGAGGGGTTCCGGGAGGCCTATCGCCGGTTCGCCAAATCGCTGGTGGCCGTGGGCGACGGGGCCGGATCGGACCGGGCCGTGGGCCTTCGCACCGAGATCGTGGCCGGCGTGAATCCCTATACCGACGACCTTTCGGGCGGCCTTCCCGTGCAGGTGCTGTTCGAGGGTGCGCCCCGGCCGGGCGCGCAGGTCGAGATGTTCGAGCGGGCGCCCGATGGCGGGATCGCGATCACGCTTCATACCGCCGATGCCGAGGGGCGGGCCGTGCTGCCGATGAAGGCCGGGCACGACTACCTCCTCGATTCGGTCGCCGTCCTGCCGCTCGAGCCCGACGCCGAGACAGATCCCGTTTGGCTGACGCTCTGGGCCGCGTTGACCTTCGCCGTGCCGGAGGCGTAAAGCCGGTCGCATCGCCACGGAGGACATGATGGACAAGTTCGAGACCCTGACCGGCATCGCCGCGCCGCTGCCGCTGATCAACATCGACACCGACATGATCATCCCCAAGCAGTTCCTGAAGACGATCAAGCGCTCGGGCCTCGGCGTGAACCTCTTCGACGAGATGCGTTACAACGACGACGGCAGCGAGAACGAGAACTTCGTGCTCAACAAGCCGGCCTACCGGGACGCGGAGATCATCGTGGCGGGCGACAATTTCGGCTGCGGCTCCTCGCGCGAGCATGCACCCTGGGCGCTGCTGGATTTCGGCATACGCGCCGTGATCGCGCCCAGCTTCGCCGACATCTTCTACAACAACTGCTTCAAGAACGGCATCCTGCCCGTCGTGCTCCCGCAGGAGCAGGTCGACGCGCTGATGAAGGACGCCGAGAATGGCGCTAACGCCCGCCTCACCGTCGACCTCGAGTCGCAGACCGTCACCGGCGCCGACGGCACGACCTACGCGTTCGAGGTGGACGCCTTCAAGAAGCACTGCCTCCTCAACGGGTTGGACGATATCGGCCTGACGCAGGAGAAGGCGCCATCGATCGCCGCGTTCGAGGCGCGCATGACGCAGGAGCGTCCCTGGGTCTGACCGGACTGCCTGAACGTCGATCCGTAAGCCGTTGTTCTTGAACGATTGCCGGTACGCTGTCGGCGGAATGATGCCAACGGGACACACAGATTTGCCCAAGTCTTTCCGTTCCCCGTCAGGCGGTTGCGAGGTGAACTTAAACAAGGCACGGTTGAGGCGAGAATGAGGCAGTCACCCATCATAAGGGTGTGATCTTGGAACAAGGGTTCGGCACGTACCGGACCCGTCCATTAAGGATCGATTGGGCAGTGATTTCGCAGCTACCAGGTGCGTGCATCCGTGCGGTGCTCGTCGTGATGATGGTCCTTGCTCCATCGCTGCTGCTGCCTCAGGCGGATCCCCAGGTCACGGACGCCACGGTTCTGATCGCGATCTTCGCGGCGGTCTTCGTGATCGTCGAATACGGCTCGACCTATCCGGGGCTGATCGAATTCCGCGCCGCCCCCCCGTTCAACCGCGTCCGCTTCGCCATGTTGGCGATGACGCTCCTGCTGACCTCGATCATGTGCGCCGGACAGGCCGATCCCACGACCCTGTCGCGGCTGTTCCACGCCATCGGCATCCTTCTGGGCGAGTCGATGGATTTCGCATTCAGCCCGATCCGGCTTCTGATGTGGCTCCTCCCCGATGGCACCACCCTGTCCGAGGCCACGCTGATCCGGTCGGCGGCGGGCCTCGCCTACCTGGTGTCGCTGGTCGCGCTGACGGTCTTCGCGATCCTGATCCGGGTGCGCGGCTGGCCCTCGCCCACCGGCAGCTTCAACGTCTGGATCAACCTTCCCACCTTCGATCCCACGGCGGGCGCGGACGTGGTGGTCCGCCTCAAGCGCGACGGGGCCGTTAACATCCTGTTAGGGGTTCTGCTGCCATACATCACGCCGCCGCTGGCCGTCTTCATCGCGAATTCCTACGGGGTCTCGATGCTGGACAACCACCTTCTGACGGTCTGGATGATGTCGCTATGGGCCTTCCTTCCCGCCTCGCTGTTCCTGCGCGGAATCGCCATGCGGCGGCTGGCCCTGATGATCTCGAAGAAGCGCAGCCGTTTCGCCGAAACCGGCGCGGGCGACCCCGCCTTCCTGCCGGCCTGATCGCGGCGACCCTCGCGGTGCTGCTCGGGGGCACCGCCGTGGCCGAGACCCTGCGCATCGCGACCTTCCATTCGGGCCTCGGCCGCCGTGGGCCGGGCCTGATGCTGCGCGATCTCGCGGCTGCGCGCGATCCGCAGGCCGAGGCCGCGCTCGATGTTATCGCGCAAGCCGCGCCGAACGTCGTCCTGCTTCTCGACATCGACTGGGACCTCGATGGTGCGGGGCTTGCCGCGCTGACCGACCGTTTGGCCGAGCACGGGCTCGATTATCCGCATCGCGTTGCCCTGAAACCGAATTCCGGCATCCCGTCGGGGATCGACATCGACGGTGACGGCACCGATGACCGGGCGCGGGATGCCTTGGGCTATGGCCGCTTCACGGGCGACAGCGGCCTGACGCTCCTGTCGGATCGGCCCTTCGGTCGGATCACCGACCATTCCGGCACACTCTGGTCGGCGCGCTCGGACGCGGTTGCCGTCCTGCCCGAGGCGGCGCATGCGGTCGTACCGCTGGCGACGACGGCGCAATGGGTGGTCGAGCTGGGTGACCTCACGCTGATCACCCTGTCGGCGGGAACGCCGGTATTCGACGGCCCCGAGGATCGCAACGGCAAGCGAACGGCGGATGAGCTGGCCTTCGTGGCCGAGCTGGCCGGGGCGGCGCCGCACCCGGTCGTGCTGGGGCGCGGCAATGTCGATCCCGTGGATGGCGACGGCCCCCGCGCCGCGATGCGCGCATTGCTCGACCATCCGGCCCTGCAGGATCCCGTCCCGCGCGGCGCGGGCGGCGGCGGGGCCGGGCATGCTGGCGATCCCGAGCTGGATACCGTCGCCTGGGAGGGACCGGGCCCGCTCCGCGTCGACTACGTCCTGCCCGGCGCATCGCTCGACATCCGGGCCTCGGGCGTCCTCTGGCCCGCGCCGGAGGATTCCTTCGCCGACACGGTGGCCGCCGCGGGCACCGGGCGGCTGGTCTGGGTCGACATCGCACTTCCTTGACCCTTCGGAAGGGGGCGACTACGCCCGTGCCGATCCCAACGAGAGGCCTGCACGCGATGACCAATTCCCTTCTGATCCTGCCGGGCGACGGCATCGGCCCCGAGGTCATGGCCGAGGTCCGGCGCGTCATCGACTGGTTCGAGGCCAAGCGCGGTCTGTCCTTCGAGGTGTCCGAGGATCTGGTCGGCGGCTGCGCCTACGACAAGCACGGCACGCCGCTCCACGACGACACGATGGCCAAGGCGCAGGAGGTCGATGCCGTTCTGCTGGGCGCCGTGGGCGGCCCGAAATACGACGACCTCGACTTCAGCGTGAAGCCCGAGCGGGGACTGTTGCGCCTGCGCAAGGAGATGGACCTGTTTTCGAACCTGCGCCCGGCGCAGTGCTTCGACGCGCTGGCCGACTTTTCGTCGCTGAAGAAGGAGGTCGTCGCGGGCCTCGACATCATGATCATTCGCGAGCTGACCTCGGGCGTTTATTTCGGCGAGCCGCGCGGCATCCACAAGGAAGGCAACGAGCGGGTCGGCATCAACACCCAACGTTACACCGAGTCCGAGATCGCGCGCGTCGCCCGCTCGGCCTTCGAACTGGCGAAGAAGCGGTCGAACAAGGTCTGCTCGATGGAGAAGGCCAACGTGATGGAATCGGGCATCCTCTGGCGCGACGTCGTCCAGGAAATCCACGACGCGGAATATCCCGAGGTCGAGCTCAGCCACATGTATGCCGATGCGGGCGCGATGCAGCTGACGCGATGGCCCAAGCAGTTCGACGTGATCGTGACCGACAACCTGTTCGGCGACCTATTGTCGGACCTGGCCGCGATGCTGACGGGCTCGCTGGGCATGCTGCCCTCGGCCTCACTGGGGCTTCCGATGGCGAACGGGCGGCCCAAGGCCCTCTACGAGCCGGTGCACGGCTCGGCCCCGGACATCGCCGGGCAGGGCAAGGCCAATCCGATCGCCTGCATCCTCAGCTTCGCGATGGCGCTGCGTTATTCGTTCGACGAGGGCGCGCATGCCGACCTTCTGGAAGGCGCGGTCCAGCAGGTGCTGGCCGACGGTGTGCGCACGGCCGATCTGATGGGCCCCGATGGCGGCACGCCCGTCTCGACGACCCAGATGGGCGATGCCATCCTCGCGGCGCTCGACGCCGCCTGATCCGGACGGGCGCGCCGGCCCCCGGGCCGGACGCGCCCGTCCCGACCCACCGCGACCCTTGGGAGGGGGGCGCGGATCCAATCGAAGGAACTCCCCATGGGCGACAAGGCCTCTCCGCTTCCCGGCATTATGATGGCGCTGGGCGCTTTCGCGCTATTCTCGGCGCATGACGTGGCGATCAAGCTTCTGGGCGGAAACGGTTACGCGGTCTTCCAGATCGTGTTCTTCAGCGTGCTTTTCAGCTTCCCGCTGGCGGTGGTGATGCTGCTCCGCGACGATTTCGAGGGCAACCTGAAGCCGCGCCATCCATGGTGGACCGCGCTCCGGACGGTGTCGGCGGTCATCACGGGCATGACGATCTTCTACGCGTTCACGGTGCTGCCCTTGGCGCAGACCTACGCCATCATCTTCGCGTCGCCGCTGATCATCACGATCCTCTCGATCCCGGTCCTGGGCGAGAAGGTGCGTCTGATGCGCTGGGCGGCCGTCATCGTCGGCCTGATCGGTGTCATGATCGTGCTGCGTCCGGGCTCGGTCGAGCTGGGGATCGGTCATGCGGCGGCATTGACCGGCGCGTTCTTCAGCTCGCTGGCCTCGGTCATCGTCCGCAAGATCGGCCGGGAGGAGCGGGCGGCGGTTCTGATGCTCTATCCGATGGTGGCCAACTTC
The DNA here is from genome assembly GCF_046452375.1 of Jannaschia halovivens. Classification (NCBI taxonomy): domain Bacteria; kingdom Pseudomonadati; phylum Pseudomonadota; class Alphaproteobacteria; order Rhodobacterales; family Roseobacteraceae; genus Jannaschia; species Jannaschia halovivens. The sequence goes on along the minus strand of NZ_JBKFDJ010000001.1, from coordinate 2,227,894 downwards.
GTCGTCATGGGCGCATTGATGCCGCTGGTCTACCGCCCGATGCCGGTCGAGGATCTCGGGCTCTGGGTCCTCGTGGCGGCGGGCGCCTTCATCGCCAGCCTGATGATGATCCAGGCCTATCGGCGCGCCGATGCCGTGCTCGTGGCGCCGATGCAGTACTCGCAGATCATCTGGGCCGCGCTCTATGGCTGGCTCTTCTTCGGCGAGACGATCGACGGAGGCACCGCGATCGGGGCGTCGGTGATCATCGCATCGGGCCTCTTCATCGTGTTCCGCGAGGGGCGCGGCAACTCGGCGACGACGCCGGTGCTGCGGACGCGGTCGCGGGCCGAGACGGGAACGAACCTGCGGATCGGTCCGATGCTCACGCGTGCCGAGCGCGATGCCCATGCCGTGCCGCCGCCCGCCACCGCGACACGGGATTAGCCCTTGCCACGGCGCGGGCCGCGCCGTATCTGCCGCCCCTGTCGGACGCATCGCGTCCGTCGCCCAACGGTCGGGCAGTGGCGCAGCCTGGTAGCGCACCTGCTTCGGGAGCAGGGGGTCGGAGGTTCGAATCCTCTCTGCCCGACCAACGGGATACCCTCTCGTGATCGTCGCATCCCCGTGTCATCCTGCCCGCCAGGAGCCGCCCGATGTCCATGCCCGATCCCGCCGCCATCCTCGCCGCCGCCGCAGATGCACCGGGGTTCTTCGACGGGTTCGACGCACGGGTGATCCCGGTCGGCGACGGCCATGTCTTCTGCCGGATCGGCGGGTCCGGTCCGCCGATCCTGCTGCTGCACGGCTACCCCCAGACGTCGGCGATGTGGCACCGGATCGCGCCGGTCCTCGCACGGACGCATACCGTGATCTGCGCCGATCTCCGGGGCTATGGCCGCTCGGCCAAGCCGCCGACCGATGCCGACCACGCGCCCTATTCCAAGCGCGCGATGGCGGGCGACCTGCTGGGGCTGATGGATGCGCTGGGGCATGATCGGTTCCTTGTGGGTGCGCATGACCGGGGCGCGCGGGTCACGCATCGTCTAGCGGCCGATCATCCGGGTCGCGTCCGGGCGCTGGCGACGCTCGACATCGCGCCGACGCGCGAGATGTACGCGACGGGCGACAGTGCCTTCGCGGCGACCTATTGGCATTGGTACTGGCTGATCCAACCCGCGCCCTTCCCCGAGACGCTGATCGGGCACGATCCCGACGCATACTGGGTCCGGAAGTGCTGCACCGGGTCGGCGGGGGCCACGCCGTTTGTCCGGCCCGCGCTCAAGGAATATCTCGACGCCTTCCGCGATCCCGCGACGATCCATGCCAGTTGCGAGGATTACCGCGCCGCCTGGGGTATCGACATCGCCCATGACGATGCCGAGCAGGGGAAATTGCCGATGCCGCTCCTGGCGCTGTGGGGGAGGGACGGCGCGATCGAGCGGCATTTCGATTGCCTCGCCCTCTGGCGACGGCGGGCGTCGGACGTGACGGGCCAGGCCATCGCCGGGGGCCATTATCTGGCCGAAGAATGCCCCGACGCGGTGCTGGCGGCCTGGACGCCGTTCTTCGAGGGCGCGCCCGCGTAGATCCCGAGCCGTCCCGCCCGTGCCGCCAGACGCAGCGCGGCCGTCTCGAGGCCGGAGCGGCGACGGATGCCGAGGCGGCGCAGGGTCGCGGCCGTCGGGTCCGCGCGCACACGCTCGATCAGGTGGCGCGCCTGGGGCGTCAGCTGCGCGTCGCGATCCAGGAGAGCCGCGCAGTTCGCGGCGAGCCAGCGCCCGAACGTCCCGTCGACAAGGCGGCGCAGCCGGGTCGCACCAGCTGCAAGCCCGCCCGGCGCGCCGAGGACGTTGGAATCGTGCTGCCGGTAGTCGAGCACGGCGCGGCGGTCGATCCGGATCTCTCCGCCGATGGCCCGCGTGAACTGCGCCAGCCACCAGTCGTGGAACGGCACGTCGCGCCGGGGGCACGGTCCCGCGCGCAGGGCCGCCACCAGCGCCGGGTTCAGCATCGCGGTATGCCCCGAGACCGCGTTCTGCGCCATGAGAGACGGCAGGTCGGTCGCGGCAGCGCGCCGGACGGGGCCACCCGTCGCGCGCCCATCGGCATCGACGACGCGCCATCCCGCCCCGTAGATCGCGGGGCCACGCGTGCCATTCAACCCTTCGATCGCGCGGATCAGTTTCGACGGATACCAGACGTCGTCCTGATCGCAGAGCGCCACATGCGTCCGCGGCCCGAGCGGAAGCGAAGCATGGCAGAGTTGCGTCAGGAAGTTGCCAGATGCGCCACAATGCGCCCCCTCGACGACATTGACACGGTCCGTGCCACCCATCCGATCCGCGAAGTCGTCGAGGATCGCGCGCGTGTCGTCGCGCGACCCGTCATCCCCCACCCAGAGCCGCCAGCCCTTGTGGGACTGGGCCGCGAGACTGGCCAGTTGCGCGGGAAGGTGGGCCGCGCCGTCGCGCGTGGCCATGACGATTAGGACGTCGGGGGGCGGTCGGGCGATGCTGCGCTCCTCGTGACGAATTGGCGTAAAATCCGCGGTCAGGGGCATGATGCCGCCTCCGCCCTAACAAATCCTCACCATCCCGGCGCGCGATCCCGGCTGCATCGACCAGCACGGGGCACACGCATCATGACCAGCATCGACCATATCGAGACCTACACCCGCGGCGACGTCTCGCTGATCCGCAACATCACCGACATGGACATCCACTCCGTGGGCGGGGTGGACCGGCTCTACGTCGTGACGACCGTGGGGGGCGGGCGATCGACCTGGGACCTCGATGGCGGGATGGCGGTCCGATCGGCCCGGCTCGATTCGGGCTACGGGCTGTCCCATACCGTCCAGCTGGAGGCGATCACCATCGACGGCAACGACGTGATGGTCGCCTTCTCGCGCGCGATGCCCGGCCTCGACGGCCATATCCTCGACCAGATCGGCCGCCTGTCGCAGATCGACGGCGCCACGGGGACCGGCGGGGATGCCTTCACCGCGATGGCTTTCGTGTCCACGACCAGCGGCGCAACCCTCCTGACGGCGGATGCGTCGGGAACGCTCCAGGGCTGGCAGATGGATGCGGCGGGCGCGATGACCCGGACGGCGACCTTCCAGACCGAGGGCATCGACATCCCGGCCATGGCGCAGGTGGAGGTCGGCGGCGCAACCGTGATCCTCGCCATCTCGCGCGATGGCAACACCGTCGGCAGCTTCACCGTCGATGCCGCGGGCGGGCTTGCGGCGGGTGACGTGGCGGGGATCGGCGCGGGCGAGCTGCCGGTCAACGGCCTCTCGGCACTCGCGACGACGACGGTGGGCGGCACCGCTTATGTCGTGATCGGCGCGGCGGGCAGCAACTCGCTCTCGGTGATGGAGGTCGGCGCGGATGGCCGGCTCGCCGTGACCGATCACGTGCTCGACGGGCGCGAGACGCGCTTCGAAGGCGTCGCCGCCATCGAAACGGTCGAAGCCGACGGCCGGGCCTTCGTGATCGCGGGCGGGTCCGATGACGGCGTGTCGCTGCTGGAACTCCTGCCGGACGGACGGCTCCTGCATCTGGCGCAGGTGGCCGACCAGCTCGACACGACGCTGCAGAATGTCGGGACCATCGCCGCGTCCGTCCAGAACGGCGCGATCGAGATCTATGTCAGCAGCACCACCGAGGCCGGGATCACCCGCTTCTCCGTCGATCTCGCGACGCTGCCCCGTGTCCTGCAGGACGGCGACGGCTCGGGCACCCTCGTGGGCGGCACGGGCGCCGACATCTTCGTGCTGACCGCCGACGATCAGCCGGATACGGTGACCGGCTTCAATATCGCGACCGACCGCCTCGATCTTTCGGCCTGGACGAACCTCCGGGGCACCGATCAACTCGACCTGCAGCGCAACTCGGTCGGGGCGACGATCACCTATGGCGACGAGGTGCTGGTCATCCGCTCGCATGACGGCGCGGGTCTCGAGGTCGACGATCTGCGCGCCGCCATCGACCTGCCGCTGTCGCATTACGAGACGGCGGTGCGCGACCTGTCGGGGACGACGGGCAATGACAGTATTCTCGGCACAGCCGAGAACGACGCGATCTCGGGCGGCGACGGGTTCGATACGCTCGTCGGATCCGATGGCAGCGATGCGCTGGCGGGCGGTGCCGGTCAGGACGAACTCCGGGGTGGCAACGGTGACGACAGCCTGTCGGGCGGCAGCTGGGCCGACACGCTCTACGGCGATGCGGGGAACGACACGCTGCGCGGGGATGACGGCAACGACGTGATGTTCGGCGGCGCGGGCGACGATCTCCTGGATGGCGGTTTGAACACCGACACGATTTCCGGGGGCGACGGCGCGGATCGCATCTTCGGCGGCGACTGGTCGGACAGCCTGGCGGGCGACGCGGGTGACGACACGCTGGATGGCGGACAGGGCAACGACACGATGGACGGCGGCCTCGGCCACGATGTCATCACCGGGGGCGAGGGCTACGACCGGATCTATGGCGGCGACGGCGACGACACGATCGACGGCGGCGTGGGCGCGGACCAGATCTGGGGCGGTGCGGGCCAGGACCGGATCGTCGGGGGAAGCTGGTCCGACATCCTGCACGGCGACGGGGGCGACGATTACCTCAGCGGCGGCGACGGCACGGACCAGCTCTTCGGAGGGGTGGGGAACGACACGCTTCTGGGCGGCGAAGGTCAGGACGTCATGCATGGCGATGCCGGCGACGACCTCCTTTTCGGTGATACCTGGTCGGACATGCTTTATGGCGGCGCGGGTCGCGACACGCTGGACGGCGCCACGGGCGACGACAAGCTCGAGGGCGGTGACGGCGACGACCTCCTCCTGGGCGGGGACGGATTCGACAGGCTGCTGGGCGGCGCGGGCAACGATACCATCGAGGGCGGAGAACAGCGTGACCGGCTGGAGGGCGGGGACGGCGACGACGATCTCGACGGCGGCGGCTGGAACGACATGATGTTCGGCGATGACGGCAATGACGCAATGCGCGGCGGGCATGGCGATGACGGCCTGTCCGGCGGCATGGGCCATGACAGCATCTGGGGCGACGACGGGCGCGACCAGCTCTATGGCGGCGGCGGCAACGATCTTCTGCACGGTGGCACCTGGGCCGACGAGCTCTATGGCGGGTTCGGCGACGACACGCTGTCGGGCGATGCCGGTGGCGACCTTCTGCTGGGCGGCGGTGGAGCCGACACCTTCCGCTACGACGCGGGCCACGACCGCATCGTCGATTTCGACCCCACCGTTGATCGGCTGCTGTTCGATGCGGCGCTCTGGAACGGCCAACGCCCGGACCAGGCCGCATTCGACGCCAAGGCCGAGGTCGTCGGGGGCGACCTGCTCCTGTCGTTCCACGATTTCGACAGCCTGACTTTGGAAGGGATCACCTCGACCGCCGGTCTGAGCTACGACGTCGCGGCGTTCTAACCGTTCGTTAACCTATCGAGTGCGACATGGTGGAGATGGCAAAGCTCTACCTCCATATCGGCGCGCACAAGACCGGCACGACCGCCCTTCAGGGGGCGTTCGACGCGGGCCGTGCCACGCTGGCGCGCCACGGCGTCGCCTACCCGCGGGCTTGCTGGTATCATCACGCGCAGCACCGCATCGCCTTCGCGCTCAAGAAGATGGCCGACAGCGTGCTGGGCGATGTCCCCGATTTCGACGCCGAGCTGGCCGAGCTCGAGGCGGTGCTGGACGGGGTCGCGGTGGCGGTGATCTCGTCCGAGGAGTTCTTTGCGCTCACGCCCGACCGGATCGTGCGGTTGCGCGACGGTCTTGCCGCGCATGACGTGCATGTCATTGCCACCGTCCGGCGGCCCGACACGATGTTCCTGTCGATCTACAACCAGAAGGCCAAGCAACCGGGCAACGGGTTCGGCCGCATGGTGTCGGCCTTTCTCGACAGGCCCGAAACGCTGGATGGCGACATTTCCGCGGGGCGCTGTCTCGGCGGCTGGCTCGACGTGTTCGGGGCCGACCGGGTCACGGTCCTGCGCTACGAGGACGGTCCCGCGGTCCCGCAGATGCTGCGCTGTCTCGGCTTGCCGAAGGATCTGGACCTGCCCGCGGGGTCTGCCAATGCAAGCCTGCCCGGCGCGGGCGTCGAGGCGATGCGGCTGGCCAAGGCCCTGAAGTTCTCGACCGAGGCGCAGCGCAACCTGCTGGTGGTCGCGCATCACACCTTCGCGGGATACCCGCCCTATTACATGAGCCTCGAGGATCGCCGCCGCATCGTCGCCCTGTTCGAGGCCGAGAATGCCGCCCTCTTCGCGCGGGTGGGGCAGGACAACCCTTATACGCCCGACATCGTTTCGGTTCGGGACGACACGCCGCGCCCGAACATCCGGATGCGCGACCTGATGGCCCTTCTGGGCGAGGTGCTGGACGACCCGGCCCGCTAGGCGGGGGCAAGGTTCGCCTCGTGGGCCGCGATCGCCTCCTCGAGATCGTCGAACCAGGTCAGGCGCCCGTCCTCGAGCACGGCGCCCGCGTCGCAGATCTGCCGGATCAACGGCATCGCGTGGCTGACGACGATGGCCGACGCGTTCTCCATTCGGGCCGACAGGACCTCGGACGAGCGGCGGCGGAACGCCGCGTCGCCGACCGACGTGACCTCGTCCACGAGATAGGTGTCGAAGGGCACCGCCATCGACGCCCCGAAGGCGAGTCGTGAGCGCATCCCCGCCGAGTAGGTCCGGACCGGCTGGTGGAGATGGGCCCCGAGCTCGGCGAAGTCGGCCACGAAGGCGACCATGGCCGAACTGTCCACACCGTAGATCCGGGCGATGAAGCGGGCGTTCTGTGCGCCCGTCAGGTCGGGGTGGAACGCGCCCGCGAACCCCACCGGCCAGCTGATCGTGCCGGTCGCGCGGATGCGACCCGCATCGGGGAGGAGCGTGCCCGCGATCATCTGGAGAAGCGTCGACTTCCCCGCACCATTGCGCCCCAGAAGGGCGACGGACCGCCCGGTGGGAAAGGTCGCTGTCATGTCGCGGGCGACGATCTTTTCGGTCGGCCCGGTGCGGAACCGCTTCTGCAACGCGTCGAGCCGGATCATCGCCGGTCGCGGAGCGCGTAGACGACGAGAACGATGGTGGCCCAGCCGAGAAAGGCGAAGAGCCCGACCATCGCGGCAATCATCCCCCGTCTGGGAAAGCGCGCCGCCTCGGGGACCGTCGGTTCGACATGGGCGGCGAGGTAGCGGTTCTGGGCCCGTGCCTCGGCGCGGGCGGCCGCGTGGGCGGCGAGTGCTGCAGTGTAGCTGTTTTCGGCGAAGCGGCGATCGACCTGCAACCGCTCGTATTCGCCGACGACATCGGCCAGCGCCGCGCCGTCGCCGGTGCCCATCTTGCCGCGCTCGGCAGCGATGCGGGAACGGATGACCTCGACCGTCAACTCGGCCTGGGCCAGCCTCGGATCGCCCGCGCGGGTGCGCTGGCTCAGGAGGTCCTGTTCGATCAGTGCGGCGGCGAGCCGGCCCTCCAACTCGCCGATGAGGGCGGTCTGCGTTCCGGCCTCGGCGCCCGGATCCACCAGTCGGTTGCGGTTGCGGAAGGCGGTGACGGCGGCGCGGGCATCCTTGAGCGCTTCGACCGCCCCGTCCAGTTCGACCCGCGCCAGCCGGATCGCATCGGCCTGCGCCGTATCCGACAGCGCGTTGACGAGATCGGTGCCCCGCGCGTGGATCGCCGTGGCGATGGACGTCGCATCGGCCGGCGTGAAGGCCAGCGTGCGCACTTCGATCAGGCCGGTGCCCGCGTCGTAGGAGGTGCGCACCATGCGGCCCCAATGGTCCACGAGATCCTCGATCGTGCCGGGCGCGTCATAGGCGAAGATCGGATCGTTCGCGGGGCGCGACCAGATCGCGCGGAGGTCGAGCGCCGCGTCGATCTCGGCGACGATTCGCTGGGACGCGATGTATTCGTAGAGGATGTCGGCATCCGCGCTGCCCGAGCCGCCGATCTCGGTGATGCCGCCAAGCAGCTGCACCGCCGACGGCGCATCCTCGGCCCGGACCGAGAAGGCGACGGTCGAGGCGTATTGATCGGCGGCGCGCGCGTGCAGGTACCACGCGGACAGGGCCGTCGGCGCGACGACGAGGGCGAGAAAGCTGAGGAAGACGGCGATATGACGCCCCCGCCTGCGCGCCAGCGGGGCGGGCGGGGCGACGGGCCGGGGCGGCTGCGGCACGGGCCGTAACGCCCCCGCGGCCGGCATCGCCACGACCTGCCGCGGCCCCGCCGGGGCGGGCATCGCGGCGGGCGGTCGGGCGGCCTCGGGGCGGGACATCGTCATGATCCGACCATGCCTCACCAATCGTTAAGGCTTCGTATGCCATAGCTCGACGATGGCAGAACCGGTCTCCCCTCCCGCCCTGCGGGACCTTGGCGGCGGGCGTCGATGGGGCAGCGCCCGGACCATCGGCGCGCTGATCCTGCGCGAGATGACGACGAGCTACGGGCGCTCGCCCGGCGGCTATCTCTGGGCGGTGATCGAACCCGTCGCCGCGATCGCCGTGCTGACGGGGCTCTTCGCGCTGGCGTTCCAGGCGCCGCGCCTCGGCACCAATTTCCCGATCTTCTATGCCACGGGCGTCATCCCCTTCCTGATGTTCACCGATCTTGCGGGAAAGACGGCCGCGGCGCTGACCTTCTCGAAGGCGCTGCTCGCCTATCCAAGCGTGACCTTCGCCGACGCCATCATCGCGCGGTTCGCGCTGAACCTCGCGACGCAGGTGATGGTCGCGGCCATCGTCCTCGCGGGGATCCTGTGGGCGTTCGACACGCGCACCGCACCCGATCTGGGGCTGATCGTGCTTGCGCTCGCGATGGTGGCGGTCTGCGCGCTGGGCGTCGGCGTGGTGAACTGCCTGCTTTTCACGCTGCTTCCAGTCTGGCAACGTGTCTGGAGCATCGCAACGCGTCCCCTCTTTCTTCTGTCCGGCGTGCTCTTCGTCTTCGACGACGTGCCCGCGCCCTATGACGACTGGCTCTGGTGGAACCCGCTGATCCACGCCGTCGGCGTGATGCGGCGGGCGTTCTACTTCAACTATGCCGGCGAGTACGTCTCGGTGGCCTACGTGGTCGGGCTGGGCATGGGACTGACGGTGACTGGCCTTCTGTTCCTGCGCCGCTACCACCGTGTCCTTCTGAACCGCTAGAGCATCGCGTCGAGCCACGCCTCCGGCGTCGCGTCCAGATCGAGGAGGCCGCCCGGAGCGCCCAGCTCGGTCGCGTTCCGGACGGCCTCGCCCTGCGCGCCCAGTGCGAAGGCATGGACCGGCAGGCCGGTGGCGAGCGCCTCGTGGGTGGTGAAGGAGAAGGTCTCGGGACAGATCGACGGGATCAGCCACCGGTCGATGCCATAGCGCGCCACGAGGTCGGGCAGATCCTCGATCGCGTAGGTGCCGTGGACGGTGGCATCGCCGGCGAGCGCGTGCCCCGGCGCGATGTTCCCCAGAAGGACCAGCCGCGCGCCGCCGCGTCCGGCGATTGCCTCGCTCAGCTGTGACAGAACGCGCGCGCCCTTCACCGGGTCGATATTGCCGAGCACGCCGATGACCGGCGGGCCCTCGGGCGCGGGCAGGCGCGGGATCGGGTGCGGCAGGGCGTGCGGTCGGATCGTGATCCGTGCCGCAGCCACGGGGTAGGCGGCGGCGACAATGTCCCGGCCCGAAGGCGAGAAGACCCGGATCTCGGCGGCATGCGCCATCAGTCGACCCCACCGCGCGCGCCATTCGTGCAGGGAGACCACGACACCGTCGGACCCGCGATAGAGATGGGCGGGATCGGTCGATGTGGCCTCGGGCACGCCCCGGAACACGCCGTCGCCATCCATGAGGTTGAACGACGGGCCGAGCGGGAAATAGTCGTTCATCAGGACGGTCAGCCGCCCGCCATCGGCCAGATCGATCAGGCGATCCGGCAGCGCGACGGGGTCGCGTTCGCCGACGCCGCAGCCATAGATTACGTGGCGGTTCCCGAGCGGGGACAGCAGGGCCTCGATATCGTCGAACAGGTCGGTCTCGCCGGCGGCCATCCCGTCCGATCCGTGGAGTTCGAGCCGCCAGCGGGCCGCGCCGCCCACCCGCAGCACCAGCGCGCCGCCCCGCCGGGTCACGTCCTCGGCAATCAGCCCGCGCTGCACGGTCTCGGCGCCGCCGCCCATCGCGTGGGCCAGGTAGATCGTCACCGGGCGCGGGTCGGCCCCGAGCTCGGCGATCCCGAGGGCCAGGCGCGTAGTTGCGAGCGGGTCGCGCGCGATGAAGGCCTGCACCTCGGCGTCGTAGCGCGGGTAGCGCGCGGTGATCAGCCGTCCGGCGCGTGCGATCATCGCCAGCTTCTCGTCGCCGAAGGACTGGCCGCCGCGATGCTCGACGAAAAGCCGGGACTGGGCGACATGACGGCCGCCCAATGCACGGGCCCTCTGGCACCAGTCGACCTCCTCGCCATAGCCGCGCCCGAAGGCCGTATCGAGGCGCGGAATCCTGTCGAGGAATCGGCGCGACATCGCCATGCAGAACCCGACACCGGTGGGCGCCTCGACCGGCACGGGCGCGGAGAGCGTGCGTGCGCGCGCGTCGATCGCATCTGCCGCGCCCGGCGTGATATCGTGGCGAACACAAAGGCGGGGCTGGGTGAAGATTTCGGCATCGTTCGACATCGGCGTGACGGTCGCGACGCGGGGATCATGGAGCGGGGCCACGAGGCGGCTGGCCCAACCGTCGGGCACGAGCGCGTCCGAGTTGAGGAGCACGACGTCTTCGCCCCGCGCCCCGGCGACGGCGAGGCCGCGATTGACCGATCCGATGAAGCCCAGGTTGGACGCGTTCTCGAGTAGGGTAACCTGCCCGTCGGGGCGTGCCGCCGCCCACGTCCGCAGCCAGGGCCGCACCCGGTCGTCGGGTGAGCAATCCTCGATCGCCACGAGATGCCAGGGCAGGTCGGTGTGGCGCAGCACCCGGTCCAGCGCCTCCTGCAGGAGGTCGAAGGCATTGTAGACCGGCAGGACGATGCAGATCGGGCGCGTGCTTGCCGGGTCCGGCGGCGCCGGGCGGAGGATCCCGGGGTCGATGCGGCTGGTGTCGATCTGCGCGGGTCCGAGCCCGAGCAGATCGCGCACCCGGCTCCGGGCCGCGATGTCGCGCCGGGCGACCCAGCGGAGTGCGGCGGGCGTGGCGCGGGTCGCGGCCTTGACGAAGGGCCAGGCGGTGTCGCGGAGCGCGGCCCGGCGGTCATCTTCGGTAAAGGCCGGAAGGGGGATGTCGAGCGCGGTACCGTCCGCACAGGTGATGCGGAGCGCGTGGTCCTGCGGCGTCCATGGCATCGAAACCGACCAGCCGGGTGCTGCCCCCGGATCGAGGCCCAGTTCGGCCGTCACGTCGGGCCGGGGGATCGACGGCACGACCGCGCGCGACGCATCGGGCGATGCCAGTACCACCTCGCGCGCGCGGGCCCAGCCGTCGACATGGATGCGATGTCCGGCATAGCGAATCCTGTCGACGAAGCCGACAATGCGGTCGTCCGGGCCGACGACGGGAAAGCCGTCGAGATGCATCGTCATATGCGCGCCGGCATAGCGCAGGAAGATCTGCCACGGCAGGCCGGCCACGGCCGGCACCCGCAGGCGTTTCCGGCGCGGTGCATCCACGATCAGGCTCATCGGCAAACTCTCCCGGAGGTTCGGCCGGTCGCATCATGCGGTCGGCTTCCATGCGGGCATCGTGTAGGAAGAAGGTTAATGAACTACGTCATCCCCGCGCCGATCCGCCCCGCCATCGCCGTCGCCGACACCGACGCGCGGTTTCCGCTGCGCCGCATCTTCTGCGTCGGGCGCAACTATGCCGCCCATGCGCGCGAGATGGGGCGCGACCCGGACCGCGAGCCGCCTTTCTTCTTCACCAAGCCCGCGGATGCGGCCGTCACCGCGACAGGCGTGATATCCTATCCGCCGGATACGTCCGACCTGCATCACGAGGTCGAGCTGGTGGTTGCGCTTGGCTCCGGCGGCACGGACCTATCGCCCGAGGCGGCGCTCGGCTGCATCTGGGGTGCGACGGTCGGCATCGACCTGACCCGCCGCGACCGCCAGCAGGAGGCCAAGGACGCGCGACGGCCGTGGGATTGGGGCAAGGCCTTCGACGCCTCCGCGCCGCTGGCGCCGCTGATGCCGATGGCGTGGGTGCCGTCGCTGACCCGGGGCGCGATCCGGCTCTCGGTGAATGGCGACCTGCGGCAGTCGGGCGACCTGTCGGAGATGATCTGGCCCGTGGCCGAGACGATCGCCTTCCTGTCGCGCTCGATGGCGGTGTCGGCGGGCGACCTGATCATGACCGGGACGCCTGCGGGTGTGGGCGCATTGGTCCCCGGCGACCGGGTGGAGGCCGAGATCGAAGGGCTCGCGGCCCTCTCCTACACGGTCGGGCCTAGAGCGACGCCGTGATCCCGCCATCAACGTAGAGCGTCGTCCCGTTGACGAAGCTGGACGCGTCCGAGGCGAGGAAGATGCAGGCGCCGACCAGCTCCTCGACGCGGCCCCAGCGCCCGGCGGGCGTGCGCTTCGACAGCCATGCGGTGAACTCCGGGTCGTCCACGAGGGCTTGGTTCAGCGGGGTCTCGAAATAGCCGGGGGCCAACGCGTTGCATTGCAGCCCGTGCTGCGCCCAGTCGGTCGCCATGCCCTTCGTCAGGTTGCCGACGGCACCCTTGGTCGCGGTGTAGGGCGCGATGCCGGGCCGGGCGAGGGCGGTCTGGACCGACGCGATGTTGATGATCTTGCCCGCGCCGCGCCCGATCATGTGCCGCGCGACGGCCTGTCCGACGTGGAAGACGCTGGCGATATTGGTCTGGAGCAGGCGCTCGAACGCATTCGCCGGGAAGTCCTCCAGCGCGGTGCGGTGCTGCATCCCAGCGTTGTTGACCAGGATGTCGATGGGGCCGGTTCCGGCCTCGAACCCGTCGATGGCCGTGCGGACCGCGTCGTGGTCGGTCGCATCGAACGGCAGCGTGTCGACCGTCGCCCCGGTCTCGCGGAGCGTCGCGGCGGCGGCGTCGAGCTTGCCCGTGTCACGTCCGTTCAGCACGATCGCCGCGCCCGCCGCCGCCATGCCGCGGGCCAGCGCCAGCCCGATCCCCTGGCTCGATCCCGTCACGAGGGCGCGCGTGCCGGTCAGGTCGAAGAGGTCGGTGCTCATGGGCATATCTCCAAGGGCCTCGACGGTCGCGGCCGGACCTGTTTGTGTGATCGTCATCCGCGACAAGTCAACCGGAGGCCCCATGCGCGCCATCGTCATCCACGCCGCCCGCGACCTGCGCATCGAGGATCGGGCCGATCCCGGCGACCCCGGTCCGGGTCAGGTGCGCATTGCGATGGCGGCGGGGGGCGTCTGCGGCTCGGACCTGCATTACTTCAACCATGGCGGCATCGGCGACACGATCCGCCTGCGCGAGCCGATGATCCTCGGCCATGAGGTCTCGGGCCATGTCGAATCGATGGGCGAGGGCGTCGATCTCGCGGTCGGCGACCTGGTCGCGGTGTCGCCGTCGCGGCCTTGCGGTGCGTGCGCGTATTGCCTGCGGGGCCAACCCAACCATTGCCTGAAGATGCGGTTCTACGGCTCGGCCATGCCGTTCCCGCATATCCAGGGCGCATTCCGCCAGACCCTGATCGCCGAGGCCGCGCAATGCGCGCCCGCAGGCGATCTCAGCCCCGGCGAGGCGGCGATGGCCGAGCCGCTGGCCGTCTGCCTGCACGCGGTGCGGCAGGCCGGAGGGCTGGTCGGGCGCTCGGTCCTGGTGACGGGCTGCGGGCCGATCGGCCTGCTGACGATCCTGGCCGCGCGGCGCGCCGGGGCGGACCGGATCGTGGCGACCGACCTCGCCGCCTTCCCGCTGGAGATGGCGCGGGCGGCCGGGGCCGACGAGGTGCTGAATATGGCCGAGGATCGGGACGCACTCGCGCCGTTCGCCGAAGGAAAGGGCACGATGGACGTGGCGTTCGAATGCTCTGGCGCGGGGCCCGCGCTGGCCGGTGCCATCGCTGTGCTGCGACCCGGCGGGACGCTGGTGCAGCTGGGCCTCGGCGGGGACATGAACGTGCCGATGCAAGTTCTGACGGCGAAGGAACTGTCGCTTCGGGGCAGCTTCCGCTTCCACGAGGAGTTCCACACCGGCGTCAGCCTGATGCGGAAGGGGCTGATCGACGTGGCTCCGCTCATCACCCACACGCTGCCGCTCGACGATGCGCTGGCCGCGTTCGAGGTGGCGGGCGACCGCAGCCAGGCGATGAAGGCTCAGATCGCGTTCGCCTGAACCGCTGCCTCGAGCGCGGGCAGGGGCGGTCGGGGCAGGCGATCGAGCAGGGCCGTCGCGCCCTCGCGGGCGGTGGCCCCCGCCCAGCCATCGGGATGGAATGCGTCGGGCAGGCCCGTGGCCCGCAGCGCGATCCGCCGCCAGTCATGCACGATCAGCACGCGAACGACCGCCACGCCCAGCGGATCGAGCGGCGGCAGCGTCTGCTCCGCGAGCGCCGCAAAGGCCTGTGCCACGCGCGTGGTCTCGGCCATGAGGTCTGGCGACACGGTCGCGCGCCGCATCCATTCGGGCGGGGGGCGGTCGAGGTGGATCGCATGACCCGTCGGGCGGGCCGAAAGCCCCATCTGCGGCGTCACCCAGAGTGTGTCCGGCACGGCCCCGTCCTCGTCGAGCACGAGATAGCCCGCATCCGGCACCGCGGGGCGATAGATCGACGGCGCCGCCGCCCGCGTCTCGGCCGCGCCGCGCGCCGTTAGCCCGTAATCGGTCGTCCGACCGGAGCGGTGGCTCTCGATCCAGCCTTCCTTCCGGAGCCGGTGCAGCGCCACGCGCACGGCTTCGGGACGAAAGCCGATCTCGGCCCCGATCCTGCGCAGGAGTGCGCCGCTGATCCGGTCGACGCCTGTCGGAGCCAGATCGCCGAACACGGTCACGAGGACGGACCAGACGCGTGGGCTCTGACCGGCGGTCAGGATCTGGACGATGCGGTCGAGGTCGGACATGCCCCCGGTCTAGGCGGTCGCCCCGCCCCGCGCCACCATCGTCAGAAGGTCGTAGGTCGCCACGGTGTCCCCCGCATCGTCGGTCACGGTCACGTCCCAGCGAACTTCGCCGTAGTCGTCGGTGCGGGGCGTCTTGGCCTTGACCGTCAGGGTCACCCGGATCGCGGTACCCGGCACGACGGGCTTCTGGAAACGCAGCGCGTCGAGGCCGGTATTGGCCAGCACGGGGCCTTCGTCGGGATCGACGAAGAGGCCCGCCGCAAAGGAGAGCAGCAGGTATCCATGCGCCACACGACCCGGGAAGAACGGGTTCCGGGCCGCGGCTGCGTCATCCATATGGGCATAGAAGGTATCGCCCGTGAAGGCGGCGAAATGGGCGATGTCGTCCGAGGTGACGGTGCGCGGACCGGTCTCGAGCGTCTCGCCGATTTCGAGCGCGTCGAAGCTGCGTCGGAACGGGTGCGCGGGGCCGTCATGGGTGCGCGCACCGGCGAAGTGGCGGCCCGCGATGGCAGCGATATGCGTCGGACTGCCCTGCACGGCGGTGCGTTGCATGAAATGCATCACGCCGCGGATGCCGCCCAACTCCTCGCCGCCACCGGCGCGGCCCGGCCCGCCATGCACCATGTGCGGCATCGGCGCGCCGTGGCCGGTGCTCTGGTCCATGCTGTCGCGGTCGTTGAAATAGATCCGCCCGTGCCACGCCGCCATGCCCAGCATCGCCCGCCGTGCGACCGCCGGATCGTGCGTGATGACCGACGCCACGAGACTGCCTTGGCCCCGGTTCGCCAGCGCGATGGCATGATCCAAGTCCCGGCAGGGCATCACGGTCGAGACGGGGCCGAACGCCTCGCGCGCATGGACGGCGCGGGCGCCATCGGGGTCGTCGCAGCGGAGCAGGATCGGCGCCAGCAAGCCGCCGGGCCGGTCCTCGTCCGGGCCGGTCACGCGACGCGTCTCGCCCCCCAGTGCCGCGACGCAGTCCAGCACGTCGGTCTTCTGCTCTTCGGAGACCAGCGCGCCCATCCGGGTGGCCTCGTCGCGCGGGTCGCCCACGATGACGCGGTCGAGCTTGGCGCGCAGGGCCTCGGTCAAGGCGTCGATCTGCGTTTCGGGGGCGATGATCCGGCGGATCGCGGTGCATTTCTGGCCCGCCTTGGTCGTCATCTCGCGCACGGCCTCGGTCACGAAGAGGTCAAATTCCGGTGTGCCCGGAACGGCATCGGGCCCGAGGATCGAGGCGTTGAGACTGTCCTGTTCGGCCGTGAACCGCACGCCCCGGTCGAGGAGATTGCGGTTGCCGCGCAGCTTGGCCGCCGTCGCCGCCGAGCCGGTGAAGCCCACGACATCCTGGGGACCCAGCCGGTCAAGCATGTCGCCGAGGCCCCCCGCGACCATCTGGAGCGTGCCCTCGGGCAGAAGGCCCGAGTCGAGCATGATCCGCACCGCCGACTCGGTCACGTAGCAGGTCGCGGTCGCCGGCTTCACGATGGAGGGCATCCCCGCGAGGAAGGCGGGCGCGAACTTCTCGAGCATCCCCCAGACGGGAAAGTTGTAGGCGTTGATCTGGATCGCCGCGCCACGCAGGGGCACGCAGACATGCTGGCCGATGAAGCTGCCGTCACGGCTGAGCTGTTCGGGTCCGCCGTCGAGATAGACCTTCTGGTCCGGCATCTCGCGCCGACCCTTCGAGGCGAAGACAAATGTCGTGCCGATCCCGCCATCGATGTCGAAGACATGGTCCTTCCGCGTGGCCCCGGTCGCATAGCTGACCTCGTAGAGCGCGTCCTTGTGGGCCGTGAGGTGCTGGGCCAGCGCCTTGAGGATGCGGGCGCGGTCGTGGAACGTCATCTCGCGCAGCGCGGGGCCGCCGACATCGCGGGCGTGGTCCAGCAAGGTCTGCACATCCACCGCGCCGTCCCCCGCCAGCGCGATGGGTGCACCCGTCGCCGCATCCGCGATGGTGCGCGCGTCCGCGCCGGGACCGATCCAACGACCGGCGGCGAAGCTCTCGACCCGTTGCAGCGACATGACGATCCTCCCCGGATGGCTCGCGTCTATCGTTGACCGATCGGTCGGTTATGTGCAACCTCCGCGGCATGGGGGAGGGATCATGGCCGAGATGACCGCCGAGGACCGCGCCGCGCGCGCGGCAGACACCATGTGGGCGGATGACGCCGCTTCCGCCTGGTTCGGAATGGAGCGCGTGGCTGTATCCGAAGGCACCGCGACGCTGCGCCTGACGGTGGCGCCGCATCATTGCAACGGCCACGGCACCTGCCATGGCGGGGTGATCTTCAGCCTCGCCGACAGCGCCTTCGCCTTCGCCTGCAATTCGCGCAACCAGGCCACGGTCGCACAGGCGGCACAGGTCAGCTTCCTGGCGCCCGGCCGTGCCGGGGACGTGCTGACCGCGACCGCGCGCGAGGTGTCGCTCAATGGGCGCTCGGGCCTTTACGACGTGACCGTGACGCGGGCGGACGGGACGAACATCGCCGAGTTCCGAGGCATGTCCCGCGCGATCCCCGGCCAGCTCTTTGAGGAGACGACATGACCCCCCTCGACCCGATCGAGACCGCCCCCCGTGCCGAGATCGAGGCGCTGCAACTCGACCGCCTGCGCGCCACGCTGGCCCATGCCTACGGCCATGTCCCCCACTACCGCGCGGCCTTCGACGCGGCGGGGGTGCACCCGGACGATCTGACGACGCTGGCCGACCTTGCGCGCTTTCCGTTCACCGTGAAGGACGACCTGCGCCGGGCCTATCCCTTCGAGATGTTCGCCGTCCCGCGCGAACGCATCGCCCGCATCCACGCGTCCTCGGGTACCACCGGCAAGCCCACGGTCGTCGGCTATACCGCCCAGGATATCGAGACGTGGGGCAACCTTGTCGCCCGGTGCCTGCGCGCGGCCGGCGTGCGCGCGGGCGACATCGTCCACAATGCCTACGGCTACGGCCTCTTCACCGGCGGGCTGGGCGCGCATTACGGGATCGAGAAGCTGGGGGCGACGGTCATCCCCATGTCCGGCGGCCAGAGCGCGCGGCAGGTCCAGTTGATCGAGGACTTCCGCCCCCGCGCGATCATGGTGACGCCCAGCTACATGCTGAACCTCCTCGAGGAATATCACCGGCAGGGTCTCGACCCAAGGGCCTGCCCCATCGAGATCGGCATCTTCGGGGCCGAGCCCTGGACCCCCGCCATGCGCGCCCAGATCGAGGCGGCCTTCGACATGGACGCGGTCGATATCTACGGCCTGTCGGAGGTGATGGGCCCCGGTGTCGCTCAGGAATGCGTCGACACGAAGGACGGGCTGCATATCTGGGAAGATCACTTCCTGCCCGAGATCATCGACCCCGCGACAGGCGAGGTCCTCCCCGACGGGTCCGAGGGCGAGCTGGTCTTCACCACGCTCACGAAGGAGGGGATGCCCGTCATACGGTACCGCACGCGCGACCTAACGACGCTGATGCCCGGCACGGCGCGGACGCACCGGCGGATGGCCAAGATCACGGGGCGCAGCGACGACATGATCATCCTGCGCGGCGTCAACGTCTTTCCGACCCAGATCGAGGAGCGGGTGCTCGCGGTACCCGGCCTCGCCCCATATTTCCAGATCGAGCTTCTGCGCGAAGGCGCGATGGACGCCATGCGCGTCCACGTCGAATGCGCGCCCGGCGGCGATGCCGAGGCCTGCGCCGCCGCGCTGACCCGCGGGATCAAGGACATGGTCGGCATCTCCTGCGCGGTGGTCGTCTTGGACCCCGGCGGGGTCGAACGCAGCCAGGGCAAGGCCCGCCGCGTCGTCGACAACCGGAACGCCTGATGGGGCGCTCCGTCGCCCGCGACCACGACGACAAGCGCCGCGCGATCCTGAAGGCCGCCGCCCGCGTCTTCGCCCGCGACGGCTTCGCGCGCGCCTCGATGGCGGGGATCGCCGCGGAATGCGGGATCTCGAAGGCGAACCTCTATCATTACCACGCGGGCAAGGACGGCCTTCTCTTCGACCTTCTCGACGCGCATCTGTCGGACCTGCGCGACCGCTTTGCCGCGGTCGACCTGACCGGCCCCGACCCGCTGCGCGCGCTGCTGACCGACCTTCTTCTGGCCTATGAGGGGCGCGACGACGAACACCGCATCCAGACCGAGGCGATGACGCTCGTGACACCTGCCCAGGCCGCGATACTGCGGGGATATCAGCGCGACATGGTCGCGCACCTATCGGGTGTCCTCGCCGCGCAGGCACCGTGCCTCGATCGTGGCGCGCTGCGGGACGCGACCATGAGCGTGTTCGGCATGGTGAACTGGTTCTATCTCTGGTCGCCGAGGGCCGACCGCGCGGCCCGGATCGCCTATGCCAAAACGGTGGCAGACATCGCGCGCGGCGGGGTCGGCGCGATCGGGGCCTAGTGCCCGGTATAATACTCCAGCGCGATCCGATCGCTCAGCGGGTAGGATTGGCACGAGAGGACATAGCCGCCCTCGACCTCGTAATCCTCGAGCGCGTGGTTCTGCACCATCTCGACCTCGCCTTCCGTAACGCGGCACATGCAGGTCGAACAGACGCCCGCCTTGCAGGCGAAGGGCGCATCGATCCCCGCGGCGAGCGCGGCTTCGAGGATCGTCTGGTCGCGGTCCATGCTGATCGTCTCGGTCGCCCCTTCGAGGGTGATCGCGACTTGGGTGGGCTTGGCCGCCACGTCGGCCCTCGGGCGCTGGGCCACGCGCCCCGGCTGACCGCTGGCGAAGAGTTCGAAGCGGATCGCGTCCTCGGGCAGACCGTGATCCTTCAGCGCCGCCGCGATGGCCAGCATCATCGGTTCGGGTCCGCAGATGAAGGCGAGATCGACGGTGTCGATGGCCACCCACTGCCGGAAGAGCGCGGCGCATTTCTCGCCGTCCACCCGCCCGGTGAAGAGGTCGATCTCCTGCGCGTCCTGTTCGAGGATGTGGACCACCGCGAGTCGCGTGAGATAGCGCGACTTCAGGTCGTCGAGCTCGTCGCGGAACATGATCGTGTTCACGGCGCGGTTGGCGTAGATCAACGTCGCCCGCGACCCCGGCTCGCGGTCCAGCACGGTCCGCAGGATCGACAGGATCGGTGTGATCCCCGACCCACCAGCGAACAGGAGGTAATGCCGCTCGGCATCGGGCGCGATGGCCGCGTGGAACCGCCCCATCGGCGGCATCGCCTGCACCGTGTCGCCGACGGCCAGCTCGGTATTGGCCCATCCCGAGAACGCCCCGCCCTCGACCCGCTTGATCCCGACCTGCAGCGGCTCGCCGGGAGCGGCGCAGATCGAATAGCTGCGCCGAAGCTCGGTGCCGTCGAAGTCGCGCCGGAAGGTCAGGTACTGGCCCTGGGTCCAGTCGAAGCCGTCGGGCGCGTCCAACGTGACGACCACCGCGTCGCGGATCGTCTTGCGGATATCGGTCACGGTGAGGTCGTGGAAACGGGCCATCAGATGCACTTGAAGTAGTCGAAGGGCTCAAAGCACCCGTCGCAGCGCCACTGCGCCTTGCAGGGGGTCGAGCCGAACTGGCTGATCCGGGTGACGTCCCCGCTGCCGCAGCGCGGACAGGCATTGGGGCCGCCCGCGGGCGAGGGGGGTGCGATGCCGTAGCGGCGCAGCTTCTCGCGGCCGGTGTCGGTCATCCAGTCGGTCGTCCAGGGCGGGTCCAGGCGGATCCGCAGGTCCGGCTCCAGTCCCGCGCCGCGCAGTGTCATATCGATGGCGAGCGTGATGGCGCTGGTGGCCGGGCAGCCGGAATAGGTTGGCGTGATCTCGACGCGCGCGTGGTCTCCGTCGAGCGCGGCGCCGCGGACGATGCCGAGATCGGTGATCGAGAGGACCGGGATTTCGGGGTCCGGGATGCCCGTCAGAAGCGCCCAGAGTTCGGCATCGCTACGGGGCGTCGGACTGCCCGGCCCGGTCGCCGCCCCGGCCATGCTGCCGGGCACGGGGGCGGGTCTGGGGCGCGGGGTTACCACGAGGCCCCCGGATAGGCGCGCTGGAGCCACTGCATCTGGGTCAACATGTGGCCCAGGTGTTCGGAATGCCGCGCGCCGGTTCGCCCGCCGGCATGGGCGAAACCGTCCTCGGGACGGGTCAGGGTGGCGTCGGCGAGGACGTCGCCGATCGCCGCGTCCCATCCCGCGCGCAGCGAAGAGGGCAGGGGGGCGATCCCGGCCTCCGCCATGGCCGCGTCGACCTCGTCATCCGCGAACATCTCGCCCGTGAAGGGCCACAGCCGGTCGAGTGCCGCCTGCATCCGCGCGCGGCTCTCCTCGGTGCCGTCGCCGAGGCCCACGACCAGTCCGGCGGTCCGCTCGGCGTGGTAGGCGCCTTCCTTGACCGCCTTCGCCGCGATGGCGGCCACGGCCGCGTCGCGCGATCCGGCCAGCGCACGAAGCTGCGCGAGGTGCCAGTGATCGAAGAGAAAGGAGCGCATGATTGTATGCCCGAAATCGTGGTTCGGCTGTTCGACGAGCAGGAGGTTCCGGAAATCCCAGGCGTCGCGCAGCATCGCCAGATCGTCCTCGGAGCGATCCGCCCCCTCGACCACGCCCGCGCGCGCCAGCCACATCCGCGCCTGCCCGATCAGGTCGAGCGCGGTGTTCGCCAGCGCGATATCCTCCTCGAGCGCCGGCGCCGTGCCGCACCATTCCGACAGGCGATGCCCGAGGACGAGGGCGTTGTCCCCCATCCGCAGCAGGAACGTGACGCGCGCCGTGCTCACATCGCCCCCACGTCGTCGGGAATGTCGAAGAAGGTCGGGTGGCGGTAGGTCTTGTCCTCGGCGGGGTCGAACATCGGGCCCTTCTTCGAGGGGTTCGAGGCCGTGATCGCGGCCGAGGGGACGACCCAGATGCTGACGCCTTCCTGACGGCGGGTGTAGACGTCGCGCGCGTGATGCATCGCCATCTCCGCATCGGCGGCGTGGAGCGAGCCGACATGCCGGTGGCTCATCCCGTGCTGGCCCCGGATGAACACCTCCCAGAGCGGCCATTCGCGCCGGGCACGGCCCTCGGGCGTCTCGGTGCCCGGATAGGGCTGGGTCGCGTGATTGCTCATGCGTCCGCCTCCGCGCCGTGGGCGCAGCGCCGGAAGGCCGCCATGTCGACATGGTCCCAGCCGAAGGCGTGATCGGTCGACCCGTGCACGCGCAGATGGGCCAGCCGGTCCATCGCCTCGACCAAACTGGGACGATGACCATCCGGGACGTGCCACATCACGAAATGCGGCTTCGTCATCGTCTCGAACCAGTCAGTTCCGCGGTCGTAGAACCGGGCGTGAACCGTGTTGAAGACGTAAGCCCCGAGGCTTTCGACGTCGGTCCAGACTGACAGGTTCGAGATCATGTCCGGGTCATCGGGCACCGAGATATCGGTCGCGTTGCCGCCGTCTGACTGCATTCGCCAGACGAAGCCGGGGCTGCGTTCGGCGAGCGCGTTGATCCGGTCGAGATTGTCCATGAAGGGCGCGATCCGGTCGTCGTCCAGCGCGTAGCGGGCATAGCCGACATTGAGCTGCGCGAGGTTCATTCCGCCGCCACCTTCGCGGCACGCCGCTTCTCTGCATGCGCCATCAGCCCCTCGCGCACCCAGGCGCCGTCGTCCCAGGCCTTGTTCCGGGCCTCGAGCCGCTCGGTGTTGCAGGGGCCGTTGCCCTTCAGGACGTCGTAAAACTCGGACCAGTCGGGCTCGGTGAAATCGTAGTGCCCCGTCTCCTCGTTCCACGCGAGATCGGGATCGGGCACCGTCAGGCCCAGCCACTCGGCCTGCGGCACGGTCTGGTCGACAAATTTCTGCCGAAGCTCGTCATTGGTGTTCATCTTGATGCGCCACGCCATGGACTGCGCGGAGTGCACGCTGTCCTTGTCGGACGGCCCGAACATCATCAACGCCGGATACCAGAAGCGGTCGAGCGCATCCTGCGCCATCCGGCGCTGCGCCTCGGTGCCGCGGGCCATCTTCGCCATGATGTCGAAGCCCTGCCGCTGGTGGAAGGACTCCTCCTTGCAGATGCGGATCATGGCGCGGGAATAGGGGCCGTAGCTGGTCCGCTGCAGCGGCACCTGGTTCATGATCGCCGCCCCGTCGACCAGCCACCCGACCGCGCCCATGTCGGCCCAGCTGAGTGTCGGGTAGTTGAAGATCGACGAATACTTCATGCGGCCATCCAGCAGCATCTCCGTCAGCTCGTCGCGGCTGA
This sequence comes from Jannaschia halovivens, assembly GCF_046452375.1. Lineage (NCBI taxonomy): Bacteria > Pseudomonadati > Pseudomonadota > Alphaproteobacteria > Rhodobacterales > Roseobacteraceae > Jannaschia > Jannaschia halovivens. Next base: position 2,204,638 of record NZ_JBKFDJ010000001.1, on the reverse strand, counting down.
CGCCCAGCGTCTCGGCGGCGCAATAGAGATAGAGCCCGTGCCCCGCCTCGTCCTGTACCTTGGCCAAGAGGATCGCCTTCCGCTCCAGCGTCGGCGCGCGGGTAATCCAGTTGCCCTCGGGCAGCTGGCCCACGATCTCGGAATGGGCGTGCTGGCCGACCTGCCGGATCAGGGTCTTGCGATAGCCCTCGGGCATCCAGTCCTTCGGCTCGATCTTCTCGCCTCGGTCGATCCGCGCCTGGAACGCGGCGAGCTTTTCGGGGTCGTCGGCAGTCGCTTCGGAGGTCACCATCTGGGCATACATCGTCAGGTCCTTTCCAAGATCATCGCGGCGCCCTGTCCGACGCCGACGCACATCGTCACGAGCGCGTAGCGCCCGTCGATGCGTTGCAGGTGCCGCGCCGCCGTCAGCGCAAGGCGCGCGCCCGACATGCCGAGCGGATGGCCCAGCGCGATGGCGCCGCCATACGCGTTCACGCGCGCGTCGTCATCGGCCAGCCCCAACGCCCGCGTCACGGCCAGCGCCTGCGCGGCGAAGGCCTCGTTGAGTTCGATCACGTCCATGTCGCGGATCGTGAGGCTCGCGCGGGCCAGCGCCTTCTCGGTCGCGGGGACCGGGCCGATCCCCATGACGCGGGGTGCCACGCCGGCCGACGCCATCGTCACGACGCGCGCCATCGGGGCGAGCCCGTGCGCCTCCGCCGCCTTGCCCGAGGCGATCAACAAGGCGGCGGCCCCGTCATTGACGCCCGAGGCGTTGCCCGCCGTCACGCTCAGGTCGGGGCCGTTCACGCCGCGAAGCGTCGCGAGCTTCGCCTCATCCGTTCCGGGGCGCGGATGCTCGTCGGTGTCGAAGACGACCGGATCGCCGCGCCGCTGGGGCAGGACGACGGGCGCGATCTCATCGGCGAAGATCCCCGCGTCCTGGGCGGTGGCCCAGCGGGCCTGCGAGCGGGCGGCGAAGGCGTCTTGGTCCGCGCGGCTGATACCGTGCTCGGCGGCGACGTTATCGGCCGTCTCGGGCATCGAGTCCGTCCCGTGGGCCTTTTGCATCGCCGAATTCGGGAAGCGCCAGCCGATGGTGGTGTCGTAGGTCTCGACCTTGCGCGACCAGGCCCCGTCGGCCTTGGCCGTGACGAAGGGCGCGCGGGTCATGCTCTCGGACCCGCCCGCGATGCAAAGGTCGTAGTCGCTCGCCCTGATGCCCCGCGCCGCGAAACCCACCGCGTCCAGCCCGCTGGCGCAGAGCCGGTTGAGCGTGATGCCGGGCACGCTCTCGGGCAGACCGGCCAGAAGCGCCGCCATGCGCGCGACGTTGCGGTTGTCCTCGCCCGCCTGGTTCGCCGCGCCGAGGATGACCTCGTCGATCTCCGCCCCATCCAGCGACGGGTGCCGCGCCATCAACGCGCGGATCGGCTGCGCCGCGAGGTCGTCGGCGCGCATCCCGGCGAGGGCGCCGCCGAAGCGCCCGATCGGGGTGCGGATGCCGTCGCAGATGAACGCGTCCATCGGAACTCCTCGGGGGTGGCGGTAGGCGGGATATATCTCATCCGACCCCCTGCGGCAAGAAACATGTTACGCATTCTAGGGGAGGCAGGAATTCATGTAACGTTACTGTGCCCGTGTTGTCGCCCCAGGTCGCAGCACGCAGTCGAGGCGCATGACCGGATCCGGGGTCAGCCCGTTCAGCCGCGCCAAGAGGTTCTGCGCCCCGATTTCGCCGATCTGGCGACGGGGCGTCTTCAGCGTCGTGATCGGCCGCGGCATCACGGTCGTCAGGTCGAGCCCGTTGAACCCGACGATGCCAGTGGTGCCCGGAACGTCGAGACCCGCCGCCTCGGCCGCCATGAGGCCACCAAACGCCATGTTATCGGTCAGGAAGAACACCACGTCCGGCGCGTCGCTGCGGTCAATCCGGCCAAAGCCCTCGGCCCCCGCCACGAAGCTGTTGCCCCCGGTCACGGCGACCCGCCGGACCGCACCCGCGCCGACATCGCGGAAGGCCCGCACGATGCCTGCGAAACGCTGGTCGGCGCGGGGATCGACACCTTCGGGGGCGCCGACATAGACGGGCCTGCGATAGCCCAGCGCGGCGACGTGCCGCGCCAGCACGAGTCCCGCCTGCAGGTGGTCGATGCCGACGCAGATGTCGATCGGGTCGTCGGTCACGTCCCAGATTTCCAGCACCGGGGTGCGGCCGGCCAGAAGGCGCGTGCGCAGCGCCGGTGCGTGATGCACCCCCGTCAGGATCAGCGCGGCGGGGCGCCAGGCGAGCGTGCGCTCGGCCCAGGACAGCTCGCGGTCGAGATCGTAGTCGCTGGTGTCCATCACCGACGAGTACCCGGCCCGCTCGAAGGTGCGGCGCATCCCGGAGAGGACGTCCGCGAAGACGTCGTTCAGAAGCGTGGGCAGCGAGATGCCAACCAGCGTGGAGTTCGTCACCGCCAGCGCCCGCGCCGCCGAGTTCGGGAAGTACCCCATCTCCTGCGCCAGGCGGACGATCCGCTGCCGCGTCGCCGCCGATACGCCATCGACCCCGCGCATCGCCCGGCTGACCGTCATCAGCGACACGCCCGCCGCCTCGGCCACGGCGCGGATATCGGCGGCACCTCCGCTCTTACGCTTGCGCAAAGCCCAATCCTGACAGGCGCTTGCGCCCCGCTACGTTAACGTTAACGTCCATGGGGAACGTGGCACCTTCCCAGCGGGCCGTCCAGTGGGAAGGATGGCGAGGCACAGCCGGAGGGGAGGCCGCGTTGCCGCGTATCACGTTCGACCAGGTCGAGAAGTCCTTCGGGCGCACGCGCGTGCTGCCGCCGCTCGATCTCGTGCTGGACGATGGCGAATTCACCGTCCTTGTAGGGCCGTCGGGCTGCGGAAAGTCGACGACGCTGCGCCTTCTGGCAGGGCTCGAGACGTTGTCGGGTGGCGAGATCTATTTCGACGACCGTCCCATCGGATCGCTGGAGCCGAAGGAGCGGGACATCGCGATGGTGTTCCAGGATTACGCGCTCTACCCGCACATGAACATCGCGCGAAACATGTCCTTCGCGCTGCGGCTTGCGCGCCAGCCGAAGGCGACGATCGATGCCGAGGTCGGGCGCGTGGCCGAAATGCTGAACATCGCGCATCTTCTCGACCGCAAGCCCGCCGAGCTGTCGGGCGGCCAGCGCCAGCGTGTCGCCATGGGGCGCGCGCTGGTGCGCGATGCGGGCACGTTCCTCTTTGACGAGCCATTGTCGAACCTCGACGCCAAGCTGCGCGCCAAGATGCGGACGGAGCTGGCCGAGATGCGCGACACGATCGACAAGAACATGGTCTACGTCACCCACGACCAGGTCGAGGCCATGACGCTGGGTGACCGCATCGTCGTGATGAACGCGGGCGAGATCCAGCAGCAGGGCACCGCCGAGGAGCTGTTCGCGAACCCGGTGAACCGCTTCGTCGCGGGCTTCATCGGCTCGCCCTCGATGAACTTCCTCGCAGGCCAGATCACCGGCGACCGGATCCGGGGCGAGGGCTTCGACCTGCCGCTCGACGGCGAACTCGCCGCCCGCGCGCGCGCGGCCGCCACCCGCGAGGTCGAGGTCGGCATCCGCCCGTCTTCTATCGTCCTCGAGGGCGGCGCCGATATCGAGCTGCGCGTCATCGTGTCCGAGTATCTCGGGGCGCAATCGGTCCTCGTGACCCGCTGTGGCCCCGCCGAAGTGCTGGCCGAGATCGCCAGCGCCGACCGTATCCCGACCGGCCAGTCCCGGCGCTTCGGGGTGCGCACATCCGAAATCATGCTGTTCGACAAGGGATCAGGCGCAAGGATCTGACCCACGCCACCAAGGGAGGAACATCGATGTTCACGAAGTGGAAACTGACCGGCACGGCCATCGCCGTCGCCATCGCGGGGGCGGCCAACGCCAACCCCTATGAGCCCTATGCAGGCACGACGCTGGTCGTGAACTTCCCCGCCCACCCGCATTACGACGCGGCGATCGAGGTGCTGGACCAGTTCACTGAGGAGACCGGCATCGAGGTCGAGGTCGACCAGCTGCAATACCTGAAGATGCGCGAGCGCCAGACGCTGGAGCTGACCAAGGACGAGGGCGATTACGACCTGATTTCCTACGTCGTCTTCTCGAAGGGCGACTACGTCTATGCCGACCAGCTCGAGAACCTGGCGCGCTATTTCATGAACCCCGCGCTGGCCGATCCGACCTACGACCAGGCCGACCTCATCAACGGCTACGTCCAGAATATCGGCGTGGCCGGCGGCGAGAAGGGCTACCTGCCCGGGCAGCTGGGTTCGGCCTTCGGCGTGCCCTTCGGCTCCGAGACCTCCGTGCTGGCCTACAACACGGAGATCTTCGAGAAGCACGGGCTCGAGGCGCCCGAGACCTATGACGAACTGCTCGAGCTGGCCTGCCAGATCCCCGAGCTGGAGCCCGGCGTCGGCGGCATGGCGTCCCGCGCGGCCTCCGGCCACCAGGCGAGCCACGCGTTCCTTCTGCACCTCGCGCCGCTTGGCGGCCGGGTCTTCGACGACAACTGGGAGCCGCGGATCAACGACGAGGCGGGGCTCCAGGCCGCCAACGCGCTGAAAACCATCGTGGATTGCGGCCCCGAGGGCGGCACCACCTTCGGGCCCTCCGAGGCCGCCGCTGCCTTCCGCCAGGGACAGGCCGCGATGTTCCTCGATTCGATCGCCTTCGCGGCCGGGTTCGAGGACCCCAGCCAGTCCACCGTCGCAGGCAAGGTCGGCTACGCGCTCCACCCGATGGGCGTCCAGCGGGCGTCGCAGACCGGCGGCTTCGGCATCGGTATCCCCAAGAACGCGCAGAACAAGGAGGCCGCGTTCCTCCTGCTGCAGTGGCTGACGTCGAAGCACGGCGACAAGCTGGTGGCGATGCAGGGCGGTAACCCGTCCCGCTTCTCGACCTATGCCGACCCCGAGGTGCAGGCCGCGTTCCCCTATTCGGAGACCTTCGGTGAGGCGCTCAAGTATGCCGATCCCGACTGGCGTCCGATTATCCCCGTCTGGGGCGGCATCAATGCCGATATCGGCACGACCATGAGCCAGGTCCTGACCGAGGGGCTCGACCCGCAGGAGGCGCTGGACGGCGTCGCCGAGCGGGCGCGGGCCACGATGGAAGAAGCCGGGTACTACACCTGGGCCGACAAGGAGTGAGGACCCTGGCGCGCCGTCCCTGACGGCGCGCCCGGATGGCGGCGGACGGGGGCATCGAGCCCCCGCCCGCCGCAGCCTCCGGCGGAGGTATTTCCGGCCAGAGGAAGAGGGGACGCCCGCGTCCCGACGGAGCCCAGCGAGACCATGCTAGCCAACGCCAACCGATTGACGCCTTACCTCTTTCTCGCCCCTGCGGTGGCGGTGATGGGCATCGCGCTGCTCTACCCGATCGGCTACATGATCTACGCCTCGTTCCTCGACTGGAACCCGTCCCAGCGGATCGGCGAGGCCGAATGGGTCGGTGTCAGGAACTACGTCAACCTGCTGGGCGACGCGGCCTTCCGAGAGAGCTTCTGGGTGACGATCAAGTTCGCCGCCATCGTCGTATCGGTCGAAATGGTGCTGGGGGTGGGACTGGCGCTCCTGCTGGACCGGGAGCTTCGGGGGATGACGATCCTGCGGACGGTGTTCATCCTGCCGATGATGATCGCGCCCATCGTCGTCGGCCTCGTTTGGCGCTACATGTACCACCCCACCGTCGGCACCTTCAACAAGTGGCTCGACGGGATGGGCCTGTCCTCGGCGCCCTGGCTGTCGGATGGCAATTGGGCCTTCGCGTCCATCGTCATCGCCGATGTCTGGCAGTGGACGCCCTTCATCTTTATCCTTTCGCTCGCCGCGCTGCAATCGATGCCGAAATCGGCGATGGAAGCCGCGCGCATCGATGGCGCGTCCGGCTGGCAGCTGATCTGGCACATCAAGCTGCCCTTGATGCTGCCGGTGCTGATCGTGACCGCGCTCCTGCGCCTGATCGACGCCTTCAAGGTGCTCGAGGTGATCCTCGTGATGACCAACGGGGGTCCGGGCCTCTCGACCGAGATCCTGGCGCTGCGCATCTCGCGCACCGCCTCGGAGTTCCGCGAGCTGGGCTATGCCGCCGCGATGTCGAACCTGCTGCTGATCCTCCTGCTGATCCTGACGATCGTGATGTTCGGCTACACCAAGCTGACCGAGGCGCGCGCCGCCCGGCTGGCGCAGGCCCGCGAGGTCGAGGTGACATGACCGCCCGTCCGAACCCCGCCTTCTACGCGCTGCTGGTCGCCCTCATTTTCATGGCGCTCGGGCCGATTGTCCTGATGGTGGCGAACTCGTTCAAGCTGAACGTCGAAATTACATCGCCGACGGCGTCGTTCCTCTTCACGCCGACGATCCAGAATTACGAGACGGCACTCTGCCACTGGCTGCCCTACGAGCCCGAACACATCCGCCGCTGCGACCGGACCTTCGGGCGGGCACTGGGCAATTCGCTCATCATCTCGCTGGTCTCGACGGCGCTGACGCTGATCCTCGGCTGCATGGCGGCCTATGCGCTGGTGCGGTTCCGCTTCATGGGGCGGCAGGTGACGTCGCTGACGACGCTGATGGTGCGGATGGTGCCACCGGCGGTGCTGCTGGTGCCGGTCTTCGGCATCTGGACGTTCCAGTTCGGCATCGACGGCACGATCGCGGGGATCGTTCTGATCTACGTGGCGATGAACCTGCCCTTCGTGATCTGGATTCTGCAGAGCTTCATCGTGCAGGTGCCGATCCAGCTGGAAGAAGCGGCGCGGATGGACGGCGCGGGACCGTTCCGCACGTTCTTCCTCGTGGTGCTGCCGCTCATCAAGCCGGGGCTGGCGGCCGCGGCGATCTTCACCTTCCGCATCGCGTGGAACGAGTTCCTGCTGGCCAATGCGCTGGCCGATCGCTCGACTCGGACGGTGCCGGTGACCATCGTCAACAGCCTGACCGAGTACGACATCGACTGGGGCGTCATTATGGCCACCGGCACGCTTCTCGCCGTGCCGCCGATCATCTTCACGCTGGTCGCCTCGCGCCAGATCATCACCGGCATGACCGCCGGCGCGGTGAAGGGGTGAGGCGCGATCCGGCACAGCCGGCGAACGGTCCAGTGGACCGGTCGAGCGCCGAACGGGCGGAGCCCCGGGCCGCAGGCAGGCGCGATCCGGCACAGCCGGCGAACGGTCCAGTGGACCGTTCGAGCGCCGAACGGGCGGAGCCCCGGGCCGCCGGCAGGCGCGGTCCGGTGCGGCCGTCGAACGGTTCGGGGGGCCGTTCGAGCGCCAGATGGACGAGACCCCGGACCACGAGTTGCGCCCTTCACGGGCTGCCCGTCGGCACCGCCATGCGGGACGGAGGATCGGCGGGGGCTGCCCCGTGATCGACTGGCTCTTCACTCCGATCGACCCGGGCCGGGCCCATGACCTGAGCGTCGCGGTCAAGTACCATGCCCGCGTCATGGTGATCGCCTGGGGCATCCTCGTGCCCGTGGGCGTGATCGCGGCGCGCTTCTTCAAGGTCCTGCCGCGCCAGCGCTACCCCGAGGTGGTCGACAACCGGGCCTGGTGGCGCGCGCATCTGACGGCGCAGATCGGCGCGCTGATCCTGACGGTGGTCGGCATGTGGCTGATCCTGACGCGGCCCGAGGTGACGTCCTCGCTGACCGCGACGTCGTGGCTGCACCGGTCGCTCGGCTGGGCGGTCCTGTGGCTCGGGATCATGCAGGGCGCGTCCGGGGCGTTCCGGGGTTCGCGTGGCGGACCGGGCGATCCGAGGGGTTCGATGCGGGGCGACCACTACGACATGACCCCGCGTCGTCTCGCGTTCGAAGCGATGCACAAGGTCTCGGGCTATGCCGCGCTGATCCTGTCGATGGGGGCGGTTCTGACCGGGCTCTGGCAGACCAACGCGCCGCACTGGATGTGGATCGTTCTGCCGCTTTGGTGGGGGCTGATGGGGACGCTGTTCTGGCTGTTCCAGAAGCGCGGCATGGTGATCGACACCTATGCCGCGATCTGGGGACCCGATGCGATCCATCCGGGCAATGCCCGCCGGAGGCCCCCCGAAGCCGGCGAGTGATCGCCTTGCGCATGGTCGCGAAGAATGATCCGATCCGCGCCATCAAGCCCCGCCAAGGGGATGCAACCAACCGGGAGACCACGATGCTTCGCACTACGACTGCGATCCTCACGCTTGCCATGCTGGCCGGCGCCGCCAATGCCGAAACGCTGCGCTGGGCGCGCGCCGGCGACAGCCTGACGCTCGACCCCCACGCCCAGAACGAGGGGCCGACCCACACGCTGGCCCACCAGATGTACGAGCCGCTGATCATCCGCGACCAGACCGGCGCGTTCGAGCCCGCGCTCGCCACCGACTGGGCCCCGAAAGAGGGCGACCCGAACGTCTGGGTCTTCAACCTGCGCCAGGGCGTCAAATTCCACGACGGCGCCGATTTCACGGCCGAGGATGTCGTCTTCAGCTTCGAGCGCGCCAAGACCGAGACGAGTGCGATGAAGGAGCTTCTGACCTCCATCGTCGAAGTCCGCGCGGTCGACGACCACACCGTCGAGTTCGTGACCGACGGGCCGAACCCGATCCTGCCAAACAACTTCACCAACCTGTTCATCATGGACAAGGACTGGACCGAGGCGAACGGCGTTACCGCGGTGCAGGACATCGCCAGCGGCGAGACGACCTATGCCGCGACGAACCTCAACGGCACGGGGCCCTACACCCTCGTCTCGCGCGAGCCGGATGTCCTGACCGTGATGGAGGCCAATCCCGACTACTGGGGCGCGGGCGAGTTCCCGATGGGCTACGACCGGATCGAGTACACGCCGATCCAGAACGCCGCGACCCGCGTCGCCGCGCTGCTCTCGGGTGAGGTGGACTTTATCCAGGACGTGCCCGTGCAGGACCTCGAGCGGGTGTCGGGCACCGACAACCTGACCGTGAAGACGACGCCGCAGAACCGGACGATCTTCTTCGGGATGAATTCCGGGGCCGAGGATCTGGAAAACGACAGCGTCGAGGGGGCGAACCCGCTGGCCGATGTCCGCGTCCGCCAGGCCATGAACATGGCGATCAATCGCGGCGCGATCCAGCAGGTCGTGATGCGCGGCCAGTCCGAGCCGACGGGCGTCATCATGCCGCCCTTCGTCAACGGCTGGACCGAGGCGCTCGACGCCCTGCCCGAGGGTGACGTCGCGGCGGCCCAGGCGCTTCTGGCCGAGGCCGGTTACGGCGACGGCTTCTCGATCCAGCTCGACTGCCCGAACGATCGCTACGTCAACGACGAGGCGATCTGTCAGGCGGCCGTCGGCATGCTGGGCCAGATCGGCATTACGGTGAACCTGAACGCCCAGTCGAAGGCGCAGCACTTCCCGCTGATCCAGAACGGCACCACCGACTTCTACATGCTGGGCTGGGGTGTTCCGACCTACGATTCGGAGTACATCTTCAACTTCCTCGCCCACACCAAGGACGGTGAGCGCGGATCGTGGAACGCGACCGGGTTCTCGAATGCCGATCTCGACGCCAAGATCGTGTCGCTGGCCTCCGAGACCGATCTCGACGCCCGCAACGCGACCGTTGCCGAGATCTGGTCCACGATCCAGGACGAGACGCTGTACCTGCCGATCCACCACCAAGTGCTGAACTGGGGCATGACCGATGCGGTCGGCACCGAGGTCTCGCCGGAGGACGACCCGAAGTTCAAGCATTTCAGCGTGAACTGATCCGCGGATCGACCAGTGATTGAAAGGGGCCCCGCGGGGCCCCTTTTTTCGTCGTCGGACAATCTAGCCGGGCGGTCGCAGCCATCCCGTCGCGAAGGTGGTTTCCGTCACGCCCGCGAGACGCGCCGTCCGCTCCAGCGCCGTCTCGAGCCGGGCCGTCCGCCCGACCCCAAACCGTATGCCGGTCTCGGGCCAGACCGCGCGGACATGCAGACGATCCGCGTCGCGGTCGACCTTGGCATCGATCCGGCCAACCAGGCGGTCGCCCTCGAGGATGGGAAAGACGTAGTAGCCGTAGGTCCGCTGCGCCTCGGGCACGAAGATTTCGATCCGGTAGGAGAAGCCGAAGAGCCGCTCGGCCCGTTTGCGGTCGCGGAGGGCGGGATCGAAGGGCGACAGGATGCGGAGTCGGTTCGTCACGTCGGGGACGGGAGCGCTGAGCAGGGACGGTCGCAGGATGCTCTTCCGCCAGCGTCCGTCGACGCATTCGATCTCGGCCTCCACCACCTCGCCTCGCACCCGCGCGCCCGCCACCCATTCCTTCGCCTCCGCAGGCGTTATCAGGTCCCAGAACGCCGCGAGTTCGCCATGCGTGGCGAACCCCAGACGGTCGAGCGCCGCGCCGCAGGCCCAGTTAATCGTCGCCTCGGTGTCGTGTCGGACGGCCAGCCGCTCGGCCGGTATCACGTTCTCGGTCAGGTCATAGACCTTGCGAAACGCGTCCCGCCGCGTCACCGAGAGCGCCCCCGTCCGCCAAAGATATTCTAGCGCGATCTTCGAGGGATGCCAGTCCCACCATCCCCCCGAAGCGCGCGGCTCCTCGGGGGCGAGATCGGCGGAGCAGCAGGGCCCCTCGTCGCGGATATGTCGCAGGACGTCGTCGACCTTGGCCGCCGCGTCTCGTCCGCGCGCGGCCCATTGCTCGGCCAGCCGTGCCTCGTAGCGGGCGAATTTCAGCCGCCAATGCGGGAAGCGCGCCATGTCGATCATGCTGGCATCGTGGGTCCAGTGCTCGAACACGGCGCGGTCGCGGTCATGCAGCAGGTGCAGGTTGCGCGGCCGGTAGGCGGGCCGGCGGGCATGCAGGATCATGTGATGCGCGCGGGCGACCGTCTGCACGCTGTCGAGCTGCACGAAGCCCAGATCCGAGATCACCGATTGCAGGTCTGCGCCACGGCCCGGACCCGACGGCGCCTCGGCCAGCCCGTGCCGGTCGAGGAAGATCGCGCGCGCGGTGCGGTTGTCGATGCGGGGCAGGGCGGCCATCCCCGAGGCATCGCAAACCCGCCGCGCGAGGGGAAGTGATTTGACGCCACCGGAGGTTGTGCCACCTTCCGGGGATACGATCCACGGGGGACCCCAGATGAAACCGATCCTGACCGCCGCGCTCCTGGCCGCGGCCCTGCCCGCCGGTGCCGCCGAGCTGCGCTACGCCTCGACCACCGATCCCAACACGCTGGACCCGAACGCGGGCAATTCCGCCCCGGTCTTCAGCCTTCTCGGCAACGTCTACGAGGGCCTTGTCCGGCGGGGTCGCGACATGTCGATCGAACCTGCGCTCGCCACCGCGTGGGAGCCGATCGGAGACGGCGAAGGCTGGCGGTTCACCCTGCGCGAGGGCGTGACCTTCCATGGCGGGCAGGACTTCACCGCCGAGGACGTCATCTTCAGCTACGAGCGGGCGTCGTCCGAGCAATCCGACACGTCGAGCTGGTTCGCGGGCGTCACCGAGGTGCGCGCCGATGGCGACTTCGCGGTCGAGATCATGACCGCCGCGCCGAACCCGATCTTTCCCGACAGCATCGCCAACTGGATGATGCTCGACAGCGGATGGGCCGCCGAGAACGGCGCCGACCGCCCCAATATCGAGCAGGGCAATTTCGCCACCACGGCGACGAACGGCACCGGCCCCTACATGCTCGCCGATCGCCAGCCGGGCCTTCGGACGGTCCTCGAGGCATATGACGGCTGGTGGGACGACGATCGCGGCAACGTCACCCGCGCGACGTTCCAGCCGGTCCAGAACTCGGCGACCGCCGTGGCGGCCCTCCTGTCGGGCGAACTCGACCTGATCGAGCCGGTCCCGGTGCAGGACGCGGCCCGCGTCGAGAGCGCCGAGGGCGTCGAGGTGATCCGGGGCATCGAGGCCCGCGTCATCATGCTGGGCTTTCCGCACGATGCCGAGGGTCTGATCGCGGGCGGCGAGGGCAATCCCTTCACCGATGCGCGCGTCCGGCAGGCCGTGGCCCATGCGATCAACGTACCCGCGATCCTGCAGACCGTGATGCGCGGCTCGGCCGAGCCTGTGGCGCAACTCGTCGGGGCGGGGATGCGCGGCTACACCGAGGGGCTGGAGCGGCCCGAATACGATCCCGACCGCGCCCGCGAACTGCTGGCCGAGGCGGGCTATGCCGACGGCTTCGCCTTCTCGCTGAAATGCACCAACGACCGCTATCTCAACGACGAGGCGGTCTGCACGGCGATCAATTCGATGCTTGCGCAGGTCGGCCTCTCGCCGCTCTTCGAGACGATGCCGGTCGCGAATTACTGGACGACGCTGCGCGAGGATGATCACGACATGTATCTCCTCGGCTGGTCGCCCGGCACCTTCGACGCCGAGCATCCGATCCGCTTCCTTCTGGCGACCCCGAACGAGGAAGCCCGGCTCGGGTCGTGGAACTTCGGCGGCTTCTCGAACGCCCGCATCGATGAGCTTCTGCCGATGATCCAGTCCGAGATCGACGACACCGCGCGTCAGGCGATGCTCGACGAGGTGGCGCAGATCCAGCTCGACGAGGCGGCTTATGTGCCGCTCTACGTGCAGCCCCTGATCTGGGGCGTCGCGGATGGCGTCGACGTCGTGCAACGGCCCGACAACTTCGTGAATCTGCGCTGGATCACAGTCGCGGAATGACGTCGGGCGGGGGCCCCCGTGGCCCCCGCTCCTTCCCGGTTGACGTTCATGCGGCCTTGACCGCCCGGTCCCCCGGCGCGACACCGGTTGCATGCTCGCCTACATCATCCGCCGCGTGATCCAGTCCTTCATCGTCCTTCTGGCCGTGGGTCTGGTCGCGTTCTCGATGTTCCGCTTCGTCGGCGATCCGATCGAGAGCCTTCTGGGACAGGAACGCACGGTGCAGGACGTGGAGCGGCTGCGCGAGGCACTGGGCCTGAACGATCCGTTCCTCGTGCAATACGCAAGCTTCCTCGGCCGCGCGCTGCAGGGCGATTTCGGGATCAGCTACCGGCAGGCCCGCCCCGTGGCCGAAATCATCGCCGAACGCGCGCCCGCCACGCTGGAGCTGGCCGCCGTGTCGGGCATCCTCGCCATCGGGCTGGGGATCGCGCTGGGCGTCTTCACGGCGATCCGTCGCGATGGATGGGGCGCCAATATCGTCATGTCGACCTCGCTCATCGGGGTCTCGCTGCCGACCTTCCTGATCGGCATCCTGCTGATCTACGTGTTCGGCGTGCAGCTCAGGTGGCTGCCCACCTTCGGACGCGGCGAGGTGGTCGACCTCGGCTGGTGGACGACGGGCCTCCTGACCGAAAGCGGCCTCAAATCGCTGATCCTGCCGTCGATCACGCTGGGTCTCTACCAGATGACGCTCATCATGCGGCTGGTCCGGTCCGAGATGCTCGAGGTGCTGCGACAGGACTATATCCGCTTCGCGCGTGCCCGTGGCCTCTCGGCCCGGTCTGTCAATTTCCGCCATGCCCTCAAGAACACGCTGGTGCCCGTCATCACGGTGACCGGCCTGCAACTCGGCGCGATCATCGCCTTCGCGATCATCACCGAGACGGTGTTCCAGTGGCCGGGCGTCGGTCTTCTCTTCATCAACGCGGTGCAGTTCGTCGACATCCCGGTGATGGCCGCGTACCTGATGCTGATCTCGGTGATGTTCGTGATGATCAACCTTCTGGTCGACATCCTCTATGTCTGGGTCGATCCGCGACTGCGCATCGACGGGAGGCACGCATGAGCGACGTCACCGACGCGACCCGTCAGGGCCCCAAGCCCGAGGGCCGGTTGGAGGCCGCCGAGCAGGTCCGCCCGTCACGCTGGAAAAGCATCTGGGACAGTGACATCGCCTATTCGTTCCGCCGCTCGCCGGTGGCGATGGTGGCCGCACTGGTGACCGCGATCCTCGTGCTTTCCGCGATCTTCGCGCCGCTGGTCGCCACGACCAACCCGTTCGACCCGTCTTCGCTCAACCTGATGAACGGCTTCACGCCGCCGGGCGCCGACAACGCCTTCACGGGCGAAAGCTTTTGGCTCGGAACCGATGACCAGGGGCGCGACGTCTTCTCGACCATCCTCTACGGCATGCGCATCTCGCTCTTCGTGGGCGCGATGGCGGTGCTCTTCGCGATGGTCCTCGGGATCGGTCTGGGCCTTCTGGCGGGCTATGTCGGCGGCTGGGTCGACAGCGTTATCATGCGCGTGGCCGACGTGCAGCTCACCTTCCCGTCGATCCTCGTCGCACTCCTGATCTTCGGGATCGCGCGCGGCCTGATCCCGATCGAGCATCGCGACCAGATGGCGATCTGGGTACTGATCCTCGCCATCGGCCTGTCGGACTGGGTGCAGTTCGCCCGGGTCGTCCGCGGCGCCACGCTGGTCGAGAAGAACAAGGAATATGTCCAGGCCGCGCGCCTGATCGGCCGCAAGCCCGGCGCGATCATGTTCCGCCACATCCTGCCCAACGTCCTGTCGCCGGTCCTCGTGATCGCGACGATCTCGTTGGCGCTGGCCATCATCGCGGAAGCCACGCTCAGCTTCCTCGGCGTCGGCGCACCGCCGACGCAGCCGTCGCTGGGCACCCTGATCCGCATCGGCCAGGATTTCCTCTTCTCCGGCGAATGGTGGATCCTCTTCTTCCCCGCCGTCACCCTCCTCGCTCTCGCGCTCTCGGTGAACCTGCTGGGCGACTGGCTGCGCGACGCGCTGAACCCGAGGCTGCGATGACCATCCCCGTCCTGACCCTCGACGGGCTGACCGTCGACATTCCCACGCGCCACGGCACGTTGAGACCCGTCGATGACGTCTCCTGGACGATCGACGCGGGCGAGATCCTGGGCGTGGTGGGCGAATCCGGCGCGGGCAAGTCGATGACCGGCAACGCGGTGATCGGCCTTCTCGACAGCCCAGCGCATATCTCCGGCGGAGAGGTTCTGCTCGAGGGCGAGCGGATCGACCACCTGAGCCTGGCCCAGATGCGCCGCATCCGGGGCAAGCGGATTGGGATGGTGTTCCAGGACCCGCTGACCTCGCTCAACCCGCTCCTGACCGTGGGCGAGCAGCTGACCGAAACGATCCTGCGCCATCTCAACATGAGCGCGTCCGAGGCGCTCGCGCGCGCGGTGCGCGGCCTCGACGAGGTGGGTATCCCCGCTGCCAAGGACCGGATGGACGCGTATCCGCACGAGTTCTCGGGCGGGATGCGCCAGCGGGTCGTGATCGCGCTGGCGCTCTGTGCCGAGCCGACCCTCCTGATCGCGGACGAGCCGACGACGGCGCTCGATGTCTCCGTGCAGGCCCAGATCACGGCACTTCTGAAACGCCTCTGCCGCGAGCGCGGAATGGCCGCGATGCTGGTCACCCACGACATGGGCGTCATCGCCGAGACGGCGGATCGCGTGGCGGTCATGTATGCGGGCCGCCTGGCCGAGATCGGCCCCGTCAGCCAGATCGTCGGCCATCCGCGCCATCCCTATACCGACGGCCTGATGGCCTCGACGCCCGCCGCCAGCGCGGGGCAGGCGCGGCTGCGGCAGATCCCCGGCGCCATGCCCCGGCTGAACGCGCTGCCCGACGGCTGCGCCTTCTCGCCCCGCTGCCCGCGCGCGCAGGACCGCTGTCGCCACGATCCGCGCCCGCGCGTCGGCGAGGCGGATGCGCGCGCCGCCTGCTGGTTCCCGATCGACGCGGCGGAGGACGCGGCATGAGCCTCGTGAAGGTACACGGCCTGACCCGCGTGTTCGACGTTTCGAAGCCATGGCTGAACCGCCTGATCGAGCGGCTGCCCAAGCGGATGCTGACCGCGGTGTCGGACGTCGATTTCGACATTCCCGAACGCACGACTTACGCGCTGGTGGGCGAGAGCGGGTCAGGCAAGTCGACCATCGGCAAGATGGTCGTGGGCCTCCTGCGACCGACCGAGGGCCATGTCGAGATCGAGGGCATTGATCTCTTTGCCGAGCGCGATCCGGACGTGATCGATCGCATCCGGACCGACATCCAGATGATCTTCCAGGATCCCTTCGCGTCCCTGAACCCCCGCTGGCGGGTGCGCGATATCATCGCCGAGCCGGTCGCCTCGCGGGGCGGTGACGTGAACGGGCTGGCCGAGCGGCTGCTGGAGCAGGTGGGTCTCGCCGCCGAGGATGCGGCCAAGTATCCGCATCAGTTCTCGGGGGGCCAGCGCCAGCGGATCTGCGTCGCCCGCGCGCTCGCCTCCGAGCCGAAGTTGATCGTCTGCGACGAGCCGACCTCGGCGCTGGACGTGTCGGTACAGGCGCAGGTCTTGAACCTCATGTCCGATCTCAAGGACGAGCACGGCCTGACCTACCTCTTCATCAGCCACGACCTGACTGTCGTGCGGCACATGGCCGACACGATCGGCGTGCTCTATCTCGGCCGCCTGGTCGAGGAGGCAGCGCCCGGCGATCTCTTCACCCGGCCCGCGCATCCCTACACCGCGATGCTGATCGACGCGGCCCCGAAGCTCGACGCCTTCGGTCGCGAGGTGGAGCCGCCCGAGGGCGAAATCCCCGACCCGATCGACCCGCCCAAGGGCTGCGCCTTCCACCCCCGCTGTCCGCTCGCCACCGAGATCTGCTCGGCCGAGCGGCCCCGGCTCCAGCCCTTCGGTGAGGGCCGCGTCGCCTGTCACCACGCGGGGCAGGTCCGGCTCGAAACCGCGGCCTGACGCCCCTTTTCCTCTGGCCCGAAATACCTCGGGGAGCGCGAGGGGCTGGCCCCTCGCTCCCGCCCCCTGCAAGATGCGCCGACGACCGCGACAGGAGGACACCGCCATGGACTGGGCGACAAGCCACGACCGCCGCTTCGACAGCTTCGTCCTGGGCAACGCGCCGCTCAAACGGCTGGCCACGGGATTTTCGTGGACGGAAGGGCCGGTCTGGTTCGGCGATGCCGATTGCCTGCTGTTCAGTGACATCCCCGACAACCGCATCCTGCGCTGGTCGCCCGAGAGGGGGATCAGCACCTATCGGGCGCCGTCGAACTTCGCGAACGGCCACACCCGCGACCGGCAGGGGCGGCTGATCAGCTGCGAGCATGGCGCGCGCCGCGTCACGCGGACCGAGCCCGACGGCACGATCACCGTGATCGCCGACGGGTTCGAGGGCCACCGGCTCAACTCGCCCAATGACGTGATCGTGGCCTCGGACGGCGCGATCTGGTTCAGCGATCCGCATTACGGCATCGCCATGGATTACGAGGGCGCCCGCGCCGAGCAGGAGCTGCCCTGCCGTGTCTACCGCGTCGACCCCGACGGCGGAATCGAGGTGAAGGTCGACGATCTGCAATGTCCCAACGGCCTCGCGTTCTCACCCGACGAGAGCCTGCTCTACGTCGCCGATACGGGTCGCATCTTCACCGACGACCGCAAACACCTGCGCGTCTACGAGACGGGGCCCGGCGTCCTGGCGGGCCGCGACTTCTTCGAGGTCGATATCGGCTTCACCGACGGGCTGCGGCTGGATGAGGACGGCAATATCTGGTCGTCGGCCGGGGATGGCGTCTGGTGCCTGTCGCCCGGCGGCGACCTGATGGGCAAGATCCTCGTGCCCGAGACCGTGTCGAACGTCTGCTTCGGCGGCCGCTCGAAGCACGTTCTCTACATCACCGGCACGACCAGCCTCTATTCCATCTCGCTGAACCGTCGCGGGGTGCAATGGCCATGATCCATCCCGTCATCCTCTGCGGCGGCTCGGGCACGCGGCTCTGGCCGCTGTCGCGCAAGTCGCGGCCGAAGCAGTTTGCCGATCTTCTGGGCGGCGAGACCCTGTTCCAGTCCTCGGTGCAGCGGGTGGCCGCCGAAGGCTATGCTGCACCGCTCGTCGTGACCGCCGACGACTACCGCTTCGTGGTCAAGGAGCAGCTCGACGAGATCGACACCACGCCACAGGCCATCGTGATCGAGCCCGCGCCGCGCAACACCGCCCCCGCGATCCTCGCCGCCGCCCGGCTTCTGGCGCGGGACGATCCCGCGGCCGTGATGCTGGTCCTGCCGTCGGATCACGCGATCCCCGATGCCGCCGCGTTCCGGGCCGCCGTGGCCGAGGGGCTGGACGCGGCGCGCGCCGGGCGCATCGTCACCTTTGGCATCCGGCCCGATCGGCCCGAGACCGGCTATGGATATCTCGAGCTCGACGGGACGGGGGCGTCGGGGGCGCAAACGCTGCTCGGCTTCGTCGAAAAACCCGATGCCGACCGCGCCGCCGAGATGCTGGCGGTGGGAACGTATCTGTGGAACGCGGGCATCTTCCTCTTTCGCGCCGACACGATGATCGCCACCTTCGACGTGCATTGCGCCGATCTGTCCGATCCCGTGGCCGCCGCCGTGGCCGGGGCCCAAACGGATCTGGGGTTCCTGCGCCTCGACCCAGCGGCCTGGGCGCGGGCGCGCGACATCTCGATCGACCACGCCGTGATGGAGAAGTCCGACGCACTCTCGGTCGTGCCGTTCGATGGCGCGTGGTCCGATCTCGGCGACTGGCAGGCGATCTGGCGAGCGGATGGTGCGGACATGGTGACCCACGGCGCCGTCACCGCGATCGATTGCGAAGGCAGCCTCCTGCGGGCCGAGCGCAAGGGCCAGGTCCTGGTGGGCGTGGGTCTGACGAATATCGTCGCGGTGTCGATGGGCGACGCAGTCCTGATCGCCGACCGGGGACGCGCGCAGGACGTGAAGCTGGCCGTCGATGCGCTGAAGGCCGAGGGTCTGCCGCAGGCCGCGCAGCATCCCGTCGATTACCGGCCCTGGGGCTGGTACGAGAGCCTCGTGCAGGGCGACCGCTTCCAGGTGAAGCGCATCGTGGTGAAGCCGGGTGCCTCGCTCAGCCTCCAGAGCCATCACCACCGGTCCGAGCATTGGATCGTCGTCGAGGGCACAGCGCGGGTCACCGTCGACGACGACGTGCGGCTTCTGGGCGAGAACCAGTCGGTCTACATCCCGCTCGGCGCGGTCCACCGGCTGGAGAATCCGGGCAAGGTCGACATGGTCCTGATCGAGGTCCAGACCGGCAGCTATCTCGGTGAGGACGACATCATCCGCTACGAAGACAAATACGCCCGCACATGAAACGCTTTCCATCGCGCGCCCGAGGTGGTGTCATCACCGCCGACAGGGAGGGTCGTCCATGAATTGCGTCTTCGTCCAGATCCGGTGCCGACCGGGCGCTACCTTTGCCGTGGCGGACGCGATCGTTCTCAAGGAGATTCACTCGGAGCTCTACTCCACCAGCGGCGAGTTCGACCTGTTGATGAAGCTCTACATTCCTGAGGGAGAGGATACGGGGCGGTTCATCAACGACAACCTGCTGGATATCGACGGAATCGAGCGGACCTTCACGACGATCACATTCAACACGTTCTGACCGGACGACACGACAGGGGACAGGGACCATGAAGACGATACTGACCGCGGCACTCGCGGCACTGATCGCGGGCGGCGCGATCGCCGAAGGGCACAACACGGTGAAGGTCGGCATGATCACCACGCTGTCGGGCGGCGGCGCCGGCCTCGGGATCGACGTGCGAGACGGGTTCATGCTGGCCGTGAAGGATCGCAAGGAAATCGAGGTCGTGATCGAGGACGATCAGCGCAAGCCGGATATCGCGGTGCAGCTTTCGGACAAGATGATCCAGTCCGAGGAGGTCGACGTGCTGACCGGAATCATCTGGTCGAACCTCGCGATGGCGGTGGTGCCGGGCGCGGTGGCGCAGGGCAAGTTCTACCTGTCGCCCAATGCGGGGCCGTCGGCGCTCGCCGGGCGGGGCTGCCACGAGAATTACTTCAACGTCGCGTGGCAGAACGACAACCTGCACGAGGCGGCGGGGGCGCACGCCAATTCCGCGGGCTACGCCAACACGTTCATCCTCGCGCCCAACTACCCCGCCGGACAGGACGCGCTAACGGGCTTCAAGCGCTTCTACGAGGGCGAGCTTGCGGGCGAGCTCTTCACCGAGCTTGGACAGGCGGACTACGCCTCCGAGCTGGCGCAGATCCGGGCTTCGGGCGCGGATTCGGTGTTCTTCTTCCTGCCGGGCGGCATGGGGATCAGCTTCCTGAAGCAATATGCCGATAGCGGCATCGACCTGCCGGTCGTCGGCCCCGCGTTCAGCTTCGACCAGGGTATCCTGCAGGCCGTGGGCGACGCGGCGCTGGGCGTGGCGAACACCTCGCAATGGTCGAAGGATCTCGACAACGCGGCCAACGTCGCCTTCGTCGAGGCGTTCCAGGCCGAGTACGGACGCCTGCCGTCGCTCTATGCCAGTCAGGGCTACGACACGGGCAAGCTCCTGATCTCGGCGATGGACATGGCCAGCATCGACGATCCCGACGCGTTCCGCGCCGCCCTCGAGATGGCCGATTTCGACAGCACGCGCGGCGACTTCGCCTTCAACTCGAACCACCACCCGATTCAGGACATCTATGTCCGCGAGGTGGTGCGCGAGGGCGACGTGCTGACCAACCGCATCACCGGCGTGGCCCTCGAGGATCACGGCGACGTCTACGCGGCCGAGTGCCAGTTCTGACGATGCGACCGGGCGGGGCCGCGGCCCCGTCCAACGGCCCGAGGGGGCATTCGTGGATATCTTGACGAGCCTGCCGATGATCCTCGGCGTTGCACTGATCGCATCGGCTTCGCCCGGTCCCGCGACCCTGGCCATCGCGGCGACGTCGATGGGGCAGGGCGCCCGCGCCGGGCTGCGGCTGGCGACGGGCGTCCTCACCGGTTCGCTGATCTGGTCGGTCGCGGCGGCCGCGGGCCTCGCCGCTTTGATGCTGCGCCACGGCTGGGCGGTCGAGGCAATCCGCATCGCCGGGGCGGGCTATCTCTTCTGGCTGGCCTTCAAATCCGCGCGCGCGGCGTGGCGGGGTGGACCGCCACCGGTTGCGGCCACCGCGCGGGGGTCATTCCGGAAGGGACTGCTCCTACACCTGACCAACCCGAAGGCGATCTTCTTCTTCGGCGCGCTCTACGCGGTGATCCTGACGCCCGGGCAATCGCCCGCGGCCCTGGGCATCGTCGTCGCCGCCGTCGGCGCCCAGAGCGCGGCGGTCTTTCTCGGCTACGCGCTGCTCTTCTCGCGCGCCGGGCCGATGGCTGCCTATCGGCGGGCCTATCGCGGCATCGCGGCCCTCTCGGCACTGGCCTTCGCGGGCTTCGGCCTCCGGCTTCTGACCGCACGCCTGTCATGAGCGCGATCCTTCTGGTCGAGCAGGTCCTCAACGGCCTGCAACTGGGCGTTATGTTGTTCCTGATGGCGGCCGGCCTGACGCTGGTCTTCGGGGTGATGGGCCTGATCAACCTCGCCCATGGGTCGCTCTACATGGTGGGGGCCTTCGCGGCCGCGCTGGTCGCGGATGCCACGGGGTCGTTCCTGCTGGGGCTCGCGGCGGCGCTCGCGGCGGCCGCGGCGGCAGGGGCAATCGTGGAGCTCGTCGTCATCCGCAGGCTCTACGACCGCGATCATCTGGATCAGGTGCTGGCGACCTTTGCGCTCATCCTCATCTTCTCCGAGGGCACGCGCTGGGCCTTTGGATCCTTCCCGCTCTATCTCGATACGCCTGCATGGCTGTCGGGACCGATCCGCCTGCCGGGCGGGATCGACTATCCGCGCTACCGGCTGTTCCTGATTGCCGTGGGCCTCGCGGTCGCGGGCGCGCTCTTCTGGCTGATCCGGCGCACCCGGCTGGGCATCCGCATTCGCGCGGGCGAGGCCGATCGAGAGATGATCGCCGCCCTCGGCGTCGATATCGGCAAGCTCTACACGCTGGTCTTCGCGCTGGGCGCGGCGCTCGCCGGCTTGGCCGGGGCACTGGTCGGCGCGATCCAGTCGGTGCAGGTCGGCATGGGCGAGCCGGTCCTGATCCTCGCCTTTGTGGTGATTGTGATCGGCGGGATCGGCTCGATCGAAGGGGCGCTGGTCGGCGCGCTGCTGGTCGGGTTGACGGACACGCTGGGGGGCGTGCTCCTGCCCGCCGCGTTCCGGCTCGTGATGGACGGATCGGCGGCGGCGTCGGCGGGGTCGGCCGTCGCGTCGATGGCGGTCTACGCGCTGATGGCAGCGGTCCTGTTCTGGCGGCCGAAGGGTCTCTTCGGATGATATCGGAGCGCGTGCTGAACGTGGCCCTACTCGGCGGGCTGGCGGCGGTCGCCGGGATCGCCTGGGCCACGGGCGAGATCTTCACCGTCACGTTGGCCACGCGGGTCGCGATCCTGGCGCTCGCGGCGGTCGGCCTGAACCTCGCGCTGGGCCTCGGCGGGCTGGTCAGTCTCGGGCACGCGGTCTTCTTCGGAATCGGCGGCTACGCGATGGGCATCCTCGCCAGCCACGCCCAGAGCTACGACCCGATCCTGACCTGGCCCGTGCTCTTCGAGGGCAGCACTTCCATGCCGGTGATCTGGCTGGTTGCGATGGCGGTCTCGGCCGTCGCCGCCTGGCTGATCGGCCTCGTCACGCTGCGGACCTCGGGCGTGTATTTCATCATGATCACCTTGGCCTTCGGCCAGATGTTCTACTATTTCGCGATCTCCTGGCCGGCATACGGGGGCGAGGACGGGCTCTCGATCTACGTTCGCAACGGGTTTCCCAGGCTGAACACGCTCGATCCGATCCAGTTCTTCGGCCTTTGCCTCGCGGTCCTGCTCCTCGCGCTCTGGCTCGTCGCACGGCTGACCGCGTCGGGCTTCGGCCTCGCGCTGGGCGCCGCACGGCAATCCGAGGCGCGCGTGCGGGCGGCCGGGCTCGACCCGATGCGCCTGCGGCTGACGGCCTTCGTGATCTCCGGGGCGATCACAGGCCTCGCGGGCGCGCTCTTCGCCGATCTCAACCGCTTCGTGTCGCCGACGATGTTCGCGTGGCAGATGTCGGGCGAATTGATCGTGCTGGTCATTCTCGGTGGCGTCGCGCGGCTTTGCGGGCCGGTGGCGGGGGCCGCGCTCTTCGTGGCGCTGGAGCATTGGCTGGGCGGCGTCTCCGACTATTGGCAGGTCTTCCTCGGCCTCCTCCTGCTGGCCGTTGTCCTCTTTGCGCGGGGCGGCATCGTCGGTGGCCTGACGCGGCGCTCCCATGGTTGAGCCGGTGCTCGAAGCCCGCGGCCTGACCAAGCGGTTCGGGGCGCTGGTGGCGAGTCGGGATGTGTCGCTCGACCTGCGCCCCGGCGAGATCCACGCCGTGATCGGCCCGAACGGCGCGGGCAAGTCCACCCTCATCGCGCAGCTCTGCGGCCAGATCGCGCCGGATGGCGGGACGGTGCGTCTGGACGGCGCGGACGTGACCGCGTGGTCGGTCGAGGCGCGCGCCCGCGCCGGGATCGCGCGGACGTTCCAAGTCTCGGCACTCGCAAGCGAGGACAGCGTGCGCGAGAACGTCCTCCTCGCCGCGATGCGCGGAACAAGGCCATCGCTCTGGCGGGCGGTCCGCGGGGACGCCGTCCTCCGTGATAGGGCCGAGGCGGCCTTGGCGCGCGTGGGACTCGACCGCCCCGACGCCCGCGTCTCGGACATCTCGCATGGCCAGCGGCGGCAGCTCGAGGTCGCGATGGCGCTGGCGCAAGGCCCCCGCGCCTTCGTCATGGACGAACCGATGGCAGGTCTGGGCGGCGAGGGGACGCGTCGCCTGACGACGTTGCTCGACGGGCTCCGGGCCGAGGCGCCGATCCTCTTGGTCGAGCACGATATGGATGCGGTCTTCGCGCTGGCCGACCGGGTATCCGTCATGGTCGAGGGGGCCGTCATCGCCACCGGGACCGTTGCGGAGGTGCGCGCCGACCGGGCCGTGCGCGATGCCTATCTCGGGGCCGACGCATGACGCTCCTGTCCGTCCGCGACCTGACCGCCGGCTATGGCGGGGCGCAGGCGCTTTCGGGCGTGACGCTCGAGGTGGGCGCGGGCGAGGTCGTGGCGCTGATGGGCCGCAACGGGATGGGCAAGACGACGACGATCCGGGCGATCTGTCGGATGATGCCCTCCGGTGGAACGATGGTGTTCGACGGCACCGACCTCGCGACCCTGCCATCGCATCGCGCGGCCCGGCTGGGCATCGGCCTCGTGCCCGAGGGACGGCGTTGCTTCGCGCCGCTGACCGTGGCCGAGAACCTCGCCGCGGCGGCCCGGCCCGGCCCGTGGGATGTCGCGGCGATCCGCGGTCTGTTTCCACGGCTGGGCGACCGGATGGGACAGGTCGCGGGCACGCTTTCGGGGGGCGAGCAGCAGATGCTGGCGATCGGGCGCGCGCTGGCGACGAACCCGCGCCTCCTGATCCTCGACGAAGCGACCGAGGGGCTGGCCCCGCTCGTGCGCGCCGAGATCCGGGCGGCGATCCGGCGGCTGAAATCCGAGACGGGCCTCGCCATCCTGATCGTCGACAAGTCGCTGGCCGAACTCCGCGACGTGGCCGACCGCGCCGTCGTGCTCGAACGCGGGCGCGACGTCTGGACGGGCGGGCTGGACTCGCTGGACGCGGCGACGGCTGATCGGTTGCTGGGGGTGTGACACGGGCTCGCCATCGCGATCTGTGTCGAGATGTGCGGCATGGATCGCCAAGTCACGCGATCACCAGGAGCAGACAGCAGCGCATCGGCGGGCCGCGGCGCGGCGATGCTGGATCCGAGCGGGGCGCTTTATGGTCGCGAGGTCAGGACGACGCCCGAGCGGGGTGAAGACGTCGACGGGATCGCCGGGCCGGGGGGCGGCCCGGCGATGCGCGGACCGCATCGCGGTCGTATCGCGCAAGCCGAGCCCGCACGACGGCCGCCTCACCGCGCCTCCATCGCCATCAGCGACGCGTTGCCGCCCGCGGCGGTCGTGTCGGTGGACACCACCCGCTCCTCGACGAAGCGCTGCAGGTAGAGCGGCCCGCCCGCCTTCGGCCCGGTGCCCGACATGCCCCGCCCGCCAAAGGGCTGGCTGCCGACGATGGCGCCGATCTGGTTGCGGTTGACGTAGACGTTGCCCGCGCCGATCCGGGCGGTGACCCGGGCGATGGTCGCGTCGATCCGCGAATGCAGCCCAAAGGTCAGGCCGTAGCCCGTCGCGTCGATCTCGTCCAACACGGCGTCGAGCTTGCCCGCCGCGTAGCGCTTGACGTGCAGGACAGGACCGAAGACCTCGCGGTCGAGGGTCTCGCCCATGCCCAGCTCGATGATCGTCGGCGGCATGTAGAGGCCGTCCGGCACGTCGCCCTGCCAGCGCGGCGCATGGCACGCGACATGCGCCTCGAGGCGGGCCAGCGCGTCGGCGTCGATGACCGGCCCGATATCGGTCGCGGGGTCCATCGGGTCGCCCGTGCGTAGCGTCGCGGCGGCCCCCTCGATCATCTCGAGCATCCGGTCTGCCACGTCGGATTGCAGGTAGAGGATGCGGCAGGCCGAGCAGCGTTGCCCGGCCGAGCGGAAGGCCGACATCACCACATCGTCGGCCACCTGCTCGGGCAGCGCGGTCGCGTCGGCGATCATGGCGTTGATGCCGCCGGTTTCGGCGATCAGCGGCACGATGGGTCCGTCCTTTTCGGCCAGCGCGCGGTTGATCGCCTTGGCCGTCGCCGTCGAGCCGGTGAAGGCCACGCCCGCCACGCGCGGGTCGGCCACGAGGTCGCGGCCGAGATCGGTGCCGCCGGGCGCGAGGATCAGCACGTCTTCCGGGATGCCGGCCTCGTGGAGGAGGCGCACGGCCTGCGCCGCGATCCGGGGCGTCTGGTGCGCGGGCTTGGCGACGACCGCATTGCCCGCGGCCAGCGCGGCGGCCGTCTGCCCGAGGAAGATCGCCAGCGGGAAGTTCCAGGGCGCGATGGTCAGGAAGACACCGCGGCCCCGCACGGACCATGCGTTTCGTTCGCCCGTGGGGCCGGGCAAGATGCGGGGCTGGCAGAGCGCCTCGGCCTCGTCGGCGTAGTAGCGCAGGAAGTCGACCGCCTCTCGGATCTCGGCGATGCCATCATCCAGCGTCTTGCCCGCCTCGCGCGACAGGGTCGCCATCAGGCCCGCGCGATTGGCCTCGAGCGCGTCGGCCGCGCGGCGGAGTGCTGCGCTGCGGTCGGCTGCGGGCGTATCGCGCCAGGCAGGAAAGGCGGCGGCGGCGCGGGTGAAGGCGGCGTCGGCGGTGATTGTCTTCGGCGCGGGCACCGAGGGCGCGGCGCGCATCTCTGACACGAGCGCGTCGAGCGCGGCCCGCTCGCCCCATTCGATCCCGGTCGAGTTGGCGCGGGGTGCGAAGATCGCCGCGGGGCGCGGGATGTTCGGGTGGCGCGGCTGGGTCTTCAGGTCGCTCGGCTGCGCCAGCACCTCGGCCACGGGCACCGCCTTGTCGGCGGCCTGCGCCACGAAGGAGGTCGAGGCCCCGTTCTCGAGAAGGCGGCGGACGAGATAGGCCAGGAGGTCGCGATGCCCGCCCACGGGGGCGTAGATCCGGCAGGGCACGCCGCTGATGGCGGCGGTGGCGTCGTGCAACGCCTCGCCCATGCCATGCAGACGCTGGAACTCGTAGCCTCGCGCCTCACCCGCCATGCGGATGATATGCGCGATGCTGAGCGCGTTATGCGTCGCGAATTGCGGGTAGAGATGCGGCCGCAGGTCGAGCATGGCCTGTGCACAGGCAAGATAATTCAGGTCGGTCAGCGCCTTGCGGGTGAAGACCGGGTAGTCGTCATGCCCCTCGACCTGCGCGTGCTTGACCTCGGTGTCCCAGTAGGCGCCCTTGACCAGCCGGACCATCATCGCCTGGCCATGGCGTTTCGCGAGCGTCCCGATCCGTTCGATCACCGGCAGCGCGCGCTTGCCGTAGGCCTGGATGGCGAGGCCGAAGCCCTGCCAGTCGCGAAGCCGGTCGTCGGCGAAGGCCGCTTCGATGACGTCGAGCGACATCTCCAACCGGTCCTGCTCTTCGGCATCGACGGTGAAGTTTAGATCGAAGGATTTCGCCTTGGCGGCGAGGTCGACCAGCACCGGCACCAGCTCGGCCAGCACGGCGTCGCGGTTGCGGGGCGTGTAATGCGGATGCAGCGCCGAGAGCTTGACCGAGATGCCGGGCCGGTTCGGCAGCGCGTGATTGCCCGCGCGCCGCCCGATGGCGTCGATCGCGTCGGCATAGGATCTGGCAAAGCGGCGCGCGTCGACCCAGGTCCGCGCGCCTTCGCCCAGCATGTCGTAGGAGTAGAGCCCGCCCTTCGCCTCCCGCTTGGCGGCGCGATCGATGGCATCCTCGATGGTCTCGCCGAGGACGAATTGGTGGCCCATGAAGCGCATCGCCTGACGGACGCCTTGCCGTACGGCGGGGCCGCCGATGCGGCGCGTCATCTGGGTCAGCACGCCGGGGACGGTGTCGCCAGGCCGGAGCAGGCGGTTCGACAGCCCCATGCCCCAGGTCGCCGCCGAGACGAGCCACGCCTCGGACGCGCCGTGCCCGTCCCAGTCGCCCGCCCCGATCTTGTCGGCGATCAGGCGGTCCTGCGTCTTGCTGTCGGGCACGCGGAGCAGGGCCTCGGCCATCGCCATCAGCGCCAACCCTTCCCGCGTCGAGAGATCGTAGTCGCGCAGGAAGTCCTCCAACCCGCCGATCCGGGTCTGGGCGTTGCGGACCTTGGCGATCAGGCCCTCGGCCATCTTGCGTGTCGCGGGCGGGACGTCCGCGAAGGGCAGGAGGGCGGGCAGCAACGTCTCGTCGGCGGGGGCAAAGGCGAGGGACATGGGGCGTAACTCCGGTTCCGGTGTGTTCCGCATATACCGGAGCGGGGGCCGGGGCGTCTCACCAAACTCGGCCTTGGCGCGCGACACCAACGAATGGTATTCGCGGTCACATACGAAAGTACCGAGGAATTCGCAGCCATGTCGCAGATCGACCGAACCGATCGCCGGATCATCGCGGCCTTGCAGCGGGATGGTCGAATAGCGGTGACGACGCTGTCAGAAGCGGTCGGCCTTTCGGCCAATGCGGTGGCCGAGCGGATGCGTCGGTTGCAGCGCGACGGCGTGATCACCGGATACCGCGCGATCCTGTCGCCGCGCGCGCTGGGCCTCGGGTTGACCGCGTTCTGCGAGATCAAGCTTGACCGGACCAGTGCCGACATCTTCGAGGAGTTCGCCGCCGCCGTGCGCGAAGTCGAGGCGGTCGAGGAATGCCACATGGTCGCGGGCGGGTTCGACTATCTCCTGAAGACGCGCCACACGGATATTGAGGCGTATCGCGCGTTCCTGTCGAATGCCTTGCTGGCCCTGCCGGGGGTGCGCGAGACGCGGACCTACCCGGTGATGGAAAGCGTGGTCGAGCGGGGCGGGGCGGCCTTTTCCTAGCCTTCGTCGTCGCGGGCCACCGTGTCGGAGGTAACGTAGCCCAGGCGGAGGTCGCGCGCGACGGCCTCGGGGTCGCGCTCGGCGGGCGGGCCGTATCCGCCGCCGCCGGGAAAGCGCAGCGTCACGCGCGTGCCCTCGGCCAGCGATTGGCGCCCCTTGCCGGCCAGCGACGTGCCGTCCTGCGTCAGGATCGCGGTCGGTGCGCCGTCACCGCCACCCGCGCGGCCTCGCGCCGGGTGGTGCAGCCGGTCGAACATCGCCGACAGGTCGAAGCGGTGGCCAGGCCGGGCCTCGATCTCCATGACCTGCCCCAGCCCGCCGCGCATCCGCCCCGCGCCCCCGGAATCTGCCCGCAGCTCCTTGCGCCAGAAGATGACGGGACCGGCTTGTTCGACGGCCTCGACGGGCATGGTCATCACGCCGGACGGAAAGGCCGTCGCGTTCAGCCCGTCGAGGCCGGGTCGCGCGCCCGCACCGCCCGAATTGAACGACAGGATTTCGGCGCGCCGCCCGTCCGGGCCGGTGGGCACGACGGACATCATGAAATTGCAGAGCGCACCCGCACCTTCGGCCGGAACGGTGCCCGGCAGGAGCTGGTCGAGCGCTCCGAACACCGCGTCGGGGATCATGTGACCGATGACGTGCCGCAGCGCCACGGGTGCAGGCGGCGGCGCGTTGACGATGCTGCCCTGGGGCGCGGTCGTGCGGAACGGCGCCAGCGAGCCCGTGTTGTTGGGAATATCCGGCGCGATGGCGACCTTGAGCGCGTAGCAGGCATAGGCCTTGGTATAGACCAGCGGCACGTTGATGCCCTTGGGGTCGAGACCGCTTGTGCCGTCGAAATCGCAGCTGACCGTGGTGTCGGCGATCGTGACGGCGACCGCGATGTCGACCGGTGCGGTGAAGCCGTCGATCCGCATCTCCGCGCGGGCCGACCCGTTCGGCAACGCGGCGATGGCGGCCTCGGTCGCGCTGCGGGAGCGGTCGATGATGAAATCCGCCACCTCCGATAGATCGGCGATCGCGAACTCGTCCAGCATGTCGGTCAGGCGTCGGCGTCCGATCTCGTTGCAGGTGGCCAGCGCGTGGACGTCGCCCACCAGCTGCTCGGGCTCGCGCGAGTTGGCGGCGAGGATGCGAACCAGCGTCTCCTCGACCACTCCGGCGCGGGCGAAGTGACATATCGGAAGGTAGAGCCCTTCCTCGAAGACGGAGTTGCCGTCGGCCCCGAAGCCCCGCCCGCCGATGTCGGTGACGTGGGCCGTGCAGGCGAAGAAGCCGACATGGGTGCCGTGGTGAAAGACGGGTGTGACGACGGTGATGTCGTGGAGATGCCCGGTGCCCTTCCAGGGATCGTTGGTCAGGTAGACGTCGCCTTCGATCATCTCGGGGATCGCGTCGATGAAATGAGGGACCGCATCGGCCATCGCGTTGACGTGGCCGGGCGTGCCCGTGACCGCCTGCGCCAGCATCCGGCCGGCCGCGTCGTAGACGCCCGCCGAGAGATCCCCCGCCTCGCGCACGGAGGTCGAGAAAGCGGTACGGATCAGGGCCTGCGCCTGCTCCTCCACGATGGAGATGAGGCGCGTCCACATCACCTGGTGTGCGATGTCGGTCATGTCGCCTCCGGGACGTGAAGGTCGAGCGTGCCATCGCCGAGGACGCGGAGATGACGGCTTGTCGGGACGACGACGGTGGTCTCGCGCTCGGTGACGAGCGCGGGGCCAGCGGCGGACATGCCGGGGTCGAGATCCGAACGCGCCAGAAGTCCGGCCGATACCGTGGTGCCGCTGGCCGGATCGAAGACATCGCGATGGGCCGAAGCCTTGGCTGAACCTGTATCGGACGCGCCTTGGACGGGGTCCGAAGCGGGCGCGGGCTGAAAGGCGGTGACGGACCAGACGGTGATCTCGGGCGTCATGCCGGACACCGTCCGCCCGAAAAGCGTCTCGTAGGCCGCCTCGAACCGGGCCGTGACGGTGGCGGCCGAAAGATCGTCGTCGAGGTCCACTGGGATCTCCCAGCCTTGGCCGCGATAGCGCATGTGAGCCTTGACCAACCTCTGCAGCGCTCCCTCCGGCGCGCAGGTCCGCACGAAAGTCTCGGCCTCCTCGGCCAGAAGATCGATCAGGCGGCGGGCCGTGTCTTCGCTATAGGCGTCGAGCGACATGAAGACCGTGCGCGTCGCCTCGAACGAGACCGGCGCGTGCAGGAACCCGATGGCCGAGCCGACGCCCGCCCCGACCGGCACGAGGCAGCGGTCGATCCCCAGTTTCTCGCACAGGCGCGCCGCGTGGAGGGGCGCCGCGCCGCCGAAGGCGATCATCGTGTAGCCCGACAGGACCTCGCCATTTTCGACCGCATGGACGCGGGCGGCATTGGCCATGGTCTCGTCGACGATCTCGGCAGTGGCATGCGCCGCGTCGGGGGCGGTCATCTCCAGCCGTTCGAGCGCGGCCACGCTGGCTGCGGGATCGAGAACGAAGGCGCCGCCGGCAAAGTTCTCCGGGTCGAGCTTGCCCAGCACGAGGTCCGCATCCGTGACCGCCGGCCGGTCGCCGCCACGTCCGTAGCAGGCCGGCCCCGGCTCGGACCCGGCGCTTTCCGGGCCGACCCGAACCTGACCCATCGCATCCCGCCACGCGAGCGATCCGCCACCGGCCCCGATCTCGACCATGTCGATCACCGGGATCGAGATCGGCATCCCCGACCCCTTGGCAAAGCGCGCGCTGCGCGCGACCTCGAAGACCCGCGCGGTCTTGGGCGTGGCGTCCCGGATGAGGCAGATCTTGGCCGTCGTGCCGCCCATGTCGAAGGAGAGCACCCGGTCGAGCCCGTGCCGTCGCGCCAGATCAGCGGCGAATACCGCGCCCCCGGCAGGCCCGGATTCGACCAGCCGGACCGGGAACTCCGCCGCATCGCCCAGCGACATCAGCCCGCCGCCGGAATGGATCATGAAGATCGGCGCCGTCACGCCTTGTGCCTCCATCGCCCCGCCCAGCCGGTCGAGATACGATTTCATCAGCGGTTTGATATAGGCGTTGGCGACCGTCGTGTTGAAGCGCTCGTATTCGCGCATCTGCGGACTGACCTCCGACGAGATCGAGATCGCGGCCTCGGGGAAGGCGTCCGCGATGGCGTCGCGCAGCATCCGTTCGTGCGCGGGGTTCGCATAGGCATGGATCAGGGCGATCGCGACGCTGTCGAAGGGGGCGGCGTCGTGCAGCGCGGCGAGCGTCGCGACGATCGCCTCCTCCTCCAGCGCGATCAGCGGCGCGCCGTCGGCATCCATGCGCTCGCGCACCGTCAGCCGCCGGTCGCGCGTCAACAGCGGTTCCGGCAGGACGATGTTCAGGTCGTATTGCTCGAACCGGCTCTCGGTCCGCATCTCGATGACGTCGCGAAAGCCCTCGGTCGTCACGAGCACGGTATTCGCACCCCGCCGTTCGATCAGGGCGTTCGTGGCCAGCGTCGTTCCATGCAGGACCTGTTCGATTGCCGCAGGTGCGATGCCGGCCTTCGCGCAGACCGTATCCATCCCGTCGAGGATGGCCCGCTCGGGTGCATCGTAGGTCGTCAGCACCTTGGTCGAATGCAGCGCGCCGTCATGCGCCAGCACCACATCGGTGAAGGTACCGCCGATATCGGCGCTGAGGCGGGTGCGCGTGGTCATGCCCGCTTGTCCATCGGACCGGGGAGGCGTGCAAGGGTCGTCGGGGCCGTCGCGCACAGCCCGGATTTGGATCGAATGCGAGACGAAGGTCTCAGAATTGCCCCGGTTTCATTAAGGGCTCGTTAGCGGCCGGGCGGCTAGCAAGACCGGGCCCAGAACGGCGAAACGGCGCGGTCCGAACGGATCGCATCCAGGGACAGAATGTTCGATCCGCCCACATTCCGTGGGTCATTTGCCCGCGAAGCGGGCGCACCCCAAAGGAACTGAAATGTCCAGCATTCTGACCAATAACGGCGCCATGGTCGCCCTCCAGACCCTGCAATCCGTGAACAAGAACCTGAATATGACCCAGGCCGAGATCTCGACCGGCAAGTCGGTGGCCTCGGCCAAGGACAACGCCGCCGTCTGGGCGATCTCGAAGGTCATGGAATCCGACGTGCAGGGCTTCAAGGCAGTCTCGGCCAGCCTTGCGCTGGGCGAATCCACCGTGGCCGTTGCCCGGAATGCGTCAGAGACCGTGACCGACCTCCTGACGTCGATGAAGGACAAGATCGTCGGCGCGCAGGGCGAGAACGTCGATCGCGGCAAGCTCGACCAGGAGGTTCAGGCCATCATCGGCCAGATCAAGTCGGTCGTGGGCGCGGCGCAGTTCAACGGCCTGAACCTCGTGAACGGAGATACCGACGGCTTCAATGCGGACGGCAATAC
The DNA here is from genome assembly GCF_046452375.1 of Jannaschia halovivens. Lineage (NCBI taxonomy): Bacteria > Pseudomonadati > Pseudomonadota > Alphaproteobacteria > Rhodobacterales > Roseobacteraceae > Jannaschia > Jannaschia halovivens. Next base: position 2,171,959 of record NZ_JBKFDJ010000001.1, on the reverse strand, counting down.
CGGCGTGGACATCCTGTCGTCGCTCGACAGGTCGTCCAGCGGCGTGGCGATCTCTAATATCGGCGTGGACGCCAACAACCTGTCGACGACGGCAGGCGATGCGCTGACCGCGGCTGCGGCGGATGCGACCATCCTGACCGAGAACGGCGGCACCGATGACGACGTCGTCGTGACGCTCGGTGCGGCGTTCCTGACCGCCGCGGGTGCGGCCGACGGCACCGTCGCGCTCAAGCGCAGCGATGCGGGCGTCGACGACACGAATCTGGCCGGTGTCGTCGAAGGCGACGTGATGCGGCTGAAGATCGGCGATGTCGAAGGCAGCTATGTCGTGCGTGCCGGCGACGACCAGTCGGCGATCTTCGCGGGCCTGAAAAATGGCCTGCTTGAAGCGGGTATCAGCGATACCGACTTCACGCTGACGCTCGCGACTGCCAACCTGACCGTCACGAACGAGACCAGCGCCGCAGGCATCGGTGTGACGCTGACGCAGGAGCGCGGGACCGGCGGTCTGGCCCAACTCGAGACGATGGACGTCTCTACCGAAGCCGGCGCCGCTACCGCGCTCAGCCAGATCGAGGGCATGATCCAGACCTCGATCGACGCCGCCGCCTCCTTCGGGTCGGTCCAGTCGCGGATCGAGACGCAGTCGGACTTCATCGGTAAGCTGAGCGACTCGCTGAAGTCCGGCATCGGCAGCCTGGTGGACGCGAACATGGAGGAGGCCTCGGCCCGCCTGCAGGCACTGCAGGTCCAGCAGCAGCTGGCGATCCAGTCGCTTTCGATCGCGAACCAGGCGCCGCAGTCGATCCTGTCGCTCTTCCGCTGACGAACGCCCCTCGCCGTCCCGGATCGTTGGGGCGGCGAACCCTTCCGATGACCGGCGCATCGCGCCGAACGGCCGCCGCTCCGCGGCCCTCGCAGAAAGTGAGATCAACCGATGGGATACCCCCAGACGGCGAACATGGCCTACGCGACGCTGGCCACCGAATTGACCGATCCCGGACGGGCGGAGGCACTGGTCTTCGCGCGCGTCACGCGGCACCTGAGGAGTGCCTTCGACGCCGACCCGATCACGGCCGGCCCGGCCCGCGCCCGCGCGCTCCACGACAATCGCCGACTCTGGCGGGCGGCGGCATCGGCCTGTGCAGACGACACCAACGCCCTGCCGGAGGATCTCCGTGCCGCGCTGCTCGGTCTTGCGGGGTTCGTGGATCGCACGACCACCGCCCTTCTGCGTGGCGAAGGCAGCGTGTCGCCCCTGATCGAGATCAATCAGCGTATGGCCAACGGCCTGACCGCTGGGGCCCGCTGACATGGCGGGCCTGATGCTCAAGCTGCCCAGCGGCGACCGGATCGTCGTCAACGGGGCGGTGATCGAGAACGCAGGTCGCGGCGCGCGCCTGCGCCTCCTTACGCCGGATACCCAACTTCTCCGCCTGCGTGACGCCGTCGATCCCGCGCAGGCCGTGACGCCCGTCGCGCGGCTCGCCAACCTCGTGCAGATCATGCTCGTCGGCGAATGCGATATCGAGCAGATGCGAACCGACGCGCTGCGCGCGCTCGTCCCCCTGCGTCATGCCTTCGTCGAGCCGGGCGATCGCGCTTTGATCGACCGGATATCGACGTACCTCTCGCAAGGGCAGGACTACCAGGCGCTCCGCCGCCTCGGCGATCTCAAGGACCGGGAGGCGCAGATCCTGGCGTCGACCGCGGCGTGACGTTTCAGCCGGCGGTCATCGGGACCGGACTGGCCGGTTGGCGCGCGCTCCAGCAATCGATGCCCCGCCAGCGCGAAATCCACGACCAGTCGCCTGCCATCGCCCGCGATCTCGACTACTTCCGCGCGCGGATCGGCGACGTCCAGTCGGCGGAGGAACTGGTCTCCGACTACCGGCTGCTGCGCGTGGCCCTTGGCGCGTTCGGCCTGTCGGACGAGATCGGCAGCCGTGCCCTCATCCGTCGGGTGTTGGCCGAGGGCACGATTCAGGAGGATGCGCTGGCCAACAAGCTGACCGACCGGCGATATCGCACCATGGCACGTGCCTTCGGGTTCGGTGATTTCCCTACACCGAACTCGCAGCTTCCGGGCTTTTCGGACAGGATCGAAGCCCTCTACCGCGAGCGGATCTTCGAGGTGGCGGTCGGAGACGTGGCGCCGGACATGCGCCTTGCCTTGAACGCATCGCGCGAACTGGCCGATCTTGCGGGCGGCGCGGGATCGTCCCGGACCAAGTGGTTCACGCTGATGGGCACACCACCGATTCGCGAGGTGATGGAGGTAGCGCTCGGGCTTCCGGCCTCGATCGGAACTCTGCCGATCGACCGTCAGATCACCGAGTTCATCGACCGGGCCGAGGCGATTTTCGGGACATCCGATCTCTCGCGTCTCGGGGCCGAACCGCTGCTCGCCGAGGTACTGGATCGCTTCACCACGTTGGCCAGTCTGTCGGACGGCGCCACGCAGGTCACGTCACCGGCGCTCGTGCTGTTGCGGGGCTTCTAGCAAGGCCGCTCTGCCGACACCCATCCCCTCGGCGACCGACCCGCGTCTGCATCCCCGGTGCGGCTCACCTGCATGGTATCCGCTGCTCACGGGCCGTCGCCGCGAGTATCGCGATCGTTGGAACAGGCCCGAGCACGGCGATTCAATCCCCGCCCTCCCACGTCAGGCCCAGCGTTCCGGCCAGCTGGCGGAAAGCGTCCTGCGTGTTGGTCGACCCGGCTTCGGAGAACAGTTCGTTCAGTCGGGGCACGACCGCGATCGCCCGGTCGATCTCGGGGTCGGAACCCCGTTCGTAGAGCCCCGAGCTGACCATCAGCGCCGTCCGGTCCTCGACAGACAGCACCCGACGGACTTCTGCGATGATGGCGTTCTCGGACGGGCTGGCCGCGCCGGGCAGGCTCCGCGACACGGACCGCAGGATGTCCACGGCGGGAAACCGTCCGGCTTCGGCGATGTCTCGCGACAGGACGACATGGCCGTCGAGCTGGCCCCTGAGGATATCGGCGATCGGCTCGTCCATGTCCGAGCCCGCGACGAGAACCGAGAGGACGGCCGTGATGTCGCCCTGTCCGGCGATGCCCGGCCCCGCACGTTCGCAGAGCGCGGCGAGAAACGGCGTAAGGCTGGCGGGAAAGCCGCGCAGACTGGCCGGCTCATCCGCCGCAACGGCGACCTCGCGATGCGCTTCGGCGAGGCGCGTGACGCTGTCGCAGAGGTAGAGAACGTGATGACCGTCATCGCGAAATCGCTCGGCTACGGCCATCGCCGTTACCGCACAACGGCGGCGCAGGCCCGCCGACATGTCAGAGGTCGCGGCAACGACCACGGTCCGCGCCATCCCGTCCGGACCGAGCACGCGACGCACGAAGTCCGCAACCTCTCGCCCGCGCTCACCGACGAGCGCCAGAACGCAGACATCCGCATCCATCCCGCGCGCGAGCTGACCGAGGATGGTCGACTTGCCCACGCCGGACCCGGAGAAGAGACCGACCCGCTGGCCGCCCGCGATGGGTAACATCGTATCGAGCACGGTGAGTCCCGTGGTCAATCGGTCCGCCATGCCGCGGCGATCGGTGGCCGATGGCGGTTGCGCCAAGAGTCCGATCGACTTGCCGCTGCCGAGGGGGCGGCCGTCGAGCGGGCGCCCGACCGGGTCGATCACCCGGCCCAACCACTGCCGCGTCGGCGCGATCGAGGGCCGCCCGCCCGCGCGGACCGCGTGCCCAATGCCGAGCCCGTCGACCCGCCCCAGCGGCGTGGCCCACAGCGCGCCTTCGGCGATTCGCACGACCTCGGCGCGGTCGGTCGCACCGGCCCCGTCGTCGAACAGAAGCTCGTCTCCCAGCCCGACGCGGTCCGACAGCCCTTCGACCTCGAGGCCGGTCGGCTCAATCCGCCGCACGCGGCCGACATCATGGGTCGGGCGGATGCCCGGCAGGCGCGCGCGCAGGGTCGCGAAGGGGTCGGGTGTGGTGAGTTGTTGGTCCATGCAACGGTTTCTAAAGGAATCTCCCTTAAGGCTTCGTTTCACGGATGACGGAGGATGAACCCCGTGAACGAGATGCCGAGTATCATGCGCCTGGCCGCCGATGCCGCCCGCCACGCGGCCACGCGGCAGGCGACCCTTTCGGTGAATGTCGCGAACGCCGACACGCCGGGGTTCCGGGCGCGCGACGTGGCGGTCTTCGCACCGAATGCGGGCGACATGCCCCTCCGCCGGACGCGCCCGGCCCATCTGGGGGATGGCCCCACCGGCATCCGAAGCTTCGAAACGACGGATGTCCCGGCCGACCCGAATGGCAACACCGTCGATCTGGAGGATCAGATCCTGCGCGGCATCGATGCCGGGCGCGCGCATAATCGGGCGGTCACGGTCTACCGGACGGCGCTCGACATCATGCGCGCGTCGCTCGGGCGGAGGTAGGCGAGATGGCCGAATTCTCAGACGCCCTCAGGGTCCTGTCCTCCGGGATGCGCAGCCAGGGCCAGCGCCTGCGCCACATCTCCGAGAACGTGGCGAACGCGGATACCCCCGGCTATCGCCGCAAGGTCATCGACTTCGTCGAAATGGTGCAGGACGGTCGCCGCTCGGGGATGGTGGCGCCCGGTGACGTGAGGCTCGACCGGACGGAGCCGCGACGGGTGCACGATCCGTCCCACCCGATGGCGGGCGAGGACGGGTTCTACGACGGCTCGAACGTCGAGATCGTGACCGAGCTGGCGGATGCCCGCGAGGCGCAGCGCAGTTACGAGGCCAATCTCAAGATGTTCGAACAGGTCCGGCGCATGTCGACCAGCCTCATGGACATCCTCAAGCGATAACGCCCCGAACATAGCGAGATGGAGGCCCAGAATGGACCTGAACGCGACCCTTACGGGTCTGGCCGTAGCCGGCCGGACCGACCCCGGACCGACGTCAAATGCTGCGGCGGCACAGCGTGCCATCGACGGCTTCGCCGATGCGCTCCGCGAGGCCGAAGCGCAGGCCGAGGCGGCGATGACGACCGGTGCAGACCCCCACATGCTCGTGACCGCGATGGCCGAGAGCAAGCTGGCCGTGGACACCGTGGTCACGATCCGCGACCGGGTGGTCGAGGCCTATCAGGAAATCCTGCGGATGCCGGTCTGACCATGTCCGAACTTCTGTTCTTCGACACGCTCCGGCAAGGGCTCTGGATCTCGGTCCTGATCTCGGCGCCGCTGCTCGGCGTGGCACTGGTCGTCGGGCTGGCGATCGGCCTCTTCCAAGCACTGACCTCGGTGCAGGAAATGACGCTGACCTTCGTGCCGAAGATGGCGGCGATCCTCGGCGTCTTCTGGGTCTCGATGAGCTTCATGAGCCTGACGCTCGGCCGGTATTTCCACGACACGCTCCTGCCGATCATCGAGGGGTTCTGATGGCCGATGGCATCTATACCACGCTTGGCCGCCAGGTCGGGCTGCTCCGCGAGATGGACGTTATCGCGCAGAACATCGCGAACGCCGCAACGACGGGGTTCCGGGCCGAGGGCCTGGTGTTCTCCGAGCATGTCACGAAGACGCCGGACGGGGGGCCGTCCGTGTCCTTCGCGCTGGCCGACGGACGCCATGTCCGCCGCGAGCAGGGCGCGCTGGAAGGCACCGGCGGGGCACTGGACCTCGCGATCGAGGGAGATGGCTATTTCCTCGTCGATGTCGGGGGCACGCCGCACCTGACCCGCGCGGGCGCGTTCGTCGCGGCCGCCGATGGCGGCATCGTCACGCCCGAGGGACACCCAGTCCTCGATGCGGGCGGCGCGCCGGTCTTCGTGCCGCCGGGGACATCGGACATCCATGTCGGCCGCGACGGCACGCTTTCAGCCGACGGCGCGCCGCTGGCGCAGATCGGCGTGGTGCGCCCCGACACGCCCGACGCGATGCGACGCGGCGCGGGCACGACCTTCGTCGCGGACGGCTACGTCGCGGTCGAGGCGCCGTCGGTCCAGCAGGGTTTCCTCGAGGCGTCCAACGTCTCGCCGGTGATGCAGATCGCCCGGATGATCGCCGTGCAGAACGCCTACGAAATGGGACAGGGATTCATGGATCGCGAGGATCAGCGCATGCGCTCGATCATGCAGCTGATGGACAGATGAGGAGACGAACATGCGTGCATTGAGCATTGCCGCCACGGGAATGAGCGCCCAGCAGATGCGGGTCGAGGTCATCTCGAACAACCTCGCGAACATGAACACCACGGGCTACAACGCCCGCCGCGCCGAGTTCGCGGACCTGCAATACCAGCAGATCACGCGCGCCGGGTCGATCTCGGCTTCGACCGGGGCGGTGGTGCCGACCGGCGTCCAGCTGGGCCTCGGCGTCCGCGCGGCGGCCGTCAGCATGGAGGTCGCGCAAGGCGGGCTGGGGGCGACGGGCGGCGATCTCGACGTCGCGATCGAGGGTCGCGGCTATATCGAGGTCACGCTGCCCTCCGGCGCCTCGGCCTATACGCGCGACGGTGCGCTCAAGCGGACTGGCGAGGGACAGCTTGTGACGTCGGACGGGCACCCGGTGGTGCCGGACGTGACGATCCCCGACGACACCCGCTCGATCACGATCAATCCCGAGGGCGAAATCTATGCCCATTTCATCGACCGGGTCGAACCCGAGAATCTCGGGCAGCTCAGCCTCGTGAACTTCGCCAACGAAAAGGGTCTCGAGGCGCTGGGCTCGAATCTCTATGCCGAAACGGGCGCGTCGGGCGCGCCGCTGGTCGGCTTTCCGGGCGAAGACGGCCTCGGCTTCTTTCGGCAGGGATATCTCGAGGACAGTTCGGTCGATGCCGTGCGCGAAATCACCGACCTGATCGAAGCGCAGCGCGGCTACGAGATGAACGCCAAGGTCATCACCGCCGCCGACCAGATGCTCGGCGCGACGACGCAGATCCGATGACGGCGCGCGTCGGCCTCTTCGCCGCGATCCTGACGCTCGGCCTGCCGGTGACGATGGCCGCCGCGCAGACGGTCATGGTCGTCAAGCCGATCCGGGCGGGCACGCCGATCGCGGCGGCCGACCTGGCCTTCGGCGACGGTACGAGCGCCGACGGCTTCAGCGACCCGCGCGACATCGTCGGGCTGGAGGCGCGCGTGAACCTCTATCCCGGCCGGCCCATCCGCATCCGCGACGTCGGCGCTCCGACCGTCATCGCGCGCAACGCCCTGGTCACGCTGGTCTTCCGGCGAAGCGGTCTGACCATCCTGTCCGAGGGGCGAGCGCTGGGCCGCGCCGGTGCGGGCGAACCGATCCGGGTGATGAACCTGTCATCCCGCACGACCGTCACGGGCGTCGCTTCAGCCGACGGCACCGTCGCCATCAACTGAACGCCAGGAGCGTCCGCCATGTATCGAACAATCGGTCTTCTCACGCTCATCCTTCTGGCCGGCTGCGCCCGGATCGGCGCCATCGGGCAGGCCCCCGAACTGACGCCACCGTCCGATGGCCGGGAGCATGTGGCGATGGCCGCGCTGGCGCCCGCGGTGACCGTACCGCCCACCGTCCTGGAGCGCGCCTCGCTCTGGACGGCGGGGCCGAAATCGCTGCTCGGAGACCGGCGCGCGGGGCAAAGGGGCGACATCATGACGGTCGTCGTCGAGATCGACGAGCAGGCCGAGTTCGACAACACCTCGAACCGCTCGCGCAGCGGCTCGGAACGTTTGGCGATCCCCGAGTTCTTCGGCCTGCCGCAGAGCATCGACCCGCGTCTCCCCGAGGGCGCGACGCTGGGTTCGGCGGTCGAGACAAACTCCCAGAGCCGGTCGTCGGGCAGCGGCGGCGTGCGGCGCAATGAGCGGTTGACGCTCCGCATCGCCGCGACCGTCGTCGACGTCATGCCGAGCGGTGCCCTCCGGATCGAAGGACGCCAGGAGGTGCGGGTCAATTTCGAACTGCGCGAGATGCTGGTGACCGGTTTCGTGCGTCCCGAGGATATCACGCGACAGAACGAGATCACCTATGACAAGATCGCGGCCGCGCGCATTTCTTATGGCGGGCGCGGTCAGATCACCGACGTCCAGCAGCCGCGCTATGGCCAGCAGCTCGCCGATATCGTGCTGCCGTTCTGATGCTGGGCAAGCTCCTCCCGCTGATCGTGATCCTCGTGGCACTGGCCGGCGGTGCGGCGGCCGGGTTCGTCCTGCGCCCCGAGGACGAGGAAGCAGCGCCGGCGACGCCGATCCGGTCGCCCGTTCCGCAGGACGAACGTGTGGTGACGCTGCGCGACAGCTTCATCGTGCCGGTCCTGCGTGACGGGCGGGTGTGGGGGCATGTCGTGCTGACCCTCGGGATCGAGGCCGTGCATGTCAGCCGCGACACGATCCTGTTGCAGGAACCGGTGCTGCGCGACGGCCTGACCGAGGCGCTGTTCCGCTATGGCAGCCTTGGCGGGTTCGATGGCGATTTCACTGATGCCATCGCGCTCAATCGGTTGCGGACGCGACTGAATGAGGTGGTCGTCCAGCGATTGGGCGACGATCAGGCCCGCATCCTCGTCATATCCATGGCGCGCCAGGACGGCTGAGCCGGATCAGCCCGGCGCGCCGCGCCGTTGCCGGATCGGAAGCCGTTCCGCCACGCCGACGCGGGCGACGTTTCTTGCGTGAACTTCCCGAAGGGGTTGGGCCCGGGCCTGCAGTCGCGCGATCTCGGTCACCAGCCGCGCCAGTTCCTGCTGGCGCCAGCGATGCCAGCGATCTTGCATGATGGCCTCGTCGATGCTGTCCGGCGGCGCGGTGGCGACCCGCGCTAGGGCGCCCCGACGGTCCTCCAGCACGTTGATCTGGGCCTGGATCCCCGCCAGACGCGCGGAGGTCCTCGTGCGCCGAAGCCGGGCCAGTTCTGTCAGCGCGGCGCGTTCCTTGGGCGTCATCGGCGTGCCCTTTCCGTCAGCTCGCGGGCAAAGCGGATCGCGGTCGCGACGGCGGCAAAGTGGGCGCGGTCGATCGGGGCCCCGATTTCGACACCGGCATGGAGCGCGCGCGCGGTCGGCGGATCGCTGAAGATCGGGATATCGGCCTCGCCCGCGACCTCCCGGATGCGGGCTGCCACGAGGTCCACCCCCTTGGCGACGCAGATGGGCGGCGACGGATCGAGCGGGGACCACTTCAGCGCGACCGCGAAATGCGTCGGATTGACGATGACGACCGTCGCCTCGGGGATGTCGCGCAACATGCGGTTCGTCGCGATCTCCTGGGCGCGCTGGCGGCGCCGGGCGCGCAGATGCGGATCGCCCTCGGATTGCTTCGTCTCGTCGAGCACCTCCTGGCGGGTCATGCGGTTCTTCACGAGATGGCTGTGCCGCTGCCACCCGTAGTCGATGGCCGCGATGCTGCCCGAGACGAGCACGACGGCGAGGCCGAAATCGAAGAGGATATCGCCAAGGGCGTGGCCAAGGAAGCGCGGCTCGAGTGCGGCCGCGGCCACGATCCGGTCCGCCTCACCCAACAGGAACCACGCCATCAAGCCCCCGTAGACAGCCATCTTGACCGCGGATTTCAGGAATTCGAACAGGCCGCTGGGGCCAAATTTGTTCTTCGCGTTCGCCAGGATCGAGACACGCTGCAGCTTCGGCGCGAGCTTGGACGGCGCGACCACGATCGCCTGTTGTGCCAGCAGCCCGACCACCACCAGAAGCGCGGCTGGCGCGATCAGAAAGCCGGTCAACGTCATCGCTTCCGCGAAGATGCGCCCGCCCGCAACGTCACCGCCACCGGTCGTCGCTTCGGCGATCAGGTCGGCGTTCTGGATTAGTGCGCCGCCGAGATCGGTTAGACGGCCTGAAATCGCCGGCGCCGCGAATGCGAGGCAGAGCAGCATCCCGGCATAGGATGCCGCGACCGCGACATCCTGCGATTTGACCAACTCGCCTTTCTTGCGCGCATCCATGAGCTTTTGCGGTGTCGCCTCGTGGCTGCGATCGGCGCCGTCCTCCTGGCTCATGGCGCGCCGCCCGTGATCGGGTCGGCCAGCACCGCGACCATTGCGGCTTTCCAGATCGCCAGAAGAAGCGGCGCCGACAGCAGCAGGAGCACCCCGCTGGCCCCGGTGATCGCGGGCGCACCGACCAAGGCGACCATCAGCTGCGGCATCGCGCGATTGATGACCCCCATCGCCGCGTTATAGATCAGCGCGGCGAGTGCGAACGGCGCGGCCATCGCGATCGCGAGGGCGAAGGCTTGCGCCACGCGGGCTATGCCCCACCGGGCCGCGTCGCTGCCGTCGAGATGTCCGCCGAGCGGCAGGATGTCGTAGCTCCGGATCAACATTTCGACGACCATCAGGGGAAGGCCGCTGGCCATGATCAGGCAGAGCCCGGCCAGATTTAGGACGTTACCGATGGCCGAGGACGGCTCGACCGTGCCGAAAAGCTGGGCGAGCGATGTCAGTTGGGCGGCCATCACCCCAGCCATCGAAAGGGCCTGCGCCACGAAGCGGAGCACGGCCCCCAGTGCCAGGCCCGTGACCGTTTCGGCGACGATCAGACGGGGTCCGATCTCGGCTTGAAGGTCGACGGCGGGGGCCACTGCCGCCGTCAGGGCGAAGGCCGTGACGAGGCGGACCCGGGTCGGGATCAAGCGATCGCCCAGCCCCGGCACGACGAGCATCAGTGCGCCGATCCGCAGGAACACCGTGAAGGAGGCCATCGCGATGGGCAGAGCCGCATCTTGAAGCGCCAGGAGTGCTTCGATCACGCTGCGACCGACCCGAGGATCGCTGGCGTCGCGCGGGCCCCGATCTCTTCGTACGAGATCACGGGGTTCGTCAGGCCGCGCGCCGACAGGACCGTGTGGACGAACCGGCGGCGCCGCGCCGAGGTCACGACCGCGGCATGGTGACCCGCTTCGGCCACGCCCGCGATCGCTTCCGCCAGCCCCTGCGCCAGCTTCTGGAAATCCGGGCCGGGCAACGCGATCTCGCGGCTGACGCCGGGCCCGTCGATCTGGTGGCGCGTGAAGGTCTCTTCCCAGGCGGGCGCGAGCTGGATCAGGGGAAGGCTGCCATCGTCGCGGCGCAGCTCGGCCGTGATCTGTTCGGCCAGCCGCTGCCGGACGTGCTCGGTCAGGTCCTCGACCGACGGCGGCCCGTCGCGCCGCTCGGCCAACGCCTCCAGGATCACGGGCAGGTTGCGAACCGAGATCCGCTCGGCCAGCAGCATCCGCAGAACGGCGAGCAGGGTCTCCGGCGTCACCTTCGACGGGATCAGGTCGTCGAGCATGCGGCGGTTCGCGTCGGAGCGTTCGGCGGATGACACGCGGGTAAAGGCGTCGAGCAGGTTTTGCAGTCCGCGCAGCCCCAGCAATTGCGGAAAATTGCTCTTGATCACTTCGAGCAGATGCGTGGCGAGCACCTCTCCGGGCGTCACCAGCGTCTCGCCCAAAAGGGTCTCGGCTTCGCCTTTCGGGATCCACCGGGCGGGCGCGCCATAGACCGGTTCCTTGACGGCGCGGCCGGGCATCTGTGCCGGGGTCCCCGACCCCATGAGCAGAAGAATGTGGTCGCGCTCCAGCCGATCGCGCGCCATCTCGACCCCCTGGATCCGGATGACATAGGTTCCCGCTGGAAGCCCCTGGTCGTCGGTCAACCGGATCTCCGGCAGGATGATTCCGAACTTCTCGGCGATATGATCGCGCAGGCCGGACATCCTGCTTTCCAGCCCGTTCGACGGATCGAGCGCGAGGTCCACGAGGTCGGTCGCGAACTCGACCCGTATGTCGTCGAGCGAGAGGACGTCACCCATCTCGCGGCGCGGCTCGGGGGCATCCAAATCCTCCGGCTCGTCGTTGACTTGGGAGAGTTTGCGCTGCCGCCAGTAAGCGGCCCCGGCCAACGCCGCAGCGCCGAAGAAGAACGGCACGAACGGCATGCCCGGAACGAAGGCGAAGACCGCCATGATGACGGCCACCGTGCCAAGGGCCGCGGGGTGGCGGCCGATCTGCGCGACGATCTCGACATCGACGGTGCCGGTGCCGCCGCCGCGCGCCAGCAGAAGACCGGACGCGATCGAGATGATGACCGCCGGGATCTGGTTCACCAGCCCGTCCCCGACCGTCAGGATCGCGTAGGTCTCGACGGCCTGCCCGAACGGCATGCCATGCGCAAGCATGCCCGCCGAGAGTCCGACCACCAGGTTGAGGATCGTGATCAGGAGCCCGGCGACCGCATCGCCCTTCACGAATTTCGACGCCCCGTCGAGCGAGCCGAAGAATGTCGTTTCGGCCAGTTCGACCTCGCGCCGGCGCTTGGCCTCCTCGTGGTCGATCGCGCCGGCCGACATGTCGCTGTCGATGGCGAGCTGCTTGCCGGGCATCCCGTCGAGCGCGAACCGCGCGCCGACTTCCGCCATCCGCGTGGCACCCTTGGTGATGACCATGAAGTTCACGATCAGGAGAACGCCGAACACCACCAGCCCGAGGGCGATGGAGCCGCCCATCACGAAGCTCGCGAAGCCTTCGATCACGTGTCCGGCCGCGTCGGTCCCGGTATGCCCTTGCCCGATGATGAGCTTCGTCGAGGACACATTGAGCGACAGGCGCAACATCAGCGACGCCAGCAGGATCGTCGGAAAGGCCGAAAAGTCGAGGGGCCGCTGAATGAACAGGGTCGTCGTGAAGATCAGGATCGCGAGCGCGAAGCTGACCGAAAGCCCGGCATCGAGCACCCATGACGGCATCGGTAGGATCATCATGAGTATGACGGACATCAGCGCGACGGCCATCAGAACGGTGGGTTGGAAAATCGCTCGCATCCGGTCCGATCCTGGGAAGGTCCTCGGATCCATAGCGAAGGAAGGTTAATCCACCGTAATCGTGGACGGGGGAGAAGCGGCAAGTTCGGCGATCACCGCGCGGAGCCGTGAACTTCGGTCCGTAACGGAGCGCGCACGGGATAGGTCGCCATCACCGTCGCCGGGCGCGGCGTTCCGCTCGACGACGAGGCGCGCCAATTCGGATCTGACACCGCCGTCCGGAACCGTGGCAAGCGGCACGAACCGGCGCTGGATCCAGGCATCGGACCCGACCCGTTCCGCCGCTTCGATCGATCGCGGCCGCGGATCGCGGGTATCTGCACGCGCGATGCGCCGATCCAGGTCGCCGAGACCATGTCGGCGGTGGACCTCCGACAGCGCGCGGAATGCCGGATGGCTGGTCGTGAGCCGCGCCCGAAGGCGCGTACCGATGTCCAGAAGCGGCCCGTCGTCGAGCAGGGGAACGGCAATCGCCAGAAGCTCGTCCGCCGTCATGGAAGAGCCGTCCAGAAGCCGGGTGGCATCGGCCACGCGATCGTCTCGGAGGAGCGCATCCGCGATGGCCCGGTCGAACTCCCGCGTCGCAGCACCCGGAGGGAACGACAGCCGGAGGGCCAGCGCATTCTCGATCTGCGCCATCGAGACGGTCGTACCTGAGTCTGCGGCCTCGCGGAACGTCGTGATGATCGATGTCATCGCCGCATACCCTGTCCCGGCACCGATCTCGGGTCCCGAGCCCGCAAGGGTAGTACCGGGCCCGGCCGCTGGGAGGGCGACCAGCAGGTCGTCCTGATTGGCATCGGCGAGGATGCGGGTGACGCGCGGCGCCAGATCGGCCCAGCGCGACGGCGGCAGGCCTGCGATGAAGAGCGCCAACCCGTCCGCGTCCGCCACCGCGCGTTGGAGGTCGTCCGGTCCCGACAGAAGCACGACGAGCATCGATGCCGGTCCGCAGCGCGACAGGGCGTCTGGGACCGCGACGGGAAGGTCGTCGAGCACGCTGCCGGCCATTCGGATCGCGGGCTCGTCCTCTTTGGCGAGGTCCAGGACCTGGAGCGCCTCCTGACCCATTCCCATCGCTGCGTATGCGCGCGCCATGTCGTGCAGGCGCCCTGTCGCATATGCGCCCTTCGCATCGAGTAGCGTGCGCCGCCCGCGTGACACGGCCGCCCATGACGCCTCGGGATCCGCGTTCAGGATGTCCGCGAACCGGCCCTCGACCACACAGGCGTCCTCCTCGGGCGATGATGCGGTCAGGTCGGGCGTCGGAAAAATCGCGGGACGGGAGTTGGATCGCACAACGAATTGTGGCGTAGCGACACGCAAGGCGAGCGGCGACTGGTCCGACTTGGGATGGCGGTCGGGGTGTCGCAGCGTGACCCGCGGCCCGGACAGGAGCAAGTCCGACAGGGGCGAACGGATTCGAAGGCGCTGGTCGGGAAGCATGAGGAAGGACGGCATCGTCGCAGCGGCCATTTGGGACGCTGGCCCCGGATCGGATTGCGACCCGCCATCGATGCGATGGGCGATATCCAAGGCGACGTGACCGCTTGGGACATGCGCGATCCGGATGTCGCAGCGGCACGGTATTTCGAGGCGGAGCGTCTGCGCTTCGGCCGTTGCGGCCTGAAGGCGGGTTCTCGGGATGCGGTCGAAGATCGCGCCGCCGTCGAGCGTGCCGTCGAGCCCCTGGAACCGGATCGTGACCGGGCCGGGCGCGACGCCAGCTACGGCCCATGTCGCATCGCTCGGTGCGGCGAAAGCCAGTCGCGAAAACGCTCCATGTTCACCGCCCCGGACGACGATCTGCGCCGAGACCTCCGAGGCGAAGACCATCGCCAAGGCCGTGCACACCGCCCGGAGCATCAGGCCGCCTTTCGGCTTTTGAGAGCGTCCTCGAGGTCCGCGAAACTGGGGCGCAGCGGCGTCGGCGTTGATTGGCGCCCGACCTCGATGCACATGTTCGTTGCGTGGTTGTGGAGGTTCGCCACCAGCACCTCCTGAATGAGACGGTAGAAATGTCCGTCCTGCTCGCTGACGTTCTTGAGACGTACGGAGAAGGGGCCCACGATCCCATAGGCGAGAAAGACCCCGAGAAACGTGCCGACCAACGCCGCGCCGATCAGCTTGCCGAGGACCTCCGGCGGTTGGTCGATCGAGCCCATCGTCTTGATCACCCCGAGGACGGCCGCGACGATCCCCAGCGCCGGCAGCGAGTCGGCCATGGATTGAAGTGCGTGGCTGGAATGGAGGGCGTGGTGTTGGTTCTCCTCGATCCGGGCGCTCAGCACCTCCTCGACCTGATGGGGGTCGTCGTAGTTCATGGACATCGATCGAAGCGTGTCGCAGATCATCGCGACGGCTTCGCGGTCGACCGTGATGCGTGGATACTCGCCGAAGATCGACGACGATTCCGGTGCTTCGATATGCTCTTCGAGGGCCATGGGATCCTGCCGCCCGAGGCGCACCAGTTCGAACAGGAGGCAGAGGAGATCGCGGTAGTCATCGGGTCGCCAGCGGGGGCCTTTGAAGATCTTGCCGATGTCCTTGATCGTATGTTTGACCTCGCCCAGGCTGTTGCCCACGAGAAACGCGCCGATGGCCGCGCCGCCGATGATGATCATCTCGAACGGAAGCGCCTTGAGGATGATGTCGAGCTTGCCGCCGGCCAGCATGTAGCCGCCGAAGACCATGATGAACACACAGGCAATGCCGACGATACCGATCATTCCCGGCCCTCCGTCGCTGCGTTGGCGTTTCGACCGGCCATGATCACGCTGAGGGCATAGGCGGTATCGGGCGCGAGACTGGTAAAGATCGCCGAGGCCGAGGCCGGGCGCATGCGGGCGAGGAACCCGGCGGCGAAATCGGGGGCCATCGCCTCGAACAGAATCGCAGCGTCCTTGGGCTTCATGCCCTCGTAGACCGAGACGAGGCGCGCGACATCCTCGGCCGAGGCTTCGGACGATTGCTGCATCCGCGCCGCTAGCCGCGCTTCGGCGGTCGCAAGGTCATCGAGCATGGCGACGACCTCGTCCAGCGCGACGGCTACGTCCTGTTCGCGCAAGGCGACCGCGGCCTCCCGTGCGTCGATATCCGCACCGCGTTCGGCGAGGCGGTCGAGCAGCTCCCGAACCTCCGTCGAAGGCGGGCAAAGGAGCCCCTGCGTGACGGCATGTTCGTCCGGGCCGTCATCAGGCAGAACGGCAAGTCCCGCCGACACGATGCGCGTGACGAAGGATATCGCGAGCACACCGATCAGGAGCGTCAGCGACACGCGTTTCAGCACGGTCGTTGCACCACCCGACATCATACTTCGCTCCCGGCTGCATGCCGTATCGCCCGGAACCCCGGGATGACCTCGGATGTCGCGACCTCGTCGGCTTCGCGGCGGTGGCGGTCCAGCTCGATGTCGTCGAGGCTGCTGAGGAGCATTTCCATGCGCCCGATACGGTCATCGGCGGACGCCACGAGAGAGCCGAGCCGCAGTTCGAGCTCGCGCGCCGTTCGCGTGGCCCCTTCCAGCGTGGTCTTGGCCGCGTCGGCCTGTCGCGACCACTCGTCGAGCGTAGAGACACGCGCCGAATCGGCGGCATCGAACGCCCGGAGACGCCGTGAGAGATGATGGCAATACCCGGCGAGCCCGATCGTGGCAGCCAGAAGGAGGATGTCGGGAAGAAGATCTAGCATGGTCAGGTCATCACGAACTCGGAGACGAGAAGGTCTTCGACCGTGTCCGGGCCGGTCAGCATCTGGAACCGGCGGAGCAGTTGCGCCCGTATGCGGATCAGGGAGGTCGGCTCCTCCAGCATCTCCATCGGGACGGCGCGCAGATAAGTCGTGGCGATATCCATCATCCGTGGTTGCAGCGAGCGGGCGAGCGAATCGGCATCCGGCGCGATCTGCAGTGCGGCGCGGAACCTCAGGTTCCGGATCGATCCGGGCCCGCCGATCGATACGATGATCGGCTCGAGCTCGAGGAAGGTCAGGCCGGCCGAGGCAGCCGTATCGGGTTCCGGATCGACCGTCCTTGCAAGGATGTCGTCGGCGGCGCCGGTGAACATGACATAGAAGCCACCCGCGCCCAGCCCGAGGCCCAGCAGCAGCACCGCGATCCACTTGAGAGCCCCGCCCTTGCGGGCCGTTTTCGCCCCGTCATCCGCGTCGTCTGCCATGACCTGCTCCTCGTTCGTTCACCTTCCGTCCTAGCCCATCGGGAGCTAACCGAATGTTAAAGGAATTGCGGAATCCTCCACCTCGATCCCCAGAACGGGTGGTCGCCTGCCGGAGGATGCGCCTTGGACAACATGACCGCCCTGTGGGGTCGACAGGACAAGCGACGCCTGGTGATTCTGGCCGGTGCAACCGTTCTGACCTTCGCGATGGTCTTCGGTCTGACCCGGCTCGCGACCGCACCGGGAATGGAACTGTTATATGCCGGGCTCGAACCGGCCGCCGCGTCCGAGGTGATCGCCGGACTCGAGGCGAGAGGTGCGGCCTACGAGGTGCGGGGATCGTCGATCTTCGTCGAGGACAGAATGCGCGACGGGCTTCGCATGCAGTTGGCGGGCGACGGCCTGCCGCGCATGGACGGGAGCGGGTATGAACTGCTCGACGGGCTGACGGGGTTCGGCACGACCTCGCAGATGTTCGACGCGGCCTATTGGCGGGCCCGCGAGGGCGAGTTGACGCGCACGATCCTCGCGTCTCCGGGCGTTCGCTCGGCCCGCGTCCACCTGGCGACGGCCGACAGTTCTCCGTTTGCGCGCGACCGCAGTGCCACGGCCTCCGTGACGCTCCAGATGGTCTCGGGCACAGTGGATGCGTCCCTGGCGCATGCGGTCCAGTCGCTCGTGTCCGGCGCGGTTCGGAACCTCGCCGCCGAAGACGTGACAGTGATCGATGCGGCCAGCGGGCGCGTCCTCGGAGGCGGGGCGATCGACCCCGAGGCCGAACGACGCGAGACCCGCGCGATCGAGATGCGGGCGGCGGTCGAGAACCTGTTGGCCGCCCGTGTCGGGCCCGATCGCTTCGTCGTCGAACTGGCGATTGAGACGACCCAGGATCGCGAGTTGATCACCGAGCGCGTGCTCGATCCCGAAAGCCGCGTCGTCGTCAGCACGGATACGGAGGAACGCAGCGCCAGCGACCGCGCCGCCGCCGGGGCCGGCGTGACCGTCGCGAGCAACCTGCCCGACGGCGATGCCGCGCAGGAGGGGGGGCAGTCCGAAAGCTCGAACGCGGAGACGCGCGAGCGGGTGAATTACGACTTTTCCGCCACCGAGCGACAGATCGAGCGCGCACCGGGCGCGATCGAGCGGGTCACCGTCGCGGTCATGGTCGATGGGCTCCGGGCGGCGAACGCGGATGGCGCGGCCGAATGGTCCGAACGCAGCGAGGCCGAGCTGGAGGTCATCCGGGACCTCGTGCAGTCGGCCGTCGGGTTTCGCGCCGATCGCGGTGATGTCGTGACCGTCCGCAGCATGGAATTCGACATCGCGGCCGTGCCCGAGGCCCCGCTCGGATTATCGCTGCCATGGCTGAGCGGGGGGGATGTTCGGCGGATCTCGATCGCCGCGCTCCTTGCGCTGGTCACGCTCGGCTTGCTCGCCTTCGTGGTGCGCCCGCTGATGACGCGCGCGCTCGCGCCGCCGCCTGCCAACCCCGCCTTGCCGGCCGCCGTGCCCGATGATGGCGCCACGGCCATTGCCCCCGAGGAAATCGGCCGTCCGAGCCCCGCGTCGCTGGCACCGCCCGAGCCGCCCGATGCACCCACGCCAACGGAAGGCACGCTCCTGCCGGCCGACACGGAGAGCGGCGACGCGGATGATCCGGTCGACCGCCTCCGCACCCTGATTACCGAACGCCGCGACGAGACGCTCGAGGTTCTGCGCGGCTGGATGGACGAGAGCCCGGAGGAGGCGAAATGACCGCGTTCGCGCTCGAGGATTTCGGAAGCGCGGCGGTCCAGGCATCGCCATTGGCTCAGGCGGCGCCGGGTCCGTTCGACGAGGGCTATGCCGCCGGATGGGACGATGCGGTCGCCCGCCTCGACGAGGAGAACGGCCTTCTCGGGGCCCGGCTGCAGGAGACGTTGACCCGTCTGACTGAAAGTCGGGCGGCGGCGATCGATGGGCTCGTGGCGATGCTGGAACCCGCGATGCGGGATATCTTCGACACGTTCCTGCCGCGGGCCGCGCAATCCGCTTTTCTTCCGATCCTCGTGCAGGAGCTGGTCCAGGTGATGGCCGATGGCGACGCGCGGCCAGTCCTCTTGGTGGCCCCAGAGGAAGAACCGCCGCTGACCCGCCTGGTCGAGCAGGCCGAGCTTTCCGATCGCGTGACCGTCCGGCCGGAGCCTGCATTGGCCCTGTCGCAGGCGATGATCCGATGGGACGGGCAGGAGCGGCGGGTCGACCTCGAAGCGGTTCTCTCCGATCTCGACGCCGCGCTCGACATATTCCTCGACGGGCTCGTGCCCGGACGCGCGACCCACCCCATCGACACCATGCCAGAGGAGGCCGCCCATGGCTGACGCATCCCCCGACAATCCATCGGCGCTGGGGCGCGTCCCCGTCGAGATCACCATCTCCGTGGGTCGGGCGCACCCGACCGTGACCGAGTTGCTGTCGCTGGAACGCGATGCGGTCCTCACGCTCGACCGGGCCATCGGCGACCCGGTGGAACTCTTCGCCGGCGACCGTCTGATCGGCCGGGGCGAGTTGCAGGAGATGGAGGGCGACCAGGCGGGCCGACTGGCCGTGCGCCTGACCGAGGTGGCGCGGACGGACGAATCCGGATGAGCCGCATCCTCGGGCTGGCGCTGGTCCTGTCCGGTGCCATCGCTTTCGGCGGCCCGGCCGCCGCGCAGGACGTCGCGCTGGCGCTGGGTGAAGATACCCTGACGTTGCGCTCGATCCAGCTGATCGCCCTTCTGACGGTGCTGAGCCTCGCGCCGGGAATCGCGATCACGGTCACCTGCTTTCCGTTCATCGTCACCGTCCTGTCGATCATGCGGCAGGCGATGGGCCTCCAGGCCTCGCCGCCGAACATGCTGATCGTCAGCCTTGCGATGTTCCTGACCTATTTCGTGATGGAGCCGGTCGCGACCGCCGCATGGGAGGCCGGCATCGGCCCGCTCTCGCGCGGCGAGATGGAGCCGGGCGTCGCGTTCACCGAGGCGATCGCGCCGTTCCGCGCCTTCATGCTGGCCCGCGTCGACCCCGATACGCTGGCGCATCTTGCCGGGCTGCGCCCCGAGAGCGACCCCGAGACGCTGGCCGTCCTCGTCCCGAGCTTCCTTCTGTCGGAGGTGAGCCGGGCCTTCCAGATCGGCTTTCTCGTGTTCATGCCGTTCCTGATCATCGACATGGTCGCGGCCGCCGTCCTGATGTCGATGGGCATGATGATGGTGCCGCCGGCGATCGTCTCGCTGCCCTTCAAGCTCGCGTTCTTCGTGGTGGTCGACGGCTGGACCCTCGTGTCCGGCGCGCTCGTCCGTAGTTATCTCTAGGAGGTCCCATGTCCGATCCGAACCCGAAGACCGCGTGCCCGTCGCCCGCCGAGACGACCGATGCCGACAAAGCCCGCGCGTTGCTGGCAATGCTCGATTCGCCCGACCGGACGGCGCGCCCCCCGGCCCATCTGCGCGACTTCGCGCGGGCCCTCGTCGCGTCGGTCGAGGGGGCGAGGGCCGGCCGACACCCGGTCGTGGCCCCGGGCCCCGGTGCCCGCTTGCGAGTATCGCGGAAGCCGGGCGCGGAACGCGCCGCAGTCGCACCGTCCCGGACGCGCCTCTTTCAGAACATCCTGCCGCTCACGCTCAGCCCCGAGCCTCGGGTCGATTGCGGACCTGTGGCGAGGCCGCGGCTGAATCTGTCGGCGCCGATGCCGATCCCGGACCGCGCGATGGCCGATCCGTCGATCCCTTCGCCTCTTCTGGGCCGAAGCGCGGTACGGCGCCTGATCGAGACGACCACCGACCCGTCCGGCTTCGCGCGCGAGCATCCCGCCGTCATCGCCTCGGCGATGGCGGGGCGTCCGCCGCTCGAACAGGCCGCCAAGCTTCGGCAGTTGTCCGGCGGCCGCATCCGGGCCGTGCACCGGGCCCTGCGCGAGATCGAGGCGCAGGGGGTCGATACCGTCAGCGCGTGAATTTCTTGTACTTCACCCGCGTCGGCTCCAGCGCGTCAGGGCCGAGACGGCGCGCCTTGTCTTCCTCGTAGGCCTCGAAGTTGCCCTCGAACCACTCGACATGACTACCACCCTCGAAGGCGAGGATATGGGTGCAGAGCCGGTCGAGGAAGAACCGGTCGTGGCTGATCACCACCGCGCAGCCCGCGAAATCGGCGATCGCGTCTTCCAGCGCGCGCAGCGTCTCGACGTCGAGGTCGTTGGTCGGCTCGTCCAGCAGCAGGACATTGCCGCCCTCCTTCAGGAGGCGCGCCATGTGGACGCGGTTGCGCTCGCCGCCCGAGAGGAGGCCGACCTTCTTCTGCTGGTCGCCGCCCTTGAAGTTGAACGATCCGCAATAGGCGCGGGAGTTCACCTCCGCATCGCCGAGCTTGATGAGCTCGGCCCCGCCCGAGATCGCTTCCCACACCGTCTGGCCGGGCTCGAGATCGTCGCGCGACTGGTCGACATAGCTCAGCTTGACGGTGTCGCCGTATTCGACCGTGCCGCTGTCAGGCTGTTCCTGGCCGGTCAGCATCCGGAAGAGCGTCGACTTGCCCGCGCCGTTGGGCCCGATCACGCCGACGATGCCGCCGGGCGGCAACGCGAAGGATAGATCGTCGATCAGGAGCCGGTCGCCATAGGCCTTCGAGAGGTTCTCGACCTCGATCACCTTCGAGCCGAGGCGCGGCCCGTTCGGGATGACGATCTGCGCGCGGCCCACACGCTCGCGCTCGGACTGGCCCGCCATCTCCTCGTAGGCGTTGATCCGGGCCTTGGACTTGGCCTGCCGGGCCTTGGCGCCGGCGCGGATCCACTCCAGCTCGCGCTCCAGCGTCTTCTGGCGGGACTTGTCCTCCTTCGCCTCGCGCTCCAGCCGCTTGGCCTTCTGTTCGAGCCAGGCCGAGTAGTTGCCCTCGTACGGAATCCCCCGCCCGCGATCGAGCTCGAGGATCCAGCCCGTGATGTCGTCGAGGAAATACCGGTCGTGGGTCACGATCAGGCAGGTGCCCTTGTAGTCGATCAGGTGCCGCTGGAGCCAGGCGATCGTCTCGGCGTCGAGGTGGTTGGTCGGCTCGTCCAGCAGAAGCATGTCGGGCGCTTCCAAGAGGAGCTTGCAGAGCGCCACGCGCCGCCGTTCGCCGCCCGAGAGGTTCGCGGGCATCGCGTCGTCCGGCGGGCACCGCAGGGCCTCCATCGCGACGTCGATCTGGCTGTCGAGATCCCAGAGGTTGGCGCTGTCGATCTCGTCCTGGAGCTTGGCCATCTCCTCGGCGGTCTCGTCCGAGTAGTTCATCGCGAGATCGTTGTACCGGTCGAGCACGGCCCTCTTCTCGGCGACGCCCAGCATGACGTTCTCGCGGACTGTCAACGCTTCGTCGAGCGCGGGCTCCTGCGGCAGATAGCCGACGCGCGCGCCTTCGGCGGCCCAGGCTTCGCCGGTAAAATCGGGGTCTTGGCCGGCCATGATCTTCATCAGGGTCGACTTGCCGGTGCCGTTGACGCCGACGACGCCGATCTTCACGCCGGGCAGGAACGACAGGCGGATGTTCTCGAACACCTTCTTGCCGCCGCCATAGGTCTTGGACACCCCGTCCATGTGATAGACGTATTGATTGGCTGCCATCGTCTTGCTCCGTCGCAGGGTCGGGTCCCGCATATGTCGGGACGCGGCGGGGTTCAATCCGGACGGGGCGGCGTCAAACGATCGCGGGCAGCGCGGCGCCATGCAGGCCGCGCATCAGGTTTGCGCCCAGCCAGAGCGACAGGAGGTAAGCCGCGAAGGCGACGGCATAGGCCACGCCGCTCCGCGCCCGCGACACGCGGTGCTCGGCGCGGTAGATCGGCCAGCAATAGAAGAACCACGCCACGACGATGCCGATCCCGAGAAATCCCGTGGCCACGAGGAGGGTCGCGGTCGTCGGGTCGGCGGCGGCGAGGGCGGCCGAGGCGACGGGCCGCGTCTCGGGGTTCTGTAGATCGGCCAGGTCGATGACCTCGGACCGCGCCGCGAGGCCTCGCGACATCAACGCGGTGACGACCTGCACCAGGTAGGCGGGCGCGTTGACGTAAAGCGAGATGCAGAGTGTCGGGACGAATCCGCCGCGCCCGCCGAGCGCGCGAAACGCGAGGACGACGCAGGCGGTGAAGACCGCGAACATCAGCATCCGGACGACCAGGAGACTTCCGAAGACGGCGACCGGATCGTCGGCTGGACCAAGAAGCGGCAACTGAAGGAGGAGCGACAGCGCCAGCGTGATGCCGAAGAAGGCGAGCGCCGCATCGAGCGCGTCGTCCCGCGATCCGACCCGCTCGGGGATCGCAACACGCGGGTCCGAGATCACCGCGAGCAGGGCCGGGATGTAGTTCCGGAGCGCCGTCAGGATCGTCTTGACGAGGTCGGACATGGCGGACACCTCCGCCCCGCAGGCTAGCCCGGCGATCCGCCCCGGCACAATCGCGGCTTGCGCCCGCGCCCCGCGCGCGGGAAGCGTGGCGGATGCGCCAGGGGTTTCCGCCTGCTGTGCCGGGGCAGGCGGTGGGCCTGCTTGGCGGGTCGTTCGATCCGGCCCATGCGGGCCACGTCCACATCACGCGCGAAGCGCTCCGCCGCTTCGGGCTGGATCGCGTCTGGTGGCTGGTGTCGCCGGGCAATCCGCTCAAGGCGCGTGGCCCCGCACCTCTGGAGAAGCGGATGGTGCGGGCGCGCGCATTGATGCGGCACCCACGGGTCGTGGTCACCGATATCGAGCGGCATATCGGGACGCGCCACACCGCCGCGACGATCGCCCGGCTGCAGGGCCGCTATCCGGGGGTACGTTTCGTCTGGCTGATGGGCGCGGACAACCTCGCGCAGTTCCACCTCTGGGAGGATTGGCGCGGTATCCTCGGGCGCGTGCCCGTCGGCGTGCTTGCGCGACCGGGCGAACGGATCTCGGCGCGGACCTCGCCCGCCGCGCAGATCTTCCGCCGCTTCAAGGTTCCGCCCGCGTCGGCCTATGGCCTCGCGTATCGCGACCCTCCGGCCTGGGCCTTCGTCAACATGCCGATGCACGCCGCCTCCTCGACCGCGATCCGCGCGGGCGGCGACTGGTCCTAGCGGCGGAGCGCCAGCGTCCCGAACCCGGCCGCCACGAGGATGACCAGCCCCGCCAGCGCCAGCGGATCGGGCCAGGTCCCGAAGACGAGCCAACCCAGCGCCGTGGCCGAAATGAGCTGGAAGTACACGAACGGCGCCAGCATCGTCGCGCTGGACCGGCGATAGGCCAGCACGAGGAGCAGGTTTCCCGTGGCCGAGGCCAACCCCGAGACGAGGACGAGGCCGGTGACCGCCGCCGTCGCCTCGGGAAGCTCCACAAGGCCGAGCGGGGCCAGCATCACGGTGCCCAGAAGCGTCTGGGTCAGCATCAACTGGCGGGGCGGCGCGATCTCGGCCAGCCATTTCGACGCCGTCAGGAACGCCCCGTAGAACAGCCCTGCCGCGACCGCGAACCCGAGGCCGGGCGTCATGCCGAAGCCCGGCCGCACCACCAGGAGGACGCCGCAGAACCCCACGGCCAGAAGGACCGATTGCAGCGGGCGCACACGCTCGCCCAGAAGCCAGACCGACAGGACGTAGCTGAAGATCGGGCCGACGAAGAACGCGCCGAAGACGGTGGCGATATCCTCGGTCCGGAGCGCGTTCAGGATGCAGGCGATCCCGGCCGCGATGAGAAAGGCCCGGAACCAGACCCGCCAGTTGCGGTAGAGGCCCCAATCGACGCGCCCCCCGAGGATCACCGCGACCATCGCGGCCCCCACCGCGAAGCGCGAGAACGCCACGAAGAAGGGCGACGCCCCGTGCGCCGTCGTCAGGAGCTTGCCCGCGCTGTCGCCCAAGGGGATGAGCGACATGGCGACGAACATCAGCGCCACCGATCCGATCGTTGTCCGGTCCATGGCCCGCGCTAGCATCCGGTGGCGGTCGCGCCCAGCCAAACCGGGCTTCCCTTCCGCCATCGGGGCGGGCATCGTGGCCGCGGGTACAAAGGATGACATTGATGCGGCGACGTTCTTTCCTGACCGGGGCGCTGACGACGGCGGCCCTGCCGGCCTGCGCGAACGCGCCCGAACGCTCGGCCCGCCCGGATCTCAAGCCCGCCGACGCCCTGTCGCGCGCGGCCCCCGCGGCCAGCCGGATGGTCGAGGAGGCAGGGCTCGGCGGGAAGGTCGGATTCGTCGTCTCGGACGCGCGCACGGGCGAGGTTCTCGAGACTTACAACCCGCTCCGCGCGCTGCCACCGGCCTCGGTCCTGAAATCCGTCACCGCGCTCTACGCGCTCGAAACGCTGGGGGCCGAGTACCGCTTCCAGACGCGGCTGGTCGCGACGGGACCGATCTCGGGCGGACGGCTGAACGGCGACCTCGTGCTCGTCGGCGGGGGCGATCCCTCGCTCGACAGCGACGGGTTGAACAACCTTGCCGCGCAAGCCGCATCCGCCGGGTTGCGCGAGGTATCGGGGCGGCTCTTGGTCTATGATGGCGCGCTCCCGCGGTTCGAGCGGATCGACCGCGCCCAGCCGGACCATGTCGGCTACAACCCGGCCGTCGGCGGCATCAATCTCAACTTCAATCGCGTGCATTTCCAGTGGCGCCGCGGCGGCAATGGCTACGAGACGACGATGGACGGGCGGACCGAACGCTTCCGTCCCGCCGTCTCGACCTCGCGGATGCGCATCGCGGACCGGTCGCTGCCGGTCTACACCTACGACCGCAGCGGCGATATCGACGCTTGGACCGTGGCGCGCGGCCAGCTGGGCAGTTCGGGTAGCCGGTGGCTGCCGGTCCGTAACCCCGCGCTCTATGCCGGCGACGTGATGCGGACCATGCTGCGCGCCAACGGGATCGCCGTGGGTGCGGCGGCGCGGACGGGCACCGCGCCGCAGGGCACGACCCTCGCGCAGGAGGTGAGCGCACCGCTCGACCGCGTGGCGCGGGCCATGCTGCGCTTCTCGAACAATCTCACGGCCGAGCTTCTCGGTCTGACCTCGACCGTCCGCCGGGGCACGGTGCCGCGCTCGCTCGATGCGTCCGGAGCGGTCATGTCGAACTGGCTCTCGGGGCGGACCGGCGCGCGACGCCCCGATTTCGACGACCATTCCGGCCTCAACGGCACCACGCGGATCTCGGCCTCGGACATGGCCAAGGCGCTGACGGCCTCGGGGGCCGAAGCTCGGCTGCGTCCGCTGATGAAGACACTGACCATCGACGGCGACGTCACCATACCGGTGCAGGCCAAGACCGGCACGCTGAACTTCGTCTCGGGCCTCGCGGGGTATTTCGACGCGCGGTCGGGGCGGTCGCTGGCCTTCGCGACCTTCGTGGCCGACACCGACCGGCGAAACCGCCTCTCGGTGGCCGAGCGCGAACGGCCGCAGGGCGGCCGAAGCTGGGGACGCACCGCGCGCAGTCTGCAATTCGACCTCATCGAACGCTGGGCGCTGGTCCACCAGTGAGGCCCGCCATCGTCCTGCACCGCCCCGAGATCGCCGGAAACACCGGCAGCGTCGGGCGGACCTGCGTGGCGCTCGATCTCGATCTCTGCCTGATCCGGCCCTACGGGTTCGAGATCACCGACCGGAACGTGCGCCGAGCGGGGCTGGACTACTGGAAGCACGTCCGGCTGGAAGAATACGACGATTGGGGCGACTTCCTGAAGCGGCGCGCGCCCCGGCCCGAGGCGATCGTCTGCTTCGAGGAGTTCGGGCCGACGTCGTTTTACGACGCGTCCTACCCGGAGGACGTCCACCTCGTCTTCGGACAGGAGACCGTGGGCCTGCCGCCCGAGATCCTGGCCGGACAGCGGGTCGTCCACCTGCCGATGCGGTCGCCCCATATCCGGTCGCTGAACCTCGCCAACGCGGCGACCGCGGCGGCGTATCAGGCGCTCAGGGGCGTGTTGTGAGCGGCGGCGATCGTGATAGGAACAGTCCGATGGAACGCGATGAGCTGAACGAAGAGGTCGCGGCCCTGCGGCGCGAGGTGGCCCGGTTGAACCGGCACCGCTGGCTGCAGATCCACAATTCCGTCCCGAAGCTGATCATGTTCCAGCTTTACCGGGGCATCGCCTTCGGCCTTGGCGGCGTTCTCGGCGCGACGGTCGTGCTGTCGGTGCTCGTCTGGTCACTGAGCCAGATCAACTTCATCCCCATCATCGGCGACTGGGCGTCCGAGGTGATCCGGCTGATCCGGCCGGAACTCGAGGTCGATGTGACGGTCGAGGGGGATGGGGACGTGACCGTCGAAGAGGATCGGACGCCGGACTAGGCCCGGCGCTGCGCCGTGCTTAACGAAAATGCCCAGCGGCCAGCCGCGCCTCGGAGCGCTCGACGATGGCCTTCAGGCGGTCGTCGCCCGCCGAGATCTTCGACAGCGCGCGCTTGGCCGCCGCCTCGAGATCGGGACCGCCTGTGCCCATGGGGCCACCGGGCCCCGCGCCCATCATCACCGGACCATCCGCGCGGTCGAGCTTCGCCTCGTCCACCCGCTTCTGCCAGAGGTCGACGACCTTCTGCATCTGGGCGTCCTTGGCGATGTATTCGTCGGGGTCGTAGGTGCCATTCCCGAGATCGTCGAGTAGGGCGACCTGCATCACCTTGGCCTTATGCAGCGCGTCGACATAGAGCAGCACGGTGTCGAACCGTTCCTGCCGCTTGGCATCCTCGCCGCTGCGCATAATGCGGTAGAAGATCGCGGTCGCCGTGATCGCCTCCTCGCCGAACGTCTCCTTGTCGGATGCCTTGGCCGAGGTCGCGTAGAGGAAGGCGAAGAGGCCGCGCCCGATGCGGTTCATCGAATACGAGATGCTGGTCGCGGTCTCGGAGGACGAGCGCGCGGCCTCGGCCACGCTGACCACGACGTCGGAATAGGCCTCCAGCGCCTCGGCCGAGGTTGCCGGGCTGGGCATTTCCTGCGCTTTCAATGTCGCGGCGGCCGCGTGGATCGTCTTGGAGACGGCGTCGGCGACGGCATCGAGGCTGAACTCGCTCGAATACTCGGTCTTGATGTCCATGTTGTATTCGATCTGCTCGGCATCCGAGGCGCCGGTCTGCTCGAGATCGTCCGCGATCCGGGCGAAGAAGTCCTTCTTCTTGGCCGCTTCCTGTCCCTTGATCATCTGTTCGAGGTCGTCGACGGCCTTGGTGGCCTCCTTCGTCGCGGTGGCGGCGCGTTTGGCTTTGGCGGTCCGACAGGCCATCGAAATCTCCTCGAATGATGTGTGGCGACGCCGGTCGGGCCAGGGTCGCGCGTGGCTTACGCAAGGGCAGGCTGGCGGGGTGTGTTGGGTCTGGCAAGCGCGGCTGCGGGCGGCATCGATGCTGGCCGGATTCTGCCGGTGCGCGGGGCGAGCGGGCGCGTCAGAACGTCCGCGACCAGCCGAGGACGAGCGCGGTATCCTTGTCCGGATCGAAGCTCAGGCCCAGCCGGGCTTGCCCGATGCGACCGAGATCGTACTGGATCGTCGGGGCGACCTGAACGTTCGCGTCGCCATCGCTTTCGCCGAAGAGACCCAGCTCGACGGTGATCCTGTCGGTCGGCCTGATCCCGGCCACGGCCCCGTAATTCATCCGCGTCTCCACCCCCGAGCCGCCCGAGACGAGAAGGTCGAATGCCATCCAGCCGTCGCCGTAGCGCGTCGAGATATCGCGCCCGATCGAGGCCCCGAGACCGAGCCGCTCGACCTTGCGACCGTCGTCGCGCAGATCGCGCCCGAGACTGAGTTCGACCGCCGCCAGCCAGCGCGCGAATGGCCCCGTTCCGTCCTGACCGGGCAGCGGGACGGGCGCACGGACGAAGGTGCGGATGCGCCCGTCGGTCAGCCGGTCCGAAAAGCCGGGCACACCCGGTGTGGACGATCCACCGAGATGCCCCCCGATCTCGAGCCCGAAGGTCAGGCGCCGGGGCCCGCCATATTCGAGATAGAGGCCGGACCACCCATTATGCCCGCCCTGGTGACCGAACAGCGCGTAGACCTGCCCCTGGTCCCGTGGCCACGGACCGGCGAGCGCGAATTCGGGCACGAAGCAGAGGAACAGAAGGACGAGCACGCGCATCGCGCCCAACAGATGCAGAAACGGTTAAGCGAGTGTTAACGCAAGCGATCCCTCTGCGACGATGAGCTAGCGCTTCTTGCGCCGCTTCACGTTGCCACCACGCTGTCCGGGCCGTCCCGCCGTGCTGCGACCCTCGGCCTTGCGCGCGTCCTCGACCGCCTGCGCCACCGCCGATTGCCGCGCCAGCGGGTCATCGGAGACCACCAGGTCCACGGCCTCAAGCCGTTTGACCTCGTCGCGTAGCCGCGCCGCTTCCTCGAATTCGAGGTTCTCGGCCGCCTTGCGCATCGAGGCGCGCAGGCCGTCGAGATGGGCCTGCAGGTTCGCGCCGGCCAGCGGCTTCTCGACCTTGGCCGTCACGCGGCTCATGTCGACGTCGCCTTGGTAGAGCCCGGCGAGCACGTCCTCGACATTCTTCTTGACGGTCTCGGGGGTGATGCCGTGCTCGAGGTTGTAGGCCTCCTGCTTGGCGCGGCGGCGGTTGGTCTCGCCGATGGCGCGCTCCATCGAGCCGGTGATGCGGTCGGCATACATGATGACGCGGCCCTCGGCGTTGCGCGCGGCGCGGCCGATGGTCTGCACCAGCGATGTCTCGGAGCGCAGGAACCCCTCCTTGTCGGCGTCGAGGATGGCCACGAGGCCGCATTCCGGGATGTCGAGCCCCTCGCGCAGCAGGTTGATCCCGATCAGCACGTCGAAGGCGCCGAGGCGCAGGTCGCGCAGGATCTCGATCCGCTCGATCGTGTCGATGTCGCTGTGCATGTAGCGGACCTTGATGCCCTGCTCGTGCAGGTATTCGGTCAGGTCCTCGGCCATGCGCTTGGTCAGCGTTGTGACCAGCGTGCGGAAGCCGTCCTGCGTCACCTTCCGGATCTCGTCCAAGAGGTCGTCGACCTGCATCTCGACCGGGCGGATCTCGACCGGCGGATCGAGAAGGCCGGTGGGACGGATCACCTGTTCGGTGAAGACACCGCCGGTCTGCTCCAGCTCCCAGGTCTGCGGCGTGGCCGAGACGAAGACGGACTGGGGGCGCATCGCGTCCCATTCCTCGAACTTGAGGGGGCGATTGTCCATGCAACTGGGCAGGCGGAACCCGTGTTCGGCCAGCGTCATCTTGCGGCGGAAATCGCCCTTGTACATGCCGCCGATCTGCGGGACCGAGACGTGACTTTCATCGGCGAAGACGATGGCGTTGTCGGGGATGTACTCGAAGAGCGTGGGGGGTGGCTCGCCGGGGGCACGGCCGGTGAGATAGCGCGAGTAGTTCTCGATCCCGTTGCAGACGCCCGTGGCCTCCAGCATCTCGAGGTCGAACTTGGTGCGCTGCTCGAGGCGCTGGGCTTCGAGCAGCTTGCCCTCACCCACGAGCTGGTCGAGGCGGATCTGGAGCTCGGACTTGATGCCCTTGATCGCCTGCTGCATCGTCGGGCGCGGCGTGACGTAGTGGCTGTTGGCGTAGATGCGGATCTTGTCCATGTCGCCGGTCTTGGCCCCGGTCAGGGGATCGAACTCGACGATGCTCTCCAGCTCCTCGCCGAAGAACGACAGCCGCCAGGCGCGGTCCTCCAGGTGGGCGGGCCAGATCTCGACGCTGTCGCCGCGTACGCGGAAGGCGCCGCGCGCGAAGGCGGCGTCGTTGCGGCGATATTGCTGGGCGACGAGATCGGCCATCACCGTGCGCTGGTCGTATTCGTGTCCGGTCAGCAGGTCCTGCGTCATGGCGCCGTAGGTCTCGACCGAGCCGATACCGTAGATGCAGGAGACGGAGGCGACGATGATGACGTCGTCGCGCTCCAGCAGGGCGCGGGTCGCCGAGTGGCGCATCCGGTCGATCTGCTCGTTGATCTGGGATTCCTTCTCGATGAAGGTGTCCGACCGGGGCACGTAGGCCTCGGGCTGGTAGTAGTCGTAGTAGCTGACGAAATACTCGACGGCGTTGTCCGGAAAGAAGCCCTTGAACTCGCCGTAGAGCTGGGCGGCGAGCGTCTTGTTGGGCGCGAGGATGATCGCCGGGCGCTGTGTCTCCTCGATGACCTTGGCCATGGTGAAGGTCTTGCCCGAACCCGTCACGCCCAGCAGCACCTGATCGCGCTCGCCCTCGTCCACGCCCTGCGCCAGCTCGGCGATGGCGGTGGGCTGATCGCCGGCGGGCTTGAAGTCGGTGGCCATGCGCAGACGCTTGCCGCCTTCAAGCTTGGGGCGCGCGGCGGCGGGGCGCTGCATCATCGGCAGATGGCCGGTCACGTCCTCGCGCGGCGGCAGGGTCAGGATCTCGCCCTTGGGGCGGTTGTCGTTGTTGTGGGCCATGGCGGGACCTGTCTTCGGCGCGTGTCGGGGTTGCCTCAGGATGTGCGCCCTTTCGCGTCGGGTTCAAGGTGCGGGCGCGGGGCTGCGGACGCGCTGCCGCCATCGCGCAGGCCTTGCGCGGACGGCCCCCGGCCCGATATGCACGCGGGAACCGACCGACCCGGAGAGACCCATGCGCGCGCGTATCTACAAGCCGGCCAAGACGGCCATGTCCTCGGGCACGGCCAAGACCCGCGACTGGGTGCTGGAATTCGTCCCCGAGACCCCGCGCGAGGTCGATCCGCTGACGGGCTGGACCGGGTCGAGCGACACGCAGAGCCAGATCAAGCTGAGCTTCGAGAGCCAGGCCGAGGCCGAGGACTATGCGCGTGACCGGGGGGTCGACTACGTCGTGCTGCGGTCGCAGGCGCGTAAGGCGAACCTGCGGGCGGGTGGCTATGGCGAGAACTTCGCCACCAACCGCCGAGGCGCCTGGACGCATTGAGCGACCCGCTGCGCCTGCGCCGCGCCGAAGCGACCGAGCCGGGGGTCCGCGCGCTGATCGCGGCGCAGCAGGCCCACGGGGCCGAGGCCGCGCCCGAGACCAATGACTACACCTTCGGGGTCGCGGCGCTGTCGGCGCCGGAGGTGACGATGTGGGCCCTGGCGGACGGGGACGCGGTGGCGGCGATCGGGGCGCTCTGCGACCTTGGAGACGGCGTGGCCGAGGTGAAGTCGGTCCACGTGGCCGCTGCCTATCGCGGTCGGGGGTTGGCCCGCCGTCTAATGGCCCATCTGCATGAGGCGGCGCGGGCGGCCGGGCACCGCGCGCTGGTGCTGGAGACCGGGTCCGAGGCGTTGCCGGGCTACGATGCCGCGCGGGCGCTCTACCGCGGCTTGGGCTACGGGCCGTGTGGCGTGCTGCCGGGCTATCGAGACGATCCGGCCAGCGCGTTTTTCCGGCTGGAGCTGGCATGAGGATCACGTCGATCACACCGATGAAGGACGAAGGGCCGTTCATCCTCGAATGGCTCGCCTATCACCGCCTGATCGGCTTCAACGATCCGATCGTGTTCACGAACGACTGCACCGACGGCAGCGACCTGCTGCTCGATCGGCTGGACGTGCTGGGCTACCTGCGGCACCTGCCCAACCCGTCGATGATGCTGGACCACGGGCGCCATCACTGGGCGGTGATCGAATACGCGAACCTGATGGGCCGCCTGAAGACGGCGGATTGGGTGTTCAGCTTCGATGTGGACGAGTTTCTCTGCATCAATACCGGCGACGGGACGCTGGCCGCGCTCCTCGCGGCGTTGCCCGAGGCGGAGGTGATCTCGGTCAACCAGCTCGCCTTCGGGTCGGGCGGCGCGCGGTCCTTCGACGAGCGGTTGCAGATCGAGCGCTTCGTCCGGTGCCAGGCGCTGGAGGTGCCCGACGAGGGGCGGCCGTCGCGGCGCGGGATCAAGACGCTGACCTCGCGACAGGCGGGTATGGCGCGGCTGTCGAATCATTCGCCACGCTTCGACGCGGACCGGGCGGCCGAGGTCGATTGGGTCAATGCGGGCGGTGATCCGGTGCCGATGGAGAACCGCACGACCGAGATTAAGGTGCTGCAGGGGCCGATGGTGAACCACGACCTCGCGCAGCTGAACCATTACGCGCTGCGCTCGGCCGACAGCTTCCTCGTGCAGGCGGCGCGGGGCAACGCGAACCATCCCGACAAGGCCGCGTCGATGACCTACTGGCGGCGCTACGACCACAACGAGGTCGAGAACCACGCCATCGCCCGCTGGATCGAGCCCGTGCGGGCCGAGATCGCGAGACTGCTGGAAGACGAGGAACTGGCGCGGCTGCACGCCCATTGCGTCGAGGCGCATCGCGCCAAGATCGCAGCCCTCAAGGAGGTGCCGGAATTCGCGCATCTCTCGAACCGCACGAAGGTGGTGCACACGCGGACCTGGGGGCCGACCGAGGACGCGCGCTGATGCCCTTGCCCGGCGGCGGGTCGGGTGGCATGCGTGGCACGAGGGGCCCTTAGCTCAGCTGGATAGAGCAGCCGACTTCTAATCGGCAGGTCGAGGGTTCGAATCCTTCAGGGCCCGCCACCGTCCTCAGCTCCGCCAGCGCAGCACGCGCCGCTCCACGAGGCCGATGGCCCCGCTTGTCAGCACCCCCAGCACCGACAGGATCACGACGCCCGCGAAGAGACGTTCGAGATCGTAGAGCGACCCGGCCTCGAGGATGTAGGCGCCGATGCCGTATTGCGCGCCCAGCATCTCGGCCGCGACCAGAAGGATGATCGCGATGGCCAGCCCGATGCGCAGGCCTGAGAGGATGCCCGGCATCGCGCCCGGCAGCACGATCTTTCGCACGATCGACCACCACGAGAGGCCGAAGGACTGACCCATCCGGATCAGCGTGCGATCGACGTTGTCGACCGCGCCATAGGTCGCGACGACCATGGGCGTGAAGGTTCCGAAGGCGATCAGCGCGTATTTCGAGCCTTCGCCGATGCCGAACCAGATCACGAAGAGCGGCAGGAGCGCGATCTTCGGGATCGGGAAGATCGCGGCCACCAAAGGCACGAGCCCCGCCCGCACCAGCCCGAAGAGACCGATCAGCGTACCGACCCCGATCCCGGCCAGCGCGCCCAGCGCCCCGCCCACCACGAAGCGCGACAGGCTGGGGCCGAGATGGCGATAGAGTAGCCCGGTCTCGTGCAACTGGCGAAACGTGTCCAACACCTCGGACGGCAGCGGCAGCGTCAGCCGGCTGATCCACCCTTGCCGCAGGGCCAGCTCGATGAAGGCGATGAGGAGGACGAACACCATCAGACCCGCCCAGCGGTTCGAGACGGGCCGGAAGCCGCCGCCCCGGAACGGAACCGTCCGGGGGGCAGCCGGCGTGTCAGCGCGCGGACGGGGGTCGGGGACCGAACTCATGGCGTGACGGGCGATCGCGGGGCGCGCTCAGGCATCGATCAACTCCGCATCGGCGGCGCGTGCCTCATCGCGCATCAGGTCCCAGAGATGCCGCTGGACATCCTCCATCGCGCCCCGTTCGGCGAGCGGCGTGTCGATCTCGACCACCTCGCGAATGCGGCCCGGGCGGCGCGAGAGGACGACGACGCGGTGGCCCAGCCGGACCGCCTCGGCGAGGTTGTGCGTCACGTAGACGGCCGTGAAGCGCTCCCGGTGCCACAGGTCGATCAGGTCATCCATCAGAAGCTCGCGTGTCTGCGCGTCGAGCGCGGACAGGGGTTCGTCCATCAGCATGACCTCTGGCGACACGGCGAGCGCGCGCGCGATGGCGACGCGCTGCTTCATTCCGCCCGAGAGCTGGCGGGGCAGGGCGTCCCGAAATTCGGACAGGCGCGTGCGCTCCAGCACGTCGGCGACGATGCCGTCCCGGTCGATCCCACCATGATCCTCGAGCACGAGCGACACGTTCCCCGCGGCGCTGCGCCACGGCAGGAGGGCGAAATCCTGAAACACGAATGTCAGCGGGTTCAGAGAGGTCGCGCGCGGTGCGCCGATCTGGTGTACCGCCCCCGCCTCGGGGCGCTCCAACCCGCCGATCAGCCGCAGGAGCGTCGATTTCCCGCAGCCCGAGGGGCCGACGATGCAGACGATGCGCCCCGCGGGAATGTCCAGCGTGACATCGTCCAGCACCACCGTGTCGCCATAGCGATGCGACAGCCCCTCGACCCGAAGGTCCATCAGCTGCCGATCGTTTCGACATAGGTGGCGTCGATGATCTGATCGAGCGAGATGCCCGCATCCACGAGATCCTCGGACTGGAACCATTCGAGCTGATCGCGGATCGACGCGACGTTGAGCGCCGCACCCTCGTTGATGCGCATCGTGCCGTTGATGATCGAGGGCGCGGCCTTCTCGCGTTCGCGGTCGGTGTAGACGTACTTGTGGATCAGATCGACCATCGCATCGACGCCGGCATCGCCGCCCGCGCGGTCGATCATGGTCGAATTGTAGTCGGTCACGCCCGCCCCGAAGGCCGAAAGGAACGCCTCGGTCTGGGCGCGGTCGGCGGCGTTCGCGGTCGAGGTGAAGACGGTCGTGACCTGGTAGTCGGGCAGGTAGTCGGCGACGTTGCCGATCATGTGGACCTCCGGGCCGCCCGCGATGGGTTTGGCGATGTGGGGCACGATGGACCAGGCGTCGATCTGGCCGGTCTTGAGGGCACCGATGATGGCGCCGACCTTCTGGAGCGGCACGAACTCCATCTCGACGCCCTCGGCCGCCGCAATCTTCGAGCCCATGTAGTGAAAGCTCGATCCGGCGGTCGTCATGCCGAAGCGCTTTCCGCCCAGTGCGGCGGGCGAGGTCAGACCGGCTTGGAACGCCGCATCCGAGGCGAGGATCTTCTGGCCGTCGATGCCCTGTTCTTCGGAAAGGCCGCCACCGATCACTTTGATCGCGCCCTTCTCGGCCAGGTTCACGAGGCCACCCGACATGGCCGTCATCGCGTAGTCGACATCGCCGCTCGCGATGGCCACGGCCATGGGCTGCGCGGCCTGGAAGAACTCCAGCTCGACGTCGAGACCGGCCTCCGCGAAGAGACCTTTCTCGAGCGCGATGAAACTCGGCGAATGGGACGTGAAGCGCAGCGCGCCGATCTTCAGCTTGGTACCCTGCGCGATGGCGGGTGCCGCCAGCGAAGCGGCGGCGGTGGCGCCCATCAGGGCAAGGGTCTGGCGACGTGTGACGGTCATTCGGTTTCCTCCCGTGCAATCGGGGCGGAGTGGAAGCCGCGCGGCGCGGCAAGTCAACGGGGGGCGGTCAGCCGGGTGCCACCACCGGGTCGGTCCGGCCCATACGGCAGAGGTCGCAGACCCGCACCGCCTCGGTCACGCCCATGAGAGCCAGCGCGCGGAAGTCGGGGAGCACGAACGGGTCGGCTTTCGCATAGTCCACGGCATAGCCCAAATCCTCGAACGCCGCGATGGAGAGACGGCTGAGCGGCCGGTCTGCGCCCGAAAGAAACCCGGTCAGAAGCTCGTCACCGAATACGAGTTCGCGCCAATGGCCTTCGCGCGTGCCCGGCCCGCCGGTATTGGCCACCGGCACGCCGGTCCCGCCCTCCGGGCCGAGCAGGGCCCATTCCCGCATCGCGGCCGGCCCCGAAAAGCGCGGGTCCGCCGTACCCGCTCCGGTCAGAAGGCCGCGCCGCGCCCAGAGGGTGCCGAAGCCCAGCACATGCGCCATCTCGTGCAGGATGACGTCGGCGAGGCGGCCCTCGCGGTCGAGCGCGTCGGCATCGGCCGTATCGAATTGCATTACGCCGATGGCGGGCAACTCGCTGCCGGGTCGCAGGATCGTCGGTCCCGCCTGTCCCAGCACGCCGCCGCTGCCGTCGAGCGGCTCGATCGTGATGTCGATGCGGATCTGGCTGACGGTGCGCCCGGCGATGCGGAGCGGTTCGAAGGCGGTGTCGACCACATCGTCCCAGCGACGCGCCGCGGCTTCGAAGACGGCCCGTCGGGCAGGCCCGATATCGGTCAGGTAGGACAAGTCGATCATGACGCGCTCCGTTCCGGCGTCAGGAGATGCGACGGGGCCGGGCCGTGCCAGAGTGGGTTGCGCGAGCAGGCCGATTGGGCGGAGAGCCACCTACGGGGCGGGTCGCAATCGGTCCTCGCCGCGTCCCACCGGATCTATGTCCCCGCCCGCGCTAAGCCCGTTCGCGACGGGATCGCCCCACCGGAGCGATCACCGACCTGCGATCGGACCGACGCTTGGTCTGGCACTTGGTCCGGCGACCCGCTTGCGCGAGCCGCGTTCGTCCGGGCGCGCGTTACCCCGCGGCGCGGGCCTGGCGCTTGCGCTCATGGGGGTCGAGGAAGCGCTTGCGCAGACGGATGGCGTTCGGCGTCACTTCGACCAGTTCGTCGTTGTCGATATAGGCAATGGCCTGCTCGAGCGACATCTTGACCGGCGTCGTCAGGCGCACGGCCTCGTCCGTGCCCGATGCACGCACGTTGGTCAGCTGCTTGCCCTTGAGGGGATTGATCTCGAGATCGTTCTCGCGGCTGTGCTCGCCGAGGATCATGCCCTGGTAGACCTGCTCCTGCGCGCCGATGAAGAACTTGCCGCGATCTTCCAGCTTCCAGAGCGCGTAGGCCACCGAGACCCCGTCCTCCATCGAGATCAGGACACCCGCACGACGGCCCGGAATGGCCCCCTTGTAAGGCGCCCATTCGTGGAACACGCGGTTCATGACGCCGGTGCCGCGCGTGTCGGTCAGGAATTCACCGTGGTAGCCGATCAGGCCCCGCGACGGGACATGCGCGATGATCCGCGTCTTGCCTGCGCCTGCGGGCTTCATCTCGGCCAGCTCGCCCTTTCGGACACCGGTGATCTTCTCGATGACCGCGCCGGAATACTCGTCGTCGACGTCGATGGTGACTTCCTCGACCGGCTCCAACCGCTGGCCGCCCTCTTCGCGGAACAGCACCTGCGGGCGCGAGATCGACAGCTCGAATCCCTCGCGGCGCATGTTCTCGATCAGCACGCCCATCTGGAGTTCGCCGCGACCCGCGACTTCGAAGGCCTCGCCGCCGGGCGTGTCGGTGATCTTAATGGCCACGTTGGTCTCGGCTTCGCGCAGCAGCCGGTCGCGGATGACGCGGGACTGCACCTTTTTGCCGTCACGTCCCGCAAGCGGGCTGTCGTTGATGCCGAAGGTGACGGTGATGGTGGGCGGGTCGATGGGCTGCGCAGGCAGGGGTACGTCGATGGACGGATCGGCCAGCGTGTCGGCGACGGTCGCCTTGGC
This sequence comes from Jannaschia halovivens, assembly GCF_046452375.1. Taxonomy (NCBI): domain Bacteria; kingdom Pseudomonadati; phylum Pseudomonadota; class Alphaproteobacteria; order Rhodobacterales; family Roseobacteraceae; genus Jannaschia; species Jannaschia halovivens. The sequence goes on along the minus strand of NZ_JBKFDJ010000001.1, from coordinate 2,133,852 downwards.
CATGCCCGCGATGGTCACGATGTCGCCCGCCTCGGCCACGTCGATCGCCTGTTGCGACAGCCCGCGGAACGCGAGGATCTTCGTCGCTCGGAAGGTTTCGATCTTCTGGCCCTCGCGGCTGAGGGCGTGCAGCGTCTGACCGGCCTTCAGCGTGCCCGATTCAACCCGGCCCGTCAGGATGCGGCCGATGAACGGGTCGGCGCCCAGCGTAGTGGCCAACATGCGGAACGGCTTCTCGCGGTCGGCGACCTGCTTCGGTGCCGGAACGTGGTCGACGATCAGATCGAAGAGCGCGTCGAGATTCTCGCGCGGGCCGTCGAGTTCCATATCCGCCCAGCCGGAACGGCCGGAGGCATACATGGCCGGGAAGTCGAGCTGGTCGTCATCGGCCCCGAGATTGGCGAAGAGGTCGAAGCATTCGTCCAGTGCGCGGTCGGGCTCGGCATCGGGCTTGTCGACCTTGTTGAGCACGACGATGGGTCGCAGACCCAGCGCCAGCGCCTTGGACGTCACGAACTTCGTCTGGGGCATCGGGCCCTCGGCCGCGTCCACCAGCAGGACGACGCCGTCGACCATCGACAGGATCCGCTCGACCTCGCCGCCGAAATCGGCGTGGCCGGGCGTGTCGACGATGTTGATGCGCGTGCCCTTCCATTCGACGGAGGTCGCCTTGGCGAGGATCGTGATCCCCCGCTCGCGCTCTAGGTCGTTTGAGTCCATCGCCCGTTCGGTCGTGGCCTCGTTCGCCCGGTAGGTGCCGGACTGCTTCAGGAGCTCGTCCACCAGCGTGGTCTTGCCGTGGTCGACGTGCGCGATGATCGCAATGTTGCGAAGGTCCATGGGAATGCCTCGAATGTCGGATTGCGCGCGCGATACTACGCCGCGCCGCAGAAAGATAGGGGCCGCGTCGGTCGGGCGCATCGGCGCCGACGCGACGTCGTGGCCCCTTCTGCATCGCGCGCGGACGTGGTTCTGATACGCACATGCTTCGCGTCTTCCTTTTCCTCTTCGCCTTGCCCGTCGCCGCGATGGAGTTCCCGGCGCCGGTGACCGATGCCGATTACCGTGCGACCGACCCGGAGGTCGTGGCGCTGGGGCGGCTGCTCTTCTGGGATCCGATCCTGTCGGGCAATCGCAACATCTCCTGCGGCACCTGCCACCACCCCGCCTTCGGCACGGGCGATGGCCTGTCGCTGGGCCTGGGCGAGGGCGGCCTCGGCCTCGGCCCGGAGCGGGTCATGGACCCGGAAAACCCGCCCGAACAGCGCATCCCCCGCAACGCACCGGGTCTCTGGAACCTAGGGGCGCATGAATTCGACACGCTCTTCCACGACGGCCGGATCGAGGCGCTGGCCGACGGGCTGCGCACCCCGATGGGCGACGAGATGGAGGCGGGGTTCGCCACGCTCCTGTCGGCCCAGACCATGTTCCCGGTGCTTTCGGCCGACGAGATGGCGGGCCACTACTCAGAGAACGAGATCAGTCGCGCCGTCCGACAAGGCATCATCACCGGGCCGGACGGCGCGTGGGACCGTCTGGCCGGGCGCGTGCGTGACATCCCCGCTTATGCCGAGATGTTCGAGGACGCGATGCCGGGTCGGGACATCACCTTCACCGCCATCTCGGATGCCATCGCGCAATTCGTCGAGGCCGAGTGGCGCTCGGACACCTCGCCCTTCGACGCGTGGCTGCGCGGCGAGGGCGATCTCAACCAGACAGCGCTGGAGGGCATCGAGCTCTTCTACGGGTCGGCGGGATGTGCGGCATGTCATTCCGGGCCGTTCCAGACCGATCACGGGTTCCATGCCATGGGCCAGCCGCAGCTCGGGCCGGGCAAGGCCGCGCGGTTCGAGACGCATGCGCGCGACGACGGGCGCTTTCGCGTGACAGGCGATGCTGCGGATCGCTTCGCCTTCCGCACGCCGTCCCTGCGCAACGTGACCGAGACGGGACCCTGGGGCCATGCGGGCGCGTATGCCAACTTGCGCTCGTTCCTGCGCGACCATGCCGCGCCGCGCGCAGCCTTGGCCGATGCGCCCCGCGATGCCGTGTTGAGCGACGGGCCGTTCGAGGATTGGCGGATCATGGACGACCCGGCGGAGACGGCCGCGATCGCCGCCGCGATCAGAGGCACGGACCGGGTGCTTGCCGAGGAGGAGGTGACCGCGCTGATGGCCTTCCTAGAAACCTTGCGCGACCCAGATGCCTTCGACCGAAGCGGCATTCCCGCGACGGTGCCGTCGGGCCTTAACCTGGATCGGGACTAGGGATCCTCTGGCGATAAATACCTCGGGGGTCCGGGGGCTGGCCCCCGGCCTCTCCCGCAGGATCAGCGTTCGATCGTGACGCGCCCCGGTGCGACCGCCGTCCATTCGCCCACCGCGCCGTCGGGCCAGGTGACGCGGAGGTCCGCCCCGCCCGCAGCCCCGAGCCCGAAATGCAGCGGCCCGACCGCGCCCCCCGCGTGCCCGCCGCCCAGCGTGTTCTCCTGAAGCTGGAGGCCGGCGTCCGTCCGCAGCTCGACCCAGGCGCCGATGGCGTCAAGATTGCCGCCAGGCTGTCGCAACGTGACGGAGACCGCCCCGCCGGCCGCCGAGACATTCCGCCAGATCTCCAGCGGCGCGCGGCGATTGACCACCACGAGGTCCAACCGCCCGTCGCCGTCCAGATCGGCGAGTGCGGCGCCCCGCGCCCGGTCTGTCGTCGCGATGCCCGCCGTTGAGGCCACTTCGCGGAACGCGGCGCCCTCGTTCAGGAGGAGGTTGTTCGGGTCTTCCATCGCCATGCCTGGCATCTGGTCGACATTGCCCTTGGCGATGAAGAGGTCCGCGTCGCCGTCGTTGTCCACGTCGCCCCATTCCGCGTGCCAGCCGGTCGAGGGCCGCCCGTCGTCTCCGGTATGCGGCCGCTGCGCGAAGGTGCCGATCTCGAACGGGGCCATCGCGTGCCCCTCGGGCGTCGACAGCATCGTCAGTTGGTCGCCCATCGAGGTCAGCATCAGGTCCGGTCGTCCGTCGCCGTTGATATCGCGGGAGGCAATGCCCATGCCCCAGATCGACGGGGCGGCGAACCCGTCCTCGGGGCCGAGGAAGCGCGCCTCGTCCAGGTGCCACATCTGTTCGGACCCGTCCCGGAGGTAGTAATGCCGGTCGTTCGAGAGGCGCAGGGTCGGCGCGCCATCGCGATCCTCGTCCGAGAAGAGGACGGACAGCGCGCAGAAGCCGGGATCGAGTACGGTCTCCGCCCAGCCGTCGGCGGCGGGGCGCAGCAGGATGTTCGTGTCGCAGGCGCCGAACGGCCCTTCGGGATCGGCGCGGTCGACATAGTTGCCGAAGGCCAGCGTCGGGCGGTCCTGACCAGTCTCCCACGTGGCCGAGAACGCAGTGGTCCAAGCATTGCCACCGTCGGTAATGCCGAAGTCGTGGGGCGTGAAGCCGCAGCCGCCGTCGCCACGCAGCGTCGCGTTCGGGCCGACGCGCAGGATCACGAGGTCCAGCGCCCCGTCCGCGTCGAGATCCAGTGCATACACCCCGGTGGCCCCGCTGATCTCGGGGAAGGGCGCGACCGCGTAGCCCGCACCCTCGACACGCAGCAGCGTCATCGGATTGGTGCCGCCGGCGGCCACGATCTCCGGTCGCGCGTCGCCGTCGCAATCGAACACGGCCACGCCGCCGCCGACGAAATGCTCCCAGCCGCCGGCATAGACGTGATCGGGGGCAGGGACGCGCTCGAAGATCGGATCGGCTGCGGCGGGCCCGGCGGCGAGGGCCGCAATCAGCAGTGCCCTCATGTCAGGAGGCGCGGGGTCGCGTCGGCCAGCGCCATCGCGGCCGCCCCCCGCGCCCAGACCAGGTCGTCCCACGCGTTCACCTCGATCGGCGGCGGGTCGTTGAGGGTCAGCCCGGCCACCTCGGCCAGCATCTCCTCGGCGTAGAGGTAATCGTAGCGCATCCGGCTGCCCGACAGGATGATGCGCCGCGGATCGAAGAGGTTCGCGACGTTGGCGAGCCCGAGGGCGAGGTATTTGCCGGCCCGGTCGAAGATCGCGCGCGCCGCCTCGTTGCCGCCCTTGGCCTGCGCGAAGAGGACCTCGAGCACTTCGCCCCGCGGCGGCAGGTCCCCGTCGATCGCCACCGCCGCCTCGCGCACCAGGGCGAAATCGGCGACATAGGCTTCGAGGCAGCCGCGCTGGCCGCAGCGGCAGAGCGCGCCGTCGATCTGAACCTTGGTGTGGCCAAGCTCCATCCCGTGCCCGTGGGCGCCGCGATAGGGCGCGTGATCGACCACGAGGCCGAGGCCGACGCCGTATTCGATGGTGACGACCGCGAAATCCGACAGCTCGCGCCCGCGTCCGAACCATAGCTCCGCCATGGTCAGGAGGTTCGCGTCGTTGTCGACCGTCACCGGGACGCCGAGGCGGTCGGCGGCAAGGCCGGCGAGATCGACATCGCGACCGCCGAGGATCGGGGACCAGCGCATGATCCCGCTGGCATGGTCCACCATACCGGGCAGTCCGAGCCCCGCGCCCAGCAGGCGCGCCGGGTCATGGCCTTCGAGCACGGTCGCCATCAGCGCCGCAACCTCGTCCAGCATCCCCGCCACGCTGCGGCCGGGGCCGCGCGGCACGGTCGCTTGCGCGACGGGCTGACCCGCCAGATCGACCAGCATCGCTGAATGTTCGTGATCCGAGACCTTGAGGCCCATGACGACACCGCGCGACGGCTCGACCTCCAGCGTCACCGGCGGGCGGCCACGCCCCGAATGGTGGATATCGTCGCCCTCGGGTTCGCGCAGGAGATTGGCGGCAAGGAGGTCCGAAACCAGTGGCGTCACCGAGCCGGGCGACACCTCCAGTTCTTTGGCGAGGGCGGCGCGGCTGATCTGGCCGGCGGAGCGGACGGCCTCGTAGATGCGCTGGCGCAGGGGCGGTAGCGAGCCTGCCGCGTGCGACCCCCGCAGCGGGCCGCAACCGGGCCGTGGACCGTCGGCCAGGTGAGTCGCGGCCGTGCCGGACAAGCCGTTCGGTGCGTCAAGCCCCATTTATTCGACCTCGGAACATAAAACCTTCCCTGGAGGGTCAGGCCCCCCGTCGTCCGCGGCATCATGCGTCCGCCATGGGGTCGGATTGAACGATTCTTTCCGTTCGGGGTCAAATTAATTTTGACAATCGAATTAATATGCGGAATGGTCGCGACATTCGCTCCCCGGCCCCGGCCGCGGAGGGCGATCCAACGGGAGGATTACATGAAGAAGTTTCTGACGGCGACCGCGCTCGCCACCGCAACGCTGACCCACGCCGCCTTCGCCGATGGTCACGCGCCCGTCGTGGGCGTGTCCTGGTCGAACTTCCAGGAAGAGCGCTGGAAGACGGACGAAGCCGCGATCCGCGCCGCCCTCGAAGAAGCTGGCGCCAGCTATATCTCGGCCGACGCCCAGTCGTCCGCGTCCAAGCAGCTCTCGGACGTCGAGAGCCTGATCGCTCAGGGCGCCGACGCGCTGATCATCCTCGCGCAGGACGCGCAGGCCATCGGCCCGGCCGTCACCGCCGCCGGCAACGAGGGCATTCCGGTCGTCGCCTATGACCGCCTCATCGAGGACCCGGCCGCGTTCTACCTGACCTTCGACAACGTCGAGGTCGGTCGCATGCAGGCCCGTGCCGTGCTCGAGGCCCAGCCCTCGGGCAACTACGTGATGATCAAGGGCTCGCCCACCGACCCGAACGCGGACTTCCTGCGTGGTGGTCAGCAGGAGGTCCTGCAGGAGGCGATCGACGCCGGTGAGATCACCATCGTCGCCGAGGCCTATACCGATGGCTGGCTCCCCGCGAACGCCCAGCGCAACATGGAGCAGATCCTGACCGCGCAGGACAACGCCGTGGACGCGGTCGTCGCCTCGAACGACGGCACCGCCGGTGGCGCCGTGGCCGCGCTAACGGCGCAGGGCCTCGACGGCATCCCCGTCTCGGGTCAGGACGGCGACCATGCCGCGCTGAACCGCGTCGCGTCGGGCACGCAGACGGTGTCGGTCTGGAAAGACGCCCGCGACCTGGGTCGTGCGGCCGGCGAGATCGCCGTCGCCCTGGCCGGTGGCACGGAGATGGCCGACGTCGAGGGCGCGCAGTCCTGGACCTCGCCCGCCGGCACCGAGATGACCGCGATCTTCCTCGAGCCGATCCCGGTCACCGCCGACAACCTGTCCACGGTCACCGATGCGGGCTGGATCACCGTCGAAGCGCTCTGCCAGGGCGTCGAGAACGGCCCCGCGCCCTGCAATTGACCAAAGATCGGCGGTCTGCCCCCGCGGGCGGGCCGCCACGCGACGTCTTCGGCGAAGACGTCGGTCATTTTCTTCGCCGAGAAAATGTCTATTGGGGAGAGATCTGATGACCGACGCCACCTCCGCGCCGCCGAGCGCGCCGCGCCGCACCGGCCTTGCGGCGCTCGAACTCGACACGCGCCTTCTGGGCATGATCGGCGCCTTCGTCCTCATCGCGCTGGCCTTCCACTTCGCGTCCGATGGCCGCTTCGTGACGCCGCGCAACCTCTTCAACCTGACGATCCAGACCGTCTCCGTCGCCATCATGGCGACCGGCATGGTCTTCATCATCGTCATGCGCCACATCGACCTCTCGGTGGGCTCGGTCCTCGCGACCTGCTCGGCGGTGATGGCGATGACGCAGACGATGATCGTCCCCGACATGCTGGGCTTCGGCCTCGGCTCGCCGGCGACCGCCCCGATCGCGATCGTCATGGGCCTGGTCGCAGGGGCCGCGATCGGCGCGTTCCACGGCTGGCTGATCGGATACCTGACGATCCCGGCCTTCATCGTCACGCTGGGCGGACTGCTGATCTGGCGTAACGTCGCGTGGTACCTGACGAACGGCCAGACCATCGGCCCGCTCGACGAGACGTTCCAGCTCTTCGGGGGCATCAACGGCACGCTGGGCACGACATGGTCGTGGATCGTCGGCCTAATCGCGGTCGCCGCCGCGCTTTGGGGTCTTTGGTCGGCGCGGCGCGGCAAGATCGCCCATGACGCGCCGGTCAAGCCTCTCTGGGCCGAGGGCGTGGTTGCCGCCATCATCGCCGCCGCGATCCTCGGGTTCGTCGCCCTCCTGAACGGCTATACCGTGCCGTCGCGCGTCCTCGAGCGCCGGTTCGAGGCTGAGGGGCTGACCATGCCCGAGGGCTATGTCGAAGGCTACGGCGTACCGATCTCGGTCCTGCTGCTGATCGCGGTGGCCATCGTGATGACCGTCATCGCCAAGAAGACGCGGTTCGGCCGCTACATCTTCGCCACCGGCGGCAACCCCGACGCGGCCGAGCTGTCGGGCATCGACACGCGGATGCTGACCGTGAAGGTCTTCGCGCTGATGGGCGTGCTCTGCGCGCTGGCCGCGCTGGTCGCGTCGGCCCGCCTGACGAACCACTCGAACGATATCGGCATCCTCGACGAATTGCGGGTCATCGCCGCCGCCGTGATCGGGGGCACCGCGCTCAAGGGCGGGGTGGGCACGATCTACGGCGCGATCATCGGCGCGCTGATCATGCAGTCGCTGCAATCGGGCATGGCGATGGTGGGCGTCGACGCGCCCTTGCAGAACATCGTCGTCGGCGGCGTGCTGGTCGCGGCGGTCCTTCTGGACATCTGGTATCGCAAGCGCACGGGGGCACGGGACTGATGACGACACCGCTGGTTCAACTTCAGAACATCTCGATCGCCTTCGGCGGCGTGCAGGCCGTCGACGACGTGTCGCTCGACCTGCATGCGGGCGAGGTGGTGGGTCTGCTGGGGCATAACGGCGCGGGCAAGTCGACGCTGATCAAATGCCTCTCGGGTGCGTATCAGCGCGACTCGGGCACGATCCGCATCGATGGCGAGGAGGCCGATATCCGGTCGCCCGCCGACGCGCGGCGCTACAACATCGAGACGATCTACCAGACGCTGGCGCTGGCCGACAACCTGGACGCGCCCGCAAACCTCTTTCTCGGGCGCGAGCTGACGACGGCGCTGGGCCTCGTGGACGACGCACGGATGGAGGCGGAGACACGCAAGATCATGGCGCGGCTCAACCCGAACTTCCGCAAGATCGGCGAGCCGGTCTCGGCGCTTTCGGGCGGCCAGCGGCAATCGGTGGCCATCGCGCGCGCGGTCTATTTCAACGCTCGCATTCTCATCATGGACGAGCCGACGGCGGCGCTGGGCGTGCACGAGACCAAGATGGTCGCGGACCTGATCCAGGAGTTGAAGACGCAAGGGCTCGGCATCTTCCTGATTTCCCACGACACGCGCGAGATGATGGAGCTCTGCGATCGGGTCTCGGTGATGAAGAACGGCCAGATGGTCGGCACCGAGCGGGTCGAGGACGTGACCGAGGACGACATCCTCAGCATGATCATCCTTGGGAAGAACCCCAAGCGCGAGGCGGCGTGAGGGCGAAGCCGCCGGTCGCCCTTGCGAACCTCCCCATAGTCGGCACATGGCGGGCGGAGGCGGCCTGATGTATCTTGGACTGGATCTCGGGACGTCGTCGCTGAAGGCGCTTCTGATCGACGAGGCGCAGCGGGTCGTCGGCGAGGCAACCGCACCCCTGACGGTCGAGCGCCCGCATCCCGGTTGGTCGGAGCAGCACCCCGACAGCTGGATCGCCGCCTGCCGCACGGTGCTGGCCGAGCTGGGCGATCTTTCCGGCGTGCGCGCCATCGGGCTTTCGGGGCACATGCATGGCGCGACGTTGGTCGGCGCGGAAGGCCGAGCGCTGCGGCCCTGTCTTCTCTGGAACGACACGCGGGCCGCGACCGAGGCGGAAGGGATGGACGATGCCGAGGCTCGCCGGGTCACCGGCAATATCGTCTTTCCCGGATTCACCGCGCCCAAGGTCGAATGGGTCCGGCGGCACGAGCCGGAGGTCTTCGCCGCGGCCGACCTCGTGCTATTGCCGAAGGATTACCTGCGGCTCTGGCTGACGGGTGAGGCCTGGACCGACATGTCGGACGCGTCGGGCACAGCGTGGCTGGATGTCGGCGCGCGGGACTGGTCGGACGACCTGTTGGCGCGCTCGGGGCTGAGCCGCGCGCATATGCCGGCCGCGACCGAGGGCACGGGCATCGCGGGCCGCGTCTCGGCCGCCTGCGCGGCGGCGACCGGCCTGCCCGCGGGCGTGCCTGTCGCGGGCGGCGCGGGCGACAACGCCGCTGCCGCGGTCGGCACGGGCGCGGTCGCGCCGGGTCAGGGCTTCGTGTCGCTGGGGACGTCGGGTGTCCTCTTCGTATCGACGGCCCGCTATGCCCCCGATCCCGCGAGCGTGGTCCACAGCTTCTGTCACGCGGTCCCCGACACCTGGCACCAGATGGGCGTGATCCTGTCGGCGACGGACAGCCTCGAATGGGCGGCGCGGCTGACCGGGCGGCGCGCGGCCGAATTGACCGCCGGCACGCTGAAAGCACCCGACCGGACGCTGTTCCTGCCCTATCTCGGCGGCGAGCGGACGCCGCATAACGACGCCGCCATTCGCGGGACGCTTACGGGGATCGAGCACGCGACGGATGCCGCAGCCCTCGGGCGCGCGGTGATGGCGGGCGTGGGCTACGCGCTCCGCGACAGTCTCGATGCGCTACGCGTGACAGGCACGCCTGTGGACCGGTTGCTGGCCGTGGGGGGCGGGGCCGCATCGGACCACTGGCTGCGGATGATCGCGACGATCCTCGACCTGCCGCTCGAGGTGCCGGGCGACGGCGCGTTCGGCGCGGCGCTCGGTGCCTGCCGCCTTGCGATGATGGCGGACGGGGCGGATGCTTCGGTCGCCGCTACGCCCGCCATCGCGCGCACGGTCGCACCGGACCCCGCCCTGACCGCCGCCTTCGCCGACGGCCACGCCCGTTTCAAAGCCGCCTACGCCCCCACGAGGACCCTATGACCGATTTCTTCGAAGGTATTGCGCCCGTCCGCTTCGACCCGAACGCCACAGACGACCTGAGCTTCCGCCACTACGACGCCGACGAGATGGTGATGGGCAAGCGGCTGGAGGATCATCTGCGCTTCGCGGTCGCATGGTGGCATTCCTTCGCTTGGCCCGGCGGCGACCCGTTCGGCGGCCAGACCTTCGAGCGGCCGTGGTTCGCGGACGTCGCGGGCGACACCATGGAGGCCGCGAAGATGAAGGCCGACGCCGCCTTCGAGATGTTCGCGATCCTGGGTCAGCCGTATTTCTGTTTCCACGATGCGGATATCCGGCCCGAGGGCGCGGATTTCGCCGAGAACACCTCGCGGCTGGACGAGATCACCGACCTTATCGGGATGCGGATGGAGGCGGGCGGTCCGAAGCTTCTCTGGGGGACGGCGAACCTCTTCTCGCATCGCCGTTATATGGCCGGGGCGGCGACGAACCCGGACCCGGATGTGTTCGCCTTCGCCGCGGCGACGGTAAAGACCTGCATCGACGCGACGCAGAAGCTCGGCGGCGAGAACTACGTGCTCTGGGGCGGGCGCGAGGGCTACGAGACGCTGCTCAACACGGACCTGACCCGCGAGCGAGAGCAGGCGGGGCGCTTCCTGTCGATGGTCGTCGAATACGCCCGGAAGATCGGCTTTGACGGGACGATCCTGATCGAACCGAAGCCGCAGGAGCCGACCAAGCATCAATACGATTACGACGTCGCGACGGTCTACGGCTTCCTCAGGGAGTACGGGCTCGAGGGCGAGGTGAAGGTCAACATCGAGCAGGGTCACGCGATTCTCGCGGGGCATTCGTTCGAGCACGAGCTGGCGCTTGCCGCGTCGCTGGGCATTCTCGGGTCGATCGACATGAACCGGAACGACTACCAGTCCGGCTGGGACACGGATCAATTCCCCGACAATGTCCCGGAAGTCGCGCGCGCCTATTACGAGGTGCTGCGCGCCGGGGGCTTCACCACGGGAGGTACGAATTTCGATGCCAAGCTGCGGCGGCAATCGCTCGATCCCGTGGACCTGATCGCGGCCCATGTGGGTGCGATGGATGTCTGCGCGCGCGGACTGAAGGCGGCGGCGGCGCTGCTGGCGTCGGGCGAGTTGGAGGCGGCGCGGGATGCGCGCTATGCCGGCTGGGACGGATCGGACCTGTTGTCGTCGGACCTGGGCGCGATCGCCGCGCGGGTCGAGGCCGAGGGGATCAACCCGGCGCCGCGTTCGGGTCGGCAGGAGCGGCTGGAGAACGTCTGGAACCGCTACGTCTGACGAGGACGAGCCCACCGAGCGCGGCCAGCAGCAGCGCGAAGGGCGCGGGCAGCGGAACGGCCGAGACCCCGGAGACGGTCAGCGTGGCCGAGGCGAGTTGGAAGCTGTCCGTCACGAAGAGCGCCGGCTCCTGGAACCAGAAGGACAGCCCGAGATCGGCGACGGCGTTCGAGAAGACATCCGCCGCCGCTGGCCCGGAACTCGCGGTCAGCGCGACGGTCAGCGGCGCGACATCGTCCGACATCGTGGTCACCAGATCGTCGGCGAGGCTGGTGTCGTCCGCGCCCCCGATCACCAGCTCCCAGATCTCGGTGTCGATGGTGAAGATCCCGAAATCGATCGAATTCGGACCGGCATTCGCGAAGTCGATCGCCAGCGAGATGCTGTCGATCGTGGCCCCGGCCAGATCGGAGAAGTCGAAGCTGTCGAAGAACGGATTGGCGATATTCTCGGTGACCTCGACGAAATCGGCGCCGAGCACGTCGTCGCCCTGGGGATCGTACTGACCGATCCCGTAGTCATGCGTGTAGACGCCCAGCACCGCAGCGGGTGCGAGGCTTGGCAGAAGCGCGAGGGCTCCGGCGAGGGCGAAGGATCGTAGGCGTCCCATGGGGACGGTGTAGCCACACAATTCGGCGGAAATCGGGCGTTCGTTTCGCGATGATGGGGCCGCAGGGTTCAATGACGTGGTCACGCACGCGCGTACATGCGTCGCCGGGGCGCGCGGGGCGGTGCGGTGGTGGATCGGCGCGATCAGGTGGAGTGGCGGCGCCGACGCGCGGCGGTCAGGCCGAGGAGGCCTGCGCCCAGCAGCCAGAACGGCGCGGGCAGCGGCACGACCGTGCCATCCAGGGTCAGCGAGGCGCTGAGAAGCTGGAAGTCGTTGATGTCGAGTCCGCCCTCGGTGAGGCTGAAGGTCAGGGCCGAGGCCCCCAGCGCGTCGGCGAAGACGTCGGCGTTGTTCGTCGCGTCGAAGGTGACCGAGATCACGCCGAGCGAATCCTCGAGAAGCCGCGAGATGCTGTTCACCGCCCAGGGCACGCTGCCGCCATTCAGGTTCGCGCGCCAGAGCTCCAGCGGCACGAGCGGGCCGAGCAGGCCGCCCCCGATCAGCGAGGGCCCGGTATCCGCAAAGGTCAGGTCGAAGGTCAGCGACTGGATGTCGTAATGCGAGATCACGCTCCAGTCGAAGACCTGCGAGAAGGTCGTCGTCGCGCTTTCCGAAAAGGTGGTGTTGTAGTCGTGCTGATACGTCACCAGCGGCGCGGCCTGCGCGGGTAGCGCGACCAGCGCGACCACGGCAGCGGCGAGAAGGGGGCGGAGCTTTTTCATGAATCGATGGTTAATCGTCGATTCGGACGCGATTGCGGCGGCGGCGGGGAATTGCCGGGTCAGATGATCGCCGCTTCCGCGAAGGGTTGCCCCGCGAGCACGCGGTCGGGTGCGAAGGGGGACAGGTCGAGCGTGACGTAGCGACCATGCATGATCCGCTCGGCCAGCCCGCGACCCATGGCCGGCGATTGCTGCAGCCCGTGGCCGGAGAAGCCATTCATGATGTGAAAGCCCGGAAGCTCGGGATGCGGCCCGAGGATGGCGTTCGCGTCGAACACGTTGAGATCGTAATGCCCGACCCAGGAGCGGCGGATGCGAAGACGCTCGAACGCGGGGATGCGCGCGGCGAGGGCGGGCCAGACGCGGTCCTCCCAGATCGACCAGTCGCCGGTGAAATCGTCGGGATCGACGGCGGGGTCGTGGGCAGGCGTGGCCCCGGCCATGTAGAGCGCACCGTCGGTGCGGCAGTGGACACCCGACGGATCGATGGTCAGCGGCAGGTCCGTCGGGAGCGGCGTCTCGGCCTCGAACACCCAAGTGTAGCGCTTGCGCGGCTCCACCGGCAGGTCGAGGCCCGCCAGCCGCGCGACCTCCGCCCCGCGCGTGCCCGCCGCGTTCACCACGATATCGGCCGCCAGGGCCGTCCCGTCGGCCAGCGTCACGCCGCGCACCGCACCGCCCGCCGTGTCGATCTCTGTGACGGTGCCGTCGATCCATCGCACGCCCCTCTCGCGCGAGATGCGGCGCCACCAGTCGAACATGGTGGTGCCGTCAAAATAACCCTCGTCCCGCGTGCCGTGCGACCCAAGGCGGATGCCGTCCAGATCGTAGAACGGCCATTCGGCCGCCATCGCATCGGGAGACATGAGCCGTGTGCCCGCACCGGCGGCGACCTGCACGGCATGGGCCGCCGTCAGCCGGGCGACCTCGGCCGCATCACCGGCCAGGTAGAGATACCCGAAGGGATGGAGATGCACCGGCGGCACGCGGTCGTCGCCCATATGGGTGCGGAACGCCTTGAGATACGCGACGCCGAACTGGCTGACCGCGATATTGAGCGGATTGCCGAATTGCTGCCGGATGCAGGAGTTGGTGAAGGCCGTGCCGCAGGCCGCGTAGCTGGGGTCGCGTTCGACCACGGTGACATCGCCCGGCGGATGGCCCAACTCGGTCAGCCACCACGCCAACGACGCGCCCATGATGGCTCCGCCCACGATGACGATCCGTTCGGCCATGGCTCATCCCCCTTGCCGTGCGACGCTGGCATCTTGCGAAAAGCCCGGCAAGCGAGGATGGATGCGGCATGACGCGCGGTATTGCGACAGCTCTGGGTTTCGGTGCGGTGCTGCTCTGGGCGGTTCTGGCGCTTCTCACGACGCAGGCGCAGGGGATTCCGCCCCTCCAGCTTCTGGCACTGTGCTTCGCAATCGGCGGCGGCGCATCCCTTCTGCTGCGGCCCCGCGCGTGGCGGACATGGCGCCAGCCGTGGCGGGTCTGGGCGCTCGGGGTCGGAGGGCTCTTCGGCTACCACCTGCTCTACGTCCTGAGCCTCCGGATGGCGCCGCCGGTCGAGGCGAGTCTCATCGCCTATCTCTGGCCACTCCTCATCGTTCTGATGTCGGCGACTGTGCAGCGGCTGCGGTGGTTCCACATCGCGGGTGCGCTTCTTGGGCTGGCGGGGGCGGTCCTTGTGGTGTCGGGCGGGCGATTCGAGGTCTTCGCGCCCTCCGCCGGTCATGGTGTGGCGCTTGCGGCGGCGTTCGTCTGGTCGGGCTATTCGGTGCTGTCGCGGCGGGTGGCCGAGGTGCCGACCGAGATCGTGGGCGGCTTCTGCGTGGCGGCTGCGGTCCTGTCGGCGCTGGCCCATTTGGCGCTGGAAGCCTGGGTCTGGCCGGATGCGGGCGGCTGGCTCGCGATCGCGGGGCTGGGGCTGGGCCCGCTCGGGGCGGCGTTCTTTCTCTGGGATATCGGGTGCAAGCGCGGCGATCTGGCCGTGCTGGGGGCAGCGAGCTACGCCGCGCCGCTGCTCTCGACGCTGGTTTTGGTGGCGGCCGGACTGGCCGACGCGAGCTGGGTCCTGGGCGCGGCCTGCGCGCTGATCACGGGCGGGGCGGTGCTGGCCGCGCAAGATCTGCTGCGGCGCGGGTAGCCTGCGCGCCTGCGGGTCGTTCGCAAGAGGAGCCCCGTGCGCAGGGGAAAGGCCAGCGCGACGATCCCGAGCGAGACGAGGAGCCATGTGGCGAGCGCGGTGCCGAGGGTCGGGTCGAAGGCCATGACCCGATGGTGACATCGCGGGTCCTAACGGAAGGTAAAGGCCGCTCAGTCCTTGTGGGTCAGCGACACGAAGACGTCCTCGAGATCCGCCTCCTCGGTACGGACGTCGCGGATCGTGATGCCCGCGGCGTGAACGGCGGAGAGAAGCTGTTCGGCGGACACGCGGCCCCGGTTGTAGGTCAGCGCCAGCGCGCCGTCGGGCCGGTGGTCGAGCTCGACACCCTCGGGCAAAGCGATGGTCTCCACCGGGCTTTCGGGGACGATGACCATGGTCTTCCCGTCGAGCCGGTCGAGCAAGGCGGCGGTCTTGTCGCGGATCACCAGTTCGCCATCGGCGATGATGGCGATCTCGTCGCACATCTCCTGCGCTTCCTCGAGGTAGTGGGTGGTCAGGATGATCGTCATGCCGCGCTCCTCGTTGAGACGGCGGACATTCCGCCAGAGCATCTGGCGCAGCTCGATATCGACGCCCGCCGTCGGCTCGTCGAGGACGAGGATCTGCGGGTGGTGAACGAGGGCCTTGGCCAGCAGCAGGCGCCGCCGCATCCCGCCCGAGAGCGTGCGCGCATAGGCGTCGGCCTTGTCGGCCAGCCCCACGAGGTCGAGGATCTCGGCCGTGCGCCGGTCGCGCCTGGGCACGCCATAGAGCCCGGCCTGCACCTCGAGCGCGCCCTCCGGCGTGAAGAACGGATCGAGGTTCAGCTCCTGCGGCATCACACCGATGGCGGCACGCGACTGGCGCGGGTTCCGGTCTTGGTCGAAGCCCCAGATGCGGACGCGCCCGGCGGTCTTGCGGACGAGCCCGGCCATGATGTTGATGGTCGTCGACTTGCCCGCGCCGTTCGGACCCAGCAGGCCGAAGATCGACCCGGTTGGGATCGTCAGGTCGAGACCCTTCAGCGCCTGCTTCTCGGGCATGCGGCCGTCACCGGCATAGACCTTCCGCAGGCCTTCGATCTCGATCGCGTTCGACATGGGGCCTCCGGGCGCGGTTGCACGCGACCCGGCGGCTGTCGCATAAGCCGGGACAGCGCCTCACCTAGCGGGGCGGCCCCCACGCGACAACCCGAGGCCCCGACCATGACGACCGGCACCCCGCGCTCCCCTTCCGGCCCGCACGATCTGCCCCCGCCCGAGGTCGAGACGGTCTCGGTCCTGCGTGTTGCCTGTGACGGCGGCGAGGGTGCGCTCGGGCATCCGCGGGTCTGGCTGACCATCGATCCGGCCATCGGGCATGTCGAATGCGGCTATTGCGACAAGCGATTCGTGCTGGACGGCGACGGGCACTGACGGGTCGTACGGCGGCTCGTCGCCCCTGACCCCCTCCGATTTCCAAGGTCGACCTTTCGATGCGCCCGGATCGGCGCGCCGGGAATGATCGGAAACTCCGCTGACCGGGGCGCGCCGACGGTGGAAATTCGCCGAGACGTCGGGGTCGTCGCAGGATGCCGATCCGAGGCGGATGCGGGGGCATGCGCCATCCGGCCCGCGCGCGGAAACTTGCCGCGCGCCAAGATTCCAAACGTTAACAACGTGCTGCAAACTGTCGCAGGACAGGCGCGGAAACCCGCTCGGCGATTTCCGACCGTACGATCCGCATCCGGAGCAAGTTTCTGCTTACGGTTGAGCGCCCTGCTTCTGCCCTGGATCCCGCCATGCCAGATCGACGGGACGGCGCAAGAGAGCGTCGGTCGCAATCGACGAGTGACACAATGGACCTGGTATTAATGAATGGACCCGATGGTGGAGCGCCGATGCGCGCCCGGGTCCCGACCGACCTGCGATCCCGATCGCCTTGGACTGAGGACGCCGCTGAACCGGGTTCGGCGGCGACGCTGCAACGATCTCCTGCCCATTACCCCCAACATCAGATCACGGTGCCGGTTACAGACGCGCACTGACGTTCTCGTAGAGAGATCGACCCATGGAACTCACCAATTTCGTCAATCTGTTCGCAGCAGATCCCGCGGGTAGTGCGAAGACGGGCCTTCGATTCTTCCACTTCATTGCGCTGGCCGTCGGACTGGGCGGCGCGACGGTGCTCGATCTTCTGCTCCTGCGCTTTTTCGTGCGGCGCGAGGTGAATTCCGAGGTCTTCGGCGTCTTCGAATTCGCCACGAAAACCGTCGATATCGGGCTGAAGGTCCTCTGGATCACGGGGATCGGGTTCGTGCTGCACTACGCGCTGTTCGCTCCAGAGCTGCTGGCCAATCCCAAGGTTTACGCCAAGCTCGTGGTGGTGGCGATCCTGAGCGTCAACGGGATGTTCATCCACACGATCATTCTGCCGCATGTCCGGGCGCAGATCGGCAAGAAGCTCTTCGCGGACGTCTCGCCGCTGCGCCGGAACGGTATTCCTGTGCTCGGGCGCGATCTCGGTGGTGTCGTGGTACGCGCCGGTCGCGCTGGGCGCGTTTTCGCAGCTCAACTTTGCGGTGCCCGCGACGACGCTGCCGACGATCTATTTCGGCCTCATCCTCTTGACGATGGTCGGGATGAACGTCGTCGTGGCGCTTCTCGGGGCGTTGGACGCCCGCGCCACCCTGCAGGACACGCCACGCCCCGCGCCCGAGCGGTCCAGCGCGGCCACGCTGGTCCTGTCGCAGTCGAACCTCGTCGGGGCGCACCGGTTCGACCGGACACAGCTGGCCGGATGACCCGGCACGACCCTCGCAGGGCCGACCCTCGCGACGCGCCGTCCCGGGACCGGGGCGACGCGCGTGCATCCAGCCGCCGCAGAGCCGCGACGACAGGCCGTTGGGACCATCGAAGGCATGAGGGCGATGCCGGGCATTGCGGTCCTCGCAAGACGTCTCGGGAGCGCGCGCGGCGGCCATGGCGAACGGCGCGGCAGTGACCGGCGGCCCGCGCCGATCCCGGCGTCGGGCCGGTCATCACGCAACGGAAACGCTCTGGTGACGGGACGGTTAAGAAAATCGTGCTAGAATGATTCCCATGGCTTATCCTTTGCGCCCCTCCCTCACGGTCGGCGCCTCCGCTCCGGAGGGGGAGCGCGCCTACGACCGCGCCGAGCGGTTCACCGATGCCCTCGTCCATCTCACGGGTCTCGTCCTCGCGCTGGCTGCGGTACCCGTGCTGATTACGCTGGCCGCCGTCTGGCGGGGCGACCTTGCGGGGATCGCGGCGGTCTCGATCTACGGCGCGACGCTGATCGCGATGCTCAGCGCATCGCTGGCCTACAACCATGTCGCGCATGACGACTGGACGGACCGGCTGCGCCGGCTGGACATGTCGGCGATCTATCTCAAGATCGCGGGCACTGTGACACCCTTCGCCCTTCTGTCGGGAACGGGATCGACCTTCCTTGCGATGATGTGGACGGCGGCCGTGGTCGCCACGGCTTCGGTCTTCCTGCGCCGCCGCCGATCGAGCGCGGTGAGCGTGGCGATCGGCCTTGCGATGGGGTGGGGCGTGCTCTTCGCCGGGGGCGAGGTCATCGCCGCGACATCCTGGCCCGTCTTCGCGCTGATGGTCGCGGGCGGCGTACTCTATTCGCTGGGGACGCCGTTCCTCCTGATGGAGCGGATGCGATTCCACAACACGATCTGGCACGGCTTCGTCGTCGTCGCATCAGTCGTCTATTTCGTCGCGATCATGTGGCACCTCGCCGCGACGTCGATGATCCCCGGCCCGACCGCCGCGCTCTGAGCCGAGGCGCCGTCACGAAACCCGAACCGATCCGTGCTATAGACGTCGCCGCAGCGCGGAGGATGCGACATGGGCACGATGCGGATGGCGGTCTGGAACATGGAGTGGCTCAACCGCCTATTCACGGGCGGCGATGACGGCCGGTTCAAGCCCGACGACGCGACGCCCGACAGTCGGTCGAGGGTCACCGTCGGCGAACGGAAGGCCGGGCTGGTGCAAGGTCTCGCCGCGCTGGACGCCGATCTCGTGGTGGTCGTCGAGGGCCCGAACGCCACCGCTGAGTTGCAACTTCTGTTTGACGAGCTGGCGCCCGGCACATGGACGTGTTTCGCCCAGCGCTCGCTCTCGCCCAACGGGCCGGGCCGGGCCGACGTCTTTTCGTCGGCGCAATGCGTCGGCCTCGCGGTCCGCACCGATCGCGGCACCTTCGCGGACCCGCCGATGCGGGTCTTCGATGCGATGGACCCGGGCTCGGGCGCCGTCCATGCGGCATCCGAGCCTTTCTTTCACGACACCGGCGCCGACAAGGTGCCCGAATGGTATCGCTTCGAGCGCCGCCCCGCCTATGCCGAACTGACCTTCGCGGACGGGGCCGCCTGTCGCGTCATGGGCCTTCACCTCAAGTCGAAGGGCATCTTCTCGGCCTATGAATGGTCGCGCTGGTGGGCGATGGCGGATGCCAACCGCGAGCGGCTGCTGGCCCAATGCCGCCGCCTGCGCGAAGCGTTTCTCGATCCCTACCTGCGTGCGGCGGAGACGGCCGCGATCCCGCTGATCGTCTGCGGCGACATCAATGACGGACCCGGCTTCGACACCTCCGAGATGCGCCTGAAGGCGTCGGGGATCGAGACGCTGATGGGCACGGTCTGGAAGCCGGACCTGGCACTCGGAAACGCGATCTTCGACCGGCTGGATGCGGACGACCGCGACCGGTTGAACTTCGAGGAGCTTTCGACCACCAGCTTCGCCGACCCGATCTTCGACGGGACGTATCACCGCGTCTGGATCGATCACATTCTCTATACCCGCAACGCGCCGCCCGGATGGGTGTCCGAGGGCGAGATCGTGCGCGATTTCGGCGGCGACCCGGTGCTGCGTTACTGGGAGGTGTCGGACCATGCGCCGGTCGCGGCGACGGTGACGGTCGCGCCGCCGGTGGCATGACGGCGCGCCGACCCTGTGGTGCGCCCCCGAGGATCGTGGCATCAGGGCGGTGACCATCGGAAGGGGCGCGCGCATGGCATTCGGCAAGGGACACCACCTGCACCTGATCGACGGCTCCGCCTTCATCTTCCGGGCGTTCCACGCGCTGCCGCCGCTGACACGCAAGTCCGACGGCCTGCCCATCGGGGCGGTCGCGGGGTTCTGCAACATGCTCGACCGTTACGTACAGGACAATTCCGGGCCGGACGCGGCGACCCACGTGGCGGTGATCTTCGACAAGGGGTCGATCACCTTCCGCAACGACATGTACGACCAGTACAAGGCCAACCGCTCCGAGATGCCCGAGGACCTGAGGCCGCAGATCCCGCTCACCCGTGAGGCGACGGCGGCGTTCAACATCGCCTGCGAGGAGATGGAGGGCTGGGAGGCGGACGACATCATCGCCACCTGCTCGTGCATGGCGCGGGACGCGGGCGGGCGGGTGACCATCGTCAGTTCGGACAAGGACCTGATGCAGCTCGTCGGCGACGGGGTCGAGATGCTGGACCCGATGAAGAACATCCGCATCGACGTGGACGGCGTGCGCCAGAAGTTCGGCGTCGATCCCGACCGCGTGGTCGACGTGCAGGCGCTGGCCGGGGATTCGGTCGACAACGTGCCGGGCGCGCCGGGGATCGGCATCAAGACGGCGTCGCAGCTGATCGAGGAATACGGCTCGCTCGAGGAGCTTTTGGACCGGGCCGAGGAGATCAAGCAGCCCAAGCGCCGCGAGACACTGATCGCGCATCGTGCGCAGATCGAGCTGTCGAAGCGGCTGGTGCAACTCGATTGCGAGACGCCTATCACCTTCGGGCTGGACGATCTGGAGATCCGCGACGCCGACCCGGACATGCTGCTGGACTTCCTCAACCGGATGGAATTCCGCACCCTGACCCGCAAGATTGCCGACCGCTTCGACCGCGAGCCGCCCGCCGTGGTCGAGGTCGTGCCGGCGGACGTGCCTGACCTGCCCGACGATCCCCCCATCGACCCCGACGCCTACGAGGTCGTACGCGACGAGGCCGCGCTGCAGGTCTGGCTCGACCGGATCGCCGAGGCCGGGACCGTCGCCGTGGACACCGAGACGACCTCGCTCGACGAGATGCGGGCCGAGCTTGTGGGCGTGTCGCTGGCGACGGCGCCGGGCGTGGCCTGCTATATCCCGCTGGCCCACCGCACGGGCGGCGGCGACCTGTTCGATGCCGACGCGATGGCCGAGGGGCAGATGGACATGGCCCGCGCGCTCGGGATGCTGAAGCCGATGCTGGAGGACCCTGCGATCCTCAAGGTCGGCCAGAACATGAAGTACGACTTCAAGATCTTCGCGCGCCTGGGCATCGAGGTCGCGCCCATCGACGACACGATGCTCCTGTCCTACGCGCAGCATGCGGGCCTGCACGGGCACGGGATGGATACGCTGTCCGACCGCTATCTCAACCACCAGCCGATTCCCATCAAGGAGCTGATCGGCATCGGCAAGTCCGCGGTCACCTTCGATCGGGTCGAGATCGACCGTGCCGCGCCCTATGCCGCCGAGGACGCGGATGTCACGTTGCGCCTGCACCGTCTTCTGAAGCCCCGGCTACACGCCGCGCGGGTGACGCAGGTCTACGAGACCCTGGAGCGACCGCTGGTGCCGGTGCTGGCGCGGATGGAGATGGCGGGCATCAAGGTCGACCGCGACGTCCTGAGCCGGATGTCGGGCGCGTTCGCCCAGAAGATGGCGGGGCTGGAGGAGGACATTCACGCCAAGGCCGGGCGCCCCTTCAACGTCGGCAGCCCCAAGCAGCTGGGCGAGATCCTGTTCGACGAATTGGGCCTGCCGGGCGGCAAGAAGGGGAAGACGGGGGCCTATTCGACCGGCGCCGACATTCTGGAAGATCTCGCGACCGAGCACGAACTGCCCCGCCTGATCCTCGACTGGCGTCAGATGTCGAAGCTGAAATCGACCTATACCGACGCGCTTCAGGACCACATCAACCCCGAGACGGGCCGGGTCCACACGTCCTATTCCATCGCGGGGGCGAATACCGGGCGCCTCGCCTCGACCGATCCGAACCTTCAGAATATCCCCGTCCGCACCGAGGAGGGCCGCCGCATCCGCGAGGCGTTCGTGGCGCCCGAGGGTCGGGTGATCGTGTCGCTGGACTACAGCCAGATCGAACTGCGCATCCTCGCGCATATCGCCGGCATCGACGCCCTGAAGGCGGCGTTCCGCGAAGGTCAGGACATCCACGCGATCACCGCCAGCCAGATGTTCGGCGTGGCGCTGGAGGACATGACCCCGGACGTGCGCAGGCAGGCCAAGGCGATCAACTTCGGCGTCATCTACGGCATCAGCGGCTTCGGGCTCGCACGCAACCTGCGCATCCCCCGCGAGGAGGCGCAGGCCTTTATCGACACCTATTTCGAGCGATTCCCCGGCATCCGCGACTACATGGACGATACGGTGAAGTTCGCGAAGGAACACAATCGCGTCGAGACGCTGTTCGGCCGCCGCATCCACACGCCCGAGATCAATGCCAAGGGCCCCGGCGCGGGCTTCGCCAAGCGGGCGGCGATCAACGCGCCGATCCAGGGCACGGCGGCGGACGTGATCCGGCGGGCGATGGTTCGGATGGACGAGGCGATCGCCGACCTCGACGCGACGATGCTGCTGCAGGTCCATGACGAACTTCTGTTCGAGGTGGCCGAGGACGACGTCGACGTCCTGATCGACCGCGCCCGCGATGTGATGGAGGGCGCGCACCACCCGGTCGTAGACCTGTCGGTGCTCTTGACGGTCGATGCGGGGCAGGGGCCGAACTGGGCCGAAGCGCATTGAGGACAGGCCGTCGCCGGATTGGTTAGGCTGGCTACATGTGGCGACTTCTCCTCCTGCTTTTGCTGGCCAGTCCGGCCTTTGCCGACGGTCCGCGCGTCCTCGTGATGGGCGACAGCTTCCTTGCAGCGCATCGCAACACGGGCCGCTCGGTGGGCGACATCCTGAGCGCCGAGCTCGGAGCCCGAGTGACGAATCGCGCGACGGTGTCGGCGCGGATGATCTACCGGCTGCCGATCACCGGACGGATGGGGCTGAACATCCCACGGCAGGCGCGGGGCGGCCCTTATGACTGGGTCGTGCTGAACGGCGGCGGCAACGATTTCCTGCTCGGCTGTGCCTGTGCGGCCTGCGATGCGCGGATGGCGGCGCTAATCTCGCCGGATGGGGCGCGTGGCGTGGTCCCAGACCTGGTCACGCGGCTGCGGGATGCGGGCGCGCGGATCGTCATCCCCGGATACCTGCGCAGCCCCGGTCGTGGCTCGCCGATCGAGCATTGCGCCGACGAGGGCGCCGAGTACGAGGCGCGGCTGGCGCGCATGGCCGCTGCGCGCCCGGGTGTCACGTTTCTGAGCAATGCCGATCTCGTCCCCTCTGGCAGCCGGGCTTATCACGACTGGGACATGATCCACCCCTCGGTGCGTGGGGCAAGGGCCGTGGCCGAGCGGCTTCTGCGCCATATCCGGGGCGCGGGCGGATGATGGCGAACCGCCCATGCTGATCGCGTTCAACAAACCCATGAACACTCTTAGTCAGTTCACAGACGAGGGGCGCTGGCCCGGCCTGTCGCGGTTCGGCCTGCCGAAGGGCGTCTATGCCGCAGGACGGCTGGATCGCGACAGCGAAGGGTTGCTGCTGCTGACCGATGACGGTCGGGCGCAGGCGCGGATTGCGGACCCGAAGCATAAGCTGCCCAAAACGTACCTTGCACTGGTCGAGGGTAAGCCCGACGACGGGCAACTCGGGGCGCTGCGGGCGGGTGTGGCGCTCAAGGACGGGCCGACCCGGCCTGCGGATGTCGAGGCGGTTGCGACGCCCGGCCTCTGGTCGCGCGATCCGCCGGTGCGGTTGCGCAAGACGGTGCCCGACGCGTGGCTGCGGCTGACGATCACCGAGGGGCGCAACAGGCAGGTGCGCCGGATGTGTGCCCATGTCGGCCTGCCGGTCCTGCGGCTGGTCCGATGGTCGATCGGGCCGCATGACGTCGCGGGGCTGGCTCCCGGTGAATGGCGGGCGCTGTGAGCGAGGCGGAGATGGTGACCGTCGCATCCCGCGCCGAGCTGCGCGCGTGGTTGGCCGAGTATCATGGACAGACGGACTCGATCTGGCTCGCGACGTTCAAGGCGCATCACCCCGACCACCTGCCCTGGGGCGAGGCGGTGGCGGAGTTGCTCTGCTGGGGCTGGGTCGACGCTGTGGTGCGGCGGGTCGATGACGACCGCTCGGCACATCGCGTCGCCCCGCGGCGACCCGGCTCGGCATGGTCGGCTGTGAACAAGCGGCTGGTCGCCGAGGCGCGTGCGTCGGGGGCGATGACACCGGCGGGCGAGGCGGCGATCTCGGCCGCACAGGCGAACGGGATGTGGACGTTTCTCGACGATGTCGAGGCGGGGATCGTGCCCGACGATCTGGACGCTGCGCTGGGCGACCTGCGTGCCGTGTGGGACGACTGGCCCCGGAGCGTGCGACGCGGCACGCTCGAGTGGATCAAGACGGCGAAGACCGCGCCGACGCGCGCCAAGCGCGTGGCCGATGTCGTCGCGTCGGCACGGGATGGCCTGCGCCCGTCGCCCTTTCGCCGCTGAGGCGGAACCTCGTGCCCGGGCGCGCGGTTGATCCCGCGCCCGACCCTCCCCGGAGATTTCCATGCCCACCACACCGATCCCCGGCCAGCTTGCGCCGTCCCTCTCGCTGCCGTTGATTATCGGGGGTCGCTGGGACCTCTCGGCGCAATCGCCCGAGCTGATGTCGATGATCATCGTCTATCGCGGGCTCCATTGCCCGATCTGCAAGACGTTTCTGCAGGGGCTGCGCGGTCTCTACGACGAATTCCTCGAGAAGGGCGTCGAGGTGGTCAACGTCTCGATGGATACCGAGGAGCGCGCGCGCCAGGCGCATGAGAAATGGGAGCTCGATCCGATCCCGATGGCACACGGCATGACCCGCGAACAGGCCGAGGCCTGGGGCCTCTTCCTGTCGTCAGCGCGCACCGATGCCGAGCCCGAGCTCTTCTCGGAGCCGGGGCTGTTCCTCGTGAAGCCGGACGGATCGCTCTGGGCGGCGGAAACCTCCTCGACGCCGTTCCTGCGCCCCGACCTCGAGGTGTTGGCCGAGCGCCTGGGCTTCATCGCCGAGAAGGGCTACCCGCCCCGCGGCACGGCGAGCTGAAGCGTCAGCAGAAGTGACGCTTCCGGAAGGCTTCGATGGTCTTGTCGGCCTCCATCTCGTAGCGCGGCCCCTCGGTCATCGCGGCGATGCGATCGACGCGGAACATTCGGAAGTCGGCTCGCAACTCGCACCAGGCGACCAGCGTCCACACCTGTCCCCAGAACCAGAGACCCAGCGGCCGCACCTCGCGCCGCGTCCGGGCGCCCGCCTCGTCGCGATAGTCGAGCGACAGGCGCAGGCTTGCGGCGGTCGCGGCCTCGATCCGGTCGATCAGCCCCGTCAGCTCCGCATCGAGGTGGTCGGGCCGGAACGCGTGGATGTGGACCGCGCCCGCCCGCGCCGCCGCAGGCTCGGGCAACACGGCGGCGATCTTGTCGAGCGCGGATTCGGCGGATTTCGACATGCGCGTCCCGCCCCAGGCGCGGATGAGGCGGATGCCACCGACCAAGGCCACGACCTCGTCGGCCGAGAACATGATCGGCGGCAGGTCGTAGCCTGCCCGCATGACGTAGCCGACGCCCGCCTCGCCCTCGATGGGAACGCGGTTGCCGATGAGATGCGCGACGTCGCGATACACCGTCCGCTGCGACACTTCGAGCGTCGCGGCGAGTTCGGCGGAGGTCACGAGCCGCCCGCCCCTGAGGATGTCGATGATCCGCAGGAGGCGGTCGGCCCGGCGCATCAGGCGGCCTTGCTGGCCGGCTCGAATAGCCCGATGGAGTTGCCATCGGGGTCGAGCGCGTAGGCGAAGCGGCCGAAGGGCATCTCGATCGGCGGGATCTCGAGAACGGTGCCACCGGCATCCCAAACCCGCGAGATCGCGTCCTCCAGCTTGCCGGGGATCACGAAATGCGTCGTGCTGCCACCCTTGGCGGGCGTGCCCGGATAGAGATGGCCCGCGACGCCGGATTTCTCGTCATGAGGGAAAACGAGCATGTCGTTCGGGCCCTCGGTGTTGAGGGTCATCTCCCAGCCGAAAACCGGCTCGTAGAAGCGGCGGGCCGCGTCCATGTCGGTGACGGGGATCTCGGTCCAGACGATGGGAAAGGCGGGTGCATGTGTCATGGGTCGGCTCCTGTTTCTGAGCCTAGACCATCGCACCCCTCTACTGACAGCGTGCTGTCAGTTATGTGACGGGATCGTCAGGCGCGCGACAATGCGGCGGGCCAGCGGCGCGACCACCAGAACCGCGGGAAACGCCACGATCCACGATGACAGCCATGCGCCGAGCCAGAGCCCGGCGAACCCGTCCAGCAGGCCGGTCGCGCGGAAGGTGGCGATGCCGGACACGAGAAGCGACATCAGCCCGGAAAGGATCAGCGAGAAGAGGAGATGGGCGTAGCGGGCGGGGATCATGGCGGGACTCCGGTGGGGATGCGGCGTCATCGCAAGCGGTCCGGCGGCCGGCCACTCGCGCAGGCGCACAGCGGGGTCAGCGCAGTTGCGCGACCGGGGCGACGGGGAAGAACACGCCGTCCGAGCGGAGGCCGAACTGGTCGCCCTCCTCCTCGCCGATCTCGACGAGGCGATAGAACGACTTCCGATCGATCAAGGCCTCGAGCCCGGCGCGTACCTCGACATAGGGGGACGGCTCGCCGTCCTCGGCCAGATCGACGCGGATCGGGTGATCGGGCCCGGCGCGCACGACGTCGCCCACGTTGGTCTCGAACACGATGGCCTCGCCGTCGCGCTCGAAATCGACGGCCACGAACGGCGCGTCCTCGACCGTCAGCCCGACCTTCTCGACCGGGGTCACGAGGAAATGGCGGCCGTCCTCGAACTTCAGGATCGAGGCGAATAGCCGCACCAGGCCGGGCCGTCCGATGGGCGTACCCTCGTGGATCCAGGTGCCGTCGCGCTTGATGACGATGTCGATTTCGCCGCAATAGGGCGGGTTCCAGAGATGCACCGGCGGCGGGCCCTTCTGACGCCGCGCGGCCTGCAGCAGCGAATCCGCCGACCCCTTCACGTCTTGTTGTTGCGCCATTGCCCTTTGCCCCCCGCTCCGTCAGCCATACCTTATGCGCAATACATAATCTGGGCGAGGGCGAGGCAATGGCGGACGAGCTTCTTCACGAGATCGAGGCGCTGGGCGAGCGGCTGGGCGAGGCCCGCGCGGCGGTGGCCACGCGGATCATCGGACAGGACCGCGTGGTGGACCTGGCGCTGGCGGCGATGCTGTCGGGTGGACATGCGCTGTTGATGGGTCTGCCCGGCCTGGGCAAGACTCGCCTGGTCGAGACGCTCTCGACGGTGATGGGCCTCGACGGCAGCCGGATCCAGTTCACGCCCGACCTGATGCCCTCGGACATCCTCGGCTCCGAGATCCTCGAGACCGCACCCGACGGCAGCCGCGCCTTCCGCTATGTCGAGGGGCCGATCTTCGCGCAGCTCCTGATGGCGGACGAGATCAACCGCGCATCGCCGCGCACGCAATCGGCCCTGCTTCAGGCGATGCAGGAGCGCGAGGTCACCGTCGCGGGCGAGACGCGACGGCTTCCGGCACCGTTCCATGTCCTCGCGACCCAGAACCCGATCGAGCAGGAGGGGACCTACCCGCTCCCCGAGGCACAGCTCGACCGATTCCTCGTCAAGATCGACGTCGCCTATCCCGACCGGGAGACCGAGCGGGCCATCGTGCTGGCCACGACCGGCGCCGCCGAGGCCGAGGCGAGCCGGGTCTTCGATGGCGCCAGCCTGATCGCTGCGCAGGATGTCGTGCGGCGGATGCCGGTCGGTGACAGCGTCGTGGACATGATCCTCGACCTCGTGCGGGCCTGTCGTCCCGACGCCGAGGACGCGCCCGAGTCGGTGCGCCGCCATGTCAGCTGGGGTCCAGGCCCGCGCGCGGCGCAGGCGTTGATGCTGCTGGCCCGGGCGCAGGCCCTTCTGGATGGGCGGCTGGCACCTGACGCCGGGGACGTTGCCCGGCTGGCGCAGCCGGTCCTGTCGCACCGCATGGCGCTGAGCTTCGCGGCGCGCGCCGAGAACGTATCGCTGGCCCAGATCATCGACGAAGTGGCCGATCGCGTCACGTCGGTCGCGTCGCGGGCGGCTTGAGCGACGCCCTTCATACGCCCGGCACCCTCCGTGCCCGCTCCGAGGCGGTGGCCGGCGGGCTGCCGGCGCTTCTGATGTCGGCGGAACGGTTGGCCTCGACAGTCCTCATGGGCGAGCATGGGCGCAAGCGGGCTGGACCGGGCGATGCCTTCTGGCAGTTCCGCCCCGCCCAGCCGGGCGACCCGCGCCGGCGGATCGACTGGCGGCAGTCGGCGCGCGGCGATGCGCCCTTCATCCGCGAAACCGAATGGCAGGCCGCGCAAACGCTGATGCTCTGGGTCGACGACGCGGCCTCGATGCGCTTCGCCGCCGGTGACCGCCCATCGAAGCTGCGCCGGGCGCAGACGCTGGCGCTGGCGCTGGCGGTGCTGGCGATCCGCGCGGGCGAGCGGGCGGGCCTCGCCGCCCGGCCCGAGCCGCCGCGGGGCGGCAAGACGCAGCTTTTGCGGATCGCCGATGCGCTGATGGAGGGCGGCGAGGCGCCCGATTACGGCGCGCCCCGGCCGCAAGTCATGCCGATGGGCGCGCGGGCGGTCTTCCTGTCGGATTTCCTCGGCGATCCCGACCCGCTCACCCGTGCGCTGACCGCGGCGGCGGATCGCGGCGTCAAAGGATCGCTCGTCCAGATCCTCGATCCCGAGGAGGAGGCGTTTCCCTATGACGGGCGCACCGTCTTCGAGAGCATGTCGGGTGCCATCCGCTTCGAGACGCTGAAGGCCGGGCAGCTGCGCGACGACTACCTCGCCCGGCTGGCGGCGCGCCGGGCCGAGCTCAGCGACCTCTGCGCGCGCACGGGTTGGCGGTTCCAGATCCACCGCACCGACGCCGCCCCCGGCCCCGCGCTCCTGGCGCTGCATGCCGCCCATGGACGCGCGGCATGAGCGCGCTCGCCTTCACCGCGCCGCTGCTCCTTCTGGCACTGATCGCGCTGCCGATCCTGTGGTGGCTGTTGCGCGCCGTGCCGCCCGCGCCGATCCGGCGCCGCTTTCCGGGCATCGTCCTGCTGCTGGGGTTGCGCGACGACGAGAGCCAGACCGCGACGACGCCCTGGTGGCTTCTCCTCCTGCGGATGCTGGCGCTGGCGGCGGTGATCGTGGGCTTTGCGGGGCCGGTGCTGAACCCGCGCGCGGCGGGGACGGGCACCGGGCCGCTGGTGGTGCTGATGGATGCGAGCTGGGCCAGCGCACGCGACTGGCCCGCCCGCATGGCCAAGCTCGAGACGCTGCTTCGGGATGCGGCGCGCGCCGGGCGTGTCGCGACCGTCCTGCCTCTGACCGATCCGCTGCCCGACGCGCTCGCGATGCAGGCCGCGTCCGCCTGGGTCGAGCGTTTGCCCCAGATCCAGCCCCGTCCGTGGGCGCCGGACTACGCGGGGCTCCGCGATCTCGATTTTGGGGGCGCGGAGGTCGTCTTGTTCTCGGATGGGTTGGATCGTCCGGGGCGCGACGCCGTCGCGGCGCGTGTGATCGAGGGCGGGCGACCGGTGCTGGGCCTGACGCCCGCGCGCTACGCCGATGGCACGATCGAGCTGACCGCGCTGCGGGCGCGGGCGAGTGGTGCGCGCAGCCTCGACATTCGCGCAATCGGACCCGGACCCTCGGGCGCGCTGGTCGAGCTGGCCGTCGCATCAATAGCCTTCGAGGCGGCCGAGACAAGCGCCGTGCTGGAGCTGAACCTGCCGCCGGAGTTGCGCAACCGGGTGCAGCGCTTCGAGATCGCGGGCGAGCGGAGCGCGGGGGCCGTCACCCTGACGGACGACAGCCTCGCGCGGCGCGAGGTGGCCCTTCTGACGTCAGCGGGCGACGAAGCGCAGGATCTCCTGTCGCCGCTCTACTACCTGCGCAATGCGCTCGCGCCGACCGCCGACCTCATCGAGGGCGAGCTGGAGACGATCCTGCCCGCCGCGCCCGATGTCCTGATACTCGCCGACGTGGCGCGCCTTTCGCCCGCCGAGACGGTGCAGGTCACCGAATGGGTCGAGGCAGGCGGGCTGCTGTTGCGCTTCGCCGGTCCGACGCTCGCCGCCTCGGACCTCGCGCGGGAAACCGAGGACCCGCTTCTGCCGGTGCGCCTGAGGGCCGGCGGCCGGAGCATCGGGGGCACGCTCAGTTGGGGCGAGCCGAAGACGCTGCGTCCCTTCGACGAGGGCTCGCCCTTCTTCGGCCTGACCATCCCCGAGGAGGTCGCCGTAACCAGCCAGGTCGTGGCCCAGCCCGACCCGACGCTGGCCGACCGCGCCATCGCCGCCCTACAGGACGGCACGCCGTTGGTGACGCGCAAACCGCTGGGGCAGGGACAGGTCGTGCTGTTCCACGTGACCGCCAACGCGGAGTGGTCGAGCCTGCCGCTGTCGGGCCTGTTCGTGCAGATGCTGGAACGGCTCGCCGTTTCGACCCGGCCCGCGCGCCCCGCGGCCGAGGACCTCGAAGGCACGACATGGGTGCCGCGGGTGGTTCTTGATGGCTTCGGTACGGCGCGCGACGCGGGCGCGATGGCCGGCATCGGCGGCGAGGCGCTGGTCGAGCCGTTACCCTCCGCCGATCTGCCGCCGGGGCTCTATGAAGGGCCGGGACAGAGCCTCGCGGTCAATGTGCTGGGCCCCGACGCCACGCTCGCTCCGGCGAGTTACCCGGCCGGAACGGTGGTCGAAGGGCTGGACCGTATAGCCGAGACGGACCTGATGCCGTGGCTCCTGGCGCTGGCCCTCGGGCTTCTGACCGTCGACGCGCTGGCGTCACTCTGGCTCGGCGGGCGCCTGCGGCGCGGCGCCACGACGGCGGCGGTTGTCGTGCTGGCGACGATGATCGCCCCCGAGGCCCAGGCGCAGGACGCGCCGATTCCCAACGAGGTGGCGCTGGCCCATGTGGTCACCGGCGACCGCGCGGTCGACGAGGTGGCGTTGGCGGGGCTGACGGGTCTGTCGGCGGTGTTGACGGCGCGCACCTCGGTCGAGCCGTCTCTGCCGCGCGGCGTCGATCTGGAGGCGGATGAACTTGCCTTCTACCCGCTCCTTTACTGGCCGGTCGTGGTCGATCAACCGCGCCCCTCGGACGAGGCCTATGCCAAGCTGAACCGCTATCTGCGCGGCGGCGGTATGATCCTCTTCGACACGCGCGATGCCGATATCGGCGGCTTCGGATCGTCTTCGCCGACGAGCCAGCGGCTGCGCGACCTCGCCGCACCGCTGGACATCCCGCCGCTCGAGCCGCTGCCGCTGGATCACGTCATGACGCGGAGCTTCTACCTGCTGCAGGACGTGCCGGGGCGCTACAATTCGCCGGACCTCTGGGTCGAGGCCTCGCCCCCGACCGAGGCCGTGCCGGGAATGCCGTTCCGCGACCTCAATGACGGGGTGACGCCGGTGGTGATCGGCGGGAACGACTGGGCGGCCGCTTGGGCGGTGGACAGCCGGGGCAACGCGCTTCTACCCGTGGGGCGGGGTTTCGCGGGCGAGCAGCAGCGCGAGATCGCGTATCGGTTCGGCGTGAACCTTGTGATGCATGTGCTCTCGGGGAACTACAAATCCGACCAGGTGCATGTGCCAGCTTTGCTCGACCGGCTGGGGAACTGAGGGCCATGGCGCGCGATATCCTCTTCGATCCGATGCTGCCGCTCTGGGCGATCGCGCTGTTGGCGGGTGTCGCGCTCGCCATCTGCCTGCTGGCCGCATGGCGCCGCCTGCCGGGCTGGTGGCTCCGGGCGCTGGGCGTCGGCGTTCTTGCCGTGGCGCTTCTGGATCCGAGCCTCCAGACCGAGGAGCGCGAGCCGCTGTCGGACATCCTGTTGGTCGTCGTTGACGACAGCGCCAGCCAGCGGTTGTCGGACCGCGCCGAGCAATCCGAGGCCGCGCTGGCGGATCTTCTGCAGGAGGCCGAGGCGGATGGGCTGGACACCCGCGTGGCCCGCGTGGGCGATGGCGAGGGCGACGCGGGCACAGAAGCCATGACTACGCTGTCGGAGATGCTGGCCGAGGTGCCGCGCGACCGGGTCGCGGGCGCCATCGTCATCTCGGACGGGCAGATCCACGACGCCGATCTCGCCCCGGCCCTTCCGGCGCCGCTGCACCTTCTCCGGACGGGTCGCACAGGCGATTGGGATCGGCGGTTGATCGTGTCGAACGCGCCGGCCTTCGCGATCCTCGACGAGGAGTTCACGATCACCCTTCGCATCGAGGATCAGGGCGACGTGCCTGCCGAAATCGGCACCGATGCCGATATCGAGCTGGCGATCGACGGGGGCCAACCGCAGGCGTACCGCATTCCCGTGGGCGAGGACCTGCAACTGCCCGTCCGGCTTCCGCATGGGGGCCGCAACGTGATCGAGTTCCGCGTCCCAGAGGCCGAGGGGGAGCTGACGACGCGCAACAATGCCGCCGTCGTCCAGATCAACGGCGTGCGCGACCGGCTGCGCGTGCTTCTGGTCTCGGGCGAGCCGCATCCCGGCCAGCGCACCTGGCGCAACCTTCTGAAGGCCGACAGCGCGGTCGATCTGGTGCATTTCACGATCCTGCGGCCGCCGGGCAAGCAAGATGGCGTGCCCGTGACAGAGCTGAGCCTGATTGCCTTTCCGACACGTGAGCTCTTCTTCGACAAGATCGACGAGTTCGACCTGATTATCTTCGACCGCTACCAGCGACGCGGCATCCTGCCGGCGATCTATCTCGACAACGTACGCCAGTATGTCGAAGACGGCGGCGCTCTGCTCGTCGCGGCGGGGCCGGATTTCGCCTCCGCCGACAGCATCTATCGCTCGCCGCTGGCGCCCATCCTGCCCGCGGCCCCGACGGCCATCGTGCTCGATCAACCGTTCACGCCCGCCATCAGCGAGACCGGCGCCAAGCATCCGGTGACCGGCGATCTGCCGACGGGGTTCGGCACCGACGGCGCGGCTTGGGGCCGCTGGTTCCGCCAGATCCAGGTGCAGGCGAACGCCGAGGCGCAGATCGTCATGCAGGGCGTCGACGAGGAGCCGCTTCTGGTGCTCGACCGGGTCAAGGCCGGGCGCGTGGCGCTTCTGGGGTCGGATCAGGTCTGGCTCTGGGATCGCGGTTACGAGGGGGGCGGGCCGCAGGCTGAGCTGCTGCGTCGCCTCGCCCACTGGCTGATGCAGGAGCCGGAGTTGGAGGAGGAAACGCTGTCGGCGACCGCGCTGGGCCAGGAGATCACGGTCACTCGACGCACGCTGGGCGATGCGCCTGGTGCGGTGACGGTGACCGCGCCCGACGGGACCGAGACCTCGCTGACCCTCGAGGAGCAGGGGCCGGGCCGGTTCGTGGGCACCGTCGATGCGACGGCGCAGGGGCTCTGGCGACTGGCCGAAGGGGACCGCGAGACCGTGATCGGCATCGGTCCGGCAGCCCCGCGCGAATTCGTCGAGACCATCGCGACGGATGCCCTGCTGGCCGACGCGACCGCGGCGACGAATGGCGGAACGGCCATCGTCGAGGCGGGCGCCCCGGACCTGCGCCCCGTTCGCGAAGGGCGCACCGCGGTTGGCCGCGGCTGGCTCGGCTGGACCCCGCGCGAGGCCTATCTGACGGCGGATGTTCGTATCCTGTCGCTCGTGCCCGCGTGGCTGTTCCTCCTGCTGGCCACGGGCCTGTCGATCTGGGCGTGGCTCCGCGAAGGGAAACGCTGAGCGACGAAACTCGTTGCAGCTGTAACGTTTCTCGCTTGGCATCCGCCCCCGCCTTGTGGTCTGCTCGCCCGCGGACGCCGCGCCCGTCAGAGGCGCGACCCGCATTCGTTCATCAGGGAGGATGACACCATGCTGACCCGCCGTACGATCACCGGCCTTCTGGGCGCCACCGCGCTGGCGCTGACCGCGCTGCCCGCCGCCGCGCAGGAGGTGACGCTGAAGCTGCACCAGTTCCTGCCGGCGCAGGCCAATGTGCCGAAGCTGATCCTCGACGTCTGGGCCGACAACGTCGAGGAGGCCTCGGGCGGCCGGATCGAGGTCGAGCGCTATCCGTCGATGCAGCTTGGCGGCTCGCCGCCGCAGCTTCTGGACCAGGCGATCGATGGCGTGGCTGACGTGGTCTGGACCGTCGTGGGCTATACGCCGGGGCGTTTCCCGCGCACCGAGGTGTTCGAGCTGCCGTTCATGGTCAACAACGCGCGCGCGGGCTCGGCCGCCTACTGGCAGATGTACGAGACGCACATGCAGGAGGATTTCGCCGACGTGCACATCCTCGGCACGTGGATTCACGGCCCCGGCATGATCCATTCGGCCGATCCGATCGTGACACCCGACGACATGCAGGGCGTCAAGATCCGCGGCGCCACGCGGCAGGTGAACACGCTGATTGAGACGCTGGGCGCCACGCCGGTCGGCATGCCCGTTCCCGCCATTCCCGAGGCGCTGTCGAAGGGGGTGATCGACGGCACGACGATCCCGTGGGAGGTGACGCCCGCGCTGAAGATCCCCGAGCTGGTCCAGAACCACACCGAGTTCGAGGGCAACCACCTCTATAACGTGACCTTCGTCCTGGCGATGAACAAGGCGCGCTACGAGGGTCTTCCCGACGATCTCAAGCAGGTGATCGACGACAATTCCGGGCTGGAGTTCTCGGTCTTCGCGGGTGGCACGCAGTCGGATGCCGACATCCCGTCGCGCCAAATCGCGGTCGATGCGGGCAACAACATCGTCACCGTCTCCGAAGCCGATGCCGCCGCCTGGCGCGAGGCCGCGCAGCCCGTCTACGAGGCCTGGCTTGCGGAGATGGAGGAGAAGGGTATCGACGGTCAGGCCCTGATCGACGAGGCGCGTCAACTGATGGACGAATACGAGGGCTGACGCTAGCGTCGCGCGTGACAGACGGGGGCCGTGTCCGACCAGGCACGGCCCCCGCCGATTGACGGGGGTCGGACATGCTGCGGAAGATCATCGAGGCGCTGGCCCGGATCATGGCGATCCTCGGCGGGCTGGTCCTGTCGGGCCTCATCATCATGACCTGCCTGTCGATCTTCGGACGGTTCCTCAACGGCGTGCTGAACGCCGACATGTTCGAGGGCGTGGCCGCGGCCGAATGGCTCCTGTTGCTGGGGATCGGGCCGATCAACGGCGATTTCGAACTGATCGAGGCGGGGATGGCCTTCGTCATCTTTGCCTTCCTGCCCATTACCCAGATCACCGGCGGCCACGCGTCGGTGGACATCTTCACCAACGCGCTGGGACGGGCGACGAACCGCGTCCTCTCGGCGCTCTGGGCGCTGGTCTTCGCGGCCGTTCTGGTGCTGATCGCGGTGCAACTCTGGCTCGGGACCGAGGCCAAGATGCGCTACGGTGAAACGACCTTCCTCATCCAGTTCCCGATCTGGTGGGCCTATGCGGCGGCGCTGTCGGGCGCGGTGATCGCCGCACTGGCGCAGGCTTACGTCGCCGCCGTCCGGGTGGCCGAACTGGTCACCGGCGCGGAAATCCTGCGGCCCGAGGGGGCGGAGCATTGACCGATCTCGAGATCGGACTGGCCAGCTTCCCGGCCCTCCTGATCTTGATCTTCCTGCGGGTGCCGATCGGGCTCGCGATGTTCCTCGTCGGTCTTGTCGGACTCTATTTCGTGACGGGCGGCAACATCGTCGCGCTGTCGCGACTGAAGAACGAGACCTATTCGACCTTCTCTTCCTACTCGCTCTCGATCGTGCCGATGTTCCTTCTGATGGGGCATTTCGCGACGCTGGGCGGCATGTCCCAAGCACTCTTCCGCGCGGCGGAGGGCTTTCTCGGGCATCGGCGGGGCGGGGTCGCGATGGCGGCGATCGGGGCCTGCGCGGGCTTCGGCGCGATCTGCGGCTCGAGCCTGGCGACGGCGGCAACCATGGGACGCGTCGCTCTGCCGGAGCTGAAGCGCTACGGCTATGACGGCGGATTCTCGACCGCGACGCTGGCGGCGGGCGGCACGCTGGGCATCCTGATCCCGCCCTCGGTCGTGCTGGTGATCTACGCGATCCTGACCGAGCAGAATATCGCGAAGCTCTTCCTTGCGGCCTTTATCCCCGGCCTCATCGCGGCGCTGGGCTATGTCATCGCGATCTCGATCTACGTGCGGCTGAACCCCGAGGCGGCGGGCACCCGCGACGCGATCCCGATGCGCCAGCGGTTCCGGCAACTGGCCGCCGTCTGGCCTGTGCTGGTGGTGTTCGTCGCGGTCGTCGGCGGTATCTATGGCGGCATCTTCACCCCGACCGAAGGCGCGGCGGTGGGTGCGCTGGGCACGGGGCTGATCGCGCTTCTCAATGGCGGGCTGACCGGGCGAACCCTGATGGAGAGCTTCACCGTCACCGCGAAATCGACCGCGATGATCTTCTTCATCGTGCTGGGCGCGGGTTTCTACAACGGCTTCCTCGCGCTGACGCAGGTGCCGCAGGAGATGTCGGAATGGGTGGTGACCCAAGGCTACGCACCGGTGACGGTCCTGATCGTGATCCTCGTCTTCTACCTGATCTTCGGGTGCCTGATGGATTCGCTCTCGATGATCCTCCTGACGATTCCGATCTTCTTCCCGGTGATCTCGGCG
The DNA here is from genome assembly GCF_046452375.1 of Jannaschia halovivens. Classification (NCBI taxonomy): domain Bacteria; kingdom Pseudomonadati; phylum Pseudomonadota; class Alphaproteobacteria; order Rhodobacterales; family Roseobacteraceae; genus Jannaschia; species Jannaschia halovivens. Next base: position 2,097,376 of record NZ_JBKFDJ010000001.1, on the reverse strand, counting down.
CTGGATTTCGGGATGTCGGCCGAGCATGTCGCGATCTGGTTCGGCATCCTCGTGCTGATCGTGGTCGAGGTCGGGTTGATCACGCCGCCGGTGGGGATGAACCTCTTCGTCATCAACGCGATGGACCGGGCAACGCCGATGCTGGCGACCTACCGGGCGGTGATCTATTTCGTCGGGTCGGACCTCGTGCGGGTCGCGATCCTCGTCGCCTTCCCGGCGATCACGTTGTTCTTGCTCTGACGCCGGGGGGAAGCGCCCCCGGACCCGCCTGGATCGTTCCGCCCCATCGAAGGAGGTCACCATGTTCACGGCCGAGGACCTAGAGGCCGCAGCCGCGCTCGTGCATCGTACGGTACCACCCAGCCCGCAGCTTCGCTGGCCGCTTCTGGACCGGGCGACGGGTGCACGGGTCGTGGTCAAGCACGAGAACGCCAACCCGACCGGCGCGTTCAAGGTGCGCGGCGGCGTGACGCTGATCGACTGGCTGCGCCGCACCCATCCCGAGAGCCCTGGCATCGTCACCGCGACGCGCGGCAATCACGGCCAGAGCCAGGCACGGGCGGCGATCACCGCGGGGCTGCGCGCCGTGGTCTACGTGCCCGAGGGCAATTCACCGGAGAAGAACGCCGCGATGGAAGCCTGGGGCGCGGAGCTGCGAGTCCACGGCGCCGATTTCGACGTCGCCCGCGAGGCGGCGATGGCGGCCGCCGAGACCGAGGGCCTGTTTCCGGTGCCGCCCTTCCACCGGGAGCTGGTACGCGGCGTGGCGACCTATGCCTGGGAGCTTCTGGGCGCGCATCCCGAGATCGAGACGCTCTATGTCCCGATCGGCTGCGGCTCGGGCATCTGCGGCTGCATCGCGGCGCGCGACGCGCTGGGGCACCGCACCGAGATCGTCGGCGTGGTCTCCGAGAACGCCCAGACGGCCAAGCTGTCGGTCGAGGCGGGCGAGATGATCGCCACGAACTCGGCCGCGACCTTCGCCGACGGGATGGCCGTGCGGATGCCGGTTGAAGCCGCGTTCGACATCTACCGCGACGGGGCCGCGCGCATCCTCGCGGTGTCGGACGACGCCGTGGCCGAGGCGATCCGCCTCTACTGGAGTGCCACCCATCACGCCGCCGAGGGCGCAGGGGCCGCGCCGCTCGCCGGTCTGATGCAGGAGCGCGCCGCGATGCAGGGGCGCGATGTCGCGGTCATCCTCTGCGGCGGCAATATCGACGCGCCGAAGATGGCGCAGGTCCTGACCGGAGGCACGCCCGCACCATGACGAAACCCGCTATCATCTGCGTCGCGATCACCGGCTCCGTGCCGCAGAAGCGCGACAACCCCGCTGTCCCGATCACCGTGGCCGAGCAGGTCGCGAGCACGCGGGCCGCCTACGAGGCCGGGGCCAGCATCTGCCACGCCCATGTCCGCGAGGATGACGGCACGCCGACCTCAGATGCCAAGCGCTTCGCGGCGTTGAAGGCGGGGATCGAGGCGGAGTGTCCGGGCATGATCGTGCAGCTTTCGACCGGGGGGCGGTCGGGGGCGGGCCGCGCGCGGGGCGGGATGCTGCCGCTGCGCCCCGACATGGCAAGCCTGTCGGTCGGGTCGAACAATTTCCCCAGCCGCGTCTATGAGAACCCGCCCGACCTCGTAGACTGGCTCGCCGCCGAGATGCAGACCTATGACACTAAGCCTGAGATCGAGTGCTTCGATCTGAGCCATATCCATCAGGCGGCGAAGATGCAGGCCGATGGGCGGCTGGCCGCGCCAGCCTATGTGCAATTCGTCATGGGCGTGAAGAACGCGATGCCCGCCGACCGCGAGACGTTCGACTTCTACGTCCGCACCGTCGAGCGACTTCTCCCCGGCAGCGAATGGTGCGCCGCGGGGATCGGGCGGCACCAGATTGAGCTGAACGACTGGGCGGCGGCGGCTGGCGGGCATCTGCGGACCGGGCTTGAGGATAACATCCGGCTGGACGGCGCGACGCTCGCGCCGTCGAACGCGGCGCTGGTGGCGCGGGCGGCGGAGGTCTGCGCGCGGCACGGACGCCCGGTTGCGACCCCGGCTGAGGCCCGCGCGATGCTGGGCCTGCGCGCCTAGCGGCGCCCGATCCAGACGACGTGCTTGGGTCCGCGCCGCCCTCGGCCCGCGCGAACGGTTTCGGTCGCGGTGTCGAACCCGGCGGTTTCCATGCGGTGCGTGAAGGCGGGCGCGGGATGGGCCGACCAGACCGCGAGCACGCCGCCGGGCGCAAGGGCCGCGCGGGCCGCCCGGAGTCCGGTCTCGGAATAGAGCGCGTCATTGCCCGGTCGGGTCACCCCGTCCGGGCCATTGTCGACATCGAGCAGGATCGCGTCCCAGCCGCCCTCCGCGATCGCCTGTCGGACGTCGCGCAGATCGAGCGTCACGCGGGGATCGTCGAGGCAGCCGTCGAACACCGCCGCCATGTCGCCGCGCGCCCAATCCGCGAGGTCTGGCACGATCTCGGCGACGGTGATGCGGGCATCGGGGCCGAGGCGGCCCTGCGCTTCGCGCAGGGTGAAGCCCATCCCGAGGCCGCCGATCAGGACGCGGGGTGCGGGCGCGTCGAGCCGGTCCAGCGCCAGCCGGGCCAGCGCCTCCTCCGAGCCGCCAAGCCGCGAGTTCATCAACTCGTTGCCGCCCGCGATCCGGATCGAGAACTCGTCGCCGCGCTGCATCAGGCGCAGCGTGTCGCCATCAGGCGCATCGGCACGGGCGCGTTCGATCCAGGGGCGCATCGGAACCTGTGGGATAAGGGGATGGTGGAGCCTAGCGGGGTCGAACCGCTGACCTCCTGCATGCCATGCAGGCGCTCTACCAACTGAGCTAAGGCCCCTAACCGGCCTGCGATCTAAGGCAGGCCCGGAAGCGGCGCAAGCGGAAAAACCCCGCGCGCCGCCCCCCGATCAATCGTCGTCGTCGCCGTCGTCTCCGACCGCAAGTTCATCCAGCGAGACGGTGTCGTCATCGTCGTCATCGTCTTCCAGAACGGCGTCGTCGGTGGATTCGGCGTCCTCCTCGTCTTCGACATCGTCGTCGTCGAGCAGCAGATCCTCGTCGTCCTTGGCCTTCTTGGCGTCGACGTCATCCTTGTCGGCCACGAGGACGCGCGTCTTCGTGCCGGTTTCCACGTTGACGACTTCGCCCGTGTAGGGGCTGACGACGGGGTCGCGGTTGAGGTCGTAGAAGCGCTTGCCGGTGGTCGGGCAGACCCGCTTGACGCCCCATTCTTCCTTGGGCATGTCGCATCCTTCATATCGTCCGGGAACGGTCCCGGGTGTCGGGAATTGGGGCCGGATGCCACAGCCGATCAGGTGTGGCAAGCCCCCGGTCGGAGGCATTATGCCCAGCCCAGCGCAAGACCATCTTCCCGTGCCTGGCACGCCCGGCCTGTCGGTCGTGCTGCGCCCGTCGGTGCGGGCGCGGCGGATGACGCTGCGGGTCGGGCGCTCGGACGGGGTGGTTGCATTGACGCTGCCGAAGGGCGTCGCGATCGACGAGGCGCGGGCGTTCATCGCCGCACAGGCAGGATGGATCGCGCGACAGGTCGCGGCTGTGCCCGCTATGCGGCCGGTGCGGGTCGGCGGAACTGTCCCGCTGATGGGCGTCGAGCGGCCGGTGATCGCGGGGCCGGGCCGCGCGGCGCGGTATGTCGGCGACGCCATCGCCGTGCCCGACGATGAGCGGGCCGGGGCACGCGTGAAGGTCCTGCTGCGCGAGATGGCACGCACCCATCTGGTCGAGGCGGTCGATCGCCACGCCGCGGCCCTCGGGCGCGTGCCGGGTCGGATCACGCTGCGGGACACGCGCTCGCGCTGGGGGTCGTGCACGTCGCGGGGCGATTTGATGTTCTCGTGGCGGCTGATCATGGCGCCGTCCGAGGTGCTGGATTACGTCGCGGCGCATGAGGTGGCGCATCTGGTCCACATGGATCACTCGCCGCGATTCTGGGCGCAGGTCGAAGGGCTGATGCCCGACTGGCAGCCGCGCCGGGCGTGGCTCCGGACCCGCGGAACGGAGCTCCATGCGGTGGACTTCGCCTGAGCCGTTGCGTTTGGGGCGCGGGCGGGGAACAGTCGCGCCATGCTGCTGAACCCGCTTCCCGATGGTGCCGGAGCCGCCCATGACCGCCTGTATCGCAGCCTGCGGACGCGGATCATGCATGGCGAACTGCCGCCGGGGCAGGCGCTGACGCTGCGCGGGATCGGCAAGGATTACGGACTGTCCATGACCCCGGTCCGCGAGGCGCTGCGGCGGTTGGTGGCCGAGGGGGCGCTGTCGCTTTCGGCCAGCGGGCGGATCGCGACACCTGCCCTGTCGAACGACCGGATCGAGGAACTGGCCGCCCTGCGCTCTCTCCTCGAGCCGGAGCTGGCGATCCGGGCGCTGCCGCGCGCGCATCTGGCGTTGGTCGACCGGATGGAGGCGATCAACACCGCCATCGCCGAGCAGATCGCCAAGCACGACGCGTCAGGCTACATTCGGACCAACCTCGAATTCCACCGGACGCTCTATCTGCGGGCCCAGGCGCCCGCGATGCTGGCCATGGTCGAAACGGTCTGGTTGCAGATGGGGCCAACGATGCGCGCGCTCTACGGGCGGCTGAACCGGACTGAATTGCCCAAGAACCACCGGATGATCGTCGCCGCGCTGCGCGCGGGAGATGAACCGGGGCTGCGGCTGGCGGTGCGGGCGGATGTCACCCAGGGATTGCGCCTGCTCGCGGGCTAGAGGCCCTTCCACTCCCGGAACCAGTCGGCGAAGCGGCGCGTGCCCTCGCGGTAGTCGGTCTCGGGGGTATAGCCGGTCAGGCGGTTCAGAAGGGTGGCATCGGCCCAGGTCGCGAGCACGTCACCGGTCTGCATCGGCATCATGTTGCGGATGGCTTTCGTGCCCAACGCGTCTTCGAGGGCCGCGATGAAATCCATCAGGTGCACCTTGTCCGAGTTGCCGATGTTGACGACGCGGTAGGGGGCGACCGGCGACAGGCTGTCGCCCTCGGGCACGATGCCGTCCGCCGGGCGAACGGGGGCCGCGTCGATCAGGAGCGCGATGGCGCGGACGAGGTCTTCGACATAGGTGAAGTCCCGCCACATTTCGCCGCCGTTGTAGATGTCGATGGGCCGGCCCGCGGTGATGGCCTCGGCGAACTTGATCGGCGCCATGTCGGGGCGGCCCCACGGCCCGTAGACGGTGAAGAACCGGAACATGGTGATCGGCAGGTCGTGGATATGGGCCCAGGCGTGGCCCATCGCTTCGGATGCCTTCTTGGTCGCCGCATAGATTGTCAACGGCGTGTCGGCCTTCTGGTCCTCGTGGAATGGCATGTCGGTATTCGCGCCGTAGACCGACGACGTTGACGCCATGAGGAGGTGGGTGACCGCGTGGCGTCGCGCGGCCTCCATGACGTTGAAGGTGCCGACGACGTTGGCGTCGATATAGGCGCGGGGGGCCTCGAGGCTGTAGCGGACGCCCGCCTGACCCGCGAGATGCACGATGATTTCGGGCGCGAAGTCGTCGATCGCGGCGTCGAGCGCGGCCTGGTCTTCCAGCATCCTCTCGGTCGCGGCGAAGCGTTCGGACTGGAGCAGCATGGCATGCCGCCGCCGCTTGAGCGCGACGTCATAGTAATCGGTCATGCCGTCATACCCCCGCACCTCGTGCCCCTGCGACAGCAGCAGCCGGGCGAGGTGGAAGCCGATGAAGCCGGCCGTGCCGGTGATCAGGATGCGGGACATGGGGGCGCCTCTGGCCGGGGTCCGGGCCGCAATGCCCTATCGGGGCGGGGCGCGGCAACCTTTCGTTAATTGCTCCATCCGAGTCCTGCCTTCGTCACAGGAGGGATCAATGACCCAGTCATCCGAACGCTCGCGCCTTCTGGCGCTGCCCTATATCCAGCCCAACCAGGCGCAGAAGCACGTCACCCACAACGAGGCGCTGCGGGCGCTGGATGCGATCGTGCAGCTCTCGGTCGAGGGCGTCGCGGCGACCCCCGATCCGACGCCGGACGAAGGCGACCGCTGGATCGTGGCGCCCGGTGCGACGGAGGCCTTCGCGGGCCAGGATGGCGCGATCGCCGTGCGGACGGACGGGGCTTGGGCGTTCCACGTTCCGGCGGAGGGTTGGCTGGCCTGGGACCGTGCGGCGGCTCTGCTCCGGGTCTGGACCGGATCGGGCTGGGATCAGGCCAGCGGCATGCCCCAGACGGTCGACCAGATCGGCATCGGCATCGGCGCCGACGACACGAACCGGCTGGCGGTCGCGTCGGAAGCGGTGCTCGTCACCCATGCGGGCGCGGGCACGCAGGTCAAGCTGAACAAGGCCACGGGTGGTGATACGGCGTCTCTTCTCTTCCAGACGGGATGGTCGGGTCGGGTCGAGATCGGGACGGCGGGCGATGACGATCTGCACATCAAGACGAGTGCCGACGGCGCGAACTGGACCGAGGCGATGGTGCTGGAAGCCGCAACCGGGCGCGCGCGCTTCCCGGCGGGCATCGACGGCCTCGCCGATCCCGCCTTCGGGACCGGCGCACCGATCACGGCGGCTTATGTGGCGTCGCGGGGTCTCGACCTCGTGACGAACGGCACCGGCCTTCTGCGCAACGGCTACAACTACCCGGACGAATTCACCTTCGACACGGCCCTGACGCCCGGCATGGCGGGATCGAACCTCTATCGCGGCTATTACCCGGGGGTCGTCACGAGCACCGAATCCTTCCCCGTCGACCCCTCCGCGACCTACCGGATGAGTTGCGCCATCCATCAGAAGGGCATCGCGGGCGACTGGTCCGCCCATCCCAACGAGAGCCGTCACCAGCAGCTGATCGGTCTCATCCTTAAGGATATCGACGGCCTCCAGATCACCCCGCTGCACCACATGCGGTTCCGTCATGGCGGCGTGGACAGCCTGACCGAGCTTGCAGCGCCCCTGGCCCCGGGCGACACCGTCGTCTCGCTCGTGGACGCCAGCGGCTGGAACGAAACGGTGCAGACGGCGAACCGGCGCGGAATCATCTTCTTCGGCTATCGGAACTCGGGCGGGTTTCTCTATTCCGACTACAGCCGCATCTACCTTGCGGACCTGTTCGACCTGACAGGGGTGGACAAGGTGGCCAACACGATCACGCTGAAGGCGCCGCTGCCCGCCAGTCTGGCAAATCCCGACGACGTGAGCGGCATCTGGCCCGCGGGCACGCGGCTGGCCAATACCGACAGCGGCGGCACCTACAAATACGTGGCCAGCGAGGGGTTTGTCCCGCTCCAGGACGACACCTGGTATCGCGCGACGGGATATATCGGCGGCACGGATCGCTCGGGGCGGAACGCCGCGATGAACTTCGCGCCGGGCACGGCCGCGGCCCAGGCGATGTGGCTGCCCAATTTCTCGAACCGGGCCGGCGGCTACAGCACCTATGCCGACACGGGCGCGCAGCATGGGGTTCGTTTCGCGGGCCTCTCGTTCGCGCCCGAGCCGCTGGCCGCGGGGCAGCGCACTGCCGACGGCAGCATCGACCTGAAGGTGCCGGTCGCGGACCATGCGCTCGGGACGATCGGACTGGCCCCCGCGGGGCGTAGCCTGACCGAGATCGACTGACACGGCGCGGCAGGGTCCGGGTGGTCTTCACGGGGTGAGATTGCCATAGTCGGCAGGGCCGAATCGATGGCTCTGCCGAGAGGAAACCGTGCCCATGGGCCTCACGCACGAAACCGTCCTCATTACGGGCGGGACGGGGTCATTCGGACGCACCATGCTGCGCGATCTGCTCGACCGCGGCGTGCACGAGATCAGGGTTCTCAGCCGGGACGAGGAAAAGCAGGACGCGCTCCGCAACGAGCTGCGCGACGCGCGGGTGCGCTTCCATATCGGCGATGTCCGCGACCGGAGCACGGTCGACCGCGCCATGAAGGGCGTCGACGCGGTGTTCCACGCCGCGGCCCTCAAGCAGGTGCCGTCCTGCGAATTCTTCCCGCTGGAAGCCGTGCGGACGAACATACTCGGCTCAGAGAACGTCCTCGCATCTGCCATCGCGGCCGAGGTCCGCGCGGTCGTGTGCCTGTCGACGGACAAGGCGGTCCTGCCCGTCAACGCGATGGGTCTGTCGAAGGCGATGATGGAGAAGTTCGCCGTCGCGCGCGCCCGTGAGGTCGGCGATGGCGGGCCGACCGTCATCTCGGCAGTGCGCTACGGCAACGTGATGTATTCGCGTGGCTCGGTAATTCCGCTGTTCGTGCGCCAGATTCGCGAGGGACGAGCGATCACGGTAACCGAGCCGTCGATGACGCGGTTCCTGATGCCGCTGCGCGATAGCGTGGCCCTCGTACACCATGCATTCGAGAACGCGCGGCAGGGGGATCTCTTCGTCAAGAAGGCGCCCGCTGCGACCATCGCGGACCTCGTCACGGCGCTTACCAACCTGTTCGAGGTGCCGGACCATCCGGTCGAGGCGATCGGCTGGCGGCATGCCGAGAAGCTCTACGAGACGCTGGCCACGGGGCTGGAACTCGCCAAGTCGGAGGATATGGGCGACTATTTCCGCATCTCCATGGACGAGCGCGATTTGAACTATGCGCCCTACCTCTCGGAAGGCGATCCCGCCGGTCGCGGGGCCGAGGACTATCATTCCCACAACACCGAACGCCTGGATGTCGCCGGGATCGAGCGTCTTCTGCTGTCCCTTCCCGAGATCGAAGCGGCCCTCACCGAGGTGGGGGCGCGATGAAGATCGTCGTCACGGGTGCCGGTGGCTTGATCGGCCACCACGCGGCGGTCCGGTTGCACGCGGCCAACTGCGCGGCGCGGTTTCGCGGCGACGCGCCGCCCTATCGAACCGTCGCGCTGGATCGCGCCGGGTTCCAGGACGACGCCACGCTGCGGGAGGCCGTGACCGACGCGGATGCGGTGCTGCACTTCGCGGGCGTCAATCGCGGCCCGGACGACGCGGTCGAAGCGGGCAATCCCGCGATCGCGCGCCGCTTGGCCGAGACCTGCCGCAATGCCGGATCGACGCCCCATGTCGTCTACGCGAATTCCATCCATGCCGGGACGGCGACTCCCTACGGACGTTCCAAGGCGGCGGCGGTCGAGATCATCGCCGGGATCGGCGCGATGACGGACCTGCGCCTGCCGCATATCTTCGGCGAGGGCGCGCGCCCCTTCTACAACAACGTCACCGCGACCCTGATCGCCAAGCTTCTGGCGGGTGAGACGCCCGATCTCGACCCGGATGGCAGGGTTCAGCTTCTCCATGCCGGGGCGGCCGCGGAAATCGCGATCGACGCCGTCATCTCCGCCGCACCGCGTCGGATCGAGCCCGAGGGCAGGTCGATGACGGTGCCCGACCTCTGGGAGTGGTTGCACCGGTTCCATCGGCTCTACACCGCGAACACCTATCCCGACCTTTCCGATCCGTTCGATCGCGACCTCTTCAACAGCTACCGGGCCGCTACCTATCCCGACGGCTGGCCCCGGCCCCTGGCGCGCAACACGGATGCGCGCGGCATGCTCTTCGAGGCGGTGAAGGGCGGCGGCGGGGGCCAGACCTTCCTGTCGACGACGGCCCCGGGCGTGACGCGTGGCGACCATTTCCATCTCGGCAAAATCGAGCGGTTCCTCGTGCTCGAAGGCGAGGCCGATATCCGGATGCGGCCGGCGCTTGGCACGGAGGTGCACACCTACCGCGTCACCGGGGCCGCGCCCGCGGCCGTGGACATGCCCACGCTCTGGACCCACTCTATCGAGAATGTCGGCACGGACCCGCTCCTGACCCTGTTCTGGACCCACGACCTCTTCGACCCGACCGCACCCGATACCTACGCCGACAAGGTTCTCGTGACATGACCCTCAAGGTAATGACCATCCTGGGCACCCGACCCGAGATTATCCGGTTGAGCCGGGTGATGACGCGTCTGGATACGCATCTGGACCATGTGCTCGTGCATACCGGCCAGAACTGGGATCCGCGCCTGAGCGAAGTCTTCTTCGACGATCTTGATCTGCGGCAGCCGGATCACTGGCTCGGAGTTGGCGGCGGCACGCTCGGCGAGACGCTGGGCGCGATCCTGACGAAGACCGAGGGTGTCATCGCCACCGAAGCGCCGGACGCCGTGCTGATCCTCGGGGACACCAACAGCGCCATCGCCGCCATCATGGCCCGGCGCATGAAGGTGCCAGTCTATCACATGGAGGCGGGCAACCGGTCCTTCGACCGCAACGTCCCGGAGGAGACGAACCGCCGCCTCGTGGATCATGTCGCGGATTTCAACCTCGTCTACACGGAACACGCACGGCGGCATCTTCTGTCCGAAGGCATCCACCATCGGCGCATCTACCTGACCGGATCGCCCATGCGCGAGGTGCTGGACCACGCGCGCCCGAAGATCGACGCCTCCGACGTGGTGGCGCGGCTCGGCCTGACGCGACGCGGCTACTTTATCGTCTCGCTGCATCGCGAGGAGAATGTCGACAGCCCCGAGCGGCTTCGTGCGCTCGTCTCGATCCTCGGGTCTTTGGCCGCCCGGCACGACATGCCGGTCGTTGTCTCGACCCATCCGCGGACCCGTGCGCGACTGGACGAGTTGGGCCACGAGGCCGACGCCCGGATCCGCTGGATGGAACCGTTCGGCTTTCACGACTACAACGCCCTCCAGATGCAGGCGTTCTGTGCCATCTCTGACAGCGGGACGATCGCCGAGGAGTCGGCAATCCTCGGCTTTCCGGCCGTCACGCCGCGCGATGCGATCGAGCGGCCCGAAGCGATGGACGCGGGCTGCATCGCGGTCACCGGCCTCGATCCCGCGACGGTCCCCGAGGCCGTGGACGTCGCCGTCGCCCTCGCCGCCGAACGGGAGGCCGCGGGTCGCTCCCGCGAGGTGCCGGTGGACTACACCGTGACCAACACCTCCGAGCGGGTGCTCCAGCTGATCCTCGGGACGGCCCGCCTCTCGAACGGGTGGGACGGGATCCGGTGACCGATGGCGAACGCCTCCAGAAGCGTGCGTTCGATCTAGCCGGCGCAGGGCTCGGACTGGCGGTGCTCTGGCCGGTGATTGCGGTCTGCTGGGCCGTCGCACGACGGGACACGGGCGCGAGCGGCTTCTTCCGCCAGACGCGGATCGGGCAGTTCGGGCAACCGTTCGAGGTCATCAAGATCAGGACGATGCGGTCCTCGGACGGACCGACGATCACGACGGCCGACGATCCGCGGATCACGCCGACGGGGACGTTCCTGCGGCGCTGGAAGCTCGACGAGCTACCGCAGCTCTGGAACATCCTGCGCGGCGAGATGTCGTTCGTGGGACCGCGCCCCGACGTGCCCGGCTATCTCGACCGTCTGGAAGGGGAGGCGCGACGGGTCATGTCGCTTCGACCGGGGATCACCGGCCCGGCGACCTTGAAATACCGCGACGAGGAGGCGTTGCTTGCGTCGCAGGCCGATCCGGTGGCCTTCAACGATCGGACGATCTGGCCCGACAAGGTGCGGATCAACCTCGCCTATCTCGACGATTGGAGCCTCGCGGAGGATATCCGCTACATCGTCAGGACGCTTCGGCCATGACGGACGAGCCACTCCCGTTCCAGCCCCTCGTCATCATCGGCGCCGCCCGATCGGGCACGAACGCATTGCGGGACATGCTGACCCGATTGCACGGGTTCGGCACCTGGCCCTGCGACGAGATCAACGCGATCTGGCGACACGGGAACCTGCACCATCCGTCCGACGCCCTGCCGCCGGAGCGCGCGACGGTCGAGATCCGGTCCTATATCCGGGGCGCCTTTTGGGCCGCGTGGCGGCGCCAGGGTCGCCCGGACGTGCTGGTCGAGAAGACCTGCGCGAACACGCTCCGGGTGCCCTTCGTCGACGCGATCCTGCCGGAAGCGCGCTTCGTGCATATCCTGCGCGACGGCTGCGCGGTCGTCCCCTCGGCGATGAAGCGCTGGCGCGGGGAGTTCGAACTTCCCGCCCTCGGCTACTACCTGCGAAAGCTCCTCTACGTGCCGGTCGCGGATCTCCCCGTCTATGCGGCCCGCTCTTTGAAGAACCGCCGGGCGCTCCGGTCCGGATCTGCGCCACGCATGGCGATGTGGGGGCCCCGGCCGGACGGGTTCCGGGCCGACCCGGGGGTGCCGCTCGATGTCCTCTGCGCCCGGCAATGGGGCAGTTGCGTCGTCTCGGCCTCGACGGCCCTGGCCAAGATCGCGCCCGACCGCCGGATCACGATCACCTATGAGCGCATGGTCGCGGACCCCGCGACCGTCCTGGCCGAGATCGCCCAGATGCTCGGCCGGACGCCGTCCCCCGATGAGATCGACGTCGCAGCCGACGGGATACGCCGGGGCAAACCCCGCGATCCGTTGCCGTTGTCCCCCGAGGCGGAAGCGGAGATCGCCTCGGTCCACGCGGCGCTACATGGCGGAGGCGACGCGGCATGAGGATCCTGCTGTCTAGGCCGCATATGGGCGGCACAGAACTCGCCCATATCCAGGCGGCCTTCGATGCCAATTTCATCGCGCCTGCCGGGCCGCAGCTTGAAGCGTTCGAAGCAGCGATCGCCGCGCGGCTGGGACATGGCGTGCACTGCGTCGGACTGTCGTCTGGATCGGCGGCGCTGCATCTCGCGCTCAGGGTCGCCGGTGTGACGCGCGGCGACGACGTCTGGACGACGTCGATGAATTTCGCGGGCGGCGTCTTCCCGGTCCTTTACGAAGGTGCGACGCCCGTCTTCTTCGATCTCTCACCGGCAAGCTGGACGATCGACACGGACCTCCTCGAGACGGCGCTGCGCGATGCGGCGCGGGCTGGAGCCCTCCCGAAGGCCATCGTTCCGACGGACCTCTACGGCCAATCGGTAGATCTCGCCGCGATCGAGACCCTCGCCGCGCAGCATGGCGTGCGCGTGGTGGTGGACAGTGCCGAAAGCCTCGGCGCGACGATCGGGGGTCGTCCGGCGGGCACCGGCGGCGACGCCGCGATCCTCAGCTTCAACGGCAACAAGATCATTACCACGTCCGGGGGCGGGATGCTCGTGACGCGGCACGCGGATTGGGCGGACTGGGCGCGATTCCTTGCCACGCAGGCCCGCGATCCCGCGCCGCATTACGAGCATTCGACCTATGGCTACAATTACCGGCTGTCGAATGTCTGCGCGGCCATCGGGCTCGGCCAGCTCGACGTGCTCGACGCGCGCGTCGCCGCCCGGCGGGCCATCTTCGCGCGCTATGCGGACGCCCTGACGCCCCTCGGGGTCCGGATGATGCCCGAGCCGGACGGCCATCGCTCGACGCACTGGTTGACGGCGCTTGCGCTGCCCGAGGGTGGCGCCGACCGCGAACTTGTGCGCCGCACGCTCGCCGATCACGGGATCGAGGCGCGCCCGCTCTGGAAGCCGATGCATCTGCAGCCGCTCTTCGCGGGCGCCCGCTATGTCGGGCGGGGCATGGACGAGGATCTCTTCTCGCGGGGCCTCTGCCTGCCGTCGGGCAGCGACCTGACCCGCTCCGAGCAGGACGAGGTGATCGGCCGCGTCAGCGATCTTCTGTCGGCGGGATGAAGATCCTCCTCACCCACCGCTACTTCTGGCCCGACAGCCCGCCCTACGGTTGGATGCTCAAGGCCATCGCCGAAGCCCTGTCGGCGGCGGGGCACGATGTCCACGTCCTGACGTCGATTCCGTCCTATACTGACGATGCGCCGGAGGCACCGACGCGCGAGCGGGTCGGTGGCATCTCGGTACATCGGGTCGCCGTCCGGGCGGAAGGGTCGCGTGCGGCCTGGGTGCGGGCATCAAACGCATACTCCTATTGCCGCGCCATTCGCCGGGAGATCGAGGATCTCCGCCCGGATGTCGTAACGGCGTCCAGCTTCCCGCCTGTGATCGCCGCCGCCACGGCCTCGGCGGCGGCGCGCCGGGTCGGCGCCGCCTTCGTCTACCACGTGCAGGACGTTCATCCCGAGGCCAGCCGGATCGGGGGCGGGTTGATCGGTCGGTCGCCGGTTTACGACATGCTCCGGGCGCGGGACATCCGCACGCTGAAGCGCAGCGACGTGATCGTGACCCTGTCCGATGATATGGCGCAGACGATACGGTCGCGCGACGCGTCCATCCCCGACATCACCATTCTGAACAACTTCACGCTCGACGCCCCGTCCGGTCATGCGCCCGTGCCGCCCGAAAGAGGACGCCGGCGGGCCATCTTCGCGGGTAACCTGGGGCGGTTCCAGGATCTTCCCGCCCTTCTGGACGGGCTGTCGCTGGCCCTCGATCGATCCCCGGACTGGGACGTCGTGCTGATGGGCGACGGGGCCCTGCGCGCCAACCTGCGGGCGCGGTTCGGGGATCATCCACGCATCCGGTTCCTCGACCGGCGGCCCTATGCCGAGGCCGAACCGATCATCGCCGGTGCCGATATCGGTCTCGTGTCACTTCGAAGCGGGATTGAGGCGGTCGCCTACCCGTCTAAAACAGAAACCTATCTCGGACTCGGTCTGCCCGTGCTGGTGCTGGCCGATCCCGAATGCGCCCTGGCCTCGGATATCGAAGGCAGGGGGTTCGGACGCGTGGCCCTATCACGGGACCCCGAGGACATTGCGACAGCCTTCGCGGCGCTGACTGCGCCCGAAGCTTTGGCCCGTGCCCAGGCGGCGGTGCAGGCGCGACCGGATGCCGAGAGGGCGCGTCGGTGCGCGCTCGACGCCTGGGTGGACCTGATGGCGCGCATCCAGGCGTCGCGATGAGCATGCATATCGCGATAGACGCGCTGAACCTCGCGCAGGGCGGCGGCGTCGTCGTGATGGACCGGATCGCAGGCGCGCTCGAACGACGCGGCGCGAAGGTCACGGTCGTCACGTCGCGGACCCTGCCGGGGAAAGGGGCGGCGCAGGCGGGCGCACGCCTCGTTCACCCTCGGGCCGCAGGGATCCTCCGCAGCCAGATCTTTCGCGCGACCAAGTTGCCCGACCTCTTGGCGGATGTCGGAGCGGATGCGGTCCTCAGCCTGAACTACCACACGCCGACGGATCTGCCGCAGGCCACCTTCCACATGAACCTGATCCCGTTCATTCCGTGGTCCGAGCGAGTTCGGGCCGTTGGAGCCCTGCGTGCATTCGCCCAGCGGCGCGCAGCGGTCCGGGCCATGACGCGGTCGCGGCTCAACCTTTTCGAGTCCCGCTATCTGCACGATCGGGCGGCCGACGTTGCAGGCAGCGCGGAAGTCGGCGAGGTCTACCCTATCGGCGTCGACCTTCCCACGCGGCCCCCTGTCGAACCGGTTCCCGGTCGCCTCATTACAGTGACATCGGGTGCGCGACACAAGCGAAACGCGTTGGGGATCGAGGCGTTTCGACGATACCGCGACGCGGGACGCCCGCATGCGACGCTCGATCTGGTCGGGAATGCCGCCGACATCCGAGCATCCTTGCCCGAAGGCCTGCGCGCGGCGATCGAGACCGATCCGGCCATTCGCTGGACCGGCTACGTCTCGCCCGCCGCGCTGGAGGAGATGCTGGCCCTGTCCTGGGCCATGCTGGCGCCGTCCGCCCTCGAATCCTTCTTCATGGTCGCGGTCGAGGCGATGGCGGCGGGATGCGCCGTTGCGGGATTCGACGTCGCCGCCATGCGGGAAAGCGTCGGCCCCTCGGTGCCCCTTGCGCGCGATGGCGATATCGACGGGCTCGTGGCCCGGCTCGTTGCGCTCGATGATGCCCCGAGACGGGCGGCGGAGGTCGAGGCGGGTCGGCTATGGGCCCGGACGTTCGACGCGCGAAGCTGCGCCGACAGAATCGCGGCACGCCTGATCGAGGGCCTGTCGTGATGGGGCCCGCCCCGGCATCCGAGCGGGCGCGGATCCTCTCGAATTACGGGCGCCTCGCCGTCACCTTCGCGTCGGGGCTCCTGATCATCCGCCTGATCGGGGGGATCGACGCGGGTATGCTTGCCGCCTATCTGCTGATCGTCGCGATCACCGGCTTCGCGCAGATCGGCAAGATCGTCCTTCAGGAATCGGCCGTTCCCATTCTCGGCGCCAGTTGGGCCGGCCCGCCGACGCGCGCGGCCGACGCCGTCGCGACGGTTCGGCGGGCGGCCGTTCTGGCGGCGCTGATCGGCGGGCTGGGCTTTGCCGTCTTCACGATATTCGCCGGATCCGGCCTGGGCGAGATCGCGTCCGGGCCGCTGCGCATCGCGCTGGCCTGCGCGGCGATACAATTGGTCGCCTCCAGCCTCGCGACGCCCGCGCTCTATGGTCTTCTCGTGTCGGGGCGGGTGATCGCGTTCAACGTCGCCCTGACAGCCGAGCGACTGGCCGAGCTGGCAGCCATTCTCCTCACGGTCTGGCTCGTGACCGATACCGGCCCGAATACCGGTCTGGTCGCCTTCTACGCCGGGGCCACGATCCTCTATTGCGCCGTCCAGGCGCTGGTCGTCCTTGCCGGGCGCAGAACCGATCCAAGGCATCGGGAGTCCAATTCCGTCGGGCCGGGGCAACCGGACCTCGCGCTCCTGCGGAATCTCGTCGGATACAACCTCCTGATCGTCGTCGGATTCCTTCTACATCTCAGGCTTGGCACGCTGGCGGTGACCTTCGCATATGGCCCGGCCGGCACGCTGGCGCTCGGGATGGCGTTCCTGATGATGGCCTACGCCCGGCAGGCGACGATGGGGCTCGTGATCGGGCTCGACGCGTCGATCTCGCGGATGCGCGAAGAAGCAGAGGCATCGCGGCTCCTGCGGCAGAGCACCTATCTGCAAGCCGTCTTCGCGGCCTTTCCGTTGGTCGGGCTCTGGCTTCTCGCCGAACCGCTGTTGCGGCTCTGGCTCGGACCCGCGCTCACCGAGGGCAGCGTCCGGGTCGAACTGATCGCATGGGCTGTCCGGCTGCTCATCGTCGGGGCCTATGCGCGGGCCGTCTCGGAGCCGTGGATGAAGCTCCTGAACGGGCGCGGGGCGGTCGGTGACTACGCGCCCGCCCTCTTTCGCGGTGCGCTGTTGAACGCCGGCATCCTTGGGACCGTCTTAATCTGGCAACCCCCGCTCGGCATGGCCATCGTGGTGATCGGCTCGGCCTTTTCGGTCATTCACCTCGTCGTGCATCTCTGGGTCCTGCCCCGTGCCGTGGCCCGGCGGCTTGGGGGCACGGCGGGGCGCTTGTGGGGCATCGCGGTCGCGCCACTCGTGGCGGCGGCGGCGCTCGCCGTAATGTGCCTGTGGCTCCCGGGATCAGCGCAGTGGATCTACCTCCCGGTCGCGATGGCCTTGATGGTAGCGATGATGCACCCTGCTGCGCGAGCCGGGTTCGCGGACAAGGCCTGAGGGAGGCGCGGGGCATGGCACTTTTTCGAAACCTGCGTGGGGCGATCCTGCCCGGTCCGCTCATAGAGATCGTATCCCGGGGTGCGGGCTGGATCGTGTCGCTCGGTGGCGGCTGGCGCGGCATGGCGGTCGAGGAACGTGCGCGCGCGACGTTCCTCAACCTGCGATACGGTTGGCGCGCCAGGCGGATCGGTCGCCACGTCGTCGTCGATCATCCCGCGCGCCTCGAGATCGGCGACGGTTCCTCGATCCGCCACGGGGTCGTGATCGCCATTGGGCGGGAGGGGCATTGCCGGATCGGCCGCGGCTGTCACATCTCGCACAATTCCGTATTGGCCGCCTCAGGCGGAATCGTGATCGGGGACGGGTGCGCGTTGTCGAGCGGCGTCGTGATCTACTCCATCACGAACGGGCCGACGTCGGACGGGCAATCGCCGGTTGGGGGCGCGGCGATACGGGCCGAGGTCGTTCTCGACCGCGACATCCACGTGGGGATGGGGGTTCGGATCTTGCCAGGCGTGCAGATCGGTGCCGCGGCGGTGCTTGGGGCCGGTGCGGTGGTCACGACGAATGTCGAACCGGGCGCGACGATGACGGGCATCCCCGCCCGGCCTCGGGGCACCTCGGGCGATTGAGCCTGAGGTCGCGCGGAGCCGCGCCGCGCAATGCCTATTGCGCGAGCGGAACGCGGTGCCGCCGCGGGTTGATTGCAGACCTGCCGGGCGCAGGCGCGGTGCGTCGGTGTCGCCAATAGGCGGAGGCGATCGAGGCGGCCGCGACATATTTGATGAGGGTCAGGATCGCGAAGCCGAAATCCACGTTCAGGCAGAACAGGACGAACATGACTGTCAGGACATATCGAACGATGGGCTGGGATGTTGCGTCGGAAGCCCGGAACCGCGCCCAGCCATGGCCGAGCAGGAGGCCGAAGATCAGACCGCCCGCGACGATGCCGCCCCATCCGAAATTCATGTAGAGCTCGCCGACCGCGCCGGGTGGAGCACCGGACCTGTTGTTGTAGCCCAGAAGCTCCTGCCCGACATAGGGACCGATCCGGATCACGGGCTTCTCCGGCCAGATGACGCGTGGGATCGGCGTGAAGATCACCGCGCCGATACTGCTGCCCAGTAGGTAGTCTCCGCGTCGTCGCGTCTCGGAGATGATGACCGAGACCTTCGCCGGATCGAGGAAATAGGCGCCCTCGAAGATATGGCCCGCCGTCGTCTCGACGGCGCGGACGATGTCGATGTCCCGCGCCGCGGTCTCGCCATCGGTTCTGACCTGGCCGACGAATGCCAGAAGGAGGAAGGCGAACCCGGCCCCGATGGCGCCCCGGGCCCATCGGCTCCAACGGCGAGGCTTGTTCGCTGGGACCGAGCGGGCACGCGCGGCTGCGACCACGAGGACAAGCAGGATCATGATGATCAGGACACCGGATCGGCGACTGGAGAGCATGAAGCAGAGGCTCGAGAAGTAGAGCGCGAGGAGGTGGATGTCCCAAAGCCGGGGCATCGGCGCGTTGGCGAGACGGTAGGCGAAGAAGATCAACAGGATGTCAGCGCCCACGGTCAGGAATCCGAGCGAACTGGCCACGCCGGTTTCTTCCTGGATGAACTGCTTGGCCGCGGCGAACCTGAGATTCACGAGCTGGTCGATGAAGTCCATCTTGACGAAGAAGATGATCATCAGCCCGCAAGACAGGGCGAAGACGCCCCAGTAGATGCCCGTCATGTCCATCCGAACGGGCTTCGGCCTGGGAACGCGTGGCGGCCTGCCCTCGAAGTAGAGCGTGGACAAGATATACCCCGCGACGAAGGTCCCGACGAACAGGAGCGTCGCCAGTTGTCCGAGGTCGATGATGTCCCGGGACAACCAGTCGGTGGTGAACGGGGCGTCCCGATCGACCGCGTAGGCGAGGTATAGGCTCTTGAGGGCGTAGCCGAGCATGAAGGTCCATGCCATCACCCGCATGGGCGATGGCCCTCGCCCGCGCGTTCCCTCGATCGCCGCCATCCCGAAGAGGATCAGCGACGGCAAGACGCCGAGGATCGCGATCGATATGGCGTATTCGCTCATGCGTCGTACCCGAGCTTGCTAAGGGCGCTTGCTGCATGGCGCATGAAGATGGCTGTGGTCGGAGCGTCGAAATGATTGTGCCAGTCGCCCACAACTCCCTTGCGCAGAAAACTCGTCGCATCCTCCTCTCCTGGGAGTCGACCTGACTGCCTTACGAAAGTGAACTCCTCGACTACTCGGGAGATCAATGCGGACGACGGAAGCTCTCCTGTCCGTGCTTCGACGACACGAGCCAGCTCGCCGGGCGTATCGCGCAGCATGGCTTCATAGCTTGTCGACACGACATCGGGCCGCCCGTGCCACCTTTCGACAAACTCAGGCCATGTGAACCTTGGGCTAAGGGGCTCGGTCAGCATCCTCTCTACAAATCGCGGAAGGTTCGCTTCGATGTCGAGGGGATCCCGGATGCCGAGCCTAGCTCGTGTGCGCCTGAGGATCGAAGGTGAAGACCCGGGATGTCCTACCACGAGGTGATAGTAGTAAGAGACCATCACGTCGCGGCCATCGCGCCAGACGACCACCACGTTGCGAAGGCCAGCCGGATTCAGGACATGACACTGCATCATGCAGGACCGCATCAACGGTAGCCTTCGCCGGGGAAACGGCAAGCCGACGGCCGCCGCGAGCATCTGACCAATCCAAGAGCCACCGCTCTTGGGATACTCGTTCAATATGATGTTGTCGGCGAAGGGGCGGGTGGCACCTCGAAGCACGATCTGTCTGAGTGCCGCATTCGCAAAATGCCAACCGCGCATCCGTGGCCGTTTAAGATGCGGGTCGGAAGTCATGCGAAGCCTTCCACGATGATCTCTCCGCGGTCTCGCAACTGTGCAATGCGTTCGAGAAATTCGGTCGTCTCGGCCAAAAGGCCAACGGTTTCGCTGAGGTTGAACGGGTGCAACCATAAGTGGATCGGGTGACCCGATTTTGCGGTCTCGAGCGCGCGCCGAATGCGCCGCCGCGTCGCGGCGCGTTTGCCGATCGCGGGCCGCGCGCCCCAGTCCAGCAGGTCCGTGCCCGTCTCGGCCTCGGGGCCAGCGGGATGAGCGTAGCGTCGTGCGGCGGAAGGCCGAGCGAAGACGGAGCGGGCTCCACGACCAAGAAGACCGGGCATTGCCGCGGCGATGACCCCGATCCCGCCGGTCGGTGGATCGGGAGCGAGGCGGACGCGATGGAAGCCTGATGCCGCAACGAGGTCGAGATGAGCCGCGCGGTTCCGGGGAAACACCAGGAGGTTCGCCGCGATCCCTGTCGCATCGTTGGCGGCGCGGGCCCGCTCCAGTTCGCGAGCGATCCCGTCGCGGCTCTGGTCCGCATCGTCCAGAAGGACATGAGTGTAGGTGTGGCTTCCGAAGGATTGCGGATGTCGACATGCGCGCACGACGGCCAGAAGGTCGCGTCCATCCCGTGACGTCGGACGCGCCTCGTCGAGAAATCGGCGGGCCTGTGTCGCGAATCGTCCGCCAAGGTGATCGATGCGGATTTCCGCGGGGTCCGAGATCATGGCACCGACGCAGGCCCATGTGAGTTCGAGCCCGAGGCGACCGAGCGTGTCGACGAACCGGGGGATGTCGTCGCGCATCCGGTCATAGACGCCAGCCGCCTCGCGGGTGCGCCACATGCCGTCGCCGATCGCCCCCCAGCCGCATTCGAAATCAAGTGTGATAGTGACGCGGCTCATGATGCGGAGCCGTCATATCCGAGGGCCGCAAGCGCCGTCGACAACTCCGTCTCGAGCCGGTGGCGCGTATCTTGGGTCAGCCGGCCCAAGCTGGCGGGGTTCTGGTCCACGACCTCGAATTCAAGCTCGCCCATGCGGACGAGGCCGGATGCCGTCATCCCGACGACGCTTGCATCCAAGTCGAGGTGATCGAGGATCCGGCGCAATTCGCGCACGGGATCGGCCACGAATGCCTCATACCGGACGAGCAGCATCCCCGACGGTGCGGGCGCGCGTCCGAGGAGGGGCGCACTCGATGCGATCCATTGGCGCGCAGCGTCTTCCGGGGCGTAGATCTCAGCACCCAACACGGCGGCCGCCGCGCCGGAGGGACGCGCCCGACGAAGGATGCCTTCGCAAGCGCAGAGGCCGTGACGCAGGATGAAGATGAAGCGCGCATCGGGGAAGGCCTGATCCAGAAGCGGCATCCAGCGCGTGTGGACGATCGATTTCTCCAGCATCACGGTCGTGCCGGGCGCGCACCAGGGGGACCAGTCGCGGATGGCCATCCGGGCCAGTTCGGCCGGGTCGGGCGAGAAGGCCGCGGCGATGGTGTCGTTCCGGTGCCACATCCGCTGCCATCCGCCCGCTTCGAGATCGGGAAACGCATCCGTCAGGTTCACCCCTTCGATCGGCAGGGCGGAGATGCCGGGATGCGCGGCGAGGATCCGCGCGATGATCGTCGTGCCCGAATTGTAGCAGCCCGTGGCGAAGGCCCACCGATCGGGATGCCGGGACGGCATGGCGCGCCGGAGGATCGAACGCGTCCACGGCCGCGACATCAGGCGCGCGGTCGCGATCCGGGTTCCGGCCGAGAGCACGTTGCCGCGATTGCGGCGGACGAACGCTGCGATGCGACGACCTCTGCCGAGGGAAGGAAACGTTTCCACGACCATGAGCGCCTCGATCCGAACGAATGGCGACCATCATGACAGTCCGGCCGCGCACGTTGAAGGGCGTCTTTGCGGGGTTTTGTCGAATGAGCAGGGCCGATGAAGGGCGGATCGCCAGGCCCGACATCTATCACCCCGGCAGCAGTTGACCCAGGCTTCGGAGGTGGCGGCGCTTTAGGCCGAGGCCGCGGGTGAGGCGGCCGAGGAAGGCGCGGTCGGCATGGGTCAGCGGCGCATCGGCCAGAAGGACCGAGAGCGTCGCGTTGAAGATCACCATCTTCTCGGCATCGGTCAGCCCCTCGCGCATCCAGCGGAAGCTCAGCGGCAGGTGGACGCGATCGGCGCGGGTGGCCGCCTCGCGGATATGGTCGCGCGTGTAGTCCATATCCGTCGTGGCGCGCGCGATCTCGAGGGCGCGCTTGAGACGCTCGCCCTCGATCTTCCGGCCCTTCCAGACCGCATGGCAGATCGCGTCGACGGCGCGGAACCGCGGCCCGCTTCCGAGACCGAGGATCTCCTGGCGCATGGCGCGGCGTCGCCGCCGCAACCGGTTCCCGATCATCACGGCTGTCGCGGCGACGACAATGCAGCCCGCGATCCAGGGCAGCAGCAGGCCCGGGTCGAACCCGTCCAGAAGCTCGGTCGGAAACGTGCCGAATGCCGGTTGCGTCGCGATCGGATCGGCGAGGGCGCCCGATGCGGCAACGGCCGACCCGAAGGCGGTTGGCGCGACGGCGCGGAGGAGGCGGGTAAATCGGGTCACTGGTGCAAGTCGTCCGGAGTGAAGGTCCGTATAACCTGACGGAGGAAGGCGGCATTACTGCGGCCCGGTCGATATGGATGATGGCGGAAGGGGGGTCTTTTTCGACGCAGCCGCCGCACGGTGCCGCAACCCTCAAGGCATTGTTTGAATATGAGAAATAGTGCCTCGTCTGTGGCGCGATAACAGCACCTTGCGACCGGTTGGGGCGCGCGGCGTCACTCCTGACCGCCGCAGTTGCCGTGTCCCGTCGATGGCGATCCACAGAGCCGCATCGCTCCGACAAGGGCTCCGACTCGGACGCGGTCCGGCGCGAGAGAACGCGCGGCGCGGCCGCCTCAGGCGTGGATCGCGCCGTCGCCGCAGGCCAGTGCCGCTTCGCGCATGGCCTCGGAATAGGTCGGGTGGGCGTGGCAGGTGCGGGCCAGATCCTCGGCCGCCGCGCCGAACTCCATCGCCACGCAGACCTCGTGGATCAGGTCGCCGGCCATCGGCCCGATCACGTGGCAGCCGAGGATGCGGTCCGTCTCCTTGTCCGCCAGCATCTTGACGAAGCCGTCACCCGCGAAATTCGCCTTGGCGCGCCCGTTGCCCATGAAGGCGAACTTGCCGACCTTGTAGGCGCGGCCCTCGGATTTGAGCTGTTCTTCCGTCAGGCCGACGCTGGCGACCTCGGGGTGCGTGTAGATCACGCCGGGGATGACCTCGTAGTTCACGTGCCCAGCCTGCCCGGCGAGGATCTCGGCGATGGCCATGCCCTCGTCCTCGGCCTTGTGGGCCAGCATCGGCCCCTCGATCACGTCGCCGATCGCATAGATGCCCTCGACACTCGTCTTGTAATGGTCATCGACCGCGATCTGGCCGCGTCCGGTCAGCTTGACGCCAAGCGCGTCGAGGCCCAGCCCCTCGGTATGGGGCTTGCGCCCCGTCGCCACGAGGACGCAATCGGCCTTGAGCGTGTGCTCGCTCTCGTCCTTGCGGAGGGTGTAGGTCACGTCCGCCTTGCTGCCCTTCGTCGTCACCTTGGACACGGCGGCGCCGGTGATGAACTTGAGCCCCTGCTTCTGGAGAAGGCGCTGGAACTGCTTGGCGACCTCGGCATCCTGACCGGGGGTGATGGCATCGAGATACTCGACCACCGTCACGGCGCTGCCCAGCCGGGCATAGACCGAGCCCAGCTCCAGCCCGATGACGCCACCGCCGATCACGACCATCTCCTTGGGGATGCTCGACAGCTCGAGCGCGCCGGTCGAGGTGACCACGACCTTTTCGTCGACAGTGACATCGGCGCCGGGCACCGCCGCGCTGTCGGAGCCCGACGCGATGATGATGTGCTTGGCCTCGTGAACGTCGTCGCCAACCTTCACCTGTCCTGCGGCGAGGATCGAGCCCCAGCCCTTCAGCCAGTCGATCTTGTTCTTCTTGAAGAGGAACTCGATGCCCTTGGTGTTCTGGTCGATGACGTCCTGCTTGTAGCTCAGCATCTGCGTCCAGTCGACCGAGGGGCTTTTGCCCTTGAGACCCATCTTGGCGAAGTTGTGCTCGGCCTCGTGGAGCTGGTGGCTGGCATGGAGCAGCGCCTTTGACGGGATGCAGCCGACGTTCAGGCAGGTCCCGCCCAGCGTCTCGCGCCCCTCGACGACGGCGGTCTTCAGGCCCAGTTGCGCGCAGCGGATGGCGCAAACATAGCCGCCGGGGCCGGAGCCGATGATGATGACGTCATATTGGGCCATGGGTCGTTTCCTCTTGCCGGCCGGCAGGGGGCCAGCCCCCCGCACCCCCCGGCATATTTCGCGAACATCGAAGGGGTCAGATGAGAGTCGAGATAACCATCGCGAGCGTCGCCGTGAACCCCACGAACCAGATGTAGGACCGCCAGGGCCGCCACCCGAAGGCATAGGCGGGCACGTAGAGCACGCGCGCGACGAGGTAGATCCACGCGCAGGCGGTGGTGAAGCCGGTGGCTTGGCCCGAGAGCGTGACGAGAGTGACAGCGGCGGTGAAGAGGATCAGCCCTTCGAAATGGTTGTTCATCGCCCGGTAAAGCCGCGCGGTCCGATCCGAGAGCGCGTCCTCGAGCGAGCCGCCGATCTTCGAGCGGTCGCGGGCGGAGGTGGTCTTGCCCGGCCCGAGCTCGAGATTGGCGGGGACGGCCATCAGGACGAACTGCACGGCCTGCAGCAAGATCGCGAGGGCGAGGGCGGTGAGTTCGGGGGTCACTTGCGCGACCGGACGATCATGTAGGTCGTAAACGCCGAGATCAGCGCGTAGCCCGCCACGAGATACCACAGCATCGGGTCCGGCCCGCGCCACGCCTGTAGGCCGATCACGAGGAGGACGGCGAGGCCGACGCGGAGGAGCCAGAAGGCGATGGCGCGGGTGGTGGGGGTCATGGATCTCGGCAGATTCAGATGAACAGTACGAGGGGGCCGTCATTCCCTGAACGATAGTCGGGATGACGGCCGCATCATATGAGCGGTCGGCGCTTCCTCACAAATCCATCAGGAGCCGCCGCGGATCCTCCAGCGCTTCCTTCACCCGCACGAGGAACGTGACCGCCCCTTTCCCGTCCACGATGCGGTGATCGTAGCTGAGCGCGAGGTACATCATCGGGCGGATCACGATTTCTCCGCCGACGACCATGGGCCGGTCCTGGATCTTGTGCATCCCGAGGATACCCGATTGCGGCGGGTTGAGGATCGGCGAGGACATCAGCGAGCCGTAGACGCCGCCATTCGAGATGGTGAACGTGCCGCCCTGCATGTCGGCCATCGAGAGCTTGCCGTCGCGGGCGGCGGCGCCCTTCTCGGCGATGGCCTTCTCGATCTCGGCGAAGGACATTGCGTCGGCGTCGCGGATGACCGGCACGACGAGGCCCTGCGGCGTGCCCGCGGCGATGCCCATGTTGACGTAGCGGTGATAGACGACGTCGGTGCCGTCGATCTCGGCATTGACCTCGGGCACCTCGTTCAGGGCGTGGACGCAGGCCTTGGTGAAGAAGGACATGAAGCCGAGCTTCACGCCGTGTTTCTTCTGGAAGAGGTCCTTGTATTCCGATCGCAGGTCCATGACCGCGCCCATGTCGACCTCGTTATAGGTCGTCAGCATCGCGGCGGTGTTCTGGCTGTCCTTCAGGCGCTTGGCGATGGTCTGGCGCAGGCGGGTCATCTTGACCCGCTCCTCGCGGTCGGCCTGGTCGGCGGAGACCGGGGCGCGGGGGGCCTGCGCCGGGGCGGCGGGCGCGGGGGCCGTCGCGGCGGCGGCGCGGAGGACGTCTTCTTTCATCACGCGACCGTCGCGGCCCGAGCCCTTCACGTCGCCGGAGGAGAGGCCCTTCTCTGCCATCAGCTTCTTGGCCGAGGGCGCATCCTCGACGTCGCCCTTCGGCCCGCCGCTGTCCCCACCGACCCCGGCGGGCGCCTCGGCTGCCTTCGGGGCGGAGGCGGGGGCACCGCCGGCCCCGGCCTGGATCACGGCGAGCTTGCCGCCGGCGGCGACGGTCTCTCCCTCCTTGGCGACGATCTCGCCCAGGGTGCCCGCGGCGGGGGCGGGCACCTCGACCGAAACCTTGTCGGTCTCGAGCTCGCACAGCATCTCATCCTGCGCGACCGCGTCGCCCGCGGCCTTGAACCAGGTCGCCACCGTCGCCTCGGTCACGCTCTCGCCTAGCGCGGGGACCATGACGTCGACGGCGTCGCCACCCGCGTCACCGGACGCCTCGGCCGGGGCGTCGTCGGAGGAACCCGGCTCGGCCACGGCGGCCGGGGCCTCGTCGGAGGCGGGCGCGCCCGCGCCTTCGGAGATGGTCGCCAGAAGCGCGTCGACACCCACGGTCTCGCCCTCGGCGGCGACGATCTCACCCAGCGTGCCGGTCGCGGGCGAGGGCACTTCGACGGTGACCTTGTCGGTCTCCAGCTCGCAGAGCATCTCGTCGGTGGCGACGGCATCGCCGGGCTTCTTGAACCACGTGGCCACCGTGGCCTCGGTCACGGATTCGCCCAGGGTGGGGACCTTCACGTCGATCGTCATGCGCTTAACCTTCCATGCTCAGCGCTTCGTCGACGAGCGCGGCTTGTTGTGACTTGTGTTGGCTCGCGAGGCCCGTCGCGGGCGAAGCGGAGGCGGCGCGCCCGACATAGCGGGGCCGCGTGTGGCTGGCGCCGATGCGGGTCAGCACCCATTCGATGTTCGGGTCCACGAAGGTCCAGCCGCCTTGGTTCTTCGGCTCCTCCTGGCACCAGACGAACTCGGCGCCCTTGAACCGGCTGAGCTCGTTGACCATCGAGAGCGCGGGGAACGGATAGAACTGCTCCAGCCGCAGGATGTAGACATCGGTAATGCCGCGCGCGTCCCGCTCCTCCAGCAGGTCGAAATAGACCTTGCCCGAGCAGATGACGACGCGCTTGATCTCGTCGTCGGGCACGAGCTCGGTGTCCGAATTGCCGTATTGCGCGTCGTCCCAGAGCACGCGGTGGAAGCTCGAACCGGTGGTGAATTCCTCGGTCTTCGACACGGCCAGCTTGTGACGCAAAAGGGATTTGGGCGTCATCAGGATCAGCGGCTTGCGGAAGTCGCGATGCAGCTGGCGGCGCAGGATGTGGAAATAGTTGGCGGGCGTCGTGCAATTGGCGACGATCCAGTTGTCGGAACCGCACATCTGCAGGAAGCGCTCGAGCCGCGCCGAGGAGTGCTCGGGGCCCTGACCCTCGAACCCGTGGGGCAGGAGGCAGACGAGCCCCGACATCCGCAGCCACTTCGACTCGCCCGACGAAATGAACTGGTCGAACATGATCTGCGCACCGTTGGCGAAGTCGCCGAACTGCGCCTCCCACATGGTCAGGGCGTTGGGCTCGGCGAGGCTGTAGCCATATTCGAAGCCCAGGACGGCGTATTCCGACAAGGCGCTGTCGATCACCTCGTATTGGGCCTGCCCCTCGCGGATATGGTTGAGCGGGTAGTAGCGCTCCTCCGTCGCCTGGTTGACGAGGCCGGAATGGCGCTGGCTGAACGTGCCGCGCGTCGAATCCTGCCCGGCGAGCCGGACCTTGTAACCCTCGGTCAGAAGCGATCCGAAGGCCAGCGCCTCGGCGGTCGCCCAGTCGAAGCCCGCGCCGCTGTCGAACATCTTCGACTTCGCCTCGAGCAGCCGCCCGATCGTCTTGTGCAGCGGGAAGTCGTCCGGCGCCGTCGTCAGCGCGCGCCCGACCTCGGCCAGCGTCTCCTCGGGGATGGCGGTCTGGCCGCGGACGTAATCGTCCTCCTTGCGGCGGTCGAGATGGGACCAGCGCCCGTCCAGCCAGTCGGCCTTGTTGGGCTTGTAGTCCTTCCCGGCCTCGAACTCCTCGGCCATGCGGTCCTGGAACGCGGCCTTCATGTCCTCGATCTCGCCCTCGGGGATCAGCCCGTCGCGGACCAGTCGCTCGGTATAGAGCGTCAGCGTCGTCTTCTGCTGCTTGATCTGCTTGTACATCAGGGGGTTGGTGAACATCGGTTCGTCCCCCTCGTTATGGCCGAAGCGGCGGTAGCAGAAGATGTCGAGCACGACGTCCTTGCCGAACTTCTGGCGGAACTCGATGGCCACGCGGGCGGCGTGGACGACCGCTTCGGGATCGTCGCCGTTGACGTGGAAGATCGGCGCCTCGACCACCAGCGCGTTGTCGGTGGGATAGGGCGAGGACCGCGAGAAATGCGGGGCGGTGGTGAACCCGATCTGGTTGTTGACGACGATATGGATCGTGCCGCCGGTCTTGTGACCCCGCACGCCAGAGAGCGCGAAGCATTCGGCCACGACGCCCTGGCCCGCGAAGGCCGCGTCGCCATGCAGAAGAAGCCCCGTCACCTTGGTGCGGTCGCTGTCGCCCAGCTGGTCCTGCTTGGCCCGCACCTTGCCGAGGACGACGGGGTTCACGGCTTCGAGATGCGACGGGTTCGCGGTCAGCGAGATATGCACCTC
Organism: Jannaschia halovivens; assembly: GCF_046452375.1. Lineage (NCBI taxonomy): Bacteria > Pseudomonadati > Pseudomonadota > Alphaproteobacteria > Rhodobacterales > Roseobacteraceae > Jannaschia > Jannaschia halovivens. Next base: position 2,068,653 of record NZ_JBKFDJ010000001.1, on the reverse strand, counting down.
GTTGCCGTCGAATTCGCGGTCCGAGGACGCGCCGAGGTGGTATTTCACGTCGCCCGAGCCATCGACGTCCTCGGGCTTGAAGCTGCCGCCCTGGAATTCGTTGAAGATCGCCTTGTAGGGCTTCTCCATCACGTTCGCGAGGACGCTGAGGCGCCCCCGATGGGGCATTCCGATGACGATGTCCGACAGACCCAGCTGGCCGCCGCGCTTGATGATCTGCTCCATCGCTGGGATCAGCGCCTCGCCGCCGTCGAGGCCGAAGCGCTTGGTGCCCATGTACTTGACGTGCAGGTATTTCTCGAAGCCCTCGGCCTCGACCAGCTTGTTGAGGATCGCGCGCCGCCCGTTCTGGGTGAACTCGATTTCCTTGCCCAGGCCCTCGATCCGCTCCTTCAACCAGGAGGACTGCTCGGGATCGGAGATGTGCATGTATTGGAGCGCGAATGTGCCGCAATAGGTCCGCTTCAGGATGGCGACGATCTCGGCTAGCGTCGCGACCTCGAGGCCGAGCACGTTGTCGATGAAGATCGGCCGGTCCATGTCGGCCTCGGTGAAGCCGTAGGAGGCCGGATCGAGCTCGGGATGCGGCGTCTCCGCGCGCATGCCCAGCGGGTCCAGATCGGCGGCCAGGTGCCCCCGGATCCGGTAGGCCCGGATGATCATCAGCGCGCGGATGCTGTCGAGCACGGCGCGCTTGATCTGGTCGTCGCTGACGGTCGCGTCCGTCGCCTCGGCCTTGGCGCGGATCTTGTCGCCGGCCGCCTGTGCCTCCTTGGGATCGGCGGGCCATTCGCCGGTCAGCGCCGCCGTCAGCTCGCCCGAGGGCAGCGGCGGCCAGTCGGCGCGCGCCCAGGACGGGCCCTCCGCCTCGGCCTTAACCGCGCCCGCATCATCTTCGAGCGCGGCGAAGAACTGCTTCCACGTCTCGTCCACGGCGCCCGGATCCGAGGCGTAGCGGGCATACATCTGCTCGAGATATTCCGCGTTGTGCCCCTGCATGAAGGACGTGGAGCGGAAGACGTCATTGGGGGACTGGTCGGTCATTGATCATATTCCGGGTTGATGACGGATACGGTCTCTACGATGGACACGGTCGACCTGTCGGTCGTCAGGTCCGATATCAGGTCGGGCTCCAGCGCGATGATCATCGCGCGGCGCAAGGGTTCCTCGGCGAGGGTCTCGAAGGTGGAAGGGCCGAACCCCTCTTCGGTGCCGGTGGCGGTCGCGCCCTCGGGGGTGGCGATGCGGCAGATGACCTCGACGATGTCGAGTCGGCCCTGCTGCGGCATCCCCCAGTTGAAGGTCATCGCCGCGTCGCCGCGGGTTAGGACGCGCTGGCGTGCGAGGTCGGTGTCGACCCGCCGCGCGAGACCCGGCACCGTCCGGCGTTGCAGGTCCATGATCTCGGTCAGGGTCGATCCGCCCCGGTCGGTGGAGGCGTAGAAGATCGTCCGCGCGAGCGCGAGCCGTTCGACCGCGTCCTCGGGCAGCGTGGTGCCGGGGTCGAGCGGCATCCAGCCCTCGGCCTCCAGCGAGGCGAGCAGCACGTCGAAGTCGCGCTCGTCCGCGAGGCAGGCTTCGGGCGCCGTCTGCGCGGCGGCAGGGGCCGTGAAGACGGTCGCCGCGAGCAGAACCCCGATCATTCGTGTCGTCATCACATGCTCCTCCTGTCGGGCGCGCCGGGGGCCGGAACATCTCCGACCCTGGCCGCACGTCTCACCCGGCGTCGATCGCCTCCTTCACGGCCTCGCCCAGCGTGGCGGGGCTGTCGGCGACGACGATCCCCGCCGCCTTCATCGCCTCGATCTTCGAGTCCGCGTCGCCCTTACCGCCCGCGACGATGGCGCCGGCATGGCCCATCCGGCGGCCCGGAGGCGCCGTGCGCCCGGCGATGAACCCGGCGGTGGGCTTCCAGCGGCCCTTCTTGCGCTCGGAGGCCAGGAACTCCGCGGCCTCCTCCTCGGCTGTGCCGCCGATCTCGCCGATCATGATGATCGACTGCGTCTCGTCATCGCCGAGGAACATCTCCAGCACGTCGATATGCTCGGTCCCCTTGATCGGGTCGCCGCCGATGCCGACGGCGGTGGACTGGCCCAGCCCCATATCGGCGGTCTGCTTGACGGCCTCGTAGGTGAGCGTCCCCGAACGGGACACGACGCCGACGGAGCCGCGCTTGTGGATATGGCCGGGCATGATGCCGATCTTGCAGGCGTCGGGCGTGATCACGCCGGGACAGTTCGGCCCGATCAGCCGCGTCTTCGAGCCGTCGAGGGCGCGCTTGACCTTCATCATGTCGAGCACCGGGATACCTTCGGTGATGCAGACCACCAGCGGGATCTCGGCGTCGATCGCTTCGAGGATCGAATCCGCGGCGAAGGGCGGCGGGACGTAGATGACGGATGCATTGGCGCCGGTCTTGGCGACCGCCTCGTGGCAGCTGTCGAAGACGGGCAGGTCCAGATGCGTCTGGCCGCCCTTTCCGGGGGTGACGCCACCGACCATCTTGGTGCCGTAGGCGATGGCCTGCTCGGAATGGAAGGTGCCCTGCGAGCCGGTGAAGCCCTGGCAGATCACCTTGGTCTGTTCGTCTACGAGAATGGCCATGTCGTCTCCGGTCTTTTGAAGTCTGTCAGTTGTGCACGATGAGAATGACGGGATGGTCGAAGGCGCGCGCCTCGCCCGTCGCGGGATCGGTCAGGGTGGTGCGGGCCAGCGGCGTGGTCACGGTCAGCCCCTCGAAGAAGAAGCCGGCGCCGCCCGCGGGATTGAGCCCCGCACCCAGCGGCCCGTCGAGCGTGCCCGACCCGTCCACCAGTCGCGGCGCGAGGATCTGCCCCGCGATCGCATTCGACTGCCGCAGGCCCACGGCGGGCGAGCCCACCGAACAGCCGCTGCCGCCGGGGACGTCGATCCGCTCACCGTCGCGATTGGTGATGGATTGCTGCGCCACGGGCCCGATCCGAAGGAAGGTCAGCGTGCCGGGATTTGAATAGACGGTGCCGCCATCCTCGCGTTGGACGAAGGGGAAATCGAGTGCGCGTGCGGCCCGCGTCTGGCCCGCGCGGGTGCGGTTGTTGAGGCACACGGCCTCGACCGTGAACGCCATCCGCTGGCCCGCGATCTCGGCGGCGCCCTTGCTGAAGCCGGTCTGCGAGACCGGCTGGCAAGCGGCGAGCGCGAGCGCGGCGGCGACGAGGGTTGCGGCGCGGATCATCGGGCGGCCTCGGCGCTGGCCTCGGGCGTCAGGCGCTCGACGCTGAGGAAGGTCTCTGGCCCGTTCGGACCGGGCCGCGTGCCCGTGTGTACGACGGCAATGCGCGACGGGTTCAGGTAGCGCGCGCCCAGAAGCGTGGTGCCGGGGACGGCGGGATGGCTGTCGGGCACGGGGGCCTCGGTACGGATGCCTTCCGCGTCGAGCGCGGCGGCCGCGACCTCTGCCGCGTCGGCGCCATACTCCCCATCGAAGGCCACCTCGCAGCGTCGATCGGTCCCCGGCGTGACCGCGCCCGCCGCAGGCGAGGGCGTTGCCGCGGAGAACGGGGCGAGGTCATAGAACGCAACCCGCGCACCGGCCGGCTCGATGACTTGCGCCGCGCGCGCGGCGGTCAGATCCGGACTGAAGCAATGCGCGGCAAAGGCCTCGAGCGCATCCGACCGGATCGGGTTGGCGCTTGCGGGCCCCCCGGTCGCCCAGATCGCGAAGACGGCGATGACGAGCCGAGCGCCGCTCCGAGGGGCGGTCGCCGCGCGATGTCCATATGCTGCGCTGCGTCCCATGATCTCAGTCGGACACCCCAAACGGGACAGGCCCCGCTCCGTTCCGCGTCGCGGGATAGGGATTGCCCCGCGCATCGGTCTGGAGCGACCACGTGTCGCTGTCGAACGGAATGGCCCCGTTCTCGTTGGCGCAGGCCGCGACGGTCAGAAGGCTGGCCGCGGCGAGCATCGGAACGACGCCGCGAGAGGTGGGGCGTTCCCGGTGAAGACGCCGGGGCTCCGCCGATGCGCGTCTCACCCCTTCACCGCCTTCACGATCTTCTGGGCGCCGTCCTTTAGGTCGTCGGCGGCGATCACGTCGAGGCCGGAATTGTTGATGATGTCCTTGCCCTTCTGGACGTTGGTGCCCTCCAGCCGGACGACGAGCGGAACCTTGAGGCCGACTTCCTTGACCGCGGCGACCACGCCCTCGGCGATGACGTCGCAGCGCATGATGCCGCCGAAGATGTTGACGAGGATGCCCTTCACCTGCGGGTCGGAGGTGATGATCTTGAACGCCTCGGTCACCTTCTCCTTGGTGGCGCCGCCGCCCACGTCGAGGAAGTTCGCGGGCTCCGCGCCATAGAGCTTGATGATGTCCATCGTCGCCATCGCGAGACCCGCGCCGTTCACCATGCAGCCGATCTCGCCATCGAGCGCGATGTAGTTGAGGTCGTATTTGGAGGCGGCGAGTTCCTTCGGGTCCTCTTCCGTCTCGTCGCGCAGCTCCGCGATGTCCTTGTGGCGATAGACGGCGTTGCCGTCGAAGCCGACCTTGGCGTCCAGCACCTTGAGGTCGCCCATGTCGGTCACGATCAGCGGGTTGATCTCCAGCATCTCCATGTCCTTCTCGGTGAAGGCGGCATAGAGCTTGCCCATCAGCGCGACGCATTGCTTGATCTGCGCGCCCTCGAGGCCCAGCGCGAAGGCGACACGGCGACCATGGAACGGCTGGTAGCCGGTGGCCGGATCGACCGTGAAGTTCAGGATCTTCTCGGGTGTCGAAGCGGCGACCTCCTCGATGTCCATGCCGCCCTCGGTCGAGCAGACGAAGCCGATGCGGCTCGTGGCGCGGTCGACAAGAAGGGCGAGATACAGCTCGCGCGCGATCTCGGAACCGTCCTCGATATAGATGCGGTTGACCTGCTTGCCCGCCGGGCCGGTCTGGTGCGTGACCAGCGTGTTGCCCAGCATGGCGCGGGCGTGATCCGCGGCCTCCTCGACCGACTTGGCCAGCCGCACGCCGCCCTTGTCGCCGGCCTCGGCCTCCTTGAACGAGCCCTTGCCGCGGCCGCCCGCATGGATCTGCGCCTTGACCACCCAGAGCGGCCCGTCGAGCTGACCGGCGGCGTTCTTGGCGTCGGCAGCCTTGGTGACGGCGACGCCGTCGCTGACCGGGGCGCCGTAATCGCGCAGGAGCGCCTTGGCCTGATACTCGTGGATGTTCATGCGTCGCGTCCCTTCGGCGGTCGTGAATGGGTCGCATTCGGCCATGACATGGGGGACGGCGGGGATAAACAGCAAACCCGCCGAGGTCGAGCCGCTCGGCGAGAAACCGACGATATGTGATCACGGTTTGGCGAGGCGTGATCACGATCGCGACGACGCGGCGTCAGCGCATGATTCGGGCAGCCAAGAAAAAGGCCCCGCCCGGTGGGGCGGAGCCTACAATAGCATGACCCGATGGGATCAGGCGAGCGAGCCGTCGATCCCCTTGCAGGCTTCCACCAGGCCCTTCACCGCATCGACCGACTTGTCGAACATTGCCTGTTCGTCGCGGTTGAGCTTGATGTCCACGATCCGTTCGATGCCGCCGGCGCCGATCACGGTCGGCACTCCGACATACATGCCGTTGAGCCCCAGCGCGCCGTCGACCCAAGCCGCAGCGGGCAGGAGACGCTTCTGATCCTTGAGATAGGCCTCGGCCATCTCGATGGCACTGGTTGCCGGGGCGTAGAAGGCCGAGCCGGTCTTCAGAAGGCCGACAATCTCGGCACCGCCGTCACGGGTGCGCTGGACAATGGCGTCCATGTTCTCCTGCGTGGTCCAGCCCATCTCGACGAGGTCCGGAAGGGGGATGCCGCCGACGGTGGAGTAGCGGACCAGCGGGACCATCGTGTCGCCGTGGCCGCCGAGGACGAAGGCCGTGACGTCGCGCATCGAGACGCCGAACTCCTCCGAGAGGAAATGACGATAGCGCGCGCTGTCGAGGACGCCAGCCATGCCGACGACCTTCTCGTGCGGCAGGCCCGAGAATTCGCGCAGCGCCCAGACCATCGCATCCAGCGGATTGGTGATGCAGATGACGAAGGCGTCGGGGGCGTTGTCGCGGATGCCCTCGCCCACCGCCTTCATGACCTTGAGGTTGATGCCCAGCAGGTCGTCGCGCGACATGCCCGGCTTCCGGGGCACCCCGGCGGTGACGATGCAGACGTCAGCGCCCGCGATATCGGCATAGTCGGTCGTGCCCTTCAACGCGACGTCGAAGCCCTCGACCGGGCCCGACTCCGCGATATCGAGCGCCTTGCCCTGGGGCACGCCGTCCGAGATGTCGAAGAGGACGACGTCCCCGAGTTCCTTGATGGCGGCGAGATGCGCCAGCGTGCCGCCAATCTGTCCGGCGCCGATGAGGGCGATCTTGGGTCGAGCCATGTCCGTCTCCGATATGTCGAAGTTTGAGTCCGGGGTGGCGTATCGGATCGGGCAGGGCGGTGGCAAGCCCCGCTGCGCCGCACTGCGGCATGGGGTGGCTGCCGGGCGGACCGTCGAGGCGCCCGCCAGCGCGATGGCGATCGGCGGTTCAGGCCTGTGCGTCGGCGAGATGCGCGAGGTCGTCCATACGGTCTTCCCAGTTCAGGCCCGAGGCCATCAGGCAGGCCCGTCCGTCGGGCAGCGTGACGACGATCGTCCAGCTGCCTGTCGCTTCGGAGGCGAAGATCTCGACGATACGCCCCTGCGTCCCGAGACCGATGCCGCGGCGCGTCTCGCCAAACTGGGACGACAGGCGTTCGACCAACGCGCCGCGGGGCGCGCAGGCGGGCCCGGCGGCCTGCGCCGGCAGGGTCAGGAGCGTGAGCGCCACGGCCGCGAGCGTAGCGAAGAAGGCGTTCAGGATCTGGGTCTTGGTCATGGCGCGTCCTTTCCAGGCGGTGACCGACCTCAAAGAGGACGCCGGTCATCGCGGGTCCTCGGGTTCATGGGGCCGGGCACTGGGCCCGAATCCGACTTCGATGCCGTGAAGGATGTGCGCGACGTCTCAAGAAAGGATTAATGACCGCGCACGCGTACGCGCCGCAGAGCAGCGGACGCATGGGTAAGGATGCTGCGTCACGGTGGTGTGAACTTGCCAATCGTTGCGCATCGTGGTCCACAGCCGGCGATTGCAGGAGACCGCCATGATCGCGACAGACCGCCCGTTCCGTTCCGTCCTCTATATCCCCGGCTCGAAGCCGCGTGCGTTGGAGAAGGCCCGGACCCTCGCCGTCGACGCGATCATCTTCGACCTCGAGGACGCGGTCGCCCCGGACGAGAAGATCGCCGCGCGCGATACGCTCGCCGCCGCGCTGGCGACCGGCGGATACGGTCCCCGCTACCGGATCGTGCGGGTCAACGGGGCCGATACGCCATGGGGCGGTGACGACCTCGCCTCTGCCGCGACGATGGCGCCCGACGCGGTGCTGCTGCCCAAAGTCGGACATCCGGATGACATCGCCGCCGCCGCCCGTGCGCTTCCGGACGGCACGGCCATCTGGGCGATGATGGAATCGCCTGCGGGCATCCTCGACGCGGCGGCCATCGCGCGGGCGGCCGATGGCCTCGTCCTCGGGACGAACGATCTCGCCAAGGATATCGGGTCGCGCGATGCGGCCGATCGCGCACCGCTCGTCACCGCGCTCCAGACCTGCGTCCTGGCGGCGCGGGCGGCGGGCATTCCCTGCATCGACGGTGTCTACAATGCCTTCAAGGACGAGGACGGGCTCCGGGCCGAATGCGAGCAGGGCCGCGCCTTCGGGATGGACGGCAAGACACTGATACATCCCGCGCAGGTCGCCGTCGCCAATGCCGCCTTCGCACCGACCGAAGCCGAGGCCGATCTCGCCCGCTGCCAGATCGCCGCCTTCGACGCCGCCATGGCCGAAGGGCAGGGGGTCGCCGTCCTCGACGGGCGCATCGTCGAGAACCTACATGTGGACACCGCCCGCCGGACGCTGGCAAAGCTGGACGCGATCGCCGCGCTGGAGGGCTGAGCCGATGGGATACCTGCTGATCGTACTGGGCCTTGCCCTCTGGACGGGGGCGCATGTCTTCAAGCGCATCGCGCCCGAGCGCCGCGCCGCGATGGGCGAGCCGGGCAAGGGTCTCGTGACCGGCCTGATCGTGATTTCGCTGCTCCTGATGATCTTCGGCTATCGCTGGGCGCCATTCGATCCGGTCTGGTCGCTCGGGGCCTGGACCTACCCGGCCAACAACCTCCTCGTGCTGGTCGCGTTCTATCTCTTCGCCACGTCCGGCGCGAAGACCCGCGTCGCCCGCGTCGTCGTCCACCCGCAGCTCGTGGGCTTTTCGGTCTGGGCGGTGGCCCACCTTCTGGTGAACGGGCAGGTCGCGTCGATCCTGCTCTTCGGCGGGCTGCTCCTCTGGGCGCTGGGCACGATCGTAATGCTCAACCGCGTCGCTCCGACCGCAACCCCGGCCCATCCCGTTCCGGTCAAGAAGGAGGTCACGGCCGTCATCGCGGCGCTTGTCCTCTATGTCGTCGTCTACTTCATCCATGGCTGGATCGGGCCGTCGCCCACGGGCATGGGCTGATGGCGACGCTCTATCGCCTGCTGACGGGCGAGGATGATTCGGCATTCTGCCACAAGGTCAGCGCCGCGTTGGCGCAGGGCTGGGTCCTGCATGGCGCGCCGGCCTATGCGGCCGATCCGACGTCGGGTGTGATGCGCTGCGCGCAGGCCGTCACGAAGGATATCGACGCCGAATACGGCCCCGACATGAAACTGGGACAGCAATGACCAAGACCAATCCGGGCCGCTTCTTCGAGGACTACCGGCTGGGCGAGGTCATCCGCCACGCCGTGCCCCGCACCTTGGCCGAAGGCGAGCGCGCGCTCTACCACGCGCTCTACCCGCAGCGCTTCGCGCTTCATTCCTCGGACGCCTTCGCGATCGATTGCGGGCTGGATGGCGCGCCGCTGGACGACCTGCTGGTCTTCCACACGGTGTTCGGCAAGACCGTCCCGGACATCTCGCTCAATGCCGTCGCCAATCTCGGCTATGCCGAAGGGCGGTTCCTGAAGCCCGTCTGGACCGGCGATACGCTGCGCTCCGAGAGTAAGGTCATCGGCCTCAAGCAGAACTCGAACGGGCGGTCCGGCGTCGTCTGGGTGCGCACGACCGGCTTCGACCAGAACGGCGAGGCGGTCCTCCGCTACGTGCGCTGGGTCATCGTGCGCAAGCGGGACCAAGACGCCCCGGCGCCCGAGACCGCCATTCCCGAACTGGCCGATCACGTGCCCGCGGATTCGTTGGTGATCCCCGCGGACCTGACCTTCGACGCCTATGATTTCGACCTCGCGGGCGAGCGGCATCGCGCGTCCGACTACGAGATCGGCGAGCGGATCGACCATGTCGACGGCACCACGATCGAGGAAGCCGAGCACATGCTGGCCACCCGGCTCTGGCAGAACACCGCCAAGGTCCATTTCGACGCCACCCACCGCGAGGACGGCAAGCGCCTGATCTATGGCGGACATGTCATCAGCCTGGCGCGTGCGCTGTCGTTCAACGGGCTGGCGAATGCGCAGATGATCGTGGCGATCAATTCCGGCGCTCATGCGAACCCGTGCTTCGCGGGCGATACGGTGCGCGCGTGGTCCGAGGTTCTGGACCGGGCCGAGGTCGCACCCGGTATCGCGGCGCTGCGTCTTCGTCTGGTCGCGACGCGGGGCGCGGCGTTCGCGCTGCGCGGCGAGGATGGCAAGTATGTCCCGGATGTCCTGCTGGATCTCGATTACTGGGCGTTGATGCCGGCGTGAGGGGTCTGGCGTTTCTGCTCTTGGCGCTCGCGGCCCCGGCGCTTGCCGATCCGATGCGGAGCGAGCTGCGGATGACGCTCTACCACGAGGTCGGGCACGCGGTGTTCGACCAGCTCGAGCTGCCGGTCTACGGCGTCGAGGAGACGGCTGCGGATGCCTTCGCGCTGGCGCTGGCGCTGCGTCTCCATTCCGAGGCCGAGATGGCGCAGATCGTGACCGACACGACCGAGCGGTACCGCGCCGAAGCCGCGACCGAGCTGTTCGACAACTGGGCGCAGTACATGCCCTCGGGCCAGCGTCTCGCGCGGGCGATCTGCCTGTTCTACGGCGGCAAGCCGGTGCAGCGGGGCGATCTGGCGCGGGCGCTGGGAATGCCGCCCGACGAGGCCGAGCGATGCCGGTCCGATGCCGCCGACATGGATGCGGCTTGGGCGCCGGTGCTCGACGATCTGGCCCCCGCGCCGGGCGCGCGCGCCGACAGCCTGCGTCTCGGGCGCGGCAGTCACCGGCTGGGCGCCCTGTCGCGCGACATCAAGCGTGTGAACCGCCGCATCGCGCTGCCCCGCCCGGTTCCGGTCGAGGTCGAGGATTGCGGCGAACCGAATGCCTTCTACTACGGCGAGGCCGAGCGGATCGTGATCTGCACTGAGCTGATCGACACGCTTGAGGGCGGGGCGCACTAGCCCTTGGCCACCCCATTCTCGCCGAACGGATCGTGCCCCCAGTTCTTCAGGGAATAGGCCCAATCCGAGCCCTCGGGATCGTCCGGTACCTGCGCGCCGTGGCGTTTGATGTAGCCGACGACCTTGCCCATGTGATCCCAGTCGTCATCGGACAGGTCGTCCTTGTTGGTCCGCTTGATCTCGACGATGCGCTGGCCGGACTTGCGACCCTTCGACGTGCCGTCCCCGCTATCGGCGCCGACCGATTTCGACTCGTCGGTCTCGAGCCAGTTTTCGATCTCGGCCGGTGCCATGTTCACGAGGTCGCCCCACTCGTCCCAGATTTCATCGCGAGATTTCGACATCCGCCTGCTCCATTCGTTATTCGACGAGCAAAACGCCGCCCTGCCGGGCCGGTTCCGCATCATCCGTGATCACAGGCCATATTGACGTGATCACGGAGTGCTGCTGCGGCGCGATTCCGGCCCCTGCGACCCCGCAACCCCGTGACACTGGCGCGCAGATCGCTAGAACCGTCACCGACGACGACCGAATAACGACCAGGAAGGAGCGTCGCATGGCCGACGTGAACCGCGGCAACCGCCCGCTCTCCCCGCATCTGCAGGTCTATCGGCCGCAGCTGACGTCGATGACCTCGATCCTGACGAGGATCACGGGCAATGCACTCGTCGTCGGGGGCCTTCTGATCACCTGGTGGTTCGTGGCCGCCGCCGCGGGCCCGGACGCCTTCGCGACCGCGGATGCGGTGCTGACCTCGTGGTTCGGCAAGCTCGTGTTCCTCGGGTCGATCTGGGCGCTCTGGTACCACACGCTGGCGGGCATCCGGCACCTGATCTGGGATCAGGGCTACGGCCTCGAAGTCGAGACCGCGGAGAAGCTCGGCTGGGCCGTGATCGCCGGGTCGCTCCTGCTGACCCTTCTCACCATCCTGATCCTCTGAGGCACGCGCATGGCTTACCTGACTGACCGCAAGCGCGTCTCCGGCCTCGGCTCCGCCGGATCGGGCACGACGCACCACTGGCACCAGACCGTCCTCTCGGCGGCACTCGTGATCCTCGTGCCGCTCTTCGTCTTCACCTTCGGCGCCGCGCTGGGCGAACCTTGGCCCGAGGTCGTCGCCTATTACTCCCGCCCGTTCCCGGCCCTCGTCGCGCTGATGACCCTGGTCGTGGGCTGGATCCACTTCGCCAAGGGCGTGCAGGTCCTGATCGAGGACTACGTGCCGGGCACCGCCCGCAAGGTCGCGATCGTTGCGACCACCTGCCTCAGCTACGGCGCGGCGTTGATCGGCGTTTATGCCCTGATCCGCCTCGCCCTCTAAGGAGACCGACATGGCTGCCTACGAATACGAGACCCACGAATACGACGTCGTCGTGGTCGGTGCCGGCGGCGCGGGCCTGCGCGCGACCCTCGGGATGGCCGAGCAGGGCCTGCGCACCGCCTGTATCACGAAAGTCTTCCCGACCCGCTCGCACACGGTCGCGGCCCAGGGCGGCATCGCGGCGTCCCTGGGGAACATGGGCCCCGACAGCTGGCAGTGGCACATGTACGACACCGTCAAGGGGTCGGACTGGCTGGGCGACACGGACGCGATGGAATACCTCGCCCGCGAGGCGCCCAAGGCCGTCTACGAGCTGGAGCATTACGGCGTTCCCTTCTCGCGCACGGAAGAGGGCAAGATCTACCAGCGGCCCTTCGGCGGCCACACGACCGAATACGGGGAAGGTCCGCCCGTGCAGCGGACGTGCGCGGCCGCCGACCGCACCGGCCACGCGATCCTGCATACGTTGTACGGGCAGAGCCTCAAGCAGAAGGCCGAGTTTTTTATCGAATACTTCGCGATCGACCTGATTATGTCGGACGATGGCGAGTGCCAGGGCGTACTCTGCTGGAAGCTGGACGATGGCACGCTGCACCTCTTCTCGGCGAAGATGACCGTGCTGGCGACCGGCGGCTATGGCCGCGCCTATTTCTCGGCGACATCGGCCCATACCTGCACCGGCGACGGCGGGGGCATGGTCGCGCGCGCGGGCCTGCCGCTTCAGGACATGGAGTTCGTGCAGTTCCACCCCACCGGCATCTACGGCGCCGGCTGCCTCATCACCGAAGGCGCGCGCGGCGAGGGCGGATACCTCACAAATTCCGAGGGCGAGCGGTTCATGGAGCGCTATGCGCCCACCTACAAGGACCTCGCCTCGCGCGACGTGGTCTCGCGCTGCATGACGATGGAGATCCGCGAGGGGCGTGGCGTCGGCAAGGACGGCGACCACATCCACCTGAACCTCAGCCATCTGCCGCCCGAGACGCTGCACCTGCGCCTGCCCGGCATCTCCGAGAGCGCGCGCATCTTCGCGGGCGTCGACGTCACCAAGGAGCCGATCCCCGTCCTGCCGACGGTGCACTACAACATGGGCGGCATCCCGACGAACTACTGGGGCGAGGTGCTCGCCCCGACGACCGACGCGCCCGACCGTGTCGCGCCCGGCCTGATGGCCGTGGGCGAGGCGGGCTGTGCCAGCGTTCACGGAGCGAACCGCCTTGGGTCGAACAGCCTGATCGACCTCGTGGTCTTCGGACGCGCCGCCGCGATCCGCGCGGGCGAGGTGGTCGATACCGAAAGCGCCGTGCCCAGCCCCAACATGCGCTCGGTCGAGATGGCGCTGGCGCGGTTCGACGGGCTGCGCCACGCGCGCGGCCAGGTCGGCACCGCCGAGCTGCGGCTCGAGATGCAGAAGACCATGCAGGAGGACGCGGCCGTCTTCCGGACGTCCGAAACCCTCGCGCAGGGCAAGGAGAAGATGGAGGACATCGCGGGCAAGCTGCCGGATGTGGCCGTCACCGATAACACGCTGATCTGGAACTCCGACCTGATGGAGACGCTGGAGCTGGCCAACCTGATGCCCAATGCCGTTGCGACTGTCGTCGCGGCGGAGGCCCGGAAGGAAAGCCGCGGCGCCCACGCCCACGAGGATTTCCCCGACCGTGACGACGAGAACTGGCGCAAGCACAGCCTCGTCTGGTTCCAGGGGGACGCAGCGACGTCGGATCTCGGCTACCGCGGCGTCCATATGAACCCGCTGACGTCGCACAATGACGGCGGCATCGACCTTAAGAAAATCGCCCCGAAAGCACGAGTGTACTGATGCGCCTTCTCCTCCTCCTCGCCCCGCTCGCCCTCATGGCCTGCCAGCCGGCCCCGTCCGGTCCCGCCGTCGCTGTGGATGACGGTGTGCGCCTCGTGGTGAATGCGTGCCTCGCCGAGATCGGCAAGCCGGTGCTGCCCGACCGGGTGACCGAAGGCGCCTCGGTCGAGCTGACGCCCGAGGAGCAGGTCGCGCTCGAGGCCTGCATCCGGCGGCGGAGCTGACGGGACGGTGACGCGCGGCGCGACCCTGGGCCGGAGCCTCCGCTGGCTTGGCGCGGCGCTGCCGCTGGTGCTCGTGGCCTGCATGCCCACGGGTCCCGAGGCGCGGCGCGCGGCGTATCTCGACTGCGCGCGCGAACAGGGCGTCACCGTTCGGGACGGCACTATCGTGACGCGCTCGGCGGCGGATCTCGCCCGGCTGGACGTCTGCGAGGCGGTGCCGCGATGATCCGCTTTTTGCTTCTGCTGACAGTCGTGGTCACGGCCTGCGCGCCGGTCCCGATGACCCGCGAGCGGGCGTTGCGCGAATGCCGATCCGAGGCGCGGCTGGCCGACGGGATCGCCGGCAGCGTGGGCGTCGGCGTCGGCTCGGGCGGGGGCCTGGCCGATGGTGAGCTGGTCGTCACGAGCCGGGTCTTCGATCCCCGCTCGGAGCGGGCGGTCCTGGCCGAATGCATGGACCGCCGCATGGCCGGACGCCCCGAGCCGACCGTCGTCGGCGTGACGCTGGGAACGGGATCGTGATCCGCGCTCTGCCCCTCGTCCTGCTCTTGTCGGCCTGTATCGGCGGCGCGGGCGGCTTTGCCCGGAACGGCCCCGGCGCGGCGGATTTCGTCGATGCCGACCGCGCGGTGACGCCGGGCCTCGCCTCCTGCCTGAACGCGATCGGACGCCCCGACATGATCAACGATCCGGGCGCGTCCATGTCCAACGCCGAGATCGAGGGCCTTCTGGCCTGCACTTCCGAGCGGGCCAGCCAGTGACCGACCTGATCGCGCCCCGCCTCTATTGCATCGGCACCCATCACAAGACCGGGACGCTTTGGCTCAGGGGCGTGTTCCGGCGGTTGGCGAACCAGCTCGGGGTGGCGCATCATGTCGTCTATCCGAACCAGGGTCTGAAGAAGGTGCCCGAGGCCGAGCGGGTGTTCCTGTTTCAGTGGTCCTCGCTCTTCCCCGATATCCTGCTCGACCGGCCCGATGCGCGTATCCTGCACATGATCCGCGACCCGCGCGACGTTCTTCTGTCGGGCATGCGCTATCACCTCCACGCCCCGCCCGAAGGCGAACAGTTCCTGCACGAGCCGCGCGACGATCTCGGCGGCCGCACGTATCAGGCCCACCTGAACGCCCTGCCGTCCGAGGAAGAGCGGCTGCTCTTCGAGATGCGCGAGAAACATGCACAGACCGTCGCCGAGATGACCGCCTGGACCTACGACCGGCCCAATACGATCGAGGTTCGCTACGAGGACCTGATGCAGGACACCGACTGCCGTGCCTTTCGCGAGCATTTGCGCGATTTGGGCCTGCCCGAACCCGAGGTCGACCAGGGTTGCCGCATCTTCTGGAACCGCAGCCTGTTCGGCGGTCTTGCCGACGAGGCGGCGCGCGGCGATCGCGTCGGCGCCCATGTCGCGTCGGGCAAGATCGCCCAATGGCGCACCCGCCTGCCGCGCGCGGTGGCCGAGATCTACGCCGAGGCGCACGGGTCCGACCTCGTCACGCTCGGTTACGAAACCCATCCCACGGCTTGGCTCGAGGAGTTGCGCGATGCGGCTTGAACCCCTTCTTCTGATCGTCGCGCTGGCCGCCTGCAACACGGGTGTCGGCACCGAGGTCAGCCGTGCGGCGGCCAAGTCGGTCGTCAATCCCATCGTGGCCGAGCGCTTTCCGGGCATCCCGCTGGAGCCCGCCACGAACTGCATCATCGACAACGCGAGCGGCGACGAGATCGTCACGCTCGCCACCTCCGCCGCGACCCGCGACGACGCGGGCGCCACGCGTATCGTTCTCGACATCGCGCGCCGTCCCGACACCATCCAATGCCTGGCGACCGAGGGTCTGCCCGTGCTGCTGAACACCCTCTGAGAGGAACCGACCCATGGTCCAATTCACGCTGCCGAAGAACTCGAAGATCACCGTTGGCCAGACGTGGCCGAAGCCCGAGGGCGCGAGCAACCTGCGCAAGTTCCAGATCTATCGCTGGAACCCCGAGGACGGGAGGAACCCGCGGCTCGACACCTACTGGGTCGATCTCGACACCTGCGGGCCGATGATCCTGGACGCGCTGATCAAGATCAAGAACGAGATCGACCCGACCCTGACCTTCCGCCGCTCCTGCCGCGAGGGGATTTGTGGGTCCTGCGCGATGAATATCGACGGGGTGAACACGCTCGCCTGCACCTGGGGCATCGACGACGTGAAGGGCGACGTGAAGATCTATCCGCTGCCTCACATGCCGGTCATCAAGGACCTGATCCCCGACCTGACGCATTTCTACGCCCAACACGCCTCGGTCATGCCGTGGCTGGAAACGAAGTCGAACACCCCCGCCAAGGAATGGCGCCAGTCGATCGAGGACCGCGAGAAGCTCGACGGTCTTTACGAATGCATCATGTGCGCGTCCTGCTCGACGGCCTGCCCGAGCTACTGGTGGAACGGGGACCGCTACCTCGGACCCGCCGCGCTTCTCCATGCCTATCGCTGGATCATCGACAGCCGCGACGAGGCGACGGGCGAGCGGCTGGACGACCTCGAAGACCCGTTCAAGCTCTACCGCTGTCACACGATCATGAACTGCGCCAAGACGTGCCCGAAGGGGCTGAACCCCGCAAAGGCCATCGCGAACATCAAGAAGATGATGGTCGAGCGTCAGATCTGAGGGTCGACATGCCGAAGCCCGGAACGCCCGCCCCCGCGCTGGTCGCACACCGCCTCGACGGGCCGGACATGGACCTGTCGGCCATCCGGGGCGAAGCGTTCGTCGTCTTCTTCCGGGGGCTCCATTGCCCCGCCTGCCGCAAGCAGCTCGAAGACCTCGTGGCGCATCTTCCCGCCTTTGCCGAGCGGGGCTTGACCGTGCTCGCCGTGTCGATGGACCCGGAAGATCGGGCCCGGGCGGTCGCAGCGGACTGGGCGGTGGGCGGCATCGATATCGCTCATGGCATGACCGAAGCCACGGCCCGCGAGTGGGGCCTTTGGGTCTCGGACCGTGTCGTCGAGAAGGAACCGCCCCGCTTCTCCGAGCCGGCGCTCACCTGGGTTCTGGCGGACGGAACGGTCGGCGCGCATTGGCAGCAATCGGTCCCGTTCGGGCGCCCCGCCTTCGAAGACATTCTTTCGGGGATCGACTTCGTCCGCGCCAACGACCGCCCGCCCCGCGGCGCGGCCTGAACGCGAAACGGGCCCCCGCATGGCGGAGGCCCGTTCGTCTTGCGGAATTTCGGTCGGGTCTTGGATCAGCTTCCGATGACCATGCCGTCGCCGACGATGTCGGTGTCGTTGTTGGCCTCGATCTCGCTCAGCGTATCGACGCGGTCATTTGCGCCCACGCAGGCGGACAGAAGCGCGATCAGGGGCAGGGCGGTCAGCAGTTTCAGCGAGGTGGTCATGGCGATCTCCGGTTGCGGGTTGTCGCCAAAACAACACGCTCGGGGCCCCATCGTTCCAATCCCGCGATTCCGCGCGATTTTCCGCCTTGACCGAATCCGCGAACGGCCCCATCTGCCCGCGCATAGACGCCAACGCACGCGCCTCTGGCACGGCTGAAAAGCACGGTTACGTAGCGACGGTAACGTCTCCCTTGGAAGTGAGCGGTCTGCACCGAACGTTCGGGATGGCCGGGTCTATTGGAGATGACCATGAACGCAGTAACCGGCTTCGGCCGTCCCGATCTCGTTGCGCCCTCGCGCGTTGAATCCTACATCGCCGCCCACGAGTTCGCGCACCCGACGCTGGTCATCGACGTCGACGCGGTCGAGCGTCAGTTCCACGCCCTCTCGGCCGGCCTCGGCCGGGCCCACATCCATTACGCCGTGAAGGCGAACCCGCATGTCGCCATCGTCGAGCGGCTCGTCGGGCTCGGCTCGGGCTTCGACGCGGCCTCGCGCGGCGAAATCGAGCTCGTGCTGTCGCAGGGCGCCGATCCCGCCCACGTGTCCTTCGGCAACACGATCAAGAAGGCCTCGGACATCCGCTTCGCGCACCAGGCCGGGATCACGCTCTTTGCCGCCGACGCCGAGGAAGAGCTGGTCAAGATCGCCGAGAACGCCCCCGGTGCCCGCGTCTATATCCGCGTCATCGTCGACAATTCCGAGGCCGACTGGCCGCTTTCGCGCAAGTTCGGCTGCGCTCGCGACAAGGTGCTTTCGCTGCTCGGCCTTGCCCGCGATCTGGCCCTCGTGCCCTTCGGTCTCAGCTTCCATGTCGGTTCGCAGACGCGCGAGGCACGGATGTGGACCGGCACGCTCGATCAGGTCGCGGCCATCTGGCACGAGGCGCAGGGCGCAGGCTTCGACCTGCAGCTTCTGAATATCGGCGGCGGCTTCCCGGCCTTCTACGGCGAGTCGATCCAACACCCGACCGCCTATGCGGCTGCGGTCATCGACCTGATCGAGGCCCGCTTCGGCGACGTGCCGCAGATCATGGCCGAGCCGGGCCGTGGCCTCGTGGCCGAATGCGGCGCCATCGCCGCGGAGGTCCTGCTGGTGTCCAAGAAGTCCGAGGACGACCTGCACCGCTGGGTCTATCTCGACATCGGCCGCTTCTCGGGCCTGGCCGAGACCGAGGGCGAGGCGATCCGCTACCAGATCGTCACCGCGCGCGACGGCCAGCCGACCGGCCCCTGCGTCCTCGCCGGCCCGTCCTGCGACAGCGCCGACGTCCTCTATGAAAAGCGCCCCGTCCAGCTGCCCGTCGGGCTGAAGGCCGGTGACAAGGTGACGATCCGCCATTGCGGCGCGTACACCTCGACCTACTCGTCGATGGGCTTCAACGGCTTCCCGCCGCTCGATACGCTGGTCATCTGAAGCGGGGTGGGCCGCCACCCGCGTCGGTCAGACAAAGGCAGCCTCGAGCGCGATCTCGACCATGTCCCCGAAGGTCTGCTGCCGGTCCGAGGCCGGCAGCGCCTCATGGGTCAGGAGATGGTCGCTCACCGTCAGCACGGCCAGTGCACGGCACCCGTGCCGCGCGGCGAGGATGTAGAGTTCGGCCGCCTCCATCTCGACGGCGAGGATGCCGTGCCGGGTCATCTGCTCGTTGAGATCGGGCCGTTCATCGTAGAACACGTCCGACGAATAGATCCCGCCGACATGCACGCGGCTGTCCTTGGCCTGAGCCGCCGCTTCGGCGGCGCGCAACAGGCCCCAATCGGCGCAGGGTGCGAAGTTCAACTCCCGGAGGATGCCGCGCGACGGGGTCGAGAGGCTGCTCGCGGTCTGCGCCAGGATCACGTCCCGGACCGCGACATCTGCCTGCATCGCGCCGCAGGACCCCATCCGGATCAGCGTCTTCGCCCCGTACTGCGTGATCAATTCGTTGGCGTAGATCGACAGCGACGGCATCCCCATGCCCGATCCATGGATCGTCACCCGATTGCCCCGCCACGTGCCCGTGAACCCCAGCATTCCGCGCACGTCGTTCACCAGTTCGGGGCCTTCGAGGAACGCCTCGGCCGCCCATTTCGCGCGCAGCGGATCGCCCGGCATCAGGACGGTCTCGGCGATCTGGCCGGGTTCGGCGCGGATGTGAGGGGTCATGGTGCTCTCCGGACATAAAAAGGGGACGGCCCGCAGCAGGCCATCCCCTTGATCCACCGGAACGTCGGCGCGGTCTAGACCGAGAGGTCCTCGGCCTTGCCGCCGCCGCCGATATGATCCTTGAACCACTGCGGCTGACGCCCGCGACCGGACCACGTCTTCGACGCGTTCTCGGGATGGCGGTACTTGGCGGGCGCTTTCGCACCTCCGCCGGACTTCTTCGGCGCACGACCCGCAAAGAGATCGGCCATCGTGAAGCCTTCGGCGGCCAGCATCTTCTCGATCTCGGCCTTCAGTTCCTTCAGGCGACGCCCGTCGAATTCGGCCTCCGCCTTTTGCAGTTCGCGAAGGCGCGCTTCCGTTTCCGCGCGCTCTTTCGCCAATTCGTCTTTGCTCATCTTGTCCAGCTTCGCCAATGCAATCACTCCCCATGTGCGACATTATTCATGCGCAATAGGATTGTTCTTCAATTACCGCAAGGTTATTCTGCTGCAATCCCGCCCGGATCGGCAAGTTCGACGATATCGCCCATGATCCGGTTCAATTCGAAATCCTTGGGCGTATAGACCGCGGCCACGCCCATCGCCCGCAATCTGTCGGCATCCTCATCGGGGATAATGCCGCCGACGATCACGGGAACATGGCCCAATCCGGCCGCGCGCAATCGGTCCATGAGATCTTCGACCAGCGGGATATGCGAGCCGGACAGGATCGAAAGTCCCACCACATGCGCGTCGTTTTCCGTCACGGCGGAAACGATCGCCTCGGGGGTCAGGCGAATGCCCTCGTAATGGATCGCCATTCCGCAATCGCGCGCGCGGACGGCGATCTGCTCGGCACCGTTGGAATGGCCGTCCAATCCGGGCTTGCCCATCAGGAAGGTCAGGCGGCGGCCCAGCCGGTCGGACACGGCATCCACGGCCGCCCTCAGATCGTCGAGCCCCTCGGTCCGGTTCGATACGCCGGTCGCCACCCCGGTCGGGCCACGATACTCGCCATGGACCGCGCGCATCACACCCGCCCATTCGCCGGTCGTGACGCCTGCCTTGGCGGCCGCGATCGACGGCGGCATCACGTTCTCGCCCGCCTTCGCCGCCTGCCGGAGCGCGTCCAGCGCGGTCTCGACCGCCGCGCCGTCGCGGACAGTGCGCCACGCATCCAGCCGCGCGATCTGATCGGCCTCCACACCCGGATCGACCACCATGATGCCGCCATCCTCGCCCACCAGCGGCGACGGCTCGCCCTCGGTCCAGGCGTTGACGCCGACGACGGTGGTCTCGCCCCGCTCAATGCCGCCCAACCGGTCGGAATTGGATTCGACCAACCGGCCCTTCATGTATTCGATCGCGTCGACGGCGCCGCCCATCTCGTCGATCCGCGCCAATTCCGCGCGCGCGCCGTCCTTCAACGTCTCGACCTTGGCCGCGACCACGGGCGAGCCGTCGAAGAGATCCCCGTATTCCAGAAGATCCGTTTCATAGGCGAGGACCTGCTGCATCCGCAGCGACCATTGCTGGTCCCACGGGCGCGGCAACCCCAGCGCTTCGTTCCAGGCGGGCAATTGGACCGCGCGGGCGCGCGCATTCTTCGACAGCGTGACGGCCAGCATTTCGAGAAGGATGCGGTAGACGTTGTTCTCGGGTTGCTGTTCGGTCAGCCCCAGCGAATTGACCTGCACGCCATATCGGAACCGGCGAAACTTCGCGTCCTCGACGCCGTAGCGAACGCGGCAGATCTCGTCCCACAATTCGACGAAGGCGCGCATCTTGCACATTTCGGTGACGAACCGGATGCCCGCATTGACGAAGAACGAGATCCGGCCGACGAGGCGCGGAAGCTCCGCCTCGGGCACGCGGCCGCGCAATTCGTCGAGCACGGCGGTCGCCGTCGCCAACGCGAATGCCAATTCCTGCTCGGGCGTCGCACCGGCCTCCTGGAGGTGGTAGGAGCAGACATTCATCGGGTTCCATTTCGGAATCTCGGAGTAGCAGTATTCGGCCACGTCCGCGATCAACCCCATCGAGGGGCGGGGCGGCAGGACGTAGGTGCCGCGCGACAGGTATTCCTTCACGAGATCGTTCTGGACCGTCCCCTGAAGCTTCGCGACGTCCGCGCCCTGTTCCTCGGCCACCGCCACATAGAGCGCGAGCAGCCAAGGCGCCGTCGCGTTGATTGTCATCGAGGTGTTCATCTCCTCGAGCGGAATGTCCTCGAACAACGTCCGCATGTCGCCGAGATGGCTGACCGGAACGCCCACCTTGCCGACTTCGCCGCGCGCCAGCACGTGGTCGCTGTCGTAGCCGGTCTGCGTCGGCAGATCGAACGCCACCGAGAGGCCGGTCTGCCCCTTGGCGAGATTCGCACGGTAGAGCGCGTTGGACTTCGAAGCGGTGGAATGGCCGGCATAGGTCCGGAAGAGCCAGGGGCGGTCTTTCTGCGACATGGCGAAGCCTTCGGTAACAAAATTGCTCGAAAGCCAATTTATCGGACAGATCGCGCAAGTGTCAATTCGCCGCGGCGCGGCGTAGCCGCCCGCCGCTCCGCCACAGATGGCAGGCGATTGGGCCGGGTGGGGACCTTGGCGCTTGCCAGCCTCGCCCCAGACCGGGCCATATTCTCGAACCATGGACCCGCGCCGCGCCCCGCCCCGCCGCCGATGACCCGGATCGTCGAAATCCCGCTCTGGGCGCTTCTGCTGCTCTGCGCCTTCGCCGCCGTCACGTTCGCGTCGAACTTCCTCTTTCCGTCGGTGCGCTGGTTCTTCCGCAAGCGCGCGGAACGGCTGGTGGCGCGGCTCAACACCCGGCTGACGCGCCCGATCGAGCCCTTCAAGCTGGCGCGCCGAATGGACACCATCAACCGCCTGACGCACGACCCGGCGGTCGCGCAGGCCATCATCGATCACGCCCGCACCCATCGCATTCCCGAGGAAGTCGCCTTCGAGACCGCGCGCCGCTACGCCCGCGAGATCGTGCCCGGCTTCTCGGCCACGCTCTACTTTTCGATCGCGATGCGCCTCTCTCGCTGGCTGTCGCGTAGCCTCTACCGTGTCCGCGTGACGGGCGAGGCCGAGGCGCTGGCGGATATCCCGTCCGATGCCACCGTCATCTACGTCCTGAACCACCGCTCGAACATGGATTACGTCCTCGTCACCTGGCTCGCGGCGCGGCAGACGGCCCTGGCCTATGCCGTCGGCGAGTGGGCCCGCCGCTGGCCGCTCCGGCCATTGATCCGGGCGCTGGGTGGCTATTTCGTGCGCCGCCGCGATCTTAATCCGCTCTATCGACGTGTGCTGGCGCGCTACGTCCAGATCGCGACCGAGAAGGGCATCACGCAGGCCGTATTCCCCGAAGGCCGCCTGTCGCGCGACGGGGCGCTGCAGGCGCCGAAGCTCGGCATCCTCTCGTATCTCGTAACCGATCACGACCCCGAGGATGCCCGCGACATCGTCTTCATTCCCGTTGCGTTGAACTACGAGCGGGTGCTGGAGGACCGCGTGCTGATCGCCGCGGGGTCGAAGGGCGAGCACGCGTTCCGGCTGCGCTGGTGGACGGTGGCGCGCTATCTCTGGCGGCATTTGCAGCTGCGCGTGACGCGACGGTTCACCCGGTTCGGGTATGCCGCCGTCAGCTTCGGGCAGCCCGTGTCGCTGCATGAATTTCTCTGGCAGGGGCATGACGACCCGACGGGGGCGCTGGCGGCGACGCTCCTCGACCGTATCGAGGCGCGGCTGCCCGTCCTGCCGCTGGCTTTGGTATCTGAGGCGCTGACCGAAGGGCATCGCACGCTCCCCGAGATCGCAGCCCATCTCGACGCGCGGGCAGAGACGCTCCGGGCCGCCGGCCATCCGCTGCATCACGCCAGCCGGGACGCATCCGAGGTCTCGCTCGTGGCGCTGCGCATGCTCGAGGTGCGCGGGGCGCTTCGGATCGACGGCGATGTCATCCAACCCCAGCCCAGCTGGGACGAGGTCTTCGCCTTCTACGCCCGCACGCTGCCTGCGCAGAAACTTCTTTAGCAAGAAAATTACGCTAACAATACTTTCGGGGTTTTAATGTTACCGCCGTCTTGATAGTCATGTTGCAACGCAGCACGACGATTCCGCAACGCGGCAAGGACGGAGACATGGCCATGGCCCTCGATACGCAGACCCCGACCTACGAGGCGGCGGTGAAGGATCTCTACGAGATGGGCGAGATGCCCCCGATGGGTCATGTGCCGAAGCAGATGTATGCTTGGGCGATCCGTCGCGAGCGTCACGGCGAGCCCGAGACCGCCATGCAGCAGGAGGTCGTCGACGTTCCCACCCTCGACAGCCACGAGGTCCTCGTCCTCGTGATGGCGGCGGGCGTGAACTATAACGGCGTCTGGGCCTCGCTCGGTCAGCCGATCAGCCCGTTCGACGGCCACGGCCAGCCCTACCACATCGCGGGCTCCGACGCGTCGGGCATCATCTGGGCGGTGGGCGACAAGGTGAAGCGCTGGAAGGTCGGCGACGAGGTCGTGATCCACTGCAACCAGGACGACGGCGACGACGAACACTGCAACGGCGGCGACCCGATGTACTCGCCCAGCCAGCGCATCTGGGGCTACGAGACGCCCGACGGCTCGTTTGCGCAATTCACCAACGTGCAGGCCCAGCAGCTGATGCCGCGCCCCAAGCACCTGACCTGGGAAGAGGCGGCCTGCTACACGCTCACGCTGGCCACCGCCTACCGGATGCTCTTCGGGCACGAGCCGCACGACCTCAAGCCCGGCCAGAACGTGCTGGTCTGGGGTGCGTCGGGCGGCCTCGGCTCCTACGCGATCCAGCTCATCAACACGGCGGGCGCCAACGCGATCGGCGTCATCTCGGACGAATCCAAGCGCGACTTCGTGATGGGGCTGGGGGCCAAGGGCGTCATCAACCGCAACGATTTCGACTGCTGGGGCCAGCTGCCCAAGGTCGGCTCGGACGAATATGCGACCTGGTTCGCCGAGACCCGAAAGTTCGGCAAGGCCATCTGGGAGATCACAGGCAAGGGCAACAATGTCGACATGGTCTTCGAGCATCCCGGCGAGGCGACGTTCCCGGTCTCGACCTTCGTGTGCAAGAAGGGCGGCATGGTCGTCATCTGCGCGGGCACGACCGGGTTCAACCTGACCTTCGACGTCCGCTACATGTGGATGCACCAGAAGCGTCTGCAGGGCAGCCACTTCGCCCATCTCAAGCAGGCGAGTGCCGCCAACAACCTGATGGTGGAGCGGCGTCTCGATCCCTGCATGTCGGAATGCTTCGACTGGGCCGACCTGCCCGAGGCGCACATGAAGATGCGCCGCAACGAGCACAAGCCGGGCAACATGTCCGTCCTCGTCCAGGCCCCCCGCACGGGGCTGCGCACGCTCGAGGACGTGGTCGAGGCCGGACCTGCCGCCTGACGCGATCTTCGGCCCCACGATTCGCAGCGATGAACGACCCC
Organism: Jannaschia halovivens; assembly: GCF_046452375.1. Taxonomy (NCBI): domain Bacteria; kingdom Pseudomonadati; phylum Pseudomonadota; class Alphaproteobacteria; order Rhodobacterales; family Roseobacteraceae; genus Jannaschia; species Jannaschia halovivens. The sequence goes on along the minus strand of NZ_JBKFDJ010000001.1, from coordinate 2,043,815 downwards.
GGATCCGTCCGGGGTCGTTCCATTTTCGTTCCAGACCTTCCGCTGCGTCAGGGTGTTCCGAGCGCGACACTCACCGGAGATGGGGAGGGAGAAACCGCGAATATCTCGCCCGATCGGCTCCACGGTAGAATTGCTTAAGCTTTCGTTAACCCCTTGGGAAGGAACGTTCGGATGTCGAAGAAGTGGATCATCGAAGTGCTGGGCGACCTGAAGGGGTTCGCGGATGCCAATCGGTTGCCCGAACTGGCCTCACAGCTGGACGAGGCCATCGTCACCGCATCGGTCGAGCTCGTGCAGGATCCCCCCGCGGAAGAGGCGAGGCCGGATGGCACGAAAGCTGGACGACGTGCTGAAGCGGCTGGGTGATTGTCGCGATCTGAACGATCTGCAGGATGCCGTCTTCGATTTGCGCGACGCCTACGATGTCGAACATCTCGTCTATCATTCGGTCAAATCGGGCGGCGCCCAATGGGCCGCACTCACCTACGAGCCGGATTGGGTCACCGCCTATGTCGAACAGAACTTCCAGACCGTCGATCCGGTCGTGCTGGCCTGCTTCCGGCGGTTCACGCCCGTCGACTGGAAGCGGCTCGACTGGTCGGGGCGTCCGGCCCGCGCGCTTCTGGCCGAGGGCATCGGCCACGGGCTTGGGAACCAGGGCTTCAGCCTGCCGATCCGGGGGCCGTCGGGACAGTTCGCGCTCTTCACCGTCAACCACAAGGTCGGGGATGACAGCTGGGGCCGGTTCACGCGGGCCCATCTCGATGACCTGCTCTTGGCCGCGCATTACGTCAACGAGCGAGCCCTCGTGCTCGACGGCGACGCGCCACAGACGCCCGCGCCGTCGCTCTCGCGGCGCGAGGCGGATACGCTGACGCTTCTGGCGGCCGGTCGCAGCCGGGCGCAGGCCGCCGAGCGGCTGTCGATCTCCGAGAACACGCTCCGCGTCTATATCGAGAGCGCGCGCCACAAGCTCGGCGCGATCAACACGACCCATGCGGTGGCCAACGCCCTGTCGCGCGGGCTGATCAACCTCTGATCGGCCCTCGGGCCGAACACGCCCCGTTGCACGAAATCTTCGCCAGCGCGCGGTAACCTTTCGTCAACCTGCGCGGCCTCAGCCCCTTCCGTCACACAGACTGGAGGGACGCCCGATGATCCGCTACATCTACGCCGCAGACCTGCCCCGCCATGCCGAGCTGGCCGCCGACATGTTTCGCGACCGCACCGTCCAGTTCCGCGACCGCATGGGCTGGGAGGTGCAGGTCGACCCCCTGGGCTGGGAGACGGATTCCTATGACGGGATGGACCCGCTCTATGTCGTGGCCGAGGATGCGCGGGGCGCCCATGCGGGCTCGATGCGGTTTCTGCCCACCACAGGGCCGCACATGCTGGCCGATGTCTTCCCGCACCTGGTCGAGGGCGGCCCGCTCCGCTCGGGCCGGATCTGGGAATGCACGCGGTTCTGCCTCGCCCCCGATGCCGCGCCGGGCGTGGCGCGCGAATTGCTTCTGGGGGCGAGCGAGCTTGGCCTCGGCTTCGGCCTGACCCATGCACTGGGGGTGTTCGACGCGAAGATGACCCGCGTCTATCGCCGCCTCGGGTGGGAGCCGGAGCTTCTGAGCCGTCCCCGGGACGGAATCGCGGCCGGGCTCTGGACCTTCGACGCCGAGCTGCACGATGCGCTCTGCGCCGCGACGGGCATTACGGCCCGCATCTCGCGCGGTTGGTTCGAGGACGCATTCGGAGACCTGCCCTTGCCGGTCGGCCTTTCGTCCGGGGCCTGAACCCGCCACAAGGGAGCGATGACGACGCCCCCAACCACGACGCTTTCCCCCGATCAGGCCGAGGCCTGGGACCGCATCGCCGAAATCCTGTCCGACAGCGGCATCGACATCGGCGAGTTCGCCGCCCCGCGCGAAGACGACGACAGCCGCATCATCGCGATCACCGGCAAGGCCGGGTCGGGCAAGACGCTGCTTCTGGCGGAAATGGTCAAGGGCCTGCGCGAGGCGGGGCTGGACCTCGTCTCGGGCGATTACGAGCGCAAGCGCAAGGATCGCCGCACCCTCGCCGTGCTGGCCCCGACCAACAAGGCCGCGAGCGTGCTCAGGACCCGAGGCGTGCCCGCCACCACGATCCACCGCATCCTCTACACCCCGGTCTACGATCCCGAATACGAGAAGATCGCCGAATGGCTGGCCGAGGGCGGCTCCCGCCCCACGGTCGAGGGCCTGACCGACGAGGCGCTCGACCGCGCCAAGCGCGTCTATGACGAAACGTCCTCCGTCCCCGGCGCGCTGGCCGCGGCAGGACTCCGGGGCAGCGACTTCATCACCGGCTGGAAGCGCCGCGACAGCCCGCTCGACGTGGGCTTCGTCGACGAATCCTCGATGCTTGACGACAAGCAGTTCGAGGACCTGAAAGAGATCTTCCCGACCCTCGTCCTCTTCGGCGATCCCGCCCAGTTGGCCCCCGTGAACCAGTCGGGCCGGATGGTGTTCGACCGCTTTTCGGGCGACGATCTCAAGCATCTCGACCGCGTCCACCGTCAGGCGGCGGACAACCCGATCCTCGACCTCGCCCACGCACTCGGCGATCCCGACCTCGACTTCCACAGCTTCGAGCAGATGATCGAGGACGCCGCCGCTACCGACGACCGCATCCAGGTCGCCGGCCGGGTCGACAGCGACCTGATGGCCCGCTCGCCCGTGCTCGTCTGGCGCAACGCGACGCGCATCCGCCTGATCCGTGCGTTTCGCGGCGCGCATGGGGCCGACGACACCCAGATGCTGCCGGGCGAGCCCTTGATCTGCGACGGGTTGGAGCTGCCGCTGAAGCATCGCAAGCGGCGCATCGACCTCGAGGCGCGGGGCCTCATCAAGGGCGCGCAGGTCGTCTATCTGGGACCCGGACGGAAGCCCGGATTCTCCAAGCTGCACGTCGTCGGCGCGCCCGAGCCCGAGATCAGCGTCAGCAGCATCGTCAAGATCGAGCATCCCGACGAGGAGGAGCCGTTCCTCCCCTTCGCGGCCCGCATGGGCGCGGCCTTCCTGCACGGTGCCGCGGTCACGATACATAAGGCCCAAGGCTCGCAATGGGACCGCGTGCAGGTCTTCGCCCCCGATCTCTATGCCGCGTCCCGCGCAGGCCGGATCGAGGCGGGCCAGCATCTCTGGAAGCGCCTCGCCTACGTCGCGATCACCCGCGCGGCGACGCAACTCATCTGGGTCAAGCGATACGCGCTGGCCCTGCCGCAGCAGCCGCTCGACACCGCCGACCTCAAGGTCGAACCCGCCCCGTTGACGCTCGAACAGGAGACCCAGGAATGACCCGCACCATCCTCATCACCGGCGCGTCGTCGGGCATCGGCGCCGCGACCGCGCGGACCTTTCTCGACGCGGGCTGGACCGCCGGCCTCATGGCGCGCCGCGCCGATGCGCTGGCCGAGGTGGCCGCCGACCATCCGAACGCCCACGTCCTGCCAGGCGACGTCACCGACCCCGCGGCCTGCGACCGCGTGACCGACATGTTCGCCGAGCGCGCGGGCCGGCTCGACGTGCTCTTCAACAACGCGGGGCTCTTCGTGCCGGCCGCGCCCATCGACAAGGTGCCGCTGGATGACTGGGACCGCGCCGTCGCGGTCAACCTGACCGGCATGTTCCTGATGGCGCGCGCCGCCTTCCAGGTGATGCGCGCGCAGGGTGGCGGAAGAATCGTCAACAACGGCTCGATCTCGGCCCACGTCCCGCGCGAGGGCGCGGTCAGCTACACCGTCACCAAGCATGCGATCACGGGTCTCACGAAACAGCTTTCGCTCGACGGGCGGTCCCTCGGGATCGCCTGCGGCCAGATCGATATCGGCAATGCTCGGACCCCCATGGTCGAGGCGCTGGACCATGCCCAGCGCGCGGCGGGACAGGACGGCGTGGCGACGATGGACGTGGCCGACGCAGCCCGCGCGGTCTTCCACATGGCGAGCCTGCCGCCCGAGGCGAACGTCCTGACCATGACGATCATGGCCAATGCCATGCCCTATGTGGGCCGGGGCTAGGGCAGGATGTAGCGGAACACGGTCGAGGCGAGCCAGCCCGCCGAGATCGCGATGAAGAGCGACAGAAGCCCGTAGATCAGCGGCTGCTCGTGGGCGAGGTTGTAGATCATCCGCTCCAGACCGACCTTCTGGACGAAGATCGAGGTCGCGTAGTCGTCGATCACCGCCCCGTCCCGCGTCAGGAAGATGCGGGTGTCGTAATTGCCTTCGGTCAGGTCCGAGGGCAGCGCAATCTCGGCCGAGAACAGCGTCTCGTCGCGCAGGGCCACCGTCTCCTCCTTCACCGCGTAGAGTTCGGCATCCTGCCGCACGCGCAGCAGGGCTTCGAGAAAGGCGGGCGTATCCCCCGCCATGTCGGTCGCGCCGACCGCGCGGAGCTTGCGGCGGGGCGAGATGCTCCAACGCAGGTCCTCGGTCTCCGACAGCGAGGTCGCCAGCGGCAGCGACGAGGCGACCGCGTAGAAGCTCGGCGCACGCTCGACATCGATGCCCTCGACATTGATCCAGATGCCGAAGCGCCGGTCCTTGCGGCGCACGATGACGGCTTCGTCCGGCCCCGCGATAGTCACGATGACCCCGAGTGGTCCACCGTCGGGCACGGGGGCCTCGCGCTTGACCGCCCCGAAGACGAGGATCTCCGAGCCGTCGAACGAGGTCGAGATCGACACGCGGTCCTGGCTCAGGGCGGCGACCACCTCCTCGGCCGCCGCGGGCGCGGCGAGCGCCAAGAGGAGGAGCAGCGCGCGGATCAATGCCCCGACTCCGCGCCCACGGAGAAGAGTTCCGCCGGTTGGATCAGGAGGTCGGCGGCCAGCTTGGCACAGACCAGAAGGACCATTCCGGCCAGGAGGATGCGCAACTGCTCGGCCTTGAGCTTGGTGCCGATGCGCGTGCCTACCTGCGCCCCGACCACGCCGCCGACCAGCAGCAGCACGGCGAGGACCATGTCGACGGTGTAGTTCGTCGTCGCGTGCAGGAGGGTGGCGAAGCCCGTGACGAAGATGATCTGGAAGAGCGAGGTGCCGACCACGACCTTGGTGGGCATGCCCAGCAGGTAGATCATCGCGGGCACCATGATGAACCCGCCGCCGACGCCCATGATCGCGGCCAGGACGCCGACGAAGAGCCCGACGAGCAGGGGCGGCAGCACCGAGATATAGAGACCGCTGGTGCGGAACTTCATCTTCAGAGGCAGCGCGTGGATCCAGCCGCGCTGGCGGCGCACGGTCCGGGGCGCCGGGCCCTTGGCGCGCGCCTTGCGGATGGCGTTCAGGCTCTCGATGAACATCAGCCCGCCGATGACGCCGAGGAACACGACGTAGCAGAGCTTAACCAGCAGATCGACCTGACCCTGCTCGCGCAAGATCGCGAAGACCTGCACACCGATGGCCGCCCCCACGAGGCCGCCGATCAGCAGAACGGTGCCCATTCGGAAATCGACCGTCTTGCGGCGCACATGCGCCAGCACGCCCGAGAAACTGGAGGCGACGATGATATTGGCTTCGGTCGCGACCGCGACGGCGGGCGGGATGCCGACCATGAAGAGAAGCGGCGTCATCAGGAATCCGCCGCCCACCCCGAACATCCCCGAGAGAACACCGACCATCCCGCCCAGCCCCAGAAGCAGGAAGGCGTTGACCGACACTTCGGCGATGGGGAGGTAGATCTGCACGGGCGGCTCCCGGATGTATGCGCTTCCATAGGCGCAGCGTCGCCCGATATCAAACCCCCGCAGGCCGCGCGCTCACGCGGTGCGTCCGGATCGCAAGGCTTCGACACGGATCGTGACCGGCATTGCGGAGCGCGACCGGGACCGGAGGCCGGGTTCGCCTTGCCCTCGATGCGCTCCGGGAGGACGGTGACCGCAGGAGGTGCGGGCATGCAGGTGGATTACGTGATCGTGGGCGGCGGATCGGCCGGGTGCGTGATGGCCGCGCGGCTTTCGGAGGATCCGGCGGTCTCGGTGCTCCTGCTCGAAGCGGGGGGCGAGGCGCGCAACCCGCTGCTCCATCTGCCCGCCGGCCTGGCCGAGGCGCTGGGCCACAAGGTCGCCGATTGGGACTTCGCGACCGTGCCACAGCCAGGTCTCGACAATCGCCGCCTTCGCTGGCCGCGGGGCCGGGTGCTGGGCGGCTCGTCGGGGATCAACGCGATGTGCTACGCGCGCGGCGATCTGAGCGACTACGACGATTGGGGACAGGGCTGGTCCGGGGCCGAGGCGCTGCACCTCTTCAAGGCATCCGAAACCCATTCCGAAGGCATCTCGCAATGGCACGGCGATTCCGGGCCGCTGCGGGTGACCCGCCCGGATTGGTCGCATCCCGCCACGCGGCGATACCTTGAGGCGGGCGAACAGGCCGGGCATGCGCGGGTCGAGGATTTCGTAGCACCTGTGCGCGACGGCGTCGGGCGCTTCGACACGACGACCCATCGCGGCCTGCGCTGCTCGGCGGCGCGCGCCTACCTGCCGGACGCGGTGCGCGCGCGGCCGAACCTCACCATCCGCACGGGCCAACAGGTCCGGCGCGTGGGGTTCGACGGCCACCGCGCCGTCGCGGTCGAGACCGGCTCGGACACCTTCGAGGCCCGGTGCGAGGTGATCCTGTCGGCCGGCGCGATCGGCTCGCCGCAGCTCCTGATGCTCTCGGGGATCGGCCCCGCGGCGGACCTGGCCGAGCATGGCATCGGCCTCGTCCACGATGCGCCGGGGGTGGGCGGCAACCTCCAGGACCATCTCGATATCACCTGCATGCTGCTGACCCGGCCGGGCAGCGCGATCGGTTACGCGCCCGGCACGCTGGGGCAGGCGCTGCGCGCGCCTTATGACTGGCTGCGCGGCCGCACCGGCCTCCTGGCGTCGAATCTCGCCGAGGGGAACGGGTTCGCCCGCTCGCGCGAAGGATTGGAGAAGCCGGACATCCAGTTCCACTTCCTCCCTGCGCTGGGCGAGAACCACGGCCAAACCCGGAACTGGGGCCGGACGGGTGTCTCGCTCCATGCCTGCGCGCTCTATCCACGCTCGCGCGGGCGGCTGCGGCTCGCCTCGGCCGATCCGGCGGCGAAACCCGTGATCGACCCGAACTACCTCTCGGACGAGCGCGACCTCGCCGTATTGGTGGCGGGCGCGCGGATGGCCACGACGATCCTGTCGCAACCCGCCTTCGACGACATCCGCGTCGGATGGCACCGCCCGTCCGATCCGCCCGACACCGATGCCGGGTGGGAGACCGAGATCCGCACGCGGGCGGAATCGATCTATCACCCGGTCGGCACCGCGGCGATGGGCGACGTGACCGATGGCGACGGGCGCGTCGCGGGGGTCGGGGGGTTGCGCGTGGTCGACGCCTCGCTGATGCCGACGATCGTCGGCGGCAACACCAACGCGCCGGTCATCATGATGGCCGAGCGTATCGCCCGGAGGATCGCGGAGGCCGCGTAACGCCGGGTCTGGAGCGCGCGCGTATCGCCGTCGCGCGGTCCCCGCGCGCCCTAACAGCCGGTCAGGCCAGGAACCGCGTCAGCACCTTTTCGAGCTTCGCGGCCCCGAGCGGCGCCATGGCCTTGGTGTGGTCGTGGCTGATCGCCTCGTCCGAGAGACCCGCCGCCATATTGGTGATCGTGGAGATGGCCGCCGCCTTCAGCCCAAGGAACCGCGCCAGGATCACCTCGGGCACCGTCGACATGCCCACCGCGTCCGCACCCAATGTCCGAATCGCGCAGATTTCGGCCGGGGTCTCGAAGGAGGGGCCGGAATACCAGGCGTAGACGCCATCGTGCAGTTCGACATCCTCGGCGGCGGCCGCGTCGCGCAAACCCGCACGCAAGGCCGGGTCGTGCGCGTCGCCCATCGGCACGAAGCGCGCATCCGTCGGCTCACCGATCAACGGGTTCAGCCCCGAGAAGTTTATATGGTCCGACAGGAGCATCAGGGATCCGGTCGGCATGTCGGTGCGCAGGCTTCCGGCGGCGTTGGTAGCGATCACGCCCTCGGCGCCCAGATCGGCGAGCACCTCCAGGGGCACGCGCATCGCGTCGGCGCGCCCGCTCTCGTAATAATGCGACCGCCCGCCGAACACGGCGACGCGGGTGCCGCCGAGCCGGCCGATCACCAGCTTCGGATTGTGCCCGCTGACGCCCGCATGGGGAAAGCCCGGCAGGTCGGCATAGTCGATAGCTACGCCCTCGACTCGGTCCGCGAGATGCCCCAGGCCCGAGCCGAGGATCAGCCCGTAGCGCGGCGCCTCCGATCCGGCGCAGTCGCGGATGAGCGCGAGGAGGTCAGCGTTCCTTGACATAGGGCTCACCTCCGGCGCGCGGCGGGATCGCGCGGCCGACGAAGCCTGCAAGGATCACCACCGTCAGGATGTAGGGGATCGCGTCCAAGAGGGCCGAGGGAATGTCGATGCCGACGATGCCCTCGATCAGGTCGCCCCGGAAGCCCAGCGTCTGGAGGAAGCCGAAGAGGAGGCACGCCCAGAGCGCGTACCACGGCCGCCATTTGGCGAAGATCAGCGCGGCCAGCGCGATGAAGCCGCGGCCCGCCGACATCTCCTTGACGAACCCGGCCGAAAGCGCGGTCGCCAGATACGCGCCAGCGATGCCGCAGAGCACGCCGCAGATCATCACCGCGGCATAGCGCAGACCGACCACGCTGACGCCCGCCGTGTCGACCGCCGCCGGGTTCTCGCCCACCGCGCGCAGGCGCAGGCCGAAGCGGGTGCGGAAGAGCACCCACCAGGTCAGCGGCACGATCAGGAGGGCGACATAGACCAGCGCCGAATGCCCCGAGAGGAGTTCGGAATAGAGAGGCCCGAGGATCGGCACGTCGCGGACCGCGTCGGCGAAGGGCAGCGTGATTTCGCGGAAGCGGGCCGCGCCTTCGAGCTGTGGCGTGCGCCCGCCCAGCGCGAACCACGCCTCGCCGATCACGACCGTGAGGCCCGAGGCGAGGAAGTTGATCGCCACCCCCGAGATGAGCTGGTTGCCCCGGAACGTGATCGAGGCCAGCCCGTGGATCAGCGACAGCACCATCGACGCCGCGATGCCCGCCAGAAGGCCCATCCAGACGTTGCCGGTGTAGTAGGCGAAGGCGGCGGACATGAAGGCCGAGGCCAGCATCTTGCCCTCGAGCCCGATGTCGAAGATGCCCGCCCGCTCGGAAAAGAGGCCGGCCAGACATGCCAAGAGCAGCGGCGTCGCGAGGCGGAGCGACGAGTCGAGGATCTGGATCAGTTCGAGGAAGCTCATGGTTCGGCCTTCCCGCGTTCGGGATGCCCGCCCGCCTCCAGGGGGGTGGTCGGGGCGGGGGGCTCGGGGCTGCGGCGCGCGGCGTGGAACATGCGCTCCATCGGCAGGCGGACCATGTTATCGAGCGCGCCGGTGAACAGGATCACCAGCGCCTGGATCACGAGGATGATCTCGCGCGTCATGCCGTTCATCTCGAAGGTCAGCTCGCCGCCGCCCTGGTAGAGCGCCCCGAAGAGAAGGGCCGCGATGAACACGCCCGCCGGGTGCGATCGGCCCATCAGCGCCACCGCAATGCCCACGAAGCCCGCGCCCTGCACCGGGTCGATCACGAGGCGCTCGGCCTCGCCCATGACCGAGTTGATCGCCATCAGCCCGATTAGCCCGCCCGAGATCAGCATGGCGATCATCGTGATCCGCACGGGCGAGATGCCCGCATAGACCGCCGCCGGCTCCGAATGGCCGAAGGCCCGGATCTCGTAGCCCAGTCGCGTCCGCCAGATCAGCGCCCAGACGAACACGCAGGCCGCGATGGCGAGGAAGAAGCTGACATTGAGCGGGGTCGAGCGCGAGAAGCCCAGCCACGGCGCCACGTCATAGGCGTTGGGCAGGCGCACCGCCTCGGCGAAGCGCGCCGTCTCGGGCGAGCCGCCCGCGCCAGGCACGAGGAGGACGTTCGACAGAAGGTAGACCATCAGCGCCGAGGCGATGAAGTTGAACATGATCGTCGTGATGACGATGTGGCTGCCGCGCTTGGCCTGCAGATAGGCCGGGATCGCGGCCCATGCCGCGCCGAACACCGCCGCGCCGATGCAGGCCGCCACGAGCCCGATCGTCCAGTGCGGCCACGGCACAGCCAGCAGGACAAGCGCCGTCCCGAGTCCGCCCAGCGCCGCTTGCCCCTCGCCACCGATATTGAAGAGCCGCGCATGGAACGCGACCGCGACGCCGAGGCCGGTGAAGATGAAATTCGTCGTGTAGAAGAGCGTGTAGCCCCAGCCATAGGCCGACCCGACGGAGCCGTTCACGAGGATGTAGAGCGCCTCGAACGGGTCCTTCCCGATCAGCGCCACCACGAGGCCCGACACGATCAGCGCCAGGAGGAGGTTGATCAGCGGGATCAACAGGATGTCGACCCACTTGGGAAGCGTGTCGTTCATGCCGCGCGTCCTTCCATGCCCGCCATTAGGAGGCCCAGCTCGCCCTGGTCGGTCTCCGACGGCAGGCGCTCGCCCATGATGCGGCCGTCGAACATCACCGCGATGCGGTCCGAGAGCGCCATGATCTCGTCGAGCTCGACCGAGACCAGAAGGATCGCCTTGCCCTGGTCACGCAGCGCGATGATCTGTTGGTGGATGAACTCGATGGCCCCGATATCGACGCCGCGCGTGGGCTGGCCGATCAGGAGGAGGTCGGGGTTCCGTTCGATTTCGCGGGCGAGGACGATCTTCTGCTGGTTGCCGCCCGAGAAGTTCTTGGCCGCCAGCGTTGGGTCCGGCGGGCGGACGTCGAACCGCTCCATCTTCTCCTCGCAGTCGGCGCGCATGGCGGCGTTGTCCATGAACATGCCGCCGCTGAAACGCGGGTCGTGCTGATAGCCGAAGCCCACGTTCTCCCAGGCGCGGTAATCCATGATGAGACCCTCGCGCTGGCGGTCCTCGGGGACATGGGCGATGCCGCGATCGCGCCGGGTGCGCGCGTCCGACGCGTTGCCGGTGATGTCGAGCACCTGGCCGTTCATGCGGATCGTGCCGGTGCCGTTAGCGTAGCCGCCCAGAACCTCGAGCAGTTCCGACTGGCCGTTGCCCGCAACGCCCGCGATGCCCAGCACCTCGCCGCGCCGCAGTTGCAGGTCGATGCCGCGCAGCCGCTCGACGCCCAGGGCATCGACCACGCGCAGGCCCTCGACCTCGAGCACGACCTCGCCCGGCGTCGCGGGCGCCTTGTCGACGCGGAGCAGGACCTTCCGCCCCACCATCAGCTCGGCCAGCGCCTCGGGCGAGGTCTCGGCGGTCTTGACGGTGGCGGTCATCTCGCCGCGCCGCATCACGCTGACGGTGTCCGTCACCTCCATGATCTCGCGCAGCTTGTGGGTGATCAGGATGATCGTCTTCCCCTCGTCGCGCAGCCCCTTGAGGATGCGGAAGAGGTGGTCGGCCTCGGCGGGGGTCAGCACGCCGGTCGGCTCGTCGAGGATCAGGATGTCCGCCTCGCGGTAGAGCGCCTTCAGGATCTCGACGCGCTGCTGCTGGCCCACGCCCAGCTCCTCGATGATGGCGTCGGGGTCGACATCCATCTCGTAATCGTCGGCGAGCTGCTTGAGAAGCTTGCGCGCTTTGGCCAGCGACGGCTTCAGAAGGCCGCCATCCTCGGCGCCGAGGATGACGTTCTCGAGCACGGTGAAGTTCTCGACCAGTTTGAAATGCTGGAAGACCATGCCGATGCCCGCGTCGATCGCGGCCTGGCTGTCGGGGATCTCGGTCTTCTTGCCGCCGATGAAGACCTCGCCCGCATCCGCCTTGTAGAAGCCGTAGAGGATCGACATCAGCGTCGATTTTCCCGCGCCGTTTTCGCCGATGATTCCGTGAATCGAGCCGCGCTTGACCTGGATTGAGATGTCCTTGTTGGCCTGCACGGGACCGAATGCCTTCGAGATGCCGCGCAGCTCGATCGCGAGGGGCGGCTCGTACGTCTGGCTCTGGGACTGGGTCTGCGGGGTCATGCACGCTCCAGTAGGCCGGTCATGCGGCACAGGGTCGTCAGGGTGGGGACGGGGCCGCGGGGGCCCCGTCCGGGATCATCCTGCCGTTCGGCGCTCAGAAGGCCGGGCAGCTGTTATCCGACAGGTAGTCGTGGACCATGATGTCGCCCGCGATGATCTGGGCCTTGGCCTCGTCCACGGCGGCCTGCATCTCGGCGGTCACGAGATCGGCGTTGTTCTCGTCCATGGCGTAGCCGACGCCCTCGTTCCCGAGGCCCATGACCGAAATACCCGCTTCCAGCTCGCCCGCGGCGGCCTGGGTGAAGCTGTCATAGACGGCGTTGTCCACGCGTTTGACCATCGAGGTCAGGATCGAGCCCGGGTGCAGGTAGTTCTGGTTCGAGTCGACGCCGATCGCCTTGATGCCTTCGTCCGCAGCGGCTTGCAGGACGCCGATCCCGGTGCCGCCCGCGGCCGCGAAGACCACGTCAGAGCCCTGGCTGATCTGGCTGCGCGTCAGCTCGGCACCCTTCACCGGGTCGTTCCATGCGCTGGGCGTCGTGCCGGTCATGTTGACGATGACGTTCATGTCCGGGTTCACCGCCTTGGCGCCCTGGGCATAGCCGCAGGCGAACTTGGAGATGAGCGGAACGTCCATGCCGCCGACGAAGGACACGGTGCCCGTCTCGGAGGCCATCGCGGCCATCATGCCGACGAGGTAGCTGCCCTCGTGCTCGGAGAAGACGATCGACTTCACGTTGGGCTGGTCGACGACCATGTCCACGATCACGAAGTCGGTCTCCGGGTAGTCGGGGGCGACCACTTCCAGCGTCGAGGCGTTGGCGAAGCCGAGGACGACGACCGGGTTCGCGCCCCGCTCGGCCATGCGGCGCATGGTCTGCTCGCGCTGCGCTTCGTTGGCGAGCTCCGTCTCGGCATACTCGCCGCCCGTCTCCTCGACCCAGCGCTGGGCGCCGTTGAACGCGCTCTCGTTGAACGACTTGTCGAACTTGCCGCCCAGGTCGATGATCAGGCCCGGCTCGGCATCCTGGGCGAAGCCCATGCCGGCGGTCAGGGCGAGGGTCGCCGCGGCGCCCATCAGTTGCTTGGTGAAGGTCATGTATCGCTCCCGTTGGTGGGCGCGGGTTCATGGTCGTGGCAGACCCCCGCGCCGCGTTTGATGCAAGGGATAAGGCCGCAGGGGGGCGCGAAGATCAACCGGATTCGCCCGTTGACCCCCCGTCAGAGGGTCTTGCGGAGCGTCAGGGCGTCGACGCCTCCATAATAGCCGGTTCGCTGACCGGCGAGGTGCCAGCCAGCCCCGTCATAGAGCGCGCGGGCGGCGGCGTTGTCCGCCGCGACCTCGAGGAAGGCGGCGTAGGCGCCGCGCGTGCGGGCCGTGTCTTCGAACCGGGCCAGCAGCGACTGGCCGAGCCCGGCGCGCCGGTGATCCGGGTCGACCGCAAGCGTCAGAAGCTCCGCCTCCTCGGCCACCGTCCGGCCCAGCAGGAACCCCGTCTCCTTCTCGGCCAGTACGAAGCAGAGCGGATCGCTGACGGCCGCGGCAAACGCCGCGTCCGACCATCGTGCAGGTCCGTGGAAGCAGGCCGCGTGCAGCGCGGCCATTCGGTCGATTTTCATGGGGCCGGTCTCCCCTTCCGGGAAGGACTATAGCGGCACGGGCGCGTCGGCCCAGCCTCAGATGACGACCGGTGGCGGATCGGAGGGCGGCGCGGCATCCGCAGGCCGCAGGTAGATCGGCGCGGGGCGCGCGCGTCCGGGAGCGGCGCGGGCGGCGGCGATGCGCGAGATGGCGACGGCCACCGGCTCCGATGCGGCGGGTTCGACCCCCGGCGCCGCCACGCCCGCCGCCGGTCCGGTCGGCGTCGCGGGCCATCCGTCGGGCCACGGCGTGCCCGGCTCGACCGTCCGGATCGTGTCGCGCCAGCCCAGATGCACCTGGCCGCGCGGCGCCGGCAGGCAGACTGTGACGTTGCGCCCGGCGGCCAGCGCCTCGACCGTACCGACGCCCTCGGCCGGGATGCCCAGCCCCAGCGCCAGCCCCCGCGCGGCGGCGACCGCGATGCGCGTGCCGGTGAAGTTGCCCGGCCCGACCCCGACGCCGATCGCGTCGAGGTCGGCCCAGGCCGTTCGCCCCTCGGAGAGCAGCGCTTCGAGGATCGGCATCAGCCGTTCCGCCTGTCCGCGTGTCATCGGCTCTTCGCGCGCGGCGACGACCTCGCCCCCCCGGAGGAGTGCTGCGGCGCAATGGGGACCGGAGGTGTCGAAGGCGAGGATCAGGCGCTCAGCCATCGGGATCCAACTCGGCGTTCAACCGATCCCGGCCACTACCCCCCGAGCGGGGCAACCCGTCGTCGAGATGCAGCCACGGGAGGGCGGCGTCGGCATGGGAATGGGAGGCGGGCACGAGGGTCTCGGCTTGGTCGAGCACCCCGAGCGGGACCCAGACCTGGCCCGGCAGATAGTCGAACCGCGCCGCCAGCGGCGAGCCGCAGGTCGGGCAGGTCCAGCGCGCGACACCGGCGACCGCCTCGAACGGCCGGAGCGTATCCGGAGCCAAGTGCAGCGTCTCGGGCGCGAAGGCGGCGAAGGCGGGCTGCGGCGCACCGGTCCAGCGGCGGCAGTCGCAGCAATGACACCAGGCGACAGTCAGCGCCGCGGCATCCGCCGAAAGACGCGAGGCGCCGCAATAGCAGCGCCCCGTGACGACCGGATCGGCCAAGGGTCAGACCCCGACGGGCCGGACTTCGAGGACTTCGGGGATGTAGTGCCGCAGGAGGTTCTCGATCCCCATCTTCAGCGTCATCGTCGAGGAGGGGCAGCCCGCGCAGGCGCCCTTCATCTGGAGATAGACGACGCCCCGCTCGTAGCCGTGGAACGTGATGTCGCCGCCATCCTGCGCCACGGCCGGACGGACGCGTGTGTCCAGAAGTTCGGTGATCTGGCCGACAACGGCGCTGTCGGCCTCGTCGTGATTGGCGCCGTGGGCGGCCTGCGTCTCGCCTTCCATGACGGGCGCGCCCGACTGGAAATGCTCCATGATGCCGCCGAGGATCGCGGGCTTCACGTGATCCCACTGGGTGCCGTCATTCTTGGTGACCGTCACGAAATCATGGCCGAGGAACACGCCCGTGACGCCCTCGATTGCGAACAGGCGCGTCGCGAGCGGGCTGGGCGCGGCACTGGCGGAATCGGGAAAATCGGCCGTGCCGGTATCGAGCACCGTCTGGCCGGGCAGGAACTTCAGCGTCGCGGGGTTCGGGGTCGTCTCGGTCTGAATGAACATGGGGGGCACCTCCGGGGTCGGTCTTCTATGTGCGCCTTCGGCCGCCGGGGGTCAAGGTTTTGGAACCGTTCTAAACTGCACTCAGCGGCGGTCGCAGCGCAGCGCCACGACGGCGGATCGCGCATCCGCGCCGATGCCGCGCCGGTCGCCGCCGCGGCGGAACGGCACGCCCATTCCGTCCAGCGCGCGGGCCAGCCGGTCGGGCGTGACCGTCTCGCCCAAGCCGTCGCCCGCGCGATCCTCGAGCCAGAGCCCCACGAGCGTGCCCTCCGACGACAGGACTGGCGCGCCGGCAGCACCCCGCGCCTCGGGAGCAGCCTCGACGAGGAAGATCCCGTCACCCGTGATCTCTCGCAGAATGCGGCCCCGCGTCGTGCGCGCGTCGCCATCGCGTCCCACACGGGTCAGGAGGGCCAGCCCGTCGCCCCGGCGCGGCGTGCCGTCGTCGAGCGGAACCCAGCCATCGCTGCGCCCCGGCGCGGCATAGACCGCGACGCCCGCGTCCCGGTCGACATCTACGCGCACAAGCGCAGCACCCCCCGCGATACGAACGCCGTCACAGACCCGGTCGAGCCGGGTCGTCGTGACGATGTCGGTCGTGTTCACGAAGGTCCCCGTGGCGATGCGCCGGCCGCGATCGGGATCGGGCAGGGGGGCGGGTACAGGCGTGGCGACCGGCGCGCGGTCGTCGCGGTCGCGGTTGAGAAGCCCCGTGATCGCCCCGATCAGCGCGCCTTCAAGCGCATCCTCCAGCGACACGTCACCGCGACCATCGTCCGTCGCGGGACGGTCCGGCTCGGGACGGGCGGGGCCCGACCCGCCGAGCAGCGCCGCGATCACGCCGCCCGTGCCCGGTGCGATATCGCCCATGTTGCGGCGCGCGAAGCTGGCCGCGACGAGCTGCAGCCGCGCCTGGTTGGCATCGTCTGCCACCAGCGTGTGGGTCATCCAGCGCCCGTCCTGCCGGTCCGAGCGCAGGTAGGTGTGACGCCCGCCGCGGAGCTGTGCGGCCGTTATCATCCGCGAATCTGTCCGCAGCGTGTAGGGATCGCGATCGGTCCGCGCATCGGCGAGGAAGGTCGCATGCAGGTCGTCGGGCCGCCGGTTCGTCGGCTGCGCGATCAGAAGGAACGACGCATCGGGCGTGTAGTAGCGCGTGTCCGCGCCGACGTTCTGGACCTGGAGGATGCCGTCGGGCCGCAGGTGGTAGACCTGCCAGTCGGGATGCCAGACCGGCACCCAGCCGCTCCCCTGCCGCTCGGCCTCGAACCCGCGCATCAGGCTGCGAACGTCCCGCCATGTCGGCGTCCGGCTGCCCGTCGTCTCGCGGACATATTGATCGAGCGCCCCCTGGCTGCCGCGACCCCATGCACCGTCCAGAAGCGCGTCATAGGTGCCCGCATGGGCCAGCGCGGCCTGCACCAGCCGCTTCTCCGACGAGGTCAGCCGACCCGGATCGAACGGCCCGTTGATGCGGATCGCCTGCTGCGCCGCCGCAGCCCCCGCCAGCGTCAATGTCAGGATGAGGGCGAGGGCAAAGCGAAACATGGTGCGGGTCTCCGGCAAGCGGTTGAACCCAATAGGCTAGTGGTGAAGGGGCGTCCGTCCAGCGCGCAGTCTCAGGCGATACCCTCGAGCTGCTCCTTCGTGAGGTTGCCCGGAACGATTGTCATCGGCACCGGCAGCGCGCCTGCGGACTTGGTCAGCGCGGTGACCAGCGGGCCTGGCCCCTTGCCCTCGACGGCGGCGCCCAGCACCAGCACGCCGATCTCGGGATCCTCGCGCACCTGGGCCAGGATCTCGTCCACCGGCTCGCCCTCGCGGATCACCAAATGCGGCTCCAGCCCGTGCTTGTCTCGCATCCATTTCGCAAAGACCTCGAAATGCGCCACGATGCGCTCGCGGGCCTCCTCGCGCATGATGTCGCCGACCCCGATCCAGTGGTTGAACTCGTCGGGTGGGATCACCGACAGCACCTCGACGCCGGCGCGCGTGTGCTCGGCCCGGAGCGAGGCGAAGCGCATGGCGTTCAGGCATTCGCGGCTGTCGTCTAGGACGACGAGGAACTTGCGCATCTGGGGCCTCGGGCGTGGTTTCGGCAGCGCACAGCATGGCGCTGGCGCACCGGTCTGGCAAGCGCTCAGGCGGTGCGCGACAGAACCGGTTCGCGGCGGGGCGGGGGCGGGCTGAAGAGGCGCAGGCCTGCGCGCATGGACGCCGTGCCGACGCGGGTCGCGACCACCAGCGCCAGTTGCAGCACGGCCAGCCAGACGGCCACCATCGCCGCGACCGCCATCCGGCTGACGCGCATCCCGGCCCGCAGCGTGCGCGACTTGCCGAGGACGGCGAAGGTGCGGGTCGTGCGCGGCCCCATGGCCTCGGCGATGCGGGCGACATGGCGCGCATCCTCCGGGCCGTCGATCAGCCGGGTCAGGCGCAGCGCCTCGCCGGTCGAGGTCGCGCGGCGCACGCGTTGCAGGTCGCTCGCCACCGCGCCGAGGCCCGCCAGCTTGGCGGTGTCCGTGATCTCGCCGATCCCGATTCGGCCCGTCACGACGCCCGGAACCCCGTCCCACTGCACCGGGACGCGCAGCATCCGCGCAAGCTCGGGCGTGACCGCGCCGATCCGCCGCCCGAGCCGCAACAGGCTGGCCCCCGCCTTCACCGTCACGCTGCTGCCGCCGGACACGAGGATGCCCGCCGTTGCCGCCAGCCCAAGCGCCGCGAGGCCTGCCTCGACCTCATCCACCTCGGCATCCGTGGCCCAGTTCATCGCCTGCCGACGAAGCGCGTTCACATCTCCCAGGGGCGACATCTCGAAGGGCACCGCGCAGGCGCCGAGCATCGCGACGGACGGGCAAGACATGGCATCCGCCATGCAAGCGACGCAGGCAGACGCGCTGGCCGTCCATCCCTCCGCCTCAGCGATCAACGCCGCGGCGGGCGCACGGTCCACGTCATGTCCGAGATCGTCCGCCAGACCCAGCAGCATCTCCGCCCGTTCTGCATCCCCGTCCGCCACCGCCGCCTCCAGCGACGTCGCGACCCAGTCCTCCGTCGCCGCGATCCGAACCGACCGCTCCAGCGACAGGACGAGATCCTCGCCCGTACGCTCGATCAGAGGGGCCGAGAGCGGGTTGGTCGACAGCGCCCAGAGCGCCACCGCGCAGGTCGCCGCAAAGGGAGCCACGCCCGCGAAACCCCGGATCACCGAGAATAGAACTGCCATGCCCGCGCCTCCGCGAAGGCCGTCTGACGCGGCCCGTTGCGGATCACGCTAGCATATCGTCCCGCGCAACACAGCTTTTCTCAGGCCGAAAGCGCCCAATCCCAATACATGTCGCGCACCCGCCGCGTCACCGGCCCTACCTGGTAGGTGCGGTCGTCGAACCCGGTCACCGGCGTCACCTTGGTCAGGTTCCCCGACAGGAACACCTCGTCGGCATCGCGGAAATCGTCGAAGGTCAGCACCGTCTCGTGCACGGCCTGCCCGTCCCGCGCGAGGTTCGATATATGCCGCGCCCGCGTGATGCCCGACAGAAAGGTGCCGTTGGCGATCGGGGTGAAGACCTCGCCATCCTTGACCATGAAGACGTTGGATGTCGCGCTTTCGGCCACGTTGCCCATCGCGTCGGCCACCAGCGCGTTGCCGAACCCCTTGGCCTGCGCCTCGGCCAGCATGCGCGCGTTGTTGGGATAGAGACAGCCGGCTTTGGCATCGCAGACATTGTCTTCCTGCACCGGCCGTCGAAAGCGCGTCGTCGTCAGCGTCGTCGACTTGTCGGGCGCGAACATCGGCACCTCCTCGAGGCAGATCGCGAAGCCCGTTTCCTCGCCCGACGGCACGAGGCCCAGCTCGCTGCCATGGATGCCCCAATACATCGGTCTAATGTAGATCGCCGCGTCCGGCTCGAAGCCCTCCAGCCCCTCGTGGACCAGCTCGACCATCCGCTCGGGCGTCATCGTCGGCGTCAGCATCAGCGCCTTGGCCGAGCGGTTCACGCGGGCGCAGTGGCGGTCGAGATCGGGTGTGACGCCCTCGAAGCGCCGCGCCCCGTCGAACACGCTCGATCCCTGCCACATGCCGTGATCCGCGGCCCGCATGATCGGCACGTCGCCATCGTGCCAGGTGCCGTCGAACCATGTTCTGATATTGCTGCCGAATGCCATCGCGCGCCTCCCCCGGACCGGGCGGAGGGTAGGGCCGCCTCCGCCCAGCGTCCAGCCGAGGCTTGAGCCGCGACACCGCGCGGGGGAGAACGACCCATGCCCGAGACCCATCACCCGCCCGATCCCGAGATCCGCGCCCTCGCGGCGCGCCTCGTGGGGACGAGCCACGGCGCGCTCGCCACCTCGCTGGACGGGGCACCGCTGGTGACGCGGGTGGGCTGTCTGTGGCTGGCGGGCGAGGGGATGGGTCTGCTGGTCTCGGATCTTTCGGACCATGCGCGGGCGCTCTCGCAGGACCCGAAGGCCGCGATTCTTCTGGGCGAGCCGGACGAGAAGGGCGACCCGCTGACCCATCCGCGCCTGACGGTTCGCGGCACGGTCGATGCGCGGGACAAGGCCGCATGGCGCGAGACGTGGCTCGCCGCGCGCCCGAAGGCCAGGCTCTACTACGATTTCACTGATTTTCGGCTGATGGTCCTCGAGCCGTCCGACGCGCTCCTGAACGGTGGGTTCGGCCGCGCCAGCCGCCTCGCGCCGTCAGACCTGCCGTGACCGTCTTCGCCATCGTCCTCGGGGCCGCCGTCCGCCCCGACGGCACACCCTCGCCCACGCTCGATCTGCGCTGCGCCCACGCGGCGATGTTGCATCGCGAAGGGCACGCCGACCTGCTCTGCACCACGGGCGGCACCGGCGCGCACGGCCCGCCCGAAGGCGAGGTCGCGGCCCACCGGCTGCGCGCGCTGGGCGTGCCCGACGCGGCCATCCGGATCGAGCGGACCTCCCGCACGACCCACCAGAACATCGTCAACGCCCTCGCGCTGGCCCCCGCCGATGCCCGCATCCTTCTGGTATCGAACCGCTGGCACCTGCCGCGCGCGGCGCTGATCGCCCGGCTGATGGGCCGCCGCGTCGCGACCTCCGGGCCGCGGGCGACCGCGCCGCCCCTGGGAACGGCGCGCTCCATCCTGCGCGAGGCGCTCGCCGCGCCCCTTTCGGCGGCGCGCGCGATCAGGTCGGCGCGTCGCAGCGGGCGGTGACGAAGACCTTGCCCCGCGCGGGCTCGGACCAGTTGACCCGAACCGATTGCCCCGTCGTCCCGAACCCCGCGAAGCCGTAGGGCATGGTCCAAACGGTCCCGTTGCCCACGTCGCGGATGCGTCCCTCGGGGCAGATCGCCGACACGACCCGCGCCTCGCCCCCGAAGGGCAGGTAGTCGGCCAGGTCCACCTCCCATGTCGTTTGCGCCGTGTTCTCGACCAGCGGCACGGTGATCGGGTTCTGGAACTGCATCTGGACGGCGTGGAACGTGTTGGAATGCACGTTCACGTCGGTGAACCGCGACGTGTCGAGCGGCGCGAAGCTGTCGTCGACATACTCGGCCCGGTCCAGCGCCTGCCCCTTGATCGTCTTGAAGTTGTTGCCCGTGATCGTGAGGCCATTGATGAAATGTCCCGGCCCGTAGGGCTTGATGTGGATCGACGCATAGCTTCGCGGCACGTTGGACGAGAACATGATGTTGCCGATGATCTGCAGGCCCCCGAAGCTCAGCTCCGAATTGAAGGCCGGCGCGCCGTCATGCTCGTTGGTCCATTCCAGATAGCAATTGTCGACATAGTTGCCGACGAAGACCGTTTTCGACTGCGCCTCGGCCAGCACCATTCCGGCCGTTCGCTGGCCCAGCGTGGTGTTGTCGCCCTGGAAGAAATGATTGCCCGTGATGATGTGCCCCGAGCCCGAGATCACCGCGAAATGCCGGAACTTGTTGGCGCGGTTGTTGCGGATCTTGGTGTCGTTCTTGTTGACGTTGAAGCCGATCGTCTTGCGGTCGGGCACGTCGACCTGATTCTCGACCGACAGGAACTGGCACCGGTCGATCAGCATCCCCTGGCAGCCGGTGGCGTGGCTCGTCAGGCCGCGATCCTTCGGGCCGGTGAAGAAACAGTCCTTCACGTGGAAGATCAGCCCGTTCGCCGGGAGCAGGATGCCCGAAGCCTTCCCCGCCATCAGGATCTCGATATCCTCGAGGACGAAGCGCTGAAGGTTCGCGAACCCCGAGAAATCCAGCGCATACTTGAACCGCTCGAACGTGTAGGTCTGTTGCGGAGGCGCCCCGTAGAGCGGCGCGCTCAGCGTCAGCGTCTGGTTGGGGATGTCGCGGGCCGCGACATAGACCTCGCGGCCCACCCCGGTCGGCGCCGTCACCAGCGATCCGACCGCGATATTCGCCACGTTGGTCACGTTGGACAGAAGCCGCGTGTCGCCCGTGTCGAAGTCGCAGGCCTGCGTCACGACATCCGTGTCGAAGGCCGGCCCGTCCGCGATCTGCACCTGCCCGTTCTTGATCGCGCGCTGGTTGGCATAGGTCGTCTTGTCGTTGACCGCCGCCTGCACGTCGAGCGGCGCGGTCAGCTCGACCCGCCGCCCCATCATGTCCAGCACGTCGTGATCGGTGAAGTTGAACAGCGCCTGGATGGCCTTCTTGAAGCCCGTCTCCTCGTCGCCGAACGCGTCGATATAGCTGTTGAGCTCGAAGTTCTGGATCAGGCTCAGGCGCTTGTCGACGGGCATCTCGATCCGACCCACGAATCGGACCGGCGCGTCGAACGTGACATGATCCGTCAGGCGATAGACCCCTTCGGATACCAGGACCGCGCCGCCCTCTGCGGCGGCGTCGGCGGCCGCGAAGGCCGCCGTGTCGTCGGCCACGCCATCACCGACCGCGCCGAAATCCCTGACATCGACCCAGTCCATCATGCTGCGCAGGAAGGCGCCCGTGACGTCCTCGACGACGATGTCCTCGATACGGACGATCCCGCCCGACGATCCCGTCAGGTCGAGCCCGACATGGGCATGCGCCACCGCGCTCGACCACGCCATGTCGACGCCGCCCCGCGCGCCGGTGCCGATGATGGCCGTGATCTCCTCGACGCGGCCATAGGCGCCCAGCGTCACGGCGGGGCCGGTCGTCGCGACGCCGGTGGCCACCGCGCCGTTCGACAGGACCGGCGTCGCCGCGACCCGCACCGTCGGAAGGTTCCCCGCGATCGCCTTCACCCGCAGCGTCACCCGGAGGTAGCACCCCGGCACGATCGGCGTGGCCCCCATCCAGCGCAGCGTCTGGGTGGTTTCGGTCTTCTGCATCTCGAGGCAGCCGCCGAAATCCTGATCCGCTGGCACGAAAACCACGTTCCCCGAAGACGCGTAGCTGTCCGATCCGGGCAGGCCATCCTGCCGCGACCAGACCGTCAGGTCGGGCCCGAATGCCGGGGGTGAGAGCACCAGTCCGTCGGTGATCGCCTTGTTCATGCCTGTCGCCTCCGCAAGCCGTCGCAAACGAAAAGGACCGCCCAGGCGGCCTGCAGCCGGGCGGTCCTCGAAATCTGGAAGGCGGGACGATTCCCGCCGATATCCGAAAAGCTGAGCCCGAGCCCCTAACGGTCGGTTAACGGGCGCGGCAGGGGCGGGTCAGACCCCGATCTGGCCTTGCGTGACCAGCTCGACGCCCGCGATCCGCCAGCCCTCGGGCGTCTCGACCATCGTGTAGATCAGCGTGTGCAGTCGTCCGGCCCCGTCGGTCACCAGCACGTCCTGCTGCCAAGTGGCGCCCCGCTCCTCGGCCGAGAGATACTCGACCTCGGCCGGGCGCCAGACCATCGGGTAACCCTGCCGCACCATCGCGCCGAACCGGTCCGGCGTCCCGAAGATGCCCTTGATGTTGGGCGCGGCGTAGTCGAACGCCCCCGCGAAGTCGTCGGCCCGGAAGGCGTCGATCTGCGCGCCGATCACGCCGCGGATCGCGCCCTCGTCCGCCTGTGCGGCCCCGGCCGCCGCCAGCATCGCTGCAAGGATATACCGTTTCATCGACACGCCCTCCGTTCCGCGAAGAACCTAGGGCGGGTGTTACCCCGCGGCCACCCCGGCCAGCTCGCCCGCCAGCGCCCGGTCGATCAGGTCCGCCGTCTCGGCCACCCCGAAGAGTGCGATGAACCCGCCGAAGCGCGGCCCCTGATCGGCGCCCAGCAGCACTTGGTAGAGCGCCTTGAACCAATTGCGCATCGGGTCGAACCGCGCGCGCCCGATATCGTAGACCAGGCCTTGCAACGCCTCGTCGCTGGCCTCGCCGTTCCAGCTCCGCAACCCGTCGCGCAGCGCCTCCAGCGCCTCGCGCTCGGCTTCTGTGGGCAAACGGTAAACCTTAACCGGCTTAACGAAATCGTTGTAATATCGAACGGCCCCCGCGGCGGCCGCGTCCATCTGCGGATTGGCGTCGGGCGAGGCATCGGGGGCATAACGATTGATGAACCCCCATAACACATCCTTGCTTTCCGCCCCCGACACGCTCGCGATGTTCAAGAGCATGGAGAACGGCACCACCATGTCCGAGGCCGGCACGTCGCCCCCGTGGATATGGAAGACGGGATTGTTCGCCTGCCCCTTCGCATCCTGATCGGGATAGGCGCGCAACTGCTGGTGATATTCGTCCAGCGCCTTCGGGATCACGTCGAAATGCATCCGCTTGGCGGTCTTCGGCTTCTGATACATGAAATACGACAGGCTCTCGGTCGCCGCATAGGTCAGCCACTCGTCGATCGAGATGCCGTTGCCCGAGGATTTCGAGATCTTGTGCCCCTCGGCGTCGAGGAACAGCTCGTAGGTGAAATGCTCCGGCGCCCGACCGCCCAACACCCGGCAGATGCCGTCATAGATCGGCGTGTTGGTCGAATGGTCTTTGCCATACATTTCGAAATCGACGCCCAACGCGGCCCAGCGCGCCCCGAAATCCGGCTTCCATTGCAGCTTCACATGTCCGCCTGTCACCGGCAGCGTCCATTCCCGCCCATCGGGATCGTCGAACGTCACCGTCCCCGCGGCCGCGTCCACATGCTTCATCGGCACATAGAGGACCCGTCCCGTCTCGGGGTGGATCGGCAGGAAGATCGAATAGGTCTCGCGCCGCTCGTCGCGCAACGATTTCAGCATGATCGCCATCACGTCGTCATAGCGCTCGGCCGCGCGCCGCAGCACTTCGTCGAACCGACCGGAGCCGTAGAATTCCGTCGCCGAGATGAACTCGTACTCGAACCCGAACGTGTCGAGGAACCGGCGCAGCATCGCGTTGTTGTGATGCCCGAAGCTCTCATGCGTGCCGAACGGATCGGGCACGGAGGTCAGGGGCTTTTGGAGGTGTTCGGCCAACGCGTCCGCGCCCGGCACGTTGCCCGGCACCTTCCGCATCCCGTCGAGATCGTCCGAAAAGCACACCAGCCGCGTCGGAATGTCCGAGATCACCTCGAAGGCGCGCCGCACCATCGTCGTGCGCGCCACCTCGCCGAAGGTTCCGATATGCGGCAGGCCCGACGGGCCGTAGCCCGTCTCGAACAGGACGTGGTCCTTGCCCGCGCCCTCGACCCGTTTCAAGAGCTTGCGCGCCTCCTCGAACGGCCAGGCCTTCGATGTCAGTGCGGCGTCGCGCAGCGTGCTCATGGGGGTGTCCTCTGCTAGAAGGCCGCACCCCTATTGCGGCCCACCTGCGCCGTCAATAAATCCCCCCCATGACCGATGCCAGCTTCTCCGCGCAGGACGCGCTCATTGCCGTGATGATTACCGTGTCGGCCTCCGACGCGACGATCCGCACGTCCGAACTGCTGACGATCCAATCGGTCGTGAACCACCTGCCGATCTTCGCGGGCTACGACGAGGACCGGCTCGAAACGATCGCCCAGACCGTCTTCGACCTGCTCGAGGAGGAGGACGGGCTCGACGCGATCTTCGGTCTCGTGCGCGAGGCGCTGCCGATGACCCATGGCGAGACGGCCTATGCGCTGGCCTGCGACGTCGCCGCCGCCGATGGCAGCCTCCTGCAATCCGAGCTGCAGCTCCTGCGCGAGATCCGCTACGAGTTCGATATCGACCCGCTCCACGCCGCCGCGATCGAACGCGGGGCGCGGGCGCGTCACATGACGCTCTAGACGTCAATCGGCCTGCGCGGCCGCCCCCTTCGTCGACAGCGGCACGGTCACGGGCTCGGGGAAGTCCAGCCGGGGCGTCAGGTCGCCGAGCGGAACGCCCATGGCGCTGGCGGGGGCGCCCAACAGAAGGGCGGCGGTGAGGGCGAGTGTGGCGATGCGGGTCATTGTTCTATCTCCTGGGCAAGCGCCCGGTTCTCCGGGCCTTCCCACGAGCTAGTCACGCGCCTCGCTCTGCGGAATTGCGCATCCCGCCGACCTGATCTGCGAAAACGCAGGGGGTATTCGCGCGGCGCATCGCCTACATGACACCCATGTTCGACTGGTCCGACATCCGCAGCTTCCTCGCCGTCATGCGGCACGGCTCCGCCGCCGCGGCGGCGCGCGCGCTCGCCACCAACCAGACGACTGTCAGCCGTCGGATCGCGCGGCTCGAACGGGCGACGGGGCTGACGCTGTTCGAACCCGGCCCGCAAGGCGCGCGTCCCACGGCCAATGCGCGCGCGCTCATGTCCGACGCGGAAGCGATGGAGGCCAGCGCCGCCGCGATCGCCGCCCGCGCCGCCGAACGCCAGCGCAGCCTCAGCGGCACGATCCGCATCACCACCACGACCGGCGTGCCCCGGCACATCGCGGGCCTTCTGCGTGGCTTTCAGGACGGTCATCCGGGCATCCGGTTCGACATCGACACCACCGAAACCGTCGTCTCGCTCGAAGCGGGCGAGGCCGATATCGCAGTCCGCAGCGGCCAGCGCCTCGAAGGCGACAGCCTGATCGCCCGCAAGATCATCGACCATCCCTGGGCCTTCTACGCCTCCGACGCCTGGATCGCCCGGAACGGCGTCCCGCAGGGGTTCGGCGACCTCGCCGGGCATCACGTCGTCGTCTACACCCCCGAGGTCGCCAGGCGCGTCGCGGCGATCACCCGCGCGCAGTCCCGGCTCGATGGGGCCTGCGGCCATTTCAGCGTCACCTCGGTCGAGGTGATGCTGGGTCTTCTCCTCGAAGGCGAGGGACCGGGCCTTCTTCCCGTCGCGGTCGGCGACCGGGAGCCGGGCCTGACCTTCTGTTTCACCGAGCCGGGCATCCACGAGACCCATTGGCTGGTCTGGACCCGCGAAGCCGAGGCCGCGCCCCACACCGCCGCCTTCCTGCGCTACTGCTCCGAGAACATCGCCGGGATGATCGCCGCGATGCCGCCCAGCTGGCGCGCCTAGCGATCCGGGGCGAGCGCCACGTCCGCCACGATGCCGCGATGGTCCGATCCCAGCCAGGGCCGTGCCGCGACGCTGCCGCCGCCGGGGGCGAGCACGATGTCGATCGGCAGGGGCAGGCCGAGAAGCGAGAACGTCGCCCGCATCGGCCCCGCCACCCGCGTGTCCGTCAGGTCTGCGATCCGCGCCACGCGCCCGGTCCACGGAAAGATGTTGAAGTCGCCGCCCAGCACGACCGGCCCGTCCAGCGACCCGAGCAGGTCCAGTGCCGCCGCATCGTTGGCCGCGCTGTCATGGGGCCAGGGCCAAGGCAGGTGGATCGCGGCCAGCCAGATCCGTTGGCCGCCGATCCGGATCGGGGCCGCGGCCACCCCGCGCGCCTCCGAACAGCGCGGCGTGCCGTCGAACGGATACTTCGAGGCGACGACGATCCCGCTCCAGCGCGACGGCTGGCAGCGGTGCTGGTGCGGGAACGCGGCGGCCAGCGCCTCCGGCAGCCCCGCTTGGTCGGCCGACACCTCCTGCAGGAACACCGCGTCGACCTCGGCCGCGAGGATGTCGGCGGCCAGCGCGTCGATCTCCTCGTTCAGGAACCATACGTTCTTCGAGTAGATGCGCAGGTCACCACCCGGCGCCTGCGTCATGAGGTGCGCCAGGATCGTCGCCGCCCCGGCCAGCGCCACAGCCCCGAAGGCCAGGCGCAAGGGCCACGGCCCGGCCGCCAGCCCCAGCAGGCAGAGCACGATTGCCACGGGCCGCAGAAGTCCCATCGCATCCCCCGCCCGGTGCAGGTCGCCCGCGAACCCGGCAGCAAGCAGAACGGCGCCAAGGCCCCCCAGCGCGACCGACAGCCGCCGGATCAGCGCACCATGCCCACGATCTCGTAGGTCCGCTCGAGGATCGGGACCGTGATTTCGCGTGCCCGCTCGGCCCCGCGCGCGAGGATGCGGTCGATCTCGGCGGTGTCGTCCATCAGCCGCGCCATCTCGGTCGAGATCGGGGACAGCTTCGCCACCGCCAGATCGGCCAGATCCGCCTTGAAATACCCAAGCTGTCCGCCCGCCTTCTCGGCCAGCACCTCGTCCACCGACCGCCCGTCGAGCGCCGCGTAGATGTTCAGAAGGTTCGCCACATCGGGCCGTCCTGCCAGCCCGTCCACGTCGCCCGGCAACGGGTCGGGATCGGTCTTGGCCTTCTTGAACTTCTTCGCGATCGCGTCGGCGTCGTCGGTCAGGTTGATGCGGCTCGCGTCCACCGGATCGGACTTGGACATCTTCTTGGTGCCGTCCTTGAGGCTCATGACCCGCGTCGCCGCCCCCTCGATCACGGGCTCGGTCATCGGGAAGAACTCGACCCCGTAGTCATGGTTGAACTTGGCCGCGATGTCGCGCGTCAGCTCCAGATGCTGCTTCTGGTCGTCCCCCACGGGCACGTGGGTCGCGTGGTAAATCAGGATGTCCGCCGCCATCAGCGCGGGATAGCCGAAGAGGCCCAGCGACGCGCGCTCGGCATTGGCGCCGGCCTTGTCCTTCCACTGGGTCATCCGCTCCATCCAGCCCATCCGGGCGACGCAGCTGAAGATCCAGCCGAGCTGCGCATGCTCGGGCACCTGGCTTTGGTTGATGAGGATGGATCGCTCGGGATCGATGCCCGACGCGAGGAACCCCGCGCAAAGCTCGCGCGTGTTGTGGCGCAGCGCGGCCGGGTCCTGCGGCACGGTGATGGCGTGGAGATCGACCATGCAATAGACCGTCTCGTGCGTGCCGCGCGCCTGCCAATCGACGAATTTCGTGATCGCACCCAGGTAGTTGCCCAGCGTCAGCCCGCCCGAGGGCTGGATGCCGGAGAAGACGCGGGGAGTGAACTGGGCCATCGGGGCCTCCGTCGGACTGGCGTTGCGGTGCGGCATCGCTTAGCCACCGGGCCGACGCCCGTCAACGCGAGGCCCACGCCCATGTCAGCGCCCCACGATCCGCGCAACCAGAACCCGTTCCACGCGCTGCCCCCGGTGGTCACGGCCATCGCCGTCGTCATCGCCGGGATCGAGATCCTGTTCCAGCTCGGCACGCTGGGCCTCGTCGGCGGGCGCGAAGCGGTCGGCTGGCGGCTCGACGCGATCCGGGATTGGGGCGTCGCCGATGCCGTCTGGCAATGGATGTGGGAGAACGGGACGATCCTGCCGGCCGAGCTCCTGCGCTGGCTCGCCTATCCGTTGATCCATGGCGGCTTCACCCATGCGGCCTTCGTCGTGGTGTTCGTGCTGGCGTTGGGCAACGTGATCTCGCCCTTCTACCGCGGCTGGCGCGTGGCGGCGCTGTTCTTCGGTTCGGCCATCGCGGGCGGGCTCGCCTATGTCGTCCTCTTCGACGCGAATGCACCGCTCTTTGGCGGCTATCCCGGCGCCTACGGCCTGATCGGCGCCTTCACCTACCTGACCCAGCGGGGCCTGACGCCCGCCGACCCGTCGAAGGCGTTCCTCCTGATCGGCTTCCTTCTGGCGATCCAGCCGATCTTCGGTCTGGCCTCGGGCGCGGGCTTCGCATGGCTGCCGGACTGGATCGCCGACATGGCCGGGGCGGCGGCGGGCTACGGGCTGGCGATCCTGCTCTTTCCCGGCGGCATGGCGACGCTCCGGGACCGGATGCGTCACCGCTGACGGCGCAGCGCGCCGCGCAGTTCCGACAGCTTCACCGCGCCGAAGGCCTGCGCGAAGCCGAAATAGGACAGCATCCCGATCCCCACCAGCACGGCCAGCGCCAAGGCGCGCCACGCCGTGCCGAACATCGGTCCCAGCACCACCATCGTGACCCAGAGCACCACGCCCATCGCCACCGCCGCCAGCGGGATGCGCCAGGCCCGCGTTCGCGCGCGGGCGTCCAGCCGTGCCACTTCGCCCATGTCGCGCGCTCCACGCCAAAGCAGAGCCACCATCGCCCAGGCGGCGAGCGTCGTGCCGAAGGCGGCAGCGGCGAAGCCGATCACCGGCGCCAGCCCGATCGCCACGACCGCGTTCACGATCAGCGAGGCCACCGCGTAGTTGAGCGGCCGCCGCGTGTCCTCGCGCGCGAAATAGAGCGGTTGCAGCACCTTCTGGAGCACGAAAGCCGGCAGGCCCAGCGCGTAGATCATCAGCGCGACCGCCGTCGCCGCCGTGTCGTCAGACCCGAACGCGCCCCGCTCGAACAGGACCGAGACCAGCGGCAGCGGCACCACGAGGAGGGCGACGGCGGACGGGATCGTCAGAAGCCACGAGAACTCGAAGGCGCGGCTGTAGGCGGCGCGCTGGCCGTCGGTGTCCGCGGCGCGCACCCGGCGGCTGAGATCCGGTAAAAGGACCACGCCGATCGCGATGCCGACCACGCCCAGCGGCAGCTGGTAGAGGCGGTCCGCGTAGTTCAGCCACGCCACCGCGCCCTCGAAATAACTGGCCACCTGCCGCCCCACCAGAAGGTTCACCTGCACCACGCCGCCCGCCAGCGCGGCGGGGGCCGCGATGATCAGAAGGCGCTTCAGGTCGGGCGTCAGGCGCGGCAGGCGGCGCGGCAGCAGCCGGTGCCCGGCCCGCGCCGCCGCCCACCAGACGAGGCCCAGTTGCACCGCCCCGCCCAGCGGCACCGCCCAGATCAGCGACCGTCCCGGCAAAAGCTCGGGGATGGGCGAGGCTAGCGGCGGCAAGAGGTGCGGCGCGAACCATGTCACCGCCAGGGCGGCAACGAAGACGACGTTCAGAAGCGCGGGCGCCGCCGCGGCCGCCAGAAAGCGCCCCGAGGAATTGAGCACCCCTGACACCAGCGCCGCGAGCGAGATCAACAGGATATAGGGAAACGCGATCCGTCCATAGGTCACGGCGAGCTCGAAGCGCAAATCGTCCGCGAACCCGCTCGCCATGGCGAGCACGAGCGCCGGCATGAAGACGATCCCCGCGACCGAGAACAGTGTCAGGATCACCACCATCCCCGCCACCGCGTCCCGCGCGAAAGCGTCGGCCTCCTCCCCGTCGGCCTCCAGCTTCTTGGCGTAGAGCGGCACGAACGCCATGTTGAACGCCCCCTCAGCGAAGAAGCGACGGAACATGTTCGGCAGGCTGAACGCCACGAAGAACGCCTCCGCCACCGCGCCCGTCCCAAGGAACCGCGCGATCAGGATATCCCGCACGAAGCCCAGCACGCGGCTGAGCAGGGTCCAGCCCCCGACGGTGAGGAAGCCTTTGATCAGGCGGGGGGCCATGGGCGGGGTCCTTGGCGGCGATGCATTGCAAGCGGTCTATCGGGTGGCGACTTGGGGGGACAGGGCGCTGATACATTCCGTCTCCGTTGGGACCGGAGATGGCCGAGGCTTCCATAGGCTGTACCGGCTTCTATGGCACCGACGCATCCGTCTGGACGGATCGAAAATAGGGCGAAGGCACAATTAGATGGGCGGTTCTGGCATCCCCGGGTCTCCCTCTCGCCGGTCCGGCAGTTGGACAGGGCCGCGAGGTTGCTCCTACACTGGGGCAGGTGTCGCCGAACTGTCTGTCATCAGGAAGGCCGGAAGCCATGTATGAACCCAAGCATATCGTCACCTCGGAATCCGAGATCCGGACCGTCATTCCGGGAACCTTCGAGCGGCAGGTCCACAAGGTCATCGACCACGTCGACGACAACGTCCGCGTCTGGATCGAGCGATCTCCGTTCCTGACGATGGCAACGGTCTCCGCCGACGGGGCTGTCGACGTGTCCCCGAAGGGCGACCCGGCGGGATTCGTGAAGGTGCTCGACCGCCAGACGCTGGCCATCCCGGACCGGCCCGGCAATCACCGCTTCGACAGTTTTCTCAACATCCTGGAAACCGGACATATCGGCCTGATGTTCATGGTGCCCAATCGACGGGAAGTGGTCCGCGTGAACGGGACCGCGCAGATCGTCCGGGATGAAGACCTTCGATCCCAACTGGCCGTCGAGGGGAAGGTCCCGGACTTCGTGGTCATCGTCCATGTGGCGGAAGCCTTCTATCATTGCGGCAAGGCCGTGATCCGATCCGGGCTATGGGAGCCGGAGAAGGCCGTGTCGACCGACGGCCTGCCGACCTACGGATTTGCTTTGAAGGCCCACGGATCGCTCGAAACACCCCTGGAGGAGATCGAGCGACTGACCCAAAACAACGAGAAGAATCGCCTCTACGACGAGTAGTGAGAGCGGAGGCGCAACCCGAGGGTCGCCATCCCCCTCACGCCCCCGCCCGCTCCGCCGCGCGGTCGATGGCGGCCCTCAGCTTCTTCTCGAGCGCGGCCTGCTTGTCCTTCGACCAGAGCTTCAGCCCGAACAGGTCCTTGACGTAGAACGCGTCCACGACCTGCGCGCCGTAGGTGGCGATGACAGCTTGGGCGATGGTGATGTTGGACTGCGCCAGTACCTGCGTCAGGTCGTAGAGGAGGCCGGGGCGGTCGCGGGTGTCGACTTCGATGATCGTGTAGATCTCCGAGCCTTCGTTGTCGAAATCGATGTTGGTCTTCACCTGGAACTTGCGCTCGCGCTTCTTGATCTCGCGGCCTTCGAGGGCGGCGCGGGTGGCAACTTCGCCCTTGAGGATCTTCTCGATCATGGCGCGCAGGCGCGGCAGGCGCGACGGCTCGTAGGGATGACCGTCGCCGTCCTGGAGCCAGAACACGCTGGTCGCGAAGCCGTCCTTCGAGGTGTAGGTCCGCGCGTCCACGATATTCGCGCCCACGAGGCTGAGCGCGCCGGCCAGGCGCGAGAAGATGCCGGGATGGTCCTGGCAGGCCATCAGGACGCGGGTCGCGTCACGCTCCTCGTCGGCCTCCAGCTCGACCCGGACCTCGCCGTCGGGCAGGTCGCGCAGGAGCGTGGCGAAGCGCACCTGCGCCGCCGTCGGGATACCCTGCCAATAGGGGCCGTAATGGCGTCCGATCTCGGCGCGCTTGTCGGCCTCGGGCCAGTCGGGCAGCGCCGCGCGGAAGAGGGACTTGGCCTTGGCCTCGCGCGTCTCGCGGTTGACGTCCTCGAGCCCGTTCTCCAGCGCCGCCGCCGTCGCCCGGTGAAGCGCGCGGATCATCTGCGCCTTCCAGTTGTTCCAGACGTTCGGGCCCACGCCACGGATGTCGCAGACCGTCACCACCGTAAGCAGGTCCAACCGCTCGCGGGTCTTCACCGCCTTGGCGAAGTCGCGGACGGTGCGCGGGTCCGAGATGTCGCGCTTCTGGCTCATGTCGCTCATCAGGAGATGGTGGCGCACCAGCCATTCGACCGTTTCGCATTCCTTCGGCTTCAACCCCAGCCGGGGTGCGACCGTGCGGGCGATCCGCGCGCCGAGGATCGAGTGATCCTCGGGCCGTCCCTTGCCAATGTCATGGAGGAGGAGAGCAACGTAGAGCACGCGCCGGTTCACGCCCTTCTCGAGGATGCCCGAGCAGAGCGGCAGGCTCTCGATCCGCTCGCCCCGCTCGATCTGCGCAAGGTTCGAGATCACCTGGATCGTGTGCTCGTCGACCGTGTAGCTGTGATACATGTTGAACTGCATCATCGCGACGATGGGCGCAAATTCGGGGATGAAGGCCGAGAGGATCTCCAGCTCGTTCATCCGCCGCAGCGCGCGTTCGGGATTGCCGTGCTTGAGGAGGAGCCCGAGGAACAGCTTCGCCGCCTCCGGGTCCTCGCGCATCTGCTGATCGATCAGGTGCCGGTTCGCCGCCAAGAGGCGCATCGCGTGCGGATGCAGGAGGAGCGCGGTGCGCAGCGCCTCCTCGAAGATGCCCAGGAGGTTCAGCTTGGTCCCGAGGAAGGCCGCCTCGTCGGCCACGTCGAGCCGGCCCTGCCGCTCGACATAGGGTGCGCGGACCCGGCGGCGGCGCTTGAAGAGCGCGAGGAGCCCCGGCTCGGATTTCACGTTGTCGGCTTCGAGTGCGACGAGGACGATCCGCGTCAGCTCGCCCACGCGGGTGGCGTGGCGGAAATAAGCCTGCATGAAGTGCTCGACTGCGCGTCGTCCGGCATGGTCGGAATAGCCCATGCGCGCGGCAACATCGACCTGCATGTCGAAGGACAGGATGTCGGCGCCGCGCCCCGCGATCAGGTGCAGGTGGCAGCGCACGCACCATAGGAATCGCTCGGCCGCCTCGAAGGCGGCGAACTCCTCGGCGGTGAAGACACCCAGATCGACGAGCGCTGCCGTGGTGTCGACGTGGTAGCGATACTTGGCGATCCAGTAGAGCGTCTGGAGATCGCGCAGGCCGCCCTTCGCCTCCTTGACGTTCGGCTCGAGGATGTAGCGCTGGCCACCCTGCTTGCGGTGCCGCTCGGCGCGTTCGGCCAGCTTGGCCTCGATGAATTCGGGGGCCGTGTCCGCGAAGAGATCGGACCAGAGCCGCCCCTGCAACTCGCCCGCGAGATCCGCGTCGCCGCAGATGGGCCGCTGTTCCAGAAGCGCGGTGCGGATGGTGAAATCCTCGCGCCCCAGCCGGATGCAATCCTTCACCGTGCGCGTCGAATGCCCGACCTTCAGCTTCAGGTCCCAGAGCATGTAGAGCATCGATTCCACGACGCTCTCCACCCAGGGCGTGACCTTCCACGGCGTCAGGAACAGGAGGTCCACGTCCGAGAAGGGCGCCATCTCGCCCCGGCCATAGCCGCCGACGCCGAGCACGGCGAACCGCTCGCCCTCGGTCGGGGTAGGGCAGGGATGGAGGACGCCCGTGGCCATGGCCCAGACGCATTGCACCAGGCGGTCGGTCAGGAAGGCGTAGGAGTGGGTGACGCGGCGCGCGCGGGTCGGGTCGTCGGCGAAGCCCGCCGCGATGGCCGCACGGCCCCACTCCTGCGCGGCCCCGAGGATCGCCACCGTCTCGCGACGCGGATCTTCCGAGATCGCCGCCGCCGCCAGTGCCTCCGCGACGGCGCGCTCATCGAAGATCTCCGCCTCCGCCGCGATCAGGGGCGCGGCGGGGGCGGGGGGCAGGGCGAGGTCGAGGGCGGCCGGTGCGTTACGAACCGGCGAGGCTGTTGGGGGCAGGGCTGACCACCTGTATCTGACGGTTCACGATCTGCGCGACGGCCAGCGCACGCTGGATCGTGCCGTCTGCGCGCAGGCGGAATACCCCGTTCGTGCCCGCGAAGCCAGCGCGGTTCGTCAGCGTCGAGCGCCCCACCGTGCCGCCGTTGCGCGCGATGGCGCCGATTGCGGCCATCCCGTCATAGGCGAGGCCGGCCAGCGGATGCGGGTTGTCGCCATTGGCCGCGGCGTAGCGGGCGGCGAATTGCTGGCCCGGCGCGGGGTCGGGCAGTGCGAAATAGCCGCCCTGAAGGCCCGGAAGCTGGACCGCCTCGGCGGGGATGTCCCAGCGGGTCAGCCCGAGGAAGCGGAACTCCTCGCCGCCGATCCCGGCCTCTGTCAGGAGCTGCGCCATCACCGGCAGGTCGCCGGACGTGTTGCCCGTCAGGAAGACCGCGTTGGAGTTCGTGGCCCGCGCCTGTGCCGCGATGGTCGGGACGGCCGAGACGATGCCCTGCTGGCTGAGGTCGTAGGCGACCGATCCGGTCACCTGCGCGCCCGATCCCTGGGCGGCGCGCACGATAGCGGCCTGCGCGATCTGGCCGGCGGTCTGGTCGTTATGGGTGACCAGCACGCGGTTGCGACCCTGCCGCGCGGCATAGGTCAGCAGGCGCTCGGCCGTGTTCTCGAAGGTGTTGCCGAGGACCCAGACATTGCCGCCCGCGATCGACGTGTTGTTCGAGAAGCTCAGCACCGGCACGTTCGAGCCCGCCGCCGCGACCCCGGCGGCCGCAGCGTTGTCCGCATAAAGCGGGCCGAGGATCACCTGCGCGCCCGCGGCGACGGCCTGCGACGCTGCGCCGGCTGCGCCGCCGGGGGTGCCCTGCGTCGGATAGACCGTCAGGTTGACCGCGCCCGCGCCCAGATCCGCAGCCGCTAGCCGGGCCGCGTTCTCGAGGCTGCGTGCGACGCCCGCATCGGTGCCCCGGCTGGAGCCGTAAGGCACCAGGAGCGCCACTTCGGTCGCGCCGGAGCCGCTGACCCCGGCCCCGCCCGAGCCGCCGCCGGGCAGCGCGACGTTACAGGCGGCGAGTGCGCCGGACAGGAGGGCGAGCCCCGCCGCCTTGCGCGCGCGCCCTGCCAGTGAGACCCATAGCGATCGGACGGACGTGATGGACATTGTGGTGTGCTCCCCGGAACTCGCCCGTGTCCGGGCATATCTTGTTCGCGGTCAAGCTAGTGCGCGCTCCGGGGCGCGTAAACGACGAATGGGGCGAGGGAGCGAAATGGCGGGAAGCGGCACGATCGAACCGGGGCTCCACCTCGTGGCAGTGCCCATCGGGGCGGCGCGCGACATCACGCTGCGGGCGCTCGATCTTCTGGGCGGGGCGGACGTGCTGGCGGCCGAGGACACGCGCTCGCTCCGCCGCCTGATGGAGATCCACGGCATCGCCCTCGGGGATCGGCCGCTGCTGCCCTATCACGATCACAACGGCCCCGCCGCGCGGCCTCGGCTGATGGCGGCGCTGCGGGACGGCAAGTCGGTCGCCTACATGTCCGAGGCGGGCACGCCGCTGGTGGCCGATCCGGGGTTCCAGTTGGGGGTCGAGGCGCGCGAGGCGGGCATCGCGGTGCGCGCCGCACCGGGGGCCAGCGCGATTCTGGCCGCACTCTGCGTCGCGGGCCTGCCGACCGACCGGTTCCTCTTCGGGGGCTTCCTGCCGCCGAAATCCGCGGCGCGGAAGGCGGCCCTGGCCGAGCTGGGCCACGTGCAGGCCACGCTGGTCCTCTACGAGTCGCCCAAGCGGCTCGCGGCGTTCCTGCGGGACGCTGCCGCGACCCTCGGGCCCCGCCGCGCCGCGATCTGTCGGGAGTTGACGAAGAAGTTCGAGGAGGTGCGGACGGCTGATCTCGTCGCGCTCTCGGAGGCCTACGCGACCGAGACCCCGCGCGGCGAGATCGTCGTCGTGATCGACCGCGCCGCCCCCGCCGAGGCCGACGAGGCCTCGCTGCGCGCGGCGCTGGCGGCGGCGATGGAGGGCGGATCGGTAAAATCGGCTGTAAAAGACGTTTCCGAACGGACCGGTGTGTCGCGTAAACTGATCTACGACCTGGCGCTTCGAATGAAGGACGACGGATGAGCGGATCGATCTCCTACCATGCCGGCCTCGCGGCGGAAGACGGCGTGGCCCGGCTCTATGCTCGTGCCGGTTGCCCCGTGCTGGCCAAGCGCTGGCGCGGCCAGGGCGGCGAGATCGACGTGATCGTCTCCGACGGCGAGGAGACGGTCTTCGTCGAGGTCAAGAAGAGCGACACCCACGCCGCCGCGGCCCAGCGCATCACCGCGCGCCAGACGAAGCGCATGTTCGACTGCGCGGGTGAATACATGGCCGAGCTTCCCGACGGGCTGAACAGCTGCGTCCGCTTCGATGTCGCCCTGGTGGATGCCACCGGCCGCATCGAGATCATCGAGAACGCGCTCTATACCGGCTGAATGCCCGACTGCGCGCTTGCGCAGGGGCGCCCCCGCGCGGGGCACGTTGCCTCCCCGTCGCGGCTGCGCCATCTAGAACGGACATGCCAGGCTGGAGGCCCCGATGTCCGATACCCCGTCCGCCGCACCGCTTCGCGTCGCCTTCCAGATGGACCCGATCGAAGAGGTGAACATCGACGCCGACAGCTCGTTCGAGCTGGCGATTGCCGCGCAGGCGCGCGGACACGAGATCCATTACTACACGCCCGAGCGCCTCGCCTATGTCGAAGGCCGCATCGTCGCCAAGGGGCAGGCCATGACGCTGCGCCGCGAGGTCGGGAACCATGTCGATCTCGGCCCGCTCGAGACGCTCGACCTCGCCGAGATGGACGTCATCTGGCTGCGGCAGGACCCGCCCTTTGACATGTCCTACATCACGACCACCCATCTCCTCGACCGCATCCACCCCGACACGCTCGTGGTCAACGACCCGACCTGGGTGCGGGGCTGGCCCGAGAAGCTGATGGTGCTCGACTTCCCCGATCTCACACCGCCCACCGCCATCGCGCGCGACCTCGACACGCTGAAGGACTTCAAGGCCAGACATGACGACGTCGTCCTCAAGCCCCTTTACGGCAATGGCGGCGCGGGCGTGTTCCGCCTGACGCCCGAAGACCGCAACCTCAACTCGCTCCACGAGATGTTCAGCGCGATCAACCGCGAGCCGCTGATCATGCAGAAGTTCCTGCCCGCCGTCTCGAAGGGCGACAAGCGGGTGATCCTCGTTGATGGCGAGCCGGTGGGCGCGATCAACCGCGTCCCCGCCGCGGGCGAGACCCGGTCGAACATGCATGTCGGCGGCCGCCCCGAGAAGGTCGACCTGACCGCGCGCGACCGTGAAATCTGTGCCGCGATCGGCCCGCGCCTGCGCGAGGCGGGCCAGATCTTCGTCGGGATCGACGTGATCGGCGACTGGCTGACCGAGATCAACATCACCTCGCCCACCGGCCTGCAGGAGCTGCGCCGTTTCGACGGTACCGATGCCGCCGCCCTGATCTGGGACGCGATCGAGCGCCGTCGCGCCTAGGGCTGCGTCACCAACCGGTAGGACAGCGCCTCGGCCACGTGGGGGCGGCGGACGACGTCGCTGGCGTCGAGATCGGCGACGGTGCGCGCGACCTTGAGCACCCGGTGATAGCCTCGCGCCGAGAGGCGGAACCGGTCGGCGGCCTTCCGGAGCATATCCTGCCCGTCCGCATCCGGCGTCGCCACCTCGGCCAGCGCGTCCGCCGCGACGTCTGCATTCACGGTCACCGCCGGATCGTCCGCGAAGCGCGCCGCCTGGATGGCGCGGGCGGCAGCCACGCGGGTCGCCACCTCGGCCGAGCCGTCGCCCGATTGCGGCAGGGCCAGGTCCGCGATCTCGACCGCGGGCACTTCGAGGCGCAGGTCGAACCGATCCATCAGGGGCCCGGAGATCTTCTTCATGTAGTCCTCGCCGCAGACCGGCGCGCGCGAACAGGCGGCATCGGCATCGAACAGCATCCCGCAGCGGCAGGGATTGGCGGCGGCCACCAGAAGGAAGCGGCAGGGATAGCGAACATGGGCATTGGCGCGTGCGATCGTCACCTCGCCCGTCTCGATGGGCTGGCGGAGGGATTCGAGCACCTCGCGCTGGAACTCCGGGAACTCGTCCATGAAGAGCACGCCGTTATGGGCGAGGCTGATCTGCCCTGGCCCCGCGCGCTTGCCGCCGCCGACGATGGCCGCCTTCGACGCGGTATGGTGCGGTTCCTGAAAGGGGCGCGCCTGCAGGATGCCGCCCTCGTCCAGCGTGCCGGCGAGCGAATGAATCATCGAGGTCTCGAGCGATTCCATCGCCGAGAGCGGTGGCAGGAGGCCCGGCAGCCGCGCGGCCAGCATGGACTTCCCCGCGCCGGGGGGCCCGGACATGAAGAGATGGTGGCGACCGGCCGCCGCGATCTCGAGGGCGCGCTTGGCGCGCTCCTGCCCCCGCACGTCCCGCAGGCAGGGCCCGGCGACCGGGTCGGGCAGGCGACCCTTCGCGGCCCGGTCGAGCGGGGCGTTGCCCGTCAGGTGGTCGATCAGCGCCTTGATCGAGCGGGCCGCATAGACCGGCGTCGCCCCGACCCACGCCGCTTCGGGGCCGCAGGCTTCGGGGCAAAGGAGGTCCGCGTCGAGCGATCCCGCCGTCACCGCCGCGGGCAAGGCCCCCGCAACCGCGACGAGGCTGCCGTCGAGGGACATCTCGCCGATGCTGACCGCGCGGGAGACGGCCTCGGACGGCACCAACTCCAGCGCCGCCAGCAGCGACAGCGCGATCGGAAGGTCGAAATGCGCGCCCTCTTTCGGCAGATCGGCGGGCGAGAGGTTAACCGTGACCTTCTTCGATGGAAGCGCGATGCCCTGCTCGGCCAGCGCGGTGCGGATGCGGTCGCGCGCCTCGGACACCGCCTTGTCGGGCAGGCCGACGATCGAGAAGCCGGGCAGGCCGGGCGAAACCGCGCATTGCACGTCCACGGCGCGGGCTTCGAGACCCTCGAACGCCACCGTCGTGGTATGTGCCAGCATGCGGAGCCCTTCCCTGTCACCCCGTATGTCGCTCGCACAGGGTTAGGATAGGGTTAATGCCGCCCGCCGTGCAGGCCCTCAGGCCGGTCCGTCGATAAGGGCCATGAAGGCCGGCCAGGCCTCGGGGTCGTGTATCGTCTTGTCCCGGCAGAACGTATTGCAGAACCCCCAGATGCGCCCGTCCACCTTCAGGAAATCCGTCACCGGCAGGCCGGAATAGGGACAGGTCGCGTTGACCGAAGGGCCGATCGCGACCGCTTCGGCCGCGATCGGGCGGGGCATCGGGAAGCGGCCGGTCGCGAGGTCCATGTCGTATTCGTGGAGCGTGCGGTTCCGCGCCTCGCCCATCGCCCGCCAGCGCCGGAGCGGCAGGTGGTTCAGATGCGCGTCGATATATGGCGCCATCACGTCGTCGGTGGCGAGGCCGTAGCCCGCGATGCGCATCGCCACGGGCGCCATGAAGGCGTCGACCGCGCCATAGGCCCCGAAGAGCCACGGGCCATCGCCCGCCATCCCGCGCGCCAGCGTCCAGAGCCGGGAGAGCCGCGCGAGATCCGCCGCGACCGCCTCGCTCGCCTCGAACCCCTCCCATTTCACGCGCAGGTTCATCGGGCAGGCGCCGCGCAGCGCGGTGAAGCCCGAATGCATCTCGGCGGCGATCGAGCGGGCGAGCGCGCGGGCCTTCGCCTCGCGGGGCCAGTGGCCGGCCTCGGGGTAGGTTTCGGCAAGATACTCGGCGATGGCGAGGCTGTCGGACAGGATGCCCCCCTCGGGTGTGCGCACCGTCGGCACCGTCCGCGCCGGGGCCCAGGCTTCGAGGTCGCGCGCGAAGTCATCCGAATACATCTGCGTGCGGTGCTCCTCGACCGGCAGGCCGAACGCGTGGAACAGGAGCCAGCCGCGCAGGCTCCAGGATGAATAGGCGCGGTCGCCGATCAGAATCTGGTGGGTCATGGCGGACGTCCTTCGCGGGTCAGAGTCGGTTGGCGGAGACCGGCACCATCGCGCCTTGGTGCAGGTCGATGCGGGTCAGGCTGAGGTTGTCGATCTTCTGCGCCAAGGCGTCGAACGGCTTCAACCCCGTCGCTCGCGCCCATTGGGTCAGGATCACGCCCATATGGGCGACGACGATCAGATCCGGGCCCTGTGCGTGGCGGGCCAACGCGCGCCCGACCCGGGCCGCCACGTCGTTCCAGCTCTCGCCGCCGGGCGCGCGATGCGGGCCGGGTTCGTCGAAATAGCGGCGGAGCGCGGGACTGTCGATTTCGTCGAAGGCCTGGTCCTCCCACGCGCCGTAGTGGAACTCGCGCAGATCGGGGTCATGCGGCAGGCGCGGTCGCGCCTCGGCGATGGCATCTGCCGTGGCGGTGGCACGGACGAGGTCGCTGCTGATGACGGGTGCCTCCGGCAGCACCGCGCGCAGCCGGTCGAGCGCAGCCGTGTCCGTCAGGTCGGCGGGCAGATCGGTCCAGCCGATCATCCGCTTGGCGTGGGTCGGCCCGTGCCGGACGAGCCAGAGCCGCGTCACTTCAGCCATTGCGGCAAGCCCGCGGTCACCAGCGCCACGCCGTCGGCCGCCTCGGCCAGCATCTGGTTGAGTGCGCCTTGCTCCCTCTGGAAGCGCCGGGCCAGCGCGTTGTCCGGTGTCACTCCGCCGCCGACATCGTTCGAGACGACCACGAAGCGGCCCGGCGACGCCGCCATCGCCGCGATCCACGCCTCGGCAGCCTGGCGCCACTCGGCCTCGTCCATCATCAGGTTCGTCAGCCACATCGTGGCGCAATCGATCAGCCAGACCTCGCGATCACGGGCTTGTGAACATACCCGCGCCAGATCGCGGTCGCATTCCACCAGCGCCCAGTCCGCGCCCCGGTCGGCGCGGTGCGCTACAACCTTGGATTGCATCTCTTTATCGAGGATACGGGCCGTCGCGACATAGGTCCGCACGTAGCCGTATGCTATTGCATGCTTTTCCGCGAACCGGCTCTTTCCCGAGGCGGCATGGCCGAGCACGAGAGTCAACTTGCAATTGAGGGACATTTCTTCGGAACTTTTCCGCGCGGGGGAGTCTTCCCCATCTGAACGATCTTTCGGTGGCCTGACCAGCCTCACCATCGCATCGACCCTCGGGGGGCAAGACATGGCACTGGATTTCAATCGCGACACCTCTCTGTCCCGCAAGGCCATGAAGGCTGAATTACTCGACGCCGAGACCGAGCTGCGCCTCGCCTACGCCTGGCGCGACGACCGCTGCGAGGAAAGCCTCCACCGCCTGATCACCGCCTACATGCGCCTCGCGATTTCGATGGCCGCCAAGTTCAAGCGCTACGGCGCCCCGATGAACGACCTCATCCAGGAGGCCGGGCTGGGCCTGATGAAGGCGGCCGAGAAGTTCGATCCCGATCGCGGCGTCCGGTTCTCGACCTACGCGGTCTGGTGGATCAAGGCGTCGATCCAGGACTACGTGATGCGCAACTGGTCGATGGTCCGCACCGGTTCGACCAGCAGCCAGAAGTCGCTCTTCTTCAACCTGCGCCGCGTTCAGGCCAGGCTGGAGCGCGAGGCGCTGGCCGACGGCGTGATCCTCGACCGCCAGACGATGCGCGAGGCGATCTCGAAGGAAGTCGGCGTGCCGCTGCATGACGTCGAGATGATGGAAGGCCGGCTCTCGGGCTCGGATTTCAGCCTCAACGCAACGCAATCCTCGGACGAGGACGGGCGCGAGTGGATCGACACGCTCGAGGACGATGCCGACCAGGCCGATCAGAACGTCGAGTTGAAGCACGACACCGCGATGCTGCGCGAATGGCTGCTGTCCGCGCTCTCGGCGCTGAACGACCGCGAGCGCTTCATCGTCCGCGAGCGCAAGCTGCGCGAAGACCCCCGCACGCTGGAGAGCCTCGGCAACGAGCTGTCGCTTTCGAAGGAGCGGGTGCGTCAGCTCGAGGCGGCGGCCTTCGCCAAGATGCGCAAGTCGCTCGAGAAGCAGTCTCGCGAGGTTCTGGGCTTCCTCGTTTGAACCCAGCTCCTGCCATCGCCGCCGCGCTGATCCTCTGGACCGGCGCGGTCTCTGCCGCCGACCTGCCGGATGCGACGATCTACGTGATCGGCGAAATCCACGGCAATCCCGAGCATCACCGCCGTCAGGCCGAGTTCGTAGCCCTGCTCGCACCCAAGGCCGTGATTTTCGAGCAATTGAGCGACGAACAGGCCGACCGCATCGGCCCAGACACCCCCCGCACCGCCGAGACGCTGGGACCAATGCTCGACTGGGCCGAGAGCGGCTGGCCCGACATCGCGTTCTACGCCCCGATCATGGCCGCGTCCGATGCGGCAATCATCGGAGCGGCGGGGGCGCCCGGCGACCTCTCCGAATATGACCTTGGGGCGCCGCTGCCCGACGAACAGCAGGCCGAACGCGAGGCATTGCAGGCCGCCGTCCATTGCGACGCGCTGCCCGCGCACCTCTTGCCGCAATTCGTCGACCGCCAGCGCGCCATCGATGCGCAGTTCGCTGCACGCACGCTCGCCGCGCTCGACGCCCATGGTGCGCCGGTCGTCCTGATCACCGGCAATGGCCACGCACGCCGCGACTGGGGCGTGCCCGCCGCTATCGCGCGCGTCCGGCCCGATCTTGCCATCACGGTGGTCGTGCAGGGCGAGGACGGACGCGTCCCGCCCGGCGGCGACGTCGTCTTCGACGCGCCCGCCCCCGAGCGGCCCGATCCCTGCGACGCCTTCCGCTGACGCCGCCGCTGGCCTAGACCTTCGGCAGGAGGTGGCCCGTCCATGCTGACCGACAGACGAATCCTGCTGGTGATCGGGGGCGGCATCGCGGCCTTCAAATCGCTCGACCTCATCCGCCGCCTGCGCGAGCGGGGCGCCACCGTGACCCCTGTCCTGACCCGAGCCGCCGAGGAATTCGTCACCCCGCTTTCGGCCAGCGCCCTGGCGGCGTCGAAGGTGTACCGCGATCTCTTCGACCTGACCGACGAGGCCGAGATGGGCCATATCGAGCTCAGCCGGGCCGCCGATCTCGTGGTCGTCTGCCCGGCCACGGCCAACCTGATGGGCCGGATGGCCGCGGGGCTGGCCGACGACCTCGCGACGACACTGCTGATGGCGACGGACAAGCCGGTGATGATCGTGCCCGCGATGAACGTGCGCATGTGGGAGCATCCCGCCACGCAGCGCAATCTCGCGACCCTTCGGGGAGACGGGATCAAGGTGGTCGGGCCGGACGAGGGGCCCATGGCCTGCGGCGAGTTCGGCCCCGGTCGGTTGGCCGAGATCCCGGACGTGCTGGCCGCGATCGAGGCACATTTCGCCGATGGACCGTTGGCCGGGCGCCACGTCCTCGTGACCTCCGGCCCGACCCACGAGCCCATCGACCCCGTGCGCTACATCGCCAACCGCTCATCGGGCGCGCAGGGCACCGCGATCGCGGCGGCGCTCCGCGATCTTGGGGGGCGGGTCAGCTTCGTCACCGGCCCCGCCGATGTCGCCCCGCCGGACGGGGTCGACGTGATCCGCGTCCAGACCGCCGAGGAGATGCGCTACGCCGTCGAGGCCGCGCTGCCCGCCGATGTGGCGATCATGGCCGCCGCGGTCGCCGATTGGCGGGTCGAGAACGCGAGCGCCGCGAAGATG
This sequence comes from Jannaschia halovivens, assembly GCF_046452375.1. Classification (NCBI taxonomy): domain Bacteria; kingdom Pseudomonadati; phylum Pseudomonadota; class Alphaproteobacteria; order Rhodobacterales; family Roseobacteraceae; genus Jannaschia; species Jannaschia halovivens. Next base: position 1,999,458 of record NZ_JBKFDJ010000001.1, on the reverse strand, counting down.
AAGAAGGATGGCAAGGGCCTGCCGGTCCTCGAATTCGCCGAGAACCCCGATATCCTCGCCACCGTGTCGAAAGGCGACCGGCGCCCCGCGCTCGTCGTGGGCTTCGCCGCCGAGACGGGCGACGCGGCGGGCGATGTCGTGACCCACGCGACGGCCAAGCGCGCGCGGAAGGGATGCGACTGGATCGTGGCCAACGACGTCTCGCCCGCAACCGGCATCATGGGCGGCACCGAGAACGCCGTGACCCTGATCACCGAGGCCGGGGTCGAGCCGTGGCCCCGCCTGTCGAAGACCGAAACCGCGCGGCGGCTGGCGCAGCGCATCGCCGAGGCCCTCGCATGACGCCGCTTTCCGTCGACGTCACCCGCGATCCGGATGGCGATCCCGACCTGCCGCTTCCGACCTATGCCACGCAGGGCGCGGCGGGCGCCGATCTCCACGCCGATACCGGCGGCGAAGCGATTACCCTGCCGCCCGGAGGCCGGGCCCTGATCGCGACGGGCCTGCGCGTGGCGCTTCCGCTGGGCTACGAGATGCAGCTTCGGCCGCGCTCGGGTCTGGCCCTGAGGCACGGGATCACGCTGCTCAACAGTCCCGGCACCATCGACGCGGACTATCGCGGCCCGCTCGGCGTGATCCTGATCAATCACGGCTCCGAGCCGTTCGAGGTCACCCACGGGATGCGGATCGCGCAGGCGGTGATCGCGCCGGTGGTCCGGGCCAACTGGGTCGAGGTCGAGGAGCTTGGGCTGACGGCGCGGGGTACCGGCGGGTTCGGCTCGACCGGGCGATGACGCTCGTCCTCATCATTGCCGCCGCTCTCTGGGCGCTGGGCATGTGGCTGAAGACCCCGGTTCAGGCGCGGCTCTACATGATCGGGCTGCTCTATGTCGCGGTGCTTTTCGCGATGTTCGCATTGCCGGAGGGGCACCCGATCCGGGTGCAGCTGGGCGGTGGGCCGGGGCAATGGCTCGTGCTCGGTGGCCTCGTCGCCGCGATCCTCGTCTACCGCGCGGGGCTGGGTCGCGTTCGTGCCCGCGCCGAGGCCGTCGAGGCCGCGCGCGAGGGCTCGCCGGCGGCGCCCGGCGCCTTTTCCGAGACCGAACTCACCCGCTACGCCCGCCATATCGCCCTGCGCGAGGTCGGCGGGCCGGGGCAGCGGCGGCTGAAGGACGCAAAGGTCCTGGTCGTCGGGGCAGGGGGGCTCGGCGCGCCGGTCCTTCTCTATCTCGGGGCGGCGGGGGTCGGCCGGATCGGCGTGATCGACGACGATGCGGTCGACCTGTCGAACTTGCAGCGCCAGATCGTCCATGCCGACGAGCGCCTCGGGATGCCCAAGGTCGCCTCGGCGCGGGACGCGGTCGCGGCACTGAACCCGCATATCGAAATCCGGACCTACAACCGTCGCCTCACCCCCGAGATCGCCCCCGAACTCTTCGAGGAGTACGACCTGATCGTCGACGGCACCGACAGCTTCGAGACCCGCGCCGTGGTCAATGCCGCCGCCGTCGCCACGGGGCGCGCGGTCGTCGCGGGCGCGATCACGCAGTGGGAGGGGCAGCTCACGATATACGACCCGGCGGGCGGCGCGCCCTGCATGGCGTGCCTCTTCCGCGAGGCCCCTGCCGCCGGGCTTGCCCCATCCTGCGCCGAGGCGGGCGTGATCGGCGCGCTGCCCGGCGTGGTGGGCTCGATGATGGCGCTTGAGGCGATCAAGGAGATCACGGGGGCCGGGACGACGCTCCGGGGGGCGATGCTCATCTGGGACGGGCTCGATTCCGAGGCACGGCGCATCACCGTGCAGCGCCGCGCCGATTGTCCGGTCTGCGGCGATATCTGACGCCCTTGCGCCCCGCCGGGGTTCCGCCATGATCCTTCGGGTCAACAGGAGGATCCCCCAGATGAAAACCCTCGCCCTCATGGCCGCGACGCTGCTCGCGGCCCCCGCCTTCGCCGATGGCCACCTGCCCGATCTGGGCGGTCGCACGGTCACCATCGCCACCGAGGACGCCTATCCGCCACTCCAGTTCAAGGACCCCGCAAGCGGGGACGCGATCGGCTGGGAATACGACGCGATGGCCGAGATCGCCGAGCGCATCAACATCACCCCCGACTACGTCAAGATCAGCTGGGACGCGATGATCCCCGCCGTCTCCGAGGGCCAGATGGACATGGGCATGACGGGCATCACCATCCGCGAGGACCGGATGGAGATGGTCGATTTCTCGGACAAGTACATGACCTCCGAGATGAAGATGATCGTGCGCGGCGACGAGGACCGCTTCACGGACGCCGCGGGCTTCGCCGCCGATGACGACCTGCTGGCCGCGGCTCAGCCGGGCACCACGCCGTTCTACGTCACCGTCTACGACGTGCTCGACGGGGACGAGGCGAATCCGCGCATCAAACTCTTCGAGACCTTCGGGGCGGGTGTGCAGGCGCTCCGGGCGGGGGACGTCGACCTCGCGCTGTCCGACTCGACGGCCGCGCAGGGCTATGTGAACGCGTCCGATGGCGGGCTCAAGATCGTGGGCGAAGCGCTCGGGACCGAGGATTTCGGCTTCATCTTCCCCAAGGGTTCGGAGCTCGTCGAGGCGATGAACGCCGCCATCGCCGACATGGCCGCCGACGGCACGATCGAAGCGCTGAACCAGAAATGGTTCGTCGAGTACCAGATCGGGGGATGAGCGTTTTCGCCGAGGACGCTCGATCAAACTCTTAAGCAAGAGTTTGACCCCGCGCTCCGATCCCGACCGCGAGTTTCCGTGGTGGCTCCTGGCCGTGGCCGTCCTTCTCGGGACGGCCTACGTCATGGTCCTGACCGACGACGGCACGCGACAGGTGCTGTCGACCCTGCGGAGGGGTGTCTGGATCACGATCCTCGTCACCGTGACCGGCTTCACGGCCGCCTCGCTCGTGGGCCTCGGCCTCGCGCTCATGTCGCTCTCGGGCAGCGTGATCGTCCGGCAGGTCGCGCGCTTCTACGTCGAGATCGTGCGCGGCATCCCGATCCTCGTGCTGCTGCTCTACGTGGCCTTCGTACTCGCACCCGGCCTCGTCGCGTTCTGGAACTGGATCGGCCTGCCCGAGGCGCGTACCCGCGACTTCCCGCTGCTCTGGCGGGCGGTCCTCGCCCTCGTGATCGCCTATTCCGCCTTCATCGCCGAGGTCTTCCGCGCCGGTCTGCAATCCATTGATCCCGGCCAGATCGAGGCGGCCAAGGCGCTGGGCCTCAAGCGCTGGCACCGGTTCCGCCACATCGTCATGCCGCAGGCGATCCGCACGATCCTGCCGCCGCTGGGCAACGACTTCGTCGCCATGGTCAAGGATTCTTCGCTCGTCAGCGTGGTCGGTGTCATGGACATCGCCCAGCTCGGCAAACTGACGGCGGCGGGGAACTTTCGGTATTTCGAGACGTATAACATCGTCGCCCTGCTCTACCTGACCATGACGATCCTGCTGTCGCTAGGATTGCGGCGACTAGAGCGGCGGATGGGGGATCCGGCCCGTCGGGGATAGATTGTCACACCCCCTAGCCGCCGTCGGAGCGCGGTTTACATGCATTTCAGAAATTTCTGAAACGGCGATCTCATGGCCCTGACACCGCTCCAGCGCGACTTCATCCTGCATTTCGGCGAAATGGGCAGCCGGTGGGGCATCGCCCGCACGGTCGGCCAGATCTACGCGCTCCTCTTCATCTCCGAGACCCCGCTCAATGCCGAGCAGATCACCGATGGGCTTGGCGTCAGTCGGTCGAACGTGTCGATGGGTCTCAAGGAGTTGCAGGCCTGGGACCTCGTGCGCCTGCGTCATGTTCAGGGCGACCGCCGCGATTACTTCACCACGCCCGACGATCTCTGGGAGATCGTGCGCACCCTCGTGGCGCAGCGTCGCAAGCGCGAGATCGACCCCACCCTGACCAAGCTGCGCGAGCTCGAGATGGCGGGGCCGCAGGGCGACCCTTACGCCGAGGCGCGGATCGCCGAACTGCGCGAGTTGATCGAGATGATGACCACCTTCCACGACGAGATGGACCGCATGGAGACGGAACGCCTCGTCCAGCTCATGACGATGGGCCGCCGGTTGGGCGGACTTCTCGAACGTGCACCGAATCTCAACCCCTTCCGGAGGAAGACGGCATGATGGACACCCTCATCCTCAGCCGCATCCAGTTTGCGGCCAATATCTCGTTCCACATCCTGTTCCCGACGATCACAATCGCGCTGGGCTGGTTCCTTCTGTTCTTTAAGCTGCGCTTCCAGTGGACCGGCGACCTCAAGTGGATGGAGGCTTACCGCTTCTGGGTGAAGGTCTTCGCGCTCAGCTTCGCGATGGGCGTCGTCTCGGGCATCACGATGTCGTTCCAGTTCGGCACCAACTGGCCGGGCTTCATGGAAAAGGTCGGCAACATCGCCGGGCCGCTTCTGGCTTACGAGGTGATGACCGCCTTCTTCCTTGAGGCGGTGTTCATCGGGATCATGCTCTTCGGCTTCTCCCGCGTGCCGGGCTGGCTGCATACGCTGGCGACCTTCCTCGTGGCGTTCGGCACCACGATGTCGACCTTCTGGATCATCGTCCTGAACTCGTGGATGCACACGCCGCAGGGCTTCGAGATGATCGACGGCGTGGCGCACGCGACCGACTGGTGGGCGATCGTCTTCAACCCGTCCATGCCCTACCGGCTGGCTCATATGCTGCTGGCGAGCGGTTTGACGGTGGCCTTCGTGATCGCGGGCGTCGCGGCCTTCCGCTACATCCGCGGCGACCGGAAGGAGACGGTGCGCACCCAGATCCGGGTCGGCATCACCTTCGGCGCGCTGCTGATCCCGATCCAGATCTTCACGGGCGACCTGCACGGTCTCAACACCATGGAATACCAGCCCGCCAAGGTCGCGGCGATGGAGGGCAACTGGTCCGACACTGACGGGAACACGCCGCTGATCCTGTTCGGTTTCCCGAACGAGGAGACGCGCTCGAACGATTTCGAGATCGCGATCCCGAATATGGCGTCGATCATCCTGACCCATTCGGCCGATGGCGCGATTCCCGCGCTGGACGAATTCGTGACCGAGGACGGGACCATCCTGCACCCGCCAGTCGACAAGGTCTTCTGGTCGTTCCGAACGATGGTCGGAACCGGCATGGCGATGCTCCTGATCTCTTGGGGCTCGCTCGCGTTCCTCTGGCGGCGGAAGCCCTGCGCCGAGACCGGGACGGATCGCCGCTTCCTCGTCCGGCATCTGCCGAAGCCGCTTCTCTGGGCGCTGGTCCCGATGGCCTTCTCGGGCTGGGTCGCGACGCTGGCCGGCTGGTACACGACCGAGATGGGTCGCCAGCCCTGGTTGGTAAACGGGGTCATGACGACGGCCGAGGCGGTGGCCCAGGTGCCCGCCGGAATGGTCCTTTCGACCCTGATCGGCTACCTCGTGATCTACGCGGCGCTCCTCTTCGCCTATGTCGGCGTGATCGCCTATCTCGCGGTCAAGGCCGCCCATGACGAGCCGCTGGAATCCATGACCCCCGCCTCGGGCGAGGCGGTCGTGGACGCCATCACCCGCGAGGATCGCGGCATGGCCCCGGCGGAGTGACGGGAATGGAGCTTTTCGGATACGCGCCCGACATCTGGCTGCCCTTCGTCTTCGCGGGCCTGATGGGGTTCTCGATCCTGCTCTACGTCGTTCTCGACGGCTACGACCTCGGCGTCGGCATCCTGACGCCGCTGGCCGATGACGACGCGCAGAAGGACATGATGGTCGCCTCGATCGGACCCTTCTGGGACGCCAACGAGACTTGGCTCGTTCTCGCCGTCGGCCTCCTCCTCGTGGCCTTCCCGGCGGCGCATGGTCTGATCCTGACGACGCTCTACCTGCCGGTCTTCATCCTGCTGGTCGGGCTGATCCTCCGGGGTGTCAGCTTCGAGTTTCGCGTGAAGGCCCGCGCCAAGTACAAGGGCCTCTGGAACGCGCTCTTCTTCACAGGCTCGCTGATGGCGACGCTGGCGCAGGGCTTCATGCTGGGCCTCTACGTCATGGGCCTCGACCTGACCTGGGGGACGGTCCTCTTCGCGACGCTCTGCGCGCTGGCGCTGACCGTTGGATATGCGTTCATCGGCGCGACCTGGCTCATCCTCAAGGGCGAGGCCGAGTTGCAGGTCAACGCGATCCGCTGGGCCAAGAACTGCATCTGGGGCCTCGTCGTCGGCATCGGGGCGATCTCGCTCGCGTCGCCGCTCGTGTCGGACCGCATCTGGGAGAAGTGGTTCTCGCTGCCGTCGATGCTCTATCTCTCGCCGCTGCCGATCCTGTCGCTGGCGGGGCTGTGGCTGCTCTGGCGGTCCTTCCACCACCTGCCGGGCGAGAATGACCGCTGGGCCTGGGTGCCCTTCGTGACCGCGCTGGCGCTCTTCACGCTGGCTTTCCTCGGGTTGGCCTACAGCTTCTATCCCTACGTGGTGCCCGAACAGCTCACGATCTGGGAGGCGGCGTCGTCGCCGGACGCGCTGGCGATTATCCTGATCGGGGCGGCGGTCGTGATGCCGACGATCTTCGCCTACACGATCCTCGCCTACTGGATCTTCCGGGGGAAGACGAAGGCGCTGCGCTACTACTGAGGGCGCGGGCCCTCAGAACGCCAATTCGACCGATGGCAGGTTCAGCGCCTTGATCAGGTCGCGCAGCTCCTGCCGGGCGGCGACGTTCGACAGGTTCAGGTTGGCGATCCCGATATCCTTGAGGTCGAGCAGCGTCATGCCGCGCGGGAACAACTCGCGGAAGATCACCCGCTCGGTGAAGCCGGGGGCCACGCGGAAGCCGATCCGCTTCGACAGATCTTCCAGCGCCTGGCCCATCTTGCGCTTGTTGTGCATCTCCTGCGCGCCGAGACGGTTGCGCAGCACGATCCAGTCGATCGGCTGAAGCCCCGCCTTCGCCCGAAGCTGCCGTGCGTGCCACACCATCTCGGAATAGACCGACGGCCCGAGGATCTTTCCCGAATCCGGGTCGATCTTTGCCAGAAGGTCGAAATCGACGAAACTGTCATTGAGCGGCGTGACCAGCGTATCGGCGAGACTGTGCGCCACCTGGCTCAGCCGCGTATGCGAGCCGGGGCAGTCGATCACGATGAAATCGCAGGTCTTCTCCAGCTCGGCCACGGCGAGGCTGAGGGATTTGTCGAACGGATTCTCGCCCTCGCGGAGGGCATCGCGATCCACCTTCGGCAGGCCCGACACCATCGGTGTCGGCAGCTCGACGCCGTGCCGTTTGCCGTATTCCAGCCGGTTCTCGAGATAGCGCGTGAAGGTCTGCTGGCGCAGGTCGAGATCGAGCGTGCCCACCCGCGCGCCGGACCGGGCGAGCGCCGTCGCGGTGTGCATGCAGGTCGTGGACTTGCCCGACCCGCCCTTCTCGTTCCCGAAGACGATGATATGCGCCATTGTCGTGCCCCCACACGTTCCCGTCGGGACCATAGGGCGCGGCTGGCGGAAGGTTAAGCGTCCCCGCGCGCGTTAACCCTTATTTCCGTCGAACCGCGGCACGTCGGGCTCCAAACGCAGAACGCCGCCCCGGGGGGGCGGCGTTCGCGTCGTCCGATGCGGCGTGGCTCAGAAGCCGAGGCCGGCATACTTGTTCTTGAACTTCGACACGCGGCCACCGGTGTCCATCAGCCGCGAGGTGCCGCCGGTCCAGGCCGGGTGCACCGAGGGGTCGATGTCGAGCGAAAGCTGCGAGCCCTCCTCGCCCCAGGTCGAGCGCATCTCGACCACGGTGCCGTCGACCAGCTTGACGTTGATCGTGTGGTATTCGGGGTGCAGATCCTTTTTCATCACACGGTCTCCTTGGCCTTCGGGGCACGGTAGTTGGTCTGTTCGGCGATCCGGGCCGACTTGCCGCGGCGCGACCGCAGGTAATACAGCTTGGAGCGGCGAACGCGGCCCCGGCGCACGACCTCGATCGAATCGATATTCGTGGAATGCAGCGGGAAGACCCGCTCGACGCCTTCGCCGAAGCTGATCTTGCGGACCGTGAACGCGCCGGCGATGCCCGAGCCGTTCTTGCGGCTGATGCAGACGCCTTCGTAGTTCTGGACCCGCGTGCGCGTGCCCTCGGTCACCTTGAAGCCGACGCGAATGGTATCGCCAGCCTTGAAATCGGGAATGGTCTTATCGAGCGCGGCGATATGCTCCGCCTCGATCTGAGCGATCAGGTCCATCGGACCCTCCTATGGTTGCGACGAGGTTTGCCCCCGGATGATGTCCTGTCCGGTTGGCTCCGGACGGCTGTTCTTTGCGGTCACGCAGAGCGTCCCGGCAGACCGGGGCGATACGTGATGCGGCGTCGTATATCGCGCGGCGGCGCGGCGCAAGTGGCGAGCGCCGGGGCGCTGCCCCGGACCCCGGCATATTTGCGGAACATCGAAACGGGGCGCGGTGGTTAACGTTTGGTGTCCAGGTATCGCGCCCAGAGATCGGGACGCCTTGAGCGGGTCAGGGCCTCGGACTGGACGCGCCGCCAGGCCGCGACCTTGGCGTGGTCGCCGGAAGTCAGAACCTCCGGGATCGTGCGGCCCTGCCACTCGGCGGGCTTGGTGAAGTGCGGGTGTTCCAGAAGCCCGTCGGAGAAGCTCTCCTCCTCGGTCGAGGCCTGGTTGCCGATGACGCCCGGCAAAAGGCGGATCGTGGCGTCGAGCAGGGCCTGCGCCGCGATCTCGCCGCCGGTCAGGACGAAATCGCCGAGGCTGACCTCCTCCATCTCGTATTCGTCGAGCACCCGCTGATCGACGCCCTCGAACCGGCCGCAGAGAAGCGTGACGCCCGGCCCGGCGGCGAGCGCGCGGGCGCGGGCCTGGTCGAAGGGGCGGCCCCGCGGGCTGAGATAGATCATCGGCCCCGGCCCGCGCGCGGCCTCCAGCGCCGCGCCGACGATATCCGCGCGCAGCACCAGCCCCGCGCCCCCGCCCGCGGGCCGGTCGTCGACCTTGCGGTGCCGCCCCTCGCCGAAGCGGCGCAGGTCGGTCACGTCGAGCGACCAGAGCCCGTCCTTCAGCGCCGTGCCCGTGAGCGAATGGCCGAGCACGCCGGGGAATGCTTCGGGGAACAGCGTGGCGACCGACGCGGCCCAGGCGCCGGGTCGGGGCGCGGGGCCCATCAGGTCGCGGGGCGCGGCCGAGGCGCGGATCGACTTCGAGCCGTGGGAGCGGGCGGGATCGGTCATTCGGGTGGCGCGTCATCCGCGCCGTCGTCGAAGAGACCCGACGGCGGGTCGATGACGATCCGCCGCGCCCTGAGATTGACGGTCGGCACGATCGCCTGCGTGAAGGGCACGAGCACCGACGCGCCCCCGGCGGGACGTACCTCCAGCAGGTCGCCCGCGCCGTGGTCGTGGACCGCGTGGACCCGTCCGAGATCGGCGCCGCCGGTGTCGACGGCCACGAGGCCGATCAGGTCGGAATGGTAGAACTCGTCATCGGGGAGGGCGGGCAGCGCGTCGCGCGGAGCCCAGAGGCGTTGGCCCTTGAGTGCGTCCGCGGCCTCCTTGTGGGGGACGCCCGACAGGCGGACGGCGTAGCCGCCCTTGATCGGGCGCAGCACGGTGACGGCATAGGCGGTGCCGCCATCCGAGACGAGCAGGCCGTAATCGCCGACCGCCGAAGGGTCGGCGCAGAAACTCTTGAGGCGGACCTCGCCGCGCACGCCATAGCTGCCCATGACGGCCCCGAGGCAGACGTGATCCTTCATGGTGGCGACCTTCGATCCGGTGGCGGCGCGATCCGGGGGCGGCAATGACGCCGCCCCCGGGGTGACGATCACTCGTCGGTCTTCTTGTCGTCGTCGTTGCCGGTCACGGCCTCGACGGCATCGGCCGCGGCATCGACGACGGCTTCGACGGCCGACGCGGCGGCCCCGGCCACGGCACCGGCGGCGGCGGCGGCCACATCGGTCGCGGTCCCGGCGGCGTCGGCGGCCGCGTCGGTCGCGGTGTCAGCGGCTTCGGCGGCCGTCGAGGCGGCGGCTTCGGCGGCGGCGGCGACCGCGGCGGCGGCCTTCTCGCCCTTTTCCTTGGCGCGCTCGACGGCCTTCTTGCCGGGCTCGGCCTTCTTCATGTTGGCGCGGACCTTCTTGGGCTGCACGTCGGCGGCCTCGAGGAAGCGGGCGACGCGATCGGTCGGCTGAGCGCCCTCGCCGAGCCAGTACTGCACGCGCTCCATGTTCATCTTCACGCGCTCCTCGCTGTCCTTGGGCAGGAGCGGGTTGTAGGTGCCCAGCTTCTCGATGAAGCGGCCGTCGCGGGCCATGCGGCTGTCGGCGGCGACGATGGAGTAATGCGGGCGCTTCTTGGAGCCGCCGCGGGCGAGTCGGATCTTCATGGCCATGGGTTTGGTCCTTTGGTCAGTGTCTTAGGATTGATGTTGCCGATGATGTCGGATGACTTCCTCGATGATGAACCCGAGGAATTTCTTGGCGAAGCCGGGGTCGAGCCCGGCCTCCACCGCCATGGCTTCGAGCCTGGCGATCTGGGTGGCCTCCCGGTCCGGGTCGGACGGGGGCAAATCGTGTTCGGCCTTGAGCCGCCCCACCGCCTGGGTGTGGGCGAAGCGTTCGGCGAGCGTGTAGACGAGGACCGCGTCGAGGCGGTCGATCGAGGCGCGATGCTCGCCCAGAAGGGCGGCGGCGCGGGTGGCGGCATCGGTCATCGGGGCCTCCTCGGGGGTGGGGCGATCAGTCAACGGGCATCCCCTCGGGGGTCAGGCGCGGATCGGCGTAATGCTCGATCTCGCGGGCGATCGCCCAGGAGAGGCGCGTGTCCGCAAGGGCCGAGGGCGCGGGGTGGCGATAGACGACATCGTTGCCGTCGATCGTGGTCGCGTCGTCGGCGCGCCGCGCGCCCAGTCGCTCGCAGAGCCGGATCGAGTCGAGGTTCTTCGGGTCGACATAGCTGACCGCGCCGGTCCAGCCCGCGCCGTAGAGATGGCGGCGGACCGCATCCGTCGCCTCCAGCGCGAAGCCGTTGCCCGACGCCTGCGGCCAGATGATCCAGGCCAGTTCGCGCTCGGGCCAGCCGGCGGGCTGCCATCCGCCCGCCATCCCGAGGGTGCGGTCATCGTCCCGCGCGTGGATCATCCACATGCCGAAGCCGCGGATCTGCCAATGGCCGATCTCGGCGGCATAGAGCATCCATGCCTCGTAGGGATTGAGCGGGCCGCCCATGAAGCGCGACCGGTAGGACGAGAAGGTCGCCTTGAAGTCGGGGTAGTCCTGCGGCTCGGGCGCGCGGAGTTCGAGTCGACGGGTGGTCAGCACGGGGATGTCGGCGCTCATGTCGCATGCTCCCAGATCGTGCAGGCCGTGTCGTGGGCCGCGGGCTCTCCGGTATCGATTGCGCCGAGGCGCGTGGCGACGCGCTGCGACGCCGTGTTACCCCGGTCGATATGGCTGACGATGCGGCCCCAGCGGGCGGCATGGCCCGTCCGGCGGGCCCAGTCGAGCGCCGCGCGCGCGGCCTCGGTGGCGTAGCCCCGCCCGGTGCCCGAATAGAGCGACCAGCCAAGTTCCACGTCCGGGCGCCCGGCGGGCAGGTGGAAGCCGCAGGATCCGACACAGGCGTCGCCGCCATCCTTGGACGCATCGACCGCCCACCAGCCGTAGCCGCGCAGATGCCAATGGCCCACATCGTTCGTCAGGATCTTCCACGCGCCGACCTCGTCGAGCGGGCCGCCGACGATATGCGACCGCTCGGTCGTATAGAACGCGGCACAGGCCGGGTGGTCGCCCAGCTCGGGCGCACGCAGCGTCAGCCGCTCGGTGGAGAGCGTCGGGATCATGCCGCGCCCTCGGGCCGGGGGTGGCGCCAGACATCGATCTGACCGTCCAGCATCGTGCCGTCGGGCGCGGCCCCGAGGCGGCGCGCGACGGCTTCGGACCGGGTGTTGCCCGGGGCGATGTAGCTGACGAGCGAGGGCAGGCGCAGGACGGACCAGGCGTGATCGCGCGCGGCGATGGCGGCCTCGGTCGCAAGGCCGCGGCCCTCGAACGCATCGGTCATCAGCCAACCCAGCTCGTGCTCGGCATCGCCCGGCTCGGTCCCGATCAGCACGAAGCCCGCAACCGCGCCCGCGCGGGTCTCGACCGTCCACATGCCGTGCCCGCGCAGCAGCCAGGTCGCGGTCATGCCACAGAAATCGGCCCAGCTTTCGGCCTCGGTCGAGGGCCCGCCCTCGAAGACGCCCCGCGCGCTGCCGGTGATCGAATGGAGCGCGTCGTAATCGCCTAGGCGCGGCGCGCGCAGGACGGTGCGGGGGGTGCGCAGGACGGGCACGACCGCCTCCAGCGCTGCAGCCGTGCGGGCGGCGGCGGGCACCACGGGGATGGTGACGGGGGCGATCATGATGCGACCTCCGGGGCGGGATGCCGCCAGATGGTCATGTCGCCGTATTCCGCATGCGGGAACACGCCGTCGGGGGTGCAGTCGAGCCGCTGCGCCAAGGCCTCGGACCGGGTGTTCCCGGCGGCGATGAAGCTCGCGATCGTGGGCCAGCCCAGCACGCGGTAGGCATAACCACGGGTCGCCAGCGCCGCTTCGCGCGCGATGCCCCGACCTTCGGCGGCGGCGGTCACGGACCAGCCGATCTCGGGTTCGGGCCAGTCCTCGGGGTGGTAGATGCCGACCACGCCCAGCGGCGCGTCGTCGCCGGTCATCGTCACGATCCAGCGCCCGTAGCCGCGAAGGAGCCACTGGCCCGCGACCCCGGAAAGATGCTCCCACGCGGCCGCGCGGCTGGCGGGGCCGCCGAGATGGCGCATCTGGTCGCTGGCGCGAAACGCGGCATAGGCGTCCATGTCCGCCGCGCGCGGTGCACGGAGCGTCAGGCGCTCGGTCACGAGCGTCGGGATATGCAGCACCGTGTCGGTCACAGTCCCAGCGCGTCGGCCGAGGCGCCATCCATCACGGGGCGCGTGAAGCTGCGGTCGTAGCGGCGGATGCACTTCGTCGCCTGCGCATGGGCATAGGCGCGCTGGCACTCGGGATCGGCGCGCATCAGGTCGCGATAGTCCTCGTAGGCGGCCAGCGACGGGAAGGAGAAGTGGCAATAGGCGATGTCGTTCGGACCCTCGAACGGCATGTGGTAGCCGTGATGGGTGCCGCCCATCTCGGGGATCTTCCAGAGCCAGAACTTCGCATAGACCTCGAAGGCCTCGAGCTGATCGGGGTCGAGCTCATGGCGGACGGTGCAGGTAATCATGCGGCGGCCTCCGGAGCGGGATGGCGCCAGATCTCGGCCGTCTCGCCCAGAAGGGCGCCGGTGCGTTCCAAGCGCGCGCCCAGCCGCTCGGCCACCGCGCGCGAGGCGTGGTTCTCGGGGTCGATCGGGCTCATCAGCGGGCCGAGGCCCAGCCGCGTCCATGCATCCGCCCGCGCGGCGCGGCCAGCTTCGGTCGCGTAGCCCTTCCCCGTGCCGCCCTCGTAGAGGTGCCAGGCCAGCTCCGGCTCGGGCCAGCCGTCGTGGAAGAGCACGCCCGCCTTGCCGACCCGCGTGCCCGTCCCCTTTTCCAGCACCTGCCAGAAGCCGTAGCCGCGCAGCAGCCAATGGCCGAGCATCGACGTGAACGAGCGCCACGTCCCCCAACGATCCGTCGGACCGCCGGTGAAGCGCATCCGGTCCGACAGGCCGAACGCGAGATGGGCGGGCCAGTCGGTTTCCACGGGCACGCGCAGCACCAGCCGCTCGGTCTCGAGCGGGGCGATGGCGTTCAGGTCATGGAAGGCGGGACCGGTCACTTCTTCTTCATGCCCCCGAGGCCCGCGGGCAGGGTCACGCCACCGGGCATGCCGGGCATCCGGCCCATGCCGCCCATCTGGCCGAGCTGCTTTGACGCCGCCTCGAGCGCGGCGGGGTCCATCTGGCTGGGATCGGGCATGCCGCCGCCCTTGCCGGTCATCATGCCCATGGCCTTCTTGAGCATGCCGCCCTTGCCCATCTTCTTCATCATGTCCGCCATCTGGCGATGCATCTTGAGAAGCTGGTTCAGTTCGCTGACCTCGAGGCCCGCACCCTTGGCGATCCGCTTCTTGCGGCTGGCCTGCAGGAGGGCGGGGTTGGCGCGCTCCTTCTTGGTCATCGAGTCGATCAGGGCCATCTGGCGCTTGAGGATCGAGTCGTCCAATCCGGCCTTGTCCATCTGCTTGGCCATCTTGCCCATCCCCGGCATCATGCCCATCAGCCCTTCCATGCCGCCCATCTTCTGCATCTGGATCAGCTGACCCTTGAGGTCGTTCATGTTGAACAGACCCTTCTGGAAGCGCTTCATCATGCGCTCCTGGGCCTCGACGTCCGCGACCTCCTGTGCCTTCTCGACCAGCGCGACGATGTCGCCCATCCCGAGGATGCGGCCCGCGATGCGGTCGGGCTCGAAGGTCTCCAGCGCGTCCATCTTCTCGCCCAGGCCGACGAAGCGGATCGGCTTGCCGGTCACGGCGCGCATGGAAAGGGCCGCGCCGCCGCGCCCGTCGCCATCCATCCGCGTCAGCACGACGCCGGTCACGCCGACCTTGGCGTCGAACTCCTCGGCCACCTCGACGGCGACCTGGCCGGTCAGGCCGTCGACCACCAGAAGCGTCTCGCGCGGGGAGACGGCGGCATGAACCTGCGCCACCTCGTCCATCAGCACCTGGTCGATCTGCAACCGGCCCGCGGTGTCGAGCATGTAGACGTCGTAGCCGCCCAGCGAAGCCTGCGTCTTGGCGCGCTTGGCGATGTCGACGGGGCTCTGACCCGCGACGATCGGCAGGGTGTCGACCCCGATCTGCGCGCCGAGGATCTGGAGCTGTTCCATCGCCGCCGGGCGGTTCACGTCGAGCGAGGCCATCAGCACCCGCTTGCCGTCGCGATCCTTCAGGCGCTTGGCCAGCTTGCCCGTCGTCGTCGTCTTGCCCGAGCCCTGAAGGCCGACCATCAGGATCGGCGCGGGCGGGTTGTCGATCTTGAGCGGCGGGATGCCCTCATCGCCCGCGAGGACGGCGCGCAACTCGTCATGCACAATCTTGATGACCTGCTGGCCCGGCGTGATCGACTTGGTGACGGCGGCGCCGGTGGCCTTCTGGGTGACGCGCTTGACGAAGTCGCGGGCCACCGAGAGCGAGACATCCGCCTCCAGCAGGGCGACGCGAACCTCGCGCATGGCGGTGCGGACGTCGTCCTCGGACAGGGCGCCCTGCTTCGTCAGGCGATCGAAGACGCCGCCAAGGCGGTCTGACAGGCTCTCGAACATCTCGCGTCCCTTTCCCATGTTGCGTGACCCCGATGTGGGAACCCGCAGGCGAATGCACAAACGCCCCCGTGGGCGCGACGCGCTGACGGAGGGCGATCCCGAACGTGGTGCCGGGACCGGAGGCGTGGAGCATCCGGATGTGGGGCGCGGGCTACGCGCGCGGGGCGCGGCTGTCAAGCCGCGGGGGCGGCGTCAGTCGGCGGCGGCGGAGGTCTGCACGACGTTGTCGATGCTGCCGCGGTCGAACCCGGCGATGTCCTTGTAGACCAGCAGGTCCACGGTCACGGTCGCGCCGAGCACAACGGCCGACCAGAGGGCGAGACGGTCCAACAGGCGGCGGCGGGGCCGGGCGGTATAGATATGGCGCATGATCCTCTCCTTCGCGGTGGGGTCGCGAAGAAAGCTGCGCGGCGCGCGTGGCGCGGGTCGTGCGAAACCGGGGAAAGGTTGGGGAAACATTGAGGCCGCCGGGGCGGGACTGTCGCGCCCCGGCGGGTCGTTCAGGGCGGAAACGCGCCGCCGGGGCGGCGCCGATCAGCCCGCGGGCGGCGTGATGTCCTTGGCCGCCAAAGCCACGGGATCCGGCCGAGCCGCAAGATCGTCGGCCGCCGTCAGCGTGCCGTCGATCGGGCGCAGGGCCACGGCGTCCGCCGCGTCGAGGTCGCCGGCTTCGGCACGGGACGGGTCAAAGGCGGGTCGGTTCATCTGTGGCGCGGCGGGCAGGAGCGCGCGCCAGCCCAGCGCCATCTCGGACCAGAACCGGCTGGTCAGTTCCACCATCCGGGCCTGGCTGGCGACGATCAGGGCGGCGTTTCGGGTCATGTCGGGGGTCATGGGGCACCTCTGGGGTTGATGTGTCCGTGGAACGCGGACCCCCGGAGGGTGTGTTCCCGACCGATGCGGCGGTGCGGCGCAATTCCGCCGCACCGCCGCAATGCGTCAGGCGGCGAGCGCCGCGATCTGGTCCTCGACCAGGCTCACCGCATCGCCGTCCTTCATGTTCAGGCGGTCGGCGGCCACGAAGGTCACATCGGTGATGCCGATGAACTTCAGGACATGGCGCATGTAGGGCGTGGCGAAATCGATCTCCGAGCCGACCGGAGTGCCGCCGGAGGCCACGGCCACGATGGCGCGTTTGCCTTCGAGGAGGCCGACGGGCCCGCTCTCGGTATATTTGAACGTCACGCCCGCGCGGCAGACGAGGTCGATCCAGGCCTTGAGGCTGCCGGGCACGGTGAAGTTGTAGATCGGCAGCGCGATCAGCAGAGTGTCGGCCTCCATCAGTTCGCCCACCAGCTCGTCCGAGAGCGCCAGCGTGGCCTTCTGGACGTCGGTCCGCTCGCCCGCGGGCGTGAAGTTCGAGGCCACCCAGGTGCCGTCGATCTGCGGCACCGCCTCGGCCCCGAGATCGCGGCGGATGTCGGCGCGGCCGATGCGGGACTCGATGGCATCGAGAATGGCGTGGGTGTTGGATCCGGAGGGCTTGGCGGAGGCGTCGATGCGGAGAATGGTCATGATCGAGGTCCTTGGGTTCGAGGGCGGGACGGTGGGTCTCGCCTCAAGATGATCCCTGCGCGGTCGAACGCAATTTGCGCCCGTCGCCTATCGGCTGTGCGTGAGTGCAGGGAACCTTGCCTTGGTCGATGGCCGCGGCGATAGTTCGGCCAACCGGAGGACGGCGATGGCATTCAACGATTGGGACGAGGTCCGGACCGCCTTTCAGGTGGCGCGTCTGGGCACGGTGTCGGGCGCGGCGCAGGTGCTGGGCGTGCATCATGCGACGGTGATCCGGCATGTCGACAGCCTCGAGGGCAAGCTGGGGGCGAAGCTCTTTCAGCGCCATGCGCGGGGCTACACCCCGACCGAGGCGGGTCAGGACCTCCTGAAGGTCGCGCAATCGACCGACGACCAGCTCGCGCAGCTTGCCAACCGCATCTCGGGGCGGGGCAACGAGATGACGGGCGAGCTGATCATCACGTCGCTGGCCGTGCTCGCACCGCTCTTGTCGCCCGCGCTCGCCGCGTTCCGCGAAGAGCATCCCGAGCTGACCATCAAGTTCCTGACCGACGAGCGTCTTTTCCGGCTGGAATACGGCGAGGCGCATGTCGCGATCCGCGCGGGCAACCCGCCCGACCAGCCCGACAACGTCGTCCAGAAGTTCTATCACCAGGGCTTCGCGCTTTATGCGTCCAAAGACTACATCGCCCGGCACGGCCGGCCCGAGAGCCTCGAGGAGCCCGGCGACCATATCTTCATCGGCTCGGCCGACGACGTCCCGCGTGCGCCGTTCTTCGCGTGGCTCAAGAAGCATATTCCGCCCGAGAATATCGGCTACCAAGTCAACCAGATCACCGCGACGCGCCCTGCCGTGAAGGCGGGGCTCGGGATCGGCTTCTCGACGCTCTGGGCCGAGGCCAACGAGAACGATGTCGAGATGGTGTTCGGCCCGCGCGAGGAGTGGAACAGCCAGCTCTGGCTCGTGACCCACGTGGACCTCCACCGCACGGCCAAGGTCCAGACCTTCCTCGCCTTCCTCAAGGACTGGGCGACGCGCTGGCCGCAGATCTGAGCCCCCGGTGACCGAGGCGGGCCGCGGCCACGCGGCGATGCTCCTCTTCTCGGCGCTGGTCGCCGGGTCGTTTCCTCTGGGGGCGGCGGCAGCCAACGACATCGCGCCCGCCGCACTCAACGCCGTCCGCTTCGCGCTGGCCGCCGGCATCATCGGGATCGCGGTCGCGGCGCGGGGCGGCGTGCCCCGCGCGGCCCTGTCGGCGCCGTGGCGCTACGGGGTCCTGGGCGGGGTCTTCGGTCTCTATTTCGTGCTGATGTTCGAGGGTCTGAAGACGGCCGCCCCGGTCTCGGCGGCGGCCGTCTTCACGCTGACCCCGATCCTCGCCGCCGTGTTCGGCTGGCTCCTGCTGCGCCAGATCACGACGCCGCGCATCGCCGCGGCCCTGGCGCTGGGGGCGGCGGGCGCGCTCTGGGTGATCTTCGACGCCGACTGGGCGACGCTCCGGGCCTTCGCGGTCGGACGCGGCGAATGGATCTATTTCTGGGGCTGCGTCGCGCACGCGATCTACACCCCGCTGGTGCGCCGCCTGAACCGCGGCGAGAGCGCGCTGGTCTTCACCTTCGGCACGCTCGTGGCGGGCGCGGTCCTGATCGGGATCGCCGGGTCCAGCGCGATCGCCGCCACCGATTGGGGCGCGCTGCCCGCCCGCGTCTGGATCGCGATCGGCTACACGGCGGTCTTCGCCTCGGCCGCGACCTTCACGCTCCTGCAATACGCGTCGCTACGGCTGCCGGCGTCGAAGGTGATGGCCTACACCTATCTCGTGCCGGCCTGGGTTACGGTCTGGGAATTGGCGCTGGGCCGCGCGCCGCCGCCCGCGGGCGTGCTGGCGGGGCTGGCGCTGACGCTCGTGGCGCTGGGACTGCTTCTCCGCGACGAAGAGGCGTCGGGCGCGCGGTCCTGAAGCAGGATGCGCGCCGCCTCTCCCTCGAGATCCTCGTATTGCCGATGCCGCAGCGTCCAGAGAAACGCCGCCAGCCCGCCCGCGCCCAACGCCAGCGACACCGGGATCAGGAGGATGAGGACGTTCACGACCGCACCTTCAGCCTGAGCGCGTTGAGCACGACGAGGATCGACGAGGACGACATCGCGATGGCCGCCATCAGCGGCGTCGCCAGCCCCGAGAGCGCCAGCGGGATCGAGACGGCATTGTAGATCGCCGCGAGCGCGAAATTCTGGAGCATCCGGCGTCGCGCCGTCCGCGCCAGCTCGAGGGCCGCGGGCACCGCCGCCAGATCGCCGCCCAGCAAGACCACGTCCGACGCTGCCCGCGCCGCATCCAGCGCGGTGGCGGGGGCCAGCGAGACATGGGCCACAGCCAGCGCGCCCGCGTCGTTCAGACCGTCGCCCACCATCAGCACCCGCTGCCCGGCGGCGGCGCGGGCGCGCAGCAGATCGAGCTTTTCCTCGGCAGTGGCGCGGGCGTGCCAGTCGGCGATCCCGAGCTCGGCGGCAACGGCGCGCACGGGCTCGGTCCGGTCCCCCGAGAGGAGCGTTACCGGCAGGCCCGCCGATTGCGCGCGCGCCACCAGCCGGGCCGCGCCGGGGCGCAGGGTTTCGCGCGGGGTGACGTCGAAGCTCTCGCCCGAGAGTTCCAGCACCGTCCCAGCCGCCCCGCGCCCCAATCTGACGGGCGTGCCGTTCCAGCGTGCGGTGACGCCGTCGCCCGGCACCTCGGCGAGATCGGTCAGCGCGGCGGGTGCTATGTGGGGCAGGGCCGCGGCGACGGCGCGCGCGACCGGGTGGTCGGAGGCCAGCGCCAGCGCGCGCGCGACGGCGGCGGCCTCCGGGGGCAGGTGCGACAGCTCGGCGGTGCCCGTGGTCAGCGTACCCGTCTTGTCGAGGACGATCGCATCGACCTGTGCCAAGCGTTCGAGCGCGGTCGCGGATTTCAGGAGCAGCCCCTCCTCGAAGAGGCGGCGCGCGGCGGTCACCGAAACGGCGGGCACGGCGAGGCCCAGCGCGCAGGGGCAGGTGATGATGAGCGTCGCGACCGCCACGAGGATCGCGCGGTGCACGTCGCCTGTCGCCAGCACCCAGCCGAGGAAGCCCGCGAAGGCCAGTCCGTGGACGGCCGGCGCATAGATCTTCGCGGCCCGGTCGGCGAGCGCGACATGGGCACCCCGCGCGCCCTCGGCCACGGCGACGGCGCGGGCCATGCGGCGGAGGCCCGTATCCTCACCCACGGCGGTGGCCGTCAGGACCAGGTGCCCGTCGAGCACCGTCTCGCCCGCTGCCACCAGGGTGCCGGGTGTGGCGCGGACGGGCAGGCTCTCCCCCGTCAGGAGCGAGCGGTCGAGATCGGCGCGGCCCTCGGTGACCCGCGCGTCGACGGGGATGCGCGCACCCGCCGCGACCCGGACGCGGTCGCCTACTCGAAGGTCGGCGGTGCGCACCACCTCGCCGGTGTCCAGCGTGGCGCGCGGCACCTCCAGCGCGGTCAGCGCCGCGGCGGCCGAGCGCGCGGTGCGGCGCGTCCGGTGATCGAGATAGCGCCCGATCAGAAGGAACAGGGTCAGCGACAGCGCTGCGTCGAACCACGCCTCCGCCCCGCCGATCCACGTCTCGTGCAGCGACACGCCCGCCGCGAGGATGATGGCCAGCGAGATGGGCACGTCCATGTTCATCCGCCGGGCGGCCAGCGCCGTGGCCGCCGAGGCAACGAAGGGGCGAGCGGCATAGACGAGCGCGGGCAACGAGATGGCCGCGCTGATCCAGTGGAAGAGGTCGCGCGTCGCCTCGCCCGCGCCCGACCACACCGCGACCGAGAGGATCATGACGTTCATCATCGCGAAGCCCGCGACGCCGATCCGCATCATGAGGGCGCGACCCTTGGTATCGGCGGCAGGGGTCAAGGCGGAATCGTCCATCTCGGCGGCGGCGAAGCCCGCGTCCGACAGCGCGGCGATGAGGCGAGGTGCCGTGGCGCGCGCGCCCGTGACGCGCACCTGCTTCTGGCCCAGGTTGACGCGGGCCGCGTCGATACCGGGCAGGTCGGTCAATGCGCCCTCGACCCCCGCGATGCAGCCTGCGCATCGCATGTCCGGAACCGACAGGATCACGGTCTGCGGGGTGGCGGGCGCGGCGAGATGCCCGTCGGCCAGCGCAGTCATGGCGCGACCCGCAGCTTCAGGCGGCGGCGATAGGGCGTGCCGTCGGCGGCGGTCGCGGCCAGCCGCAGGTCCCAGTTGCCGGGCGGCAGGTCGACCGGCGCGCGCCAGACCGTTCCGTCGAAGACGAAGCGCGGCGTGACGTCCTGCGACACGTTGGTCGCGCGGCCCAGCGTCGCGGTGAGCGTCGCGTCGGCCACCGGCACGCCGGTCGCGTCGTGCAGGTCGAGCACGACCTCGGTCCCGGTCAGCGTCGCGGCGGCGGTCCAGGCCAGCGCCTCCTGCGCGGCGCGGTCGGCATCGAAACGTTGCGACGCGACATAGCTGTTCTTCGTCTCGAGGCCGGGGAAGGTGCGGACGGCGTTCACGGCCAGCGTCATGTTGGCGGCGACGATCGTGCCGAAGCCCAGAACGAAGATGCCGAGGACCTTCCGGCCCGTCAGTGTCGCGGTCATCGAAGCTCTCCTTGTCCGAAGAAATGCGTGTCGCCCCAGGCCCGTTCGGCCGAGACGAGGTCCTCGACCCAGAAGCGCAGGTCGGTGCGCGCGGCCCGGGCGGCGGCATCGTCGGGACGGGCGGAGACGTAGACCCGCTGCAGCTTGGTCTCGTTGGCGGGGACGATGGTGGTGAGGTCGTCGCGTCCCTCCAGCTCGATCCGGAGCAGGTCGTCGGAGGCGAGCGACAGATGGAAGGCGCGGTCCTCGCCGTGCTTGTTTCGCAGACGCACGTCATAGGCGTTGCGGATCGTCCCGTCCGAGAGTGTCACGAAGGTCGGGTTGCGCACGGCGGCGACGGTCATGTCGATGTCCGGACGCACGAAGAGCGCGACGACCAGCGCGATGCCGATTCCCGCCCAGGCGATCGTGTAGAGGATCGTGCGGGGCCGCAGGATATGCTTCCACACCGGCTGCGGCGCCCAGCCCTTGATGTCGGCGCGGGTGACGATCGGTGCAGGTGCGGCATGGGGCGCGGGGGCAGGCGCGCCGGGGGCGGCGGTTGTGACGGCATCGCCGGTGGCTTGCGTTCCGATGGGGTTCACGGCCAGCCTCTCGGCCAGCGTCTCGGGCGGGCGGTCCGACAGCGCGAGATAGTCGATCAGGCCGCGCGGCTTGCCGATCTTGTCCATCACGTCGTCGCAGGCGTCGATACACAGCGCGCAGGTGATGCAGGCCATCTGCTGGCCCTCGCGGATGTCGATGCCCATGGGGCAGACATTCACGCAGGCCATGCAATCGATGCAGTCGCCGGTCCGGTTCTCGTGCTTCTTGCCGCGCGGCTCGCCCCGCCAGTCGCGATAGCCGACGGTCAGCGTGCCCTCGTCCATCATCGCGCCCTGGATGCGGGGCCAGGGGCACATGTAGATGCAGACCTGCTCGCGCGCGAAGCCGCCCAGAAGGACCGTCGTGAAGGTCAGGACGGCCATCGTCGCATAGGCCACCGGATGGGCCGTCCCGGTGACGAGGTCGCGCGCCAGCGTCGGCGCATCGGCGAAGTAGAAGACCCAGGCCCCGCCCGTCGCCAGCCCGATGAAGGCCCACACCACCCATTTCGACAGCCGCAGACGCCATTTGCGCGCGTCCCACTTGCCCTTCCAGAGGCGGATGCGCGCGTTGCGGTCGCCCTCGATCCAGCGTTCGGTCGCGATGAAGAGGTCGGTCCAGACGGTCTGCGGGCAGGTGTAGCCGCACCAGACGCGTCCCAGCGCCGACGTGAAGAGGAAGAGCCCCAGCCCCGCCATGATCAGAAGGCCCGCGACGAAATAGAATTCGTGCGGCCAGATCTCGATCCAGAAGAAGTAGAAGCGCCGCCCCGCCAGATCGACCAGCACCGCCTGGTCGGGCAGGTTCGGTCCGCGATCCCAGCGGATCCAGGGCGTCACGTAGTAGACGCCCAGCGTCACCAGCATCACGACCCATTTCAGGCGTCGGAACGTGCCCGCGACCTTGCGGGGGAAGATCGGCACCTGGGCCGCGAAGAGGGGTGTGGACTTGCTCATGATCGCCTTGAGGGAAAGCGGGACAGCCCGCTGATGCCCCACCTGCCGGGCCGGCGGCCTTGATCCAGGTCAACGGTCCGTGTTTTGACCTCGCGCCCGCGCCCCTTAGGTGAATGGAGATAAACCCGAGGAGGGACGATCATGGCGGATGACACGCGCGGCGGTAACCGTTTGATGGATCGGGCGGAATACCGCGCCAAGCCCCGCCCCCTGACGCGCCCGCCCGAGGCCATGGTGTCCGAGGCCGTGGCCGCGATGTCCGACAAGAACTACGGCTGCGTCATTGTGACCGACCCCGACGACCGGGTGATCGGCGTCGTGACCGAGCGCGACATCATGAACAAGATCGTCGGGCGCGGCCTCGACGCCAAGACGACGCCCCTTTCGGAGATCATGACCGCCGAGCCCCGGCTCGCGCGCGAGACGGACGACATGGTCGACTGGCTGCGGATCATGTCGAACGAGCGCTTCCGGCGCCTGCCCGTGGTCGATGACGAGGGCCGCATCAAGGCGGTGTTCACCCAAGGCGATTTCGTCAGCTACACTTGGCCCGAGATGCTGGGCCAGATGCGCTCGATCCTGAAGGCGCAGGCGATGGGCAACTTCCACTACCTGCTGATCGGCGGCGGCATCCTAATCTACGTACTCGCCATGATCGTGGTCTTCGCCGCCGTCTGATCTGGGCCGGGAACGGGGTATGTCGCGATAGCGGACGCACCGAACCGGTCCGGAAAGATCGCGTCGGCGCGTTTTTTCGCGCCGTCGAACATCTTGGGCCGGAGGCCGGTGACATCCTCGTACACCGCATCGTCCAGATCGACGCCCACGAACGAGGCGCCCGTCAGATCGACGGACCGGAACGTGACCGTCTCCGCGAAGACGGAATTGTCGAAGCGGACGTATTTCAAGGACGCGTTCTCAGAGGTCAGATCGTAGAATTCGCCCTCGGACAGCACCGTGCCGTCGAGGGTAACGTCCTCATAGATGCCACCTGTCAATTCGCGGCCGCGCACGGAAATACTCTCATCCGCGAGGTCCTGAAGCGCGAGCGCGGGAATGGGGCCGCCGATCTGGAGAAAGGTCTGCTGCGCGAGGAGCATGAAGGCGGACTTGATGCGCTCGCGCCGCGCGTCTTCGCGAGCGGCGGCACGGTCGTCGAACTCCGCGACCCATACGGCCACCGCCGCGAAGATTGCCCGCTTCAAGGCGATATCGGCCAGCCGGACGACCGCGCTGCGCTCCAGGATCGCGATCAGTCCGCGGTCTTTCATCTCGGTGTGCCTCCCTGCCGGATATGTCAACCTGACCTCGAAAGCGGGGCGGGCGATCGATCAGAAGAGACACCGCCCCCGCCGTGGCGGACGGCGGGGGCGCGGATCCGGCTCCCTCAAGCCGGACCGGGTCCCGCGCGCCTTGTAGATCGGCGCGCCGGGATCGGGATCATTCGGCGATCTGGGCCTCGCCGCCGCCGAGGCCGTGGACATAGGCCGCGACCGCGCGGACCTGTGCCTCGCCCAGCCGGTCCGCCCAAGGCGGCATCACGCCGAAGCGCGCGTTGCGGATCGAGTATTCGACCGCCGCCGCGTCGCCGCCATAGAGCCAGATCGCGTCCGTCAGGTTGGGCGCGCCCAGCTCGCGGTCGCCCAGGCCCGCGTCGCCGTGGCAGGACGCGCAATTGTCGAGATAGAGCTCGGCCCCGGCGGCATCGGCCTCTGCCAGTCCCCCGAGGTTCCGGACATGGGCCGTCAGCGCCGCGATCTCGCCATCCTCGAGGATCTCGCCGAAGGCGGGCATCTCGGACCAGCGGGCATCCGGGTCGGTCTCGTTGCGGATGCCGTGGCGAACCGTGAAGGCGATCTCGTCCAGCGTGCCGCCCCAGAGCCAGTCGTCGTCGAGCAGGTTGGGATAGCCCGCCGCCTGCACGCCCGCGGCCCCCCGCCCGTGGCATTGCGAGCAGTTGTTGGCGAAGACGCTCTCGCCCGCCGAGACGGCGAAGCGCAGAAGCTCCTCGTTGGCGGGGAGCACGGCGAGGTCGGTCGCCACGAGGCTCTCGGTCAGATCCGCGTTCGACAGCGCGACGCGGTCGATCTCGGCGGCCACCTCGGCGCGGGTCGAATAGCCCAGAACGCCTGCCGTCGCGCCCGAGATCAGCGGCCAGGCCGGGAATAGGATCGTGTAGATCACGCCCCAGACTATGGTCGCGTAGAAGGTCCAGAGCCACCAGCGGGGCAGGGGCGTGTTCAACTCCTCGATGCCGTCCCAGACGTGACCCGTGGTCTCGGTCCCGGTGGCGTCGTCGATTTTCTTGTCGCTCATTTCGCATCCCCGGTCATGTGGGCGCAGGTGCAGGCGGGACAGGCGTTCGGACAGGCCATCGGCTCGGTCTCGCGGAACGGCACCCGGGCCGCGTCGTCGTGGATCGGGCGCGAGCCGGGGCGGAACACCCAGACGGCGCAGAACACGAAGAAGGCGAAGAGGGCGAGAAGGCCCCAGCTGTCGGCGATCTCGCGCAGGAGGGAATAGAGGTCCATGTCGCGTCTCCTCAGCGGCTGGCGTCGGGCTCGAAGGTGGAGAAATCCACCAGCGTCCCCATCATCTGCAGGTAGGCCACGAGCGCATCCATCTCGGTCAGCGCGGGCAGCCCGTCGAAGTTGCGGACCTGGGCGCTGGGATAGCGCTCCAGAAGCCCGTCCCAGTCGGCATCGGGATCGGCCTGCACGCGGATATCGGCGGCGGCCATCTCGATCATCTCGTCGGTATAGGGCACGCCGACCAGCGCGTGGGTCGCGACCAGTGCCTCCGTCTGCCCGGTCTCCAGCCGGCTGTCGGCGAGGAAGGCGTATTTCGGCATGATGCTTTCGGGGACGACCGATTGCGGGTCCATCAGGTGGTCCACATGCCATTCGTCCGAGTAGCGCAGGCCGACGCGTGCGAGGTCCGGCCCCGTCCGCTTGGAGCCCCATTGGAACGGGTGGTCGTACATGCTCTCGGCGGCCAGCGAGTAATGCCCGTAGCGCTCCACCTCGTCGCGCATCGGACGGATCATCTGGGAGTGGCAGACATAGCAGCCCTCGCGGATGTAGATGTCGCGCCCGGCCAACTCCAGCGGGGTGTAGGGGCGCATCCCCTCGACCTCCTCGATGGTGTTTTCCAACCAGAAGAGCGGCGCGATCTCGACGATGCCGCCGATGGCGACCACCACGAGGCTGCCCACCAGGAGAAGCGTCGCGTTCCGCTCGAAGCGCTGGTGGAAGGTGATCGTCTCCGTCTCGGGCGGAAGCTCGTTGGGGACCTTACCTTCGGACGCGCCCTCGGCGGCGGTGACCACCTTCGGGTCGTCCTTGGGGTCGTAGTTCGGGTCTCTGGGATCGGTGCTCATGTCGGGTCACTCCGCCGGGGTTGCGATTGCGGATGTCCGGGGGGCCCGGATCGTCATCCACATGTTCCAGGACATCACCAGCGCGCCCGAGAGGTAGAGCACCCCGCCCAGCGCCCGCACCACGTACATCGGGAACTTGGCGTCGACGGTGTCGGCGAAAGCATTGACGAGGAAGCCGTTCGCATCGACCTCGCGCCACATCAGGCCCTCCATGATCCCGGTGACCCACATCGAGGCCGCGTAGAGGACGATCCCCACGGTCGCGAGCCAGAAGTGCAGGTTGATCGCCGCCATCGAGTGCATCCGCGCGCGGCCCCAGAGCTTCGGCACGAGGAAGTAGATCGCGGCGAAGGTGATGAGGCCGTTCCAGCCGAGCGCACCCGAATGCACGTGCCCGATGGTCCAGTCGGTGTAATGCGACAGCGAGTTCACCGCCCGGATCGACATCATCGGACCCTCAAAGGTCGACATGCCGTAGAAGGCGAGGCTGGCCACCATCATGCGGATGATCGGGTCGGTGCGGATCTTGTCCCAGGCGCCTTCCAGCGTCATCAGGCCGTTGATCATGCCGCCCCAGCTGGGCATCCAGAGCACGATCGAGAACACCATCCCCAGGGTCGAGGCCCAGTCGGGCAGCGCGGTGTAGTGCAGGTGGTGCGGACCCGCCCAGATGTAGAGGAAGATCAACGCCCAGAAGTGGATGATCGAGAGCTTGTAGGAGTAGACCGGGCGGCCCGCCTGCTTGGGGACGAAGTAGTACATCATCCCCAGGAAGCCCGCCGTCAGGAAGAAGCCGACCGCGTTGTGGCCGTACCACCACTGCGTCATCGCGTCCTGTACGCCCGAGAAGACCTGCACCGACTTCGAGCCGAAGATGCTGACCGGGACGCTCAGGTTGTTGACGATGTGCAGCATCGCGACGGTCACGATGAAGGCGAGGAAGAACCAGTTGGCCACGTAGATGTGGCGTTCCTTCCGCTTGATGATCGTGCCGAGGAACACCGCGAGATAGGCGACCCAGACGATGGTCAGCCAGATATCCACGTACCATTCGGGCTCGGCGTATTCCTTCGACTGGGTGGCCCCCAGGAGGTAGCCGGTCGCCGCCAGAACGATGAAGAGGTTGTAGCCCCAGAACACGAACCACGCGAGGTTCCCGCCCCAGAGCCGCGCGGCCGACGTCCGCTGGACGATGTAGAACGAGGTCGCGATCAGGGCGTTGCCGCCGAAGGCGAAGATCACCGCGCTGGTGTGCAGCGGGCGCAGGCGGCCGAAATTGGTATAGGGCTGGCCCCAGTCGAAGTTCAGCGCCGGAAAGGCCAGCTGGAAGGCGATGAACACGCCTGCCAGCATCCCCACGACGCCCCAGAAGGACGTGGCCAGAACCCCGAAGCGGACCGGTCCGTCCATATAGCCCAGCTCGGCCTCGACCGGGCGGGGCGCCTCTTCCATGCCGCGCAGCGTCCAGATGAGCATGCCCACGGCGACGGCCATGATGATCAGCGCGTGCAGCATGTAGGCCGCGTCATGGGCATAGTTCGCGGCGATGGCGGCAAACAGCGCCACCAGTCCGAGAAGTCCGATCTTGAGGTAGTCCATCCGGTCGTTCCCTTCCTCCGGAGCCCATGAGGGGGGCCCGTCCGAGGGTGGGATAGACGTGGGTCGGGGCGCGGGGCCTTGATTCAGGTCAAGCGGTCGCGCGTCGATGTCGCCTCAGGCGAGGTTCATGCCATCCTCGTCGTCGCCGGCTTCCATCAGGAGCACCGCGAGATCGTCGCAGATGACGCCGCGCTTGCCTTCCAGCCGGATGATCCCGGCCTTGCGGAGCGCAGTCATCTGGCGGCTGACGGTCTCGATGGTCAGGCCCAGATAAGTCGCCATCGCCTCGCGGGTCAGCGGCAGCTCGGCCCGGAGCGGCCCACCGGACACCGCAGAGCGGCGCAGCACGATCGCCAGAAGCGTCGCGACCTTCTCGCGCGCGGTCTTGCGGCCCAGCACCAGCATCCAATCGCGCGCGGCGTCGAGCTCGTCGAGCGACATCTCCAGCAGGCGGTTCGCCACATGCGGCGTGTCGTCGATCATCGTCTCGAACTCGGACCGCCGGAAGCAGCAGAGCGTCACGTCGGTCGCGGCCACCACCTCGTAGGGGGCGGTCGCGCGCCCCGGACGGCCCACGAAATCCGACGGCATCAGGAGGCCGACCATCTGCATCCGGCCGTCTTCCAGCGATCGTGTCAGCGTCGCGCAGCCCGACACGACCGACCCGACGAAGGACAGCGCCTCGCCCTCCATCACGATCGTCTCGCCCGCGCGCCACGACCGGTAGGATTTCATCGCCGCCAGCCGGTCGAGCTCCTCGCCCTCGCAGGACGCGCAGACCGCGCGGTGCCGGATCGGGCAGGCGGCGCAGCCTTCGGTCGCGAGTGTCAGATCGAGCTTGGACATGTCCCGGCTCCTGAAGGGGAGGTTGATGCAAATCAAGGTTTCATCATGCCGCATCGGGCAAGTCGAGGCCATGACACTCCAGACGCTCGATGCCCGCGCGGTCGAGGCCCGCGCCCCGCGCTATACCAGCTATCCGCCGGCGACGCGCTTCCATGACGGGGTCGGCGCCGACGCGGCGGTGGACTGGCTCGGCGCCGTGCCCCCCGGATCGCGGATCTCGCTCTACGTGCATATCCCCTTCTGCCGCCGCCTCTGCTGGTTCTGCGCCTGTCGCACCCAGGGGACGCGAAGCACCGCCCCGCTCCTCTCCTATCTCGATGCACTCGAAGATGAGATCGCGCTGATCGCCGATGCCCTGCCGCCAGACGTGACAGTCTCGCATCTCCACCTCGGGGGTGGCACGCCGACGCTACTGCCCGCCGCGGCGATGGCGCGTCTCTTCGAAATGCTCGAGGCACGCTTTCCCCGCGCGCCCGGGGCCGAGGTTTCGGTCGAGGTCGACCCGACCGAACTCGACGCCGCACGCCTCGACGCGCTGGCCGCGGCCGGCCTGACGCGCGCGAGCCTCGGGGTACAGGATTTCGATCCCGCCGTGCAGGCCGCCATCGGCCGCCCGCAAAGCTTCGCCCAGACCGCCGCCGCCGTGAACGGCCTGCGGGCGCGGGGCATCTCGGCGATCAATCTCGACCTTCTCTACGGGCTGCCGCACCAGACCGCGGCGACCATCGACCGCACGCTGGGTCAGGCGCTGTCGCTGATTCCGGATCGCGTGGCGCTCTATGGCTACGCGCATGTCCCCTGGGCCTCGAAGCGGCAGGTCATGATCGAGGCCGACGCGTTGCCCGATGCCCATGCCCGGCTCGGACTGGCGCATCGGGCGGCCGACCGGATGCGCGAGGCGGGCTACGCGGCGGTCGGGATCGACCATTTCGCGCGGCCGGCCGATCCGATGGCCGTCGCCGCCCGTGCGGGGACGCTTCGCCGCAATTTCCAGGGCTACACGACCGACACGGCCGAGATCCTGATCGGGCTCGGCGCGTCCTCTATCTCGCGGCTCCCGCAGGGCTATCTTCAGAACGCGGCGCGCACCGGCGACTGGAAGGCGCGGGTGCAGCGTGGGCGTCCCGCCGTCGCGCGGGGCTACGCGCTGACCACCCGCGACCGCCTTGTCGGGGAGGTCATCGAACGCCTGCTCTGCGACTTCGCCGTCGACCCCGCGGCCTTCGCGGATCGGCGATCAGTCGCCGAATTGACCGCCCGCGCCGCTCTGCACTGGCCCGAGGCGGTGATCCGCACCCGAACGGGCGCCCTTCGCATCCGCGACGAGGCGCTCCACCTGGCCCGTATGGTCGCGCTCGCGATGGATGCCGAGCCCGTACCGACCGGCCGCCACAGCACCGCGATCTGAACGGCGTGGCTGCCAACATGTGTCGTCCGGACACATCTACATATCGGAATTCATGTTAGGAATCCTGCCTGCAAGATGCGCAGACGCGTCCGTGGAGAGGTCGTTGGTCCGCGAAGGCCACCGGATCGGAACCAATCAGGGCACCCGAAGCCGGACTGCGGCCGGGACGAGAACGAATCGCCGAATCGCGGCTCCGAAAAATCGTTACCAATCCGTTAATCGAAGCGGCGGTTTTGGGCGCCTCCTCGCCGAGAACAATCTGTTCCGCCTGCTTAAATTTCAGACGGTTACGCTCTAAGCCATTGAATACCAACGCATACAACGAGTTGCCGCAGAGTCAGCGATCAGCGTTGCTTTGCCTACGGCATCGACTAAAATGAAGGTCAGACCGAGTTTTGCGATTTTGACGACGTGTAACGCCCTTGTTTTTTGGGCGAATTTTTCCCTGCGCCTTGTGTTCGGCGCGCTGTGCTGAGGTTGGGTTCATGATTACCGTAGCGTTCATCGACGACCATCCGATCCTTCTGTCGGGCCTGTGTCACCTGATGTCCGGGAACGACGAGTTCAAAGTCGTCGGGACGGGATGCGACGCAGATGCGATTCACGACATCGTGGAGGCCCATCACCCCGATGTCCTGGTCGCCGATTTCTCCATGCCCGGAAACGTGCTCGAGGCGATCGCCAAGACCGGTCGCGATTTTCCGGACACCCGCATCCTCGCCTTCTCGGCCACCTGTTCCATCGAGAAGGCCATCGCAATCCTCGAGGCTGGTGCCACGGGCTTCGCGCTCAAGGGCAGCTCGCTCGATGATCTGACCGACGCGATCCGGCAGGTGAACAAGGGAGAGAATTACATCACGCCCTCCTTCGCGATGAAGGTCGTCACCGGCCTGCGCGAAAAGGCCCGTCGCAAGGAAACGCACAAGCGCATCGCGTTCAGCCCGCGCGAGGACCAGGTCCTGCGGCTTCTGCTGACGGGGCAGACGAACAAGGAAATCGCCGACGCGCTGGAGATCAGCGAGAAGACGGTGAAGCACTACATGTCGATCCTGATGCAGAAGCTGAACGTCCGGAACCGCCTCGAGGTGGTGCTGGCCGCGCAATCGCTGCCGCAGCAGCAGGTCGAGGCCCCGAGGGCCGCCGCCCTTAACTGATCAGAACCGGCGCGACGCCCCGAGCGGCAGCGTGGCGTCCAGCGTCGCGCGGCCGTTCTCGACGTCGAAGTCGAGCGTTCCACCGAATACGTCCAGCCGGCGGCGCATGCCCCGAAGGCCCAGACCGCCGCCGGGCGATTTCGCCGGCACGCGCGACGGATCCACGTCGTTGCGGATGACGATGCGGATCGCGTCGTTCTCGGTCCAGCACCGGATCTCCTGACCGTCGCCATCAGCGTGGCGCTGCGCGTTGCGGAGCCCCTCCTGCACGACGCGGAACAGGCAGGTCCGGCGGGGCGTGTCGAGCGCCTCGGACGGAAGCTTCAGGTCCAGCGCGACCGAGCGTCCGGTCGAATCCTGGTGGCGCCGCGCGGCGATCTTGACGATCTCCGTCACCGTGAGGTCCGCGAGTTCCGGCAGGATCAGACCGTCCGAGATCGAGCGCAGCTGCCGCAGCGCGGACCCGATCAGGCCCAGCGCGCTGGTTCCGTCCGGCAGTGGCCGCTGATCGGTCCCGCTCAGCAAGGCACCGAGCGCGAGCGTCTGGATCGGTCCGTCATGCAGCTCGGCCCCGACGACGTTCAGCACCATCTCGTTGGCCAGCGTCACCTCGGTGCGCGCGTTCTCGGCTTCGGCCCGAAGCCGCGCGTTCTGGGCGGTCACGACCCGTTCGCGCTCCAGGTTCGCCCGGAGCTTCGCGCTCTGACGGGCCGTCAGCCCGAGCACCAGGAGAAGACCAAGCGTCGCCAGCCCGATGCCACCCCAGACCGCCGCCTCGACACGCTGCCGTTCGCGGACGAGGGCCGTGGCGTCGCGGTAAACCTCGCCCACGGCGATCGTGCGACCCGAGACCTCGTCGCGGATCGGGACGTAGATCTCGAGGAAGGGGGCCGCGATCGGCGCGCCTTCGGCCTCCTCCTCGTCGAGCACCAGCTCCCACATGATGCCGCCCTCGGCCACCTCGACGATCTCGTCGACGTCATGCGTGCCGGCCGTGTCGCCCTCGAGGCTGCCGAAGACCAGTTGGCCGTCCGGACTCCAGACGCGCAGGACGCCCAGCGTCTCGCCTTGGGGCAAGGATCGCGACAGGTCCGTCAGGCGTTCACCGAGATCGGCGGGATCCGTCGCGGCGTCCCCTCCGCCGGCGGCGGTCACGACCATCGGCGCGAGGAGCCCGTCGACGTAGTTGCCGCCCGCATCGGCCAAGGCCCGGAGTTGAAGATCGCGGTAGGAATTGGTGATGAAGAGGCCCAGCCAGAGCATCGATCCCATGACCATCAGACCGGTGAGGATGGAGACGAGAAGCGGGCGCGGCAGGCGCAATCCAGACGATTCGGACGGGGGGGAGAATCGGTCGATGGCACCGTCTTCGTTAACGATCACAGCCCTGCTCACCCTGTCCGCGGCCCTAATTCGGCCGCGATCTTTACCTATCACGACATCGGAACGGCGTTGCGGCCGTTCGATGCACCGAACACCCGAATTGCCAATGAAACAAGGCGATTTCGAGGCAGTCCGGATTTGAAGGCCCGCGCGACCCCGACCTAGGCCCAAACCGAATCGGGACCTTGGTCTGATACCCGTCCCGACGAAGGAACCATGGATGGGTGATCCCATCGGGTAGGAGGTTAACGAGTCCTAAGCACCTAACGGTTAACCTAGGGCGGTGAGACACTTCTTCCATCTTCTAGGGAGAAGTCTGTCATGGCTCTTAAGCTCAACGCCGCCGATCTGGCATTTGTTCTGCGTCAGATCAAAATTTCCGAGGCCCACGCCGCTGGCACGCCTCTGACCGAAATCTATGTCGACGCCGACGGCAACGTCGTGCCCGAGGGCACCGAGGGTGCCGTCCTCGCCATTTCCGATCCGCTGGTGCCGTACGGCCTGCGCACGGTCGACGGGACGCTGAACAACCTCGTGGAAGGCCGCGAGGAATGGGGCGCCGCCGACCAGGCCATGCCGCGCATGCTGAGCGCCGATTTCCGCGACGAGGCCGATGGCGACGTCATGCCGCTCGGCGCGCCCGGCTCGGGCCTTGAAGTCACCAACACCGATTACGGCGTCGAAGGCGCCCCGACGGGCTCGCCCTTCGTCAATGGCGGCCATTCCGGCAACGTCGCCGATGCCGATCCGCGCATCATCTCGAACCTCGTCAATTCGCTGAGCACCGACAATCCGGCCGCCGTCGAAGCTTGGTTCGCCAGCGACGCCGCCCTCGCCGCCTTCCACGAGAAGTACGGCGAAGATGCGATTCCGGTCCGTCCCGGCGAAGGCCCGCCGCCCGCCGATGTCGGCCTGCTGAACACCGGCTTCGAGCTGGACGATCTCACGCCCGGCACGCCCGGCGTGTTTAACCCCGCGTCCGGTGCCTACACCCGGACCGCGCCGATCGGCTGGGATCTCGAAGGACGGGGGGGCGTCTGGGATCCGGCCGCCACGCATACCGATTCGACCGGGTTCTCGGGCGAAGCCGTGGCATGGGTCGGGTTCGGCGGCATCATCTCGCAGGATGCGGGTGTCATCACTGCCAACTCCAACTATGAACTGAATCTCCGGATCGGCGATCGCGAAGGCGGTGCCGCGGCGACCGGGTTCGTGCGTCTGGTTGCCGTCGCGGATGACGGCTCTACGACGGTGATTTCCGAGACACCCACGCCGGCTCTCGACAACTTGGCCTGGGGCGACGTCAGCATCTCCGCCAGCGGCGCAGACCTCGCTGACCATGTCGGCGAGACCATCCGCGTGGAGATCGGGCGCATCTCCGGTGGCCAGATCCTGATCGACGATGTCAGTCTCACCGCGACCAGCGGCACGCAGATCGAGATCACCAACGAAGACCTCCAGTCGCTGCCGAACATCGCGCCCGATGATGGCATCTCGGCGCCTTTCAACGCCTGGATGACCTTCTTCGGCCAGTTCTTCGATCACGGCCTCGACCTGATCACCAAGGGCGACAACGGCACGATCTTCATCCCGCTGCAGGCCGACGATCCGCTCGTCCTGGGCGAGGACGGCATCGCGGGCACGGCGGACGATCTGCCGAACCACCTGCGCTTCATGGCCGTCACCCGTTCGACTCCGGTCGACGGACCCGGTGCCGACGGCATCATGGGCACGGCCGACGACACCACGCATGAAGGGCAGAACACCACGACGCCCTTCGTCGACCAGAACCAGACCTACACGTCGCACGCATCGCACCAGGTCTTCACCCGCGAGTACGAGTTCGACACCAGCGGGAATCCGGTGGCCACGGGGCACCTGCTCGACGGCGCCAACGGCGGTCTCGCCACCTGGGCCGAAGTGAAGGCGCAGGCCCGCGACATGCTCGGCATCGAGCTCACCGACGGCGATGTGCTGAACATCCCGCTCCTGCGGACCGACGACTACGGCGAGTTCGTGCGCGGGCCCAACGGCCTGCCGCAGATCGTGGTCGGCCTCGGCCCCGACGGCATCCCGAACACTGCGGATGACGTGACCGTCGAAGGCAACCTGACCACTCCGGTCAACACCTTCGACGCCGGCGCGATCCGCATCGGCCATGCCTTCCTCGACGACATCGCCCACGCCGCCAATCCGTTCGACAGCATGACCGGTGGCATCAAGGCGGCCGATAGCGACAGCGAGATCGGCCTGAGCGAGACCGGCACCTATGACAACGAGCTGCTGGACCGTCACTTCATCACCGGCGACGGCCGCGGCAACGAGAATATCGGCCTGACCGCCGTCCACCACGTCTTCCACTCCGAGCATAACCGCCAGGTCGATGCCCAGAAGCTGACCGTGCTGGAAACCGGCGATCTCGACTTCATCAACGAGTGGCTGCTCGAGGACGTCACCGAGGTTCCGACCAGCCCTGAAGGTCTGGTGTGGGATGGCGAGCGCCTCTTCCAGGCCAGCCGCTTCGCAACCGAGATGCAGTACCAGCACCTCGTGTTCGAGGAATTCGGTCGCAAGATTCACCCGAATATCGATCCGTTCGTCTTCAACGCGGTGACCGACATCAACCCGGCCATCTTCGCCGAATTCGCGAACACCGTGTACCGCTTCGGTCACTCGATGCTCACGGAGGCGATGCCGCGCGTCATGGTCGACGAGACCACGGGCGAGCTCAGCACCGATGACATGGGCCTGATCGCGGCCTTCCTGAACCCGGTGGCCTACGACAACGACGGCGCGATGAGCGCCGACGAGGCGGCGGCGGCGATCGTCCGCGGCATGTCCACCGAGCGCGGCAGCCAAATCGACGAATTCGTCGTCGACTCGCTGCGCAACAACCTCCTGGGCCTGCCGCTCGACCTTCCGGCGATCAACATCGCCCGCGGTCGCGACACCGGCATCCCGAGCTTCAACGACGCACGGGCCGAGCTCTATTCGCAGACCGGGTCCACGTGGCTGAAGCCCTATGAGAACTGGGTCGAGCTGGCCAACAACCTGTCCACGCCGACGACGATCATCAACCTGATCGCCGCCTACGGCACGCATGTCTCGATCACCTCGGCCGATACGCTCGAGGGCAAGCGCGATGCCGCGTTCGACCTCGTCATGGGCGGCGGTGCCGTCAGCGACGAAGAGCGCTATGCCTTCCTGCTTCAGGACGCCGAGACCAGCGGTCTGAACAACATTGACCTCTGGGTCGGCGGCCTGGCCGAGCGCACCATGCCCTTCGGCGGCATGCTGGGTTCGACCTTCACCGCCATCTTCGAAGCGCAGATGGAGGCGCTGCAATTCGGCGACCGGTTCTACTACCTGTCCCGGACCCAGGGTCAGAACCTGCTCAACGCGCTGGAGGAGAACTCCTTCGCGAAGATGATCCTGGCCAACACGAACCTCAGCGACCCCGGTGCCGACGGCATCCGCGGCACGGACGACGACATCGTGCGCCACCACATCGGTGCGGATGCGTTCGGCCTCTACGACTTCGTCCTCGAGGTGAACCAGGCCAACCAGCTGATCGACGATCCGACCGGCAACGATCCGATCCTCGAGGCGCTCGGCATGGGCAAGGTCGTTCGTGACGATCCCACCACCACCGAGGTGGAGACCAACTACCTCCGCTTCTCGGGTGGCGAGCACGTCGTGGTCGGCGGCACCAACGACAACGACACCATCATCACCGGGGATGGCGACGACGCCATCTGGGGCGATGCGGGTGACGACTACATCGAATCCGGCTTCGGCGTGGACCAGGTCCTCGGCGGCGGCGGCTCCGACATCATCCTCGATGCCGGTGACGAAGGCGACTTCCTGAAAGGTGAAGCCGGCGACGACATCATGGCGACCTCCAACGGCCTCGACGTCCTGATGGGCGGCTCGGGCAAGGACGTGGTCTTCCTCGGGGCCGATGCCTCGGAAGTCTTCGGCGGTTCGGGTGACGACTTCATCCTCGGCGGCGACGGTGCCGACTTCCTGCTCGGCAACGAGGGGGACGACTGGATGGAGGCCGGCAACGGCTTCGACACCACGGCCGGTGATAACTCGGAGCTGTTCTTCAACTCCTCGATCATCGGTCACGACGTGATGTTCGCCGGTGAGGACGAGCATGATTTCGACGCCGAATCCGGCGACGACATCATGGTCCAGGGCGAAAGCGTCATGCGCAACGAGGGCATGTGGGGCTTCGACTGGGCGATCTTCAAAGGTGTGCCCGTCGACGGCTATGCCGACATGCGGATCAAGATCTTCACGACCGACCAGGAAGACATCCTGCGCAACCGCTTCGACAAGACCGAAGCGCTCTCGGGCTGGGATCACAACGACACGCTGATCGGTGACAACCGCGTGGCGCCCGACACCATCGACCCGGCCGAAATCGAGCCCGGTGCGGCGGCGGAAGGCGTGTTCGAGCGTGACGGTCTGGACCAGGCCGGCATCGACCGCATCGCGGGCCTGTCGGACATCGTGTCCATCGCCGATGGCGAGACCTTCTGGGAGGAAGGCAACATCCTCCTCGGCGGTGCCGGCAGCGACGTGATGCAGGGCAATGCGGGCGACGACATCCTCGATGGCGATCGCTGGCTGAACGTCCGCATCCGGATCACGGGTGACGGCGCCGATGCCAACGAGCAGGGCAACGAGATCGCGACGGTCGATACCCTGACCCACGTGTTCACCGCCGAAGACGGCGTGGATGCGGCCTGGGTCGGCCAGAGCCTCTTCGAGCTCCTGGTGTCGCGCACCATCGCGCCGGGCCAGATGCACATCGTCCGCGAGATCATCGACAGCGGCGACACGGACAGTGTCGACGTGGCGATCTTCAACGACGATCGGACCCAGTACACGCTGACCTATCTGGACGACAACACGGTCCAGGTGGAGCACACGGGCTTCGGCACCACGGATGTGCTGATCGACGACGGGTCGGACATCATCCGCAACGTCGAAGTCCTGCGCTTCCGCGACGGCGATGTCGCCTTCGGCGATCTGAACATCACCGGTTCGCTGATCCTCACCGACATGACCCCGACCGAAGGCCAGGCCATCGCGCTCGATACATCGATGCTGGGCGGTGACGCCGGGATCGACGGGCCGATCGACATCCAGTGGCAGTCCTTCGACGGCGTCGATTGGGTCGATATCCCCGGTGCGACCAATCTGACCTTCACGCCGAATGACGAGGCTCCGGACACGGATGGCATCCAGGTCGGACGTCCGCTCCGCGCGGTCGCCACGTTCCTCGACGGGATGGGTGTTCTCCAGACCGTGGCATCCGCCGAGACGGCGCCGGTCGGTGACGACTGGATGGCCACGCTCGACGAGGAGCGGTTCGACGGCACCGAGGGTGACGACATCGCCCTGGGTGACGCCGCGGACAACCGGCTGGCCGGCAACGGCGGCGACGACCTTCTCGAGGGCGGCGTCGGCACCGACCGGGTCGATGGCGGCGCGGGCAACGACACGCTCGTCGTCGACTTTGCCGCCGGTGCCGGTGGTCGCGATCTGATCGATGGCGGCCTCGACACCGACACGTTCGTCCTGACGGGCGACGCGACGGCCGAGCAGTTCACGATCATGACCTCCGCTGCGGCTGCCGGGTTCGGCATCGTCTCGGACGCCGAGATCGTGATCACCCGCGGTACGATCAACGACGCGAACGTCATCGCCGAGATCGACGCCATCGAGGAGATCATCGTCAACTCGAACCCGCTCACCGCGGGCGGCGGAGCCGTCGGAGGCGACACCATCGTCGTCCTGGGCGACTTCACCGCGACGAGCCTGAACTTCAACACGATCACCATCAACGGCTCGACCGGCGATGATGAGGTGGACATCACGGGGCTGAACTCCGCACACCGCATCGTGTTCAAGGGCGAAGGGGGCAACGACACCATCGTCGGCACCCTGCGGCCGCAGGACGTGATCGAGGTGGGGCCGCTCGGCGGGCCGACCACGACCACGACCGACGCGTCCGGCATGACCACGGTGTCCGGTCCCAACGGCTCGGTGATGTTCCACGCACCGGCCGGTATGCCGGGCTTCGTGAACACCGTCGTGCAGAACGGGGACGACGATGTCGCGGATGGCAGCTTCGGCCTGACCCAGCGCGATCTCGACGGCCTGTCCAACCTGGTCAAGGGGCTCGCGCCCTTCGAGGGCAGCGATGACGGCGCACATGCCGCCGGAATCCGCACCCTGAGCGGTGAGGGCAACAACGTCGCCAACCCCGAGTTCGGGGCCGCCGACGAGCCGTTCATCCGGCTGACCGAGGCGCGCTACGGCGATGCCGACGACGCCGGGAACCGCGAGGTCAATCCGATCTTCGACGGGCTGGACCCGCGGACGATCTCGAATGTCCTCGGTGATCAGGAGGTGGACCTGGCGACCAGCGCCAAGAACGCCAACGCCCTGTTCACGGCCTTCGGTCAGTACTTCGACCACGGCCTGACGTTCATCGCCAAGGACTCCGCGAACGGGACCATCGCCATCGGTGGCGAAGGCTCCGAGCGTAGCCCGACCTCGGACAACCCGGCCGATCTGACCCGGGCCCAGGTCGTCGGGTTCGACGCGGACGGCAACCCGCAGCACGTCAACAAGACGTCGCCCTTCGTCGATCAGAACCAGGCTTACGGAAGCCACGAGCTGGTCGGTCAGTTCCTCCGCGAAAGCGACGGGAACCAAGGCCTCGGCATGCGGCTGCTCTCGGGTGAGCCCGATCCGTCGGATCCGGAGTTCAACCTGATCCCGACGCTGCGCGATCTCATCGAGCACCATTGGGCTGCGGACACGATCTTCACCGATCCGTCCCTGCCGAACGGCGCGCAGAGCTTCCGCGAGGCGTTCCCGGGTCTGGTCGACGAGACCACCGGGGCCATCGACGGCGAGATGGTGAAGACGATGGCATCGGACTTCATGGGCTCCACCCATGCGCTGCTGATCGACACCAACCCGTATCTCAACCTGCTCGATCACCGCATTGCCGGTGACGGACGGGCCAACGAGAACGTCGCTCTGACCTCGGTCCACACGATCTGGGCGCGGAACCATAACTTCCACGTCGAGAACCTGGTGGCCTCCGGCTTCGAAGGCAGCCCCGAGGAGGTGTTCCAGGCGGCCAAGCTGCTGAACGTCGCCGAGTACCAGCGGGTCGTCTACGAGGACTTCGCGGACATGCTGCTTGGCGGGATGCGGGATCCGGACGGCGGCACGGGCGATCATGGCTGGGAAGGCTACGACGACACCGTCGATGCCCGGATCAGCCACGAGTTCGCGGCTGCGGTCTACCGCTTCGGCCACTCGATGATCAGCGAGACGGTCCAGGTCATGGGAGCGGATGGAAATCCGATCCAGGTGTCGCTCTTCGACGCCTTCCTGAACCCGACCAACGAAGCCGAAGCCTTCAACGGACCGCTGCCGCAAGGCTACGTGCCGCAGCCGGGCTACACCCAGCTGGGAACCAAGGCGATCCTCGAGGGTGCCACCACGCAGGAGGCCGAGGAGGTCGACTTCAACATCGTCGATGCGGTCCGGAACGATCTCGTCCGCGTCAATGCCGACCTGTTCTCCTTCAACGTCGCCCGCGGCTGGGACATCGGCCTCGGCACGCTGAACCAGGTCCGCGCCGATCTGGCTGCCTCCACCAACCGCCATATCGCGGAAGCCGTCGGCCTGGCCGGTGACCTCTCGCCCTATGCCGATTGGGGTGACTTCCAGGCCCGCAACGGCCTGAGCAACGAAGTCATCGCGCAGCTGATGGAGGCCTATCCCGACCTCGTCCTGTCCACGCAGGAAGAGATCGACGCCTTCGTCGCGGTCAACCCGGGGCTCACGCTCCTGGATGGCGAGAACGGTGCGAAGATCGTCAAGGGCATCGACCGCGTCGACCTCTGGGTCGGTGGCCTGGCCGAGAAGCACGTCAACGGCGGCATGGTCGGTCAGACATTCTGGGTCGTCATCCACGAGCAGCTCGACCGTCTGCAGGAAGGTGATCGGTTCTACTACATCGATCAGTTCGACAACTTCGACTTCTACCAGCAGTTCGGTGAGGACACGACCTTCGCCTCGATCGTGGACCGCAACAGCGGGATCGAGGGCCTCGACAACACCATCTTCGACTCCACCAACGACGGAGACGATGCCGGTGACGACGGGGGTGCCGATAACGGCGACGACGACGACAACGGCGACGATGACGGGAACGACGATCAGTCGCCCGCGGTCGGCGACGCCATCGTCGGCTCCGAGATCGGC
Source organism: Jannaschia halovivens (assembly GCF_046452375.1). NCBI lineage: Bacteria > Pseudomonadati > Pseudomonadota > Alphaproteobacteria > Rhodobacterales > Roseobacteraceae > Jannaschia > Jannaschia halovivens. Next base: position 1,958,445 of record NZ_JBKFDJ010000001.1, on the reverse strand, counting down.
GAGGCCCTGTTCGGCACCGACGGCAGCGACAACATGCTCGGTCTGGGCGGCAACGACATGATGTTCGGCGGCGAAGGCTCCGACAACATGATCGCGGGCGCCGGGAACGACATGATGTTCGGTGATGCCGGCAACGACCGGATGTTCGGTGACGAAGGCGACGACTTCATCGACGCCGGGGCCGGCAACGACTTCGTGGTCGGCGGCGAGGGGGACGACATGTTCCTCGCCAGCGTCGGCGACGGCAGCGATGTCTACTACGGCGACGCCATCGAAGGCGGGACCGGCACGGACACGCTGGATATGTCGGCCATCATGTCGAACATCACGGCCGATCTCGGCTCCGGCACCAACGGCCGGGGCAGCGCACAGAGCGCGGACTCGGGCAACGATGTCCTCTGGAACGTCGAGAACTTCCTCGGCGGCTCGGGCGACGACGTTGTCACCGCGGGCAAGGGCGTCAACGAGATGGACGGCGGCGCGGGTGCTGACACCTACCGCTTCCTCTCGGCCGAGGATGCCGACGGTGACATCATCACCGGGTTCGAGCCGGGCGACCGGATCGACCTGACGGGGATGTCGGATGGCACCCTGGCCCTGGTCTCGGATGCCTTCACGGGCATCGGCGAGGTCATGGTCTCCCACGAGACGCGCGCGGACGGCGACTACACGGTCGTCCAGGGCAACCTCGAAGGGGACAACGGGTCGGAGTTCTCGATCAACATCAAGGGGCGGCATGACCTGTCGTCGGATGACTTCATGCTCTGATTAACCAGTGCCTCCGGGCGGCCTCCGGGCCGCCCGGATTTTTCTCAAGCGTATCGTATCCGGGGGGATCGACATGGCTGGCAAGTCCAAGAAAGTTCGCGGTGCAGCGGCGAAAGTCGTCGGAAGTCTGAAAGGGCTTTCAGCATTTCTCTTCATCATTTCGGGTGTCATCAGCGTCCTGGCGCTGACCGGCTCCTTCTACATGCTCCAGATCTACGACCGGGCCCTGGTCAGCGGCAGCGTTCCGACGCTGGTCGCCCTCTCGGCCCTCGCGATCGGGCTCTACGTCTTCCAGGGTTTCTTCGACATCATCCGCGCCCAGATGCTGGTGCGGATCGGCGCGCGGCTCGACCGCCGCCTGGCGCCGGTGGCGCACCAGGTCGTCGTCGACATGCCTCGCCTCGGCTACTCCACCTCCGAGGCACTCGAGCGGGGGCGCGACGTCGATACGCTGCGCACCTTCGCGGGCTCGCAAGGGCCGGTCGCCATCTTCGACCTGCCGTGGATGCCGTTGTTCCTCGCCTTCGTCTACATGCTGCATCCGACGCTGGGCGCGCTGACGATCGCGGGCGCCTTCGTCCTCGTGACGCTGGCCGTCATCACCGAGCTTCTGACCCGCCGCTTCAGCGCCGACACCCAGAACTCGACCGTCGAGCGCAACCAGATCGCCGACTCGAACGCCCGCAACGCCGAAGTTCTCAAGGCGATGGGCTTCGTCGGCCGCGCGGTGAAGCGCTTCACCCGCGCCAACGAGCGTCACCTCGAACTGCAGACCAAGACCAGCGACATCACCGGCAGCTTCGGCGCCCTGTCGCGCGTCCTGCGGATGCTGCTGCAATCGGCGGTGCTCGGCCTCGCCGCGTTCCTGACGATCATGGGCGAGCTGTCGGCCGGTGCCATCATCGCCAGCACGATCGCCGCGTCGCGGGCCATGGCGCCCATCGACCTCGCGATCGGCAACTGGAAGCACATCGTCGCCGCCCGCGGCGCTTGGGGCCGCGTCCGCGACACCGTCGAGGTGATGGCCGCGCTGCCGCAGCCGATGCAGCTGCCCAAGCCCACCATGACCCTCAAGCTCGAGGGCGTGACCGTCGCGGCCCCCGCCACCGGCCGCGTCATCCTCAGCGATGTTAGCTGCGAGGTCCGGGCCGGCGACGCCGTCGGCATCATCGGCCCCTCGGGCGGCGGCAAGTCCAGCCTCGCCCGCGCGCTGGTCGGGATCTGGCCGCCGCTGCGCGGTGCGATCCGCCTCGACGGCGCCGAGCTGGCGCAGTGGAGCGACGAGGAGCGCGGCGCCCATGTCGGCTACCTGCCGCAGGACGTCTCGCTTCTGGATGCCACGGTCGAGGAGAACATCTCCCGTCTCGAGGAGGAGCCCGACGCCGCGGCCATCGTCGCCGCTGCACAGGCCGCCGCGGTCCACGAGATGATCGTGCGCCTGCCCGACGGCTACCGCACGGAGCTCGGGCCGATGGGCACGTCCATCTCGGGCGGCCAGCGACAGCGCATCGGCCTTGCCCGCGCGCTCTACGGCGACCCGTTCCTCGTCGTCCTTGACGAGCCGAACGCCAACCTCGACCCCGAGGGCGAGCAGGCGCTGACCAAGGCCATCGAGGGCGTCCGCGCCCGCGGCGGCATCGCGATCGTGATCGCGCACCGGCCCAGCGCGCTGCAGGCCTGCAACCTCGTGGGCATCGTCCAGCAGGGCAAGCTCTCGGCCTTCGGTCCGAAGGAAGAGATCCTGGCGCCCAAGGCCGCGCCCGATGCGCAGCCCGGCACGCCGGACATGCAGCCCGCCGCGACCACCGCGGCCGGGGCCAAGGCCAAGGGGGCCCAAGGGTCCTCGCCTAAAGTCGCCGCCGAGACACGCCGTCTCGTGGCCAAGAAAGCAGCGGGAGGTGCCAAGTCGTGATCGATGTCAAAGCGCACAAGCAATCCACCGGGCCGGCGCCCGTCAAGGATGACCCGCTCACCCTGCGACCGGCCGAGAAGACCGGCAACGGCCCAATCGGCGCCGTCGTCCTCGGCTTCATCTCGCTCGCCCTTTACCTGAAATCGTTCTTGCCTGCTTCCGCAGCCCAATCCCAGCCGGTCACCCCGGAACCGGTCGGGCCCGCGGAGGACGGCAATGGCGGCGGCGCCCCAATCGCCCACGCTCTACGGCTCGTGCCGGGCGCCGCCGACCAAAAGACCCCCGAGGAGGATCCCGAGGAGACCGAAGCGGAGGAGGGCGCGTCCCTCGCCGACTTCATCTTCGGGCCGCTCGGCGGGGCGCTTGCGCCCGGTCGGTCGAACGATTTCCTGCCGAGCTTCGAGACCGAATTCGGTGCGAACTCGCAACTGCCGCCCTTCCGCTCGATGCAGGTGACCAGCGATGGCGCCACCTTCAGCGACGGCTGGCAGATCCCCGAAGGCTTCCGGTCCGAGCTGTCGCTCGACGACGGCATGGACGGGGACGAGGATGGCGGCGCGGACGGCGTGCAGAACCGCGCGCCCCGCAACCTGACCTCCGTGCGGCTGGCCGATGTCGGCAGCGGCGCGATGCTCGCGATCGGGCTGGCGCATCTCCTGGGCCAGACCGTCGATCCCGAAGGCGACCGCATGGTCGTCGTGATCGACCGCGTCGAGGGCGGCGAGCTGCGCGCGACCGATGATGGCTGGGTCTTCATCGCCGATGGCGAGACCCTGGGCGAGGTGCGGATCGATTACTCGATCGGCGACGGCTACAACGCCATCTCGCAATTCGCGACCTTCGACATCCTGCGCAACGAGATCGACGGTACCGCCTCGGGCGAGCTGCTGCGCGGCTCGGCCGGGATCGACCGGATCGACGGCCACGAGGGCAACGACGACATCGTCGCGCTCGCCGGAAACGACGTCGTCTATGGCGGCGCCGGCGACGACCGCATCATCGGCGGCGACGGCGACGACTACCTCGTCGGCGGCACGGGCCACGACATCATCGCGGGCGGTGCCGGCAACGACACCATCCTCGGGCTGGAGGGCGACGACGCGCTCTATGGCGAGGCCGATGACGACGATATCGAAGGCGGTGCCGGCGACGACCTGATCGACGGCGGCAGCGGCGACGACATCCTGTCGGGCGGCGAAGGCGACGACATCATCACCGGCGGCACCGGCTTCGACATGCTAGACGGCGGCGAGGGCAACGACATGCTCTCGGGCGGCGCCGATGACGACATCATCTTCGGAAGCGAGGGCAACGACCAGTTGTCGGGCGATGCGGGTCTCGACGACCTTTCGGGCGGCGAGGGCAATGACGTGCTCTACGGTGGTGCGGGCAACGACCGGCTTGCGGGCGATGCGGGCAACGACCGCCTCGAGGGCGATGCCGGGGCCGACGAGCTCTCCGGCGGTGCCGGGGCGGATTACCTCGTCGGGGGCGGAGACAACGACGTCCTGGCCGGTGACGGGGGCAACGACCTGCTCTTCGGCGAAGAGGGCGACGACGCGCTCGCCGGTGGCGAAGGCAATGACAGCATGTCCGGCGGCGACGGCGACGACGAGCTCGATGGCGGCGTCGGGGCGGATGTCCTCGACGGCGACGCGGGCGACGATCAGCTCTTCGGTGGCACGGGCGACGACCAGCTCGATGGCGGCGACGGCGACGATATCCTGTCGGGCGGCTCGGGCGCGGATGCGCTCGACGGCGGCGCCGGGGTGGACGCGCTCTCGGGCGGCACCGGCGACGACGTGATGACCGGCGGTGCCGGCGAAGACCGTCTCGAAGGCGATGACGGCAACGACGTGATGTCGGGCGACGACGGCGTCGACCTGATGCTCGGCGGGGCCGGCGACGACGTGATGGACGGCGGCGCGGGCAACGACCTGATGCGCGCGGGCTCGGGTGATGACGTGGCCTCCGGCGGTGCCGGGGACGACGTGATGGACGGCGATGCCGGGGCGGACAGCCTCGACGGCGGCGCCGGGGCCGATGCCATCTCGGGCGGCGACGGCGCGGATACGCTGCTGGGCGCCGATGGCGACGACACCATCGCGGGCGATGCCGGCGATGACGAACTGACCGGCGGCGCGGGACAGGACGACCTGTCCGGCGGCGCGGGCAACGACAACCTGCTCGGCGGCGAGGGCGACGACATGCTCGCGGGCGACGAGGGGGCCGACACGCTCGACGGCGGCCTCGGCGCGGACACGCTGGACGGCGGCCTCGGCGACGACTCGCTGGATGGCGGCGACGGTGCCGACGAGGTGATCGGCGGCGCGGGCGACGACTGGCTCTCGGGCCAGGCCGGGGCCGACTGGCTTCAGGGCGGGGAGGGCAACGACTTCCTGCGCGGCGGCGACGACGAGGACATCCTCTGGGGCGACGGCGGCAACGACCTGCTCGACGGCGAGGAGGGCGACGACGTCCTGCTGGGCCATGAGGGCGACGACCGGCTGAAGGGCGAGGAAGGCAACGACTCGCTCGACGGCGGGGCGGGGTCCGACCTGCTGCTGGGCGGCGAGGGCGACGACATCCTGATCGACGGCGCCGATGCGGACGAGGTCCAGGGCGGGTCCGGTGCGGATCACGTCATCGCCAGCGATGACGGCGCCGACGACGTGTTTGCCGGGGGCGACGACGTCGATGTGCTCGACTATTCCGGCGCCAGCGCCGGGGTCACGTTCGACTTCGCGGCGCGCATGGCCGAAGGGCAGTCGATCGGCGCGGACAGCTTCGAGGGCTTCGAAGCCTTCGTCGGCAGTGCCGGGAACGACCGGTTCATCGCCGACGGGGGCTTCGCGTCCCTGCGCGGCAATGGCGGCGACGACAGCTACGAGTTCCGGGCGGGCGACCATGTCGGCCGGGTCCATTCGGCCTTCGACATCGAGGATTTCGACGAAGGCGACGTGATCTCGGTCGCGGGTCCGGGGGGCACCTACCTGGTGCGCAACGGCGAGATGACCGAGGGCGCGGAAGGGGCCTTTGCCGCCTACGCGGCCGGCATGACCAATGCCGATCCCGACATCCGTTACCGCCATGACTTGACCGAAGATTACCGGCGCACCGTCATCGAGATCGACTTCGACCGTGACGACACGACCGACCTGACCGTGACGCTTCAGGGTGAGCATTCGCTCAACCTGGATCAGGTCTGACCGGGCGCCGTAGGAGGATATGGACATGAATATCGACAAAGCACCGTCCGGCATCGCCACCCCGCGTCCGGCATTCGACAAGCTTCGCGGCCGCATCATCATGGGCGCGGTCCTGGCCGTCGGCTTGTTCGGCGGCGTCGGCGGCTGGGCGATGACCGCCAAGCTGACCGGGGCCGTGATCTCCATGGGGACCGTCAAGGTCGACGAGGAGATCAAGCAGATCCAGCATCGCGACGGCGGCATCGTCTCGGAGATCCTCGTGCGCGAGGGCGACGAGATCGCGGCCGGGGACGTGATGTTCCGGCTCGACGACGCGCAATCGGCCGCCGAGCTCTCGATCCTGCTGGTGCAACGCGACGAGGCGATGGCCCGGCGCGCGCGGCTTCTCGCGGATCGCGACGGCCTCGAGGAGATCGTGTTTCCCGACCGCTTCCTGACCGATCCTGCGCTGGCCGAGCTGGTCGCGGGCGAGGTTCGGTTGCATCGTGGCAACCTCCAGAACCGCAGCAACCAGCGCCAGCAGATGGAAGTCGGCATCGTGCAGATCGACGAGGAGATCGAGGGTCTGCACGCCCAGCGCGGTGCGCTCGAGGATGAGCTCCTTCTCGTCGAGGAGAGCCATGCCCGGCTCGAGGATCTCGTCGCACGCGGCCTGATGGAATCGCCGCGGCTTGACGCCTCGGCCCGCGACCGCGTCCAGCTGCGCGGCAAGCTGGGCGAGCTGGCCGCCAACATCGCCCGCTCGCGCTCGCGCATCTCCGAGATGGAAATGCGCATCCTTGCCGTCGACGACCTGGCCCGGACCGAGGCCCAGCGCGAGCTGGCCGTGGTCGAGACCCGCGTTTCCGAGTTGCGCGACCGCATCGTCGCCGTCGAGGATCGCCTGTCGCGCACCGATATCCGGGCGCCGCTCTCGGGACGCATCAACGAGCTGAGCGTCACCACGATCGGCGGCGTCATCACGCCCGCCGAGGTGTTGGCCACGATCGTGCCCGCTAATGCCGACCTCAAGATCGAGATGCGCCTGCCGCTGACCGCCATCGACCAGGTCTATGTCGATCAGGCCGCGCGCGTGCGCTTCTCGTCCTTCAACCACCGGACCACGCCCGAACTCACGGCCAAGGTGCGCTACGTCTCGCCCGCGACCACGGTCGATCCGGCCACCGGCGAGCCGGGCTATATCGGCTATGTCGATCTCGACGCGGGCGAGATGGAGAAGCTGGGCGATCTCAAGCTGATGCCCGGCATGCCCGTCGAGATCTACGTCGCGACCGAGGAACAGACGGCGGCGAACTACCTCGTCAAGCCGATCACCGACCAGATCGCGCGCGCCTTCAAGGAGGAGTGAGCGCATCACCGGTTGGTGCCGGCCGGGGTCCCGTCAGGGGGCTCCGGCCGGTTCCGTTTCAGGTCAGCCGCATTTCGAGAAGCCGCAATTGCCGCAGGTCGCGCAGCCCTCGGCCATGTGGATGTCGGGGCTGCCGCAATTGGGGCAGGTTGCGCCGACGGCCCGCCCGCCGGTCCGCGTGTCGGCCGGGTCGGTCTTGAGACCCAGCCCTTCGCCCGACAGGAACCCCGTCGCGATCATGTGCCGCTCGATCACGCCGCCGATCGCCGCGAGGATCGAGGGGACGTATTTCCCCTGCACCCATGCGCCGCCCCTCGGGTCGAACACGGCCTTCAGCTCTTCGACCACGAAGCTCACGTCGCCGCCGCGCCGGAACACCGCCGAGATCATCCGCGTCAGCGCGACCGTCCACGCGAAATGCTCCATGTTCTTCGAGTTCACGAAGATCTCGAAGGGCCGCCGCTGCCCGTCCAGCTCGATATCGTTGATCGTGATGTAGAGCGCGTGCTCGGAGGCCGGCCACTTGATCTTGTAGGTCTCGCCCGTCAGCTGCTGGGGCCGGTCGAGCGGGTCGAAGAGACGGACGACCTCGGCCCCCGCACTCGGCATGTCGGCCTTTGGCTCGGCGCTGAGCACGCTCCCCGTCACGGCGTTTGGCCGGTAGGTTGTGCAGCCCTTGCAGCCCGTCTGCCACGCCTCGAGGTAGACGTCCTTGAAGCTCTCGAACCCGATATCCTCGGGGACGTTGATCGTCTTCGAGATCGAACTGTCGATCCAGTCCTGTGCCGCGGCCTGCATCCGCACGTGATCGGCGGGCGTCAGGTCGGCGACCGTCACGAAGGCGTCGGGCAGGGGGGCATCGCCCCGCAGCTCGCGCCAGAGCGCCACGGCGTAATCGCGGACGACCTCCTCGGTCCGGCTGCCGTCCGGTTGCAGCACCTTGCGCGTGTATTCCTGCGCGAAGATCGGCTCGATGCCCGAAGACACGTTCCCCGCCAGAAGGCTGATCGTGCCCGTCGGCGCGATCGAGGTCAGGAGCGCGTTGCGCAGCCCATGTTCGCGGACCAGCGCTTGCGTTTCGGCCGAGAGCCGTCCGACCATCGGCGCGGCCATCACCGCGTCCACGTCACAGAGCGGGAATGCGCCCTTCTCTTCGGCCAGCCGCGCCGAGGTCGCGTAGGACGCGTTCGCGATCCGCTCCAGCCAGCCGGCCATCGCCGTCGCCGCCTCGGGCCTGCCGTAGGTCAGGCCGCACATCGCCAGCGCGTCGGCCACCCCGGTCACGCCCAGCCCGATGCGGCGCTTGGCCCGCGCCTCCTCGGCCTGCGCCTCCAGCGGGAAGCGCGACGCATCGACCACGTTGTCCATCATGCGGATAGCGGTCGCCGTCAGCTCGTCCAGTGCCCCGTCCGGGATCGCGGCGGCGTCGGTGAACGGCCCCTCGACCAGCCGCGCGAGGTTCAGCGACCCCAGCAGGCAGGCGCCATAGGGCGGCAGGGGCTGCTCGCCGCAGGGGTTCGTCGCGGCGATGGTCTCGACATAGCTCAGGTTGTTCGCAGCATTGATCCGGTCGATGAAGATCACCCCCGGCTCGGCATAATCGTAGGTCGCGCGCATGATCGCGTCCCAAAGCTCGCGCGCCCTGAGCGTCTTGTGGATCACGCCGCCGAAGACAAGCGGCCAGTCCGCATCGGCGGCGACCGCCTCCATGAACGGGTCGGTCACGAGGACCGAGAGGTTGAACATCCGCAGCCGCGCCGGGTCCGACTTGGCCGCCACGAAATCCAGCACGTCCGGGTGGTCGCAGCGCAGCGTCGCCATCATCGCGCCCCGCCGCGATCCCGCCGACATGATCGTCCGGCACATCGCGTCCCAGACATCCATGAAGCTCAGCGGCCCCGACGCGTCGGCCGCGACGCCGTGGACGCCCGCGCCCTTCGGCCGGATGGTCGAAAAATCGTAGCCGATCCCGCCGCCCTGTTGCAGCGTCAGCGCGGCTTCGCGCAGCGCCGCGAAGATGCCCGACATGCTGTCCTCGATGGTGCCCATCACGAAGCAGTTGAAGAGCGTCACGCTGCGGTCCGTGCCCGCGCCCGCGACGATCCGTCCCGCCGGCAGGAAGCGGAAGTCCTGAAGCGCCGCGCGGAAGCTGGGTGTCCACGCCGACGGATCGGTCTCGGGCGCCGCCAAGGCCCCCGCGATGCGGTCCCAAGTGTCATCCAGCGTGGCGTCGAGCGGCATCCCGTCCGCGTCCTTCAGGCGGTATTTCATGTCCCAGATCTGTTCGGCGATGGGGGCGGCGAAGGCGGACATGGGGCTGAGGCCTCGGTCTAGGGATGGTTGCGCCCGGGGGCAGGGGGTCTAGATATACCCTGTCTCGGGGGACTCACCAATGGCCATCAACCTCATCAAGCTCAGCGTCGGCACCCACGACATGGCCGAACTGACCAAGTGGCAGACGAATGCGCGCGCCAAGGGGCCCGATGGCAACCCGCGCCACGTCACCCGGATGTGGCCCAAGCGCGAGGCCGAACTGCTGGACGGCGGTTCGATTTACTGGGTGGTGAAGGGCGTGCTGCTTTGCCGCCAGCCGATCCTGCGGCTCGACGAGGTGCGCCGCGCCGATGGCATCCCGCGCTGCGGCATCGTCCTGAAGCCCGGCCTGATCCCCGTCGCGCCCACGGCCCGCCGCCCGTTCCAGGGCTGGCGGTATCTCGCCCCCGAGGACGCGCCGGTCGATCTCGACCCTGCCCGCCGCGACGACACGCCGCTGCCGCCGAAGCTCTCGGTCGCGCTGGCCGAGATCGGCGTGCTCTGAACGCCTACGACGTCGCAGGCCGCCGCTCCCAACCGCCGCATTCCCGCGCTGCGCCTCCGGCCATTCGCCCTTGATGCCCGCCCCGCCTCCGGCCCGGGACCGAGAACGTCCGAACCACCGCCAGGACTATTCGTAGGAATAATCCTGGCGCACCCCCGCCTTGCAATCGCGTCGACCGGCCCCGATCCACCCGGCGCGCATGGTCCGGACGAACCGAATGCCACGCCTGTCGCTCGCGGGGGCGGCCCGGCCGTATCGCCCTCCAGCCCGTAGGAAAGCCGCGCCGCGCCGCAGCTCGCGCCCTCCGGCACACCCCGTGCGACCACGCGGCGACGACCCCGTCCGTCGCCGCCCTGTCGTTATCAAGTCGCCTTGGGTCGCCCGCGATGGACCGGCATCGGCCCGGTCGGGCAGAAAGGGCCTCAGGTTCGCGGAGGGCACGGCCATGAAGACCCAGGTGAAAGCACTCGTCGTCGGCGGCGGCGCGGTCGGGACGGGAATCGCGTATCACCTCGCGAAGGCCGGCTGGGACACCATGCTGCTGGAGCGGGACGAGCTGACCTCCGGCTCGACCTGGCACGCCGCCGGGCTCCTGCCGCTCTTCAACATGGGCTACGCGACGAGCCACATCCACGACTACTCGGTCAAGTTCTATAAGACGCTGGAGGCCGAGACCGGCCTCAACCCCGGCTTCTCGGTGGTGGGCAACCTGCGGATGGCCCAGACCGACGACCGGATGGACGAGTACGCGCTCTATGCCGCGACCGCCGAGACCGTGGGCATCCCGCATGAATGGCTGACCCCCGCCCAGATCGCCGAACGCTATCCCCTGATCCGCACCGACGACCTGAAGGGCGCAATCCTTCACCCGACCGACGGCTACATCAACCCGGCCGACGTCACGATGGCCATGGCCAAGGGCGCGCGCCAGCATGGGGCCGCCATCGAACGTCGCTGGCAGGTCGACGGCTACGAATGGGCCGGCGACCATTGGGACGTGACCGTCACCAAGATGGTCGAGAAAGGCGGCAATCTCGTCGCCTCGGACGAGACCGCGGTGATCGCCGCCGAGCATGTCGTCACCGCCACCGGCAACCACGCGCCCCGCACCGCCAGGCTCCTCGGCATCAAGAACCCCGCCATCGTGGTCGAGCATCAGTATATCGTCACCGAGCCCGACCCCGCGCTGGTCGAATGGCGCAAGACCAACGAACAGCACCCCGTCATCCGCGACGCCGACGCCAAGTGGTACGTCCGCGAGGAGCGGGGCGGCTGGATCCTCGGACCCTACGAGCAGAATGCCCCCGCGCGCTTCCCCTACGGCGTGCCCGACAGCTTCCGCGCCGATCTCTTCCCCCTCGACCTCGAGCGGATCGAGGAGGAGTACATGTCCTTCATCCACCGCATCCCGACCTCCGAGACCGCGGGTCTGAAGGACGATTTCAACGGCCCGATCTGCTACACGCCCGACGGCAACCCGCTGGTCGGCCCCGCGCCGGGCCTCAGGAACATGTGGCTGGCCGAGGGCTTCAGCTTCGGGATCACGGCGGCCGGCGGCACCGGGCACTACCTCGCGCAGATGATGGTCGAGGGCGAGGCCGAGATCGACATGGCCTCCCTCGATCCCAAGCGCTTCGGCGACTGGGTCACGACCGAATACGCCTGCCGGAAGAACGAGGAGGCTTATGACCACGTCTACGTCCTCCACCATCCCGACGAGGAGCGGCCCGCCGCGCGTCCCCTGAAGACCGCGCCCTGCTACGACCGCATGAACGCCGCGGGCGCGCAGTTCGGCTGCGTCAACGGGTGGGAGCGTCCGAATTACTTCAAGCCGGGCGCCGAGGCGGATTTCGACCTCACCTCCCGCAGCTTCCGGCGCGGCGCGTGGTGGGAGCATGCCAAGGCCGAAGCGACGGCGCTCCGCGAAACGGCGGGCCTGATCGACGCAACCGCCTTCACCAAGCACATGCTGCGCGGACCGGGGGCGACGGCCTTCCTCGACTGGTTCACCACCAACAAGCTGCCGAAGGTGGGCCGCATCAACCTGACCTACGCGCTGACCGGGGCGGGCACGACGCGCACCGAATACACCATCGTGCGCCTCGCCGAGGACGCCTATTACCTCGTCTCGGCGGGCGCGTGGCAGGCTTACGATCACGACTTCCTCGCCAAGGCCATCGCCGACAAGACGGACGAATTCGGGCATATGAGCCTGACCGACGTGACCGGCCAGTCCGGCGTCTTCGCCATCGCGGGGCCGAATTCACGGGCCATCCTGAACAAGATCGTGCGCGACGCCGATCCCGAGACCGTCCTGTCCAACAAGCGCTTCCCGTGGCTGTCGGCCCGCCGGATCGAGCTGATGATGTGCCCGGTCAACGCCATTCGCGTCGCCTATACCGGCGAGCTGGGGTGGGAGCTGCATCACCCGATGGAGATGCAGAACTACCTCTTCGACCGGCTGATGGAGGCGGGCGAGGGCCATGGCCTCACGCTCGTCGGCGCCCGGGCCCAGAACTGGCTCCGGCAGGAGAAGTCCTATCGCGCCTTCGGCACCGAACTTGGCCGCGACGCCACGCCGCTGGAAGCCGGGCTCGACCGCTTCGTGGACCTTTCGAAGGAGTTTCACGGCAAGGCCGCGATGGAGGAGACCGGCATCCGCTCGAAATGCGTCACACTGCTGATCGACGGCCCCTCCGACGCGGACCCGTGGGGTCGCGAGGCGCTCTATACGACCGACGGCACCCGCATCGGTCGCCTGACTTCGGGCGGTTATTCGGTGGCATTCGGCAAGTCGATCGGGATGGGTTATGTCCGCCCCGACCTCGCCGAACCCGGCACGAAACTGCACGTGCGGATGCAGCGCGAACTGTGGGACGCCGAGGTCACCGAGGACAGCCCCTACGATCCGACCAACGTGCGTATCCGCGTGGATGGCTGACCCGCGCCCGCGTCTATGCTCGCCAAATATGCGGGCCTGCGTGCCCGTGCCCCGGCCATCGCGCACCTGCACCCGGCCCGACGCGGCATGACGCCCGCCCCGCCGGGCCTGCCGTCCGAGTCGCGACCTCCGCCGCGACGTCTGGGTCCCGGCCCGAAGGGCGCGATCGCGGTGGCCCTCCTCGCGGTCGCCGTGGCCGCCGCCCTTTTCGCCACCGCCCCACGCTCCGCCGTCCTGCATCTCAGCGGCGACGGCGTGGCCGAGGTCGCGGCCCGGCTGGCCGACCTGCCCCGCGCCGACATCCCCGATGCCGCGCTGGTCGAAGCGGTGCTCCTGCGCCGACCCGGGAACATCCGCCATCTCCCCGATCTCGCCCGCGTCTGCCGGGGCCGCTGTGCCGGGCAGGCGGTGACCGCGCTGATCCGTCTGTCGCCCGGCGGGACGCGCAAGACCGTGCTGATCGACCTCGAACGGCTGGGGGCGGGTGCCGCGCTCGACCAGGGCGGCGCGCTCGCGCCGGATGCCGCGGATTGCGCAGCGGACGTCATCCGGGCCGAGATGGCGGCGCTCCGGGCCGACCCGCCCGATTGCGCGGGCACGCGACGCGCGGTCTTCGTGCTGCCCTGGGGCCTCTGACGCTCAACCGTCGTCCAGGACCACGACCCGCCCCTCGCGGCAGGCCGTGTCGGCGGCATCGGCCAGAACCTGCGCCCGCAACCCGTCCGCGATCGACGGCGTCGGCGGCGTGCCGGTCCGAAGCGCGTCGACGAAAGCCCGCATCTCGGCAAGGTACCCGTCGGCATAGCGCTCGAGGAAGAAATGCTGCGCCGGCGCGCGCCGGAACCCCGCGGGACCGGCGGCCTCGACCGTCGTCTCCAGTCGGTTGCCCGCCCGCAGCATCCCGAGGCTGCCATGCACCTCGATCCGCTGGTCGTAGCCGTAGGTCGCGCGGCGCGAGCACCCGATCTGCGCGATCCGCCCCGACGCCGTGGTCAGCATCACCGCGGCCGTGTCGACATCCCCGGCCGCGCCGATCTCCGGGTCGATCAGGGCGGCACCCGTCGCCTGCACGCGAACGGGCTCCTCGTCCAGAAGCCACCGCGCCATGTCGAGGTCGTGGATCATCATGTCCCGGAAGAGCCCGCCCGAACCCGCGATGTAGCTCAGCGGCGGCGGCGACGGATCGCGGCTGGTGATGGTGACGATCTCTGGGTCGCCGATCTCGCCCCCGTGCAGCCGTGCGCGCAGATCCGCGAAGCTCGGATCGAAGCGGCGGTTAAAGGCCGTCAGGAACGGGACGCCTGCGTCGGCCACGGCGCGGGCGCAGGCCCGGATGCGGGCGGCGTCGAGATCGACGGGCTTTTCGCAGAAGATGGCGAGCCCTGCGGCGGCGGCCGCGTGGATCAGGTCGAAATGCGTATCCGTCGGCGTCCCGATTACCACGGCGTCGAGGCCGGGTCGTCCGAAGATCGCGTCCGGGTCCCTCGCCTCGGCGCCCGTCGCGGCGGCGAGGGCGGCGGCGGCCTCGGGGAGGGCATCGCAGACGGCGGCGACGCGCGCGCCCTCGATCCGCGCGAGCGAGCGGGCATGGACCTGTCCGATCCGGCCGCAGCCGAGAAGGGCGATGTTCAGCATGGGGCCTCCAGGGAGCGCAGGGCCGCCGTCGCCGCATCGCGCAGTGACGGCTCGACGGCGGACAGGATGGCGGCGCGGTCGAACGCCTGCGGGTCGTCGGCGAGCACCTGTCGCAGCGCCATGCCGAAGCTCTGCCGCAGCTCGGTGCCGATGTTGAACTTGCAGATCGCCGTCTCTCGGGCCAGCCGCGCGCGCTGGGCATGGGGCACGCCCGATCCGCCATGGATCACCAGCGGCACGTCAGTCACCGCCGCGATGGCCGCGATGCGATCCTCGTCGAGACCGGGTCCCGCCTCGGTCCGCAGGTGCAGGTTTCCGACCGACACCGCCATGGCGTCGACGCCCGTTTCGGCGGCGAAGCGCGCGGCCTCGTCGGGATCGGTGCCCCGGCTTTCGGCGCCCGCGGCATAGCCCACGAAGCCGATCTCGCCTTCGCAAGAGATGCCCGCGTCATGGGCCATCGCCGCGATTTCGGCGGTCCGCGTGATATTCTCGTCCAGCGGCAGGGACGAGCCGTCGAACATCACCGAGGTGAAACCCGCCGCGATGGCCGCGCGACACTCATCCGCCGCATAGCCGTGGTCGAGATGCGCCACCACGGGCACGTCGCAGTCTTCGGCCAGCGTTCGGAACATCGCCGCCAGCACCGGGATCGGCGTATGCGCGCGGCATCCCGGTCCAGCCTGCAGGATCACCGGCACGCCCAACGCCTGGGCCGCGTCGCGGTAGGCGCGCGCATCTTCCCACCCGAGGCAGACGAGACCCGCCACGGCCCGCCCTTCGGCTCGCGCCGGAATCAGCACCTCTGAAAGCGTCGCGCGCGTCATTTGAACTTGGCGACCATGTCCATGATGCCGGGGATGGTGTGCAGCTGCTCGGCATGGGTCGGCTGGAAATACTGCTTGAGCGAGCGTTGGCTCAGCCCGCCGAGGATGGTGAAATAGTACATCTCGTAGCCGGGCAGTACGGCGCAGGGGTGATACCCCCGGTCGAGGCAGATCGTGGACCCGTCCATGATGTGATAGGCGTCGCCGGGCTTGTTGTCCTCGCGCTGGAGCATCTGAACGCCCGAGCCGTATTTCGGCTTGAAGCGGAAGTTGTAGGTCTCGTCGTGGCGCGTCTCGATCATCTCGCCGTTCTCGGATCGGTCGGTGTCGTGCTTGTGGCTCGGAAAGCCGGACCAGCCGCCCGCACCCACGGTGAACAGCTCCGAGACCAGAAGGCGTCCAACTCGGTCGTGATATTGCGCCCCGAGGATATGGGCGATGCGGCGATGGGTCTTGGTGTCGTCGCTGCCGTACTGGACCTTGTCGAGATCGGCCGTGCGCACCGCGAAGGGCTTGAGCGTGTCGGCGAATTTCGCCCCCGCGACGAAGACCTCCGCCGCCTCGCTGCGGCAGGTGATCCGCGCGCCGGTATCGGTCGGCACGTAGACGCCCTCGGGGTCGCCCTCGAACACGTCGACCCGCCGGGTGCCGATATCGTCATAGGTCTCGCCCCCGGTCTCGACCGTGACGGTGCCGGTGGCAGGCACGATGCAGGTCTCGTAGCCGGGCACGCGGTAGTCGAAGCTCTGCCCCTCGGTCAGCTTGACGATGTTGAAGTAGTTCAGCGGGACGGTCGCGTCGTCGACATCGACGATGGGCGCGTTGCCGTTGTCATGGGGCGGGATGTGCATGGGCCTTACTCCGTGGGTCCGGGGTGGTCGGCCATGAAGGCCTCGAGGTCGTCGGTCGTGGGCATGGCAGGGGCGCATCCGACGCGGGCTACGACCATCGCGGCACTGGCCGAGCCGCGCAGCACCGCGTCGCGCAGGTCGCGCCCAGCGGCCAGCGCGGCGAGGAAGCCGCCCATGAAACTGTCGCCCGCACCGGTCGGCTTGAGCGCCTCGGTGCGGTAGATGCCGGTGCGGATCTCCTGGCCTTCGTGGAAGGTCCGCGCGCCGTGCTCGCCCATCTTGTAGATCACGAGCCGATCCGCGGCGAGGCGGCGGGCCGCGTCGAGGCCGCGGTCGTAATCCCCCGCGACGAAGCCGAACTCCACGTCGTTGCCCACGATGCAATCCGCCATCTCGCAGGCGCGGGTCAGCACCTCGGAGGCGACCTCGGGCGAGGGCCACGAGTAGGGGCGGTAATCGACGTCGAACACGATCGGGATGCCCGCCGCCCGGGCCAGCTCGAACGCCCGGAACGCCGCCCCGCGCGACGGCTCGGCGGCGAAGACGGTGCCCGTGGTCACCAGCGCCGCGCGACCCGCATAGGTCGCGGCTTCGACATCGGCGATCGTCATCTCGAAATCGGCGGCGCCGTTGCGGTAGATGACCGACTGGTGATCCTCGACCCGCGTCTCGACCACGGCAAGCGAGTTGCGCGCCTCGCCGCCGACCGACCGGACATGGGCGCGCCCGATGCCGTAATGGTCGAGCTGGTTGAGCGCGAACCGTCCGATGGCGTCGTCGCTGACGCAGGTGACGAGATCGGCGCTGCAGCCCTGCCGGACCAGCGCCACGCCGATATTGGCGCTCGACCCGCCGAGGCAGGAAACGAAGCGCCCGGCCTCCTCGGTCCGGGTGCCGGGCGGGTCGGGATAGAAGTCCATCCCGGCCCGTCCGACGATCAGGAAATCGGTGCCCGAAAGCTTCATGCCCGTCCTTCCGCGTTGACCGCGTCGGCCCGATCGAGGACGTCCGGGTAGGGATAGTCGAAGCCCAGAAGCTGGCGCAGTTCGGACGAGGCGCCGTCGAGGAATGCGGCGGGCAGGGCGCCCGGCATGTCCTCCAGCGGCTTCACCCATTTCGGCAGGTAGTTCACCAGCACCGCGCAGCGCTCATGATCCGACCGGTTGGGCATCGCGCAATGCCATGCCGCGCCGAAGAACAGGACCGTGTCCCCCGGTTCGGCGATCATGCGCACGGCGCGGCCGTGAAAGTCATCCTCGGGGCCGGGATAGCGCAGCGCCGTCTGCGTGCCCGGCACATAGGCGGTCGCGCCGGATTCCTCGGTGAACGGGTCGAGCACTACGGTCACCTGCGCGTTCATCGGAAAGCTTGCGTTGAGCCGGGTCGGATGCGTCTCGGGCGCGTGGAAATCCCAGTAGGGGTAGTCGACATGCGGCTCCTGTCCCGGCCCGCCGGGCAGGATGCGGTTGGCCGCGATGGAGCCCATGATGAACCCGGTCCCGAGGAAGTGCCGCAGGATCGTCATCAGCACCGGATGCGTCGCCATCCGCGAGAAGACCGGCCCCTTCGCCAAGAGGTTCCAGACCCGCCGTTGCAGGTCCATCCGGTCCCCGGCGGCGCCCTGGAAATGGGTGACCTTCGCGGCCTCGGCATCGGAATGCGCCAGGATGATCCGGCGCGCCTCGGCGATCTCGTCCGGCGTGAACAGCCCCTTCAGCATCACCGCGCCGTCGCCATCGAGCAACTCAGCCGCGATGGCCTCGGGATCCACGTCAGCGGCGTGAAAGCTGAGCATCTCAGATCCCCTTCCGCTGGCGGGCGCGGCTGGCCTCGACCGTCTCGCGGGCCGTGCGGACCGATGGGGTCTCCGTCACCTCGGGCGTGCCGATCTCCCACCAGGCGTGCCCGCCGGTCGTCCAGCCCTCGTAAGCATCGACCTGTATCACGATCACCGAGGTCTCGGCCCGGTCCTTGGCGCGGGCGAAGGCATCGCCCAGGGCGGCGGGCGTATCCACCGTTTCCGCGTGGCAGCCCAGCGCGCGGGCATGGGCCTCGAAATCGACGCGGGTCTGCGCGGTCGCCGTCGGCGTGTCCGCGATGAGGTTGTTGAAGCTCTCCTGCCCGGTGTTGCTCTGCAGCTTGTTGATGACCGCGAAGCCGCCATTGTCGAGCACCAGCACGATCAGCTTCTTCTCGGTCAGCACCGCCGAATAGAGGTCCGAGTTCAGCATCAGGTACGAGCCGTCGCCGGTCAGCACGACGGTCTCGGCCTCGGGCTCGCGTTCGGCCTGCGCGATGCGCGCGCCCCAGCCGCCCGCGATCTCGTAGCCCATGCAGGAGAAGCCGAACTCGACGTCGACGCTGCCGGGCCGCAGCGTGCGCCAGTTTGCGGTCACCTCGGCGGGCAGCCCCCCGGCAGCGGCCACGACGCGATCCTCCGGGGCCATCAACCCGTTCACCACCCCGATCGCCTGCGCGTAGCTGCTGGGCCCGTTGCCGGGGCGCACCGTCTCGGCCCGGGTGTCGTTCCAGCGTGCGCGCTCGGCCTGCACGTCCGCGACCCAGCCCTCGGGCGCCGCGTGATCGCCCAGCGCATCCGAAATCGCGGCAAGCCCCAGCTTCGCATCGCCCACGACGGTCGCGGCCCGGTGTTTGGCCGCGTCGTGGCGCCCGACATTGAGATGGAGGAGCCGGGCGTCCGGCGCGAAGGCCGTCCAGGACCCGGTCGTGAAATCCTGCAGGCGGGTGCCGACCGCGAAGACCAGGTCGGCCCGCGCGGCGGCCCAGTTCCCTGAATCGGAGCCCGTCACCCCCACCGGCCCGGCGTTCATCGCGTCGTCGTCCAGGAGGTTGGCACGCCCGGCGATGGTCTCGACCACCGGGATGCCGTGGTCATGGGCGAAGGCGGTCAGCGCCTCGACCGCACCGGAATACTGCACGCCGCCGCCCGCGACGATCAGCGGTCGCTCGGCCGCCCGCAGCAGGGCCACGGCATCGGCCACCTCATCCGCGTCGGGCGCTTGCCGTCGAATGCGATGCACTTGCCGTGTGAAGAACTCCTCAGGGTAGTCCCAGGCCCAGCCCTGCACGTCCTGCGGCAGGCCGATGAATGCTGGTCCGCAATCGGCGGGGTCGAGCATCGTGGCCAGCGCGGCGGGCAGCGATTGCACGACCTGCGCGGGATGGGTGATGCGATCCCAGAACCGGGTGACCGCCTTGAACGCGTCGTTCACGCCCAGCGTCGGATCGCCGAAATGCTCAAGCTGTTGCAGCACCGGATCGGGCAGTCGGGTCAGGAACGTATCGCCGCAAAGCATCAGCATCGGCAGGCGGTTCGCATGGGCCAGTGCCGCCGCCGTCAGAAGGTTCGCCGTCCCCGGCCCGGCGGATGCCGTGCAATACATGAACCGCCGCCGCAGGTGGTACTTGGCATAGCCCGCCGCGGCGAATCCCATGCCCATCTCGTTCTGTCCGCGGTAGAGCGGGAGCGTGTCGCGCAGCGGATAGATCGCCTCGCCCAGACAGGGGACATTGCCGTGACCGAAGATGCCGAACCCGCCGCCGCAGATGCGTGTTTCGACGCCGTCGATCTCGATGAACTGCGCATCCAGCCAGCGCAGGATGGCCTGCGCCACCGTCAGGCGGATCGTCGACATGGCAGTCCTCCCATCCGTGCGAAATGACTTGCACGGCTCCGGCTCCCAGACTACCGATCTTGCAACCGGTTGCAACCAAAGAACGACGGAGGGGACATGCGCGAGATCGGCATCGGGATCGTCGGCGGCGGCTACATGGGAAAGGCTCATGCGGTCGCCCATTCCGCCGTCGGCGCGGTGTTCGAGACGGTCCTGCGCCCCCGGCTGGAAATGGTCTGCGCCACGACCGACGCGCGCGCCGAACAGTATCGCGCGGCCTACGGCTTCGCGCGCGCGACCTCCGACTGGCGCATGCTGGTGGACGATCCCCGCGTCAATGCCGTCGTCATCGCCGCACCCCAAGCCCTGCACCGGCAGGTCGCGCTCGCCGCCATCGCGCGTGGGAAGCCGGTCTTCTGCGAAAAGCCTCTGGGCGAGACGGTCGAGGACGCCGCCGCCATGACCGAGGCCGCCGAGTCCGCCGGCGTCGTCGCGATGACCGGGTTCAACTACGTCCGCACCCCCGCCACGCAGGAGGCGATCCGCCTCGTCCGCTCGGGTGCCATCGGACGCGTCACGTGGTTCCGGGGCGAGCATACCGAGGATTTCCTCGCCGATCCCGAAACGCCCGCCAACTGGCGCACGCGGGGCCGCGCCAACGGCACGATGGGCGACCTCGCGGCGCATCCGATCAATTGCGCCCTGGCACTGATGGGCCCGATCGAGAGCGTGCTGGCCGAGATCGAGACGGTCCACGCCACCCGCCCCGGCCCGAACGGCCCCGAGGACGTCACGAACGACGACCAGGCCCAGATGATCCTGCGCTTCGCGAACGGCGCGATGGGCCATCTCCATTCCAGCCGCGTCGCGACCGGCCGCAAGATGGGATACGCCTACGAGATCCACGGCACGGCCGGGTCGATCCGCTTCGATCAGGAGGATCAGAACGCGCTCCACCTCTACCGCGCCGAGGGGCCCGAGGCGGGGCGCGGCTTCACCAAGATCCTGACCGGCCCGGCCCATCCGCCCTATGGCGCGTTCTGCCAGGGCCCCGGTCACGGCACCGGCTATCAGGACCAGATCATCATCGAGGCGCGCGACTTCCTCGCCGCGATCGAGGTGGGTGCGTCCCGTTTCCCCACCTTCCGCGACGGGCTCGATGTGCAACGGGTGGTCGAGGCCGCCTGGACCTCTTCGGACGAACATCGCCGCATCACGCTTACGAGGGACACATGACCATCCGCATCGGCAACGCGCCCTGCTCCTGGGGCGTCGAATTCGCGGGGGATCCGCGCAACCCAGACTGGTGCCACGTGCTGCGCGAATGCGCCGAGGCCGGGTACACGGGCATCGAACTCGGCCCCGTGGGATTCATGCCCGAGGACCCGGCCGAACTGTCCGACGGGCTCGCCGCGAACGGTCTGTCGCTGATCGGTGGCGTCGTTTTCCGGCCCTTCCACGATCCCGCCGCCTGGGACGACGTGCTCGACGGCGCGCGGCGCACCATCGCCGCGCTGACCGCCCACGGGGCCACGCATCTCGTGCTGATCGACTCGATCTCGCCCCGCCGCGCGCCCACCGCGGGCCGCGCCGCGGAAGCCGAGCAGATGGATGCCGCCGAATGGGCCGCCTTCCGCGACCGCATCGCCGAGGTCGCGCGCATGGGCACGGATGCGGGGCTGACCGTCGGGATGCACGCCCACGCCGCGGGCTTCATCGACTTCGAGCCCGAGCTGGAGCGCCTTCTCGACGAGGTGCCCGAGGACATCCTCAAGATCTGCTTCGACACCGGCCACCATTCCTATGCCGGCTACGATCCCGTCGCCTTCATGGAGCGGCATATCGGCCGCATCTCCTACATGCACTTCAAGGATATCGACCCCGAGGTGAAAGCCCGTGCCGTGGCCGAGCGGACCGGCTTCTACGACGCCTGCGGGCAGGGCATCTTCTGCAACCTGGGCACCGGCGACGTCGATTTCGAAGCGGTGCGGCGCGTGCTGCTGGACGCGGGTTTCGCGGGCTGGTGCACGGTCGAGCAGGATTGCGATCCGACGCTCGACCCCGACACGCTGGGGGACGCGCGCGCCAACCGCGCCTATCTCGAATCCATCGGCTTCTGAGGGGGACGCCATGCGACTGAACTGGGGCATGATCGGCGGCGGCGAAGGCAGCCAGATCGGGCCGGCGCACCGTCTGGGCGCTGGTCTCGACGGGGCGTTCGACTTCGTGGCGGGCGCGCTCGACCACCGGGCCGAGGCCGGGCGCGACTACGGCCGTCGGCTGGGTCTGGGCGACCGGGCCTATGGCGACTGGCGCGAGATGCTCGAAGGCGAGGCCGCGCGCGACGACCGCATCGACCTCGTCACCGTCGCCACGCCCAACGCCACCCATTACGAGATCACGCGCGCCTTCCTCGAAGGCGGCTTCCACGTGCTCTGCGAAAAGCCGATGACCATGACCGTCGAGGAGGGCGAGGCGATCGTCGGCCTCGCCCGCGAGACGGGGCGCATCTGCGCGGTCAATTACGGCTATACCGGCTACAGCCTCGTGCGGCACATGCGGGCGATGATCGCGCGCGGCGATCTGGGCCGCACCCGCGTCGTCGTGGCCGAGTTCGCCCATGGCCACCACGCCGATGCCGCCGATGCCGAAAACCCGCGCGTCCGCTGGCGCTACGACCCGGCCCAGGCGGGCGTGTCCGCGCAGTTCGCCGATTGCGGCATCCACGCGATGCACATGGCCAGCTTCGTCACCGGCCAGGAGGTCGAGCGGCTCTCGGCCGATATCGTCTCGGCGTTGCCGGGTCGGGTCCTGGAAGACGACGCGATGGTCAATTTCCGGATGTCGGACGGCGCGGTCGGGCGGCTCTGGACCTCCTCGGTGGCCATCGGGCGCCAGCACGGCCTCACGATCCAGGTCTTCGGCGAAACCGGCGGCCTGCGCTGGGCGCAGGAGCAACCAAACCAGCTCTATTACATGCCGCTGGGTCAGCGTTTGCAGGTGATCGAGCGGGGCGAATGCGGGCTCTCGCCCGAGGCCGACCGGTCCAGCCGCGTCACGGTGGGGCACGCCGAAGGGATGCCGCTGGCCTTCGCGAACATCTATTCCGACCTCGCCGAAGCGATTCGCGCGCGCCGCGACGGGCGCGCCATGGACCCGGCCGCCGATCTCTATCCCCGCGCCGAGGACGGGCTGCGCTCGATGGCGGCGGTGCATGCGGTCGCGGCCTCGGGCAAGGCGGACGGGGCCTGGATCGACGCGCGCCCGCCGATGTTCCGCTAACCCGGCGCGTCGTCGCCCTCGGGCAGGGGCCGCAGCGTGTCCCGCTCGACGATGCGGCACGGAAACAGCCGCGCCTCCGGCAAGCGGTCGGGGTCGTCGATCGTCCCGATGGCCAGCTCGATCGAGGCGTCGATGATCGCGCCCATCGGCTGCCGGATGGTGGTCAGCGCGATATTGTCCCAGCCCGCGATTTCCATGTCATTCAGGCCGATCACGCCCACGTCGCCCGGCACGTCGAGCCCCGCATCCTCGAGCGCGGACAGCGCGCCGATGGAGAGCACGTCGTCGGCGCAGAAATAGGCCTCGGCGGGCGGGCCCTCGGCAAGCAGGCGGCGCATCTCGGTGCGGCCTGCCTCGAAGGTGTACTCCGTCGCGAAGCTGGTCGTGACGCCGATCATCGCCGACCCCTCGATGCCTTCAAGAAAGCCGCGCAGCCGGTCCTCGGTCGAGGTGGCGCTGTCCGGCCCCCCGAGGAAGGCGACCCGGCGGTAGCCGCGCGCCGCCAAGGTCCGTGCCGCCATCCGCCCGCATTCGACGTTGTCGATCCCGACGACATGGGTGTCGGGCGCGCTGGTCCAGCGCCCGAAGCTGTGCACCACCGGCAGGCCCGCGACCCGGAAGGCGCGCGCGAAGCTCGGCGGCAGGGTCGAGCTGGCGACGATCACCCCGTCGACCGAATATTGCCGCAGCATCCGAAGCGACGCCTTGGGATCGGTCTCACCCGTCAGGTTGACCAGCAGGGGACGCAGCCCGCGATCCTGCAGGCCGCGCGTAAAGCGGTCGAACACCTCCAGAAAGATCGGGTTGTGGAAGTTCGACACGACGATGCCGATCAGCTTCGTCCGGCCCGTCGACAGCGCGGAGGCCAGCGCCGACGGCGCGTATCCAAGGGCCGCGGCCGCCGCCTCGACCTTGGCGCGGGTGGCCGGGCTGACCGACGCGCCGGGCGTGAAGCTGCGCGAGACGGCGGACCGGCTGACACCGGCGCGCAGGGCGACGTCCTTGAGGGTGACGGGCATGGCGTTCCTTTCCTTCGATCCTATCGGACCCCGCCAATCTTGCAACCGGTTGCAAGGTTAGCCGATTCGTGCTTTCTTCCATGGTGACGGGATGGAGGAGGCCGCGACAGGCGGTCCGTCCCGCACGGACCAATGGGAGGACCTCATGAAGATTTTCAAGACGCTCGCGCTCGCCGCGACGGCGCTGACCGCGCCGTTCATGGCCCAGGCGGACGGTCACGGTGACGACCTGACCTATATCCTCGTCAGCCATGCGCCCGACAGCGACAGCTGGTGGAACACGATCAAGAACGGCATCGCGCTGGCCGGCGATCAGCTCGACGTCACGGTCGAGTATCGCAACCCGCCCACCGGCGACCTGGCCGACATGGCCCGCATCATCGAGCAGGCCGCCGCTAGCCAGCCCGACGGCATCATCACGACGCTGGCCGATTTCGACGTGCTGTCCGGTCCGATCCGCGCCGCCGTCGATCAGGGCATCGATGTCATCATCATGAATTCCGGCACGCCCGAGCAGGTCCGCGACGTCGGTGGCCTGATGTTCGTCGGCCAGCCGGAATACGACGCGGGTCTCGCCGCCGGTCAGCGCGCCGCCTCGGATGGCGTCGAGAGCTTCGTCTGCGTCAACCACGTCATCTCGAACACCGTCGTGGGCGAGCGTTGCCGCGGCTTCGCCGACGGCCTCGGGGTCGAGCTGGGCGACAGCATGATCGACAGCGGGCAGGACCCGGCCGAGATCAAGAACCGCGTCACCGCCTACCTGACTGCCAATCCCGAAACGGACGCGATCCTGACGCTCGGGCCGACCTCCGCCGACCCGACGATCCTCGCGGTCAAGGAGATGGGCCTCGATGGCGACATCTACTTCGGCACCTTCGATCTGGGCACCGAGATTGTGAACGCGATCAAGGATGGCACGATCAACTGGGGCATCGACCAGCAGCCGTTCCTGCAGGCCTACCTGCCGGTCGTCGTGCTGGCGAATTACGACCGCTACGGCGTGCTTCCGGGCAACAACATCAACTCGGGCCCCGGCTTCGTCACGGCGGATGCGCTGGGCAAGGTCGAGGAATTCGCGGGCGAGTACCGCTGACACAACCGGGCCGGGCGTTCGCGCCCGGCCCGCCACGACCGACCGGGGGGACAAGGTCATGACGGATACGCCGCAGGTGGTGATCGACGAACGCGTCAAGGAGATCTCGCCGCTGCGCCGCGCCCTGATCCGGCCCGAGCTGGGCGGCATCATCGGCACGGTCGCCGTGTTCGTGTTCTTCCTTCTGCTGGCCGCCGACAGCGGCATGTTCAACGCCCAGGGGATCATGAACTGGTCCACCGTCTCGGCGCAGTTCATGATCATCGCGGTCGGCGCCTGCCTCCTGATGATCGCGGGCGAATTCGACCTCAGCGTCGGCTCGATGATCGGCTTCGCGGGCATGATGGTGGCCATCTTCGGGGTCACGCTGGCCGTCCCGATGTGGCTGACGATCCTCATCACCTTCGCGATCTGCATGGCCTTCGGCGCGCTCAACGGCTTCATCGTCGTGCGCACGGGCCTGCCCAGCTTCATCGTCACGCTGGCCACGCTCTTCATCCTGCGCGGCTTCACGATCTTCATTCCCCAGACCGTCGAACGGAAGACCATCATCGGCGGCATCCGCGAGGCGGCCGAGGGCGACTGGCTCGCCCCGTTCTTCGGCGGCAAGATCGGCCAGGGCCTGTTCCAGTGGATGGGCGACGCGGGCATCATCGCCGTGTTCGACCGCGGCAACCGCGCGGGCCAGCCCGTGGTCGACGGCATCCCGATGTTGATCGTCTGGGCCATCGCGCTGATCGTCTTCGGTCACATCCTCCTGACGCGCACGCGCTTCGGCAACTGGATCTATGCTGCCGGCGGCGACGCGCAGGCGGCGCGTTATGCCGGTGTGCCCGTGGACCGCGTCAAGATCACGATGTTCGTTTTCACCGCCTTCTGCGCCACGGTCTTCGCCGTTTGCCAGGTGATGGAATTCGGCTCGGCGGGCGCGGATCGCGGCCTCCTGAAGGAGTTCGAGGCGATCATCGCCGTCGTCATCGGCGGCGCGCTCCTGACCGGGGGCTACGGCTCGGTGATCGGGGCCGCACTCGGCGCACTGATCTTCGGGGTCGTCCAGCAGGGCCTCTTCTTCGCCAACGTCGAATCCTCGCTCTTCCGGGTGTTCCTCGGGGTGATCCTGCTGCTGGCGGTGATCCTGAACACCTATATCCGCCGCATCATCACCGGGGAGCGCTGAGCATGGAGCCCATCGTCAGAATGCGCGAGATCGCCAAGCATTTCGGCAGCGTCATCGCGCTCAACGGCGTCTCCGTCGATGTCTTTCCCGGCGAATGCCACTGCCTTCTGGGCGACAACGGCGCGGGCAAGTCGACCTTCATCAAGACGATGTCCGGCGTCCACAAGCCGACCTCGGGCGAGATCCTATTCGAGGGGCGTCCGATGTCCTTTGCCGATCCGCGCGACGCCATCGCCGCGGGCATCGCGACCGTCTACCAGGACCTCGCGATGATCCCGCTGATGTCGGTCAGCCGAAACTTCTTCATGGGCAACGAGCCGTTGCGCCGCATCGCCGGTCTGCCGTTCTTCGACCACGATTACGCCAACCGCGTGACGATGGAGGAGATGGGCCAGATGGGCATCAACCTGCGGGGTCCCGACCAGGCCGTCGGCACCCTTTCGGGGGGCGAGCGCCAGACGGTGGCCATCGCCCGCGCGGTGCATTTCGGGGCCAAGGTCCTGATCCTCGACGAGCCGACCAGCGCCCTCGGCGTGCGCCAGACCTCGAACGTGCTGGCCACCATCGACAAGGTCCGCCGCAAGGGCATCGCGGTCGTCTTCATCACCCACAACGTTCGCCACGCGATGGCCGTGGGCGACCGCTTCACGGTGCTCAATCGCGGCCAGACGCTGGGGACGGCGATGAAGGGCGACATCACGCCCGAGGAATTGCAGGACATGATGGCCGGCGGGCAGGAGCTCGCGACGCTCGAAGGCTCGCTCGGCGGCACGGTCTAGGCCGCGCGCCGCGGTCAGAGCATCGGCGCGGGCAGGCGGGGCAGGGGCCCCAGCGGGATCGGGCCGAGGAACGCCGCACCTTCGCGCAGGCTAAGCTCGACCGCGATCCGCCCGTTCTCGGCCATCGCGCCTAGCACGGCGGCCACCAGAGGCAGGCGGTCGGCGGGCAGCACCCCCGCGCCCACGGCGAGATCCAGCAGGACATCCCAGCCCTCCGCCTCGAGCGTCAGCACGCCGGACGGCAATCCGCCGCCATCCACGTCCAGCCGTCCCGCGAAATCCAGCGCCACCTCGCCCCAGCGCAAATCGCCCCGCCGCAGGTCCAGCGCGCGCAGGCGCGGCTCGGCCCCGGCGGCGAGCGGGCGGTCCAACTCCACCGTGCCGTCCAGTTCGACGCTTTCGATCGCGGCGGGCAGGCGCCCCTCGGGATCGATCAGCGACAGCGCGAAGCGATCCGGCGCGAGATCGGACAGCGACAGCGCCACGTCGTGCCGCAGCGGCGAACCGACCGCCCGGCTGGCCAGCTGACCCCGTGCCAGCGCCAGCCCGCCCGCCCGCGCGGTGACGGTCACGCCCTCGGCCACGACGGTCGCGCGCTCCAGTTCCGGCGTGGTCGACGGCGTCACCGTGGCCGAGGCGCGCAGGTCGTCCGAGGTCACCTCGACCGGCCCCGCGGGCGTCGCCACGGTCAACTGCCCCGGCGCGACGGCGATGACCTCGTTGGGCCGGTAGCTCAGCGCGAAGACCTGCAGGAACGGCGCCGTGACGCCCCAACCCGACGGCGCAAGAATCTCGGGCGCGTCGACGGTCGTGTCGAAGCGGTTGGGAAAGCCCGAGACCGACAGATCGTCGTACTCGACCCGCCAGCCTGCGGCCCGCGCTGCCGCGATTCCGGCCTCGGCCCCGCGCGACACGGCCTGCGATCCCATGACCCACCAGCCCGACCACAGAAGCGCCGCTGCGATCGCGAGGATGGTCAACCACTTGGCCATCGCTATCTCCTGTCCCTCGTCCCCGAATGCGTCTATCGGGGCCGAGCGATCTGCGAAAGGACCGACGATGGCCAAGTCCGATGAACTCTGGGTGTTCGGCTATGGCTCGCTGATCTTCGACCCCGAGATGGAAGTCGCCGAGGCGCGGCGCGCCACGCTGCACGGCTTCCGCCGCCGTTTCTGCATGTGGTCGATCCACCATCGCGGCTCCGAGGACGAGCCGGGCCTCGTCCTGGCGCTCGAACCGCATGAAGGCGGCACCTGCGAGGGCATGGCCTTCCGCGCCGCCGATCCCGTGCCCGCCCTTCAGGCCCTGCGCGCCCGCGAGCTGGTCTCCTCGGCCTATCACGAGCGGACGCTCACGCTCCGGCAGGCCGAAGGCGGCACGCTCGATGCCATCGGCTACGTCGTCGACACCGCGCATCGCCAATACGTCCCCGACCTCAGCCTTGACCAACAGGCGGAGATCATCGCGCGGGCGCGCGGCGACCGCGGCCCGAACCACGAATACCTGATGCGCACCGCCGACGGCCTGCGCGAGGCGGGGATGGCCGATCCCGATCTCGACCGGTTGGTCGCGCGCGTGCAACAGGTCCGCGACGCGGCCTGACGCCGGGCCCGCCCGCGCTTGTGGCAGGACCGGGGCGCGCGTAACGTCCGGGTCAACGACTACAGGGCGCCGAGGCGCGTCCCAGGGGCGACCATGGCACGCGCAGACCTCACCCACGAGACGCAGTTCTCGCAACCGATCCGCCAGATCGTCCAGATGCTGTTCGTTCTGGTCCTCGTGGGTGTCGGCGTGTTCCTCGCCTACCCGCAAGTCGCCCCGATCTTCGCCGCGAATCCGTGGCTCAACGGCACGATCATCGCGGTCTTCGTCCTGGGCGTGATCGCCTGCTTCGCGCAGGTGCTGCAACTCTTCTCATCCGTCTCGTGGATCGAGGGCTTCGTCGAGGACCGCCCCGGCCACGACATCGCCCGCCCGCCGGGCCTTCTGGCCCCGCTCGCGGCGCTCTTGCGCTCCCGCTCGGCCCGGAGCCAGGTCTCGGCCACGTCGTCACGCTCCATCCTCGACAGCGTCGGCGCCCGGATGGAAGAGGCGCGGGACATCACGCGCTACATCGTCAACACGCTGATCTTCCTCGGGCTTCTCGGGACGTTCTGGGGGCTGGCGACGACCGTGCCCGCGGTGGTCGACACGATCCGCAATCTCAATCCCGACAATGGCGAGGGCGGCGTCGCGGTGTTCGGGCGCCTGATCGGCGGGCTGGAATCGCAGCTCGCGGGCATGGGCACGGCCTTCGCCTCGTCGCTGCTGGGCCTCGCCGGAAGCCTCGTGGTGGGCCTGCTGGAGCTGTTCGCGGGCCACGGGCAGAACCGCTTCTACCGCGAGATGGAGGATTGGCTCTCCTCGATCACCCGCGTCGGCCTCGTGGGCGACTCGGGCGAGGAGACGATCGATCAGTATTCGCTGGCCGCCGTGCTCGACCACATGAACTACCAGATGGAAAGCCTGCAGGACATGTTCGCCAAGGCCGAGGCCGGGCGGCTGGCGGCCGATGCCAAGATGGCGTCGCTGAGCGAGGCGGTGACCCAGATGGCCAATCGCGTCGAAAGCGGGGGCGGCACGTCCGCCGCACTCAACCGCGTGGCCGAGGGGCAGGAGCATATCGTCGAGGTGCTGCGCGGTTCGTCGGGCGGCGGCGACGGGCTCGACGCCGAAAGCCGGATGCGCATCCGCTCGATCGACGTGCAGCTTCTGAAGGTGTTCGAGGAATTGCAGCAGGGGCGTCAGGCCGCGGTGGACGACCTGCGTGGCGATCTCGGGGCGCTGACGCGGACGCTGCGGCAGCTCAACCGGCAGGTCGCGGCCGCGAATGCGCCACCCGACCAAGGGGACGGCTGACATGGCGCTCGCGCGCCGCTCGGGTCAGCGTTTCACGGCCAACGTGTGGCCCGGCTTCGTGGACGCGATGACGGCGCTTCTGCTGGTGCTGATGTTCGTGCTCTCGATCTTCATGATCGTGCAGTTCGTCCTTTCCGAACAGATCGACGTGCAGGATCAGGAGCTCGACTCGCTGGGCGCGCAAGTCGCCTCGCTGGCCGAGGCGCTGGGCCTCGAGACGCAGCGCACCACCGATCTCGAGGGGCAGCTCGACGATCTCGGTGCCGAGCGCGACGCCCAATCCGTCCTCATCGCGACGCTGAACGCCCAACGCGACGAGCTGACCCAGCGGGTCACCAGCTTCGAGGAGCAGGTCGCGTCGCTGATCGCCGACCGGAACCGCTTGGCCGGATCGCTGTCCGAGACCGAGGATGCGCGTTCGGCGCTGGCCGCCCAGCTCGAGACGACCCAGGGCGAGGTCGCGCGGATCATCGACGAGCGCGAGGCGCTGCAACTGGCGTTGGCGGCGGCGCGCGACGAGATCGACGCCGAGGCCGAGGCGGCCCGGCTGGCCGCCGCCCAGACCGACGCGGTCGAGGCGCTCCTGGCCGATCTGAGGGCCGAGGCCGAGACGCGCGAGGCGACGCTGGCCCAGACGCTCGCCAATCTCACCGCGCAGGAGGCCGAGGCCGCCGATCTGCGCGCCGATCTCGACGCGACGGCGGCAGCGCTCTCGGACGAGGAGGCCGCCCGGTTGGCCGAGGCGGCGGCCGCGGCGGCCTTGCGCGAACGGCTTGCCGGGGTCGAGGCGGAACTCTCGGAGGAAGAGCGCGCGCGGCTGGCCGAGGCGGCTGCGGCGGAGGCGCTGCGGGAGCGGCTGCGGGACGCCGATACCGAGCTGACCGCGATGACGCTGGCCCTCGAAGAAGAGCGCCGCGAGGCCGAGGAGACGCTGACCCTGCTGGCGGCGGCGGATGCGGCGCGGGCCGACCTGACCGCCCGGCTGACGCAGGCGCTCGCGGATCTCGCGACCGAGGAAACACGCGCGGAGAGCTCCGAGGACCGGCTGGCCGCCGCGCTGGCGACGCTGGGCGCGGTCGAGGGCAGCGAGGCCGATCTTCGGGCGCGGGTCGCCGAACTGGAAGCCGCGCTGGAGGCCGAGGGCGCGGATGTCGCCGACGCCGAGGCGCAGATCGCGGCCCTGTCCGATCGCCTCGCTGCCGCGTTGGAGGCCCGCGAGGCCACCGCCCTGTCCGAGCGCGACCTGCAGGCCCGGCTCGCCGCCGCGCTCGCCGCGCGTACCGAGATCGAGGGCGAGGCGCAGGCGGCCCTGACCGAGCGCGAACGGCTGGATCGGCTTCTGGCCCAGGCCGAGACGACGCTGGCCGAAGTCGATGCCGACCGCATCGCCGCCCAGCGTGAGGTCGCCCTCCTGAACCAGCAGATTTCCGAGCTGAACAACCAGCTTCGCGGGCTTCAGGGCCTGCTCGATGCCGCGCGCGAAAGCGACGAGGCCGCGCGCGTGCAGCTCGACAGTCTCGGCAACCAGCTCAACGCAGCCCTTGCCCGTGCCGCTGCCGAACAGCGCGCCCGTGCCGATCTGGAAGAAGCCGAGCGCCGCCGTCTGGAGGAGGAGGCCGTCCAGCTCGAACGCTTCCGGTCGGAGTTCTTCGGCCAGCTCCGTGACGTGCTGGGCGACCGCGAGGGCGTCGAGATCGCGGGCGACCGCTTCGTCTTCTCCTCCGAGGTCCTGTTCGACGCGGGCGAAGTCGGGCTCCAGCCCGAGGGCCGTGCCCAGATCGCGCAGGTCGCGGGCGTGATCCTCGACGTGGCCGACCAGATCCCCGAGGGCATCGACTGGGTGCTTCGCGTCGACGGGCATACCGATGACGTGCCCCTGTCCGGCCTCGGGAAATACGCCGACAACTGGGAGCTGAGCCAGGGCCGCGCGCTCTCGGTGGTGCGCTTCATGACCGACGAGCTGGGCGTTCCGCCCGACCGGCTGGCCGCGACGGGCTTCGGCGAGTTCCGCCCCGTCGATCCCGCGCCGACGCCCGAGGCGCGCGCCCGCAACCGCCGAATCGAGCTGAAGCTGACCGAGCGCTAGCGGCAGTAGGACCCGCTGCGATACCGCGCGGTGTCGAAGTGGAAATGGTCGCGATGGAAGCGGTCCGATTCCGGCCCCAGCACCGTTCCGAAGGGGCCACAGGCCGCGCGCCAGAGCGCCCTGAGGATGCGCCCCCGCTCTCCGCCGCCCCAATGGTCGAGTACGCTGATCTGGCTGCCATCGGCCAAACGGATCGCGCTGATGTCGATGGCGCGGCCCCGGCCATGCTCGCTGATCTTCGCGCCGGATTGGTTGTTCCGCGTCCGGCAGGCATAGCCCGCCGCGACCTGCAGCGCGACCGCGCCGCCGCCCGTTCGACCCACTTCGGGCAGCACGCCCGCCCGGACCCATTGGTCCAGCGCCTGCGCCGTGCCGCAATCCATTCGCGTCGGCCGCGACAGCGCCAGCCCCGAGACCGAGGTGATCCGCACCGCGTTCGGGATGCCGCAGGCGCCGGGGCCGGGCACGGCCGGAATGGCGGTGCCCTGGATCGAACCGCGCCCGCAGATCCCGCCGCCGGCCGCACTCTCGCGCCGCGGCTGGCGCGACATGGCGAGGATCAGCTCGTCGTCGCGCTGGATCGGCCGGAACGCCTGCCGGACCAGTCCCGCCACGTCGACCAGCGGCAGCGCCATCCGCCGCGCCGCATCACCCGCGCGCGCGTCCCGCACCGCGTCGTCCAGCCGCGTCACCGGCCGCACCGACGCATCGGGGGCCTGCACCTCGGGGGCGACGGCGACGGCCCCGCGGCTCGACATCACGACGATCTCGGGCGCGGGCCGGGGCACGGGGCGCGGCTCGGCCAGCGCGGGCACGGTCATCGCAAGAAGGGCCAGGAACCGGATCATGCGTCATCTCCCTTCGGCCCGCGTCCGAAGTCGGGGGCGGCGGTGTCCTGCCCGGCCTCGATGATGCCGCGCCGGATCGCGCGGGTGCGGGTAAAGTAGTCGTGGAGCAGCGCGCCGTCCCCGGTCCGGATGGCGCGTTGCAGCGCGAAGAGCTCCTCGGTGAAGCGCCCGAGGATCTCGAGCGTCGCCTCGCGGTTGTTGAGGAACACGTCGCGCCACATCGTCGGGTCGGACGCCGCGATGCGGGTGAAGTCGCGGAAGCCCCCTGCGGAATATTTGATGACCTCGCCGTCGGTGACGCGGCGCAGGTCGTCCGCCACGCCGACCATCGTGTAGGCGATCAGGTGCGGCGCATGGCTGGTGACCGCGACGGCGAGATCGTGGTGATCGACGTCCAGCGCCTCGACGTCGCTGCCGAGCGCGCGCCAGAGCCGGGTCAGCCGGTCGACCGCGTCCGGATCAGCGTCCTCGGGGGTCAGCAGGCACCAGCGGTTCTCGAAGAGCTGCGGAAAGCCCGAGTCGGGGCCGGAATGCTCGGTCCCCGCCAGCGGGTGCGCGGGCACGAAATGCACGCCTTGGGGCAGGTGCGGTGCGACGGCCTCGATCACCGCGCGCTTGACCGATCCGACATCGCTGACCGTCGCCCCGGGGGCGAGATGCGGGCCGATCTCGGCCGCGACCTCGGCCATCGCCCCCACGGGCACGCAGAGCACGACGAGATCGGCGCCCGCGACCGCCTCGGCCGCCGTGGTGCAGACCCGGTCGACCAGACCACGCGCCATCGCCGTCTGACGCGTGGCTTCGGTCCGGGCATGGCCGACCACTTCGCCCGCGAGCCCGTCGCGCTTGATGCGCAGTCCCATCGACCCCGCGATGAGGCCCAGCCCGATCAGGGCGATCCGCTCGTAGATCATCGCGCCACCCATGCCGCGATCCCGTCCAGCACGCGGTCCACCCCCGCCGCGTCGCCCACCGTGATCCTGAGGCAGTCGCCCAGCCCGTAGCCGACCGGATGCCGCACGATCACGCCGCTGGCCTTCAGCGCCGCGTCGCAGGCTTCGGCGGCATCGCGATCCGCAAACCGCGCCAGCACGAAATTCGCGTGGCTCTCGTCGCAGCCGAGCCCGAGATCGCGCAGCCCCGCTACGAGGCGGCCGCGCTGGGCCGCGTTGTCGGCCCGGCATGCGTCCACGAACGCCCGGTCGCGCATCGCCGCCTCGGCCGCCGCCAGCGCCACGTTCGAGAGGTTGAACGGGCCCCGGATCCGGTTGAGCACGTCGATCACCGCGCGCGCACCGAAGCCCCAGCCGACGCGCATCCCGCCGAGGCCGTACATCTTGGAGAAGGTCCGCGTGACGAACACGTTGTCGCGCCGCTGTGCGAGGCCCAGCCCGTCCTCCTCGGCAAACTCCGCATAGGCTCCGTCCAGCACCAGAAGGCAGCCCTCGGGCAGCCCGTCGGCCAGCCGCGTCACCGCCTGTCCGCCCAGAAGCGTGCCCGTCGGGTTGGCGGGGTTGGCGATGAAGACCAGCCGGGTCGCGTCGGTGACGGCCGCGAGCAGCGCTTCCACGTCGACGGTGCGGTCGGTCTCGGGCGCGGCGATGGGGGTCGCCCCGGCGGCGCGCGCGCTGATCGGGTACATCAGGAACCCGTGTTCGGTGTGCAGCACCTCGTCGCCGGGTCCGACGAAGGCCTGGCAGAGCATGTGGATGATTTCGTCAGAGCCCGCGCCGCAGATGATCCGCTCGGGATCGAGGTCGTGGATTTCGGCGATGGCGGCGCGCAAGCCGGCATGGTCGGTCGACGGGTAGAGATGCATCGCCCCGGCGGCGTCGCGCGCGGCCTCCATCGCGGCGGGCGAAGCACCATGGGGGTTCTCGTTCGAGCTGAGCTTCAGCACGTCCTCGACGCCCGCGACCTTCGACGCGCCCCCCTGGTAGAGTTCGATCTCCATGATCCCCGGCTGGGGCTGCGGTGCGCTGGTCATCGGGTCGGCGTCTCCAGGATCGGTCAGCGCCGTTCTAGGCCCCGCGCCGGGGGGCGGCAATCCCGCGGCGCCCGGGCCGGCGGAAACGGCAGGCCACGCGCCGTTCGATGTTCCGCAAATATGCCGGGGGTCCAGGGGGCAGCGCCCCCGGCGCCCGGCTCAGAGGAAGCTCTGCGGGTCGATATCGATGCTCAGCCGGGACGATCGCGGCACCTCGACCGATCCGACCCATTGCGCCAGCGCCGCCTGGATCGGGGCCTGGCGCGGGGCCTTGACCAGCAGCCGCACGCGGTGGCGGCCCCGGATGCGCGCGATGGGGGCGGGGGCGGGGCCGAAGACCTCCGCCCCGATCAGTTCCAGCGCATCGGTCCGTCGCGCCAGCGCATTGCCCAGGTCAAACGCCGTGCGCGCGTCGGGGTCCGAGATCACGATGCCCGCCATGCGCCCGTAGGGCGGCACGCCCGCGGCGCGGCGCTGGGCGGCCTCCTCGGCCCAGAACGCCTCCTCGTCGCCCGCGATGATGGCACGGATGACCGGGTGCTCGGTCTGGTAGGTCTGCAGCAGCGCGACGCCCGGCGCCTCGGCGCGACCCGCCCGACCCGAGACCTGCCGCATCAGCTGGAACGTCCGCTCGGCGGCGCGCAGGTCCGAGCCCTGCAACCCGAGATCGGCGTCGATCACGCCGACGAGGGTCAGCTTCGGAAAGTTGTGGCCCTTCGCGACCAGCTGCGTGCCGACGACGATGTCCGCGCCGCCCGCCGCGATCTCCTCGACGCGGGCCTTGAGGCTGCGGGCCGAACCGAAGAGGTCCGAGGACAGGACAGCGACCCGCGCCTCGGGGAAGAGGCCCGCGACCTCCTCGGCCATGCGCTCGACGCCGGGGCCCACGGCGGCCATCTTGCCCGCGACCCCGCAGGAGGGGCAGGCCTCGGGCATCGGTGCCGTCTCGCCGCATTGGTGGCACATCAGGCGCTTCTGGAAGCGGTGCTCGACCATGCGCGCGTCGCATTGGTGGCAGGCGACCTGCTGGCCGCAAGCCCGGCAGAGCGTCACCGGCGCGTAGCCCCGGCGGTTGAGGAACACGAGCGACTGCTCGCTGCGCTCCAGCCGCGCCTGCATCTCGGCGGCCAGTTTCGGCGAGATCCAGCGCCCGGCAGGCAGCGTCTCGTCGCGCATGTCGATGGCGGCGAGCTCGGGCATCACGGCGGTGCCGAAGCGCGAGGTGAGGTCGAGGCGGCGATACTTCCCGCTCTCGACATTGGCCCAGCTTTCCAGCGACGGCGTGGCCGAGGCGAGGACGACCTGCGCGCCCTCGCAACTCGCGCGCAGCACGGCCATATCGCGGGCCGAATAGAGGACGCCGTCCTCCTGCTTGTAGGAGGTGTCGTGTTCCTCGTCGACGATCACGAGGCCGAGGTCTCGGAAGGGCAGGAAGAGCGACGAGCGCGCGCCGACGACCAGCCGGGCCTGCCCCTCGGCGACCTTCTTCCAGGCGCGCCGGCGTTCGGCTTGGGTGACGCCGGAATGCCATTCGGCGGGGCGCGCGCCGAACCGCGCCTCGACCCGCGTCAGGAACTCCGCCGTCAGCGCGATTTCGGGCAGAAGCACCAGCGCCTGTCGCCCGCGCGCCAGGCATTCGGCCACCGCCTCGAGATAGACCTCGGTCTTGCCCGACCCGGTCACGCCCTTCAGGAGCGTCGTGCCGTAGCCGCCCTGCGCCATGTCGGCCCGGAGCGCGTCCGCCGCCTCGGCCTGGTCGGGGGCGAGCGGCTTGCCGGGCCGCGCGGGGTCGAGCGGGGGGAAGTCGCCGTCGCGCGCCTGCGTCGTCTGGAGGACTGCGCCGGATGCGACCATCCCCTTGACGACGCCCGCGGACACGCCCGCGAGGTCGGCCAGCTCGGTCGCGCCGAAGAGGTCCCCCGCGCGCTCATCGAGCACGGCCAGAACCTTGGCGCGCGCGTCCGTCATCCGGTCCGGCTGGCCCGTGCCCTGACCGTAGAACGTGCGCTTGCCCGGCGCCTCGCCGAGGCCCGGAATGCGCAGCGCCAACCGCAGCATCGCGGCCATCGGCGTCAGCGTGTAGGCCGCCGCGCGTTCGAGGAAGTCGCGCATGCCGGGCGTCATGGCGGGCACGTCGAGCACGCGGGCGATCGCGCGCAGCTTCTCGACCGGCCAGTCGCCCTGCGCCGGCCCCCAGACGACGCCCATGACGCGGCGCGGGCCGAGCGGCACCTCGACGAAGGCGCCGTCGGTGACACCGCCCGCCGGGGCGCGGTAGTCGAGCGCGCGGTCCAGCGGCTGCGTCGTCAGGACGGCGACGGGGGTGTCGGCGGGGTGGAAGCGGTCCATCGGCCCCATATCGGCGCTGCGGCCGGGGGATGGAAGGGCGACGCCGCCGGGCCCCGCACCGGGATGGGTGGGGGCGGAGGCGTCACGGCCTGCCCCGTCGCGTGTCGCGGGGCCATGGATCATGGGACGGGACACTCGGGCGGCCCCGATCGGAGCCTTGGGGGAGGAAGAACCAGCGCCGCGCCCCGCTCTTGGGGCGGACGGGTCATACGCACGGGTTGAGGGCCCGCGCGATCCTGGCCGGGGCGTGTCAGGCCCCGGCGTCTGGCCGGCGGGCGGATTGGACCCGTCGTATCCAAGTGTCGACGGGAGGGGTTCTGGACCTGTGCGGTTAACGGTCGGTGAAAGGCCTCAGGCCGCGCGGCGGGTCAGGGCGGTGACGGCGCCCATGGCGATCAGCGCGCCGCCGCCCGCGCGGGTCAGCGCGCGCAGGACGGCCGGGCGGCGGAGCCCTGCGCGCATCCGGTCGGCCAGGAGCGCGTAGAGCAGCGCGTTCAGCGTCGCGAGCGTCACGAAGGTCGCGATCAGGATGGCGAATTGCGGGATCAGCGGTTCGGCCGGGCGAAGGAATTGCGGCACGAAGGCGATGAAGAAGACGATGGATTTCGGGTTGAGCGCGGTCACCAGCGCCGCGTGGCCGAACACGGCGCGGGGGGTCACCGTGCCGGTCGTCACGTCGCCGAGCCTGGCCGTCCCCGCCGAGCGCCAGAGCTTGATCCCCATCCACACGAGATAGGCCGCGCCCAGCCATTTCAGCACCGTGAACAGTGTCGCCGACGCCAGAACCAGTGCGCCCAGCCCCGCCAGCGAGGCCGTCATCGCGATCAGGTCGCCCAGTGCCACGCCCGCCGCCGAGGCGACCGCGACCCGGCGTCCCTGGGCGAGCGCATAGCTCAGCACCAGAAGGATCGTCGGGCCGGGAATGGCCAGCAGGGCGGCGGAGGCGGCGACGAAGGTCAGCCAGAGGGTCGGGTCCATGATGGTCTCTCCGGGGCGAATGGGGTATGTCGCCCACGAAACCCCACCTGAACCGAGGCCACCATGAAATTCTTCGTCGACACCGCCGATATCGATTCCATCCGCGAGCTGAACGATCTGGGCATGGTCGACGGCGTGACCACAAACCCGTCGCTCATCATGAAGGCGGGGCGCGACATCCAGGAGGTCACCAAGGAAATCGCCGATATGGTCGACGGCCCCGTCTCGGCGGAAGTCGTCGCGACCGAGTATGACGACATGATCGCCGAGGGCCGCCACCTCGCGAAGATCGCGCCGAATATCTGCGTCAAGGTTCCGCTGACCTGGGCGGGCTTGAAGACCTGCAAGACGCTCTCGGACGAGGGCACGCAGGTCAACGTCACCCTGTGCTTCAGCGCCAACCAGGCGCTGATCGCGGCCAAGGCCGGGGCGACGTTCATCTCGCCCTTCATCGGTCGGCTGGACGACCTCAACATGGACGGGATGGACCTGATCCAGGATATCCGCACGATCTACGACAACTACGATTTCAAGACGCAGATCCTCGCCGCATCGATCCGCAGCGCGAACCACATGAAGGACGCGGCGCTGATCGGCGCCGACGTGGCCACCGCGCCGCCGGGCGTCATCAAGGCGATGGCCAACCACGTGCTGACCGACAAGGGACTCGACGCGTTCCTCGCGGACTGGGCCAAGACCGGCCAGTCGATCCTGTAAGACGCGCGCCACACCCTGTGGAGAAATCCGCGCCGCGCCCGTCGCGGCGCGTGACCGGGGCGGGACACCCGTGCTAGCCAGACCGCAATCGGCATAGACCGGAGCGAGAGGCAGATGGCAGACAACACCGCGCGGAGCAGCGGTCACGATTGGCGTGACCGCGTGCTGACCGACCCCGACATGATCCTTGAGGACCGCGACCTGATGCGCGCCCTCATCTCGGCCAACGAAAGCCAGATGGGTCAGAACATCGTCGACCTGCGCGGCATCGCGATGGACCGGCTGGAGACGCGGCTCGACCGGCTGGAGGATACGCATCGCAGCGTCATCGCCGCCGCCTACGAGAACCTCGCGGGCACCAACCAGATACATCGCTGCGTGCTGCGGCTTCTGGATTGCGACGACCTGTCGGCGATGCTGGACCTGCTGACCGCGGATCTCGCGGACATCCTGCGGGTGGACCGCGTGTCGCTCGTGCTGGAGAGCGCCGAGCCGCAGGCCGCGCCGCATCCGGCCATCGCACCGGTCAAGGACGGCTTCGTGACGACCTACGTGACCCAGGGGCGCGAAGTCCCGGTCCGCCAGATCACCCTTCGGCAGTGCGATACGGCGTCGGACCGCGTCTTCGGTGACGCCGCCGAATGGATCCGGTCCGAGGCGCTGATGCAGCTCGACCTCGGTGAGGGGCGGCTGCCGGGGATGCTGGCGATGGGCGCCGAGGATCCGCACCAGTTCCGCGCCAACCAGGGCACCGAGCTTCTGGCCTTCTTCACCGGCGCGTTCGAGCGGGTGCTGCGCCGCCACCTCGGGTGAGCCTCGAACTCAGCCCCGCCTTGCGCGATGCGCTGGACGCGTGGCTGGCGCATCTGCGGGCCCTCGACGGGGCCTCGCCCGCGACGCTGACGGCCTACGGCGCGGACGTCGCGCAGTTCATGGCGTTCCAGGCGGGCCATCGGGGTGGGCCGATGGGTCTGGGGCAGGTGGCTGGGCTGGGGTCGACCGACATGCGTGCCTGGATGGCGTCCGAGCGGGTGCGCGGCACCGCCGCCCGGTCCGTGGCGCGACGCCTCTCGGCAGTGAAATCCTTCATCCGCTGGCTCTGCGAGCGCGAGGGCTTCGACCCGACCGCCATCCTCTCGACCCGCGCGCCGCGCTTCAAGACGCCGCTGCCGCGCCCCTTGCCGCAGGACGCGGCTAAGGACCTGATCGCAACCGTTGGCTTGCAGCACGCGACGCCCTGGATCGCCGCGCGTGACGTGGCCGTGGTGACGGTGCTCTACGGCTGCGGGCTGCGCATCTCGGAGGGGTTGGGCCTCACCGGCGCGGATGCGCCCCTGCCCGATATGTTGCGCATCCGGGGCAAGGGCGGCAAGGACCGGCTGGTCCCCGTGCTCCCGGCCGCGCGGACGGCGGTGGAGGCCTACCGGCGCGCCTGTCCCCACGATCTCGACGCCGTATCACCCCTCTTCCGGGGCGCGCGGGGCGGGCCGCTGTCGCCGCGCCTCGTGTCGGGCGTGATGGCGCGGGCGCGAATGCAGCTCGGCCTGCCCGCGACCGCCACGCCCCATGCGCTCCGGCACAGCTTCGCGACCCACCTGCTCGAAGCCGGCGGCGACCTGCGCACCATCCAGGAGCTTCTGGGCCATGCCTCGCTCAGCACCACGCAGGCCTATACGGGCGTCGATGCCGCGCACCTGATGGAGACCTACGCCCGCGCGCATCCGCACGGGCGCTGAGCCCTAGCGCCAGCCGGCCTTGGCCGCCGTGACGATGACCTCGACCCGGAAATCCGGCGTCGCCAGCGCGGCCTCGCCCGCGGCGCGGGCGGGTGCATGGCCCTTCGGCACCCAGTCGTCCCAGACCGCGTTCATCTCGGCGAAATCGGCCATGTCGGCCAGCCAGATGATCGCCTGCAGCATGTGCTCGCGGCTCGACCCGGCCTCCTTCAGGAGGGC
Organism: Jannaschia halovivens; assembly: GCF_046452375.1. Classification (NCBI taxonomy): domain Bacteria; kingdom Pseudomonadati; phylum Pseudomonadota; class Alphaproteobacteria; order Rhodobacterales; family Roseobacteraceae; genus Jannaschia; species Jannaschia halovivens. The sequence goes on along the minus strand of NZ_JBKFDJ010000001.1, from coordinate 1,917,333 downwards.
GTCGACCTTGGCCAACATGTCGCGGGTCTGTTCGGTCACGGTGGCGCCTTCGCCCACCTGCCCCGCCAGATAGATCGTGTCGCCATGGGTCACGATCTGGCTCATCCGGTCGGTCGTATGCTTTCGTTCCAACATGGTCACACCGTGTAGTTGAGGCCGAGGCGTCCGCCGTCGACATAGATGGTTTCGCCCGTTACGTAGCTGGCCTTGTCGGAGGCGAGGAACGCCACGACATCGCCGATCTCGCGCGCGGTGCCGGGCCGCTTCAGGGGCGTGCGCGACATCGCGCGGTCGAAGGCAGCGGGGTCGGCGTTCACCGCAGCCATCATCTCGGTATCGATGCTGCCCGGCCCCACCGCATTGACGCGGATGCCGTGCGGGGCCAGCGCGAGCGACGCCACCTTGGTCAGCTGCATCACGCCGCCCTTCGACGCACAATATCCCGCGATGGCCGGGATCGCGACCTGTGCGTTGATCGAGGACATGTTGACCACCGCGCCCGAGATCCCGTTGTCGATCATCGCGGTCGCGGCGCGCTGGGTGGCGAGGAATACGCCCACGAGGTTGACGTCGAGGACGCGGCGGAAATCGGCCTCGGACATCGTCAGGAAGTCCCCCGCGATGGCGATGCCGGCATTGTTCACGAGGATCGAGGCCGGCCCGACATCGCGCTCCATGTCGTCGAAGAGCTTCGCCACCGCGGCCGGGTCGCCCATGTCGCAGACATAGCCCGTGCCGCCCAAGGCCTTCGCGCTGTCGTGGACACTCTCCTTGATGTCGGCCAGCACGACGCGGCAGCCATCCTCGGCCAGCGCCTCGGCGCAGGCGCGGCCGATGCCCTGCGCGCCCCCGGTGATCAATGCGATGCGGTCCATGGCGATCCTCCCTGTTGCCGGAGATGCTTGAACCCGGTCCGCCTCCGCGTCAACGTGTCCCCATGAAGACCGTCGAACAGCTTGTGGCCGAGGCCCGCACGAAGATCGAGGAATGGGACGTGGCGCGGCTGCGGGCCACGCCCGAGGCCGTGATCGTCGATATCCGCGACGTGCGCGAGCGGGCCAAGGGACGCATCCCGGGCTCGGTTCACGCGCCGCGCGGGATGCTGGAATTCTGGTGGGATCCGACCTCGCCCTATCACCGCGAGGTGTTCGCCGGGCCGGGGCCGTACGTGCTGCATTGCGCGATGGGCTGGCGGTCGGCGCTGGCCGCGGCGACCCTCACCGATATGGGCTTCGAGGTCGCGCATCTGGATGGCGGGATGGAGGCCTGGGTCGAGGCCGCGGCCCCGGTCGAGATCCCGGCGCCGAAGACCGACGCGCCGCAGGGCTAGCGCAGCGCGATCCGCGTCTCGATCGCGTCGATCACCGTGCCGTTCCGGTCCAGCTCGACCCGCCCGACATAGTCGCCGCCGCGCCAGCGCGCCTCGCGCAACCGTCGTCCGCCCGCCCGGAAGAGAAGCGCCTGCGTCCGCTCCAGCACCTGCTCGGTCGCGAAGACGTCGCGGCCGCCCGGGCCGGTGATCGACAGCCGGACGACATCGCCCGCCTGTCCGCCGAAGACCTGTCCCCAGAGGACCAGCGCGGGGGCGGTCACCGGCAGCTCGGCGGCATCGGCCGTCCCGGCCCGGATCGCGTCGAATTCCGGGATCGCGTCCGAGAACCCCGCCGAGAGCAGGCCGCCGGGTGCGTAGTCGGGCGGATCGGACCAGAGCCCCTCGACGAAGGGATCGACGACGGTGTCGCCGCGCCGGACGGTGATGTGGACATGGGGGAACTGGGTGCGCCCGGTCATGCCCATCCGGCCCAGGACATCGCCGGTCTGGACGCGGTCGCCGGGGGTCACGGTGACGGAGCCCTGCGCGAAGTGGCACAGCTGCGTCGACCAGCCGCCGCCATGGTCGATCCGCAGGCCGTTGCCGCAATCCTGCCCCTCGGGGAAGGTGCCGTCGGGAACGGTGTTGCGGATGCCCGCGACGGTCCCCGGCGCGGGCGCGAGAATGGGTACGCCCGCCGCCATCGCCTCGAGATCGGGGACGCGGAAATCGGTGCCCTGATGGCCGTCATAGGCCTGGAATCCCCCGGTATAATCCCGCGCGCCGGGACCGGGATCGGCGTCGACATATTGCTGGATGTCGCAGGTCTCGCCAAGCGTGCAATCGAGCGGGAGGGCCAGCCGGAACTCCTGCGCGGCGGCGGGCGGGGCCACGAACGCGGCGAGCGCGATGGCGGCGACGCGCCATCCGGCGGTGGATGTCGTCGCGCGTAGGTCCCGGACTATGCGATTGCCGCGGGTCGGAGTGCCGTGAACTGGCGCGCGGGGGCGGGGCCTCGCATCGTCGCCCTGCGCCCTCGTCTCGCTCACGGGGCGAAGCGGAGGATGCAGACGCGCAAGCGGCCAGTCGGGAGGCTGCTCCTGCGCAGAACTCGGATCGAGGTGGGACAGCGCCGCGCTTTCGCGCGGATACGCGACGCGGGCCGATGGGCCTGCGAAGCACATCGCGTCATCGGGGCGGGCGCGTTCGGTCAGCGTGGGCGACGGAGGAGCGGTCCGACATGCGATCGCCCGCAACGCCCCCACTGCGCGCACGAAAAGCCCCCGCCGCATCGCTGCGGCGGGGGCGTATGTGTCGGGCCGGGTCACTCCGCCGTCAGGAGCGGCGGCTTCTTGTTGGCGATCTTCGGCGCGCCCGGCTCCTCGATCCGGAGATCGAGTTCGCCGTTCTTGATGCCGACCTTCACAAGGCCGCCCTTGGCGAGCTTGCCGAAGAGCAGCTCCTCGGCGAGCGGCTTCTTGACATGCTCCTGGATGACGCGGGCCAACGGGCGGGCGCCCATCTTGTCGTCATAGCCCTTGTCGGCGATCCATTCCGCCGCCGCACGGGTCAGCTCGATCGTGACGCCGCGATCCAGAAGCTGCGCCTCGAGCTGGAGGACGAACTTCTCGACCACCTGCAGGATCGTCTCCTTCGGCAGGGCGCCGAAGCTGATGATCGCGTCGAGGCGGTTGCGGAACTCGGGCGTGAACGTCCGCTCGATGGCGGCGGTGTCCTCGCCCTCGCGCTTGGAGCGGCCGAAGCCCAGAGGCTCCCGCGCGGCATCCGAGGCGCCGGCGTTCGACGTCATGATCAGGACGACGTTCCGGAAGTCCACCGCCCGGCCGTTATGGTCGGTCAGCCTGCCGTGATCCATCACCTGCAGGAGGATGTTGAACACGTCCGGATGGGCCTTCTCGATCTCGTCGAGCAGCAGCACGCAATGCGGGTGCTGGTCGACGCCATCGGTCAGAAGGCCGCCCTGGTCGAAGCCGACATAGCCCGGCGGTGCACCGATCAGGCGCGAGACGGCGTGCTTCTCCATGTATTCCGACATGTCGAAGCGCAGCATCTCGACGCCGAGCGTATCGGCGAGCTGCTTGGCCACCTCGGTCTTGCCGACGCCCGTGGGCCCCGCGAAGAGGTAGTTGCCGATCGGCTTCTCGGGCTCGCGCAGACCCGCGCGGGCCAGCTTGATGGCCGAGGCCAGCGCCTCGATCGCCGGGTCCTGACCGAAGACGACGCGCTTGAGCGAGCCTTCGAGGTCGCGCAGCACCTCCTGGTCGTCCTTCGAGACGGTCTTGGGCGGGATGCGGGCGATCTTGGCCACGACGGCCTCGATCTCCTTGACGCCGATGGTCTTGCGCCGCTTCGACTCGGTCACCAGCGCCTGGGCCGCGCCCGCCTCGTCGATCACGTCGATCGCCTTGTCGGGCAGCTTGCGGTCGTTGACGTAGCGCGCCGACAGCTCGACCGCCGACTTGATGGCATCGGCCGTGTACTTGATCGAATGGTGATCCTCGAAGCGCGACTTGAGACCCTTGAGGATCTTGACGGTGTCCTCGACCGTCGGCTCGTTGACGTCGATCTTCTGGAACCGGCGCGACAGGGCGCGGTCCTTCTCGAAATGCTGCCGGAACTCCTTGTAGGTTGTGGAGCCCATGGTCCGCAGCTTGCCGCCCGCAAGCGCGGGCTTGAGGAGGTTGGACGCGTCCATCGCGCCGCCGGACGTGGCGCCGGCGCCGATCACGGTATGGATCTCGTCGATGAAGAGGACGGCGTCGGGATGCTCCTCGAGCTCGGTGACGACGGCCTTGAGGCGTTCCTCGAAATCGCCGCGATAGCGCGTGCCCGCCAGGAGCGCGCCCATGTCGAGCGAATAGATCGTGGCACCCGACAGAACCTCGGGCACCTCGCCCTTGACGATCTTGAGGGCCAGGCCCTCGGCGATGGCGGTCTTGCCGACGCCCGGATCGCCCACTAGGAGCGGGTTGTTCTTGCGTCGGCGGCAGAGCACCTGGATCGACCGCTCGACCTCGTGCTCGCGCCCGATCAGCGGGTCGATATCGCCGTCCGAGGACTTCTTGTTGAGATCGACCGTGTACTTGGCCAGCGCGCTTTCGCGGTTCTCGGACGGGTTGGGCCCACCCTCGCCGCCGCCGCCGAAGCCCTCGTCTTCCTCGTCGGAACCCTGCAGCGGACGCGCCTCGCCGAAATCGGGGTCCTTGGCGACGCCGTGGGCGATGAAGTTGACCGCGTCGTAGCGGGTCATGTCCTGCTCCTGCAGGAAATAGGCGGCATTCGATTCCCGCTCGGCGAAGATCGCGACGAGGACGTTGGCGCCAGTCACCTCGGTCCGGCCGGAGGACTGGACATGGATCGCGGCGCGCTGGATCACGCGCTGGAAGGCGGCGGTGGGCACGGCTTCGGAGCCCTCGACATCGGTGACGAGGGTGGAGAGATCGTCCTCGATGAAGGCTTCGACCGTCTGTCGCAGCTCGTCGAGGTCGACGCCGCAGGCCTGCATGACGCGGGCGGCATCCGGCTCGTCGATGAGGACCAGCAGGAGATGTTCGAGGGTGGCGAGTTCGTGGCGCCGGGCATTGGCCTGGGCCAGAGCCGCATGGATGGCTTGCTCGAGGGTATTCGAGAACGACGGCATGATGTTCTCCTCAGCCTGTCTGCGGTCCACGGGGGTATAGACCGCGTTCCTTTAAGTTTTGGTTGTCGCCCGCCTCGCTTCAAGCCTTTTCGTGGCCGGTGCGACCTCGTTTCACCCGAAGGTGACCGATTTGTCGGCGGGGACGTTGCATCAGAAGGCATCCTTCGCACGCCGGGCGGCGGCAAAGGTGTCGGTGTCCGATTGTTCGATGGTTCCGGTCGCGGCCTTCAGAGCGGGGTCGTGGGCACGCAGGAACGGGTTGGTGTGACGCTCAAGCCCGAGTGTGGAGGGGACGGAAGGCTCACCCTCCGACCGCAGTCGCTCCGTCTCGGTCTGTCTAGAAATAAGCGCCGGGTTGCCCGGTTCAAGGCTGCGCGCGAAGGCGAGGTTCGAGGTCGTGTACTCGTGACCCGACGCGATCAGCATGTCGTCGGGAAGGTCGGCGAATTGCGCGAGGCTCGCGTGCATCTGCTCGGGCGTACCTTCGAAGAGGCGTCCGCAGCCCGCGGCCATCAGGCTGTCGCCGGTGAAGGCCACGTCGTCGAAGAGGAACGCGATATGTCCGATCGTATGCCCCGAGACGTCGATGATGCCCGCGCGCGCGGTGCCGATCTCGATCACGTCGCCGGGGGCGAGCGCGTGATCGAGCGGCGGCAGGCGGTGGGCGTCGGCGGCCGCCCCCCAGACCTTCGCCCCCGTCGCCGCCACGAGGTCGGCCACCCCGTCGACATGGTCCCAGTGGTGATGCGTCAGCAGGATGTCCGTCAGCGGCCGCCCGTCCAGCGCCGCGAGGATCGGCCCCGCCTCGGGGACGTCGACCACGGCACGGCGGTCGCCGCTCTCGAAGAGGAAGGCGTAATTGTCCGACAGGCAGGGGATCGTGGTCAGGCTATCGCGGATGGTCATGGCTTTCTCCCGGTGTCGGGGTAAGCATGGCGCGACGCGACGACGGGGCAATGCGAAACCGATGCATCTGGATGTGCTGGACCTGCGGCAGTTCTACTATCGCACGCGGCTGGGCCGCGCGGCGCAGAAGGCCGTGCGCGACCGGCTGACCGCGCTCTGGCCCGAGGCCAAGGGCCAGACCGTCGCGGGGTTCGGCTTCGCGGTGCCGCTGCTGCGGCCGTATCTTGCGGATGCGCGGCGCGTGATCGGGCTGATGCCCGCGCCGCAGGGGGTGATGCACTGGCCCGCGGGTATGAAGAACGTCTCGGTGCTGGTCGAGGAGACGCTCTGGCCGATCGAGACGGGCGCGGTGGACAAGCTAGTGCTGCTGCACGGGCTGGATACGTCCGAGAACCCGACGGCCCTTCTGGACGAATGCGCCCGCGTGCTGGGGCCGGGCGGGCGCGCGGTCTTCATCGTGCCGAACCGCTCGGGCCTCTGGGCGCGGCGGGACCGGACGCCCTTCGGCTTCGGGCGGCCCTATTCGCTGGGCCAGCTCGAGGCACAGGTCAAGCGAGCGGGCCTCGTTCCGGAGCGCCACGCGGCGGCCCTTTTCGCGCCGCCCTCGGCCAGCAATTTCTGGCTGCGCGCGGGCGGCGTGGTGGAGCGGATGGGCCAGCGGCTCAGCCGGTCGGGCGGCGGCGGCGTGATCTTCCTCGAAGTGTCCAAGCAGGTGCCCGCGCGTCCGCGGCCCGGCCTGGCCGAGCGGGTCAGGCGCCCGCTGCGCGTTCTCGAGGGCGTGCCCGAGCCGACGGCGGCCGGTCGCACGGGTTGACCGGGGCGGGGGCGGCGCCCAGAGTGGCGGCGTTTCGATCTGCGGGCCGCCGCAGTCCCCCCGCGCATGCCGCGGGGTCGTCCGTTCTGATCGAAAGCACCAATCCATGACCATGATCCGCACCGCCCGACCGGCGGACCACCCGACGATCGTCGACATCGCCGTCCGATCCGGCCTGTTCGACGCAGACGACGCCGCAGCCTTCGGCGAGAGCCTGCGCGAGACGGCCGCCGGAACCGTCCTCTTCGTAGATGGCGACGGCCACGGGGCCGCTATGCTGGCCCCCGAGGCGATGTCCGACGCGGTCTGGAACCTCTTGTTCCTCGCGGTAGATCCGTCCGCGCAGCGCGCCGGGATCGGCCGCGCGCTCGTGACCGAGGCCGAGGCCCATGCCCGTGCCGCCGGGGGCCGGATGCTCCTGATCGACACGGCGTCGGTCGAGGATCAGGCCGCCGCGCGGGCGCTCTATGCCAGCCTCAGGTTCGACCGCGTCGCCACCATACCGGGCTATTACGGCGACGGGATCGACAAGGTGACCTACCTGCGACGGCTCTGATCGGGGGCGACGGCAGGATCGGCGCATCCGTGTGGCGATCCCGACGAAGCTGACGGCGATGAAGAAGACCTGGATCACCAGCGAGGCGATGTTGAAGGCGTGCCCGAGGCTGGCCATCACCATCCCGGCGGCGAGGAGGTTGAGGACGAAATAGGTGACGCGATCGGTGCTGAGCCAGCGGGACGTCACGAGGGTGTAGTTGACGATGTAGCAGGCGGCGCCGGCGAGGCCGAGCAGTTGGAGGACGGGCACGCCGGCGAGTTCTATCTGCATTCCGGTCTCCTTCAGCGTGGCCTGCGGGCCCGGCGGTGATCGACCGGGCTGCCCCCTGACCTAGCGGCAGGCGCGGCGGCGGGAGAGTGGGGGAAACCCGACCCCGAACGTGATTCTCCGGGTTGCGCGCGGGTCGGGGCTGGGTGCCGCGATCGCCCATGCGGCAGTGCGGCATGACGGCGTGTCCGAGGTTGCGGCGCAGGGGTGTTGGCTGCGACGAAACCGCATGCTGGACGCTGGTTGCAGCAGCCAAACCCCTCTGCTAGAGGGAGCGCGAAATCGTGATCGGACCCCTCGGGACCGATCTGAAATGGGCTGCCACCGGGGGATCGGGGACAGTTCGACCGATTATCGAAAGGGTGGACGTGTCCGAACCAGCTTCGATCTCGATGGGGATTGCCGCGCGCTACGCGCAAGCCGTCTTCGACCTCAGCCGCGATGCCGGCGACCTCAAGAAGCTGGAGTCGGATGTCACCGCCCTCGACGATGCCATCGCGGCCTCGCCTGAGCTGCGCGAGGTTCTAACCTCGCCGGTGGTCTCGCGCACCGATCAGGGCAACGCGCTGGCCGCCCTCGCCGCGAAGATGGGTCTGACCGACACCGTCTCGAACGTGCTGGCGCTGATGGCGTCGAAGCGGCGGCTCTTCGTGGTGCCGCAGATGGTCAAGGCCCTCAAGGACATGCTGTCGGACGAAAAGGGCGAGGTGACCGCCGAGGTCCGCACGGCCAAGGCCCTGTCGAAGGCCCAGTCCGACAAGCTCGCCTCGACGCTCAAGGCGTCGACGGGCAAGGACGTCAACCTAGATGTGACCGTGGACGACGCGCTGATCGGCGGTCTCGTGGTCAAGATCGGCTCGCGCATGATCGACACCTCGATCCGCGCGAAGCTCAACGCACTCCAGAATACGATGAAAGAGGTCCGCTGATGGCCATTCAGGCAGCCGAGATTTCCGCGATCCTGAAGGATCAGATCAAGAACTTCGGCCAAGAGGCCGAGGTCGCCGAGGTCGGTCGCGTCCTGTCGGTCGGCGACGGCATCGCGCGCGTCTACGGCCTCGACAACGTCCAGGCCGGCGAGATGGTCGAGTTTCCGGGCGGCATCCAGGGCATGGCCCTGAACCTCGAAGCCGACAACGTGGGCGTCGTGATCTTCGGCTCGGACCGGGACATCAAGGAAGGCGACACCGTCAAGCGCACGAACTCGATCGTGGACGTGCCCGCGGGCGACGCGCTGCTGGGCCGTGTCGTGGACGGCCTCGGCAACCCGCTGGACGGCAAGGGCCCGATCAAGGCCACCGAGCGCCGCGTGGCCGACGTCAAGGCGCCGGGTATCATCCCGCGCAAATCCGTTCACGAGCCGATGGCCACGGGCCTGAAGTCCGTCGACGCCATGATCCCGATCGGCCGTGGCCAGCGCGAGCTGATCATCGGCGACCGCCAGACCGGCAAGACCGCCGTGGCGCTCGACGCGATCCTGAACCAGGCGAGCTACAACAAGGCCGCCGGCGACGATGAGTCGAAGAAGCTCTACTGCGTCTACGTCGCGATCGGCCAGAAGCGCTCGACCGTGGCGCAGCTCGTGAAGCGCCTCGAGGAATCGGGCGCCATCGACTATTCCATCGTCGTCGCCGCGACCGCCTCCGAGCCCGCGCCGATGCAGTTCCTCGCGCCCTACGCCGCGACCGCGATGGCCGAGTATTTCCGCGACAACGGCCGCCATGCGCTGATTGTCTACGACGACCTCTCGAAGCAGGCCGTGTCCTACCGCCAGATGTCGCTCCTGCTGCGCCGCCCGCCCGGCCGCGAAGCCTATCCGGGCGACGTGTTCTACCTCCACTCGCGCCTGCTGGAGCGGTCGTGCAAGCTGGGCGACGAGGCCGGGAACGGCTCGCTGACGGCGCTGCCGATCATCGAGACGCAGGGCGGCGACGTGTCGGCGTTCATCCCGACCAACGTGATCTCGATCACCGACGGCCAGATCTTCCTCGAGACGGAGCTGTTCTTCCAGGGCATCCGCCCCGCCGTGAACACCGGCCTCTCGGTGTCGCGCGTCGGCTCGTCGGCCCAGACGGACTCGATGAAGTCGGTCGCCGGTCCCGTGAAGCTTTCGCTCGCGCAGTATCGCGAGATGGCGGCCTTCGCGCAGTTCGGCTCGGATCTCGACGCCTCGACGCAGCAGCTTCTGGCCCGCGGCGCGCGCCTGACCGAGCTGATGAAGCAGCCGCAATATTCGCCGCTGACCAATGCCGAGATCGTGGCCGTCATCTATGCGGGCACCAAGGGTTACCTCGACAAGGTGCCGGTCAAGGATGTCGGCCGCTGGGAGGCGGGCCTGCTGAGCCACATGCGCGGCGCGGGCAAGGACGTGCTCGACTGGATCACCAAGGACGACCCCAAGATCAAGGGCGACGCCGAGGACAAGCTGAAGGCCGAGATCGACGCATACGCCAAGACCTTCGCGTAAGGCCGGACGATGCCCAATCTCAAGGACCTCAAGAACCGGATCGCGACGGTCAAGTCGACCCGCAAGATCACCAAGGCCATGCAGATGGTCGCGGCGGCCAAGCTCCGTCGTGCCCAGGACGCCGCCGAGGCGAGCCGCCCCTACACGGAGCGGTTCAACGCGGTGCTGTCGTCGCTGGCCGCCGGTGCCGGCGACAGCGACACGGCCCCGAAGCTTCTGTCGGGGACGGGCTCGGACGAGACGCATCTGCTGATCGTGCTGACCGCCGAGCGCGGGCTCTGCGGTGGCTTCAACGCGAATATCGCCAAGCTGGCGAAGGCCCATGCCCAGAAGCTTCTGGGCGCGGGCAAGACCGTCAAGATCCTGACCGTCGGCAAGAAGGGCCGCGAGTCGCTCAAGCGTGAATACGGCCAGTACAATGTCGGGCATATCGACCTGACCGAGGTGAAGCGCATCGGGTATGCCGATGCCGCGGGCATCGCGGCGGACGTGCTCAAGCGGTTCGACGCGGGCGAGTTCGACGTGGCGACGCTGTTCTACGCCAAGTTCAACTCGGTGATCTCGCAGGATCCGACCGCGCAGCAGGTCATTCCCTTCGACGTCCCCGAGGATGCCGAGACGGGATCGCTCTATGACTACGAGCCGAACGAGGAGGCGATCCTCGCCGACCTTCTGCCGCGCGGCGTGGCGACGGCGATCTTCTCGGCCCTGCTCGAGAACGCGGCCTCCGAACAGGGCGCGCGGATGTCGGCGATGGACAACGCGACCCGCAACGCGGGCGAGATGATCGACAAGCTGACCATCGAGTACAACCGCTCGCGGCAGGCCGTCATCACCAACGAGCTGATCGAAATCATTTCGGGCGCCGAGGCGCTCTGACCGAACCGGAGACACACGACATGGCAAACGCAGTCGGCAAGATTACCCAGGTCATCGGCGCCGTCGTCGACGTTCAGTTCGACGATGCCCTGCCCGAGATCCTCAACGCGCTCGAGACGGACAACCACGGCAACCGCCTCGTCCTCGAAGTCGCCCAGCATCTCGGCGAGAATACCGTCCGCGCGATCGCGATGGACGCCACCGAGGGTCTGGTCCGCGGCCAGGAGGTCAAGGACACGGGCGGCCCGATCACAATCCCCGTGGGCAACGCCACGCTGGGCCGCATCCTGAACGTCGTGGGCGAGCCCGTCGACGAGGGCGCGCCCGTCGAGGCCGACGAGCATCGCTCGATCCACGCCGACGCGCCCGAGTTCCAGGCCCAGTCGACCGAGAGCGCCGTGCTCGAGACCGGCATCAAGGTCATCGACCTGCTGGCGCCCTATGCCAAGGGCGGCAAGATCGGCCTCTTTGGTGGTGCGGGCGTCGGCAAGACGGTCCTGATCATGGAGCTGATCAACAACATCGCCAAGGTCCACTCGGGCTTCTCGGTCTTCGCCGGCGTGGGCGAGCGGACGCGCGAGGGCAACGACCTCTATCACGAGATGATCGAATCCGGCGTCATCGTCCCCGACGACCTGTCGCAGTCGAAGGTGTCGCTGGTCTACGGCCAGATGAACGAGCCTCCCGGTGCGCGCATGCGCGTGGCCCTGACCGGCCTGACGCTGGCCGAGCAGTTCCGCGACCAGTCGGGCACGGACGTTTTGTTCTTCGTCGACAACATCTTCCGCTTCACGCAGGCGGGCTCCGAGGTGTCGGCGCTTTTGGGCCGTATTCCCTCCGCCGTGGGCTACCAGCCGACGCTGGCCACCGACATGGGCCAGATGCAGGAGCGGATCACCTCGACCAAGCAGGGCTCGATCACCTCGGTGCAGGCCGTCTACGTGCCCGCCGACGACCTGACCGACCCCGCGCCCGCCACGTCGTTTGCCCACCTCGACGCCACGACCGTTCTGTCGCGCGCCATCTCCGAGCTGGGCATCTACCCGGCCGTGGACCCGCTCGACTCGACCTCGCGCCTGCTCGACCCCGCCGTCATCGGCGAGGAACATTACGCCGTCGCGCGTGACGTGCAGGGCATCCTCCAGCGCTACAAGTCGCTGCAGGACATCATCGCGATCCTCGGGATGGACGAGCTCTCGGAAGAGGACAAGCTGACCGTGGCCCGCGCCCGGAAGATCCAGCGCTTCCTCAGCCAGCCCTTCGACGTGGCCAAGGTCTTCACCGGCGCCGACGGCAAGCAGGTTCCGCTGGCCGAGACGGTCGCGTCCTTCAAGGCCGTGGTCGCTGGCGAGTACGATCACCTGCCCGAAGGCGCCTTCTACATGGTCGGCGGCATCGACGAGGTGAAGGCCAAGGCCGAGAAGATGGCGGCCGAGGCGGCCTGATGCAGTTCGAACTCGTCTCTCCCGAGCGGCGGCTGGCGTCCATGGACGACGCCGATGCCGTGCGCATCCCCGGCGCGGACGGGGACATGACCGCGATGGCCGACCACGCGCCGACCATCACGACCCTGCGGCCCGGTATCCTGACGGTCGAGGCCCCCGGCGGCGCGCAGAAATTCGCGGTCACCGGCGGCTTCGCCGAGATCGGCTCGGGCGTCACCGTCCTGGCCGAGCGGGCGCTGCCGGTGGACGACGTCACGCAGGAGACCTTCGACGACTGGGTCGACCAGGCGCGCACCGCCCGTGACGAGGCGGGCGACGACGCGGTCGACGCGGCGGTCAAGCTTCTGGCCGACATGGTCGCGATGGGCGGCGAGATCGGCCTCAATTCGAACCAGCCCAACCTCTGATCCCGGCGGGATCTGCGGACGGCGCCGAGGGCTCCGGGGATGATTTTCCCGGAGCCTTCGCGTTTGGGGCCTGTTTTCGCCAGATTTTCGGATAGGTTGGGCGTCGGACCCCGCATCAGACGGGGCCACGGGTACGGATCCGACATGCGGAAGCTGCGCAACCATCTCATCGGCGTCCAGCAGGGCAGCCATGTCATGTTCTCGGATTTCGAGGATGGCGGCGAGATGTGGACGGGTCGCGGTCCGCGCGAGGCACGGGTCCGCATCGCGTATGACGAGCCCTTCAAGACCATTCCCGTCATCCTGACCGCGCTGGCGATGTTCGATATCGATGAGCGGACCAACCAGCGGGCCGACCTGACCCATGGCAACGTCACCGAGGAGGCGTTCGACATGATCTTCCGCACCTGGGGCGACACCCGCGTCGCCCGCATCCGCGCCGACTGGACCGCCATCGGCGAGGTCCGCGCCGATGACGAGTGGGACGTCTGACCGTCGAAGCGGTACGGCTGACGCCGCATTCCCTTTGGTGCGATGGGGGCCAGCCCCCAAACCCACGGCATGTTTTCCGAGCAAAGACGCGCATTGTAGCGATACGCCTTCGGCGTTGACCTGTGTCGCGGTCGCTCTCCTATGAAGGGACGGGAGGCGTGCCATGCGGGTGTTCATCAACGGGTTCGGGCGGATCGGGCGGTCGATCCTGCGCGCGCATCTGGGCGGGGCCGGCGCGGGGATCGAGATCGTCGGGATCAACGATATCGCCGCGCTGGAGGCCTGCGCCTATCTCTTCCGCTACGACAGCGTCTTCGGCCCGTGGCCGGGGACGATCGAGACCGCCGAGGACGCGCTGGTGGTGGACGGGCGCGCGATCCCGTTCCACCGGACGCCCGACCTTCGGACGCTGACGCTCTCGGGCGTGGATCTGGTGATGGAATGCACGGGCCATGCCGGCACCCGCGCCGAGGTCGAGCGGGGGCTTCTGGCCGGGGCGGGAAAGGTGCTGATGTCGGGGCCGTCCGACGTGGCGGACGCGACCGTGGTGCTGGGCGCGAATGACGAGGTGCTGGACCCGGCCCATCGCATCGTCTCGAACGCGTCCTGCACGACGAATGCCGTGGCGCCCCTGTTGGCGGTGCTGGATGCGGCGTTCGGCGTGGCGTCGGGCTCGATGACGACGATCCACTGCTACACCGGCAGCCAGCCGACCGTGGACATGGCGCGGGGCGGATCGGACCTCGGACGGAGCCGGGCGGCGGCGCTGTCCATGGTGCCGACGACGACCAGCGCGGGGCGGTTGGTCGACCAGGTGCTGCCGCATCTGGCGGGGCGCGTTCCGTGCCAGTCGGTGCGCGTGCCGGTGGCAAGCGTCTCGGCGGTCGACCTGACGTTCCTGCCCGCGACGGAGACGGATGTGGAAGCCGTGAACGCCGCGCTTGCGGCGGCGGGCGGGGTGATCGGGACCGAGACCGGGCCGCTGGTCAGCTCGGACCTGAGGGGCCGCGCCGAGAGCGTGATCATGGCGCTGCCCGAGACCCGTGCCGCGACGGGCGGGCTGATGCGGGTCTTCGGCTGGTACGACAACGAATGGGGCTTCGCGAACCGGATGCTCGATTTGGGGCTCAGGATGGGCGAGGTCGCCTGAGGACACCCGCGGGAGGCACGTCCTCGCCGTCGAAGGCCCGCGCCTCGGCGGCGTAGTTGAACACGAAGCGTTCCGTGCCCGTGTCGCGGAGGCGCAGGCCCTTGGGCAGGTCGTGCGTCACGAGCCCGGCGTCCTGCGCCAGGTCGCGCAGGATACGGCGCGCGGCCAGCGGGTCGGGCCAGGTCGCGAAATGGGCGCGGTTCCCGGCGCGGATCAGGGCGGGGGTCCCGTCGGCCGTGGCTTCGACGATTTCGGCCCCGGTCTCGAGATGCTCCAGCCAAAGCGTCGCGTGGCCGCCGGTCCTCAGCGGACGGGCGGCGTCGGGCGGAAACGTCTCCTCCATCACGCTGGTCGCATCGAGGCCGGGAAGGTCGGGGCCGAGGGCCTGCGGGATGCCCAGATCGCGGGTCTTCAGGTCGGTGCGCGGCCCGGTGAGGACAACTCCCGGCGCGGCGCCGATGGCCGCGCGAAGCGGGTCCGCCAGAGAGAGGAGCCCGGGCACGAGCACGAGCGCGTAGCCGTCGAGATTCGCGGTATCCGGAGGCAGGATGTCGATGCTGAGCCCCAGCGACCGGAGCGCGCGGTAGAGGTCGAAGGCGAGCGCGAAATGGTCGAAGCCCGCGCCCTGCGGCTGTACCTCCCACGCCCATTGCGAGGCGTAGTCGAAGATCAGCGCGACGGGGGCCTGCACGGGCGAGACGTCCGGCGCGTCGTGCAGTTCGGCGGCGACCTGCTCGGCCTCGGCCCAGCCATGACCGGGGCCGTCATCGGGTCGGCGAAGGCCCGCATGCTGCTGCTCCTGCGCATGTGGGAATTGCCGCCAGCGGAACCAGCTGACGCATTCGGCGCCATGGGCGAAGGCCTCCCACGTCCAGAGCCGGACCATGCCGGGCAGGGGCGCGGGGTTCCACGGCGCCCAGTTCACCGGGCCGGGCTGCTGCTCCATCACCCACCAGCGGGGCGAGACGCCGCGATAGAGGTCGTGGTGGAACGCTTGGAAGTCGGGATCGCCCTGCCGGAGATAGGCCGCGCGGTCGCCGCCGGGCACCCGGTCCAGGAGGAAGCCCAGAGGGTAGCTGTCCCATGTCGCGATCTCCATCTGGCGCCCGAGGGCGTGGTGGTCGAACTCGGTCACGCGGCCCATGTAATTATGCGAGATCGGCGCATCGGAATGGGCCCGGATGGCCTCGACCTGTGCCGCGTTCCAGCGGATCACCTGGTCGCTGGAGAAGCGCCGGAAGGCGAGGGCGTGGGACGGGTTCGGCTCGGTCACGGTGAGGTGGGGCAGGTCGATTTCGGTCCAGTCGGCGTAGTCCATCGACCAGAAGACGTTGCCCCAGGCCGCGTTCAGCGCCTCGGGTGTCTGGTAGCGGTGGCGCAGCCAGTCGCGGAACGCGTCGCGCGCGGCGTCGGAATAGCTGAGCACGGTGTCGTGGCAGCCGTACTCGTTGTCGGTCTGCCACGCCGCGACCCGGTCGCCGTAGCGCTTGGCCATGTGGCCGGCCATGCGCGCGGCCTCCTCGCGATAGCCTGCGTGGCTGAAGCAGTAATGGCGGCGGGAGCCGAAGCCGCGCGGGCGGCCTTCGGCATCGACGGCGAGCATGTCGGGATGGCGATCGAGCATCCAGCGCGGTGGCGTGGCCGAGGGTGTGCCCATCACGACCCGCAGGCCCGCCGCCGTCAGTATGTCCACGGCGCGGTCGAGCCAGCCCCAGTCGAAGCGCCCCGGCTGGGGTTCCAGCTTCGACCATGCGAACTCGCCGATCCTGACCCAGGTCAGGCCGAGATCGGCCATGCGCGCGGCGTCGCCAGCCCACATCGCCTCGGGCCAGTGTTCGGGATACCAGCAGGTCCCCAGCGTGCGCGTCACAGGACGACCTTGTGTTCGGCGAGACCCCGCACCGGCATCTCGGCGGCCCAGGTGCGCCCGCCGCCCGGCTGATGGTCGAGCGCGCCGTCGTTGAGGCCCTGTGTGGCGGAGGTCACGAACATCGTGGCGAGGTCCGGGCCGCCGAAGGCCGGGCAGGTGGTATGCGCGGCACCGCAGGCCAGCGCCTGCAGGAAGCGCCCGTCGGGGCCGTGGCAGGCGACGCGCCAGGCCCCCCATTGCGCGACCCACACATTGCCGTCCGCGTCGCAGACCGCCCCGTCGGGCGCGAGGCCGACGCCCGAGAAGTCCGCGAAGACCTCGCGCTTGCCCGAGGGCCAGCCCGCGCGGTCGATCCGCTGCTTCCAGATGATCTCCGCGCGCGTGTCGGCGTAATAGGCGAAATCCCCATGGGGCGAGAAGCAGATCGCATTGGGGATGGTGATATCGGTCACGATGCGGCGCACCTCGCCCCGGAAATAGCGGTAGATCGCACCGGCGCCCGGCTCCGCCCCGAGCCCCATCGTGCCGATCCAGAAGCCGCCGACCGGGTCCGCGCGCCCGTCGTTCGAGCGGGTGTCGGGCCGGTCGGCTTCGAGATCGCCGAGGCGCGCGATCCCGCCCGTAGGGATGTCAAAACGCCAGAACCCCGTGGCCCCCGCGACCATCAGCGTGTCACGGTCGATCCAGCCCGCGGCGCTGACCGGCTCGGGGAACGTCCAGGAGAGCTGGGTGTCGCCGTCGCGGCTGTGGAGCGTGCCGGCGAGGATGTCGAACCAGAAGAGCTGGCCGCGTCCGGGATGCCAGAGCGCGCCTTCGCCCAAGCCGCAGACGCGGTCGTCCCAGATCCGGGCCTGGGTCATACCACGTGTCCCGCGCCGGTGGCCGCGTCATAGGCCGCGACGATGCGGCGGGCGCGGGCGGCGATCTCGTCCGGGGCGAGGCCGGGCGTGTAGAGCGCCGTGCCGAGGCCGAAGCCGTCCGCCCCCGCCGCCAGCCACGCGGCGAAGTTCTCGGGGCCCGCACCGCCGACGGCATAGACGGGGTGCGTGCAGGGCAGGACCGCCTTCATCGCCTTGAGGCCGCCGGGTCCTGCCATGGAGCCGGGAAAGAGCTTCAGCCCCGTCGCGCCCGCTTTGATGGCGGCGAAGGCCTCGGTCGGGGTGAAGATACCGGGCCAGCTTTCGAGGCCCAGTTCGCGGGTGCGGGCGATCACTTCGGCATCGGCATTGGGCGACACGATCAGGCGGCCACCCGCCTCGGCCACGGCCTCGACCTCGGAGGCCGAAAGGACAGTGCCCGCCCCGATGATCGCGCGTTCGCCCGCGGCCCCGGCCATCGCGGCGATGGAGCGCAGCGGCTCGGGCGAGTTCAGCGGCACCTCGATCACGGTGATCCCGGCGGCGATCAGCGCCTCGCAGGCGGGCACGGCATCGTCGGGCGACAGGCCGCGCAGGATGGCGATCAGCGGTCGGATCATGGCAGGCTCCTGGCGGCGGCGAGACCGGCCCACGTCATGGCGTCGGCGGCGAGGATGGTCGGGTCGAGGCCCTGCGCGCGCAAGGCGGCGGCATAGGCGCGGGTCGTCGTGTCCGAGCCGGTAACGACGACGTCGCGGCCCATCCACCACGGCTTGGTGGCGGCCAGTTCGGCCCCGATCAAGAGCCCCGACAGGATCGAGCGGGCGGTGGTGGAATCCTGCCCGTGGAGAAGGTCGGTGGCGCGCAGCTCGAAGAGGCGGGCGGTCAGGGTCTCGGGCCGCGAGAGCGCGTCGGACACGGCCTCGAGAAACGCCGCCTCTGACCAGCCATCGCCACCCAGCGAATGGCGCAGGATCGTGTCGCGGCCGAGGGTGGCGAAGACCTCGCCGGTCATGATCGTGCGGAAGCTGACGACCTCGCCCGCGCTCAGATGCGCCCACTTTGTATGGGTGCCCGGCAGGCAGGCGATGCCGTCGAACTCGGGGAGGTGCGCGAGGATGCCCGCGATCTGCGTCTCCTCGCCGCGCATCACGTCCTGATGCGGCTTCTGCTGCGACAGGCCGGGCACGATGCGGACGCGGAGGCGCGGATCGGCGGTCGGCACCTCGACCAGCCCGGCACCAAGCGGCGCGCAGGGAACGGCGGCGTAGGGCGCCTCGTGCCAGCCCTGCCGCGAGCCGACCATGCCGCAGGCGATCACCAGCGGCGCATCGTCGATCCAGTCGCCCACGAGATCGAGGAGCGCGGGTTCGAACGCGTCCCCCGCGAGCCCGGCCATGCCCGCCTCGTTCTGCCGCGTCTCCTGCGGGTCGGTGCCGTCCATCCGCGTGGCGCGCAGGGCCGTGGTGCCCCAGTCGAGGGCGATCCAGCCCGTCATCCGGTGACGACCACGCCGCCATCGACCGCCATGAGCTGTCCGGTCATCATCCGCGAGGCGGTGCTGGAGAGGAACAGCGTCGGGGCCACGATGTCGTCGGGCGCGAGATGGGTCTTGAGGCACTGGCGGTCGAGATGGGCGGCGAGCCCGTCCGGCGTCGCCCATTTGTCGAGTTGCTTCCGGGTCAGCACCCAGCCGGGGGCGAGAGCGTTGATGCGGATGCCGTCGGGCCCGAACTCGCGCGCCATCGACCGGGTCATGCCGGTGATCGCGGCATTCGACGCGGTGTAGAGCGCGTAGCCCGCATTCCCCATCATGTATGAGATCGAGGAGAAGTTGACGATGTGGCCGTATCCGCCCGCCCGCATCCCCGCGACCGCGTGCTGGCAGGCGAAGAAATACGACTTGAAGTTGATGTCGGTGGACCAGCGGTAGAAGTCCTCGTCGACATCGAGGCTGTCATGGCGCTGATCGTTGGCGGCATTGTTGACGAGACGGGTGACGGGGCCGTGGGCCTCCGCGGCCCGATCCATCGCGGCGCGCAGACCGGCGATGTCGGTGATGTCGCCCTGGATGAAGAGCGGCGTGTTGCCCGTCGCCTCGGACATCTCCGACACGAAGGCCGAGGCATCCGAACGGCCGATGAAGGCGACGCGCGCGCCTTGGCGCAGGAAGCCTTCGGTCAGGCCCGCGCCGATGCCGGAGCCGCCGCCGGTGATGAAGACGGAGGCGCCGTCGAGGTCGGGATAGGTGGGCATGTCGGTCATCGGGAGCCTCGGATGGGTCGTGGGCGCGCCACGGGGAATCTCGGTCGGGTGGGTGTCATGGGCGCGGACCGGGCCGCCGGCGTGCTGCGTTGCGCGTCCGGAGGGGGCGCTGCCCCCGCGCCTGCGGCGCCCGCCCGAGGTATTTCCGGCCAGAGGAAAGGGGCGGTCGCGTTAACCTTAATGCGAGCTGAAGGTCGGGTCACAGGCGCGTCCCTTCCAGAACCCACATCGTCTCGGGGAAATGCCAAGGCAGGGTAATGCCGTGATGCATGAGCCAAGTGCCCGAAACATCGATCGGGCCGTCCTTGAGGATCGGGTTGCCGCGCGACAGGGCGGGTGCAGAGGCGCGGTTGATGAGCTCGATCTGGTAGGTGGCATCGGGTTCGAGCGCGGTCAGGCGCAGCGGGCGCGGCGCGATCTGGGTCGAGGTCGCCGCCTTCCCCGCGAAGACGACGAAGCGGTCGCCGGTCCGGTGCTGCTGCTGTTCGGCGAGGATCGCGGGGTCGGGCGCGTCGAGACGGTGGATGTCGGCCAGCGTCATCCAGTCGCGGTTCGCCTTCCACCAGGCGGTCACCTCGGTCAGGACACGCGCCTCGTGCTCGTCGAGTTCGCGGGGGTCCATCTCGAACCCCATATGCCGCTGGGCCGCGACCCAGGCGCGGAACGAGATGTCGAGGATACGCCCCGACGTGTGGCACCGGCGCGGCCCGACATGGGAGCCGGTGACGGCGAGCGGCAGGAAGAGCGCCGCGTCATGCTGGATGCGAAGCCGTTCGAGCGCGTCGTTCGAATCCGAGAGCCAGACGCGCTGGGTCCGCTTGAGGATGCCGAAATCGATGCGCCCGCCGCCGGAGGCGCAGCTCTCGATCTCGACCTGCGGAAAGGCCGCGCGGAGCCGGTCGATCAGCGCGTAGGAGCCGCGGGTCTGGTCGGCGTCGGGCATGGGCAGGACGCGGTTGTGGTCCCATTTGACGTAGTCGATGTCGTGCGCCGACAGGATCGCGGCCATCCGGTCGTAGATGAAGTCCCGCACCTCCGGCAGCGCCATGTTCAGCGCCTTCTGCTGGCGGCCCAGCGTCTGGTCGTCGCCGCCAAGCGCCCAATCGGGATGGGCGCGGTGGATGTCGCTGTCGGGATTGATCATCTCGGGTTCGAACCAGATGCCGAATGTCATACCCAACCCGTGGACATGCGAAATCAGCGGGCCCAGCCCGTCGGGATACTTGCGCGCGTCCACCGTCCAGTCCGAGAGCGAGCGGGTGTCGTCGTCGCGCTGGCCGAACCAGCCGTCGTCGAGCACGAAGCGCTCGGCCCCGAGGGCGGCGGCGCGGCTGGCGATATCGGTCAGGACCGGGAGCTTGTGGTCGAAATAGACGGCCTCCCAGCAATTGTAATGCACCGGCCGGGAGCGGGCGTCGTCGGGCCAGGTGACGATGCGGTCGCGGGCGTGGCGCTGGAAGGCGACGGCGCAGCCGTTTAGGCCGTAGGGCGAATAGGTGACGTAGAGCGTCGCGCTCTCGAACCGGGTGGCGGGCTTCGTTTCCATCCGGGCGGCATGGCCGAACTGGATCTGGCGGCGTCCGTCGGGCAGCTCTTCGGCGATCATGCGATGTCCGCCGGACCAGCCGTAGTGGAAGCCCCAGGCCTCGCCCTGCGTGTTCGTGGCGCCGGTGGCCGGGACGATCAGGCCGGGGAAATGTTCGTGCCCGGTGCGGCCGGTCCGGTTCTCGCGGTAGCGGATGCCGGCGGACCAGGGCGTGCGGTTGAGCTGGAACTCGCCCGTCCAGCGCCCGGCGACGTCGATCATCTCGGAGGAGTGCTGCGGCGCGGGCAGCACGGGCGCGGCGAGCCAGTGGAGATGGACGGGCCGCTCGGAGGTGAGGATGGTCTTGAGCTGGACGATCCGGGTCGAGGGGTCGGGCGTCAGGCGGAAGGTGAGGGCGAGGCCGTTCTCCGGATCCGTGTAGGTGAGGGCGAGCCCGTCGCTGCCGTCCTCGGAGGCGTAGTGGAACTTGGGCAGAAGCGGCGTGCCGTCCTCGCCGCGCAGGATGAGGCCGGGCTGGCCGGGAAAGGAGCGCACCGCCTCGGGGCAGAGCGACAGGTCGGGATTGGCGTCGAGCATCCCGCCGGTCACGTCGATCGCGTGGGCCGCGGCGAGCGTCGCGAGATCGGCTTCGGGCGGCAGGGGCGCCCCCCAATAGACCACCTGCGGCAGGCGGTCATGCTCGGCGGCGAGCACCATGGTCTGGCGCGTGCCGGTGCCGGGCGCGGTGTCGTCGAGGCGCCAGGTGCGCGTCGTCACGGTTGCGGTGTCCTTCATCGCGCCGAGGTCACTTGACCGCGCCGAGGGTCAGCCCCGCGATGAAGTGACGCTGCATCAGGAAGAACATCAGCACCGGGGGCAGCGCGGCAACGATGCTGCCCGCGCTCATCAGGTGATAGGCCGCACGGTACTGGGCGTTGAAGGACGTAATGCCCGCGGTGACCGGCTGGCTGTCGGCACCCTGGGTCAGGACGATGGCCCAGAAGTAATCGTTCCAGATGAAGGTGAAGATCAACACGGCGAGCGCGGCCATGGCGGGCTTCATCAACGGGATGACGACGTACCAGAAGATGCGCCATTCGGCGACGCCTTCGACCCGCGCCGCCTCGATCAGCGGGAAGGGCAGCGCGCGGATGAAGTTGCGCATGAAGAGCGTGCAGAAGCCGGTCTGGAAGGCGATGTGGAAGAGAACGAGGCCCGTCTTGGTGTCGTAGAGGTTCATGTCGATCGTCAGGTCGCGGACGGGGACCATCAGGATCTGGAAGGGCACGAAGTTGCCCGCGATGAACATGAAGAAGATCAGAAGGTTGCCCTTGAAGCGGTAGATGCCAAGCGCGAAGCCCGTCATGCAGGACAGGATCAGGACGCCGACGACCGTGGGGACGGTGATCAGCACCGAGTTCAGCAGATAGCGGGGCATGTCGCTCTCGAAGAAGACGCGGCCGTAGTTGGCGAAGCCTTCGAAGGACGAGGGCCAGCCCCAGTAGTTGCCGGTCGTGAAATCGGTGTCCGGCTTGATCGAGAACAGCATCACCGCGATCAGCGGCAGGAGCCACACGACGAGGGCCACGGGCAGGAGCGACTGGTAGGTGAGCTGCCACGCGCGGGAGGTCTTGGCGATGGGGGTGGGGAACATCAGTCGGACTCCCGTAGGGGCAGGGCGGCCTGGGCCTTCTTCGTCAGCCCCGCGCGGATGGTGTCGTAGCTGACGGCGACGCGGTGGGCGGCCTCGTCCGGGTCGAGTCCGGGCAGGTCCAGCCGGACCCAGGCACCGCGGAAATAGGCGGGCTTCCCGGCGGCCCCGGTCTCGATCAGCATCCGCGCCATGTCGGCATCGGCGCAGCGGACCACGACGTGGTCGTCGTTGGTGGCGCGGGTGTCGACATGGCCGAAGCAGGCGAACATCTTGCCGCCGACCTTCCAGGCGTCGAGCTCTCCGGGGCCGGAGAGGACCGCGCCGGGATGCGGGGCGCAAAGGGCGTCGAACTCGGCGCGGGTCATTCAGACGCTTTTTGCACTACGCTAATGAGCGTGGTGCAGCTTTGCATGTCCGAGGCGATCATCGCGCCGGTCTCGTCGGTCTGCGGCAAGCCCAGATAGGCTTCGGCGTACTCTTCAGACTCTGCCGCCACGTCTCCGAAGGGTGGATCGCCATCGGAAAGACGCACCGCTTCGCGCAGGAGGATCATCTGAGCGTTCAGCGCCTCCATGGAACTTGCCTGCTTAGCAATAATGCCGAGCAGCCCGGCGCACCTCAGCGCAACCGGGCGCGGTCCTTCGGACCAACCGGACGGCTCAATGCCTTCGTCGATCACGACTTGTGGAAATGCGGCGCTCGTCACGACTAGGAACGCGGACAATGTGGCGAGAAGAGGCTTCATCTTGGGGACCTTTCGTCGCGCCACATCGACCACAGGAAATAGGCGATGAAGCAGAGCATGATGAGGAAGAGGACGACCGCGATGGCCGCGCCGTAGCCCATGCGGAAGCCGAACTCGGCCAACGCCTTCTCGAACATGTAGAAGGACAGCACCCGCGTCGAACCGAACGGCCCGCCGTTGGTCATGATCGAGATCAGGTCGAAGGATCTGAGCGCGCCGATGATCGTGACGACGAAGGCGATGAAGGTCGCGGGCTTGAGTTGCGGGATGATGACGTACCAGAGCATCTTCCAGCCCTTCGCGCCGTCGAGCCGCGCGGCCTCGACCTGCTCGGGGTCCACGGCGTTCAGGCCCGTCAGGTAGAGGATCATGCAATAGGCCGTCTGCGGCCAGAGACCGGCCGCGATGATACCGTAGGTGGCGAGGTCGGGGTCGCCCAGGATGTTGATCGGCCCCAGCCCGAAGAGCGCCAGCGCCGCGTTCAGCAGGCCCTCCTTCGGGAGGTAGAACCACGAGAAGACGAGGCCCACGACGACCTGGCTGATGACGAAGGGAAAGAAGAAGAGCGACTTGTAGAGCCGGATGCCGGTCACGGTCTGGTTGAGGAAGAGAGCGATCCCGAGGCCCATGGGGATGGCCAGCAGATAGAGCAGGAGCCAGCGGAAGTTGTTCCAGAGCGAGATGTCGAAGGCCCGGTCGGTCGCGAGTTCGCGGTAGTTGCCGAGACCGATGAAGGTGCCCGTTTCGGACAATTCGCCCAAGCCGTCCCAGCGGTAGAGGCTGACCTGGAAGGACTGGAAGATCGGCAGGATGACGTAGACGGCGAAGAACAGCAGGCCCGGCAAGAGGAAGAGCCACGGGGTCACCGCGATCTGGTTGCGCGCGTACCAGCCGCGGCGGGGCGGGGCGTCGGTCGGCGGAACGGCGGGGGCGGTGGTGGACATGATCGCTCCTCAGCAGGCGTCGCGCAGCGCGGCGAGCGCCGCACCCGAGCCGGTCAGGTGGAAGGGTCGCGTCTCGGTCGGCATGTCGAGCCGCGCGGTGCTGCCCGCGGCCAGCGCGTCGAGCGCCTCGGTGGGCACCGCGACGGCGGCGAGGCCGCGCGTGTCGGTCCGGTCGAAGGTGCGCCCGACGCCTTCCAGACGCCAGACGGTGCCGTCCACGGTCAGATCGACCGTGCCGCGCTGGTCCTCGGCGATGGGATAGGGGCTCTCGACGTTCATCACGACCGACCCGGCGTCGCAGCGGAGCCGGAAGAACCCCTCGCCGGGGCTCTCGCAGGGCCCGAGCCCGGCATCGCCGGGGCTGCCCGTCCAGATGCTGCCGTCGGTACAGGCACCGGTCACGGTCTGCGCGGCGGCGGGGCTGGCGAGAAGGGCGAGTACGATCGCGATGCGGATCATGGTCGGTCTCCCGTTCCGGCACATTCGGATGGCGGGGCCATGCGGATGGGTCGGGATGGCGGACCCCGGCCGCGGATGGCCGGGGTCATCTGGGCGGGGGCGGAGGATGCCTCCGCCCCGCACCGGATCAGTTGGCGTAGATGCGCTCGCGGGCCTGCTCGAGGCGCTGGAGGATGTCCTCGAGATTGTCGGGGAAGACCATGAATTCCTGCAGGCCCTCCATCCCAAGCGCGGCCATCTCGGCCGGGAAGTCCCGGTCGAAGAACTGCGCGATGCCGCCGGTGGCGTTCTCGGACAGCATCTCGAAGCCCTGGTTCAGGAACTCGTCATCGTCGACGCTGGACCCGGCATTGACCGGAAGCTGGCCCAGCTTGGCGCCCGAGTTGATGTCCGTCTGCACGTCGGCCGAGACCACGAACTTCAGGAATTCGCGCGCGGCTTCCTTGTTCTGGGCGCCCGAAGCGATGTGGAACGTGTCCGTCGGAGCGTCCTCGCCCATCTCGACATCGGGGTTGATCGCCGGGAACTGGTAGAAGTCGATCTGGTCGTCCGTCAGACCCGCCTCGCGCATCGGTGCGACGGCGAAGTTGCCCATCAGGTAGGCCGTGGCCTCGCCGTTGACCATCAGGGGCAGCGCCTCCTGCCAGGAGTAGTTCTGGTGGTCGTCGATATAGGCGCCCATGTCGATCAGCTGCCGCCAGTTGGCGAAGGTCTGGCGCACGCGATCGTCGGTCCACGGGATTTCGCCCTGGGCCAGCTGCATGTGGAAGTCGAACCCGTTGGTCCGCATGTTGAGGTAGTCGAACCAGCCGCCGGCGGTCCACAGGAACTTGGTGCCGATCGTATAGCACTTGCGGCCCGAATCGAGGATCGCCTGGCAATTGGCGAGCTCTTCTTCCCAGGTCGTGGGCTCGGTCAGGCCAAGCTCGTTGAAGATGTCTTCGCGGTAATACACGCCCCACTGGTAGTAGGTGTAGGGGACGCCGTATTGCTTGCCGTCGATGGTCAGCGCGCCCTTGACGCTGTCGAGGCCCTCGATCTCGCCCCAGACGTCGGAGACGTCCTCGAAGAGGCCCGCGTTCACGTAGGGCATCATGCGGTTGGCGGCGTACCAGTTCACGACGTCGGGCGGGTTCGCCGACAGCACGTTGCGGATCTGGGACTTCCAGGCCTCGCGGTCGATGACCTCCAGCTCGATGTTGAGATCGGGATGCATCTCGCCGAACTCGGCGACGAGGCCTTCCATCACCGCGCGGGGCGCCGGGTTGGACATGTCGGAGATGATCCGCAGGTCGCCCGACAGCGCGTGGGCGTCGGCGAAGGCGGTCCCGGTGAGCATGGTGGTGGCGGCCAGGGCCGTCAGAATGGATCGCATGATATCCTCCCAGATTGTGCGGTCGCATTGTCCTTGAAGCTCCCGCGGTTCCAAATAGTGAAACGCGGTTTCTTATGTTGAAAACTGTCGGATGTTCCGG
Organism: Jannaschia halovivens; assembly: GCF_046452375.1. Taxonomy (NCBI): domain Bacteria; kingdom Pseudomonadati; phylum Pseudomonadota; class Alphaproteobacteria; order Rhodobacterales; family Roseobacteraceae; genus Jannaschia; species Jannaschia halovivens. The sequence continues at coordinate 1,891,180 of NZ_JBKFDJ010000001.1, read as the reverse complement.
CTAGCCTGTCAAGCATCCACCGGGGGAGGCCGCGTGAACATTCGACATGAGAGCGGCGACGGGACTGTGGGCAAGGCGCTGGGCGTGCTCGACCATGTCGCGTCGGTCGGGCGGCCGGTGCGGTTCTCGGAGCTGCTCGAGACGTCGCCCCATCCGAAGGCCACGCTCTACCGCCTGCTCCAGACGCTGGTGAGCCAAGGGATGCTGTCGCTCGATCCCGAGACGGGGACCTACACGCCGGGCCTGCGGCTGGTGCGGCTGGCCCATGCGGCGTGGTCGCAATCGAACCTCGCCCCGATCGCCCGTCCGCATCTCGAGGCGCTGGCCGCCGAGATCGGGCAGACGGTGCACTTGGCGCAGCTCGACAGCGGGCAGGTGCTCTATCTCGACAAGCGTGGCCCGGCCCGCGCCGTGCCGATGTATTCCGAGGCGGGCAAGGTTGGACCGGCCTATTGCACGGGGGTCGGCAAGGCGATGCTGGCGCATCTGCCCGAGCCGGAGCTGGCCGCTGCGCTGGACCGCCAGTCCTGGCACCGCTTCACGCCCTCGACCATCACCGACGCCGACGCGATGCGCGCCGAGCTGGCCGCCATCCGGGCCGCCGGCCATGCCTTCGACCGCGAGGAGCACGAGCCGGGCATCGCCTGCATCGCGATGCCGGTCCTGTCGCCGGGCGGGCGGGTGCAGGGCGCGGTGTCGGTGACCGGCCAGGGGTTGGACAAGACGCGCCTCTTGGCGCATCGCCCGGCGCTCGCCGCGGCGGTCGAACGGATTTCAGGGGCCCTGCGCGACTGGCGCTTCCCCGATCAGAGGGAGGGCTGACCCATGGCAGGCGTGCAACTGACGGACGTGATCAAGCGCTACGGCGAGACGCAGGTGATCCATGGCGTGGATCTCGGGATCGAGGAGGGCGAGTTCTGCGTCTTCGTCGGGCCGTCGGGCTGCGGCAAGTCCACGCTCCTGCGGATGATCGCCGGGCTGGAGGAGACGACGGCCGGCAAGATCGAGATCGGCGCGCGCGACGTCACCCGCGAGGATCCCGCGCAGCGCGGCGTCGCGATGGTGTTCCAGACCTACGCGCTCTACCCGCATATGACGGTGGGCGAGAACATGGGGTTCGGCCTGAAGATGAACGGCCACCCGAAATCCGAGATCGACGCCAAGGTCGGCGAGGCGAGCCGGGTTCTGAAGCTCGACCCCTATCTCAAGCGCAAGCCCGCTGCCCTGTCCGGTGGTCAGCGGCAGCGCGTCGCCATCGGGCGGGCCATCGTGCGCGGGCCGGAGGTCTTCCTCTTCGACGAGCCGCTGTCGAACCTCGATGCCGAGCTCAGGGTCGAGATGCGGGTCGAGATCGCGCGGCTCCACAAGGAGATCGGGGCGACGATGATCTACGTCACCCATGACCAGGTCGAGGCGATGACCATGGCCGACAAGATCGTCGTGCTGCGCGACGGCCGGATCGAGCAGGTGGGTGCGCCGCTGGAGCTGTATCGCGATCCCGACAACCGCTTCGTGGCCGGGTTCATCGGCTCGCCTTCGATGAACTTCGTGACGGGCACGGTGCGGGGCGGCGCGGTCGAGATGCCGAGCGTCGGGCTGACGCTGACCCCGCCGGTCGCGCTGCCGCCGGACGGGACGGAGGTGGTCGTGGGCCTGCGGCCGGAGCATCTGGAGATCGGACCCGGCGACGTGCTGGGCGTGGAGCTGACCGAGGCGCTGGGCGGCGTCAGCTACGCGTATCTGACGGCCAGCGACGGCGAACGGCTGATCGTCGAGGAGCGCGGCGACGTGCGGTCGTCGGAGGGCGACCGGGTCGGGCTTTCGATCGATCCGGCGCGGCTGATGCTGTTCGATGCGGGCAGCGGCGCGCGGTTGCGCTGACCGCGCTCAGAAGCGGCGGTGGAAGCCGATCGAGACGTGGGTGTAGCTCAGGTCCGTCTCGATGAACCGATTGCCCGCCGGGTTGGTCGAGCGGTCGAACCGCACGGTTCCGAGATCGACGCGCGACACCTCGGAGCGGAGCGACCAGCGGTCGGGCACCGGCACCTCGATGCCGAAGCCGACGGTATAGCCCGTCTCGATGCCGTCGACCGTGCAGGGCGTGGCGCCGCAGCGCCCGATGCTGGCCGTCGCCGACACGTCGGCCACCGCAAGCCCGCCCGTCACGTAGGGCAGGATGCCGTTCTCGAGCGCGAAGCCGAGCCGTCCCTGCACCGTGGCGAGCGCGTTCACCGCGTGGTCGCAGCCGCCGCGTCCCCGGCCACAGGGCGCGTTCCCGCCGCCCCGGCGCACCGTGCGGCCCGCGGCATCCGACACGGCGAGATCACCGTCGATCCCGAAGACCAACCGGCCACGTTGCCAGGTGTGACCGTAGGACAGACCGAAGGTGATCCCGTCGGCCGAGACCTCGTGCCCCTGGCGACCCGCGGGAATGACGCGGGTATGCGCGGGCGACCCCGACACATGGCCCAGTTGCAGGCCGATCGTCCGCCCCGACCAATCCTGCGCGGTCGCGGGACCGATGGCGGTGAGTGCGATGACGAGCCCGGCGACGAGATGCTTGAGCGACATGTCCGGCGGCTTCCCTGGAAAAATTAACGATCTGTTAACACTTTGTCCCGGTCTGACTGCTGCGGTCCGATGGAGCAACCCCCGATCGCCCGGCATCCCGGGATTGCCGCGGAGTGTCGTTTCGGGATCATCGCGGTTGACGGAACACGCCTTGGCTGCGTTCATCGCCCCACGCATCGCCGGGGAGGGCGTATGGGAGGGATCGTCGCAGCCGTCAGGGCGCTGGGCACCATCAACGCGGGCGCGCTGGCCGTGGGCCGCTGGGTCGGCGTAATCTGCATGGCGCTGATGGTCGGCTTCATCCTGATCCAGGTTTTCTGGCGCTACATCCTCTCGAACCCGCTCCCCTGGCCCGAAGAGGCGGCGCGCTTTCTCATGTTGTGGCTGATGGTGGTCGCGCCGACGGCGCTGCGCCGGGGCGGGTTCGTGGCGATCGACATGATCCAGCTCGTGCTGCCGCGCCTGGTCGGCGGCCTTCTGATGCTGGTGCTGTCGCTCCTCTCGCTTCTGGTGCTCGTCGTGGCCGCCAAGATCGGCTGGGATGAGGTCACGGGCTTCTCGGGGCGCTTCAAGACGTCTGCGCTGTACTACCCGACCGGCGAGGGCTGGGAGAAGATGCCGCGCAGCTGGATGATGGCATCGCTGGTCGTGGGCCTCGTGATGATGGTCTCGGTCATGGTCGAGCTGATTCTGCGGCAGATCGCGGCGCTGGGCGGGGCGGCGGATCGCCTGCCCGTCATTCCCGAGACCGATACGGTGGGGGCGGAATAGATGCTCGTCTGGTTCCTGCCGCTCTTCCTGCTCCTCCTGATGGTCGGGCTGCCGGTGTTCTTCGCGCTGCTCGCGGCGCCGGGCGTGATGCTCTGGCTCAACGGCGACACCAAGGACCTCGTCCTGCTCTACCGCAACACCTACAACGGGATGGACAGCTTCCCGCTGATGGCGATCCCGTTCTTCATGCTCGCCGGCGAGATGATGAACCGCGGCGGCATCACGCTCCGCCTGGTCGAGTTCGCGCAGGCGCTGGTCGGGCATTTCCGCGCCGGTCTCGCGCAGGTGAACATCCTGTCGTCCATGCTCTTCGCGGGGCTATCAGGCTCGGCTGTGGCCGACACTTCGGCGCTGGGCTCGATGCTGATCCCGGCGATGGAGAAGGAAGGCTATACCCGCAAGTTCGCCGCCGCCGTGACCGCCGCCTCGTCAGTAATCGGGCCGATCATCCCGCCCTCGGGGATCATGATCATCTACGCCTACGTCATGGAACAGTCGGTCGCAGCGCTGTTCCTCGCGGGGATCGTGCCCGGCGCGATGGTCGGGATCGGCCTGATGCTGGTCACCAACCTGATCGCGCGGCGCGACCCCGCCGCGATGCCCGCCCTCAAGCGACGAGCGACATGGCCCGAGAAGGGGCGCGCGTCGCTCAAGGCGTTCTTCCCGCTCCTGACCCCCGTCATCATCCTGGGCGGCATCCTCGGCGGGGCGTTCACACCGACCGAGGCCAGCGCCGTCGCCGTTGGCTACGCGGTGATCGTGTCGCTCTTCATCCTGCGCGAAATGACGTGGCGCGACCTGCCGGACGTGCTGGGCAAGGCGGCGCTGATCTCGTCGGTCGTGCTGCTGCTGGTGGGCGCGGCGATGGCGTTCAAGACGGTCGTCGCGCTGAGCCACGCCCCCGAGGCGCTGGCCGACTTCATCCTGTCGCTGTCGCAGAACCCCCTGATCCTGCTGCTGCTGATCAACCTTCTGCTGTTCATCATCGGGATGTTCCTCGATGCGGGCCCGGCGATCATCATCCTCGGCCCGATCCTCGGGCCCATCTTCACCGATCTGGGCGTCGACCCGGTGCATTTCGCGATCATCATGTCGGTGAACCTGACCGTGGGCCTCGCGACGCCGCCGATGGGGCTCGTGCTCTTCGTGGCGTCCTCGGTGTCGGGCGAACGGGTGGAATCCATCGCGCGCGCCATCCTGCCCTTCCTCGCGGTCGAGGTTCTGGTGATCTTCCTCATCACCTACATCCCCGCCATCTCGCTCGCGGTGCCGCGCTTCTTCGGCTTCCTCTGACCATCGGCGGCAAAGCGCCTTTGATTTCAGCGCGATTGACAGACGTTTACGTCACGTAAATCATCGGGGGTCCGGTCTCCACCTTGTCTGGGAGGGCTGCGGTGGGCGGCCGGTTCACAGGGAGAGAGACTCATGACTACCGCGAAGATCCTCGTCGCGCTGATCGCGACGACCATCCTGGCCGGCCCCGCGCTGGCCCAGTCCAACCTCGAGAAACTCGGCAACATGCAGGCCACCGGGGCCACCCATACGGAGATCGCGCAGGACGGCGAACGGGCCGATGCGCTGCGCGACATCCTCCAGCACATCAACGTGCCGGACGGGTTCGAGGTCAGTCTCTACGCGGTCGTGCCGGACGCCCGTTCGATGGCCGTCGCACCCCAGGGCACGGTGGTCTTCGCGGGAACGCGCAAGGACAAGGTCTGGTCGATCGTCGACCGCGACCGAAACCGCGTCGCCGACCAGGTCTTCGACTTCGCGCCGTCCATCACCTTCGACATCCCGAACGGGCCGTGCTTCTCGCCCGACGGGTTCCTCTACATTGCCGAGCGCAACCGCATCCTGCAATTCCCGGCGGCCGAGTTCTTCTTCGAGGGCCCGGACCCGGCGGTCGGCGTGGTCGTGGACCAGGGCGAGCTGATCCCGCCCGAGGAGGAAAGCTTCAACCACACCGCGCGCGTCTGCCGCATCGGGCCGGACGGCAAGCTCTACGTCTCGCTCGGCCAGCCCTTCAACGTGCAGCCGGTCGAGAAGCTGGAGATGTACGACGAGATCGGCATCGGCGGCATCGTGCGGATGAATACCGATGGCTCGGACCGCGAGGTCTATACCCGCGGCGTTCGCAATTCGGTAGGTCATGACTTCAACCCCGAGACGGGCGAGCTCTGGTGGACCGACAACCAGGTCGACGGCATGGGGGACGACATCCCGCCGGGCGAGTTGAACCGCCAGACCGAGGCCGGTCAGCATTTCGGCTTCCCGTGGACGAACAGCCGGGTCGAGATCCCCGAATATCAGGGCGTCCCGCGTCCCGAGGGCGTGTCCTTCGTCGAGCCGCAGCTGGAACTGACCGCCCATGCCGCCGACCTGGGCATGAGCTTCTATCGAGGTGACAGCTTCCCCGACCAGTATCAGGGCGGCATCTTCTGGGCGCAGCACGGGTCGTGGAACCGCACCACGCCGGTGGGCGCGCGGGTGATGTTCACCGCGCTCGACGAGGAAGGGAACGCTGCGGGCGCCGAAGTCTTCGCCGATGGCTGGCTCGACGAGGCGACGGGCGAGTATCGCGGACGGCCGATGGACATCGCGTTCCTGCGGGACGGCTCGATGCTGGTCTCGGACGACTTCGCCGGGGCGATCTGGCGCATCGCCCACGTGCCCTCGACCGAATGAGGCACCTTTGCCTTCTGGCTCTCGGCGGGCTCATGCTCGCCGGGGGCTCGCCCGCCTTCGCCGCCGACCCCGCCGCCGGGAGGCAGGTCGCGAACATGTGCCGGACGTGCCACGGGCTCGACGGCTACGCGCAGATCCCCATCGCGCCCCATATCGGGGGCGAGCCGCTCGACTACCTCGAAGCGCAGCTCACGGCATTCAAGGACGGCACGCGCGAGCACGAGATGATGTCCATCGTCGCCCGCGGCCTGTCGGAGACGCAGATCGCGGATGTCTCGGCGTGGTACGCCGCCCACGAGGTCACCGCGACGCTGCCCGAGGGGGTCGCGGCCGAGGACGCGCCCGAGGATTGCGTCGCCTGTCACGGCGCGGACGGCCTGTCGCTGGTGCCCGACGCGCCGAACCTCGCGGGCGAGGTGAACATCTACATTGACACCCAGCTGAAGGCGTTCCGCACGGGCAAGCGCACTCACGAGATCATGACCGACATCGCGGCCGACCTGACCGACGCCGAAATCCGTGCCTATGCCGACTGGTATGCCGCCGTCACGCTGGAGATCGCGCCCGCGCCCTGACGCCCGGCTTTGCGAATCTGGTGGTGGACTAAGGCCGCGTCATCCCGTCAGATGCCCCCATCGCCCGTCATCGGCGCCGAGACCCTCGGCCCCGGCGGCGGAGATCGATGCCGGGAGGAGGGATCGCCTGCGACCGGCAAGAGAACGGGGGCACGCACATGAGGCCCCGACAGGGAGGACAGAAATGAAATTCGCATCCATGCTGAAGGCCGGTGCGCTGGCCGCGCTCGTGACGCTTCCAGGCGTCGCGGCCTGGGCGGACGGCCACGCCATCAACATCCGCGCCACCGCGAACTCGAACGAGAACGACGAGGATTACGACGGGCTCGTGGTCTTCAAGAACTACGTCGAGAACGCGTCCAACGGCGCGATTACGGTCGAGCTCTTCATCGGCACGCAGCTCTGCTCGAACGGGGCCGAGTGCCTGCAGGGCGTGGCCGACGGGTCGATCGACATCTTCGTGACCACCTCGGGTGGCGCCGCGGGCATCTTCCCCTACGTGCAGATCTTCGACCTGCCCTACCTGATGGCCGATGACCGCATCGCCGAGGAGGTGCTGACGAACACCGACCTCGTCAGCCAGCTCCGCTCGAAGGCGCTGGAGGATTCCGGTGACGCGATCCGCATCATGACCGTGGGCAACACCGGCGGCTGGCGCAACTTCGCCAACACGCAGCGCCGCGTGGCCGCGCCCGCCGACATGGAGGGCCTGAAGATCCGCACCGTGGTCGCCGACCTCCCGCAGGAGCTGGTGCGCGCGCTGGGTGCCTCGCCGACGCCGATCCCGTGGCCCGAGCTCTTCACCTCGTTCCAGACGGGCGTGGTCGAAGGCTCGAAGAACGGCATCACCGACATCATGGGCATGAAGTTCCCCGATGCCGGCCTGCAATACGTCACGCTGGACGGGCACGCCTACATGGCCGCCATTTGGGTGATGAACAACGCCAAGTTCCAGGAGATGGACGACGCCATGAAGCGCGTCATCGTCGACGGGTTCTCGGCGCTGCAGCAGGCGACCTTCGCCTCGCCGAAGCGCAAGTCGATCCAGGCCTACGAGGAGTTCGTGGCCGGGGGTGGCGATCTCTACGTGCTGACGCCCGACGAGAAGCAGGCATTCCAGGACGCCGCGGCGCCGGTCTATGACTGGTTCGCGTCGAACGTGGACGGCGGCGAGGAGATGCTGGCCAACTTCCGCGCGGCCATCGCGACCGCCGAGGAAAGTGTCGGCGCCCGCCGCGACATGGACATGCAGTGATCGCACCCGGACGGGTGTGACGACCGGGGCGGCTTTCGGGCCGCCCCGTTTCGGTTCGACTCCAGCGCTACCAGTCCGGCGCGCGCAGGGCCGCGGCGATGTGATCGACGAAGGCGCGCACACGGGCGGGGAGCATGCGGTCGGGCAGGAAGACCGCGTGGACCGCGCCGTCATCGGCCTCGGTATACGCTTCGAGCAGGGGGACGAGGCGACCCTCGCGAATGGCGGGACGTGCCAGATGCTCGGCGCAGCGCATGATCCCGAACCCCGCCTCGCACATCTGCACCAGCGACAGCCCCTCGTTCGAGCGGAACCGCCCGCGCGCCTGGAACGTCCAGCGCTCGCCGTCGATCGAGAAGGGCCAGGCGTTCAGGTGCTCGCGCGCGCCCGCCCATGCGAGAACCGGAAGCGCGTCGAGGTCGCGCGGCGTTTCGGGCACGGGGTGGCGGGCCAGGAAGGCGGGTGCCGCGACCACGACGCGGCGCAGATCGCAGAGGCGGCGCAGCGTCAGGCCGCTATCGGGCAGGCGACCCATGCGGATGGCCACGTCGATCCCGTCGGCCACTAGGTCGACGCTATCATCGGTCAGCACCAGCGACAGGTCGAGCGCGGGGTGGCTGTCGAGGAAGCCGGGCAGGAGCGGCGCGATCCGGTCGAGCCCGAAGGCCAGCGGGGCCGAGACGCGCAGGGTGCCTGCGATGCGCGCCGCGCCGTCGCGGGTCTCGCCCTCGGCCCGCTCGACGGCGTCGAGGGCCACGCGCGCGCCTTCGGCGTAGCGCAGGCCCTCGTCCGTGGGGCGGACCTCACGCGTGGTTCGATGCAGGAGTTTCGTCCCGAGCCGGTCTTCCAGCCGCCGCACCGATTGCGAGACGAAGGGTTGCCCGGTGCCCAGCCGATGCGCGGCGGCGGTGAAGCCCCCCGCTTCGACCACGGCCACGAAGACCCGCATCTGGAGGAGTCGGTCGTCCTTCACGCGTGCACCATAAGTGTCATCACCGCCGCGGCGTTGCGCGACGCGGCGCCGCGCGGCATCCTCCGGCCACCCAATCCGTCACCCCATGCGGCGCCCGCGCGCCCGGAGGACCCACGATGCTCGACCTCGGCAACCGCGTCTCGATCTACCAGCCGGAACAGACCGGCCTCGAATTTCCCTACGAGCCCCATTTCGACAGCGTCGACGAGGAGCGGCGTCATCGCAAGGAACGTCTGGTCGCCGCCTGCCGCGCCTTCGCCGCCGAGGGCTTCGACTACGGCTTCGCGGGCCATTTGACCGTCCGCGATCCCGAGCGTCCGGAGCTCTACTGGACGAACCCGATGTGCGTTCATTTCGACAAGGTGAAGATGTCGAACCTGATCCTCGTCGATCACGAGGGCACGGTGATCGAGGGCACCCATGCGGTGAACCGCGCGGGCTTCGTGCTCCATGCCAATGTCCACGAGGCGCATCCCGACATCATCGCGATGTGCCACGCGCACACGACCTACGGCACCGCGTGGTGCGCGACGGGACGCCCGATCGACCCGGTGACGCAGGATGCCTGTGCGTTCTTCGAGGATCACGTGGTGATCGGCGACCAGGCGGGCGCGGTCGCCGTCGAGAACCATGCGGGTTCGGACGTGGCGGTAGCGTTCAAGGGCGTAAAGGCGGCGCTGCACCAGAACCACGGGCTGCTGACGGCGTCGCGTCACTCGATCGATTCGGCGGCCTTCTGGTTCATCGCGCTGGAGCGGTGCTGCCAGCAGCAGCTCGCGCTGGCGGCGACCGGCATCGACCCGATCCGCATCCCCGAGGACCGGGCCCGCTACTCGCGCGAGCATGTCGGCTCGGACTATATCGGTTGGCTGCATTTCCAGACCATCTGGAACCAACTGGCGCAGGACGCCCCGGACATGCTCGACTGACCGGGGCCGCGCGCCCGACCGTGGGAGGCGGTCGGGCGCACCCTCACCGGAACGGATACATCCAGACCTTGTAATCCTCGACCAGCACGAGGGCGTGGGCGATCTGCTCGGGGGTCATCTTCTTGACGACCTCCTCTTGGCTGATGGCGGCATCGGGATCGCCGCCGATGGCCGAAAGCACGTACCACAGATAGGCGCGGACGAGGTCCGGCGCGGGCATGCCGAGGCCGACCTCGTAGTACCAGCCGACGCCCGATTGCGCGCCGGGATGGCCCTTCATCGCCGAGCGGAGATACCAGTCGAAGGCGCGGACCGGGTCGCGCTCGACCCCGAGGCCCAGCGCGTACATGACGCCGATCAGCTCCTCGGCATCGGCGTTGCCGGACCGCGCGGCCGGCCAGAGCGCGGCGCGGGCCTCGGCGAAGCGGCCCGCCTCCATCAGGTCGCGCGCGTCCTCGATATCGGCGCGGGCGGGGCTGGACACCACCAGCAGGGTGGCCAAGATCGCGACATGGCAGTTCATCGTCTTCTCCTCGCGCTGACCCTAGCGGCGGCGCCCGCCCTGGCGGAAGAGGTGACCTTCCATCCCTTCGATCCCGCGCGGGCCGAGATCGGGCGGCTCCTGTTCTACGACCCCATCCTGTCGGGGAACCGCAACATCTCCTGCGGGACATGCCACCACCACGAGACGTTCTCGGGCGATGGGCTGTCGCTGGGCATCGGCGAGGGGGGCGAGGGGCTGGGGCCGAAGCGCACCGCAGGGGCGGGGGCCGCGGCGATCCGCAAGCGCGTGCCGCGCCATGCGCCCGCACTCTGGAACGTCGGCGCGACCGAGTTCGAGCGGTTCTTCCATGACGGGCGGGTCTCGCTCTCGGAGGCCTATGACAACGGCTACGACACGCCCGCCGAGGAATGGCTGCCCGACGGCCTTCCGACGCTTCTGGCGGTGCAGGCGCTGTTCCCGATGACGGCGCAGTTCGAGATGGCGGGCAACGTGGGCGAGAACGAGGTGACGGGCGCCGTCGGCGACCGCATCGATCTCGGCTGGCCGATCCTCGCCAAGCGGGTCCGCACGATCCCGGCCTATGGCGACGCCTTCATCGCCGCCTTCGACGACGTGACCGCCGCCGAGGACGTGACGATCACCCATATCGCGATCGCGCTGGCGGACTTCATGGGTTCGGAATGGCGCTCGCTGGATGCGCCCTGGGACGCCTATCTCGACGGCACCCCGCTCGCCCCGGCCGAGGAGCGGGGCCGTGCGCTGTTCTTCGGAGCGGCGAATTGCGCGTCGTGCCATTCGGGGCCGCTCTTCACCGATCACGATTTTCACGCGCTGGCACTGCCGCCCTTCGGCCCCGGTCGCACCCGCCGCTTCGATCCCCTGCCGCGCGATACCGGACGCATGGCCGAGACCGACGACCTGGACGACGCCTATCGCTTCCGCACGCCGTCCCTGCGCAACGTGACACTGACCGCGCCTTACGGTCATAACGGCGCATATCCGACGCTCGAGGGGATCATCCGGCATCACGCCGATCCGCTTGGCGCGCTGGCCGCCTGGACACCTGACCTCGCCAAGCTGCCTGATGCCCCGTGGCTGGCCGCGGTCGATTTCGCGATCCGGGACGACCGCCGCGAGATGGCGCGGATGGCGGCGCGGGTCGATATCGTGCCGGTCGAACTCGGCGACGGCGACATTGCGGATCTGGTCGCGTTCCTCGGCGCGCTGGAGGGCGGGGCAAGTCGGCACGGGCGGCTGGGACGACCCGACACGGTTCCCAGCGGACTGCCGGTCGACTGATGCGCGGTCATTTTCTCACCGCAGAAAATGGGGAAAAATCTTCCCGAAGATTTTTCCCCGGCGGCGACGTGGCGCGATGACGCGGCTTCTGGTCTGCGGCATCGCCGTGATGGATTACGTCCACCGGATGGACGCGCTGCCCGAGGGCGAGGGCAAGCACCGCTCCCACAGCTTCCAGCGGATCGGCGGCGGCTGTGCTGCGAACGCGGCGGTGGGTGCGGCCCGGCTGGGTGCGCGTGTCACGCTCCTGTCGCGCGCGGGTCAGGACGGGGCAGGCGACGAACTGGCGGCGCTTCTGGACGGTCAGGGCGTGACGCCGATGCTGGCGCGGGGCGGGCGGACGCCGCTGTCGTCGGTGATGGTGGACGCGTCGGGCGAACGGATGATCGTCAACTTTCCCGGTGCGCATCTGCCGACCGAGCCGCCGCCCCTGCCGGATTTCGACGCGGTCCTCGCCGATTGCCGTTGGCCCGAAGCGGCGGAGACGGTGCTTGCCGCCGCGCGGGCGGCGGGGCGACCGGGCGTGCTCGACGGCGAGAAATACACGCCCGCGCCGCTGGCCGCGCAAGCGTCGCATGTCGTCTTCAGCGCGCCGGGCCTGCGGGACTTCACCGGGATCGACGCGCTCGATCGGGCGCTGGCGGATGCGGCAGCGCGGCTGCCGGGCGCGGTGGCCTATACCGACGGGCCGGACGGCGTGCGCTGGGCCGACGGACCCCATGTGCCGGCGCGCGAGGTCGATGCGGTCGACACGCTCGGGGCGGGCGATCTGTGGCACGGGGCGTTTGCGTTGGCGCTCGGACGCGGGGAAGCACTGGACGCCGCGTCGGATTTCGCCAACCGTGCGGCGGCGATCAAATGCACGCGCGCCGGGGGGTGGGAGGTCTATCCCGTGGCGCGCGACCTGGAGGGTTCATGACCATCACGCTCACCCCCGGCAAACAGCTGGGCTTCCGCCGCATGTCCGACGCCGCCGGTCTCTTCAAAATGACCGCCGTCGACCAACGCCCGCCGATCAAGGGCCCGATCGCGGAGCATCATGGCGGCGAGGCGCCGTGGGAGGACGTGGCGCGCGTCAAGACGATGCTGCTGGAGGCGTTGCAGCCCTCGTCGACGGCGATGCTGCTCGACCCGCATTTCGCGATCCCCCACGGCTGGGAGGTGTTCGACCCCAGGAAGGGTCTGATCGTGACGCTGGAGGACAGTCTCTTCGTCGAGACCGGCCAAGGCCGCCGGTCGGCCGAGATCGACGATTGGTCGGTGGGCAAGATCAAGCGGATGGGCGGCGACGCCGTGAAGGTGCTGGCGTGGTATCGGCCCGACATCTCCGAGGAGGTCGCGCAGGCGCAGCACGATTTCGTCAAGCGCATCGGCGAGGCCTGCGCGCGGTTCGACATCCCGTTCCTCTTCGAGCTGCTGGTCCACCCGATCGAGAGCGATGCCGAACAGACCTCCGACTACACCGAGATGGCGACGAAGCATTCCGATCACGTCCTGAAATCGGTCGAGGCCTTCGCGGGCGACGATTACGGCGTCGATGTCTTCAAGCTGGAAAGCCCGGTGCCCGCAAAGGGCATCACGCCGGGCGACACGGGTGTGCAGGCGCTCTTCGGCGAGCTGGGTCGCGCGGCGGGACGCCCATGGGTGATGCTGTCGGCGGGGGCCGACAAGCCCGATTTCAAGACGGTCCTCGACTACGCCTATGCCGCCGGGGCGTCGGGCTACCTCGCCGGGCGGGCGATCTGGCTCGACGCGTTCAGGTCCTATCCCGACTGGGACGCGATGGGCGAGGGGCTCGTCCGCGACTCGGTTCCCTACATGGAAGAGCTCAACGTCCTGACCGATGAGAAGGCGACGCCCTGGCATCGCCACGACGTCTACGGCGGCAAGGGCCTCGCGTTCTGTGACCCGACCGAGACCTTCCGCCGGAGCTACGGAGACATTTCGTGAAGATCGGCATCCTGCCCCTGGCGCGCCCGACCTTCGACGTCGCCTTCGCCGAGGAGAAGCTGGCCGCGATGCTGGCGGCCCTCGACGCGAGCGGGCACGAGGTGGTCGGGTCGCGCGCGCTCCTGATGGGGCCGGACGAGGGCGCGCTCGACGCCGTGTCCGGGGCGGACGTGCTCCTGATCCTGCAGGTCACCTTCACCGATGCGGCTTTCGCCACGCGCGCCGCGACGGGGTTCGCGGGCCGCGTCGCGATCTGGGCCGTGCCCGAGCCGCGGGTCGGCGGGCGGCTGCGGCTGAACGCGTTCTGCGGCCTCAACCTCCTGAGCCACGCGCTCGGCCTCAACAATCGGCGCTTCGCCTGGGCTTACGGCGACACGGTCGATCTCGACGCGCTGCTGAGCGGGCCCGAGGTGGCACCGGTCCTTGGTGTGGCGACGGATGCGGCCCCACGCGCCATCCGCCGCGACCTGAAGATCGCGCGCATCGGCGAGCGGCCCGAGGGGTTCGACACCTGCGCCTACGATGCCGCGGCACTTCGGGGCCTGACCGGCGCTGAAGTGACCGAACTGACCCTGCCGGACCTCTTCGACCGCGCGCGCGCCACGCCCGCCCGGCCCGAGCATGTCGCGCAGGCCGAGGCGCTGGGCGGTGTGGCGGAATTGGACGCGGGTGAGCTCGACCGGTCGCTGCGGCTGGCCGGCGCGCTGGACGATCTGCGGGCCGAGCATCGTTTCGACGCCATGGCCATCCGCTGCTGGCCAGAGACCTTCACCGAATACGGCGGCGCGGTCTGTGGCCCCGTCTCGATGCTGGGCGAGGCGCGCACGCCCTGCGCCTGCGAGGCGGATGTCTACGGCGCCGTGACGCAAGCGATCCTGCAGGACGTGGCGGACGCCCCGGTTTTCCTTGCCGATCTGGTGGACATGGACGGCGAGACCGGCGTCGTCTGGCATTGCGGGCAGGCGCCCGCATCAATGGCGGCGGGCGCGCGGGGTGCCACGGTCCATACCAACCGCAAGCAGGCGCTTCTGATGGAATTCGCATTGAAACCGGGGCGCGTGACGCTCTTCCGGCTGAGTCAGGCCCATGGGCGCGCGCAGGTGGTCATCGCCACGGGCGAAGTGACGGACGCGCCGATGGCCTTCACGGGCACCAGCGGGACGGTGCGGTTCGACCGGGGCGCGGACGCGGTCTGCCGCGACGTGATGGCCAGCGGTCTGGAGCACCACATGGCGCTGGCCTATGGCGACTACGCGGACGCGCTGGCAGGGGTCGCGGCGGGCCTGGGCGTTCCGGTGCTGGAACTCGGCGCGGCGCGGGAGGCCGCGCGATGATCCGATACGGCCTGATCGGCGCGGGCATGATGGGGCAGGAGCATATCCGCAACATCAACCTTCTGGGCGACGCGCGCGTGACCGCCGTGGCCGATCCCGACGAGGCGATGCGCCGCCTTTCCATGGCCACCGCCGAAAGCGCCAAGGGTTTCCTGACGGCCGACGACCTGATCGCGGAGGGCGAGTGCGACGTCTATCTGGTGGCCGCGCCCAACGACCTCCATGCCGGGTTGCTGCAGCGGCTGATGGCGACGGACAAGCCGATCCTCGTCGAAAAGCCGCTGGCGACGACCAGCGCTGCCTGTCGCGATCTTCTCAACATGGCCAAGGGCCGCCGCGCGCCCATCTGGGTGGCGATGGAATACCGATACATGCCGCCGATCCAGAGGCTGTTGCAGGCGGTCGAACAGGGCGCGGTGGGCGACCCGCGCATGGTCTCGATCCGCGAGCATCGCTTCCCGTTCCTGCCCAAGGTCGACGACTGGAACCGCTTCAATGCGCGCACCGGCGGCACGCTGGTCGAGAAATGCTGCCATTTCTGGGACCTGATGCGGCTGATCGTGCAATCCGACCCGGTGCGCGTGTATGCCAGCGGCGGCGTCGATGTGAACCATCGCGACGAGCGCTATGCGGGCGGCGTGCCCGACATCGTGGACAACGCCTATGTCATCGTCGATTTCGCCAACGGGACACGCGGGATGCTGGACCTGTGCATGTTCGCGGAAGGCTCGCACTGGCAGGAATTCGTCGCGGTCACCGGCCCGAAGGCCCGCTGCGACGCGCTGATCCCCGGACCTGCGCGCTTCGCGCCGGACGGCGCACCGCGCGAGGCCGAGTTCGTCACCAGCGTCCGCGCCCTGAAGGAAGAGGTGCGCGAGGTGATCCACACACCGCCCGAGCTTCTGATCGCGGGCGACCACCATGGCTCGACCTTCTACCAGCACCAGCGGTTCCTGGAGCTGGTGCGCCGGGGCGGGAACGTGCCCGAGGTGACGCTGGAGGACGGCTACTGGTCCGTGCTGGTGGGCGAGGCGGCCGAGGAATCCGCGCGCTCGGGCGAGGCGATCTCGCTTCTGGGGCGGGGTCCGTGAGTGGACCCCGCGCGGGGAGGGGGCGCTGCCCCCGCCGCCTTCGGCGGCCCCCCGAGGTATTTCGGGCCAGAGGATCGGGCGGGCGCGCGTTAACCTTAATGGGACGTGAAGGGACGATGGGCCGATGATCCTGATCACCGAATTCATGGACGAGGCCTGGGTCGACTGGCTGCGGGCGCGGGCCGAGGTGGTCTACGAGCCGGATCTGCCCGACCGGCCGGACGATCTGGCGCGGCTGGCGGATGGGGTACAGGGGCTGATCGTGCGTAACCGGACGCAGGTGCGAGGGGCGCTTCTGGATGCCGGGTTCGCTTGCGTCGGGCGGCTGGGTGTCGGCCTCGACAATATCGACCTCGACGGCTGTGCGGCGAAGGGAATCGCCGTGTTCCCGGCGACGGGGGCCAACACGCTTTCGGTCGCGGAGTACGTGGTGACGACGGCGGCGATCCTCTTGCGCGGCGCCTACATGATGCGCCCGGCGATGGAGGCCGGGGACTGGCCGCGCGGGGTCGCGGGACAGGGGCGCGAGATCGCGGGCAAGGTGCTGGGTCTGGTCGGCTACGGCGAGATCGCGCGGAAGACGGGCGCGCTGGGGCGCGCGCTCGGGATGGAGGTCGTGGCGGCCGACCCCTATGCGACGGATTTCGAGGGCGCGCGGGAGGCGAGCGTGGCCGAGGTGCTGGCCGTGGCGGATGTCGTCTCGCTGCACGTGCCACTGACCGACGAGACGCGCGACATGGTGAACGCGGACGCGCTGGCGGCAATGAAGCCGGGCGCGGTGCTGGTCAACGCGGCGCGGGGCGGGATCGTGGACGAGGCGGCGGTCTGCGATGCGCTCCGGTCCGGGCATCTCGCGGGGGCGGCGCTCGATACCTTCGCGGCCGAACCGCTGGACGCGGCGCATTCCTTCGCGGAGGTGCCGAACCTGATCCTGACGCCGCATATCGGCGGCGTGACCGCCGAGGCGAACACGCGCGTCTCGGAGATGACGGCGCGCGCCGTGGCCGATCATCTGGGCCTCGGATGAGCCGGCCGGCCTTCACCATCCGGGGCCATGGCCTAACCGCGGTGTTCACCGATCTGGGCGCGGTCCTGCACGACCTCCGGCTCGACGGGATCGATCATCCGTTGGTGCTGGGGCTGGCGGATCTGGATCACTATCCGGAGCACTCGAACTACATGGGTGCGACGGCCGGGCGGATGGCGAACCGGATCGGGGAGGCACGGTTCGAGCTCGACGGGGTGGCGCACCGGACCGATCCCAACTTCAAGGAACGCCATACGCTGCATGGCGGATCGGCCGGGATCGGCAAGCGGGTCTGGGACGTGACGGGCCACGGAGATGACGCGATCACCTTCGCCATCGACCTCGCGGATGGCGAGATGGGGTTTCCCGGCGGGATGCGGATCGAGGCGCGTTACGTCTGTGCACCCGGCGCGGTTCTGCGGGTGACCTATCGTGCGACCTGCGATGCGCCGACGCTCTGCAACCTGGCGCATCATACGTATTGGAATCTCGACGGGGCGGCGACGGTCGCCGACCATGTCCTGACCGTCGCGGCGGATCGCTACGTGCCCGTGGATGACGACCTGATCCCGACGGGTGTCGCGCCCGTGGACGGGACCGAATTCGACTTCCGGTCCGGGCGGGCCCTGCCGGCGGCGGGGCTTCTGGACCACAATCTCTGCCTGTCGGACGCCCGCGTGCCGCTGCGCGAGGCGGCGTGGCTGCGTACGGGCGGGCTCGAGATGGCGGTGGCTACGACCGAACCGGGCCTGCAGGTCTATGACGGCGCCAAGCTGAACACGCAGGTGCCGGGGCTGGAGGGGCGCGTCTACCGCGCCCATGCCGGCGTCGCGCTCGAGCCGCAGGTCTGGCCCGATGCGCCCAACCATGCGGGCTTCCCCAGCGCGGTGCTCCGCCCGGGCGAGACCTATGAGCAAACGACGGAATTTCGATTTTCGAGGAGGTGAGGACGATGGCGTTCCAGGATTGGATGAAGCAGGCGAACCTGATCGGCGGCGACTGGGTCGGCGCGGACGGGGGCGAGACCATCGACGTGACGAACCCGGTGGACGGGTCGGTGATCGGTACGGTCCCGAAGGGGGGCCGCGCCGAGACCGCGCGCGCCATCGATGCGGCGGCGGCGGCCTTCCCGGCGTTCCGTGACATATCTCTGATGGAGCGGTGCGGCCTTCTCTGGAAGCTGCACGACGCGCTGATGGACCATCAGAAGGACCTGGCCGAGCTTCTGACCGTCGAGATGGGCAAGCCCTTGGCCGAAGCGATGGGCGAAATCGCCATCGGCGCGCAATATGTCCGCTGGTTCGCCGAAGAAGCCCGCCGCGCCAAGGGCGAGATCGTGCCCGCGGGCGTGAACGGCCGCCGCATCCTCGTTACCAAACATGCCATCGGGGTGGTGGGCATGATCACGCCTTGGAACTTCCCCAGCTCGATGCTGGCCCGGAAGGTTGCGCCCGCGCTGGCCGTCGGTTGCACGGTGGTGGCCAAGCCCGCGACGGCCACGCCCTATAGCGGCCTGGCCTGGGGCGCCCTGGCCGAGGAGGTCGGCTATCCGGCGGGCGTGGTGAACGTCGTGACCGGATCGGCGCGCGAGATCGCGGGCGCGATCATGGACGACGCACGGGTCCGTAAGGTGACGTTCACCGGGTCCACGGAGGTCGGCAAGGAGTTGATCCGGCAGTCGGCGGATACCGTGAAGAAGGTCTCGATGGAGCTGGGCGGCAACGCGCCGTTTCTCGTGTTCGACGATGCCGATCTGGACCGCGCGGTCGAGGGTGCGATGGTCTCGAAGTTCCGCAATGCGGGCCAGACCTGCGTCTGCGCCAACCGCATCTACGTCCAGTCGGGCATCCACGACGCCTTCGTCGAACGGCTGGTCGAGAAGACCCGCGCGATGAAGGTCGGCGACGGTCGGGAAAAGGGCGTCGAGCAGGGACCGATGATCGACATGGACGCGGTGGAGAAGGTCGAGGCCTTCGTCGAGGACGCCACGTCGAAGGGGGCCGAGGTCGTGACGGGCGGCGGGCGGCACGGCAAAGGCGGCACCTTCTTCGAGCCGACGGTGATGACCGGCGCGACCCAGGCGATGCGCTTCGCCAGCGAGGAGATCTTCGGCCCGCTGGCCCCGATCTTCCGCTTCGAGACCGAAGAGGAGGCGATCGAGATGGCCAACGACACGGTCTATGGACTCGCCTGCTATGCCTATACCGCCGATCTGGGTCGCGCGTTCCGGCTCAACGAGGGGCTGCAATACGGGATGATCGGGATCAATTCGGGCCTCATCACCACCGTCGAGGCGCCGTTCGGCGGCGTGAAGGAAAGCGGGCTCGGCAAGGAAGGCGGCAGCCAAGGCTTGGAGGACTACCTCGAGACGAAATACGTCTGCGTGGACGGAATCTGACGCAGGCGGCCGGGCCGTCAGACGGCCCGGTGGTCGCGCCCTAGAGAAGCCGGGGCTGCTCGGGCTCGAACGGCGCACCCTCATGGGCCAGAAGCCGTCGCTTGATGTCGAGCCCGCCCGAGAACCCGCCGATGCCGCCGTCATTGGCGACGACGCGGTGGCAGGGAATGACGATGGGGATCGGGTTGGCGCCGTTGGCCTGCCCCACGGCCTGCGCGCCTTTCGGGCGGCCGATGGCGGCGGCGATCTCGCCATAGCTGCGGGTCTGGCCCTGCGGGATGTGGCGGAGCGCGCGCCAGACCTCCTGCTGAAAGGGCGTGCCTCCGGGCGCCAGCGCGAGGTCGAAGCGCGTCAGGCGCCCGTCGAAATACGCGGCGATCTGGCCTCGGGCCTCGGGCAACACGTCCGGGTCGAGCGGCAGGTCCGGGGGCGCGTCGGACCAGTGGATCGCGGCCAGCGCGCCGCCGTCGGCCACGAGATGCAGCTGGCCGAGCGGCGTGTCGAGCGGTGTGCGCGTGCCCATCACACCGGGTTCGGCGGGTCGCGTCCTTCGGCGATGGCGATCGCGTTTTCGAGCGCCATCCGGCCCATTGCCTCGCGCACTTCCAGCGCCGCCGTTCCGAGGTGCGGCAAGAGGATCGCGTTTTCCAGCGCGCGGAGTGCGGCGGGGACGTGGGGTTCGTCTTCGTAGACGTCGAGCCCGGCGCCCGCGATGCGACCCGCCTGCAGCGTCTCGATCAGCGCCGCCTCGTCCACGAGATCGCCGCGCGCGATGTTCACGAAGATCGCATGGGGCCGCATCGCCGCAAGCGCATCCGGCCCGATGATATGCCGTGTTTCGGGCGTGGCGGCGGCGGCTGTGACCACGATGTCCGCGGCGACGCAGACCTCGGCGACGGAGCCCAGTTGCCGCGCGCCCTCGACCGTCTTCTCGGAGCGGTTGTAGAACACCACATCCATCCCGAAGCCAAGACGGCACCGCTCTGCGATGGCTTGGCCGATCCGGCCCATCCCGACGATGCCCACGGTCTTGCCGGTGACGTGCATCCCCAGCATCTGCACTGGATGCCAACCGCGCCAGTCGCCCGCGCGCACGAGCCGTTCGCCCTCGCCCGCACGGCGCGCCGTCATCAGGATCAGCGTCATGGCCGTGTCGGCGGTCGCGTCGGTGACGGCACCCGGCGTGTTGGTCACGACGAGGCCCGCGCCGCGTGCCCCGGCCACGTCGATATGGTTGTAGCCGACGCCGAAATTCGCGAGGCCCTTCGCCCGGATCGCGCCGTCGAACACGCCTGAAAAGGCGTCGCCGAGCGTCGGCAGGACGACATCATACCCGGCCAGCGCCGCGCGGCATTCGTCCGCGTCCATCGGTTGCGTCGTATCGCGCACGGTGAGGTCGAAGCGGTCGCGCGCGGCTGCCATGATGCTGTCGGGCAGCGCGCGGGAGACGAGGAGGGCGGGACGTTCGGCCATCAGTGCATCCGCCCGCCATCGGGGACCGCCTGGTCCGGGCTCAGGAGGACGACCTCGCCCTCGGCGTCGGGAAGACCGAGCACCAGCACCTCGGACATGAAGGGTCCGATCTGGCGGGGCGGGAAGTTCACGACGGCCACGACCTGCCGCCCGACCAGCGCCTCGGGCGTGTAGTGCCGCGTCACCTGCGCCGAGGTCTTGCGTTCGCCCAGCTCGGCGCCGAAATCGACCCACATCTTGATTGCGGGCTTGCGGGCCTCGGGAAAGGGCTCGGCGCGGGTGACGCGCCCGACGCGGATATCGACCTTCAGGAAGTCGTCGAAGGTGATGTCGGTCATGCGCGCAACTCCCGCGAGCGGTCGGCGGCGGCGGCGACCGTTTGCGCCATCAGGTCGGGCAGGGCAGGCATCAGCACCTCGAGACCGGCCTGCGTCGTGCCGCCCGGAGAGGTGACGTTCACCCGAAGCTGGGCCGGATCCTCGCCCGTCATGGCCAGCTTGCCCGCGCCCGCGACCGTCGCGCGTGCCAGCCGCAGTGCGAGGTCGGGGGCCAGGCCCTGCGCTTCACCCGCCGCGGCCATCGCCTCAATCATGTGGAAGACATAGGCCGGGCCCGATCCCGACAGGCCCGTCACCGCGTCCATCTGGTCCTCGTGGTCCAGCCGCACGACCTCTCCGACCGCCGCGAGGAAGGTTTCGGCGGTGTCGAGATCGGCGGCGGTGGCGGCGGCGTTCCCGACGATCGCGGTGATGCCCCGGCCGACGGCGGCGGGTGTGTTGGGCATGGCGCGAACGAGGCGGATGTCGCCCAGCGCGGCCTCGTAGGCGGCGATGGGCGTTCCTGCCGCGACTGTCACGAAGAGCGTGTTCGTCAGCGCCCGGAGGGCGGGCAGGGCCGCGTCCATCATCTGCGGCTTGACGGCGATCAGGGCGAGGGCGGGCGCATCGGGCAGGGCGGTATTCAGCGCCACACCCGTACCCCGGAGCCAGGCCGAGGGCGCCGGATCGATCACCGTGACGGCGGCAGCCGACAGCCCCCGCTCCAGCCATCCGGCCAGCATCGCCGACCCCATCTTGCCGCAGCCCAGGAGAACCAGCCCGCGCGCGTTGACGTCCTCGAAATCCATCGTCCCACCTCCGGGGCGCGAGCCTAGCCGCGCCGGGGCCGCGCGCAAGTCAGGCGTGGCCGTAGGCTTCGGCCATCGCGATCTGCATCGCGTCCGACGGGCGGCGACCGCCCCAGCACACCAGTTGGAACGCCGGGTAGTAGCGCTCGCCCGCGAGGATCGCCTCGGCGACCATCTGGTTGATCTGCTCGACCTGTGCGCAAGCGCCCCCCGCCAGCACCAGGCCGTAGCGATAGACCATCATCTTCTGTTCCAGCCAGTAGCTGAACGCCCCCGCCCAGCACTGGTCATTGGCGAGGTTCAGCGTCTCGTAGAGACGCGGCAGACTGTCGGCGGGCGGCTCCATCTCGAAGCAGCAGATCAGACGTAGCGTCTCGTCGGTCTCGGACCAGGCGAGGGTAACCGAATAGCTGCGCCACTGGCCCTCGACCACCATGGCGATCTGATCCTCGCCGACGCGGTCGAAATCCCATTCATGGGTCTCGGCCACGGTCTCGACGAGGTCGATGGGGTGGAGGTCGCCTGTTTCGGAGAACTGATCGCGTTGATGGAGCATGGTCGAAGCCTTCCGCTCTGGCCGCTAGGTCTGGGGTGGGGGGCGAGCCTTATGATTGGATCGTCCCGTCCCACACAAGATATGGTGGAGCGGGGCGCACGGTCTGTAAAGAGCGGGTTTCGCCTTCTCCACAGCTAATCGTGGCCGTCGCGCGGGGTGCGCGACTTGCGCCCGTCCCCGCCTCCGCTACCGTTCGGGCCGAAGCATCGGAGGGGACGGCATGGAGTTGAAGGGATGCGTGGCGGCGATCACCGGCGGGGCCGGCGGGCTGGGCGCTGCGGTCGCGCGGCACGTGGCGGCCGCGGGCGGATCGGTCGCGATCCTCGACCGCGATGCGGGTGGCGCGGCGCTGGCCGAGGAGATCGGCGGCCGGTTCTTCGCGCTCGACGTGACGGATACCGCGGCCTGTGCCGCCGTGCTGGCCGAGGTCGCGGGCGCGGGACGGCTGGACCTGATGGTCAACTGCGCCGGCATCGCGCCCGCCGCCAAGACCGTCGGGCGGGACGGCGTGCATGACCCGGAGCTTTTCGCGCGCGTCATCGCGATCAACCTGATCGGCACTTTCAACTGTGCCTCGGCCGCCGCCGCGATCATGTCTTCACAGGACGGGCAAGGCCCCGACGGGGAGCGCGGGGTGATCGTGAACACCGCGTCGGTCGCGGCATACGAGGGGCAGATCGGGCAGGCAGCCTATGCGGCGTCCAAGGGCGGGGTGGCTTCGCTGACGCTGCCGATGGCGCGGGACCTGGCGTCGCGGGGCGTCCGCGTGGTCGCGGTGGCACCGGGCCTCTTCCTGACGCCGATGCTGCAGGGCCTGCCGCAGGAGGTGCAGGACAGTCTCGGGGCGCAGGTCCCGTATCCGTCGCGGCTGGGCCAGCCCTCGGAATTCGCGTCGCTCGTGGCCGAGATCGCGCGCAACCCGATGCTCAACGGCGAGGTCATCCGGCTGGACGGCGCGATCCGGATGACGCCGCGATGACGCTGGCCGACTGGACCCCGCTGACCTTCGAGCCCGCGCCCGTGCTGGAAGGGGCCGCGACGCGGCTCGAGCGGTTGTCGGTCGACCATGCCGATGCGCTGGATGCGGCGAACCGCGCCGATGACGCGATGTGGGCCTATCTGCCCTATGGACCGTTCGCCGATCCGGGCACCTATCGGGACTGGGTGGCGGAGGCGGCCGCGTCGAGCGATCCGGTCTTCTATGCCATCCGGGGCGATGATGGCTGGGCGGGGGTGGCCTCCTACCTGCGCGTGGACCGCGCGAACGGCGTGATCGAGATCGGCCATATCGCGATGTCGGCGGCGCTCCAGCGGACGCGGGCGGCGAGCGAGGCGGTTCACCTGATGATCGAACAGGCCTTCGCGGCGGGGTTCCGGCGGGTGGAATGGAAATGCGACGCCGCGAACGGCCCCAGCCTCGCGGCGGGGCGCCGCTACGGGTTCGGCTATGACGGGACGTTCCGGCAGCACATGGTCGTGAAGGGGCGCAACCGCGATACGGCGTGGTTCGCTATCCTCGACGGCGACTGGCCGCGCATCCGCGACGTGCACCGTGCCTGGCTCGACGCCGATAATTTCGATGCCGAGGGCCGGCAGGCCCGGTCGCTGTCGGTGATGGTCGCCGAGGCGGCGGGCGCCACCGTCGCCTAGACCACCCGCGGCTCGGCCAGACGTTCGGTGATGAGGGCGTGAAGCGCGGGGCGAATGTCGTCGACCGCGCGCCGGGCCAGCTTGTCGGATTGCGACAGCAGGGCCGCATCATGGCCCGTACGGGCGACGCCGCGCAGGAAATCGGCGACGAAGCCCGGCGGCACCGAGCCGTCGCCCAGCAGGCGTTCGGCGTGCAGCAGGTCTTCGGACAGCGCGAGGCGGTCGGGCTCGACCGTTTCGGCGCCGACCACGCGCAGGCCCTTGGGGCGCTGGTCGTCGGGCAGTGCGCCCAGGATGACGGACTGGAAGGCGGCCAGGCTCTCGATCGGCTTGGGAAGGAACGCGTCCGCCCCGGCGTCGAGCGCCGCCGCCTCGACCTCGGAGGCGTCGCGGCCCGAGGTGGCAAGCACCACGTCGGGGCGCTGCGCCGCCGTCCGCAGGCGGGCGATCAGGTCGAGCCCGTCGCCGTCCGGCAGCCCCAGATCGACGATCACGATACCGGCGCGGTAGGTGTTGAGATGACGCTCGGCGGCGGCGAGACTATCGGCGCGGCGGATGCGCGCCCCGGACCGAAGCGCCAGAAGGCGCACCGCTTCGGAGGCGAAGCGGCTGTCCTCGACCAGAAGGACCGTCTGGCCGAACAGGGGTCGCGCGGGCGTGGGAACGGGGCGGGCCATGAGGGCGATTTCATCCATCGTCGTCTTCTCCGATTCCTGAGATGTCTGCTCCCCGCCAGAATTGCGCCGTCAGTCCTAACAAAGCGTGAACATGTCCGCGGCGCGGCTTGCGGCGCCGCGCCGTCCTGCCCATAACGCCCCCCGAATGCGGACCAAGGGGGCGCTGCGATGATCGGACGACTGAACCACGTGGCCATCGCGGTGCCGGACCTGGACGCGGCTGCGGCGCAGTACCGCGACACGCTGGGCGCCCATGTGAACCCGCCGCAGGACGAGCCGGATCACGGCGTGACGGTGGTCTTCATCGAGCTGCCGAACACCAAGATCGAGCTTCTGCATCCGCTGGGCGACGGCTCGCCTATCGCGGGTTTTCTCGAGAAGAACCCCTCGGGCGGCATCCATCACATCTGCTACGAGGTCGAGGATATCCTTGCGGCGCGCGACGCGTTGACGGCGTCCGGCGCGCGCGTCCTCGGGACCGGCGAGCCGAAGATCGGGGCGCATGGCAACCCGGTTCTGTTCCTGCATCCGAAGGATTTCACGGGCACGCTGGTCGAGCTGGAGCAGGTGCCCGCGGCGGAGGCCGTCTGATGTCCATCTTCTCGGCTTTCGTGGTCTTCGCGATGATCTGGGCGATGGTCTTCATGATCGGGCTTCAGGTCGGCCAGCGCACCCAGGGCGACGCGGGCGAGGTCACGCGCGGCACCCACGCCTCGACCCCCGAACGTCCGATCGGGGTCTATCGCCGGATGGCCTGGGCGACGGCGATCGCCCTGGCGATCTGGGTGCCGATGATCTGGCTAATCACCTCGGGGCACATCACGATCGACGGGATTCGCGCCGTGACGGGGCGGCCGATCCGCGATTGATGCGGTGAAAGAGGTGGGTGAAGGTCGCGGCCCCCACCACCGGTACCAGAAGGTTCAGGATCGGAACCGAAAGCGGGATGGCCATGAGGATGCCCGTGGCCCAGATCTGCGCGCGGTGGCGGGTGCGGAAGGCCGCGGCCTCGTCCCGGCTGAGATGGCGGAGCGCGACGAGCTGCGCGTATTCGCGGCCGAGCAGGAACCCGTTGACCCCCCAGAAGATCAGGAGCGCGAAGGGCGCCAGTACGAGATAGGCGATCAGCGCGAGGATGTTCGCCCCGATGACGAGACCGAGAAACCCCGCACTCTCGCGCGCCATTTCGAGCCAGCCCTGCGCGCGGGCGGGGGGCAGGCCGGGATAGTGCCGGTCCTCGACAGCCTGCGCGATCCGGTCGAGGAAAAGGCCCGTGAAGGCCGAGGCCACGGGCACCATCAAGAAGACCGACGCGATCAGCGTGAAGGGTACGACCGCCCAGCCCGCCGCGTTATCGAGCCAGGTCACCTCGCCCAGCCACGGCAGCGTCACGGTCGGCCCGACCAGCCATTGCGCCCCCCACACGAGAAGCACCGAGAAGCCGATCAGGAGCACCGCCGACAGGCCGATCCCGGCCAGCAGCACGCCGCGAAAGCGCGGATCGGTCAGTTGGCCGAGGGCCAGCGTCAGGTTGCGGATCATGCGTCGACCCAGGCGATCTTGGCCTGCGGATCGGGGCGGGGCCGTTCGGGCGGCACGACCGTCTCGGTCCCCAGAACGATCAGCCCGGCGAGGAAGGCGGGCGGTTCGATGTCGAAGCCGTCGCGCAGGAAATCGGTATCCGTGGCCATCCAGCCCGAAAGCCAGTTGGCCCCCCAGCCCGCCGCCTGCGCCGCGCAGACGAGGTTGTGGCAGAGCGCCCCGGCGCTGAGGATCTGTTCGACCTGCGGGATCTTCCCGGACGGCAGGGGGTCCGAGATCACGCCCACCATGCCGGGGGCCGCGTCGAACATGGCACGGGCCTTTGCCGTGTGCTCGGGATCGAGACCGCGCGCGCGGCCCAGCCGCTCGGTCAGGGCCGCGAGCCGGTCGAGCGCCGCGCCCGACAGCACCACCAGCCGCCAGGGTTCGAGCTTGCCGTGATCGGGCACGCGAAGCGCGGTTTCGAGGATGGCTGACAAGGCGGCACGATCGGGCGCGGGGGCCGCAAGCGTCTTGGCCGGACGGGAGCGGCGGGCCGCGAGGAAGGCGGTGGCCTCGGCATTGGGAGCGAGTGGGGGAATGCTGTGCGTCATGGTCGCTATGTCAGCCCCGCGCGCGCCGGTTTCAAGCGCGCAGGCGCTGTGCGCGGATGGCCCGTTCCGGCGGCGCAGGCACATGCGGTCCCGTGCGAGACCGACGGCCGACTGCGCGAGACGATGTCCGCGCTTCGACCGGCCGTCAGCCCGCCTTCTTGGCCGCCGGCTTTTTCTTGGCGGCGGGCTTCTTCGCCGCACCCTTCCGGGCAGGCTTCTTCTTGGCGGCCTTCGCGTCGATCAGTTCGACCGCTTGCGCCACCGTCAACTCCTCGGGCGAGACGTCCTTCGGGAGCGTCGCGTTCACCTTTTCCCACTTCACGTACGGCCCGAACCGGCCTTCCATCACGGCCATCGCGCCGCCGTTCTCGGGATGCTCGCCCAGGTCGCGCAGCGCCTTGGCCGCCTGTCGCCCCGCGCCGCGCGGATTGGCGCGCTTCTCGGCTAGCACCTCGACGGCGCGGTTCATGCCGATGGTGAAGACCTCCTCCTCGTCGGCGAGGTTGGCGTAGACGGGCTTGGCGTCCTCGGGGCGCTTGTGCATCACGTAGGGCCCGTAGCGGCCGAGATTGGTCTCGATGGGCTGGCCGTCCTCGGGATGCATGCCGACCTGCCGGGGCAGCGACAGGAGCTGCAGGCCCCGGTCGAGGTCCAGCGCCTCGGGCGCCCACATCTTGGGCAGGCTGGAACGCTTGGGCTTGGGATTCTCGTCGGTCTTCTCGCCCAGCTGGACGTAGGGCCCGAAGCGGCCCGACTTCAGCCAGACTTCCAGCCCGCTCTCGGGCTCGACCCCTAGCATCCGGTCCTCGCCCGTCTGCTCGCCCTCCATGCCCGGCGGGCCGAAGGGGCGGGTGTACTTGCACTCGGGATAGCGGCCGCAGCCGATGAACGCGCCGCCCGAACGGGCCGTGCGCATCGACAGGCGCCCCTCTTCGCAGCGCGGGCAGAGACGCGGATCGGTGCCGTCGCCCTTGTCGGGGAAGAGATGCGGCTCGAGCACCTCGTTGATCTTCTCCAGCACGTCGGTGATCCGCAGCTCCGCCGTCTCGTCCACCGCGGCCTTGAAGTCGCGCCAGAACCTCCCGAGCACGTCCTTGTAATTCGCGTCCCCCGCCGAAACCTGGTCGAGTTCGTCCTCGAGGCCGGCAGTGAAGTCGTAGCCCACGTAGCGCCGGAAGTAGTTCGACAGGAACGCGGTGACGAGCCGCCCCTGATCCTCGGGGAAGAGCCGGTTGCCCTCCTTGCGGACATAGCCGCGGTCGACGATCGTCCCGAGGATGCTGGCATAGGTCGAGGGTCGCCCGATGCCGAGCTCCTCCATCTTCTTGACCAGCGTCGCCTCGGTGTAGCGGGGCGGCGGCTGGGTGAAACTCTGCTGTCCGAGGACCGCGTTCGACGGCGCCTTCACGAGCTGGTTGTCCGAAGTCTCGTCCGCGTAGGCCGCGACCTTCCTGGCCGCGTCGCCCTCGTGGATGGCGGGCAGGCGCTTGTCGTCCTCCGACGCCTCGGTCTCGTCGTCGCGCCCTTCGGTATAGACCTTCATGAATCCCTCGAAGGCCACGACCTGCCCCGTCGCACGCAGCTCCACCTGTTCGTCGCGGTCGGCGATCGTCACGGTCGTCCGCTCCAGCCGCGCGGCCTCCATCTGGCTGGCGAGCGTGCGCTTCCAGATCAGGTCGTAAAGCTTCTTCTGGTCCGCCTCGAGCCGCAGGTCGCCCGCGGCCTTGGTCATGTCGGTGGGACGGATACACTCATGCGCTTCCTGCGCGTTCTTGGCCTTGTTCTTGTACATGCGGGGGCTGCCCGGCACGTAGTCCTTGCCGTAGCGGTCGGCGATGGCGTCGCGAGCGGCGTGGACGGCCTCCGAGGCCATGTCGATGCCGTCGGTCCGCATGTAGGTGATGTGCCCCGCTTCATAGAGCCGCTGCGCGGTGGACATCGCCGCCTTGGCGCCCATGCCGAACTTGCGGCTGGCTTCCTGTTGCAGGGTCGAGGTCATGAAGGGCGGGCTGGGGTTGCGGGTGCCGGGCTTGGCCTCGACGCTCGTGACCGAAAGATCGCGGCTCTCGACGGCCTGCACGGCCAGCTCGGCCTGGGTCGCGTCGGCGAGGTCGAACCGGTCGAGCTTCTTGCCCGCGAGCGCCACCAGCCGTGCCTCGAAGGTCTGGCCGCGCGGCGTCTCGAGCATGGCGCGGACGGACCAGTATTCGCGCGGATCGAAGGCCTCGATCTCCATCTCGCGCTCGACGATCAGGCGCAGGCTGACCGACTGGACGCGGCCCGCCGACTTGGCACCGGGCAGCTTGCGCCAGAGCACCGGGCTCAGGTTGAACCCCACGAGGTAGTCGAGCGCGCGGCGCGCCAGGTAGGCGTGGACGAGCGGGGTGTCGATCTCGCGCGGGTTGGCGATGGCCTCCTGCACGGCGGTCTTGGTGATGGCGTTGAAGGCGACCCGGCTGACGGGCATGTCCTTCTTGATGCCGCGCCGGTTCAGCAGCGCCTCCTGCAGGTGCCAGGAGATGGCCTCGCCCTCGCGGTCGGGGTCGGTGGCGAGGATCAGGTTCGGATCGTCGGCCAGTGCGTCCGCGATATCCTTGATCCGCTTCTTCGAATCCGCAGGCACCTCCCAGGTCATGCCCCAGTCGTCGGTATCGACCGACCCGTCCTTGCCCACAAGATCGCGGACGTGGCCGTAGCTGGCCAGCACCGTGTAATCGGACCCCAGATAGCCGTTGATGGTCTTGGCCTTGGCCGGGGATTCGACGACGACGACGGGCATGGGGCGGAACCTCGGGCTGGGGTCGGACGGGGTACGCGGTGGCGATCCCCCTTGGGCGGCGGACCATGTGGGGGGTCCCGGCGGATTGTCAATGGGAGGGCCGGTCGGGCGATCGGACGCCGCGCGCGTCCGCGAGACGGGGCGCTGGAATGCGGGATTTCGGCCCGGGCACCGACCGATCGGACCGGGGTCGGGCGCCTTCGCCGGGGTGCGCCATGCGGGCGGGCACGGCCCCTGCCGTCGCGGTTCTGGACCGGCTAGAGGCGGACGAGCGACCCGCCGGGCCGGCGCGCGATCTCGCCTGCGAGTTCCAGCTCCGAGAGCTGTGCCGCGACCGCCCGCGCGTCGGCCTCGCCGCCCGGCGCGAGGTCGCGGCGAAGCTGATCCTCGGCCACGGGAACCGGCGACAGGAGCGACAGGATGCGGGCGCGCAGCGCTGTCGCGTCGCCAGCGGTCGCGGCGGGTACGGCCGGCTGGGTGTCGGATGCCGGCGCGGGGCGCCGGGGTGCATCACGCATCAGCCCATCGAGCAGGTCCAGCACGTCCTCGGCCCCGCGCACCAGCGTCGCACCGTCGCGCAGCAGAAGGTTGCAGCCGGACGCACGGGTGTCGAATGGGTGGCCGGGCACGGCCATCACCTCGCGCCCCTGGTCGAGCGCGTCGCGCGCCGTAATCATTGAGCCCGAGCGTGCCGCCGCCTCGACCACGACGACGGCCTGCGCCACGCCCGACACGATGCGGTTGCGGCGCGGGAAGTCGCGCGCCGTCGGGTGCAGGCCGAAGGGTCGCTCGGAGAGCGCGCAGCCCGCCGCGGCGATCGCGGACGCGAGCTCGGAATTCTCGGCGGGGTACACCCGGTCGAGCCCGCCTGCGTGGACGGCAACCGTCCCGCCGTCCAGCGCGGCGGTGTGGGCGGCGGTGTCGACGCCGCGCGCAAGCCCCGAGACCACGGTCACGCCCGCCTCGGACAGGGCGCGGCCCAATGCGCGGGCCATACGGAGCGCCAGGGACGAGGCGTTCCGCGTGCCGACGACCGCGACGCTGCGCCGGGTCAGAAGCTTCGGGTCGCCCTGGCACCAGAGCACCGGCGGCGCGTCGCCCACCTGCGCCAGGCGATGGGGAAAGCCCGGCGCGCCCAGGGTCAGGAGCCGCGCGCCCGCGGCCTTGGCGGCCCGGATCTCGCGACGGATCTCGGCCTCGGTCGCGGGGGCGTAGGACGTGTCGCCCGCCGCCGCGGCCAGAGCCGGAAGGGCCGCCAGCGCGGCGACGGCATCGCCATGCGCGGCGATCAGGCGTCGGAAGGTGGCCGGGCCGACCCGCCGCGATCGCGCCAGCCGGAGCCGTGCGAAGAGTTCGTCCTGCGGCGGGGGCGCATCGAAAAGCGGCAGCGGCGCCTCGGAGAAGCCGCGGGCCGCGTCCAGCAGGTCGGGAATCGCGTCATCCATGGCCCCGAGCATCGCCGCGGGGGCGTTGCCAAACGGTTAACGCGGCGCGATCTCGCGCGTCAGGCTGCCGAGCCGCCCACCGTCAGGCCGCCGATCAGCAGTGTCGGCTGGCCCACGCCCACCGGCACCCATTGACCCGCCTTGCCGCAATTCCCCATCCCCGGGTCCAGCGCCATGTCGTTGCCGATGGCACGGATGCCCTTGAGCGCCGTCGCGCCGTCGCCGATCAGGGTCGCGCCCTTGACCGGGGCGCCGACGACGCCGTTCGTCACGCGGTAGGCCTCGGTGCAGGAGAAGACGAACTTGCCGTTGGTGATGTCGACCTGACCGCCGCCGAAGCCCACGGCATAGATGCCGTCCTTCACATCGCCCACGATCCCAGCCGGATCGGCGTTGCCGCCCAGCATGTAGGTGTTGGTCATCCGCGTCATCGGCGCATGGGCATAGCTTTCGCGCCGTCCGTTCCCGGTCGGGGCCACACCCATCAGCCGCGCGCTCTGGCGGTCCTGCATGTAGCCCACGAGGATGCCGTCCTCGATCAGGGTGTTCTTCCCCGAGGGCGTCCCCTCGTCGTCGACGCTGATGGACCCGCGCCGGTCGGGGATCGTGCCGTCGTCGAGCACGGTGACGCCCGGCGACGCGACGCGCTGCCCCATCAGGCCCGCGAAGGCCGACTGGCCCTTGCGGTTGAAGTCGCCTTCCAGCCCGTGGCCCACCGCCTCGTGCAGAAGGATGCCGGGCCAGCCCGCGCCGAGGGCGACGTCCATCACGCCCGCGGGGGCGGGGATGGCCGAGAGGTTCACGACGGCGATCCGCAGCGCTTCGCGCGCGACGCCCTCCCAATGGTCGCGGGTCATCAGCCCGGTCAGCCCGATGCGCCCGCCGCCCCCGGCCGAGCCGCTTTCGCGGCGGCCCCCCTCCTCGACAATGATCGAGACGTTGAGGCGAACCATCGGGCGCACATCCGTGACCGACAGGCCCTCGGGGCGAAGGATCTCCACCTCCTGATGCGAGGCGGCCATGGAAGCGCTGACCTGCACGACGCGGGGGTCGAGCGCGCGGGCGAAGGCGTCGATCTCGCGCAGGGTGTCGAGCTTTACGGCGAAGGCCGCGCCCGCGATCGGGTCGTCGTCGCCATAGAGCCGCCGGTTGGTACGCGCGGGCGCGTCCGCAAGCGTGCCGCCGCCGTCGCCCACGGCGAGGCGCACGGTCTCGGAGGCGCGGGTCAGCGCCTCTTCGGAGATTTCGGTCGAATGGGCGTAGCCGGCCGTCTCACCCCGCACCGCGCGCAGGCCAAACCCCTCGGAGGCGTCGTAGCTGGCCGTCTTCACCCGGCCGTCATCGAACACCACCACCTCGGAGCGCCGCCGCTCGAGAAAGAGCTCGCCGTCATCGGCACCGGCAGTGGCGGCGCGCAAGGTGGCCAGTGCGGCCTCGCGATCGAGCAGGGTCTCGAAGGGGCGGAAAGGGGCATCGGTCATGGGGCGTCTCCGGTCACGGTTCCCGCATAGATAGGACGTCGGCGCGCCGGACCCCAGACGCTGTCGCCAGTTTGGGCGCGGCGGGTGCGCGCACCGCCCTTGTGCCGTGGTCGCCAGAGGCGGGTTTCGCCGCTAGGCTCGGGCGCGGGAGAGGATGGGGGAGACGGCGATGAGCTTTCAGCTTCAGGGCGAAGGACCGCAGATCTACGAGACGGTGCTGGTGCCGCTCTGGTTCGGGCGCTGGGCCGAGGCGCTGGTCGGGACGCTCGACCTCGCGGCGGATGCGCGGGTGCTCGACATCGCCTGCGGCACCGGCGTCACGACGCGGATGGTCCATGACGCGCTGGGCCCCGAGGGGCACGTCGTCGGGCTCGACAACAATGAAGGGATGCTGGTCACGGCGGCGGAGCTGGCCGAGGGACGCGACATCCGCTGGATCCACGCCGACGTCACGGGCAGCGGGCTGCCCTCGGGAAGCTTCGACGTGATCCTGTCGCAGCACGGCTATCACTACTTCCCCGACAAGCCCGCCGCCCTGCGCGAGTTTCGGCGGCTGCTTTCGCCCGGCGGTGCGATGGTGTTCTCGATCTGGGCGGGGCACAGCGCCTATACCGAGGCGCTCTGCGATGCCGTCGCCACGCATATCTCGGCCGAGGCCGCGGCGATGCAGCGCGCCCAGCGCGAGACCCCGACCGCCGAGGCCCTGGAGCGCGCGGTGCGCGATGCGGGATTCGAAGCGGTGTTGGTCACGCGGCAGAAGCTGGAGATCGACGTCCCCGCGCCCGAGACCTTCGTGCCACAGCATCTGCAGTCGATGCCGATCGCCGGGGCCTTTCTGGCCCTGCCCGAGGACAGGCGGGCCGCGTTGGTGGCGAGCGTCGCGGCAGCGATGGCCGACCATATCGAGGGCGACCGGATGACTTATGCCGACGCGGTGCACGTGGTGTCCGGGCGCGGTTGAGGCCCGACGGGCACAAGGCGGATCGGACCGGATCGCGGGCGCGGTTCGGCGGATCGGCGGCCCGCATCGGGGCGGCGCCACGGGGGCACCTGAAGGCCGGTCCGCCCGGCGTGTCGCGGGTGCGACACAGGGCCACCGGGGCCTTGCATCCGACCCGTCCGATATGGTCTTACCCCGGCCTAGGACGCAGGGGGGCGAAATCCGAACCGCCCCGATTCCGACAGACAGGACGTAAGAGAATGATCCACGCCCCGAAGGCCGCGCTCGCCGCCGTCACGCTCGCGCTCACCGCCATTCCCGCCGCCGCGCAGGGCTTCCTCGGCGACTTGCCGATCATCGGCACCCCGCAGGAGGGCGGCATCGGCTTTCAACCCGCCACCACGTCGCTGGCCGCCGAGATCCACTGGCTAGACGCTTTCCTTCTGGTGATCATCACGGTGATCGCGCTCTTCGTGACGGGCCTGCTGGCTTGGGTCGTCATCCGCTACAACCGCAAGTCCAACCCCGAGCCCGCGCGCTTCACGCACAACTCGCCGCTCGAGGTGACATGGACGGTGGTGCCGATCGTGATCCTCGTGGTCATCGGCGCCTTCTCCCTCCCGGTGCTGTTCGACCAGCAGCGCATTCCCGAGGGCGATGTGGTCGTGAAGGTCACGGGCTACCAGTGGTACTGGGATTACGAATACCCCGAAGAGGACGGCATCCAGTTCTCCAGCTACATGATCGGCGCGGATTCCGGGAACATGATGACCGAGGAGGTCTCGGCCCAGCTGCAGGAGGCCGGTTACTCGGACGACCAGTTCCTGCTGGCCACCGACACGTCGGTCGTCGTGCCCGTGGGTGCGACGGTCGTGATGCAGGTCACCGGCGGCGACGTCATCCACTCCTGGACGATCCCGTCCTTCGGCGTGAAGCAGGACGGCATTCCCGGCCGCCTCGCACAGCTGTGGTTCCGCGCCGAGCAGGAGGGCGTCTATTTCGGCCAGTGCTCGGAGCTCTGCGGTATCGCGCATGCCTACATGCCCATCACGGTGAAGGTCGTCTCGGACGAGGCGTATCAGGCGTGGCTTACGGCGATGAAGGCCGACGAGCTGGTCACCTGGTAAGCGCTTGACCGACGCCAGCCTCCATATCGCGACCCCGCGGCCCGCCTCCGACGAGGCGGGTCTGCGCGACTATTGGCAGCTTCTGAAGCCGCGCCTGATGTCGCTGTCGGTCTTCACCGCGCTGGTGGGCCTGCTCGTGGCACCGGGCAGCGTGCATCCCGTGCTGGGCGCGACCTCGATCCTCTGGATCGCGATCGGGGCGGGCGCGTCGGCCGCGCTCAACATGTGGTTCGATGCCGATATCGACCGGGTGATGAAGCGGACGCGCAAGCGCCCTATCCCCTCGGGCCGGGTCAGCCCCGGCGACGCGCTGGCGCTGGGCCTGTTCCTGACAGGCGTGTCGGCGGTCATGCTGGGCCTGACGGCGAACTGGGTCGCGGCGGGCTGGCTGGCCTTCACGATCTTCTTCTACGCGGTGATCTACTCGATGTGGCTCAAGCGCACGACGTCGTGGAACACCGTGATCGGCGGGCTGGCCGGTGCCTTCCCCCCGATGATCGGCTGGGCCGCGGCGACGGGTTCGACGCCGCTTGAGGCGTGGCTGCTGGTGGCGCTGATCTTCATGTGGACGCCGCCGCATTTCTGGGCGCTCGCGCTTTTCGTGAAGCTCGACTACCACGCCGCGCGCATCCCGATGCTGACCGTGACCCACGGCCGGACCGAGACGCGCCGTCAGACCTGGTTCTGGGCGCTCGGTCTTGCCGTGGTGTCGGTGTTCACGGCCACGACGGGCGTTGGCGGTCCGCTGACGCTGGCGGTGGCGCTGGGGCTGAACGCGGTGTTCCTGCGATACGCGTTCGCGGTCTGGCGTCGGACAGACGCAAATAGCGAGGCCGATGGCCACGCCGCCGAGAAGCGCCTCTTCAAGTGGTCGCTCGTCTATCTCTTCGTGCATTTCGCCGTGTTCGTGGCCGAGGCCGCGCTGCCCTTCGGAGGCTGGTGATGCAGGTCGAGCACGAGGTCCACAAGCGCAAGCGGACGAGCAATTTCGGCATCCTCGGCGTGCTCCTCGCGTTCATCGTGATCGTCTTCGGCATCACCGTGGCCAAGATCCAGACCGGCGGCTTCAGCGAAGGCTTCGACCATGTCGCGCGCCCGCAGCTGGTGCCCGGCCAGGCGGAGGCGTCGGAATGATGCGCTGGTGGCGGGACCTGACGGCGAATGGCCGCGTCGTGGCGCTGACGCTGGCGACGGTGATCGGGATGGGGTCGCTCGGCTGGGCGGCGGTGCCGCTCTACGATCTGTTCTGCCGGGTTACGGGCTATGGCGGCACGACCGCGCGGGCCGAGGCCGGGTCGGACGTGGTGCTGGACCAGACGGTCCTCGTGCGCTTCGACGCCTCGCGCGAGCGGGACATGCCGTGGGATTTCCGTCCCGAGCAGACCTCGATGGAGGTCCGCATCGGCGAGACGCACCTGGCGTTCTACGAGGCGACGAACCCGACCGATGCTCCGGTGGCCGGCACGGCCAGCTACAACGTGGCGCCCTATGCTGCGGGGTTGCACTTCGTGAAGATCGACTGCTTCTGCTTCGAGGAGCAGGTGCTGATGCCGGGCGAGACGATCTCGATGCCCGTGACCTTCTATGTCGATCCGGCGATCGTGGACGACCCGGAGGCGAAGGGTATCCCGGAGATCACGCTGTCCTACACGTTCCACGTCACGGACTTGCCAGATGAATACGCCGCGTTGCAGGACGACGACGCGGTGCGAACGACCAACTAGAGGGACGACCATGGCCCACGCCAAAAACCACGACTACCACATCCTGCCGCCCTCGATCTGGCCTTTAATCGGCGCCGTCTCGGGCTTCTTCATGCTCATCGGCGCGGTGCTGTGGATGAAGGGCTCGGGCCCGTGGCTTTTCGCGGCCGGGTTCGTCGGCGTCCTCGGCGTGATGTTCGCCTGGTGGTCCGACGTGGTGAAGGAATCGAACGCGGGCGATCACACGCCGGTCGTCCGCATCGGCCTGCGCTACGGCTTCATCTTCTTCATCATGTCCGAAGTGATGTTCTTCGCGGCATGGTTTTGGTCGTTCTTCAAGCACGCGATCTACCCGATGGGCCCCGAAAGCCCCGGCATCGACGGCGTCTGGCCGCCCGTGGGGATCGAGACCTTCGACCCCTGGCACCTGCCCCTGATCAACACGCTGATCCTGCTCTGCTCGGGGGCCGCGGCGACCTGGGCGCACCACGCCTTGGTCCACGAGAACAACCGCCAGGACATGAAGTGGGGCCTGATCCTCGCCATCGCACTGGGCGCGCTCTTCACGGGCTTCCAGATCTACGAGTACAGCCACGCGGCCTTCGGGTTCTCGGGCAATATCTACGGCGCCAACTTCTTCATGGCGACGGGCTTCCACGGGGTGCACGTCCTGATCGGAACGATCTTCCTCGCCGTGTGCCTCCTGCGGCTCCAGCAGGGGCATTTCACCCCGGCCAAGCATATCGGCTTCGAGGCGGCGGCCTGGTACTGGCACTTCGTCGACGTCGTCTGGCTCTTCCTCTTCGCGGCAGTCTACGTCTGGGGCGGCTGAGCCTCCGCCACGTCTGGCCATGCGCGGCGCGGGTTCTCCCGCGCCGCCTTTCGTTGGAGACCTCGACATGCGTCTGATCTTTCCCCTTGCGCTCGGGCTCATCGGCGGCGCCGTGCTGGTGGCGCTGGGCGTCTGGCAGCTCAACCGCGCCGAGGAGAAGGCCGCGACCATCGCCGCCATCGAGACGCGGCTCACCGAGGCGCCCGTAGCCCTGCCGATTGCGCCGCGCAGCCCGGCTGACCTCTACCTGCCCGTGGCGGTCGAAGGCGTCGTGGACGGGCCCGCGCTCGTGGTCTTCGACACCTGGCGCGGCTTCGGGGCGGGGGTGCGGGCGGTCGTGCGGTTGCGGGTCGGCGCGGCGTCGATCCCCGTCGATCTGGGCGCGCGGACCTGGGCGCCCGGCACCGACCCCCAGGACGCCGCCGCCGAAGTGCCTGCCACCGGCACGCGGCTTGTGGTCGAAGGCAATCTCGACTGGCCCGAGGACGAACGCGCGGCGATTTCGACGCCCCTGATCGTCGCCCGGAGCGTCACGCCCGCGACCGCCTTCACACCGATCCCCGTCTCATCCGAAGGCATCCCCGACAACCATCTCGGATACGCGATCCAATGGTTCGGCTTGGCGCTCGTCTGGCTGGGGATGACAGCGTTCCTGCTGTGGCGTATCACGCGCCGCACCGACTGAGAGAGCCACCGATGCGCTATGTCTCCACCCGTGGCGAGGCCCCCGTTCTGGGCTTCGAGGATACCATGCTGACCGGGCTCGCCCGCGACGGCGGTCTATACGTGCCCGAAGACCTGCCGGTGCTGTCCCAGGGCGACATCGCCGCGCTGGCGGGCCAGTCCTACGAGGAGGTCGCGCACCGGATCATGTGGCCCTTCGTCTCCGAGGCGTTCGCCGAGGATGACTTCGCCGACATGATCAGCCGCGCCTATGCGGGGTTCGGCCACGACGCCCGCGCGCCGCTGGTTCAGCTGGGGCCGAACCATCACCTGCTGGAGTTGTTCCACGGGCCGACGCTGGCCTTCAAGGACTTCGCGATGCAGCTCATCGGCCAGATGTTCGAGCATACGCTGACCCACCGGGGCGACCGCGTCACCATCGTGGGCGCCACGAGCGGCGACACGGGATCCGCGGCGATCGAGGCGTTCCGCGGCCTCGACGCGGTGGACGTCTTCATCATGTACCCCCATGGCCGCGTCTCGGAGGTGCAGCGCCGCCAGATGACCACGCCGACCGAGGGCAACGTCCACGCGCTGGCGCTGACGGGGCATTTCGACGACTGCCAGGCGCGCGTGAAGGACATGTTCAACGACTTTCCGTTCCGCGACCGGGTCGCGCTGGCCGGGGTCAACTCGATCAACTTCGCCCGCGTGCTGGCGCAGGTCGTCTACTACTTCACCGCCGCCACGGCGCTGGGCGCGCCGCACCGCCCGGTGTCTTTCACCGTGCCCACGGGCAATTTCGGCGATATCTTCGCGGGTCATATCGCCAAGCGGATGGGCCTGCCGATCGAGCAGCTGGTCGTGGCGACGAACCAGAACGACATCCTGCACCGCTGCCTGACGACCGGGGAATATCGCCCCGGCACGGTCGAGCCGTCGATCTCGCCCTCGATGGACATCCAGGTCAGCAGCAATTTTGAACGCGCGTTGCACGTCGCCTATGGCGGCGACGGTGCGGCCATCGCGCAGCTCATGAACGAGTTGAAGGATGGCGGGTTCTCGGTCAGCCAGGGCGCGCTCGAGGCGCTGCGCGAAACCTATGTGTCGGGCCGCGTCTCCGAGGCCGAGACCTCGCGCGCCATTTCGGACACCCTCGCACGGACGGGCGAACTCCTTTGTCCGCACACCGCCGTCGGCGTCGTGGTCGCCGAAGATCACCTCGGCCCCGCCCCGATGGTCACGCTTGCCACGGCGCACCCGGCCAAGTTCCCCGACGCCGTCGAGGCGGCGACGGGCATCCGGCCCGCCCTGCCGCCGCGGATGGGTGATCTCTTCGAGCGCGACGAGCGCGTCACCCGCGTCGAGAACGACCTCGCCGCCGTCGAGGCCGTGATCGAGGAGCGCCGCGCCGCATGACCGCCCGCCTGCACCGCCTGCCCAACGGCGTCCGCGTCGTCACCGAGCACATGCCCGGCCTACAATCTGCCAGCGTCGGTATCTGGGTCGGGGCGGGCGGTCGCCACGAGACCCCCGAGCAGAACGGCATCGCGCATTTCCTCGAGCACATGGCGTTCAAGGGCACGTCCCGGCGTTCGGCCTTGCAGATCGCCGAGGAGATCGAGGACGTGGGCGGCTACATCAACGCCTACACCTCGCGCGAGGTGACGGCCTATTACGCGCGGGTGCTGGCAAGCGACGTACCGCTCGCCGTGGACCTGATCGCGGATATCGTGCTGAACCCGATCTTCGACGCCGGCGAGATCGAGACCGAGCGCGGCGTCATCCTGCAGGAAATCGGTCAGGCGCTGGATACGCCCGACGACATCATCTTCGACTGGCTGCAGGAAGCGGCCTATCCCGAGCAGCCCATCGGCCGCACGATCCTCGGCCCGACCGAACGGGTCTCGGCCTTCGACCGCGCCGACCTGGAGCGCTTCACGGCGCAGCATTACGGCCCCGAGCAGATGATCCTGTCGGCGGCGGGGGCGGTCGATCACGACGCGCTGGTGCGGATGGCCGAGGATCTGTTCGGTCACCTCGAACCCACGCGGCCCGGCGCGGTCGAGATCGCGCGCTTCACCGGCGGCGAGGCGCGGCATGTCCGCGACCTCGAGCAGGCGCATATCGCGCTGGGCTTCGCGCAGCCGGGCTACCGCGACGACGACATCTACACCGCGCAGATCTTTGCGGGCGCGATGGGCGGCGGCATGTCCTCGCGGCTGTTCCAGGAGGCGCGCGAGAAGCGGGGCCTCTGCTACACGATCTTCGCCAGCGTCGGCGCCTATTCCGATACCGGCCTGCTGACCGTCTATGCTGGCACCGGCGAGGACGACTTGGCCGAACTGGCGCACCTCACGATGGACGAGCTCAAACGCGCCGCCGACGACATGACCGATGCCGAGATCGCGCGCGCGCGCGCCCAGATGAAGTCGGGGATGCTGATGGGGCTCGAGTCGCCGTCGAGCCGGGCCGAACGGCTCGCCCGCGTCGTCGCCGTCTGGGACCGCGTGCCGCCGCTGTCCGAGGCGATCGGACGGATCGACGCGGTGGATGTCGCCGCCGTCCGCGCCCATGCCGCCGCCCTGACGACGCAGGCCCCGGCGCTGGCGCTCTATGGCCCGGTCGAACGCGCGCCCGATGCGGGCACGCTGGCGCGCAGGCTCGCGGCGTGATGTTCGGGTCGTTCCGCAAGCCCCGGATCGAAACCGACCGCCTGATCATGCGCCTGCCCCAGCATGGCGACTACCGCGCCTGGGTGGGTCTGCGCGACGGCTCGGCGGCGTTCCTGCAACCGTGGGAGCCCGCTTGGGCGTCGGATCACCTGAGCCGGAAATCCTTCACCAACCGCGTCTACTGGGCGCAGCGCAGCCAGTCGCAGGGCACCGCGCTGGCGCTCTTCGTGACGCGCAAGACGGACGGGCAGCTTCTGGGCGCGATCACGCTCGACAACATCCGGCGCGGACCCTCGCAATCGGCGACGCTCGGCTACTGGATCGGCCAGCCCCACGCGCGGCAAGGCTACATGCGCGAGGCCATCGTGGCGCTGTCGCATCACGCGTTCCGCCGCCTCGACCTCAGCCGCCTCGAGGCCGC
This sequence comes from Jannaschia halovivens, assembly GCF_046452375.1. Classification (NCBI taxonomy): domain Bacteria; kingdom Pseudomonadati; phylum Pseudomonadota; class Alphaproteobacteria; order Rhodobacterales; family Roseobacteraceae; genus Jannaschia; species Jannaschia halovivens. The sequence continues at coordinate 1,850,134 of NZ_JBKFDJ010000001.1, read as the reverse complement.
CTGTCTCGAGGAAAACGCGGCCTCGCGTGGCCTGCTGGAAAAGGCGGGGTTCAAATACGAGGGCGTCGCGCAGAGCTATCTCCAGATCGCGGGCCGATGGCGCAACCATGTGCTCTACGCGATGCTGCGCTCGGACCGGCGGGGCAAGGTCGAGGGCTGACCCCCCATCGATGTTCCCGAAATATGCCGGGGGTCCAGGGGGCGGCGCCCCCGGCTTCGGCCCCGTCATCGCGCCGCATTGGGCACCGCGCGCCTGCGTGCTACCCTTTTCGCCATGCGCCGCCTTCTCGTGCTCCTTTTCCTTCTGCCGACGCTGGCCCAGGCCCAGGACAGGCGGGCCAGCCACTGCATCGCCGTGGCCGAAGCGCCGGGCGTGGAGTATCTTCACCGCGCGTCCTACCGGGCACCGTTGCCCGACGAATTCACCGTCCGGCTGAACTATGTCGATCACGCGATGTTCCTGATCGAGACGGCGGGCGGTCTGCGCGCGATCACTGACTATTCGGGTTTCGCCGGGGCCATCGACACGCCCGACATCGTGACCATGAACCGCGCCCACATCACCCATTGGACGCCCGATCCCGACCCCGCGATCCCCCATGTCCTGCCCGGCTGGTCCGATCGCGTGGGCGAGCCGGTGGGCCATCACCTCGATCTCGGCGAGATGCTGGTCCGCTCCGTCTCGACCGATATCCGCGGCCGCGCCGGAGGGTTCGAGGAGAACGGCAATTCGATCTTCGTATTCGAGGTCGGCGGGCTCTGCATCGGGCATCTGGGGCATTTGCATCATGAACCCGATGCGGAAACCTATGCCGCGCTGGGGCGGCTCGACGTGGTGATGGCCCCCGTCGATGGCGGGCTGACGCTGGACCGGCCGACGCTCAAGCGGGTGCTCGACCGGCTCAGGTCCTCGGTCGTGATCCCGATGCATTGGTGGGGGCAAGGGTCGCTCGACCGGTTCCTATCGGACATGTCCGACAGCTTCGACGTCGAGGTGCGGCCCACCTCTTATATGGAGGTATCGCTCCGCAGCTTGCCGTCGCGGCCAACCATCGTCGTTCTGCGCCCCGCCTTCTTGTCGGAGCCCGAATGACACCCAGACCGGCCGATCCGGGCCCCGCGACCGGCGCCTTCGCCGACGACCTGCGCGCGCGCCTTCCGGCCGCTGTCTTCCGCGATCTCGAACCCCGCTACATCGAGGAGCCGCGGGGTCGCTATGTCGGCCGCGGCGGCCTGCTTCTCGCGCCCTCATCCACCGCCGAGGTCGCGACCATCGTCGCCGCCGCTCAGGCCGCCCGCGTCGGTATTGTCCCCTATGGCGGCGGCACCGGCCTCGTTGGGGGACAGGTCTCCGAGGATCTGCCCGACCCGGTGATCCTGTCACTGGAACGACTGTCAGAAATCCGGTCGGTCGATCCGTCTGAGAACGTCGCGGTGGTCGAGGCCGGCGCGATCCTGCAGCACGTCCAGGAGGCCGCCGAGGGCGTGGACCGCCTGTTCCCCCTCTCGATCGCATCGCAGGGCTCGGCCCGGATCGGCGGCATACTCTCGACCAATGCGGGCGGGGTGAATGTCCTGCGTTACGGCAACGCGCGCGATCTCTGCCTCGGGATCGAGGCGGTGCTCCCGGACGGCTCGATCCTGAACGGGCTGTCGCCCCTGCGGAAGAACAACACCGGCTACGATCTGCGCCACCTGCTGATCGGGGCCGAGGGGACGCTGGGCATCATCACCGCCGCCTCCCTCAAACTCCTGCCGCGCCCGGTCCAGACGGGGGCCGCGATTATCGTCGTGCCGGATCCCGACGCGGCCATCGCGCTTCTAAACCTCGCGCGGGACCGGATCGGCGAGGGGGTCTCGGCCTTCGAACTTCTGGGCGGCGAGGGACTGCGCTTCGTGGCCGAGCACATGCCGGATGTGCGCCGCCCGATGGGTGAGCCGGACTGGTCGGTCCTGATCGATCTCGGACTGGGCACCGCCGGCGATCCGCAGGCCGCGCTGGAAGGGCTGTTCGAGGCGGCGGCCGAGGCGGGGCTCGCGACCGACGGCACCATCGCGCAGTCCGAAGGGCAGCGCGCCGATTTCTGGCATCTGCGCGAGACGATCCCGCAGGCGAACCGCGCCGTGGGTGCCGTCAGCAGCCACGATATCAGCGTGCCCATCGCCGCGATCCCCGCCTTCATCGCCGAGGGGCCCGGCGTCCTGGCCGCGATCGGCGACTTCCGCATCAACTGCTTCGGGCATGTCGGCGACGGCAACCTGCACTACAACGTGTTCCCGCAGCCCGGGCGCAGCCGGGCGGATCACGAGCACCAGCGCGACGACATCAAGCGCGCCGTCCACGACCTGGTCCATCGATTCGGCGGATCGGTCAGCGCCGAGCACGGCGTCGGTCGGCTGAAGGTCGACGACCTCGAGCGCTACGTCGATCCGGTGAAGCTGGCGGCGATGCGCGCGATCAAGGACGCGCTGGATCCGGCGGGAATTATGAACCCCGGCGCGGTGTTACGCGCCCGCTAGACGCGAGGATCGCGCCCCCAGAACGAAGTACGCCTCGCCCTGGGGGAGGCGAGGCGCTGGGGGAATGGGTGGCCGTCTGCTAAGACCACACCCGAATATAGACAGCCAAAGGTTACCAAAAGGTTTACGCTTCGCGGCGCGAATGTGGCTATTCGCCGTCGAAATTGCAGAGCGTGTGCAGGTCCATGCCCATGCCTTCCAGTACGGCGCGCCCGCCCAGATCGGGCAGGTCGATCACGAAAGCGCATCCGACCACCTCGCATCCCAGCTTCTCCAGCAAGGCGATGCCCGCCCGCGCGGTCCCCCCGGTCGCGAGGAGATCGTCCACCAGAAGGACCCGCGCCCCCGCGGGCAGCGCGTCCTGATGCACCTCGACCGTCGCCTGCCCGTATTCCAGCGTGTAGTCCTGCGCGAAGACCGGTCCCGGCAGCTTGCCCTTCTTGCGGATCGGCACGAACCCGGTCCCGAGCTGATGCGCCACCGCGCCGCCGAGGATGAAGCCGCGCGCCTCGAGCCCGGCAACGGCGTCGATCCGCGTGCCCGCATAGGGCGCCAGCATCTGGTCGACGCAGAGCCGCATTCCCCGCGCATCCGCGAACAGGGTCGTCACGTCGCGGAACATGATCCCCTCGTGCGGGAAGTCGGGGATGGTCCGGATGTAGTCCCGGACGGTCTTCTGGTCTGGCATTCAGCTTCCTTCCGACGTGTCGGTGCCCGCGGGCGGATAGTGGCGGCGCAGCGCCATGGCGTCCTGGCCTTCGAGGCGCACGACGGAATTGCTGTCTTCGGAAAAGAGCGAGCGGCCATAGGCGGGCCCGCTGATATCCGTCATCAGGCCGAGGCCCTGCGTGATCTCTTCGAGGAGGACGGATGCGATCTCGCGGCGGCGCGCCTCGGCCGAAACGGCGATCAGCGCGTCGCGGATCTCGCCCCCCTTCGCGCGAAGCGCCACCCGGCCCAAGGGCAGCGTCGCGCCGTCGAGCGCGGGGACGCCGGTGTCGCGCATCACCTCGCCCGGCGGCGTAAGGACGATGTGGATGTCGATATCCGCGGGCCCGGCATCGGCCCGCGCCAACCGCAGGCCGATGCCCAAACCGTTGATCTGGGCGATCGCCGCCTCGAGCCCCTGGTTGAAGAGGGCCAGGCGCCAGGAGGGCAGGCCGGGCGGCACCGAGGCGAGCGCGATCGTGACCCCGCCGCGCTTGGCCTCGGGCCAACGGAGGAAGGGCTTGCGGCACTCGCCCCCCGGCGCGGCGGCGCAAGCCACGGCGCGGTAGAATTCCGTGTCGGTCATCGGCCCGGGTGCGGTAACGAATTCCTGCGCGCCCGCGGGCAGGGCGAGACAGCAGGCCAGAACGGCTCGGCGGATCACAAGACGCGCCCCGCCACCATGCGAAGCCGGTCGATCATGTCCGGATCGCGCGCCTCGGGCGCGGTCATGATCGCGTGGTTCAGCGCCCGGTCGCAGCCGGTGTCGCAGCCTGCGCGCAAATGCTCCGGCAGGGCCGCGACCATCGCGGCGGCCCGGTCCACGTTGCCGTGCAGCGTCTCGATTATATCGGTGATCTGGACCGAGCCATGGTCGGGATGCCAGCTGTCGTAATCGGTGACCATCGCGATCGAGGCGTAATGCAGTTCAGCCTCGCGGGCGAGCTTGGCTTCGGGCATGTTGGTCATCCCTATCACGTCGCAGCCCCAGTCTCGATAGAGCCGTGATTCGGCTAGGGTCGAGAATTGCGGACCTTCCATGGCCAGATAGGTGCCGCCCTCGTGGACCGTCGCGCCGCCCGCCCGCGCGGCCGCCGCGCATGCCGAGGACAGTGCCGCGCAGACCGGGTGCGCCGCGCTGACATGGGCGACGAGGCCGGGGCCGAAGAAGCTCTTGTCGCGGGCGAAGGTGCGGTCGACGAACTGGTCCACGACGACGAAATCGCCCGGCGCTATCGCGTCGCGGAACGATCCCACGGCCGAGACCGATACCAGATGCGTGACGCCCGCCCCTTTCAGCGCCGCGACATTGGCGCGGTAGGGCACGGAGGTCGGGCTGTGGACATGGCCGCGCCCGTGGCGGGGCAGGAAAACTGCCGGCATGTCGCCCAGCGCGCCGTGCAGGAGCGCGTCGGATGGCGGCCCCCACGGCGTGTCCGCCGCGCGCCATTCGCCATCCGCCAGACCCGGCACGCCATAGAGACCCGAGCCGCCGATGATCCCGATGGTGATGTCCGCCATGGTGCCTCTCCGCTGGCCCGCGCCCGAGACTGCCCCGCACGCAACGGAATCGCAACGCGCGCGCAGGGCCCCCTGTTGCATCGTGTCCTCGCCTGCTAAGGCCGCCCCAACCCCATCCCCCGAAAGTCCGACGTATGAGCCGATCCCTTCTGGCGCGCCTCGCCGACCGCTACGACGGCCCCGACCTGCGCGTCGCACCGACCTCCGTCCTCTCCCTGCCCGTGCTGCGCGTCGAAGTGCTGGCCGGGCTGACCGTGGCCCTCGCCCTCGTCCCCGAGGCAGTGGCCTTCGCCTTCGTCGCCGGTGTGAACCCGTTGGTCGGGCTCTATGCCGCGTTCATCGTGGGTCTGATCACCGCGCTGATCGGCGGGCGGCCGGGGATGATCTCGGGCGCGACGGGCGCGCTGGCCGTCGTGATGGTCAGCCTCGTGGCGGTACACGGGGTGGAATACCTTTTCGCGACGGTCGTGCTCATGGGGCTCTTGCAGATTTTCGCGGGGGTGATGCGCTGGGGCAAGTTCATCCGTCTCGTGCCGCATCCCGTCATGTTGGGCTTCGTCAACGGCCTGGCCATCGTCATCTTCCTTGCGCAGCTGACGCAGTTCCGCACGCCCGACGGCGCGTGGCTGCCCGCGGGCGACATCCTCCTGATGCTGGGTCTGATCGCGGTGACGATGGCGGTGATCTGGGGCTTGCCGAAGGTGACGAACCTGATCCCCGCACCGCTGGCCGGGATCGGCGTCACCGCGGCGCTGGTGATCGGACTGGGGCTGAGCACGCCGACGGTGGGCGATATGGCCTCCATCGCGGGCGGGCTTCCGGCCTTCCACATCCCGATGGTGCCGCTCAACTACGAGACGCTGACGATCATCCTGCCTTACGCGCTGATCCTCGCGGCGATCGGCCTGATCGAGAGCCTGCTGACGCTGAATCTCGTGGGAGAGATCACGGGCCAGCGGGGCGGCGCGTCGCAGGAATGCATCGCGCAAGGCGCGGCCAACACGGTGACCGGGTTCTTCGGCGGGATGGGCGGCTGCGCCATGATCGGCCAGTCGATGATCAACGTGAAATCCGGCGGACGGACGCGGATCTCGGGTATCTCGGCGGCGCTGTTCCTGCTGGCGTTCATCCTCGTGGCTGCGCCGCTGATCGAACGTATCCCGCTGGCCGCGCTGGTGGGCGTGATGTTCATGGTCGTAATCGGGACCTTCGCGTGGAATTCGATCAAGATCCTGACCCGCGTGCCGCGCATCGACGCCGTCGTCATCATCCTCGTGACCATCGTGACGGTGCTGACCGACCTCGCCATCGCGGTGGTCGTGGGCGTCATCGTCTCGGCGCTGGCCTATGCCTGGGAGAACGCGCGCCGTATCCGGGCCTCGACCTACGAGACCCCAGAAGGCGCGCGCGTCTACCAGGTGAACGGCCCGCTCTTCTTCGGGTCGGCCACGGGCTTCGTCGAGCTCTTCGATCCCGAGGCGGACCCGTCGGTCGTCATCGTGGACTTCGCCGAAAGCCGGGTCGCCGACCAGTCCGCGTTGCAGGCCATCGAGGCGGTTGCCGCGAAGTACGAGGCGGCGGGCAAGCGGATCGAGCTGCGCCACCTCAGCCGCGACTGCCATCGCCTGCTGACGAAGGCCGGGCACTTGATGGTCGACAGCGATGACGACCCCGATTACGCGATCGCCGCCAATTACGGCGTGCGGACCGGGATTCTCGAAGGCGGTCACTGACGCCGGGAGCCTAAGATCTTCGACGAAGATCTTGGGAAAGAGTTTTCGGTGAAAACTCTTGCGGCGGCGCGGGAGGGCGCGTGTCTCGCAGGGGAGGGGCGCCGGTTCGCGACATGACAGGTCGCGCCCGGACTTGTGCCGGCAGGGCAACGCGGATATCCGGGCCGGGACGGGTGGCAGAGATGACCCGTCTCCCCACATCGTCACCCGTCCCGAAAGGAAGCTGCGCGAATGCGTGCGCCCATGTCGTCCTCCGACCGCCTGATCCACTGGCTCGCCGCCCAAGAACAGCGGGCAAAATGGTTCGCGCTGGCGCTGGGCATCGCGAGCACCATCGCCATCGTCCAGAACTGGCATCCGTGGCCCATGATCCTGGGGCTGCCCTTCTGCACGATCTGGATCTTCTATGCCTGGCTGCACGGCGAGCGGCAGCTCAAGCTGATCAACCTGCTCTTCACCGCGCTCTACGTCTACGGCATCACCCGCTGGCTGGTGCTGGGCGCCTAGTCGTCCGGCCGCTGGAGCGAGAAGAGATCGCCGACCTTGGTGTAGTCGCGATACCCGAGCCGGGCGAGCGGCGCGAAGGTCGTCACGTCGAACCGGCCCTCGACGATGCAGTCGTCGCGCAGATGGATGCCGGTGACTTCACCGAACACCGCGAAATTCGCCGCGCCGGGCAGGGTCACGATCTGCGTCAGCTTGCATTCGAGCGTCGCGGGCGCGTCGGCCACGCGCGGCGCGTCGATCGTATCGCATTCCGCCTTGGGCACGCCCGCGACCGCGAATTCGTCGGTGCCGGCGGGATGCGCCCCCGACGAGACGTTCATGCGGTCGCGCGACGCGTATTCCACGATATTGACCGAGAAGACGCCGCTCTCGCGGATCTGCGCCACGCTGTCCTTGGTGCCGTCCCGGTCGTCCTTGGCGCTGGTCGAGGCGAACATCACCTGCGGCGGCACGTAGGCCACCGCGTTGAAGAAGCTGTAGGGCGCCAGGTTGTCGCCCAGCGCGCCGCGCGTTCCGATCCAGCCGATGGGGCGCGGCGAGACGACGGCGTTGAACGGGTTGTGGGGCAGGCCGTGGCCGTCCTCGGGGCGGTAGAACATCGCGGGTCTCCTTGGCGTCGCGCGAAGGACTAGCCGAGCCGCGCGACAGACGCCACAACCGGCGCCATGGAACTCTGCCGCGAGACACCCGAGGACGAATGGGAGGTCGAGGCGCTTCTCGACCTGTGCTTCGCGCCGGGCCGGACGGCGCTCTCGTCCTACCGGCTGCGCGACGGCGTCGCGGCGGCACGCGACCTCTGCCTCGTGGCGCGGGGGGCGGCGGGCGAGGTCGCGGGCGCGATCCGCTTCTGGCCGGTGCGGGTGGGGGCGCATGACGCGATGCTCCTGGGACCGGTCGCGATCCATCCGACGCGGCAGGGCGAGGGGCTGGGCGCCTATCTCATCCAATCGGGTCTGGACCGCGCGGCGGTGGCGGGCGTCGACCGGGTCCTGCTGGTCGGGGATGTGCCCTATTACGGGCGGTTCGGCTTCGCGCCGCTGGCGGGCGTGACCATGCCGCCGCCGACGAACCCGGCGCGGGTGCTGGGCTGCTGGGATTGGGACGGCGTGACGGGCGAGGTCGTACGGGCCTTGCCCTGACGCCCGGCGCCCCCACATCCTGTGGCATGATGAAGCCGCAGACCGAACAGATTTTTCCGCCGCTCGACCGCGAGGCCGAGCTCGACCGTCTCGCCGCCGCCATGCGCGGGGCCTCCGGCGTCGGCCTGCAACTGCTGTCGCTGATCGGGACGCAGGCCGAGAGCATGATCGACATGCTGCCGCAATCGGTCCGCTCCGGGTTGGAAAAGGCCACCGCCGCCGCGCTGGAGCAGTCGTTTTCCGCCGCCGCGGCGTCGCGCGGCCGGATCGCGGACGGGTCGGACTGGCTGACCCGGGCGATCACGGTGGGCACGGGTGCTGCGGGGGGATTCGGTGGTCTGCCCTCGGCGCTGGCCGAGCTTCCCGTGACCACCACGCTGATCCTGCGCGCGATCCAGTCCATCGCGGACGAGCACGGTTTCGATCCCGCGCGTCCCGAGATCCGCGCCGCCTGCCTGCGGGTCTTCGCCGCCGCCGGCCCGCTCGACGATGACGACGGGACGGATCTGAGCTTTCTGACCATGCGCCTGACGGTAACCGGCAGCGCGATCCACGGCCTGATCGCAAAGGTCGCCCCGCGCCTCGCCATTCCGCTCGGCCAGAAGCTCGCCGCGCAGGCCGTGCCCGTCATCGGGGCCGCCGCCGGGGCCGCGACGAACTACATCTACACCTCCTACTACCAGGAGGTGGCGCGCGTGCAGTTCGGCCTGATGCGCTTGGCCGAGAGCACGGGCGAGGACATGGATGTCCTGACCGCCGAGCTGCGGGTGCGCCTGAAGGCCTGACGGGGATTCCCCCGGCGCGACGTTCGTGGTGGAAGGGTGCGACCCGTTCCCGAGGCGCGCCCATGCCCGACCGAAAGCCCCACATCCTCCTGATCTCGCCCTTCATGTCGGGCGAGGCCACGGGTGAGGCCTTCATCGCCTTCCGCTGGGCCGAGGCGCTGGCCCCGCTGGTCGACCTGACCGTCGCCGCCTTCGAGAGCCCCGGCCACAGGCCGCTGGCCGCCCAGCTGCCCGGTGCGCGGGCGGTGACCTGGGTCCTGCCGCGCGCGTTGCGGCGGCACACGCGGCTGGGCGCGATGCTGAAGCCCGAATGGCCGGTCTTCGCGCGGCATGTCCGGCGGCATCTGGCGGGGGCAGAATACGACCTGACCCATCAGATCATGCCCCAGGGGATGCGCTATGCCGTGCCGCTGCGCCATGGGCGCGCGCCCTTCGTGGTGGGTCCGCTGGGCGGCTCGCTGCCGACCCCGCCGGCCTTCGCCCACGAGGTCGCGCCGCCCGGTTGGTTCGCCCGTCTCCGCGCGCTGGACGGGCTGCGCCTGCGCCATGATTCGACTCTGCGGGCGAGCTATCGCGAGGCGGCGCTGATCCTCGGGGTCGCGCCATATGTGCGGGACGCGCTGGAAGCGGCCGGGATCGCGCCGCGCGCCTATGCGGACGTGCTGGAACTGGGGATCGACGACGTGGCGCCGCCCCGGATCGCGCGAGGAGACGGCGAAATCCGGCTCCTGCATGTCGGACGTGGCGTGCGGACCAAGGGCCTGCGCGATGCCGTCCGGGCGATGGCGCGCGTGGACGACCCGCGCCTGCGGCTGATCTCGGCCGGGGACGGGCCGGAGCTGCCCGAATGCCGCGCCGAGGCCGATCGCCTGGGGATCGCGGACCGGGTGACGTTCCACGGGCTGATCCCCCGCGCCGAGGTCGAGACGCTCTATGCCGAGGCCGATATCTTCGTCTTCCCGAGCTTCCGCGAGCCTGCGGGCAATGTCGTATACGAGGCGATGCGCTGGGGCCTGCCGATGATCGTCGCGGATGCCGGGGGGCCGGGTGCGTTTCTCGGTGACGACGCGGCGATCAAGGTGCCGGTGACCGATCCCGACCGGTTCGCGGGCGACATCGCGGCGGCAATCGGCAGGCTTGCAGCCGATCCCGAGGCGCGCGCGCGGCTGGGGCAGGCGGCGCGGGCGCAGGTGCTGCGCGACGGGCTTTGGCCGGCCAAGGCCGTCGATCTGGCGCGCCGCTACCGCGAGATCATCGCTGCGGGCTGAGCCTCAGGTCGCCGGGGTGTCTTGGCTGAAGATGTTGGTCCATCCGCCGCTTGCGCGCCGCCAGATCGAGGAGACCCACATCGCCTCGGAGGCCGCACCCGGTCGTGCGAAGGTCGCGCGGTAGGTCAGGAGGGCGACGTCTCCGCCGAGCGGCACCACCCGCGCCTCGGTCAGCGCGTAGGCGGCGACGGTCGGCCCGTCGGCGAGTTTTCCGACATGGCCGTCCCAGCCCGAGGGGCCTTCGGGATAGACCCCGAGGAACGCGGGATCGAGCGCCGCGCGATCCGCCGCCGCGTCCCCCGCGACGAGCGCGTCCCAGACGCCGCGCTCCGCTGCCAGAAGGTCGTCCAGAAGGTCTTCGGTGTCCGGCGGGTCGAGGCGGTCCAGAAGCGTCTCCAGCGCGTCGAGATCGGGGCCGTCGAACTGCCCGAAGCCCTGCATCCAGACACTCGCGGCGCGCAGCGCGTCCGGCTCCAGCTTGCACCAGACGACGCGGCCGCGTCGTTCCTGCGCGATGAGCCCGGCGCGGGCCAGCGCGCCCAGGTGCTTTGACACCGCCGCAAGCGAGATATCGAACCCGGCGGCCACGTCCGTTACCGCCATGTCGTCCTCGAGCAGCATCGCAAGGATGCGCCGTCGCGTGGGATCGGCGAGCGCCGCGAAGACCGGGGAGAGGGTGTCCGTCATGGAGGGCTGGGTGACGGGACGGGTGCGTGGCGTCAAGAACGTTCAACCGCGGCGTTGAATGTCGGGGGATCGCGGCGAGGTCGGCAGGGTCTCCGAGGACTACCTGCAAAATACGGATACGTAACGATAATCGAACGCCCGGAGGCCGCGTTGACTCGGGTCGCCCCCCATCCTATCCACCAGCTCGACATCCGTGGGGTTTCCATGTCCGACGACGACGCCGATCGCCTGAAGGCTCTCGAGGCCAAGCTGGCCGCCAAGCGTCCGCCCGAGGAGAAGGACCACATGGAGGAGCACTACTCCCAGGCGCAGTTGGCGTGGCGGATGGTGATCGAACTCGTCGCCGGTCTCGGGATCGGCTTCGGCATCGGATACGGCCTCGACGCCCTGCTGGGAACCCAGCCCTGGCTGATGGTCGTGTTCACGCTCCTGGGCTTCGCGGCCGGGGTGAAGACGATGATCTCCTCGGCGCAGGAGATGCAGGGCAAGCTGTCGGTTTCGGCGGCGTTGAAGGAACCGGGCGCCGGCGCGCCCAAGGACGAGGGCGATCATGGCTGAACCGACCGAAGGCGGGCTGTCCTTCCACCCGATGGACCAGTTCATCGTCAAGCCGCTTTTCGGCGAGGCGGGCGATCCCGTGGCGTGGTACACGATCACCAACGCGACGTTCTGGATGGCGCTGACGGTGGTCTGCGTGCTGCTCCTGCTGGTGCTGGGCACCCGCGGCCGCGGCATCGTCCCGAGCCGCATCCAGTCGATCGCCGAACTGGCCTACGGCTTCGTCTACAAGATGATCGAGGACGTGACCGGCAAGGACGCGGTGAAGTACTTCCCCTACATCTTCACGCTGTTCCTCTTCATCCTCTTCTCGAACTTCCTCGCGCTGATCCCGATGTCGTTCTCGCCGACCAGCCAGATCGCCGTGACGGCGGTGCTGGGCTTCGGCGTATTCTTCGCGGTGACGATCCTCGGCTTCGTCAAGAATGGTGCCTCGTTCCTGTCGCTCTTCTGGGTCTCGTCCGCGCCGCTGGCGCTGCGCCCGATCCTCGCCGTGATCGAGATCATCTCGTATTTCGTGCGTCCGGTCAGCCACTCCATTCGTCTGGCGGGCAACATCATGGCGGGCCACGCGGTGCTGAAGGTCTTCGCGACCTTTGCCGCCCTCGTCGCGGTCGCGCCGCTCTCGCTCTTCGGGATCGTCGCGATCTACGGGCTCGAGGTGCTGGTCTCCGCGATCCAGGCCTACGTCTTCACGATCCTGACCTGCGTGTACCTGAAGGACGCGCTGCATCCCCATCACTGAGGTAACGGTGCCGCCGCGCGGCGCCCTACGAAACGCCTAAACTTCCCATCGTAAGGAGATACCCCCATGGAAGGCGACATCATCGTTCTGGCCGACACCGGCAAATTCATCGGCGCAGGCCTGGCCGCGATCGGCTCCGGCGCCGCCGCCATCGGTGTGGGCAACGTGGCCGGCAACTTTCTCGCCGGCGCCCTGCGCAACCCCTCCGCCGCGGGCGGACAGACCGCCACGCTCTTCATCGGCATCGCGTTCGCCGAAGCCCTCGGCATCTTCGCCTTCCTGGTGTCGCTGCTGCTGATGTTCGCCGTCTAAGACCGGCGACGACACGATCCTTACGAGCAGGCGGGGGGCTCTGACGCCCCTCGCCAGCCCGCGCCACCCCAGACCGGACGGATTCCGACATGGCCACCGAACCCATCGACCTCGAACTCGCGGGCCTCTGCGTCAACAGCGTCGGCAATGCCATCGGCATGCCGCAGCTCTGCACCGAGTGGTTCGGCAACCAGATCTTCTGGCTGATCGTCACGCTCGTGGCCATCTACCTGATCCTGACCAAGATCGCCCTGCCGCGCCTCGGCGCCGTGCTGGCGGAACGGTCGGGCACCATATCCAACGACCTCGCCGCAGCCGAAGACCTCAACCGGCAGGCCCGCGATGCCGAGACCGCCTATGAGCAGGCGCTGGCCGATGCCCGTGCCGAAGCGCAGCGCATCTCGGCCGAGGCCCGCGCCGAGATCAAGGACGACCTCGACGCCGCCATCGCAAAGGCGGACGAGCAGATCGCCGAAAAGACCGCCGAAAGCGAGGCGCAGATCTCCGAGATCCGCGCCGGTGCCGCCGCGTCCGTGACCGAGGTCGCGCGCGACGTGGCCGCCGAGATCGTCGAGGCGCTGGGCGGCAAGGCCGACCGGTCCGCGATCGACGCCGCCGTCGACAGCCGCGTGAAGGGGGCCTGATCCGATGCGCATCTTCCTGACCACAGCCGCCGCCCTGGCCGCGACACCCGCGCTGGCCGCCTCCGGCCCGTTCTTCAGCCTCGGGAACACCGATTTCGTCGTCACGATCGGCTTCCTGATCTTCGTGGGCATCATCCTCTACTTCAAGGTGCCCTCCAAGCTGATGGGGATGCTCGACACCCGCGCGGCCGGCATCCAGAAGGATCTCGACGAGGCCCGCGCACTGCGCGAAGAGGCGCAGACGCTGCTGGCCTCCTACGAGCGCAAGACCCGCGAAGCCCAGACCCAGGCCGACGAGATCGTGGCCACCGCCCGCGCCGAGGCGCAGGCCACCGCCGACCAGGCGCGCGTCGACCTCGATGCGTCCGTACAGCGTCGCCTCGCCGCCGCGATCGACCAGATCGACAGTGCGCGCAACGCCGCCGTCAAGGAGGTCCGGGACCGGGCCATCGCCGTCGCGACCGCCGCGGCGGGCGAGGTCGTCGCCAAGCAGCTCACCGCCTCCGATGCCGACACGCTGATCGACCAGTCGATCGAAACGGTATCCGCCAAGCTACACTGACCCCGCGTCGCACACGTACCGGGTCGGGGCGTCCTTCGGGGCGCCCCGTCTGCGTTTGGGGCATCGCGTTTCGGGACAGGCTCGGGCACCTTGCGCGACAGGACAGGGGAGGGGACCGGGATGGAGTCTTGGCAGGACATGGATCGCGCGGCATTGGACGATGCCTATGCCAATGCCGACCATATCGCCGACGCGGCGGCCTATCCGCCCCGCTGGGCGGCCGAGGCCGCGGACTTCCGCGCCCGCAGCGATGTCAGCACCATCTCCTATGGGCCGGGCGAGGCCGAGGCGCTCGACCTCTTCCGGCCGGACGGTGCGTCGCGCGGTCTCGTGGTGTTCGTCCATGGCGGCTACTGGCGGCGGTTCGGCCGCTCGGACTGGTCGCACTTCGCTGAAGGCGCGCTGAGCGCCGGATACGCGGTCGCGATGCCGGGCTATCCGCTCGCCCCCGGCGCCCGCGTCGCCGAGATCACCGCCTGCATCGCGCGCGCCGTGGATCGCGCGGCCGAGGAGGTGTCCGGCCCGATCCGGCTGACCGGGCACAGTGCGGGCGGGCACCTCGTCGCACGAATGGTTATGGCCGACGCCGCGCCCGCCTGCGTCGCGCGGATCGCGATCTGCGTGCCGATCAGTCCGGTCGCTGACCTGCGCCCGCTGGTGCCACAAAGCATGAATGCCGACCTCCGCCCCGATGCCGCCGAGGCCGCGGCGGAAAGCCCGGCGCTGGGTCAGCCGGTCGCGGGGCCGGGGATTGCGGTGCATGTCGGTGCCGAGGAGCGGCCGAGCTTTCTCTGGCAGGCCGACGCCTTGGGGGCGGCATGGGACGTGCCCGTCCACCGCACACCCGACCGCCACCATTTCGACGTCATCGACGCGCTGCGCGACCCCGCCTCGCCGCTGATGCGCGACATCCTCGCCTAGCCGCGCGGCTTGGCCCGAAGGGTCGGGTCGGCGACGGTCGGGTCTTCGGGCCAGGGGTGGCGCGGATAGCGACCGCGCATGTCGCGCCGGACGTCCGCCCAGGCACCGACCCAGAAGCCCGGCAGGTCCTGCGTGATCGCGACGGGGCGGCGCGCGGGCGACAGAAGCTCGATCCGAAGCGGGGTGCGGCCCACGACCGGGTGCCGCGTCTCGCCGAACATCTCCTGCACGCGCACCGAGATGGTCGGGATCTCCGGCGCGTAGTCGATGGGGACGCCGTTGCCGAGCGGCGAGCGGTAGGACGCCGGGGCCAGCCGGTCCAGCCGCTGGCCGTCTTCCCAACCGAGCCACGCCACCAGCGCCTCCGTCGGATCGAGCCGCCCGAGCCCGCCCGCGTCCCGGATCCCGTCGAGCCAGGGGGCCAACCACTCGTCCAACGCCGCGAGCAGCCCCGCGTCGCTCACATCCCGCAACTCGGCCGCCGCGATCCGGGCGCGCAGCAGACGCGCGCGCTTGGACCAACCGAGCGCGTCCACCCCGAGGGATCGCACGCCGTCTAGAAGGGCCGCCGCGATCCGCTCGGGCGGGGCATCGGGCCACGGGCGGTCGTCGAGCGCGATGGCCCCGAACATCTCGCGCCGCCGCGCCTCGACCCGGCGATGGCGCTCGGACCACGCGCAAGTTTCGACCCAGACCATCGCCGGGCCATGAACCTCGCGCAGCTCGGCTTCGGTGATCGCGAGGGCCTTCCGGACCCGCGCTTCGGTGCGGTCGCCATCGAGATCGCTGGCCACGATCAGGCGCGCCCCGGCGAGCGTATCGCCCTTCTCCATTTTTGCGCCCTTGCCGCCGGACAGGAGCCAGCGCGGCGCCTCGCCATCGCGGCGCAGGCCGACCCGGTCCGGGTAGGCGAGCGCGAGGCGCTGCGCGTCCGAGCGGGGCGGCCCCGCTTCGAACCGGCGCAGCCGCTTGGTCTCCGCGCGGGCTTCGGAGGTGGGCGCGCGCAGCACCTCGCCCAGATCGACGGGGCCGGGTCCCGACCGCACCGCGAGCACACCCGCCAGCGCCGCCGCGCCGCGCCCGCCGGTCGTCACCATATGGGCCAGTCTCGGGTGGAGGGGCAACCGCGCCAGCGCGCGTCCATGGTCGGTGACGGCCCCGTCCGCGAGCGCGCCCAGCGATGCCAGCAGCGCGCGCGCTTCGGCCAACGCGCCTTCGGGCGGCGGCGTCAGGAAGGCCAGCGCGTCCGAACCCCAGACGGCGAGTTCCAAGGCCAGCCCCGTGAGATCGGCGCGCGCGATCTCGGGGGGCGGGAAGGTGGCGAGCGCGCCCTCTTGTCCCTGCATCCAGTTGGCGAAGGCCACGCCCGGCGCGACCCGGCCCGCGCGGCCCGCCCGCTGCGTGGCCTCGGCGCGCGTGACCCGTTCGGTCACCAGCCGCGACATGCCCGAGCCCGCGTCGAACCGCGCCCGCCGGGCCAGCCCGCCATCAATCACGGCGCGCACGCCCTCGATCGTCAGCGAGGTCTCGGCGATGGACGTGGCCAGCACGACCTTGCGGCGCGGCCCCGGCGCGATGGCGGCGCGCTGCTCGGCGAAGGGCAGGGCGCCGTAGAGCGGGCGCACGTCCGCCGCGACACCCCCGAGGAGCCCCGCACAGCGCCGGATCTCGCCCTCGCCGGGCAGGAAGGCCAGGACGTCGCCCTCGACCGCCTCCAGCGCGTCGACTACGAGCGCTGCGACTTGCGCCTCGATCCGCTGGCCCTCCGGGGGCGGCCGGTCGCGCCAGCGCCGCTCCACCGGGAAGCTGCGTCCTTCGGAGGTGATGACCGGCGCGCCCAGCATCTCGGCCACGGGGCCTGCATCGAGCGTCGCGGACATCACGACAAGCGCCAGATCGGGGCGGAGCACCTGCCGCGCCTCGACCGCCAGCGCGAGCCCAAGATCGGCGTTGAGGGAGCGTTCGTGGAACTCGTCGAAGATGACGCAGCCGATGCCCGGCAGCTCGGGGTCGGCCTGAATCATGCGCGTGAGGATGCCTTCGGTCACGACCTCGATCCGGGTGGCGTCCGAAACCTCGAAGGCCCCGCGCATCCGGTAGCCGACCGTCCGGCCCACCGGCTCGCCCAGCGTCTCGGCCATGCGCGCGGCGGCGGCGCGGGTGGCCAGCCGACGCGGCTCCAGCATCACGATACGGCCTTCGATCACCGGCAGGAGGGCCAGCGGCACGCGGGTCGTCTTGCCAGCGCCCGGCGGCGCCTGCAGGACGGTGAGCCCATGCGTAGCCACCGCCGCGACGAGTTCGGGCAACGCGTCGTCGATGCGCAGCGGCGTCATCTGAGGCGCATCACCGCGGGGCCGAGCCGCGTGTCGGCACGCATCTCGATCGCGCGCACCATGCCGTCGCGTACGGGGGCATAGGTGATGGTGAAGCGGGTCCCGTCGCGGCGCGACAGCTCGTCCGGGGAATAGCCCGCGATCCGGGTGTAGGTTGCGTCGCAGATGCTGTTCCCGTCCACGACGCGCCAGCCGGAAAGCTTGAGCCGCGAAAGCCGTTGGCCATCGAAGAGATCCCAGCCGCGCGTACAGACCCCGTCGGCGGGCACGGTGCGCGTCAGGTCCCAGAGCGCGCTCAGCGGGTCGATCCCGCGCTGTCCGACCGGGTCGATATCCCACGGGTCGCGCTCGGGCGTCGGCGCGACGGTCGCCGAGACCACGCGTCCGCCGGTGAACGTCGTGGTCGTCTCGGACCGACCCCTGCGCCCGGTCTCGACCTCGACATACCGCATGGTGCGGGGCGTCCCGGCGACGAGTTCCCCCGTGGCGCTCCCCTCGTAGCTGTAGCGCACGAGCGTGCCGACCATGCCTGTCCCTTGCGCGCGGCCCGTGACGGCGTAGCGCCCGCCCGCGACATCGGCGGCCAGCGCCACCTGCCCGCCGGTCACGCCGCGCAGCACGAGGTCGAAGCGGATGGTCTCGGCCCCCGCGGGCGACGCGATCACGAGGAGGAGGGCGAGCGGTCGGAGCATGTCCCTGATCTAGCGCGAACGCGGCGCGCTTGCACGGGCCCGCCGCCTCCGCCATCAACCGGGCCATGACCGACCCCCTTCTCGATCCGTTGCAGGATGGCGACCGCCGCGCGCTGGCCCGTGCGATCACGCTGGTCGAGAGCACGCGACCCGACCACCAGAACCGCGCCGCCGCCTTGCTCGACGCGTTGCCGACCGGACGCGAGGCGCTTCGGATCGGGCTGTCGGGCACGCCGGGGGTCGGCAAATCGACTTTCATCGAGGCGTTCGGAACGATGCTGACCGGGCAGGGGCACCGCGTCGCGGTCCTCGCCGTCGATCCGTCGAGTGCGCGCACGGGCGGCTCGATCCTCGGGGACAAGACGCGGATGGACAGGCTGGCGCGCGACCCGAACGCCTTCATCCGGCCTTCGCCTTCGGCCACGCATCTGGGCGGCGTGGCGCGCCGCTCGCGGGAGGCGGTCGCGCTCTGCGAGGCGGCGGGATACGACGTCGTGCTGATCGAGACGGTGGGCGTCGGCCAGTCCGAGACCATGGTCGCGCAGATGTGCGACCTCTTCGTGCTGCTGCTGGCCCCGGCGGGGGGCGACGAGCTGCAGGGCGTCAAGCGCGGCATCATGGAGATCGCGGACCTGATCCTTGTGAACAAGGCCGATGGCGACCTGAAGAGCACGGCGACCCGGACGGTGGCCGATTACGCGGGCGCGCTGCGGCTGCTGCGCAGGCGGCCGACCGATCCCGACGGGTTCCCGAAGGCGCTGCCGGTCTCGGCCGTCGAGGGCGCGGGCCTCGGCGGCGCGTGGGACGAGATGACGGCCCTGGCCGAATGGCGGCGCGCCGAAGGGCACTGGGAGCGCACCCGCGCCGAACAGGCCGCGCACTGGTTCGCCGACGAGGTGCGGGCCGGTCTGCTGGCACGATTGGCGGAGCCCGAGACCCGCGCGCGGATGGCCGAGCTCTCGCGCGAGGTGGCGTCCGGGGACCGGGCGGTCCGCGCCGCCGCCCGCGAGATGCTGGCCCGCCTCGGGGCGTGACGTCGTGCCGGAACCACATCGCGGATGCCGCGCGCCGCTTGACGCCACCGCGCACCTCCCCTAATGGACCCCGACCGCGGGGCCGTTTTCGGCCCTGCACCTGTTTTCAACCCTTCTGACCCCGGAGTGGCCATCATGTCTCGCGTCTGCGAACTCACCGGCAAGGGCCCGATGACTGGCAACAATGTCAGCCACGCCAACAACAAGACCCGCCGCCGTTTCCTGCCCAACCTGAACGACACCACGCTGCAATCCGAAGCGCTGGGCCGTGCGTTCAAGCTGCGCATCTCGGCCGCCGCGCTGCGGACCGTCGACCACCGTGGCGGGCTCGACGCGTTCCTCGCCAAGGCGAAGGACGCCGATCTCTCGGCCCGCGCGCTGAAGATCAAGAAGGACATCGCCAAGTCCTCCGACGCCCCGGCCGCGCTCGAAGCCTGATTCGCCCCCGACGGCGACCGACGAAGGCCCCCCGGTGGGGCCTTTTTCATGTCCGGGCCTCGACCAGCCGCGCCCCGGGCCCCTCGGCCCCCTTCGCGTCGTCGGGGTTCCAGAGCGGGCAGGCCGACATCGACAGGCATCCGCAGCCGATGCAGCCATCGAGATTGTCGCGCAGCCGGGTCATCGTCTCGATCCGCTCGGTCAGCTCGTCCTGCATCCCGGCGGCGATCGCGCTCCAGTCGGCGGGCGTCGGGGCGCGCCCGTCCGGCACCTCGGCCAGCGCCTCGCGGATGCGCCGGAGGCTGAGGCCCAGTCGCTGGGCCACGCGGATGAAGGCCAGCCGTCGCAGCTCCGCGCGCGGATAGCGCCGCTGGCCGCCGCTCGTGCGGGGCGGTGCGATCAGTCCCTTGCCCTCGTAGTATCGCAGCGCGCTGACGCTCAGCCCCGAACGGGCGGACACCTCGCCGATGGTGAGTTCGCGTTTCATCCCGATCTCCCCTTGACCTCGACCATGGTTGAGCTCCGATAGGGGGCGGGTCAACCGTGAAAGGACACGCCATGGCCCGACTGGAACATCTCAACCTGACCGTCTCCGACGCCGATGCCTTCGCCGCACTTCTGGGGCGTCTCTTCGACTGGACCGTCCGCTGGTCCGGCCCGGTGCTGGGCGGGGCCGGGCGCAGCGTCCATGTCGGCGGCCCCGACGACTACCTCGCGCTCTACACGCCCGGCGCGGGCGTCGGGACGGCACCGGACAGCTACGTCACGCCCGGGGCGCTGAACCATATCGGCGTCGTCGTGGACGATATCGCGCAGGCCGAGACGCGCGTGCGCGAGGCCGGGTTCACGCCGCATAACCACGCCGATTACGAGCCCGGACGACGGTTCTATTTCGACGGCCCCGACGGCGTCGAGATCGAGGTGGTGGCCTACGATTGACCCCCGGCGGTCCTGAAATCGCCCGAACCCGGCCATGGACCCGCCGCCCTGGCCGGGCAGGTTCGGTGCGATATTCCCGATCGGAGTCCGCCGATGTTCAACCGCACCGAAACCCCGCTCCTGACCGTTCGCGGCCCGTGGGGCGTGCCCATCGAGATCGCGCCCAGCTTCCTTCTGCTGGCGCTCATCTTCGTCGGCGTCGCCCCCAGCCAGCACGGACTGATCTTCTTCGGTATCGTCGCCGTCTCGATCCTCCTGCACGAGCTTGGGCACGCGTGGGGCGCACTGGTCCAGGGACGGTCCGTCCGGCGGATCGTCCTCTGGGGCGGGGGCGGCTTCTGCGAGCGGCACCGGGCCGCGACCCCCCGCGAGACCGAACTGATCATCGCGATGGGGCCCCTGACCAACCTCGCACTCTGGGCCGCAGGATCCCTGATCGGGGGCGCGATCGTCGACCTCTACTACGCCACGGGCGCCGAGGCCGCGTGGTATATCGGCTGGTATGTCGAACTCTTCGCGACGACCAACCTCGTGCTCTTCGCGCTGAACCTCGTGCCGGTGCAGCCACTCGATGGCGGCAAGCTTCTGCATCTTGGGCTGGGCCGCGTGCTCGACGCGGGGCGCGCCACGCGGATTACCGGGGCGGTCGGCCTTGTGCTCGCGGTGCTCTGGGTGCCCGCGATGATCGGGGCGTGGCTGACCTCGGGCTACGCCCTCCTGTTCATCCCGTCGATCGCCGCGCATTACGCGATGATGCGCGACCGCGCCTGGAGCTACTGAGCCGCCTGCCGCCGGAGCCACGTCCGCAAGGTCGTCACGCGCGGCGGCAGCGGACCCGGCAGGGTCACGATGTAGTAGCCCAGCGGCTCCTGGCGCAACTCGCAGACCTTCACGAGGGCCCCCGCCGCGACCTGACGCTCGACCAGCGAGGCGGGTTGCACCGTGACGCCCAGCCCAGCCTCCGCCGCCGAAAGCGCCAGCGTGTTCGAACTCATCGGCCGGATCGCCACGCCGTCGAGCGAGAGGCCCGCGCCCTCGACCATGTCGCGCCGCGCCATGACGTAATGCTCCATCAGCCATGGCAGATCGGCGAGGTCAGCCACGCAATCCGCGGCCCGACCGGCCAGAAGGTCGGGATGGGCGACGACCCAGAACTGGCCGTCGGTCAGAAGCTCCGTCTGCAGGCCCGCCCAGTCGCCGTCGCCATAGCGGATCGCCATGTCGACGCCGTCGCGCTTGAGATCCACCAACTCGATCCCCGGCTGGATGGCGAGCGGCAGGTCGGGATGGCGCTGCCAGAAGTCGCCGATCCGCGGCATCAGCCAGTTCGACGCGAAGGCGGGCGTCACCGCAAGGGTCAGCGGCCGCGTCGCCTCGGTCTCACGTACGATCGCGATGACGTCGGCGATGGCGCCGAACCCGTCGGACAGCCCGTCGGCCAGAAGGCGTCCCTGCGCCGTTACGGCCAGCCCGCGCCCCGCCCGCGTCAGAAGCGTGGTTCCGAGATCGGCCTCGAGCGCGCGGACGTGATGCGCGATGGCCGCCGGCGTGACGTTGAGCTCGCCCGCCGCCGGGGTGAAGCCGCGCAGCCGGGCCGCCGCCTCGAAGGCGCGCAACGCGGCAAGCGAGGGGATGCGGGTCCAATCCATATCTTTAGCTCACCTATATTCTAGGTCGGCGTATTTCTTTGCTCGAGAGCTACAATACAGAGCATAAAGAGACATCGCCACCGTAACCAGGAGATGGATCATGGCAAACGGACTTAAAAACATGCTGCGCCGCCTCGCACGTCCCACCCGTCTCGGACCCGTCGAGCCGCCCATGATGACGCACGAGACGATGCTGATCGAGCACCTCCGTCGTCAGGACGAGGAGCGGCTGCGTCGCGGCAACTGGGAGCGCCGCTTCCCGCATTGAACCGGTTGCCGCGCCCCATCGGGGCGCGGCCCCCTTCAGGCGCAGGAGCGTTCGGCCACCGAGACGAAATTCTTGTAGCGCTTCCAGAACGCCTCGTCCGCGCCGCGATCCGATTGTCGGACCTCTTGGGCGTGGTGCGGGTCGCGGAAGAATTTCACGGCGCGGGCCCGGTCGCGCGACGACAACTCGCGGTTCGCCGCCGCCTGCACGCAGCCGCAGAGCGACCGGCTGGCCGCCTTGCGGTCGGCCCGGAGGCACGCGGTCTGGATCGGACCCGTCGCGTAGCTGCGCTGCACCGAAACGGTGCCGCCGCCGCCCCCGCCGCCGCAGGCCGACAGGCCCGCGAACGCCGTCACGGCGATGATGATCTTGATCGGGGTCATGTCTGCTCTGCCTCCGGTCTTGTTTTGCGGCGAATCATGCCAGACCGGCGGCGTTGGGGCAATGCGGCCCGCAGGCCGCGCCGCCGTTTGTCACGCAGGCTTGCGCGGGCGCCTGCGCCGGTTGCCGCCGCCGGGCTTGGCGCCCTGCGGCTTGGCGCCCTGCGGCTTGGCCCCCTGGGGACGTCCGCCCCCGGCACGCCCGCCGGGCCGGCCACCGCCGCCGCCGCGACGACCGCCCCCGCCGCGCTGCTGCTTGGGCTTGGCCTCCTCTTCCGAGGGCATCCAGCGGCGACCCGAAGCGATCGGGATCTGCCCCTTGATGACCTTCTCGATATCCTTCAGTTCGCTCATCTCGTCGGGCGCGCACAGCGAGATCGCCGCCCCTTCGCGACCCGCGCGGGCCGTCCGCCCGATGCGGTGCACATAGGTTTCGGGGACGTTGGGCAGTTCGTAGTTGTAGACGTGCTTCACGACCGGGATGTCGAGACCGCGGGCCGCCACGTCGGTCGCGACCATCACCTTGGCGGACCCGTCGGTGAAGGCTTCCAGCGCGCGCATCCGCTGGCCCTGGCTGCGGTTGCCGTGGATCGCCACGGCCTTCACGCCCGCGTTCGTCAGCTGCTTGGCCAGCCGGTCCGAGCCGTGCTTGGTGCGCGCGAAGATCAGCGCGGCCTCGCCCTCATGGGCGCGCAGCAGATCGAGCAGCAGGCCCGGCTTCTCGGCCTTGGCGATGAAGTGGATCGACTGGTCGATCTTGTCGGCGGTCTGGCCGCTCGTGGCGACCTGCACGCGGACGGGCCGGTCGAGATAGGTCGCCGCCAGCGCTTCCATGTCCTTGGGCATCGTCGCCGAGAAGAGCAGCGTCTGGCGCGGCCCGGTCAGCTTGGCCGCGATCTTCCGCAGCGCGTGGATGAAGCCCATGTCCAGCATCTGGTCGGCCTCGTCGAGGACGAGGAACGAGGTGCCCGACAGGTCCACGGCGCCCCGGTCCATCAGGTCGATCAGGCGACCCGGCGTGGCGACCAGAAGGTCGACGCCGCGCTCCATCTTGCGGATCTGCGGGTTGATGCCGATGCCGCCGACGACGCGCGCGACCTTCAGATGCGAGCCCTGGATGAAGCTGGTCAGGCTGTCGCCGATCTGGTTCACCAGCTCGCGCGTCGGCGCGAGGATGAGGGCGCGCGCCTGCCGCGGCTTCGGCCGGGCGTCCTCGGCCAGGATGTGCTGCACCAGCGGCAGGCCGAAGGCCGCCGTCTTCCCGGTGCCGGTCTGGGCGAGGCCCATGACGTCGCGTCCGTCCAGCGCCGGCGGGATCGCCTGCTTCTGGATGGGCGTCGGGTCCTTGATCCCCATCTCGGCCAGTGCCTCGATGAGACGGGGCTTCAGCCCCAGCATGTCGAAATCCATAATATGTCCTGCACGCCGCCCTGCGGCGCGAATGGCACGCCCCGGTGGACGCGCGGTTGAAAGGCTGCGGACCGACCGGCCCGCGCCTTCCCGGCGTGATCCTTGGGAAAGCGTCCCGCCCGTCGCTTGGAACATGCCTGATGGCAGGTCCGGCTCACGCGGCCCGAGGGGCGGGGTCGAGGGGGATGTGGGGCAGGGCAGGCGTCCTGTCAACCGGCGTGGACAGCGCGGTATGACATGGATCAACGACGACGGCTGCCCGGCTGGCGGATCGTCGCCGGATCGCCCGCCCCCGTCCCGAGGTTCCGTGACCCCGTCCGATCCCCTTCCGGCCACGCCGCATCTGACGCCCGCCGATCTCGGGCGCGCCCTCCGCGCGGGGCTCGCGGATTTCGCGGCGGCGCCGATCTACGGGCTCTTCTTCGGGGGCATCCTGACGGGGGCGGGACTGGTGCTGTCGTCGCTGGGCGCCGGGCTCTTCACCTGGACGCTGACGCTGACGCTGGGCTTCCCGCTGGTCGCGCCCTTCCTCGCCGTAGGGCTCTACGAGGTGAGCCGCCGTCGCGAGGCGGGGGCACCGCTCTCGCCGGGCGCGATCCTCGGCGTGCTCTGGGCCGAGCGGGGGCGGCAGATGCCGTGGCTGGGCATGTTCCTCCTGATCGCGTTCCTGTTCTGGAGCTTCTTCGCCCATATCCTCTTCGCGCTGGTCCTCGGGCCCTCGGCGCTGACAGGGCCGGTCTCGGATTGGGCGAGCTACGCCGACGGTCGGATCTGGACGCTGCTCGCGGCCGAGATCGCGTTCGGGGCGGCCTGCGCAGCGCTCGTCTTCGCGCTGACGGTCATGGCGATCCCGATTCTTCTGGACCGAGAACTCGACCTCGTAACCGCGATGCGGCTCAGCTACCGAACGGTGCGCGCCAATCCCGGCACGCTGCTGCTCTGGGCGATGATCGTCGCCGGGCTGACCCTCGCGGCGCTGGCGCCGTGGTTTCTGGGCCTGCCCCTGGTGCTGCCGGTCTTGGCCCATGCGAGCTGGCATCTCTACCGCCGCGCCTTCGACTGACCGCGCTCAGACGTCCTTCATGACGCGGAGCGCGTCATAGATGGCCGCGTGAGTGTTCCGCGAGGCCACCGCGTCGCCGACCCGGAACAGCTGGAACCGGCCGTCGGGGTTGCGCCGGACCGCCTGCGGCTGCCCGGCGAGCAGGGCGGCGTGATCGACCTCGCCGCCGTTCGACGAGGCGGGGCGCAGGTCGTGGTAGAGATCGTCCAGCGGCACGGTCCCGTAGTTCACCACGACCAAGTCGTAGTCGGCGGTCGTGACATCGGGGACGTAGTCGGACCCGATGGATGCCGAGAGGCGATTGCCCGCCCGTGTCACAGACAGCAGCCGTCGGGCGACGGTGAAGGTGACGCCGAGGGGCAACAACGTCCGCAGGTAGGGCGTGAGGCTCATCCCCATTACCTCCGGCGACATGCTGCGGTCGGGGGTCATGATCTCGACCTCGGCCCCCGCACCGGCCGCGATCTCGGCAGCCATCAGGCCGGGATGGTCCCCCGCCTCGTCGTAGATCAGGACCCGGCCCGCGGGCACGACATCGCCCGCGATCACGTCCCAGGCCGAGGCGACATGCGCGGCCTCGCCCCGCTGCTCGAAGAGTTCGAGGTTCGGCAGGCCGCCCGTGGCCACGACGACCACGTCCGGGTCGAGCGCGGTCACGTCGTCGGCCTCCGCCCAGGTGTCGAAGCGGAAGGCGACGTCGCGCGCGGCGCACTGCGCCATCCGCCAGTCGACGATGCCGATCATCTCTGCGCGGCGGGGCGACCGGGCCGTCAGGCGAATCTGGCCGCCGGGCCGGGACTGCGTCTCGAACACGGTGACGTCGTGCCCGCGCTCGGCCGCGACCCGCGCGGCCTCAAGCCCGCCCGGCCCCGCGCCGACGATCACGACGCGCTTCCGTTCCGGCGCGGGCGCAATGATATGCGGCATCGTCAACTCGCGCCCCGTGGCCGCGTTGTGGATGCAGAGCGCGGCACCGCCCTGGTAGATGCGGTCGAGGCAGTAGGTCGCGCCGACGCAGGGCCGGATCTCGTCCTCGCGGCCGTCCATCACCTTCGCGACGATCAGGGGGTCCGCGATATGGGCGCGGGTCATGCCGACCATGTCCAGCAGGCCCGCCGACACCGCGTGCCGCGCGGTCGCCACGTCGGGGATGCGCGCGGCGTGGAAGACCGGCAGGCGGACCGCCGCCTTGACCGACCCCGCGAAATCGAGATGCGGCGCGTGGCGCATCCCCTGCACCGGGATCACCTCGGTCAATGCCGGGTCCGAATGGACGCGCCCACGGATCACGTTGAGGAAATCGACTTCGCCCGTCGCTTCGAGCACCCGGGCCATCTCGAGACCCGTCTCGGGGTCGATCCCGCCCTTGGAGGTCTCGTCCGCGGTATATCGCATGCCGACGATGAACTTTCGCCCGACCCGCGCACGTATCGCTGAGATGACTTCCAGCGGGAAGCGCATCCGGTTCTCGAAAGTATCCGCGCCGTAAGGCCCGGAAAGCTCGTTGGTCAGCGGCGACCAGAACTGGTCGAGCAGGTGCCCATAGGCCTCGACTTCGATCCCGTCCATGCCGCCCGCCTGCATCCGCTCGGCGGCATCTGCGAAATCCCGGATCACCCGCGCGATGTCCCAATCCTCCATCAGCTTCGGGAAGGCCCGATGCGCCGGTTCGCGATGCTTGGTGGACGAGATCGAGGGCAGCCAGTCGCCCTGGTCCCACCGCGTCCGCCGACCCATATGCGTCAACTGGATCATCACCGCCGTCCCATGCGCGTGGCAGGCCTCGGTCAGCTTGGCGATCCACGGCACGACCGCGTCGTCATCCACCATCACGTTGTTGAAGGCCGCGGGGCTGTCCTTCGACACGCAGGCCGAACCCGCCGTCATCGCCAGCGCCACGCCCGCTTTGGCCCGCGCCTCATGATAGGCGCGGTAGCGGTCCGTCGGCATTCCGTTCTCGGGATAGGCCGGCTCATGCGCGGTGGTCATGATCCGGTTGCGCAGCGTCAGGTGCTTCAGGCGAAAGGGCTGGAGCAATGGATCGTTGGACATGCGTGGACCTCCCCGGCGGTGGCGTTCAGGCTGGCGATGGGCGCCCGCACCTGTCAATGACGTCCGCGACGCCCGTTTCCGACATGGCCGGAGGCCCATGGACCGCACACTCGACCCCGAGATCCTCGCCCTCTGGATCGGCCGCACCGCGACCGCGACCGACATCCTTCGGCCCGAGCCCGCCCGCATGATGCAGGCCACGCTGGATCGCGCGCCGACCCTGGGCCTCGGCGATCCGCTGCCGCCACTCTGGCATTGGCTCTACCATCTCGATGCGGCACCGCTCTCGGCGCTGGGCCGCGACGGGCATCCCGCGACGGGCGGCTTCCTGCCCCCGGTCGCCCTGCCGCGCCGCATGTGGGCGGGCGGGCGGTTGGGATTCGACGCGCCCCTGCCGCTCGGGGTCGAGGTCGAGAAGACCTCCACCATCACCGCCGTGACGCCGAAGCAGGGGCGCAGCGGCCCGCTCTGCTTCGTCACGGTCCGCCATGAACTCTCGACCGACGGCACGCGCGCCCTCTGGGAGGAGCATGACATCGTCTACCGCGCCGATCCCGGACCCGGCGATCCGCTGCCCGAACCGGCGCCCTTCGGCGACTGGCCC
Organism: Jannaschia halovivens; assembly: GCF_046452375.1. NCBI lineage: Bacteria > Pseudomonadati > Pseudomonadota > Alphaproteobacteria > Rhodobacterales > Roseobacteraceae > Jannaschia > Jannaschia halovivens. Next base: position 1,822,659 of record NZ_JBKFDJ010000001.1, on the reverse strand, counting down.
GCGAGCGAGACGCGTCACCCGTCCGAGGTCCAGCTGTTTCGCTACTCCGCCCTGACCTTCAACGGACACCGCATCCATTATGACCGCGATTATGCCCGAGATGTCGAAGGCCACGCCGGTCTCGTCGTCCACGGCCCGCTGATCGCGACGCTGCTGGCCGACCTCGCCACGACCCAGCTGAACCGGCCCCTGCGGCGGTTCGACTTCCGCGCCACGGCGCCCGTCACGCTGCCCGGTGATCTGCGGCTGGGCGCGGCCCCCGAGCGCGAGACCTGTCGCCTCGCGGCCGGCACCGGGGCGGGGGCGCTGGCCATGACGGCAACGGCCACCGTCTGAACGCACCGTCGGCCCATCGCCGCACCCCCTAGTCGCCACCCGGCCCCCGGTATATCTCCGCGTGAAACCCCATTCCCGTCAGGCCGCGCCCCATGACCGACCTCGCCCATATCCGCAACTTCTCGATCGTCGCCCATATCGACCACGGCAAGTCCACGCTGGCCGACCGCCTGATCCAGGAGACGAACACCGTCGCCACGCGCGACATGAAGGAACAGCTGCTCGACAGCATGGATATCGAGCGCGAGCGCGGCATCACCATCAAGGCCAACACCGTGCGGATCGAGTTCACCGCCGCCGACGGCGCGGCCTACACGCTCAACCTGATCGATACGCCCGGCCACGTCGATTTCGCCTACGAGGTCTCGCGCTCCATGCGCGCGGTCGAGGGCTCGCTCCTCGTCGTCGACAGCACCCAGGGCGTCGAGGCGCAGACGCTGGCCAACGTCTACCAGGCCATCGATGCCGACCACGAGATCGTGCCGGTCCTCAACAAGATCGACCTCCCCGCCTCCGAGCCCGATCGCGTCCGCGAGCAGATCGAGGACGTGATCGGCATCGACGCCTCCGACGCGATGCTCGTCTCGGCCAAGACCGGCGAGGGGATCCGCGAGACGCTGCAGGCCATCGTCGACCGCCTGCCCGCGCCCAAGGGCGACCCGGACGCGCCGCTGAAGGCCATGCTCGTGGACAGTTGGTACGACAGCTATCTCGGCGTCATCGTCCTCGTCCGCATCATCGATGGACAGCTCAGGAAAGGCGACCGCGTCCGCTTCATGTCGAACGACACGATCCACCATGTCGACCGGATCGGCGTGTTCCGCCCCGCCATGGCCGACATCCCCGCGCTGGGGCCGGGCGAGATCGGGTTCCTGACCGCGTCGATCAAACAGGTCCGCGACACCCGCGTCGGCGACACCATCACCCACGAGAAGAAGGGCACAGCGACCGCGCTGCCGGGCTTCAAGCCGTCGCAGCCGGTGGTGTTCTGCGGCCTCTTCCCCGTGGATTCCGCGCTCTTCGAGGACATGCGCGACGCCATCGAGAAGCTGGCGCTGAACGACGCCTCCTTCTCCTACGAGGTCGAGAGCTCCGCCGCCCTGGGCTTCGGGTTCCGCTGCGGCTTCCTGGGCCTTCTGCACCTCGAGGTCATCCGGGACCGGATCGAGCGTGAATACGACATCGACCTCATCACCACCGCGCCCAGCGTCGTCTACCACGTCCACATGCGCGACGGCAGCATGGTCGAGCTGCACAACCCCGCCGACATGCCCGACCTCACCCATGTCGACCATCTCGAGGAGCCGCGCATCAAGGCGACCATCCTCGTGCCCGACGATTATCTCGGCGACGTGCTCAAGCTCTGCCAGGATCGCCGCGGCATCCAGCTCGACCTGACCTATGCCGGCCCCCGCGCCATGGTCGTCTACGACCTGCCCCTCAACGAGGTCGTCTTCGACTTCTACGACCGCCTGAAATCGGTGACCAAGGGCTATGCCAGCTTCGACTACCAGATGATCGGCTACCGCGAGGACAGCCTCGTCAAGATGCAGATCCTGGTCAACGACGAGCCCGTCGACGCGCTCTCGATCATGGTCCACCGCGACCGCGCCGAAACCCGCGGCCGCGCCATGTGCGAGAAGCTCAAGGAGCTGATCCCCCGCCACATGTTCAAGATCCCCATCCAGGCGGCGATTGGGGGCAAGGTCATTGCCCGCGAGACGCTGGCGGCGTTGAGGAAGGACGTCACCGCCAAGTGCTACGGCGGGGACGCGACGCGGAAGAAGAAGCTGCTGGAGAAGCAGAAGGCGGGCAAGAAGAAGATGCGGCAGTTCGGGAAGGTGGAGATTCCCCAAAGTGCCTTCATCAGCGCGTTGAAGATGGACTCGTAACGCCGCAGTCACTTTGGGGGATTTCGAACGGTGCGGGAACGCGACTTTCGCGTGCGAAAGTCTGCGGCCGCACACGATTGGATGGGATGGTGATGGTGGAGATCCCCAAAATCGCGTTTATCTCGGCGTTGAAGATGGATGGATGATGGTAAATGCATCTTGGCAGGGCGCGGGCGAAGTTTTGACGGAAGCTGAGGCTGAGTGTTGTCCTTTAACCTTTTCGTCGAAGCCAGCGGGTCCTACTTTGACGCATGTCGCCCACAGCAGCGCAGCACGTAGTATGGGAATATTTTCGCCGATAGATAAGTTCGCATCTTTAAATTGACCTCAGTTCGACTGGAATAAATGTGACTGATACTTCGTTGGTAATAGTAGTCGGCGCAGGTGCTAGCTTTGAGTACGGATTCCCATTGGGCGTTGGCCTGACTCAGCAGATCCAAGAGGTTTGTGATATTCGATTTTCCTCGAGTAAGCTATCGAAGGGCGAGCGGGAGGTGGTTGACGCCCTCAAAGCCCTCGATAGAGCTGCCAATGGGGAGGGGAGGGTTGGTGAATATCAGAAATCGGGCTGGAAGATTCGCGACAATATGGGTTTAGCGCCCTCAATTGATAATTTTATGCATACACATCAAGCGGACTCAAAGCTTGTCGAGTTCGGAAAAGTTGCAATTCTTCGCTGTATTGCACGAGCAGAGTTGGGGAGCTCTCTTTTTTCTAGCGTGAATGAGGCAGGCACGGCCGCACTGCCGCGGCGGATCGGTGACACTTGGTTGGGACGACTTTTTCAAAGATTAGTAAGCGGTCGAGATGCCGAAGAATTTCTGGCGACGCTTTCGAAAGTAACTTTCGTCTGTTTCAATTACGATAGGTGTATAGAGAGGTTCTTCTCTATAGCTGTGCCATCCTATTTTGGCCCGCAATACGGCTCTCGGCTAAACGAGGCGCTAAGGGTCATTCACCCGTATGGTGTAATTGGCGATTATGATCTATCAAACCCGTGGGTCCTTTCGGGCCGGGATGGCAGTAAGGCGCAACCTGATGTTAATCTGTCTGACGCCCCAGCGCGCATACAGACGTTTACGGAAGGTGCTGATAGCGGTGTCGTAGATGAGATTGCGAAGCATTTCTCAACTTCGAGAATGGCGGTATTCTTAGGGTTTGGGTATCACAAGCTCAATCTGAAGCTTTTCGACCTTCCGAAGAGGAGCAGTGTTCGAGATGTCATCGCGTCCTGTTACGAAGAATCGGAATCAAACATCTCGGATATAAAAGACGAGCTCGGAAGGCTGCTATTTGTCGACGACTCTCGCGGGTCAGATCAGTTGTCTAGGCCCATTACGATGTATAAAGCGACCGCTTCAGACGTGATTTCAGACTTCTCTAGGCTAATTGACCGTTCTCTATTGCCATAGTTGGGATTTATGGCACAATTAAGAAGGTGTTGGGGAGCAACATTTCCAAGAGCTCAAGATATGGCAAAAGTCGATGGTGTCATTATCCTCCATTCACCTCCACCAGGTTCCCCTCCGGGTCCTCCAGGTACACGTGCCGGAGCCCCGGGATCGCGAACTCGCCCGTCACCGAGTGGCGCACCCCCGCGGCGCGCAGCCGGGCGATCACCGCGTCGAGGTCGGGCACGTTGAACGCCACGTGGCCGCCGACCGAGGGGTTGAAGGCGAGGTCGTTCTTTTCCGCGAAGTCCTCATCCGGGGCGATGAGGTGGAGGCCGGAATGGCTGTCCCGCCCGTCGCCCAAGAGCGCCAGCTTGTCGGGATCGCCGGGCAGGTAGCCGCGGGTCTCGGGGAAGGTCCAGGGACGTTCCTTCATACCGAGGATGTCGGTGTAGAACGCCGCCGTGCGCCGCACGTCGCGCGCCTCGAGGTTCACGTGATGGATGCTCCAGCCCATGCCGATCCTTTCGCTGATCGGCGCAGGCTAGCCGCTCGGCACGCGGCCGCCTAGGCCCCGGCCGCCCTGCTCAGAGCCCGTCGCTGAGCGCGTCGCCGAGGTTCTCGCTGTCCTGGACGAAGCCCTTGGCCGTCTCGCACCCGGCGAGCCCGAGGGCCACGGCCAGCACGAGGGCCGCGCGTGTGAGGCGGGCCATCAGAAGAGGTTCCCGCCTTCGTTCTCGGCCACCTCGTCGGCGACGATGGCGCCCGCGGCCCCGACGGCCACGGCGGCGCAGCCCGAGAGGACCGGCAGGATGAGCGTGAGTGCGAGGATCTTGGTGAGACGGAGCGACATGGCGGCTCTCCCTGGGGTTGATGCCTGGAGGGAACGATACCCGCGACGGCCCGGTTCCGCCATGGCGCGACGCGGCCGGGCCCCGGATCGGCCGTGGATCACCGGGCGGCGCGGTCCTACATAGGGCGGCGAAGGAGACGCCCATGACCAACCCGCTTCTGTCCGACTGGACCGGCCCCCACGCCCTCCCGCCCTTCGACCGGATCGAGGACGACCACTTCGCGCCCGCGCTGGAGCAGGGCATGGCCGAAGGCCGCGCCGCCATAGCCGCCATCGGTGCGACCGAGGACGCGCCGACCTTCGCCAACACGATCGAGGCGCTGGAGCGGTCGGATCGGACGCTCGACCGGGTGGCGGGCGTGTTCTACAACCTCGCCGGCGCCGACAGCACCTCCGCCCGCGAGGCGCTGCAGCGCGATATGGCGCCGAAGCTCTCGGCCTATTCCTCCGAGATCACCAACGACGCCGCGCTCTTCGCCCGGATCGAAGATCTCTGGGCGCGGCGGGACGCGCTCGACCTGACGGAGGAGCAGGCCCGCGTGCTGATGCTGACCCGCCGGGGCTTCGTGCGCGCGGGCGCGGCACTGGAAGGCGAGGCCGCCGAGCGCCTGACCGCGATCAAGGCGCGGCTCGCGACGCTGGGCACGGCGTTCAGCCAGAACCTCCTGGCCGACGAGCGGGCGTGGTTCATGGACCTGACCGAGGACGATCTGGATGGGTTGCCGGACTTCGTGAAGGACGCCGCCCGCGCCGCGGGGACCGAGCGCGACCGGCCCGGCCCGGTGGTAACGCTGAACCGCTCGCTGATCGTGCCGTTCCTGCAGTTCAGCCCCCGCCGCGACCTGCGCGAGCGGGCCTACGAGGCCTGGACCGCGCGGGGTGCCAACGGCGGCGAAACCGACAACCGCGCCATCGCGACAGAGATCCTCGCCCTGCGGGAGGAGCGGGCGCGCCTCCTCGGCTACGACAATTTCGCCGCCTACAAGCTCGAGACCGAGATGGCGGGCACGCCCGACGCCGTCCGCGACCTCCTGATGCAGGTCTGGCATCCGGCCCGGACCGCGGCACTTGGCGATGCCGAGCACCTCGCCCGCATGGCTCGCACCGATGGCGTCGTCGGCCCGCTGGAGCCGTGGGATTGGCGCTACTACGCCGAGGCCCGGCGCGCCGAGCTGCACGACCTGAACGAGGCGGAGCTGAAGCCCTATTTCCAGCTCGACCGCATGATCGAGGCGGCCTTCGCGGTCTCGCACCGCCTCTTCGGGCTGGAGTTCGAACGGCTCGACACGCCTGCCTACCACCCGGATGTCCGCGTCTGGGAGGTTACGCGGAACGGCGAACACGTCGCGGTCTTCATGGGCGACTATTTCGCGCGGCCGTCCAAGCGGTCGGGCGCGTGGTGCAGCGCGATGCGGTCCCAGTCGCGGCTGGACGACGACGTGCGCCCGGTCGTGGTCAATGTCTGCAACTTCACCAAGGGCGACCCCGCGCTCCTGTCCTACGACGATGCGCGGACGCTGTTCCACGAGTTCGGCCACGCGCTGCACCAGATGCTGTCGGACGTCACCTACGGCTCGATCTCGGGCACGAGCGTGGCGCGCGACTTCGTGGAACTGCCGAGCCAGCTCTACGAGCATTGGCTCGACGTGCCGTCGGTGCTGGCCGAGTTCGCGACCCATGCCGAGACGGGCGCGCCGATGCCCGACGCCCTGCGCGACCGGCTATTGCGGGCCTCGACCTACGACATGGGGTTCGCGACGGTGGAATACGTGGCGAGCGCGCTGGTCGACCTCGCGTTCCATGACGGGCCGGCGCCCGCGGACCCGATGCAGAAGCAGGCCGAGGTGCTCGAGACGATCGGGATGCCCCGCGCGATCCGGATGCGGCACGCGACGCCGCATTTCGCGCATGTCTTCTCGGGCGACGGATATTCGTCGGGCTATTACAGCTACATGTGGTCCGAGGTGATGGATGCCGACGCATTCGCTGCCTTCGAGGATGCGGGCGATCCGTTCGATCCCGATCTGGCCAAGCGTCTGGAGGCGGATATCCTGTCGCGCGGCGGGTCCGAGGATGCGGCTGCGCTCTATACGCGCTTCCGGGGGCGGCTGCCCGGCGTGGATGCGCTCCTGAAGGGCCGCGGGCTGGACGACGCTGCCTGAACGGTCGGCGCGGCGCGGGCCCACGGGGCCGCGCCGCGCCATCGGCCCTCAGGCGAGGGCGAGGATGAACTGCTCGAAGTTCTCGGGGTTGCGCCGGGCCTTCTTCGGCTCGTCGCGCGCCAGCGCCAGCACGTTGTCGATCGAGTAGGGATCGCCGGTGACGTCGTGATCCTTGCTCCAGTCGTGGAACAGCTCATGCGCGAGGATCCCCGCGCGCGCCCGCTCGGATGCCGCGAACCATCGGGGATAGAGCTGGAAGATCCGCGGCGTCGCCACGCCCCCGGAATTGCGGCCGCGTGTCGTCGTCTTCGATGCCTTCGACTGGCTCCGCAGGCGGATGCGCAGGCGTCCTTCGGTCGTGCGCCGATGCGCCCGGCGCAGGCGCCGCCGCACCAGCCGCATCTGGCGCCGCGTCACGTCGCTGTCGCCGAAATAGCGGCAGATGACCGGGTCGCTCTTCCACGCGGCCTTCTTGTTCTTGAGCCGGTTATGCGCGAACACCGCTTCGACGCGGCGCTTGCCCAGCCCAAGAAGCCGTCCCGCCTCGTCCGCGGCCTCCTGCACCTCATCCATGACATCGGTCTCGTCGGTGATATCGGCATCGTTGTCCTGCGCGACGATCTCGTCCAGGACCCCGGCGTCGACGAATCTGATCTTTGTGCGAACACCCATGTTAACCTCCTGATTTTGCAAAGGGTGATCGGTGGATAGCGGCGGCGCGCGCATCGTCGTAGTGATGGATTCCCGACCTTGACCGAAAGCCCGCCATGCCCCTGACCGACGACCAGGCCGACGCTATCATCGCCGCCACCCGCGCCGTCGCCGCCGCCGAGATCGCGCCGCGCTTCCGCAATCTCGACGCGGGCGACGTCGACGCGAAATCCACGTGGGACGACCTCGTGACCGTGGCCGATACCGCCGCCGAACGGGCCCTGACCGCGCAGGTCGAGGCGATCCTGCCCGGTGACCGCGTCATCGGGGAGGAGGCGGTGAGCGCCGATCCCGGTCTGCTCGAACGGGTGGGCGAGGGGCGCGTGACGATCATCGATCCGATCGACGGGACGTGGAACTTCGCCCATGGCGTCGCGAATTACGGCGTCATCGTCGCCGTGATCGAGGAGGGAGAGACGGTCTGGGGCCTGCTCTACGATCCGTCCTTCGACGACTGGGTGGCGGCGAATCGCGGCGGCGGCGCGCACCATGTCCGCGCCGGGCGTGCCCGGCCGCTGCGCACCGATGCGGCTGAGGCGCCGCTGGGCGCGCTGCGCGGCAATACCGGGCTCTACCACATGCCCCATGGTGTCCGTGCCGACCTCGCGGCGACCGCGCCGCTGTTTCGTCGCATGACGTCGCAGGGCTCCAGCCTTCACGAGTATCGCTGCATGGCGACCGGGGCGTCGGATTTCTGCCTCAACGGGATGCTGAACGTCTGGGACCACGCGGCGGGCGCGCTGATTCTCGACGAGGCCGGGGGCTGTTCGCGCACGCTCGACGGGACACCCTATGCGCCGACGATGCGGGAGGGGTTCTTGCTGAATGCGCGCTCGCCCGCGCTCTGGGAGCGGCTGGCCGAGACCTTTCGGGGGCCCTTCGAAGACGTGCGGGGCTAGTCCCGCACCTCGCCCGGCGCCACGCCCCAGAGGCGACCCGTCTCGGCCCATCCCGCGGCGCCCTCGACCCGGACCGCGCACCAGCCCTCGTCGCATTCGCCCAGCCATGCCACGACGCCCGGCTCCAGCCGCGCCGACACGGGCGCGTCGGGGCGGGGTCTGCGGCGCAGGTCCAGCGCCGTCTCCTCGACGATGACGGTCCGGTTGCCCGAGAGCAGCGAGTAGTGCATCCAGCCGCCCGCGCCGTCGCGGTCCTGCACCCGGCGCCAGTGTCCGTATTCGTCCACCACGCGCAGCGGCATGTGGCGCCGCTTGAACACCCAGTCGATCCGGTGCGTGCCCGACGGCCCCCGCCGGGCATAGCCCTCGGATGCCTTCATCGACACGAAGCGCGGCAGGTCCATGCCCGTCACCGGGCCCTTTTCCGCCGCGAGGGCCCCATGGGCCGAAAAGACGGCCAGCGCCGCCCCGATCATCCAGTTCCGCATGACTGCCCGTGCCTCACTGTCTCCGCCGGGGTCTGACCGCCCCTTGCGCGTGGGGGACACCATGCCATCATGCCCGCCCGGACCAAAGCGGAGACCGCCCCCCGATGCCAACGAAGCGCCTGAGTGTTGTCGTGACGCGACGCCTGCCCGCCCCGGTCGAGGCCCGGCTGTCGGAGCTGTTCGACACGACCTTGACCGACAGCGACGACGTGATGTCGCGCGACGCGCTCGCCCAGGCGATGCAGGGGGCCGACATCCTCGTGACCAGCCTGACAGATACCGTCGACGCGCCGCTTCTGGCCGGGGCGGGCGACCGGCTGAAGCTGATCGCGAATTACGGCGCCGGGGTCGATCACATCGACGTCGCCACCGCCCGCCAGCGCGGTATCCTCGTGTCGAACACGCCGGGCGTGCTGACCGAGGATACCGCCGACATGACCATGGCCCTGATGCTGGCGGCGATGCGCCGGATGCCCGAGGGAATGGCCCGGATGCAGGCGGGCGACTGGGCCGGCTGGGCGCCCGAGGCACTGCTGGGGTCACGGCTTCGGGGGAAGGTCCTCGGCATCCTCGGGATGGGCCGGATCGGGCAGGCGGTGGCCCGCCGCGCCCGCGCCTTCGGGATGGAGGTCCATTACCACAACCGCCGCCGCCTGCATGACGGGCTCGAGACGCCGCTCGAGGCGACCTATCACGACAGTCTTGACCGGATGCTGACGCTGGCCGATGTCGTCTCGGTCAACTGCCCGCACACACCGTCGACCTTCCACCTTCTGGGCGCGCGCCGCCTCAAGCTTCTGCGCCCCTCGGCCGTCGTCGTGAACACGTCGCGCGGCGAGGTCATCGACGAGAACGCCCTGACCCGGATGCTGCGCGCGGGCGAGTTGGCGGGCGCGGGGCTCGACGTCTACGAGCGCGGGCAGGGCGTGAACCCGCGCCTGCGCGAATTGCCCAGCGTCGTCCTGATGCCCCACATGGCCTCGGCCACGCGCGAGGCCCGTCTTGAGATGGGCGACCGCGTGCTGGTCAACATGCAGACCTTTGCCGATGGCCACCGCCCGCCGGACCTCGTGGTGCCGTCGATGCTCTGAGCGGGGCAGGGTCTTGCAAGACCCTGTCCGCGTCCTTGCAAGGATGCGGTCACTCGATCAGGCGCATCTCCTCGCGGTTGCAGAAGATCACGTATCGTCCGCCGTTCTGCACGGCCCCGAAGCCGCGGCGCCGCACCTCCGCCTCGAAGGCGTGGCGTCCGACGATGCGCTCCGCATCCCGCACTTTGCGCTGAACCACCCCACCCCGTCGATCGCCGCCCTGGCCGAGAACAGATGACGCAGTCAGCTCTCGGCCTCGACCACGGAATTCGGGACATGTCGGGGAAATACGGGGTGCGGAACCCTGCCGCACCTCTCCATGACGAAGTGCTAATCGCTGAGCTTCGCGTGGACCTCGTCGAGATCGACCTCGCCCAGCGGCATCTTGTTGCCGGGGTTCTCGAAGTCGTAGCGGAAGAGCTTGAAATCGCGGTGGTAGATCTCCCAGACGAGGTGCATCGACAGGTCGTCGAAATAGTCCTCGACCGGGTGCGCGCGCTTGGGGCCGTGGCCCTCGCTCTCGTTGAAACGGGGCACTTCCGACAGGTCGACCGGAACGGGGGTCTCGATATGATCGAGCACCACCTGCATTCCCTCGTTGAACTTCTCGGTGAAGACGATGTGGTCGTAGCGCCCGCCATTGGCGACGAAGGTGCCGACGTGGCCGGCCATCGCCGACCAGTGGATGTCGGGGTCCATCGGACGGCGGAAGCGGATCGTGTCCCGCGCGAACAGAAGGAACCGGCGGAAGGACGCGATCTGGTCGAACTGGAAATCGTCCTCGGGCGACCCGACCTCGACCCCGTATTTCGCGGCCAGCTGCGGCACCAGCTTGCCGCGGTAGCGCTTCCCGTTGCGCTGGATGCCCGCGATCTTGTCGAAGAAGGACGACAGGATGCGGGTATAGGGGTTTCGCACGCAGGTGAACGCATAGGATTTGTGCGCCTTGGCGTTCGCGACGATCAGCGGTTGGCTCTCCTCCTGCGCCCATTTGTGCAGACCGGCGGTGCTGTCATGGATGTCCCCGTCGAAGAAGCGGCCATGGTCCGAATAGAACATGATCTGCCCGATCGACGAGCATGCGCATTTCGGCACCACACGGTACACGACGCTCTCGCTTTCGGTCATCCAAGTGCCCGGAAACCCCATCTTCACACGTCCCCTGTCAAATCCTCGGCATCAAAGCCGCATTGTCCGGTTTCTTCAACGCCCCCGCGACGGTATTGCGATGCCGGTGTGACCGAATTTGGATTAAGATGGGCTCAATGGCGAAGATCGCGTTCATCCTGCTCTGTCACAAGGATCCCGAAGCCGTCATCCGGCAGGCGGAGGGTCTGACGAAGGCAGGCGATTACGTCGCGATCCATTTCGATGCCCGTTCGCCCGCCCAAGCATATGCCGCGATCGAGGCGGGGCTGCACGACAATCCGAACGTGGCCCTGGTGCGCAAGCGGATCAAATGCGGCTGGGGGGAATGGTCGCTGGTGCGCGCGACGCTGGCCACGATCGAGACCGCCATCGACGCCTTTCCGCGCGCCACGCATCTCTACATGCTCTCGGGCGACTGCCGCCCCATCAAGTCGGCCGAACATGCCCGCGCGATGCTCGATGCCCGCGACGCCGACTATATCGAGAGCTTCGACTACTTCACCTCCGGCTGGATCAAGACCGGCATGAAGGAGGAGCGGCTGATCTACCGCCACTACCTCAACGAGCGGACCAACAAGCGCGCCTTCTACGCGATGCTGGCCGCCCAGAAGGCGCTAAAGCTGGAGCGGCACATTCCCGAGGGGATCGACATGATGATCGGGTCGCAATGGTGGTGCCTGCGCCGCCGCACGATCGAGCGCATCCTGGCCTTCTGCCGGAAGAACCGTGCCGTGATGCGCTTCTTCGCCACGACCTGGATTCCCGACGAGACGTTCTTCCAGACCCTCGTGCGCCACCTCGTGCCGCGCGCCGAGATCGAAAGCCGCACGCTCACCTTCCTGATGTTCACCGATTACGGGATGCCCGCGACCTTCTACGACGACCATTACGATCTGCTGCTCAGCCAGGATTTCCTCTTCGCGCGCAAGATCTCGCCCGAGGCCGACGAGCTGAAGGAGCGGCTGGAAAGCCTCTGGACCTCGGGGCGGACCTCCTTCCCGATCGCCGGAGACGGTCGCCGCCTGTTCCAGTTCCTGACCCAGCGCGGTCGCGTCGGCCGCCGCTTCGCCCCCCGCTTCTGGGAACGCGAGAGCTCGCTCGGCCGCGACCGCGAGCTGATCGTGCTGGTGTGCAAGAAATACCACGTGGCCAAGCGCCTGGCGGAAAGCCTGCGCCAGCATCAGGTCATCCCCGCCCTCGACTACATCTTCAACGAGGATGACAGCCCGATGCCCGATCTCGGTGGCATCGAGACCAGTCTCGCCAAGCGTCACCGCCATCGGCGCGCGATGCTGCGGATGCTGTTCCGCCAGATGGGGACGGACCGCCTCGCGATCTGCCTCGATCCCGCCGATTTCGAGCTGCTGGAGGAATTCTATGCCGACCGCACAACGATCCGGACGCTGCTGGTCGACTGCGCCTATGACGAGGGCTACCTGCGCGGCCATGCCCAGCGGATCGGTCTTCTGGGTGACCAGACGCCCGATGCCACGATCGAACGCCTGATGCCGACCGTGGCGCAGGATTTCGTCACCGAGATCACACGCATCCGCGAGGCGGACCTGCCCGATATCCACCGCCTCGTGGAAGGCACCCCAGAGGCCGAGATGGCCACCGTGCTCGAGACGGTGTTCGGCACCGATCGCGACACCGCCGAGGCGCTGGCCCGCACGCCGCATCTCTTCGACGATTGACCGCCGCGCCGCGCATGCCCGATGCCGCGATGGCCGCGCGCAACAATGCCGATCTCCACGCGGCGATCTTCGCCTGTCACGGCCGTGCCTTTATCCGCACACCCGCCGCCTTCGTGGCCGAGGCCGCGCCGCCGCCGCTCTTCGCCCATCTCGTGACCACCGATCCGGGGACCGACCCCGCGCCCGGCATCGCCGCGCTGCGCACGCGCTTCGGCGGCATAGCGGTCAAGGACAGCTTCGCGCGGCTGGACGCCGCGGCCTGCGGCCTCCGTCCCCTTTTCGAGGCGCAATGGATCGCGCATCCCCCGCCCCGCGCCGCGTCGTACGCCTGGCATCGCGTCACCGATTCCGCGACGCTCGCCCGCTGGACGGCCGCGGGCGGTCCCGACCTGCCGACCACGGCCCTGTCGCACCCGGACCTCGCCATCATGGCGCGGCTGGAAGACGACCGGATCGTCGCGGGATGCCTCCTCAACCGCTCGCCCGACTGCACCGGCCTCTCCAACGTCTTCGGGCCCGCCGCATCATCGACCTGGGGCGGGGCCGCCCGCGCCGCCGCGGCCATCGTCCCCGACCTGCCGGTGGTCGGCTACGAGCGGGATGCCGACCTCGACCATGCCCGTGCCGCCGGGTTCGCGCCGCTTGGCGCGCTGCGCGTCCTCGTCTCCGCGTGACGCCGTTTCCCCCGACCCGCCGCCGCGCTAGCCTTCGCCCAAAGGAGACCGCCCATGCCCCAGACCTATGACGATCAGAACGTCTTCGCCCGTATCCTGCGCGGCGAGATCCCCAACGTGACGGTCGCCGAGACCGATCACACCCTCGCCTTCGCCGACATCACCCCGCAGGCGCCGGTCCATGTCCTCGTCATCCCGAAGGGCGCCTATATCGATTACGCGGATTTCCACGCCAACGCCGCGGATGCCGAGATCGTGGACTTCCACCGCACCTGCGCGCGCATCTGCGCCGAGAAGGGCGTGGCGCCGGGTGCCGATGGGGCGGGGTTCCGTGCCATCTCGAATGCCGGCGAACATGCCGTCCAAGAGGTGCCGCATTTCCACCAGCACCTGATCGGCGGTCGTCCGCTGGGCCGGATGCTCGCCCGCGCCGATTGACGCCTGCCGCGACGGCACGCCGCGCGGCGCCCCCTTTCGGTCGCGGCGTCGCGGTCCCATCTTGATGCCGTGCCACGCCCCCCGGATATCCCCGCATGATCGCATTCGTCGCCATGACGCTTCGCTGGAGCCTGCTCGGCTTCGCGCTGGCCTTCGTGCTGCCCGCCGCGATCGCGGGGCTCTGGTGGGCGGTGCAGGATCGCCCCGGCTCGTGGCGCGATGCCGATTGGGGACCGTCCGGCGTGCTGCCGCCCGCCGAATCCGTCCCCGGTGCGGCGATCCGGGTGCTTTCGGCGCGCACCGGCGGGCCGAAGGGCGCGCTCTCGGTCCATAGCTGGATCGTCCACAAGCGTGCGGGCGATGCGCGCTGGACGCGACATGACGTGGTCGGCTGGGGCGCACCCGTGCGCCGCGACGCCTATGCCCCCGACGCGCGCTGGTACTCGAACACACCCGATGTCGTCGGCGCGCTCGCCGGGGCCGACGCCACCGCGGCGATCCCCGCGCTCGAGCGGGCCATCGCAGACTACCCCTTCGCGGGTCGAAATGCCTATGTCATCTGGCCGGGCCCGAACTCGAACACCTTTGTGGCCCATCTCCTACGTGCGGTGCCCGAACTCGGGATCACGCTGCCCCCCCACGCCGTCGGTCGCGACTACCTCGGACCGGGCTGGCAGGCGGTGCGCGACGCGGGTGGCGACCTGCACGTGTCGTGGAACGGCCTCGCCGGGCTGGCCCTCGGGCCGCGCGCCGGGATCGAGCTCCATCTGCTGGGCCAGGCCGTCGGCCTCGACCTCCGCCGTCCCGCGCTGAAGCTGCCGGGGATCGGTCGGCTGGGCGTGCCGCCGATCGCCGACGCCGCCGTCGCGGCACCCGGCTGAGGGACCCCCACAACGTCGCCAACGGGCCGCGCCCTGCCGGGAATCGCATTGCGCCCCGACGCCCCCGCCGATACCCCTGACGCCGACGACGCCCCCAACGCCCCGGGGGCCGGACAGGTGGCCGCGATCCCGTGCCGACCCAGATCGGGGGCCGGGGGCGGCATCGTCTTCGACCCGGCATCCGGGGGCCATTCGTACGAGGTCCCGATGCGCGCAGTTCTCGCCTTCTTCCTGACCACGGCCTCGGCCGCCGCCCATCCCGGCCATATCGGCGACCTTGCCGGTCACGACCACTGGGTGCTCGGCGCGGGCCTCGGCGCGATCGCGCTGGCCGGGCTCGTCGGATGGCTCAAGGGCGGCAAGGACACGCCCGAGACCGAAGCCGAGGACGAGGACGCCCCTGAGGAGCAGCCCGCATGACCACGGGCGTCATGATCTGCGGCCATGGCAGCCGCTCGCAATCCGCCGTCGACGAGTTCGCCACCCTGGCCGAGCAGCTTCCGGCCCATCTGCCCGCCGACTGGCACGTCGATTACGGCTATCTGGAATTCGCCAACCCCGTGATCCGCGACGGGCTCGACCGGCTGCGTGCGAAGGGATGCGACCGGATCCTCGCCGTGCCGGGCATGCTCTTCGCGGCGATGCACGCCAAGAACGACATCCCCACGGTGCTCAACGCCTATGCCGCGACCCATGGCATCGACATCCGCTACGGGCGAGAGCTGGGGGTCGATCCGAAGATGATCGCCGCCGCCGCCGCCCGGATCGAGGCGGCGCTGGCCGCCGCCGATGCCGAGGACGGCGCCGTCGCGCGTCACGACACCTGCCTCGTCGTCATCGGCCGCGGCGCCTCGGACCCCGACGCCAACGGCAACGTCGCCAAGATCGCCCGGATGCTGCACGAAGGCTTGGGCATGGGCTGGCTCGAGATCGGCTATTCGGGCGTCACCTTCCCGCTGGTCGAGCCCTGCCTGACCCATGCTGCCAAGCTCGGCTACAAGCGCATCGTCGTGTTCCCCTACTTCCTCTTCTCCGGCATCCTCATCGACCGGATCTACGGCTTCACCGACCGCGTCGCCGCCGCCCATCCCGGCACCGCCTTCGTCAAGGCGGGCTATCTCGGCGACCATCCGCAGGTCCTCGCCACCTTCGCCGAGCGCGTGCTGGAACAGACGGGGGCCAACCCGCCGCCCAATTGCGGCATCTGCGCCTACCGCGAGCAGGTGCTGGCGCTGGAAGGGGGGCGCCACGTCCATATCCGCGCCGAGGACCGCAACCATCCGGCCTTCGCCGACACGCCGCCGCCGACCTGCGTGCTCTGCAAGTACCGCACCGCCGTCCTGGGCTTCGAGGCCGAGGTCGGCGCGGTCCAGGAAAGCCACCACCACCATGTCGAGGGGCAGGGCGCGTCGGCCCCCGGCTCCAACGTGGCCGATTGCGCGCTTTGCGACACGTTCTGCACCGGGATGTGCCGTCTGGAGGGGCAGGCGGCGAACCACCATCACCACCATCACCACCACGGCGACCACGACCATTACGACCACGATCACGCCCATCCAGAATATCCCCATGCCGACCACCCCCACGGGCCGGAATCGGCGCGCCGGACGGCGAAGGCCTGACATGACCGCCACCGTCCCGTCCGCGCCCCGGGGCGCGCCCCGCACGGTCCTCGCATGAGACCCTACGAGCGCGACCCTAAGGCGATCTACGCGGCCTCCTTCGCCACCGTGCGCCACGAGGCCAATCTCGACCGCTTCCCGGCCGACGTGGCCGAGCTGGCCGTGCGCGTCATCCACGCCTGCGGCATGATCGAGGTCGCCGACCGGCTGGCCTACGCGCCCGACGTCGCGGCCTCGGGCATCGCGGCGATCCGCGCCGGTGCGCCCGTCTATGCCGATTGCGAGATGGTCGCCTCGGGCATCACGCGCCGCCTGCTGCCCGAGGGCACCGAGATCCGCTGCACCCTCAACGATCCCCGCGTGCCCGACATGGCCGCCGAGGGCGCCACGACGCGCTCGGCCGCCGCCGTCGACCTCTGGGATACCGGGGGCGCGGTCGTGGCCATCGGCAACGCGCCCACGGCGCTCTTCCGCCTGCTGGAACGTCTCGACGAGGGGGCCCCCCGGCCCGCCGCGATCCTTGCTTTTCCGGTGGGCTTCGTCGGCGCGGCGGAGTCAAAGGCCGAACTGGCCGAGCGCCCCCGCGCGACGCCCTTCCTCACCCTGCGCGGTCGGCGCGGCGGCTCGGCTATGGCGTCGGCGGCGGTCAACGCGCTGGGCATCCTCGCGGCGGGCGGTGTCCAGTGACCGGATCGGCCATTAACCACCCAGTAACTATGCCGCCCGCCCCTTCCTCTGGCCGGAAATACCTCGGGGGAGCCGAAGGCGGGGGCAGCGCCCCCATCGGGGCCAGCGCCGGACGATCCCGTGCCTGACGCCCCCTGGCTCCATATCGTCGGCATCGGCGAAGACGGGCTCGACGGGCTGACCCCCGCCGCGCGCACCGTGGTCGAGACGGCCGAGATCCTCGTCGGCGGCGATCGTCATCACGACCTCTCCGCCGCCGTCTCGGCCGCCCGCGTGGCGTGGCCCAGCCCGTTCGATGCGCTGGTGGAGACGCTCTTGTCGTTCCGGGGCCAGCGCGTCGTCGTCCTCGCCACGGGCGATCCGCTCTGGTTCAGCGTCGGCGCGCGGATCGGCCGCGCCATCCCGCCGGGCCAGATCGCCTATCACCCCCAGCTCAGCGCCTTCCAGCTCGCCGCCGCGCGCATGGGCTGGTCGATGGCGGATCTCGAGACGCTGACCGTCCATGGCCGCCCGGTCGAGCAGATGATCGCCTTCATCCAGCCCGACGCGCGGCTGCTGATCCTGACCACCGGCGCCGACACCCCCGCTCGGATCGCGGCCTTCCTGACCGCGCGCGGCTTCGGCGACAGCCCGATGACCGTGCTGGCCAACATGGGCGGCGCGGACGAGGCGCGGTTCGACGGCACCGCCGCGGGATGGGACCACGACGTCCCGGCCTTCAACACCCTCGCGGTGGATTGCCGTGCCGCGCCCGACGCGGCGCTTCTGCCGCGCGTGCCGGGGCTGACGGATGACCTCTTCCGCTCGGACGGCACGATGACCAAGCGCGAGGTTCGCGCCGCCACGTTGGCCAAGCTGATGCCGATGCGCGGCGCGCTGCTCTGGGATATCGGCTCCGGCTCGGGCTCGGTCGGGATCGAGTGGATGCGCGCCGCCCGCTCGGCCCGTGCCATCGGGATCGAGCCGCGCGCTGACCGCCGCGCCATGGCCGCCGAGAACGCGCTGGCGCTGGGCACGCCACGCCTCGACCTGCGCGACGGCACGGTGCCTGACGCGTTGCACGGCCTGCCCGCGCCGGATGCCGTCTTCATCGGCGGCGGCCTCTCGGCAGCGACCTTCGACGCGGCCCTCGCCGCCCTCCGGCCGCTGGGACGCCTCGTGGCCAATGCGGTGACGCTCGAATCCGAGGCGATCCTCGCGGCGCTCCACGCGCGGCATGGCGGCGACCTCGTCCGGATCGCGGTCGACCGGGCCGAGCCCGTCGGCTCCTATCGCGGCTGGCGCCCCGCCATGCCGGTCACGCAACTGAGCCTCGTGAAGCGATGACGGGCACGCTCTACGGCGTGGGCCTCGGGCCCGGCGATCCCGATCTCATCACCCGCCGCGCCGCGCGGCTGATCGAGGGCGCGGCCGTCGTCGCCTACCCGAGCCTCGCCGGCGGCGACAGCCTCGCGCGGTCGATCGCCGCCGACCTGATCGCGCCGCACGCGCGCGAGATCCGCATCGACGTGCCCATGACCACCGATCGCGCGCCCGCGCAGGCCGCCTATGACGCCGCCGCCGCCGAGATCGCCGCCGCGCTCGCCGGCGGTACGGACGTGGTCTGCCTCTGCGAGGGCGACCCGTTCTTCTACGGCTCCTTCATGTATCTCTTCGCGCGGCTGCGGGCCGTCTACCGGGTCGAGATCGTGCCCGGCGTCACCTCCGTTACCGCCTGCGCCGCCGCCGCCGCCCTACCGCTCGCAGCCCGCAACGAGGTGATGACGGTGCTGCCCGGCCCGCTACCTGATGACGCACTCCGGGCCCATCTGCGCGCCGCCGACACGGTCGTCTGCATGAAGGTCGGCCGTCATCTGCCGCGCTTGCGCGCGCTTCTTGACGCCGAGGGCCTCTTGGCGTCGGCCACATATGTCGAGCGCGCCACGCTGGGCGCCGAGCGGGTGATGCCGCTCGCCGAAGCCCCCGAGGCCGCACCCTATTTCTCCATGATCCTGATCGCGAAAGGAGCCGATCCGTGGCTCACGCCGTCGCCCTGACCGCCCCGCCTATCGTCCTCGCCCTCAATGCCGCGGGCGAGGCCACGGCCCGCGCCGTCGCGGCCGCCCTCGACTGCCCCCTTCACGGCCGGGCGGAACGCGCGGAGGCCGAGACCACGTTTCCGGATGCGCTGGTCCATGCCCGCGACCTGTTCGCCGCGGGGCACGCCGTCATCGGGGTCTGCGCCAGCGGGATCCTGATCCGCGCCGTGGCCCCGCTACTGGCCGACAAGACGACCGAGCCGCCTGTGATCTCCGTCTCCGACGATGGCCGCGTGGTCGTGCCATTGCTCGGCGGGCATCGCGGCGCCAACCGCCTGGCCCGCCGCATCGCCCAGGCGCTGGGCGGAGCGGCGGCGGTCACGACGGCGGGCGACGTGGCCCTCGGGGTGGCACTCGACGAGCCGCCGTCGGGCCACCGCCTCGCCAACCCCGAGGACGCAAAGCCCGTCATGGCCGCACTGCTCTCGGGCGGCGGCGCGCGGACCACAGGCGAGCCGCTTTTCGACCTGCCCGAGGGCGATGCCGTCGAGATCGCGGTCACCGAGGCCCCAATGGCGGGTGGCCCGGCAACGCTCGTCTATCACCCGCAGCGCCACGCGCTCGGCGTCGGTTGCGCCCGCGACGCGGACCCCGAGGAGCTTTGGGAGAATGTCTCGGCCGTTCTTGATGCGGCGGGCGTGGCGCCGGGTGCCGTGGCGTCGGTCAGTACCCTCGACCTCAAGCTCGACGAGCCGGCGATGAACGCGCTTGCCGCCCGCCTCGGCGTGCCGCTCCGCGCCTTTTCCGCGGCTGAACTGGCCGCGATCGACGTGCCCAACCCGTCGGACGTGGTGCAGGCCGAGGTCGGCACGCCCTCCGTCGCCGAGGCGTCGGCCCTCGCGGCGAGCGGGGGCACACTTGTGCAGTCCAAGCGCAAGACCGCCAACACGACCGCCGCGCTCGCCCGCGCCGCCGATCCCATCACGACCCATGGGGGCCGCCCTCGCGGCCGCGTCTCCATCGTATCCATCGGGCCCGGCCAATCCGCCTGGCGCACGCCCGAGGCCAGCCGCCTGGTGCAGGAGGCCGAGGAGCTGATCGGCTACGGTCTCTATATCGACCTGCTTGGCCCGCTGGCCGCAGGCAAGCCCCGCGCCGACTTCCCCCTCGGCGGCGAGGAGGCCCGGTGCCGTCACGCGCTAGAGCGCGCGGGCGAGGGGCGGAACGTCGCGCTGATCTGCTCGGGCGACGCGGGGATCTACGCGATGGGCGCGCTGGTCTTCGAGCTGATGGCGCGCACCGACGACAGCGCCGTCACCGATGCCGCCCGCCGTGTCGAAGTGGTCTGCACGCCCGGTGTCAGCGCGCTGCAGGCCGCAGCCGCACGCGCGGGCGCACCGCTGGGCCACGACTTCTGCGCCATCTCGCTCTCGGACCTGCTGACCCCGCGCGAGGATATCGTCCGCCGCCTGCACGCCGCGGCCGAGGGCGATTTCGTCATCGCCTTCTACAACCCCGTCTCCAAGCGCCGCCGCACCCTTCTGGCCGAGGCGCGGGACATCCTGCTATCCCATCGCCCCGCCGATACGCCCGTCCTCCTGGCCTCGTCGCTGGGCCGGCCCGAGGAAACGCTGCGCTATCGTCGCCTCGATGCGCTCGAGGTGGACGAGGTGGACATGCTGACGGTCGTGCTGGTCGGCTCGTCGAATACGCGGCTGGTCCGGACCGGCGACAGGACGCGGATGTTCACGCCACGCGGCTATGCCAGGAAGATGACGGGCGGCGACCTCGCGGATGCGGCCTTGTGATGGTCTCAGCGATAGTCCTGCGGCGTGAGCGTCCCGCCCGCGGCAAGCTGCGTCTCCGCACCCGGCACGACATCCGTGTTCTGAGCCGACACGCAGGTCCAGCCGTCCGTACGCCGCGCGAGCACGAAGGTCAGGATCGTGGTGCGCGCTCCGGCGACCCCGCCATCCGGCAATCGCTGCCCGCTCAGGGACATGCGCGCATGGATCACCGCCACGTCCCCCAACTCGCGGATCTTGATCCGACCGGGGGCCAGGCGCGTCTCGGCGAAGAAGCTCCCGAGCGCGTGGGCATGGGCGCGCG
Source organism: Jannaschia halovivens (assembly GCF_046452375.1). Classification (NCBI taxonomy): domain Bacteria; kingdom Pseudomonadati; phylum Pseudomonadota; class Alphaproteobacteria; order Rhodobacterales; family Roseobacteraceae; genus Jannaschia; species Jannaschia halovivens. Next base: position 1,801,564 of record NZ_JBKFDJ010000001.1, on the reverse strand, counting down.
CAATCGCGGCGCGATCCTCCCACCAGATGCCCACGACGTTCACGAAATCCGCGTCCTCGGTGAAGAGTGCGGCGAGCCCCGCGCCGTCGCGCGCCATCCAGGCGGCGACGAAGGCGGGCACGAAATCCTCTGGGGCAGACACCATCACGGAAGGCTAGCGGCATGATCGTCCATTTCATAGGCGCGGGGCCGGGCGACCCGGAGCTTCTGACGCTGAAGGCGCAGCGCCTGATCCGTGAATGCCCCGTCTGTCTCTATGCCGGGTCGCTGGTGCCCGAGGCGGTTGTGGCCGAGGCGCCCGCTGGCGCGCGCGTCCTCGACACGGCCCCCATGACGCTGGCCGAGACCCATGCCGAGATCGTGGCCGCCCACGGCCGGGGCGAGGACGTCGCCCGCGTCCATTCCGGCGACCCGAGCCTTTACGGCGCTATCGCCGAGCAGATCCGCCTCCTGCGCCGCGATGGCATCGCCTACGACATCTGCCCCGGCGTGCCCGCCTACGCCGCCGCCGCCGCCGCCCTTGGACAGGAGCTGACGGTGCCCGAACTGGCGCAGTCGATCGTGCTCACCCGGGTCAGTATGAAGTCCACCTCCATGCCGCCCCGCGAGACGCTGGAGAACTTCGCCCGCACCGGCGCGACGCTTGCGATCCACTTGGGCATCCGCGCCCTGCGCGAGATCGAGCGTGTTCTGGCGCCGCATTACGGGCCCGATTGTCCCGTCGTCGTCGCCTACCGTGTCGGCTGGCCCGACCAGACCTTCATCCGCGGCACGCTGTCGGACATCCATGCCAAGGTGCGCGCCGAGAAGATCACGCGCACTGCACTGGTCATGGTCGGTCCGGTGCTGGGCGAGGTTTCGGACTTCAAGGATTCCGCGCTCTATGATCCGGCCATTCCGCACGTCTTGCGACCCCGCGCGCGGGGCTGATGCAACCTTCACGCGATTTTCACGTTTGCCCTCCAGGATATGCTAGTCTGCTGCGGGGAATCGGCCGTGGCCGACGCACGAGACGGGGGAAGATCGCATGTCGCAGCCAGATTTCTACCACCTGCCGAAAGAGGTGCGGGACGGTCTGATCGCCGCCCGCGCGCGCCACCAGCGCGCGACCGGCGGCCGCCTGCGCGTGCAGGTCGGCGACGACTGGTATCCGATCCGGTCCTGCGACGACACCGGCTTCGAGGTGGGTCTCGACGCCGCGCCGAAGCTGCGCGGTCTCGTCGAAATCCACGATGGCCCCCGCGTCGTGCGCAGCGCATTGATCGTCGCCGGCGACCCCAACGGCGATGCCATGCGCTACGAGTTCAAGCGCGTCACCGCCGCCCGCCAGAACGCGCCCCTCGACTACGAACGCGACGGCGAGGCGCCGGCGGGTTTGATCACCGTTCGCTGAAAACGCATGCCTGCGGAACCGGGGTTCGATCCTCGGCCACTCCGCTCGATATGGGCGCCCTCGAGCATCGCTAACTCCGCCACCTCGCGTGATGGGATTGGCAATCGCTCGGCCGGACAGCCGTAGCCGAGACCTGCGACGTGCGCCGGTTGCGACGCTGCTCGGTTCGGCACGTCCGTGAGCCCGCTCGGACGTCGCGGCACCATCCCTGTCCACCGCGCCCGTGCCGATCGCGAAGCGCGGACGCGATGCCGCAGCCTCGTCCAACCCATGGCCCGCGGCACGCCCTCCGCGATTGTACCGTCACATCCCTGCGCTTGACCCGACCCGGCGCGGGTCGCATCACGGGGGCCAACCCGAGCGGAGGCCCCCATGCGCACAGTCTACGTCAACGGCGAATACCTCCCCGAGAACGAGGCGACGGTCTCGATCTTCGACCGGGGGTTCCTCTTCGCGGACGGGGTCTACGAAGTCACGAGCGTACTGGACGGCAAGCTGATCGACTTCCCCGGCCATGCGACGCGCCTGCAGCGCAGCCTCGACGAGCTGGAAATGGCGAACCCCGTCACCGCCGAGGAACTCCTCGCGATCCACCGCGAGTTGGTGGCCCGGAACGACGTCGGGGACGGGCTGGTCTATCTCCAGATCACGCGCGGCGCGGCCGACCGCGACTTCGCCTATCCCGCGGATGCCACGCCGACGATCGTGCTCTTCACGCAGGCCAAGCCGGGGCTCGCCGACAACCCCGTGGCGAAGACCGGCATCAAGGTCATCTCGATCCCCGACCGGCGCTGGGGGCGGCGCGACATCAAGACGGTGCAGCTTCTCTATCCATCGATGGGGAAGATGGCCGCCAAGGCCGAGGGCGCCGACGATGCCTGGATGGTCGAGGACGGCGCCGTCACCGAAGGCACGTCGAACAACGCCTATATCGTCAAAGGCAACACCATAGTGACGCGGCATCTGGGCGAGGAGATCCTGCACGGGATCACCCGCGCGGCTGTTCTTCGGCTGGCGGCGGAGGCGCAGATGAAGGTCGAGGAGCGGTCGTTCACCATCGAGGAGGCGCGCGCGGCCGACGAGGCGTTCGTCACCTCGGCCTCGACTTTCGTGATGCCCGTGGTCGAGATCGATGGCACGCCAGTGGGGCAGGGGACGCCCGGCCCGGTCGCGGCGCGCCTACGGGAAATCTATCTCGACGAAAGCCGCAAGACCGCGCTCTGATCCGTCAGTCGCGTAGCGTGTAGCCGTCCCACCCGAGGATCACGCGCACCTTCTGGCGTGCGTCCATCTGCGGGATGCCGAACTCCATCGTGCCGCCCTGCAACTGCATGTGGAGCGCCGCGATCTGCCGTGTCGTGAGGCTGCCCGCGTCGACGGCGCCGAAGCCCAGCGTGTTGAGCCGCGTCTGCACGGACTGAACCAGCTGCGCGTTCGGCGCGGCGGTTACGGGCGCCGCGATCAGCAGCCCCGCAATGGCCAGCGCCATCAGCCTCATCGCAGCACGCGGTCGAAGCCGCGTTGCAAGAGGCCACCGTTCAGGATCGTGTCGATCTGCCATCGAATGTTGCCGTTCGAGCGACCCGAATGGAGCACATGCTGAAGCTGCACGACCTGTCCGGCGCTCAGGCGGCGCACGTCGACATCGCGAAAGCCGTAGACCGGCAATTGCTGCGACAGGTGGACCCGCGCGGAGTTCATCGGGGCGTTGGCGGCGGCGGGCGCGGCAAGGGCCACGAGAGCGGCGGCGAGGACGAGGCGTCCGGTCATGTCGGGTCTCCTTCGGAGCGGTCGATTGGACTTGGGGACGTTATGTCCGATGCGCGCATGTTATCCAAAAGCGGCAGGCGCGTCAGCCGGTTCCGCCGACATTCTCGGCGAAGCTGGTCTTGAAGGCGGCCTCCTGCTCGGGCGTCGCCTCGGCCTGGTGGCGGGCCTTCCACTCGGCGAAGGGCATGCCATAGAACGCCTCGCGCGCCTCCTCCTTGGTCATCGGGATGCTGCGCTCGCCCGCGGCCTCGCCATACCAGCGCGACAGGCAGTTCCGGCAGAACCCCGCGAGGTTCATCAGGTCGATGTTCTGCGCATCCGGGCGGTCCTCCAGCAGGTGCTGGCGGAGGCGGCGGAAGGCGGCGGCCTCGATCTCGGTCCGGGTCTGGTCATCCATCTTCGACATCCTCCAGGGCTGCGGCCAGGTGCGGCGCGATCCGGGCGGCCCATTCGCGCTGGCCGTCTTCGTCAGAAATGAGGTCGTTCCTCAGTTCGATCAAGACATGCAGGCGGCCGTGGACGATGGCGTGGCGGTCCATCGCGTCGCCCGGCAGGTGCCCGGTATAGGGCTCGTTCTCGCCCACCAGGAGGTCCGGCTCGGCCCGGAGGCGCGCGATCAGCGGGTTGGCCAGCCGCCGGTCGTCCGCGAAGAGGATGCCGATCTGCCAGGGCCGGGGCGGGCGTCCGCGCAGCTGCGGCGTGAAGCTGTGGATCGAGCAGATCACGGGGTCGCGCCGCGCCGCCAGAAGGCCCGTCAACGCGTCGTGATACGGGCGGTGGAACGCGGCGAGGCGGCGCTCGCGCTCGGCCGCGTCGAGATGGCGGTTCGCCGGGATGATCGTTCCATCATAGAGCCGCATGACCAGCGTCGGGTCGTCCTCGCCCCGGTTCGGGTCGATCACCAGCCGCGAGAAGTCCGACAGGACGGCCGGCCCGTCCAACATGCCGGCCAGCGCCCGCGTCACGCCCGCCGCACCGACATCCCACGCGATGTGGCGCGCCATGTCCGCCGCCGGCAGGCCCAGGTCGCCGCCCGCCACCGAGCGGGGCACGCGGTTCGACGCGTGGTCGCAGGTGACCACCCAGCGACCGGCGCCATTCGCGTTCTCGACATGGTGGGAGGGGCCGTCCATGGCGGCATGCCTAGCCCCGCCCGCGCCGGTTGGGAAGCGGCTTGGCGCAGGCCGCGGCGCGCCGTAGATTGCGGGCGAAGTGTTGCGGCCACGCCCCGGACGGGGCAAAGGTGCGAGCGCTAACGGACCCACGCCGCAGGAGCGCCCCATGAGACGCCATCGCAACGTCAAGATCGTCGCCACCCTCGGCCCCGCATCGGACGATTACGACACCATCCGAAGCCTGTTCGAGGCGGGGGCCGACGTGTTCCGCCTGAACATGAGCCATGGCGGCCATGATGACATCCGGGCGCGCCACAACACGATCCGCGACATCGAGCGCGACACCGGTCGCCCGATCTGCATCCTCGCCGACCTGCAGGGCCCGAAACTGCGCTGCGGCGTGTTCGAGGGGGACTCGGCCGAGATCGAGGAGGGCCAGAAGTTCCGCTTCGATCTCGACGAGACGCCGGGCGACGCCACCCGCGTGCGCCTCCCCCACAAGGAGATCTTCGCCGCGCTGGAGCCGGGCAGCACGCTTCTGGTCAATGACGGCAAGCTGCGTCTCAAGGTCGAGGCCTGCGGCGACGACTACGCCGATTGCGTCGTCGTCACCGGCGGCACCATCTCGAACCGCAAGGGCGTCAACGTGCCTGACGTGGTGCTGCCGCTGGCAGCGCTGTCGGAGAAGGACCGCAAGGATCTGGAGTTCGTCTGCGAATTGGGCGTCGACTGGCTGGCGCTTTCCTTTGTGCAGCGCCCGGAGGACGTGGACGAGGCGCGCGAGCTGGCCCGCGGGCGCGCCGCGATCCTGTCGAAGATCGAGAAGCCCGCCGCGGTCGAGGCATTCGAAGAGATCCTCGCCGTGTCCGACGGCATCATGGTCGCGCGCGGCGATCTGGGTGTCGAGTTGCCGGTACAGGCCGTACCGCCGATCCAGAAGCGCCTGATCCGCAAGTGCCGCGCCGCCGCCAAGCCGGTGATCGTGGCGACCCAGATGCTCGAATCGATGATCGAGAGCCCGATGCCCACCCGCGCCGAGGTCTCGGACGTGGCGCAGGCGATCTACGAGGGCACCGACGCGGTCATGCTCTCGGCCGAATCCGCCGCCGGCCAGTACCCGCTGCAGGCGGTCCAGACCATGAATGCCGTCGCCGAGGAGGTCGAGAGCGATCCGACCTTCCGCGAGATCATCGAGGCCAGCCGGTCCTCGCATCTGACGACGACCGCCGACGGCATCGTCGCCGCCGCCCGAGAGATCGCCGAAACCACCGACGTCAAGGCGATCTGCGTCTTCTCGCATTCCGGCTCGACCGCACTGAAGGTCAGCCGCGAGCGTCCCCGCGTGCCGGTCATCGGCCTGACCCCGATCCGCGAGACGGCGCGGCGGCTGGTCCTGTCCTGGGGCGTCCACTCGGTCGAGACCCAGGAGGTCGAGCGCTTCAAGTTCGCCGTCGTCTCGGCCGTGCGCGCCGCCAAGTCGTCGGGCTTCGCCGAGGGCACAGATCAGGTCGTGGTGACCGCGGGCATCCCGTTCAACGTGCCCGGTTCGACCAACATCCTGCGCGTTGCGCCCTGCGACGAGCGTCTGATCTTCGGGGGCGAGGGCGACTGACGTGGACGGGCTGGCCGCGCTCTGGACCCGCCTTCGCGCGGGCTGGGCCGACCTGCCATCGATCCCCGACCTGCCGCTGCCGCATCCGGGCGATCTCGACGTCCTGATCGTGATTGCCACGGTTGTGACGATGCTGGGCATCATGGGCGTCGTGACCGCCTGGGTCGATCGGCGGGTGTCGGCGAAGTCCCTTCTGGCCACGCTGGTCGGGATCGCGCTGTTCTTCTGGGTCTGGGAGGTGGATCGCGACGGCTTCGGCCCCATCCGCATCCCCGAGGCCTTCATCGAGATGGTCGCGCGGGTCATCCGCTGAGGGTCGGCCCGCCCGGTGCCGCCGCCCCTTGCCACGCCCCCGCCGCCCTGCTACCCGGCGCGTTCGAATGACCGCACGCCCGGCGATTGGGATGCCGAGGCGCGCGATGAACGAAGGAGCCCGAAATGCCCAAGATGAAGACGAAGTCGAGCGCCAAGAAGCGTTTCAAGGTGACCGCGACGGGGAAAGTCCTCGCCGGTCAGGCCGGTAAGCGCCACGGCATGATCAAGCGCCACAAGAAGTTCATCCGCGACGCCCGCGGAACGACCACCCTGTCCGCTCCTGACGCGAAGATCGTCAAGAGCTACATGCCCTACGATCGCTGAGGAGGAGAGAACATGTCCCGAGTCACCTCCGGCAAGGTCACCCACGCCCGCCACAAGAAGATCATCAAGGCCGCCAAGGGCTATTACGGCCGTCGCTCGACGACGTTCCGGACCGCCACGCAGGCCGTCGACAAGGCGAACCAGTACGCCACGCGCGACCGCAAGAATCGCAAGCGGACCTTCCGCGCCCTGTGGATCCAGCGGATCAACGCCGCCGTGCGCGCCCATGACGCCGAGATGACCTATTCGCGGTTCATCAACGCGCTGGCCAAGGCCGGGATCGAGGTCGACCGCAAGGTCCTCGCCGATCTCGCCGTGCACGAGCCCGAGGCCTTCGCGGCCATCGTCGACCAAGCCCGCGCCGCACAGGCCTGAGCCGCGCGCCAGCCCGAGATCGGGGCCGTCCTTCGGGGCGGCCCTTTTTTCGTGCCGCGACCCGTGCCCGCGCGGGATGAACCGATCCTGTGCATCGGCCGTTGACCCCCCGTACCCCAACCCCGGAGATCCGCCGATGCGCGCCGCGTTGCTTGCCCCCTTCGCCCTTCTGGCCGCCTGCGTGGCGACTCCGTTCTCCGATAACGCCATCCTCGCCATCGGCGACAGCGTCATGGCGTGGAACGGCGCGGCAGGCATCCCCGAAGCGACGGCCGCAGCACTCGGCCGCCCCGTCACCGACCGCTCCAAATCGCTGGCCCAGGTCACGAACCCCAACGGCGCGGCCGCCGCCCTCGGGTTCGACATCACGCGCCAGTTCACGGGCGCCGGGGGCGGCTGGGACTGGGTCATCCTGACCGGCGGCGGCAACGACATCCGCGGTGACTGCGCGACGCCCCGGATGGACGCGACCCGCGACGCCCTGATCGGGCCACGCGGCACGGGCGACATCCCGACCCTCATTGCACGCATCCGCAGCACGGGCGCCAAGGTCGCCTTCGTCGGCTACTACGACGGGGCCGAGGCGTCGCCCACGGGCTTCACGCCCTGCCAGCCCGCCTTCGATGTGATGAACGCGCGGATGGCGCAACTTGCCGCACGCGATCCGGGGCTGGTCTTCCTCGATGCGGGCGACGTGATCGACTCGGGCGATCTGGCCCTCTATGCGCCCGATCTCGTGCATCCGTCGGCGCGGGGGTCGGCCCTGATCGGACGGGCGCTCGCCACCGCGATGCGCGCCGCCGAACGCGGGTCTTGACCTTCCAGTAACTGGAAGGACTATCTCGCATCACATGAACATCAGCGATGCCGCGGAGCGCTCCGGCCTGCCCGCCAAGACCATACGATATTACGAGGAGGTCGGCCTCGTGACGCCCGAGCGGGGGGGCAACGGCTACCGCCGCTTCTCCGAGCGCGACGTGCACGACCTGACCTTTCTCGGTCGATCCCGCGCGCTGGGCTTCGGTCTGGGGGAATGCCGCGCGCTTCTCGCGCTCTGGCGCGACGACGCGCGGGCCAGCGCCGAGGTCAAGCGCATCGCCACCGACCATCTGGCCGGGATCGAGGCGCGCATCGCAGACCTGCGCGCGATGCAGGAGACGCTGCGCGACCTCGTGAACCGCTGCGCCGGGGACGACCGCCCCGACTGCCCCATCCTCCATTCCCTTCAAACCTCTCGACCGGAGCGCTGACATGCCCAAGGACACCGCGACCGACACGGCCAAGCGCGCCACGCTCTACCGCATGGTCATGCCCGACCACCTCTGCCCGTCGGGCCTGAAGGCCAAGGACCTGCTGGAGCGCGAGGGCTACGAGATCGACGATCGCCCGCTGCGCGACCGTGCCGAGACCGATGCGCTGAAGGCCGAGCTCGACGTCAAGACGACGCCGCAGGTGATCATCGACGGCACGCGGATCGGCGGCTACGACGCGCTGCGTGCCCATGTCGGCAAGCCCTTGCCCGACCCGAAGGCCACCACCTACCGCCCCGTTCTCGCGATCTTCGCGGTGGCCGCGCTGATGGCCGTGGCACTGAGCTGGCGGGTCGACGGGCTGCTGCTGCAATGGCAGGTCGTGCCGTGGTTCGTCGCCATCGCGATGTGCCTTCTGGGCATCCAGAAGCTGCAGGACGTCGAACGCTTCTCGACCATGTTCCTGACCTACGACCTCCTCGCACGGCGCTGGGTCCGCTATGGCTACATCTATCCCTATCTCGAAACCGGCGCCGGCCTTCTCATGCTGGCCGGCGCGCTCCTGTGGCTCGCGGTGCCCGTGATGCTCGTCATCGGCACGATCGGGGCCGTCTCGGTCTTCAAGGCGGTCTATCTCGACAAGCGGGAGCTCAAATGCGCCTGCGTCGGCGGCGGCTCGAACGTGCCGCTGGGCTTCGTTTCGCTCAGCGAGAACCTCGCCATGATGGGCATGGGCCTCTGGGGGCTGTCGCGGCTGATCGCCTGATGGGGCGACCCGAGCGGCAGCGTGCTCAGGCGTAGGCCGGCTCTTCGACCGCGTCGTAGAGTTTGAGAAAGCGCGGATCCACGAAGGGCAGCGTCTGCGTCATCACGACGCCGCAGGCATTCGCGGTGCGGTCTGCCCACCAATGGGTGTTCAGCACCCCGGCCCAGGTCAGCGTGCCCGCCCGGCGCCGCCCGTCGATATCGGCGTCGTTGCGCAGCCCGGCGAAGCCGTGCCCCGCGGCACCGGGACAGGGGTCCACGTCGTCGGTGATCGGCGGGACGACGGTCACCATTCGCTCGAACCTCCGGCCCTCCATCTGGTCGGCATAGAGCGCCTCGACCGCGTCCTCCGACAAAAGGCGCGTCCCGTCCAGCGCGCCGCCCCCAGCAGCATCCGCAACAGCCGCATGTAATCGGGCGCCGTCGAATAGAGGCAATGCCCCATCCCGTAGACCTACGGCGTGGGCGGCGGGGCCAGCTCGAACGGCCCGAGGGTGCCATCTTCGCCGCGGATCCGGACTTCGGCCAGCCGATCCTCCATCCCGTCCGGTTCGAACGCGGTGGCCGACATGCCCAGCGGTCCGAAGATCTCCTCGCGGCAAAAGGCGTCGATGCGCCGTCCGTCCACGGCTTCGATCACGAGGCCGAGCCAGTCGATCGACGGGCCGTAGCCCCGGCGCTCGCCTGGATCGAACGTCAGCAAATAATCCATGGACGCCGGCGTCCCCGCGAGGATCGACGGATGCCCCGTCGCCTCGAGGTAGCGGGCCATGTCGGCGTTCCAGAACTCGTATTCCAGCCCCGACCGGTGGGTCGCCAGATGCCGCACCGTGGCCGCCGTCTTCGGCGCGCGCAGGCGCGGCGCGTCCCCGCCCCAGCCGTCCAGCACCCGAAGCCTGTCCCATTCTGGGACGATCCCCGCCACCTCCGCATCCATCGAGAGTTTGCCACGGTCGATCAGGAGCATCGCGGCCAGCGACCCGACCAGCTTCGTCATCGAGAAGATGCGAAAGGCGGTGTCCGCGGTGGGGGGGCGGCCCGGCGCGGCCTCGCCCGTGACGGCCGTCGCGGTGATCCCGTTACGATCCCCCAGCATGATGACGGCGAAGGGCACGTCCCCGTTCGCGATGGCGGTTCCGGCGATTTGCTCGAGTTGCACGGCGGTCTCCTCCCGATGCGGCAGCTTTTCCCGAGCGTGACCTTGCGTCGACGCGCGGACGGTTGCGCCGCAACCGGGGCCGCGATAACCCGCGCCCATGGACGATCTGCGCAACAAGTATCTGGGCCAAATCCGCGACGCCTCCGACGAGGACGCGCTCGAACAGGTGCGGCTCGCCGCCGTCGGCAAGAAGGGCGAGGTCGCGCTCCAGATGCGCGAACTGGGCCGCATGACCCCCGAGGAGCGACAAGAGGCCGGCCCGCGGCTCAACGCCCTGAAGGACGAGATCAACTCGGCCATCGCCGCCCGGAAGGCCGGGCTTGAGGATGCTGCGCTGGACGAACGCCTGCGCTCGGAATGGCTGGACGTCACGCTGCCCGCGCGCGCCCGCCGTCAGGGCACGATCCACCCGGTCAGCCAGGTCACCGAGGAAGTGACGGCCATCTTCGCCGATATGGGCTTCGCCGTGGCCGAGGGCCCCCAGATCGAGACCGACTGGTACGTCTTCGACGCGCTCAACATCCCAGGCCATCACCCCGCGCGCGCCGAGATGGACACGTTCTACATGGCCGAGAGCGCGGGGACCGACGAGGCGGGCAATCCCTTCGTGATGCGGACCCACACCTCGCCCGTCCAGATCCGCTCGATGGAGAAGACCGGCGCGCCGACCCGCATGATCTGCCCCGGCCGCGTCTACCGCGCCGATTACGACCAGACGCACACTCCGATGTTCCACCAGGTCGAGGGCATGGCGATCGACCGCGACATCTCGATGGCGAACCTAAAATGGTGCCTCGAGGAGTTCTGCCGCGCCTTCTTCGACGTCGACGGCATCGAGCTGCGCTTCCGCGCGTCGCATTTCCCCTTCACCGAGCCGTCGGCCGAAGTCGATATCCGTTGCTCCTGGGAGGGCGGTACGCTCAAGCTGGGCGAGGGGGACGACTGGCTCGAGATCCTCGGCTCCGGCATGATGCACCCGAAGGTGCTTCAGGCGGGTGGCATCGATCCCGAAGAATGGCAGGGCTTCGCCTTCGGCATGGGCATCGACCGGATCGCGATGCTGAAATACGGCATCCCCGACCTCCGCGCCTTCTTCGACAGCGACCTGCGCTGGCTGAAGCATTACGGCTTCGGCGCGCTTCGGGCGCCCACGCGGCACGCGGGGTGACCGGGCGCGGCCTGCACGGCATCGTGCGGGCCATGGACCGCGCTCTTCTGCCCGATATGGCGGATCTCGCGCTGCAACCGGTCTGCATCGACAGCGATGCGCGGGTCGGCATTTCGGACATGACCGAGGACGAGGCGCGGCAGATCATGGGCGAGATCGACGCAAAGTCCTCGGCGCTCCTCGCCGTGCTTGCCATCATCCTCGCGACCTCGGCCTTCGTGTTCTCGCTCGACCAGACCTATTGGACGCTTCTTTTGATGTTCGGGCAGGTGCTGACGATCTCGGTCTCGATCCTCTTCCTCCTCCGGTGCCTCGTCTACGAGCCCGCGCCGCGTCTGCGCGCCGTCTTCGCGCTCCGGGAGGTCGAGGAGGCGCATCGGCTCCAGATCGAGGCCATCCGGCAGGTGCACTACTTCAACCGCGTCATCGTCCTGACCGTCCTGACCTGCCTTCTGTTCTTCACGATGTCGGTCATCGTCGGGATCGACGCGATGTCGGCGCTGGGAGGTGCCTGAACCGTCACCCGCCCCTGAGCCGCTCCAGCATCTGCGGCGGCATGTAGCCGTCCGGAACCAGCCCCTCGCTCGCCTGCCAGCGCCGAATCGCGTTCAGTGTTAGCGGGCCGACCAGCCCGTCGAACTTCTCGGGATCGAAGCCCGCGGCGGCCAGCAGGCGCTGCATCTCGACCCGCTCGTCGAACCCGAGGGCGCGGTCGCCGCGGGGCCAGCCGCTCTGGATCGGACCGCCGCCCGCCAGGCGATCCGCCAGGTGCCCGACCCCGATGACGTAGGCGTCGGCCGTGTTGTAGCGCTCGAGCACCATGAAGTTGGGCCAAGTCGCGAAGGCGGCGCCCGCCCGGCCCGCGGGCACCCGGATCGAGATCGGCGTCTCGCTCGGAAGCGTGCCCCCGGCGACGGGCTGCACGCCCAGTGCCGTCCATTCGGCAGGGGTCTTCGTGACCAGCGAGGACGCCTCGGAATAGTCGAACCCCTCGGGCAACGTCACCTCCATGCCCCAGGGCTGCCCCGTCTCCCAGCCGTGGAAGGCGAGATAGGCCGCCGTCGAGGCCAGCGCGTCCACCGGGTCATCACCCCAGACGTCGCGCCGCCCGTCGCCGTCGAAATCCACCGCGTGATCCAGAAACGAGCTCGGCATGAACTGCGTGTGCCCCATCGCCCCCGCCCACGAGCCGCGCATCGCGTCCGCCGTCACGTCCCCGGCCTCGAGGATGGTCAGCGCGGCCAGAAGCTGCGCCTCGAAGAAGTCGCGCCGCCGCCCGTCTGCGGCCAGCGTCGCGACGGCGTCCAGCGTCGAGGTGTCGCCCATGAAGGCGCCGAAGCTCGATTCCAGCCCCCAGATCGCGGCGACGATCTCCTTCTCGACGCCGAACCGCGCCTCGATGGCATCCAGCGCCGCGGCGTTCGCCGCCAGCGCCGCGCGCCCGTTCCGCACGCGGTCTTCGCTCACCGCGAGGTCGAGATACTCCCAGATCGTGCGGGTGAATTCCGACTGGTTGCGGTCCAGCCGCACGGTGTCGGCCAGCCAGTCCAGCTCGGGCAGGACGGCGTCGAGCGTGGCGGGCGCGATCCCCGCCGCCTCGGCACGGGGGCGGAACTCGGGCAGGTAGCCGGGCAGGTCATCGGCTTGGGCAGGCAGGGCGAGGAGGAGGGCGCAGAACAGGTATCTCATGCGCGTCACGTTAGCGGCCCCGCGCGGCGATTGCTGCGGCGAAATTGACGGGCGCGTCGTTTCCACGCCGGCCCGCCTAGCGCCGCCGCTTCGGCGCCTTCTTGAACTTGCGCTTGCCGCCCTTCGGCGCGGATCGCCCGCCGCGACCCTTCGTCTTCAGCCGCTCGCCTTCGAGCGCCAGAAGTTCCAGGACCAGACCGCCGGTCACCGGCACCGCCTCGGCCAGCCGCACGGTCACGCGCTGGCCCAGTCCGATCTCGGTCCTGCTCTCGGAGCCCGTCAGGACCTGGTCGTCCTTGTCGTATCGGAAGTATTCCGACCCGAGCGAGCGCACCGGGATCAATCCGTCCGCCCCCGTCTCGTCCAGTCGCACGAACACGCCGAAGGCTTGCACGCCCGAGATGCGCCCCGCGAACTCGGCGCCGATCTTGTCGGCCATGAACGCCGCGAGATAGCGGTCATTGGTGTCCCGCTCGGCCACCATCGAGCGCCGCTCGGCCTCGGAGATCAGCTTGGCCGTGGCGTCGAGGTTCTCCACGTCCCACGGCGACAGCCCGTCCTCGCCCCAGCCATGCGCCGTGATCAGCGCGCGATGCACGATCAGGTCGGCATAGCGCCGGATCGGCGAGGTGAAATGCGCGTAGGACCGCAGGGCGAGGCCGAAATGCCCCATGTTCTGCACGCCGTAATAGGCCTGCGTCATCGCGCGCAGCGTCGACATCGAGATTAGCCCCGACAGCTCGGTCCCCTCGGCCGCGTGCAGCAGCCGGTTGAGCGTGGCGGTCCGCAGCACCTGTCCCTTCGGCAGGTCGAACCCGCTGGCCTTGGCCGTCTCGCGCAGGCTCTCGATGCGATCCGCCTCCGGCTCCTCGTGGACGCGGTAGAGAAGCGGCGTCCTAAACCGCTCGAGCTCCTCGGCGGCGGCCACATTGGCCAGCACCATGAACTCCTCGATCAGGCGATGCGCGTCGAGCCGGTCGCGGAAGGCCACGCTCTCGACCTCGCCCGCGTCGCTGAGAATGATCTTGCGCTCCGGCAGGTCGAGATCGAGGGGCTGGCGTTCGCGCCGCGCGGTCTTTAACGCGCCATAGGCCGCGTAGAGCGGTGTCAGCACGTCAAGAAAGGGCGCGGTCCGGTCGTTCGGCGCCCCGTCGATGGCGGCCTGCACCTCTTCGTAGTGCAGGCTCGCGGGCGAGCGCATCAGTCCCCGGTGGAACTGCTGCGACCGCTTCCGCCCGCGCGCGTCGATCACCATGCGAACCGCGATACAGGCCCGCTCGACGCCTTCGTGCAGCGAGCAGAGATCGCCCGAGAGCGCGTCCGGCAGCATCGGCACCACGCGGTCGGGGAAGTAGGTCGAGTTGCCCCGCTCCCGCGCCTCGCGGTCGAGCGCGGAACCGGGCGTGACGTAAGCCGCGACATCCGCGATGGCCACCCAGATGACATGGCCACCCTCGTTCTGCGGATCGTCATCGGCATGGGCATAGCAGGCGTCGTCGTGGTCGCGCGCGTCGCTCGGGTCGATCGTGATCAGAGGCAGGTCGCGCAGGTCCGTGCGGTCGCCCAGCACCGGCGCCTCGGCGGCCTCGGCTTCGGCCACGGCTTCGTCGGGGAAGTCGTCGCGCAGCCCGTGCTGATGGATCGCGATCAGGCTGACGGCCTTCGCGGCCCCCGGATCGCCCAGCCGGGTGACGATGCGCGCCTTCGGCAGACCCATCCGCGTTCGGCCACCGACCTGCTCGGCCTCGACCAGTTCGCCGTCGCGCGCGCCCTCGACATCGTGGGGCCCGACCAGCCATTCGCGGTCATTGCCCTTTTCGACGGGCAGGATCCGCCCGCCATCCGATCCGGCGCGGAAGACGCCGACGACCCGGCGCGGCCCGGTGCCGATCCGGCGGATCAGCCTTCCCTCGAACTGGTGATCTTCGCCCGCCACCTCGGTCAGCCGGACCAGCAGGCGATCGGCCGCCCCGAGCGCCGGGTCGCCGTCCTTCGGCACGTAGAGGATGCGCGGCTCGGGCGCGTCGCCCTTCCAGTCGGCGGGCGCGAGGAACAGGTCGCCGTCGCGATCCTGCCCCGCCACCTTCAGCACGCTGACGGGTGGCAGGCGGTTCGGATCGTCATAGCTCCGCTTGCGCTTCGACAGGTGCCCCTCGTCCTCCATCTCGCGCAGGATGCGCTTGAGGTCGATCCGCGCCGCGCCCTTTATGCCGAAGGCCTTGGCGATATCGCGCTTGGAGGTGAGGGCGGGGTTGTCGGCGATCCATTGCAGGATGGCCGCCTTGTCGGGGAGGGTGCTCATGCGGGGGCAGCTAGCACGCGCATGGGGTGCTATCCACGCCGGATCACCGGGGCCAGCCGGGGCGGCGCGGGGGCGGCGTCCTCGGCGAAGTCGAACGCGTCCAGCCGGTCGGCCCGCTTGCCCGCCCGCTCGGCGGCGGTGGCGATGCCTTCGACGTCGCGGCGCGCCTGGTCGAAATGCGTCTCGAGCTTGCCCGCCCGCTCGACGATCAGCTCGACATCGCGATGCAGCGCGGCCAGCGCGGCCCGGATCGCGCCCGCCTGTTCGCGCATCCGGTGGTCCTTGAGGATCGCCCGCAGCGTGTTGAGCGTCGCCATCGTGGTCGTCGGCGACACGATCCAGACCCGCAGGCCGAACGCCTCGCGCACGACGTCCGCGTGGTTGGCGTGCAGTTCCGCATGGATCGCCTCGGAAGGCAGGAACAGGCACGCGCCCTCCGCCGTTTCGCCGGGCAGGATGTATTTCGCCGCGATGGCCCGGACATGGGTGCGGATGGCGGCGCGGAATGCCGTCACCGCCCGCGGGTCCTTGGGGTCGGCGATCAGCGCCTCGTAACTCTCCAGCGGGAATTTCGCGTCGATCACCAGCGGGCCCGGCGGGTCGGGCATGTGGATCAGACAATCGGCGCGGCGTCCGTTCGACAGCGTCGCCTGCCAGGTGAACCCGTCGGGCGGCAGGGCGCGCGCGACGATATCGCGGAGCTGGATCTCGCCGAAGGCGCCGCGCGTCTGCTTGTTCGTCAGGATGTCCTGCAGGCCCAGCACGTCTGCAGAGAGCGCCTCGATCTTGGTCTGCGCCGCGTCGATCGTGGCCAGCCGCCGCTGCAGGTCGCCCAACGCCTGCGCCGTCTTCTCGGCCGAGGCGCCCAGCGCGTCGCCCACCTGCGCCTCGCCCGCCCGCTGTTGATCGCGCAGCACGCCCAGCGTGCCCGCCAGATGCGCCTGTCCCCGCGTCACGTCGCCCAGCCGCGCGGTCAGGACCGCGACCAGCGCGATCAGGACCAGCATCACGAGCGCCACCGCGCCCCCGCCGATCACCAGCGGATCGCTCAGGTCGAGGATCATGTCCGCCCGAACAGCCGCTCGATATCCGACAGCTTCAGTTCGACATAGGTGGGCCGCCCGTGGTTGCACTGTCCCGAATTGGGCGTCGCCTCCATCTCGCGCAGAAGCGCGTTCATCTCCGGCCCCGAGAGCCGGCGACCTGTCCGGACCGAGCCGTGACAGGCCATCCGGCTGAGAATCGCGTCGAGCCGCGCGCGCAGCGACAGGGGATCGACCTCCTCGTCGCCCTCGATCTCGTCCAGCAGGTCGCGGATCAGCGCCTCGGCCGAGCAGGTCCCGAGGATCGCAGGGGTTTCGCGCACCGCGATGGTGCCCGGCCCGAACCCCTCGACCGCAAGGCCGAGCCGCCCGAGGTCCAGCGCCAGAAGCCGCTCGGCCGCCGCCGTGCCGACCTCGATCACCTCGGGGATGAGGAGGGCCTGCGCGCGGATACCGCTTTCGTCCATCTGCCGCTTCAATCGTTCGTAGACCAGCCGCTCATGGGCGGCATGGGCGTCGACCAGCACCATGCCCGTCGCCGTCTGCGCCACGATCCAGTTCTCGTGCAGATGCGCGCGCGCGGCACCGAGCGGTCCCTCGGCCTCGATCTCCGGCTCGATCCGGGCGGCGGGCGCTTCGGCCAGCCCCGGCATCTGCGCGGCATAGGCCGTGCCTCGGGCGCCCGCCGAGGGCCGGTCCATCTGGTAGATGGGCGCGGCGGGACTTTCTGGCGTCATCGCGCCCAGCGCCGCCCCCGCCACGGTGGTCGAGGCCCGGTGCCCGTTCTCGGCCAGCGCGTGCCGCAGTCCCGAGACGATCAGCCCGCGCACGAGCCCCGCATCGCGGAACCGGACCTCGGTCTTGGCGGGGTGGACGTTCACGTCGACCAGAACCGGATCGCAGGTCACGAACAGCGCCGCGACCGCATGCCGGTCCTTCGCCAGCACGTCCATATAGGCCCCGCGCAGCGCGCCGGTCAGCATCCGGTCCCGAACGGGGCGGCCGTTGACGAAGAGGTATTGATGCACCGCGTTGCCGCGCGAATAGGTCGGCAGCGACGCAAATCCGGTCAGCGAGAAGCCTTCATGCCCCGCGTCCAGCACCATCGCGTTCTCGGGGAAGTCGCGCCCGAGGATCGTCGCCAGCCGCCCCGCGCGGTCGGAGGCATCCGCGCGGAACAGCACCCTGTCGCCGCCGTCCGACACGTCGCGCAAGCTGAAGGCAACGCCCGGCTCCGCCATTGCCAGCCGCCGGATCGCCTCCGTCACGGCCATCGTCTCGGATCGCTCGGACTTGAGGAATTTCAGCCGTGCAGGCGTCGCGTGGAAGAGGTCGCGCAACTCGACCACGGTGCCCGCGCGCAGGGCGGCCGGGCGCACCGGATCGACCCGGCCGCCCGAGATGCGGATCGACGCCGCTTCGGCCGCGCCCGCCGCCCGCGTGGTGATCGTCAGCCGCCCGACCGCGCCCAGCGACGGCAGCGCCTCGCCCCGGAAGCCGAAGGACCGGATGTCCAGAAGGTCCGTTCCGTCGATCTTGGAGGTCGCGTGCCGCGACAGGGCCAGCGGCAGGTCGGCGGCGGCGATCCCGTGGCCGTCATCGGTCACCCGGATCAGCGTTCGGCCCCCATCCGCGATCTCGACCGAAATCCGCGTCGCCTGCGCGTCGAGCGCGTTCTCGACCAACTCCTTCACGGCGCTGGCGGGCCGCTCCACCACTTCGCCGGCGGCGATGCGGTTCACGGCACCTTCGTCCAGCTGACGGATGCGCGGAAGGATCATATTGCGGTCGGCGGCGCCCATGCCCCAAGGGGTAGCATGGGCGCCGCCGATTCTGACAGGGGCTAAAAGCCTTCGGTGCTCAGGTCGTCGGGTTGACCCACGACCACGAAATGCAGGTCGTCGGGCCGCAGCAGCCGGGCCGCGACGCGCGCGACATCCTCGGCGGTGACGGCCATGATGCGGTCGTTGCGACCGGGGATGTAATCCACCCCGAGGCTCAGCGATTGCATTCCCACGAGGATGCCCGCGATCCGCGAATTGCCGTCGAACCGCAGCGGGTAAGCACCGGTCAGGTAGGTTTTCGCCTGCTCCAGCTCGGCCGCGCTGACGCCGTCGGAGGCAAGCCGCGCCCATTCCTCGCGCACGAGGCGCACGGCCTCGGCGGTCTTGTCGTTCGACGACGAGAATTGGCCCATCCACTGCGCGGCGTGGTCGCGGGGCGCGAGGAAGGTTCCGATTCCGTAGGTCAGGCCCCGCTTTTCGCGGACCTCCGCCATCAGCCGCGACTCGAACCCCGCGCCGCCGAGGATGTGGTTGAGGATATAGGCGGGGAAGTAGTCCGGATCGTCGAAGGCGATGCCCTCATGACCGAAGAAGACGACCGATTGCGGGCTCGGGAAATCGACGACCGTGATGCCGCCCTCTAGCAACTTGTCGGCCTCGGGCACGACATCGCCGCCCGTCGCCGGCAAATCGCCCAGCAGCTTGTCCAGAAGGGGCCCCAGCTCGGCGGCGGTGATGTCGCCGGTCACGCCGACGCGCACCCGGTCGCGGGTCAGCGCATCCGCATGGGCGTCACGCAGGTCGTCGGCGGTCAGCGCCGAGACCGTCTCGACCGTCCCGTCGATGACCGAACCGTAGGGGTGGTCGGGAAAGGACAGCGCCTGGAAGGTGCTCGACGCGATCGCATCCGGGTCGGTCGCGTCCTGCGCCAGCACGGCCAGCACCTGGTCGCGGACCCGCTCGACCGCGGCGTCGTCGAAGCGCGGCGAGACCAGCGCGTCGCGCAGAAGCGCGATGGCCTCGGGCGTCGTCTCAGTCAGGAACTCGGCCGAGATCGAGACACTGTCCTGCCCGGCATCGAAGCCGAACCGCGCGGCCAGATCCTCGGTCGCCTCGGCGAAGGCGCGGGCGTCGCGATCCGCCGCCCCTTCCTCCAGAAGCCCGGTCATCAGGTTGACCGCGCCGCGTTTTCCAGGCCGGTCCAGCGCGGCCCCGCCCTCGAATTGCAGCTCGAGCGCGATGAAGGGGATCGAATGCTCCTCGACCAGCCAGGCCTCAATGCCGCCGGGCGACGTGACCTCCTGAATCTCGACTGCGGCGAAAGCGGGCAGGGGGAGGGCGGCCATCGCGGCGATGGCCCAGGCGCGGATCGGGATCATTGGGTCACCTCCTGCTCGGTCTCGGGTCGGATCAGCCAGCCCGTCACGCTGGTCTCGGGCACCAGCACCTCGCGCGCGACGCGCAGCACGTCTTCCTCGGTCACCGCGGCCAGCGCGTCGGGCCATGCGGCGACATCCTCGACCGTCAGGCCCGAGGTCAATGCGACGCCATATTCGCGCGCCCGTCCCTGCAGGCTGTCGCGGCTGTAGATCTCCGAGGCGCGGGCGGACGCCTTGATCCGGTCGAGCTGGACCGGGTCCACCCCGTCTTCGAGCAGCGTAGCGATCATGCGGTCCATGTCCGCCTCGGCCTGCTCCAGCGTGCGGTCGGGCGTGGGGATCACCACGAGGCCGAAGGTCGTGTCGTCATAGGAGGTGCCCGAGTAGAAGGCCGACGTATATAGCGCCACGCCCTCCTCCTGCTCCAGCGTTCGGCCCATGATCGAGGTCGCCGACGACCCGCCCAGAAGTTGCGCGAGGATCGTCAGCGCGGCGGCGTCGTCCTGATCGCCCGCGTCGCGTTCCGGCGCGAGATAGGTGCGGATGACGTAAGGATTGGACACCCGCGTGTCCGCGTAGCTCAGGCGTCGCGGCGAGAGCTGCGGCGGCTCGGCCGGGCGGACCCGCTCGCCGAGGCCGGGCGTCGGCTCGAGTGCGCCGTAATGCTCCTCGGCCAGCGCACGGACCTCGTCGGGATCGACATCGCCCGCGACGATCAGCGTGGCGTTGTTCGGCGCGTAGAACTCGCCATAGAAGTCCAGCGCATCCTGCAGGTCGAGCGCCGACACCTCCTGCGGCCAGCCGATGATCGGCACGCGGTAGGGGTGGTTGAGATATTGCACGGCGTTGCGCATCTCGCCGAAGATCGCGCCGGGATTGCTGTCGGTGCGCTGCGCCCGCTCCTCCAGCACGACGTCCAGCTCGGTCAGCATATCCTCGTCGTCGAGCACGAGGTCGCGCATCCGGTCGGCCTCCATCCGCATCATCAGGCCCAACCGGTCGGCGGCGACGCGCTGGAAGTAGCCGGTATAATCCTTGCCCGTGAATGCGTTATCGGTCCCGCCCTGGGCCGCGACCGTGCGGCTGAATTCGCCCGGCTCGAGTTCGTCGGTCCCCTTGAACATCAGGTGCTCGAGGAAATGCGCGATGCCGGACTTGCCCGGTGGCTCGTCGGCGGCGCCGACATCGTACCAGACCATGTGGACCACGACGGGCGCGCGGTGATCCTCGATCACGACGGCATCGAGACCGTTGGGCAGGGTGAAGGTCGTGACCGTGTCGTCGAGGCTGGGCTGGGCCAGCGCGGGCGCGGCGGCGAATGCCGCGGCGGCGAGAAGGGGCAGTCTCAAGCGGGAACCTCCGGGATACGTGTCTGGGGTGACAGATGAGGCCCCGGCGCGCGGAATCAAACCGGGGGACCGGCGGGATTCACGCGATTGTCAGGATGGGTTCAGTCGACCGTCGCGGGGTCGGGCGGTGCGGCGACGGTGCGCACGCCCGCCCGGCGCAGGCGCGCCAGCTCGGCATATTGGTCGAGCGAGAGGGGGCGATACGCCTTGTAATAGACGTTCACGTTGAACACCCGCTCGAGCAGGCGGCCATCGTTCTTGCGGCGGTATTCAAGGTCCTCGGCGGCAAGCTGGCCGCGAATGCCCTGTTGCAGCCCGTAGCGCGACACCGCCGCGACCAGCGCGCCGTCGGCGCCCGCGCCCGCCGCCGCGTTGCCACCCAGGGCCGCGATGGCCTCGGCCTCGGGGGCGCGGTCGGTGCGGTTCGATCCACCGGGGGTGGGCGGCGGAAGGGCGGCGAAATTCTCGGGCTGTTCCAGCGGGCGCGACGGCAGGATCGAGAATTCATCCGGCGTCCGGTCGGCCTTGCGCAGGTTGAACAGCGTCGGGTTGTCGCGCTCGCAGGCCGCGACGGTCAGCACCAGAAGCACCGCCATTCCCATCCGTCCGATCATTCCGCGATCCCCCGCGTCTTCCCGTTCGAACCCCTCCTAACGCAACCTTCGGGCAGGGTCACGGGGCTTTGGCGCCTTTGGTCTGGTCGTCGCCCCAGACGATCAGCCCGAAGGCGCCCGCGAAGATGAACACGTCGGCCAGATTGAAGGCATAGGGGTTGTTGAGGCCACAGCAGGACATGTTCAGGAAATCCGCGACCGCGCCGTAAATGACACGGTCCAACGCGTTCGCCAGCGCTCCGCCGATCACGAGGCCTGCCGAGACGAAGGCCATCGGTCGCACGAAGCCCCGCGCCCAGCGGATCAGCAGAAGCGACACCGCGACCGCGATGGCGACAAGGAGCCAGCGTGCGCCTGCGCCACTCAGAAGGCCGAAATTGATCCCCTCGTTCCAGCCCATGCGGAAGGTCAGGAACGGGGGCAGCACCTCGATGATACCGATCTGGCGCAGGTCCATGCCGAAGACGACGATCAGCTTCGAGAGCTGGTCGACCGCGAATGCCAGCGCGGCGGAGATCCAGAGCGCGCGCATCAGTGACGGAAATGCCGCATGCCGGTCAGCACCATCGCCAGACCGGCCTCATCGGCGGCGGCGATCACCGCGTCGTCGCGCATCGACCCGCCGGGCTGGATGACCGCCGTCGCCCCCGCCTCGGCCGCCGCCAGAAGACCGTCGGCGAAGGGAAAGAACGCGTCCGACGCGACGACCGAGCCGACCGCCGCCGATCCGTCCAGGCCCAGAACCTCGCCCACGTCCACCGCCTTCCGGGCGGCGATGCGCGAGCTGTCCAGCCGGCTCATCTGGCCCGCGCCGATACCCACCGTCGCGCCGTCCTTCGCATAGACGATGGCGTTCGATTTGACGTGCTTGGCCACGCGCCATGCGAACATCAGGTCGCGCATCTGGGCCTCGGTCGGGGCCAGCTTCGTGACCACCTTCAGTTCCGCCGCCGAGACGTGCCCCGTATCGTGGTCCTGTGCCAGCCAGCCGCCCGCCACCTGCCGCAGGGCCCGCCGTGCCGCGCGCGGATCGGGCAGCGTGCCCGTTGTCAAAAGCCGCAGGTTCGGCTTGGCCGCGAAGACCGCGCGGGCCGCGTCGTCGGCTTCGGGTGCGATTACCACCTCGGTGAAGATCTCCACGATGGCCCGCGCCGTCGCCTCGTCCAATGGACCGTTCAGCGCGACGATGCCGCCGAACGCGCTCGTCCGGTCGCAGTCGAAGGCGCGCCCATAGGCCTCGGCGAGCGTGGCACCGGTCGCCACGCCGCACGGGTTGGCGTGCTTGATGATCGCGACCGCCGGTCCGTCGAACTCGGCCACCAGCTCGACCGCGGCATCCGTGTCATTGATGTTGTTGTAGCTCAGCGCCTTGCCCTGGTGCTGCGCCGCGGTCGCCACGCCGGGCCGCGCGCTGCCATCGGTGTAGAAGGCCGCGCCCTGATGCGGGTTCTCGCCGTAGCGCAGGGGCTGGGCCAGCACACCCGCCGCCGCGACGCGCCGCGGCACCTCCTCGAAGCGCGCCATCCATGTCGCGACCGCCGCGTCATAGGCCGCCGTCCGGCCATAGGCGATCGCCGCCTGCCTCTGCCGGAAGGGCAGGGTGGTGGCGCCGTCGTTGGCGTCCAGCTCCTCCAGAAGCGGCGCGTAATCCTCGGGGTCGACGATCACGGTCGTGAAGCCGTGGTTCTTGGCCGCCGCGCGGATCATCGCCGGGCCGCCGATATCGATGTTCTCGATCACGTCGGGTGCATCCGCACCGCGCGCCACCGTCGCCTCGAACGGGTAGAGGTTCACCACCAGCAGGTCGATCGCCGCGATGCCATGCGCCTCCATCGCATCGGCATGCGACGGCACGTCCCGCAGCGCCAGAAGGCCGCCATGCACCGCCGGGTGCAGCGTCTTGACGCGCCCGTCCATCATCTCGGGAAAGCCCGTCAGCTCGGATACGTCGCGCACCGTCAGCCCCGCGGCGCGCAAGGCCTGCGCCGACCCGCCGGTCGAGACCAGCTCGACCCCGCGCGCGGCCAGCGCCGTGCCGAGATCGGTCAACCCCGCCTTGTCGGATACGGAGATCAGGGCGCGTTTCACGGGCACGGCGTCGGTCATCGGAGAATCGTCCTTCCAGCTCTCAGCCCCGGCTCTCGGCAGGCGACGGCGGCAGGTCCGTCGCCTCCTGTGCCCGTGTCCAGGTCCAGTCGATGGTGGCCGCATACTTCACCACGCGGTCGGAGAGAACCACCTGTTGCGCCGCTCGCGGCTTCAGCCGCGTGGCGTCCAGATGGACCGACGGCTCCAGCGTCGGCACGAGGTCGCGGCCCGGCTGGAACACCCAGACCTCGCCCGAGGGCAGGGCGACCGACACGGCCCGCCCGCCCATATCCACCTCGGCCTCGGCGTCGGGGTGCAGGTGGAACCGGATCTCGAAGGGCACGCCCTGCAGCTTGGCCTCGGTCTGCGCGTCCTCGAACCGCTCCTTGTCGGCGGCGCTGACGGCGCGCAGCGAATCCTCGCCCGACAGCGTCCGCCCGTCCGAGGCCAGCACCAGCCGCCGCAGATGGGTCAGCCCGTGGGACGGCGCGTAGCCGTCATGGCTCAGCACCACGGTCGTCGCCCGGCGCGATCCGCTCTTTTGCCATTGCACCCGCGCGGGCGTCTGCACGAGCGGCGCGATCCGGCGTCCGTCGCGGGCCAGAAGCGGCCCGATCCGGCTCGACGACCAGCCGCTGAGCGAGAGGGTCGAGTGGCTCGCCGTGGCGCGGCCGGCGCGGTGCCAGTCCGGCCCGAACGCGCCGCCGGGCCCGCAATTCACCACCACCGGGCAGGCCCCCGAACTCAGCTCGAAGGCGAGCGTCGAGGCATGGGCAGAGCCCGACGCGATCCCCGTTGGCGGGGCGGCGGCATCGACCACGACCGAGCTGCGCCCATGCGCCAGCGCCACGAAACCCATCGCGAGCCCGCTATCCATCCGCCCCCGGATGCCGCTATCGACCAAGACGCGGTCCAGCCGCCCCGGCAGGCCCCGCCCGCCCCCGTGAAACCGCGCGAGCCCGCCATCCGCATGCCGAAGCGCGCGCAGCGTCGGCACGATCCGTGCCTGCGCCGCCCGCAGACCCTCGGGCACCTCGCCGATTTCCGACAGGGCCGCGATCGCCCAGCCCAGGAGCGTCGCCACCTCCAGAAGCGCCTCCGGGTTACGGCTGGCGATGCCGCCATCGTCGCCGACATCCTCGGCCATCGCTTGCGTCAGGTCGGCCGCGGCCCGTTGCCCCAGATCGCCCAGGCCCTCCAGCGTCAGCCCGGCATAGAGAAGCCCCGTCAGCGCCTCCATCCGCGGAAGGCCCGCGGGCGCCTGCGTCCAGTTCCGCGACAGGAAGACCGTCTGTCGGTACGCAGTCTCGAAGAACGCCCTCTGATCGGGTGCGGGCATCCCCTGCAGGAGGATCGGCGCGTGGCTGATCCAGCGCAGCACCCGCCGCCCGGTCAGCGCCGCGGCCCAGCCCCGGCCCGTGCCACGCCCGTTCCGGCGGGCCCATTCGAGGATCCACCCCCGAGCGGTGGCGACCGCGTTGCCCGTGCCGACGGCCATCACGTCGTCGAGCCAGCTTTGCCCGTGCAGCATCATCTCGAACGGGTCGGACGGCGCCTCCAGTGTCCAGGGCGACGCCCCCGGCGCCTGCACGAGTTGCCCGGCCAGGTGCCATGTTCCGTTCAGGATGTGCCGCCCGCGCTGCGCCGATCCGGTGCCGCGCGGCTCGGGCTGCCAGACGAGAGACCGGGTGCCCTTCGGCGGCGCCGATCGCGCCACGCGCCAGCGCGTCGTCCATCTGTCGCGGAGGGTGCCTGCCCGTCCCATGGCTTCGTTCCCGACCTCGGTGGCCCCTGTCTCCGGGGCCTTCGCGCGCGACGATACGCCGCCCGCCATCGGCTGTCACGCGGGGCTCAGTCCGGGCGGCGCAACACCGCCATGTAGAACCCGTCCATGCCGCCCCGCTCGGGCCAGAGATCGGGCAGAAGCCGCAGCCCGTGGTCCGAAGCCGCGACCTCCGGCAGGCCGAACGCCACCGGGTCCAGCGGCTCGGCGGACAGCCCGTCATGCCGCTTCAGCACCGCCGTCACCTGGTGCTCGCCCTCGACCGGCAAGAGCGAACAGGTGCAATAGACCAGCCGCCCGCCGGGCCGCAGGAGGTCCAGCGCCCGGTCGATCAGTCGGTATTGCAGCCGGGTCAGCGTCTCGACGTCGCGCGCCTCGCGCAGATGCGGCAGGTCGGGATGCCGCCGAACCGTGCCGGTCGCGGTGCAGGGCGCATCCAGCAGCACCGCGTCGAACGGTGCCTCCGGCGTCCACTCCAGCGCATCCGCCTCGACGATCTCGGCCGTCAGTCCCGTCCGTTCCAGGTTGGCATGGACCCGCCGCAGGCGCTTGGGCGAGATGTCGAGCGCCGTGACCTCCGCCCCCGCCGCCGCAAGCTGCATCGTCTTGCCGCCCGGTGCGGCACAGAGGTCCAGCACCCGCAGCCCCGCCACGTCGCCCAGCAGGCGCACGGGCATCGCGGCCGCCGCGTCCTGCACCCACCAATGGCCCTCGGCATAACCCGGCAGCGTCGAGACCTGCCCCCCGTCCAGTCGGAACGACCCCGTCGGAAGGGCCTCGGCCCCGTCCGGGAGCACCGCGTCCAGGCCCTTCGGCGTCAGGTCTAGCGGCGCGCCCGCGACATGCGCGGCCTCGATCGCTTCCAGCCGGTTGCGACCCCAGGCCTTCGCCAGCGGCTTGCGCAACCAAGGCGGCAGGGCGGGCGGCGGCAGCGCGTCCCAAGCCGCGCGATCCTCGGCCAGCCCGCGCAGCACCGCGTTCACCAGCCCCGCCTGCTTGGCCGTGCGCGGCGACATCCGGGCCAGCGCGACCGCGTCGTTCACCACCCCGTGCGGGGCCGCGTCGTCGGCGAACAGCTCGGCCAGCGCAAGCCGCAGGATATCGCGCACGCGTGTTGCCGGCTGGCGCTCCATCCGCGCCTTCAGGAGCGTGTCTGCCTGCCCCAGATGCTGGAGCGCGAGGCCCGCCAGCCGCAGCGCCCGCGCCGCATCCGGTCCGTCTAGACCGCTGGCCCCGTCAGACAGCATTCGCCCGTCGCGCAGCACATGGGCCATGAGTTTCAGCGCCCCGCGGCGTGCGGCGAGGCTGTCGGGTCGATCCGTCATGCGGGGGCGCTCCTTGGCGGCGGCGGTCCCGCGACGTATATCCATCCCGCACCCCCGGCAAGGAGGCCCCGCGATGGCCCAGCGAATGAACGTCGATCCGACCGATCTCCCCGAAGCGCCCGCCGACGCGCCCGCCTGCCCGACGGGCAATCGCGACCGAGGCGCGGAGTTCGCCGCGCTGAGCCCTGCCGAGGAAGCCGCCCGCCGCGCCGCGTTGCCGGAGGTCGCCCGCCGCGCGCTGGAGGAGGCCGAGGCGCGCCGGCGCGACACCGAGGCGCGCCCGATCGAGCTGGGCGGCCGCGACGGCCCCGAGCCGGTGCGCTACGGCGATTGGGAGCGCAAGGGCATCGCCATCGACTTCTGAGCGGTCAGCGGATGCGCAGGTCCGCCACGTCGCCCGCGCCGCGATCGGCCACGAACCGGACGACATCGCCGCGCACTGCGACGACCTGGCAGTTCAGCGGAAAGTCCCGGATCGCCGATTGCAGCGTCCGGCAGAAATAGCCGTCCTGCCAGCTCCAGCCGCCCGTGACGCGAAAGCCGAAGCCCCGCCCCGCGATGGACCCGTCGCGCCCGACCCGCAGCGACACCCCGTCGCCCGTCAGCCGCTTGCCTTCGACCAGCGCGAGGAACGCGCCGCGATCCGCGACCCGCTCGAAGGCGGCGGCCGGCACCGGCAGGGCGAGAAGAAGGAGGGCGAACAGAATGCGCATAGAAAAGAAGATGGTCCTCGGGCCTGCGACATCAACGCCCCTCCTCTGGCCCGAAATACCTTCGGGGGGATGTCGGGGGGCAGACGGCCCCCCGACCGGGGCGCGCGAGGGGCTGGCCCCTCGCATCCCCTTCACCGCAGGCCCAGCACGTCCAGCATGTCGAACGCGCCCGGCCCCTTGCCCTGTCCCCAGAGCGCGGCCTTGATCGCGCCCCGCGCGAAGACCGACCGGTCGGTCGCGAGATGCCGCAGCACCACCCGCTCGCCATCGGCGGCGAAGATCACGTCGTGATCGCCCACCACGTCGCCCCCCCGGATCGCGTGGAATCCGATCGTGCCGCGCCCGCGCCCGCCGGTCATGCCGTCGCGGCCCCGGTCGGACACCGCGTCCAGCGCCACGCCGCGCCCCTCGGCCGCCGCCTCGCCCAGCATCAGCGCCGTGCCCGAGGGCGCGTCGACCTTGTGGCGGTGATGCGCCTCGACGATCTCGATGTCGTACTCGTCGTCCAGCGCCGCCGCGACCTGCCGGACGAGCTGCGTCAAAAGGTTCACGCCCAGCGACATGTTGCCCGCGCGGATCACCGTCGCGTGCCGCGCCGCGCGGTCCAGCGCCGCGATGTCGTCCACCCCGAGCCCGGTCGTGCCCACCACGTGGACCGCGCGGGCCTGCGCGCAGAGCTCGGACATCGCCACGGTTGCCGCGGGCGTGGTGAAGTCGATCACCGCCTGCGCGCGGGCCACCACCTCGATCGGATCGTCGGTCACCGGCACGTCCCGCGCCGCGCCGCCCAGCGCTTCGCCCAGGTCGCGGCCCGCCCAGGGGTGGCCCGGCGCCTCGGTCACGCCGACCAGGCGGCAATCGTCCCGCGCGTCGATGCCCTCGATCAACATCCGGCCCATCCGGCCGGATCCGCCCATCACGACGATGCCTGGGGTCATGGTGCTCTCTCCTCCGCCCGAACGCGTGGTCTCCGGGCGTCTCTACAGTCCCGCGCCGCGGCGCGCACGGGGTCGCTTGCGCGAAACCGCGCCTGTTGCACCGCCGCGCCGCCCCGCCTATCTGCAAGCCCCTGACCCCGGAGGCCCCATGGCACGTTCCCGTTTCGACACCGGCGGCGGTCCGTCCCAGCGCCAGCTGCGGGTGGGCGAGCTGATCCGGCGCACCCTGTCCGACGTGCTCGCGCGCGGCGACATCCACGATCCCGAGCTGCAATCCATGTCGATCACCGTGGGCGAGGTCACGACCTCCCCCGATCTCAAGGTCGCGACCGCATGGGTGCTGCCGCTCGGCGGCAAGGACCGCGAGAAGGCCATCGCCGCCCTCAAGCGCAACAGGGGCGAGCTGCGCCGCGCGATCTCGAAGGAGATGACGCTCAAGTTCGCGCCCGACCTGCGCTTCCGCATCGACGAGACCTTCGACCGGATGGACGACACGCGCCGGATGTTCTCCGACGACACGGTCCGCCGCGATATCGACGCCGAGGGCGGGGACGGCGAGGCATGATCCGCCTCGCGGTCGTGATCCTGCTGGCGCTTTCTGGCGGCGCCGCGGCGCAGGACTGCCGCGCCGTGGACCATCGCGACCGCGCCTTCACGGTCTGCACGGCGCCGCTCGACGCCTTTGCCGTCGCACTCCGCCTCGACGCGGCCGACGGCACCCGGCTGGGCAGCTTCGCCGCGCTCGCCCGCGAGACCGAGGCGGAGATCGCTTTCGCGATGAACGGCGGCATGTACCATCCCGACCGCGCGCCAGTCGGCCTCTATATCGAGGACGGGACCGAGCGGCGCGGCATCGTCACCTCCGCCGGTCCCGGCAATTTCGGGATGCTGCCGAACGGCGTCTTCTGCGTCGCAGGCGCGACGGCGCGCGTCATCGAATCGCACCGTTTCGCCGCCGACCCGCCCGCCTGCGACCACGCCACCCAATCGGGGCCGATGCTGGTCATCGACGGCGCGCTCCACCCCCGCTTCATCGCCGATAGCGAGTATCGCAACCTGCGCAACGGCGTCGGTGTGACGCCCGATGGCGGGACCGTCCATTTCGTCATCTCCGACGAGCCGGTCACCTTCCACGAGATGGCGACGCTCTTTCGCGACGCGCTGGGCCTGCGCGACGCGCTCTATCTCGATGGCAGCGTCTCGCGGCTCTACGTGCCGGGACAGGACCGGGCCGATCCGGGCCGCCAGATGGGGCCGATCCTGTCGGTGACGGTCCGCTAGATGCCCCGGCGCAAGCGCGGACGCGACATCCACGGCTGGATCGTGGTCGACAAGCCCGCCGGCGTGACATCGACCGCCGTGGTCGGCCGTGTCCGCTGGGCGCTGGACGCCAAGAAGGCCGGCCATGCGGGCACGCTCGATCCAGACGCCACCGGCGTTCTGGCTGTGGCGCTGGGCGAGGCGACGAAGACCGTGCCCTACGTGACCGACGCCGTGAAATGCTACCGGTTTCGCGTCACCTGGGGTGCCGAGACCACGACCGACGATGCCTCTGGCGACTCCGTCCGCCATGGCGACGGCACCGTGCCCGACGCCGCCGCCATCGACGCGACACTGGCCGCCTTCCGGGGTGATATCGAACAGGTCCCGCCGCAGGTCTCGGCGGTGAAGGTGGATGGCGAACGCGCCTATGACCTCGCGCGCGAAGGCGTCGCGATGGACCTCGCCGCGCGGCCCCTCCATGTCGAGCGGCTCGAGGTGATCGCCGCCGACGCCACCGGCGCCGAACTCGAGATGGTCTGCGGAAAGGGCGGCTATGTCCGCGCCATCGCCCGCGATCTGGGCCGCGCGCTGGGCTGCCTCGGACACGTCGCGTGGCTCCGCCGCACGTGGTCGGGTCCGTTCCGCGCCGAGGACGGCCTCGCCTGGGACCGGATCGAGGCGCTGGCCCGCACATCCGACCTCGACGTCCATGTCCAGCCGCTGGAACTGGGCCTCGCCGGTCTGCCAATGCTGCCGGTCAGGGCCGAGGCCGCCGCCCGCCTGCGCCATGGCAACCCGGCCGAGGTCGTGACCGGCGCGCGGTTCGGCGACACCTGCTGGGCTGCGCTGGACGGCGCGGCGGTCGCCATCGGCACCTATCGCGCGGGCCTGCTCCATCCGACCAAGGTCTTCGTGCGCTGAAACATGCGCACCCCGATCCGGGGCGTTTTGTTACATCCGATCACGGAACTCCCGCGGTCCCGGTCGCGCGCCGCCACCTTGCCGTGAGCGGGGCTGCCGCGGGGCCGGTCCGGCGGTCTAGGGTCCGGGCAACCCAACCCATGACCCGCAAGGACGCAACGCCATGACCACGCTCAACCCCGCCACGCCCGACCTCACCCGCACCGCAACCACCGTCCTCGTCGCAGGGGCGCTCGCGACCCTCGCCTTCGACCTCTTCGGCCAGGGCCTCTCCCCACTCGCCGGATATGCCAGGCTCGCGCCCGTCGGCCTCGCCCAGCAGACGCTCAACACCGTGTTCGGCAGCGTCCCCAAGGGAATGGCCGACATCCTTCACATCCTGACGGGCCTGATCGCCTATCCGCTGGGCTACCTGCTGATCGCCCGCCCACTGGCCGCGCGCCTGCTGCCGCGCCTGCACTGGAGCGTCGTCGCCACGGCCTACGGCGTCGGACTCTGGATCTTCGCGCTCTACGTCATGGCGCATCTGGTCGCGGGCAATCCGGCCTTCCTCGGCTTCACCGGCATCACCTGGGTTGCGCTCTGGGGGCACGTGCTCTACGGGCTCGTCGCCGCCGCGGTGATCGAACGCCGCGCCTGATCCGCCGCCGCCCCTTGCCCCCGGCCAGGGGCGGCTGGCATCCCTGCGGGCATGATCACCCGCACGCACACCAAGGGCGACGCGCCCTCGACCGCGACCTATTCCGATGACGAGCGCTACCGCTACGACCTGACCCGCACCTGGGATTCCGACCGGGGGCGGGTCAATTTCGTCATGCTGAACCCGTCGACCGCGACCGAGCTCTCGAACGACCCCACGGTCGAGCGCTGCGAGCGCCGCGCCCGCGCGCTGGGCTACGGGGCGTTCCGGGTGACCAATATCTTCGCCTATCGCGCGACCGACCCCCGCGACATGCGCGCCTGCCTCGACCCGGTGGGCGGGGCGGCGAACGACGCGGCCATCCGCGACGCGGCGCTCTGGGCGGACGCGGTCGTCTGCGCCTGGGGCACCCATGGCGCCCATCTCGACCGGGGCGCGCGGGTGGCCGACCTGCTGCGCGGCACCGACCGGCCGCTCCTGACGCTGGGCCTCTCGAAGGCGGGGCATCCGAAGCATCCGCTCTATATCGGGTACGACGTCCAGCCAAAGCCCTGGGACATTCCATGACGCCCCAATATGCCACCGCCCCCGACGGCACCCGCATCGCATATCGCCGCGCCGGGTCCGGCCCGCCGCTGGTCCTGCTCCATGGCTATCCGCAGAACCATCGCTGCTGGCTGCCGGTGCTGCCACGCCTGGCCGAGCGGTTCACCTGCCTGCTGATCGACCTGCGCGGCTATGGCGACAGCGACGCGCCGCCCGACGATGACGGTCACACGGTCTATTCGAAGCGCCGGATGGCCGTGGACGTGGTCGCCGTGCTGGATGCCGAGGGGATCGCACGCGCCGACATCGCGGGCCACGACCGTGGCGCGCGGGTCGCCTACCGGTTCGCGCTGGATCATCCCGAGCGCATCGCGCGGCTTGCCATCCTTGAAGTCATCCCCACGGTCGCCTTCTGGGATGCGTGGTCCGCCGACCTCGCGCAGGCGGCGTATCACTGGAACTTCCTCGCCCAGAAGGCGCCGCTGCCCGAGCGGCTGATCGGGGCCGATCCGGCATGGTATATCGACTGGACGCTGTCGGTCTGGAACCGGACCGGCACGCTCGCGCCCTTTGCCGACGACGCGCTGGCCAGCTACCGCGCGCAAGCCGAGGACCCGGTGCTGCGGACCGCGATGTGCGCCGATTACCGCGCCGGGTATCACACCGACCGCGCCATCGACGCGGCCGACCGCGCGGCGGGCCGCCGGATCGCCGCGCCCCTGCATTTCGTCTGGGGACGGCATGGCTTTCCGGCCTCGACGGGCGATCCGGCGGCGGTCTGGCGCGGCTGGGCCGAGACCGTCACCGACACCTCCGTCGATACCGGCCATTTCGCCATGGAAGAGGACCCGGAGGCCGTGGCCGCCGCCCTCCTCTCCTTCTTCGACTGACCTTCAGGCCCAGGCGACGAGGCGGATATGTGCCGCCTCGATCGGTGCGCTGCCCGTGACACGGGCGACGATCTCGCCGTCGAGCCGCACCTCCTGTCCGGCCGGGCCTCGGGTGATCGTAAGGTCGGGCACCGGGTCGTCGGCGCCATACGCGATCTCGATCAGGTCCGCGCCGGGATCGAAATCCTCGATCAGGGGCGGGCCGTCATCCATCGCCAACCCGTCATCCGCCGCGGCCGAGGGCAGTGCCGCCGGGCCGGCGTCGGTGAAGGCGACAGGCG
Organism: Jannaschia halovivens; assembly: GCF_046452375.1. Taxonomy (NCBI): domain Bacteria; kingdom Pseudomonadati; phylum Pseudomonadota; class Alphaproteobacteria; order Rhodobacterales; family Roseobacteraceae; genus Jannaschia; species Jannaschia halovivens. The sequence continues at coordinate 1,768,770 of NZ_JBKFDJ010000001.1, read as the reverse complement.
GCGCGCGGAACAGGAACAGGTCCGCCCCGTCCCCGCCCGTCAGCCGATCGCCGGTGCCGCCGGCCAGCGTGTCGTCGCCCGCGCCACCCTCCAGCCGGTCGCCCTGCGCCGCCTCGCCGCGCGTGTCGGTGATCGTGCCGTCGAGGATGTCGTCGCCATCACCGCCCGACAACAGGTCGCGCCCGTAGCCCCCGATCAGCGCGTCGTCCCCTGCGCCCCCGTCGAGCGTGTCGTCCCCGGCGCCACCTTGCGCCCAATCGGCCCCGGCGCCCCCGGCGATGCGGTCGTCGCCGTCTTCGCCCAGCAGGATGTCGTCGCCTGCGCCGCCGTCGAGATCGTCGTTGCCCCGGCCGCCCTGCAACTCGTCCCGTCCATCCTCGCCCGAGATCGCGTCCGCGCCGTCATTGCCGATGATCAGGTCGTCGCCGTCGCCGCCCTGATACGTTCCGCCGGACGTGCCGCCGGTGACCGCATCGGTGTCGAAGGCGATGGGATCGGGCCGCATCGTATCGAGCCGCTGGGCCAGGTGCTCCGGGGTGCCCGGCGGCAGCGCGCCGGCCGGAACCCGCGCCGCGTCATCGTCCCCGCCACCCTCCGTGGCAACGGTCAGGGGCGAGTCGCCCCCGATCGATGCGTCGCCGTCGGGGTCGGGCGCATCTTCGGGCCCGTCGTCACCGACCGGCGCGAACATCAGCGCCCCGGAGACGAATACGCCCAACAGGCCGGCGATCAGGAACATGGGCGGACTTCCCTTGGGTGGGATCGGCTACCACGCGGGGCGCACCCGCACCTAGAACATAAGGGAAACAGGGTTAACGCCGCCGAATGGGGCTTTCCTTGCGCGGGAGGAGGGTGTAGGCGGCGCGCTCACTCCAAGGGCCTTGCTGGACGACATCCCGGCCTGCGCCATGACCCCGAACCTACAGGAGACCCCGATGTCGATTACCGTCGAAGAGAAGAACCGCCTGATGAAGGAATTCGCGACCAAGGAGGGCGACACCGGTTCGCCCGAAGTCCAGGTCGCAATCTTGACGTCGCGCATCACCACGCTGACCGAGCACTTCAAGACCCACAAGAAGGACAACCACTCGCGTCGTGGTCTCCTGATGATGGTCGCGCAGCGCCGGAAGCTTCTGGATTACACGCGCGGCAAGTCCGAAGAGCGGTATCAGGACCTGATCAAGCGCCTCGGCATCCGCCGCTGAACCGCTCGATCACCGTCGAGAAAAAGGGGCCCGCGGGCCCCTTTTTGCATCTTCAGAGGCCGATGAACGCGTCGGCCAGCGCCATCCAGAGCGGGATCGACAGGATCGCCACCGGCGTCCCGAGCCCGGTCGAGGTCCCCACATAGGCCGAGGGGTTCGCCTCGGGGAGGGCGCCGCGCATCGTCGGCGGGCCCGAGATGTCCGAGCTGGACGCCGCCATCACCGCCAAGAGGACCACGCCGCCGCCCGAGAAGCCGGTCAGGTGGTGGGCGACGAGCCCCGCGCCGAAACCCAGAAGGCCGTGCACCAGCGGTGCGGTCAGCCCGTAGAGGATGTAGGCGCCCGCGACCTTGCGCAGCTCCGACAGCCGCGACCATGCCTCCATCCCCATGATGAGCATCAGGATCGACAGGAGCCCCCGGAAGAGCGGCTCGTAGAAGCTCTCGTAGACCGAATCCGGCTTGGCGAAGATGCCCAGCGCCAGCCCGAGGACGAGGGCCGAGATCGCGGCACTGCGGAACGTGTCGACGAGGATCTCGCGCACCAGCTTGCCGTCGAAGGCCGGGCCGCCCGACCCGCCGCCCAGCGCCATCGTGCCGCCCTGCACCGCGGGGGCCGCGCGCCGCTGTTCGGCGAGCTTGGCCAGCACGATCGCCGTGACCAGTGCCGCGATGTCCATGAACGGGTAGAGCGCGCCGATGAAGCCTTCGTAGGTGACGCCCTCGCTGTCGAGCATCGCCATCCCGGCGGCGAGCGTCGAGGCCGAGACCGCCCCGAACAGTCCCGCCGTCGCCATGCCGTCGGTGCGCGACACGCCCCGCCAGCAGGCCAGCGTCACCATGCCGATCAGGACGATGGCGACGCCGACACCTGCCGCGGCCAATGCCGGTACCACGAGTTCCAGGAGGTTCGCCTCGCGCACCGAGATGCCAGCGCCCAGCCCGACCTTCAGCAGCAGGAGGAGGACGACGAACTTGTAGACCGGCCCCGGCACCTCGAGCTTCGAGCCGAGCGCGGCCAGAACCATCCCGCCCAAGAGGAAGGCGAGGGTGGGCTTCTGAATCTGCTCCACCATGGTGGCGAGGATGTCGAATGCGATGTCCATGACGCTCTCCTGTCGGGTCGGCGATCAGGTAGCGGTCATACACGTTCTAGAAAAATACTGCTTTTGGGGGATAATGTTCTATAAATACGAATGATGGCGACGCTGAACTATCATCACCTCCGCTACTTCCATGCCGTCGCGCGTGCCGGGAACCTGACCCGCGCCGCCGAGACGCTGAACGTGTCGCAATCCGCGCTCTCGACCCAGATCCGCACGCTCGAGGCGCGGCTGGGGCATCCGCTCTTCGACCGGGTCGGGCGTGGGCTGGAGCTGACCGAGGTCGGGCGGATGGCGCTCGACCATGCCGAGCGCATTTTCCGCATCGGTGACGACCTGATTGCGACGTTGGGCCGCGCGGGCGGCGGGTCCGAGCCGCTGCGGGTCGGCGCCGTCGCCACGCTCTCGCGCAATTTCCAGACGCGCTTCCTCGCACCCGTCCTCGGGCGCGAGACGGGAATTGAGCTGCGCTCCGACAATGCCGGCGCGCTGGTCGCGGATCTCCGGACGCTGGCGCTCGACGTCGTCCTGACCTCCGAGCCGCCGCGCGATGCGGGCCGCGACCTCCTGATCCATCCGCTCGCCACCGAGCCGGTCATGATCCACGGTCCGCCCGACCGGCTGGGCCATCCCGATCTCGCCACGCTGATGGCCGAGGGCGCGTTCATCCTGCCGTCGGATCCCGGCATCCGGTCGGGCTTCCTCGCCCTGGGCGAGCGGATGGGCGTGGCCCCCCGGATCGCCGCCGAGGTCGACGACATGGCGATGATCCGCCTTCTCGTGCGCGAGGGCGCGGGCCTCGCCGTCGTTCCCGCCGTCGTCGTCGCCGACGAGCTGGCATCCGGGCGCCTCGCGACCGCGCCCTTCGCGCTCGACCTCGCCGCGCGCTTCCACGCCGTCACGCTCCGCCGCCGCTTTCCGCACCCAGCCCTGGCCGAGCTTCTGCCTGCCTGACGCACGCGACCTTGCGGCACTTTCCAAGCCTTCCGAACCGGTGTAGGGCACCCCATCTGAGACGTGGCGTCCCGACCCCGGCGCCCGCGCGAAGGACAAAGGGGGTCGGCGGCAATGGGGCCGCCATACACTCGGGGACCCCGGAACGCCGGACGCGTCCCCAGACAGGATGAGAATGTTCAACATCGTCAAGAAAGAGATGGAGTGGGGTCACGACACCCTCTCCCTGGAAACCGGTCAGATCGCCCGCCAGGCCGATGGCTGCGTCATCGCCACCTATGGCGAGACCAGCGTCATGGCCGCCGTGACCTATGCCAAGCAGCCGAAGCCGGGACAGGACTTCTTCCCGCTCACGGTGCACTACAACGAAAAATACTACGCCGCGGGCAAGGTCCCCGGCGGCTTCTTCAAGCGTGAGGCCCGCCCCACCGAGAAGGAGACCCTGACGAGCCGCCTGATCGACCGTCCGATCCGCCCGCTCTTCGTCGATGGCTTCAAGAACGAAGTGCTCGTGATCTGCACGGTGCTCAGCCACGACCTCGAGAACGATCCCGACATGGTCGCGATGATCGCCGCGTCGGCCGCGCTGACGATCTCGGGCGCGCCCTTCATGGGCCCGATCGCCGGTGCCCGCGTGGGCTTCGTCGACGGCGAGTACGTGCTGAACCCGTCCGTGGACGACATGCACCAGCTCAAGAACAACCCCGAGCAGCGTCTCGACCTGGTCGTCGCCGGCACCAAGGACGCCGTGATGATGGTCGAATCGGAAGCCTACGAGCTGTCCGAAGCCGAGATGCTGGGCGCGGTGAAGTTCGGCCACGAGCAGATGCAGCCCGTGATCGACCTAATCGTCGACCTCGCCGAGGACGCCGCCAAGGAGCCGATGGACTTCCAGGCTCCCGATTATTCCGCTCTCCTGACCCGCGTCAGCGAGATCGGCGAGCAGAAGATGCGCGACGCCTACGCCATCACCGACAAGCAGGAGCGCACCGGCGCCGTCTCGGTCGCCAAGGACGCCATCAAGTCCGAGCTGTCGGAAGAGGAGCTGGACGACGCCAATCTCGGCACCGCCCTGAAGAAGCTCGAATCCAAGGTGCTTCGCGGCGACGTCGTGAAGAACAAGAAGCGCATCGACGGCCGCGCGCTCGACAAGGTCCGTGCCATCGAGAGCCAGGTCGGCCTCCTGCCGCGCACCCATGGCTCGGCGCTGTTCACCCGCGGCGAGACGCAGGCCCTCGTGGTCACGACGCTCGGCACCGGTGACGACGAGCAGTTCATCGACGCGCTGCACGGCAACTTCAAATCCAACTTCCTGCTGCACTACAACTTCCCGCCCTACTCGGTCGGCGAAGTGGGTCGCTTCGGTCCTCCGGGCCGCCGCGAGATCGGTCACGGCAAGCTGGCGTGGCGCGCGCTGCAAGCGGTTCTGCCGTCGGCGACGGACTTCCCCTACACGATCCGTCTCGTCTCCGAGATCACGGAATCCAACGGCTCGTCCTCGATGGCCACGGTCTGCGGATCGTCGCTGGCGATGATGGACGCCGCCGTCCCGCTCAAGGCCCCCGTGGCCGGCGTGGCGATGGGCCTCGTGCTGGAAGACGATGGCGACTACGCGGTCCTGACCGATATCCTCGGCGACGAGGATCACCTGGGCGACATGGACTTCAAGGTTGCCGGCACCGCCGACGGCATCACCTCGCTCCAGATGGACATCAAGATCGCCGGCATCACGCCCGAGATCATGGAGACCGCGCTGGAGCAGGCCAAGGCCGGCCGTCTGCACATCCTCGACGAGATGGCGAACGCGCTGACCGAAGGGCGCTCCGAGTTCTCGGCCCACGCCCCCCGCATCGAGACGATGCAGGTGCCCACCGACAAGATCCGTGAAGTGATCGGCTCGGGTGGCAAGGTCATCCGCGAGATCGTGGAAGTGTCCGGCGCCAAGGTCGACATCCAGGACGACGGCACCATCAAGATCGCGTCGCCCAACGGCGAGGCCATCCAGAAGGCCTATGACATGATCCACTCGATCGTGGCCGAGCCCGAGGAGGGCAAGGTCTACAAGGGCAAGGTCGTGAAGATCGTCGATTTCGGCGCCTTCGTGAACTTCTTCGGCAAGCGCGACGGCCTCGTGCACGTCTCCCAGATCGAGAACAAGCGCCTGAACCACCCCTCCGACGTGCTGTCGGAGGGCCAGGAGGTCTGGGTCAAGCTTCTCGGCTTCGACGATCGCGGCAAGGTGCGCCTCGCCATGAAGATGGTCGATCAGGAGACCGGCAAGGAACTGGCGGGCGAAGACGCCGACTGACGCGTCCCCTCCCCGACGATCCACGCGGGCCCCGGCAGTGATGCCGGGGCCCGTTTTTCGTCTCGCGGCCTCGGCGTCACCGAACCGTCACCTCGCCGTCATCCCGGTGCAACGCGGCCCCTCCATCCTGCACCCACGGACCCGATACCCCGTCGCGGTCCGTCCCATCGCGACCGGCGCCGGACGCGAGAGACCTGGGCCCCCGATCCTCCCACGATCGGGGGCCGCTTTCCCGACCCGCGCCGCGCGCTACCATCGGGCCCAAGGGGGAACCGCCATGAAGCTCAACGTCTATCTCGCCGGTGAAATCCACACCGACTGGCGCCGCACGATCACCGAAGGCGCGGCGCATCTGCCCGTGACCTTCTCCGCCCCCGTCACCGACCACGACGCGTCCGACGATTGCGGTGTCGCGATCCTCGGGGCCGAGTCCGACAAGACCTGGCACGACCGAAAGGGCGCCCAGCTCAACGCGATCCGCACGCGCAAGGCCATCGCTGACGCGGACATCGTCGTCGTGCGCTTCGGCGACAAGTACAAGCAGTGGAACGCAGCCTTCGACGCGGGCCAGGCCGCCGCGCTGGGCAAGGCCCTGATCGTGCAGCACGCGCCCGAACACGCCCATCCCCTGAAAGAGGTGGACGCAGCAGCCCTCGCGGTCTGCGAGACGCCCGAGCAGGTCGTGCAGGTGCTCGATTACGTGTTGACCGGCGGCCTTCCGGCTTAACGCTTTCTCAAGCTCCGCCGTTCATGGTCCGTTCCATGATGGACCGGATCGAGATCGTGGCCATGGGCGGTGCCCTGGTGTTCCTTGGCACCGCGCTTCTTGGCGCACTCTTGGCGTTGCCGTGGTAGGGCGGCTCAGCCCTCGCGCGGCGGCGTCCGCATCCCAACCTCGACCGCGGGCCGCGCCTTGAACCGATCGACATAGTCCTGCAGCACGGGATGCGCGTCCCACTCGACGATGTCCTTGGCCTCGTAGAAGTTCAGCGCGTTCAGCCAGGGCGCGATGGCGATATCGGCCATCGAGAACTCGCCCGCGATCCAGTCGCGCCCCTCGATCTCGCCCGCGAAGACGCCCAGGAGGCGCTTGGCCTCGTCGACGTAGCGCTGACGCGGCCGGGCGTCGTCGATCTCCTTGCCCGCGAATTTCACGAAGAACCCGAGCTGGCCCAGCATCGGCCCCAGCCCGCCCATCTGCCACATGATCCACTGCGTGACATGTGCCTTCGCGGCCGCATCCGACCCCAACAGGCGCCCCGTCTTCTCGCCGAGATAGAGCAGGATCGCCCCGCTCTCGAACAGGCCGATGGGCTGGCCGTTCGGCCCGTCGGGGTCGATGATCGCGGGGATCTTGTTGTTGGGGTTCAGCGACAGGAACGCGTCCGACTTCACGTCCGCATCCGAGAGCGTCACGCGATGCGCCTCGTAAGGAAGGCCCAGCTCCTCGAGCGCGATGGATGCCTTCACCCCGTTGGGCGTCGGAAAGCTGAAGAGTTGCAGCTTGGTGGGATCCTGCGGCGTCCAGCGCTCGGTGATCGGGAAGGCGGAGAGATCGGCCATGGGGGCCTCCTGAGGGATTGCGTCGCGCATGACATAGGCCCGGCCGGGGCAGGGCAAACACCTGCACCAGCGCACATCCGATCCGCGCCGCGTGGTGCGCCGGCCACGGGTCGCGGCAAAAATCCGCCCCGGTGGATGACGGAACGTCAACTGCTAGGCCAAAAGCACGCGACCGTCGAAACTGGCGGCGCACGCGACCAGGGAATAGGCAGACAAAAACATGATCAACGAATTCAAGGACTTCATCGCCAAGGGCAATGTCATGGACATGGCCGTCGGTATCATCATCGGCGCGGCCTTCACCGCGATCGTGACGTCGCTGGTGGGCGATCTCATCAACCCGATCATCGCGCTCTTCACCGGGGGCATCGATTTCTCGGGCTGGTTCTACGTCATGGGCGACGGCGAATTCGCCTCGATCGAGGCCGCGACCGAGGCCGGGGTGCCGGTCTTCGCAGTCGGCAATTTCATCATGGCGATCATCAACTTCCTGATCATCGCGTTTGTGGTCTTCATGCTGGTGAAGATGGTCAACCGGGTGAAGGCCGCTGCCGAGAAGCCCGACGATGCCGCCCCCGAGGTCAAGACCGGCCCGTCCGAACTGGATGTCCTCCTGGAGATCCGCGACGAGATGCGCGCGGGCCGCACCGCCGCCGAGTGATCCCCGCCCGATGAAAAAGGGGCCCGCGCAGCGATGCGCGGGCCCCTTTGCGTTGCGGTGCAGACGGCTCAGGCGGCCAGCACGTCCTCGGCCGCGATGGTCGGCAGGCTCAGCGCCTCGCCCACGGCGGCATAGGTCAGTTGCCCGGCATGCACATTCAGCCCCGCCCGCAGGTGCGGATCGGCGAGGCAGGCCGCCCGCCAGCCCTTGTCGGCCAGCGCCAGCAGGAAGGGCAGCGTCGCGTTCCCTAGCGCGATGGTCGAGGTCCGCGCCACCGCGCCCGGCATGTTCGCCACGCAGTAATGCATCACGCCGTCCACCTCGTAGATCGGGTCGTCATGGGTGGTGGCCTTCGAGGTCTCGAAGCAGCCGCCCTGGTCGATGGCGACGTCGACGATGGCCGCGCCGGTCTTCATGCCCGCCAGCTGGTCGCGCCGCACGAGCTTCGGAGCCGCGGCGCCCGGCACGAGGACCGCGCCGATCACCATGTCGGCCTCGGCCACCAGCTCGGCGGTGTTGCCCGCGCTGGCATAGCGGGTGCGAAACACCGACCCGAACGCGTCGTCGAGATAGCGCAGCCGCGTCAGCGAGCGGTCGAGCACCGTCACCTCGGCGCCCATGCCCGCCGCGACCCGCGCCGCGTGCGTGCCGACGACGCCGCCGCCGATCACCGCGATCCGCGCGGGTCCGACGCCCGGCACGCCGCCCATCAGGACGCCGCGGCCGCCATTGGCCTTCTGCAGCGTCCACGCCCCGACCTGCGGCGCGAGCTTGCCCGCGACCTCCGACATCGGCGCCAGGAGCGGCAGGCCGCCGGCGCGGTCCGTCACCGTCTCATAGGCGATGCAGGTCGCGCCCGACGCGATCAGGTCATGCGTCTGCTCCGGATCGGGGGCGAGATGCAGGTAGGTGAAGAGCACCTGGCCCTCGCGCAGCATCTTGCGCTCCCCGGCCTGCGGCTCCTTGACCTTCACGATCATGTCGGCCTGCTCGAACACCGCCGCCGCGTCGGGCAGGATCTTGGCCCCGACGGCGACGTACTCGGCATCCTCGAAGCCCGAACCGAGGCCCGCGCCCGCCTGCACGACGACCTCGTGGCCATGCAGCACGGCCTCCATCGCGGCGGCGGGCGTCACGCCCACGCGGAATTCCTGCGGCTTGATTTCAGTGGGGCATCCGATGCGCATGTCACTCTCCCTGATCTGCGTTGCGGCGCTTATAGGGCTGACGCTGCGCGAAGGGATCGCTATCATCGGCGGGATAGGGGCGCTTAGCGCATAGATTTTGCGCTAGGCCTCAAGTGAACGCGGAGAACGCGCGAGATGACCCAGATCGACGCGACCGACGCCCGGCTCCTGCGACTCATCCAGCGCGACGGCACGCTGACCGCGCAGCAGCTCTCGGACCAGCTCAACCTCTCGCCCTCGGCCTGCCACCGCCGGGTGCAGCGGCTGGAGCGGGCGGGCGTCATCCGAGGCCGCGTCGCCCTGCTCGACGGGCGGACCATCGGGCGGCGGACCATCGTCTTCGTGGAGATCAGCCTCGCGACCCAGGCCGACGAGGTCCTCGACGCGTTCGAGGCGGCGGTCGCCCGCATCCCCGACGTGCTCGAATGCCACCTGATGACCGGCGCCTACGACTATCTCCTGAAGGTCGTCGCCCGCGACAGCGAGGATTTCGCCCGCATACACCGCGCCCATCTCGCAGGCCTGCCGGGAGTGTCGAAGCTGCAATCCTCCTTCGCGCTCAAGACCGTGTCCTCGACGACCGCGCTGCCGGTCGACGACCCCTAGCCCAGAGCCCAGCCGAGGCCCGCGAAGACCAGCGCGCCCGCGATCACCGCCTGCAACACGTCCCGCCGCCATGCGCCGACGCCAAGAGCCACCCCCGCCGCGACGAGGTGGGCGGCGTCGAGCGTGCCGTCCGTCGCCTCGGGCCAGACCACGGCGGGCGCCACGAGGCCGGGCAGAACCGCAACCCCCGCATAGCGCAGATGCCGCAGCAGCCAGGGTGGCATCGGGCGGTCACCGACCAGCCCGAGAAAGGCGAAGCGCGTCAGGTAGGTGCCGACGGCCAGCGCCGCGATGACGATCCACACGGTCGCGGTGCTCATGCCCGCCGCTCCATCTCGGCCCCGGTCGCCATGGCCATGAGCGCCGCGACGATCAGCCCGAGGTTCCAGGGCAGCCACGCGAAGACCAGCGCCGCGACCACGGACACGAAGGCCGCCGCGACATGGGCGCGGGTCCGCAGGAGCGGTCCGACAAGCGCGAGGAACGCCAGCGGCAGCGCGAAGTCGAGCGCCCACGCCTCGGGGATGCGCGCCCCGAGCGCGGCCCCCGCATAGCTCGCGCCGACCCAGGCCGGGAAGACGGGCAGGGCGGTGCCCGCAAAGAACGCGACGCGGTCCGCGACCGACCAGTCCGGCCACTCCTCGTAGGCCGAAACCGAAAGCGCGTAGGTCTGGTCCACCAAGAGGTAGGACAGCGCCGCCCGCTGCCAGAGCGGGGCCGCCCCGACATGCGGCACCATCGCCGCCGAATACATCACCATCCTGAGGTTCACCGCCAGCGCCGAGAGGATTACGATCGCCACCGGCGCCCCGTCGGAGATGAGCTGTACGGCGGTGAACTGCGCCGCGCCCGCGATCACGACGACCGAGAAGGCCACGACCTGCGCCAGCGGAAGCCCGACCTCGGCGGCGAGCACCCCGAAGAGCATCCCGAAGGGCACCATGATGACGATGAAGGGCAGGCCGCGCGCGACGCCGAGGGCGAAAGGCGTCCGCCGGGATCGGGGGGGCGCGGTCATCTGGTTGCATCCCCTCCGGTGGCGCGGGCAAGGTCCGCCCTAGCCCCAGCCCGGCAGGTCCCGCAAGTGTCCACGCGAACGCCCCCCACCCTGATCGTCGCGCCCGATCCCGGCGACGCGGCCCTGACCCGCGCGGTCACCGGTCTCGACGGCACCGGCGCGCCCGTCGAGCTGCGCGTGGTCGAGGAGCGGCCGCTGACGATTTACCTCAACAGCCGCGAGATCGTGACCGCGATGACCATCGGCGACCACCCGCGCTGGCTGGGCCTCGGGTTCCTCGTCAACCAGGGGATGGTCCGTGCGTCCGACGAGGTGACGGGCATCGCGTTCGATGCGGAGACCGAGGCCGTCGTCATCCGCACCGCGACCGAGACCGATCACGAGGCCAAGCTCGCCCGCGCCACCCGCACCTCGGGCTGCGCGGTCGGCACCGTCTTCGGCGACATGATGGAAGGGCTCGATGGCCTGACGCTGCCGCCAACGCCGCTCTGCGTCTCGGACCTGCGCGCGCTGTCCGCCGCCATCGCGCGCACGCCCAGCCTCTATCTCGAGGCGGGGGCGATCCACGGCACCTGCCTCTGCCTCGGGCCCGATCCCATCGCCTATTTCGAAGATGTGGGCCGCCACAACGCGGTCGACAAGCTGGCCGGTTGGATGCGCGCGACGGGGACCGATCCGGCCGACAAGACGCTCTACACCACGGGCCGCCTGACCTCCGAGATGGTCATCAAATGCGCGCTGATGGGCATCCCGTCGCTGGTGTCCCGCTCGGGCTTCACGGCCTGGGGCGTCGAGATCGCGCGGCAGGTCGGCCTGACGGTGATCGGGCGCATGAAGGGCGAGCGCTTCGTCTGCCTTTCGGGCGAGGATCGGGTCGAATGGGACGCCTGATCCAGCCCCACGGCGTCATCCTCGCAGGCGGGCGCGCGACCCGGATGGGCGGCGGCGACAAGGGGCGGCTGGCGATCGCAGGCCGCTCGCTGGTGGCCCATGTGATCGCGCGGCTCGGGCCGCAGGTCGACCGGCTGGCGCTCAACGCCAATGGCGACGCCGCGCGCTGGGCCGATCTGGGCCTGCCGGTGCTGGCCGATACCGCACCCGACCGTCCCGGCCCGCTGGCGGGTGTGTTGGCCGGGCTGGACTGGGCTGCCGGGACCGGTGCGCCGCATATCGTGACCGCCGCCGCCGACACACCCTTCCTGCCGCCCGACCTCGTGCCGCGCCTGCTCGACGCTGCCGGCCCCTCGGGCCTCGCCCTCGCCGCCACGCGGGAGGGGGACCGCATCTGGTACCAGCCGACCTTCGGCCTCTGGCCCGTGGCGCTCCGCGACGACCTGCGCGCCGCATTGGCGGGCGGCACGCGCAAGGTGCTGGCCTGGACCGATCGCCACGCCGCAGGGACCGCGATCTTCCCGACCCAACCCTGGGACCCGTTCTTCAACGTCAACACGCCGGACGATCTGGCGCGGGCCGAGGCGATGGCATGCGGCTGATCGGGATCGTCGGGCACAAGAACGCGGGCAAGACGACGCTGGCCGAACGGCTGGTGGCGCATTGGACAACGGAAGGCCTGACCGTCTCGACGCTGAAGCGGACCCATCACGCGCTTGACCTCGACGCGCCCGGCACCGACAGCCATCGGCACCGGATCGCGGGTGCGCGGCAGGTCGTGCTCGCCTCGGACGCGCGGGTTACCACCTTCGAGGAGGGGGGGCCGCGCGACCTCGCGACCCTGCTGACACGCCTCGCACCTTGCGACATCGCGGTGGCCGAAGGCTGGAAGCGGGGCGACCATTTCCGGATCGAGGTCTGGCAGCCCGAGACGGGTCAGCCGCCGCTCGCCGCGACCGACCCGACCATCGCCGCCGTAGCCGCCCCCGGCCCTTGCGAGGTCGCCCAGCCGGTCCTGCCGCTGGACGACATCGCCGCCATCGCCCGGTTCGCCTGGGGCCGGACATGATGTTCGAGACGATCCTGATCGCCGACTGGTCCGCCGCCGCCAGCCCCACCGGCTCACGTCCGAACAAGGACGCGATCTGGGTCTGTGCCGACCGTGAGGGCGTGCAGGATCTGCGCTATTTCCCCACCCGCGCGGCCGCGCTCGACTGGATCGACGAGGTTCTGGCCGAGGGCCGCCGCACGCTTCTGGGCTTCGACTTCGCCATGGGCTGGCCGCCGGGCTTCGCTGCAGGGCTGACGGGTGAGCCGCGCGCCCTCGCCGTCTGGGACTGGCTTGCCGCGCGCATTACCGACGGACCGGAGAACGCCAACAACCGCTTCGACGTGGCCGAGGCGATCAACCGGGCCTTTCCGGGCATCGGCCCGCTCTGGGGGCGACCCGGCGGGCGCGACCATCCCGACCTGCCGGAACGGGGCACCACCCGGCGGGACCACGGCATCCCCGAGCATCGCCGGGTCGAAAGCGCCGTCCGCTCGGCGCAATCGGCGCTCAAGCTCTACACGACCGGGTCCGTCGGCTCGCAGGCGCTGATGGGCTGCGCCGCGCTGCCCGCGCTCCGCCGCCGCCACGCCCTCGCAGTCTGGCCGCAGGAGACGGGGTTTGCCCTGCCGCCCGAAGGTAACCTTCTGGTGGAGATCTACCCCTCGCTCTGGCCGCCCGCGCCGCACCAGATCAAGGACGCGGGGCAGGTGATCGCGACCGCCCATGCGCTGCGAACCGCAGCCGAAGACTGGTTCACCGCCCCCGCCGACCTGCCCGACGCGGCCCGCATCGCCACGGAGGAAGGCTGGATCCTCGGCGTCTCGCCCGAAGGCGGCGCGATGCGGCCTGCCGCCTCGGATTGCTTCGCACTGCCGCCCGGCGTGGCGTGGACGCCGGTGGAAACCGCGCTCGCCACGCTGCGCGACAGCCTGTCCCTGGTCACCGACGTGCAGGAGGTGCCCGTCGAACAGGCCGCCGGGCGCATCCTCGCAGCGCCCGTCGCGGCGCTGCGCGCCAACCCGCCCGCGGCCAATGCGGCGGTGGATGGCTGGGGCTTCGCCCATGCGACGCTCGCGCCCGGCCCGATCCCGGTCGCGCCGGGCCGTGCCGCCGCCGGCCACCCCCATCCGCACCCGGTTCCGCCGGGCCACGCGATCCGCATCCTGACCGGCGCGGCGCTGCCCGCAGGCGTCGACACCGTCGCCCTGCAGGAGGACGCGACCGAAGCGGACGGCACGGTCGTCCTGCGCGCGATCCCGAAGCCCGGCGCCAACACCCGCCGCGCGGGCGAGGATGTCGGCCCCGGTGACCCGATCCTATCCGATGGGCTGCGGCTGCGCCCGCCGGACCTGGCGCTCGCCATCGCGGCAGGCCACGCCACCCTGCCGGTGCGCGCGCCGCTGCGGGTGGGCGTGCCCTCGACCGGGGACGAGATCGTAGCCCCCGGCGGCGACGGCATCCCGGACGTGAACCGCCCCATGCTGCTGGCGATGCTGGCGGGCTGGGGCTTGGCGCCGGTCGACCTCGGACATGTGGGTGACGACGCACAGGCGCTGGCCGACCGGCTGGACGGCGCGGGGTGCGACGCGATCCTGACCTCGGGCGGCGCGAGTGCCGGGGCCGAGGACCATCTCTCGCGGCTTCTGTCCGAGCGGGGCGGCGTCCATCACTGGCGCATCGCCGTGAAGCCCGGTCGCCCGCTGGTGCTGGGCCACTGGGACGGCACACCGGTCTTCGGCTTGCCGGGCAACCCGGTCGCGGCCTTCACCTGTGCCGCGATCTTCGCGCGCCCGGCACTCCTGCGGATGGCGGGCGCGCCCTGGTCAGAGCCCGTGGGCCGCATCGTGCCCGCCGCCTTCGCGAAGTCGAAGAAGCCCGGCCGCGTCGAGTTCCTGCGCGCGCGCCTGCGGGACGGCGCGGCGGAGGTCTTCCACTCGGAAGGGTCGGGCCGCGTCTCGGGGCTGAGCTGGGCCGAGGGCTTCGTCGAGCTGCCCCACGGCGCCGCGACGATCGCGCCGGGCGACCCCGTGCGCTACATCGCCTTTACCGAGCTCGGGATCGGTTAGCCGCGCCCGTTCGCCTTCGCGACGAAGTCCCGCAGGTGCGGCACGTAATCCTCGGGGCCGTCGCCTCCGGTATTCACCGCCAGCGCGTAGCTGTTGCGGATCGCGGCCCCCACCGGGTTCGCGACGCCCGATCCGCCAGCCAGCGCGGCGAGATAGGTCATGTCCTTCAGCGCGTTGGTCAGCGTGAACTGGTGCGCGTCGCGGTCGCCCTCGACGGCGTAGGACCGGTACGTCTCGTAGAACCCGCAGCCCATGCGGCTGCCGCGGATGACCTCGTCGAAGGTCTCGACCGCGATCCCCGAGGCATCGGCCAGCGCCAGCGCCTCGGAATAGATCGCACCGTAGCCCATGGCGAGGAAGTTGTTCAGGAGCTTCATCGTGTGTCCCGCGCCGACGCCGCCCACATGGTCGATCCGGCCCGCCCATGTCGCGATGATGGGCTTCACCCGCGCGTAGATCCTGTCGTCCGCACCGACCATCGCGGCGAGCTCGCCCGTTTCGGCCTGCGCGGGCGTACCGCCCAGCGGGGCGTCGGCCATCCCGAAGCCGCGCGCGTCCAGACGTTCGGCCAGCATCCGGGTCGAGACCGGGTTCGAGGTCGAGCAATCCACCACCACCGCGCCGTCGGGCAGATGGTCGATCAGGGCGTCCACGATGGCCTCGACCTGCGGCGAGCCGGGCGCGCAGACATGGACGACGTCCGACGCGGCGGCGAGTTCGGCCAGCGTCGCTGCCTCGGTCGCGCCGCGCCCCACGAGGTCGTCGATCGGCGCGCGGTTGCGATGCGCGATCACCGTCAGCGGATGTCCGGCCTTCAGAAGATTGGCGGCGATCCCGTGCCCCATGAGGCCCACGCCCACGAATCCGATGCGTTCCATATCGTCTCCTCCCGTTGGGGCGAGACGTAGCGTGGCAGGGGGGCGTTGGACAGACCGTCCCGGCGCGTCAGCCCTTGGGGCGAAGCCGGATGACGACGTCGACCTTGGCCACTTCCATGCCCTCGGGGGCGGCGGGCAGGTCGACGATCTGCAACGCCTCGTGCCCCGCATCCGACAGGCGGCCCTCGTCCTCCCAGTAGAAATGTGGGTGGTCGTCGAGCCGTGTGTCGAAATAGGAGCCGGTGCCGTCGACCGTGATCTCCTGCACGAGCCCGGCCTCGGTGAAGGCGCGGAGTGTGTTGTAGACCGTCGCCAGCGAGACCTTCTCGCCCGAGCGACGCGCGGCGTCGTGCAGCGTCTCGGCGGTGACGTGGCGGTCGCGCCCGTCGCCGACCAGAAGCGACGCGAGCAGCACCCGTTGCCGCGTCGGCCGCAGGGCCGCGCGGGACAGCCAGGCTTCGCCCCGGTCGCGGGCGGTCTCTCCGGTCGTCGTCATGTGCACAATATAAGGGCCGCCGCGGACGTTTTTCAATCCGTTTCGCCCTGTCGCCGGACCTCTCGCAGGGTTGCGGGTCTGAAACACGCGGTGATAGACCGCTCGGAACCGGCAACAGGGGGTTCCATGGGCCAGTATCCGACGTTCTTCGACCGCGACGAGCTGCTGAAATGCGCCCGTGGCGAACTCTTCGGAGAGGGCAACGCCCAGCTTCCCGAACCGCCCATGCTGATGATGGACCGGATCACCGACATCTCGGAGGATGGCGGCCTGCACGGCAAGGGTCATGTCGTCGCCGAATTCGACATCACGCCAGACCTGTGGTTCTTCGATTGCCACTTCCCCGGCAACCCGATCATGCCCGGCTGCCTGGGGCTCGACGGGCTCTGGCAGCTGACCGGCTTCAACCTTGGCTGGCGCGGTTGGCAGGGGCGGGGCTATGCGCTCGGCGTGGGCGAGGTGAAGCTGACCGGCATGGTCCGGCCCGACCGCAAGAAGCTGACCTATTTCGTGGATTTCACCAAGGCGCTCCAGACGCGCCGCCTGACGATGGGCGTGGCCGATGGCCGCGTCGAAGCGGATGGCGAGGAGATCTACGTCGTCAAGGACATGAAGGTCGCGCTCAGCGAGAGCTGAGGCGGTCGAACTCAGGAGAACGCCCATGCTGCGTCGCGTCGTCGTCACCGGGATCGGGATCGTCTCGCCCATCGGAAACACACCGGACGAGGTCGAGGCGTCGCTCCGTGCGGGCAAGTCCGGCATCACCTTCGCCGAAAAATACGCCGAGCACGGCTTTCGCAGCCAGGTCCACGGCATGCCCGACATCGTGGTCGAGGATCATATCGACAAGCGCAACCTGCGCTTCATGGGGCCGGGCGCGGCCTACAACTTCATCGCCATGGAACGGGCCATCGCGGATGCGGGGCTCGAGCCGGACGAGGTCTCGAACGAGCGCACGGGCCTCGTGATGGGATCGGGCGGGCCGTCCACCTCGAACTTCTTCACGGCCTTCGACACCGTGATCTCCAAGGGCAGCCCCAAGCGGATGGGTCCCTTCATGGTGACCCGCTGCATGTCGTCCACCAACAGCGCCTGCCTGGCCACGCCGTTCGGGATCAAGGGCGTGAACTATTCGATCACCTCGGCCTGCACGACATCGCTGCATTGCATGGGCAACGGGGTCGAACAGATCCAGTTCGGCAAGCAGGACATCGTCTTCGCGGGCGGCGGCGAGGAGGTCGACTGGACGCTGTCCTGCCTCTTCGACGCGATGGGCGCGATGTCGTCCAAGTACAACGACGCCCCCGAGACCGCCTCGCGCCCCTATGACGCGACGCGCGACGGCTTCGTCATCGCGGGCGGCGCGGGCGTCGTGGTCCTCGAGGAGCGCGAGCGTGCCATCGCGCGGGGGGCCACGATCTACGGCGAGGTCACGGGCTACGGCGCCACCTCGGACGGGGCCGACATGGTGGCCCCCTCGGGCGAGGGCGGCGAGCGGGCGATGCGCCTCGCGCTCAGCCAGATGCCCGAGGATCGCACGGTCGGCTACGTCAACGCCCACGGGACCTCGACCCCGGTCGGCGACATCAAGGAGATCGTGGCGCTGCGCAACATCTTCGGCGAGGGCAACACGCCGCCCGTCGGCTCGACCAAGTCGATGACGGGCCACAGCCTCGGCGCCACCGGCGTGCAGGAAGCGATCTACTCGATGATCATGATGAACAAGGGCTTCATCGCGCCCTCGATCAACGTCACCGAGCTCGACCCCGAGCTGAAGCCGTCCGAGATCAACACCGAGCTGACCGACGGCGTCGAGATCGACAGCGTTCTGTCGAACTCCTTCGGGTTCGGCGGCACCAACGGCACCGTCATCATCTCCAGGCATCGGGACTGACGCCATGGACATGCAGGGCAAACGCGGACTGGTCATGGGCGTCGCCAACGAACGCTCGATCGCGTGGGGCATCGCGAAGGCGCTGGCCGATGCGGGCGCGGAGCTGGCCTTCACCTACCAGGGCGAGGCCTTCGGCAAGCGCGTCGCGCCCCTGGCCGAGAGCGTGGGCTCGACCACCCTTCTGGACGTGGACGTCACCGATGACGCCTCGCTCGACGCGGCCTTCGCCGAGCTCGAGACGGGCGGCAAGCTCGACTTCGTGATCCACGCCATCGCGTTTTCCGACAAGACCGAGCTGACCGGCCGTTTCGTCGATACGAGCCGGGCCAACTTCAAGCATTCGCTCGATATTTCCTGCTACAGCCTCGTCGAGGTGGCGCGGCGCGCGCGGCCTCTGATGACCGAGGGCGGCACGATTCTGACGTTGACCTTCGACGGCTCGCAGCGCGTCATGCCGTTCTACAACGTCATGGGCGTGGCCAAGGCGGCGCTGGAATCCGCCGTCCGCTATCTCGCGGCCGATCTCGGGCCCGAGGGCATCCGCGTCAACGCCGTCTCTCCGGGCCCGATGAAGACCCTCGCCGGGGCCGCCATCGGGGGCGCGCGCAAGACCTTCCGGCACACCGAGGCGAACGCCCCGATGCGCGCCAACGCGACGCTGGAAGCCATTGGCGGCACGGCACTTTACCTGTGTTCGGACGCGGGCGCATGCACGACCGGCGAGGTCATCCATGTCGATGGCGGCTTCCACGTCATGGGCATGCCGAACCCCGACAATCTCTAGGTCTCGGTTTCCGCCGGAGCGACGGTCGGAGGGGTTTCGCGGGACCGTCGTCGTGGCTGCCCCATCCTTGACGTTTTTCGGGGTATTTTTCTCAAAACCTGCCCCAAAATCGGCAAGGTGTCGTGGGATAACCGGTTTCGAGACGTTCGAAAACCCGAGACCCTGGCCCGATGCTGACCCGACTGAACCACTTCCTGAGCGACGAGACCGGCGCCGTGACGCTGGACTGGGTCGTGCTGACGGCAGCGCTCGTCGGGACCGGGCTCGCGGTGATGAACACCGTCAGCCAGGGCGTGCAGACCGTGTCGGTCGACACGGCCGCCCAGCTCCGCGGACAGGTCATCGAGGCGTCCTTCGGATCCGACTACTGTCAGGGTGGTCTGGCCGGGCTGCAGGCCCGCGAGGATGCCCGCGTCGCCGCCGCCGGTGGCACGCGCATCGATGTCGGCCACTGGATGAGCACTTACCACACCGACCAGACCGACACCGCGCTGCTGGCCGAACACAGCCGCCTGTCGCAGGCGCTGGGCTCGGGCGACGACTGGACGCGCGAGCGCACGGTCCTGTCGGCGCTGGAATGCGAATTGGTGCTGCGCGGCCTCGACTAGACCCGGCCCCCATGCGACCGTGCGCCCGACCGCATTCCGGGGGGCATCCATGGCCATCGACACCTGCATCTTCGACGCCTACGGCACCCTGTTCGACGTGTCCGCCGCCGCGCGCCACGCCGCCGACGACACCCCCGCGCTGACCGATATCTGGGCCACGCTGGCCGCCGATTGGCGCGACAAGCAGCTGCAATATACGTGGCTGCGCGCCGTCAGCGGCGATCATTGCGATTTCTGGCAGGTCACCGGCGACGGGCTCGACTGGGCGATGGAGAAGGCGGGCCTGTCGGACGCGGCCCTGCGCGACCGGCTGATGAACCTCTACTGGGAACTGGCGGCCTACCCGGAGGTGCCCGACATGCTGGGCGCGTTGAAAGATGCGGGCCGCGCCACCGGCATCCTGTCGAACGGGACGCCCGAGATGCTGCAGGCCGCGACCGCATCGGCGGGGATCGGGCGCCTGCTGGACCACGTCCTCTCGGTCGAGAGCGTCGGCATCTTCAAGCCGTCGCCCAAGGTTTACGACATGGTCGGCCGCGCCTTCGGATGCGAGGCGGGCGATGTCCTCTTCGTGTCGTCCAACGGCTGGGACGCGGCGGCGGCGCAGGCCTACGGCTTCCGCACCGTCTGGGTGAACCGCGCGGGCCTGCCGATGGACCGCCTGCCGGGCCGCCCCGATCACGTGCTTGACGACCTCGAGGGCCTGCCCGCGCTGGTGGCCTCGCTCTGATGCCGGAGTTCCGCACCTCCGACAATCTGCGTCTCTGGTACGACGATACGGGCGAGGGCGACGGCCCGCCGATCCTGTGCCTTTCGGGCCTGACGCGCAATTCGACCGATTTCGACTACGTGCTGCCCTATCTGGTGGGCGAGAACCGGGTGATCCGGCTGGACTACCGGGGCCGGGGCAAGTCCCAGCGCGCGCCCGACTGGAAGACCTACACCATCCCGACCGAGGCGCGCGACGTGCTCGAACTGATGGCGCATCTCGGGCTCGACCGGGTCGCCATCCTCGGTACGTCGCGGGGCGGGCTGATCGCGATGTCGCTGGCGCTTCTGGCCAAGGACCGGCTGGCGGGCGTGTGCCTCGTGGATATCGGGCCCGTGCTGGACCCCGCCGGGCTGGAGGTGATCCAGGATTATATCGGCAAGAACCCCGATGCCGCGACCTACGAGGCCGCGACCGCGATCCGCGCGTCGCTCATGGCCGGGTTCGAGGACGTGCCCGAGGACCGGTGGCGCGAGGAGGTCGAAAAACACTACCGCGAGACCGAGGACGGTCTCGTCATCAATTACGACCCCAAGCTGCGCGATGCCGTGCTGGAGGCGGGGGCGCAGCCGATGCCCGATCTCTGGCCGCTCTTCGATGCGCTGGAGGGCGTGCCGCTGGCCTGCATCCGGGGCGCGAACTCGGATCTTCTGTCGCCCGAGACCCTGGCCGAGATGGCCCGGCGCCGCCCCGACATGATCGTGGGCGAAGTCGCCGGCCGCGGCCATGTCCCCTTCCTCGACGAGCCCGAGGCGCTGGAGGCGCTGAACGAATGGACGATGCTGCTCTGACCCCCGTCACCCGGCGCGACATCGAACGGGCCGCCGCGCGGATCGCGGGCCATGCCGTCCGCACGCCGCTCCTGAACGCGCCATCGCTCGATGCGGCCTTCGGGCGGCGCATCTTCGTCAAGGCCGAGTGCCTGCAGAAGACGGGAAGCTTCAAGTTCCGCGGCGCCTTCAACGCGCTGTCGCAGACCGAGGGCGACGTCGTGGCCTTTTCGTCGGGCAACCACGCGCAGGGCGTGGCGCTGGCAGCGCGTCTCCTCGGCAAGCGGGCGGTGATCGTCATGCCGTCGGATGCGCCCGAGGTGAAGATCGCCAACACCCGGAGCTATGGCGCCGAGGTCGTGCTCTACGATCGCGCAACCGAGGACCGCGACGCGATCGGCGCAGCGTTGGTCGAGGCGCGGGGCCTGACGCTGATCCGGCCCTATGACGAGCCGCTGGTGATCGCGGGGCAGGGCACCTGCGGCCTCGAGATCGCCGAGGATCTGCCGGACGGCGTGGAGGAGGTGCTGGTCTGTTGCGGCGGCGGCGGTCTGTCCTCGGGCACCGCGCTGGCACTGGAGGGGCGCGCGACGGTCCGCACGGTCGAGCCCCAGGGTTTCGACGACGTGGCCCGGTCGCTCGCCTCGGGGCGGATCGAGCGGAACGCGGCGGCCACGGGATCGATCTGCGACGCGATCCTGACGCCCGAGCCGGGGCGTATCACCTTCCCGATCCTGTCGCGCCTCTGCGGCACCGGCCTCGCGGTCAGCGACGACGAGGCGCTCCGCGCCATGGCGCTCGCCTGGACGCATCTCCGGATCGTGCTGGAGCCCGGCGGCGCGGTCGCGCTGGCGGCGGGGCTGTTCCATCACGATGGGGACGTGGCGGTCGTGGCCTCGGGCGGAAACGTGGACCGGGACGTGTTCGCGCGGGCATTGACCTTGGTCTGACGCGCGGACACCGATCGGGTCGGCCCGCCGTTCCGCGCCCGGCCGCTGCGCCCCAAAGCGGCGCAGCCTGCCTCTTCCTATCCTATGGCCGCGTCCGCCGGTCGCGCCCTCCGGTAGAGCGCCCAGCTCACCGCCATCAGCGCGCAGGCCGCGAGGAAGGGCGCGCCGGGGAAATGGCGCTCGCCCTCGGTCGCCACACTGAAGAGCCGTGTCATCAGGAGCGGCGAGATGATCGCCGCGACCGCCGTGATGGAGGCCAGCACGCCCTGCAATTCGCCCTGCTGGTCGTCGTCGGCGATACGGCTGGCGAGGCCTTGCAGCGCAGGCGCGACGATCGCGCCCAGCGCCGACAGGGGCGTGAGCAGCAGCATCAGCCAGCCATGGGGCACGAACGCCACCATCACGAGGATCACGGCGTTGTAGGGCAGGAACCACGCCAGCGTCCGGCGCTCGCCCAGGCGCGGCACGATCCAGCGGATCAGCACGCCCTGCACGACCACCATCGAGATGCCGTAGGCGGCGAGCGACAGACCGACCATCGCTTCGTCCCAGCCGAAGGCCGATTGGGTGAAATAGGCCCAGACCGCCGGATAGACCCAGTTCGCGACCTGGTAGAAGAACCACACGACCATCAGGATGCCGAGGCCCGGCAGCTTGCCGATGGCGCGCAGCCCGCCCAGCGGATTGGCGCGGCGCCATTCGAATGCGCGGGGACGGCGCAGCGTCTCGGGCAGTACGACGAGGCCGAGGGCGAGGTTCGCGCCCGACAGGATCGCCGCCGCCCAGAAAGGCGCGCGCGGGCCCCATTCGGCCAGAAGACCGCCCATCGCCGGTCCCAGCACGAAGCCCGCCCCGAAGGCTGCCGAGATCAGCCCGAAATTCTGCGCCTTCTTCGCCGGGTCCGAGATGTCGGCCATGAAGGCGTTCGCTGTCGACATGGTGGCTGCCGCGATCCCGGCGACGATGCGCCCCACGAGGAGCAGCCAGAGCGAGCCTGCCAGCGCCATCACGATGTAGTCGACGAAGATCACCGCCATCGACAGGAGCAGGACGGGCCGCCGGCCGAAGCGGTCCGACAGGTTGCCGATGGTTGGCGAGAAGAGGAACTGCATCAGCGCGTAGGACGAGGACAGGACCCCGCCCCAGATCGCCGCCTGCGCCAGGTCGGCGCCCTGGATCTCGCGCAGGAGCGACGGCATGACCGGCAGGATCAGACCGATCCCCATGGCCTCGATCACGATGGTCGCCACGATGAAGATCACGGGGAGGGTGGGGCCCGCACCGGGCCGGGTCGCGTCGGTCATCGCGCGACCCTAGCGCGCGGGTGCGGGTTGGGCGAGGCGGGAAAACCCTACCGTGACCTTACGGCAGCCGCGAAGGCGCGGGCCTGCGCCGGCGCCTCGCCCCATTGCCGCTCGGGCGCGTAATCGGCGGGGTCAAGCCCGGCCTTCTCGATCAGCGAGCCGCCATCCGCGCGGATCTCGGCGGCCCAGGTCTTCACGCGCGCCTGCGCCTCCGCGCGTGGCGGGCCCAGCGCGAAGCTGATCGCCTCGGCATGGATCAGGCCGGTCGGGTCGTCGACGCCCGCCCGCATCGCGGCCGGGTCCACCCCGATCTCGGCCTCGGCCAGCAGGGTCAACGCGCGGGCGGTGCCGACGACCATCTGTGGCAGGGCCAGCCCCTCGGCGAACCAGGCGCCGCCGTCGCGCTGGTCCCAATGGGGCGCGTCGAAGGCCGTCGCCAGCGCCGCGCCGTGGATCACGAGCCCGTGGATCGTGGCGGGGCCGACGGGGTTCGCCTTTTGCGGCATGGTCGAGGAGGAACCGCCGCCACCCAGCCGCACGGTCCCGTCCCGCGTCAGGAGCAGGAGGTCGACCGCGATCTTGTCGCAGGCCAGAAGCGTCGCCTTCAGCCATGCGGCGATGCCGCGGATCGCGCTCCGCTCGGCCTGGGGCGGCGCCTCGGTCAGGCCGAGGCCCAGCGCCTCGGCCATGTGGGCGCGCACCTCTGGGCCATGATCGCCCATGACCGAGAGAGTGCCCGCCGCCCCGCCGAGCGTCACGACCTGCACGCGCCTGCGGACCTCGTCGAGCGCATCGCGGCAGGCCAGAAGGCCATGCCCCCAGATCGCGACCATCGCACCGAAGCTCGTGGGTGTCGCGACCTGCCCGTAGGTCCGCGCTGCGATGGACGTTGCGGCATGGGCGTCTGCGAGGTCCGCGAGGGCGGTCAGCACCGCGTCGAGTCGCGCCTCGATCAACCCGAGCGCCTGGCGCAGCCGCAGCGCGAGCGCCGTGTCGATCACGTCTTGGCTGGTGGCCCCGTGATGGATCCAGTCGGCGTGCTCGGGCGCCTGCATCGCGGCGCGGAAAGCGGCCACGAGGTCGGGGACCGGGATGCCGTTCGCCGCCGTGCCCTCGGCCAGCCCGGAGGGGTCGATCTGCACCTCCAGCGCAGCGCGGTGGATCGCCTGCGCGGAGATTTCCGGGATAAGGCCCGCGGCCCCCTGCGCGCGGGCCAGTGCGCCCTGGACGATCAGCATGGCGCGGATCTCGGCGCTGTCCGAGAACAGGCGGGCCACGTCGCGGTCGGCGTATTTCGGGCCGTAGAGCGCGCTGTCGAAGGGCGAGACGGTCAAGGCAGGAACCCCGCGAGCAGCCGCGCGAAGACCTCGGGTGTCTCGACCGGGGGCAGATGGCCGGCGCGGGGGATGATCTCGAACCGGGCGCCGGGGATTAGGTCTGCCGTCTCGCGCACGAGGTCGGGCGGGGTTGAGCCGTCCTCGGTCCCCGCGATGGCCAGCACCGGCAGCCGAAGCCCGCTGGTCACGGTGATGAAATCCGTGCCCGCGATGGCGGCGCAGCCGGCGGCGTAGCCCACGGGATCGTTCGCCACGAGCCGAGCGCGCCATTCCGCGAAGCCCGGCGTCGCGCGGAAGTCGCGCCCGAACCACCGCTCCATGGCGCCGTCGGCGACGGCCTCCATCCCGCCGGTGCGGACGGCCTCGGCCCGCGCGTCCCAGAGGTCGGGCGTCCCGATCTTGACGGCGGTATTCGACAGCACCAGCCGGTCGATCAGGTCGGGCCGCTTCACGGCGAGGCCCTGCGCGATCATCCCGCCGATGGAGAGGCCGACGAAGGTGGCGCCCGCGATCCCCGCCGCCTCCATCACCGCCTCGGCGTCCGAAATCAGCATTCCCATCGAATAGGGCCCCACGGGCACGTCCGAGCGCCCGTGGCCCCGCTTGTCCCAGCGCAGAATCCGAAGATCGTCCGGCAGATGCGGCAGCATGTCGCCCCACATCCGAAGGTCGGTCCCCAGCCCGTTCGCGAAGACGACCGGACGGCCATCTTCGGGGCCCGTCACCTCGGCGTGGAGGCCGGTGCCGTCCCGTGCCGCGACCCTCACAGCGGCAGGCCCACGTAGTTCTCGGCCATCACGGTCCGCGCGGCTTCGGAGTGTTCCAGGTAGTCGATCTCGGCCTCCTTCATGCGCCGTTCGAACGCGCCGTCCTCGGGGAAGCGGTGCATCAGCGTGGTGAACCACCACGAGAAGCGCGTCGCCTTCCAGACGCGGGCCAGCGCGCGGTCGGAATAGGTCTCCAGCCCGTCATCCTCGCCGCCGTAATGCCGGATCAGCGCGTCCGAGAGATAGGCCACGTCCGACATCGCGAGGTTGAGGCCCTTGGCGCCGGTCGGCGGCACGATATGCGCCGCGTCGCCCACGAGGAAGAGACGGTTCCAGCGCATCGGCTCGGCCACGAAGGACCGGAGCGGCGCGATGGATTTCTCGATCGAGGGGCCGGTCTCGATCGTCTCGGCCACGTCGGCGGGCAGGCGGCGGCGCAGCTCGTCCCAAAAGGCGTCGTCGGTCCACTTGTCCAGCGGGTCGTCGACCGGCGCCTGGATGTAGTAGCGGCTGAGCCCCTCGTTGCGCATGGACGCCAGCGCGAAGCCGGTCTCGTGGTTGGCGTAGATCAGCTCCGCGGCGGCGGGGCGGGTGCGCGACAGGATGCCCAGCCAGCCGAAGGGATAGACCCGCTCGACCGTGCGGAGGACATCCGCGGGGATGGTGGCCCGCGAGACGCCGTGGAACCCGTCACAGCCCGCGATCCAGTCGCAATCGATCCGATGGGTCTCGCCCTTCGTTGCGTAGGTCACGTGCGGCGTGCCGCCCGCGTCGTGGATCGTCACCCCTTCGGCCTGGTGCACGATCACCGTACCCGCCGCGTCGTGCGCGGCATAGAGATCGGCCGTCACCTCGGTCTGGCCGTAGACCATCACCTGCCGCCCGGTCAGCGCCTCGAAATCGACGCGGAAGCCGTGATTGCGGGCCGCGACCCAGGTGCCGCCATGGGGGAAGCCCTCGGCGTCCATCCGCGCGCCGATACCGGCGGACCGCAGCATGTCGACCGTTCCCGCCTCGAGCACGCCCGCGCGGATGCGGCCCAGCACGTAGTCGCGGCTGCGGCGTTCGAGGATGACGCAATCGACGCCCGCGCGGCGCAGGAGATGGCCGAGCATCAGCCCCGAGGGCCCGCCGCCGATGATGCAGACCTGCGTTCGCATGGGGTCCCCTTCGTTGCGCCCGCATTGATGTCCGTTCGGGGGCTTGCGCGCAAGGCGCGGGCGGGGTTCCGTGGCCGTGCGAACGGGAGGAGCCATCATGCGAGAGATACGGGCGGCGGTCTGCCGGACATTCGGTGCACCGCTGGAGATCGAGACCCTGCGGCTGGCCGATCCGGGGCCGGGCGAGGTGCAGGTCGAGATCGAGGCCGTCGCGATCTGCCATTCGGACATCACCTATGCCGATGGCGGCTGGGGCGGCGACCTTCCGGCCGTCTATGGGCATGAGGCGGTCGGGCGCATCTGCGCGGTCGGCCCCGAGGTGCACGATCTGGCGGTGGGCGCGCGCGTTCTGGTGACGCTGGTGCGCTCCTGCGGGGCGTGCCCGGCCTGTGCCGGCGGGCGCGAGGTGCAATGCGCCACCCCGATGGGCATGAGCCCGCTGCGCGATGCGAGCGGGACACCGGTCCTCGCCGCGATGAATTGCGGCGCCTTCGCCGAGGCCGTCACGGTCAGGGCCAGCCAGTTGGCCCCGGTGCCCGAGAGGATCCCGGTCG
The DNA here is from genome assembly GCF_046452375.1 of Jannaschia halovivens. Taxonomy (NCBI): domain Bacteria; kingdom Pseudomonadati; phylum Pseudomonadota; class Alphaproteobacteria; order Rhodobacterales; family Roseobacteraceae; genus Jannaschia; species Jannaschia halovivens. The sequence continues at coordinate 1,741,887 of NZ_JBKFDJ010000001.1, read as the reverse complement.
AGGCCGCCTGCATCCTCTCCTGCGGTGTCATCACGGGGCTCGGGGCGGCGGTGAACACGGCGCGGGTGCGGCCCGGCGACTGGTGCGTCGTGATCGGCGCGGGCGGCGTCGGCCTGAACGCGATCCAGGGCGCGCGCCTTTCGGGGGCCGGGCGCATCCTCGCCGTGGACCTGACCGAGGAGAAGCTGGCCTCCGCCCGGGCGTTCGGCGCGACGGATACGGTACTGGCGACCGACGACGTGCGCGGCGCGCTGCTCGGGATGGGGCGGCTGGCCGACCATGTCTTCGTCACCGTCGGCTCGGGGCCCGTGATCGATGGCGTGCTCGACCTCTGTGCGCCGCACGGGGCGGCCTATCTGGTCGGGCTGCCGAAGGCGGACACGATCTCGACCTTCGCGCCGGTGAACGCCGCCTATTACGGCCAGAGCCTTCGCGGCAGCAACATGGGCGACGTCGTGCTGCGGCGCGACATCCCGTGGCTTCTGGACCTGCATGCGCAGGGGCGGCTGATGCTCGAGGAGCTGGTGTCCGAGACCTTCCCCCTCGACCGGATCAACGACGCCATCGCGGCCACCCGGGCGGGGCGGGGACGGCGCAACGTGGTGGTGCTGTGAAGCTTGCCGATCTCGACATCTTCGTCGTCGCGCCGCCCGCGCCGGGCTGGGGCGGGCGTTACTGGATCATCCCCAAGCTGACGACGGCCTGCGGGATCACGGGCTATGGCGAGGTCTATGCCTCCGCCGTCGGGCCGGAGGCGATGCGCGCCGTGATCGCAGACGTCTTCGCGCGCCACATGCAAGGCGAGGATCCCGAGAATATCGAGCTGATGTCCCGCCGGGTCTGGGGCTCGGGTTTCACAGGGCGTCCCGATCCGACCGTCTGGGGCGCCTTCGCCGGGCTGGAGATCGCGTGCTGGGACATCCTCGGCAAGGCCCGCGACCGGCCGGTCTGGGCGCTGCTGGGCGGCAGGCTGAACGACCGGCTGCGCGCCTATACCTATCTCTATCCCGAGGACGGCATGGGCGACGCCTTCTGGACCGCGCCCGAGATGCAGGCCGAGGTCGCGGCGGCGCGCGTCGCCGAGGGCTGGACCGCGCTCAAGTTCGATCCCGCCGGGCCCTACACGATCTTCGGCGGGCACCAGCCGGGGCGGGGCGACATCGCGCTGTCGGTGGCGATGTGCGCGGCGATCCGGGGCGCGGTGGGCGACCGGGCGGATCTCCTCTTCGGGACGCATGGCCAGTTCACGGCCGCGGGCGCGATCCGGCTGGGCCGCGCGCTCGAGCCCTATGATCCCCTGTGGTTCGAGGAACCGGTGCCGCCGGACGATCCCCATGCCATGGCCGAGGTGGCGCGCGCCGTGCGCATCCCCGTGGCCGGGGGTGAACGGCTCTGCGGCCTGTCGGAATTCGCGACGCTCCTGCGGCTCGGGGGGGCAGCTATCTGCCAGCCGGCGCTGGGGCGGCTGGGCGGGATCGCCGAGGGGAAGAAGCTGGCGGCGCTGGCGCAGGGCTTCGGCGCGCAGCTGGCCCCGCATCTCTATTGCGGACCTGTGGAGTTCGCGGCCTCGGTGGCGCTGGGCGCAACGATCCCGAACCTCCTGATGGTCGAGGCGATCGAGACCCCGTTCCACCACGCGCTGGCGTCGGGTCCGGTTGTCGAGGCGGGCTTCGTGGCGCCCTCGGACGCGCCGGGCCTCGGGATCACGTTCGACGAAGACCTGGCCCGCGCGCATCCCTATTCAGGCGACCGGCTGCATCTGGAGATATCGGAGGCACCCTGCGACTACGCGCGGGGTAACGCGTTCACCGGCGGGGCGAGCGACTAGGGCCGGGCGGACGGCGGTCGGCATTGATCGCCCGGCATGACGGCACGGCGGCACGACGGCAACACGCGCGCCCGGCGATGGGCCGGGTTCGGCATGGGAGCGGTCTGGCGTCCCGAGGCTCTCGACCTGATCTGGTGGGGATGAAACCGGCGCCGCACCTTGTCGGGGCGAACGGGCGATTCCGGCGGTGTGATCGCCGGTCCCTGACCCCCGGAGGGGCCTATGCGCACGGGCGGGAGGCCCGTCGTCTCAGTCGTGTAGCGACGGGGAGTGTTGTCCGGTCGAGCGGTTAACGGCAGGTGAAGCGGCGGCAGAAAATTCCGTCATCTTCTGCCCGCCCCGCGGCGGAGGTCAGGCCTCGTCGCCGCGACGCTCCTCGAAGCTCATCTCGATGAAGGACGGGACGTGGTCGCCCAGGCCCACGACCTTCGGGCCGCGATCCTCGCGATCGCGTCCGCGACCGCCGCGCGAACGGCGTCCGCCGCCGTCGCGGCCACCACCGTCGCGTGCACTGCTCTCGCGATCCCGTCCGCCGCCGTCGCGACCGCTGTCACGGCCACCGGTCTCGCGGGTCGGTTCACGCTCGCGGCGCTCCTCGGCCGAGGCTTCGGCGGGTGCGGCCTCGGCGGCCTCGACCGATGTATCGGCCACGGCTTCGCCCCGGTCCTCGGCGGGCTTCGCCCGACTCCGGGTGCGCGACCGGGACCGGCTCTTGCGCTCAGGCTCCTCCTCCTCGCTCGGCTCGGCGCGAGGGGCGTCGGCGTTGCCGCCGGGCGCGGCCCAGGGGTTCTCGCCGCGCGGGATCTTGGCATCCACCAGCCGCTCGATCGCGTCGAGATACTTCTCGTCGGACGGCACCGACAGCGTGTAGGCCGTCCCGGTCTTGCCGGCGCGACCCGTCCGGCCGATGCGGTGGACGTAATCCTCGGCATGGCTGGGCACGTCGAAGTTGAAGACATGGCTCACGTTCGGGATGTCGAGGCCGCGCGCGGCCACGTCGGACGCCACGAGGAACCGGACCGACCCGTCGCGGAAGCCGTCGAGCGTGCGCGTGCGGTGCGACTGGTCGAGATCGCCATGGATCGGTTCGGCGTTGTAGCCGGCCTTCTTGAGGAACTTCGCCACCACGTCGACCTCGGTCTTGCGGTTGCAGAAGATGATCGCGTTGCGGCAGGCCTCGCCGTCGCGGTCGATGATCGCGCGCAGGATCTCGCGCTTGTCCTTGGCGGCGTAGTGGCGGTTCTTCGGCGTGTGCTCGACGAGGACCTGGGTGATCGTGTCCGAGGTCGAATTCTGGCGCGCCACCTCGATCTTCTCGGGGTTCGAGAGGAACTTGTTGGTGATCCGCTCGATCTCGGGGGCCATGGTGGCCGAGAAGAACAGGGTCTGGCGCGTGAAGGGCGTCATCTCGAAGATGCGCTCGATATCGGGGATGAACCCCATGTCGAGCATCCGGTCCGCCTCGTCGACGACCATGATCTCGACGCCGGTGAGCAGCAGCTTCCCGCGCTCGAAATGGTCGATCAGACGGCCGGGCGTGGCGATCAGCACGTCGACGCCCCGGTCGATCAGCTGGTCCTGCTCCTTGAAGCTGACCCCGCCGATCAGGAGCGCCTTCTTCAGGCGGTTGCCCTTGGCATAGGTGTCGAAATTCTCAGCCACCTGCGCGGCCAGTTCGCGGGTCGGCGCGAGCACGAGGCTGCGCGGCATCCGGGCGCGTGCCCGGCCCTTGGCCAGCATCGTGATCATCGGCAGCGTGAAGGCGGCCGTCTTGCCGGTGCCCGTCTGGGCGATGCCCAGGACGTCGCGGCCTTGCAGCGCGGGCGCGATGGCGCCGGCCTGGATCGGGGTAGGGGTGGTGTAGCCGGTGGCCTCGATGGCCTTGAGAACCTTCGGATCGAGGTTCAGGTCGGAAAAGCTCGTCATGTGCGTCCTGGTTGGAGGCGCGGGCCGCATTGCCGGCACCTCGAGGGGTGGGGTGGGACGCGCCCTCTGCGTCCCTCGGATCGTCATGCCGCCCGGCGGCATGTCCTGTCGTCTGCCCGTCTTGGGCGCGGCACCGGTAGCAAAGCACCGGTGCTGGGTCAACGTCGCCCATATCGGCGGGTCGATGGTCCCATGCAAGGGGAACGCCATGGCCCGCCGGCGGGTTGCATCAGTGCAGACCTATGGAAAGGACAGACCATGCCCGACAAGAATGCATCCGCCCATTGGGAAGGTGGCCTGAAGGACGGCCGCGGAACCGTGTCGCTGGAGAGCGGTGCGCTCGACGCGCAACCCTACGGCTTCAACACCCGCTTCGAGGGCAAGGTGGGCACCAATCCCGAAGAACTTATCGCCGGCGCGCATGCGTCCTGCTTCTCGATGGCGCTCTCGATGATCCTCGGCGAGGACGGGATGACCGCCAGCGTCATCGACACCAAGGCGCGCGTGACGCTGTCCGAGGTCGATGGCGGCTTCGCGGTCACGAAGTCGCATCTCGACACGACGGTCTCGGTGCCCGGCGCCGATGCCGACGCCGTGCGCGCGGCCTGCGAGACGGCTAAGGCGAATTGCCCGATCTCGAAGCTGCTCGACTGCGAGATCACGATGGACGCCACTGTCGCCTGAACGGGCGCGGACCCGCGTCGCGGGCCGTCAGAGGCCCGCGACCAGCCCCGGCAATTCACCCAGATGCGCGATTTGCCGATAGCGCGCGGCGCCGTCCGGTGGCGCGGCCCGCTCCAGCGCCCATTCGATCTCGGACGGACAGAAGACGCCCCATGCCCCCGCCGCGATGGCCGGGTTGACGTCGGACTTCAGCGAATTGCCCACCATCAGCGCCCGACCCGCCCCGTCGCCATGGGCCGCGAAGACGCGGGTGTAGGTCGCGGCGGTCTTGTCGCTGACGATCTCGATCCCGTCGAAGAGCTCGCCCAGCCCCGATTCCGCCAGCTTGCGCTCCTGATCCAGCAGATCGCCCTTGGTGATGAGCACGAGGGTGTGGTCGGGGGCCAGCGCGCGCACCGCGTCCTCGGCATGGGGCAGCAGTTCGACGGGGTGGGTCAGCATCTCGCGCCCCGCCGCCAGAAGATCGGCGATGACGGCACCGGGCACGCGGCCGTCGGTCACCTCGATGGCCGTCTCGATCATCGAGAGCACGAACCCCTTCACGCCGAACCCGTAATGGCCGAGGTTCCGGCGCTCCGCCGCCAGAAGCCGCTCGGCGAGGTGACTCGGTTCGGCATGGTCGCGCAGAAGGTCCGCGAAACGGTCTTCGGTCAGGCGGAACACCGTCTCGTTGTGCCACAGCGTGTCGTCGGCATCGAAGCCGATCGTCGTAACCGTCATCTCGGTCGCGCCCTTTCCCTTCGGGGGTCCGTTCCTATATGACCCCATCAATCCTCTGCCACAGGACGCAAGCCCATGCGAACCGAAGTCATTGCCATGGCCGATACGCCGGACGACGACGGCGATGTATCGGTCGCGATCAAGACCAAGCCGAAGACCGCCAAGCCGCCGCTCTACAAGGTGCTGCTGCTGAACGACGACTACACGCCGATGGAATTCGTGGTGATGGTACTCGAGAAGTTCTTCTCCATCGGGCACAGCCACGCGGTCGAGATCATGTTGACGGTCCACAAGAAGGGCCTCGCCGTGGTCGGCGTCTTCAGCCACGAGATCGCCGAGACCAAGGTCGCGCAGGTCATGGATTTCGCGCGCCGCCACCAGCACCCGCTGCAATGCACGATGGAGAAGGAGGACTAGTCCTCCGCCGCCCCCCGCATGGATGAACGCCTGTCCCTCGCCCTCGCCCGCGGGGCCGTGACCCTGCCCGAGGGGCCGGTCCTGCTGCTGCGGCCGCCGGCCAATCTCTCGTTCGACGAGTTGCCGCTGGAGGCCTGCTCGGGCACCCACGGCTTCCGCCCCGCCCATGACGCGCTCGCCGCGCGCGGGCTGGCGATGGCCGATGCGCCCGAGGGTTCGTTCGCGGCGGCGGTGGTCTTCGTGCCCCGCGCCCGTGCACTGGCGCTCGACCTGCTGGCGCAGGCGATCGGGGCGGTCGGGGCCGGGGGGCTGGTCGTCGTCGACGGCGCCAAGGCCGACGGGATCGAGGCGATCCTCAAGGCCGTGCGCGCCGCCGCCCCGGTGGGCGAGGTGGTGTCGAAGGCGCATGGCAAGGTCTTCGCATTCGCCGCCCCCGATACCGTGCCCGAGGGCTGGGCCGCCCGGCCGCGGCAGGTGGAGGGGTTCGTCACCGCGCCCGGCGTCTTCTCGGCCGACGGGATCGATCCCGGATCGGCGCTGCTGGCGGCGCATCTGGCGGGGCTGAAGGGCCGGGTCTGCGATCTCGGGGCGGGCTGGGGGTATCTCGGGCGGTCGGTGCTGGCCTCGGAGGCGGTCACCGTGCTCGATCTGGTCGAGGCCGAGCGTGCCGCGCTCGACTGCGCGCGGATCAACGTCGCCGATCCGCGGGCCGCGTTCCACTGGGCCGACGCGACGGTCTGGACCGGCGGCCCATACGACACCGTCGTCTCGAACCCGCCGTTTCACGCGTCCCGGCGCGCCGACCCGGATCTCGGGCGCGCCTTCGTGGCCGCCGCCGCACGCCTGCTGGTTCCGTCCGGTCGCTTCCTGATGGTGGCCAACCGCCACCTGCCCTACGAGGCCGCGTTGGAGGATGCCTTCGCGGAACGCTTGGTCATCGAGGAGCGGGACGGCTACAAGGTCGTTCAGGGTCGCAAGCCGCGGCGCGCCGGGAGGACGAGATGAGCCTGAGCATCACGGGCAAGACCGCGATCGTCACCGGCGCGGCCAACGGCGTCGGCCTCGCCATCGCGCGCCACTTCCTAGAGCAGGGGGCGAATGTCATGTTCGCCGACCGCGACGAGGAGGGCCTGGCGACCGAAGTCGGCGCGGCCCAGACCGAGGACGGCGCCACGGCGCGCTACTTCGCGGGCGACCTGCGCGAACGGCTGACGGTGGCGAACCTGCTGTCGGCGACACTCGACGCGTTCGACCGGGTGGACGTCCTCGTGAACGCGTCGCGCCAGATCATGGTGACCGACCCGCTCGACCCCGAGGACGGCTCGGTCTCGGCGCTGCTGGAGCAGAACCTGATGACGCCGCTGCGGCTGAGCCAGGCGGTTGCCAAGCGGATGATCGCGCAGGCCGAGGCCGACAGCGAAGACGAGGGCATGATCGGCGCGATCGTCAACGTGGGCTCGATCGCGGGGCGCCGGACCCAGCCCGAGCTGCTGGCCTATTCGGTCAGCGCCGCGGCGCTCGACCAGGCGACACGGTCGCTGGCGGTGTCGCTCGCGTCGCGGCGGATCCGGGTCAACGGGTTGGCCGTGGGTTCGGTCATGTCGGCCAATCTCAAGTCGCGCCTGAAAGAGGTCGAGGGCCTGCGGCAGGATATCATCGACGCGACACCCATGGGTCGCATCGCCGCCCCGGCGGAGCTGGCCGAGGCGGTGCAGTTCCTGGCCTCGGACGCGGCGGGGTTCATGACCGGTCAGATCCTGACGGTCGATGGCGGCCGTACCCTGATCGACCCGGTCGTCCAGCCCGCCTATTGAGGCCGCGGCGGGTCGGGGCTTCGGCGCCGCGGAATTCCTGCTACATGCAGGCCCATGACCCACGATATCGACGATCTCGACACGCTTCACGCGCTCTATGGCACGCCCGGCCGCGCCTCGCTCGACAAGGTGGCGGATTACGTGACGCCGCTCTACGGGCGGTGGATTGCGGCGGCGCGGTTCTGCATCCTGTCGACCGTCGGGCCCGAGGGCACGGATGCCAGCCCGCGCGGCGATGACGGCCCGGTGGTGACCCTGGCCGATCCGCGCACGCTGCTGTTGCCGGACTGGCGGGGCAACCAGCGGCTCGATTCCCTGCGCAACATCGTCCGCGACGGGCGCGTATCGCTGATGTTCATGGTGCCGGGGTCCGACAACGTCGTCCGGGTGAACGGCACCGCGCGTCTGACGATCGATCCGGCGATCCTCGCGCGCTTCGAGGATCGCGGGCGCATGCCCGCCTGCGTCGCGGTGATCGCGGTGGCCGAGGTCTACAGCCAATGCGCCCGCGCGATCATGCGCGCCGATCTCTGGGGCGACATGCCCGCACCCGACCTGCCCAGCGTCGGCGACCTTCTGGCCGAGCAGGATGCGGGCTTCGATGGCTCGGCCTACGATGCCGACTGGCCCCTGCGCGCCGCGCGGACGATGTGGTGACGCCCGCAGCCTAGCGGATCGCGCGTCGGAGCCTGACCAGCGCGGTGGCGGTCAGTCGGATCGTACCCTCGATCAGTTCGGCCTGGTTTCGAAAGGCATGCATTGGCCCCTCCTGTCTCGAATCGCCGACGAGGCTTGCACGAGGGTCCTTTCCAACCGGTGAACGGCCGCGCGATGGACGCCGCCCCCGGCCCTGCCTATATGCGCGACATGCTCGACAACGCCCCCACGCTCCCGCCCGAGATCGGCCGCCGCCGGACCTTCGCGATCATCAGTCACCCGGATGCGGGCAAGACGACGCTGACCGAGAAGTTCCTGCTCTATGGCGGCGCGATCCAGATGGCCGGCCAGGTCCGTGCCAAGGGCGAGGCGCGACGCACCCGTTCGGATTTCATGAAGATGGAGCAGGATCGCGGTATCTCCGTCTCCGCATCGGCCATGTCCTTCGACTTTCACAAGGGGTCGGACGAATATCGCTTCAACCTCGTGGATACGCCGGGCCACAGCGATTTCAGCGAAGATACCTACCGCACGATCACCGCCGTGGACGCCGCCGTGATGGTGATCGACGGGGCCAAGGGCGTGGAGAGCCAGACGCAGAAGCTCTTCGAGGTCTGCCGCCTGCGGGACCTGCCGATCCTGACCTTCTGCAACAAGATGGACCGCGAAAGCCGGGACACGTTCGAGATCATCGACGAGATCCAGGAGAACCTCGCCATCGATGTTACCCCGGCCTCCTGGCCCATCGGGGTCGGGCGCGACTTCCTCGGGTGCTACGACCTGTTGCACGACCGGCTGGAACTGATGGACCGCGCCGACCGCAACAAGGTCGCCGAGAGCGTGTCGATCAGCGGGCTGGACGATCCCAAGCTCGCTCAGCATATCCCCGCGGACCAACTCGCGACCTTGCGCGAGGAGGTCGAGATGGCGCGCGAGCTGTTGCCCGCCTTCGACCGGGACGCGTTTCTCGAAGGGTCGCTGACGCCCATCTGGTTCGGCAGCGCGATCAACAGCTTCGGGGTGCAGGAGCTGATGACCGGGATCGCCGAATACGGACCCGCGCCGCAGCCGCAGCGCGCCGAGCCGCGACAGGTCGCCGCCGACGAGACGAACGTGACGGGCTTCGTCTTCAAGGTGCAGGCGAACATGGACCCCAAGCACCGCGACCGGGTGGCCTTCGTGCGCCTCGCCTCGGGGCATTTCGAGCGGGGCATGAAGCTGACCCATGTGCGGTCGAAGAAGCCGATGGCGATCTCGAACCCGGTCCTGTTCCTCGCCGCCGACCGCGAGCTGGCCGAGGAGGCTTGGGCCGGCGACATCATCGGCATCCCGAACCACGGGCAGTTGCGGATCGGCGACGCGCTGACCGAGGGCGAAACGCTGCGCTTCACCGGCATCCCGTCGTTTGCGCCCGAACTGCTGCAAGGCGTGCGCGCGGGCGATCCGATGAAGGCCAAGCACCTGGAGAAGGCGCTGATGCAATTCGCCGAGGAGGGCGCCGCCAAGGTCTTCAAGCCCGCCATCGGCTCGGGCTTCATCGTGGGCGTGGTCGGTGCCCTGCAATTCGAGGTGCTCGCCAGCCGGATCGAGCTCGAATACGGCCTGCCGGTCCGCTTCGACCAATCGCAGTTCCAGTCCGCGCGCTGGCTCTCCGGCCCGAAGGACGCGGTCGACGCCGTGATTGCTAAGAATCCCCAGCACATCGCCCATGACAACGACGGCGACCCCGTCTTCCTGACGCGCCTGCAATGGGACATCGACCGCATCGAGCGCGACCACCCGCAGGTGACGCTGAGTGCGACGAAGGAGATGATGTCGTGACCGAATTCGAAGGCGCGCGATGACCCTGACCGATGCCATCCCCCGCGCCGTCGTGGCCGAGGCGCTGGGCCTGCCCGAGACGACCGACACGCTGCCGCCCGGCGATCTGCCGGTGGACCGGCTGGCGCTGCGCTACATTGCCTATCTCGCCTCCGACGAGGCCGCGACCGAGACGCCGGATGCGTGGACCGGGGCGGTGTTCGACCACCTCGTGGCGTTCTTTCCCGCCGATGCGCTCGCGGTGCTGGTCGCGGGGGCAGATCGCGACCCGGACGGCGTGCTGGTCGATCCGCTGCTCGACCTGGGCGAGGCGGCACCCGACCTGGATCTCGAGGCGGCGGCCGAGGGCGCGCCCGGCTTCGCGGCCCTCCTGGCGCGGGCGCAGACGGCCTGATCGGCGGCACCTTGCCGATGACGTCCGTGTCGCGAATCGGGCGTTGCCGTCGGGGCAGCGGTCGGGGATGACGGCCGAAGCCAGATTTCGGAGACGACATGCGCCGCGCCACCCTTCTGACGACCACCTTCCCCATCGCCGCCGCTCTGCCCGCGGTCGCCTTCGCCGATGCCGCCGATCCCGCGTGGCACCTGCTGGGCCAGATCGAGGTCACCGAGCACGAGACCGCCGACAGCTGGTCGGTCACCAAGCGCTACCCTTCGGAGATCGCGGGCGGAGTCGACCGCTTCGAGATCAGCGGCTACCTCGTGCCCGTCGGCTGGGAGGCCGAGACGCGCGACTGGATGCTGGTGTCCGATCTGGGCCAATGCCCGTTCTGCGGCTCGGGCGACCACGGTACCGCGATCGAGGTGCAACTGGCCGATCCGCTCCCGGTGACCGAGGACGCGCGCCACGCCAAGCTGAGCGGTGCGCTGCATCTCGTCGAGGACGCGGACACGATGCAGGCCGTGGTGATGACGGGCGCGACCCTGCTGGACGGTTGACCTGCCACGCCGCAACCGGGTCCGCCCCGACGGCACAATCCATCCCGACCCCGCGCGCGGCACGCTGACAGGCAACCGCGGCATCCTCCATGTTGCCGATGGAGTGATGGGCGATGCGCTCTGGCGGCATCGGGCGTGGATCTGCTGCACGCTCGACTGGCAGGGGCGGCGGCGCGCGGTGATGACCGGGCGGCGGTGGACCGAACTCTTCTTTCTGGACGAGGCGGTGGCGCTGGCGGCCGGGCACCGGCCCTGCGGCTATTGTCGGCGCGTCGCCTTCGCGCGGTGGAAGGCGGCGTGGGCGCGGGCCTTCGGTGACTGGCCGGGGGTCATGGCCGTGGATGCCGCGCTGCACGAGGCGCGGGCGGAGCGGGGGGCGCGACGGATGCGCCACGACCGGGCGGAGGCGCGGACCCTGCCGGACCACGCGATCTTTCGCGACGGGGACGGCGACTGGCTGGTCCTCGGGGACGCGCGTCACGCCGTCACGCCGGAGGGCTACGGGGCCGCACGCACCCGGCCGCAGGGGCCGGTCACCGTCCTGACGAACCCGGTGACGCGCGCCGTGCTGGCCGCGGGTTATGCGCCCGCGCTGCACCCCACGCTCAGTCGCTAGACCAGATCGCCCTCGGGCGTTAGCGTCAGCTTGCCGCCGAGCCACGGGCCCAGCACCTCGGGCAGGATGACCGAGCCGTCGGCCCGCTGCCCGTTCTCCAGCACCGCGATGAGGCAGCGCCCGACCGCGAGACCCGACCCGTTGAGTGTATGCACGAATTCCGGCTTGCCGCCGCTTGCGGGCTTGAAGCGCGCGTTCATGCGGCGGGCCTGGAAATCGCCCGTGGTCGAACAGGAGGAAATCTCCCGATAGGTGTTCTGACCCGGAAGCCAGACCTCGATGTCATGGGTCCGCCGCGCGCCGAAGCCCATGTCGCCAGTGCAGAGCACGACCGTCCGGTAGGGCAGTCCGAGCTTTTCCAGCAGCCCCTCGGCGCAGCGCGTCATGCGGTCGAGCTCGTCGCGGCTCCGGTCCGGATGAGTGACCGAGACCATCTCGACCTTCTCGAACTGGTGCTGGCGCAGCATTCCGGCGGTATCACGACCCGCGCTGCCCGCCTCGGAGCGGAAGCAGAGCGTGTGGGCCGTCATCCGGCGCGGCAGGGCGGCCTCGTCCAGCACGTCGCCCGCCACCGAATAGGTCAGCGTCACCTCGGAGGTCGGGATGAGCCAGTAGCCCTCGCGCGTCAGGAAGCTCTCATCGCCGAACTTGGGCAACTTGTCGGTGCCGAGCATCGCGTCGTCGCGAACGAGGACCGGGGTCATGTGCTCGACGAGGCCGTTCTCCTCGGTATGGGTGTCGAGCATGAATTGCGCGAGGGCGCGGTGGATGCGCGCGACGGCGCCCCGTAGGAGGACGAAGCGCGCGCCCGAGAGCTTGGCGGCGGTCTCGAAATCCATGCCGGGCACGACGCCCGCGATCTCGAAATGCTCCTTGGGGGTGATGTCGAACGTGGCTGGCGTGCCCCAGCGGTTCACCTCCACGTTGTCGTCCTCGTCCGCGCCGTCGGGCACGTCCGCATCGGGGAGGTTCGGGATCTCGAGAAGCGCCGTGCGCAAGGCCGCGTCGGTCGTGCGCGCCTCTTCCTCGAGCCGCGCGATCTCGGCCTTCTTGTCGGCCACGAGGCCGCGCAGCCGCTCGAATTCCGCCTCGTCGCCCGACGCCTTGGCCGCGCCCACCTGCTTCGAGGCCGCGTTCCGCTCGGCCAGCGCGGCCTCGGACGCGGTGATCGTCGCGCGCCGCGCGGTGTCGAGCGCCAGAAGCTCCGATGACATCGGGGCGAGGCCCCGACGCGCGAGCCCGGCGTCGAAGGCGGCGGGATCGTCGCGGATGGTGCGGATATCGTGCATCTGGGCCTCCGGCGCTGTGTCCGGCGCGACATGCCACAGGGCTGCGCGCCGCGCCAGCGGTTGCCAGCACGGCTTGCGCCCCCCATGTGCCCCGAATAGGTTCGCGCCCGACCGCATCAGGGCGCGCCCGCGCACCCGACCGATACCGATAGGACCCCGTTCATGTTCGCCACTCCCGCCTACGCCCAGGGCGCCGACGTCGCCGCCGGTTTCGGCAGCTTCATCCCCCTGATCCTGATCTTCGCGATCATGTACTTCCTGCTGATCCGTCCGCAGCAGAAGAAGGTGAAGGAACACAAGGCCATGGTCGAGGCGCTGCGCCGGGGCGACCAGGTCGTCACGCAGGGCGGGCTGATCGGCAAGGTGTCCAAGGTCAAGGAAGACGGCGAGCTGGAGGTCGAGATCGCCGAGGGCGTAAAGGTCCGCGTCGTCCGCGCCACCATCGCGCAGGTTCTGTCGAAGACCGAACCGGCGGGCTGATCCATGCTTCAGATCGCGCTCTGGAAGCGTCTGGGCATCATCCTCGTCTGCCTCGCCGGGCTGGCGCTGGCGCTGCCCAACGTCTTCTACACCCGCGCCGAGCGGCATAACGACGCCGTCACGGCCATCGAGCGCGGCGCGATCGCGACCCCGGAGATCGAGGCCGATCTGGCCCAATGGCCCGAGATCCTGCCGTCGAGCCTCGTCAATCTGGGACTGGACCTGCGGGGCGGGGCGCATCTCCTGGCTGAGGTGCAGCTGGGCGACGTCTACGCCGCGCGGCTCGACGGCTACTGGCCCGAGGTGCGCGACGCGCTCCGCGAGGTGCGCGACCAGATCGGCACCATCCGCCGTCAGGACAGCCCGGCCGACGAACTTCGTGTCCGCTTCTCGGAGCCCGGGGGCGCGCAGGCCGCGGCCGATGCCGTGCGTGCGCTGGCGCAGCCGATCGTCTCGCTGACGGGGGTCGGGCAGTCCGATATCGACGTCGAGGTCGCGGGCGATATCCTGACGGTCACGCTATCGGATGCGGAGCGGACCGCGACCGACGACCGCACGATGCAGCAATCGCTCGAGATCATCCGTCGCCGCGTCGACGAGGCTGGCACCCGCGAGCCGACGATCCAGCGTCAGGGCGCGGACCGCATCCTGATCCAGGTGCCGGGCATCGGCTCAGCGCAGGAATTGAAGGAGCTGATCGGGACGACCGCGCGGCTGACCTTCCACCCGGTCGTCAGCCGGTCGGGCAGCGCTGAGACCACGGTCGACGCCGACCAGCTTCTGCATCCGTCGATGGACGAGGCGGGGGCGTATTACATCCTCGAACGCACGCCCGTCGTGACCGGCGACGATCTCGTGGACAGCCAGCCGGCCTTCGACCAGAACGGCCTGCCCGCGGTCACCTTCCGTTTCAACCCGTCGGGCGCGCGCGCCTTCGGGGAGTTCACCGCCAACAATGTCGGCGCGCCCTTCGCCATCGTGCTGGACGAGGAGGTCGTGACCGCCCCCGTTATCCGCCAGGCGATCACGGGCGGGTCGGGCCAGATCACCGGCAATTTCGACGTGGCCGAGGCGAACCGCCTGTCGATCCTGCTGCGCGCGGGCGCGCTGCCGGCCGAGATGACCTTCCTCGAGGAGCGGACCATCGGACCCGAGCTGGGCCAGGACAGCATCGACGCGGGGCAGGTCGCCTCGCTGGTGGCGATGGCCGCGGTCGTCGTGTTTATGGTCGCGGCCTATGGCCTCTTCGGGGTGTTCGCGACGGTGGCGCTGGGCATCAATGTGGCACTGATCTTCGGCATCCTCAGCCTGATCGGCGGCACGCTGACCCTGCCGGGCATCGCGGGGATCGTGTTGACCATCGGCATGGCGGTCGACGCCAATGTGCTGGTCTTCGAGCGTATCCGCGAGGAATTGCGCACCGCCAAAGGCCCGGCGCGGGCGATCGAGCTGGGCTACGAGCGGGCGCTGTCCGCCATCGTCGACGCCAACATCACGACCTTCATCATCGCCACGATCCTCTTCACCCTCGGCTCCGGCCCGGTGCGGGGCTTCGCGGTGACGCTGGGGATCGGCATCCTGACCTCGGTCTTCACGGCGATCTTCGTCACACGGCTTCTGATCATCCTCTGGTTCGAACGCCGCCGTCCCAAGCAGATCGAGGTCTGACATGCGCCTTCGCCTCGTCCCCCAGCAGACCAGCTTCGATTTCTTCAAGTGGCGGAAGGTCACCTTCGGCGCGTCGATCGTGGCCATGATCGCGTCGATCGCGATCTGGCTGATCGTCGGTCTGAACTTCGGGATCGACTTCCTCGGCGGCACGACGATCCGCACCGAGTCCACGCAATCGGTCGATGTCGGCGCCTACCGGGACGCGCTGACGCCGCTGGGGCTGGGCGACGTCACCATCACCGAGGTGTTCGACCCCACATTCGAAGCCGGGCGCAACGTCGCGCAGGTCCGCATCCAGGCGCAGGACGGCGCGGAATCCGTGACCCCGGCCACCATCGCCGCCGTCGAGGCCGCGTTGCAGGGCGTCGATCCGTCGATCACCTTCCCGTCCGTCGAAAGCGTCGGGCCGAAGGTTTCGGGCGAGCTGATCACGACGGCCCTTCTGGCGGTGGGCGCGTCGCTGGTGGCGATCCTGTTCTACATCTGGCTGCGCTTCGAATGGCAGTTCTCGGTGGGCGCCATCGCGGCCCTCGTTCACGATGTGGTGCTGACCATCGGCATCTTCAGCCTGCTGCAGATCCGCTTCGACCTCGCCACGATCGCGGCGATCCTGACGATCATCGGCTATTCGATCAACGACACGGTCGTCCTCTTCGACCGGCTGCGCGAGAACCTCATCAAGTACAAGAAGACCCCGTTGCAGGAGGTGATGAACCTCTCGACCAACGAGACGCTGAGTCGGACGTTGATGACCTCCGGGACCACGCTCTTGGCGCTGCTGGCGCTCCTGGTCCTCGGCGGCGACGTGATCCGCGGCTTCGTCTTCGCAATCTTCTGGGGCATCATCGTCGGCACCTATTCGTCGGTCTACGTGGCCAAGAACGTCGTGCTGATGCTGGGCATCGACCGGGATCCGAAGAAGCCCTCGGACGCCGGGACGCAATTCGCGGACGTGGATGCCTGACGGCCTCGTCGCCGCGCTGGTCATGCCGGGGATCGGCTGGCTGGTGGCGGCGGCGCTGGCGGCGGGCGTCGTCTACGGCTTCGCGGGCTTCGGCGCGGCACTGATCTTCATGCCGGTGGCCGCGCGGGTCGCGACGCCCGAGGTGGCGGTCGCGGCCTTCTCGGTCTCGGCCGTGGGATCGGCGATCACCATGCTGCCGAAGACCTGGCCCGCCTGCGACAAGCGCGCCACCGGCCTGATGATCGCCGCCGCGGCGGTCACCATGCCGCTGGGCGTGATGCTGTTGACGCGGCTGCCGGAGGTTCCGCTCCGCTGGGCGATCTGCATCATCGTGGCGATCACGCTGGCGGCCGTCGTGTCGGGTTGGAAGCTGCGCCTGTCGGATGCGGCGGGGCCGCGCCTCGGGATCGGGGCGGCGGCGGGCGTGGTGGGGGGCTCGACCGGTCTGCTGGGGCCGGTTGTGATCCTTGTGACGCTGGCGGGCGGGGGACAGGCGGCGCGGATGCGCGCAAACCTCGCCACCTTCCTGACGACCGTGACATTGGTGCTGCTGCCCGCGCTCTGGTGGCAGGGCGTGCTGCCGCCGCCCGTGCTCTGGGCGGGGCTGATCCTTCTGCCGATCTATATGGCGGGGACGCTGATCGGGCAGCGGCTCTTCCAGCCGGGCGCCGAACGTCTCTATCGCGGGATCGCCTATGCGGTGGTGGCGGGTGCGGTGGTGCTGGGCCTACCGGTCTGACGCGCGGGGGGGCGCCGCCTTCCGGTCCGGGTCGGAAGACGATAGGGATCGCCCCGATGCTCGACGCGTGGAGGCCCCCATGAACCTGACCGAAGTGACCTTCGACGATGCCCGGCCCTTCGACGGCTATGGGCCCGGCTTCTTCCGCATCGGCGGCGAGGTGGTCGAGGGCGCGACGCTTCTGCATGCCGGCGGGCGGCGGGCGTGGGACGGCTTCGACGACGCCGCCGCGCTGACCGCGCTGACGAGTGAGGTGGACGTGATCCTGGTGGGGACGGGGGCCGAGATCGCGCATGTGCCGGGCGATCTGCGCGCGGCGGTCGAGGGCGCGGGACTGGGGCTCGAGGTGATGAACACCCCCGCCGCCTGCCGGACCTACAACGTTCTGGTCGGCGAGGGGCGGCGGGTCGCCGCCGCGGTCCTGCCCGTCGGCTGAGCGTCAGGCGTCGGGCGCGACCTCGGCCTCGGCGCTGGGGATGCCCAGCCCTTCGGCCAGCGCCGCCACGGTCACCGCGTCGTAGCTGGTCTCGGTGATGCGCGTGCCGCCCGCATCGACATAGGCCATGTCGATCGCGGTGTTGATATCGGCCAGCTGGCCCCGTTCGTCGTCGCTGAGACCGCTCAGATCGCTTTCGTTCACCTCGTTGAAGAAGGCGGCGATCTGGTCGAGATCGGCGGGGTCCATTCCCGCCATGCCGACGATCATGCGGTTGAAGGTCGCCTGGTCATGGGCGGCATAGCCGAAGCCGTGGTTCATGCGGGTGATGACCGAGGGCGCGTTCATGTTGGCGTCGATCGCGGCGACGGTCGACTGGACGCCGGTGCTGACCGAGATCATGACGGCGAGCCCTAGCGCGACGAGCGCGGCGGTGAGGACGACCCAGTCGACGGTGACGGCCCCGTCTTCGGTCTCGATGAAACTGATACGCATACTCGGCTACTCCGAAGGGTTCTTGGTGACTTACCTACGGGTAGCGGGGCGGGGTGGCGGAAGTGGGGCGGGGGCGGGCTCGGTCCGGGGTCAATTCCCGGCCTTGGCGCGTCTCTATTGATAGAATGTGTTCGCCAGGCCGTCCGCGCCGCCCGGCAGGGCCGAGATCGCCGCCTCGTCCCAGGTCCCGTCGATCGGGCGGGCCAGTTCGCGCTCGGCCCAGACGAGGTCGATGGCGGTGTTGAAGTCGGTCAGCCGCTCCTTGAAGTCGAGCGACACCTGGTCGGAATAGGTCTCGACCAAATCGACCCATTCGTCGGCATAGGCCGTCAGCGTGCCCAGCTCGCTGTCCTCGTAGATGCCCATGGCGCTGTACATGGAGGACATCTTCACCTCGTCGTAGATCACGCGCACGCGCGGCTGGACGACCTGCGCCGAATATTCCGAATTGGCCGAGAGATCCGCGCCCGCATCGGCGGCCCCCGCCTGCACGACCGCGACGGTCGCAGCCCCGAGGCCCGCCGTCACCGCGCAGAGCACGGCATATTCCACGGTGAGCGCACCGCGCTCGTCGGTGAGGAAGCGTTGGATAATGCGCATGGCAGGACGGACTCCGGTTAACGTTCCCTTGGGGTTAAACGTCGATCCTGCCCGGATGATGGAGGCAATGCGGCGCCGGTGCGGCGCCCGTCCCCTACCAGTGGCCGGTGTTGTCCATGCTGGCCCAGGGCTCCTCGGGGGCCTTCCGGTCGCCCGCCTGCAGAAGCTCGACCGAGATGTTGTCGGGCGAGCGCACGAAGGCCATGTGCCCGTCGCGGGGCGGGCGGTTGATGGTCACGCCGTTCTCCATCAGGTGCCGGCAGGTCGCGTATATGTCGTCGACCGTATAGGCGAGATGCCCGAAATGGCGGCTGTCGGACGGCAGGCCCTCGTCGCCGTCCCAATTGTAGGTCAGCTCGACATCCGCATGGCCGTCGGCCTGATCGGGCGGGCACATGAAGACCAGCGTGAAGCGGCCCTGCTCGCTCTCGCTGCGGCGACGCTCGACGAGGCCGAGGAGTTTGTAGAAGGCGATCGAGGCGTCGAGGTCCTTCACCCGGACCATGGTGTGCAGATAGGTGATGGGCATCGCGGACTCTCCGTCAGGGGGACGCCCCGACCCTAGCCCCCGCGTCCGCCGCGGCAACCCCGTCCGGCCGCCACGGGTCCCGCATCAGCGCGTCGCGCATCACCAGCGTGACAGTCGCGAAGCTGACCCAGAGCAGCAGGTACCAAGACCCGAACTTGCCCCAGGGCACCGGCTGGCCCTCGCCCTGGCCCGCATAGAGCCAAGTCTGGGTGAAGGTGCCGACGTTCTCGGCCACGAAGATCGCGCCCGCCGCCAGAAGGGCCGCCAGTGGCATCGGCATCCACCAGAACCGCTCGGACACCCGGAACCAGACGCGCGTGCGGCCGAAGAGGAGCACCGTCGCGGCCATCAGCAGGTAGCGCGCGTCCCAGACCCAATGGTGCCAGAAGAAGTTGCCGTAGATCGCGGCCCCCAGCGCCCCCAGCACCCACCAGGGCGGGACAGGGGCGAACCGCATGTCGAAGACGCGGATGACGCGCGCGATGTAGCTGCCGACGGCGGCGTACATGAACCCCGAGAAGAGCGGCACGCCCCCGATCTCGAAGATTCCGGTGTCGGGATAGTCCCACGACCCCTGTGCCAGCTTGAACACCTCCATCGCGGTGCCCGTCAGGTGAAAGAGGAAGATCACCCGCGCCTCGGCCCAGCTCTCCAGCCGGAGCGCGATCATCCCCGCCTGCGTCGCCACCGCGAAGAGGAAGAGCCCGTCATAGCGCGTCAGCGCCCAGTCCTCGGACCAGACCGCGCGGCTCGCGACGATGGCGATCAGGAACAGCCCGCCGAAGAGCGCGGCCCAGCCTTGCTTGAGGACGAACATCACCGCCTCGACCACGCCGCCGGGCAGCCGCGCGCGCGCCCAGTCGCCCAGCCGCCGCTCGAGGAACCGTGTCCCGCGATCCGTGCCCGCGCTCAATCGTCACCCAACATGTTGCGTCCCCGCGCCTCCGCGGTCCAACCTGTGCCAACCGCCCGAATCCGATGAGACATCCCATGCCGCTGACCCCCGAGCAACAGGCCGAGATCGACACCCAGCGCGGCGAGAGCCATCAGACCCTGCGCGCCACCGCCCCCGGCATGGAGAAGCATCTCTACACCGCGCATCCCGTGCTCGATCACGGCTTCGTCCGCGTCATCGACTACATGGGCGACGACCGCGCCATCACCCAGGCCGCGCGGGTCAGCTACGGGCGCGGCACCAAGGCCGTGTCGAACGACGAGGGGCTGATCCGCTACCTCATGCGGCACTGGCACTCGACGCCCTTCGAGATGTGCGAGATCAAGCTCCACGTGAAGCTGCCGGTCTTCGTCGCGCGCCAGTGGATCCGCCACCGGACGGCCAACGTGAACGAATACTCCGCCCGCTACTCCATCCTCGACCGGGAGTTCTACATCCCCGCCGAGGACGACCTCGCCGCGCAGTCGCAGACCAACAACCAAGGCCGGGGCGAGGCACTTCAGGGCGAAGAGGCGCAGCGCGTCCTCGACTGGCTCCGCGACGACTCGACCCGCGCCTACGACCATTACGAGGCGATGATCTCCCAGGAGGGCCAACAGGGCCTCGCCCGCGAACTCGCCCGCATGAACCTGCCCGCGAACATCTACACCCAATGGTACTGGAAGGTGGACCTCCACAACCTCTTCCACTTCCTGCGCCTGCGCGCCGACGCCCACGCCCAGATGGAGATCCGCGTCTATGCCGAGGCATTGTGTGGGATCGTCCGCGACTGGGTCCCCGCCGCCTACGGCGCGTTCGAGGATTACCGGCTGGGCGGCGCGCAACTCTCGGGGAAGGGCGTGGAGTGTTTGCGGCGCATGCTCGCCGGCGAGGAGGTGACGCAGGAGACGAGCGGGATGAGCAAGGGGGAATGGCGGGAGTTTATGGGGGTGGTGGGGTGAGCATTCCGACCGACCGTCTCCTAGGGAACGTCAAAGGTTCGAGTGGCCAAGCCCCGACTGGAATACGATTGCATTGCGGGCATTGCGGCGTTCTGGCTGCCCACTCCTTCCGGGATGGACATATAAATGGAAGCGCAAAGTGCTATACGGCCCGATCAATATGCCCGAACTGCGAAAAGGCTTCATCCATTGTCATATTCGGGGAGACTTCTAGCGAGTTTCGCGGCGATCACGTGCTGGCTATTCACGTATATCCGGCTCCTCAGGATGGAATTGAGGATTATCCCTCAGCTCATCTTCTTCCTGAACGCCTCGCTTCAAACGTGGCCCGTTCTCGCGAGGCACTCATTCGCGGAGACTATGAGGGAGCATTAACTGGTGCGAGGCGGACTGTAGAAGGCATCTTTAAAACTCTAGTTCCACATGATCCGGAAATTGGTAGAGATAGACGAACACTTCATCAGTTAATTCAATTGGCAATACAAAAGGTTGACTTGTCGGAGCCCTTAAAAGAACTTGCAGTTGCCGTTAAAGATGGGGGTAATTTGGGCGCTCATTTTGATGAGGCTGTTGACCCAAATGAAGAGAGCGCCCGCTCTGCGCTAAGGTTATCCGAGCGACTTCTTGATTTTGTTATTGTCCTGCCGGAGGAAGTGAGCAAATTTAGGAAGAACCTTGAAAACCTTGCGAGGTATGACGATAGAAAAGATCATTAAGTCTTAGATGGCTTGTACGCTGTTCTGCGCTGAAATCTCTGTCTTGGCACGCTTAGTTTGGGCGGCGCACGCACCCTACGTCTAATCCTTCTTCCGTTCCATCCCCGCCTGCGCCATCAGCCCCCCAGAGCCACAGCCCACCTGGCAGCGCGGGGCACCGGGAGCGCGGCCAGCGTCTCAAACCGCCCCCGCCCCCGCCCCCTCCTCCAACCCAATCCCCACCCTCACCCCGCAAGCCATCCCCCGCTCCCGTATGCCCATCTGTCACGACAGGGGGTGTACGGGGGGTGTACGCGGGGTGTACGCGGGGTGCACCGGCTATCCCGCTGATGTCAGGGCAGAATCCGGTCCCGCAGGGCGCCGGCCACCAATCCGGCCTGAGCCATCCACGGACCGATCATCCGCCCCCCCGGCAGAGCCGGCGCGGGCAGGTCGCGGAGGAGGTCGAACCGGTCGCGCGCGCCGCCCATCGCCTCGACGCAGAGCTTGCCCATCAGCCCCGCGAGCGCCAGCCCGTGGCCCGAATATCCCCCTGCGGAGAAGACGCCTGGCGCCACCTCGTCGAGATAGGGCAGGCGCGTCGCCGTGACCGCCAGCGTGCCGCCCCAGGCATGCTCGAACCGGACCTCCGAGAGCGCCGGATAGACGCGGGCGAGGTTGGCGCGGACGCGGGCTTCGATGTCCGTGGGGAAGCGGCGGCCGTAGCTCTCGCCCCCGCCATAGACGAGCCGCCCGTCCCGGGTCTGGTGGAAGTAGTTCACCACGAAGCGGTCGTCGGCCACGCCCAGCGGCGCGGCCATGGGGGGTGCGGCGAGGGGCTCGGTCACGGCGATGAAGTTGTTGATCGGCAGGACGCGCGCCGCCGACGCTCCGGTCAGGTGCGCGCCGTAGCCGTTGGTCGCGTGCAGGACGAAGCGCGCCGTGACCGCCCCCTGCGCCGCGGCCACGCTGTCGCCGATGCGGTGAACCTCGGACCCTTCGTGGATCGTCACGCCTGCCGCCACGCAGGCCCGTGCGAGGCCGAGCGCATAGGCCAGCGGGTTCACGACCCCCGCCGACGCATCCAGCACGCCGCCCGCATAGGCGCGCGTCCCGATCCGCGCGGCCAGCGCGTCGCGGTCCAGCACCTCCAGCGCCGTGCCGTAGCTCCGGTCCATCCGCGCGGCGGCCTCGGCCATCGGCCCGAGCGATGTCTCCCCCCGCGCGACCGAGAGGATGCCGGGTCGCCAGTCGGCCTCGGGCGCGTGGCTCGCGATCAGGCGGCGGGTCAGCGCCTTGGCGTCCTCGCAGAGGTCCCAGACGGCGCGGGCGCGGGTGGGGCCGAGCTTCGCCTCCAGCTTTTCCTGCCCCCAGTTCAGCCCCGAGCCGACCTGACCCCCGTTGCGCCCCGACGCGCCCCAGCCGACCCGCTGCGCCTCGAGCAGGACGACCGACATCCCCGCCCGCGCGCCATGCAGCGCCGCCGAGAGCCCGGTGATCCCGCCGCCGACGACACAGAGATCGGCGGTGACGCGGCCCCTGAGCGGCGGGTGCGGGTCGGGCAGGTCGAGCCCGCGCCCATACCACGTGTCCGGCCAGACGCCCCGGTCGCCATTGGCGTGAAGCCACGACGCGCCCGAGCCGCGCGGCCCCCGCGTCACACGTTCAGGAGCAGATGCTCCCGCTCCCAGGGCGAGATGACCTGCAGGAAGGCGCCGTTCTCCAACCGTTTGACCGCGCTGTAGATCGACGCGAAGCGCGGGTGCAGCACGTCGTGGATCTCGGTCGCCGCCTCGAAGAGATCGAGCGCGGTGGAAAGGTCGCGCGGGATGCCGTCGGCGCTGTCATAGGCGTCGCCGGTGAATTGCGGCGCGGGCTCGATCTCGTTGACCAGCCCGAGATAGCCGCAGGCCAGCGACGCGGCGAGGGCGAGATACGGGTTGCAGTCCATCCCCGCGATGCGGTTCTCGATGCGCTTGGCGTCCGGCTCCGAGACGGGGACGCGCAGCCCGGTCGTGCGGTTGTCGCGCCCCCATTCGAGGTTCACGGGCGCCGCGAAGTCGCGCACGAAGCGCCGGTAGGAGTTCACGTAGGGCGCCAGCAGCGCGATGACCGAGGGCAGGTGCCGCTGCATGCCGCCGATGAAGTGCATGAAGGCCTCGGTCTCGGTCCCGTCGCCGCCGTCGAAGAGGTTGCGCCCCGTGGCCCGGTCCACGACGGAATGGTGCAGATGCATGGCGCTGCCGGGTTCGTCCTGGATCGGCTTGGCCATGAAGGTCGCGTAGCAGTCGTGCCGGAGCGCGGCCTCGCGGATGAGGCGCTTGAAATAGAAGATCTCGTCGGCCAGCCGGACGGGGTCGCCATGGGCGAGGTTCATCTCGACCTGGCCCGAGCCGCCCTCCTGCAGGATGCCGTCGATCTCGAGGCCCATGGCCTCGGCGAAGTCGTAGATGTCGTCGATGACGGGGCCGTATTCGTCAACGGCAGACATCGAGTATGCCTGCCGCGCGGCGGCCCGGCGCCCCGAGCGTCCCATGGGGGGCAGGACCGGCTGGGACGGGTCGGTGTTGCGCGCGACGAGATAGAACTCCATCTCAGGCGCCACGACCGGGGTCCAGCCCCGCGCTTCGTAGAGCGAGACCACCCGCTTGAGGACGTTGCGCGGCGCCATCGGCACGGGCTCGCCCGCCTGGTCGGACATGTCGTGGATGACCTGCAGCGTCCAGTCCGCGGTCCAGGGCGCGGCGCAGGCGGTGTCGAAATCGGGCGTCAGGATCATGTCCGGCTCGAGAAAGGCGGCGTCGCCGTCCTCGGCCCAGTCGCCGGTGATGGTCT
The DNA here is from genome assembly GCF_046452375.1 of Jannaschia halovivens. Lineage (NCBI taxonomy): Bacteria > Pseudomonadati > Pseudomonadota > Alphaproteobacteria > Rhodobacterales > Roseobacteraceae > Jannaschia > Jannaschia halovivens. The sequence continues at coordinate 1,717,836 of NZ_JBKFDJ010000001.1, read as the reverse complement.
GCTGGAAGATGGAGTTCGGAAGGTAGAATTTCGTCTGCTTGGCGAACTTGGCGGCGGGCATCGCCTTGCCGCGCGCGATCCCCGACAGGTCGGCGACGATGCACTCGACCTCGTCGAGACGGCGCCCGTCGAGATAGGCGCGCGCGTGATCGGGGATGCGGCCGAGCCAGTCAGACATGGGCCACCCGGTCGGTGAAGAAGCGCGCGATGGCACGGGCGAGGCGGGCGTCGTCGACGGGCTTGGCCAGCGTCGCCTCGGCCTCGTCCATCCGGTCGTCGGGATAGGTGCCCGTGCCGCGCCGGACGCGGACGTAATCGGTCAGGACGGCGTTCGAGAATTCGGGATGGGCCTGCACGGTGAAGGCGCGGTCGCCATAGGAGAGGATCGCGTTGGCGCAGAAATCGCTCGAGGCCAGCACCTCGGCTCCGGGCGGGAGGGTCACGACCTGGTCCTGATGCCAGGCGTTGAGCGTGATCTCGGATCCGTCGGACAGGCGGTAGGGGTGGCGGCCCAGCGCCCAGCCCCCATCGAATTTCACCACCTCGCCGCCGAGCGCAGTCGCCACGATCTGGTGTCCGAAGCAGATGCCGACGAGGGGGACGTTCGCGTCATGCGCCTCCCGGATGAAGGCTTCGAGCGGCGGGATGAAGGCATGGTCTTCGTAGGCGCCGTGCCGCGAGCCGGTCACGAGCCAGCCGTCGCAGTCGGTGACGGCGTCGGGAAACACCATGTGCTCGACATCGTAGGCGCGAAAGGTGAAGCCGTGCCCGTCCAGAAGCCGTTTGAACATGGCGTCGAAATCGCCGTGGACGGTGCGGATGTCCTCGGTCGTGTGTCCGGCCTGCAGGATGCCGATTTTCATGGGATGCCTTGGAGGTTGCTGCGCGGATCGACGCTATGCCGGGGGCGGGATGGCGGCAAGCGTCGTCGCGGCGGTCACGGGTTGTTAAGATCCGGCGGGCAGGATGCGGGGCGATGACGATGCGGTTCTTGATGGCGGTTGTGGTGGGCCTGTGTCTGGCGCTTGGCGTGCAGGCCGGGCCGATGGATGCGGCGACGCCGGCGCGCGCGGCGGCGGGCCTGGCTCCGATCGCCGACGATGCGCAGTTGATGCGCGCCGCGCAGGCGCAGGCGGATCACATGGCACGACGGGGGCGGATCGGGCATGACGGACCGGGCGGCTCGTCGGTGTTCGACCGGGTTCGCGCCACGGGGTTCCGCGGCTGCTTCGCGGCAGAGAACGTGGCGACGGGGCAGGGCGATCTGGGCGCGGTGATGCGGGACTGGCTCGGCTCGTCGGGGCATCGCCGCAACATCCTCGACCGGCGGGCGACCCATGGCGCGGTGGCCGCCGCGCGGGGCGGAGGCACGGTCTATTGGGCGATGGTGCTGGCCGGGCGGTGCTAGTGCGTGCGGGCGCTAGAGCCGAGTGAGGGCGACGCCGCCGACGATCAGGATCGCGGCGACGGCCTTCCAGCGGTCGATCCGTTCGCCGAGGATCAGCCAGCCGATCAGGACCGCGAAGAGGATCGACGTCTCGCGCAATGCGCCGACCAGCGCGATGGGGGCCACGGTCATGGCCCAGACGGCGACCGCATAGGCGGCGTAGGACAGGAGTGCGGCCAGCGCGCCGAGGCCCCAGGCCCGCGCATCCGCGCGCAGCACCTCGCGCCCGCGCAGCGCCAGGATGATCGGCGTGAAGATCAGGACGTCGAGGAGGAAGAGCCACGCGACGTATTGCGTGGCCGAGGCCGCGACCCGAGCGCCTGAGCCGTCGACGATCGTATAGCCCGCCGTCATCAGGGCCGAGCCGAGGGCGTAGGGGATCAGGCGCCGTGCCTCGCGGGCGCGCAGGCTGCCGGCGGCCATGGTCGCGATCCCCGCCCCGAGGATCGCGATGCCGACGATCTCGGTCGGGGTCAGGATATCGGTCAGAAGCAGCGGCGAGACGAGGAGGACGATCATCGGCGCCGCCCCGCGCGCGATGGGATAGACGCGGCTGAGGTCACCCTGCTCGTAGGCGAAGGCGAGGAAGAGCTTATAGCCTGCGTGGAAAGCCCCGGACAGCGCCAGCCAGCCCCAGACCGGCCCCGTGGGCAGCGGCAGGCTCAGCGCGATCAGACCGCCCGCACCCCCCTGCACGAGGGTCATGATCGTGATCCCGCCGACCTTCGAGGCGCCCGACTTCACCAGCGCGTTCCACCCGGCATGGAGGAGCGCCGCGCCGAGGACTGCGGCGAAGACGCCCGCGGTCACACGGTGTCCAGGTAGAGGTCCATCCGCTCGTCCTCGGTCAGTGCGTCGATATCGCGTAATTCCTGCCGCTTGGTCAGGACGAGGTTCCGTATGAGCGCGCTGGGCAACAGGCGGGCGGACCACGGATCGCTCTCGAAGCGGTCGATCGCCTCGGCCCAGCGCGACGGGATCTGCGGCAGGTTCATCGCGTAGGCGTTTCCGGTGATCGGCGGCGGCGGGTCCTGCGCGTCCTCGATCCCCTGCAATGCGGCGGCGAGGATGCTGGCCAGCAGCAGGTAGGGGTTCGCGTCCCCGCCCGAGATGCGATGCTCGATCCGGCGCGCGGCCGTGGGGCCGGAGGGAATGCGGATGGCGCTGGTGCGGTTCTCGTAGGCCCAGGCGAGGCCGGTGGGCGCGTGCGCGCCCGGCACGAGCCGGTCATAGCTGTTGAGATGCGGCGCGAAGACGAGGGTCGAGGCCGGGGCCGCCGCCAGGAGGCCCGCGACCGCATGGCGCAGCATGTCCGAGCCTTCGGACCCGCCATCGTCGAACACGTTCGCGCCGTCCGCGTCCAGCACCGAGAAATGCACATGCATCCCGTTGCCCGCGTAATCCGGATAGGGCTTGGCCATAAAGCTGGCCGCGAAGCCGTGCTGCCGCGCCAGCCCGCGCAGGGCGAGCTTGAAGAGCCACGCGTCGTCGGCGGCCTTCAGCGCGTCGGGCTGGTGGCTGAGGTCGATCTCGAACTGGCCGATCCCGGCCTCGGAAATGGCGGTGTTTGCGGGAATATCCATCGCCTCGCAGGCGTCGTAGAGCTGGGTGAAGAACATGTCGAAGGCGTCGAGCTGCCGCATCGAGAGCGTTTCTGCCCCCGGCCGCCGCTTGCCCGAGACGGGCGAGATCGGCGCGCGGAGTTGCCGCGTGCTGTCGTCGATCAGGTAGAACTCCATCTCGGTCGCGACCACCGGCGTCAGCCCGTGCTTGGCATAGCGCGCCAGCACGGCGGCCAGCGCGTGACGCGGATCGCCCGCGAAGGGCCGCCCGTCCTCGTGGTACATCCAGACCGGCAGGAGCGCGGTCGGCGTGGCCAGCCACGGCATCGGCACGAAGCCCCGCTCGGTCGGCTTCAGGATGCCGTCCGCGTCGCCGGTGTCGAAGACCAGCGGGCTGTCCTCGATATCCTCGCCCCAGATGTCGAGGTTGAGGATCGAGAACGGGAACCGCGTGCCGTCCGTCTCGAGCTTGTGGGCGAAGCGGCGCGGAATGCGCTTGCCGCGCGCCTGCCCGTTGAGGTCGCAGGCCGCGGCGCGGACCGAGTGGATCTCGGGATGGTCGTGGAGCCAGCCTGCGGGTGCCTCATCGCTCATCGCATCACCTGTCCCAGAAGGCTCGGCCGTCCCGGCGCTTCGGGCAGGTGGCGGTTCAGGCGACGGTTGATGGCGCCCATGATGCCGATGATGACGAGAGTCAGGAGGATGAAATACCCCGCGAGGATCGGGTAGGGCACGAAGGGGTTGAACGTCTTGTCGGCGAAGTAATTGGCGTAATAGAGCGCGTCGCCCTTCTGCTGGCGCGCCGGGAAGCCGGTGAAGAACACCAGCGTCGTCGCGTGGAAGAGGAAGATCGCCTCGTTCGTGTAGGCGGGCCATGCAAGGCGCAGCGTTGTGGGCCAGGTGATCCGCTTGAACTTGCGCCAGCCGGTGATCCCGTAGGCCTCGGCCGCCTCCTGGTCGCCCTTCGGGACCGAGCCCAGCGCGCCGTAGAAAATCTCGGCCGAATAGGCGGCGGTGTTGAGGAAGAGCACGACGACCGCGCCGGCCCAGGCCGAGGAGAGCGGTTCGGCCCAGGGGGCGACCTGCTTGAGGGCGAGGAAGGCGAAATAGGCGAAGAAGAACTGGATGAAGAGCGGCGAGCCTCGGAAGAGGAAGATGAACCACTCCGACGGCTTGCGCGCCCAGAGCTTGGGCGAGGCCTTGCCGACCGCCAGCACCGTCGCCAGCGCGAAGCCCGACAGAAGCGCGATCAGCCCGAAATAGACGTTCCAGATCAGGCCCGAGCCGATCAGCACGATCTGCTGGCAGAGCGTGAACTCCGAGCGCGGCAACAGCCGCTCACCGATCCCGAGCGAGCGGAGGCCATAGTCGGCGATGGTCTGGAGACACTCTTCCATCAGACGCGCCCGGTGGCGGCAGGGTCGGTCATGCGCCCGCCTTCCGCATCGCTTCGCCGGCCGCCGTCGCCTGACCACGGGACAGGCGCCGCGTCAGCCGTGTGATCATGATCTCGGAGACGCGGGTGAAGGCGAGGTAGAAGACCAGCAGCGCCGAGAAATACCAGATGCGCCAGTCGCCATGGGGATAGTCGGAAAAGCGCGGCGTCTTGGCCGCGCCCAGTTCGCGCGCCCAATAGACGATGTCCTCGACGCCCAGCAGGAACAGAAGCGGCGTCGCCTTGATCAGCACCATCCAGAGATTGCCCAGCCCCGGCAGCGCGTAGACCCACATCTGCGGCAGGATCACCCGGCGAAACGCCTGCGACCGCGACATGCCGTAGGCCTCGGCGGTCTCGACCTGCGCGCGGGGGACGGCCCGCATCGCGCCGTAGAGGACGTTGGCGGCGAAGGCGCCGAAGACGATGGCGAAGGTCAGCACCGCGAGCGCGAAGCCGTAGCCTTCGTGTACCCATTGCGGCGCGTTGCCGAGCGGCAGCTTGGCGGATTGGCAAACGATAAAGTCGGTGCCCTGGCGGATCGGCTCGTCCCATTCGGGGCATTTGACCTGGTGCCGGATCCACTCGAACGCCTGGTCCAGCGCGATCACGAAGAACAGAAAGAACGCGATGTCGGGCACGCCGCGCACGACCGCGATATAGCCCTTGCCCAACCAGCGCAGCGGCGCGATCCGCGACCGGGCCGCCATCGCCCCCCCGAGGCCGAAGGCCAGCGCCGAGGGCGCCGTCACCGCCAGCAGGATCAGCACCGTGCCGAACGCGCCGTAGAACGCGAAATGCTTGCCCGTCGTCAGGTAGCAGCCCAGCCAGGCGAGGCCGTCGAGCGTGGCGGGATCGGTGCAAAAGGAGAAGATGGCCGGAAACCTCGGACGGTCGGGCGGGGTGGAGCGGCCCGCTAGGGCCGCTCCGGTGGGTGGGTCAGTACTGCGGCGCGTCCTCGCCGAACCACTTGGTGATCAGTTCGTTGAGCGAACCATCGGCCTTCATGTCGGTGATGATCGCGTCGAAGGTGTCGCGCAGCTCGCCGTCGCTCTCGCGCAGGCCCATGCCGACGCCACCGCCCAGCGGCACGCCCTCGCCGGTGATGACCAGCTCGCCGCCCGATTCCTCGACCGTCGGCAGAAGCGCGTCGCGGTCGGCGAAGACGGCGTCCGCCTCGCCGTTGCGGACGGCGGCGACGGTCTCGTCATAGGTGGCGAATTCCAGGAGCGTGGCGCCCGATTCCGCGATGTAGCCGGCCTGGATCGTGTTGGTCTGCGCCGCGATCACGCCGCCTTCGAGATCGGCATCGTCCGACAGGGCGACGTAGTTCGACTCGGTCGGCGGGAAGTAGTTCTGGGTGAAGTCGATGACCTCGTCGCGCTCGTCGGTGATCGACATGCCGGCCATGATCGTGTCGTAGTTGCCCGAGGTGAGGTTCGGGATGATCGAATCCCACTCGTTCGTCACCCACTCGCAGGTCAGCTCGGCCTTCTCGCAGAGCATGTTGCCCAGCTCGATCTCGAAGCCGTCGACCTCGCCCGCGTCGTTGAGGAAGTTGTAGGGGGCATAGGCGCCCTCGGTGCCCATGCGGATCGTCGTCGCGTGGCCGTCGGCCAGGGCCGCGGTCGCGGTGAGGGCGGCAAGCGCCGTCGTCAGGATCAGTTTCATTCTTGGTCTCTCCATGTTGTCGCCGCCCCTGTTTGCGGGGCTGACGGGTCTAGAAAATCGTACCGAGGAACTGTTGCAGTCGTTCGGATTTGGGGGTGTCGAAGAGGGCGGCGGGCGGACCCTCCTCCTCGATCAGGCCCTGGTGCAGGAAGATCACGTGATCGCTCACGTCGCGGGCCAGCGCCATGTCGTGGGTCACGATCATCATCGTGCGCCCTTCGGCGGCCAGCGACTTGATGACCCGGATCACCTCCTGCTCGAGCTCGGGGTCGAGCGCGCTGGTGGGCTCGTCGAAGAGCAGCGCCTTCGGCTCCATGCAGAGTGCGCGGGCGATGGCGGCGCGCTGCTGCTGGCCGCCGGACAGCTGCGCGGGCCATGCGTCGCACTTGTCGCCGATGCCGACCTTCGCGAGGTAGTCCCGCGCCGCCGTCTCGACCTCGGCCGGGTCGCGCTTGAGGACCTGGACCGGGGCCTCCATGACGTTCTGAAGGACGGTCAGGTGGGACCAGAGGTTGAAGGACTGGAACACCATCGACAGGTTCGTGCGGATGCGCGTGACCTGTGCCGCGTTGGCGGGATGCCGTCCGTGACCCGTGCCGCGCCAGGTGACCGCCTCGCCCTCGAACAGGATCTCGCCCTGCTGGCTGTCCTCGAGAAGGTTCGCGCAACGCAGGAGCGTCGATTTCCCCGACCCCGACGACCCGATCAGCGAGATGACCTGTCCGCGCGGCGCGGTCACGTCGACGCCCCGAAGGACCTCCAGCTGGCCATAGGCCTTGTGGAGCGACCGGATCGAAAGAACCGGTGTCTCGTCGGAGGGGCTGTCGAGGGGCACGCGCGGCCTCGTTGCTGGCGACTTCGGGCGTTTACGCCGCAAATACACGCCGATTGCAATGGGAATGCCGCGTCAGGCGTCCGGATACGCCATGTCCGGGGCGTAGGCGGCGGCGGGCAGGTCCGTCACTCCGACCAGCCTCGTGGCGGCGCGGTCGGCCTCGGGCATCGCGGCGATCGCGGCGTCGAGGGCAGCGCGGACCGGGGCGCGCCATTCGGGGCGCGCGGTAATGAACGGGGTCGAGGGCGAGGGGGGCGAGGTCGCCCGGATCGCGAGGTCGGCATGCGGCGCCATCGACCAGGCCACCATGTCGATCGCTGCCAGATGGGCACGCCCTTCGGCCACGGCCCGCATCGCGGCGGCATGGCTGCCGACATAAGTCACGGGCCCCGCGACGCCCATGTCGTCCAGCACGCCGCGGCCCGACTGGCTGTCGGCATCGTTGGCGGCGATGCCCGCCGCCGCGGCCTCGGCCACGCTCCGGTCGTCACCCGCACGCGTCACCAGATGCGATGCGTAATGCCCCGGCGGCAGGCCCGGCACGTCCCAGACGGGGCTGCCCACCAGCGTCACCGACCGCGCGAGGCCCCGCCGCATCGGCAGGGCGCAGGTCATCGACAGCAGGAGACCCGGATCGCGCCAATGCGCCCCCGCCGTATCGGGCCATGTCAGACGCGTGGGCCCCGCACCCAGCCGCGCGCGGATGTCGGCCCAGAGCCGGTCCCAGGCCGGGCGGGTCGCGGGATACCAGCACAGGCTGGCCGTCGTGGCCTCACGCATCACGGCGGGTCCATTGCTCCCAGACGAAAGGATAGGACCAGTCGGGTGCATGGGTCGCCTCGATCCGGCGCACGAGGTCGGCGCGGGCCTCGAGATGGTCTCGTTCATAAAGGTGGAACTGCACCTGGAGCCGGTCGATCCGGGGCAGGGCACCCGCCTTGATCAGCGCCGGGAGAAGGTCGTATTCGCCGCCCTCGATGTTAATCTTGGCCACCGCGAAGCGCGGCTCGGGCAGGTCCGCCATCACCTTGGCGGCGGCCCGCACCATGCCCTCGACCGTACCGCGCCCCGAAAGGGCCGACGAAGCGTCGCCGTCATCCGACAGCGGCAACGTGCCGTCCGCGCTGCCCACCGCGAACGGGTGGATGACGATGGCATCGTTGCCCGAGAACCGCGCGCGGAGCCGGTCGACGAAGACGGGATGGGGCTCGAAGACGTGGACGCGGCAGCCATGGGTGTCGTGCAGCTTGGCGGCCCAGTCGCCCTCGAACCCGCCGAAATCCAGCACCGTATCCGTCGGCCCGAGCCCGTCGAAGCGCATCCGCAGCGCCTCGCCGCCATCCTCGGACCAGTCCAGAAGGGCATTGGCCGCGGGCGCGCGCCAGGTGTTGAAGGTGCGGGCGATCCATCTCTTGAAGGCGCGGCGCATGGGCGGTCTCCGGGTGGCGTCAGCGCGCAGTAGCCTTGCCACGCGGGGCGGACAAGGGTCAGCCCGCGCCTTCGACCCGCTGCCGGGCGAGGTTGGAGTCGCGGTCGTTGACCCCCAGAAGATTGGCGAGAAGGCGCAGGAGCCCGTCCTCGTCCTCGTCGCGGTGTCCATCGGCGAGCACCACCGACCAGAGCGCCTCGATCACCGAGATCCGCTCCTCCAGTTCGACGCTGTCCTTGATGGCGCGGGTAAAGCGGACCGTGTCGGGGGCCTCGGCCTCGAGCGCCTCGGCGCTGTGGCGGAGCTGGGCCGCGCCGTCGGGGGTGAGCGTATGCCGCCGCATCAGGATGCGGTCGATGCGCGCGATCTCCTCGGGGGCGTAATGGCCGTCGCTGCGCGCGACGCGCACGAGAAGGGCGGCCAGCGCCAGCCGGGCGTCCGGTTCGGGGAGGCGGTCGGGTTCGGGGGCCGTCAGGCGGCGGATCAGGTCTGCAAACATGAGCCCGATATAGGGTGCGAACTCAGCCCTCCCACCCCTCGGCGATCACGAGGTCGCTTTCGCTGATCCCCTCGCGAAGCCGCATCGCAGCCTGGTAGCCGGCGGAGTTGTAGCAATCCATCGCGGCTTGGAAGTCGGGGAACTCGATCACCACGGTCCGGGGCTTGGCGTCGCCCTCGACGACGCTGCGCTGGCCGCCGCGCACGAGGAACCGGCCGCCATACTCGGCCAAGGGTGCCGCGTTGGCCGCACGGTAGAGGTCGTAGGCGTCGGGGTCGTCGACCCGGCCATGCGCGATCCAGTAGCCCTTCGGCATCTCAGTCCTCCTCGAAGCGGGCCGCGAGGGCCATCGCCGCCTCGGGCAGGCCCCAGGGCGGATTGACCACGACCATGCCCGACCCCTCCATCCCGTGTCCATCGCGGGCGGGCGTGAAGCGGACCTCGCTGACCAGCGCGTCGGGCAGCGTCTCGCGGAGGGCGCGGAGCATCGGGCCGTGCCGGCGGTCGCGCAGGATCGGGTACCAGAGCATCAGCACCCCGACGCCCCATTTGCGATGCAGCGCGGGCAGGAGCTTGGCCATCCGCTCGTAATCGCTCCGCACCTCCCAGGACGGGTCGATCAGCATCAGGCCGCGGCGCGGTTCGGGCGGGGTCAGCGCGCGGGCCATCTCAACCCCGTCGCGCTTGTGGATGCGGATGTTGGGATGCGCGGGCATCGCGGCCAGCAGCGCGGCATGTTCGGCAGGGTGCAATTCGGCCAGATCGAGCCGGTCGAAGGGCCGTGTCAGCCGCGCGGCCAGAAGCGGCGAGCCCAAATAGGCATCGGGTCCGTGGTCGGCGCGCACCGCCTCGACCATGCGCCGCCAGGGGTGATCGGCGGGCATCCGCGCAAGCCACCGCCCGACCCCCGCCGCCGCCTCGCCGGTGCGGCGCGCCTGCGCGTCGGACAGGTCGTAGAGACCCCGCCCGGCATGGGTCTCGAGATAGCTGAGCGCCTTGTCCTTGCGGGCCATGTAGTCCAGCGCGACCGACAGCAGCGCATGCTTGTGGACGTCGGCCGCGTTCCCGGCGTGGTAGGCGTGCTGGTAGGAAAGCATGGCCTCCGGCTAGCGCCCTGTGGCCTTGCGGACAAGCCGCGCGCGATTTCGTGACGTGAAGTGTAAAAATGCATCATGGCCAAGGCGAAGGACGTGCTAGATAGCAAGTCAACGCCAACACTTTGGACGAATCCCCCGATGCTCCGCCTGACCGCATTCGCCGCCCTTCTGGCCCTCGCCGCACCCGCCGTCGCGCAGGAGCAGGTCGCGGGCACCGGTCCCGTGACGCTCTCGACGCAAGGCACCGGCCCGGCGCTCGGGTTCACGCTGCGCACCGGGGTGGCCACCGCGCCCGACTACTTCGGCGCGGACGGGTCCGAAGCGGCCCCCGATCTCGGGTTCGAGCTGAACTACCTGCGGCTCGGCGGCTTCACCTTCGGCAATCCTGATCCGCTCTACCAGCCCGAGGGCTTCGGCGTGACCGGGTCGTTCCGCTATATCGGCGACCGCGACGTGGCCGACAATCCCGAGCTGGCGGGCTTCAACGATGTCGATGCCGCGCTCGAGCTGGGCGTCGGCCTGCGCTACGCGACCTCGGACTACCAGGTGTTCGGCGCGGTGCGCTACGGCGTGATCGGGCACGAGGCCTGGGTGGGCGAGTTGGGGGCCGACGTGTTCGTCCGCCCGACCGACCGCCTGACGCTCCGGGCCGGGCCGCGGGCGTTCTTCGCTGACAGCGACTACGCGTCGACCTATTTCGGCGTCACCGCCGCGGAAGCCGCGGCCTCCGCTCCCGCCTACACGCAGTTCAATGCGTCCGGGGGCCTGATGTCGACCGGGGTCGAGCTGGGCGCCGGCTACCGCATCAACGACCGCTGGGGCGTCGACGCCGCCGTCTCCTACGACCGGTTGCGCAACGATGCCGCCGACAGCCCGATCTCGCTCGACGACAGCCAGGTCTCGGCGCGGATCGGCCTGACCCGGCGGTTCACGCTGGGATTCTGATCCTGCCTTCGGCCACGGGCACCGCGCGTCCGGCGATCCGAACCGCCGTGATCGCGCCCTCCACGACATCCGCCTCGAACCCGATCTCGGACGGGCGCCCCATATCGGCGCCCTGTCGGATCGTGTGGCGCGTGGTCCCTTCGGACAGCGCGCCGTTGGCGAGAAGCTGCGCTGCGAGGATCGCGCTGGCCGATCCGGTCGCGGGGTCTTCGGGGATGCCGGCGGTGGGCGAGAACATCCGCGCGTTCAGGTCCGGGTCATAGAGCCAGGCGCTGTCGACCCCGCAAGCCTCCATCAGCGACGACCAAGCGGGTTCCTGCGGTCCGGCGGCGGCGAGCGCCGTGCGGTCGCGGACGGGTACGTAGAGAAAGGCCGGACCGCCCGCGAAGACGCCCGGCGCATGCGGGCCGATCCGGTCGGGGTCGAGGCCCAGCGCCGCCGCGCAGAGGTCGGGATCGATCGGGCCGCCATGGGGCGCGGGCAGGACGGGGGCGGTGAATTGTGCGGTGCCTTCGGTGATGGTGACCGGGACGAGCCCCGCCTCCTCCTCCAGTGTAACGGCCTCCAGCCCATCGCGCGCCGCACGATAGAGCGCCGCGCCGATGGTCGGATGTCCCGCGAAGGGAATTTCGGCCGTCGGAAAGAAGATGCGCGCCCGCGCCGTATGCGCCGGGTCGCGGGGCGGCATCAGGACGATCGTCTCGGAAAGATTGAACTGACGCGCGAGCGTCTGCATCTGCGCCGTGCTCAGGCTGCCGTCGCTTTCGACGATGGCCAGTGGATTGCCTGTAAAGGGCGTGTCGGTGAACACGTCCCAGATCTGGAAGGGCAGGGTATCGGGCATGGTTTCTCCTCGTCGTGCGAGGAGGAGAAAGCCGGGGACGGCACATGTCCACCCCCGGCCGGTCGTCACATCTTCTTGAAATCTTCCTTCAGGTCGCCGACGCCCTTCTGCACCTTGCCCTCGACCTGATCGGCCTGGCCTTCGCGCTTCATCTCGTCGTTGCCCGTCAGGTCGCCGGCCTCTTCCTTGATCTTGCCGGTGATGTCCTTGGTCTTGCCTTCGGTCTGATCTTCGTTCGCCATGGGATGATCCTCCGTTTGCAGGTGTTTGCAGGTACTTGCAGAACGGATGGCGGGCGGCGGGGGTTCCCGCCGACGCCGCGGGGCGCACGTCACACCAGCCGCGACTGGTCCTTTGCGGCGCGCACGAAATCGGCGAACAGCGGATGCGGCGCGAAGGGCTTCGACTTCAGCTCGGGGTGGAACTGGACGCCGATATACCAGGGGTGGTCCTTGACCTCGACGATCTCGGGCAGGCGGCCGTCCGGCGACAGGCCCGAGAAGATTAAGCCCTGATCCTCCAGCTGCTTGCGGAACTTGATATCGACCTCGTAGCGGTGGCGGTGACGCTCCTCGATGGCGGTCTCGCCATAGGCGTCGGCCACGCGCGATCCTTCGGCCAGCACGGCGTCATAGGCGCCCAGCCGCATCGTGCCGCCCTTGTCGTCATCCTTCTTGCGCGTGACCTTGGCGTTGCCCTGCACCCATTCCTTCAGGTGATAGACGACGGGCGTGAAGTTGCGCGGATCGACGCCCTCGCTGAACTCCTCGGACATGGCGTCGCCCATGTCGGCCAGGTTCCGCGCCGCCTCGATCACGGCCATCTGCATGCCGAGGCAGATCCCCAGATAGGGCACGCCCCGCTCGCGCGCGAATTGCGCGGCCTTGATCTTGCCTTCGGTGCCTCGCTCGCCGAAGCCGCCGGGCACGAGGATCGCGTGGAACCCCGCCAGCTGCGAGGCGACGTTGCCCTCCTCGAAGAGAGCGCTGTCGATCCATTCGGCGCGCACCTTCACGCGGTTCGCCATGCCGCCATGGGTCAGCGCCTCGGCGATGGATTTATACGCGTCCTCGAGCTGCGTGTACTTGCCGACGATGGCCACGCGCACCTCGCCGTCGGTGTTGTGGATCCGGTCGACCACATCTTCCCAGCGGTCGAGATTGGGCCGCGGCGCCGGCGAGATGCCGAACGCGTCCAGCACCGCCTGATCGAGCCCCTCGGCGTGATAGGCGAGTGGTGCTTCGTAGATCGACTTGAGGTCCTGCGCGGCGATGACGCTATCGGGGCGCACGTTGCAGAACAGCGCCAGCTTCTCGCGCTCCTTGACGGGGATCGGCCCCTCGGAGCGGCAGACGAGGATGTCGGGCGCCAGACCGATCGAGCGCAGCTCCTTGACCGAGTGCTGCGTCGGCTTGGTCTTTAGCTCGCCTGAGGCCTTGATGTAGGGCAGCAGCGTCAGGTGCATCAGGACGCATTGGCCGCGCGGCTGCTCCTGCCCGAATTGGCGGATCGCCTCGAAGAAGGGCAGGCCCTCGATATCGCCGACCGTTCCGCCGATTTCGCAGAGCATGAAATCGACCTCGTCGGCGCCGATATGCAGGAACTCCTTGATCTCGTTGGTGACGTGCGGAATCACCTGGATCGTCTTGCCGAGATAGTCGCCCCGCCGCTCTTTCTCGAGGACGGTAGAATAGACCCGGCCGGAACTGATCGAATCCGTCCCGCGCGCCGCGACGCCGGTGAAGCGCTCGTAATGCCCGAGGTCGAGATCGGTTTCCGCCCCGTCATCGGTGACGAAGACCTCGCCATGCTCGAACGGGCTCATCGTGCCGGGATCGACGTTCAGGTAGGGGTCGAGCTTGCGCAGCCGCACCGTGTAGCCCCGCGCCTGCAGGAGCGCGCCGAGCGCGGCCGAAGCCAGACCCTTGCCCAGCGACGACACCACCCCGCCGGTGATGAAGATGTAGCGTGCCATGTCCGAATTACCCCGCGAAGCCCTCTGATTCCGGTCGCGCCGGAATCACCAATCACGGGATTTGACGGGTACAGGCATTTCGCGCGGCGCGCAACCGCGCGCGCTATATCCTGAGACCCGACGTCCCGTTCGTCCTAGATATGGTCTATTCCGACCGGGGCGGCGTCAGCGGCTGATCGCCCGTCGATGGCGGCAACAGCGACTCGCCCGACGGCACGGACGGCAGCACGGCCTCGCCCTCGGGCACGCTGTCGACGACCGAGCCACCCGCGCTGTCCGACGCGGCCAGCACCGTCAGCGTGATCGACGTCGCGAGGAACGCGACCGCCAGAAGCCAGGTCAGCTTGGTCATCGCGGTCGCCGCCTGCCGGCCCGTCACGGCGCCACCGCCGCCGCCACCCATGCCAAGGCCACCGCCCTCGGAGCGCTGGAGCAGCACGATCCCGATCAGCCCGAGGGCCAGGATCAGGTGGATGACGAGGATGACGTTTTCCATGGACGGCCCGCTTCGCTTCGATCCGCGCTACCTAGAGACGGTCCCCGAGACCCGCAAGACCCCGGCGCGCGCGGGGCGCCCCCGAATGGCGGGTTTCGCCCCGGCGCGGCATTCGCTATCGGGGGGCCGGATTTTCGACATTCCTTATCGCGGTGATGGAGACGGCTCATGGCCAACGTGGTGGTGGTCGGCGCCCAGTGGGGCGACGAGGGCAAGGGCAAGATCGTCGACTGGCTGTCGGAACGCGCAGACGTGATCGCGCGCTTCCAGGGCGGGCACAACGCGGGTCACACGCTGGTCATCGACGGGACGGTCTTCAAGCTGTCGCTCCTGCCCTCGGGGATCGTCCGCGGCGGCAAGCTTTCGGTGATCGGCAACGGCGTCGTGCTCGACCCCTGGCATCTCGTGGCCGAGATCGAGGGTCTGCGCGGTCAGGGCGTCGAGATCACGCCCGAGACCCTGATGATCGCCGAGAACACGCCGCTGATCCTGCCCATCCACGGCGAGCTCGACCGCGCCCGCGAGGCCGCGTCCTCGGCGGGCACGAAGATCGGCACGACCGGGCGTGGCATCGGGCCGGCCTACGAGGACAAGGTCGGGCGGCGCGCGATCCGGGTCGCCGACCTCGCCGATGCGGCGACGCTCGAGGCCCGCGTCGATCGCGCGCTCGCCCATCACGACGCGCTCCGCCGCGGTCTCGGGATGGAACCGGTGGATCGCGACGCGCTCCTCGCGCAGCTCTCCGAGATCGCGGAGGAGGTGCTGGAATACGCCGCCCCCGTCTGGAAGGTTCTGGACGAAAAGCGCCGTCGCGGGCGCCGCATCCTCTTCGAAGGGGCACAAGGCGCGCTGCTGGATATCGACTTCGGCACCTATCCCTTCGTGACCTCGTCCAACGTTATCGCCGGGCAGGCCGCGACGGGCACCGGGATCGGGCCGGGCGCCATCGATTTCGTCCTCGGCATCGTCAAGGCTTACACGACGCGGGTGGGCGAAGGCCCGTTCCCCGCCGAGCTCGACGATGCCGACGGCCAGCGGCTGGGCGAGCGGGGGCACGAGTTCGGCACGGTGACGGGGCGCAAGCGCCGCTGCGGCTGGTTCGACGCCGTGCTGGTCCGCCAGACCTGCGCGACGAGCGGTGTGAACGGGATCGCGTTGACCAAGCTCGACGTGCTCGACGGGTTCGAGACGCTGAAGATCTGCGTCGGCTACGAGCGCGACGGCGCGCGGATCGATCACCTGCCCTTCGCGGCCGACGCGCAGGCCCGCTGCACCCCGATTTACGAGGAGATGCCGGGCTGGTCGGAATCGACCGAGGGCGCGCGGAGCTGGGCCGACCTGCCGGCCAACGCGATCAAGTATGTCCGCCGCGTCGAGGAGCTGATTTCCTGCCCGGTGGCGCTGCTCTCGACCTCGCCCGAGCGCGAGGACACGATCCTCGTCACCGACCCGTTCGAGGACTGACATGGCGCTCCGCTACAAGACCCGAAAACGCCTCGCCTTTTTGATCCTGATCGTCGGGCTGCCGCTCTACGTCGTGGTCGCGGTCTCGGTGGTGAACCTGTTCGACCGCCCGCCGATCTGGCTCGAATTCGTCATCTATGCCGCGCTTGGCATCCTCTGGGTCCTTCCGTTCAAGAGCATCTTCCGCGGCGTCGGCCAGCCCGACCCGGACGCCCCGCCGCGCGACGACTAGTCGGCGCGCCGCCCGCGCGGCCCCATCGCGTCGTTCGGGGCCGATGCGAAGGGGCAGAGCGCTCCGACATCGCTCGGTCGAGGCGCAGGGCCTGTACCGTGGATCAGGGCGCGGATCAGCGCTTCATCGCGGCCTCTGATAGCGCCGAGTGTCGCCAATGGATTCGACAGCTGTCGTCGAGCCCGCTCGCCCGGACAAAAACCGGCCCGCCATGTTGCCATGGCGGGCCGGTTCGACTGCTCGGTTGTTTAGGGGTCAGCCGGCGCGGCGGGTCGTCTTTTCGCCGAAGCGGCCATCTTCGCCCAGGGCGAATTCGCCGCGGCTGATCTTGCGGATGGTGCCGTCGCGCAGGAGCTGGCCGAACCCGCGCAGACCGTCCTCGCGGCTCAGATCGTCGACCGCCTCGGCAGCAAGATGCAGGAGACGGGGGCGCGAGAAGCTCTCGTGGCCCATGACCTTGGTCGAGTAGACGGCCGCGGCCTGAAGGATCTCGGGCAGGTCGACCGCACCGCGGTCGGCGGCAAAGGCCTCGAAATCCTGCGCATCCGAGGCGGCGGCGTCGGTCGAGCCCTTGGCCGCGTCGCGCAGCATCTCGGCCTCGCGGGTTTCGGCCTCGGTCTGGCGCGCGGCACGGCGGGGCTGCACGGGGGCGGCGGGCGTCGCGTCGGCGACCGGCGCGTCCTCGACCCGCTGCTCGGAGACGAGCACGAGGGGTCCCGGACGCTCGGGGCGCTGGGGACGGTCCGTCCGGCTCTCGGCCGGGCGGGCGGCGCGGCGCGGGCGGACCGTGTTGGCCAGATCCTCTCGGTAGGCGCCGGTGTCGTCGGCCTTGGCCGCATCGACCGGTCCATCGGCGCGACGGGCGGCGACCGCGGCCTTCAGGTGCGAGATGTTGGCGTGGCGGCGCGAGGTGTCCTCGCCCGAGAGGCGGCTGTCGGTCGCGGCGAAGAGACGCTCCATGTCGCGGTCGTCGGGCGCGGCGGCCTGAGGCTCGGCGTCCGGCTCGTCGGCCTCGGCCTCGTAACCCGTCGACGGGGCGACCGCGACCTCTTCGATGTCGATGGCGTCGCGGATATCGCCCTCGCGGTGATCGACGTCGGTCTCGTCCGTGTCCTCCGCATCGGCGGTCTCCACGTCCGCCTCGGCGGCGATGGCGTCCACGTCGCTCTCGGTCTCCTCGTCCTCGGCGACGGGCGCCTCGGCCTCGGGGGCCTCGTCGGCGGCGGCGATGGCATCGGGGGCATCGATCGGCGCATCACCGTCGGTCGCGTCGGTCGCGTCGGTTTCGGCGACGGCATCCTCGGCCTCGGGGGCGTCGGCACTGGCGTCTTCGGGCGTGGTCGCGGCGCGGATGGCGGCGAGTTCGGCCAGAAGGTCGCTGTCGTCGAGATCATCGAGCGAGGGCAGGTTGTCGTCATCCTCGGGCGTCTCGGCCCGGTCTTCGGACGCGGCCTCGACTTCGGGGCCGGTGGCGTCGCGGGTCAGCTCGGCCTCGATCGCGGCGAGTTCGGACATCAGGTCGGCTTCTTCCGCCTCGGGAAGCTCCGGCGCGGCGGCCTCGGCTGCATCATTGGCTTCGGCAGCCTCGGCGGCGGCCTGGGCGCGACGCAGACGGCGGACGCGGATCCGGCGGGCACGGGGCGGCTCGGCGTCGGCGTCGGGCGCCGCTTCGGCCTCCTCCTCGGGGGCGGTGTCGTCGCTATCGCTCAGCATCGCCTCGACATCGGCGGCGATGCCGCTCTCGTCTTCGGCGGTCGCGTCGTCGCGCGTCTCATCCTCGGCGGTCTCCTCCGCGGGGGAATCGGGCACGATATCCTCGGGCGCGGTATCGGCGAAGGCGGCGGCGATGTCGTCCGAGACGATCGTCGCGCCAATCTCTTCGGCATGCTCGTCCTCGGTATAGCCATCCTCGGCGGCGCGGTCGGCATCGACCATGCCCCGGATGCGGGCCAGCTTGGCGGCGACGCCGTCCTCGGCACCTTCGTCTTCGGCTGCCTCGTCTTCGGCGGCGGCGACATCTTCAGGCGCGGCGTCGGAGGTTTCGTCCGTCGCGACGGCTTCGACCTCGGCGATCTCGGGCCGCTCGTCGGCCTCGGCGACCGTCTCGGCCACGGCGCTGTCGCCTTGTGCGGGTTCGGGCGTCTCGGCGACCTCGGGCACGGCGACCGGCGCGACGACGGCGATCGGGGCCTCGGCCACCACATCATCGCGAGTGTCGTCGATCGTTTCTTCGGACGCGGGGGCGTCTTCGGTGGGCGCATCGGCGGCCAGCGCGGCGGGGCGCAGCACGATGCCGCCGTCCTCGGGCTGGGCGTCGACCGTGCGGTTGGCGCGGGCCTCCGCGATCAGGCGCAGCGTGGCCATGTCGGGGGTCGGGGGTTCGGCCCCGAAGAACCGGTCGCCTTCGGCGAGATCGCGGAAATATTCCGCGATGTCGGTCATCGTCGAGAACGGATCGTCGAAGCCTTCCAGCGTGCACGAGAAGGTGCCGTAGGCGACTGTGAGTATCTTGTTGGCGGGAACCATGTCTTCACCCTCACTTTGCATCCCCGGAGGGAAACCTGTTTCACTTCACCGTGCACTAAACGGGCTGATTCCATTCAAAACGTGCCCGCTTCGGGACAATTTGACGAATTCGAGGGCGGATTTTTGCCAGATTCGAAACCAACCGTCCACCGATCCGTCCCTTTCGCGCCCGGGGGCCAGACGCTCGTCGGTGGGGGACCGGTTAGCACGCCTGTCCTTG
The DNA here is from genome assembly GCF_046452375.1 of Jannaschia halovivens. NCBI lineage: Bacteria > Pseudomonadati > Pseudomonadota > Alphaproteobacteria > Rhodobacterales > Roseobacteraceae > Jannaschia > Jannaschia halovivens. The sequence goes on along the minus strand of NZ_JBKFDJ010000001.1, from coordinate 1,699,159 downwards.
ACGAAGCCTTAAGCCGCGCCCCCCGGCTGATCGCGGCCGATGGCGGCGCGGACGCGCTTCTGGCAGCCGGACATGTCCCCGACGCGGTGATCGGCGACATGGATTCGGTCTCCGGGGCGGCGCGCGCGGCCTTCGCGGACCGACTCGTCCCCATCGCCGAGCAGGATAGCACGGATTTCGCCAAGGCGCTCCGCACGGCACCGGCGGCCTTCACGTTGGCCGTTGGGTTCCTGGGCGGGCGCACGGACCACACACTCGCCTGCTTGACCGAGCTGGCGCGAAGCGGCGCGCCGGTCGTCCTTCTGGATGATGTCGACGCCATCGCCTGCGCGCCGGCCGATCTGGCGCTGGACCTCGCGCCGGGCACGCGCGTCTCGCTCTGGCCGATGGGGCGGGTCACGGGACGGTCCGAAGGCCTCCGGTGGCCGATCGACGGGCTGGTCATGACCCCCGACGGCCGGGTGGGGACGTCGAATCGCGCGACCGGGCCGGTGCGCCTGCATCTCGATGGGCCATGTCTTGTCCTCCTGCCCGCGACGGCGCTCGGGGCGCTGATGGAGGGGCTCCAATTCGGGCCTGTCCGTGCGGAAGCCCGGTCGCTATAACCGCCGCGGACCGCAGGGGAAGGGACATCAGATGGCCGCCAAGCCCAATCCGATCGACATGGCAAAATACGTCTCGGCGAAGCGGGCGCTGGACTACGTGCAGGACGGGATGCGCGTCGGTCTTGGCACCGGCTCGACCGCCGCGTGGATGGTCCGATGCCTGGGCGAGATGGTGCGCCAGGACGGCCTGCGCGTCACCGGCGTGCCAACCTCCAGCCGCACGGCCGAGCTGGCGCGCCAGTGCGGCGTGCCGGTGGCGACCCTCGAGGACGTCAAGTGGCTCGACCTGACGATCGACGGTGCGGACGAGTTCGATGCCGATCTCAGCCTCATCAAGGGCGGTGGCGGCGCGCTCCTGCAGGAGAAGATCGTGGCCACCGCGTCGGACATGATGGTCGTCATCACGGATGCCTCGAAGCTGGTCGATCACCTCGGCGCCTTCCCCCTGCCGGTCGAGGTCATCCCCTTCGGTTGGCAGACCACGAAGGCCCTGATCGAGGAGAGCCTGATCGGGATGGACGTCGCCGGCCGCTCGGTCACGCTGCGGCTGAACCGCGACGCACCCTACCGGACGGACGAAGGCAACCTGATCCTCGATCTGCATCTGAGGCGCATCGGCAATCCGCGGCAACTGGCGCTGGTGCTCAACCAGATCCCCGGCGTGGTCGAGAACGGCCTCTTCCTCGACATGTGCGACGTTGTGGTGGTCGGGTCGGCGGACGGGTCGGTCGAGGTGCGTGACATCAATCGCGGCACGCTGACGCACGAGCAGATCGACATTCGCGACGATGACAACCTGTTCGTGGACGTCGCCGACTGACACCCGCGCCGGAGCCGCGAGCCCCGCGCGCCTGCCGGGCCTTGAGGGTCGGGTGGCCGCGGGATAGGCCGGTGCCAGCCGGAGAGAGGACCGCCCCATGGAATTCGACTACGACCTCTTCGTCCTCGGCGGTGGTTCGGGGGGCGTCCGCGCCGCACGGCTGACCGCGCTCGACGGACATAAGGTCGCGCTGGCCGAGGAAAGCCGCATGGGCGGCACCTGCGTCATCCGCGGCTGCGTCCCGAAGAAGCTGATGGTCTTTGCCTCCGAGATGCCGTGGACCGTCGATCTGGCGCGCAATTACGGCTGGGACGCCGAGCCTGGGCGCTTCGACTGGGACGCCTTCCGCGACCGGATGCATTCCGAGCTGGACCGGCTCGAGAACGCCTACGAGACCAATGCCGAGAAGGCGGGCGTCGAGATCTTCAAGCAGCGGGCCCGCCTCACGGATGCGCATACCGTCGAGCTGGCCGATGGGACCACCAAGACCGCCAAGCACATCCTGATCGCCGTCGGCGGCCACCCGGTGCGCCCCGACATGGAGAATGCCGACCTGGGCATCGTGTCGAACGACGTATTCCACCTTGAGACGTTGCCCAAGAAGCTCCTGATCGTGGGCGGCGGATATATAGGCTGCGAGTTCGCGGGCGTGTTCAACGGGATGGGGGTCGAGACGTCGATGTTCATCCGCAAGGCGCAGATCCTGCGCGGCTTCGACGACGAAGCGCGGGGCCATGTCGCAGACTGCATGCAGCAGCGCGGGATCACGATCCACACCGGTTGCGCGCCGACCGCCATCGAGGAGCGGGATGGCGGCATCTGGGTCAAGGGCTCGAACGGGCACGAGGAGGTGTTCGACGCGCTGCTCTGGGCGACGGGACGCAAGCCGAACACCAAGGGGCTCGGTCTCGAGGAGATCGGCGTCGAGCTGAACCGGCAGGGTGCGATCTGCGTCGACGAGTATGGCCAGACGGCGGTGCCCTCGATCTTCGCGCTGGGCGACGTGATCGGGAAGGTCGAACTGACCCCCGTGGCGATCCGCGAGGCCGTGGCCTTCCACAAGACCGTCTTCAAGGGCGAGAAGACGGCGATGGACTACGACCTGATCCCGTCGGCCACCTTCACCCAGCCCGAGATGGCGACCTGCGGCATGACCGAGGAAGAGGCCGAGGAGAAAGAGCCGACGGATGTCTACGCGACCGCCTTCCGGCCCATGCGCCAGGCCTTCGCGGGCGATGAAGAGCGGGTGCTCTTCAAGATGCTGGTCTCGAAGGAAAGCGGCAAGGTCACCGGGGCCACGATCATCGGTCCGGGTGCTGCCGAGATGATGCAATTCGTCGCGGTGGCCATGAAGATGGGTGCCACGAAGGAGGATTTCGACCGCACCTGCGCGATTCATCCCTCGATGGCCGAGGAGATGGTCACCCTGAAGGAGCCGGTGCGGTCGCTTTCTTGAACTCTGGTCGCCGAGGGCCAATCTCGGATACGGACAGCACGACGCAAAAATACGAAGAGGAACGATCCTGATGGCAGGACCTGGCGGCCCCTGGGGGGGCGGTGGAAATTCTGGCGGCGGCGGCGACGACGATCGCGGCTCCCGACCGACCGGCGGGCGCAGGCCCCCGAACCGTGGTGGCCAGGGCGGCCCCAACATCCCCGAGATCGACGAGCTGATGAAGAAGGGCCAAGACCAGCTCCGCGTCCTGATGGGCGGGCGCGGCGGCGGGCCCCGTCGTCCCAACGGCTCCGGCGGGGGTGGCGGCTTCGAGATCAACCGCACGACCATCGGCATCGGCCTCCTGATCCTCGTTGTCGCGTGGCTCTTCATGTCCTTCTACCGCGTGCAGGCCGACCAGCGCTCGGTCGAGCTGTTCTTCGGGGACTTCTCCGATATCGGTGAGCCGGGCCTCAACTTCGCGCCTTGGCCCGTCGTCACCAAGGAGGTTCTCTCGGTCACCTCGGAGCGGACGGTCGCCATCGGCGTCAACCGCGGGAGCCGCGCCGAACAGGGCCTGATGCTGACCGGCGACGAGAACGTGGTCGATATCGACTTCCAGGTCGTCTGGAACATCAACGACCCGGCCATGTTCCTCTTCAACCTGCGCGATCCCGAGCAGACGATCCGCGCCGTGGCCGAATCGGCTATGCGCGAGATCGTCGCCCGTTCGCAGCTGGCGCCTATCCTCAACCGCGACCGGGGTATCATCGCCGAGGAGCTGCGCCTGCTGATCCAGGCGACGCTCGACAGCTACGATTCGGGCATGCAGGTCCTGCGCGTGAACTTCGACCGCGCCGACCCGCCCGAGCAGGTCATCGACGCTTTCCGCGAGGTGCAGGCCGCCGAACAGCAGCGCGATCGTCTGCAATCCGAGGCCGATGCCTATGCCAACCGCGTCCTCGCCGGCGCGCGCGGCGAGGCGGCGCAGCTTCTCGAGCAGGCCGAGGGGTACCGCGCCCGCGTCGTCAACGAGGCCGAAGGCGAGGCATCGCGCTTCTCCGCCGTTCTCAGCGAATACGCACTGGCGCCCGACGTCACCCGCAAGCGCCTCTATCTGGAGACGATGGAGCAGGTCTTCGGCGACGTCGACAAGATCATCATCGACGGCAATGTCGGCGGCAATGGCGGGCAGGGCATCGTGCCGTACCTGCCGCTCAACGAGCTGCGCGGCGGGCGCACCACCCAAGGGGGGACCAACTGATGAAGCGCTCCGCATTCCTTCTGCCCATCGTGGCCGTCGTGCTCGTGGGTATCTTCTCGTCCGTCTACGTGGTGGACGAACGCCAGAAGGCCCTCGTGCTGCAGTTCGGCCGCGTCGTCGACGTCAAGGAGGATCCGGGTCTCGCCTTCAAGCTGCCCCTGATCCAGGACGTCGCGTATTACGACGACCGCATCCTGTCGCGCGACATCGACCCGATCGAGGTCACGCCCTCGGATGATCGCCGCCTCGTGGTCGACGCCTTCGCGCGCTACCGGATCGCCAACCTGCGCCAGTTCCGCGAGGCCAACCCGACCGGTGGCGTCGAACAGGCCGAGCAGCGCCTCGACGATATCGTCCGCTCGCAGATGCGCGAAGTGCTGGGTTCGGTCTCCTCCAACGAGATCCTTTCCGAGGATCGCGCGGCGCTGATGACGCGGATCGCATCGGGCTCGCGGTCGCGCGCGGCCAATCTGGGGCTCCAGATCATCGACGTGCGCCTCAAGCGCACCGATCTGCCGCCGCAGAACCTCGACGCGACCTTCGCCCGGATGCGGGCCGAGCGCGAACGCGAAGCCGCCGACGAGATCGCGCGCGGCGAGGAAGCCGCCCAGCGGATCCGCGCCCAGGCCGACCGGACCGTGGTCGAGCTGACCTCCGAGGCCACCCGCGAAAGCGAGATCGCCCGCGGCGAGGCCGATGCCCGCCGCAACGGCATCTTCGCCGAAGCCTTCAGCGCCGACCCTGAATTCTTCGAATTCTACCGGTCGCTGACGGCCTATACGCGGGCGCTTCAGGGCTCGAACTCGACGCTGGTCCTGTCGCCCGACAGCGAGTTCTTCGACTACCTCAAGACCGACCGGCTGCCGGGTGACAGTGGCATGCCGGCCCCGGCCGCCGCATCGGCCGCGGCCCCTCTCGGGAACGTGGCCGAAGGCGACGCGGTCGACACGACCGCCGAGGCCGTCACCGACGACGACGCCCCCGCGACCACCGAGGTCGAGATCGTGCCCGCCACGGGCAACTGATCGGGCCGACCGGGCCGCCGGATCGCAAGGGCCGTCCTTCGGGGCGGCCCTTTGCATGTCGCGCCTCCCTTGGCAGGGGCGGTACGCGGGCCTACCTTGGGCGGGACCGGGCGCGTCACGGCCATGTGACCGCCCGTGCGTTGAATGTCCCGCGATTGGTGCGGATATGCCACGCATCGCCGCCCGGCCGAACCGGGCGCGGACAGGTACACCAGGAGGGAACACCTTGTTCACAGACACGAATCTGCAGCGACCCCGCACCGCGTTCCACGCGCTCGCGGTCGCCGTGCTGGGACTTGCGATGCTGCTCGTCTCGACGCTCTCCGCCGCGGCCCAGAGCCGCCCGGACACCTTCGCCGACCTCGTCGACCAGGTCGCGAATTCGGTCGTCAACATCACGACCAACACATCCGTCGCATCCGTCTCGGGGGGGCCGAACGAAGGCAACCCGCTCGAGGACTTCTTCGAGGAGTTCCGTCGTCGCAACGCGCCCGACGGCGCCCCCGAGGAACGCCCCCGCCGCCGCGGCAGCGCGCTGGGTTCGGGCTTCGTCATCTCCGAGGACGGCTATGTCGTCACCAACAACCACGTCATCGAGAATGCCGACGAGATCCTGATCGAGTTCTACGATGGCAAGGAGCTTCCGGCCGAGGTCGTGGGCACCGATCCCAACACCGACATCGCCGTCCTCAAGGTCGAGTTCGGCACTCCGCTCGCCTTCGTGCCCTTCGGCGATTCCACCGCCATGCGCACGGGCGACTGGGTCATGGCCATGGGCAACCCGCTGGGTCAGGGCTTTTCGGTTTCGGCAGGCATCGTGTCGTCGGTCGGGCGCGAGCTTCAGGGGGCCTATGACGACTACATCCAGACCGACGCTGCCATCAATCGCGGCAATTCGGGCGGCCCGCTCTTCAACATGGACGGCGAGGTCATCGGCGTGAACACCGCGATCCTGTCGCCCAATGGCGGCTCGATCGGGATCGGGTTCGCGATGTCGTCCAACGTCGTCACCCGCGTGGTCGACCAGCTTCAGGAGTTCGGCGAGACCCGGCGCGGCTGGCTCGGCGTGCGCATCCAGGATGTCGACGAGGAACTGGCCGAGAGCCTCGGGCTGGAAGCCGCCTCGGGCGCGCTGATCACCGACGTGCCCGAAGGCCCTGCCCGCGAGGCCGGGATCGAGGTGCGCGACGTGATCCTGACCTTCGACGGTCGCGAGATCGCGGACACCCGCGAACTCGTGCGCACCGTCGGCAACGCGCCCGTGGGCGAGGCCGTGCGCGTCACGGTCTTCCGCGACGGTCAGACCGAGACGCTCTTGGTGACGCTGGGTCGCCGCGAGGAGGCCGAACGCGCTGTCCCCGCCTCGGCCGAAGCCGATCCAGAGGAGGTCGGGGAGGCGGAATTGCTGGGCATGACCGTCTCGACCCTGACCGAAGAGCTGCGCCAGCAGCTCGGGCTGGACGGCGATGCCTCGGGTCTCGTGGTCTCGGATATCGACCCCGACAGCTCGGCCTACGGCAAGGGCCTGCGCGCGGGCGACCTGATCGAGGAAGCGGGCCAGGTCCGCGTCGAGACGGTGGCCGAACTCGAAGCGCGCCTCGACGAGGCACGGGAGGCGGGCCAGACGTCCTTCCTCCTTCTGACGCGCCGCTCCGGCGACGCCCGCTTCGTGGCACTTTCGCTCGACGACGAGTGACGCTCACGAAATAGCGGCAAACGGGCGCCTTGGGGCGCCCGTTTCGCGTTTGGGCCGTCCGCGAGGGGACGCCCGCCCCGATCACCACTCAGCCGGTGAGCCAGACCGAACCGAGGATCAGGCCGATCAGCACCGGTTGATGGATCAGGTAGATCGCCAGCGTATGCCGCCCTGGCCAAGCCAGCCGTTCGGCCCACCGCACCCGCGGGATGCGCCAGCGCAGGAGCCGTGCGCCGCCGGCCTGTCCGAAGGCCAACCCGGCCAGCAGCGGGGCCAGCCACGGCACCATCGGCTCGTAGTCGATCATCGGCGGGGTCGGCCCGGCGCCGAGGCCGGACCAGAGCCACCAGACACCGCCCAGCGCCTCGCTCCGCAGCATCGGCAGCACCGCAAGGACGACGACCGCCCCGACCGCCGTGAGCCACCACGGCGCCCGCAGGATGGGCAGCGCGAGCACCGAGGCGAGTGCGATCGAATGCAGGATGCCGAACCGGACCCAGGCCCCCGGCACCGCCACGTAGGTCGCCAGCGACACCGCCGCCGCCGCCGCCACAAGCACTGCCAGACGTGTCAGGAAGCCGCGCACCCGGAACACCGTGCCATGGGCCAGCCAGAGCGACAGCCCGGCGAGGAACAGGAAGCTGCCCGCGATGCCCTTGGCCCAAAGCGCGAACCATGGCCCGAGGGTGTCGGGGGCGAGAAGGCCGTAGAGCCGCAGGTCGAAGAGGAAATGAAACGCCACCATGTGGACCAGCGCCAGCGTCCGGAGCCAGTCCACCGCGATCAGGCGGTCGCCCGTGGCGGCCGTCACGCGCCGTCGCGCCCCAGCTCGACGAGGCCCAGCGCCTTCGCGTTCTCGGTCGAGAGCGTCCCGCTTTCCAGCCCGCGTTCTGTCTGGAAGGCGCGGACGGCCAGCCGCGTGTCGCCGTCGTAGAACCCCGTGATCGGGCCGGCATAGAGGTCGCGCGCCGCCAGCGCCCGCTGGACCGACGCGACGAAGCCCGGCTCGCCCGCCCGGAGCGCGCAGGGCGTCTCGAACCAGTCCTCGCCGCGCGGGCGCACGATGCGCGTCGAGGTCACGGTCCGGAAGCGGCCGGGCGACAGGATCGTGCCGTCGGGGCCGCGCACGGCGCCATCCTCCTGCACCTGCTCGGTCACCGTCTCGATCACGGCCGGCACGATGCCGCGCGCGTAGCAGGCCCCCGGCCGCGCGTCCGGCGGGCCCGCGCCGCGCGTCACCGACACGGGCGGCGGCGGCGCGCAGGCGGCGAGACAGGCGAGGATGGGGAGGATTCGGATCATGGGCCTGCGGGTTCGGGGAGGCGGACGCAGGGGCCGCGCCTGTCGGGCCGACCCTAGCGTGCCCGCGCGCGCCTCCCAATGGCGCAGGACGCCCTGCCGGTGCGTTGGTGGCGATCCGCCCCGGAAATGTTGCGCCCACGCCACCGCTTGGCTAGTCCCGGTCGGGACACGCACACGCCCGGAGGCACCCATGGCGAAAATCACCTATGTCGAGCACGGCGGCAAAGAACACGTCGTCGACGTCCCCACCGGCCTAACGGTCATGGAAGGCGCGCGCGACAACGGCATTCCCGGCATCGAGGCCGATTGCGGCGGCGCCTGCGCCTGCTCGACCTGCCATGTCTACGTGGACCCGGCCTGGACGGACAAGCTGCCCGCCAAGGACGCGATGGAGGAGGACATGCTCGATTTCGCCTACGAGCCCGACCCCGCCCGCTCGCGCCTGACCTGCCAGCTCAAGGTCACGGACGAGCTGGACGGCCTGCGGGTGCAGATGCCCGAAAAGCAGATCTGATGGCGGCGGGGGCGGCGCGTCCGCTGTCCCGCCTGGCCGTCCGCTGCGCCCGCGCCGCGCGGCGGGCCGCGCCGCCCCTTGCCGCGATCCTGATGGCCGCCCTTGCCGCGATGCCCGCCCGGGCTTGCCTGCCCGACGCGATGGCGGACGCGTTGCCGGGCAGCCAGACGCTCTCGCCCACGGGCGCCAGTGCTGCGTGGTATGCCGATCCGACCGACATCTACGGCCACGGCATCATGGGCGGTGTCGAGGACGCGTCGACCCTCGCCGCCGTGATCCAGCCCGACACCGCGACCTGCCACGTGCGGCGCGTCGCGGCGGGCGAGGGCCACGTCTTCGAGGATGTCTCCCCCCGCCTGCACGACGTCGATGGCGACGGCCGCCCGGAGGTGATTGCCGTCCGGTCGTCGCTGACCGATGGCGCGCAGCTCGTCATCTATGCCGCGCGGGGCGACGGGCTGGAGCTGCTCGCGGCGACGCCCTTCATCGGACGCCGCAACCGCTGGCTGGCTCCGGCGGGAATCGGCGATCTGGACGGCGACGGCGCGGTCGAGCTGGCCTATGTCGACCGTCCGCATCTGGCCAAGCGCCTGCGGATCTGGCGCTACGCCGACGGCGCGTTGCGCGAGGTGGCGGCCCTCGACGGCGTGACGAACCACCGGATCGGCGGAGAGACCATCGAGGGCGGTCTGATCCGCTGCGGCGAAGACCCGATCCTGATCCTCGCCTCCGCCGACTGGTCGCGGCGGCTGGCCGTGGCCTTCCAAGGCGGCAGCTTCGAGACCCGCGACCTCGGCCCGTGGCGCGACGGCGCGCCGATGACATGCGCGCCCTGATCGCCGCTCTCATCGTGGCCGCGCCCGCGCTGGCCGAGACGCCGGTGACGCCCGAGGCGTTTCTCGATGCCGTCGCGGGCCGCACGGTGACCTTCGTGATCCCAGAGACCGGACAGATCGTCGGGGCCGAGCGTTTCATCGACCGCCGCCGCACCGTCTGGACCCGCGCCAATGGAGATTGCGCCCATGGCGAGGTCCGCGCGGTCGGCGACGAGATCTGCTGCCGCTACGAGGACCGGCCGAACGTCGACTGGTGCTGGGTGCCGTTCGAGGCGGAGGGCGCGCTCCACTACCGCGCGACGGATACGGGCGAGGTCCAGCGGGTCACCGACATGCGCGACAGCCTTCTGGGATGCGACGGCGAACCGATGTCATGAGGCCGGGCGCGCCGCCTCCACGGCCAGCGCCAGACAGCCGCCTGCGATGGCCCAGTTCTTGACGAAGATCGACATCTGCCACGGGTCTTCGGGGATTAGATGGAAGAGACTGGTCGCCGCGCAATACGCCGCGAGTGACAGCGCCACCGGCACCACCCGCCAACCCGCGACGAGCGCCAGCGCGGCGCCTGCGTTGTAGACCAGCGCGGGCCAGACCAGCACCTCCGGCAGGCCGCGCCCGACCAGGAGCGCGCCCGCCGCGCCGGGATCGATCGCCTTCTGCACCGTCCCCGCCGCGAAGAGCCCCGCGATCAGCCAGCGCGCGGCGACCAGCGCGGGCCCGGCCCAGGTCACAGCGCGCGCCACCCGATATCGCGCCGCCAGACCCCATCCGGCCAATCCACCGCGTCGACCATCGCGTAGGCCGCGTCCCGCGCCTCGGCCAGCGTTCCGGCCCGTGCCGTGGCCCCCAGCACACGGCCCCCAGCGGCGACCACGGCACCGTCCCGTTCGGCGGTGCCCGCGTGGAACATCATCGCGCCCGACGTGCGCGGCAGGGCGTCCAGCCCGGCGATTATCCCGCCCGTGGCGGCCGCGCCCGGATAGCCCCGCGCGGCCATCACGACGCACATCGCATGATCGTCGGCCCAGTTGACGCGCGCCGCGTCCAGCCGCCCCTCGGCGCAGGCCATCATGAGATCCAGCGCCTGCCCGCCCAGCCGCATCATCAGGCATTGGCATTCGGGATCGCCGAAGCGGACGTTGTATTCCACGAGGCTCGGTGCGCCGCCCTCGATCATCAGCCCGACGAACAGCACGCCGCGCATCGGCGTGCCCCGCCGCGCCATCTCGGCCATGGTGGGCCGCACGATTTCGGCCAGGGCACGCGCCTCGACCTCGGGCGTCATCACGGGCGCGGGGGAATAGGCCCCCATGCCGCCGGTATTCGGCCCCGTGTCGCCTTCGCCGATCCGCTTGTGATCCTGCGCCGAGCCGATCGGCAGCACGTCCTCGCCGTCCACGAGGCAGAAGAACGACGCCTCCTCACCGGTCAGGAGCGCCTCGACGACCACCGTGCCGTCGTCGCCGTCGAAAATGTGCCGCAGCGCGGCCTCGGCCTCGGTCACGGTCGTGGCGACGGTGACGCCCTTGCCAGCCGCAAGCCCGTCGGCCTTGACCACGATCGGCGCGCCCACTGCGCGGACATGGGCCAGCGCGGGCTCCAGCGCGTCGAACCGCGCATAGTCCGCCGTCGGTGCGTTGACGGCGGCGCAAATCTCCTTGGTGAACGCCTTCGACGCCTCGAGCCGCGCGGCCGCCGCCGACGGCCCGAACACCGCGACGCCCGCACGGGTCAGCGCGTCGGCCACGCCCGCGGCCAGCGGTGCCTCGGGGCCGACGATCACAAGGTCTACGCTCTCCTCGTCGGCGAAGGCCGCAACCGCGGCGCCGTCAAGGATGTCGAGCGCGGCGCATTCCGCGATCTCGGCGATGCCCGCATTGCCCGGCGCCACGATCAGACGGTCGCATTTGGGGTTTTGAAGGACGGCCCAGGCGATGCTGTGCTCGCGCCCGCCGCCGCCGAGGATAAGGATGTTCATGGTCGCGCGCCCCTGTGATCCGGGGGTGGGTGTAGGCAGCCCGCCGCGAGGGGGCAAGCCGCGCGGGCGCGCGCCGCTGGTGGCCCGGCCGACGCCGCGCTAGACCGGAGGCCATGGACGACCTGATCGACGACTCCCGCCCCGGACGCAACGAGGCCGAGTTCACCGTCTCGGAGATATCCGGCGCGGTGAAGAAGACGCTCGAGGGCACCTTCGGCCGCGTGCGTGTGCGGGGCGAGGTGTCGAAGGTGATGCGGGCGCGGTCGGGGCACCTCTATTTCGACATCAAGGACGACCGGTCAGTCCTCTCCTGCACATCATGGAAGGGGCAGGTGGCGGGGCTGTCGGTGATCCCCGAGGAGGGGATGGAGATCGTCGCGACAGGCAAGATGACGTCCTTCGCGGCCTCGATGTCGAAGTACCAGCTCAATGTCGACGAAGTGCAGGTTGCGGGGCAGGGCGCGCTTCTGGCGATGCTGGAGAAGCGCCGCGCCCAGCTTGCCGCCGAGGGATTGTTCGAGCCCTCGTCCAAGCGCCCGATCCCCTATCTGCCCGACGTGATCGGCGTCGTGACCTCGCCGCAGGGGGCGGTGATCCGCGACATCCTGCACCGGCTCGCCGACCGCTTTCCGCGCCATGTCCTGATCTGGCCCGTGGCCGTGCAGGGCAAGGCTTCCGCGGGCGAGGTGGCGCGCGCGATCCGGGGTTTCGACGCGCTGGCCCCCGGCGGGGCGATCCCCCGGCCGGACCTGCTGATCGTCGCGCGCGGCGGCGGCTCGATCGAGGACCTCTGGGGCTTCAACGAGGAGGTGGTCGTGCGCGCCGTGGCCGACTGCACCATCCCGCTGATCTCGGCGGTGGGTCACGAGACGGACACCATGCTGATCGACCACGCCGCCGACCGCCGGGCGCCGACGCCGACCGCTGCCGCCGAGATGGCGGTGCCTGTGCGTCTCGACCTTGCGGCGACGATCCGCGACCTCGCCACGCGGCAGGCGCGCGCCGCGCGGGGTCACGTCACCGCCCGACGGCAGCGCCTGACCGACCTCGCGCGCGGGCTGCCGCGCCCCGACGCGGTGCTGGCGGGCCCGGCGCAGCGGCTCGATACCCTGTCCGAACGTTTGCCGGTGGCCCTGCGCGCCCGCACCGCGCGCGCACGCGTCGCCTTCTCGCGGCTGGAAGGGCGCAGCACGCCCCGTGCCCTCGTCGCGCGCGTCGCCGAGCGCCGCCGGACGCTCGCGGCACTGGCCGCGCGGCTCGATGCGGGGCTGCCGCGCCGCAGGACCGAGGCGCAGGCCCGTCTTGATCGCGTCGCGTCGAGCCTGCTGCGCGCGGGCGATCGGCTGGGCGAACGACCAGCCGCCCGGCTCGCCGCGCTGCGACTGCGGACCGATGCGCTGACCCGCGCCACTGCCCGCGCCCGCGAGCGGCTCGACGCCCGTCTCCGACGCCTCTCGGACGTGGCGGGCGGAGGCCAGCGCGCGCGTGCGCAGCACCTCGCTGCCCTCGGTCGCCTCAACGAGACGCTCAGCCACAACGCGACCCTCGCGCGGGGCTTCGCCATCGTCCGCGACGGCGACGACACGGTGCTCACGACCGCGGGCGAGGCCCGCGCTTCCGCCCGCCTCAAGATCGAATTCAAGGATGGTCGCGTGGCGCTCGGCGCGCCCGCCCGCCGGAAGGCCAAGCCGCCGCCCCCCGATCAGGGCACGCTGCTCTGAGTTCCCGCGCTCGATGTTCCAGAAATATGCCGGGGGGTCCGGGGGGCTGGCCCCCCGGCCTCGCGCTTCGTCCGGGGGCTTCCCCCAGACGCGCCGTCAGACGCCCAGATCGGGCAGCGGGCAATCCAGCGATTCGCGGCTGACATCGCGCGTCACGAGGTCTTCGGACGGCGCGTCGCCGTCCAGACGGGCATGGAACGCGCCGTCCTCCATCTCGATGAAGTCCCAGCATTGCGGCGCCGGATCGCTGTCGTAGACGAAGCAGATCTGCCCCTCGGGGTTCGCGAACCAGATGCCGCGCTGGCACTGGCCGCCCTCGAAGGCCCAGATCACGCGGCTGTCCTCGAAATACTGCTCGGCCCCGAAGGCCTCGCCGAAGCGGTCGAAATGCAGCGTCCGTCCGGTCACCATCTGGTGGAACTCGTCGGGGGTGACGACGCGCTCGGCCCAGGCGGGTCCGGCGGCGAGGAATAGGGCGAGGATCAGGCGCATAGCGGCTCCGGGTCGGCGGCAGGCGTTGACATGGGCCGCGCCGCGAGGGCGTCCACCCTGGGATGCATGACCCGCCGCCACCACCACGGCCAGAGCGCGAAGCTGACCATCACCGGCAGCGAATAGGGTAGCTGCGGCGCGTCCGCGCCGATCTCCAGCGCCTCGAAGCCTCGGCTCGGGTGGGCGTGATGGTCGGAATGGCGCGGCGCGTGCAGCGTCAGGAGGTTCGTCACCAGGTGGGGCGCGTTCCACGAATGCCGCGCGCCCACCGGCTCGTAGCGCTCGCCAAGCCACGCGCGGCGCATGCCGTAATGCAGGACGTAATCGGTGATCAGAAGCTGGCTCTGCGCCAGGAGGCACAGCGCGACGTAGGCTGCGACACCGGCCCAGCCGAGCCAGAGACCGGCCGCCCCGAGGCAAAGCCCGCCGCCGCCGACATAGATCCAGTAGGGGTTCCGCCAGTGCCAGCCCGCCCGACCCCGTCGCCGCTGGCGCGCCTTCTCGACCGCGAGGCCCTTCCAGAACGACCCGTGCCATGCGCGAAAACAGAACCGCCACCAGCTTTCGCCGTAGCGCGCTGTGTTCGGATCCTCGGGCGTGGCGACATGGACGTGGTGCACGCCGGGATGCGCCGTCGTCTGGTGCCCGAAGAGCAGCGTGACGTAGATCCAGCGCCCCATCGCGCGCCGGATGCGCCCGCCCGCATGAATCAGCTCGTGCGCGTTGGAGTTCATGATCTGGCCGAAGAAGAGCCCAGACGCCGCGAAATATGCCAGCCAGTTCGGCCAGGGCCCGCTGCCCGCCAGCGTCCAGACCGACAGCGCCAGCAGCGGCACGTGCACCGCTGCCAACCCGATCGTCAGCGCCTTGGCCGCGCGGCCGTCGGGCGCGGGTCCGTGCTCGGGCAGGACATGGTCCAGCCCCGCCACCACCAGCGCCATCCAGACCAGCGATGCGAAATCCCACGCGCCGTTCCAGACCGCCCCCGCCACGAGGAGGGCGACCGACAGGCCGAGGGCGGCGAGATAGGGCAGGAGGGCGAACATGGGCGTCTCGTCCGGAGTGGATCGTCGGGGACCAGCCTAGCGACGTTTCCGCGCGACATTAAGGCGGTGGCTTGTCGCGCGGCCCCGAGCGCGACAATCATGCCGCGCGTGCCGCCTTCTGTCCGCGAACCGGCCCCGCGATGTCGTAACAGGGCCACGGGGGGGCGGGGGTGCGCGCTAGAAGCGGCCAGGCGGACGGGCGGAGGGCGGACATGCTGGACGACGAAAAGACCAAGGGTGTCTGGAAGTCGGGACGCGGCCGCGGGCGCGCGACGCCCAAGGGGCGGCAATACGACGAGGCCGCGCTGGCCGAGATCCTTGCCCTGCTGGGCGACCGGCCCCGCCGCCGGGACCTGCTGATCGAGTTCCTGCACCTGATCCAGGACGAATACGGCCACCAGAGCGCAGCCCATCTGCGCGCGCTGGCCGAGGAGATGCGCCTGTCGATGGCGGAGGTCTGGGAGGTCGCGACGTTCTATGCCCATTTCGACCCGATGCGCGAAGACGACCCCGTGCCACCCGACCTGACGATCCGAGTCTGCGATTCGCTTTCATGCGAACTCGCCGGGTCAGAGGCGCTGATCGCGGCGCTGGAGGACGGTATGGACCCGGCCCGGGTCCGCGTGCTGCGCGCGCCCTGCATGGGCCGCTGCGACACGGCGCCCGTGCTCGAGCTGGGACACGCCCATATCGACCACGCGACACCCGCGAAGGTCGAGGCCGCCCTCGCGGCGGGCCACATCCATCCGACGATCCCCGATTACGAGACGCTCGACGCTTACCGCGCGGGCGGCGGCTACGCGGTCCTCGCCGATCTGCGGCAGGGCGGCGATTGGGAGGCGGTGCAGGCCACGGTCGCGGCCTCGGGCCTGCGGGGTTTGGGCGGCGCGGGCTTCCCGTCGGGCAAGAAATGGGGCTTCGTGCGCGGCAATCCCGGCCCCCGGCTGATGGCCGTCAACGGCGACGAGGGCGAGCCGGGAACCTTCAAGGACCGCTACTACCTCGAGCGGGTGCCGCATCTGTTCCTCGAGGGCATGCTGATCGCCGCCTGGGCTGTCGAGGCCGAGCGCGTCTATCTCTACATGCGCGACGAATACCCGGCGGTGCTGGAAATCCTTCGCCGCGAGATTGCCGCGTTGGAGGCAGCGGGCCTTGCCGCGCCCGGATATATCGACCTCCGCCGCGGCGCGGGCGCATACATCTGCGGCGAAGAAAGCGCGATGATCGAGAGCATCGAGGGCAAGCGCGGCCTGCCGCGCCACCGCCCGCCCTACGTGGCCCAAGTCGGCCTGTTCGGACGACCCACTCTGGTCCACAACATTGAGACTTGCCACTGGATCGCGCGCATCTGCCGCGAAGGCCCCGAAATCCTGTCGAGCGTCGAAAGGAACGGCCGGACCGGCCTGCGCTCCTATTCGGTGTCGGGGCGGGTCAAGCAGCCGGGCGTCCATCTGCTGCCCGCGGGCTCAACCATCACCGACATCATCGCGGCGGCCGGCGGCATGCGCGACGGGCATGAACTCAAGGCCTATCAGCCGGGCGGGCCGTCCTCGGGGCTTTTGCCTGCATCCCTGTCGGACGTGCCGCTCGACTTCGACACGCTCCAGCCCCACGGCTCCTTCATCGGATCTGCGGCGGTCGTCGTCCTGTCGGATCGCGACAGCGCGCGCGACGCGGCGCTCAACATGCTGCGCTTCTTCGAGGCGGAAAGCTGCGGGCAGTGTACGCCCTGTCGCGTCGGATGTGAGAAAGCGGTCAAGCTGATGCAGGCGGAGCACTGGGACACGGGGCTTCTGGAAGAGGTGAGCCAGGCTATGGTCGATGCCTCGATCTGCGGGTTGGGGCAGGCCGCGCCGAACCCGATCCGCCTGACGATGAAGCACTTTCCCGACGAGATCGGCTGAGGGACGGGATCCAGGCAACGCCCCGGCGGGGCACACCGGGCCGCAAGGATCACGGACCAGCCGAGGCGGCGCGTCGGGCGTCGGATCTGCATATTTGACGAGCAAAGACGCAGATCGTGGTTAATCCGCGGTGAACGGCCCCTCTTTGCTCTGGAAATATGCAGGGTGCGGCGGTGCCGCTCGCGGATCAGTTCCGGAACACGCGGCAGGGGCAGCCCGCGCGGCTGACGGCACGGCAGGTGCGGATCGCCGAGGGCCGGTCCTCGGCGGCGAGCCGGGCTGCGATGATCGCCTTCCGACCCGGCCCCCGCCCCGGCACCCGAACATATTGCACCTCGTCCCCCGCCGCGCGGCAGGCGCGCGACAGCCGTCCGAACGCCGCTTCGGCCCGCGCCGTCGTCTGGCCATAGGCGACCTGCACGCCCCAAGGCGCGACCCGCGGCGGAACGGGGGTCAGCGGCGTGACGCGGCGCGCGGCGGCCATCGCCTCGCAGGCGGGCGCGAAGGCCGTGGGACCGTCCAGCGCGAAATCCAGCCCCTCGGGCGGGGCGTCGCGCCAGTCTTCCGCGGAGTGCCCGGTGATGATGCGCACGTAGTCGACCGTCTCGCGGGCGAGGCCGCCGGTCCCGGCCATAAACCCCTCGACCCGCCGTTCGCCGCCGTTATAGCCGATCGCCGCGAGGCCCACATTGCCGTAGCGCCGCGTCATCTCGCCCAGGTAGTCGGCCGATTTCTCGACCGCCTCGGCGGGGTTCCAGACGTCGCGCAGGCCGCGCAGGCGGGCGGTCGACGCGATGAACTGCGCGATGCCCATGGCGCGCGCGGGACTGAGCGCGTTCGGGTCGAACCGGCTTTCCTGCCAGAGGAGCCGCGCGAGATAGGCGGGCGGCAGGCCCTGGAGCCGCGCCTCGGCCTCGATCTGGGCGCAGAGGTCGGCGGCGAAGCGGTCCGCCCGGATGCAGTGGCGCGGCCCGTCCCGACCCTCGGAACAGGCGATGGGCGCGGGCGGATCGGCCCGAAGCGGCGTGGCCAGCAGCAAAAGGATCGTCAGAAGGCGCAGCATCGTTCCTCAGGGGAGCCCGCAGGCCGGTGCGCGTCAACCGGGCTTTAACCGGGCGAGGCTTCGCAATAGGTGGGAGGGACCGGAGGTGGCATGTCGTTCTTCAAGAAACTCAAGGATCGTCTGACCCGCTCGTCCTCGAAGCTGGAGGACGGGCTGGATGCGATCGTGTCCGAGGGCGAAACCACGGTCGAAGCCGCGCCGTTGCCGCCCGAGCCCGCCCCAGAACCCGCGCCTGCGGCCGCGCCGCCCCGTCCGACGCCCGTCGTGCCGCCGCTCGACGAGACACCCGCACCGGTGCCCCCCACGCCAACGCCAACGCCAACGCCAACGCCAACGCCAACGCCAACGCCGCCGCCCGCCGCCCCGCCGGTCGCGGAACCCGCCAAGCCGAGCCTTCTGGACCGCATCATGGGACGCGCGCCCGAAGCGCCGCGCCGCGCGCTCGACGACGAGATGCTGGAACAGCTCGAAGAACTGCTGATCGCCTCGGATATGGGCGTCGACACGGCGCTCAGGGTGACCGCCAACCTCGCCGAGGGGCGGATGGGCAAGCGGCTCTCGACACCCGAAATCAAGATGCTTCTGGCCGCCGAGATCGCGCGCATCATGGAACCGGTCGCCCGGCCGATGCCGCTGATGCGCCAGCGCCCGCAGGTCGTGCTGGTGGTGGGCGTGAATGGCTCGGGCAAGACCACGACCATCGGCAAGCTCGCCTCGCAGTTCCGCGCCGCGGGCAAATCCGTGGTCATCGCCGCGGGCGACACGTTCCGCGCGGCGGCGGTCGAGCAGCTTCAGGTCTGGGGCGACCGCGCGGGCGTGCCGGTGATGACCGCGCCCGAGGGATCGGACCCCGCCAGCCTCGCCTTCGACGCCATGGTGCGCGCCGAGGCCGAGGGTGCGGACCTCCTGATGATCGACACGGCGGGGCGCCTGCAAAACCGCGCGGATCTGATGGAGGAACTGTCTAAGATCGTTCGCGTCATCCGCAAGAAGGATCCGTCCGCGCCGCATAATACCCTCCTCGTGCTGGACGCGACCACGGGGCAGAACGCGCTGAGCCAGGTCGAGACCTTCCGGAAGCTCGCCGACGTCTCCGGCCTCGTGATGACCAAGCTCGACGGGACGGCGCGGGGCGGCGTGCTGGTGGCGCTGGCCGACCGCTTCGGCCTGCCGATCCACGCGATCGGCGTGGGCGAACAGATCGACGATCTCGACGCGTTCGATCCCGAGGAATTCGCCGCCGCACTCGTGGGGACGGATGCCTGACTGGTCCGAGATCCTGCCCGACGCCGAGGACTATGTCGTGTTGCGCGCGGCCTGCGGGCTGGGCGCGCGGAGCCTCGCGGCCGCCCGCACGGCCCTCCCGGCCAGCCTTCATGCCGTGACATGTCGGGAGGAGGAGCGCCTTCTGGGGATGGGGCGCGTCGTGGGGGACGGCGGGTGCTTCGTGCAGCTCGTCGACATCGCCGTTCATCCCGACGCGCAGGGGCGGGGCCTCGGGCGGGCGATCACGCGTCGGCTCGTCGCGTGGTGCGAGGCCCGGCTCGACCCGACCTGCCATATCGCGCTCGTCTCCTCGACGCGCGCCGTGCCGCTTCACGCCACCGAGGGTTTCGCCGCCTGTCGGGGCATGGACCGCTATGCCGACCCGGACCGCGCGTCGGGGATGCAGGGGTGAGCCGTCGCGTGCGGCGCGCGGGCCAAGGCGCGTCCAGACCCACCCGGTGGATGTCGGACCGATGACCGCCGCCAGCCTGCGTCTCGGCGACGACCTCTTTCCTCGAAATGCGGCCGAGCGCGACGCCTTCCTGACCGCTTCGGGCCACCTGCCGCGCGAGACCTGCCCCGAGGGCTTCGTCGGTCATTCCGCCATCTGGGCGCGGGACCGCGACCTGCTGGTGGGCCAGGCGGCGCTGGTGGTGCTGACCGACGACCTGATGCGGCCTCGGCTGATCCCACGGGGCGCCGCGCCCGACCTGCCCGTGGCGATGATCGACGCGCTGGCCGTCCGGGCCGAGTATCGCGAGACCGGCCTCGAAGAGCGGATGGTCCGCCACTTGATCCGAGACGTCTGGGGCAGCGAAGAGGCGCTCGTCTATGTCGGTGCCTCGCGCGCGCCGACCTGGGCCTCGACCTGGACGGCGACGGCGCCCGTGGCCGAGGTGCTCGGGTGAGCGCGCCCGGTCGCATGCCGTGCTGACCGACTGGGTCCTCGCCATCGAGGGCACGGAGGCCGGGCACACCGCCGCGATGATCCTCGCGCTGACGGCGGCTCTGCTGCACGCGCTCTTCGGGGCGCTCCAGAAGGGGCAATACGACCCCTGGACCTCGCGCACGGCGATCGACGCCGCGTTGCTGGTGCTGTCGGCCCCCATCGCGCTGCTCCTCGTGCCGTGGCCGCCGCTGGAACTCTGGTGGGTCCTTGCCGGGATGGTCGTGATCCATTTCGTCTACAAGGTGCTGATGGCGATGACCTATGACCGGGGTGCCTACACCGTCGTCTACCCGGTCGTGCGCGGCACGGGTCCCCTGTTCACCGTGTTGGGCGCGGGGCTGATCTTCGGTGAGCACTTCACCGCGGCCCAATGGGCGGGTGTGGGCCTTCTGCTGGCGGGGCTCTTCGGGCTCTCGGCCTACAATATGGCCAAGGTCACCGTGGACCGCGCGACGCTGGTGCCCGCGCTGGGCCTTGCCGTGGCCACGGGTCTGATGGTGGCGGTCTACACGACCTGGGACGCCTGGGGCATCCGCGCGATGCCCGATCCGTTCACGTTCCTGGCGTGGTTCTTCTTCCTGACGGCCTTCGACTTCCCCGTCATCGCGGCCGTCCGGGGCAGGTGGCGCCGCCCGGACCCGGCGCTGGTCCGGCTGGCATTGACCGGCGCGGTGATCGCCTTCGGCAGCTTCGGCTGCGTCATGCTCGCCACCCGGCTCGACAGCGTGGGCGAGGCGGCGGTCCTGCGCGAGACCTCGACCGTGTTCGCCGCGCTGATTGGCTGGGTCTGGCTGAAGGAGCCGGTCGGCCCCCGCCGCCTGGCCCTCATGTCGCTGATCGCGCTGGGCGCCGTGGTGGTCGAATTCGGCGGCTGATCGCCGCGCCTGCGCGCGCCGGGGCTGGCCCAACCGGTCGCCAATCCCTATCTCCGGGACCGAAGGGGACCGCATGGCAGATCGCAGCATATCACCGGGGCTGAAGAGCCTGATCGAGATGGGGCCGATCGCGCTCTTCTTCGGCGCCTATATCTGGCTGAAGGACGACGTCTTCACCATCGGCGGCACCGAGTATGGCGGGTTCATCGTGGTCACGGCGCTGTTCATCCCGGTTATCCTCGCCTCGACGGCGCTGCTCTGGGCGCTGACGGGCAAGCTCTCGGCGATGCAGGTGGTGACGGCGGTGCTGGTGACGGTGTTCGGCGGGCTGTCGGTCTGGCTCAACGACGAGCGCTTCTTCAAGATGAAGCCGACGCTGATCTACCTCCTCTTCGCGGCGATCCTGTTCGCGGGGCTCTGGCGGGGACGCAGCCTGCTATCGATGGTCCTCTCGGAGGCGATGCCATTGGACGAGGCCGGCTGGATGATCCTGACCCGCCGGATGGCGTGGCTCTTTCTCGGGCTCGCGGTGGCCAACGAGGTCATCTGGCGCGCGATGTCGACCGACGCCTGGGTCAACTTCAAGACCTTCGGCCTGCCCATCGTGATGTTCGGCTTCTTCATCGCACAGGCCAAGTTCATCAAGGCCCACACCCCGGAGACGCCCGACGATGCCTGAGCCCCGCGACACCCCGAAATGGCTTAATTCCGCGCTCGAGATCGGTCCCGCGCTGGCGTTCTTTCTTTGCTACATGTGGGTGAAGGATGACGCCTTCACGATCGGCGGCACTGAATATGGCGGCCTCGTCGTGGTCACGGCCGCCTTCATCCCGATCTTCCTCGCCGCCATCGCGACGCTCTGGGCGCTGACGGGCCGGATCAGTCCGATGCAGTTGGTGACGGCGGGCATGGTCGTGATCTTCGGCGGGCTGACGATCTGGTTCAACGACGAGCGCTTCGTGAAGATCCGCCCGACGCTGGTCTACGGCACGATGGCGACGATCCTGCTCTTGGGCCTCTGGCGCGGGCGCAGTCTTCTGGCGCTGGTCCTGTCGGACGCGCTGCCGCTGACGGATGACGCGTGGCGCGTGCTGACGCGGCGCATGGCGCTGTTCCTCATGGCGATGGCGGGCGCGAACGAACTGGTCTGGCGCACCCAGACCACCGCGTTCTGGGTCACGTTCGAGACCTTCGTGCTGCCGATCGCGCTGGCCGTCTTCATCTTCTGGCAGATCTCCAGCCTGTCCGAGCCGGAGGAGGGCGAGGACGCCTAGTCCGCGTCGCCCTCGCCGGGCTTGCGCATCCGCTTGGTGCTGGGCGCCTTCTTCGGCTTGGTGATGCCGCGCCCGCGCTGCCCGCCCTTCCTGAGGCTGATCGAGCTGTCCTGCCGCAGACGCGCGGTCCGCTCGGACTTGGTTTCCTTCGGGGCATCGCTCGCGCCGGGCCGCCGGTCGCGCTTCGGTCCGTCGCCGCCGCGCGGCGGCCGCTTGCCGTCGCCGCCGGGGCCCTTGCCGCGCGGCCCGTCGCCCTTGGGGCCAAACCGCTTGTCGCCGTCGCGCCGGGGCCGGGCGCCGCCCCGCGCCTCGTCGCCGTCGTTCCGCGTCACCGGCGGTTTGCCCGTCCGGGGCCGGTCGGGTCGCGCCGCCCGATCCGCGCGGCCCGCACCGGGGGCACCGGGCTTGCCACCGGGCCGCCCCTTGCCGCCCTTCGGCCCGCCGGCGCCGCGGGGCTTGCCGCCGTCGGGCCGCCCGCGTCCGCCCTCGACCAGCCGGTCGCCCGAGGGGCGCGGCTTGCGGCCCCGCGGCGCGCCGTCGCCATCCCGGCCCGCGCCGCGATCGGTCTTCGCCCCGCGCGGGGGCGTCGTGTCATCCTCGGTCATGCCGATCTCCTTGCGGCCTTCGGCCAGATCCCCGTCGAACGTGTCGCCCAGCTGGTCGCGCAGCACCTTGGGCCGCACCTCCTCGATGCCGCCGGGCGCGAGGTTGCCCAGCTGGAACGGGCCGTAGCTGATGCGGATCAAGCGATTGACGTAAAGCTCCACCGCCGCCATCGCACGCCGGATTTCGCGGTTGCGGCCCTCGCGCAGGCCCACGGTCAGCCACGCGTTCGCACCCTGTTGACGGTCGAGCGTGACCTGCATCGACGCGAAATGCTCGCCCTCGACCTCCATCCCGGCACGAAGCCGGTCCAGCGCGGCCTCGGCGGCGCGGCCGTTCACCCGGACGCGATAGCGTCGCAGCCAGCCGGTCGAGGGCAGCTCCAGCTGGCGCTTCAGCTCGCCATCGTTCGTCAGCAGGAGCAGGCCCTCGGAATTGAGGTCCAGCCGACCCACCGACAGCACGCGCCCCATCTCGGGCGGCAGCGTGTCGAATACCGTCTCGCGGCCCTTCTCGTCGCGGGCGGTCGTCACCAGACCCTCGGGCTTGTGATAGAGCCACAACCGCGCCCCCTCGGCGCGTGGCAGGGGCTTTCCGTCGACCGACACCTTGTCGCCCGGCCCCACGTTCATCGCCACGTTCGAGATGGTCTTGCCATTCACCTTGACCCGAAGGTCGGTGACCATCACCTCCGCGTCCCGGCGCGAGGCCAGCCCCGCGCGTGCGATCACCTTGGCGATCCGGTCGCCGTCCCGTGTGCTGTCCTGGCTCATGCGCGCGGCTTACGCCCCCCACGCGCCCGAGGGAAGCGCCTTGCGGACGGGCGCTCCGCCGTGCAAGCCGGTTGCCGATGTTCCGTTCGTTCATGCCCGAGGCCCTGATCGAGGCGCGCGCCGCCGGGACGCGCGGCGAGGTGCCCGTGGGTGCCGTCGTCACGCGCGGCGACGCGGTGATCGCGGCGGCGGGCAACCGGACGCGTGAACTCAACGATCCCACCGCCCATGCCGAGATGCTGGCGATCCGCGCGGCCTGCGCGGCGCTGGGTGTGGAACGGCTGTCGGGTTGCGCGCTCTGGGTGACGCTCGAGCCCTGCGCGATGTGCGCCCAGGCCATCGCCCACGCGCGGTTCGACCGGCTCCATTTCGGGGCGGCTGATCCGAAATCCGGCGGAGTCCTGCATGGCGCGAAGGTCTTCACCCATCCCCAGACGCATCACGTTCCCGACCTTCATGACGGGATCAACGTCGAGGCCTGCGCCGCCCTTCTGCGCGACTTCTTCGCCGCGCGGCGCTGACGCGCGCGCCGGATCAGTCGGCCGCGCCCGTCACGGGGACGCAGTTCGCCGCGTCGTCATCGTCGACGCAGGCGGCACCCGGCCCGGTGCCGTCGCTGTCGATCTCGGGGGCAATGACGGTGCCGTCGTTCACCGAATCGGCGCTCTCGTTGAACTGCTGCAGCGCTTCGGTGGTCGGGGATTCCTGCGACAGCGCGGCATGGGCGGTCAGGGTCAGGATCGCGGCGAGGATATGGACGGGGCGCAGGGCCATGGCAGGTCTCCGGGTCTGGTCGGGTTCGCCGGGACAACGCCTCAGGGGTTGGAAAAGGTTGCATGAAAAAGGCGCGACCGCCGGGGAGAGCGATCGCGCCAGGAGGTATCCGGGGGGGACGGATACCGGCAGGAGGGGAGGTCAGTCGCCTTCGGCGAGGATGCCGGCGAGGATCGTCGACGCGCGGTCGGGCAGGGTCGCCCGGTCGGACTTCACGGTGATGAGTGTCGGCGCATCGCCGCGCGGGGTCGCCGTCGCGGCAAGGGGGGCCACGAGGGCGGCGGCGATCAGGAGGGGAAGGAAGCGGCGCATATCATGGGCCTTTCGAAGAGAGGGTGGGGATGCGGGGCCGGGAGGGAGCCCCGCATCGTCCGGGTCATTCGTTCTCGGCGCTTTCGGCGGCGATCCGGTCGAAGATGGCTTGGGCGCGGGCCGAGTGCTGGCCCCGGCTCGATGCGACGAAGGCGCCGCCGTTCTGCACGACGATGACGTCGCCGCGTTCCTTCGACTGGTTGAAGTGGCTGATCGCGTCCGTGGCGAAGGCGGGGGCGGCGAAGGCGGTCAGGGCGGCGGTGAGGATGATGGTTTTCATGGTGTCTCTCCAGAGATGCGATGTGTGGTGTCCGAGGCGCCCGGTTGCTGGCCGCCCCTTCGATGGGTTCAATCTGGCGATCACGTCGATCACCCGCAATGCACAGGCGCGTGAGTATTACGATATCATGGTGCGCATACGCACGTTATCGCTAGCCGGTATGCACGGTCACGCAATTGCGCGTCGCCTGGATCGAAAATCCATAATGTCGGTAAAGACTTGGCTCCTGAGACCCTCCGCGCGCCGCCGGTTCCCCACGGCCCCTGATCGCCGCAACGATGGCCGTTCGTGGCTCGGTGATCTCCGGAAACCGCCCGGTTCGGGGCCGCCGCTCACCGCGTTCTCGCCTCCTGATGACACGCGCTCACCGGGGCGTGAGCGATATCCGGCCCGTTCAGCCCCCGAAGCGGGTGCGCCACGCGGGCAGGTCGCCGCCGGGATCGGCCGCGTGCACGCCCCGCGCGATGGCACGTGCCAGACAGCCCGCCGCCGCGTGCCCAAGCTGCAACGGCTCCCACACCGGATCGGCCAGCGGGCGCGCGCTGGTGGCGGCGGCGAAGACGAGGTCGCCATCCATCGGGGTGTGCGACGGCCAGATCGCGCGTGCCATGCCGTCGTGGGCCGCGACCGCCATGCGCGTCGCCTGCGCCTGGGTCAGCGCGGCATCGGTGGCGACGACGGCGATGGTGGTCGACTGGCCGGGCGCGCGGTCCGAGAACGGCTCCCATTCGGGGTCGGTCGCCGCCGGCCCGAGGCCGCCGAACTCCGCATCCATCTCGTGGCCCGCGGCGTGGAACCGGCCCAGGTCGTCGCAGACCCGGCCCAGCGCGTTCACCGCGACCAAAGCGCCCACCGTGACGCCCGAGGCCAGAACGGCGGATGCCGTCCCGAGCCCGCCGCGCAGGTCCATCACCGTCGCGCCGAAGCCCGCCCCGTGGCTGCCGCAGGCAATGTCCGGACCGGCGGCGTCCAGCGCCGCGCGGCCGAGCGCGCCATAGGGGTTCGCATCCCAATCCTTGTTTCCGCCATTGAGCAGGTCGAAGAGGATCGCGCCCGGCACGATGGGGACCCGAACCTCGCCCACGGCGAAGCCCCGCCCCATCGCGCGCAGCCCGTCCGCCACGCCCGAGGCGGCTTCGAGCCCGAAGGCCGAGCCACCCGAGAGGACCAGCGCGTCCACCTCCTGCACGGTCTTGTCGGGGGCCAGAAGGTCGGTCTCGCGCGTGCCGGGCGCGCCGCCCATGACATGCACGGCGGCGGTGAAGGGCGCGTCGGCGAAGAGGACGGTCGCGCCGGAGCGGAGGTCCGCGTCATGGGCTGACCCGACGCGCAGGCCGTCGATATCGGTGATGGCGTTGCGAGGCCCCGGCCTCATTGCATCACCCGCGTGATATGGCCCGGATGGGCGCCGAGGTCGCGCAGCCGCGCATCCTCGCGAAAGCGCCCGGTCACGAGCGCGCCGGGCAGGATCAGGATCAGAGCCTCCCCTGCGGCGCCTTCGGCCAGGTCACGGGCCAGCGCGGGCTCGAAGATATGGCGCAGGCGCGTGCCCTCACCGGGCATGAGCACCTCGACATGGTCGAGATCGGGCGAGAGCCCATCGCGTTCGGCGGCATCCAGAAGATGCGCGAAGGCCAACTGCTGCGAGGCGAAGGCGCCCGCCAGCACCCGGATCGTCGCCGCGAGCCTCATGCGGCGCGCCCGGCGCGGATCGACAGTGCGCTGACTTGGACGTCTCGCGCGTTGATCGCATCCTCGCGCCGGCAGAGATTATTCGTACGAATAATCTCTGCCCCAGCGGCCCCGGTGCGGGCGGGATCCGACAATGCGCGCGCGCCGGGCGGAGTCGTTCCGCGACCGCCGTCAGATGCAGCGCCCACCATCCACCTCCATCGCTACGCCGGTCACCATGCTGGCCTCGTCCGAGCAGAGGTAGAGCGCCGCGTGGCCCATGTCCTCGGGCGTCGAGAACCGGCCGAGCGGGATCGTGGAAAGGAACTTGGCCCGCATCTTGGGCGTGTCCTCACCCAGGAAGCTCGCTAGGAGCGGCGTGTCGCCGGCAACGGGGTTGATCGCGTTCACGCGCACGCCCGCAGGCGCCAGCTCGACCGCCATCGCCTTCGTCGCGGTGATCATCCAGCCCTTCGAGGCGTTGTACCAGTTGAGGCGCGGTCGCGGCGAGACGCCCGCCGTGGAGGCCACGTTCAGGATCGCGCCGCGCCGCGCCGCCTTCATCGCGGGCACGACGTGACGCGCGCTGAGATAGACGGACTTGGCGTTGACCGAGAGGACGCGGTCGAACTCCTCCTCCGAGACGTCCTCCATCGGGGTCGGCAGGTGGGTGATGCCCGCGTTGTTCACGAGGATGTCGATCCGCCCCCAGGCGTCCATCGCCTGCGCCGTCACTGCCGCCCAGTCGGCGTCGCGCGCGACGTCCATCGTGGCCGCGATCCCGCCATGCGCCGCGGCCACGTCGGCGGCGCCGTCGCCGTTCCGGTCGGCCACGATCACCTTCGCCCCCTCGCGCGCGAAGGCCGCGACGATGCCCGCCCCGAAGCCCGACGCCCCGCCCGTGACGATGGCCGTCTTGTCCTGCAATCTCATGCCCGGTCCTCCCTTGCCGCACAGGATGCCGGGTGCGCACGGTCAAGACCAGCCCCGGCGGACCCGTGCGATCTGTGCTATGATGCGGGTCCAGCAATTCGGAGGATGGAACGATGGAGATGCAGGACGTCGCGAAGGAACTGGTCGCAGGCTGCCGGGAGGGGCGCGACACCGAGAACCTCGACCGGCTCTATGCCGAGGACGCCGTCAGCGTCGAAGCCGTGGATATGGGGCAGGGCCGCGAGGCGAAGGGGCGCGACGCGATCCGGGCCAAGCACGAGTGGTTCTCGGGCATGTATGAACAGGTCGGAACGCAGGTGTCGGACCCGATGCCCCATGGCGACGACCGGTTCGCGGTGATCTTCGACATGAAGATGAAGAAGCGCGAGACGGGCGAGATCGAGGAGATGAAGGATATCGGCGTCTATACCGTCGCCGACGGCAAGATCGTGCGAGAGGAGTTCTACTACCCGACGGGCTGAGCGACGCCTCGGACGGGTCTTGTTGGCGTCGACCGGAGAGGTGCGCGTCGACGATGCGCCGCCCGAAGGCTCGACGGCCGGACGTCGAGCGGGCCGACCTAGCCGTGCCGGGCTGCCACGGTCTTGAGCTGGCTGAACCCGTAGAGCGCCTCGAATCCCTTCTCGCGGCCGTGGCCCGACTTTCCGATGCCGCCGAAGGGCAGCTCGACCCCGCCGCCCGCGCCGTAGTTGTTGAGAAAGACCTGCCCTGCGCGCAGGTCGCGGGCCAGTCGCATCTGGCGGCCGCCGTCGCGGGTCCAGACGCCTGCGACCAGCCCGTAATCGGTGCCGTTGGCGATACGGAGGCCCTCGGCCTCGTCGGTGAAGGGAATGACGACCTGCACGGGTCCGAAGATCTCGGCCTGTGCCAGCGGGTGGTCCGGGGTCGCGCCGGTCAGAAGGGTCGGCGCGACGTAATGGCCGCCCTCCGCCTGGATCGACCCCTCGGCCGCCACTGTCAGCCCGTCCGCGCGCCCCAGGAAGCCGTCCACGATCTCCTTCTGGCGGCCCGAGATCAGGGGCCCGAGGTCGAGATCGTCCATCGCCGCGCCGACGCGCAGCGCCGCGTAGCGCTCGGCCATGCGCTCGATCACGGCGTCGTGGATGCCCTCGTGGACGAGGATGCGCGAGGCCGCCGAGCAGGTCTGGCCCGCGTTCTGGATGCCAGCATTCACGAGGAAGGGCAGCGCCGCGTCGAGATCGGCGTCGTCGAACACGAGTTGCGGTGACTTGCCCCCGAGTTCCAGCGTGACGGGGATGACATTGGCCGCCGCCGCCATCTGCACCTTGGCGCCGGTGGCGACCGAGCCCGTGAAGCTGATGTGGTGGATGCCGGGATGGGATGCGAGGGCCGCGCCCGCCTCGGCCCCGAGGCCCGGAACGACGTTCAGCGCACCGGGCGGGAGACCCGCTTCCTCGGCCAGCCGCGCGAAGGCAAGCGCGGTGAGGCATGCCTCCTCGGCGGGCTTCAACACGCAGGCATTGCCCATGGCCAGTGCCGCGCCGACCGATCGCCCGATGATCTGCATCGGGTAGTTCCACGGCACGATATGGCCCGTGACGCCGTGCGGTTGGCGCAGAGTGTAGACGGTGTAGCCGTCGAGATAGGGGATCGTCTGGCCGTGCACCTTGTCGGCGGCCCCGCCGTAGAATTCGCAGTAGCGGGCCAGCGCCACGGCGTCGGCCCGCGCCTGGGTCAGGGGCTTGCCGACATCCTGGGCCTCGAGCACCGCGAGGTCGTCCAGCCGCTCGGTCACGAGCCGCCCCAACCGGGTCAGGATGCGGCCCCGCTCGACGGCGGGCATCCGGCCCCATTCGCCGTCCATCGCCGCATGGGCGGCGGCAACGGCGGCATCGATCTCGCGCGATTGGCCGCGCGCGATCCGGGCAAGCGGCGCGCCGGTCGACGGGTTTTCGAGCGCGAGCGTGTCGGGCGCGGAGAGCCAGCGCCCGCCGATCAGCATCTCGGATGGATCGAACCACAGGCCCTTCGCCGGATCGGTCATGTCAGTCCTCCATCCCGAACATCCCGCGCCAGTTCGCGGCCGTCATGCCCCTGCGGTAATCGGCCAGCATATCCGCGTCCAGCACCTCGATCAGAAGGCCCTCGCCGGTCCAGATCTCGACGCAGTCGAACGGGCCGCGGTCGCAGGTCCGCGCGGTCCAGCCGAACCCGGCGGCGAGCGCCTCGATCTCCGGCACCGCGAGGGGCGAGGCCAGCGCCAGATGCGTGGCCCCGGCGTCTCGCCGGGGCGGGCCGGCCGAGAAGGCGACGGCGGAGGGGCCGTGGTCCAGCCGCGTGCCGGACGGATAGACCTCGACCGCGGTGCCGTCATCGGCGGCCGCGAAGGCGATCCACGCGCCGGGGCAGGGCGGGAACGGCAGGGCGGTCCCGGCCAACAGCCGGGCGAGTGCACGGGCCATCGCCTCGGGCGCGCGGGCGGCGATAGAGGCATGCAGGAGGCTCACGCCGCGAGCCAGCCGTCGGGAATCGTCGGTGCCGCCGCGATCAGGGACCGCGTGTAATCCGAGGCGGGGGCGGCGAAGACGCGGTCGATGTCGCCCCGCTCCTCGATCCGGCCCTCGCGCATCACGAGGACCCTGTCGCAGATGGCGCGCACCACGGTCAAATCGTGGGAGATGAAGAGATAGGCGAGGCCGAGCCGCGCCTGCAGATCGGCCAGGAGGTCCAGCACCTGAGCGCGGACACGGACGTCGAGCGCGCTCACGGCCTCGTCCAGAACCAGCACATCGGGCTCGGTGATGAGCGCGCGAGCGATGGCGATGCGCTGGCGCTGGCCGCCCGAGAATTCGTGCGGATAGCGGTCGAGCGCGTCGGCATCGAGGCTTACCCGTTCCAGCGCGGCAGTGGCGCGGGCGCGGGCATCGGGCGGACGGCCCGTCAGGTGGAACGGTTCGGTCACGAGGCGGGCGACGGTCCAGCGGGGGTCGAAGCTGCCATAGGGGTCCTGGAAGACGACGCTGATGCGCGCGCGGTCGGCGCGGGTCATGGCCGCGCCGCCGGGCCGGTCGTGCAGCGTGATCGTCCCCGCCTGTACCGGCTCCAGCCCCAGAAGCGCGCGGGTCAGTGTGGACTTGCCGCAGCCGCTCTCGCCGACGAGACCGAGGCTCTCGCCCCGGTTGAGGACCAGCGAGACGCCGTCGACCGCGGTGAACGCGCCGTAGCGGCGGGTCACGTCGCGGATCTCGAGGACGGGCGCTGCGTCGATGTCGCGCGGCGGGCGGGGCGCGGGCCGGGACGCCGCGAGCAGGTCACGCGTGTAGGGATGGGCATGGGTGCGGAACAGGGTTTCGGTCGCGCCCCGCTCGACGATGGCGCCGTCCTTCATGACCGCGACGTGATCGGCCACTTCGGCCACGACGCCCAGATCGTGGGTGATGAGGAGGAGTGCCATGTCCTCGTCAGCCACGAGATCGCGCAAGAGGTCGAGGATCTGCGCCTGCGTGGTGACGTCGAGCGCGGTGGTCGGCTCGTCCGCGATCAGGAGGCGGGGGTGCCGCGCGATGGCCATGGCGATGCAGACCCGCTGGCGCTGCCCGCCCGAGAGCTCGTGCGGGTAGCGGTCGAGCGCGATCCCGGCGAGGCCGACGCGGTCCAGCCGCTCGCGGGCGATGGCGGCGGCCTCGGCGCGGGGCGTGCCGCGCAGGCGCAGTGTCTCGGCGACCTGGGCGCCGATGGTGTGGACCGGGTTCAGCGCGGTCATCGGCTCCTGGAAGATCATGCCGATCTCGTCGCCGCGGATGTCGAGCCAGTCGCGCTCGGGCAAGGTCAGGAGGTCGCGGCCGCCCATCTCGATCCGGCCGCGCGTCGTGGTGCCGCCGGGTGCGAGGCCCATGAGCGCCAGCGCGGTCAGCGACTTGCCCGACCCGCTCTCGCCCACGAGGCCGGTGACGGTGCCGGGTGCGATGCCGAGGGAGATATCGTCGAGGATCGGCGTGCCGTGGATCGCGAGCGACAGGCCGTCGATGCGCAGAAGCGGGGCGGACGCGTCCGGCGGCGCGGGCCGGGGGACGCCCCCCGGACCCCCGGCGTCGGGCCGGATCGCGGCGCCCGTCATGCCCGCGCCCGCCGCAGCCGGGGGTCGAGCAGGTCGCGCAGCCCGTCGCCGAGGAGGTTCAGCCCCAGCACGATTGCGACGATGGCGAGGCCGGGGATCAGCGCGAGCTGCGGCTCGGTATAGATCATGGTCTGCGCATCGGCGAGCATCCGGCCCCAGCTGGCCACCGGGGGCTGCGCGCCGAGGCCGACATAGGCGAGCGCGGCCTCTGCGAGAATGCCCAGCGAGAACTGGATCGTCGCCTGCACGATCAGGAGGTTCGCGATATTGGGCAGGATATGCTGGACCGAGATCAGCGTCCGGCCCTTGCCCGCCACCCGCGCCGCCATGACGTAGTCCAGCGTCCAGAGCGGCAGCGCCCCGCCGCGGGCCACACGGGCGAAGACGGGGATGTTGAAGATGCCGATGGCGAGGATCGCGTTGACGGCGCTCGGGCCGAAAACCGCGGTGATGAGGATCGCGATCACGAGACTGGGGAAGGCGAAGACGAGGTCGTTGCCGCGCATGATGACCTCGTCGAGGAGGCTGCCGCGCGCCGCCGCCGCCGTCAGCCCGAGCGGCACGCCGATGCCGATGCCGATGCCGACGGCGAGGAGGGCGACCGCGATCGAGGTCCTTGCGCCCTCCATCAGCATCGAGAGCGTATCGCGCCCGAAATGGTCGGTCCCGAGGGGGTGGGCGGCGGAAGGTCCGAGGAGCCGCGCCGAGATGTCGAGCACGGTGATGTCATGGGGCACCCAGACGAGCCCCACGCCGGCCAGAAGCGCGAAGACGGCCGTGATCGCGCCACCGATGAGAAGCGCGCCCCTCATCGCCGCAGCCTCGGATCGGCGACGGTATAGGCGACTTCGACGAGGAAGGTGACGACGATCACCGAGGCCACGAGCAGCATGGTCACCGACTGGACGACGATGAGGTCGCGCTGGGTGATCCCCTGGAAGATCAGCCGCCCGAGGCCCGGCAGGAAGAACACGTTCTCGATGATGATCGCGCCGGCGAGGAGGAACGAGAACTGCAGCCCGAGGATCGTCAGGACCGGGATCAGCGCGTTGCGGAGCGCGTGGCGGACGACGGTGGCCCGGCGGCTGAGGCCCTTGGCGCGCGCGGTCCGGATGTAGTCCTGGTCGAGCGTGTCGAGCACGGCGGACCGCAGGACACGGGCGAGGATCGACGCCTGCGGCAGGGCGAGCGCGATGGCCGGGAGCGTCAGCGCACCGATGGCCGCGACGGGGTCGGACCAGCCGGGAAAACCGCCCGCCGAGACCCAGCGGAGCTGCACCGCGAAGACGAGGACGAGCAGCATGGCGAACCAGAAGTTCGGCACCGCGATTCCGAGCTGCGTGGCACCCATGATCCCCCAGTCCGCCGGCCCGCCCCGCCGGGTTGCCGCGATGAGGCCGACCGGGAAGGCGATCAGCACCGTCAGGATCAGCGCGTAGGCCGCGAGCGGGGCCGAGACGCCGATCCGGTCCAGCACGAGGTCCGAGACCGGTGCGCGGTAGGTATAGGAGGTGCCCAGATCGCCGGTCAGCATCCCGCCGGTCCAGGCGAGGTAGCGCTGGATCAGCCCGCCCTCGAGCCCGAGTTCGGCGCGAAGGGCGGCGATGGTGTCGGGCTGGGCGTTGAGGCCGAGCATGAAGGCGGCGGGGTCGCCCGGAACGGCCTGCAGCATGACGAAGATCACGACGCTGGCGACGATCAGCGACAGGGTCAGGGACAGGGCCTTCCGCCCGAGCGCGCGCAACATGGGCCGAAGGCTAGCAAGGGGGCGCGGACGGGGAAAGCCCGCGCGGTTTCGAGGTGGGGGACGACGGCACGGCGACGGGCGCGGTCGCGCCGATCGGGGCCGCGTCGCCGAAGCGCTCGGTAATGGAGATCAGAGGGCGCGGGGGATCCGCGTCGTCCGGACCCGGCACATCGGCGCCGGGGATCGGGTCGGGCCCGACCCGACCGCCCGAAGGCGCCCGGATCGCGGTGTGGCCGGGACGTCACCCCCGGTCCGGGTCGCTGCAGCGGTGATCCTTCTCGGCCCGTGCGATGAACGCGCGGTTAACGGCGGGGCAGCGCGCCCGGTGCCCGCGCCGTGCGGGCCATGCTGCACCGTCGCCGGACGGTGGCATGGCCGTCAATGGATGGGCGGTCGCGGATCGGGGGGCCGGGGGGGCGTCCTCCGGCCCGGTTCGATTGATCGGTCCGCGCCGTGCACGATGCGCGCCCCAAATCTGCCCCGCGGTCGCCGGGACGGACGGCCAGCACGACATGCGGGACACGGCACCGGGGCCGCTCCGCGCGCGACCTATCGCGGTCTGCAGGCGGGCGCGTCGGGGTTCGTACGGCAGGCGCTCATTCCTGCGACCGGAGCACGCGGGCCGGGCGGGTGGCGAGCGGGCGCCATGCGAAGGCGAGGCCCGCGAGCAGGGTCGCCAGCGCGCCGCCGATGACGATGGCGAGCGCCGACACCGGCTCGAACCGGAACGGGGCCTCCATCACGAAGCGCATGATCCCCCATCCGGCCAGCGCGCCGCCCGCAATGGCCACGATCCCGGCGGCCGCCCCCAGCATGGCGGATCGGAGCGCGAAACTGGCGAGGATGGTGCGCCGGGTGGCGCCGACGGTCTTGAGGATCGCGGCCTCGGCGACGCGGCCCCGTTCGCCCGCCGCCGCCGCGCCGATCAGCACGACGAAGCCCGTCAGCAGCGTCGCGCCCGCGCCCCAGGACGTGGCGGCGGCCAGTGCCGAGAGCGCCTCGGTCACGAGGCCGATGGCGTCGCGCACCCGGATCGCGGTGATGTTGGGCGCGGCGCCTGCGACGTCGCGCAGGATCGCGGCCTCCGCCTCTTCCTCGGCATATACGGTCGAGAGCCAGGTGTGCGGCGCGCCGGTGAGGGCGTTCGCGTCGAACACGAGGACGAAGCCGATCCCGCCCGACGAGAAATCCACCTCGCGGAAGCTGGTCACCGTCGCGGTGATGTCGCGACCGAGCACGTTCATCACGATCTCGTCGCCCAAGGCCACGCCGATCTCCTCGGCCTCCTCCTGCGCCATCGAGACGCGCGGCGGGCCGGCATAGCCCTCGGGCCACCATTCGCCCGCCGTGAGCGTCGTACCGGCGGGCAGCGCGTCGGCGAAGCTGATCCGGCGGTCGCCGCGGGTCACCCAATGGTCGATCTGCGCGGCATCGCGGCCGCCGATGGATCGGACCACGCCGCCCAGCATCGGCGCGCTGTCGACGCGGCTGACGGCGGGGTCGTTGGTCACCCGGTCGAGGAAGGCCGGAAGCTGGTCGGGCTGGATGTCGACGAAGAAGTAGGACGGCGCGACCTCGGGCAGGTCGCGGTCGATAGCGGCGCGCATGTTGGCGTCGATCTGACCGACGGCGGCCAGCACCGTGAGACCGAGGCCGAGCGAGAGGACCACCGCCGTGGCTTCGCCGCCGGGGCCGCCGACCGAGCCGAGTGCCAGGCGGAGCGCCGGATGTCCGCGCACCGCCCGCGTGCCTGCGCCCCAGCGCGCGAGGCGACGCACGCCCCAGGCCGCGAGGACGAGCACGGCGAGGGCGACGGCGATCCCCGCCGCCGAATAGAGCGCCAGCGTCGGGATGCCCGACAGCCAGGCCGAGAGGCCGATAAGGAGGAGCGCGGCGAGTGCCAACGCCACGATGTAGCGGCGGCGCGGCCAGCCCCGGATCGGACCGGAGCCGTCGCGAAAGAGCGAGGCGGCGCGGACCTGCTCGGTGCGCGCCAGCGGCCAGAGCGTGAAGATCAGTGCCGTCAGCGCGCCGTAGAGCGCCGCCTCGACCAGCGGGGAGGGATGCAGCCCGAGCGCGACGGGGACCGGTAGCTGCGCCTCGATGAAGGGTCCGGCGGCGAGCGGGATCAGGAGGCCGATCCCGAGGCCGATGGCGATGCCCAAGGCGGCCAGCAACCCGACCTGCATCAGGTAGGCCGCGAAGATCGTGCGCCCTTCCGCGCCGACCGTCTTGAGCGTTGCGATCACC
Organism: Jannaschia halovivens; assembly: GCF_046452375.1. Lineage (NCBI taxonomy): Bacteria > Pseudomonadati > Pseudomonadota > Alphaproteobacteria > Rhodobacterales > Roseobacteraceae > Jannaschia > Jannaschia halovivens. The sequence continues at coordinate 1,663,652 of NZ_JBKFDJ010000001.1, read as the reverse complement.
CCGGTCTTGCGGTCGAGATAGGCGCGCACGGCGGCCGAGACGCCGACGCCGCCGACGGCGAGACCCGCGAGCCCGACGAGTACGAGGAAGCTGCCGATGCGGTCCACGAAGCGCTCGACCTGCGGCGCGGCGTTGCGGCGGTCGCGCCAACGGGCGCCGGTTTCGGCGAACTCCGCCTCCATCGCGGCGCGGGCGGCGTCGAGATCGGCGTCGGTCGTCTCGGGCGGCAGCACGAGGCGGTACTCGCTGTCGAAGAGCGACCCTTCGGCCAGAAGCCCGGACCCTTCGAGCGCCGCCGTCCGCACGAGCGTCCGCGGCCCGAGGCCGAACCCGTCGGCCCCTGCATCCGGCTCGCGCACCAGCCGGGCCGTGATCGTCAGGCGGTTGGCGCCCATCCAGAGCGGATCGCCCACGGCGAGGCCCAATCGGTCGGCCAGCACCGGATGGACGACGACGCCGTCCCCCGCCAGCGCCTCGTCCAGCGGAATCGCAGGCTCCAGCTCGACCTCACCCACCAGCGGATAGAGATCGTCCACGGCCTTGACCTGCGTCAGTGCGCGGTCGGCCTCGATACCCTCCCCGGTCGCGACCATGGATCGGAAATCCATGACCTCCGACACGGTGCCCAGCGCGTCGAGCCAGGCGCGTTCATCGGCGGTGGCGGCGCGGTAGGTGAACTGCACCTCGGCATCGCCGCCGAGGATGTTACGCCCCTCGCGCTCGAGCCCTTCGGTGATCGAGACCCGGACCGAGCCGACGGCGGCAATGGCCGCGACGCCGAGCGCGAGGCAGGCGAGGAAGATGCGAAAGCCGCGCAGGCCGCCCCGCAATTCGCGGGTGGCGATGCGCCAGGCATGGGTGAGCCAGGTCATGCCGGGGTCGTGCGGTTGCGGGCGACGGCTTGGAGGCCGCGCGCCGAAAGGGCATATTTCGGGAGCAACGACCGGCGGTCGGGGCGTCTTGGGGCCAGCGGCGACGGCGCGGGCGTCATTCGGCGGCGTCCACGGCGGGACGGGCGGCGCCGGTCTGGGCGGCATCGGTGACGCGCAGGTCGCGGCGCGTCTCGCTTTCGAGCCGACCGTCGACCAGTCTGACGGTGCGGTCGCAGCGCGCGGCGAGTTCGGTCGAATGGGTTACGAGGATCAGCGTCGCGCCGTGGCGGTCGCGGAGCCCGAACAGAAGATCCATGATCGCAGCACCCGTGGCCTGGTCGAGATTGCCCGTCGGCTCGTCCGCCAGAAGGATGTCGGGGCGCGGGGCGGCGGCGCGGGCCAGCGCCACGCGCTGCTGTTCGCCGCCCGACATCTGGGACGGGTAATGGTCGGTCCGGTGGCCGAGGCCGACGGCGTCCAGTTCGGCCTCGGCGCGGTCGAACGCGTCCGCGTGGCCCGCCAGTTCCAGCGGCGTGGCGACGTTTTCCAGCGCGGTCATCGTCGGGATCAGGTGGAAGGATTGGAAGACCACCCCCATATGTTCGCGGCGGAACCGGGCCAGCGCGTCCTCGTCCATCGCGGTCAGATCGCGGCCCAGCGCCTCGACCTTGCCCGACGAGGCCCGCTCCAGCCCGCCCATGAGCATGAGGAGAGACGATTTGCCGGACCCCGAAGGCCCCACCAGACCCACACTGTCGCGCGCGCTCACCTCCAGCGAGATATCGTGGAGGATGTCGACCAGTCCCGCATTGCCGGGGAGCGTGAGCGAGACGTCGCGGAGCGACAGGACCATGGGGAACCTCGTGGCGTGGGTGCGTCGGGTGGGATATGGGGCCCGCCGCTGGCTGAACAAGTCGGTTCAGGTCGCCGCCGTCCTCATGGCGGGCGCCGGGGTGGCGCAGGCTGAGACGGTGACCGTGGCCGCGCTGGGCGACAGCCTGACGGCGGGCTACGGCCTGCCCGACGGCCAGGGCTTCGTGCCGCAGCTTCAGGCCTGGCTCGATGCGGAGGGCGTCGATGCCCGGATCGTGAACGCCGGCGTGTCGGGCGACACGACGGCGGGCGGGCTCGCGCGGTTGGACTGGACGCTGACGCCCGAGGTCGACGCGCTGATCGTGGCGCTGGGCGGGAACGACCTCCTCCGGGGACTGCCGCCGGCGACGAGCCGTGCCAATCTCGACGGCATCCTCGCCGGGGCGGGGGCCTTGCCCGTTCTCGTGATCGGGCTCGAGGCGCCGGGCAATTACGGCCCCGCCTTCAAGGCCGCGTTCGACGCGATGTATCCCGAACTAGCCGCGGAATACGGCGCGCTCCACGAGACGAGCTTCCTCGGGCCGCTGATCGCCGAGGTCGGCGTAGCCGAGGCGCGGGCCCGCTACATGCAGGGCGACGGCATCCATCCCAACCGCGACGGCGTCGGCGTGATCGTCGAGGCGCTGGGCCCCCGCGTGGCGGAGCTGGTGGCGCAGGTGGAATGAGGAACGACCCCCGGCTTGCACCGGGGGTCGTGATCGGGTCGCGCGGGGGCGGGGGGAGAGACCTGTCGGGGGCGCGGCCCGGTCCGGGGGTCACTCGTTCTCGAGACTTTCGGCCTGGATGCGGGCGAAGATCTCGGCGCCGTAGGCCGGGGTGCCGGAAACGCCGGCCTGGCCGTAGAGCCCGCGGAGCGCGTTCACGTTGTCGGCCTGGGCGTTGAAGATCGCGTAGGCGCGGTCGCTGGAGGCCGAGCGGGTCGAGACGAAGGTGTTCGAGACGCCGCCGCGGAGCGCGGTGCGGTTGTCCTGGGTGTCGTGCGACTGGTTAAAATGGGCGATGGCGGCGGCGGTGCCGGCGCCGACCTGCGCGGTGGCGGGGGCGGCGAAGGCGGCGGCGGCGACGAGGGCGGAGGCGATGAGGGTTTTCATGTGTTCTGTCCTTGGTGTGGGCCCGTGGTTGTGTTCGGCCCGGTTGCGATGCGGCGGGGCGGTGCATGCCCTGCTGATGGGATGAAGATGCGCGTCCGAGGCCGCTGCCGCAATGCACGGACGCGTGAGATCGGCGCGAAATAAGTGCATCCATGCACAGCATCTGCACCCCTGCCGCACCGGCCTCACGCGCCCGCGACGGGCGCTAACGCAGGCGTGACGACATGCGGAGAAATCGACATAAACCCGGCCGACCGCGCCCGGGACCCGCCCGCCCCGTCTTTGCTCTGGAAATATGCCGGGGGGGTCCGGGGGGCCGGCCCCCCGGGTTTTGGGGGCCGGGCCTGAGGCGTCGTGCCGCCTCTTGCCCGTCGCCGTCCGATCCGCGACATCTCTGGGACGCCAGCAGGGAGGCCGCGCCATGACCCATATCCTCGCCATCGACCAGGGCACGACGTCCAGCCGGGCCATCCTCTTCTCGGCGGATCTGAAGATCGTCGCGACGGCGCAGGAGGAGTTCGCACAGCATTTCCCCGATAGCGGCTGGGTCGAGCACGATCTCGAGGACATCTGGGCCACCGTCGCGCGGACCTGCCGCGAGGTGGTCGAGACCGCCGGCATCGACGCGGGCGACATCTCGGCCATCGGCATCACCAACCAGCGCGAGACGACCGCCGTCTGGGACCGCCGGACCGGCGCGCCGGTGCATCGCGCCATCGTCTGGCAGGACCGGCGCACGGCCGCGTTCTGTCGCGAGATGGCGGCCCACGAGGCCGAGGTGACGGCGCGGACCGGCCTGCTGATGGACCCGTATTTCAGCGGCACGAAACTGCGCTGGATCCTCGAGAATGTCGACGGCGCGCGGGCGGATGCCGAGGCCGGACACCTCCTCTTCGGCACGATCGACAGCTACTTGATCTGGAGGCTGACCAGGGGACGGGCCCATGTGACGGACGCGACGAATGCCTGTCGGACGATGCTCTACAACATCCACGCGGGCGCGTGGGACGACCATGTCTGCGGTCTTCTGGACGTGCCGATGGGGATGCTGCCCGAGGTGCGCGACTGCGCGTCCGAGTTCGGGACGACCGACCTGCTGGGCCCCGAAATCCCGATCCTCGGCGTCGCTGGCGACCAGCAGGCGGCGACGATCGGGCAGGCGTGTTTCGAGCCGGGGATGATGAAATCGACCTATGGGACGGGGTGCTTTGCCCTTCTGAATACGGGGGAGGCGCCGGTGGCGTCGACCAATCGGCTGCTGACGACGGTGGCGTACCAGCTGGACGGGGTGCCGACCTACGCGCTCGAGGGGTCGATCTTCATCGCGGGCGCCGTGGTGCAATGGCTGCGCGACGGGCTGGGGATCATCGGGTCGGCGGCGGAGACGCAGGCGCTGGCCGAGGCGGCGGACCCTGCGCAGCGGCTCTATCTCGTCCCGGCCTTCACGGGGCTCGGCGCGCCGCATTGGGACCCGGACGCGCGCGGCGCGATCTTCGGGCTGACGCGCGGATCGGGCCCCGCGGAGTTCGCGCGCGCCGCGCTGGAAAGCGTCGGCTACCAGACGCGGGACCTGCTCGACGCGATGCGCGCCGATATGGGGGGCTTGGGCGACACGGTCCTTCGGGTCGACGGCGGCATGAGCGCGTCCGATTGGTCGATGCAGTTCCTGTCGGACATCCTCGGCGCGCCGGTGGACCGGCCCGAGGTCCTTGAGACGACGGCGCTCGGTGCCGCATGGCTCGCGGGCATGCGCGCGGGCGTCTGCCCGGACATGGACGGGTTCGCCGAAGACTGGGCGCTGGAGCGGCGGTTCGAGCCGGAGATGGCCGAGGCGGACCGCGAGGACCGCTATGCCGGGTGGTCGGATGCCGTCGGGCGCACGCTGACACGCTGAGGGGGGCAGACTATTCGCTGAATAGTCTGCGTGGGCCGCGGCGGGCGCGCGCCCGGGCCCGAGGTCGGGCTGGCATATTTTCGAGAGCAAAGACCTGAGGGGTCGGCGCGTGGCGGCGGCGCGTTGACCTCAACGGACCTTTAGGACGATCTTTCCGATATGGTCGCCCGCTTCCATCCGGGCATGGGCGGCGGCGGCGTCGGTCAGGGCGAAGGTCTCGTCCATGACCGGGGCGATCCGGCCCGTGTCGAGAAGAGGCCAGACTTCGGCGCGCAGGGCGTCGGCGATGCGGGATTTGGCGAGGTCGGATTGCGGGCGCAGAGTCGAGCCGGTGATCGTCAGGCGGCGGACCATGAGCTGCGCGAAGTTCAACTCGACCTTCGGGCCCTGTAGGAAGGCGATCTGGACCAGCCGCCCGTCATCGGCGAGCGCCTTGATGTTGCGGGGCAGATAGTCGCCGCCGACCATGTCGAGGATGAGATCGGCGCCGCCCGCCGCGCGCAGCGCTTCGACGAAATCGGCCTCGCGGTAGTTGATCGCCTCGGCCCCGAGGGCGGCGCAGGCGGCGACCTTCTCCGGCGAACCGGCGGTCGCAAAGACCCGCGCGCCGCGCGCCACGGCGAGCTGGATCGCGGTCGTTCCGATGCCCGAGGAGCCGCCATGGACGAGGAATCGCTCGCCGCCCCGGAGGGCGCCGCGGTCGAACACGTTGGTCCAGACGGTGAAGAATGTCTCGGGCAAGGCCGCGGCCTGCGCCATCGAGAGGCCATCGGGGATGCGCAGCGCGTGGTCGCCATGGGTGACGGCGTATTCCGCGTAGCCGCCGCCGGGCAGCAGCGCGCAGACCCGGTCGCCCACGTCCCAGCGGGTGACGCCGGAGCCCACGGCGGCGACGATGCCCGCGCATTCGAGACCGGGCAGGTCGGACGCGCCCTGCGGCGGGTTGTAGGCGCCTGCGCGTTGCAGCGCGTCGGGACGGTTCACGCCCGCGTGGTCGACCGCGATCAGGATCTGGTCGGGGCCGGGCACGGGCACGGGGCGCGTGGTCGGGCGCAGGACCTCGGGGCCGCCGTGTGACGTGATCTCGATGGCGGTCATGGTGTCGGACATGGGATCTCCGGGGCGGCGGGTGCGGCGGGTCGGGGCGACCCTAGACGGGGGTGGGGTCGAGTTCTAGCTGGCCCGGCATGGTCCATGTCTCGCTTGTGCTGAACGTCGTCGTGCTCGTCCCCGTGCTCTGGGGTCTCCTCGGAGGATCGGCAGGATCCGAGGTCGCATTCGGTGGCGACGCGCCCGCGCGGCGCACCCTGATCTCGGTCTATCTTGCTATCCTCGTGGTGAGCGCGGTGCTCTTGGTCGCGCCCGCGCCGTGGCGCGCGGCGGTCGTGCCGGGGCTGCTGGCCGTGCAGGTGGTCTACAAGCTGATCACCGTCCCGATGCTGGGGATCGGGCACCCCGTGGCGGCGGCCAATCTCGGGATCGCGGCGGTGCATGGCGTCACGCTCTGGACGCTCTGGCGGGGCTGAGGCCGCGCCTCAGCTGGGGTCGCGCCAATGGCCGGGCAGGTCGGCGGGCGGCGTGGCGGCAGGTGCGTGAATGCGCGACAGCAGTATGTTCGGCCCCGCCATCAGCCGCGACAGGATCGGGGAGTCGCGCACCCGGCCCTTGACCGTCTCGATGGTCATTACGTCGTCGATCCGGCGGTCCAGGAAGTCCCAGGTCTCGCGGTGACCCTCCGACTGGTCGCCGAGCCAGTAGAGCACGGTCGCCGAATAGACACCCGAGAGCGTGGCACGCTTGGTGTACCAGTTCACGTCGCGCGAGCTGTCGCCCAGCACGTTCCAGATCGCGTCCGCCGTGCCCCAGAGCGCGCGGAGCCCGTCGGCGGTATGGATCGGCAGCGCGAAGAGCGTGACCCCGCGGCGCACGGCCTCGCGGTTCTCACCGGCGATGACGAGGCGGGCGCGGACGGCATGGGCGATGCGATCGCGGAAGCGGAGCGCGGTCAGGTCCTCGGCGCGCAGCTGCTCGATCATGCGGGCGTCGCCGCGCGCATGGAAGGCCAGTGCCAGATCGACGGCACCGCGGGGGAAGGCCGCACGTCCCTCGGCGGGGCTGACGCCCGCGTCGCGGATGGCAGCGCGCAGGGTGGCCGCGGACCAGCCGTCGAAGGGCACGTGGTTCAGAGCGGCGTCGAGGATGCGGTCCTTCAGGGGTGTCATGCGGGCCTCCGGGCGGCGGTGTCGGGTTGCTGGACAAGATAGGGGCCCCAGCCTATATGGCCACTTCCTGCACCCGATGACGGGACAACTCCAACCTAGAAAGGTGGTGAAAACCACATGCAGGTCAGCGTTCGCGACAACAATGTCGATCAGGCCCTCCGGGCCCTGAAGAAGAAGCTGCAGCGCGAGGGTGTGTTTCGCGAGATGAAGCTCAAGCAACATTTCGAGAAGCCCTCCGAGAAGAAGGCGCGGCAGAAGGCCGAAGCGATTCGGCGCGCCCGCAAGCTCGCTCGGAAGAAAGCCCAGCGCGAAGGGATGATGTAAGTCACCCCTAACGCCGGTCCGCCGGACGAATCGGACCCCCGGTGCCCTCGCGGTGCCGGGGGTTCTTCGTTTTCAAGCGGTGAAAACGCATGTTTCCCCGGTCCGAGGGGATCTTCGAAGGGCGGCTGATGGCCTTTGCGAGGGCACCTCGAAAGATCTTAAGAATTCGTTAAAAGACTGAGAAACAGTAAAAATTCGATCAAATCAGGCGCAAATGCGCCGCAAATGCGTATATCCGCTTGCTGACCACCGATTGGCCCATAACTCTTGACGTGAACAGGAGGCGATCCGATGCCGGGGCGAGACTGGTCGACGAAATGCAATCCAAGCGGGCGGGTCATACCGCGTCCGTCGGCGTCGCCTCTTCTCGTGCTCTTCGATGTCGATGGCACGATCCTCGACGGTGGCGGCCTGATCGCGGATTCGATGATCGGGGCATTTCGCGCGGCGGGCGAGACGCCACCGACCCGCTCGGATGTGATGCGGCTGATCGGCCTGTCCCTGCGCGAGATGATCGACATTCTGACCCGCGGGCTCGATCCCGACCGACGTGACAAGATACAGGCCGGATACCGGACGCGTTATTTCGACACCATCGTCCGTCAGATCGATCCGCCGGTCTTTCCGGGGACGGAGGCGATGCTGTTCGACCTCTATCGTGCCGGGATCACGCTGGGGATCACGACGGGGAAATCGATCCGCAGCGTCGGGCATCTCCTCGATTCGATGGATTGGCACCGGATGTTCGCCTCCGTCCAATGTGCCGAGCTCAACCCGTCCAAGCCCAGTCCCGAGATGGTTCTGAAGGCGATGGAGGAGGCGGGGCACGGCCCCCGGACGACGGTCCTCGTGGGCGACTCGCGCTATGACATGCAGATGGCGGCGCGGGCGGGCATCCCGGCGGTCGGAGTCTCCTGGGGCTACAACGCGCCCGAGGAGCTGCGCGCCGAAGGGGCCGCGGCGATCGCCGAGACGGTCGGTGACCTGACCGAAGGGTTCCTGCGGCGGGTGGTTGCGGAGGCCGAGCGCGTGCCGGCGGGACTTACGCCGGACGAACGGTAAGCCAGGCGACCGCGGCGGATCCGAGCGCCAGCGCCGCCCCGGTCCACGCGGCCAGCGCGAAGCCCGCCATGAGATCGCCCCCGAGCAGCACAAGCCCCAGGAGCGCGGTCGCCACCAGCCCGCCGATCCGGCTGATCGCGTTGTTGATCCCCGAGGCGACGCCCGCGTAGCGATCCCCCGCCGAGGAGAGCACCGCGCTGGTGAGGGGTGCGACCGAGAGCGACATGCCAAGCGCCAGCACGACCAGCGGCGGCAGGATGTCGGCCGTGTAGGAGACGCCTTCGGCGGGGACGAGGCCGAACCACGCGAAGCCGCCCGCGACCAGCGTCGCGCCGACCGTCAGCAGGAGCCGGGCGCCGTAGCGATCGGCCAGCGGGCCGCCGGTGAAGCGGGACAGCACGCCGAGGATCAGCGGGAAGGGCAGGAGGGCGAGGCCCGCTTGCGTGGCGCTGTAGCCCTGATCGCTGATGAGGACGTAGGGCAGGATCAGCATCAGCCCGCCGAGTGCCGCGTAGAGCAGGAAGGTGAAGCCGGTCAGCCCCGAGAAGGAGGCGTCGCGAAAGAGGCGAAGCGGCGTCATGGCACGGTCGCCCTTGCGCGCCTCGACCGCGACGAAGCCCGCAAGCAGAGCCGCACCCCCGCCGAGTGCCGCCATCACCGCGCCGGTCGTGCCCCGGTCGGGCAGGGCGACGAGACCCCAAATCAAGGCCAGGAGCCCGGTGCCGACCAGCGCCGCCCCCACGAGGTCGAGGGGCGCGCGATCGTCGGTTTCGGCGACGCTTTCGCGAATGGCGCGGGCGGCCACGACGAAGGCGAGTACGGCGAAGGGGATTACGGCGACGAAGGCCCATCGCCAGCCCGCGGCATCGACGATCCAGCCACCCGCGACCGGGGCCAGCGCCCCCGCCGCAGCCCCCGCGCCCGCCCAGGTGCCGACCGCGCGGCCACGGGCCGGACCGGTGAACGCGTCCGCGATGATGGCGAGCGAGGTCGGCGCGATCAGGGCTGCGCCTACGCCTTCGAGCGCGCGGGCCGCGAGAAAGACCGGAAAGGACGAGGCCACCGCCGCCAGCGCGCAGGAGGCGGTGAAGATCAGAAGCCCGATCTGGAAGACGCGGCGGCGGCCGTAATGGTCGCCCAACGCGCCGCCGATCAAGACGAGCGCGCCCAGCGGCAGAAGGTAGGCGTTGACGATCCACTGCGCGCCGGTCGCGCCCGCGTCGAAGGCGGCCTGCATCTGCGGCAGCGCGACGTTGACGATGGAGCCGAGCACGAAGGCCAGCGACGAGCCGATCGTCGTCGCCACGAGCGTGCCGGTGCCCGAGGGGACCGACCGCGCAGGCCCGTCGGCCGCGGCGGTGCAGGGAAGCGGCAGGCTCTGGGACATCGGGGGCTCCGGGCGGGGATCTCCGGGTAGGGTGACGCGAGGGCCGTGCGCGTCAACCCCCGCGGTCGCGGTCCCCGCGCCTCAGCCTGCCTGGATGACGTTGCCGTCCGCGTCGAAGGTCACCGGCGGACGGCCCGGAGAATGGGGATCGTCGGTGTCGTCGAAGAGCTTGCGCTCGGTCACGCCGGGCACCCTCGCGAAATCGTCCATGATGCGGTCGGGATACCAGCTCTGCCGAACCTGGTTGAACCCCAGCTCGCGCAGGATGCCCGAGACGGACTGGCCGCAGGTGGCCTTGGAGGCGGGACCGTGAGCCTGCACGATCTGGAGCGCGCGCTCGGCCATTTCGGGCGAGACGGTGATCTCCTGCATGACCATGTGGTATTCGGGACGGGCGTGGTAATCGAGGTAGATGTCGTAGATCGCGGGCGTCACACCGAACTTCACGTCGCCCCGCTCGGGGGCCGTGGGATGCCACCACGTGCCCGCGGGATCGAAGATCACCCTCTGGCTGCCCGACACCATCAACGCCGAATGCCCGCCCGAACCCGAGCGGTTGTTGATCGCCGTCAGCAGGGTCAGTTTGGCCGGGCCGGGTTCGGCATAGGCGCGGGCGGCGACCTCCTCCATCGGGGCGTAGATGTTGTCGGCCCCGCAGGCGGCCAGCAGCGGCAGCATCAGGGCGGTCAGGCAGGCGCGCAGCATCACGGTCAGGTCCGAAAGATCGCCAGCAGGATCAGGATCACGATGATCGCGATCACGGTCCATTTGGTGAAGGTCATGAAGCCGGCGAAGGTCTTCTCCTGCTCGGTGATGTCCATCTCGCCCTGTTTGTGGTCGTCGGCCATACGGTCTCGCTCCGGTGTCGTCTGGTCTGTCGGGTGCGGTCCTATCCCGTCGCGGGTTCGGTGTCACGGGGTGTTGGCGGCGTCTCGTCGGTCTCGAGCGCGCGGGCGAGACGGAAGCCGATGCGTTCGGGTTTGGGCCGGTCGCGGGGCTTCGGGACGGCCCGGAGCAGCACGCCGGTCTGGCTCACATGCTGGATCAGCTGGCAGCGATGGCCATGCTCGTCGAGCCCCGAGAAGGTCAGCAGGTCCGGCGCGTGGAACCCGATGCCCTGGATGCGCAGGATGCCGGTGGCGCCGCCCGTGAAGCCCATCGCCACCTCGTGATCGTCGTCCAGCTCTTCCTCGAAGGCCTTCAGGTAGAGGATCACGCGCTGATAGGCCCATTCCGCCGGGCTGCGCGCCTTGGCGCCGCGCGCGACGGCTTCGGGCATGGCGGGGGCGTGGTCCGTGCCGTCGGCATGGGGCTCGGCGCAGCGCGGCAACGCGTCGGCCTCCATGGCCTCGGCCGAGGTGGCGATGTCGGGAGCATCCGTCATGGGTCGAACCTTGGCCGACGCGCGGCGCGGGTCAAGCACCGGGCGATCACGTCACGCGGCGCGGAAGGTCCAGACGCCGTCGTCGCGTGTCTCGCGGATGGCGCGGCCGGCGACGTGGAGGTGGCGCAGATGGGCGATCGCTTCGAAGAAGGCGAGCCCATAGGTCGCGTCGTCGATCTTCCGCTTGAAGAGGGGCGCGAAGCATTCGCCGCCCGTGCGGGGCGTCGCAAGATGCGCGTGCAGCCGGTCGAGCGCCGCGACATGGTTCTGCTTGAGCGAGGCCAGCCGCGTCGGCAGGCCGCGATAGGGTGTCTTATGCCCCGGCAGCACGAGCTGATCCGGGCGCGCCAGCGGCATCAGCCGGTCGCAGGCCTCCAGCCAGTCGCCCACCGGATCGGCATTCGCTTCGGTCGGATAGAGCCCAAGGTTCGGCGAAATCCCCGGCAGGAGCTGGTCGCCCCCGATCACGAGGTCGCCTCCTGCCTCGAAGAGCACCGCATGGTCCGGCGCGTGCCCGTCGCCCCGCGCCACGTCCCAACGCCGCCCGCCGAATTCCAGCCGGTCGCCCTCGGCGATGCGGGTCACGCCTAGCGGCAGGGGCGCGCAGATATCGGCGAAGTTGAAGGGCCGCTCGGTCGCGCGCTTGGCCAGCATCTCGGACGCGATGCCCCAGCGGCGGCAGTATTCGATCGTCTCGGGTGGGGGCACGTCCTGTTCGTCGAGCATCAGCATCCGCGCCAGGAGCCACGCCGTGCGGGTCATCAGGAGCTCCGCGCCTTCGGACTGCAGCATCCCGGCCAGCCCGACGTGATCGGGATGGTGATGGGTCACCAGAAGCCGCGTGATGGGCCGTCCGCCCAGTGGCCCGGCGCGCAGCCGCTCGAGGATGGCGCGCGTCCGCTTGGTGTCGAACCCGGTATCGACCATCGCCCAGCCATCGGCCTCCCGCAGGAAGTAGATGTTAACGTGGTCCAGCGCCATCGGCAGCGGCAGCCGCGCCCAGAGCACACCCTCGGCCACCTCGATCGCCTCGCCCTCGGCAGGCGGCTCGTTCCAGGGAAAGGTCAGACCGGCATAGCCGTCGGGAATCTCGGTGTCCTTCATCGCCCGTCCCGCCTGTTCCTCTGGCCCGAAATACCTCGGGGGGTCGTTCATCGTGGCGCCATCGGTTCGAGCCCGATGGACGACGGGGCCGCGCCCGCCCGGCGGGTCGGCCCGCATCAGCGGGCCGACCGCTTCACCTAGGCCGCGATCTCCTCGGAGGAAATGGCGAACAGCTCCTCGGCCCCCGTCCGCGCTTTGGCCATTTCGGCCAGCGCCTCGGGCAGCATCCGGTTCGCGGCGATGCGGGCCAGTCCGGCGCGGGTCGGGTCGGCGGCGGCCGCGCGCAGGTGGTAGTGGACGCCGAGGATGCGGGCGAAGGCGGCGAGATAGGCCACGGCACCCGCGAAGCGGTCCTCCATGTCCTGCGCAAGCATCCATTCGGTCAGCGTGCGCAGGTCGGCGGCGGCGGCGCGCAGGTCCGCGTGGTCCGTCTCCGCCACCTCGTCGAGGATCGCGAAGGCCGCGGCCCCCCCATCCATCAGCTTGCGGCCCACGAGATCCATCGCCTGGATGCCGTTGGTGCCTTCGTAGATCGCGGTGACGCGCACGTCGCGCAGGTATTGCGCGGCCCCCGTCTCCTCGACGAAGCCCATGCCGCCGTGGACCTGGATGCCCTCGCCCGCGATGCGGATGCCGGTATCGGTGCCGAAGGCTTTGGCGATGGGCGTCAGGAACGCGCCGCGCGCGCGCCACGCGGCATCGCCGGTGGCCTTGGCCATGTCGAGCGCCACCGCGCAATCCATCGCGATCGACCGGACCGCGAAAATGTCCGCCTTCATGCCCAGCACCATCCGGCGCACGTCGGCATGTTCGAGGATCGAGCCGTCCTTGACCGAGTTCTTGCCCTGCCGCCGGTCGACCGCGTAGCCGATGGCGTGCTGCATCGCCGCCTCGGCCACGCTGAGGCCCTGGACGCCGACGCCCAGCCGCGCGTTGTTCATCATGGTGAACATCGCGGCCATGCCTTTGTGGGGCTCGCCCACCAGCCAGCCGGTCGCGCCGTCATACTGCATGACCGCCGTGGGCGAGCCGTGGAGACCCAGCTTGTGCTCGAGCGAGACGACCTTGAGGTCGTTGGCCACGCCCGGGTTGCCGTCGGCGTCGGGAATGCGCTTCGGGACCATGAAGAGGCTGATGCCCTTGGTGCCCTCGGTCCCGTCGGGCAGCCGCGCGAGGACGAGGTGGCAAATATTGCCCGCGAAATCGCTGTCGCCCCAGGAGATGTAGATCTTCTGTCCCGTGACCGCGTAGGTCCCGTCGCCATTGGGCACGGCCTTGGACTTCAGCGCGCCGACATCCGAGCCGGCCTGCGGCTCGGTCAGGTTCATCGTGCCGCACCACTCGCCCGAGATGAGCTTCGGGATGTAGAGATCGCGGAGCTCGTCGGAGGCATGGGCCTCCAGCGCCTCGATCTGGCCCTGGGTCATGAGCGGGTTCAGCTGAAGGGCGAGACAGGCCGAGCCGATCATCTCGTTCACCGCCATGGTCAGCGCGATGGGCAGGCCCATGCCGCCATGCGCGGGGTCGGCGGACATGCCGATCCAGCCGCCCTCGGCGATGGCACGGAAGCCGTCGGCGAAGCCGGGCGAGGTGCGCACGACGCCGTTCTCGAGATGCGCGGGATGCAGGTCGCCCTGCCGGTTCAGGGGCGCCAGCACCTCCTCGGCCATGCGCCCCGCTTCGGTCAGGATCGCCTCGACGGTTTCGGGCGTGGCCTCCTCGAAGGTCTCGGTGGCGGCGACGCGGTCGAAGCCAACGACGTGGTCGAGAACGAAGCGCAGCTCGGAGACGGGGGCGCGATAGGGCATGGGGCAACCTCTGGCTGGCGGTGCGCGCGGGCGCCGCGTAAGTCGGGTGACGTATTCACGGGCAACGTAAGGTCCCAGACCTCATGGCTTCAAGCCGAACACCACGTCACGACGTCGCCGCAGCCGCCGCTTGCCTGCGCGGGGGCGGGCTCGTGGCCTTCCCGACCGAGACGGTCTACGGGCTCGGCGCGCTTGCGACCGACGGGCGCGCTGTGGCGCGGATCTTCGCGGTCAAGGGACGGCCCAGCTTCAACCCGCTGATCGTCCATGTCGCGGACCGCGCCGCTGCCGCGCGGATCGCGGGCTTCGACGCCGAAGCGCTTGCGCTGGCGGACCGGTTCTGGCCCGGCCCCCTGACGCTGGTGCTACCGCTGCGCGACGGGCACGGCCTCTCGCCGCTGGTGACGGCGGGGCAGCCGACGGTGGCGATCCGGGTGCCGGCGGCGGATCTGGCGCAAGCGCTGCTCCGCGCGGTGGACGGCCCCGTGGCCGCGCCCTCGGCCAACCCCTCGGGCCGGATCAGCGCGACCCGGGCCGAGCATGTCCGCGAGGGCTTGGGCGACCGCGTCGACATGGTGCTCGACGGGGGGGCATGCCCGGTCGGCCTTGAATCGACGATCCTGCGGACCGGCCCCGCGACGCTCCTGCGCGAGGGCGGGCTGCCGGCCGAGGCGATCGAGGCCGCGCTGGGCCATCCGCTGCCGCGCGACGTCACCCCCGGCCGGGTGCAGGCGCCGGGTCAGCTCGCATCGCATTACGCGCCGTCGGCCCCGGTCCGGCTCGACGTGACCGAAGCCGCGCCGGACGCGGTCCATCTGGGCTTCGGCCCGGTCGCGGGCGATCTGAACCTGTCGCCCGAGAGCGACCTCGGGGCGGCGGCGGCCAACCTTTTCGACCACCTCCACCGGATCGACGCTCTGGCGCGGGCACGAGGGCTGGAGCGGATCGACGTCGCGCCGATCCCCGAGCAGGGGCTCGGACGTGCGATCCTCGATCGGCTGCGCCGGGCGGCCGCGCCGCGCTGAGCGCGCGATGCCGCAGCCGTGAATTCCAATCCGGCGGCGGGCGTCCTAGATGCGGGCGATGCTTCGCCGCCTTCTCTTCCTCGCCCTCGCCGCCGTCACCCTCGCCGCCCCCGCCGCGCGCGCGCAGATGCTCGACGACGTATCGCAGGCGCTGCGGGTCGAGCTGATCCCCGGCTGGCGGCAGGCCGACGGCACCCATGTCGCGGGGCTGCGCTTCGACCTCGCCCCCGGCTGGAAGACCTATTGGCGGAGCGCAGGTGCCGCGGGCATCGCGCCCCGCATGGATTGGCGTCGGTCGCGGGGCGTGGCCTCGGTGACGCCGGCCTGGCCCACGCCCCGGCTGTTCCGCACCGCGGGTGCGCTGTCGATCGGCTACGATTCCGACTTCGTTTTGCCGCTGCTGGTGGTCGCGACCGGTGCGGTGCCGACGCTCGACGGGGTCCTCGACCTCGGGGTCTGCTCGGATATATGCCTGCCCGCGCGGGTGCGGGTGACGGGCGCACTGAGCGGAGGACGCACACCCGATCCTCTCCTGGCCGCCGCGCTGGCAGACCGGCCGCGCCGCGTCTCGGCCGATGCCACCTGCCGCCTGCGCCCGACGCGCGACGGCCTCGCGCTGACGGGCGAGATCGCGCTGCCGCCGGTGGGCCGATCCGAGACGGTGGTCTTCGAAGTGCCTGATCCCGGCGTCTGGGTGACGGACGCGCAGGTCAGCCGACGGGGCGGCACGCTGGTCGCCACATCAGAGCTGATGGTGGGCGGCGGGCGCAACGTCGCGATCGACCGCTCGCGGGTGCGGATCACGGTGATCGGGGACCGGCGCGCGGTCGAGATCGAGGGCTGCCGCGGCGGGTGACCCCGCGTTCACAATTCGGTGTCACCTCGGGCGGATTGTCGCACAAGGTGCAGTTTTCGCTTGAAGCCCCCCCTGCATCGCCCCACCTTCATCTGCACGGCAAGGAGGCGATCATGGCGGATTCCCGCGGGACCATCGGCAAGCTGGCAGACACCCTAAAGGACAAACTGTCCGAGGTGCTGGGTGCTTTGGCGCCGCAGCCCGACGCCATTCCGATCCCCGTCCGCAACGACCCGCGCCGGGGTCCGAACCGGGGCTGACCGCCCGCCGACTAACCCCCATCCAGACGATCGACCCGAAGGTCGGACTTCAGGTCCGGCCTTTTGTCGTGATGCCCCAAGGCAGATCGCTCAGGAGGCCGCGCGCTTCAGGAGCGGGCCCGCCACCGGGTGCTTCTTGGGCTTGACGTGCAACTGGCGCAGCATGTCGGCCAGCTCGGGCTCGTCCACCAGATCGGCGGCGGCTTCGAGGCCGAACCACTTGCGCGTGCGCTCGTCCTCTTCCTTCCAGGACTTCTTCAGGTCGTCGACGATCATTGGATAGACCCGGACGCGGCAGCGCTGCGAGCTGCCGTCGTCGAACCGCTTGCGATAGTGGTAGGTCCCGAAGATCTCGCGGCCGATATGGCCCTTGGCCCCGGCTTCCTCCAGCGCCTCGATGCCGGCGGCGGCCCAGGGCTTGATGCCCTTCATGGTCCAGCCCTTCGGCACGATCCAGCGCCCCGTGTCACGCGAGGTGATCATCAGAACCTCGACCCGGTCGTCGTTCCACCGCAGCGGCATCGCCGCGATCTGTTCGCGTTCCTTACGCACCTGTCCGTTCCTCAACCGACCGGGGGTTCAAGCGCCCCGGTACTGTATTTTTATGACGTCTGATGCCTCGAACATAGGCGTTTCGCGAATCACTTGCAAATCGCGCGTCGGCTCAGGGCAGAAGGTCGGACAGGATGTCGATCCATTGCGCCGGGCCCTGGGCGGGGATGCGGCCATTCTGGTAGCCGCCATGGAGATGGGCGTAGTCGACATTTGCCGCGTCCGCCGTCGTCCAGTCCACCGCCGAGTCGCCGATGTAGAGCGTCGTGTCCGGTGTCGCGCCGAGGGCCGCGATGACATGCAGAAGCGGTGCGGGATCGGGCTTGTGGACCGACAGCGTGTCGCCCCCCGCGACGGCGTGAAAGGGTCCGAGCGCCAGGAGGTCGAGGATGGCGCGGGCCGGCGCGGCGGGCTTGTTGGTGCAGAGCCCGATCCGAGCACCCCGTGTGGCCAGCGCGCGCAGTGTCTCGGGCACGCCGGGCAGGATCGTTGTGCCGCCCGCGGGATCGGCCTCGTAGGCACGGGTGAAGGCGGCGAGCGCCTCAGGGTGGCGGTCGGGATCGGCTTCGGCCCAGGCCAGCACGCGGGCGATCAGCGTGGGCACGCCATTGCCGATGAACCCGGTCATGGTCTCGAGGTCGGGCGCGGGCAGGTCCAGCTCGGCGCACATCGAGGCCACGGCGGCGTGGATGCCCGGTGCGCTGTCGATCAGCGTGCCGTCGAGGTCGAAGACATAGGCGGCGTAGGGCAGGGGCGCATCGGTCATGGCACCGCCCTACGCGCGCGCCGCGCACCCGTCCAGCGGTCAGGCGAAGCGAACGGTCTCGGCGAAGGGCATCCGGCGTAGGCGTTGACCGGTGGCCGCGAAGATCGCGTTGCCCAACGCGGGTGCGGCGGGCGGCAGGCCCGGCTCGCCCGCGCCCCGGATCGCGCCGGTCGTCTCCAGCGCGCGGACATGCACGCGCGGAGTCTGGGCCATGCGCAGGCTCGCATAGCCGTCGAAGTTGCGCTCCCGCGGGATGCCACCGTCGAAGGTGATCGCCGCGTGCATCGCGTGCCCCATCCCGAAGAGCGCGCCGCCCGAGAGCTGCGCCTCGAGATTGACCGGGTCGAGGATGCGCCCGACCTCGGCCGCGATCCAGAGGTCGGTGATGCGAAGACTGGCATCGGTCTCGTCGACGTCCACGATCTGGGCGCAGGGCACCCCGAAGGAGAAGGTGAAGGCCACGCCCCGGCCCCGGCCGGGCGCGGGCGTCGGACCGTCCCAGGATGCCATGTCGGCGACGGTCTCGAGGACGGCGCGGGACGGGGCGTGATGGATCAGGCGCAGGCGCTCGGCCACGGGATCGGCGCCGGCCTGGTGGATCAGCTCGTCCATCAGGGTCTCGGTGAAGAAGCCGTTATGCGAGGCGCCCACCGACCGCCAGGAGGAGACGGGAACGGTCGCGGGCACCCGGTGGCCGGTGACGCGACGGTCGGGCAGCGCGTAGGGCGCATCCCACGCGGCGGCGACGATGGCGAGGTCCGGGCCGACGGGCGGAAAGCCCAGCCGCGCGACCTGGCTTTCGGCCACCGACTGCGCCGCGATGGCGAGGTCGAGGCTGCGGACCTCGCCCCCGCCGGTGGTGCCCGCGCCGCGCGCGACGGCCATGGGGCGCAGGAACGGGTGGGACATGTCCTCCTCGCGCGACCAGGTCATGCGGACGGGGCGGCCCGGATGGTGCCGCGCGATCTCGGCGGTTTGCCGGACCCAGAGCATCTCGAGCCGGTGGCCGAAGCTGCCGCCCGAAGGCAGGTTGTGGAGGTGGACGGCCTCGGCGTCCTGGCCGGTGATCTCGGCCACGGCGGCGCGGGCGAAGGTCGGCACCTGCGTCCCGGTCCAGATATCCGTGCGCTCGGGCGTGTAGCGGATGGTGGCGTTGGCGGGCTCCATCGGTGCGTGATGCAGATAGGGCGCTCCATACTCGGCCGTGAAGGCGTCGCCGGTCGCGGCGGCGACGTCGCCGTCATCGGCGAAGCGGCTGTCGCGGGTGCCTTCGGTCAGGGCGGCGGCATGGGCGGCCCAATGCGCGTCGGTCGTGGCGGGGGCGGTGGGCGTGCCCCAATCAACGGTGACCGCATCGGCCGCGCGCATGGCGCGCCAGGTGTTGTCGGCGACGACCGCCACGCCGTCGGTGATGCGGTGGATCGCGACGACGCCGCGCATCGCCTCCGCCTCGGCGCTGTCGATGGCGGCGACGCCCCCGCCGAGGGTCGGGTTGGCGACGACCGTGGCGTGGAGCATGTCGGGCAGGTTCATATCGGTGCCGTAACGCGCGGTGCCGGTGGATTTCGCAACGATGTCGGTGCGCCGGTGGTCGCGCCCGAGCCAGCGCCATTCGGTTGGGTCGCGCGGCACGGCGGACACGGGCTCGAGGGCCGCGGCCTCGGCGGCGAGCTCGGCATAGGGGATCGGGCCATCGGGGCCGATCACGGCGCCGTCGGCGGTCGAAAGCCTGGCCGCGTCCACGCCCAGCCGCAGGGCGGCGGCCGCCTTGAGCGTCTCGCGGGCCGAGGCCCCGGCGGCGCGGAGGCGGTCATAGGCGTCGGGCACCGTGGTCGAGCCCCCGGTCAGGTGCAGCCCAGCGAGCTTGCCCACCACGTCCGAGGCCGCGCGCCCCGTCCGGGCGGCGATGCCGTCGTCCCAGGCGGCCAGCGGGAAGCCCTCGGCGGCGACCTTGCCGTTCCAGTAGGCACCCGAGGCGGGCCCCGGATCGGTGCGCACGGTCAGCGGATCGACGTCCAACTCCTCGGCCAGCAGGTAGGCTTGGATCGAGGTCGCGCCCTGTCCGACATCGGCGCGCGGCGTGATGAGCGTCACGCCCTCGGCGTCGATCCGGACGTAGGGCGTCAGCGCGGACGCCCCCTCGGGGAGATCGGCCAGGAGGGGGTTCGCGCCCTCGCGACGGTAGAGCCAGGTGCCGAAGGCCACGCCGCCCGCGATGGCGACCGAGCCGACGAGGAAGGTCCGCCGCGCGATGGTTCCGGCGCGGCCCATCACGCGCCCTCCGCCCGCAGCGCCGCGGCGCGCCGGATCGCGGCGCGGATGCGCGGATAGGTGGCGCAGCGACAGAGATTGCCGTCCATCGCCGCGTCGATCTCGGCATCGGTGGGATCGGGCATGGTCGCAAGAAGGTCGGCGGCCTGCATGATCTGGCCCGACTGGCAGTAGCCGCATTGCGCGACCTGGGTCTCGATCCACGCCGCCTGGACCGGATGGGGCGCGTCGGGCGTGCCCAGCCCTTCGATCGTGGTGATCTCGACACCCGCAGCGTCCTCGGCCCAGACCTGGCAGGACCGCGTGGCGACACCGTCGAGATGCACAGTGCAGGCCCCGCAGGCCGCGATGCCGCATCCGTATTTCGTGCCGTGAAGCCCCAGTTCGTCGCGCAGCACCCAAAGGAGCGGCATGTCCGGCTCGACATCGACGTCGCGCGGGATTCCGTTGACGATCAGACGCATGGCGACGCTCCGGCTCGGTACGGGTCGCCCCAACAGCTAGGCCGTTGCGGCGCGATCTTCCAGCGTCACGTGGCGTCGCGGGGCTGGACGGATCGCCGCGCCGCAGGCATGGATGTCGGATGGACCATACCAAGAACATCGTCACCCCCGAGATCGCCGACGACTTTGCCCGCGACGGCGCCGTGGTGCTGCGCGGCCTGTTCGCGCCCCATGTCGAGGATCTGCGCGACGGCGTGGCGCATAACATGATCGCGCCGGGCCCCCACGCCGCCGAGAACACGGTGACGGGCGAGGCCGGGCGCTTCTTCGACGACTACGTCAACTGGCACCGCATCCCGCCCTTCGAGGCAGTCGCGCGCGACCCGATCATCGCCGGGGCCGCCGCCGCGTTGATGCGGTCCGAGCGGGTGCAGCTCTTCCACGATCACGTGCTGGTCAAGGAGCCGGGGACCGCGCGCGCAACGCCGTGGCACCAGGACGGTCCTTACTACTTCGTCGGCGGGCGCCAGACGGTCAGCTTCTGGGTGCCGCTCGACCCGGTGCGCGACGCGACGCTGCGGCTGGTGGCGGGCTCGCATCTCTGGGACCGGCCGGTGCTGCCGACCCGCTGGCTGTCGGAGGAGGCATTCTTTCCCGGCGACTACCGCCCCGTGCCGGACCCAGATGCCGAGGGGATGCGCGTCCTCGAATGGGAGATGGCGCCGGGCGACGCGGTGGCCTTCTCGTTCGACACATTGCACGGCGCGCGGGGCAACGTGGCCGAGCGGCGGCGGCGGGCGTTCTCCCTGCGCTACGTCGGCGACGATGCGCGCGTCGTGGACCGGCCCGGCCCCACCTCGCCGCCCTTTCCCGGCCACGGGATGGCGGCCGGCGAGCGGCTGCGCGAGGATTGGTTCCCGGTCGTCCGGGGCGCAGCCTGACCGACCCGCGGCGCGCGATTGCCGGGGCGGGTGCGACGACGTAGCATGCTAGCATGTCGGCCGCTGCCCCCACGATCACGCTCCGCCCCCTCGACAGCTACGAGGGCACGCTCGCGCGGCGAACCTATCTGGCGCTCCGCGAGGCGATCGTCGAGCTTCGCGTCGATCCCGGCGCCGCGCTTCGCAAGGAAGAGATCTGTGGCATGCTGGGCGTCTCGCGCTCGCCCGTCTCCGAGGCGGTCACCCGGCTTGCGACCGAAGCGCTGGTCGATGTCGTCCCCCAGGCCGGCAGCTTCGTCGCCCGCCTCTCGATGGCCGAAATCCGCGAGGGCGCGTTCCTGCGCGAGGCGATCGAGCTGGCCGCCATCGACCACCTCGCCCCCCGGATCACCGACGCACAGCTGACCGACCTGCGCCGGAACCTGCGCCTTCAGGGCGTGATGGTCGAGGATGGCGATTTTCCGGGGTTCTACGCGCTCGACGGCGAGATGCACCGGATGCTGCTCGACTTCACGGGCTTCCAGCGGCTGGCCCGCGTGTCCGACACGGCCTGGGTCCATGTCGACCGCGCCCGCCGCCTGATCCTGCCGATGGGCGACCGGGTGGCCGAGACGCTGGCCGAGCATCGCACCATCGTCGCGGCGCTGGAGGCGCGCGACGGGGCCGCCGCCCGCGCGGCGATGCGGCATCACCTCGCGCAGCTGATGACCTTCCTGACCCCGCTGGAAGCCGCGCGGCCCGACCTCTTCTCGCCCGATCCGACGCCCTCGCAAGTGGACCAGCCATGACCATTCCGAACCGCCCGCGCTACGCCGCGCGGCTCAACGCGTTCAAGCCGATGGCGGGCGATCTGGGCGGGGGCATCGCCGGCATGATCGCGGCGGCGGGGCAGGTGGGCGGTCTCGACACCGCCGACCTCAACTATCCCGACCATTTCGACGGCCAGACGCCCGAGACACTTGGCGCGGTGCTGGGCGATGCGGGCATGACGCTGAACGGCGTGGCGATGCGCTACTACACCGAACCGGGCTTCATGATCGGGGCGTTCACCAACCCGGATGCCGACGTGCGACAGAAGGCCGTCGACCTGACGAAGCGCGGCATGGATGCCTGCCGCGCGATGGGCGGGACGGTGATAACGCTCTGGATGGGTCAGGACGGGTTCGACTACGCGTTCCAGGGCGAGTACGGTCGGATGTGGGACGACACGATCGCCGCGATGCAGGCCGTGGCCGACCATGACCCCGGCCTCGACGTGGCCATCGAGTACAAGCCCAATGAGCCGCGCGCCTACGCGCTGATGCCCGACGTGGGCACGACGCTTCTGGGCGTACGCGAGGCGGATCGGTCGAACCTTGGCGTGACGCTCGACTTCGCGCACGTCCTTTATGCCGACGAGATGCCGGCCCACGCCGCCCACCTGATCGCGCGGCATTCGCGGCTGCTGGGGGTGCATCTCAACGACGGCTACGGCAAGCGCGACGACGGGCTGATGGTGGGGACGGTGCATCCCGTCGCCACGATCGAGCTCTTCGTCGAGCTGGAGCGGATCGGCTACGACGGCGCGATCTATTTCGACACCTTCCCCGATCACGGCGGACTGAACCCTGTCGAGGAGGCGCGCACGAACCTCACGCTGGTCGAGCGGCTGCGCGCCCTGGCGGGCGAGATCGGGGCGCTGCCGGAGTTGCGGGACGCGATCGCGCGGCAGGACGGGGCGGCGTCGCAGCGGATCGTGGCACGGGCACTCTACGGTGCGTGAGCGGGGCACATGATCCTCGTCCTCGGATCGCTGCATTGGGACGTGGTGGTCCGGGCTGCCCGTCTGCCCGCGCTCGATGAGACTCTACCCGGCCGGGACGTCGACTATCGCTTCGGCGGCAAGGGCGGCAATCAGGCGCTGGCCGCGGCGGCCTGCGGCGCGCGGGTCGCCTTCGCGGGCGCGGTGGGGTCCGATGACGCGGGCGCCCGTATGCTGGCCGAGCTGGACGGGGCCAGCGTGGACCGGGATCGCGTCGCGCGGGTGGCGGGGGCGTCGGGCATGTCGGTGGCCATCGAGACCGCGACGGGCGACTATGGCGCGGTCGTCGTCACGGGGGCGAACGCGGCGGCGATGCCGGGCGAGGTGCCTGCGGATGTGACCGTCGCGCTGATCCAGAACGAGGTGCCCGCGGCGGCTAACCTGGCACTGGCCCGCGCGCTGCCGCCGGGCGCGACGCTGATCCTGAACGCGGCGCCCGCGCGGGACGTGGATCCCGCGCTGATGGCGCGGGTCGATATTCTGGTCGTGAACCGGGTCGAGGCGGCGCAGCTGGGAGCGGCGGCCTTCGGCGCATGGGCGACGGTCGTCACCAAGGGCGCCGATGGGCTGGCGCTGCACCGGGGCGGCGTCGTGACGGAGATGCCGGCCCAAGCGGTCGAGGTGATCTCGACCCACGGCGCGGGCGATGCGTTCTGCGGCGCGCTCGCGGCGGCGATGGCGGCAGGCGTGTCGTTGGCGAAGGCTCTTGCCGTAGCCCAAGACCATGCCGCGCGACACGTCTCCACACCGCGCTGAGCCTCGTCCTCTGGCCTGAAATACCTCGGGGGAGTCGCCCGGAGGGCGGCAGGGGGCAGCGCCCCCCACTCCTTCAGAGCCGGTAGATCCGCGCCGCCGTTCCGCCGAAGATCGCCGCGCGCTCCTGCGGCGACAGGTCCGCCGTCAGCGCCTCCGCCGCCTCGAGCCACGCGCCGTATTCGGCGCGCAGGCGGCACACGGGCCAATCACTGCCCCACATGATCCGGTCCGCCCCGAACGTTTCGAACAGATGGTCGGCATAGGGGCGCAGATCGTCCACGAACCAACCCTCGGCGGCTTCGGTCACGAGGCCCGACAGCTTGACGCAAGCGGTGGTGTCGCGGGCCAGCCGGGCCATGCCCGCGGCCCAGTCGTCGAAGGCGCCGCCCGCGATGTCGGGTTTCATCGCGTGATCGATCACGGCGCGCATGGGGTGGCGGGTGAGGATCGTGTGGAAATTGGCCAAGTGCCGCGGGAAGCCGAGCGCATCGAAGGTGAGGTCCAGCTCCGCCACCGCCGCGAACCCCCAGGCGACGTCCGCGCGGAGCATCCAGTCGTCGTCGGGGATGTCCTGGATCATCGGCCGCACCCCGAGGAATTTCGGGTGGCGGGCCAGTCTTGCGAGGGTGGCGCGCTGGTCCGCATCCTCGAAGTCGACCCAGCCGACGACGCCGCCGATCCAATCCGTCGCGTCGGCGAGACCCAGCATGTACTCGGTCTCGTCGGTCGTGGCGGCGGCCTGGACGAGCACGGTGCGGTCGATGCCGTGCCGGTCGAGTTGCGGTGCCAGATCGGAGGGCGCGTAGGGCCGGTCGAGGATCGGGTGGCCCTCGGGCATCCAGTCGTGGTCGCCCCGCAGCGGCTGCCAGAGGTGGTGATGGGCGTCGACTCTCACGGTCGGGCCCAGTTGAGGAGGCTGGGGGGCTGGCCCGCAGGACCGAGCCTATAGCCGGGGGGCCAGCCCCCCGGACCGAGCCCATAGCCGGGGGGCCAGCCCCCCGGACCCCCCGGCATACTTCCGGAACATCGAAGGGGTTGGCGGTTCACGTCGGCGCGTCCTCGCGCATCAGGCCCTCGGACTTGAGGTCGGACCAGAGGGCCGCGGGAATCTCGGCCCGGGCGGCGGCGAGATTGCCGTCCATCTCGGCCACCCCTTGCCCGCCGGGCACCACGCTGACGGTGCAGGGGTGAAGAAGCGGGAACTGGAAGGCGGCGTCCACGAGCTTGACGCCGTGGCTCTGGCAGACGCGCTCGATGGCGGCGACGCGGTCGAGGACGGGCTGCTCGGCCACCTCGTAATTGTAGAACGCGCCGGGCTTGGGGCCGGTGGCGAGGATGCCGGAATTGTAGGGCCCGCCGGTCACGATGCCGATGCCCCGCGCCTCGCAGAGGGGCAGGAAGGAGGTGAGCGCCTCCTGCTCCAGAAGCGTGTAGCGGCCCGCCAGCAGGAAGAGGTCGTAATCGCCCCCCTCGGCCAGTTGCTGGCAGACCTCCCATTCGTTGACGCCCGCGCCGAAGGCGGTGATCGCGCCATCCTTCCGCATCTGCTCGAGCGCATGGTAGCCGCTCGATTGCAGCTGGGCGACCTTGGCGTCCACATTGGCGCGGCTGCCCTGATTCGGCACGTCGATGTCATGGGCGAAGAGGATGTCGATCCGGTCGACGCCCAGCCGCTCGAAGGAGCTTTCCAGCGAGCGCATCACGCCGTCATAGCTGTAATCGTAGACCTCGTTGCGGTTCGGGACCTCGAACCACTTTCCGTGGCCGTCGCGGGTTTCGGGCGTGGCGGGCACGAGGTAGCGCCCGACCTTGGTCGAGAGGACATATTCGTCGCGCGGCTTGTCGCGGAGGAACCGGTTCAGCCGCGTCTCCGAAAGACCCAGACCGTAGA
Organism: Jannaschia halovivens; assembly: GCF_046452375.1. Lineage (NCBI taxonomy): Bacteria > Pseudomonadati > Pseudomonadota > Alphaproteobacteria > Rhodobacterales > Roseobacteraceae > Jannaschia > Jannaschia halovivens. The sequence goes on along the minus strand of NZ_JBKFDJ010000001.1, from coordinate 1,638,069 downwards.
GCGGTGCGGTGTCGTAGTAGCGCACGCCCGCCGCCCAGGCCCGGTCGAGGATGGCGTCGGCCTCGTCATCGGTGATCGCGCGGTAGAGATTGCCAAGGGGCGCGGTCCCGAAGCCAAGCTCTGTGAAGGTGAGGCCGCCATTGCCCAGCCGGTCCCAGTGTCGTGTCTTGAGTGTCATCCGGTGCTCCCCTGATCGGCTGACATGCTAGAATGTCCGTGGCGTGGGCGCTAGCGTCCCCGGCGAGGGGGAGCGCGCGATGACCTATCTTCTGGGTGTGGATATCGGGACCTTTGAGGGCAAGGCCGTGCTGGCCACGCCCGACGGCGCGGTCGTGGCCGAGGCCGTGCGGGCGCACCGCATGGACGTGCCGCGCCCCGGATGGGCCGAGCACGACGCCGAGGCCGTCTGGTGGGACGGGTTCGTGGCCCTTGCGCGCGAGGTGCTGGCCGGGGTGGATGCCGCAGAGGTCGCCGCCGTCGCCGTCAGCGGGATCGGGCCCTGCGTGCTGGCGGTCGACGGGGCGGGCGACCCGCTGGGGCCCGCGATCCTCTATGGGGTGGACGCACGTGCCGGGGCCGAGATCGCGGAGATGACGGCGCGGTTCGGGGCGGAGGCGATGCTGGAGGCGTCGGGCAACGTGCTGACGACGCAGTCGGTCGGGCCGAAGGTGCTCTGGCTGCGGCGAAACCGACCGGAGATCTGGGCCGAGACGGCGGCGATCGAGACCTGCACGACCTTCCTCGTGCGCCGCCTGACGGGCGAGCGGGTGCTGGACCACCATTCAGCCGGACAATGGACGCCGTTCTACGATGCGCGCGAGGGCGGGTGGTCCGAGGCAATGTGCGACGGCGTGGTCGACCCCGGTATGCTGCCCCGCCTGATCTGGACCACCGAGGTCGCCGGGCGTGTGACCGCGCGGGCCGCCCGCGCAACGGGGCTACCCGAGGGCGTGCCGGTGACGGCGGGCACGATCGACGCGGCGGCCGAAGCCGTGAGCGTCGGCACGCGCGACGCGGGCGACATGATGGTGATGTACGGGTCGAGCATGTTCATGATCCAAGTGACGGCGGACCGCCTGCTGGACCCGGCACTCTGGTCGGCGCCGTGGCTCTGGCCGGGCACGTGGTGCACGATGGCGGGCCAGGGCACCAGCGGGACATTGACGCGGTGGTTCCGCGACGTCTTCGCGCGGGAGCTGGGGGAGGACGCCTTCGCCGTGCTGACCGCCGAGGCGCGCGGGATCGAGCCCGGGGCGCGCGGCCTGCTCTGCCTGCCCTACTTCTCGGGCGAGCGGACGCCGATCCAGGACCCCCGCGCGAAAGGCGCCTTCTTCGGACTGGACCTGACCCATGATCGCGGCGCGATGTTCCGGGCGGTCTGCGAGGGCGTGGCGATGGGCACGGCGCACGTGGTCGAGACGATCCGCGCGGGCGGGGCGGACCCGGCGCGCGTGCTGGCCGTGGGCGGCGGGGTGAAAAACGACGTCTGGCTGCAGGCGACGTCGGACGCGGCGGGCGTGACCCAGCATCTCTGCCGGCGCACGACGGGGGCGGCGCTGGGCGACGCGTTCCTCGCGGGCGTGGCGGTCGGAGCCTGCGCGCCGCGCGACATCGCCGCCTGGAACCCGGTCGAGCGCGTGGTGGAGCCGGTGGCGCGGGACGCCTATGCGCGGGCCTATCCACTCTGGCGCGATCTCTACGAGACGACGAAGGCCATCGCGCATTCGCTCTGACGGCGGGGGGGGGCCGGCGGCCCCCCTCGCACCCCCCGCACATATTTCCGGAACATCGAAGACGCGGGACTCAGTCGGCGTAGCGCAGCTCCGAAAACCCGGCGCGGAGGGCGGCGGTCTTGGGGGCGACGGTCTCCGGGTCATCGCGGAGTGCGCGGGCGAAGAGCGCCATGAGCGCGGGCGCGTCCGACGGCTCGACGCCGCGGCGGGCCAGCTCGGGCGTTCCGATGCGGAGGCCGTTCATGTCGCCTTCGACCTCTGGAAGGGGCAGGCCGATGCCGCAGGCGAGGAAGCCCGCGCGGGCAAGGCGCCGGGCTATGGTCTGACCACCGCCGAACGGCGCCGCCTCTATCGCGAACTGGTGGCTTTCAGTCGTGCCGTGGACGGGCAGGCCTTCGGTGCGCGCGGCTTCGGCGAGGGCCTGTGCCAAGGCGACCATATGGGCGGCGTATTCTGCGCCGTGGTCGAGCCAGTCTTGCAGCGTGATCGCCAGCGCCGCCGTCTTGGCCACGTCGAAATTGGCGGTCAGGCCGGGAAAGGCGACCGCGTCGAGCCGGCGCGCGATCTCGGCGTCGTTGGTGACAATCAGGCCGCCGGCCGGGCCGCCGAGGGACTTGTAGGTGCTCATGGTCATCAGATGCGCGCCCTCGCCCAGCGGGTTCGGCCAGGCGCCGCCCGCGATCACGCCGCAGAGATGGGCCGCGTCGAACATCAGGGTGGCACCGACCTCGTCGGCGATGGCGCGCAGATCGGCGACGGGGTGGGGATGGAGGTTGAGCGAGGCCCCGATGGTGATGATCTTCGGACGGGCCTCGTGGGCCAGCGCGCGGAGGGCGTCGACATCGATGGTATAGCGCGCGGCATCGACCGGGGCCGGGTGCGTCGTCAGGCCGTAGAGCCCCGCGCAGCCCGGCGCGTGGTGGGTGACGTGGCCACCGATGGCGGGCGGCGGCGCGACGATGGCGTCGCCGGGCTGGGCCAGTGCCATGAAGGACATCAGGTTCGCGAGCGCGCCCGAGGGGACGCGCGCCTCGACATAGGTGGCACCGAAGACGCGGGCGGCGAGGCGGGCGGCGATCACCTCGATCTGTTCGACGGCGTCGAGGCCGGTCTCGTACTTGTCGCCCGGCTGGCCCAGCGACGGACGGCTGCCGAGGCCCGACGACAGCAGCGCCTCGGCCCGCGGGTTCATCACGTTGGTCGCGGGGTTCAGGTTGAAGCAGCGGTCGTCGTGGATGGCCCGGGTTTCGGCGGCCAGCGCCTCGACGGCGGCGCGGGGGTCGGGGGGCAGGGGCAGCGCGTCGATGCGCGCGGCGGCGGGAGCGGAGAGCCAGGGACGGGGGGCGAGATCGGTCATGGGTCGCATTGGCCCGAGACGGGGGCTTGCGGTCAACGCAGATCGGGTGAAGGTGAGGGTCAGGAAAACTGAGGCTTGCCCATGTCCGTCGACCCGCCCCGTGCCCCCGACCTGCCGCTCAACGCTCTGCGCGCCTTCGAGGCGGCGGCGCGGCTGGGCGGGTTCAAGGCCGCCGCCGGGGAGCTGGGCGTGACGCCCGGCGCGGTGACGGCGCATGTGAAGGGCCTGGAGGACCGGCTGGGCGCGCCGCTCTTCGATCGGCTGGCGCGGGGCGTGCGCCTGACGCCGCTGGGGGCCAGCGTCCTGCCGGGGCTGACACGCGCGTTCGACGACCTTGGGACGGCGCAGCACACGCTGCGGACGGGGGCGGCCCCCGCGCGGCTGTCGGTGGCGACGCTGCCGTCCATCGCGCAGCTTTGGCTCCAGCCGCGCCTGCCCGCGCTCCGCGCGACGATGCCGGGCCTCTCGGTCTCGATCACCGCAATGGAGGCGCCGCCGCCGACCAAGCGCGCGCCGCATGACCTGTGGCTGTTCTACGGCCCCGGCGCGGACATTCTGGTCCCGGTCCGCGCGCCGGGCGGGACCGCGACGCGGCTGACGGATGCGAGTTGGGCCGGGGATTGGGCGACCTGGGACGCCGCGACGGGCGGCGTGCCCGCGCCGGGGCCGGTCTTCTCGCTCTACGGGCTGGCCATCGAGGAGGCGCTGCGCGGCGCGGGCACGGCGATGGGACGCCTGTCGCTCGTGGCCGGTCTGCTGGCCGAGGGCCGGCTGGAGGAGGCGGGCGCGCGCGTTCTGCTGGACGAGGGGCTGGAGGTCACGGTGGCACATCCCGGCCGCATCGCCCGGCTGGCGGCGACTTGGCTCAGGGCGGAGGTGGAGGGACGGCTGGACGTATTTTGAGGATCGGCTCGGTGCCCAGCGCAGACGTTCCGGGCTGTCGCTGGGGAGCAGGGTCGCACTTTGCTGCAAGACGGCGACGCTATGTTGGCGCATGATGCACAAATAGCTTTAGAATTCGTTAATTCTGGGGGGATTCCTGATGGGCCATTTTCGACGCCGCCGATGTGCTTTTTTGTTCTGTTCGGTGCTTGTCGCCCTTTCGGCACAGGCGTCCGCTCAATCCTTGTCGGATTGGTCCGGTTCGTATGCCGGGGTCGTATTCGGATTTGGGAGCGCGGGAGCCACTGGTATCCAGGATTGCTGTGGCTTCGACCCCGGAGATGACCCTGACAACCTTTCCCCTGACGGCATGTTGGGCGGCGTCCAACTCGGCTTTGATCGGCAGCACGGCCGGCTTGTCTACGGCGTCGTAGCCGACGCTGTACTTGCGAACGTAAGCGCCTCGCAGAACAGCCAGTCGGAGGCGATCCCCAACCAAAGCGACATCAAGATAGACGGCATGCTAAGCCTGCGGGCGAGGGCCGGTTACTCCATCGGAGACGTGTTGCCCTACGCAACTCTGGGCGTCGGTTACGTATCCGCGAATTATTCCATGCGGGACCCCGATGGCGCCGATCCGTTCGGCCAAGTCAGCCTCGACGGGTTCGGCCCCGTCTTCGGGGCCGGGGTCTCTTGGCTTGCATCCGAGGATACGAGCATAACGTTCGAAGTCCTTCATTATCAGCCGAACGGTCGTGTCGGCACTGCTGGTCTGACGTCTGACTCAAATCCGGAGGACTTCGTCGCGATAGACGGTGTGACGACGGTTCGAGTTGGAGCGATGCTGCGCTTCTAGGTGGTTTTCCTCACGCGGAAACCGGCCAATCGGATGGCATCACGTGCTGCGTTGGTCCAGGGACGTCTCTGTCCAAACGCCAGACCAAGATCCGTTTCCAATCTGCCTGCCGACGCTTACTTTACAGCGCCCGCCGCCATGCCCTTGATGATGTACTTCTCCAGGACGATCCCGATCACGATCAGGGGCAGGATCGCCGCGAAGCTGAGCGCGGCCATCGACCACCAGGAGATGCCCTGCGACCCGGTCTGCGACGCCACCATCACGGGCAGGGTGTTGGCGTGGGTCGAGGTCAGGAGCGCGGCAAAGAAGTATTCATTCCACGTCAGCACGAGCGACAGGATGAAGGCCGCGACCATGCCGGGGGCGGCGATGGGCAGGATGATCGTCAGGAACGCGCCCCAGATGCCGAGGCCGTCGACCATCGCCGCCTCCTCGAGCTCGGTGGGGATCGAGCCGAACTGGTCGCGCATGATCCAGATGACGATGGGGAGCACCGTCAGCGTGTAGAGCAGGATCAGGCCGATGCGGGAGTCCAGCATGTCGAGCTCGCGGTAGAGGACGAGAAACGGCAGCGCGAGCACCACCGGCGGCAGGATCAGCTGGCTGAGGAAGAAGAACGAGATGTCGCCGTTGCGCATCGGACCGAAGCGGTACTGGAAGCGCGAGAGGCCATAGGCGGCGCAGGCCCCGAGGATGACGGCCAGCAATGAGGCCGAGACCGAGATGATGGTCGAGTTCCAGAACCGGCGCATGAACTCGTCGCGCACGGTCGAGACGCTACCGATCGTGTCGGGCGACAGGCCGAGCGCCCGCCACCCGAGGCGTTTGGGCTCGAAGTCGACATAGGGGATCATGTTGCCCTGCATCACGTCGGGCGCGGCTTTGAAGCTGGTGGTGATGGTCCAGTAGATCGGGAAGAGGCAGATGATCGCCCAGGCGATCAGCAGCGCGTAGATCGCCACCTTCGACAGAACGAAGCCGGGGCGGAAGGCGCGGTCGGCCTCGCTGTCGTGGAAGATCTGGGTGGCGGGCGCGTCCGTCATGTCTGGGGCTTCGTCCAGCGTTCGGTGAGTTTCATCAGGACGGTCATGAAGATCACGATGGCGATGAGGTAGAGGAAGGCCAGCATCGTCCCGTAGCCCACGTTCGAGCGGTCGCGGTATTCGCGGAAGATGAAGCTGGTGACGGTGTCCGTCGCGCCGCCGGGGCCGCCGGAGGTGATGTTGATGACGATGTCGGCGAGCTTCAGCTTGAAGATGATGCGGATCAGGATCGCGGTTATCGAGACTGGAAGCATCAGGGGGAACGTCACCTCCCAGAAGCGGCGCCAGGGCGATGCGCCGTCGACCTTGGCGGCCTCGATCAGCTCCTTCGGCACGGCCTGGAGGCCCGCGAGCAGCATGATCATCATGAAGGGGATGAAGGTCCAGGCGTCCATGACCATGATCATCAGGCGCGCGATCTCGGGGGTGCCGAAGAAGCTGGGCGTCTCCCATCCCAGCTCGCGTGCAAGGCGGGCCATCGGGCCGAAGCGCGGCTCGAACATCGACTTGCCGACCATCCAGGAGACGGCGACGGGCGACAGCATCAGGGGCAGAAGGAACGCCACGCGGAAGAACTTACGCGCCCGGATCTCGGCGTTGAGAAGGAGCGCGAGACCGAAGGCGATGACGTATTCCACGAGGATCGCCGCCGTATAGAGCACCATGTTCCAGAGCGCGTTGAGATAGAACGGGTCCCCCATCGCCTGTCGGGCGTTGTCGAGACCGTTGAACTGCCGCCCGTCGGGCGAGGCGAGGTTCCAGTCGCTGAGTGCAATGCCGACGCCGAAGATCAGCGGGAAGATCACCAGCGCGCCCACGAAGAGGGCCGCGGGCAGCACGAAGAGCGTGCGCTTGCCCTGCTCGCCATGCAGCACCACCTGTGCCCAGCACAGCAGCGTCGCGAAGAGGCAGAAGGCGTAGAGCGTCGGGCGCCAGCTTTCGAAGCCGAGATCGAGGCGGCCGGTCTGGTCGAACCATTGCAGCGCGCCGACCGCCATCAGGAGAGCCAGCCCGCCCCAGACCATGGTCCGTCCGGCGGCGCGCCGCGCAGGCGTGATGCGGTCGTCGGTGACGATGTGAAGCTGCTCGGCCATTGCTGACATGTTAGTCACGCCGCCCGGCGGTTGGGAAGCGTTATCGCGTGCCCCGCCGCAGGACCCGGATGCGCGACCAGAGCTCGTCGCGGTCCGAATAGACCCCCTCGATGAAGCGCGCCCCGCCCGCCGCGTCGTAGCCTGTGCGCCCATGCAGCGCGCGGCGGTTGTCGAAAGCGAAGAGATCGCCCGCCGCGTACCGCACCTCCATTCGGTAGCGCGGATCCTCGGCCCGGACCGCGAAGGCGCGCAGGCTCTCGTAGGCGCGGCGCTGCTCGTTCAGCGGGGCGACCACGGGCTGGCGCAGCCAGACGGTGTAGCGGATCTCGCGGACGGCGCCCTCTGCGTCGAGCGCGATCACCGGCCCCGTCGCGCGGTAGTCGGTGTCGCGGGCGCGGTTGCCGAAGGTCCAGTCGAGGGTCGTCAGCGTCTCGAAGAGATCGGGGTCCTCGGTTCGGATATCCTCGGCCACCCGGTAGCCGTCGACATAGGTGCCCATGCCCCCGGTCGTCGTGTTCTCGCGGCAATGCAGGAATTGCAGCCCCGGCGGGCATTCGCGGCTTGCGAGATCGGTATGGGGCGGCAGGGCGTGCGAGGTGTAGGCGTTGCTGGTCGGGTCGTCCTGGATCGCCAGCGTGAAGACGCGGCCGAAATTGCTGTCGCGGATCGTGCCGATGCGACCGGCGATCTCGAGGAGGAGGCCGTCCCGCTCGGGCAGGCCCCGAAGGCGGGCGACGCCATTGCGGGCCAGCGCTTCCAGCCAGGCGAGGAAGGTCGTGTTATCGGCCAGGGCGGTGGGCCCGTCGAAGCTCGGCACCTCGGCCATCGTCGCGTCCCAGAGCACCGGCGCGGCCCTGTCGGGTTCCGGCACCTGTCCCAGCCATGCCGTGCCGCGCAGCCAGCCAGGGTGGTAGCGGCAGGTGTCGGGCCGGTCCGTGAAGACGACCCCGAGGATGCCGTTTTCGACCGATGCCGACCGCACCGACAGGTCGGCGGGGATCGCCGTGGGCGAGATCAGCAACTCGCGCGAAAGGGGGTGGATCGTCTCGGCATCGGGGCTGTTCTCGCGCAGGAGGCGGGCGAGGTGGATGCTCTCGGCACCGTCCGCCCAGATGACGCGAACCGCATCGCCCTGGGCACGGGCGGCGACGGGGCGATGGGTGACGGGCCAGGTTTCGAAATCGGGCGTGTAGGGCAGGTCCGGCAGGGTCTCGTCGCGCATGTCGCCTCCAGGGATGATCCCCCCGACGGTGGCGCCCGATTGCGACGGCGTCTCGCCCGCCCGCGACGTCAGAGGGCTGCGAGTCCCCGGTCGATGGCGGAGAGCAGCGGCGCCTCCGGTTCGATCCCGATGGACAGCCGCAGGAAGCCCTCGGGCACCGCATCGCCCCAGCGGGCGCGGCGGTCGGCGCTGGTATGGGTCGAGCCGAAGCTCGTGGCGGGCAGGATGCATCCGGCGGCGGCGATGAAGCGGTCGGCGGCGGTACGGTCGGGGAACGTCGCGCCGATGACGAAGCCGGGCGCGTGCATCTGCGTCCGGGCCAGCGCGTGGTCGGGGTGGTCGGCAAGGCCGGGAAAGCGCACGGCGACGCGGTCGTCCGATGCCAGCCGTTCGGCCACGGACCGCGCGCTGCGACACATCCGCTCGAGGCGCAGCTCCAGCGTCTCAAGCGAGCGCGACAGCATCCATGCCTCGAACGGACCGGGGATCGCGCCGGTGAATTTCCGCGTCGCGGCCAGCCGCTCCATCAGGTCCGCATCGACGGTCGCCACATGCCCGAGGATCAGGTCGCTGTGCCCGCCCGCGGCCTTGGTGTCCGATGCCAGCGTGATGTCGGCCCCCAGCGCCAGCGGTCGCTGCAGAAGCCCCGTGCAGAAGGTGTTGTCGACGGCCAGCAGCGCCCCCGCCGCCCGACAGCGCGCCGACAGCGCGCCGAGGTCGATGAGATCCAGCGCCGGGTTCGACGGCGTCTCGACCAGCACGAGCGCCACGTCCGAAAGATCCGCCCCGAGCATCTCGCGGGTCGGCACGGTGACCATCTCGACGCCCAGCGGCGCGAGCGTCTCGCCCGCCAGAACGCGCGTGTGGAAATAGCCGTCTGCGGGCACCAGCACCCGGTCGCCGGTCTTCAGCACGCTCAGCATCACGCCCGCGATGGCCGCCATCCCGCTCGCAAACAGAAGGCTCGGCGCGCCCTCGACCGCGGCCAGCCGCGCCTCGCAGGCCTGCACCGTGGGGGTCGCATACCGACCGTAGATCGCGTCGGGCGCGGGCTGGTCGCCCAGCCGGAAGGTCGAGGTCGAGACCATCGGCTCGGCCACCGGGTCGCCATCGGCCAGCCGGGACGTACGGTGATGGAGAAGGTCGAGGACCTGCGTCTGGATGTCGTCTGGCAGCATGGGCTGGACCTTTCGGATCTGGCCCGAACTGGCCCCCGACGCGCGCCGCTGTCAATCGCGCCCCCCTCCTCTGGCCCCAAATACCTCGGGGAGCGCGAGGGGAGACACCTCGCCGGTCGGGCCGGGGCTCGATGTCCCGGCCCGATCGGGCCTGGCACCACGGAAAAGGGGCGAGCCCGTCGCCGGACGCGCCCCCGATCTCAGACGATGCGGTTCACATCCCCAGCGACGCCTTGTAGAGCGCGATCTGGCTGTCGCGGCCGATCTGGTCGGTGATCTCCTCCCAAGCGGCGGCGATGGCGTCCGCGGTCTCCTGCGCCGAGCCGTATTGGCCCGCGAAGCCCTTCGCCAGCTCGTCCTCGGCGACCGAGTAGTACTGGAAGATGCCGGGGATGCGCGGCTCGATCGCGCCGTTGGGGTGGTTGTAGCTGTCGAGATTGGCGCCGAGGAAATCCTCGACATAGGCGCGGTCGTAGCCCGCCGCTTCCCATTCCTCGTACTGGAAATGCGAGTTGCGGTAGGGCTGGAACCCCGACGGATAGGCCGAGGCCCAGAGCGAGAGGTCCTTGCCGCCCAGATGTGCCGCCGCCGACCAGGCCGCCTTGTTCTTGAGCGCGTCCTCTTCGGTCTTGGCCATCACGTAGACGCCCCAGCCGATATAGGCGAGGTTCGGGCTCTCGTTGCGGCCCTCCTCCCATTCGCCGGATTGCGAGTTGTAGACGCGCTCGGCGGCCGGGTTCATCGAGAAGGCCGCGACCTCGCCCACGACCGACGTATCCGAGGTCCGCGCCGCGGCACCTACATCGCCCCACCAGGTCAGCGCGGCGCCGGTTCCCGCCAGGAACTGCTGGAACGCGGTCGTGCCGGGATCGGCGTTGATCTGGTCGGCCGGGTAGGCCCCTTCGGTCGCAATCAGGTCCATCACGTCCTGGATCGCCTGCACGAAGGCCGGGTTGTTGACGCGGGGCGTCATCGTCTCGGGATCGAACAGCCAGGCTGGATCGTCCGGGTGCTTGGCATAGGGCGTCGCGCGGTCCTCGAGGAAGTAGAACCCGAAGCCGCCCCAACCCTTGAGCGGGTCGAGGAAGCCATGCGCGGGCAGACCCGTCAGCGGGTCGGTCTTGCCGGCAAGGAACTTCGAATGCGCGTTGACCTGCTCCCAGGTCTCGGGCGGGGCCCAGGGGCCTTCGCCGCCCTCGGCCGCCCAGGCCTCGGCGAATTCGGCGTTGTCGTAATAGTCCTGGCGATAGGCCATCGTGTGGCAGTCGCCGTCGATGGATACGCGGTAGGTCTTGCCGTCCCAGGTGCCCACGGGGGCCTTCAGGTAGTCGACGTAATCGTCCATGTCGATGATGTCGGCGACCCATTGGGGCATCTCGGAGGCCATGCCGCGGCCCAGAACGTCGCCCTCGAAGGGCGCGCCCATCTCGATGATGTCGAAATCGACCGTTCCGGTCGCGATCGACTGCTGCAGGCGCGCGTTGTAGTCGGCCTGTGCGAGGTCGATCCAGTTGATCGTGGCCCCGGTGTAGTCCTCCCACGACTTCAGGAAGCCGCGGAACAGGAAGTTGTGCGTGTTCTGGTTGTTGAGACCCATGAAGGTCAGCTCGACACCCGCGAACTCGCCCTCGGCCACGCTTTCGCGCGTCGCCCCGAGGCACATCTCGCCCACGCGCTGCCAATCGGCGTCCGTGGGGCTGCCCGATCCGACGCCCGGGATCTGAAGGATCTCGGCGCGCAGATTGCCATGGGCGTCGGCGAAGGCGCCCTTCGGCATCAGCGCGCCGCCCGCCGCGAGACCGGCCGTGGCGGCCGCGCCCTGCAGCATGGCGCGACGATTGAGCTTACCCGTGCGCAGGAAGTGTTCGTAGATGCGGTGCTTCATGTGATCCTCCCAGATCGGCGCCCTTTCCGGGCGACCTTGACCCTGCGACAGTCACCGCGCCGGACCCGACCTGTCAAGGGACTGGCATGTTAGCATGTCGGACGTGACAGCCGCCGGACGCCCCGCTAGCGTCGGCCCGAGCGAAGGGGAGACGAATGGCCAACGTGACGATCCGCGACCTGCGGAAGTCCTACGGGACGACGGAGGTCATCCACGGCCTCGACATCGACATCTCGGACGGGGAATTCGTCGTGCTTGTAGGGCCGTCGGGTTGCGGCAAGTCCACGCTCCTGCGGATGGTCGCGGGCCTCGAGGGGATCACCGGCGGCACCATCGCGATCGGCGACCGCGTTGTGAACAACCTCGCGCCCGCGCGCCGCGACATCGCGATGGTGTTCCAGAATTACGCGCTCTACCCCCATAAGACGGTGCGCGCGAACATGGCCTTCAGCCTGCGCATGGCAGGCATGGACAAGGCGCAGATCACCGAGCGGGTGGACCGCGCGGCGGGGATCCTCGGGCTGACGGATTACCTCGACCGCTATCCGCGGGCGCTTTCGGGCGGGCAGCGGCAGCGGGTGGCGATGGGCCGCGCCATCGTGCGCGACCCGCAGGTCTTCCTCTTCGACGAGCCGCTGTCGAACCTCGACGCCAAGCTGCGCGTCCAGATGCGCGCCGAGATCCGCGAGTTGCACCAGCGGCTGTCCACGACGACGATCTACGTCACCCACGACCAGATCGAGGCGATGACGATGGCCGACAAGATCGTCGTGTTGCAGGGCGGGCATGTCGAACAGATCGGCTCTCCGCTCGACCTCTACGACCGGCCTGCGAATACCTTCGTCGCCAGCTTCATCGGCTCGCCCTCGATGAACCTGATGCCGGGCGAGGGTGTGGCGGACGGCGTCGCGGTGGACGGCCACGTCCTGCCGGTGCCGGGGGTCATTGCAGGCCAAGGCGTCACGTTGGGCCTGCGCCCCGAGCATCTCTCGCTGGCCGAGGCGGGGCTGCCCGCGACGGTCTCGGTGGTCGAGCCGACGGGATCCGAGACCCATGTGATCGCGCGGATCGGCGAGCGCGAGGTGACGGCGGTCACGCGCGACCGGCCCGGCATCCGGCCCGGCGACCGCATCCACCTGATGCCCGCGCCCGGCACGGTTCACATCTTCGACCGCCAGAGCGGCGCGCGGATCGATCCGTGACGATCCTCGTCTTCGGCGACAGCAACAGCCATGGCACGCGGCCCTTCGCCCGGCTGGGTCAGCTGGACCGCCATCCGCCCGAGGCGCGCTGGCCGATGGTCATGGGCCGCGCGCTGGGGATCGAGGTGATCTGCGAGGGGCATCCGGGCCGGACGACCGTCCATGACGACCCGATCGAGGGGGCGCATAAGAACGGCCTGCGGGTGCTTCCCGCGCTTCTCGAGAGTCACAGGCCGATCCGGCTGGTGATCGTCATGCTGGGCACGAATGACTGCAAGGCGCGGTTCGGCCTGCGCGGCTGGGACATCGCCGCCGGTGCGGGGCGGCTGGCTCAGGTTGTGCAGGGCTCGACGGCGGGACCCGACGGCGGCGCGCCGGACGTAATGCTGGTCGCACCCGTCCCGCTGGAGGAGGCGGGCGTGCTGGCCGAGATGTTCCAGGGCGGCCGCGCGCGCAGCCGGGCCATCGCGCCCGCGCTCCGCGAGACGGCCGAGGGGCTGGGCTGCGGGTTCTTTGACGCGGGCCGCGTGGCCGAGGTCGATCCGCTGGACGGGGTGCACATGGACGGCGCGGCGCAGGTGGCGATCGGGCTTGCGATGGCCGACGCGGTGGGCGCGCGGCTGGGGCAGGGTTAAGACAAGGGGAGCGCAGGGGTCCCGCGCCGTCCGGGCGTGCGCGCACGGCGTGGCCGATAACGGACTTAATTCGTCCGGTCACCCCCGCGGCAGAGAATATTCGTACGAATATTCTCTGCCTGCGAGGCGTTGATAATCCATGAAGGCGGCGCGGCGGCAGGCCAGGCCGGACGGCGGAGCGCGCCGTGCCAATCCCCGGAGGCCAGCCCTGACCGTCCGATCGCCGATCAGCGCTGGATGCTTTCGAGGTAGCGGGACAGCGCCAGGAGGTCGGCGGGGATCGGCGTCCCGATCCCCTCCTCGAATTCCACGACGACCGTCGGCCCGAGGTCCTGGGCTCCGAATTCCGGCATCACCGCCGCCGGGTCGCCATGGCGCCCCAGCCCATCGATCTGACCCAGCACGCGCGTCGTCGGGAAGTCCCCGCCATTGCGCGACGAGATGCGCGTCAGGTCGGGGCCCGTCCCGCCTGTCGCATCGGCACCGTGGCAGGCCGTGCAGTCCTGCGCGAAGAGCGCCATGCCATGGGCCGCGTCGACGCGCACGTCCTCGGGCGCGGTCTGGCAGGCGGCAAGGGCGAGGGGCAGAAGAGCGATGAGGCGCATTGGAGTCTCCGGGCGAGGGTTCGGGTGTCGCGACGATCTTGCCCCGGCCGCTTGGCGCATGTCTTGACCCATCGCAAGCCGCCGTCTTGCCAGCGGCGCGCCGCCGGGCCTAGCGTGGCCCGCACCAAGGGAGGACCGAACGATGCTCAAGGGACTGGACCCGATCCTGAACGCCGATGTGCTCTATGCGCTGCGCGCGATGGGGCATGGTGACATGCTGATCCTGGCGGACACGAACTTCCCCTCGGACGCGATCGCGCAGGAGACGGTCCATGGCGAGGTGCTGCGCATCGACCGGCCGATGGCCGAGGTCGCCCGCGCGGTCCTGTCGGTGATGCCGCTCGACACCTTCGTCGAGGATTTCGCGGGCCGCATGGAGGTCGTGGACGACGCCGCCACCGTCCCGCCGGTCCAGGCGGAGGTGCAGGCCGAGATCGCGGCGACCGGCGAGACGCGGGACATGGTGGGGATCGAGCGCTTCGCCTTCTACGACCTCGCGCGCGACGCCTATGCCGTGATCCAGACGGGCGAGCGGCGGTTCTATGGCTGCATCATGCTGCGCAAGGGGGTGATCGGGCCGGAAGACAGGTCCTATGACTGATGTCGTGATCCTCGGGGTGTTCGTCGCCGACACCGCCTACCGCGCCGACCGGCAGCCCCGGATGGGCGAGACGATCATGGGCCGGTCCTTTGCACTCGGCCCCGGCGGCAAGGGGTCGAACCAGGCGGTCGCCGCGGCGCGCGCGGGCGGCGACGTGGCCATGGTGACGCGGATCGGATCGGACACCTTCGGCGACATGGCGATGGCGACATGGGAGGAGGCGGGGGTGACCCCGGCCGTCGAGCGGAGCGACGAGGCGACGGGCGCGGCCCATATCTTCATAGACGCCGAGACGGGCGACAACGCGATCATCATCGCGCCGGGTGCGGCCGCCGGGATCGACGCGGATTTCGTCAACGGCCACGCGGCGTTGATCGGCGGAGCCAAGGTCTTCGTCACCCAGCTGGAACAACCGATGGACGCCGCGGTCCACGCGCTGCGCATCGCGCGGGAGGGCGGGGCTGTCACCATCCTGAACCCTGCGCCCGCCGCGCCATTGCCCGAAGGGATGCTGACGCTCTGCGATTATGTCACCCCGAACGAGACCGAGGCCGAGGCGCTGACCGGGATCGCGGTCACCGATGCCGCGTCGGCGCGCGCGGCGGGCGAGGCGCTCTTGGCTGCGGGTGTGGGGCGGGCCGCGATCCTGACGCTCGGGGCGCAGGGCGCGCTCTATCACGACGCCGACACGACCGAGATAGTGCCGGCCTTCGACGCCGGCCCCGTGGTCGAGACGACGGGGGCGGGCGACGCGTTCAACGGCGCCTTCGCGGCGGCGCTGGCCGAGGGCATGTCCCCGCGCGACGCAGTGCGCTTCGGCTGCGCGACCGCGGCCATCAGCGTCACGCGCCCCGGCACGGCGCCGTCGATGCCGTTGCGGGCCGAGATCGACGCGCTGCTCGGGTGACCGATCCCCGCGCCGCGCTGGAGGGCGAGCTGGCCGAGTTACGGGCCGCGCGTGATGGGACGTCCGAGGCGCGACGTCCCGTGGTGCTGGACCAGCAGAGCGTCGGGCGCCTGTCGCGGATGGACGCGATTCAGAACCAGGCGATGGCGGCGGGAGAGGAGGCGCGTCGATCGGCCCGGATCACCGTCCTCGAGGCGGCGCTCGCGCGGGTCGACGCGGGGACATGGGGGCTCTGCGTCGATTGCGAGGAACCGGTCGAGGCCGCGCGCCTCGCCTTCGATCCGGCGGTGCTGCTCTGCCTCGATTGCCGCCAAGGCTAGCGGTAGAGGCGCATCCCGGCCACCGCGATATCGACCGTGAACTCCCGCCCGACGGCCAGCACACCGATCCGCCGCAGCCCGGCGGGATCCCACACGATGTCGGTGCGGTTGGCCTCGAACGCGTCGAAGGGCAGGCGGATCGTCGTCCAGTCGGGTGGCGCGGCAAACTCGGCGCGAAACGATTGCCAAGGCCGCGTCATCCCTTCGGTGCGCAGGCGCATCTCGTAGGTTTCGCCATTGCCGATGACGTCGAGTTCGATGCCCGTCCAGCCGGACACGTCGCGCGGGACCGGGGTCGCCATCTGGATGAAGCCGCCGTTGTTCTCGGTCGAAACCTCGCCCGTCAGGCGCACCGCGTCGCGCCCGGCGACGCTCTCGCGCGTCGCCCGCCCCTCGGAGACGCCGCCCATGACCGTGTCGGCGACGTAGCCCCAGTCCGGTTCCAGATCCATCTGCATCTCCTCGGCGTGGGCGGGCAGGGCGGCCAGCAGGGTCGCCGCGATGAACATGCGTCGCTTCATGCTTCGCGATCTAGGCCGCCCCCGCCGCTCGGAAAGACGGATGGCGTCGAGGGGCGAAGGCGCTATCGTCGCGCGAGACACGCCCGTAGGAGGAGACCGGCATGAAGCGGTCGAGGATCAATGCCATCATGGCCGAGGCCGACGAGATGATGCGCCGCCACGGCTTCGCGCTGCCGCCCTGGGCGCGCTGGTCCCCCGAGACCTTCGTCGCCCGCCGCACCGAGGCCGCCGAGGTGATCGACCATCGCTGCGGCTGGGACATCACCGATTACGGTGCAGGCCGGTTCGACGAGATGGGGCTGTTCCTTTTCACGCTGCGCAACGGCGATCCGGCGGAGCTGCGCGCGGGCGGGGGGTTCTGCTATGCCGAGAAGCTTCTGATCTCGCGGCGAGACCAGCTTTCGCCGATGCACACCCACATCACCAAGACCGAGGATATCATCAACCGGGGCGGTGCCACGCTGGTGATCGAGCTTTACGGCTCGGACGAGGCGGGGCGCTTTGCCGAGGACGCAGGCGGGCGGGTCGCCTGCGACGGGCTCTACCGCGACTACGCCCCCGGAGAGCGGCTGGCGCTGGCGCCGGGCGAGAGTGTCACGCTGCGCCCCGGCGACTGGCACGCGTTCTGGGGCGAGGGGGGCGACGTGCTGATCGGCGAGGTCTCGACGGTCAACGACGACCTCACCGACAACATCTTCCGCGAACCGATCGGTCGCTTCGCCGAGATCGAGGAGGACGTCGCGCCGACCCACCTTCTGGTGAGCGATTACGACACCTGGCTGAGCTGACGGCGGCCGGTCCCCACGCCAGTTGGGCGTTGATAGTTGCAAGCGCAACGATTATTGGGGCAGGCAGGAGCAGGGAGGAGCATCATGAACGAGGCACCCGCGTCGCACAGCCTGACGACCGCCTTGACGCCGGTCGGCACGGTCGAAGGCTACATGCCCGGCTTCGGAAACGACTTCGAGACCGAGGCCCTGCCCGGCGCGCTGCCGCAAGGCATGAACAGCCCGCAGAAGGCCAATTACGGCCTCTATGGCGAACAGCTTTCAGGGACGGCGTTCACCGCCGACCGTCCCGAGCGGACGTGGTGCTATCGCATCCGGCCTTCGGTCAAGCACACGCACCGCTTCGAACGGATCGACCTGCCCTACTGGACGACCGCGCCGCATATCCCCGACGGCGTTACCTCGTTGGGGCAGTACCGCTGGGATCCGCTGCCCCATTCGGGCGAGGCGCTGACCTGGTTGACGGGCATGCGTACGATGACGACGGCGGGCGACGTCAACACGCAGGTCGGGATGGCGGCGCACGTGTATCTGGTGACCGAGAGCATGGTGGACGCCTATTTCTACTCGGCCGACTCCGAGCTTCTGGTCGTGCCGCAGGAGGGTCGTCTGCGGTTCTGCACCGAGCTGGGCGTCATCGACCTCGCCCCGCAGGAGATCGCGATCCTGCCGCGCGGGCTGGTTTACCGCGTCGAGCTGCTGGAGGGACCGGCGCGCGGTTTCGTCTGCGAGAATTACGGCCAGACCTTCGAGCTTCCGGGGCGCGGCCCGATCGGGGCCAACTGCATGGCCAACCCGCGCGACTTCAAGACACCGGTCGCCGCCTTCGAGGATCGCGACGCACCGTCGACCGTCACGGTCAAGTGGTGCGGCCAGTTCCACGAGACCCGGATCGGCCATTCGCCGCTCGATGTGGTGGCGTGGCACGGCAATTACGCGCCCTGCAAATACGACCTCAACACCTACTGCCCGGTCGGCGCGATCCTGTTCGACCATCCGGACCCGTCGATCTTCACGGTCCTGACCGCGCCCTCGGCCAGCCCCGGCACGGCGAATATCGACTTCGTGCTGTTCCGCGACCGCTGGATGGTGGCCGAGGACACGTTCCGCCCGCCCTGGTACCACAAGAACGTCATGTCCGAGCTGATGGGCAACATTCACGGCCAATACGACGCGAAGCCGAAGGGGTTCGTCCCGGGCGGGTTGTCGCTGCACAACATGATGCTGCCGCACGGGCCGGATCGGCAGGCCTTCGAGGGCGCGTCGAATGCCGAGCTGAAGCCCATGAAGCTGGAGGCCACGATGTCCTTCATGTTCGAGACGCGGTTCCCGCAACACCTGACCGAATTCGCCGGGCGCGAGGCGCCGCTGCAGGACGATTACATCGACTGCTGGACGGACCTGCCGAAGCTGTTCGACGGGACGCCGGGGACGAAGGGATGAGCGGCCGGACCGCGGGCGCGGTCGGCCGGGGCAGGGGCTCTGCCCCCGAGCCCCCGAGGTATTTTTGGCAAGAGGGCCGAGGGCGCGACGCGTCGCCCGGGTGGCGCGCATGAGGCTGGCGAGCCTCGCCTCCGGCGGGCCGGACGGCACGCTGGTGGTGGAGGAGGATGGCCTGCGGTCGACGGGCGCGGGCACGATGCGCGCTTGGCTCGACGGGGAAGATCTGGCACCGAGGGCGGGTGTCGAACCCGTGGCCGGGGATGCGTTCCTCGCGCCGCTGCCGCGTACGCACACCTTTCTCGATGGCTCGGCCTATGTGAACCATGTCGACCTCGTCCGCCGGGCGCGCGGCGCCGAGATGCCGGCGCGGTTCTGGACCGATCCGCTGATGTACCAGGGCTGCGCCGTGTTCAACGCGCCGACGGCCCCGATCACGGGCGATGCCTCCTGGGGCATCGACTTTGAGGGCGAGGTGGCGGTCGTCACCGGCGACGTGCCGCGGGGCGCGACCCCGGACGAAGGCGCGGCCGCGATCCGGCTGGTGATGCTTCTGAACGACGTGAGCCTGCGCGCGCTGATTCCCGACGAGTTGTCGAAGGGCTTCGGGTTCGTCCAGTCGAAACCGCCCTCGGCGCTCGCGCCCTTCGCCGCGACGCCGGACGATCTGCCGGGATGGGATGGTCGCCGCCTGCACGCCATGCTCTGCGTCGACCTCAACGGCGCGCCCTTCGGACGAACCCGGTCGGGCGAGGACATGACCTTCGATTTCGGCCAGCTTGTCGCCCATGCCGCGCGCACCCGGCCGTTGCCGGCGGGTACGGTGATCGGCTCGGGCACGGTCTCGAACCGCGACGAAGGTGGCAAGCCGGGACGCACGGTGGCGGCGGGCGGGCGCGGATATTCCTGCATCGCCGAGCAGCGCATGGTCGAGACATTGACCGACGGCGCCGCGCAGACGCCGTTCCTTGCCTCGGGCGACCGGGTCGAGATGTGGATGGAAGACGCCGAAGGCCGCAACCTCTTCGGCCGGATCGTTCAAACCGTGGAGACGACATGAGCAAAGCCTTCGCCAGCCAGGGCGACCTGGCCGCCAAGATCATCACCTTCGACGAGATCGGCGACGGGCTCTGGGCCTTCACCGCCGAGGGCGACCCGAACTCGGGCGTCATTATCGGCGACGAGAGCGTGATGATCGTCGAGGCGCAGGCCACGCCCCGCCTCGCCAATCTCGTGATCGAGAAGGTGCGGACGGTCACTGACAAGCCGATCAGCCATCTTGTGCTGACGCATTACCACGCGGTCCGCGTGCTGGGGGCTTCGGCCTACGGCGCGGGACAGGTCATCATGTCCGACGCCGCCCGTGCGATGGTCGCCGAGCGCGGGCAGGAGGATTGGGACAGCGAGTTCCAGCGCTTCCCCCGCCTCTTCGAAGGGCACGAGAGCATTCCCGGCCTGACCTGGCCCACGACGACCTTCTCGCACGGGATGACGGTCTATCTCGGCAATCGCCGCGTCGACATCCGGCACCTCGGGCGGGCGCATACGGCAGGCGACGCGGTGATCCATGTGCCAGACGCCAACGTCATGTTCACCGGCGACATCGTCGAGGACCGCTCGGCCTGCTATTGCGGCGACGGGTATTTCGGCGATTGGGGCGGCACGCTCGACGCGATCCGCGCCTATGACGTCGATGCCATCGCGCCGGGACGCGGCGGCGCGCTGATCGGTCGCGAGGCGGTCGACCGCGCCATCGAGAGCACGCGCGATTTCGTCACCAGCACCTATCGCCCAGCGGCCCGCGTCGCCGCGCGCGGCGGCTCGCTCAAGGACGCATGGCACGCGGTGCGCGCCGAATGCGATCCGAAATTCGCCGACTACGCCATCTACGAGCATTGCCTGCCCTTCAACGTCGCCCGCGCCCATGACGAGGCGCGCGGCATCGCCCACCCCCGCATCTGGACCGCCGCGCGCGATCTCGAGATGTGGGAGGCACTGCAAGGCTGACAGGGATGGTCGCCACGAGATACCGCACTGCGTTCCAGCTCTACCCCTACGCGCGCGTGCCCGACCAGGACGCGGACGCGCCGGTGCGCCACCCGGTCGTGATCGTGGGCGGCGGGCCGGTGGGCATGGGGCTGGCGCTGGACCTCGGGCGACGAGGCCTGCCCTGCGTCGTGCTGGACGACCACGACGGGGTCGGCCAGGGCAGCCGCGCGATCTGCTTCGCCAAGCGGACGCTCGAGATCTGCGACCGCCTGGGCTGCGGCGAGCCGATGGTCGACCGGGGCGTCGTCTGGAAGCGGGGCCGCGTCTTTCGCGGGGAGGCGGAGATCTACGCCTTCGACCTTTTGCCCGAGGCGGGGCATCGGCGCCCGGCCTTCGTCAACCTGCAACAGCCGCATTTCGAGCGCTTCCTCGTCGAGGAAATTCGCCGCGCCCAAGCCGGCGGCGCCCCGATCGAGATCCGGGGCCGGAACCGCGTCACCGCACTCGACCGCCACGACGACCACGTCGCGCTGGAGGTCGATACGCCCGACGGACCCTACCGGATCGAGGCACGGTATCTCGTGGCCTGCGACGGGGCCGGGTCGCCGATCCGCGAGATGATGGGGCTGGGATTCGAAGGGCGCGTCTTCGAGGACAATTTCCTGATCGTTGACATCCGGATGCGGACAGAGATGCCGACCGAGCGGCGCTTCTGGTTCGATCCGCCCTTCAACCCGGGCGAGACGGCGCTCCTCCACAAGCAGCCCGACGATATCTGGCGGCTGGACTTCCAGCTCGGGTGGGAGATCGATCGCGACGCCGAGCTCGACCCCGAGCGGGTGCGCACCCGCGTCGTCGGCATGATCGGCCCGGACGTATCCTTCGAGACGGTCTGGACGTCGATCTACACGTTCCGCTGTTGCACGATGGATCGCTACCGCCACGGCCCGGTGATGTTTGCGGGCGACAGTGCCCACCAGGTCAGCCCGTTCGGCGCGCGGGGCGCGAACGGCGGGATGCAGGATATCGACAACCTGGGCTGGAAGCTGGCTGCGGTTCTGGCGGGCGATGCGCCGGACGCGCTGCTCGACAGCTACCATGCCGAGCGCAAGCAGGCCGCTGAGGAAAATATCGCCCATTCCAGCCGGTCGGCCGATTTTCTGACACCCCGGAATGCGGCGCACGCGCTCTTCCGCGACGCGGTGCTGGACCTCGTGGGAGAGGTGCCCTTCGCGCGGCCGATGGTCAATTCGGGGCGGCTGTCGACGCCCTGCACCTATGACGGCTCGCCCCTTTCGGGGCCGGACGCGTTGCCGGGGGCGCCTGCGCGGACGCGGCCCGGCAGCGCCTGCAGCGATGCGTCTTTGGCCGAAGGGTTCCTCCTCGACCGCCTGACGGGCGGCTTCGTGCTTCTGGCGATCGGCTGCGAGCTGCCGGAGGCTCCCATGGCCGCGGGTCTCGCGCTCGGGACGGTGGCGATCGGGCCGACGGACGATCCCGAGGGCCTGGTCGCGGCGCGCTATCTCGGGGCGGCGGAGAGGGGCCTCTACCTCATCCGTCCCGACCAGCATGTCGTCGCGCGATGGCTGGACTACGACCCCCATGCGGTCGAGGCGGCGGTGACGCGCGCGCTGGGACGGGGGTGAGGCGATGGCAGAATTGATCGTGACCCCGAATATCGACGACCCGGACGCGTTCTACGCGGCGCTTCTGGCGGCGCATGACGGGTTGGAGACGGACGCGGTCCACGCACTGAACGCGCGGCTGATCCTGATCCTCGCCAACCATCTCGGGGATGCAGAGGCGCTGGGTCAGGCACTCGACGTCGCGCGCCGCACGGGACCGGTCGCAGACCGCTAGAGCGCGACGGTTCGAAGTTCGAATTGCCAAGGAGGTTGTCGTCGCGCGCCTGTTCGGGCGGCGTGTGGGCCGGGCGGAATTTTCCGCCCGGCCCGGCATCGCTTACTGCGTGATGCCGAGATTGTTGTTGTTCCCGATCTGGCTGAACTGCGCGACGTTGGCATCGCCGAACTGCACGACCGCGAACTGGTTGCGGTTGCCGGTGACCGTCGCGTCGATGTCGTTGCCCTCACCGAGCTGGACCGCGCCGAACACGTTGCGATTGCCGGTGATCTCGCCGTCGAAGACGTTGCCGACCCCTCCGAGATTGCCCTGCAGAATCAGGCCCGACGGAACGCCGACGCTGGCCGCGTCGCCGCTGAACAGACCCTCGCCGTTGTCGTTGCCGTCGATGCTCAGGTTGGCGACGTGGTTGTTGCCGAACTGGCCGATCCCGAACGAATTGCGGCTGCTGCCGCCGTCCATGACCACGTCCGCCATGTTCGCGTCGCCCAACTGAAGGATGCCGATATCGTTGTCGTCTCCGACGATGGGTGCGATCGAGGCGATGTTGTTGTCGCCGGTCTGGCTGATGCCCGTCTCGTTGCCGTCTCCGACGACCATGACGGACCCGACGGTGTTGTTGTCACCGATCTGAACGAAACCGAAATCGTTGTCGTCGCCGCGGGCGTCGTAATCCACGAAGTTGCCGTTGCCCATCTGGAGCATGGACGACGCGCCCGCGCCGGAGAGCAGCGCCCAGGTCTGGCCAAAGCCCAAATTGCCGTTCCGGTCGCCGCGGACCCGGATGCGCGCATCGTTGTTATCGCCCACCTGCTCGGCGGTCACGATGTAGTTCGTGTTGCCGATCTGGCGGAGATCCATGTCGTTGCCGACACCCCATTGCGCGGCCGTGATCAACAGGTTGTCCGCGCCGCGCTGGACCGCGGTGACGTCATTGTCGTCGCCATACTGCTCGACGCCGTGGTTCTTGCCGTTGAGCGCGGTGTCACCGAAGATCTCGATCTGGGTCGCGCGCCCGAGGCGGCCACCGATGCGGTTGCGATTGCGGTTGTTGGGTGCTGCGCCCTCGACCGACTGCGTGATGCGGGCGCGGTTGCCGTTGGCCCCGGTGCTGGTCTGCTCGACGCTGATCAGCGTGTTGCCCGTCCGGTCAAGATTGCCGCTGACCGGGTTCGGCGGGGTGGTCGTCGAGCCCTGACGGATCACGAGGACGTTTCCGCCGCCTGCGGTTGCGTCCTGGCTGACGTTGTTGACGATGTTCTCGAAGCTGGTCTGCTCGATCCGGGCGCGGTTGCCGTCGCCGAGCTGTTCGAACCCGTTTCCGTTGCCGCGGCGGCTGACGCCGACGAGGTTGCCGTTCCCGGTCTGGGTCAGGTCGAGATCATTGCCGTTGCCGGACTGGACCGCGTTGTTGATCGAGGCGATCGGCCCTTCGTAGCTGCCGACATTGCCGCCGAAGGCGTTGTTGTCGCCGTCCTGGTCGATCAACGCGTCGTTGCCGTTCCCGATCTGGTCGAACAGCACGAAGTTGTTGTCCGCCATGGCAGCGCCCGATCCGACCGACAGGGCCAGGATCGAGGCGGTAAGAAATCTGTTATTCATAAAGTCCCCACAAGGTCACGATATCCGGATACGCGACCCGGACGAATTCACGTCCTGTCCGATTTGCCTCGGGTCCGTGCGCCGGATCTGCGTCCGCGCTTCGGGGGTGTGACGGCGGGGGTCGCCCGCGTCGGTCGAACAACCCGGCGGGATCGTGGCGATGCGTCCTGCAACGCATCCGGTCCCGCCGGTACCTTCGGTGACCCGACCCGAAGGCCGTCCGTCGACCCGGTCATGGCCCCATTTCCACGCGGGGTTGTCCGGGGGGCGGGCGCCGTACTCCAACTGGCGCGGAAACCTGCAAACACTCACACGCGAACATCCGTTCGCAGTATCGGCAAGAACACGCCGATGTCTCACTTCATGCCGCGCGCGTTAACCGACCGTCAACCTTTTGCTGCATTTGAAACGCAATCGCGTCGCATTCCTACGGCGGGACAGGGGGTGCTTGTTCGCGCTGCCCGACAAAGGGCAAAAGACCGCAAAACCGTTTCTTTACTGGGATCAATCGGCGGGCGGTCATCTGCGCACAGGTGTCCGGGTGGTGGCCGATTGGGCACGGACAGGGGAATCCGGTTGCCTGTGGGTAAGTCAAGATTGTCGCATCGGCGGAATTACGCTCTGATCGAAGGGGAAAGTGTTAACGACAGATTCGCGTGATGCGCGGTTGGAGGAGTGAGTGATGACGTATCGAACCGCCCTTGCCCTTGCGGCCGGCCTGATGGCCGGTCCGGTCGTCGCGCAGGATATCGTTTATACGCCCGTGAACCCGTCCTTTGGCGGCAACCCCCTCAATTCGACCTACCTGCTCTCGACCGCGAGCGCGCAGCGCGAGGCGACGGCCCGCGACGCGACCAGCGGCGGCGGCGGGTTCGGCGGCGGCGGGATCGACGCGCCCGGCTCGAGCAACGCCGACCTGTTCGTACGGCAGCTGGAGGGGCGGCTTCTCTCGGCGCTCGCGGGCCAGGTCACCGACGCGATCTTCGGCGACACGCCCAGCGACAGCGGGACGGTCGTCTTCGGCACGACGACCGTGGAGTTCGTCCGCACGGTCGGCGAGATCCGCCTCGTCATCACCGATGCCCTCGACGGCACCGTCACGGAGATCGTCGTCCCGCAACTCGTCACCGGATAATAGAACAAGAGGATGCCGCGCGGACGGGCCAGGCCCGCCGAACGCAGCACGAGCAGTAAATCAAAAGGACCGTAAAGTGTTCCACAGATTGAGATCGATCAGCGTGGCCGTCGCGGCCATCGCAAGCCTGTCCGCGTGCAATTTCCACTTCGAGGATTCGTACGAGAGCCAGTATCTCGCATCGGTCGGCGACATCACGGCCCAGAACCGCGCGCTCCGCGCCGTGCCATTCCCGACGCACCGGGTCACCGTGTCGGTCTACGGGATGCCGGACCTGACGGGGCAGTACAAGGAATCGACCACCGGCCAGAACCTGTCGCGGGCCGTCACCCAGGGCGGCGCGGCCGTCCTGATCAAGGCGCTGCAGGATGCCGGTGACCGGCGCTGGTTCAGCGTGCTCGACCGCTCCAATCTCGACAACCTCGTGCGCGAGCGCCAGATCATCACCGAGATGCGCCGCATCTATCGGGGCGAGCAGAATATCAGCCCCTCGGTACTTGGGCCGCTCGACCATTCCGGCATCCTGATCGACGGCGCCATCGTCGGCTACGACACCAACACCGTCACCGGCGGCGTCGGCGCGCGTTATCTCGGGATCGGCGCCAATCGCCGCTACAAGATCGACGTCGTGACCGTGTCGCTCAAGGCCGTGTCGGTCGAGACGAGCGAGGTGCTGGCCAGCGTCGTCGTGCGCAAGCCGCTGGCCTCGATTTCGGAACAGGGCAACATCTTCACCTACGTCGCGCTCGACGAGATCCTCGAGGGCGAGGCCGGCCGCGCGGTCAACGAACCCAAGCAGATCGCGGTCGAGCAGGCCGTCGAGAAGGCCGTGATGGCGCTGATCGCCGAAGGGTCGATGGCCGGCATCTGGAGCTTTGCCGACACGAGCGCCGGGCAGGCCTACGTGACCGGCTATGTCGGACAGAAGTTCGACGGCAACGTGCCCGCCACGGGCGCGTCCCCCGCCCGTCCCGACACCACGGCCAGCGCGACACGCATCCCCGAGACGGTGCCCGCCCGTCGCCGCGCCCGCGCGGTCGCCCCGGTGATTGAACGTCGGCTCGAACCCGCAGCACCCGCCGTTCAGACACCTGCGCCCCGGTTGCCGCCCGATACGCCCCATGCCGCGGACGTGGTGGGCTGACCGCGCCACGGTCGCGCGAAGTGCCCGAACCGATCCGCGCGCGGCAACGAAGGATTAACACCTGATGCCTACGCTGCGATTCTCCCACCACGGGATCGGAGATCGCCCATGGTCCGCGTCCGACATCTGCTCGCCGCCTGTTGCGTCGTGGCTCTCTCGGCCCCGGCCGGGGAGGCGAACGAGAACGTACTGATCCGACATGCCGCGCCCGAAGCGAACACCCTTCGCATCGTCGAGGCCGAGGCGAGTCGCGTCACGGTGGTCACCCGACGCTCGCGATCCGCGGCGCGCCCCGACATCGGCGCCGCTGGGCCGGCCGAAGGGTTGATCGTTCAGACCGGGCTTTCGCACAGCGTCGTGCTCGATGTCGCGGGACAGTCGAACCTCTTCGATATCGTCCAGTCGGGGCGGGGCCAGTCGGTGACGGGGGCAATCACCGGCACCGCCAATCGCGCCATCATCGCCCAGTCGGGACAAGGCCAGACGGTTGTGTTCCGCCAGACCGGAGCAGGAAATAATTTGAGCGTGCGCCAATCCTCGTGGTAGTTGCGGGGAAATGGGGGATTCCATGGTTATCGGTAAAGGCCGCGTTCTGGCCGTTTTCTGCCTTGCCCTTCCGGGCCTCGCCGCCGCGGACGGCAACACGCTCTTTCTCGTGCAGGACAGCACGGGCGGGACGGGCGCGCGCAACACCCTGAGCATCGATCAGTCGGGCGGCACCAACACCCGTATCGCCGGATCGGTCGACGGGCTCGCCCCCGCGCGCCAGACCGGATCGGGGAACGCGGCCGACATCAACGTCGCGGGCACGGATGTCACCGTTCTCTTCTCGCAGGGCGGCGCCACCGACACTGCGTTCAACAACACCGCCACGATCAATGCCGACGGCCAGTCGCTTTTCGCGTCGCTGGAACAGCTTGGGTCCGACAATACCGGGGTCATCAATCTCGACGGCACCAACAGCTCCGGCACCATCCTTCAGGACGGCGTCGGCAACACCGGAGCCCTGACGGTCGGCGGCACGAATGCGTCCGGCACGCTGGTTCAGCGCGGCAACGACAACGATCTGGGCCTTGTGGTGAGCGGGGCCGATACGAACGTGTCCTTCACCCTCGTCGGCAACGGACTCGGCCCTGGACCCCTCGCAGCAACCGAAGGCGGCAGCGTCGCCGTCTTCTCGAATGCTGGTGCCGTGAACATCACCACGACCGTTCTCGGCGGGCCATGATCCGGGGCCTGCGCGGGGCGGGTCGAGCGCTGGCCCTGGGCGTGGCGGCGCTCTGCACGGCCGCGATGGGCGATGTGACGGCGATCCCCCATATCGATCTCGAGCGCGACGGCGAAGTCGTCGTCGTCACGAGCTACGTCTCCGGCCCGCCGGGCGAGACCGTGCGCGGCGAGGTCACGTTGCAGCGGCGAAGCGGCTCGAACAACGTGCGCACCTCGCAGACCACCGAGGTGGTCATCGGCGCGGACGGCCGGGGCCAATTCTCCCAGACCTCGGTCAATGTGGGCGGCGGCACCGCGCTCGCGGCATCGCTCGTCATCTCGCGAGACGGGGCGGTTGCCGCGCGGACCGACCTCACCCTGAATATCGGGCCGTGAGGGTCGCTATGACGATGGCATTGCTCCCCCGTCGCGCCACGATCCTCGGCTTCGCATTGGCGACCGCGCTGGCCGCGCCCGCCGTCGCGCAGGAGGAGGGCGGATTCGCCGACGCCTTCTCGGGGATCTGGTTCAGCTTCGATCCCGGCACGTCGACCGGGGGAAGCTGCACGGTCGAACTTGCGCCCGAGGCGGCGGCGGACGGGCGCCGCGGCGTCTCCACGAAGGATTGCCGCCCGCCGGTCTCGACCGCCACGGGCTGGACCATTGCCGACGGCCAGATCCGTCTGACCAACGCGACCGATGCGACCGTGGCCCTGCTCGGAGGGACGCAGTTCCGCATCACGGGCGAACTCGGGGGCAATGCCGGGCCGCTGATCCTGGAGCGGGCAGAGGGAGACGCCAACAGCCGCCGTATCCGCGAGGCGATCACCACCTATCGCTGTATCTTCCGCGGGTTCACCAGCACCTGCGCCACGCCCGAATCCATGGCCCGCCCGGCCCCCGGCGACGAAGGGCCCGCGCGGATCGAAACGCTCGTGAACCTCAACGTCAGGTCCCAGCCCCGCGCCGATGCCGGGGTGATCGGCGTCGTGCCCACGGGATCGACCGTGACGGTGGACACCTGCCTGACGACGACCGACGGGCTCTGGTGCGGGGCACGGTTCGGGGATGCGACGGGCTGGTTCGCACGCACCGCGATCCGGGACGACACCTGGCCCATCCTGACCTTCGTCGCGGCGGAATAGGGCGGCCCGGTCAGAGATTCGCGGGCGGGGTCGTGATCGTTGTGATCGCCGCCGTCGCGATCAGGATCAGAAGGACGATCGCGCCCTCGGTGGCGATCGACCGGCGCAGCGCCGGGGCCGCGCCCGCCTGGCCCGCGCGCAAGGCCGGCACCAGCCGCCAGCGGTTCAGCGCCGCGAGCCCCAGAAGGGCCGCGACGGCCCCGACCTTGAGGAGCAGTCCCAGCCCGTAAGCCGTCCCGAAGAGAGCCGAGATGCCCCCGGAGAGAAGCCAGCCGAGCCCGACGCCCCCCACCGCCAGAAGTGCTACGACGCCCCCCGCGATCCGGCCGAAGCGCTCGAGCAGGGCCGCGCCAGAGGACGACCGGGCCGCGCGGTGAAGGGGCGCCAGCGCCCCGATCCAGAATGCGACGGCGAGCAGGTGCAGCACCAGAAGCGGTGCCAGCAGCGCGCGCGGATTGCCCAGGGTATGCCCGACCTGCGCGTAGGAGATCGCGACCGCGACCGCGCCGAACGTGGGAAGGGTGCGGCCGAGCGCCCCCGGCAGAAGGATCACGAGGATCGCCGCTTCGCCCAGCGCGCGCCAGATCGCGGCGGTGCCCAGCGGGCTCGACCAGACGAAGCTGAGCATCATCGGGTCCGTGGCCCCCGTGAAGCCGAGGCCCGAGATGCGCGCCGCCCGGATCCCGAAGCGAAGGGCCAGCACGGCCAGCCCGATCGCCGCGGCGAGCGCGGCCATTTGGCGCGCGCAGCGGAGCGTGGCGTCGTCCGCATCGCGGCGGAACACGAGGACGAAGAGCGCGCCGCCCATCGCCAGAAGCGCCGCGCCGTAGCCCGCGGCCTTGGCGGCGACCGCGACGAGGGCGAGCCCGTCGACCGGGGCGAGGCCGTCCATCACTCGGCGATGGTGAAGCCGAACTCGCCCTGCATCGGGTGCCCGTCGGCACTCATCCCGCGCCAGTCGACACGGTAGGCACCGGGGCCCAGACCCTCGGCTGGCGCGGCCTCGAAGCGCGTGACCGGCTCCATCCCCGTGGCGCGTTCGAGTTCGACCGCGTCGCCCTCGCGGGTCAACTCGATGGCGATGACACGCATCGGTGCGTCGAAATCCATCGCGATCAGAGGGGCCTCGGCCACGGTGGCCCCGTCGGCGGGGGTGTGGGCGTCGGTCTTGGAATGGGCCGTCGCGTCTCCGGCGGCGAAGAGGACCAGTGCGGCTGCGGCCAGTGCGGGTCTGAAGATCATCGGGTCGTCCTTGTCCTGCGGCGCGGCCGTCGAAGGGCCGGGGCCATCACGCCCGCCCGCGACGCCGACGTCAAGCCGTGTCAGCGGGGGATCGTGCTGCGGTCAGCCGGTCTGGAACCCGGTGATGAGCTGGCGCAGGCCGATCGCCGCCCCGGCAAGGATCGAGAGGATCGCGAGCGGCGCAGAGAATGCGAGCACCGAGGCGGCCGAGAGGCCCTGGCCCACGCTGCATCCGATGGCGAGGACGGCGCCGACGCCCATCAGGACCGCGCCGCCGATCTGGCGCCGAAGCTCGCGCGGGTCCTCGCAGGCCTCCCAGCGGAAGTGACCGCGCAAAAGGCTGCCTGCGAAGGCGCCAAACAGCACGCCCGCGACCGAGCCGACGCCGAAGTTCAACGATGTGCCGCTCGCGGTCATCAGCCAGAGCATCGTGCCGCCCAAGGGGGCGGCGAAGGTGTGCGACACGACCGGCGTCGCGGCGAAGCCGTTGGCCGCGATCCAGCTCGTGCCGATCCAGGCGGTGGCGATGGCGAAGGCGACGGCGGCCCCCGCGGCGAGCGCGGTGCCCTGTCGCAGGAACGTCCGGTCCCAGAGGGCCGCGCCGAGGATGGCCAGGCCGATGGCGATGCCGGGCCAGGCGGGCGCGAGGCCGGTCGCCGCCGCGAGCGCGTGTGCGATGCCTTGCGGGCCGCCACCGGTCGCGCCGGGGAAGAGCGCCACGCGCAGATGGGCAAAGGGGCCCGACATGACCGCGAAGGCCGACAGTCCCATGACGAGGACGATCACAAAGGACCTCAGATCCCCGCCGCCCAGCCGCGCCAGCGCGCCGAAGCCGCAATTCCCCGCGATGGCCATGCCGTAGCCGAAGAGGAGGCCGCCGAGGATGACGGCGGCGGGCGACCACGGACCGGCGAGGTAGATCGAGCGCAGGGGATCGGCCAACCCGAGCGCGTCGGCGGCGAAGGTCAGGACGATCGCACCGCCCAAGGCGACGCCCCACATCCGCGCCCGCATCCACGAGCCGCCATAGATGACGTCCTCGATCGCGCCCAGCGTGCAGAACCGCCCGAGGCGCGCCGCAAGGCCCAGGAGCAGTCCCCCCGCACATCCGACGAGCGCCATCGCATGGCTCTCGTCGATCCAGTCGATCAACATGCCCCGATCCTCCCCGTTGGGCCGCCGGTCAGGGTTTCCGCGCGTGCCCGTCTTCCGACCGGCAGAATAGGTCGTAGACGACATCCATGATCCGGATCGCGCGACCGTCGGTCAAGGAATAGTAGATCGTCTTGCCCTCGCGCCGGGGCTGCACCAGCCCTTCGAGCCGCAAGCGCCCGAGCTGCTGCGAGACGGCGGCCTGTCGCGCGGAGAGCAGGGTTTCGAGCTCAGTGACGGATTTCTCGCCCGAAGCGAGGTGGCACAGGATCATCAGGCGTCCCTCGTGGCTGATCGCCTTAAGGAAGTTCGACGCGGCGGTCGCGTTCTCGAGCATGCGATCGAGATCGTCCTCGCAGGTGTCGGGGCCGAAGACCGGAAGGGCCATGGTCGGATACTCGTCTGGCTCGCATCGGGCGCCCCCCGTGCCGGAGGGGCGCATAGGGGCGCTGTTACCGTCCATCGCGCCACCCGTCCAGTTCGGGGATGTCGCGGGCGGCAGCGTCGAGCATCTGTCCCAGCACCGGCCAGAAGAAATCCTCGCCCGGATAACCCTCGCGGCGGTCGATCTCGACCCCGTCATGCACGAGGATGAATGTCGGCGTGAACCGCATCCGGCTGTCGAGTTGCAGGTCGTCCGGCAAGGGGTCGTGGATGTCGACCCGGCGCAGCGGGGCAGCGCGCCCCTCGGCGGTCAGCGGGTATTCCGGCGACACTTCGGCGTCCCAGCGGGCGCACCAGATGCAGCCCGCCTCCTCGCCCATGATCAACTCGACCTGCGCCGCGGCAAGCGACGGCAGCACGGCCCAGAGGCCGATCAGTGCGGCGCGGAACATCTGTTGCATTTCATAACACATAATTTGAATATGTCCGTGCGGCAAGAAGATCCCTTCGTGCCGCGCGGGGAGGCGCATCATGTTCGACGTGACCATCGCGGGCGCGGTCCTGGCGGGGCTCCTGTCCTTCCTGTCGCCCTGCATCCTGCCGATGGTGCCGTTCTACCTGTCCTATCTCGCGGGCGGCTCGGTGCAGGTGCTGGAGGCGGATGAGCTTCCGCCGGGCACGCGGCGGCGGGCCGTTCTCTCGGCCATCGCTTTCGCCGCGGGGGTTGCGACCATCTTCGTCGGGCTGGGGGCCACGGCCACCGCCTTCGGGCAGATCGTGCGCGACTGGTTCGACGTGCTGCGCTGGGTCGCGGCGGGGATCATCCTGCTGATGGGGCTGCACTTTCTCGGGGTGCTGAAGATCGGGCTTCTCTATCGCTCGTTCGGGCAAGGCGCCTCGGGGGGCGAATCGAAGGGCGGCGTTGTCGCGGGCTACGTGATCGGGCTGGCCTTCGCCTTCGGCTGGACGCCCTGCGTCGGGCCGGTTTTGGCGGCGATCCTGTTCATGGCGGGCGCGCAGGAGAGCGTGTCGCAGGGCATGATCCTGCTTCTGGCCTACGCGGTGGGCATGACCGCGCCCTTCGTCGTGGCGGCCGCCTTCGTCGGGCCGTTCATGCGCTGGATGCGCGGGTTCCGGCGTCACCTGCCCAAGATCGAGAAGGCCATGGGTGCGTTCCTCGTGGTCTTCGCCATTCTGATCGCGACCAACATGATGAACGTGATCGCATTCTGGATGCTGCAGTTCTGGCCGGCCATCGGCTGAGAGGAGGACGACATGAGACACCTGATCGCAATTCTGGCCACCTGCCTGGCCTTCGCCGCGCCCGCGGCCGAGCTGGGGGATGACGGGCTGCACAAGGCGCCCTGGATGGTCGACACGTTCAAGGATCTGCGCGAGGACCTCGCCGAGGCGAACGACGCGGGCAAGCGCCTCATGGTGATCGTCGAGCAGCGCGGCTGCATCTACTGCACCAAGATGCACGAGGAGGTCTTCGTCGAGGAGGACATCGCCGCGATGCTGGCCGACGATTACTTCGTCATTCAGCTCAACATGTTCGGCGATGTCGAGGTCACCGATTTCGACGGCGAGGCGCTGGCCGAGAAGGATGCTGTGCGCAAATGGGGCCTGAACTTCACGCCCACGCTCGTCTTCTTCCCCGAGGAGGTGCCCGAGGGCGTCACCGCCGAGGACGCGGCCGTCGCGACGATTCCCGGCGCGTTCGGTCCGGGCACGACGCGCAACATGCTGACTTGGGTGCTGGAGCACGGCTATGACGGCGACGAGCCGTTCCAGGCCTATCACGCGCGCAAGCTGGCCGAGGGCTGACGGGCAAGATATTCACATTTATGCATTCGTCCTTGCCAGATCACGGCTCCGTGACTTAGCCTCGGGGCGGAGGACGACCAATGGGAGGTTTCATGAAACGCACTGCACTGGGCATCATCGCGTCCGCGATATGCGCCACGACCGCGTTCGCTGCGGATGTCGTGGCACCGGGAGATGTCGAGTTCGACGAGTACGGCGCGATCGCCGCGTCGCTGACGGGCGCGCCGGGCGATGTCGCCAATGGCGAATTGCTGATGAACAAGGGCGCGGGCAACTGCATCGCGTGCCATGCCGTCACCGAACTGGAGGCGCTGGGGTTCCACGGTGAGATCGGGCCGATGCTCGACGGCGTGGCGGACCGCTGGACCGAAGCCGACCTGCGCGGCATCGTGGCCAACGCCAAGATGATGTTCGACGGCACGATGATGCCGTCCTTCTACAAGACCACCGGCTACATCCGGCCCGGCGACGCCTATACCGGCAAGGCCGCGGAGGGCGAACTGGCCCCGCTGCTGACCGCGCAGGAGGTCGAGGACGTCGTGGCCTATCTGATGACATTGAAGGAGAGCTGAGATGCAACTCACACGACGCGACGCGTTGATGCTGGGCGTAGGTGCGGTCGCGCTGACGGCCCTGCCGATGCCCGCCCGCGCGGCCAGCACCGAGGAGGCGATCGCCGCCTTCACCGGCGGCGCCGAGGTCGGCAGCGGCGGCATCACCCTGACCGCCCCCGAGATCGCCGAGAACGGCAACACGGTCCCGATCGAGGTTTCGGCCCCCGGTGCGGCATCGATCATGCTGCTGGCGGCGGGCAATCCGAACCCCGATGTCGGCACGTTCAACTTCGGCCCGCTGGCGGCAAGCCAGGCGGCCTCGACCCGCATCCGCCTCGCAGGGACGCAAGACGTCATCGCGATCGCCAAGATGCAGGACGGCAGCTTCGTGCAGGCCTCCGCCGAGGTGAAGGTCACCATCGGCGGCTGCGGCGGCTGAACCAAGGACAAGGAGAAGACACATGGCAGATGGCGTCAAACCCCGCGTCCGCGTCCCCAAGGAGGCGTCGGCCGGCGAGGCGATCCAGATCAAGACCCTGATTTCCCACACGATGGAATCCGGGCAGCGCAAGGATGACGACGGGAACACGATCCCGCGCTCGATCATCAACCGTTTCACGGTGGATTTCGAAGGCGAGAACGTCATCGACGTCACGCTGGAGCCCGCGATCTCGACCAATCCGTATTTCGAGTTCGAGGCCACCGTGCCCGCGTCGGGGACATTCGTCTTCACGTGGTACGACGATGACGGCAGCGTCTACACCGAAGAGAAGGCCATCACGGTCTCCTGACCGCAGGGCACGACGCGCGGCCCTCGGGAGGGGCCGCGCCGATCATCCCGCGAGGGAAGGGAGGAACGACATGAAGAAACTGATGCTGACCGCGGCCATGGCCGCGCTGGCCGGGGGTGCCGCATGGGCCGAGCCGGACGAGGACAAGCTGGTGGTCAACGGCGAGATCGAGATGGTCACCGAGGCCGCGGCGCCCGCGCATCTGGAAGGCGCGATGTCCACGATCTACTCGGGCTGGCGCTTCCGCTCGGACGAGACGCAGGCCGTGCAGATGGACGATTTCGACAACCCCGGCATGCTGGGCGTCGAGAACGCGATCGACGCCTGGGACGAGGTCGCGGGGACCGAGGGCGAAAGCTGTGCCTCGTGCCACGGCGACGTCGAGACGATGGCGGGTGTCAGCGCGACCTATCCCAAGTGGGACGAGGCCGCGGGCGAGGTGCAGACGTTGACCATGCAGGTCAACGAATGCCGCACCGAGCGTATGGGTGCCGAGGCGCTGCCCTACGACAAGGGGGCAGCGGTGGATATGACCGCGCTTCTGACCTCGCAGAGCCGCGGCATGCCTGTGAACGTCGCCATCGACGGGCCCGCGCAGTCGACCTGGGAGCAGGGCAAGGAGATCTACTACACCCGCTTCGGCCAGCTCGAACTGTCCTGTGCGAATTGCCACGAAGACAACTACGGCAACATGATCCGCGCCGATCACCTGAGCCAGGGTCAGACCAACGGCTTCCCGGTCTACCGCCTGAAGAACACCAAGCTGAACGGCACGCATTCCCGCTTCCGGGGCTGCATCCGGGACACGCGGGCGGCGACGTTCGACGTGGGCTCGCCCGAGCTGATCGCGCTGGAACTCTATGTCGCGTCGCGCGGCAACGGCCTCTCGGTCGAAGGCCCCAGCGTCCGAAACTGAACCCTCGGGCCCGCCCGCCGGTATCGGCAGGCGGGCCCTTTTCTTTCCGCAAACATGCAAGTTTGCGAATGTGAATGGAGAGAGGCGATGATCTCACGCCGCGATTTCCTTCAGGTGGCCATGGCGACCTCCGCGATCTACGGCGCGGGCGCCTTCGGCAACTGGTCCCGCCTCGCCGCGCAGCAGGCGATGACCCAGGACGACCTTCTGTCCTTCGAGACGTCCGGGAACGTCACGCTGATCCATGTCACCGACATCCATGCCCAGCTCGTGCCGGTCTGGTTCCGCGAGCCCGAGATCAACCTCGGCGTCGGCGAGGCCGAGGGCCAGCCGCCGCACCTGACCGGCGCCGACTTCCTCGCGCGCTACGGCATCGCCGCCGACAGCCCGTCGCAGTACGCGCTCTCCTATCCCGATTTCACGGCCCTGGCGCGCGGCTATGGCCGCATGGGCGGGGCCGACCGCATCGCCACGGTGGTCAACGCCATCCGCGCCGATCGGCCCGATGCGTTGCTGCTC
Source organism: Jannaschia halovivens (assembly GCF_046452375.1). NCBI lineage: Bacteria > Pseudomonadati > Pseudomonadota > Alphaproteobacteria > Rhodobacterales > Roseobacteraceae > Jannaschia > Jannaschia halovivens. The sequence goes on along the minus strand of NZ_JBKFDJ010000001.1, from coordinate 1,602,325 downwards.
GACGGCGGCGATACGTGGCAGGGCAGCCTGACCGCGCTGCGAACCGAAGGCCGCGACATGGTCGAGGTATTCAATGCGCTGGGCACCGATGCGATGACCTCGCATTGGGAGTTCACGCTGGGCATCGACCGCGTCACCGAGATCGTCGAGAACGAGATCAACCATCCCTTCCTCGGCGCCAACATCTTCGACGCCGAATGGGACGAGCCGGCCTACGAACCCTATCAGATGTTCGAGCGGGGTGGCGTCCAGATCGCCGTCATCGGTCAGGCCTTCCCCTACATGCCCATCGCCAATCCCGGCTATCTCTTCCCCGGCCTCAGCTTCGGCGTGCGCGAGGAGCGGATGGCCGAGGTCGTGCAGGAGGCGCGCGACGCGGGCGCCGAAGCGGTGGTCGTGCTCAGCCACAACGGCTTCGACGTGGACCGCAGGATGGCCGCCAACGTGCCGGGCATCGACATCATCCTGACCGGTCACACCCACGATGCGCTGCCCGAGCCTCTGCTGGTCGGTCGCACGCACCTGATCGCGAGCGGAAGCCACGGCAAATTCGTCAGCCGCCTCGATCTCGACGTGCGGGACGGCGAGGTGAAGGGCGTGGCCCACAAGCTGATTCCGATCTTCTCGGACGTGATCGCACCCGACCCGGAGATGACGGCGCTGGTCGAGGCGCAGCGCGCGCCCTTCCAGTCCGAGTTGACCGAGGTCCTGGGCAAGACGGACTCGCTTCTCTACCGGCGCGGCAATTTCAACGGCACCTGGGACGACCTGATCTGCAAGGCGCTTCTGGAGGAGCGGGAGGCGGATATCGCGCTTAGTCCGGGTTTCCGCTGGGGGGCCAGTGTTCTGCCCGAGCAGGACATTACCCGCGAGGATTTGATGAATGTCACGGCGATGTCCTATCCGGAGGCGTATCGCACCGAGATGACCGGCGAGATGCTCCACACCATCCTCGAGGACGTGGCCGACAACCTCTTCCATCCCGACCCCTACTACCAGCAGGGCGGCGACATGGTTCGGGTGGGTGGCATGGGCTACCGGATCGACATCCGCCAGCCGCAGGGGAGCCGCATCACCGAGATGACGGTGCTGAAGACCGGCGAGGCGGTCGACCCCGCGCGCAGCTATGCGGTCGCGGGCTGGGCCAGCGTGAACCCCGAGGTCGAGGGCCCGCCCATATGGGACGTGGTCGAAAGCTATATCAAGCGCGAAGGCACCGTATCCGTCGCGCCCAACGACAGCGTGCAGGTCGTCACCGGATGACCCGAACGGACCGAAAGGAGAGCCGCCCATGACCGATCGACCCGGACCGACCCGCCGCGCCCTGCTGGGGGCCATGGCCGCCGGTGGCGCCGCTGCCGCGACGGGCCTCGCCGCCCGCGCCGAGGGCGACCCCGCGATCACCGAACTGCAGCCGTGGATGCAGTATAACGGCGATGGCGTGGACGCGCGGCCCTACGGGATGCCGTCCCCGTTCGAGGCCCATGTGAAGCGTCGCAACGTCGAATGGCTGACCGCCGATCCCGTGAGTTCGGTCAACTTCACCCCGCTCCACGAGATGGAGGGGATCATCACGCCCAACGGCCTCTGCTTCGAGCGCCATCACGCGGGCGTGGCCGAGGTCGATCCGGCGGAGCACCGCCTGATGATCAACGGCCTCGTGGATCGCGAGCTGGTCTTTACGATGGCGGACCTCGCGCGGTTCCCGCGGCACAACAAGGTCTACTTCCTCGAATGCGCCGCCAATTCCGGGATGGAATGGCGCGGGGCGCAGCTCAACGGCTGCCAGTTCACCCACGGCATGATCCACAACGTGATGTATACCGGCGTGATGCTGCGCGACGTGCTGAACGCCGCCGGCGTGCAGGATGCCGGGACGTGGATCCTGCCCGAGGGGGCGGACGCGTCGGGGATGACCCGCTCGATCCCGATGGAGAAGGCGCTCGACGACTGCATGATCGCCACGCACATGAACGGCGAACGGCTGCGGCCCGAACAGGGCTATCCCGTCCGCCTCGTCGTGCCGGGCTGGGAAGGGAACATGTGGGTCAAGTGGCTGCGCAGGATCGAGGTCGGCGACCAGCCCTGGCACCACCGCGAGGAGACGTCGAAATACACCGATCTCCTGGCCGACGGCGACGCGCGCCGCTTCACGTGGGCGATGGATGCCAAGTCCGTCATCACCAATCCCAGCCCGCAGGCGCCGATCACCCACGGTCCGGGACCGACCGTCCTGACCGGCGTCGCGTGGTCGGGGCATGGCACGATCCCGCGGGTCGACGTGACGCTGGATGGCGGCATCAACTGGCACGCGGCGCGGATGGACGGGCCGAGCTTGGACAAGTCCATGCACCGCTTCTACTACGAGTTCGACTGGGACGGCTCGCCGCTTCTGCTGCAAAGCCGCGCGCAGGACAGCACCGGCTACGTCCAGCCCACCAAGGACGAGCTTCGCGCGGTCCGGGGCAAGAACTCGATCTACCACAACAACGGCATCCAGACCTGGGCCGTCGACGCACGCGGGGAGGCCGAGAATGTCGAAATCGGTTAAGCTGACCGCCGCCCTGGCGCTGATCGCCGCGCCGGTTCTGGCGCAGGATTATTCTACCCTCGGTCGCGCGGCGACGCCGGACGAGATCGCCGCCTGGGACATCGACATCCGCCCCGACGGCGCGGGTTTGCCCGAGGGATCGGGCGACGTCTGGACGGGCGAGGAGCTCTATATCGGTCTGTGCGCGTCCTGCCATGGCGATTTCGGCGAGGCGATCGACCGCTGGCCCGTGCTGGCCGGCGGACAGGGCAGCCTGACGCGCGACCGCCCGGTCAAGACGATCGGCAGCTACTGGCCCTATCTCTCGACGGTCTATGACTACGTCCACCGCGCGATGCCCTTCGGACAGGCGCAGACCCTGACCGATGACGACGTCTATGCGGTGACGGCGTATCTCCTCTATCTCAACGACCTCGTGGACGACGATTTCGTGCTCGACCGCGAGACGCTGGCCGGGTTCGAGATGCCCAATCAGGACGCGTTCTACATGGATGATCGCGCCGAGACGGAATACGCAGAGTTCACGCGCGAGCCCTGCATGGAGAACTGCCGCGACGCGGTCGAGATCACGGGCCGCGCGGCGGTGGTCGACGTGACCCCCGAGGACGAGGCGGCGCGGAAGGCCCGCGAGGCGGCGGCGACGGGCACCGATAGCGGCGTCACCGAAGCCGATGCGGCGGTCGAGGTCGCGGCAGCGTCCGAGGCCGACCAAGGCGCGGCGGATGCCACCCCGCTGGCCGCGACGGCGACCGAACCAGATCCCGAACTGGTCGCCGCCGGCGAGCGCGCGTTCCGCCAGTGCCAGACCTGCCACCAGGTGGGCGCGGATGCCAAGAACCGCACCGGCCCGGTGCTCAACGGCATCGTCGGGCACCCGGCGGGTGCCATCGAGGGGTTCCGCTATTCCAAGGCTCTGACCGAGATGGCCGAGGACGGGCTGGTCTGGGGCGAGGCCGAGCTGACGGCCTTCCTCGTGGCGCCCCGCGACTACATGCCGGGCACCAAGATGACCTATCGCGGCGTGCGCGACGAGGCCGATATCGCGGCCCTGATCGCCTATCTCGGGACCTTCCCCGAATGATCCGCGCGGCGCTCCTGTCGCTCGTCCTGACCGCGCCCGCGGTCGGTGCGCGCGCCGAGGGGGACCCGGCCTACGGCGAATATCTCGCGGGCGAATGCACGACCTGTCACCTTGTTGGTGAGACCGAGGCCACGGGCGGCGTGCCGCTGATCACCGGGTGGGACGAGGACGTATTCGTGGACGTGCTGACGGCATATAAGACGGGTGAACGGGAACACGGCCCGATGCAGATGATCGTCGCCCGGTTGGGCGACGAGGAGATGGCGGCCCTCGCCGCCTATTTCGCGACGCAGGAGTAACGCAGACTCGGGCGGACGCGCGTAACCTTGGGAGGATTATCCATGAAGCGTAGATTCGTTCTCGGTGGCATTGCGGCCACGGGCGGCCTGCTGGCCGCGCCCGCGCTCCGCGCAGATGGCCACGGCAAGCCCCGCGTCGTCGTGATCGGCGGCGGATCGGGCGGCGCCACGGCGGCCCGCTACATCGCCAAGGACAGCGACGGCGCCATCGACGTCACCCTGGTCGAGCCGTCGCGGACCTATTTCACCTGCTACTTTTCGAACCTCTATCTCGGCGGCTTCCAGGAGATGGACGACCTCGGCCACACCTACGGCACGCTGGCGGGCACGCACGGGATCAACGTCATCCACGACTGGGCCGTCGACGTGGACCGCGACGCCAAGACCGTGGCACTCGCCGGCGGCGCGTCGCTGCCCTACGACAAGCTGATCATCGCGCCCGGCATCGATTTCGTCGAGGACGCGGTGCCCGGCTGGGACGTCTCGGTCCAGAACCTGATGCCGCATGCCTACAAGGCCGGAAGCCAGACCGAGCTTTTGAAGTCGCAGCTCGAGAACATGCGCGAAGGCGGCACCTTCGCGATGGTCGCCCCGCCGAACCCCTATCGCTGCCCGCCGGGCCCCTACGAGCGGGTGTCGATGGTCGCGCATATGCTCAAGGAGCGGAACCCGACGGCCAAGATCCTGATCGTCGACCCGAAGGAGAAGTTCTCCAAGCAGGCGCTCTTCGAGGAGGGCTGGAACACGCATTACCCCGGCATGATCGACCGCCTCGGACCCGATTTCGGCGGCGAGAACGTGTCGGTCGATCCGGCCGCGATGACGGTCGATATCGACGGCGCGACCGAGGATGTGGATGTCTGCAACGTCATTCCGGCCATGAAGGCAGGCCGCATCGCCGACATGGCGGGGGTCACCGATGGCAACTGGGCGCCGGTCAACGCCGCCGACATGTCGTCGAAGGCCGATGCGGATGTCTACGTTCTGGGCGACGCCGCGCAGCAGGGCGATATGCCCAAATCGGGGTTCTCGGCCAACAGCCAGGCCAAGGTCTGTGCCAACGCGGTGCGCGGCGCGCTGACCGGCAGCGCGGTGTTCCCGGCGCGGTATTCGAACACCTGCTGGTCACTCATCTCGGCCGAGGACGGCGTCAAGGTCGGCGCCACCTACGAGGCCACGCCCGAGAAGATCGCGTCGATCGACAGCTTCATCAGCCAGACGGGCGAGGATTCCGCAACGCGCAAGGCCACCTACGAGGAGAGCCTCGGTTGGTATTCCGGGATCGTGGCCGACATGTTCGGCGCCTGATCGACAGCGCCGCGCGCCCCGATCCCCGGGGCGCGCATCATACGAGGAGGGACGAGGATGATACGCCAGTTCGCAATCGCCGGGGCCGCCACCCTGATGACGGTCGCCGCCCATGCGCAGGAGGCCGCGACGGTCGTCTTCGACGGCGATGTCGGGGACGCGGCCTTCGCCGTCGAAAACGCCATTGTCGGACAGGGCCTCGTGATCGATTTCGTCAGCCATGTCGGAGAGATGATGACCCGCACCGGCGCCGACCTTGACCTCGGCCCATCGCCGGTGGGCGAGGACGCGCAGATCTTCGTCTTCTGCTCGGCGACCATCAGCCGCGAGGTGATGGAGGCCGACCCGATGAATGTCTCGCATTGTCCCTACGGCATCTTCGTCGCCGAGATCGGGGGCGAGACGCTGGTCGGCCGCCGCGTCTATGCCGAGGAGAGCATGGCGCCCGTCAACGCGCTTCTGGAAGGGATCGTGACCGAAGCCACCGAATAACGACCGCCCGGATGTCCGGGCCATGCTGGAGGAGAGAGAATGAGAACCATGCTTGTCGGCGCGCTCGCCGCCTTCGCGACCTTTGCGATCCCCGTGGTGACCCACGCGCAGGAGGCCGCGCAGCAGAGCTACGCACCCCAGAAGATCGCCTACCACGTCAACGGAAACGGCGGTGAGGGCGACCGCGCCTATATGGGCGCGATGCGCAACGCGCAGAACCACATCAACGCGGTCGGCGAGGAGAATGTCGAACTGGTCGTGGTGATGCACGGCAACGGGCTGGGCCTTCTGGCCGCCGCCAAGGAGAACGAGCGTCTGCAAGGCATGGTCGCCTCGCTCAAGGGCCAGGGTGTGACGTTCCAGGTCTGCGCGAACACCCTGCGCGGGCGCGAGATCAGCTACGAGGACGACCTCTACGATGTCTGGGAGGAGGACATCGTGCCCTCGGGCGTCGCACAGCTCTCCTACCTGCAACAGCAGGGCTTCACCTATCTGAAGCCGTGACCTTCCACGCCGGTCCCCGCCGCCTTGGCCGGGGCCCGAAGGGTCAGCCGCCCACGAAGCGGTAGCCGTCCGCGGCCGTCTCGACCCGGCCCATGCCGCCGCCCGGAAGGTGGAAGCCCGCGATGGCCAGGTCGTCCGCCGTGATGCGGTCGAACAGCGCCAGCCGCGTCGCGGCGGCGGCCTCGGGATCCTGATCGTTGCCCGCCGGCCAGTCCGGGCGGGCGAAGGCGACGTGGTGGTTGGCGATGGCGTCGCCGAGGATCAGCACGTCGCCGACCTGGAACGCCATGTGGCCGGGCGTGTGGCCGGGCGAGGCGATGGCCTCGATCCCCGGCAGCACCGCGTCGCCGTCGTCGAAAGTCACGAGCCGACCCGCGATGGCGTCGAGCCTGCGGGCCGCGCCGACCGCGAAGGTCGCCCGCGCCTCGCCGATCGTGTCGACCGTCGCGGGGTCGGTCCAATAGGCACGCTCGGCGGCCCCGATATGGTGCGTCGCCTCGTAGAAGAGCGGCTCGTCAAAATCGTCGAGAACGCCCCAGATGTGGTCGGGATGCGCGTGGGTGAAGACGACGTCCGTGACATCCTCGGGCGCCACGCCGGCCGCGTCGATCGCGTCGAGAAGCTGCCCGGCACTCGGCTGGAAATCGGGTCCCGCGCCGGCGTCGAAGAGCACGGTCCGGTCGCCGTCCCGAAGCAGGGCGAGGTTGCATTCGGGCGTCAGCTGCTCCGTTCCCACGTCGAATTCGGCGAGCACGGCGGCCAGCTCGTCCTCGGGCATCGGCTCGAACACGAAGGATCCCGGGAGCACCAGCGACCCGTCGCTGACCGTCGTCAGCGTGGCACCGCCCGCCAAGACCGTCTCGGCGATGGCGAAGCGGGGCAGGGCGAGGGCCGCCGCCGTGGTCGCAAGAAAGGCGCGGCGCAACATCATCTGATCTCTCCCGATATTCACTAACATGAATATGACGGCAGGTCGGCGATGGCAATCTCCGTCCGTCAGGCGTGGGACGGCGGGGCGGATGCCGGACAGGTTGCACAGATCCGGCACAGCCCACGCGCCTCGGCGGCAAGGGCGGCGGGAAGCATCCGCCGCAGGATCGGTCCAAGCAGGGGATGGTCGGGGGCCTCCAGCTCGACATGCGAGATGCATCCCGTCGCCGACGGCTCCAGCCGGTGCAGGGCTTCGAAGCCGAAGGGGCCGTCCGTGGACCACGTGAAGGCCCGCCCGGTCTCGAGATGGGTGACGCGCCAGACCCGCTCGCGCTGAAGCGGTTGGCGGACGCGGAACCGCCGTCCGATGGCCAGTGCGGCGCCGTCCAGACCGCGCACATGCCGTGTGGTCGGGGTCCAGTCGGGCCAGTCCTCGACGCGGGACAGCACCTGCCAGACCAATGGCAGCGGGCGGGCGATCGCGGTGCGATGGATCAGGCGCATACCGCCTCCGTCCCGCGTGCGGGCAGGGTCTCGGCGGCCGCCTCCGGGCCGGGCCGCCGCATCAGGATCCAGTTGCCCGAAAGCCCCCTCGGTCCGCCCGGTCCCATGGCAAGCGACGTGACCTCGTCGAAGCCGGAGCCCACGTAGAAGCCCCGCGCGGTGCGGTTCTGCGAGGCCACGATCAGAGACAGGTCCCTGCGCGTCCGGGCGGCCAGATCGGCGATGAGCGCGGCCGCGATGCCCCGGCGGCGGGCCTGCGGAAGGACGGCGAGGATATTGATGTACCGCGTGCCGCCCGACAGCGCCTCGAGCTCGAGCAGCGGGGCCAGAAGCGCGGGGACGTCGGGGCCCGTTTCGACGTCGTCGAGATCGTAGTCGACGATGCCGCCGACGGCCGCCCCGTGCCATGTGGCGATCCGGGCGTTCGGCCACGAGAACGCGCCGTCGTCGCGCCGCGCACGCGCCGTGCCGACCTCCAACGGGTCCTGGCCGGGCGCAGCGTCGCGCGCCCAGAGATGGCGTGGCAGGCCCTCGCCCGCCAGATCGGCGAGCCGTGCCAGGACCGGCGCGTCCGTGCTAGCGGCGGGGCGGACCTCAATGATGTGTTGGATGAAGGGCGAGCCCATCTGGTCGGTCTCCTGTGATCGAGAGGTATGGCCGGGCGGCGCAAGACGCGCCGTCCGGTGTGGGTCAGAGCCCGGCGCGCTGGGGCAACGGGACGTAGAGCTGGACATGGGTGTCGGTCGAGAACTCGCCCGGCGTCGGCCCGTGGGTGCGGCCGTCCGAATGCCACGCGATGGCCAGCTCCGAGATGAGCTGTTCGCCTGAAAGCTGGAGGCAGGGCGTGATCGTCCGGACCACGTGGGCCGCGCCCGAGGCATCCGCGGTGAACGCGTTCTCGGACCCGTCGCGCGCGCCAAAGGGCGTGTCGTAGAAACCGATGAACGGATCGGTCGGCGGCCAGATCGCGAAGTCGTGCCAGAGCGTATAGAGCCCGTCCGGCACGAGGTTCTCGAACCGGATCTCGACATGGCCCGTGCCGTCGACGCAGGAGTATCGCCCCTGGCCCGAGGCGGCGAACCACTCGCCCAGCGTGATCCCCAGCGCTTTGCCGCGCGGCCAGGGCCCCGTGTTCTCGGTCTGGAGCGGGGTGTGCGGCACCGCCGTCGCGGGTGCGTAGAGCGGCGCGTCCATCTCGCGCGTCGCGCCGGTCGGCCGGAACACCTCGCCCGACCCGGGCACCCGCTCGAAGAAGACGTCCTGCTCGGTCAGATCCTCGTCGATATGGAAGATGAAGGTCAGCGCCATATCCTCCTTCGGATCGGTCTCGGCGGCGGTGGGATGCAGCCGCTCGATCGGCCCGACATCGTGGCCGGAGTCGAAGTTCAGGTGATCGGACTCGTCATAGGGCGCGAGGCCGGACGCGAGGTGCAGCGTGGCAACGGGATCGGCCGGGGCAGCGCAGGGGGCCAGAAGCGCCAACGCGGCGACGGTGAAGTTCAGTCGTGTCATGGTCGTTTTCCTTTTTTGGGATGGGACTGCGGGCCGGATCGGCCCGCCATCGGGTCACCGCGCCCGGAGACGCGGCGGAGCGGGTTGCGGGGCCAGCCCGGAAGGCAGGCGGCGCGGGATCAGCGCGGACCGGTCGCGCGCGGTCGGATCGGTCAGCGTGTCGAGAAACGCGAGGAGGTCGCCGAGCTCGGTCTCGGTCAGGTCGACGGGCGCGATCTCGGCGGCCTCGGCGATGCGGCCGCGCAGATGCGGCGACGCCTGGACGTGGCCGTCGCGCGCCGCGAACGCCGCCTGCCGGGCCGGCGCGAGCGGGCGGAAGAGCAATGTCGAGCCGTCGCCGCGCCGGGTGATGACGCGCGCGACCGGCGGCAGCGGTGGCGCCTCGTAGCCGTCAAGCGAGACCACGGCGTCGAGATGGTGACGCACCATCGCGCCCAGTTCGTCGAAGGCGCCCGAATGACCCCATGGCCCGGTGAGTGCCACGTTGCGCAGCGAGGGCGTGCGGAACCGGAACAGGTCCTCGGGGTCGAAGGTAACTCGGAACCGGCCCTCGTCTTCGAGACGCTCGGAAAAGCCCGACGCGGCGAAATAGGTTGTGTCCGCGCCATGCCCCTTGCCCGGCCCGATCTGCGGGACGGCAATCGCGTGAAACTCGTGGTCGGTCAGGAGCGGGCCCGCGTGGCAGTCGGCGCAGCCGGCCTTTCCGTAGAACAGCCGGCCGCCCCGCGCCGCCTCGGGCCCGAGCCACGCGAGATCGCCCGCCCGCAGCGCGCCGTCGAAGGGGCTGCGATCCGAGCGGAAGGCGACCGTCTGGAACGCGGCGAGCGCGTTGGCCGCGTGGACGAAGCGGATGTCGCCCGGTGCGTCGATATCGTCGAAGGCGGCCACGAACGCGGCAGCATAGGCCGGGATCCCGCGCAGACGATCGGCGAGATGCGACCAGGCGTCCGCCGCCCGGTCCTCGGCCACGGCGGTCGCCACGGGATTGGTGCCCGTGACGCCCGCCATCTCGACCGGCGAGAGGACGGGGAACATGGCCTGCGCGGCGAGCAGGCTGTCGAGGCCGTCCGGCAGGGTCTCGCGCGCGGGGCTCCAGAAGCCGGAGGGGAAGGTGCCCTCCGGATCGGGCTCCAGCCGCCCGTCATGGAACATCGTCCGGTATTCGCGCGCCCCGATATTGTAGAGCGGTTGGGCGTTGCGCGGCACGCGCCCGGTCACACCGGTGCCGGAGGTGCGGTCGGGGCCCGTTCCAACGCCGCCCTCGCCGAAGCCAAGTGCCATGCCGTCGCCGGTGCCGCGCGCCGGGTCGTGGCAGGTGCCGCACGCGATGTTGCGGTTGCCCGAGAGGATCGGGTCGAAGAAGAGATGCCGCCCCAGATCGACCATGACGGCGCCGGGCGCCCCGTCATGGAGGAAGTCGGTATCCGAAAGCGGGCGTGGCAGGTCGGACGCGAGTCCCGCCCCCGCCATCAGGACGAGGGCGAGCGCGGTCGCGGCGCGCATGGGTCGGGATGGCATCGCGTGTTCTCCTCGGTGGCGGGGTCAGGCGGACGTGCCGTGCAGACAGCAATCGGCCATCGCCTCGACATGGCGGTGGTCTGTGCCGCAGCAGCCGCCGAGCACGGTGAGATTGGTCAGGAGTCGCCGCAGCCGGGCATAGTCGCGCCCGAGTTCGGCGGGGTTGCCGTCGTCGAGCGCCTCGGCCTCGTCGAGTTCCGCATGGCTCATCCGCGAGGCGTTGGCGCGCACGCCGCCGATCCGCGCAAGCCAGCCATGCCCCGCCTCGAGCGCCGGGCGGAAATGGTCGGGATGCGCGCAGTTCACCATGAAATAGGCGGCCGCGCCGTCGGTGCGCGCGTCTGTCTCCTCGAGGGCTTGACCCAGCGGCGTGCCGTCGGGCAGCCGACCGTCGGTCTCGGTCGTATAGGAGACGACGACGGGGATATTGGCGGCCCGCGCCGCGCGGATAACGCCGACACCTTCGGCCACGGTCCCCAGCGTCACGGCGGTCACCATGTCGGCATCGGTCGCGGCCAGCCAGCCGATCTGCTCGGCATGATAGGCCTGCGCCTCGTCCTCGGTCATCGCGGTGTCGGGCACGTACCCGTCGCCGCGCGGGCCGATATTGCCCGAGATCACGACGGGCCGAACGGCCGGCGTCTCGGCGCGTAGATCCGCCAGCAGCGCGATGGCGTCCCGGTTGAACCGCGCCATCCGGTCCGGGTCGTGGCCGAGGCGTTCGCCCCAGTCGCGACTGGCCCGCCATGTCGGCGCTTCGAGGAGGAACCCCACCCCGTGGTCGGCCGCGATCGCCAGGTGGCGGCGGAAGTAGGACTTGAGTGCGCGGCGCCCCTCGGTCGTCTCGAGGAGCGTGTATGCCGCGAATTGCGGCAGGTCGAAGCCATCGTTGAAGATCAGCGTCGTCTCGAGGCCGGAGTCGGTGAGCAGGGTCTCGCCGCGGGTCTGGGGCAGGTCGTTGCGGGTCTTGGTCATCTCGGTCACCATGCCTGCGAACGGACGGGACGACCGGTCCGGATCCGGGGGCCGATGGACGCTGATCCGGTCGGGGCCAGAAGCAGCAACCGGGCGATCTGGAGAGGCATGTCGGTGGTCCTTCATTCGGGAATGTTCCTGTCCGACGTCCTACGGGGGCGAGTGTGAACGCGGGCGGCGGGCTCGCGTGAAAGGGGCGTGAAAGCGATGTCCGTCTGGATCGAATGCCTCGGGGGGTTCGCGCTGTCTTCGGGCGGCGCGCCGGCTCCGGTGAGCGCGCGCAAGGCCCAGATCCTGCTCGGGCTCCTGGCGGCGGCCCGGCGGCACCGGCTGCCACGCGCGCGGCTTGCGGCGCTCCTTTGGGAGCATGCCGATGACGCCGGGGCGCGGGCGAGCCTGCGGCAGGCGGTGGCGCACCTGCGCCGCGCCGCGGGCGAAGGGATCGTCGTCGCGGACGGCGATGCGCTGCGGCTGGGGCCGGATTGCAGCTCGGATCTCGGGGTCTTCTCGGAGGCGTTGGCACGGGGCGACGACGCCGAGGCGGGGCGGCTCTACGCGGGACCGTTCCTCGACGGCACGCTGCCGGACGGCGCGGAACTGGCCGCGGCGGTCGAGGCCGAGCGCGCGCGCCTTTCGGGCCTGGCGGAGGGCGCGCTCCGCCGCGAGATCGCGCGGGCGGGCGACGGGCCGGGAGGGGTGCAGGCGGCGCACCGCCTTCTGGCGCTCGATCCGCTTGACGAGGCCGCGCATCGCCGTCTCATGATCGCCGAGGCTGCGCGGGGTGGGCGGGGTGCGGCCCGCGCCCGGTTCAACACGCTGCGCGACGCGCTCCGCCGCGATCTCGGGGCCGAGCCGGAGGCGGAGACCTCGGCGCTCATGGCTCGGCTTCACGGCGCCCGGGAGACGACGGCGGAAGGCGCATCGGCACCACCGTCCGAGGCCCCGGCCCCGGTCGAGCCCTCGCTCCTCCTCTCGGCGATCGAGGCGGGCGAGGGTGCCGACTGGACCCGTTTCGCCGCTGCCGTAACCGAGGCGGGCGGGCGACTGCTGGACTGCGGCGCGGGCGAGGGCGCGGCGATCTGGAGCGATGCACCGCTGCGCGCCGTGGCCGCCGCCGCCCGCGAGATGGCGAGCGGCGCGCGTGGTACGCTGTCCCTGGGGCTGATCGAGGCGACGGGCGGGACGGCCCGCGACCTCGCGCGCGCCCGCCGCGTCGCCGCGCGCGCCGAGCCGGGCGAGGTGCATATCGATCCCAATCTCGCACCGCGGCTGGGTCTTCTGGCCACTGACGGTACGCCGGTGCCCCTCCGTTCCGGGGGAACGCAGGCGCGACCCGGTCTGCCGCTCGTGGGCCGGTCGCTTGAAGTTGCGCAGGTGGACTCCGCGCTCGGCGCCGCGCGGCAGGGGGCCAGAGGCCTCGCGATCCACGTCTGCGGCGAGGCCGGGATCGGCAAGAGCCGCCTCCTCCAGGAGATCGCGCGGCGCGAGGCCGATCGCGGCGCGCGGGTGATCGAGGTCGGGTTCGAGCCGCTCGCCCGGTCGGGGCGGCATATCGCGCAGGACCTCGCCTCCCGCCTGCCGCCCCTGTCGGATGACGAGATTACCGACGACACCACGCGGGCGCTTCTATCGTGGCTGCGCGGCGAGACCCTTCGCCCGGACGCGGACCTGCGGCTGACCGCGCTCGGCGGGGCCGCGCGGCATGGGCGGATGGTCGGTCTCGTGTCACGCGCGCTGATCCACGCGGCGGCGATGTCCCCCCTTCTGGTGGCGATCGAAGATGCGCATTGGGCGCCGCCGGGCATCGGTGATTTCCTGCTCGATCTGACCGATCGGCTGGGTGCAGCGAATGTCGCGCTCGTGCTGACCGAGCGGCCGCATGGCGCCGATCTCGGACGACGGCTGGCGGCACGGGCGCGGATCGGGGTGGTCCGCCTGGCGCTCGGGCCACTGGCCCCGCACGAGGCCGCACGCCTCGCCGAACTCGCGGCCCCGTCGCAGTCGCGGGACCCGGCGGTGCTGGACCGCGCGGGCGGACACCCGCTGTTCCTCCTGCGGCTCTTGGAGGCGGGTTGGCGGTCCGGCGCGTTGCCGCACAGCGTCACCGGTCTCGTGATGGAGCAGATCGAGGGCCTGCCCCCCGCCGACCGGGCCGCGCTGCGCTGCGCGTCGATCCTCGGGCCGGCCTTCGACCCGGACGAGGCGCGGGGCGTGTTCCCTGACATGCCCGCGCCGCGGCCCGTGGGCGACCTTCTGCATGCGGCGGATGCCGGGCTGGCCTTCGGGCACGATCTCGTCCGGCAGGCGATCTATCACTCCATCCCCGACGAGACGCGGCGCGACTGGCACGGGCGCGCCGCCGCCCATCATCGCGGGCGCGATGCCGTTCGCTGGGCGCATCATGCGTCGCTGGCCGGGGACGATGCCGATGCCTGCCGTGCCGCGACCGCCGCCGCCAACGAGATGATCGGCCAGATGCGCATGGGTGTCGCGGGCAGCTATATCGAGACCGGACTGGCGCGCGGCGGCGATCCGGAGGCGCTGGCGGAGCTGCATTCCTGCCGCGCGGGTATTCGCCGGATGCGCGGAGACCTCCACGGCGCCCTCGCCGACTACCGCGACGCCCATGCAGTCGCCACCTCCGACACGACGCGGGTCGCCATGCTGGTCCGGCGCGCGCTGATCCTGCACCGGTTGGGGCAGGGGGAGGAGGCGGACCGCGCGCTGGACGACGCCGAGGCGATCGCGGACAGGATCGGCCTGTCGGGGATCGGCCGGGCCGAAATCCACGAGCAACGCGGCAACCGCGCCTTCGTGGCGGGGGACGCCGCTGTTTGCTTGGCCGAACATGCGCGCGGGCTGGCCGCCGCCGAGATGTCGGGCAATCCGCGCGGCATCGCACGCGCGCATGGGGGCCTGGGCGACGCGCATGTCCTTTCGGGCCGCCTGCGCACCGCCTTCGGGCATTTCGAGCGCGCGGTCGACCTCGCCCGTGCGGGCGGCATGGGGCTGACGCATCAGGAATACGCGTTCATGCGCGGCTACACCCTGCATTTCGCGGAGCCAGGCCCGAACGCGCATCTGCTGGCCGATCTCGCCGTCGAGAGCGCGGTCGAATCCGGTGCGGCGCGGACCGAGATGATGGCGCGCGACGTGCGGGCCGAGATCCGGCTGATGGCACTGGACCTCGACGCGGCGCGCGAGGATATCGCGCGGGTCGCAGCCCTGACCGAAGGGGACCCCGAGTCGCGCTTCGTGGCGGACGTGGCGATGATGAATGGCTGGCTGGCGCTCCGCGAGGGGTCTTCGGACCGCGCGTTCCGGACACTCGAGCCGTTGTTCTCCGCCGCCCGTCAGAGCCCCTATAACGGGCCGACGATCCTGGCGCTCGGGGCGCTGGCCGCGCCGGATGCGGCGACCCGGCACGACCTTCTGGATGCGGCCGGCGCGCGGGTACGGGCCGGGGCCATGGGGCCGGTCGCGATCGAGTTTCACTGTTTCGCGCTCGAGGCGGCCGCGCAGGACGACGACGCCGAGACCGCGCGGCGTCACGTCGCGGCACTCCGGGCCTTCGCGGCGCAGGAGCCGCTGGGTCTCGTCGATCTCGCGATCCGCGTGGCGGGCTTGCGCTTCGGGTCGGAGACTTCCGCGCGGGCCGAGGTCGATCTGCGCGCCGAACTCGACCGCGCCCGAGTTGCGGGGTTGGGCCTGATCCTGGCCTCCGGACGCGGCTAGGCCATGCGCGTCCTCAGGCGTGGGGGGCATCCCCCACGGCGAGGTCCAGCACCCTGTCGATATGCGAAAAGCAGAGCTGTCCGCCCCCGTCCTCGGGCACGAGTGTCATGCACTGGCCGTTGTCGCGCGCGAATTCCGCGACGCTGTCGAAGGGCACGTTGGGGTCGTCCCTTCCGTGATAGAGCGTGATCGGCATTTCGAGCGCGCCGAGATCGGTCGTCCACGCGGCGAAGCCCGATACGATGTCGTTCACGCCCGCATCGAGGCCCTGCCGCACCACGTCGGCCACGCCGTTCAGGATCGAGGCGGCCACGTCGGGGTCGCCCAGCGCGGCCCGATCGCTGGGCGAATGGTCGTACATCTTCTGAAGGAAGCTGACCGTGTCCGAGCGGCGCAGCAGCTTCTCGCCCGCCGCGAGGATCATGCGCGCGACGGGGTAGGACACGAAGGACGCGCTCATCAGCGTGGTCGTCCAGCGCGATGCGGCGCGCTTGCCCGCGATGTACCGGCGCGGCACGAGCCCGTTGACCACCGTGCCGCGCGCGATCCGATCCGGCAGTCGGAGGGCAAGTTCGTAGAAGCTCTGGGAGGCCGATGCACGGGCCAGTACGGCGCAGCGCTCGATTTCGAGGCCGTCGAGGAGGGCACGGACGTCGCTTGCGAAACAGGCGTTCCAATCCTCGGCGGCGCGCGGCCGGTCGGTGCCGCCGAAACCCGGCCGCCACGGGCTGACGAGGCAGATGCCACGCGTGCGGAGCCTGCGGGCGATCGCGGGCGTCACCCCCGGCCCGAACAGGCTGAAGAGGTTGAGGACGGGTCGCCCGCCCGGATCGCCGTCGATCCGCACCTCCAGCTGCCGCCCGCCGGGGCGGGGCAGCCGCAGGGGGATGTCCGCCGCATCGATACGCGCCGGGGCGGCGGCACGACCCTCGAAGGACCGGACCGCGCCCTGCATCAGCGACAGGCTGGTGGCGAGCTGCACGAGGTCCACCTGAGTCGCGCAATCGGTCTTTTCCAGCACGGCCTGGAACTGGTTGCGGATCGTGGCGTAGGAGCGGTCCCGCTGATCGGCGATCTGGCGCAGGCTCTGGCCCCTCACGAAGGCGATGGCGATGGCGGTTTCGGTCTCGCTCAGGCCGAAGGCTTCGGTGATCAGGGCGAAGGCTTCGTCGGGGACCGGTGGCGGCGACAGGATCATGAGCCAGCGCGGATCGGTGCCCGCCGCCACCGGCTGCGGCGACAGGAAAACGGTTCGCACGCCGCTATCGCCGCCGGTCGCGCTGCGCGTGTGGATCTGCGCGATCTGGTGGCTGCGCGAAGCATCGGCCTCGGGGCTCAGCGACAGCGCCTTGAACACGCGGGTGCCGACCGGCTCGATCCCGCAATCGGCGAGGGTCCGGCCGACCGTCAGCCCGTCATGCCTCTCGGCCGCGGCATTGGCCTCGCAGATCAGGCCCGAGGCGGTGATGATCGCGGCCCCGATCCGCGAACTGTCGAGCATGTCGGACGCGCCACCCGCGCGGCGGTGCAGCTCGCCCGGCGACAGGAAGGCCCAGAGCATCTCCTGCGCGCGGTCCGCGAGATCAGGGCTGCCGCCGGGCGTCATGTCGACATCCTCGAAGTCCCGGATCGTCCGCTCCAGACGCGACAGGCTCTCGTCGTAGGAGGCGAGGGCACCGCTCAGATCTTGTGGCGCGTGGGGCATGGGGGCGAACGGCTCCGGACCGGCATGTTGCCGTTAGGGCATACTCCGATGGGAACGGGCGCCGATAGGGGCGCCTTGGTGCAATTGCATCACAACTTTGCCCCCCTTTCCACGATACATAGCGGCCCTGAAGGAAACCCGTTTGTTGCGAGTGACTTGGGGAGGTCACGCCGCAAGCGTCTGACGGTGGTACGGAGAAGAAGCGACGTGCGACGGCTCAATCGGCTGCGTGTTCGGGCTCGTTCGGCCCGCTTGGCGATCACGTTTGCGTGGGGCGTCGGGCTGTTGCTGTTCCTCAATCCCGCGATGGCCGTCGCGCAGACCTTCCAGCTCTCGGGCGTGATCTTCCCGCCGTCGGACTACCTCGCCGAGGACGAGTTGCAGGCCGCCGTCGCGCCCTATCTCGACCGCGATATCGTGTTCGCCGATGTCGAGAGGATGCTCGACGCGGTGCAGGCGCTCTATCTCAAGCGCGGCATCGTCACCGCCCGTGCCATCATCGAGCCGCAGGACGTCGTCGACGGCCGTCTGCGCCTGACGCTGGTCGAAGCGTCCATCGACACGGTCAGGGTCGAGGGCGCGGAGCAGACCCGCCCGGAATTCGTCCTCGACCGGCTATCCACCGAAGTGGGCGCCAAACCCGATTTCGACACGCTCGCGCGCGACCTGCGCCTGTTCGACATCGCCTACGACATCCGGCCGCGGCTGACCTTTGCACCGGGACTGACCACGGGCACGGCATCGGCGGTCGTCACCATCGAGGAGCCGGCGCGCTGGAGCTGGATCGCGTCCTACGACAACTTCGCGGTCGAGGATCTGGGGCGGAACCAGCTGTCGCTGACCGGCACCGTCCGCAGCCTGACCGGGATGCGCGATACCCTGACCGCGCGGCTGGCCGCGACGGCCGGAAGCGAGGCGCTGTCGGTGTTCTACAAGCGGCCCGTCGGCCTGCGCGGCGGGAGCGTCAATCTCGCCGCATCGGTCTCGCATACGGAGGTCGTCCGGGGCGAGTTCAGCATCCTCGACGTTCAGACCGACGAGGCGAGCCTGTCGATCGGCTATGCCCAGCCGTTCCGCATCGGGCGCGACCGCTACTGGACGTGGCAGGCGGCGGTGAACGTCGAGACGTCGGAATCCGCTCTGGCGGGCACGCCCCTGCAGGCGGGCGAACTGGTCGAGCTGGATCTCGGCATCGGGTACCGGCGACAAGGCGCGGCCTCGGCTTGGTCGCTGTCGGTCGGCGTGAAGCTGGGCGAGGTCGATACCGGCAGCGCCAGCCTGACCGACGGACCCTTCGCGCTTCTCTACGGCGACCTGAGCTATGCCCGCCGGGTGTCGTCCCGCTACGTGTTCGACGCGGATGTCGACTGGCAGATCGCCGAGGGACAGAACCTCTCGGTCAAGCGGCGCATCGCGGCGGGCGGTTCGGCCTCGCTGCGCGGCTACCCGAAGGACATCCGCAGCGGCGACAGCGGCGCGGTCGCGCGCCTGCAACTGGCCTGTCCCGCCCCGTGCTTCGCGGAAACGGACGAGGCGCCGTCGATCCTCGACACGGCCAGCCTCTCGCCCTTCGCCTTCGTCGACATGGCCCTGATCCGGCCCTTCGCGGCGCCGGGGGGCACGGCGGATCGCAACGACTTCCTCGCCTCCGCCGGGGTCGGCGCACGGCTCGGGTCGGGCAAGGTCGGCCTCCTGGGGTATGTGGGCGTCCCGCTGGTCCAGGCGACCGGCCTCACCGATATGAACCCGCGCCTCTATCTGGGCGCGGATTATGCCTTCTGAACATGCAATGGACGGAGTTCCCATGACACAGCGGACAAGCCGGATCGCGGCGCTCGCACTTGCCACGACCCTCCTCGCCACGCCCCTCGCCGCGCAGGATGCGACGGCTGAGGGCGCGGCCCCCGACGGCCCGGCCGAGGTGGCCAACAACACGCTGTTCGGCGACTGGCTCGTGACCTGCGAGGCAGTGACCGTGGCACGCAATGTCTGCCGCCTCGTGCAGGAACAAAAGCTGCGGCAGGGCGACGCGCTGGTCGCCCGGTTGATCGCCTTCCCGACCGAGGATGGGGGCGCCGTCCTCCTCGCGCAGGTGCCGATCGGCGTCTACCTGCCCGGCGGCGCGGTCTTCCGCCCCGAGGACGATGCCGAGGCGGATCAGATCGAAATGGTCTGGCAGCGCTGCCTCGGCGATGTCTGTGAAGCGGCCCAGGCGCTGGATGCAGCGGCGCTGGAGGCGCTGGACGCGTCGGGTGCGATCCTCTTCGGGTACCGCGCGGACGTGAATTCGAACCCCATCGTCACGCGGGTCGACATGACCGACTTCAAGACCGGCCTCGATGCCTTGCGCGTCCCGGAGTAGATGACGGCCCGCCCGACATATCGTATCCGGATCGCGTCGCTGGCGCGCGGGCTGACAGGTCTCCTGTCCAGCTCGGCGATTGTCGTGTCCTCCATCCTGCCTGCCTGGGCGCAGGTCGAACTGACCGAAGGCGCGGGCGGTGCCGGCACGAGCCTGACCGACACCACCATATCGGTCGATGCCACCGATCCCACCATCAGCACGATCACGACGGGCTCCATCTCGAACAACGTCGCCCTGAACGCCTTCCGGCGCTTCGATATCGGGGCGGGCGAGACGGTCAACCTCGTGCAGCCGGACGGGACCGTCGCGCTGGTCAACGTTGTCAACGACGCCTCGGGGGCGGCCAGCCGGATCGACGGCACGCTCAATACCTCGAAGGCGGGCGACGCGGCGGGCGTGAACTCCAGCCGGGTCTTCATGCTCGACCACAATGGCTTCGTCGTCGGCGGCACGGGCCGGATCAATGCCAACACGCTGATCATGTCGACGGCGACGGCGGCGTTCGGGGCGGATGTGCTCTCGGGCAGCAGCGATGCGATGGACACGCTGATGGCCGGGGAGGAGCCGCTGGCCGATGCCGACATCACCTTCGCGCCGGGCTCCATCGTCAACGTCACGGCGCTGGAGCTGAATGTCGGCGCGGCGCTGGTCCTGAACGGGTCGGTCACGGTCGACGCCCCGGACCAGGAGGGCAGCTCGGTCCCCGTCGCAGTGAATACCAGCGGCATCCCGCAGGCCACCGGCGCGCGGGTCGAGGGCGGGGTCATCCGCTTCGGCGCGGGCAGCGCGTCGGTCGGCGGCACCATCCGGGCGGCGCGCGGCGGGCGCGGCGGACAGATCAACGGCGCGGTCACCTCGTCGCTGGCGATCCGGTCGGGCGCGGTGCTCGACGTGTCGGGTATGGCACTCGACGGCGGCACGATCCTCTTCGGCGGCGCCGAGGACGGCGATTTCGTGGGCGCGCCCGACAGCGTGCTGACATTCGAGGCGGGCAGCACGGTCGACGCGGCCTCGGCGGGCGGCTCGGGCGGGTTTCTCTATGTCAGCGGGGCATCGGTCCGCTTCGGCGCGACGATGGATCTCGGCCCCGCGGGGGGCGCGCTGCTCGACGGGCGCGACATCGCATTCGCGGGAACGACGACGACCGGCGGCGGCGACCTGGCCGCGTTGGCGCGCGGCGCGATCGCCGTGGAGGCCAACGCCCGGATCGACACGACCTCCGCCATGGCAGGCGGTGATCTCTCGCTGATCGCGCCCTCCATCGACGTGGCGGCCGGCGCGGCCCTCGACGCGGATGTGGCGGGCACGGATGCCGGCGGCCTGATCGCGATTCTGGCCGACCAGACCAGGGCCGAGATCGGCCTGCCCGTCGCGGAGACCGGCGCGACCGCCACCATCGCGGTGACCGGCGCTACGCTGACCGGTGGGGCGATCGTGGTCTCCGCGCTGGCGGCAAGCAGCAACAGCATCGACGACGCCACCGCCGCCGCGGTGCAGGGGCAGATCGACCAGTCCGAGGAGGATGACGGCGCCATCACCGCGGCATTCGCCCTGCTTTCGGACGGGTTCGACGCCCTCGCCCGCACGGGCGCGGATGCGTTCGGTCAACTGGCGCCGCTCCAGATCCGCGATCTCGACGCGAACGCGACCATCGCGATAACCAACTCGACCCTCACCGCGCGCGGCAACTGGTCCGGGGCCGGGCTCGCGGCGATGGCGCCCGATGCGGTCGAGGGCGATATCGCCGACAATGGCGTCCTGCGCGCCGATGGTATGCAGACGCGTGGCTACACCGCGCTTGCCGGCGATCCGCTGTCGGCGTTGACGCGGCTGCCCAACGGGTTCGATCCGCGGACCCAGTCGCTCTACGTGCACGCCAATGCCGAGGTGAACGTCGCAATCGACCCGCTGGCCCTCGTCCTGAGTGCGGCAACGTCGGTCACCGATGTCACGGCCACTGTCCGGATCGACGACAGCGCGCTCACCGCAATCTCGGGCGACATCGCGCTGACCAGCAGCGTGAGCGAGGCGGTCGATATCGAATTGGTGACCGCCGGCCTGGGCGGGTTCGCGGCCTCGACGGTCGTGAACACGCAGAACAGCCACAACCAGCTTCTGGTGCGCGGCGGCTCGATCACGGCGCGCGACGGCAATCTGCGCGCCGCGGCCTTGACGGGGAAATCGCGCGAGATCACCAATCGCGTCGGCGCGGGCAATGGCGGCCAGGGCGCGGTCGCGGTCACCGTCTCGCTGGGGTCGAGCTTCACCGAGGCCGCCATCGGTGGCCAGATCGCCGCCCGCGATATGTCCCTGATGGCCGAGACGATCCGCTTTGAGACCGCCAGCGAAACCGTCAGCACGCTGGGCGGGCCCGACACGGCGGGATCGCTGGCGACCACGTCGCCGGCGGCGGCCGCCGGGCAGGTCGCGGCCATCGCCGTGCGGTCGCGCCTGCAGGGCGAGGGCAGCGACGAGGATGCGACGAAGAACAAGCTCGCCACCAGCCTCGCCTTCGACATCCAGATCGACACCGCCCAGACCTTCGCCACGCTGGGCGGCAGCTATCGCGACCCGTCGGGCAGCGGCGCGGACGTGACGCTGGCCGCGCCGACCGTCGACCTGAGCGGTGCGCTGACGCTCGCCGCGACCGAGCGGTTCGGACGTTTCGACGAGGGCGGCGCAGCGCTCAACCGGACCGTCCGGGCGCAGACGCAGGACGTCAGCAGCTTCATCTCCCGCCTGCCGGGCCTCGGGCGCGGGCCGGAGCAGGGGACGGACACGGTGCTCGTCAGCGCCTTCTCGATGTCCCAGATGGCCGGCCAAGTCCGGGCCGAGATCGGCACCGATGCGACGGTCACGGCCGCCGACGTGACGGTCGACGCGGTGACGCAATACCAGACGACCGAGCAGCTGACCAATTTCCGGCAGCGCTGGGCCGTCTTCATGGACGAGCTTTCGACCATCGATCCGGGCTTCGTGACCGGTGGGACCGGCGACCTGCCCGATCTCGACGACGCGACGGACGGTCTCGTGTTCGCGACGACCTCCACCGGCTCGAAATCGGTGCAGGCGGCGTCGGCGCGCAACGACCAGAGCTACGCCATGGGCGCGAATATCAACGTCTTCGAAACGGACAATTCCACCGTGGCCCGGATCGCCGACGGCGCTCGCGTCACGACCGCCAGTGACGTCACCGTCCGCGCGCGGCAGGAGGCGGTGTTCACGCACATGTCCGCCGCGTCCGAAGGGGGCTCGAAGCTGGCGCCCTCGGGCACCGCGTCGAACCTGATCGGGGCGACCGTCTCGGTGCCGCGAATGCTCAGCTCCGTGCTGGCCGAGGTCGGCTCGGGCACGGTCATCACGGCGCGCGACCTCAACATCCTCGCCGAGACGGACGTGATCCAGATCGGCGTGGCGCGCGCGGGCGGATCGGCGGCGAAGGCCTCGATCAACGGCTCGGTGGCGGCGAACCTCTTCGAGACGACGACCGTCGCGCGCCTGGGTGAGACGGCCCGCGTGACGGCGCGCGAGGATATCCGCATCGAGGCCATCGACCGCAGCATGCTGCTGTCGCTCGCGGGCACCAAGAGCGGCAGCGGCAGCATCGCGTTCGGGGCGTCCGGCGTGGCCAACCTCGTGCGGCGCGACACGCGGGCCGAGATCGGTCGCAGCGACAGCGCCGCGTTGCAGGCAGCCACCGTCGACAGCGTGATCTCGGCCCGCTCGCTCAGCCTTCGGGCGGGCAATACGGGCCTCGTCTTCGGCAGCGCGCTGGCCGGATCGAAGGTCGCAGGGTCGGCGGCCGGATCGGCGGCCGAGGGGGCCGAGGACAACGACCAGGAACTGGCGGTGCCGACCGCCTTCCTAGATGCCGACGACGCCGCGGCGATCGAGGCGCAGGCCGACAACCAGACCGCGCCCGATGCGGGCGGCGCCACGGGATCGGCGGGCTGGGCGGTGTCGGGCGCGGTGGTGCTCAACCTTTTCGGCACGAACGACGCGCTGACGAGTATCACCACGGCCTCGCGCATCGAACTGACCGAGGATCTGGCGCTTCTGGCGGACAATACGGCGCTCGATATCGGCCTTGCGGGCAGCGTGGCCTATGGGTTGGGGCTGGATCTCGGGGCCAGCGCGCTTGCGGGGGCCGTCGCCGTCAAGACCGATGAACGCGACACGCGCGTAGAGCTGCGCGGCGTGACGATCGACGGCCGTCGCGTCGATGCCGAGGCCCGGGACGCGGCCCGCAGCGTCAACGTCGCGGTGGGTGGCGCGGGTGGAAAGAACGCGCTCGTGACGCTGGCCGGATCGGTCACGACGAATTTCGAGGGCGGCGAGACGCGCGTGGGCCTGACCGATGCGGTCGTGACGACGCAGACGACGACCTCGGTGCTCGCGGCGAACACGGGCCAGCAATTCGGCGTCGCCGGCGCGGTGTCCTACGGCGCGGGCGGCATGACCAGCGCCGGTCTCGGCGTGGCGGTGAACGTATCGAACCGCGATGCGCTGCTGGACGCGACGCGGGCGCGGCTGACGGGCGGTGCGCTCTCGCTCCGGTCGCTGACCGAGCTGGAGGTCTACGGCGTCGCGGCGGCGGCGGGCCTGGGCAAGCTGTCGCTGGCGGGCGCTGCGGTGGTCAACACCGTGAATGGCCGCGCAGAGACGCGCCTGACTGAAACGGACGCGGACGGCCCCGCCATCGCCATCGCGTCCGAGGCCGGCAATGCGCTCTGGGCCTATGGCGGCGCGCTCTCGGTCGGATCGACCAAGGCCCTCGGCATGGCGATCACGACGAATATCCAGAACGGGGGCGCACAGACGATCCTGCGCCGGTCGCAGGTCACGGGCGGCGGCGTGGAGATCGGGTCGCTGGGCGCGGCCGCGCTGACCGCGCGCGCGCTGGGCGTCAGCAAGTCGGGCACGGGCGCGGCGGGCCTCGCCATCGCGGTGAACCGGACGGGCATGGACGTGCTGACCGATCTCGACGGCAGCCGCATCGTTACGAGCGGCAACCTCGCCGCACGCTCGGCGGCCCGAGTCACGGCCTCGGGCCTCGCGCTTTCGGCGGCGATCGGGGGCACGGCGGGCATCAACGGCACGGCGACCTATAACGACGTCGCCAACACGGTCGCCACGCGGGTGCGCGACAGCACCGGCATCGGCGCGCCTCTCCTGATGGCGCGGGGCAGCCTCGCGCTTCTCTCCGAGGCCGAGACGGGGATCACGCTTCTGGGCGGCGGCGATTCAATCCCGAATGCGAACGGCACTCTCAGCGGTGGCGGCACCGCCGGAATCGGCGCGTCCATCACCATCAACAGGACCCACAACAGCGTCACGACCGAAATCACGGATGCCGCGGTGGTACAGGCATTCGGCCTGGCGGCGCACGACCTCGGGGCGCGGCTGGGCGTGCGCCGGGGTGCCACCTTCGACGCCTTCGCCGACACTGAGGTCGAGGCGCTGGCGGTCAGTGCGGCAGCGGCAGGCAACGCGGCGCTGACGGGGATCTTCGTCTACAACACCCTGTCGGACGACGCGCTGGTCACGTTGGGCGACGGGCGGGACGTCCAGCTGAACCTGCTCGCCACGCTCGATGCCGCCGGGGCCTCGGAGCTCGGCGGCACGCTCGACATTCTCGGCGCACTGGGCGTTGCGGCAGGCGGCACACTGGCCACCGACGCGGCGCAGGCGACGCGGGTGGCCGCACGCGTGTCCAACGCCGCCGACACCTTCGCCGTCGCGGCCGCCGTGTCCGGGGGGGCATCGGTCGGGGCATCGGGTACGGGCACGCTGATCGACAGCACAGCGACCGTGCGCGTGAACACCGCACGCATCGGCGCATCGTCGGCCGTGGACGTGAATGCCGACGTGTCGTCGCGGCTTTCGGTGATGTCCTTCGGGGCCGCCGGGGGCAAGGCCGCGGGCGCGGCAAGCGTGGCCTACAGCGCCATCCGCAGCGCCGCGCTGATCGACCTGGCGGGCGCGCGGATCACGTCGCGCGGCACAGCGGCGGTGACGGCGACGACCGCCTCGGACATCACGGGGCTGGCGGGCAATGTCGCCGGCGGCGGTGGGGCTGGCGCGGGGAGCGTGCTGGTCAACGTGCTCGCCGCCTCCGCCGAGGTCCGCAGCCGGGGCACCACGGAGCTGCGCTACAACCTGCGCGACGTCGTCGGGCCGGACGGCATCCTCGGCGACATCCGACCGACCTACATCCCCGGCGTGATCGCCGCCGAAGGGGATGTCGAGATCGCCGCGACGGTCGAGAACGTCGTCACCAACACCGCGATCTCGGGTGCCGCGGGCGGTGGCTTCGTCGCGTTCAGCAGCGCCATCGACCTGGTGGAGAGCCGCGCGCTGGTCGATCTGGGCGACGCGCAGACCGTGACCGGCTCCGACGTGTCCATCGCCGCGACCGAACAGACGCGTCTGACGAATGATGTGGGTGTCCTCGCTGCGGGCGGTGCGGGCGCGGGCGGATCGCTGGAATACGTGGATTTCGCCGGGAATGCGTCGGTCCTGATCGGGGACGAGGCCCGGCTGACCGCCCGCGGCAGCCTTGACATCGACGCCACCGCCGACCGCCAGGTGACAGGGCAGGTCGGCATGGCCAGCGTCGGCGGCGGCACCCTGACGGCGGCGATCTCGATCCTGAATGTCGGCGGCCTCGCGACCGAGGCGAGCGGCGAGGGCGCGGCACTGGTCGGCGCGGCAACCGGTGCGTTGGCGGATGATCCGACATCGGGTGGCGGCGCCGGATCGCTGGGCGGGATGTCCACGCGCGCAGGCGCTGACGGTGCGGCCTCCGGTGTCGAGGCCGATCAGGCCACGCTCGCCATTGGGACGAGCGGGCGGACCGACAATGTCGGCGTGACCATCGGCGCGAACGCGATACTCACGGCCACGGACCGGATCGATATCGCCGCGAACATCGCCAACGGCCTGTCCCAGCGCGTGGGCGTCGTGTCGGCGTCGGCGGCCAGCCTTTCGGCGGCGGTCGGCGTCACGCAGCTGTCGTCGACGGCGACGGTCGCGGTCGGCACAGGCTCGGAAATCCTTTCGGATGGGGCGATCGCGATTGCCAGCACCAGTGGTTCGCGGCCCGGCGTGAACACGGTCGATGCGACGGTCTTCGCCGCCGCCGCATCGGCGTTCGGCAATGTGGGCGCGGGCCTCGTTGTGGTCGATGTCGCGACCCGGACCGGCGTCGATATCGCCGACGGGGTCCGGATCGGGAACACGGCCCCCACCGATTATGGCGCGGCGATCACGACGAGCGATCCCGCCGCGGCCCTTCAATCCTCGGTCGCGATCACCAGTCGCCGGGCCGACACCGTCGCGGCCGAGGTCACGAGCATCGGCCTCTCGGCGACCGCGTCGATCGGCGCGGCCATCGCCACCGCGAATAACCGGGGCACCTCCGGCATCGAGATCGGGCGCGGCTCAGGTCCCGAAGCGGTGATCAACAGCGGCGCAGTCACCCTTGCCGCGGACGATGACAGCCGGGTGTCGGCCACGACGCAAAGCGCGCAGGGCGGGACGCTCGCGGGTATGAGCGGCGCGATCTCGACCGCCGAGGCGCGGGGGGCCACGCGGATCGCCCTGACGCGGGCCACCATCGACGCCCGGACGCTCGATCTGCGCAACACCAGTGCGGCGCGCAGCATTGCCACGGCGCGGGGCCTGTCGCTCGGGGCGCTGGCCGTCGGGGTGACGACTGCCGAGGCCCGCGGCGACGCGGTTCTGACGACGACACTGAGCGGCGTCCGGATCGCCGCCGTCGATGTCGAGATCCTGACGGAACTGTCGAATGCGCGCGGCACCAACGTCGTGGCGGATGCGACGGCGGGCGCGGGCGGGATCGTCGCGGGCGGCGGCGCGGTGGCGCGGGCGCTGTCGAACTACACCGCGCGCACGCGGGTCGAGGACGGGGACGATCCGGATCGCCGGACCGCGATCCTCGGGGTGGACCGCGTGCTGATCGAGACGCGCGCCGCGGGCTATGGCAGCCAGGCCACCGCGTCGGGCATCACGGCCGGCGCGCTGGCCATCGGTGTCGTCATCGCCGAAGCGGGCCAGAAGGGCGACGGGCGCCGAGGCCGCGTCCTGACCGAGATCGACAGCGGCGCCATCAGCACGTTCGGCACGCTTTACGTCGCAAGCGACAATCGCCAGGCCGTGACGGTCGACGTGACCTCCGGGTCGGGCGGTCTGGCCGCGGGGGCGGGGGCCGAGGCACGTACCCATGTCGATACCGAGACGCGCACCACCGTCGGCGCGACCCGCGCGGGTGCCGCAGGCCGCGTGGTCCTGACGGCGGGCAACCCGCTCGACCCCGAATCCACGCGGCTCAACGGCGGCCTGAGCGTCCGTGCCTCCGAGGACGTCTCGCTCCAGAGCCAGCTCGACAACACCAGTGCGGCGCTGCTGGGCGTGTCGGGCGCGGTCGCGACCAGCCGCATCGCGAGCGATGTCGACGTGCTGATCGGCGGGCGCACCGAAGCCTATGCGAATGCCTTCACCATCGCCGCGACCTCCAAGCTGACCCGGCCCACGGGCCCCTACAACATCAAGTCGGCCTCGGGCGGCGGGATCGCGCTGGCGGCCATCTCGTCGGATATCGACGCGGGCTTCGCGACCGACGTGACCGTCGAGGACGCCGCGCTGATGGTGCAGATCGGCGACCCGAACCGCGCGCGGTCCTTCTTCATCGGGTCCGAGACGACGCTGTCGATCAAGGACAAGCTGATCCTCGACGCGGGCGGTGCGCTGGCCTCGCCGATCGGGCGCAGCGATGTCGACGTCACACAGGTCGGGCGCGTCGAGATCGGGGCGGCCCGGCTGATCGCGTCGGGCGACCTCGAAATCTATGCCGGCGGCTCCTCGGACATTCGCGCCGAGGCGCATTCGACCTCCTACGGACTGGCGGGCACGGCATCTGCTTCGACCTACGCGACGCTCAATGCGATCAACCAAGTGAATATCCGGCCCGGTGCGGATCTCCTGTCCTACAGCGACATCGTGCTCCGCGCGGGCTACGGGCGCAGCGGCGCGCAGGAGATCGACGTCAACGCCGAGGCGCGGTCCTTCAACCGGACCGCCATCCCGATCAATATCGACCCGATCGCGGACGCTACGGCCAACCTCGCCTCCGAGGTGAATATCGGGGCCGCGGCCCGCGTCATCGCCTATCAGGACATCACGATCGACGCGACGGCGGGCGAGCGGAACGTCGTCGGCTACGGCCTCGGCAAGGATTTCTACCGCGAGCTCATCTCGGATGCGGCGTCGCTGGCGGGCGTCTCGCTCGTCCTCGATATCAAGCGCGGGACAAGCACCGATACCGGCCGCGGTACCGCGACGGTCGATGGCGAGGTCCGCGCCGGGGCCTTTGCCCGCCGCATCCTCGCGCTGAACGAGGCGGACGTGCTCGACAACAGCCAGGTCGAGACGAGCCTCGACAGCGGCATCTTCGAACGCGACGCCGACGCGCCGGACCCGAGCCTCTACCGGGTCGAGCGGGATGTCGATCTGGGTGCCCTCTATACAAGACGGATCGCGGAGCTTCAGGATCTCATCGACGACCCCGCGACCTCCGCCGCCGACGCCGCGCGCTATACCGCGAGCCAGGCCGTGCTGCTCACCCGCCGCGCCGAGCTGGCGGGCCAGACGTCCAGCGTCATCACCGTCGATTACCTGCGCGCCTCCGAAGGCAGTGTCCGGATCACCGGCGACTTCCTGACCGGAGGTGCGACCGGATCGCTCTACGCGGCGGGCGAGGCGGATATCCGCATCCAGTCCACCTCGGGCGCGCAGCTCAACGTCAGCGGGCTCGAGATCACGGATGTCGAAGGCGGCGAGATCACCTTCAACCAGGCCAACATCGCAGCAGGCTCGCCGCTCTACGATTTCGACGTCGGCTATGGCCGCCTCGTGGATGGGGCCAACACCATCGCGGTCCTGACCTACGAGCCGTCGACGGGGTCGCCGGGGCCGGCGGCGGTGGGCAATGTGGACGTACTGGGACAGCTCGCCAATTACGCGGGCGACGTCATCATCAACACCGAGCTGGGGTCGATCAACCAGGGCGCCCCGATCACCGCCGAGGACGTGACCCTGACCGCGCCTTTCGGCTCGATCAACGTCGACCCGATCCCCGGCGTGGACAACAAGGGCGGCGCGCCGACGGTCACCTACCGCAACCTCGTGAACGGCGCCGAGAGCTATTCCGACTTCCTCTACGACACCTTCGTCGTGGGCTTCGGACGCAACGTGTCGCGTTACGATCGCACGGCGACGATCCCGGTCGCGAGCTTCTACACGCTTCCGCCCCTCGGCTTCATCTCGGCGGGGCGGGACCTGACGCTTCTGGCCGAGTACACCAATATCAACACCCTGATCCGGGCGGGGACGGGCGCCTATGTCGTCGATATCGGCGCCGGGATCGACACGGTCGTGGCGAACCTGCGCGCACAGGGCGGCACCGGGCGCGTCCGCCTCGACAGCGCTACCTCCGAGTTCCGGCCCGGTGTCGTTCGGACGGACCAGATCTCGTCGAACACCAACGCGCGGATCTTCTACAACTACGAAACCGACCAGATCGAGATCGAGGACATGCGCGTCCGGGGCGGCGCCATCTACATCACGTCGAGCGTCGTCTCGACCGGCTCAGGCGTGCTCGAGGCGGTGGACGGCTACGGCTCGCTCACGCTGACATCGGATGCGATGACGGATGTCGTGCTGCATTCCGTTGATCTCGGCGGATCGGCCAACGGCACCGCGCTGGCCGGGCTCGTGCGGATCACCGACCTCTCGAAGCTGTCGAACCTGACGGTCGATGGTCGCCGCCAGTTCCTGACGACCGATTACCGCAGCGTCGGCGGCGCGATCAGCGTCTACGACAACATCCTCGCGGCCGACGGCAGCGGGGGTCTGGAGGAATACACCGACCCCGCGACGCAGAACAAGTTGCTGCGCCCGGCGCGGGAGATCACGGCCTCGAAGATCGGCGCGGGCGGCACGCTGTTCTACGATCCGACGCGCGGGCAGGACTACGTCGCGATCACCGAGGAGACCTATCTCGTCCGCATGGACCAGTACGACGTCGCCATCGTGACCGGCAGCTGGACCCCGTCGCGCCAACTGGCGCTGAGCGCGTGGTATCGCAAGGCGCTCGTGCCGGAGTCCGATGCGGGGATCGTCGCGGGCACCTCGCGGGATCTCGCGTCGGCGCAGTTCGACGCGCCGCAGATCGCCCCATCGGTCGGAAACTACGCCTACCGCTACGACTACACGCGCCAGAACACACGGTTGGCGCCGGGCGCGCGATCCTACCAGGTGACGCTTGCGAATGGCCGGCGCGAGACCATCCAGATCGACCCGAGCCTCTACGCCGAGATCGACGCCAGCCGCGACCTCCCTGTCACGCCGGTCAACAAGTCGGGGCCGTCGGCCGGCTTCACGCGCGACCTCAACATCTATCCCGGCGACCAGAGCTACTATGCGCTGCTCTACGATATCGACCCGACCCTCCGCGCCGTGGAGGACGAGCTCAACGGCCGCCACAAGATCATCGACCGCCGCTCGGCGCTGTTCTTCGAGACCGAGCGCCACGAGCATCGCTTCAAGGCGGATTACGAAATCGCGGTGCGGTTCTCCGGGTCGCAGGTCGCCGATACGTCGATCACGACGCGCGGCAACGTCATCCTGTCCGAAGACGTCAGCAACCGGTTCTCCGATACCGCGATCACGTCGCGGGCCGGGTCCATCCTGACGGCACAGCCGGGCGTTGATTTGAAGGTCGGGAACCTGTCGCTCAGCGCGGGGTCCGGTCGGATCGGCGGCGTGCGCGGGGCGATGCGGCTCGACCTGACCGAAGGCGCGACGCTCAACGCGTCGGCGGCGAACGGCATCGACCTCTTCCAGACGACGGGCGACCTGCGGGTCGGCACCATTTCGACGACGGCGCGCGGGGCCGCGCCCTTCGGGGCGCAGGTCGGGGCCATCACGCTCGAGGCGCAGGGCAGCATCCTGCAAGCCGACACCACCACGGCGCGCATCTCGGGCTCGGACATAAGTCTGACCGCGCGCTCCGGCAGCATCGCCCGTGCGGGTGCGACGGGCCCGGAGGCCTTGCGCATCGACACCGAGGAGGGACGCCTCGACGCCACCGCGCAGGGCGACGTGTCGATCCGCGACGCGGCGGGCGATCTGGGCCTCGGCGAGGTCGCATCGATCACCGGGGCGGTCACGCTGGACGCGGCAGGGGGTCGCCTCCTCGACCGCAACAATGTCGAGCAGCGCGACACCCGCACGCTGGCGCAGCTCAACGATCTCTGGTCGCAGGAATTGGGCCTGACCGCCGGGACGGCGGCGTTCGATGCCCGCCGGACGGCCCAGATCGACGCGCTGGAACAGGCAAACACCGCGGCCTACCGCGCCTATTGGGCCCGTCGCACCGCCGCCGGCGGCGCCGGCGACCTGACCTTCGCGCTCGATGCCTCGGTCGAGGCGCAGATGCGCGCTGGCACCCAGGGCGATGCCGCCGTCGACGCCTATATCGCGGGCCAGCAGGACCTCTACGACCAATGGAATGCGGACGCGGCGTTCGATGCGTCGTACCGATACGCGGCCAGCGCGACCGAGATCGCGGGCGTCACCGGGGGCAACGCTTGGACGATCGCCGACCTGACCAGCAGCATCCGCCGCGGCCTCGTGCTCGAGACGGGCGACACCAAGGTTCGGATCGAGACGCCCAACGTCACCGCACCCGGCGACATCGTGCTGACCGCACGGGACGGCGTGGGCGAGATCCGCGATCCTTACGTGATCGTGAAACCCGTCGCGGGCGCGTCGCTGACCGAGGCCGATATCGCCGCGCTGGCCGTGGCCGACAAGGAAGACCTGGGCGAGGATGCCGCCGGGAACACGACCATCCGCCAGGAAGAGGACGTGAACTTCGCCTTCGTCGCGGACCCGACCGGCGCGATCACCGGCACGCTGACGGCCGAGAGCGTGGCCAACGAAATCTACCTCGCCGCCGAGACGGCAGCCCGCATCGCGTCGATCCGGGGCGAGGCCGCGGTCGAGTTGCGGATCAGCGGGACCATGACGCAGACCGGCGCGGTTCCGATCTCGGTGATCGGGCGGAACGTCGTCCTCGAATCCGGGCTTGACGCCGGGATCGGCAGCGCCAGCGACCCCCTGAGCGTCGGTGTCCTCGCGGGGGGCGGGCTGACGGTCCGGGCAGGCACCGACATTTTCATGCGCGCGCCCGCCACGGCCGGGCTTTCGGGGGACATCCCGATCGCCTCGGCTTTCGCGGGCGGTGTGCTGGACCTTCGGGCCGACGGCGCGGTCACGTCCAGCGGCACGGGTGCGGACGACCGGATCATCGCCTCGGATATCGTGATTGCCGCGGCCTCCATCGGCACGGCGGCGTCGCCGCTGGGCCTGCGCCTCGCCGACGGGTCGACCGGACAGGTCGACCTGCTGTCGCGGACGGGCGGGATCGACGTGTTCTCGACCGCCGACCTCGTGCTCGGGCGCTTCGACAGTGCCGCGGGCGGCGGGCTGGCGCTGCGGCGCGGGGCCGATGTGGCGCTGCGCGGGGCGGATGTGATCCGGTTCGCGGCGACCGATGACCTCGTGCTGGACGTCGATGGCGACCTCGACGTCACGGCGGCCACCGGCGTCGCGGTCGCAGGCGGCGGGCTGACGCTGCAGAGCGGCGGCACGGTCGGCGGCGCGGCCCTGCCGCTGACGACCGAGGTCGCTCGCCTGTCCTACGGCCCGACCGTGACCGCACCCGCGGATCGCGCGCTGGGGCTCTACCTCTCGAACACGGGCCACCTCGCCATCGGCAGCTTCGCCTCCACCGATGTGGCGGCGTCCGAGGCGGTCCTCTCGACCACCGGCACCCTCTCGGCCACGCGGATCGAGAGCGGCGGGCGCGTCGCGCTGTCGAGCGGCGGGGCGATGATCCTGGATCGCGCCAGTGTCGCGCGGATCGACCTTCAGACGACGGATGGGGACGTCGACGTCACACTGGCCGACCGGGACGTCACCGTCGAACGGATCGCGCTGGGGGGCACGGGTTCGGCGCTAGACTTGGCCGTCACAGCCGGCGACGCCCATGTCGCGGCGGGCGGGATCGCGGCGGATGGCGCCATCGCCCTCGTCGCCGACCAGGACGTCACGATGGCAGAGGGCGCGTCGATCTCCGCTGCCACCGGCCCGGTCTCGGCCCGGGTGACCGGCGACCTGACGGTCGGGCGGATCGCCACGGGCAACGCGTCGACCGACGCACTACGCCTCACGGTCGGCGGCACGCTGCGGCCCGCCGGGACGGGCGCGACGGCCCCGGCGCTCGTCGCCAACGCAGCGGGTGCGGTGACGACGCTGCGGCTCGGCGCCAGTGCCGCGACCGGTGCGTCGGGGCTGGCCGTCGCACTCGACACGCTCGACGCGGAGGTCACGGCGGGCGATCTGCATCTCTACGAGGCCGACGCCATCACCCTGCGTAACCTGCGGACACCGGGCGGCCAGGTCGATCTCTTCGCGGATGGGACCGTCACGGTCGAGGCGATTACCGCCGCCGACGGCATCACGCTTGCGGCGGGCGGCGACCTGGTCGGCGACACCGCCGTGATGGACGCGCCGCGCACCGCGCTCTTTGCCTTCGGGGGCTCGTTCACCGACGGGGCTGACGGCGCGTTCCGGGGCGATGTCACGACGGGTGGCGACCTGACACTCTATGCCCGCGATCACGTCCGTTATGTCGAAGCGGCCGGACCGCTCGACGCGCGCTACGCGGTGGCCCAGACCGGCGATCTGGAACTGACGACCGCTGACGCCAACGCACCGCTGTCGGTCGGCCTGCCGGGCGCGGGCGGGACGCTGACCCTTTCGACCGCGGGCGACATGACCATCGATATCCTCGGGACGGGAACGCTGGACCTGATCGACGAGGATGCGCTCGCCCTCGTCTACCGGGGGCCGAACCCCTATGGCACCATCGAGATCCCGGCGCCCGAACGGCTGCACCTGATGGCGCGCGGGCCGGGTGCGACGCTGACGCTGGGCCGCGCGCATATCAAGGGCGAGGCCGATCTGCAGGCCGACGCGATCCGCGCGCGGATAGTGGACGAGACGCCCGAGGACGGCGTCGATCTGCGCCTGTCGGGCGTCGGAGGCGTGGCCGCCACCCGCGTCGATCTCGACGTCATCGCGACCGGTCCGGGCGCGCGGCAGGGCGCGGCCACGGTGTCCTTCGGTCGCTTCGGCACCGGAACGATCACGACGACGGGTCCGTCCATCGCGGCCGAGGATGTCGTCATCGGCACCGAGGCGTGGTTCCGCCAAAACGGGTTCGACCTTTTCGCCAAGACGCGCTTCGACGGGATCGTCCCCGCTGCCGATGCACAGCTTCTGGCGCTCGAGGATGTGGGCGGGATCCGCGTGCCGGGCCGCGTGACGTTCACGCTGGAGGAGGGACGGCGCCTCGAGAGCGAGACGCTCGTGGTCAACCGCAGGCTCGAGGATGTCGCCGTCGACACCGCGCGCTCCTATCGCGGCAACGTGCTCTCCGAGCTCGTGCAGACGACCGGCGCCGACAACCGCGCATCGACCGCGCGGGACGGGACGAGCACCCGGATGCTGCCCCTGAACTTCGATCTGCGGTTCCTTGGCCAGCCTCAGGGCACGGCGCGCGACGACGCGGTCCTGCGCCTGCCGCTGGTCATCGCGCGGAACTGAGCGGCGCGTCAGTCGTCCGGCTGCGACGGCCCTCGCGCGCCGAGCCGTTGTGACAAAGTCTCGGCGGCGGCGGTGACGTGGGCGGCGAACTCGGCGATCCGGTCCGTCGCAACCCGGCTGGTCGGCCCGGAGACGGAGATCCCCGCGATCACGTCACCATGCAGGTTGCGCACCGGGGCCGCGATGCAGCGCATCCCCTCGTTCCGCTCTTCGTCATCGACGGCATGGCCCTGCCCGGCGATCCGCGCCAGCTCTGCCCCGAGCGCCTCTGCGTCCGAGATGGTCTGCGCGGTATAGCGGGGTAAAGGATCGGGCAGGATGGCATCGCGCCGCGCCTCCGGCATTGCGGCCAGCAGGACCTTTCCGATGCCGGACGCATGCAGATTCGCGCGGGTGCCCGGCGGAAAGAACGCCCGGATCGGAGCATGGGTCTCGATCTGGCTGACGAAGAGGACGCTGTCATTCGAGCGAATGCCGAGATTGGCCGTCTCGCCCGTGGCCTCCATCAACTCGCGAAGCGGGGCCTGCGCGCGCTCGATGAGCGAGGTGCGCCGCAGGAAGGTCGAGCCGATCTGGAACGCGCCCGGCCCGACATGCCAGGTCTGGTCCGACGCATCGAGCTCGACGATCTCGTGGGCCTGCAAGGTCACCAGCACGCGGTAGGCGCTGGCCGTGGGGTCGCCCGTCGCCTGCGCGATATTCGAGAGCGTGGCGTCCTGCATCTTGGACAGCGTGCGCAGCAGACGCATCGCACGATCGACGGCCTTGATCGTGTTCTGGTCGGTGCGATCGTTGAAGGCCCGGGGCCGTCCTCGTGGCCGGGGGCTGCGATCTTCGCTGTCGGGAGAGGTCATGATTCTGCTCATTCCTTGCGCATGGCGCGATCTGAAAAATGCAACGCACTGATAAACAATCGGTATATCTCTCATCGTGAAAATGAAAATGTTTTTTAAAAAACTTTGAGTCGCGCGGGGCTTGGCGTAGAGAGGCCGGACGTCGCTCATCGGAGATCATCATGAACCCCCAGAATCCCGTCTTCATTCCCGGTCCGACGAACATGCCCGAGGCGGTCCGGCTGGCCTGTCACATGCCGACGATGGACCACCGGTCCCCGGCCTTCGCGGACATCCTGCATCCCTGCCTGGACGGCGTCCGGCATGTGCTGAAATCCGAGAGCGCCGAAATCTTCATCTTCCCATCCACCGGCACCGGCGGCTGGGAGGCGGCGCTGTCGAACACGCTGTCGCCCGGCGACACGGTGCTCGCGGCGCGCAACGGCGTCTTCAGCCATCGCTGGATCGACATGTGCCAGCGGCACGGGCTGGACGTGCAGGTGGTCGAGGTGCCCTGGGGCCGTGGGATCGACGTTGCCGCCTACGAGGAGGCGCTGCGCGCCGATACCGGCCACAGCATCAAGGCCGTCCTCGCCACGCATAACGAGACGGCGACCGGCGTGAAGTCGGATATCGCGGGGGTGCGGCGCGCGCTGGATGCGGCGGGTCACCCGGCGCTCCTGCTGGTGGACGGCGTCAGCTCGATCGGGTCGATGGATTTCCGCTTCGACGAGTGGGGCGTGGATGTCGCCGTCACCGGCTCGCAGAAGGGGTTCATGCTGCCCGCCGGGCTCGCCATCCTCGGGATCAGCGAGAAGGCCGTCCGGGCGGGTGCGACCGCGACGCTGCCGCGCACCTATTTCGACACGGCCGACATGTCGAAGGGCTATGCCGCGAACGCGTTCCCCTACACGCCACCGGTGGGCCTGATGAACGGGCTGAAGATGTCCTGCGGCCTTTTGCTGGACGAGGGGCTGGAGAACGTCTTCGCGCGTCATCACCGCATGGCCGAAGGTGTGCGCCGCGCCGTCGACGCCTGGGGTCTGGAGCTCTGTGCGGAGACGCCCGAGGTCTATTCCGACAGCGTCTCGGCCATTCGGACGCCTGCGGGCTTCGATGCCACGGATATCGTGACCGTGGCCGCGCGGGACTATGACATGGCGTTCGGCGTTGGGCTGGGCGAGGTCGCGGGAAAGGTCTTCCGCATCGGCCATCTCGGGGCGCTGACGGACGCGATGATGCTGTCCGGCCTCGGCGTGGCCGAGATGGTGATGGTCGATCTCGGGCTCGACGTGACGCTCGGGTCGGGGGTCGCGGCGGCGCAGGACTACTATCGGCATGGCAATGCCCAGCAGAAGGCGGCAGCGGAATGAAGGACGTCAACGGACTGGATATTCCGACCTTCGACGATGTCGTCGAAGCCCATGCGCGGATCGCGCCCCACATCCACCGGACCCCGGTGCTGACCTCGTCGTTTCTCGACGACATGGCCGGCTGCAAGATGTTCTTCAAATGCGAGAACTTCCAGAAGGCCGGGGCCTTCAAGGTTCGCGGCGCATCGAACGCGGTGTTCGGCCTGAGCGACGAGATGGCGGCCAGGGGCGTGGCGACCCATTCGTCGGGCAACCACGCGCTTTCTCTGAGCTATGCGGCGGGGCGGCGGGGCATTCCGTGCCACGTCGTGATGCCGCGCACCGCACCGCAGGCCAAGAAGGACGCCGTGCGCGGCTATGGCGGGATCATCACCGAATGCGAACCCTCGACCACCTCGCGCGAAGAGGTGTTCGCCAAGGTGCAGGCGGAGACGGGCGCGGATTTCGTGCATCCCTACAACGATCCGCGCGTGATCGCCGGACAGGGAACCTGCAGTCGCGAATTCATGGAGCAGATGGAGGACCATGGCGATCCCGTCGACATGATGGTCGCGCCGATTGGCGGGGGCGGCATGATCTCGGGCACCTGCCTGACGCTCAGCCACCTCGCACCCGGCGTCGAGATCATCGCGGCCGAGCCCGAAAAGGCGGATGACGCCGCGCGCAGCTTCAGGGCCGGTCATATCATCGCCGACGACGCACCCGTCACGGTCGCCGACGGCCTGAAGGTGCCCCTGAAGGAGCGGACGTGGCACTTCGTGTCGAACCACGTCACCGACATCCTGACCGCGTCCGAGCAGGAGATCGTCGACGCGATGCGTCTGACCTGGGCGCGGATGAAGATCGTGATCGAGCCCAGCTGCGCCGTGCCGCTGGCGGTCATTCTGAAGAACCGGGACGTCTTCGCGGGCAAGCGCGTCGGCGTCGTCATCACCGGCGGAAACGTCGATCTGGACAAATTGCCCTGGATGCAGGGCTGAGGAGGACATCATGAAGGACCTGAATTTCGACGAGCTCGAGGTCGGCTACGACGTGCCCGCGATCCCCGGCATGGACGAGGCCGACGTCCAGACCCCTGCGCTGGTGCTGGACCTCGACGCGCTGGAGCGGAACATCAAGAAGATGGGCGATTTCGCCAAGTCGAAGGGCATGCGCCATCGCAGCCACGGCAAGATGCACAAGTCGGTCGATGTCCAGCACATGCAGCAGGATCTCGGCGGAGCCTGTGGCGTCTGCTGCCAGAAGGTGTCCGAGGCCGAGGTCTTCGCGCGGGGCGGCATCACCGACATCCTGGTCTCGAACCAGGTGACCCAGCCCGCCAAGATCAAGCGACTCGCCAACCTGCCGAAGCTGGGGGCGCGGACGATCTGCTGCGTCGACGATCCGGGCAACGTCGCCGACCTCTCGGCGGGCGCGGTCGAGGCGGGCACTCAGATCGAATGCCTCGTCGAGATCGATTGCGGCGCCGGGCGCTGTGGCGTGACTACCACGCCGCAGGTCGTCGAGATCGCCAAGGCCATCGACGCGGCCGAGGGTCTGCGTTTCGCGGGGCTGCAAGCCTACCAGGGCGCGATGCAGCATCTCGACAGCTATGACGAACGGCGCGCCAAGACCCAGATCGCCATCGACATGGTCCGCGAGGCGGTAGACGCGCTCAAGGCTGAGGGACTGGACTGCGACATCGTGGGCGGCGGCGGGACCGGCTCGTATTACTTCGAGAGCGGCTCGGGCGTCTTCAACGAGCTGCAATGCGGCTCCTACGCCTTCATGGACGCCGATTACGGCCGCATCCTCGACGAAAACGGAAACCGGATCGATGAGGGCGAGTGGGAGAACGCGCTCTTCATCCTGACCTCCGTGATGAGCCACGCCAAGGCCGACAAGGCGATCGTGGATGCCGGCCTCAAGGCCCAGTCGGTCGATAGCGGCCTGCCCACCATCTTCGGACGCAACGATGTCGAATACGTCAAATGCTCCGACGAGCATGGCGTCGTCATGGATCCCGACGGTGTCCTCAAGGTGAACGACAAGCTCAAGCTCGTGCCCGGCCACTGCGACCCGACCTGCAACGTCCATGACTGGTATGTGGGCGTCCGCGGCGGAAAGGTCGAGACGCTCTGGCCCGTCTCGGCTCGCGGCAAGGCCTACTGAACCACGTTCCGACGGGCGGCGGAGCCTCACGCCGCCCGTTCCATGTCCGGAGATCCCCCATGCTCATCGTTCCCGAATCCGCCATCGCGGACCTCATGACCGCCG
Organism: Jannaschia halovivens; assembly: GCF_046452375.1. Lineage (NCBI taxonomy): Bacteria > Pseudomonadati > Pseudomonadota > Alphaproteobacteria > Rhodobacterales > Roseobacteraceae > Jannaschia > Jannaschia halovivens. The sequence goes on along the minus strand of NZ_JBKFDJ010000001.1, from coordinate 1,562,628 downwards.
ACGAGTCCTTCACGGCCGTCGAAGCGGTCTTCGCCGCGATGTCGCGCGGCGACGCCTACAACTTCCCCGTCATCCGCGAGGCGATTGGCCACGCGGACGCGCTCTACGGGTTCAAGTCAGGCTTCGACCGCGCAGGCCTGAACCTCGGGTTGAAATCGGGCGGCTACTGGCCGGGCAACGAGGCCAAGGGCCTGACGAACCACCAATCGACGGTGTTCCTCTTCGACGCGGATACCGGCCAGTGTCGCGCGGTTGTGGGCGGTAACCTGTTGACGGCCCTCCGGACGGCGGCAGCCTCCGCCGTCTCGATCGCGCATCTCGCGCGGCCGGACGCCGAGGTCCTCGGCATGATCGGCGCGGGGCATCAATCGGTGTTCCAGATGCGCGCGGCCGTGCGTCAGCGGTCCTTCGAGAAGATCGTCGGTTGGAACTACCACCCCGAGATGCTCTCCCGCCTCGCCGACTGCGCAGCGGAGCTCGGTCTGCCCTTCGAGGACGCATCGCTGGAGGAGCTCGGCGCCCAGTCGGACGTCATCATCTCCATCACGTCATCGCAGGCCCCGTCGCTGATGGACGCCCATGTCACGCCGGGCACGCATATCGCCTGCATGGGCACAGACACCAAGGGCAAGCAGGAGGTCGAGGCCGCGATCCTCGGGCGTGCGACCGTCTTCACCGACGAGGTTGCGCAGTCGATCACCATCGGCGAAGCGCAGCACGCCGTGGGGCAGGGCCTGATCGCCGAAGCGGACGTGAACGAGATCGGAGCGGTCATCAACGGTACCCATCCGGGGCGCAGATCCGACGCGGAGATCACCCTCTTCGACGGCACCGGCGTCGGCCTTCAGGATCTTGCCGTCGCAAGCGCGGTGGTCGAGCGCGCTGTGGCCGCGGGTGTGGCCATCGACGTGGCGTTCTGAGGGCCGGGCCAGGCGGTGTCGCGGCATTTGAAAGAAATACGCGCGAGATGGGCGCCCGTCGGACCCAAGCAGCGGCCATGCCTTAAGACCCCGTAAAGGCATGGGCCCTATCCACGATCGGGATACCCGATGCATGGATGGGATGGGTTTGGAAAACGTTCTGCGAATGCTGGAATGTGCGTCGCTGCTTCTGCTCTGCGGCGTCTCGCTGGTGGTGGTTCGTGACCTGCAGACGATGTCGCCCCTGGGGCGCAAGCTGTTGCTCGGCTTGACGTTCTCGATCGTCGGCGTCCTCGTCATGCACAACCCGGTGGAGCCGATGGCCGGCGTCCGTGTCGATCCGCGGGCCGCCGTGATCGTGTTGGCCGCGGCATTCTGCGGCCCGCTGCCCGCGACGATCACGACGATCTCCCTTGCGCTGACGCGATACGTGACGGGCGGCATGGGCGCGTCCGTCGGCGTCATCTACATCGTGGCGACCGCGCTGGCGGCGATGGCCGTCTGGTTCTGGTGGCACAGGGTTCATCGCCAGCCCGTCAATCGGGTCTACGTGCTGATCCAGGCTGCGGTCGCGGGTGTGGTGCCGGTCTGCGTGATCCTTCTCTTCACCTCTTCCCCGCCCGAGATCTACTGGCTCAGCATCGCACTGACTTGGCCCACCAACCTGCTCTCGGTCTGGTTCATCGGCGATTTCGTTCTCAAGAACGCGGATCGGCGAGCGATCATCCGGGGCCGAAGCGAGGCCGAGGCCAAGACGCGAAAGATGGCTGCCTCGGCATCGGTCATCCTCTTCGAGATCACGCGGTCGCCCGGCGCCGATGCCCGGTTCACCTTCGTCACCGGCGCCACGCGACAGATCCTGCGCCAGCACGATGCCGGGCTTCTGGGCCAGACGACCCTTCTGGCCGGGGCGATCGCCGACGCCGATCGCGCGACCCTGGTGGAACGCCTCGAAGAGGCGCGCGTGCGCGGCCATGCCGTTTCGATGGAACTGCCGTGCCAGATCGACGACGACCTCCGGATCTGGCTGCGCGTGTCGGCGGACTACCGTGAAGAACGCGGCCCGGATCACGTCTGGGAGGGTATGATCGCCGATGTCACCGAAGAGCGCCGCACCGCCGAGATGAAGGACAATTTCATCTCGGTCGTCAGCCACGAGTTGCGGACACCGCTGACGGCCATCCAGGGCGCGCTCGGCATGGTCGAGGCGGGGGCCGGCGGTGAACTGCCGCCCAAGGCCGCGCGGATGGTGAAGATGGCGCGCCAGAACGGCGCCCGTCTTGCGCGGTTGGTTAACGACATCCTCGATATCGAACAGCTCCAGGAAGGGCAGATGCGCTTCCTCCTCAGGCGCGAAAGCGTACGCAGCATGGTCGAGACGGTGATGGCCTCGCTCCAGAATTACGCGCCCCAACGGGGGCTGACCTTCGCCCTCCGCGACGAGGGCGAGGGCGCGGATATCGTGGTCGACCGGCAGCGTTTCGAACAGATCCTCAGCAATCTCGTGTCCAACGCGCTCAAGTTCTCGCCCGACGGTGGGCTCGTCACGCTCGGCATTGATGGCGACGGAACAGACGTCCGCATTTCTGTGACTGACCAGGGGGCCGGCATCCCGAAGGAGTTTGCGCCGCGGATTTTCGAGCGGTTCGAACAGGCCGAGGCCCCCGACACCCGGCGGATGAGCGGGACAGGCCTGGGTCTCAACATCGCCCGCGCGCTGACCGTGGGCATGGGCGGCGAGATCGATTTCGAGAGTTCCCCTGACGGCACGACCTTCGTCCTGCGCTTCCCGCTCGCGGATGCCGTCCAGAAAGACGGCTCCGAGGCCTCCACGACACCCCCAAAGGCGGGTCTGGCCGAAAAGGACACCGGCCACCCCGCCGCAGCCCCGGCTCTCGCCGCGCTCGCCCGCCCGGTGGGCTGATGCCGGAGTAGCGGCGGTTACCGGCTAGGCAGCAAGCTGCAGCTTTCGATCTGAAGGCCCATAGTGCCAAGGGTCGAGCCGTGCGCTTTGGCAGCTTGCGTCGAACCGCCCTGCGCGATCGAGCCGAGATCGACTAAACATTTGCAGGACGACGTTTGTGGATAAACGAAGGAGATGAGGGGTCGCTCTGGGCTCTGGTGGCACCGCGCAGGGTGGGGTGACGATACGAGCTGCACCTCCGATCAGCATCCGAACGCCCTTGGGGTGAATGCGCATCCAATCAGACAAACAGAAGTAGCGTACGAGATGCTTCACATCCCACGCGCCGTTTAGGCCGGTCTTCGATCCCGCGTCATCGCACCACGGTCACAAACGACGTCGCGTAGCATCGGCGTTTCGTTATCCGTTTTGAGCAGGGCGAGCACTCGGGCATAGGCCAGCGTGTCGGCACAGATCTCGCGCAGACCGTAACGCGGCGCAAAACCCAGCACCTCTCGGATCCGCTGCGCATCGGCGACGATCTCGGCGATGTCGCCGGCCCGGCGGGGACGATGGACGGTCGGAATGCGGCGGCCCAGGACCGCCTCCATCGCCGCTACGGCTTCGAGCACGGATACGCCGCGCTCGCTGCCGCAATTGAGGGTGACCGAGGCCCCGCCCCGCTGCAGATGGTCGAGCGCGCTGAGATGCGCGCGCGCGATATCGCTGACATGGATGAAGTCGCGGATCGCGCTGCCATCGCGCGTGTCGAAATCCGTGCCGAACACGGAGAGTTCGGGTCGCCGTCCCATCGCGACCGCGCAGAGCCGCGCGATCAGGTGCGCCGCATCCGGGTTCCGTTGGCCGACCCGGCCCGTCGGATCCGCCCCCGCGACATTGAAGTAGCGCAGGATGACATGCCGAAGGCCCTGCGTGTTCCGCACCGCCCGTTCGGCGGCGAGCTTGGTTGCGCCATACGGGCTCAGGGGGACGGTCGCATCGGTTTCGGCAGCGCGCTGTGTATCGGCGCCATAGACCGCGGCGGTCGAGGACAGGATGACGTCGCGGATCCCGTGGCCCCGGCAGAGCGCCGCCAGGCGTGCCGTCTTCACCTCGTTCTCGAGAATGTAGAGATCGGGATCCGTCATCGATTCGGAGACGGAGATCCGGGCCGCGAAATGGACCACGGCTGTCACGCGATGCGCGCCCGCGATCCGCGCCAGCAGCGCGGGATCGGCGACATCGCCCTCGTAGAACGGGACCGAAGGGTCGATCGCGTCCCTATGACCCGACGACAGGTCGTCGAGCACGATGACCGGGCGCCCCGCATCGCGGCAGGCCAGCACGAAGTGAGAGCCGATATACCCGCATCCGCCGGTGACCAGGATCATGGTCTAGCCGAACGTTCCGAGAAGGCTGGAATCCCGGACGCCGGTCGCGTCACGGGCCCGCAAGAGATCGATCGCGCGGGCGACGATCATGGCCCGTTCGCCCCGATCTGGCGCGGGGCCGCCAGCCGTCAGCGCGGTTTCCAATCGCTCCGTCGCGGCACAGATCGCGCCATAGCCCATCGTGCCGCTGCTGCCTTTCAGGGTGTGGACGCGGCGGATCAGATCCGCGCTCGCGCCGCAGCCGGACCGGGCGAGATGCTTGACCTCGACGAGAATCGCGTCGACCTCGGCGCTGGTCCGAGCGTGGTGCCGATCGAGCAGGGCGGAGATTCGGTCGTCCATGTCGACGGTCTAGCGACAGGTGATTAACAGCCTGCAAATGCAGGGAGAATAACCGCCCGCATCGCAATCCGCCGGCGGTTAGCGAAGTCGTAACCCTCGGCGTCCTAGCGTGCCGGACGATGGATCTTTCGGCGACAGACGACTTCAAGGACGGCCGATCGGTGCGCCCGGTCGACGTCCTTCTGGTGGAGGACAGCTCGGCGATTCAGGACCTGATCGAGCTGATGCTCGGGGCCGCCGGGCATCACGTCACCATCGCGGGCAGCGGGGCGGTCGCGCTCGACGCGCTGGCCACGACCGAGTTCGACGTCGTCCTGTGCGACTTCCATCTGCCCGACATCACCGGCCTCGACGTCGTGCGCCGCTTCAAGGAGAGCGCGGGCACGCGCCCGCAGCCGAGCTTCGTCGCCATCACCGGCGATGTCCGGGGCCTGCTCGCGGATCGCGCCAATTGCGAGATGTTCGACCGTGTGGTGGCCAAGCCGCTCGACATCGATCTGATCCGCGAGCTGGTGGAGCAGCCGCGGGGTGCCCCCGGCCCGGCGACGGCGCCGGTGCCCGCCCCGACACGCACCGCGATCGACACCTTGGGCCTGGCCCTCGCGGAATGGCCCCATGCGGCGGGTCCGGCCTGGCCCCCCGGCCTCGACGGTTACGACGCGATACTCGTGCGCGAGGCGGTCGATCTGCCGCGTCTGTGGTCCATCCCGGGCGTGAACCTGATGCCCGTGCTCGATGCCACCGGCCAACTGGAGGAGAGCGCCGATCTCGACGTCTCGACCATTGCGGGGCCCGATGCCGGGCGCATCACCGCGCTGGTCGACGTCTTTCACGACCGCCGCCGCGAGATCCATCCCGACATCCTGCGCAGCCGCGACGCGGCCGATCGCATGCTTTGCCGCCTGCATCTGGCCGGGGGCACGCTGACGCCGCGCCTGTCGAACGCGCATGACGGGCTGGCCGCTTGGAATACGATCGCCGATCCACGCGACATCGACGCGCTCCTGACGCGGCTTCGCTCCGACGATCTGGTCACGACGACCTTCTACGAGCGGCTCCATGCCTGCCCCAACTGCCGCTCGGGACATGTCGTCGTCCGCGAGGAATGCCCGACCTGCGCCTCCTCCCATCTCGAAGATGACAGCTATCTGCACCATTTCCGCTGCGCCTTTCAGGCCCCCGAGGGGGACTTCCGGCAGGGCGACGATCTCATCTGCCCGAAATGCCGCCGCGAGCTGTCGCATTTCGGGCGCGACTACGATCGACCCGGGACGATGATCCGATGCCACGCCTGCGGGGAGGTCACCTCGGACGCGGTGGTCGCGTTCATCTGCACGGAATGCACCAGCCGGACCGACGCCGACCGCATGCCGGTCCGCGATATCGTGGCGGCCAAGACGACCGAGGCCGGCCGCGCATATCTGCGCGCGGGTTCGTCCTATCTGGGGCCGGGGCGGACGGCCCTTCGCTTCGGGGATTTCCCGCTGGAGCTGACGATTGCGCTCAACCGTGCGGCCCGCGACTACAACGAGGCGAAGACGCCCTTCGCGCTGGGGTATATCCGCTATGACCGGCTGCCGGATATCGAGAGTGCGCGCGCCGCACGTGACACGCGACGTCTCTGGCTCGAGACGTTTCAGCGCGCGCTGGGCGAGGGCGCCTTCGTCGCGAAGGGGCGGGCCAACGACTTCTTCCTGCTCTTCGGAGCCGACCGATCCGCCGTCGATGACCTGGTCGAGCGGGCGCGCGTGCAGGCCGACGGCGTCGTCCGCCGCGATCTCGGCTGCCAGTTCGAACTCTTCGGACCCGAGGATCTAGCCAGTTGACCGAGCTTGCCTCCGCCATCGCTTATCTCGAGGCCCAGAGCTTCGACAGCCTTCTTGCACTCTTCTGGTTCGTCGCGATCTTCGAGCTGCCGCGCTACGGCATCCCGTTCCTGCTGACGGCGCTGACGCCGGGACGCACACGCCCGTCGGCCGAATTCGAGGGCCGGGTCAGCGTCATCATCGCGGGCCATAGCGAGGAGCAGGCGATCGCGGCCTGCGTCCACGGCCTTGTCGAGCAATCCCGCCGCCCCGACGAGATCGTCGTCGTCAGCGACGGGTCGTCGGACGCGATGCGGCGGCGGATCGCCGAGCTCCGCGCCGCGGGGTTGATCGACGCGGTCCACGCGACCGACCTGCGGTCCGGCAAGTCGGCGGGCACGAACATGGCGGCCCGGCTAAGCACCGGGCAAATCGTCATCAATGTCGATTGCGACTGCTCGTTCGACCGCTACGCCATCCGCAACGTGCTGCGCCCCTTCGCCGACCCGGCCGTCGCGGCCGTCTGCGGCAACATCCTGCCGCGCAATACCGATCGCAGTCTGATCGCCCGCTTTCAGGCGATCGAATACGCGATCTCGATCTCGCTGGGCAAACAGGCCGGCGACCGGCTCGACCAGATCACCTGCGTGTCCGGCGCGTTCGGGGCCTTCCGGCGCGATGCCTACGACGCGGTAGGCGGGCTCGACGCCGGAGGCGGCGAGGATCTGGACCTCACGCTCTCGCTGCGCCAGGCCGGATGGGGCATCCGCTTCGCCGCCGATGCGATGTGCTATACCGACGTGCCCGCGACCCGCGCCGCCCTCGTCGGCCAGCGGCTTCGATGGGAGCGCGACGCGGTGCGGTTACGATATCGCAAGCACGCGCGCATGCTGAACCCCTTCGCGTCCGGTTTCCGCGTGTCGGAACTGGTCCACGAACTGGAATTCCTTCTCTTCAACGTCGTGGCGGCGGCGGCGCTGCCGGTCTATGTCCTGTGGCTCTTCGCGATGTACGGCGCGTCCGCCTGGATCGTGATGGGCGCGGCGCAACTGGGTCTGATGGTGCTCGACCTACTGGTCTTCATCTTGGCCGCGTCGCGCACACCGAAGCTCGACGGGCTGTCCCTCCTGCCGGACGTGCCGGGGTACAGTCTCTTTTCGATCTACATGCGCATGGTACGGCTGGCCGCATATCTACAGGAATGGATCTTCCGCAGCTCCTACGCGGACAATTATGTGCCCGAAAAGGTGCACCGGGTCCGGGGCTAGGATGCTGCGTCGCCTGAAAACCCGGCCGCGCGCCGATGCGATGGTCAATGGCCCGCCGCCGAAGCGGCGCAACATCGATCGCACGATCTACCTCATCCTGCTTGCGGTCTTCTTCGCGGCGCTCGGCAACTACCTTCTGGGCGAGCGGCTGTTCCTGCGCGCTGACGGCATCGTCCTGAAGAACCGCAGCGTGATCGCCGCGACCGCGCTGGTCCGCGTGACCGAGGTTGCCGTGGCGCCGGGGCAGACGGTCGCGGCCGGCGATGTCCTGTTGCGCGCGGAATCGCTCGACGTGCTTGGCCGACTCGCGGAACTGTCGATGCAGGACGCGGCGCTGGCCGAGCGTCAGGCCACGCTCCGGTCCGAGCGCGGCGTCGTCGAAAGCCGCCTTCCCGAAGCGATTGACCGACTCGATACCTATCGCGACCGGTTGGCGCAGATCCTCGCCTATCGGCGCGGGGTGCCGACCCTGCGACGTGAGGCGGTCGAGACCGAAGTCTATGCCTCGCAGGCCGAAGTCACGACGCTCCGCGCCAGCCTCGAAGGCCTCAGCCAGGAGATCGAGGCGGTGGAATCCGCCCGCCGCCATGCCGAGGGCGCCATCTCCAAGCTGCGCACACATTACGCCGAGGGGCGGCATCTCGCCGGTGTCGGCGGCATCGTCGGTGGCGAGGTCCCCGCGCCGGGCGAGGTCTATCTGCCAGGCAAGCCGATCCTCGTGCTGCTCTGGGGCGAACCCTACGTGCTCGCCTACCTCCCGAAGACTTATCTCTTCGCTATCGAGAACGGCGACCGGGTGCACATCTCCAGCGGGCAACTGACCCATTCCGGCCGGATCGAGGCAATCCTTCCGGTGTCGCAATCCATCCCCGACGAGTTCCGGACGGCCTTCCGTCTCGACGAAAGCAAGCAACTCGCGCGGGTCCGGTTGGATCGCGCAGCGCCGTTCCCGATCCACTCGACCGTGCGGATTTCCCGCGTTTCGGGCGTGGGTGCCACGCTGCGACGCGGGTTTGCAGGGCTGCTCGGGCGACTGGGTGTGGGCGATGCACCGCCCGAGCGCGCTATGGCGCGAGGCGATCCTCAGGACCTGACGGCTGCTGCGCGCCACAGGTCCGTGACCCGATCGGCGAGCGTCACGGGGTCGTAGGGCTTGGAGATCACGCCCACGGCCCCGAGCGCGCGCAACTCCTCGCATTCCGCCGGAAGGGCCTTCGCTGTCATGAAGACCACGGGGACATCTGCCAAAGCATCTGTGCGCATGATGCGGCCAAACAGCGTCTTGCCATCCATCGCCGGCATCATCACGTCGAGCAGGATCAGGTCAGGGGCGAATGCCGCCATTTCTGCCAAGGCCTCGGCTCCCGACGCGTAGGTCTGCACGGTGAAGTCCGCGAAGCTGGTCAGTGCGATCTCCGTCAGCTCGCGGATATCGTCCTCATCCTCGACATAGGCGACACGAAGGGCGGTCATTGGATCGGTTCCGCGCCAAAGGGTGGGGCCGGCGCGCGGGGGGGCGTCGCGCGGACGGGCTGGCCGAGCTTTGGCACGCCCGCATTCAGGTCCGCTTTCAGATCAGGCAATCCCGGTCCCATTCGGAGGCCATCACGACGGCTCCGGGGTCTCCACTCCGGTCGGGTCGGCGGGACCAATCCGATATGGTCTCGGACAGGGTTAGAGCATGGCATGAGAGCTGTTCGTTTTCGGGTCGCGCTCTGCGTGCCGGGCCAGTTCGGTAGCCAGGGCAGCGCTGAGGTCGTTCAGGCTGTAGGGCTTCACCATGATCGTGACATCGGGATACCCGTCGAGCGCGCTTTGATCCGTGCCGTAGCCCGTGGCCAGGATGAACGGTATGCCCTGGGCGTGAAGCCGCTGCGCCACGGCGATCGACACCTCGTCGCCGAGATTGACGTCCAGCACAGCGCATTGGATCGACGCTTCGTCCATCACCTTCAGCGCGACGCGCACCGAGCTTGCGATCTGCACGCGGGACGCGCCCAGCTTGGCGAGCTTTGCCTTCGTGTCCATCGCGATCACGATATTGTCCTCGACGAGGAGGAGTTCGAGACCGTCGAGCGGCGTCGGTGCGGCCGGCGTCGTGTCCGCCGCGGGCATCGGTGGCTCGGGCTGCGCGCCGACCGGCGCCGGGGAGGCTTCGCGGCGCTCTCCGGCTGCGGTCACCGTCTTGAAATGGGACGCCGGGACGGCAAATTGGGCGACGAGACCCGAGACGTTGAAGCGAACGTCCGACAGGCCTTGCAGGTCGAACGGGATCGAATGGTTCACGATGGTCGACCCGAAGCCTTCGCGCGTAGGGGCCTGCACGGTCGGGCCGCCCCGTTCAGCCCAGTGGATGACGTAGGCGCCCGTGCGGTCGATCCGGCAGGAGAGGTGAATGCGACCGTGTCGCGACGAGAGCGCGCCGTATTTCATCGCGTTGGTCACCAGTTCGTGTACCACGAGCGCCAGCGTGGTGAAGGCCTGCGGCTCCAGCCGCACGTCGGTCCCCTCGAGGAGGACGGCATCGCCGTCGTTCTGGGTGTATGCGGCGATCTCGGCGGTCACGAGCTGGAAGAACGAGGCTGCTGCCCAATCCTGCTGTGTCAGTTGGTCGTGGGCGCGGGCCAGCGCCTGGATGCGGGATTCGAGGTTCGCGACATAGGTCTCCAGCGACGGGTCGGCGCGGTTCGCCTGCGAGACGATTCCGCTGATCAGGCTGAGGATGTTCCGGACCCGGTGATTGAGCTCGGCGATCAGGAGTTCCTGCTTCTGGCGCAGATGCCGGGCGATGCGCCCGGCTTCGTCCGTGACCTTCAGTACGACCTCGAGGAGCGAGTGGCGTAGCGTGTCCGCAATGCTCAGATGCCGGTCGGTCCAAGGTGCGCACCGGCCCCGGATGTCCTCCTGCCAGGCCGCGAAACTGGTGCGCGGGCTCAGGCGCGGTTGCCCGTCGACGAATGTCACCGGTTTTTCGGGACGGCCGGCCCAGGTCACCGAGCGGCGCACCTCCGATCGGAAGAGCACGATGTAGTCGCGCGGACTTCGGGAGATCGGGAGGACGAGAATCCCGGCGACGCGGTCCGACAGGGCGGCCGCGCCGGCATAGCGCTCGGCCAGGTGGTCGGTGGCGAAGACGTTTCCCATGGTCATGGTGTTTAGGAACCGGACGAGCCGCATGAATTCGTCTTCAGTGGGCGCGGCCCCGAGGGAGACGTATCGATCGTCGGAGAAGATGGCGATGCCGTCGAACTCGATCAGCTCGTGGATCTCGTCCGCGAGGTCGGGGAAGCCGTCGAAGAGTCCGAGCCCGTTCGAGACGCGCAGCATGATGCGGTCATGCAGGGCCTTGGTATCGGCCAGTTCCTCGCGGAGTTCGGCGTTCTGGCGGTCGGCGAGTTCGTAGGACACCAGTTGCGTGAAGAGTTCGATCGCGGTCCGCCGTTCGTAATCGACATATCGCGGGGCATCGTGGTGGCATGCGAAAAGCCCCCAGAGCGTGCCGTTCTGGATGATCGAGGACGACATCGACGCCTGCACGCCCATGTTGCGCAGGTATTGCAGGTGCACGGGCGAGACGGCGCGCGTCACGGCGCCCGACAGGTCGACAGCGTCGCCGTTGGGGCATCGCGCCGGGACGACGTCGAGCACCTCGGCATCGACATCGGCGATCAGCCGGAGGTGGTTCTTGCGGTAGAGCGCGCGTGCCTGCTTGGGAATGTCGCTGGCCGGGTAGCGCAGGCCGAGGAAGCTTTCGGCACCCGGCGCCACCGCCTCGGCCACCACCTGACCGCTGCCGTCCGCGCCGAACCGGTAGACCATCACCCGGTCGAAGCCGCACAGAGCGCGCATGGCGCTGGCCGCCGCGCGCAACAGGTCGTCGGGATGCTCCTGCACGCGGACGGTCGCAAGCAATGTCTGGACGAGCTCCATGTCGTTGCGCGGGGCGAGATCGGCCTTCTGCTCGAATTCGTAGATGAACCCGCGATCCGTCGGGTGAATCGAGATGTCGAAGCGGCGCCCGTCATCGAAGAGGTCGGCTCCGAACACGCGGCAGGCCTGGTTGCCGGCGTTGAGGACCTGGGTGCGGCCGCGCAGCATATGGGCGACGGAGTCGCTGAACAGCGCGGCGAATGGGGTGCCGACGAGGTCCTCGGCGGGGACGCTCAGAATGCCTGCGACGTTGCTGGAGACATGCAGGATCAGCCAGTCGGCCGAAATCGCGATGAGGCATCCGAACGGCTGCACGCGTGCCAGAAGATGGATCGGCTCGCGGTCGCAGGAGGTAAGATCGAGGTCGCGCGCGCTATCCGGCATGGCTGAGATCCGAAGGGCTGCGCCGGGCGGCATGGGCGTAGATGTCGAAGATGCGCCCGGCATCGGCGACGACGCGGTCGGGCGTGTCCCCGGTGGCGGGCGTCGCGGCGAGACGGTGGCAGAGCGCCTTCCAGAACGGGGGCACAAAGGGCGTGGTCAGGAACCGGCTGGTGAGGCGGACGGGCGTCCGGGGCAGGGCGGCCCATTGACGGTGCAGAAAGGACATGCCGATCTGCGAGCCCCAGACCGCGTAGCGCAACGCATCCGGATGCAGGGGCCCGGTCGAGGGCGATGGCACCGCGGCAGGCGGGGCCGGGCGACCCAAGCACCGGAGGTCCTGGCGGATCCGCCCCCGCATCGCCGCGATGTCGCGCCGCACGTCTTCGCCGGCCCGTCGGTCCGCGCGCGCGTCGAGCAAGGTCAGCGCGCCGAGATGCGCGGTCAGGAAATCCCCGTACCGTCCCGGTTGGACGATATCGTAGGCGCCGAAGCGGGCATCCACGTCCGCATGGGCGGTGCGCGTCTCGCGGCGGAGGCGGTCTCGCAATGACATCGTATCGGCACCCGTTCGTCAGCGTGCCGGTCTTCTAGCGGGCCATCGCCTAAGGCTCCGTTAAGGGCGGGCCGGTTCGTGCCACATCGGGCACGGCGTCAGGACTTGGCGTCGGGCAAGCCCAGTTCTGCCAGGACGTCGTCCGTGTCCGCCCCGAGCGGACGGGGGCCGGTCGAGGGGACGGCGGTATGACCGCCGATGCGAAACGGCAGGGTGGGGACGGAGGCGTCGCCCATCGGCGCGAGGAAGCCGCGCGCCGCGATCTGCGGCATGTCCAGTGCGGCGTCGAGAGTTTGCAGGCGCGCGGCCGGGACGCCCGCCGCCCGGAAGCTGCGCTCCCAATCGATCGCATCGCGTGGGGCGAGCGCGTCGATCAGGGCCGCTTCCATCGCTTCGGCATGTGCGGCGCGCGCGGCCCGGTCGGCGAAGCGCGGGTCGTCGAGCCACTCCTCGCGGCCGAGCGTCTGCGCCAACGCGTGGAACTGGTGCTCCTCGTTCACCCCGAGCGAGAGATGCCCGGTCCGGCAGGGAAAGGTACCCGCCGCGGGCGAGCGCGAGTTGGCCGCGTTGCCGCGTGGGCCGGGCACCTGGCCGGTGGCGGTCATGTCGGCCACCTGCGAGGCCATCATGGTCAGGCCCGTCTCGAGCATGGAGACGTCGACGAACGTGCCCGATCCCGTCCGCGCCCGCTCGACCAGGGCGGCGCAGATCGCGAAACCCGCCGCCATCGCCGCGCCGTAGTCGATCACCGGCGCCCCGGCGCGCAGCGGGCCCGACGCGGACGTGCCCGTGACCGACATCATCCCGCAGGCGGCCTGGATGTTCACGTCGTAAGCCGGCGCATCCTCGAGCGCGCCGCCGCGTCCGTAGCCGGTCATCGCGCAGTGAATCAGGCGCGGGTATCGCGTCGTCAGATCGTCCAGCCCGAGCCGTCGGAGCGTCGCGGGCAGGTGGTTCTCGACCAGCACGTCGGCGCGGTCGAGAAGGCGGTGCATCGCCTCGGATCCGGCCTCGGTCTGGAGGTCGAGGACGACGGAGCGCTTGCCGCCCGCCTGTGCCAGCCACGCGGTCGAGCGGCCCGCCGCCGCGGCGTCGGAATCGGTCCCGCCACGCCAGCGCATTGCCTCGCCGTCCGGGCCCTCGACCTTGACGACCTCGGCGCCGAGAAGGCCGAGCATGTAGGCGCAGGCCGGACCGGCGAGCACATGGGTGAAGTCGACGACGCGGAGGCCGTCCAGCGGGCCGCGCCCGGTCATGCCGTGGCATCCCGGCGGGCCGCGCGGCGGGTCGAGATCAGCCGCAGCACCACGACGATCGCTCCGGCCAGAAGGAACCCGCCCGCCACGGGTTCGCGCAGGAAGATGAGCGCGCCGTCGTCGCTGAGCAGGAGCGCCTGGCGGAACGATTCCTCCATCGGGCGGGCGAGGACATAGGCGATGACGAAGGCCGCGGGCGCGAAGCCCGTACGCCGCATCAGGTAGCCGACCACCCCGAAGAGAAGGGCAATGGCGACGTCGAGGATCGAGGCGCGGGCGGAATAGGAGGCGGCGACGGCGGTCAGGAAGATGAACGGATAGAGATAGCGCGGCGGCACCCGCGCGATGGTCTTGCCGATCAGCGGCCCGCCCCAGAACCCAAGGAAGCCGTAGGCCGCGATCCCCACGAGCCCTGCTGCAAAGAGCGCGAAGATCAGTTCGCGCGACGAGAAGAAATCGCCGCTGTCGGTGATGATCATATTGCTCTCGGAGAAGAGCAGCGGGCCGACCTGGATGCCGTGGATCAGGAAGACGCCGATCAGGACCGCCGCGACCGTCGAGCCCGGCACGCCGAGCGTCAGGAGCGGGATCATCGACGGGCCCGACACGGCGTTGTTGGCGCTTTCGGGCGCGGCGATGCCCTCGATCACACCGGTGCCCCACTCTTCGCGATTGGACGCACGGCGCTTTTCCTCGCCGTAAGCCACGAAGCAGGCGACCGACGAGCCGAGGCCCGGCATCATGCCGATGACGCTGCCCATGATGGAGGATCGGAACATCAGCGGGATCAGGCGGCGAACCTCGGCGAAGGAGAGGTGATCGCGGCGGTGGATATCGGCGAGGCCCGCATCGACGACCGCCGCCTTGCCTGCCCGCTCGGCCTGAATGACGATCTCGGACACGACGAAGACCCCGATCAGGAGCGGGACGAGCGACATGCCGTCGCGCAGGTCCTGCGTGCCGAAGGTCAGGCGCGGCGTGTTTGTGATGATGTCCACACCGATCAGCGCCACGAGCGCGCCGAGGATCGTCGACAGGATCCCCTTGGTGATCGATTGCCCGACGACCGAGCCGATCACCACGAAAGCCATCAGGTAGATCGCGAAATACTCGGTGGGGCCGAAGGTGCGCGTGTAGGTCGCGATCCAGACCGCCCCGAAGATCAGGACGATCTCGCCCACGTAGTCGCCGAAGACGCTGGCGACCGTGGCCGTTCGCAGCGCCCGGTTCGGCTGGCCGCGCCGTGCCATCGGATGGCCGTCCTGCATGGTCGCGGCACTCGCCGCCGTGCCGGGCGTGTTGAAGAGGATCGCCGCGATGGAGCCGCCGTAGCGGCCGGACTTTCCGATCACGTAGAGAAAGGCCAGCGCGGGGAGCGGCCCGAGATAGAAGCTGAGCGGCAGCAGCATCGCGATGGCGGCCGAGGCGGTAAGGCCGGGCAGTGCGCCGAAGACGATGCCGACGAAGGCCGCAAGCAGAGTGAAGAACAGCGCCTGCGGGTCCGAGAAGAGCATCCCGAAGCCGCCGATCAGATCCTGGAGCGCGGTCATCGCGGCGTCACCGGGTTCGACAGCCAGCGCAGGTTGAGAAGCGCGCCGCGCGGGTCGAGAAGGCCCATATAACCCATGAAGATCACCTGATACGCGATACCCGCAATCAGCGGCAGCACCACCAGCATCACCGGGCTGCGGACACCGAAGACCCAGAGCGCCATCGCCATCCCGAGGATCGTGGCCATCATGTAGCCCATGGCCCAGAACGCGAACGTATAGACGG
The DNA here is from genome assembly GCF_046452375.1 of Jannaschia halovivens. Classification (NCBI taxonomy): domain Bacteria; kingdom Pseudomonadati; phylum Pseudomonadota; class Alphaproteobacteria; order Rhodobacterales; family Roseobacteraceae; genus Jannaschia; species Jannaschia halovivens. The sequence goes on along the minus strand of NZ_JBKFDJ010000001.1, from coordinate 1,547,100 downwards.
CCCCCGCGCCGATCACGGCGGCCACCCGGCGCAGGTCGCTATCGGCGAAGCCGAAGCCCGGCTCGGGCGGTGTGCCGTGTCCAACGCGCCACCACGCGCCGAGGCCGATGGACGCGCCGAGCACGATCATCGCGACGGCCAGGAACAGCGGCACCGCGCGCGGCCCCACGGCCTCGTAGGAGGCGGGATCAATGCGCCAGGCTTCGAACGCGAAGACGGCACCGATGGCGATGACGGTCGCGGCGACGCCAAGGTCGATGCGGGTGCGGGCGGTCAGGGGCATGGGTGCTCCGATGCGGTCGGGGGCGCGGTCGCAACCGCGCCCCCGACCTCTCCGGGAGAGATCGGTATCAGTTCTGCGCCGCCGTCACCTCGGCCACGACCGGCGCAAAGGTATCGTAGAGCCGCGACAGGTTCTCGGCGCCCGCCTCGGGCGTCAGGTGCATCGCGGCGAGGCCCGAGCGACCCATGAAGCGGCCGAAGCCCTCCATCTCGGTCACGGCCTGGATCGCCGCGGAGATGTCGGTCACGACCTCCTCGGGCAGACCGACCGGCCCGTAGACGCACATCGGCCCCGTCACGTTCAGCCCGTCCAGCCCCTGTTCGGCGAAGGTCGGCACGTCTTCGTTGGCGGGATCGCGCTCCAGCGACGGGACGCCGAGAACCTTGATATCCGCCTCGAACCCGTCGACGAGCTGGTTGCCGTTGAAGCTGGCCGTCACGTCGCCTGCCACGAGGGCGTTGCGCGCGTTCGAGCCGCCGCGGAACGGGACAACCTGATGGTCGATCTCGTTCGCGTTCATGAAGAGATGGCCGACGATGGCGTGCATCGTCGCGGCCCCCGAGGTCGACCAGCGGACGGTCTCGCCCGACGCCTTGACCGCTTCGACCCAGTCGGAGGCCGAATCCGCCGGATGATCCGCCGGGACCTGAAGGCCGGTCACGAGCTGGGTGACGCAGCCGAGGTTTTCGAGGCGCGCACGGGGGTCGAACTCGGCCTCGGGCGTGGCCAGCGAAGTGGCCGACAGCGTGCCGTTGTTGATGATGTAGAGCGTGTAGCCGTCGGCATCCGCGTCCGCGACGGTCTGCGCCGCCTGAAGGCCCGAGCCGCCCGGCTGGTTCACGACGACCATCGGCATTTCGTTCATCGTCGGCGCCCCGGCCACGAAGGACCCGAAGCCCCGCGCCGAGGTATCCGTGCCGCCCCCGGCCGAGAAGCCGACGATCAGGCGCACAGGGCGCTCGGGGTAATCCGCCAGCGCGGCCGTTGCGGTCGCGGCGAGAACCGTACCGGCGATCAGAATCTTGGACATGTCTTCCTCCCTTGCAGGCCGTCTCTCCCCGGACGGCACCTTGCATGGTAGGCTGCCACGGCGTACGGGGCTTCTACAATTGAGAAGATTTTCGGTTCTCTTGCGAAAAGCGAAAGGGTGCGGCGCGATGCGAACGGAGGCACTGAGGGCATTCCAGACGGTGGCCGAACTCGGCTCGCTGACGGCCGCGGCGCGGGTGCTCAATATGTCCGAGCCCGCGCTGTCGCGGCAGATCGCGGGGCTGGAGGCCTCGCTCCAGCTAACGCTGTTCGACCGCTCGCGCCGCCAGCTTCGCACGACCGAGACCGGGCGCGCGTTCCTCGACGAATTGCAGCCCGTGCTCGCCGGGCTGGAGCGGATCGGCGACTTCGCCGACGAGGTCCGGGCGGGCGCGCGGCGTCGCCTCCGGCTGGTGTCGATGCCGCGCCTGTCGACGGCCATCACCGCACCCGTGGTCGCCCGCTTCAAGGCCGCGCATCCCGATGTGGAGCTGTCGGTCGACGTGCAGCCCCGACGCCTGCTCGAGACATGGATCACCGGGCAGCGCTTCGATGTCGGGCTGTCGTCGCTGCCCGCGCGGCACCGCGATATCGACACGCGCCTCCTCTTCGAATTGCCCGCGGTCCTCGTCCTGCCCCGCGGGCACCGTCTGGAAGGGTCCGAGACCGTCGCCATCGACGAGATCGGGGATGACCCGTTCATCACGCTCGGGCGGGGGACGTTGTTGCGCCAACAGACCGAGGCGATCTTCGGCCATGCCAACGCGATCCTCTCGCCCGCCGTCGAGGTCGGCACGACGCATCTCGCCTGCCAGCTCGTCGCGATCGGCGCGGGCGTGACGATCTGCGACCCGATGCTGCCGGCGGCCCAGCCCGACCTGCTGACGACGGTGCCGCTGCGCCCCTATTATCCGATGGCTTTCGGGATGCATTTCCTGCGCGGCCAGACGCTCGTCCCGGAGGCGGATGCGCTGGTGCGCGTGACGCGGACGGTCGCCGCGGACTTCCTCGAGCAGATCGGCCTGCCGCCCCAGCCCGAGGGTCAGGCCAGCGCCAGCCGGTAGAAGTTCAACCCCCCGAAGATCGTCAGCACGTCGAGCGCGCGGCCATGGCCCCGCTCCGAGACGCGGCGGAGCGCCTTCTGTCCGATCCAGTTGCCTGGCAGCGTCGCCAGGCCGACCAGAAGGCCGAGCGCCAGCCAGCCGCCGCCGAGAAGGTCGCTGCCGCCATAGACCGTGCTGCGCGTGACGTTCATCGAAAGCGCGATCGCGGCCAGCGTGCCGACGAATTGCCGCCGGTCGAGCCCGTGCCCGGTCAGGAACGGGATCAGCAGCATCCCCGCGCCGATCGACGCCCCCGAGACGAGGCCGTAGACGCCCCCCGCGCCGGTCAGCATGGGTCGGGATGCGCGGATCTCGTTGCGCGCGGCCCAGTGGCGCAGGGGCACCGAGGCGAGGATCGTCGTGCCGAGGATCAGCGCGATCGTGGTCGCGTCGAGATGCGCGTAGAGCAACGCCCCCGCGACGACCATCGGAACGGTCGAGATCATCACGGCCCGGTAGGCGCTCCAGTGCAATGCGTCACGGTTGAGAAAGAGCCGCGCGATGCCGGACATGGTCAGCGACAAGGCGAGGACGGGCACCACCGCGGTGACCCCGATCAGCGGAGCCAGCACGATGGCCATCAGGAAGCCGCCGCCGATCCCGGTCGCGCCGTGGATCGCCGAGGCGACGACCGCCGCAAGCAGCACGAGCGCGACGGTCACGACGCCCAGCTCGGCGATCGCGCTCAGGTCCAGCACTTGCGCCCCCCGGCTCCGGCGGCCAGCCTCGGGCGATGTTCCGCACTGTGAGAGACGCGACCTTCCGGGTGCGCCGCCGCTCCGCCGCGGCCGGCGCGCCGGAGCTGGTCTTCGTGCCCGCCCTCGGGACCGGCGCTTGGGTCTGGGAGGGGGTCGCCGAACGGATGCCGACGGCGTGGGGCATCACGCTCTACGATCTGCGCGGGCAGGGGCGGTCGGGCGGACAGGGCGAGCGAATCTCGGACCACGCCGCCGATCTTCTGGCCCTCGCGCCGGAGGGCGCGGTGGTCTGTGGGCTCTCGATCGGGGGGCAGATCGCGATGCGCGCCGCGCTGGACGCGCCCGATCGCTTCGCCGGGCTGGTTCTCGCGGACACGGCGCCCCGGATTGGATCGGCGGAATACTACGACGCGCGCGCCAAGCGGATCGAGGCCGAGGGCATGGCCCCCTTCGCTGCCGAGCAGGTGCGCCGCTGGTTCGCGCCGGCTTTCGACGATGCAAACGTGATCGCGCGGGCGCAGCGGGCGCTCGCGGCCCAGCCCGTCGCGGGCTATCTCGCGGCCTGTCGCGCCATCGGAGCCTGCAACCTGAGTGCGGATCTTGCGCGCCTGAAGCTGCCCGTGCTGTGCCTCGGCGGGGCCGAGGACGTCTCGACCCCGCCTGACACGATGCGCGCTCTCGCCGCGGGTCTGCCGCGCGCCACCTGCGAGATCGTCGCGGGCGCGGGGCACCTGCCGCCGGTCGAGACCCCCGACGCGGTCGCGGCACTCGTGGCGGCATTCGTGCGCGACCGTCACCCGGCGCCGTAGAGCAGCCGCAGCCGCGCCTGATGCGCCTGCATGATATGCGCCCGCGCCGCCGCCTCGGCCGCGTCGGGCGCGCGGGCGGCGATGGCGTCGAGGATGGCCGCATGCTCGACGCCGGCCGCAGCGATACGACCGGGCATCCCCAGCGTCGTCGGCCCCAGCAGCGCCAGCGATCCCTCGACGCCTTCCATGGCGGTCAGCAGGAACCGGTTATGGGCCGCGTCCCGGATCGCGCGGTGGAAGACGGCGTTGCGCCGCGACGCCTCCGCGGCGCCCTTGTCGTCCGCCTCGGACGGCTGCGTCGCGAGCAATTCGCGCAGCGCCGCGATCTCGGCCTCGCTGCCATGCTGCGCGGCGAGGCGGGCGGCGGTCCCCTCGAGCACACCGCGGATCAGGTAGAGCTCGGTGATCTGCTGCGGGTCGAGGCGGCGCACGACGACGCCCCGATGGGGCACATGCTCCAGAAGGCCGTCCTGTTCGAGCCGCCGCATCGCTTCGCGGACCGGGGTGCGCGACAGCCCCAGCTCGTCACCGAGCGCGGTCTCGCGGAGGCGGTCACCGGGTTGGATCGCGCCCGACAGGATGCGGTCGCGGATCGCGTCGTAGGCGCTGGCGGCGGTGGTGGTCAGGACGGCCTCCTCAGAACTGGTAGCGGCGCAGGCCGCCATCGACGGCGATCATCGTCCCGGTGATGTAGGACGCCAGCGGCGAGCATAGGAAGACCGCAAGCGCGGCCAATTCCTCCGGCTCGCCATATCGGCCCACAGGGATCTCGGTGCGGGACTGCTCGGCGCGATATTCGGGGCTGTAGTTGCGACGGATCTGGTCGGACATGATGCGGCCGGGCGCGAGGCAGTTGACCGTCACGCCGTCCGGTCCGACTTCGCGGCTGAGCCCCTTGGACCAGGAATGGATGCCGGCCTTGGCGCAGAACGCGCCGTTCACGCCCTCGGGCTCGGACTTGCCCGTGATGTTGACGATCCGGCCCCAGCCCCGGCCGACCATATCGGGCAGGATCGCCGTGGCGATCTGGCGGGGCCGGGTGAAGTTGAGCGTCAGCGCCTCGTCCCACTGCGCCTCGGTGGCGTCCTTGCCGAACGGGCGCGACCCGCCCGCATTGTTCACGAGGATGTCGACCGGCCCGACCGCGGCCCGGGCCGCGTCGCGGACATGCGCGGCCACGTCCGTATCCTGCAATTCGGCCATGACCGTGTGACAGGTCCCGCCATCGGCCTCGATCCCGGCCTTCGTCTCGGTCAGCGTCGCCTCGTTGCGTCCGGTGATCACCACCGCCGCCCCCTCGGCGGCCATCATCCGCGCGATCGCCTGACCGATGCCCGCATTGCCGCCCGTAACGAGCGCGACCTTGCCGCTCAGTTGCAAATCCATCAAATCCTCCTGTTGACCTCAGATTGCATACAAACGTATCCAATACGGGAAATCTACCCCGAGGTCCCCATGAACCTGTCCGAAACCTGCGCGAGATACCTCAAGGCCGCCGGCATCGGCACGGTCTTCGGCTATCCCGGTGACCCGTCCGTCGGCTTCCTCGAGGCCTGCCGGACCGAGGGGATCGAGTTCGTGCTGGCCCGCCGCGAGGGCACGGCAGGTCTGATGGCCGAGGCTGCGGGGATGCTGACCGGGCGGCCCGGCGTCTGCCTGTCGACGCTCGGCCCCGGCTCCACCAACCTCGTGAACGCGGTGGCCAATGCGTGGCTGGACCGCGTGCCGATGCTGGCGCTGTCGGGTCAGATCGACACCGCGCGGGCGCCGATCTTCACCCATCAGGTCGTGGACCAGCGCGCGATCTTCGTACCGGTCAGCAAATGGGCCGCCGACCTCGCGCCGAACACGGTCGGAACGGTATTACGCAAGGCGCATCGCACGGCCGTCGCGCCGCGACCCGGCCCTGTCCACCTGACGATGCATGCCGACCACGTGACCGCCGAGGCCGAGGATGACCGCATCCAGTTGCCGCCCACCGAGACGGCGGGGCAGGTGCTGATCCATTCCGGTACGCTGCCCGAGGCGCGCATCGCGGCGGCCCGCCGTCCACTGATCCTCTTCGGGATCTCGGCGATGCAGTCGGAGGCCGGCCCCGAGATCGTCGCACTCGCCGAGCGGATCGGTGCGGCCATTGTCGCTGGGCCCATGGCCAAGGGCACCGTGGATGAGGCGCATCCGCGGTTCGCCGGCACGCTCGACATGGCCTGCCAAGGGCTGATGTGGGATGTCATGCGCTCCGCCGACCTCGTCATCTGCGCGGGCTTCGACGCGGTCGAGCTGATCAAGCCGTGGTCGGTCAGCGCACCGGTGATCCATATCGACCAGTTGCCCAATACCGACCAGATCTATGCGGCCGAAACCGAGATTGTCGGCTCGATCGGCCCAATGCTCGCTGCCCTGGCCGATGCGGTGCCCGCCGCGCCTGGCTGGCCCGAGCGCGCCCTCGCGGACCACCGCGCCGCGCTTCAGACGGCCTTTGATGCAGGACGGGTCGGCGGGGTGCTGAACCCGTCGGACGTGATCCGCGTGGCCCGCGACGTGCTACCCGCGGACAGCATCGCCTCGACCGATGTCGGATCGCACAAGCTTTTGGTGGGGCAGGGGTGGCGGCCGCAGGGCACGCGGCGCTTCCTGATGACCAACGGGCTGTCGTCGATGGGCTTCTCGCTGCCCGCCGCCATCGCGGCCAAGCACCTGATGCCCGACGAGACCGTGATCTGCTTTACCGGCGATGGCGGCCTCGCGATGGTACAATCCGAGCTGCGGCTTGCGGCCTCGCTCAAGCTAGGGCTCAAGGTCCTGGTCTTCGTCGACAACTCGCTCAACCGGATCGAGCTGAAGCAGATGGCGCGGCAGGTCCCCTCGACCGGCACCGTCATCGAGGAAACGGCACTGGCGCCGCTGGCCGAATCGATGGGCTGCCATGCCATCATGGCCGAGGACGAGACGGCGCTTGCCGACGCGCTGGCCGCCGACCCGGGCGACGTGCCGCTGGTAATCGGCGCACGGATCGACCCTGCGCAATACGCGGCCCAGTTCTGATGGTCGGGTCGCTGATCGACGGTGCGCTGCGGGCCGACGGACCCGCGATCGAGGTGCTGGACAAGTTCCACCTTCGCCCGCTCGATCCGCTCCGGGCCGCCACGCCGCGCGACATCGAGGCTGCGCTCGCCGCCGCCGCGTCCTATGCCGCCGCCCCGCTGGCCCCGCCCGACCGTGCCGCGTGCCTGCGGGCCGCGGCCGACCTGATCGACGCACGGCAGGACGAGATCGCCGCCGCCATCGTGGCCGAGGCCGGCTTCCCGCGGCGCGACGCCCTCTCCGAGATCGCGCGCACGATCGCCACCCTGCGGCTCTCGGCCGAGGAGGCGACGCGCATCACGGGCGAGATGGTGCCCTTCGACGGCGCGGTCGCCGGGCGCGTCGGCTTCACGATGCGCGTGCCGGTGGGCACGGTCGTCGCCATCACGCCGTTCAACGCGCCCCTCAACACGCCCGCCCACAAGGTCGGCCCGGCGCTGGCGGCGGGCAACGCGGTGATCCTCAAGCCGTCCGAAAAGACGCCGAGCGCCGCGAACATGCTGGTCCGGGCACTGCTCGACGCCGGTCTCTCGCCCGGCGCGGCGCAGACCGTGCAGGGCGGGCCGGATGTCGCGCAGGCGTTGCTGGCCGATCCGCGCCCGGCCTTCTACGCCTTCACCGGCTCGACCGAGGCGGGGGCCGCGATCCACCGGGCGGCGGGCCTTCGCCGCACGCAGATGGAACTGGGCTCGATCGCCGCGACCATCGTGCTCGACGGCGATCTCGAGACGATCGCGGCCAAGTGCGCCGCCGCGAGCTTTCGCAAGGCTGGGCAGGTCTGCACCTCGATCCAGACCCTCTACGTGGCGCGGGACGTGCATGACGCCTTCCGCCACGCCTATCTGGCGGCGGCCGGCAGGCTGGTGACGGGCGACCCGGCAGAGGAAGGGACCGATATCGGCCCCATGATCTCCGAGGCCGCCGCCGCCCGCGTCGAGGCGATGATCGCGGGCGCGACGCCACTTCTGGCGGGCGCGCGCGACCGGGCGCTGATGCCGCCCACCGTCATCGCCGATCCCCCGGCCGCCATGTTCGAGCACGAACTCTTCGGTCCCGTCACCGCGCTGATCCCCGTGGACGGTCTGGACGATGCCGTCGCACGGGTGAACGCGACGCGCTACGGGTTGGCCACGGGCGTCTTCACGCAGGATGTCGGGGCCGCCTTCCGCGCGGCGCACACGCTCCATGTCGGCGGCGTCCACATCAACGAAACCTCGTCGAGCCGCGTCGACCTGATGCCTTATGGCGGGGTCAAGGCGTCGGGCTTCGGGCAGGAGGGCCCCCGGCACGCGATCCGCGAGATGACCGAGGCGCGGCTCGTTACGTTTTCGGGGCTGGGCGCGTGACCGATATCCTGATCGCCGGGGGCGGCAACGCGGCGCTCTGCGCGGCCATCTGCGCGGCGCGGGGCGGCGCGCGGGTGCTGATCGCAGAGGCGGCACCCAAGGCGATGCGCGGTGGAAACACCCGTCACACCCGCAACTGCCGCGTTGCCCATGACGCGGGCAACGGCATCCTGACCGGACCCTACCCGGTCGAGGAATATCTCGACGACCTGATGCGCGTGACCGATGGCCGGACCGACGCAGAATTGGCCGAACTGACGCTTCAGCGCTCCGCCGGGATCTGGGACTTTCTCGAGACGCAAGGCGTCCGCTTCCAGCCGTCGCTGGGTGGCACGCTAAGCCTCGGGCGGACCAATGCGTTCTTTCTCGGGGGCGGGCGCTCGATGCTCAACGCGCTCTATCGCACGGCAGAGGATCTCGGGGTCGAGATCCGCTACGACACCCGCGTCGCCGCCCTCGAGATCGACCGCGGCACCTTCGTCGCCGCCACGCTCGAATCCGGATGGGACACCGACCGCCCCGCGCCCGAACGGGTCCAGGCCCGCGCCTTCGTCGCCGCCTCCGGTGGGTTCGAAGCCAATGTCGAATGGTTGCGGGAGGGTTGGGGCGAGGCCGCGGAGAATTTCCTGATCCGGGGCACCCCCTACAACACCGGCGGCGTCCTGCGCCTGATGCTGGACGCGGGCGCCGAGCGGGTTGGCACGGTCGATCAGTTCCACGCGGTCGCGGTGGACGGTCGCGCCCCGCGCTTCGACGGCGGCATCGTCACCCGGCTCGACTGCTTGCCGTTCGGGATCGTGGTGAACCGCGACGGCGTGCGGTTCTACGACGAGGGCGAGGATTTCTGGCCCAAGCGCTACGCCATCTGGGGCCGTCTCGTGGCGGCGCAGCCCGACCAGGTCGGTCACGTCATCATCGACGCGAAATCGGCGGACAGCTTCATGCCTTCGGTCTTTCCGCCGACGGTCGACGACACGCTGGAGGGGCTCGCGACGCAGATCGGGATCGACCCCGACGCGTTGTCGGACACGGTGGCGCGGTTCAACGCGGCCTGCGTCCCCGGTGCGTTCGATCCCGCGATCCACGACGATTGCCGCACCGAGGGGCTGACGCCGCCCAAGTCGCATTGGGCCCGCCCGATCGACACGCCGCCGTTCCGGGCCTACTCGCTGCGTCCGGGCATCACCTTCACCTATATGGGCCTTCGGGTGAACCGCGACGCCCGCGTCCTCTTCGACGGGGCGGCCAGCCCGAACATCTTCGCGGCGGGCGAGATCATGGCGGGCAACGTGCTGGGGCAGGGGTATCTCGCCGGGATCGGCATGACCATCGGCACGGTCTTCGGGCGCATCGCGGGCGAGACCGCCGCGCGCGGTCTGTCCAACGCCCCGACGCGGGACCGCGTCGCATGAGCAGCGCGCCCGCCCGAGTTGCCGCGGCCCGGCGGGGTGCGGCATGACCGGTCCCGACCTGCCCACGCTTGCCACTGCCGCGCAGGACGAGGTCGCGCGCCAGATGCAGATCTGCAATGCCTGCCGGTATTGCGAAGGCCTGTGCGCCGTCTTTCCTGCGATGGAGCTGCGCCGCGTCTTCGAGGGCGGAGACGTCGATTACCTTGCCAACCTCTGCCACAACTGCGGTGCTTGCCACTACGACTGCCAATACGCGCCGCCGCATCCCTTCGCCGTGAACGTGCCCGCTGCGATGGCGGAACTGCGCGAGGAGAGCTATGCGCGCTTCGCTTGGCCCGGGTTCATGGCCCCGGTCTTCGCGCGCAACGGGGTCTGGATCGCGCTGGCTTCGGTCGTGGCGGTCGCCGCCTTCATCCTCGGCTTCGCGCTCTGGTCGGGGGGCGGCGCGTCGGGCGATTTCTACGCCGTGATGTCCCACGACGCGATGGTCGCGGTCTTCGCGCCGGTCTTCCTCTTCTCGCTTCTCGCGCTGGCGCTCTCGCTCGTGCGGTTCTGGCGCCATGCGGATGGAGGCAATGCGGTACCGGTGACCGCCGCGGCGCTCTGGCGCGCGATGAAGGACGCCACGACGCTGCGCTATCTCGACGGGGGCGGGATGGGTTGCATGACCGAATCCGAGCGGCCCGACCGGCAGCGCCGCACCTTTCATCACCTGACGTTCTACGGCTTCCTTCTCTGCTTTGCCTCGACCAGTTCGGGCACCGTGCTGCACTACCTCTTCGACTGGGCCGCGCCCTATCCGTGGTGGGCCCCGCCGAAGCTCCTGGGCGTTCCCGGCGGGGTCATGCTGGTGGTCGGGGCGGCCGGGCTGATCCGCTCGGACCTCCGGCGCGATCCGGCGCTGCGCCCCGACCCCGCGCGCCGGTCCGGCATGGGCGCAGCCTTCACCTGGACGCTTCTTGGCCTCGGGGCCACGGGTCTCGCGCTCTATGCGCTGCGCGGCACGCCCGCGATGGAGTTGCTGCTGGCGGTGCATCTGGGCGTCGTCTTCGCCTTCTTCCTCACGATGCCCTACGGGAAGTTCGTCCACGGCCTCTATCGCTTCGCCGCGCTGACGCGCCACGCGCACGAGCAGGCGGCGGCTCATCCGCCCGAGGCGGCGGCCCCGGTCGAGGGGCGGGACCGGAGATGAGCGGGCCGGACTGGGACGGGCTGCGCCGCGATCTTGGCCAGCTGCTCGCGCCCGCGGCCCCGCATCACCGGACCGAGCTGCGTGGCCGCGCGACCGGCACCGCCGAATGGGTCGCCACCCCGCGCGACACCGACGAGGTCGCGCGCGTCGTCCGCGCCAGCGCCGCTGCCCGCGTCCCGATGGTGCCCTATGGCGGCGGGACGGGGCTGGTCGGCGGACAGGTCGGCGACGGGCCGCCCGCGCTGGTGGTGTCGCTGACGCGTATGGCCGCGATCCGCGCGGTCTGGCCGGACGAGGGCGCGATCGAGGTCGAGGCGGGCGCGATCCTCGCAACTGTGCAGGAGGCCGCACAGGCGGCGGGCCTGGCCTTCCCGCTGACGCTCGGATCGCGGGGATCGGCGCAGATCGGCGGATTGCTCGCGACGAATGCCGGGGGCACGGCGGTGCTGCGGCACGGCACGATGCGCGACCTGACGCTGGGCGTCGAGGCGGTGCTGTCCGACGGCTCGGTCGTCTCGGGGGGGCGGCGGCTGCGCAAGAACAATACCGGCTACGACCTGCGCCACCTGCTCATCGGGTCCGAGGGCACGCTCGGGATCATCACCGCCGCCACCCTCCGCCTCGTGCCCGAGCCGCGCGCGCGCGCCGCGGCATTTCTTGCGGTCGCCTCGCCCCGTGCGGCGCTCGACCTGCTGGCAATCGCACGCGCCCGCGTAGGCGAGGGGGTCTCGGGCTGCGAGCTGATCGACGGGCAGGGCCTGCGCTGGCTGGCCGAGCATCTTCCTGCGGTCCGCCAGCCCTTCGACGCGGCCCCGGACTGGTCTGTCCTGATGGAGATCGGCCTCTTCGAAGGCGACGCGGCCGCGGTCCTCGAGGAGATCGCCGCCGATGGGTTGGCGCGGGGCCTCGTGTCCGACGGCGCCGTCTCGCGATCCGAGGCGCAGCGCGACGCCTTCTGGCAGGTGCGCGAAGGCATCCCCGAGGCCAGCCGCGCGGTCGGTCCGATCGCGTCCCATGACGTGTCGGTCCCGCTGTCGCACGTGCCGCGCCTGATCGCCGAAGGCCGCGCCGCGCTCCTCGGCATCGCCCCGGACCTGCGGTTCAATACCTTCGGCCATGCCGGGGACGGCAACGTCCATTTCAACGTCTTTCCCGCCAGGGGCCGGACGCGCGCCGATTATGCCGGGATCGCGCCCGAACTGACCGCGCGGCTGCACGATATCGTCGTCGATCTCGGCGGTGCCATTAGCGCCGAACACGGGATCGGGCGGTTCAAGGCGGCAGAGCTGGCGCGCCTTGCGAAACCGTCCGAACTGGCTGCCATGCGGGCGATCAAGGCGGCCCTCGACCCGGGCGGGCTGATGAACCCCGGCGTGATCTTCGCGGCGGGCGCAGGCCCCACGCCGCCGGACGCGGCCTAGACCAGAGGGTCGCACCGAACGGTGGGGCCAGGGCTTCCATCCGCAGGGGTGTCCCCGATCAGAGCGCCGAGGCGGCGATCAGCTCTTGGGTGTAGGGATGCGAGGGCGTCATGGTCCGCAGCCGTTCGACATCCATCACCTCGACGATCTCGCCGCCGCGCATCACGGCAAGTTTGTCGCACATATGTCCGATCACCGGCAGGTCGTGGGAGACCATCAGGTAGGTCAGGCCGCGCTCGGCCCGGAGATCGGTCAGCAGGTTCAGGATCTCGGCCTGCACCGAGACGTCGAGCGCCGAGGTCGGCTCGTCCAGCAGGAGGATATCCGGCTCGCCCGCCAGGGCCCGCGCGATGGCCACCCGTTGGCGCTGGCCGCCGGACAACTGGTGCGGGTAGCGGAACCGGAAGCGCGGCCCGAGCCCCACATCCGAAAGCAGCTTCGGCACCCGCCGGTCGATATCGGGGATGCCATGGAGGTGCAGCGTCTCGGACAGGACCTGATCGACCGAATGGCGCGGATGCAGCGACGCATAGGGGTCCTGGAACACCATCTGGACGCGCTTGAAGAAGCTGCGCTGCCGCTTGGCGCCGACGAGATCGCTGCCTTCGATGGCGATCCGGCCCGTCCAGTTCGGCGCAAGCCCGGTGATGGCGCGCAGGATGGTGGACTTGCCCGACCCGCTCTCGCCCACGAGGCCGAAGCTCCGCCCCTCGGGCACCGTGAAGGTCGCGCCGCGGACGGCGTCGACGCGGTCGGCCCCTTCGCCGAACCAGACGTCCAGCCCCTCGATCTCGATGGCGTTCATGACGGTGCCGACGGCGCGTCGGCCCAGGCCGCGTCGCGTTGCAGCACTGAGAGCTTCTCAACCGGGCGGTCGAGGCGGGGCAACGCATCGAGCAGGCCGCGCGTATAGGGATGGGTCGCCTCGTGCAGGCGCTTGGCGTCGCAGGTCTCGACCACGCGGCCCGCATACATGATCAGCACCCGGTCGCAGAAATCGGCGACCAGGTTGAGGTCGTGGCTGATGAAGATCAGACCCATGCCGCGATCGCGCACGAGATCGTCCATGATGGTCAGCACCTGCCGCTGGACCGACACGTCGAGCGCGCTGGTCGGCTCGTCGGCGATCAGGATCTGGGGGTCGGGGATCAGCATCATCGCGATCATGATTCGCTGACCCATGCCGCCCGAGACCTCGTGCGGGTAGGCGCGCATCACCCGTTCCGGGTCGTTGATCGACACGGCATCCAGCATCTCGACCGCCTTGGCGTGGGCGGCGCGGCGGCTGCCCTTGGCGTGCAGGCGGTAGGCCTCGATCAGCTGGTCGCCGACGCGCATGACCGGGTTCAGGCTGAACTTGGGGTCCTGCATGACCATGCTGATGCGCTGGCCGCGGATCTTGCGCATCGCCGCCTCGTCCAGATCCGGCAGGTTGACGCCGTCGAGCGCGATGCGGTCGGCCTCGACCTGACCGGGCGGGCGGATCAGGCGCAGGATCGCGCGGCCGGTCATCGACTTGCCCGACCCGCTTTCGCCGACGATGCCGAGGCGTTCGTGGCCGAGGGTGAAGGACACGCCGCGCACCGCTTCGAAGAGGCCCTGGCGCGTCGGAAAGCGGACATGGAGGTTCTGTATGTCGAGCAGGGGATCGGCGCTCATGACTGGCCCCCGCTCTTAGGGTCGAGCACATCGCGCAGCCCGTCGCCCAGGAGGTTGAAGGCCAGCGAGACGGTGAAGATCGCGAGGCCGGGGACGGTGGCGACCCACCAGTGGTCGAGGATGAAGCGGCGCCCCTCGGCAATCATCGCGCCCCATTCGGGGCTGGGCGGTTGCGCGCCGAGGCCGAGAAAGCCCAGGCCCGCGGCGGCGAGGATGATGCCCGCCATGTCGAGCGTGACGCGGATGATGAGCGACGAGATGCAGAGCGGCCAGATATGCTTGGTGATGATCCGGAGCGGGCCCGCGCCCTGCAGGCGGATCGCGCTGATGTAGTCCGAGGACCGGATCGTCAGCGTCTCGGCCCGCGCGATCCGGGCATAGGGCGGCCACGCGGTCAGCGAGATGGCGATGACGGCGTTCTCGATCCCCGCGCCCAGGGCTGCGACGAAGGCCAGCGCCAGCACGAGGCGGGGGAAGGCGAGGAAGATGTCGGTGATCCGCATCAGGACGGCGTCGACCCAGCCCCCGGCATAGCCTGCGACCGTTCCCACCAGGAGGCCCGCGACGGGTGCGATGAGGGCCACCAGAGCCACGATGTAGAGCGTAATGCGGCTGCCGTAGATCAGGCGGCTGAGGATGTCGCGCCCGAGGCTGTCGGTGCCGAGGAGGTGACCCGGCGTGCCCAGCGGTTGCAGCCGGTTGCCGAGGTCCTGCGCCATCCAGTCATGCGGCGCCAGGTGCGGCGCGAAGGCCGCGATGGCCAGCAGGAGCACGAGGATGCCCAGCCCGACCATCGCCAGCGTGTTCGACCGGAAGTTCAGCCAGCCCTGATAGATCGCAGCCGCCTTGGCCTGCCGGCGCGAGGCGGGCGTGTCGGAGGTCAGCCAGGCGCGCCAGCCCGCGTCCGTCGGGGAGGCGTCGCTCATTTCGACCTCGGATCGAAGACCCGGTAGAGCAGGTCGGAGAAGATGTTGAGGCAGATGAAGATCAGGCCGACGACGACCGTCCCGCCCAGCACCGCGTTCATGTCCGCCGCCAGAAGCGCCGTAGTGATGTAGCTGCCGATGCCGGGCCAGGCAAAGATGATCTCGGTCAGGACCGATCCCTCCAGAAGGTTCGCGTAGCTGAGCGCGATGACGGTGATGAGCTGGACGCGGATGTTGCGGAACGCGTGGCCCCAGATGACCGACCATTCCGACATGCCCTTCACGCGGGCGGTGGTGATGTATTCGGCGCTGAGCTGCTCGAGCATGAATGAGCGCGTCATGCGGCTGATATAGGCCAGCGAGTAATAGCCCAGCAGCGAGGCGGGCAGCACGATATGGCTGAACGCGTTGCGAAAGACGTCCCAGTTCCCCGCGATCGCGCTGTCGACGAGGATCATGCCGGTCCGGTCGGGCACGATGTCCTGGTAGAAGATGCCCAGCCGTCCGGGCCCGCCCACCCAGCCGAGGATGCCGTAAAAGATCAAAAGCCCGATCAGGCCCAGCCAGAAGATCGGCATCGAGTAGCCGACAAGTGCGACGACCCGGGCGACCTGATCGATCCAGCTGCCCTGCCGGACGGCCGAGGCGACGCCGAGCGGGATGCCGATGACGATGCCGATGATGACGCCGATGGTCGCCAGCTCCAGCGTGGCGGGAAAGACGCGCGCGATGTCCTCGGCCACGGGGCGGGCGTTGAGGATCGACATGCCGAAATCGCCACGGATCACGTCCCAGACATAGATGCCGAACTGCACGATGAGGGGCCGGTCGAGTCCGAGTTGCTGGTAGACCGCGTCGTAGGTCGATTGAGACGCGCGCTCGCCGACGATGGCCAGCACGGGGTCGATGGGCATGACGCGCCCGATGATGAAGGTCACGAAGAGAAGGCCCAGCATCGTGGCCGCGATCGAGCCCACGGTCTTGAGCGTGCCCGTGAACCATGGCGCAAGCGGCGCGCGACGGCGGGGTGCTGGGTCGGTGACGGCCATGGCGGGTCCTCGGACGGATGGGGAGGCGCGACGCGCGCGCCTCCCCGGTCTGGCGAGACGATGGGCGCTTATTCGCCCTTCGTCACGTTCCAATACGCGGCATTGGTGATCGGTCCGCCGAGCGACAGGTTGTCGACATTGTCCCGAAGCCCGATTTGCTCGGTCAGCTGGAACATCACCGCGAAGGGCGAGGTCTCGCGGAACTGGGCCTGGATGTCGCGATACATCTGGGCGCGCATGTCCCGGTCGGGCTCGATCACGGCGGCGTCGACCATCTCGGTCAGGCCGCCCGTGTCCCAGCTGTTGCGCCAGGCCAGAAGGCCGGTGGCGTTCGCCTCGTCGGAATTGTCCGGGTTGTAGGCGAAGGTGCCCGCGTTGGTGTGCGGATCGGGGTAATCCGGACCCCAAGCGCCGACATAGACGTCGAGTTCGCGCGCACGGTAACGGGCCAGGATCTGGGCCGAGGTTCCGACGGTGATGTTGATCGTGATCCCCACCTGCGCGGCCGCGTTCTGCAGCGCCTGCGCGATCTCGATCCGCTCCTGCGCCTCGCGGACGCCCAGCTCGATCTCGAGGCCTTCGGGCACGCCCGCCTCCTCGATCAAGGCGCGTGCCGCCTCGACGTCGTAGGTGAACGGGTTTTCGTCCACGGCCCCGAGATAGGTCCGGGGCAGGAAGTTCTGATGCGTCGTGTAGGCGCCCTTGAGGAACGAGTTCTCCATGCCCTCATAATCGATCAACATCTTGAACGCCTGCCGCACCTGCGGCTTCGACAGCTCGGGATGCTTCTGGTTCAGCGCGACATACATCAGCCGCCCGCGCAGCTCCTCGGCGATCTCGACGCCCTCGGCCGCGGACGCACCCTGGATGTCCTCGGGGTTGAGGTTCCGCGCCACGTCGATATCGCCCCGCTCCAGCAGCAGCCGCTGGCTGGCGCTTTCGGTGACGTGACGGACGATCACGCGCTCCATCTCGGGGGCGCCGAGATAGAAGTCGGGATTGGATTCGAGCGTCAGGCTCTCGTTGGGCTTCCACGAGACGAGCTTGTAGGCGCCCGACCCGGCGGAGTTGGTCTTGAGCCAGGTGTTGCCGAAATCGCCATCGACCTCGTTGGCCATCACCAGTTCCTTGTCGACGACGCCGCCGATCGTCGCCGTGAGGCAGTTCAGCACGAAGGAGGTCGCGTAGGTCTGGTCGGTGGTGATCGAAACGGTGTTGCCGTCGGCCACGATGGTCTGCTCGACGTTTTCGGGCGTGAAGCCGAATTGTTTGAGGATGAAGGCCGGGGTCTTGTCCATCAGCACCGCGCGGCGCAGCGAGAACTCGACATCCTCGGCCCGGATCGGATTGCCCGAATGGAAGGTCAGCCCATCCTTGATCGTGAAGGTGATGGTGCGCCCGTCCTCGGACACCTCCCAGCTCTCGGCGATCTCGGGCTGGTAGCCGGCCTCGAGATCGTCGGGGAACAGGTTGACCAGCTTCATGTAGATGTTGCGGCTGGCATCCGAGCCCTGGATCTCGAAACTCTCGGCCGGATCCAGCGATGTCAGGTCGTCGATGCGATGCGCGATGACCAGCATGTTGTCGGGCGTCTCGGCCATCGCGATCGTGGCCGTCCCCGTCAGGAGCGTCGCCGCGAGGCCCACCCCCGCGAGGGTGCGTGTGAACAGGTTCATTCTTTCTCTCCTTGTCGTTGATCGCGGCCGGGGTCTTCGGCGCCCCATGTCCGCTCCAGAAGCCGCAGCCAGTTGCCGTGGCAGATCTTCTCGATCAGCGCCTCGCCGTAGTGGTGGTCGCGCATCGCGCGGCGCAGGGCGGGCAGGTTCGAGACGTCGTGGACGACGTCGGGCACCACGGCCCCGTCATAGTCGGAGCCAAGCCCCACCCGGTCCTCGCCCAGCCGCTCGATCAGATGGTTGAGATGGCGCAGCATGGTTTCGACCGGCGTATCGGCGACCTTCCGGCCGTCTTCGCGCAGGAAGGACACCGCGAAGTTCAGCCCGACCATGCCGTCGCTGTCGCGGATGGCGTCGAGCTGCCGGTCCGTCAGGTTGCGCGAGTGTTCGCAGAGCGCATGGGCGTTGGAATGGGTCGCGACGAGGGGCTTCGTGGAATGGCGCGCGACATCCCAGAACCCGGCCTCGTTCAGGTGGCTGAGGTCGAGCATGATCCCGAGCGCGTCGCAGCGTTTGACCAGCCGGAGGCCATGATCGGTGAGGCCCGGCCCGGTATCGGGCGTGGACGGGAAGCGGAACGGGACGCCGTCGCCGAAGATGGTCGGGCGTGACCAGACCGGCCCGAGCGAGCGCAGCCCGGCGGCGTGGAACACGTCGAGCGCATGGAGGTCCGCGTCGATCGCCTCGGCGCCCTCGATATGCAGGATCGCGGCCATGATGCCGTCGGCGCGTGCGGCGCGGATGTCGGCGACGCTGCGGCAGACGCGCAGGTAACCCTCGCGCTCCAGCGCAAAGAGGATCGCCATTTGGCCCAGAACGATGGGCAGCGCGTCCTCGCAGTCGACCGGATCGGGGAGCGGGATGTCGTAGCTGGGCTCGCGCATCAGGTCGTGGAGCGCGTCGAGGTCCATGCCCGCGGGCGACGAGACATAGACCGCGAAGAACCCGCCGCCGAAGCCGCCAGCAATCGCCTTTGGCACGTCGATGGCGCCCGCGTCCCCGCCCGCCATCTCGGCAGTCGCCGCCTGACCACCCGCCCGCCAGAGCCGCGAGAGCAGGTCGTTATGGCCGTCGAAGATGTATGGTTCGGTATCGGTCATGGATGTCCTCATCCGTGCGGAGAGCCTAGACGACGTTGGTTGCATAGCGTCATAGTAAAGACGATGAGTTTTTGTCATTGACCTAGTCGCCATGTCCGCCTCCCGCGATGCGACCCCCCTCGGGCGCT
This sequence comes from Jannaschia halovivens, assembly GCF_046452375.1. Lineage (NCBI taxonomy): Bacteria > Pseudomonadati > Pseudomonadota > Alphaproteobacteria > Rhodobacterales > Roseobacteraceae > Jannaschia > Jannaschia halovivens. Next base: position 1,528,185 of record NZ_JBKFDJ010000001.1, on the reverse strand, counting down.
GGCACAGCCTGCGCGAATACGATGCCTTGCGTGCCGTGCTCCAGACCGGAACCACCGCCGAGGCGGCGCGGCGTCTCGGCCTGTCGCAATCCGCGGTCAGCCGGTCCATCGCCAACCTCGAGGCCCGGCAATCGGTGACGCTCTTCACCCGCGAGGCGGGACGCCTCCGACCGACGCAGGAGGCGGTGCGCCTGAACCTCCGGCTCGACCCGCTCTTCGAGGCGCTGTCGCGGATCGACGGCCCCGAGGACAACGTGCGGGAAACGCTCCGCCTGATCGCGCCGCCGAGCTATGCGCATCGCTTCCTCGTCGAGCAGATCGGCACGTTCCTGACCGCGAACCGCAGCTTCTTCGTCAGTCTCGAGGTCGCCTCTTCGGACGAGGTCGCGCGCGAGATCATCGCCGATCGCTTCGACCTGGGCCTGATCGGGACGGAGTTGACGCGCGCCGACCTCAAGCTGGTGCCGTTCCGCCAGAGCGACGCGGTCTGCGTCATGCTGGCCGGGCACCCGCTGGCCGGGCGGACGCTCGTGACACCGGCCGATCTCGACGGACAGGACCTGATCGGTCTGGCACCTCGCCACGCGCGGCGCGGTCAGCTCGACCGGGTCCTGACCCGCGCCAAGGCGGTGCCGCGCATGGTGGCCGAAGTCACGACCTCGTTCGCGGCCGCCGACCTCGTGCGGGCGGGGATCGGAGTGGCGGTCGTCAATCCGTTCCCGCTCCACCACTACCGCGCGCAGGATCTCGTCTTCGTGCCGTTCGAAAGCCCGATCCGCTATCGCAGCCATTTCGTCGTGAGCAACCACCGCCCGCTGCCACGCATCGCCCGCGCTTTCATCCGCCACCTGCGGCTGCATACCCCGATGGACCCGTTCTCGCGCCGGATCGACGAGGCAGGACGACGGCAGGACGCCTGACAGCGCCAGGCGGATGGCGGGTCACAGGGGGCTTCGGGCCACACGGGCGGGCCGCCCTGAAGAACGTTCAGGCCGCGCTTGCCTCGGGCCCCGTCAAGCGCCCGCGTCGGTTGACCCGTGCCCCGCCGTCCGTGCCAATATGGACCGGCTACTCGGCTGCGTGCTCATACGCCTTGGCGAAGCGCAGAAGCGCGTCGTCGTCGCAGCTTTCGATCGGCGTGAAATCCTGATGGGCGATCCACTCCTCGCGCGTCGGCGTGCGGATGTGGTTCGAGACCGCGTTGAGGGTCAGATAGACGATCTTGCGCGGGAAGGGCGTGATGTTGCCCGCCGAGCCGTGCACGAGATTGCCGTGGAACATCAGGACGCCGCCGGGCTTGCCCGTGGGCGCGATCAGCCCCCCTTCGTCCACGAGCTTCGTCACGGCGTCGTTGTCGAGGGTCCAGAGCGGGTAGCTCGTGGTCGAGGTGTCGTGCCCCGCGTCGAGTACGCCGTGCCGGTGACTGCGCGGGATGAGCATCAGGGGTCCGTTGAACGGGAACACCTCGTCGAGAAAGACCGAGATGTTCATCGCGCGGGGCTCGGGCATGCCGTCGTCGCGGGCCCAGGTGCCGTAATCCTGATGCCATTGCCAGACGTCGCCGGTGAAGCTGGCCTTCGCGTTGATCTTGAACTGGTGCATGTAGACCTGTTCGCCGAAGACCTGCTCCAAGGGCTCGATCAGGCGGGGATGGCGCCCGAGGATGCCGAACGCCTCGTTATAGGTATGCGCGGCGAAGGCGGTGCGCGGCGCACCCGAGGTTTCGCGCCAGATCTCGGGGCGATCCTCGTCGTATATGCTCTCGGCCTCGGTTTTCAGGACGGCGACCTCCTCGGGCGAGAAGCAATCGGGCAGGAAGACCCAGCCCTCTTCGTCCAGCTGCGTGATCTGCGTGTCGTTCAGTTTCATCGGGCCGTCCTCCGGGTGTGATCGTTCCGTGTCAGTCGCTTGCGCCAGCGGCCATCGTGCCGAGCCGGCGCTTCGTTTCCTCGCCCGCCCGCTCGGCATGGTCGCGGGCGCATCGTTCCGCCGCGTCCGCATCGCCGGCGAGGACCGGCGCCACGATGGCGGCATGTTCCGTCCAGACCAGCGTCCGGTGCGCCCGCCCGTCGAGGACGACGGCCATCGAGCGCATGAATTGCGGCCACTGCTCGGACACCGTTCGCGCGATCTCGGCGTTGCCCGAGAGGTCGTGCAGTGCGCGGTGAAAGGCGACATCCGCACGAACGAGCGTGATGGTCTTGGCATCGTCGCCGATGGCGGCCCCGCGCTCCAGCGCGCGGCGGAGTGCTGCGGTCTCGGAGCGTGACGCCACGCCGTCGCGGACCCGGGTGGCGGCCAGCCGGGCGGCGAGGCCGTCCAGCGCCGCACGCACCTGGTACAGCCGCCAGATCTGCACGCCGTCCATCGGGGCGACGGCAAGCCCCTTGCGCCCGTGCTGCACGGCCAGGCCCTGGTGCCTGAGAAGCTGCAGCGCGTGGCTGACCGGCTGGCGCGACACGTCGAGGAGTTTGGCCACGCGGTCCTGCGTCAGCCGTGCGCCCGGTGGCAGGCGACCGGCCGAGATCGCCTCGACGAGGCGGTCATGGACCAGTTGCGTCAGGGCCGGCTCCGCGGTGACGGGATCGAGCGCGTCCATCGCATTCTCCGCTTCGGCTGATCTGTCAAACGGGATTCTGAATTCCAAATTCCGTATTGCAAATGGCCCGGCGCGGGTCAACCATCGCCCGCAGCCAAGGAGGCGCCTTCAATGTTCATCTACCAAGACCTTCTGGCTCGCGCGGACGCGCAAAACCCGGTCCGCGTCGGCTTGATCGGGGCGGGGAAGTTCGGCTCGATGTTCCTGTCGCAGGTGCCGACGACGCCCGGCCTGCGGGTCGCCGCGATCGCCGACCTGCGCCCCCATCATGCGCGCGCGGCCTGCGCGGAGGTCGGCTGGGCGGACGATCTGATCGAGGCCGTCGCCTTTACCGACAACGCAATGGCGATGATCGCCCGCGACGATGTCGACGTCGTCGTCGAGGCGACGGGCAACCCGGTCGTGGGTGTCGCCCACGCGCGGCACGCGATCCGCGAGGGCCGCCATATCGTGATGGTCAATGTCGAGGCCGACGTGCTGGCCGGGCCGCTTCTGGCCGAAGAGGCGCGGCGCGCGGGCGTGGTCTATTCGATGGCCTATGGCGACCAGCCCGCGCTGACCTGCGAGTTGGTCGAATGGGCGCGGTCCTGCGGCTTCAGCGTGGTCGCGGCGGGCAAGGGCACGAAATACCTGCCCGCCTATCACGCCTCCACGCCCGACACCGTCTGGGATCACTACGGCCTGACGCCCGCGCAGGCGAAAGAGGCGGGGATGAACCCGCAGATGTTCAACAGCTTTCTCGACGGCACGAAATCCGCCCTCGAAATGGCCGCGATCGCCAATGCGACGGGCCTCGCCGCGCCGCCGGACGGCCTCGCGTTTCCGCCGGCGGGGATGGACGATCTTTCGCACGTTCTGCGCCCGGCAGCCGAGGGCGGGCAGCTTTCGGCCAAGGGGCAGGTCGAGGTCGTCTCCTCGCTCGAACGGGATGGGCGGCCGGTCTTCCGGGACCTGCGCTGGGGCGTCTATGTCGTGATCGAGGCCCCCAACGACTACGCGGCGGCCTGCTTTCGCCAATACGGCATGAACACCGACGCCACGGGGCGCTATTCGGCGATGTACAAGCCCTTCCACCTGATCGGGCTGGAGCTGAACGTCTCGATCCTGTCGGCCGCGATCCTCGGGCTGCCGACGGGCGCGACCATGGGCTTCGAGGGCGACGTGGTGTCGATGCCCAAGCGCGACCTCAAGGCGGGCGAGGTGCTCGACGGCGAGGGGGGCTTCACCGTCTGGGGCAAGCTCTTGCCCGCGCGTACGTCGCTGGAACGCGGCGCGTTGCCCATCGGGCTGGCGCATGGCGTGACCCTCAAGACGGACGTGCCTATGGGCCAGCCGATCACATGGGCGGATGTCACCGTGGACGAGACCCTCGAGGCCGTCCGCGTCCGGCGCGAGATGGAGACGCGGTTCGGCGATGCCTGAAGTTCTGGCGCCCTCCAGCGGAGCCGCAGACTACCCCGTCATCGAGAGCCCCGGACGCGTCTCCGGCTGACAAAGTCCCGCTGCCAAGATGCGCCGCGCGCGCGGTGAAGCCTGAGCGCCAATCGGGCCAAACCGGTCCTTCCGTTGACAGAATCGAAACCAGCGGCCCATGGTAGCGGTAACACGGGAGGACTTCGGATGGCAGACGCGCAAGCCGCGCCGACCATCGCGATGCGCGGGATCGTCAAGCGGTTCGGCGGCGTGACGGCCCTGGACGATGTCGATCTGGACGCGCATTCGGGCGAGGTCCTCGCGATCGTCGGCGACAACGGCGCCGGCAAGTCGACCCTCATCAAGATCCTGACCGGCGTCTATCAGCCCTCGGCCGGGCGGATCGAGATGGATGGCACACCCCTGTCCATGGCGGACCATTCAGACGCCATCGCGCTGGGCATCGACGCGGTCTACCAGACGCTGGCGCTCGCCGATCACCTGCCGCCCGCGGCCAATGTCTTTCTCGGGAACGAGCTGACGACATCGGTGCTCGGCGTGCCGCTTCTCGACAACCGACGGATGCGGTCGGAGGCCGAGAAGGTTCTCTTCGATCGCCTGGGTGTGCGCCTGCCCGACATGGACAGCCCGGCGGCCAGTCTTTCGGGCGGCCAGCGCCAGGCCATCGCCATCGCGCGCGCCGTTTATCACGCAGATCTGCGAGTCCTCGTGATGGATGAGCCGACCGCCGCGCTCGGCCCGCAGGAGACGGCGCGCACGCTGCGCCTGATCGAGACGCTGCGCGAGCAGGGGCTGGCGGTCATCCTGATCTCGCATTCGCTCGACGACGTGTTCGAGGTCGCCGACCGCGTGCAGGTGATGCGCCGGGGCAAGCGCGTCGGTGTCGTCAACGTCGCCGACGTCACGACCCAAGACGTGCTCGGCCTGATCGTCGGCGCGGGCGACGAGACCACGGAGAGCGCGGCATGACCACCCGGCCCGTCACCGACAGCACCGCCATTCCGACACCGCCGGGCGGACCCGACCTGCGCGCGCGACTGGCGCCGTACATGGGGTTCATCGCGCCGGTCGCGATGATCGCGGCGATCCTCCTGGTGATGGCGATCCTCGAGCCGGCGCGTTATTTCCGCCTTTCAAACCTCGAGATCATCTTGCTGGAATCGGCGCTCTACATGCCGATGGCCATGGCGATGACCTTCGTCATCACCCAGCGCGGGATCGATCTGTCCATCGGATCGGTCGCCGCGCTCTCGACGATCATCGCGGGCTTCCTGATGAAGGTCTACGGCTTCCCGGCCTGGGCGGGCGTGGCCGTCGCCATTTCGCTGGGCGCGACGATGGGCCTGATCAACGGCCTCATCATCACCAAGTTCAAGGTGCCCGACCTGATCGGGACGCTTGCGATGGACCTTGTCTATCGCGGCTTCGCGCTGGTGCTGGCCAAGGGCCTCGTCCTCGCGCGCTATCCCGATCTCATAACCGATATCGGACGCGGGCAGCTCTCGTGGTTCCTGCCGATCCCGGTCCTGATTGGCCTGACCACGATGGCCGTCGGATGGGTCCTGCTGACGCGCACGCATTTCGGCCGCTACACCATCGCCATCGGGTCCGAGCCGCAGGCCGCCGAACTGACCGGCATCGCGATCGACCGCTACAAGATCTACGCCTACGTGCTGATGGGTGCGATGGCGGGTCTGGCGGGCGTGATGCTCCTGGGCAAGCTCAACGCCGTGCAGGCCACCTCGGCCCCCTATTTCAACCTCCATGTCATCGCGGCCGTCGTGGTCGGCGGCACGTCCCTTTTTGGCGGGCGCGCGTCGCTTCTGGGTTCGCTCGCGGGGGTGCTGCTGCTGGCGCTGATGATCAACGCGCTCGTCACGCTCAGGATCGAGTTCTTCTGGCAATCGGTGGGTTCGGGCGTGGTGATCGTGACGTCGGTGGCGCTTTATACCTGGCTACAGAAGAAGGATCGCGACGGCGCCAAGGGACTGGCCGCGACATTCGCGCAGCCGGAAACGCGACGTCTGCTGCGCATGATCGCGCTGATCGTCGGCACGCTTCTGGTGCTGCTGCTTTTGGGGTGGGCCTTCGCCGGCGACCCCAACCGGTCCGGCTGAGGCCGGGCGAGACCATATCCAACCTGGGAGGATAGGACGATGAAGACGACGATGACGGCACTGGCCCTGTTGATGACGACGGGCGCCGCGATGGCGCAGGACGATCGACAGATTCCCCTGATGGAGGTCGAGGGCGACGCTGATCGCGATTTCTACCTCGTCGAGCAGATGAACCGCCCCGGCGAGCTGGAGGCTCTGCGCGAGGTGGTCGGATCCGAGGCCGTGCCACTCGCGGTCGAACAGGACGGCCCGCTCCAGATCGCGCTGGTCTATCCGTCGGCGGACGTCTCGGACTTCTGGGCGCGCATGTATCTCGCCTTCACCAAGCGCCTCGACGAACTGGGCATCGAGTACGAGACGACCGAATTCGCCTCGCGCCAGATCGAGCACTCGCTGCAGGCGACCTACACCGACCAGGTTATCCAGGATAAGGACATCTGGGACTTCGTGCTGTTCGGGCCGTCCGAACTGGCGACGCAGGCCGACAATATCGACAAGCTGGCCGCGACCGACGATTTCACGACTTTCGTCATCTCGTTCTTCACCCCGCCGAAATACCTCGAGAACCAGCCCGCTGGGTGGTTCGACTTCTCGGCCGCCGAGGGTGCGCTCCTGATCTGCGACTACATGGTCGACCGCTTGGGGCCGGACCAGGTCTACGCGCTCAACCGGGGCATTCCGGGCATCACCGACAATCAGCGCTCGGGCGACTTCGCGGCTTGCGTCGAGGAGAAGGGCAACTGGGACCTCGCCTACGAGCATTACGGCGAGTACCGCCGCGAAGGCGGGTTCGATGGCACGAATTACATCATGCAGTCCTATCCCGAGGCCAAGATCATCCATAATGCCAACACCGCGATGGCGATGGGTTCGGTCGAGGCCCAGCTCGCCATGGGCATGGAGGACGAGATCTTCTCGACCGGCTGGGGCGGCACGGGTCTTGAGCTCGAGGCGCTGCGCAACGGCGAGCTCGACGCCACGCCGATGCGGATGGGCGACGATGTCGGCGCCGCCGTGGCCGAGGCGATCAAGTACCATTTGGAAGGCCGCGAGAACGAGCTGCCGCGTATCTTCCTCGGGCGGATCACCATCGCCAACAACGAGATGAGCGTGGACGAACTGAATGCGCTGGAGCAGGAGGCGTTCCGCTTCTCGGGCGTCGGCGCGCTGGAGCGCTAGGGACGTCTGAACGGGCGGCGGCGGGGCGGCTTCGGCCGCCCCGTTCTTCGTGCGGTATACGGGCTGCGGCGCGCGCCACCGTCGCGCTCAACCCGTAACGATGCACCGGTCGCGCGCGGCGTCCGCAAACTGCGCGCGACAGGCGCGGATGACCGTCTCGACCAGCCGTCGCGGGCGCGTGGCGTCGTAGGCGATGGCCAGCGACAGGGGCGGCAGCGGGTCCGAGATCGGGCGCGCCACGACAGCATCGCCGCCGTAGCTCCGCGCGGTCAGCGGCCGCATGTTAAGGACGGCGCAGCCCAGCCCGGCGCCGACGAGGCTCCGCACCATCTCGGTCGAGTTCGCATAGGCGGCCACGGCGATCTCCGACCCGCCCGCCGCGAAGACGCTACGATAGTAGTCCGATGCGACCGGCCGGTTCAGAACCACGAGCGGACCGGCCGCGATCTCGGCCATCGTGACGGATGCCTTTGCCGCCAGCGGGTGCGCTTCGGGCAGCAGGGCATAGGCCGGGGCCTTAATCAGGATGTCGTAGGCGATGGACGGCAACACGTCGCGGCTGACGAACAGGATCAGGTCGTAGCGCCCGTCCAGCAGTCCGGCCTGCGCGGCGTCGTTGTCGCATTCCTCGAGATGCAGCTCGACCGCCGACGGATCGGGCAGGGCGGTCATCAGGATCGCGGGCAGGAAGGCGGGGGCGACCGGGGCGTAATACCCGATCCGCAAGGTGCCGCCGGGGGCCGACTTCAGGTCAGCGCCCTGCGCCTCGATCGCCTCGTAATCCTCGAGCAGCCGCTCGAACCGCTGCGCGATGATGCGTCCGCTGGCCGTCGGACCGATCCCCTTGGACCGCTGGCGACGCACGAGGTCGAGGTCGAAATGCGCCTCGATCCGGTCGATGGCAGCTGCGACCGCCGAGGGCGCGACCGACAGCGCGGCGGCCGCGCCGGCGATGCTGCCATGTCGCAGCGCGGTCGTGAAATAGCGCATCGCGCGCAGGGTGATCGCCATGGCTTCCTCGGAAATCCTGAGAGCATTGCCCGGATCATACCGTTTTTCCGACGATGGCGCATCTGCGACACTCGTAGGGACGTTATCCCGTCTCGAGGAGACCGCCATGCCTGACGCCCCGCTCAAGGGTTGGAACCACGTTCCCGACGTGCCGCTCCGGGTCTCGCCGTTCTTTCGCTGGCCGCTGCGTCCGGTCGAGATGCTGCGCTGGGTCTGGCATTCGTGGTTCCTGATCACCGAACGGCTGATTATCGTCGGCGTGGCCCTCGCCTCCTATGCCTGGTTTCAGCCGCCACTCGAGGAAACGCGGGTGCTGGCCGCGTCATGGATCGCCGAGATCTGGCTGCGGAACCTCGTGCTGATGACGGTGGTCGCGGGCGGGCTGCACCTGTGGTTCTACACCTTCACGCGGCAGGGCAAGCGGCTCCGATACGATGCACGCCCGTTGATGAAGAACGGCCGGCAGTTCACGCTGGGCGGGCAGATCCGCGACAACATGTTCTGGACGCTGGCCTCGGGCGTGACGGTCTGGACGGGCTACGAGGTCCTGATGTTCTGGGCGCTGGCGAACGGTCACGCGCCGCTCCTGACGTGGGCCGCGCATCCGGTCTGGTTCGTGGCGCTCTTCGTGCTGATCCCCGTCTGGGAAAGCTTCTATTTCTATTGGATCCACCGGCTCCTGCATGTGCCGGTGCTCTACCGCCACGTGCATGCGCTGCATCACCGCAACATCAATGTCGGCCCCTGGTCGGGCCTGTCGATGCATCCGGTCGAACACGTGATCTTCCTCGGCTCCGTTCTGATCCACTTCGTTGTCGCCGCCCACCCGGTCCACATCATGTTTCATCTCCAGTATTACGCGCTGACCGCGGCGACGACGCATACGGGCTTCGAAGGATTGGTGGTGCGGGATGCGAACCGCCTGCGGCTCGGGACATTCCATCACCAGATGCATCACCGCTATTTCGAGTGTAACTACGGCTCGCTCGAAATCCCGTGGGACCGGGTCTTCGGCTCGTTCCACGACGGCACCCCCGCGGCGGATGCGCGCATCCGCGAGCGGCGCCGGCGCATGGGAGCCTGAGTGCGGGTCATGTGCGCGGCTCGCCCGTCAGGGCCTGCCACGTTTATCGGCGTCCATGGTCCGGACGACCGCCGTCCGTTCGCGCCTGCCGAGCCGCTCTGGAATCATGGAGACGTGCCTATTTGACCGTCCCATCGGTCGGCGTCGGGCATGCGGTGATCTCCCGGTTCGGAACGCCGTCCCGCAGGCAGGCGCCGACGTAGAGTGCGCGGGTCCGACCTAGAGCCCGTCGCGCTGGATGCCGATCTCGAGGAAGGACGGATCGTATTTCCCCGTCCGCCGCAGAGCCTTCAGGTCGCAGATCGTGACGCGCCCGTCCTTCACGGTGCAATGCCCCGCCTCGCGCAACTCGCGGATGACGCGATTCACGTGCACCGGTGACAGGCCGCAGGCCTCGCTCAGATCGACCTGCGTCAGGGGCAGGTCGAAGCCCGAGCCGTCCGCCAGTCCGGCCATCTCCAGGCGGCTCTGCAACTCGCACAGGAGGTTCGCGACGCGGGCCGTCGCCCGAAGCGCGCCGACACGGAAGGACCAATAGCGATGGATCGACGCGTCCACCACCGTAAGGGCCCAGAGCGCCAGTGCCACGTCCGGACGCCGGTCCATCATTTCTTTCAGGCGGTCATGGGGCAGCACGGCGAGGCGGGCATCGGTAATGGCGGTGACGTCGTGGTCGAGCGTCCCGACCGGGAAGCTGTGGAGGTCGACGAAATCGCCCGGCACCTCCAGCGCGACCATCTCGTGAAGGGCACGATCCGGACCCGGCACATGCCGTGCGATCAACCCCTCGACGAGCAAGAGGCTTCGATCCAGCGGGTCGTGCTTGCGGCTGATGACCGCGCGGCCCGGCCACGACCTGATCTCGGAGCAGCAGGCGCGCACCTCGGCCCATTGTTCATCGGTCAGGCGTGCGGCCATTCCCCGGCGGGTCAGCGTCTGCGGCGTGTCGTTCATCGGGCTCCCGTGCGTTGATCGGGAACATAGCGAGCCGGGGCGCCAGTTCCAGAAATCGCAGCGTGGGGCCGGTTCAGGCCGAGAGCGCGACCGGCGGGGCGACCTGCAACTCGAAGGGGCGGAAGGCACGCGAAGGTGCGGCAACCGGGGCAGCGGCACGGGCGTCGGCATAGAGCGCTTCGGCCCGGTCGAGCATGACGTCCTGCGAGAACAGCGCCTCGACCCGCGCGCGGCAGTCTGCCCGTGGCAGTCCGATCGCCTCCCGCGCGGCGTGCGCCAGCGCGGCCACGTCGTCGGACGGCGCGAAGCGGCCGCACTCGCCGACGACCTCGCGGACGGCGCCCCGATCCGTGCAGGCCACCGGCACGCCCGTCGCCATCGCCTCAATGGCGGCCAGCCCGAACGGTTCGTCCCAGAGCGGGGTAAAGAGCAGGACGGACGCGGCGCCGATTTCGCGGGCGAGATCGGCACCCCGGAGATGGCCACCATACCGGATGTCGCCGCCGAGATACGGGCGGACGTCCGTCTCGAAGTAGTCGCGATGCTCGATCGTCCCGAAAAGCGTCAGGGGCAGCCCCGCGCGCCGGGCGGCCCGGACGGCCAGATGCGGGCCCTTGGTCGGTGTGATCCGCCCGGCCCAGACCGCACCGCCATGCCCGGACGCCTTGAACGGCCATTCGGCGAGGTCGATCCCATTCGGCAGGACCGACGCCTCGGGCGGGGGCGCCCCCGGCCACCAGCGATCCAGTTGCGTGCGCGAGGTCACGGTGAACCGCGTCCAGGGCGCGATGCCGCCATGGACCGCGCGCCGTAATGCATCGAAGGGCGGCACGTGCAGCGATGTGACCATCGGCACGCCATGCGCCACCGCCAGCCGTGGCATGAAGCGGTGCAGGCTGTTGTTGTGGACGATGTCGTAGCCGCCGCCGAGGATGTCGCGGCCCGCCCGCGCATAGGCCGCGTCGAGATGGGCCGTCAGTGCGTCCGTTCCGTGGAAGCGGTGCCACGGAAAGTCCCGGTCGTAATGGGTCGCGACGACCGGATGCAGGCGCACGCCCTCGGGCACCGCGCTGTCGCCGCTGGCGAAGAGCGTCACGTCGTGCCCCCGCGCCGCGAGGCCGCGCGCAAGGTGATAGGAATGCGCCTCCATGCCCCCCGCGAAAGGGGGCGCGATCGGGTGGCGGATATGCGCGACGAGGGCGACGCGCATCATTCGGCCGCGACGCCGGGCGGGGGACGCAGCAACTCGTTCTGACGGGCCGTCATCGCCGCGTGCTGCTGGGCAGGCGAGCGCGCGACGGCGTCCCCGTCCCGCGACCGGCCCTCGAGGTAGCGGATCACCGGTGCAGTCGCAGCATAGGGCATGTCCGCCCGCTGCTCGCAGAGCGCGAAATCGTCCGGCCCCGGCGACCGCAGCATCCGTAGCCCGTCCGGCCCGTTCTCGATCAGCCCCATCATCCGGAAGCCATGGAGCCAGTGCTCCATCGTCCGATGCCCCCATTTCTCCGCGAAGATCTCGGTGTTGCGCAGGATCGATGGGATATGGTGGATCGGGGGCATGCAGTGGCGGTGATGCTGGTGGTAGGCGCGCGCGCCGCGGATCCACCAGATCGGTATCCCCGCCTCGTAGAGCGTGCGGCCGAAATCGGTATCCTCGCCGCCATAGCCCGTAAATCGCTCGTCGAAACCGCCCGAGAGATCCCAGTCGCGCCGGTGCATCGCGAAGGTCAGCGACCAGAAACAGCGGTAGTCTGCGCAGCGCCGCCGTCCGACGTCGGGCGGGCCTTGCCGGTCGGAATGGCGCACCGCAACGGCGTCGAAGCCCGCGATCGTCCATCCGGGATCGGCCGCGCCTGCGGGCAGGTACAGCACCTCGCCCATGGTCAGCCCGTCGCCCGGCCCGGTCCAGACGGCGTAATCGCGCACGAGGTCGGGATGCGGGATGCAATCGACGTCGAGAAATACGAGAACATCGCCCGCTGCCGCCGCGGCGGCGGCGTTGCGCGCACGGGCCAGCGGCAGCTCGGCCTCGACGACGTGGATCTGCCGGATCGGAAAGTCGGTTTCGGGCAGGTCGCGATAGGGCGCCTCCTGCATCGCGACCACGATCAGTTCGCGAGGCGGTACGCTCTGGGTGGCGAGGCCGCGGATCACGTTCTTCAGATGCGCCTCGCGCCCTCGGGCGAGCGTGAGGACGGAAACGGCAGGCAGGTCTCGGGTCATGTCAGGCTCCGGTTGCGAGTTGGGGGATGGGCGCGTCGAGCCGCGCGGCCAGCGCTTCGAGCCAGTCCGCCACGTGCCGCGCGGCATCGGGGCGGACCATATCGCGTTGCAGCTCGGGATCGTGCCGGGCGCGGGCCTCGGCCACGGCGCGGCGCCAAGCGGGGATCGACGACGGCAAGGAGGGCAGATGGGTCGCGACACCTGCCGCATCGAGCGCGCGCGCCTTGGCAATCTGTTCGTCGAAATAGCGCCATTCCGGCACCGCGATCCACGGCAGCCCGGCCGCGAGGATCTGCTGACAGGTCGTGTTGCCCGTCGATGCGATCACGAGGTCGGCGGCGGCGAGATGGTCGGCCATGGTCTCGACCCAGCCGCGGATGTGGAGGTTGGCGGGGACGGTTGCATGCCAGTCGCGCTCGAGCCGGCCGACGGCGATCCAGCGCGCCTGCGGCATGGCGCGGGCGCCCACGGCGAGCGGGGCGACCGCAAAGCCCGTGCCGCCGCCGCCCGAGACGACGAGCACGACCTCCTCGTCCGGTTCGATGCCCATACGGCGGCGCGCATCGGCGCGGTCGGGGAGGTCCATCTCGACCCCGAGCCCGCCCGCAAAGACCGACTTTGCGCGCATCCCGTCCGTCCAGTCGGGCTGCGCGAGGCGCGCGTCGCAGGGCACGATTAGCCCCGCCGCGCCGTCATAGGCCGCGCGGTGCCCGGCATCGCCCCGGTCGCCGTGCTGGACGACCTTCACATGTGGAACCGAGCAGATGCGCGCCAGTTGCGCGACCTCGGCCGAGACGTCGCAGACGATCAGGGCCGGGTCGGCGCGGGCGAACCAACCGGTGATCTCGGCCATGGCGCGGCGGATGCCCGGCCAGCCCACGGGGGCGCAATGCAGTGTCTCGGGTGTCTCGATCCAGTCGGCGGGCCGCTCGTCTCCCGTCGCCTCGAAGAGCGAAGGGATCGGGACGATTTCGACCCCGGCGCGAGTCGAACCGACGAGGTCGGGCCTTGCGCAGAACAGCGTCAACGGGCGATCCGGCGGCAGGCCGGCAACGATCGCAGCGCAGCGCTCGATATGGCCGCGCCCCTGGTGATGCAGGAAATAGCCGAAGGGCCGGGGGGCCGGATCGTGGACGAGATCCCTCATGCGGCGACCTCCGCGGCCGCGCGCGCGCCGATCAGGCCCGCCGCCGCCAGGCCTTCGAGCACGCCGCCGGCATGATGGGCGCGGGTGCGCAGGAGGTCGGGTCCGGGCGTGAGGTGGTCGAGTTCGGGCAACGCATTGCCGACGACGATCCCCGTGCCCCCCATCGTCAGCATGTCAAGATCGTTGCCGCTGTCGCCCGCGACGACGCAGCGGCGCGCGTCCAGCCCTTGGCCCGCTGCGTAGGCGCGGATCGCGGCGGCCTTCCCGGCGCGGGGCGCGAGGATGTCGATCAGCCGCCCATGCGACGGGACGACCCGCGCGGCCAGCCCGGCCCGGTCCAAGGCCGCGCGCAGACGCTCGGCTTCGGACGCGTCACCCAGACAGGCCAGCTTCCAGCGGCGTTGCTCGACCGGGGCCTGCATGCGGGCGCCCGCCTCGGCGAGGCGGGCCAGAACCGCCGCACGATCCCAGTTCTCCGAGATTGCCGCGGCGTAGCGCTCGCATCGTTCCATCCGGCCCCGGGCGTCGGGCAGGTGGAGTTCCGTCCCAACGGCGGTGATGAAGGCATCGGGTGCTGGCAAATCCCAGCGGGTGAGGACCGCGCGGGCTTCGCTGATGCAGCGACCGGTGGCCACGACGAAGGGCAGATCGCGGGTCGCGGCCCAACCCCGGAATGCGGCCGCCCCGGTGCGGCAGCCGGTCAGCGTGCCGTCGATGTCGGAGGCCAGAAGCGCGTGCGGCACCGCGAAGCTCCGGGCCGGGCGCCGGAGATCAGCGTAGATCCGCGCCGCGCGATCGGCCCAGACGTCCCAATCGAAGGCCCGAAGGCGCGATTGACCAGCCTCGGCCGCCGCCCGCCATGCGTGGCCGTCGTCGAGGAGGCCTATGATGGCCGCTCCGATGCCCTCCGGGTCGTCCGGATCGACCAGCGTGCCGTTGCGCAGCGTCCCGAGAATGTCGCCTGGCCCGCCATTGCGGGTCGCGACCACGGGCAGTCCCGCCTCGGCCGCTTCGAGAAGGGTGAGGCCGAATGGTTCGTGCAGCGCCGGGTTGACGAAGACCCCGCCGCGTCGCGCGGCCAGTCGGTAGGCTTGGGCTACGATATCCGGCCCGTGCCGTTCGGGCAGGGCGATCCGGCCGGGGCACTGCCGGGCGAGGCTTTCCAGTTCCGCGATGACGCCGGCCGTCTCGGGCGTCTGTGCGATGCCCGCACCGCGCTGACCGGCGAGGATCACGAGGTTCGCACGCGCCCCGAGCGTCGGCGACCCGAGATAGGCCCGGACCAGGGCGGCGAGGTTCTTCTTTCGGACGGGCCGCGCGATGGCGAGGATCATGGGCAGCTCGGGATCGCTGAGCGCGTGGTCGATGAGCGCGCGTGCCTGTCCCGTGCCGGGCGGGCCGTCGCGGCGGGTGACCCCAGGCGCGACCCGATGGGTGCGGCCCGCCACGTCGATGCCGTAGCCCTCGACCTGCCGCTCGGCTTCGTCGCGCGAGGATACGATTACGGCGTCCGCGACCCGGAGCGCGGTCCGCTCGAGCGCGATGCGCCGGATCAGCGCGGCGGGCGGACGGCCCGCATCGCAGGATGCCTTGTCGATCCCAAGCGAGTGGGGCGTGTAGACGACCGGGATGTCGAACCGTGCCGCCGCGGCGCGGACGATGGCCGCGGCATCGGCGAAATGGGCGTGGATGACCTCCGGGGGGCGCGCCATTCCGGCGATCAGGGCCGTGAAGGCCTCGGACAGGGCCGGACGCTCTGCAGCGAGCGCCTCCTTGGCGAGATACGCGCCGTTGGACGTGCGCAGGCGCAAGATCCGCAGCCCGTCGCCGGCAGGCTGGACGGCGCGCCCATGGTCCGCTCCGAGGGTCACATCGTCGAAGGCGCGCGTCACGATATCGACGTGGCTCACCTCCGGGCGCCGAGCCTGCGCGGCCGCCGCCCCGAGGATGTAGGCGATATGCCCGCCGGTGTCGTCGGTGATGCCGTATCGGACGTTCGGAAGGGTCAGGCACCCCCCGATCGCGACGTGAACGATATGCATCGCGGCCTCCTTGCAACCGTGGTCCAACAGCCAATCTAGGCGCGCGTTCCGGGCGCTCTAGGTCGCGTGATGCCGTCGCCGGTGAGGACTCGCCGGCGAGCGCAGTGAAACAAGGGGTTTCACGGTAAGTCGTTGGGATGTTGATATATGTTAGGCGAAAGATCTTTGACGCATCGGCCCCGTTACCTATTCGCGGGCGGGCTGCACCGGTCGGGCACCAGCCTGACCGCACGGCTCGCGGGATCGCTTCCGGGGGTGGCGCGGATCGAAGGAGCGCCGGTCCCCGAGAACGAGGGCGCGTATCTCCAGGGGGCGATCCCGCATGACGCGCTGGCCGGGCGCCCCATGACCTTCGCGACCGATCCCGAACAGCACCTGACCGAAGCGCACCCGCTCAACCGGCTGGAGACGCGCACCCGGCTCGAGGCCGATTGGGACCCGTGGTTCGGCGCCGGCTCCTGGCGGATCGAGAAGTCGCCGGTCAACCTCACCCGGATGCGCCTTCTCCAGCAGCTTTTCCCGCTTTCGCAATATGTCGTCGTGCTGCGCCATCCCGAGGCCGTGGCCGCGGCGGTCGCGAATTGGGTCGACGATGCGCCGGACGCATTGATGGACCATTGGCTCGACGCGCATTGCCGGGTGGCGGGCGATCTGCCGCGCCTCCATTCGGTGATCGTGCTGCGCTACGAAGACCTGACCGCGCGGCCCGACCGGTATCGCCGCGCGCTTGCGGCGTTCCTTGATCTCGACGCGGAGACGGCGCCCAAACTCGAAGCCATCGCCGACCGGAACGCCGACTACGCGGGGGCGCCGGATCTCGGGGCGGAACAGGCGGCGCGCGCCGCGCGCTGGGGCTACGGCCCCGGCCTCGCGGTCGATCCGCACTGGACCCCGATCGTGCGCCACCCCCTCCGCCGGGTCCGCGAGGCGACCGAGGCGCTGCTGGCGCCAAGCTAGGAGGTGTCCCCCGGCCGGGTTTGACGCGCCCTGCCACCGGACCATCTTGCCGCAGGGCACACGGCGCCCCCTCGCGCCCATATCCGAAAGGCCGGGCCCATGAGTGCCGACGATCCGACCCCTGCGCCCGGCGCCCCCCGCCTCTCGGTGGTCTGGTTCAAGCGCGATCTGCGGCTCCACGACCACGGCGCGCTGTTCGCGGCGGCGGGCGGCCCCGTCCTGCCGCTCTACGTGGCCGAGCCGGACTACTGGGCGCTGCCGGATACGTCCTATCGCCAGTGGGCCTTCCTGCGCGGATCACTGGCCGAATTGCGGAACGACATCCGCGCGCGGGGCGGGGACCTCTCGGTCCAGACCGGCACGGTGACCGACACGCTGGCGGCGATCCGGGATCGCCATGGCCCCTTCGACCTCCATTCCCATATGGAGACCGGCAACGCCTGGACCTACGCTCGCGATCGCGCCGTCGGGGCGTGGTGCCGGGCGACCGGAACCCCGTGGACGGAGCATCGCCAGTTCGGCGTCTGGCGTGGCGCCGATCTCTCGCGCGACCGCTGGGCCAGCCGTTGGGACGCCTTGATGTCCGAGCCGATCCGGACCGAGCCCGAACACGTGGACTGGGTCGACGCGGCCCCGTCCGGGATCCCCGACGCCGACGATCTCGGCCTCGCGCCCGACGGGATCGTGAGCCTTCAGACGCCGGGGCGGCAGGCCGGGCTGCGCCTCCTCGACAGCTTCCTGACCGAGCGGGGCGAGCCCTACCAGAAGGCTATGTCGAGCCCCGTCACCGGCGAGACGGCCTGTTCGCGCCTTTCGCCGCACCTGATGGCCGGCACGCTCTCGATGCGCGAAATCTACCAGGCGACGCAGGCGCGCATCGCCGCGCTGGACGCCGTCGCCCGACCCGAGCGGGGCCGCTGGCCGGGGGCGCTGAAATCCTTCGTTGGTCGGCTGCACTGGCATTGCCACTTCATGCAGAAGCTCGAGGCCGAGCCCGAGATCGAATGGCTGCCCATGGCGCGCGCCTACGAGGGCCTGCGGCCCGTGCCCAACGACGACGCCCGGCTGACCGCCTTCGCCGAAGGCGCGACGGGCTATCCCTTCGTCGATGCCTGCATGCGCTACCTGCGCGCGACCGGCTGGATCAATTTCCGCATGCGCGCGATGCTGATGTCCTTCGCGTCCTACAACCTCTGGCTGCCCTGGCAGATGTCGGGCGCGGTCCTCGCCCGGCTCTTCACCGATTACGAACCGGGCATCCATTGGCCCCAGAGCCAGATGCAGGCGGGCGAGACCGGGATCAACGCCGTGCGGATCTATTCGCCGGTCAAGCAGGGACACGACCAGGATCCCGAGGGCGTCTTCACCCGCAGATGGGTTCCCGAACTGGCGGGCCTGAGCGGTACGGCCCTACAGGAGCCCTGGACCCTGCCAGATCCACCTCCGGACTACCCCGCCCGCATCGTCGACCACCAGGAGACCGCGCGCCTGGCGAAGACCCGCATCTATGACCTCCGCCGCACCGACGCGGCGCGCGCCGAGGCCAGCGCCGTCTTCGAGAAGCACGGCAGCCGCAAGCCCCGACGCGCCCGCCGCAAGTCTCCACGCGCCGGTCGCGGCGCGACGTAGCGATTGGTGTCCACGCCTGTCGCGGGGCCGGACAATCGGGGCGTCGAGACACAGGTTCGCACCGGACGTGCCTCCCCCCGGCCCGAGCCGAGGCGGATGCGTTTGGCTGATCGCCGGCGCCCGGCGATCACTGATCGGAATTCGGCCCCATCCTCGCGGCGCAGCGGTCGACCCAGTCGCGGATCGTGGCGTGATCGCGGAGCGTGTCCGGCATCCACAGGAACGGGCTCGACACCAGAAGATCCACGGCCGAGAACTCCTCGCCCAGCAGGAAAGGCTGGCCGTCCAGGGCCTCCGACAGACGCGCCAGCATGTCGTTCATGCCGCGAAACGTGGCGTGCAGGGCGGGATGTTCGATCCCCGCCGCGTCGAGCACCAGCACGGGCTCCATGACGCCCTGATAGTAAAACAGCCAGCTCAGGAACGCGCCTCTCTGGGGATGCCCGGCGGGGCGGCCGAGCCCGGCTTCGGGAAAGCGATCCGTCAGGTAGAGGACGATCGCCCCGCGCTCACGCACATGGTCGCGGCCATCGGTCAGGTAGGGCACCTTCCCCTCGGGATGGGGGTTGCGCGGATCGGGACGGCCGCCGCCATCCTGACGGGCGACCGTTACCTCCACGAGGTCGATGCGGTCCATCAGTCCCATCGCCTCGACGAGGGAGACGATGGCGGTCGCGCGGGAATTCGGGGCGTGAAACAGGGTCGGCATGGGTGGTCCTCCGGTTGTGGTCAGGCTTGGCTTATCCCGACCCTCCTGTCAGTTTCCGTCAGCATGGCCCGCACCGACCGCCTCATGCGCCTGATGGATGCGCTGCGCCGGCTGCCCGCTCCCGTCACGGCCGAACGGCTGGCCGGCGAGACGGGCGTATCCCGGCGCCAGCTCTATCGCGACATCGCCACGCTGCGCGCGGGCGGTGCGTTGATCGATGGCGCGGCCGGGGTCGGTTACCGGTTGACGGAAGACCCGGCCCTTCCACCGCAGAGCTTCTCCCCGCTCGAGATCGAGGCGCTGGTCCTCGGGGTGGGGGAATTGCGCCAGACCGGCGATCCGGCGCTCGAGGCGGCGGGCCGCTCGGCCCTCGCGCGGATCATCGCCACCTTGCCCGACACGCAGTCGCGCCGTGCGATGCACACCGTGCTGCGTACCTTCCGCCCGCCGACCACGCCGGTGGCGCTCGGCATCGACATGGCGCTCTTGCGGCGCGCCTGCTGGGACGAGCTCGCGCTCGACATACGGTATCGCGACCGGGCCGGTGGGGTCACGCAGCGCGAGGTCTGGCCCTTGGGGATGAGCTATGCCGAGGGCGGGTTGATGGTGCTGGTCTGGTGCTGTCTGCGGCAGGACTGGAGGCATTTCCGGGCCTCGGGGATCGAGACCGCATCGCTCAGCGGTCGCAGCTTCCGTCCCCGGCGCGTGGCTCTGCTGCGCGACTACGCGTCCCGCAGCGCCGCCCCACGCGCGGTCCGCTAGCGCAGCCCCTCGGCGAGCGCCTCCCAGACCACCCGCAGGCGGCGCGCGCGGCGAACGTCGCGATGGGCGACGAGCCAGACTGGGAAGACGACCGGATCGAGATCGGGCAGGATGCGCTCCACCCCCGGCTCCGCGTCGCCGATCCGGTCGTCGAGGACGCAGATCGCGTGGCCCGCGCGGACCATCTCCCATGCGGTGACGAAGTTCGACGTCCGGTAGGGAAAGGCCATTGCCTCGACCGGAAAGCCCATCCCCGCCATCATGCCCCGAAGCGCGTTTGTCCGGTCGATCTCCAGGACCGGGGCGCCCGCGAAGCCCTGTGGGTCCGCGGGCCGCCCCAACCGTTCCAGCAGCGTCGTCGCCGCGTAGAGCCGCCCGTTCGCATCGCGCAGCTTGCGGCCGATCAGGTCGGGCTCGGCGGGGCGGACGTTGCGGATGGCGATATCGGCCTCGCGGCGGCGCAGGTCCGAGAGCTGGTTGTCGACGACGATTTCGATGCGCAGTTCGGGATGGGCGGCATGGAGCGCGCCGAGGATCGGGGGCAGGAGCCGGGCGGCATAGATGTCGGAGGCGGACACGGAGACCTCGCCCGCGATGTCGTCGCCCAGCCCCGCGACCGCGAGCGCCAACTCCGCCGCGCCGTCGCCCATCCGCCGCGCATGCTCCAGGAGGTCGAGCCCTGCGGCCGTCGGGCGCAGACCGCGCCCATGCCGTTCGAACAGGGCCACGCCCAGCTCGACCTCGAGCGCCTCGACCTGCCGCCCGAGCGTCGGCTGCGTCAGGCCGAGCGCTCGCGCCGCCGCCGAGAGCGATCCCTCCTCGGCAGTCACGAGGAACGCCCGGACCCGGTTCCAGTCGAAGGTGACGGCACGCCATTCCATGCAGGAACACATAGCAGATCGGCAGAACCGGGGAATATCGCAGATGTTCGCCGCCGCGTATCTCGCACCCATCGGCACACGAACCCAACGGAGGCTGCCATGCGCGCGTTCGACGACCCCACAACCCGATCCTTCGCCCGGATGGCTGGTACGCTCTACCTTTTGATCGCGGGGGCCGGGTTCTTCTCGATCCTCTACGTGCCCGCTCGTCTCGAGGTATCGGGCGATCCGGCGGCCGCGCTCGACGCCATCGCGGCGGGGCCCGGCCTCTTCATCGCCGGGGTCGGCGGCGACGTCGTGATGATGCTGTCGGAGGTCGTGCTGGCGGTAATGCTTTTCGCGATGTTCCGGCCATATGGCGCCGTGCTTGCAACAGCGGCGCTGGTCGCGCGCCTGATGATGGCCGCAGTGATGGCGGCGATGCTGCTGCCGCAGGCCGCGATCCTCGCAATCGCGATGGACCCGCATCTGGCGATGGATATGGCCGCCCGCGCCGATCTCGTCTGGGTGCTCGGGCGAATGGACGAAGCCGGGGTCTGGGTCTGGCAGGTTTTCTTCGCGCTGCACCTCTGGCTTCTCGGCGTGCTGGCGTGGAGGTCGCGCGCCGTGCCGCCGCTTCTGTCGGTGATGCTGGCAGTTGGCGGGACCGGCTATCTCGTAGACAGCATCCGGGCCGTCGCGGCTCCGAGTTCTGCTGTGCTGGGCGCCGTCGGGGGCGCCCTCCTCGCGATCGTCACGCTGGCGGAGATCGGGTTCGCCCTCTGGCTGCTTTCCCGGGGGCGTGTCACGCCGCACGCTCGCATGGCGGACCCGGCATAGCGCCGGTGTCCGGCGCCGTCGGCGTCCTATCCACCGCTTGAACCCCTATCGGATGTGTCGGACGCCGATCCTCACGAACCTTGCCCATGGGGTCAGTGCGGGTGAAGGGCAGGGCCGCTGGTTCGCGTGGCACCGCCATGGCGGCTTGCCCCTCCGGCGCGACGCGGCCCATATTGATCCTGTCCGGGCAGGTGCGGGATGACCGGGCGAACCGCATCGTCGAGCCCCCGGGGATCCGCCAGATGTCCGAGCCCACCATGGCCGCCGGTTTCGCGCAGGCCTTCCTCGATTTCGCCGCCGCGCGGGGTGCGTCCCGTGCCGCCCTGCTGCGCGCGTCCGGCCTGACCGGGGCGGAACTCGCCGATCCCGAGGCACGGCTGCCGCGGCGCGACTGGCACTGTCTTCTCCGGGCTGCGGTCGACCTCACGGGCGATCCGCTCATCGTGATGCGTTCCGGCCTCGGCACGCGGGCCGAGACCATGTCCGTCGTCGGCGGCATCCTCGCCCGCGCCCCGACGCTGCGGGAGGGGTTGCGCCAGCTCAACCGCTACGCGCGCCTCATCGTCGATGGCGCCGGCCCCGCGAGCGCCCCCCGCTATGCGCTGATCGAGGGCCGCGAGACCTGGATCGAAGACCGGTTGCCCGTCCCGGACGGGTTTCACCTCGCCGCCGAAGGTGCGCTCGGGCAACTGATCGGAGAGTTGCGCGCCACCACGTCGGACCGGCCCGTCGTACTTGCGGTCGATCTGGCCTTTCCGCCGCCGACCCACGCCGCGGGCTATGGCGACCTCCTGCGGGTGCCGGTGCGCTTCGATGCGGGCCGGATCGCCGTGCGCCTCGATCCCGGCTGCCTCGACCTGCCGCGCCCGGACGCCGCGGCCTACGTCTTCGGTTTGTTCACCGGGCATGCGGATACGCTGATGGCCAAGCTTGCCGCGCGCGAGACGGTCCGCGCCGCCGTCGAGGCGCGGATGCTGGCCGACCTTCACAAGGGCAGTTTCTCGATGGATACCGTCGCCCGCGATCTGGGTCTCGGCCGCCAGACGCTCTATCGGCGGCTGAAGGACGAGGGCACCACCTTCGCGCGGGTCCATGACGATCTGCGCCGCCGCATGGCGATGGAGTATCTCGGCGCGCGACGAGTGTCGGTCGGCGAGACGGCGTATCTTCTGGGCTTCTCGGAGGCCTCCGCCTTCGTGCGCGCCTTCAAGCGGTGGACGGGGGTCAGCCCGACCGCGTGGCGGGCCGACGCGGGATGAATTGGAGCCCGCGGTCAATCGACTGATCTCCCCGGTCATGCCGCCGCACACCGTCCCGGTCTAGATCCGCTTCGACCCGGATCCCCAGGATGGAAGCCGCACCATGACCGAGACGCTCGCCCTCGCCTATGCCGCCCTCGCCGCGATGCCGCTGGCGATGCATCTCGCGCTCGCGGCGGGCGCGCCTTTCGGGCGCTACACCGTGGGCGGACGGTTTTCGGGACGTCTGCCGCCGATCTGGCGCGGCCTCGCGCTGGTGCAGGCGGCGCTTCTGGCAGGGATGGCGGTCGCGGTGCTGGCGCGCGCGGGCCTCGCACCGGCATCCCTCGCGCCGGTCTTCTGGCCTGCCGCGGCCCTCACCCTTCTCACCTGCGCGGCCAATGCCGCAAGCCCATCCCGCCCCGAACGCCGACTCTGGGCGCCCGTCACCGCTCTCATGACCGCCGCCGCGCTGGGCGTCGGCCTCGGCTGAAAGGTAAACTCAAATGCATGTTCTCGTGGCCGGGGCGACCGGCTATCTCGGGCGCGCCCTCTGCACCGCATATGCCCGCCACGAGCATCACGTCACTGCGCTCGTCCGCGATGCTTCGCGTGCCGAGGGGCTCGCGGATGTCCTCGTGGTGGCCGAGGCCACCCGGCGCGAAACGCTGGCCGGGGTGATGGACGGCATCGACCTCGTGGTCTCGGCTCTCGGTATCACGCGCCAGGCGGACGGGCTCGGCTACCGCGAGGTCGATTACGGCGCGAACCTGAACCTTTTGCGCGAAGCCGAGCGTGCCGGCGTCGGGCGCTTCGCCTATGTCCACGTCCTTCGCGCGGATCGCATGGCGGAGGTGCCGCTCGTTGCCGCCAAGACGGCGTTCGTGACGGCGATGCACGCGTCGGACATGCCCGCGACCGTGATCGCCCCCACGGGATACTTTTCGGATATGGGCGACATCTTCACGATGGCCCGCGCGGGCCGTGTCTGGTTGTTCGGCGACGGGTCCGCGCGGCTAAATCCGATCGACGGTGCCGACTTAGCCGAAGCGGTGGTGGACGCCACCGCGGCCGGGCGCGGCTGGGTCGAGATCGGCGGCCCCGATGTGATGACCCAGGACGAGATCGCGCGCGCCGCATTCGCCGCGCTCGGTCGCCCGGCGCGCATCACGCATCTGCCCGATGCCTTGCGTCGCGCGGCGCTCGTGGTCCTTCCGCTGCTGCCCCGGCGGATCGGCGGACCCGCGCGCTTCTTCCTGACGGCGCTGGGCCTCGACATGGTCGCCCCTCGCCATGGAAAGCGCCGCCTGACGGATCATTTCGCATCCCTCGCCGCCGGAGGGACGTCGACATGACCGCCGACAGCGCAGGCGGGCTCGCCGCCATTGTCTGTGCTGCGACCTACGTCGTGGGTTTCGCGCTGCTGGTCACCGTTCTGGCACCGCTGGGCTACGGGACGAACGCGGTCGATGCCGTCGCCGTCACGGCCTTCGCGTTCGAGCGCCCCGGCCTTTTCATCGCATGGAACATGGTGATCTACATCCTCAACGGGCTCGCCCTCGCCGTGCTGGTCGTAGCACTGCACGCGCGGCTTGCGCCCGCCGCGCCGGGTCCTGCGGCGCTGTCCCGCATGTTCGGCACGATCTGGGCGACCCTCGTTCTCGCCGCGGGCATGATCGCCAACATCGCCGTGGAGGGGGTGCGTGCTGGGACGGTCGATCCCGGCGCCGCGGCCGAACGGTGGCGGATGCTCCACGCGGTGGAACTCGGGCTCGGCGGTGGCAACGAGATCGCAGGCGGAGTCTGGATCCTGACCATCAGCCTCACCGCACGGGGTGGGCCCGTGCTCGGACCCGTCGCGCCACAGATCGGCGTCGCGACCAGCGTGGCAGGACTCGCGACGATCCTGCCGCCGCTGTGGGATGCGGCGGGTACTGTCTTCGGTCTCGGTGCGATCGGCTGGTTTCTCGCCGTCGGAGCCGCCCTGCTCGGCCCGACCTCGGCCCCGACCCGCGCCTGAGCCCGAGCTTCGCCGGTCCGCTCATCGGGCTCGCCTCACCCTGATGGGCCGCGACCGGGCGTCCCGTCGGCCGCGCGCAGCGACTGGGTGCAGGCGCGATTCACCGCTCCGGGGTCAGCGTCACGGGTATGGCCCGTGGCGGTGACCGTAGCCGGGGGCGAGGCAGTGCGGTGCGCGGTGGACGTCCCGTGCTGCCAGGCGACCTTTGGGCGGCGATCTGGAGGACCGGAACGGCTGATTGATGTCAGCCAGAGCCGCCGCTCGAAAAGGTTGCGCCGACGCCGCGCGGAACGAGACGGGTGAGAGCCACGCGCCCGTCCGGACGCACTCGCGCGTGCGGTCGAGGATGCCGACCCGTGACCCTGTGCACCGCCGGGCCGTGACAGTGCCGGAATATAGTGCTAGCTCCGAGGCTTAGCACCACCGGATCGGAGACCGTTCGCTTGGGCCGACCATCGGCTCCGTCGGGTCGAGTGCAAATCGCCGCCGCCATAACGAGTGCTCGCCGTGCAGGACCCGCATCAGTTTTCCGACCGGCACCGGGGTGTCGCGACCACCGAAACTGCGCTCAGACGGATCCTGTTCTGGGGACCGGTTCCGGTGCTGCTGGCTTGGTGCCTTCTGGTCTTCAACGAGACGACGTATCCCATCGTGTCCCGAGGGTTCAGGCAGGCGCGGGAATACACGGTCATCGAGATGGTGACGGCCTTCGGGTTCGTCTTCGCATTCGCGCTGGGTCTCTGGCTCGCGTATCGACACGTTCGCGCGTCGGGGTTGGGCCTCGTGGCCGTCTACTGGGCGCTCTTCGCCTTCGTCGCGGCCCTCGCGGCGCTCGAGGAGACGCAGTG
The DNA here is from genome assembly GCF_046452375.1 of Jannaschia halovivens. Classification (NCBI taxonomy): domain Bacteria; kingdom Pseudomonadati; phylum Pseudomonadota; class Alphaproteobacteria; order Rhodobacterales; family Roseobacteraceae; genus Jannaschia; species Jannaschia halovivens. The sequence continues at coordinate 1,502,532 of NZ_JBKFDJ010000001.1, read as the reverse complement.
GGGCCAGCCGCTTCTCGGCTACGAGATCCCGGACTGGATGCTCGAGGTGAACCGGCAAGGGGAGTTCACGCTGCACAATGTCGAAGGACTGCAGGGCCGGGCGGAATGGTTCTATATCGTCTTCGTCGTGGCGGCGGGCGTTCTGACGTTGCCGCGCATGCCCATCCTGCCGGATCGCATCTGGACCGCCATACGGGCCGATCCGTCACTCGTTCCGCTTCTGCTCTGTGTCCTCGTGACGACGTTGATGAAGGTGTTCCAGGGGGCCTTCGATCCCGACAGCGTGGCGTTCGATGCGATCCGCTGGACGACCGAATGGACCGAAGGCTTCATCGCGATCTGGGGAGTCGGATATGCCGCCCTCCATGTCCTCACGCGGCCCCGGCAGGATGACCGGTCTCAGATCGGCCCGGATTGATCGCGGGGCGGGCTGCTCCATTGTCCATAGCGTTCCGCGGATATCGGTGATTGGGGTTGACCGGTGCGTCGTGCCGTCGGCCGACCGCCGCCGATCCCGACGCCGCCGTTGACGCGCGCAGGCGCGGGTCGACAGATTGGGCCTGCGGACCTGACGGCGAGGTTGGACGTGCGACCGGACTTCATCATCGGCGGGGCCCCGAAATGCGGCACAACCTCGCTGCACCATATCCTGCACCGACATCCGGACGCGTGGGTGGCACCGGGCGAGCTCTATCACTTCGATGCCGACGATGCGGTCGCCCATTCGGACTTTCTCGCGATCGAACACGGCGACCTCGTCTGGCGAGACCCCGACGATCCCGAGGCCGTGGCGTGGTATCGGTCGCGCTTTGCCGACGCGCCCGCCGGCGCCTTGGTCGGCGAGGACACGACCACCTACCTGATGTCCGCCGTCGCGCCCGACCGCATTGCCCGCACCCTTCCCGACGCGAAGGTCATCGTCATGCTGCGCGATCCGGTCCGTCGGGCGTGGTCGCAATATTGGCACCTCGTGCGGTCGGGTCGGACCTCGTTGTCGTTCGAGGCGGCGGTAAGCGCCGAGCCGTCGATCCTCGTCGGCTCGACCTATGCCGCGCCGCTGAGACGCTATCGGGAACTCCTCGGCCCGGACCGCCTGTGCCCGGTCCTGTTCGAGGAGTTCAACGCGGCCCGCCAGGCGACGATCGACAGGGTCACGGCCTTTCTCGGCCTCGCGCCGATGCTGCTGGAAGATGGGGCGGGCTGGCAGAACCGGACCTTCTATCCCAAGCGGGCTGGAACGCTGCTGGGGCTGAACCGGATCGGTCGCCGCCTCGTGCGCTACCGTTATGCGGCGCATCTGGGACGCCGGTCGTCCCTGTCGGCGCGGCTGGGTCACCGCGCCTACCGGGTGTGGTACCGCATCGTCTCGGACCGCGTCCTGACCGAAACCACGCCGCCCGAGGACATGCGCCCGGAGACGCGCCGCTATCTGAACCGGCATCTCTCTGCCCGGAACGCGGGGCTGTCGGCGCTTCTCGGCCGCGACCTCGGCGCGATCTGGCCGGGCTTCACCGAGTGACTTGCGCGGCCCGGATGGGCGCCTAGCATCGACGCTGACCGGACCGCCGACCGCCCCCGCGTCAGGAGGCAACTCATGCCGACCCCACGCTCAGCGAGCCTCGCCCTCTGCCTCCTACTACCCGCTACCGCCGGGGCGCAGGGGGCCTTTTTCGAGCCGTTCGACGATCTCGACCGCGCGCGATGGTTCGTGTCCGACGGATGGTCGAACGGGCCGCACCAGAACTGCATCTGGAGCGCCAACCAGGTCGCGGTCGCGGATGGACAGCTTCGGCTGAGGATGAGCGCGGAGGCGCGGGACGCGTTCGACCTCAGTTGCGCCGAGCTGCAATCAAACGCGCGCTACGGCTACGGCGCGTTCGAGGCGCGCATGCGGGTACCCTATGCCGGAGGCATGAACGCCAACTTCTTCACCTTCATCGGCGCGCCGCAGGACCGGCCACATAACGAGATCGACTTCGAGTTCCTCGCGCGCGATGCGCCCGTCCTCCAGACCAATTTCCACACCGCCCGGAGCAGCGCGAACGAGGCGCTGCACCCCATGCAGGACGACGCGACCGTCCGGACCTACGCCTTCATCTGGGAACCGGGTCGCATCAGGTGGTTCATCGACGGCGTGCTGATCCGCGAGGCGACCGACGCGACATTGCCGGACGAGCCGCAGAAGATCTACGCCAGCATCTGGTCCACCGACCGGCTGACCGACTGGATGGGACGGTTCGATCCGGCCTCCGCCCCGAAGGTGCTGAAGGTGGATTGGATCGCCTACACGCCATTGGGCGACGGCTGCCGCTTTCCCGAATCGATCCTGTGCGTGGACGGGGTTGCCGAAAACTAGCCCGCATCGTTGCCCCCGCGTTGGTTTCAACTTTGCCGGATTTGATTGCGGCCGTCGCAGAACGACGCCGCGGGGCGGCGCGGGTCCCGCTCCGACCGGCGCCAAGCCGCCGACAGGTTTGACGCCGCATCGCAAGCCGCGGGATAGAATGGCTAACCTACCATCCCAGGCGCCTCGCGTTCGGCCCTTCGCGGCGCGTCCACGGGTTACGGCGACAGATCACGGGTGACGGCAGTGACGTTCGACAGAGACAGGATCGCCGACCCCGCGCGCAACGCGATCGTCGTTGTGCCGGCGATTGCCCTGTCGCTCTTCGTGTTCGCCTATTCGGTGCGGGTCGGACCGGTGTCGATCCTGGCGTTCTACGGGGTCTGGACGGCGGTGCTCTGCGCGGCACCCCGACTATTGTTCGAGCGGCCGCTCCCCGTGATCGCGCTGCTGGCGTTGCCGGCGATCTGCCTGCTTTCGACGGTCTGGAGCGACGCGCCCGCGCGGACACTCCGCAGCGCCATCCAGTACGGCACGACGGTCTTCTTCGGATTGGTCGCCGCGCGCGCGACGAGCGTTCCGAATCTCGCACTCGGCGGAGCGATCGGCGGCCTCCTGGTGCTCCTCTACTCGGTGGCGATCGGCGGCTACTCCTACGACTTTCTGGACGGGTCCTACGCCTTCAACGGCGCGTTTTCCTCCAAGAACCAGCTCGGCTACTTCGCGACGCTGACGATCCTGTTCTGCGTCGCGTTGCTCTGGGCGTTCCGCGTCGACCGTAAGCTCTGGCCCGCCGTCGTCGCGACCGCCGGTCTCGCGGTCGTGCTCCTGTGGATGTCCGATTCCGCGACGTCGATCCTGACGACCGGCGTGGCCCTCCTGACGGTTGTGGTCGCGCGGATGCTGCTCGGCCTTGCGCCCGCGCTTCGACGCCGGGCCGTCGTGACGCTGATTGCGGGCGGCCTCGTCGGTGCGCTGGCCGCGTATATCCTCGGGCTCTTCGACGTCGTCCTCCTGGCCGTCGGGAAGGACGCCACGCTGACGGGGCGGACCTTCCTCTGGAACCAGGCGCTCGAATTCGGCGCGAACCGACCGCTCCTGGGCGTCGGGTACGACGCGTTCTGGGTGCATGACCGACCCGAGGCCGAGCGGCTGTGGGAGGAATTCTATATCACGGCGCGGACGGGCTTTCACTTCCACAACGTGCTGATCGAAGCCTATGTCGGCCTCGGCCTGCTCGGGCTGACGCTCGTCTCGGCGATCTGCCTGGCGCTCTTTGCGGTGCCGGTGGTGGCGATCCTCGCGGAGGATGGAACGGGCGCGGTCACGTTTTGCGCCGGGCTGGCGCTGCTGTTCCTGCCCCGCGCCATGGCCGAGGTCGACTTCATCACGCCCTACACCGCGGGCTCCTTCCTCGTGCCGTTCGTCCTCCTGAAGCTGCTCGATCACCGCGCGCAGGGCGCGCGACCGGCGCCGATCCTGAGTGACATGCACGGCTTCGCCAGCCAGCCCATGCGGACGGGACTGGGCACATGACCGAACCCGTGCGCGACCGTCGGATTTCGTGGCAGCCGGTCACGACGAAGGGCCTGGATCCGGCCGATACGGGCCCGCAATCCGATTTCGGCGGCCTCTACCGGGCGGCGCGCCGACAGATGCGTCTCGTCGCCGTCTGCGCCGCCGCCGGGATCGTGCTCTCGATCCTCATCATCCTCGGGTCGGTGCCGCGCTACGTCGCCGGGGTCACCGTCCTCCTGGACGAGGAACGGGCCGAGCTCATCAACCAGGTCTCGCCCCTGCCGAGCGTTGTGCGATCCGATGCCGTCGTGCAGAGCGAGATCCAGATCATCCGCTCCGAGGCGCTCGCCCTGCAGGTCGTGGACGCGCTCGACCTCGACGAGAACCAGGGCTTCCTCTCGCCCCCGGTCGGGGCGACCCAGCGGGTGATCGACGCGGTGATGTCGCTGACCGATCCGCTGGCGCGCGCGCTGTCGCCGCGGCCGCCATCGGCGCCGTCATCCGGGGACCGCGCGGTATCACCCGGTGCGGTGTCGGACCTGAAGCGGACAGACCGTGACCGCGCGGCGGCGACCTTGCGCGACCGGCTCTCGGTCTCTCGCTCGGGGCGGAGCCTCGTCATCGAGGTCTCGTATCGCGGCTACGATCCCGTGCTGACGACCCGGATCGCGCGGACCTACGGCTCGGCCTACGAGCGGTTCAACCTGCGGACCAACAACGACGTGGCGGTCACCGCCGAGCAATGGCTGCGCGACCGGCTGGAGGTGGTCGAGGCGCAGAGTATCGCCGCCGCCGCCGCCGTGCAGGAGTTTCGCGTCGAGAACGGTCTTCTGGAGGTGCGCGGCGGTCTGCTCACCGAACAGCAGCAATCGGAACTGGCCAGCGAGCTCGTCTCGGCCTCGGCCGAAACCGCCGGGGCGCGCGCACAGCTCGACAGCATGGAGGCGCTGCTCGCGCGGGCCGAGGCGGGCGGGGACATCGTCACCGTGCCGCTTGCCCGCGGCGAGGACCAGTCGGTCGTGCAGGGGATCCGGCGCGACTATGTCGAGGCGCAGATGCGCTACGCGCGGCTGGCGGAGGAGTTCGGCGCCGACAATCCCCGCGCGCTCGACCTGGCCGCGACCATCGACAACCTTCGCGACGCGATGCGGCTTGAGCTCGAGCAGGCGACGGAGGCGGCACGCGTGGTCCACGCGGTGGCCCGGAGCCGTGAACAATCCCTCCAGGCCGACCTCTCCGCGGCCACTCGGATCGGCAGCGACGGGGTCGCGCTGCGCGGCCGCCTGCAACAGCTCGAGGCCATCGCCGCAACCTACGCGGAGGTTTATCGCGGCTATCTCAACAGCCTCGAAGTCACGCTGCAGCAACAGCAGTTTCCGATCTCCATCGTGAAGATCATCTCCGATGCGTCGATCCCGACCGGCGCCATCAGCCCGCAGAAGAAATCCGTGCTCATCACGGGGATGATGCTGGGCATCCTGTTGGGCGCCTTCCTCGGGGCCGTGCGCGAGTTGATGCCCAAGCCGCTGCGCACCGCATCCGCGATGCGCGCGGAGACCGGGCTGCATTGCGCGGGCGTGCTGCCGCGATCCGCCGATGCGGGCACCGAGGACGGCAGGGCCACGCGGATGCGCACCATCCAGCTCCTTGCGGAGGCCTGCGAACGCCATTCCCGCTTCGGAAGCGGTCTGATGGTCCTCCTGACACCCCTAACCGCGGCGGAGGAGCTCGGGCGCGACATGCCGCGTCAACTCGGACGCCGCCTTGCCGCAGGCGGCGCCCGCGACGTGCTGCTGATCGATGCCGTCGAGCCTGGGGACGGCGGGTCGCAGCCCTTCGAGACAGAGGAGGGCGGTATTCATTCCATCGGTCTCGAGGCGCTGTTCGTCGAGCATGACGGGGCGGAGGCACCGCATCGCGCCGGTCTCGATGCCGTGGCCGCAAACCTGCGCGAGCGGTTCGACGTCGTCCTCGTGCTGACGCAACCGCTGGCCGGACCGGTGGCACCCGATGCGCCGGGCTGGCCGGTGGACCTTGCGATCCTCCGCGTGCCGTGGGGTCGCGTCCAGCCACGCTTCGTCACCGACGCGCTTGTCGATCGTGCGGCGTTCCGATCGGTTCTGGCGACGACGGTGCTAGAAGGCGCCGACTTGGAAGTCGCAAGCCGATACATGACACGCGGCAGCTACGAGGAGCGTGCGCTTCATGCCTAGATCAGTCGCCATGGTCGCGACGATGCTCGCGACGATGCTCTGGTCCGCCGCGAGCACGGGCCAGACCGCTGATCCGGCGGAATCCGAACTTCTGGCACCGCGTCAGCTGGTCGAAATCCGCATCGGGCGATGGGACCCGCTGGAGGAGACCTATACCGCGTGGAGCGATATCGGAGGCGAAATCCGGATCGCGCCGAACGGCACCCTGTCGCTGCCGCTGGTCGGGGTCGTGTCCGCAGCCGGGATGTCGCCGCTGGATCTCGGTGATCTCATCGCGGTGAAGCTTGCGGACAGCGCCGGCCTCAACGGCCGGGTCGAAGCCAGCGTGCGGATCACGGAGTTCCAGCCGATCTACGTCACGGGCGATGTACGTTCGCCCGGCACGCATCCCTTCTTCCCGTCCATGACCGTGGCGCAGGCAATCGGGCAGGCGGGCGGGATCGACGATCCGGGGCCCGAACTGCTCCGGGGCGATCGGGGCGCGCTGACCGCGCTCGGGACCTACCGCCTTCTGAACCTCGAGCGGCAACGGCGTCTGGTGACGATCGCGCGGCTGCGCGCCGAGATGGAGGACCGGTCCATCGAGGTGCCGCCCGAGGTCGCGGCCGCTCCGCTGGGCGCGGCGCTGATCGAGCGGGAGCGGGAGATCCTGCGCGCCCGCCGCGCGTCGGTGGATTCGAGCCTCGCGCAGCTCGACGAGCTGGAGGCGCTGATCTCGGAACAGGTGACGCGGCTCACGCGGCAGCTGGAGCTCCGGAGTGAGCAGGTCGCGCTGATCGAGGCCCAGCTGACGGACGCCACGCAGCTGGTCGAGCGCGGCCTCGCGACGGCCCGGGGCGAACGCGAGCTGGAGCGTCAGTTGGCCGATCAGCAGATCCGCCGGCTGGAGATCGAGACTGCGCGGCTCAATGCCGAACAGCGCCTCAACGAGACGCGGCGCGATCGGCTCGACCTGATGGATGGTCGGCGCCTGACACTGGTCGAAGGATTGCAGGACCAGATCGCCGCAGTCGGCGATCTCGAGGTACGGATGGAGACCCAGTCCGCCCTCTATGCCGAAGCGCGCGAAGTGGGGAGCGCCCTGTCCAGCGCTCTCGGCGAGACGTCGGCCGAGATAACCGTGACGCGTGCGGGTGACGATGGGCCGGAGACGACGCGCGTTACCCCGACCGACCGCGTCCTGGGTGGCGACGTGCTGGACATTCGTCTGGGCGAGGTCGCTGTCGAGAGCGACCTTCCGGCCTTTGGGGCGACGGAGGGGATCGGGACGCCCGGCCTGTCGTCGGGTGACACGCCCGCCGAAGACCCCATCGAGGGTCCGCCGACCTGACAATGGCGGCTAGCCGGGCATCGGCGCCGCGACATCCCCGACGAGGATGTCGAAAAGGCGGTCGATCTGCCTTTCCGGGTCCATGTCGTCCCGTGCGGCGTGCCGGAGTGCTGCATCCGAGGCGGCGGCATAGGTCGCGTCATCGTGCCAGAGGGATCGCACGGCAGCGACCCAATCCGACGTTGGCGCATCCGGCGCGACGAGGATGCCGCCCGGCCCGACCGCCTCGGGAAGGCCCCCGATCGCAGAGGCCACGACGGGGATTCCGCTGACATGCGCTTCGGCCGCGATCCGGCCGAACGCCTCCTCCCACTGGCTCGGGGCGAGGACGATCCGCGCGGTGCCGTACACCGTCCGCATATCGCGGGTGGAGGGCCGCAATGTGACGTTCGGCAGCGTGGCCAGGCGGGATTGCAGGCGCGCCTCGTCCTCCGGCTCGAGGCCCCAGCCCCGGACGAAGACGAACGGGATGTCGGCGCACCGCTCGGCGACGTCGAGCGCGACCGACACGCCCTTGTGCGGATGCGGATTGATGAAGGTCACGGTCTCGCGGGTCGAGCGGACCCGGTAGCGATCGGCGTCGATCATCGGATAGACGACATGCGCCGCCACGCCATCGGTCTCGGCGAACCGGCGGGCGGTGAAATGCGAGTTCGCGATGAAGCCGACATCGGTCAAACCCCCGAGCGGCCCCCCGAGATCGTCCGGCTCGACGTTGCGCAGGTAGATGAACGTGCGGATCCTGCTCCGGTCGATGCTCCGGGCGAGGGGGACGGGACGCAGCGACTGGAACACGGCGACGTCGGCGCGGAAGTCGCGAACCACCTCTGCGGCGGCCTCCTCGGCATGCCACGCGCGATAGGCCGGATAGCCCAGCGTATCGTCGCGGACGAACCCGCGTCTTCCGAGCTTCAGGAGGATCCGCCCCCGGACACCCACCAGACCCGCCCCGGTCAGACCGGACAGCACCGCCACCTCGTGTCCGCGGCCCCGGAGGCGGCGGACGAGTTCATGCGTGCTCGACTGCGCGCCGCCATACATTTGGGGAAGATGGGGATGCGCGCTCCCGAAAAGGATCCGCATGCGTCGCCGGGAGAGCGGCGGGGCCGCGACATTCGCGTTCATCGGCGGCGTCCTTCGTCTGTCCGAGCGGATCGGCGACCGGCATCGCGGGTCCGGAATGGTCCCGCCCGATCGCATTGTCCGATGGACACTCGCTTCCGAAAGCCATGTCACGGGCGTGGGTCCGGATCGGCGGAAAAGAACGACCTTCGCACCAGCCGTCAGCGCAGTCTTGCCTACTTACCGGTCGAGCCTGCTAAGAAAATGTTCAAACGAAATATGCAGCGTAGATTGTGCTGCAGAGCGGCATAGCGAATTTGACGGCGGGGATGATTAGCCCAACATTTCAATAGAAAGCGCGAGAGAGGTCCGGTCCGTAGGCCGAGCCCTCTGCCGCGATGCGGCGACGGTGACCGCCTAAATCGGCGTCATCGGGGCACCGTGCCTCCGGTCGGAGCGCTGGGCCATCTGCGCCGGACCAAAGCAAGGACAGGGACGATGTCAGACAGAAATTCCTACATCGACCACGACCTCTATCCGGCCGCCGTCACCGATCGGCCGCGTCATCGTTTCCTGAAGCTGGCGTCGAGCGACCCCATCCCGGTCGGCGGCTGGTTCAAGCGCGGGTTCGACGTCGTCGCGGTGTCGGCGCTGTTGGTCTTCATCGCGCCGCTCTTGCTGGGGCTGGTGGCTCTGATCTCGGCCACCTCGCAGGGCGGCGCCTTTTACGGCCATTGGCGCATCGGCTACGGCAACCGTCCGTTCCGCTGCTTCAAGCTTCGCACCATGGTCGTGAACGGTGACGAGGTCCTCGCCCGGCACCTCCTTCAGAATACGGATGCCCGGCGCGAATGGGAGGAGACGCAGAAGCTCCGCGACGACCCGCGGGTGACCCCGGTCGGCGCGGTGCTCCGCAAGCTCAGCCTCGACGAGTTGCCGCAGCTTCTCAACGTCCTCCTCGGCGACATGAGCCTCGTCGGTCCGCGTCCGGTCCCGGAGGCCGAACTCCGGCGCTACGGTCGCTCGAGCCGCTACTATCTGCGGGCGCGTCCCGGCATCACCGGGCTCTGGCAGATCAGCGGTCGCAGCACGACGTCCTATAACCGCCGGATCGCCTATGACCGCCTCTACGTCTCGCGGTTCCGTCCGGAGGCGGACCTCATGATCCTCGCGCTGACCGTGCCGGCCGCCATTAGGGTCAGCGAGACGTCTTGATCGACGACATGGCGCGCCCCACGGTTTCGGTCGTGATGGCTACCCATCAAGGTGCCACCCATCTCGAGGCGGCGGTCCGTTCGGTCCTCGCGCAGAGCCATCGCGATCTCGAACTGATCCTCGTCGATGACGCATCCACTGACGCGACGCCCGCGATCATCCGGCGGATGGCGGAGCAGGACGCGCGCGTCCGTCCGATCACGCTGGCGACGAATGTCGGCGCCGCGGCCGCGCGGAACGCGACGCTCGACGCCGCTCGCGGCGACTGGATCGCCATCGTCGATTCGGATGACGCGATGCACCCCGCACGGATCGAACGCCTGATCGAGGCTGCCGAGATACTGGCCGCGGACATGATCGCCGACGACATGGTCCATTTCGGTGATCCGCAGACTGCCGGGGTCACCCTGCTCGGTGATCTGGGGATCGACGGCACGCACGCGATCTCGGCGACGGCGCTCGTGACCAGCGATACCGCCGAGGCGGGACGTGCCTCGATGGGCTACCTGAAGCCCGTCATCCGGGCCGCACGCCTCAAATCGCTCCGGTATGACAAGCGGCTCCGGGTGGGCGAAGATTTCGACCTCTACCTGCGCCTCCTGCTCGCCGGGGCGGCGTTTCATGTCGTACCGGACCCGACCTATCTCTACCGGCGCCATGCCGGATCGCTGTCGCACCGGTTGTCGTCCGCAGCTGCCGCCGCTCTGGTCGCAGCGCATGGCGAGGCATGGAACATCGCCCGACGCACGCGGCCCGACGACGGCCCGCTTGACGAAGCGATGGCCGCGCGCGACGCCCTGCTCAGACGGAAGCTGGACTACGCCCGGTTGGTCGAGGACCTGAAGGCACGCCGCCCGTTCGCGGCCACAATGCGGATCGCGCGCCGTCCCGCGCTGTTGGCCGACCTACGGGACAGCCTGTCCGACCGCAGGCAGCGCCGACGGACGCAGAGCCCCGGGCCGACTGGGGCGGCGACCGAGACAACCGTCGTTCTGGCCCCGGCCGATTGCGTGACCGAGATCGACGCGCCCCCCGATGCGATCCGCATCCCCGTCTCGCCGATGCGTGCGCCGACCGCGCGGACCGGCGACAGCCACGTCCTGCTCGCCCGACAGTTGGCCGAGCTGGCCAGTCGCGGCCCGGTCCGGATCGTGGCCGAAGGCGTCGAGGGCCGACACGCCGCGGGCTACCTGCCCTGAGGCGTATCGTCCGTGGTCGCGTCCAGCAGAAGTCGGATCTCCGCGTCGTCCATGACCGCACCTGCATCGCTGCTGAGGCTCAGCTTGTCGCGCAGGATGCCGCGCGCGATCCGTGCGCTGCGGCGGCGCGCCCCGATGGCATAGCGCAGCGCCGCGCCCGCGCCATCCGTCCGCCGCAGGTCGAGAAAGGCGCGATGCTCGTACTTCGCCCGTATCTCGTCCCGAAGCGCCCGCATCGCGGCGGAGACCTCGCCGGGCAGGTCGTCGGTGGCCATGTGGCGCTCGACCACCCGGAGGAGGCGGGCGAGATCGTCGGTGTCGTGCCGCGCGCTGAGCGATCCGGGCCGGATCATGGCAAGATAGCCGGGGCACCGCGTGAGGCTGAACCGGGCACCGGCCAGCATCATCCGGACATACAGATCGTAGTCTTCCGCCAGGCGCAGGGTTTCGTCGTAGCGCAGGCCGTGCGCCCGTAGGAACGGCAGCAAGAGGATCGGCTTCAGAAAGCCCAGCTCGCCCCGTGCCGTGCCCCTTTGCGCAAGGTTGCCCCGCACGAACTCCGCCGTGGTCAGGCGCTCGAAGCGCGGCTCCCCGCCGGGGGAGGACAAGGCGGCGCTCGCCGTCTCGAGCGCATCCTCGGCGACGAAGGCGACGTTGTCGGCGGTGATCTCCGCCGGCGGACCCGCGAGCAGTCGGCCGAGCCGTCCGGGCAGGAACGCGTCGTCGGAGTCGAGGATCGCGGCGATGTCGGCCTCGGCTGCGTCGAAGGCCGCATTGCGCGCCGCGGCCGGCCCGGCATTCTGCGCGAACGCGATGACGCGGACCCGTCTGTCGCGCTCGGCTTCGGCCTCGGCCACCCTGAGCGTGTCGTCGTTCGACGCGTCGTCCACGACGAGGACTTCGGACGTCTCGGGCTGGTGGAGCGCCGACCGAATGGCTCGGGCGAGTGTCCGCTGGGCGTCATGCGCCGCGATGACGACCGCGACGGCGCGGCGATCCGGATGATCCATTCAGCATCTCCCGCGGCTCGGGCCCGCGGGATGGTGCGCCGATCCGCAAGGGGATCGCAAGCGCCGTTCGATCGGACAAGATCCTGTCGGACGGCGGATTTTCGGCGGTCAGGTGTCTTTCGGGGGCGAGACGCGCGCCCTGCCGGTATCACGGGGGCGAGGGCTGACCTCTCGCCGGTCCCGGTTGCCGAAATAGGCCATGAGCGCGATGGCGCCGACATAGGCGAGCTGCGCGACGACGGCGACGACGGTCGCGAAAATCGCCAGCTTTCCCGGCGCGAAACCTGCGATCGCGCCGATCGTCACGGCGAGGCCGATCAGCACGAAAAGGCCGAACAGGAATTTCGGAAACCGCATCCGCCTTCGCCCCTCTCCGGTTCGGTTATCGGCGGATTATCGCTTACCGCGACCCCTGCATTCTGTCACGGACATTCGGGGAAACACCCCGTTTTCTGACGTTGTGTGGATTTGCGGCACGGGTCTGGCGTTTTGGTCTTTGCGTTCAATACGATCGGTCGGCGGAAACCGGTTCGCCGTAGATCCGGACCGGGGCGACCCCGAGAAGGGCCGACATCGTTCCGACATGCAGCGCCCCGCGCAGCAGGTTCGCATTGCGCCGTCGCGCGATGGGCGCGGTCAGGAGCGTCGCGATGGCACACCATCCGACCTTCGCCGCGGCGCGGGCGAGATTCAGTGCCGTGTCGCCCACAGTCGCACCCGCGGACAGAAGGCTCCCATGGGTCTGGCCCATCCGGTAGCGCCGCTTCAGTAGCCAGCGCACGCGCGCCCGTTCGGGCGGAACCGGCTCGGTCAGCCAGGCGTCGGGGGCGAACGCCATTCGGGCGCCACGACGCCGCGCCGCTTCGAAATAGGCGGTGTCCTCGCCGCCCGACGCGCCGCGTCCGAGGTCGAAGCGCAGGCCCTGGAAGGCTTGCGCGTCGGCGTTCAGGAGCACGTTGCAGCTATGCCCCGCGATGGGCCGTCCGCGACGGTCCAACTCGGGGATGGTGTCGTGGATGCCGAGGGCGCGCATCCAGGCCGGCGCGTCCGCCGCGTAGGTCGCGCGCACCGGGCCGACCACGGCGTCCGAACCGTCCTCCGCCATCCGCTCCAGCAGGGATTGCAGCCAGTCGGGCGGGGCCAATTCGTCGTCGTCGATGAAGGCTAGCCGGGCCGCCCCATGTCGCACCCCCTCGTCGAGGATGGCGTTCCGCGCAACCGAGATATTGCCCGCGGGTGCATGGAGATAGACGACCTCGTGGCGCGAGCGGGCCGCGAACTCCGCGACGGCATCTTCGGCGGTCGGGTGCGTGTCGTTGTCGCTGACGACGATGCGAAGCGAGACACCCGGCGGCAGCACCTGCCGCTCGATCGTGTCGAGGGTCGCGAGGAGCGAGGGGCGGCGGAACGTGCAGATCCCCACTGTGACCTCGCCGGCCGGGACCTCCGGCGAGGGCAGGAACCGCCGGGGGAGCGCCGGAGCGGGTGTTGGCCGCACGAATTGCCACCAGAAGCCGAGCGACCACGCCAATTGCATGAGCGCCGCGATCGGCCCCGCGGCGAGCGCCAAGGCGCTCCGGCGCGAGATCGCCAGGACGATCCCGCCTCCGATGCAGGCGAGGAGCCATGCCAGGGCCGGGGCCGCGAAGATCGGGCTGACGGGCGTCAGGGCGGCGAGGGCCACCAGCGGGGCGAGCGCCATCAGGACCGTCTGCCTGATCCGCGGCCGGATGCGGTGCTTCCGAACCGTCCGCGCTCGGCCCCGTCCGAAGGCGAAATACTGCTTCGCCAGCGCGTCCAGCCGGTCGCGCGGCAGGTAATCGAGCCCGGTCTTCCCGGTCAGCCAAAGCGACGCGCCGCTGGCGACGAGGCGGATGTCGAGCTCGGCGTCCTCGTTATGCGAAAAGCTCTCGTCGTAGCCGCCCACGGCCCAAAACGCGTCGAGCCGCATCAGCGCGTGGTGCCCATGCTCAACGGCGCGGCCCGCACCGCCCATCCGATGCGCCGCGCCGCCGTTTCCGAGGCGGCTATTCTGGCAAAGCGCGATCGCCCGTTGCATCCGCCCCCGGCCGATCGCGCGCATCGCGACCACGACGCTCGCGGCGCCTGTGCGGCGCGCCTCCTCCAGCAGCGTCTCGAGATAGGCCTCCGGGTAGATCGCGTGGGCATCCATGCGCAGGAGCCACGTCGTTCCATCGCCTGCCTGCGTCACCGCGCGGTTGAGGCCCGCGCTTTGCAGGCGGCCCGGGTTGACGATCACGTCGATGGCCAGATCGGGATGGGCGGCGGCGCGGGCCCTCGCGATCCGGATTGTGTCGTCCCGAGATCCGCCATCCGCCACGACCAGTCGGACGGCGCGGCCGGCGGAACGAAGGCGGCGCATCGACGGCGCGAGCGTATCGATGACGCTGCCGATATGCCGCGCCTCGTTCAGGGCCGGGATGACGATGAGCACGCCGCCATCGGGCTTCGGCGCCTGCTTCGGGTCGCACGGCCCGAGCATTTCCGCGAGCAGGGCTCGGCTTTCCGCTCCGTCTGCGATCCATCTCGACCGGGGCACCGCATCCTGGCGGCGGCGAAGGTCTGCGCGGGCTTCGGGGGTCAACGCGGCAAGCGCCCGCGATGTCGCGGTGGTGGTGGGCGCGTCGAGGATCACCCCGATGCCGAGGGACCGCATCGTCGCCGCGATTTCCGTGCCCGCCAACCCGATCGGAGGGACGCCGTTTGCCCCGCTTTCGTACAGACGGTTCGGCAGCAGCCAGTCAGAATTCGCGCCCGCGTCATAGCGATCCACGAGCCAGGCGAGGTCGACATCGCCGTAGATGATCGGCAGGTCGTCCGGATAGCCATACGGCCCCTCGAACGAGAGGTCCGGATTGGCCGCGACGATCTCGTGGAAGCCGGGTACCGCGTCGAGCGCGGGCCGTCCCCGCAGGAGGACGCGGTAGCGGCCGGGCGCCGCGCGTGTCACGGCATCGAGACAGGCGAGCGACCACGCGCATCGCAGAATCCCGAACCAACCGATCCGGATCGGCCCGTCCGCCTCGTCTTGGCGGTCCGGGGGAGGCACCCATCCCGCCAGATCGGCCTCGGGCACCCTGTTCTCGACAAGCGCGATGGGGGCACGGCATTGCCCGAAGCGTTCGAAATATTCGCGCGCGAAGGCTGGGGAGGACAGGAGGAGGAGGTCGACCTCGCGACACAGGCGGCGCTCGATCCGGCGCAGAAGACGCGAGGGCGGGCCGGTGCCGACAAGCAGGCGGTGGATGTCGAGAACTTCGTAGATCAGCCGGATCGGAGGCCCGGCCTCGAACCCGCGCCGCAGGGGGCCGGCCAGCGCCAGCATCTCGAGGTTTCTCGCGATGATGGCGTCGGGGCGCGCGACGCCCCGCAACGCGCGTCGAATCCCGATCCGGGCACGCAAGACGGAGGCGATCCGCTGCGCCATGCGTGCGTTGCGCGTCTGCCCGAGCACGATCGCCGTGCCGGGCAGGGGGCCATCGCCCCGCCGGAACCCCGCAAGCTCGACCTCCGCTCCGGCACGGCGCAACATCCGAACGCGCCGCCAGATCGCCGAATCGTCGAGGTCATGCGCAAGGTAGAGGACGCGCCCGGCCGATGCCGGGTCAGGGGCGTCCCGGCCGGTCGACCACATCGCTGCCGCCGCGCGGCCGGTTGTCTCGCCCTGCTGCGCTGATGCCATATCGGGTCCTCGGACGATCCACACGCGGCCCATCGCATCAGCGACGCCCGCTCTGCTCTAGCCCTTCCGGTGGTCCCATGGCGCTTCGCCCGTCCGGTCGCTGTCGGTGAGCGCGTTTTCGCCTCACTCGCCCGCTATTTGTGCAGGAAATGGCCCTTCTGCGGGATCGGTGTTTTTTCGGGTCTCGGGATAACTGGCCGAGCGTCCAGGCTTGTGTGACGCTCTTCTGCGTTTCTCCGCGCAACCCCGCGAAAGACGTCCATGCCCCTCTACGACCCAAACGGCACGGTCGATGCCTCGGCATTGAGCAGCTTCAGCGGCACCGTCCTGCGCGGCAGCCTGCACACGGGGCTGAGCCAGGTCGTGACCGTGGGATGCCAGGTCCTGTCGGTGATCGTCCTGTCGCGATTGCTGGGGGCCGGCGATTTCGGGCTCGTCGCCATGGTCGGCCCGGTGATCGTGCTCGTGTCGATCTTCAAGGAACTCGGCCTGATGCAGGCGATCGTGCAGAAGGACGATCTGACCTACGGACAGGTCAATTCGCTCTTCTGGGTCAACGCCTCGGTCAGCCTTTTCTTCACCCTGCTTCTGGTCCTCGCGGCGCCCCTCATCGCCGATTTCTACCGCGAGCCGGAGCTGGTCGCGATCCTGCAGGTCATGGCAGTCACGATCCTCGTGTCGGGCCTTGGGGCACAGCATTTCGCCCTCCTGAACCGGGGCATGATGTTTGGGCGGCTCGCCATCAACGCAGGCGCGGTCGCCGTCTGTACGCTCGGCACTTCGATCCTCTGGGCGTCCGTCGCGCCATCGCCCTGGGCCCTCGTCGCGGGGATGGTCACCGGGTCGGCGCTCGGGACGCTCATGGTCTGGCTCTGGGTGCCGTGGCGGCCCGGGCGCCCGGCCATGGCGCCGGGCACCGCGGACCTTCTGGGCTTCGGCGCGGGCATCACCGGCTTCAAGCTGGCGAATTTCTTCTCGCGCAATCTCGACAACGTCCTGATCGGACGGGTCTGGGGCAGCGAGGCGCTCGGCCTCTACGATCGCGCCTACAAGCTGCTGCTCTTTCCGCTCAACCGCTTCGCGCAGCCCCTCTCGCAGATCATGGTGCCGGTCCTGTCGAGATTGCAGCGCGAGCCGGATCGATACGCCCACGCCTTCTTTCGCGTATTCGGTCTTCTGCAACTGGCGGTCATGCCCGGCGTCGCGGCGCTCACGGCGATGGCCGATACCGCGGTTCCCTTTCTGCTCGGTGCGAAATGGGCCGAGAGCGCGCCGATCTTCGCCGCACTGGGGATTGCCGGGCTGACGCAGTCGCTCGCGAACCCGACAGGGTGGCTCTTCATCAGCCAGGGGCGCACGACAGAGATGGCGTGGTGGGGACTCGCCTCGGCGATCGCCACCTGCACGGCCTTCGCGGTCGGCGTCCAATACGGCGTCGTGGCCCTCGCGATGGCCTATGCCGCGGTATCGGCGCTCAAGCTCCTGCCGCTCTGGATGCTGATCTGCCGAAAGGGCCCGATCCGCGCGGACAGCATCCGTCGGCGCATCGGTCCCGCGCTCGCCGCCGGTGCCGCGGCATACGGCGTGCTCTGGGTCGCGCAGGCGGGATTTGCGGGGCCGGCCGCGCTGCGACTGCTGGCTGGCGTGCTCCTCTCCTACGCGGTCTTCGCGTCGCTGTTCTCGCTCACCCGCTACGGTCGAGACATCATACGCGAGGCGTTCGACCTCGGGATGAAGGCGATGCGGAAGACCCGGAGCTGGGCCTCGGGAGGGACGACGTGACCCGTCTCGACCGGATCAGGGCCCGGCTCGAGTGGCGTCTCTGGCCGGATCGGATGCTGGCCGAGGCGCAGCCGGCGCCGGACCCGGACCTCGAGGCGGTCTACCTGAAGCGGGGGATCGTCCTGATCCACATTCCGAAGAACGCGGGCACATCGGTCGAGGACGCCCTCTTTAGTTACCACGTCCGGCATCGCACCTGGCGCGAGCTTCGCGCGTCCTGTCCGCGGGCCTGGGCCACGCTGCCGAAGGTCGCGATCCTGCGCGAGCCGGTCGAACGGTTCCTCTCGGCTTACGATTACCTGCGGGCGGGCGGGCGCAACAGGCTGGACCGGACCTTCGGGATGCTTCTGGTCGGCGACGATCCGATCGACGCCTTGACCGCGCGGATGACGACGGATGCCACCTTCCGGCGGCACGCGATGGGTTACTTCCACTTCAGGCCGCAATGCGACTTCGTCTGCGACGATGGCCAGGTGGTGGTCGATCATCTCATCCCCAAGCCGCAGATGGCGGCCGCGCTCGAGCGGATCGCGGGAATGCCGCCGGGCGCCTTGAAGCACAAGAACCGCAGCACCGGTCCACGGACCCCGCGCGCCGCACTTTCCGACGGCGTCATCGATCGCATTCGCACGCTCTACCGGGCCGATGCCGACCTCTACGACGAGGCCTGTGCCGCCCCGCCGGACACCCGCGCGGGGACGGTCCGGACCGACCCCACATCGCGACCTCAGTGAAAGGGACCGACCATGCGCATACTCTTCGCCGGCGGAAACGGCTGGCTGCCGGAAGCGAGCGGTGGCACGCAGAACAGCACCGATCACCTCATCCGGCAGAGCCTCGCCGAACGTCATGACTGCGCCGTCTATTGCGGCACGTCGGGGCGGGGGTTCTTCGGGTGGCGGATGCGCGCGCAACGCAAGCTGACCGGGCGCGCCTTCAGCGTCGATCGCGTCCTCGGCTACGAGGTGATGCGCACCTGGGAGCCGATGGACCCCGTTCGCGTCCGCGCCGCGATCGAGCGGTTCGCGCCGGACGTCGTCGTCGTCCAGACCCGCCGATCCGCCGTCCTCGGACAGCTCTTTGCCGAACAGGGCATACCGGTCGTGTTCTACCTTCGGAATGTCGAGTTTTCCGAGAATGACGGCGACGTCAGCGCGGTCGCGGGCGCGCGCTTCATCGCCAATTCGCCCTTCACCGCCGAGCGGTACAAGCGCGAATACGGCATCGAGAGCACCGTGATCCCGCCGACCATCGATTTCGAGAAATACCGGACCGAAACCACCCGCGAGATGACGACGCTCATCAATATCCACCCCAAGAAGGGCTACGAGATCGCCCGTGACATGGCGCGGGCCTGTCCCGACATCCCGTTCCTCTTCGTCGAGGCTTGGACCCTCTGGGAAGAAGATTTTCGCCGCACCAAGGCGGAGATGGATGCCCTGCCAAACGTCACCTTCATGCGCCGGACCGACGACATGGATCAGGTCTACGGCCGGACCCGGATCCTCCTGGCCCCCAGCCAGTGGGAGGAGGCCTGGGGTCGCATCGCCTCGGAGGCGCATTGCAGCGGCATCCCCGTGATCGGATCCGACCGCGGCGGGCTGGGACAGGCCATCGGGCCGGGCGGTATCGTGCTGCCCCACGACGCGCCCATCGCCGACTGGGTCACCGCGTTGCGCAGCCTTTGGGACAACCCGGACGCCTATGCCGAGATGTCCGTCACGGCCGAGCGGTATGCCCGACGGCCGGAGCTCGATTTCACCCAGCAGTTCCGCACCTTCATCGGCGTGATCTCCGAGGCGGCGGCCTCAGGCACCGCATCCGACCGGAGATCCGCGTGAGGATCTGCTTCGTCGTCTCGACCTTCCCCGCGCGGTCCCAGACCTTCGTGACCGCGCAGGTCCTGCATGCGCTGCGGGCCGGTCATGACGTCACCGTCGCCTGCAGGCAGGCCGACGAAGACGCGGGGCTGTCACCGGACGACGTCCGCCGACTGGAGCAGGTCAGGCGCGTCGACTGGCCGCCACGCCTGGAATCGTCGACGCGGTATCTTCCCCCGCGACTGCACGACGCGATCCGGCGCCGCGCGGAACGCTGGACATGGCGGCAGATCGAGAGCGACCTCGTGATCGCGCATTTCGGCTATGCCGGGGCCGCGGTCGCCCGCGCGCGCCAGCCGGGCAAACCATCCCCGCCGCTCGTCACGATTTTTCACGGTCGCGACGTGAGCGTGGAGCATCACCGGAACGGTCTGCGAAAGTATCGCGGGCTCTTCGCGGCGGGCGACCTGTTCCTGACGGTGAACGAGCCGTTCGCCGAGCTTCTGGTCGCGGGTGGTGCGCCGCGCGCGCGGGTCGAGGTGCTGCATCTCGGGGTGCCGACGGAGCGCTACGCGTTCACATTGCCCGAGCCGTTCGGATCGCGCCGCCTGCGCTTCGCCAGCGTCGCGCGGCTGGTGCCCAAGAAGGGCCTGCACGTCGCCATCGCGGCGCTGGCGCGACTGCACCGCAAGGCGCCGGAGCTCGACTGGACGTACGAAATCGGCGGCTCGGGCCCCTGCGAGGAGGACCTGCGGAGGCAGGCGGCCGCCGCGGGTCTAAGCGATCGGATCAGGTTCCTTGGCCCCCTGTCGCACCAGTCCACGGTTGCCCTCATCGCCGACGCCGACGCCTTTCTCGCACCCAGCATTACGGCCGAGGATGGCGACCAGGAGGGCATACCCGTCACGCTGATGGAGGCAATGGCCTTGGGGACACCGGTCTGCACGACCCGCCATTCCGGGATCCCCGAACTCGTGTCCCACGGCCGGACCGGCCTGCTCTCAGACGAGGGAGACGCGGACGCGCTCTGCGACAACCTGAACGCCTTGAGCGATGGCTCAGCGGACGTGGCGGCGCTGGCGACCGCGGCGCGACGCTGGATCGAACGCGAGTTCGACCTCTCCCGCCAGACCGAGGCCCTCTTTGCGCGATGTCGGGCGGTCATGGATAGGGCGCATGCGGGAACGGACACCCCCCGCTGACCGCGCTCTGGATGCTTCGACCGTGGAGAACGACCTTGGCGTCTGTCCGCGCGGGAGGGCATCTCCAGCAGCTCCCCCGCACATGATCGCACACGCAGCGCCGCCATCGGGTTCGAGATCACGAAACACGCCCTTGCCTCACAGCCGGTTCCATTCGCCCGGCCCTAGCGATTGCGTCGATTGATCGTCACCATGCAATGAGCGTGCCGCGAATGGAGCGCGGGGACGTCCCGACCGAGCGTGTCGACCGACCCGAGATGCGGGAGTGCGCCATTGGTCGCCGCGCGGGCGTTCCGATTGGCCCGTCGCTGGCCATGGCCGCTGGCTAGGCACGCCCATTCCCGTCCATCCCGCTGGTCGACGAACGTCGGCGGGGCGTGCGCGGCTTGCCGGCCGGTCGTGGCGGTGACCTGCGAATGGCCGACGGCATCCGGTCTCGCCTGCGGGCGATGGACGATCTGCGGAGTTCCCGTCTTGGCCACGAGCGGTACGCGGGCGGGCTGGAGGGCGGGGCGGGCTTGCGGACGCTGGAACGGGACGGCCTGGGGCACGGTCACCGAGACGGTCTGTCCACCGACCGGAAGGCCGGGTCCACGAACGGGCTGGGGGAGCGGGCGTGGCCGGGGAATGATCGATGCCGTGAGGGGCGGAACACTCGGGGGGATCGCCACCGGAACCTGTCCGGGCACGGCCGTCGGAACGGGGAACGGTACCTGCGAGGGGACCGGCTGAGGCACCTGGCCCGGCACCGCGACGGGGACCGGTTGCGGGATCCTGTTCGGCACCGCGCCCGGAACGGCCGTTGGCACCGCTTGGGGCGTGGCCGTCGGGGTCTGCGGCGGCACCAGGACCGGTCGCGGCGTCGGAACACGTCCGGGGATCCTCTGCGGGACTGCGTTCGGGATCGCGACCGGGACGCGTCCCGGCACCGCGACCGGGTTAGGTGTCGGGATGCGGCCCGGTATGGCGGGGGGGATCGCCTGCGGCACGGCGTTCGGGGCCAAATTGGGTGTCGCCGTTTGCGCCGGTCTCGGGATTTGACCCGGCACGGTCTGGGGAATGGCCTGCGGCATCGCCTGCGGCGTCGCGCTCGGCACCATCTGCGGCGCCAAGACCGGTACCTGGGCCGGCGTCACGGGCGTCCCGGTTGTGCCGGGCGGTTGCTGGTTTGCAAGCGGCACTTGCCCGGGCGAGACGGCCGGGCCGGTCGTGGTTCCTCCGCCGGTGCCGCAACTCGCCGCCTGATGCGGATTGCCGACGCCGTTGCACCAGCCGAAGTGGTTTCCGCGCGCCGATGCGTCCATCGGCTGAACTGCGACGAAGGCGAGGATGAGAATGAGATGTCGAAGGGGCATGATCACCAGCTCCTCGTGAGGCCGAGATAGAGGGCCGGATCACCCTCGGATGAGAACGGGCCGTCGATGAGTGGGACGGCGACATAGCTCGAGACCGAGAACTGGTTCTCGAATTCGAGATCGAGGCCCAAGCCAATTGAGGCGAATTCCCGCGTATTCGTCATCCCGCCACCCGGACCCGTATCGGACACGAATGCCAGATCGAGGAAACTGTAGGGCCGGACCCGGCGGACCGCCTCCATCTCGGGAAAGAAGTCGCGACCCATCGCAAGCGACGCGGAGGCGCCGGTGTCGCCTTCATCCTCGGCGAAAACGTATCCGCGGTCCTGATCGCGGCCGCCGACGTGGAATTGCTCGATCTGGGGCAGGCGATCCCGTGAGTACTGGCCCCAGACTTCGGCGCTGGCGAAGCTGCCGGAACCGAACCATTCCGTCGGCGCGATGACGCCCGCCCCGAACCGAAGGTGCGAGAAGGTTGCGCCGCCGCCCGCATCGCTGCGCCCCAACGTGTAGGTGAGCGCGTATTCCAATTCGCCGCCGTTTTCGAGCGTCCGCCCGTAGATCCAACTGGCGCCAATCGTTGTCACGTCGTCTTCGAAGGTCGTGCCGCCGACTTCCACATCCGTCTCGGACGATCTCAACTCGAACAATCCGTAGCCATAGGCTTCGACGTTCCGGACGAATGGAAATCCGTAAGCGAGAATGGCGGTGCGACCCTCGATATCGGTCTGCTGCAACGTACCTGTCGCATCCCGCCGCGCGGCCACGTTGCCGAGATAGACTTCGCCGTAGCCCCCGGACGCCCCCAAGGGCACGCGGTAGCGCAGCGTGCCGAGCAAGGTCGTATCTCCCGCGAAGTCGCTGGTCGCCGACAGGTTGAAGTTCAGCAGATCACCCGCCGACAACGCGCCGAGATAGGTCTGGTCGAAGGTGATCGTCGCCGCGTCGCCCAGTTCGCGGACCGGATGGTCGAGCGTGACGAACCCATAGCTGCGGTCCAGTTCGGTCGCCACGAGGCGCAGCTGGGCCGGACCCGCGGGGTCGGGATAATCGATCTCCGACGTCACCTGGACCGTCCCCAGATCGTCCGACAGCATCAAGCCGCGCTCGAACGTGGCGAGGGTCGCCGGTCTCTCGGCTTGGACGGACAACATATACGAGGCGATCAAGGCAGCCGTCTCGGGGTCGGCGCCGTCGATCACGATGTCACCGATCGCGCCCTCGTCGACCGTCAGGACCGAGCCGTCCGGCGAGACGAAAACCTCGGCGAGAAAGTATCCGTCCTCGCGGTAGAGCGTCTCGATCGTGGCGGCGACGGCCTCCGGCGTGACGACGCCACCGCGGGACAGCGAAAGCTGCGTCGCGAAGTCCAGCAGAGTCTGCGCCTCGTAGACGGTCACGCCGGTCAGAGAGAAGGTTCTCTCCTGTGCGACAGCAGCCGCCGCGATCGTGCAAGTGAACGCGGCGATGGCGAATGACATCTTCATTTTCGAACCCCGTCGCGAAAGTCGGCTTTGGAATAAACCCTAGGTCGAGTTCAGGCGGGGTCGCAATGGCACACGCCGAACTCAACGGATGTCGGATATGGTGTAACGATCGCGCCACAGCATTTTGCGCGTAATTTCGCCGGGCGCATGAATAATTTGCGGACGCCTTCGACATGGAATGCCGGTCGCGGCCGCGCATATTCCTATGGTCCACGCAAATGCGATGGAGATGACACGCGTCTTGATCGTATCGAAAATGCTCATCGGCGGCTATCGGCGTATTGGGTCTCGGGAGGGCGTTCCGAGCGCTTGACGATGATATCGGCAGAGCTTTTCGGGCGATAGTGGAGGGGTCCCCCCACTACGTCGCAATCTTCGAGAATAGGATGAGATTGCGATCCGGGAGGAGCTTGGAGGATGCGCAAACGCAACGACGCCGCGCTGTGCCGCCAATGGATGACTGCCCGATGAGAGCATGGTCGATTTCACGTCATCGCCAACCGAAGCCGAGCGCAGACAATCCCGAAACGACGTGTATGGACCACGCGAACCACCGCCAATGGTCGCTCCGCGCAGGTAGGCCGAACGAAAGAGGCACTCTAGCGGAGTTCTGCACCGTGCCATTAACGAACGCCATGTTCTGACGCTCTCAGATGTCAAAGATGTGCCACGGTTCGCGAAATGGCGCCGATCGCGCATTGATTTCATGTGGCCGTTCAACTTCTCGAAGCGCTTTCGATGGATGCCCCCCGTTTGCGCGCGTTGCCCGGCCGGATCCTGGCGCGATTGCCGGCGGGAACACCGTCCCGGAGCTAGTCCGACAGCACGGAGTGAAGAGCGTCGGCGGCCCCCGCGAAATCCTCGTGAAGCGCGATCGCGAATTGCTCGTGGACCGCGCCGTTGAGGGCGATATCGGCGCGCGCCTCCGCTCGGCTCGAGGCGCCCGTCGCCACCTTCTCCAGCTCGAGCGCGTCGAGGGCGGCGACAGGCGTGCCCGCCACGACCTGAAGGAGCGCGGTGATCGTCAGGTGTTCGACCTGGTTGTCGTTCTCGGGCGGGCCGACATAGCGCGGCGCGAAGCCGGACACGCCCCAGACGGCGCCCACCGACATGGGCGTGGCGGTGTCATATTGATAGATCGTCTTGACGTTGAACCGTCCCACGAAGCCGTGGTCGAAGGCCGGACGGCGCAGGAACGGAACCTGGCGGGTCGTGCCGGCAACCAGCGTCTGCCAGGCCATCAGCGTGGCGGCCTCGACGCTCTCCAGCTTCGGGCCGTGTTGGAGACGCCGCTCCGGCGGCACCGCGCGGATGTAGGCGTGGGCCAGGTCAAGAATGTCGAACGCGGCGGCGAGCGCCGTATCCGCGTCCTCGGGTCCGGTCCGAAAGGCGTGGAAGCGGGCATAGGCTTGCGCCAGCAGGTCCAGATACGGTCGACCTTCCGGCTCGCTGAGATGGGCGACGATCGCGAAGGGCGTCCAACCATCTCGCGTGAGGGCCGGGGTCTCGACGTCCCAGAACGCGCTCGGGATCGGGGCGCCGCGCGTCGTGCTGATCCGGCGCAGCTCGGACAGGTCGGCCGCGTAGGACAGCAGCGCGGCCGCGCTGACCTGGCCGCGTTCCAGGCGGCGAAGATGCGTGGCGATCCCGGTATCGCCGAGGATCGGAGACCTGTTCAGGCCGGCCGCGCGCAGGGCGGCGGCGACCTCATCGGGGGTGGCCTCCGTCTCGGACGCCGCGCGGGACAGGGGGCGGGGCCTCTCGGTCCAGACCTCGATGATCTCGCTGCGGATGACCGTCAGGGTCACGCCTGCACCGAGAACCAGCGCGAGGGCCGCCACCGCGATGCGCCTCACGGCCTGGCCCCGCGACCGCCCATCGCCATCAGCGCCGCGGCCCCGATCAGGCAGGCGGGGATTGTGGCCATCGAGATGCGGTAGCTGCCGTCCGACAGGTCGAGGATCTCGCCGATAAGCGGCTGGAAGATCACGGCCGACGCAATTCCGACCATGTTCACGAAGGCGATGATCTTGCCCGCGTTCCCCGCGTCCGTGCCCTCCCTGGCCATCGCGAAGGTCAGGACCTGCGCGCCACAGAAGACCCCGCCCAGGAAGAGGAGCGCACCCAGCAGCATCGCCGAGCCGGTCGTCCCGTAGATCGCAGCTCCGAAGCAGAGCGCCGCGAGCGTTGCGCCGCCCGCGACCAGCAGGCGCCGATGGCCCGTGCGGTCGGCGATTGCACCGGCGGCCACGCTGCCGAGCGCCATCCCCCAGAACACCATCGAAACCACGACCTCCGCCGAAACAGGGGAGAGTCCGTGATCCGCCGTCAGCTCGCCCTGACCCCAGAGCCCGCCGAACACATTGATCGGCATGTAGTAGAGTGCACCCGCCAGTGCGATCAGCCAGAGCCGCGTGTCGACGAAGATCGCGCCGAAGCCCGCGACGAGGGGCCCCCGCAGCCTGGGGGCGGGCGTTCCGTCGCGCGGCAGAAGTACCAGCATCGCCACCGCCAACCCGAGCCCGGCCAGGCCTGTCCAGAGGAAGGCCGCGCGCCATCCGATCACCGTCATTGCGTCGGTCAGAAGCACCGCGCCCACCGCCGCCCCGATCATGCCGATCATGTTGACGACCCCCGACAGCAGCGCGAACCGCTCCGGCGGGAAGCGGTGCGTGACGACGAAGAGTGCGGAGACGAAGGCGAAGGACGCGCCCAGCCCCGTCAGGAAACGGCCGAGCAGGACAAGCGGCACCGCGTCCGACATCCCGAAGAGAAGCACGCCGCCCGAGCAGATCGCACAGGCCGGGACCACGAGGCGCCGCGCGCCGTAGCGGTCGAGAAGCGCGCCGACGACCAGTTGCATCGGCGCGTAGACCCAGAAGAAGACGCTGCTGACGGTGCCGAAGCGAGCATTCGTCAGTCCGAGATCCCCGGCGATCCCGTCGATGGCGAGGCTGGGCAGGATCCGGGCGACGAACTCGTAGAGGAAGAATGCCGCGACAAGCGCGAAGGCGGTCAGGGGCAGACCGATGCCTGCGCCCTGCCGCGCTTCACTGCCGCTCATAGCCGATGATCTCTCCGTCTGTGTAGGCGCAGTTGCCGGCCGCCTTCACGTCCGGATCCGTCCAGTCGACGATCCAGTGGATCTTGACGACGTTCCCGTCGATCGAGGCCGGCCAGACCGAGATCGCCGCATTCGGCAGGCTTTCGAAGTCCGGCACCTCCCAGAGGTAATCGTGGCAGGCCGTGAGTGCGGCTGTCGTCTGCCGGTCGAAGGCCTGCGCGGCCGGAGCGATCATGCAAGCGGCGATTGCCAAGACGGCGGGGCGGGTCTGAAAAGCCATGTTCGATCTCCTCATTGGCCCAAGGTGTCCAGACCGGACGTGTCGATACCCGCCAGGATCTCGCGGGCGTTCACGCCGTCCGCGCCGTGGTCGCGGCCGATGCCCGTCGCGATGGCCGAGCCGATGAGACGGGCGGTGGCCTCCGCCTGCCGCTCACGGTCCCGGCATTCCAGGAAGCCGTAATCCCAACCCGTTCGATAATCGCCGCCCGACCCGTATGCGCCCGCGTCCCGCACGCGCTGCGAGAAGCTGTCCCCTCCGGCGCGCCGCCCGCTGGGGCAGCCATCGTGATAGCCAGCCACGTAAGCCGCGGAATAGCCATGCGCGGCAAGCGTCGCCTCGCTCGATTCCTGGGACACGCAGCCCGCCAGGGCGAGTGCCGCGGCCGCCGCCGTCGTTGGGATCATATGTCTCATAGCTCGTCCTCCGTGAGGTCCGCGGGTGCGTCGGGATCGACGCCCAGCAGACGCTCGATGTCCTTGAAGAGCCGCGTGGCGAGACCGTCCTCGGCGGGTGCCAGCGCGGTGACCAGCCGTTCCAGCTCGACCGCGGCGGCGTCGGCGATGCCGGTGTCCGACAGGTCCGCACCCGCCATCAGCATGAAGCCCTGCGGAAAGCCGTAGCCCTCGAGCTCCGCCACCGTTGGATCGCCTTCATAGAGCGGCAGCGCCTGCAGCATCATCACGTATCGCGACAGGGCGGCCCGCTCGGCCGGGCTCATCGCGTCGACGCTGGTCTCGCCGTCGAGTATCGCGTCGGTGATCGTGGCCAGCATCTCGGCCACACCGAAAGCGCGATCCGGCTCCAATTGATCTTGCGTGTAGACGCGCCTGATCCTCAGCGGGTCGAGTACGCTTGCCACTACCGCCTGGGCCAGGGCGTCGACGCCCTCGATCCCGCCGACGGGGCGGAACGCGCCCAGCAGCTCCGGGTCCGAGAAGGCGTCGAGCGAGTCGATCGCATCCCCCATCAGGTAGGTCAGGGCTGCCGTCTGGTCGGCGACGGACACGGCCCGTGTCGGCGCACCGTCCGACGCGGTGGAGGTCAGTCCGCCCACCATCTGCGCGACGCCGCCGGTGAAATCGAGATAGCGCATGCGGGCCTGGTCGTAGATCCGCGCCATCGTGGCCTCGCGCGCGGGGCCGGGCGCGACGGCATCCGGAAGGCGGGTCAGCGAAGCCGACACCGCCCCGATCCCCGCCCGCGTCGCCTCGATCCGGTCGGCGCCGATATTCTCGCGCTGAATAGCGGGATCGAAGCGGCCAAACGTCTCCTCGGGCAGCTCGCCCGCGCCCCAGGCCAGCTCCGGATGCTCGTGCGCTTCCGACGCGATGGCGTCCAGCTCGGCGGTAGTCAGGCCCGGCGTGTAGCCCCATTCGATGGCGTGGGCGTCGTAGGGTCCGATCAGCGGGAACAGGTCCTCGACCCCATCGCCGGGGCGGGCGACGTAGTTGAAGCGCCCATAGGCCATGATCGAGGCCGTCGTGCCGTTCTCGGCGGTGAAGGCCGGGTCACGCAACTGCTCGGTCGTCCATGCGGTCGAAGCCTGGTGATTGTGGCGAAGGCCCAGCGTGTGCCCGACCTCGTGGCTGACGGCGTAGCGGAGAATTCGTGCCTGCAGCGCCTCTGGCAGAGGGAGTGTCCGGGCGCGGGAATCCACCTCGGACATCAGGAGGTAGTAGTAGTCCGAGAAGACGTTGAGCACGTCGGGCCAGACGAGGATATGCGCCGACAGGATCTCGCCGGTGCGCGGGTCGTGCACGTTCGGACCGAGGGCGTTGGCCACGGGCTGCGCGATCCAGCGCACGACGTTGATCCGCGCGTCGTTCACCGACCAGTCCGGATCGCCCGTGGGTGCATCGCGCGCGACGATGGCGTTGGTGAAGCCCGCCGCCTCGAACGCAGGCTGCCAATCCTCGATGGCGGCACGGATCGCGGGGCGCCAGCGTTCGGGGATCTCGGGCGAAAGGTAGTAGACCAGCGGCTCGACGGGAGGCGAGGGGCGCGGCGCGTCCGGATCGGCATGGATCAGGCGGTGCCGCAGCGCGGGCCGCCGGGTGCCGGCAATGGCGCCGTCCGCGCCCTCGAACTCCAGAACCTCGGTGTAGAAATAGCCGACGCGCGGGTCCGCTTCACGCACCTCCATCGGGGTCTCCGGCAGCAACGTGATCGTGTGCGCGATCTCCACCGAGAGGGCGCGGTCGAGGCCGAGCGCGTCCTGTGCGAGGAACGTCAGATGCGAGACGAGGAATACGTTGTCGGGATGCGCCGAGGCCCGCGCAACGTAGGACCGCGCCGGATCGACCGCGAGCGGCGTCAAGCCGGACGCGAAGAGCGCGCCCTTCACCGAATAGTCGGGGATGTCCGACGAGAAGGCCGCCGTCGCGTCGAGCAGCATCCGCCCGTCCGCATTCTCCGCCAAGATGTCGAAAGCCAGCAGAACGGGTCCGATCTGAACGTTCGAGATCGCGATGTCGATCGGGCTGAGCTTCAGGTCCGGGTCAGTCGCGCGCGGCTCGCCGGTCGTGCGGATCGAGCCCGAGGAAAGCGATCGCACGAGCACGACGTCGCCCCGTCGCTCGAGGCTCACGGCCCGCGTCGCGATCTCGGTGCCGCGGAAGGACACGGTCGCGTCGGCCGGGTAGCGCGCGACCTCCGCGCTCCAGATCAGCGTCCGGTCCAGCGTCGCGGGCGGCAAGGACAGGTAATGCGCGTCCGCCGTGGCGTAGATGCGCACCGGCCCATCGCTGAGGTCGGCACCTTCGACGAGTCGGTCATAGTCGTCCGCCGTCTGGGCATGGCCTGCCCCGGCGGCCAGGAATAGGGTGACCAGCGTCGCAATCATTCGGTTCATCAAGGTCTTCACCGTCCCTGCCGCTGCCTGGCGACAGGAGACCATGAATCGGTGAAAGGCCCAACGGACATATTGGCGCGCCCTCGCGAGGCGCGGTGGTGCGGCCGTCGCGTTCGCGTCGCGCCAAGGTCCGCTGGGCGCCGGTCCCATCCCATGATCATTTGGATTCGCAGATGTCGCGGGATGTCTGGCCCTAAGCCAGCGATTGGGTGAAGCCGACCCGAAGTTTTGCATGGGCTCGGAGCCGCCCACCCGAAACCGGGCGCGACGAGACTGGTTCAGGTCCGGATCGGAGCGAGGGCCTGCCACTTCCTGCGATAGGCGGAGGCCGAGACGCCGACGCGTTTGCGGAACGCGGCGCGGAAGCTGGACGGTTCCGAGTATCCGACCTCGGCCGAGATGTCCTCGACGGCCATCGCCGTCGTCTCGAGCAGTTGCTTGGCCTCTTCGACGCGCAGCGTCCGGATATAGTCCGTCGGTGCCTGCCCCGTGGCCTTCTTGAAGCGTCGCAGGAAGCCGCGCTCGGTCATCTGCGCGTGCTCCGCCATGGCAGCGACGGGGCTCGGCGCATCGTAGTTCCGGGCCGCCCAGACCTGCACGTCGGCGATCAGCTGATCGTCATGGCTTCGCCCCGTCGTCAGCGACGCATAGGTCAGCTGTCCCTCGCTATGCGGGTCGATCAGGTAGAGCTTCGCGATCCTCCGCGCCTCGTCCGTTCCCGCGTAGCGCGCGATGAGGTAGAGCATCAGGTCCGCCCAGGCCGAGACACCCCCGGCGGTCACGACGCGATGGCCCTCGCCCGCGGGGACGAGAATGCGTTCGCGGCAGACCTTCACGTCCGGAAAGGCTCGCCCGAGCATGTCGGCATAGCCCCAATGCGTCGTGGCCTCCTTGCCGTCGAGCAACCCGGCGGCACCCAGCAGGACCGCCCCCGAACAGACGGAGGTCACGATCGCGCCGCGCGCATGGGCCGCCGCGATCCAGTCCGCCATCCGCCGATACGCGTCGGGGAAGCCTCCGTTCGGATCGAAATGCATGTCCGGAACGATGACGAGATCGGCTTCGGGCCCCTCGTCCAGCATCGCGTCGGGCGTGATCTTGCGTCCGTTCACGTCCCAATAGGGCGCCCCGTCTGCCGTCCGCAGGCTGACGTCGAAGACCGGCACCTGAGCCGGCAGGCCGTGCAACATCTCCCAGTCCCGTCCGACGGAGGCCAGCACGTCGAGGATGCAGAACAGCACCGAGGTGCCCGCAAGGGGTGATCCGATCACGGTCGTTTTGATGCTCATACCACGTTCTTTTCCCGAAACTGCGTCCGATTATCACCGTTCCGCTCCTGCTGCCTTCTAACGCTATGGCGCGGCGTGGTCCATCACCTGCCGCAGAAGAGCGGCGGATCGCGCCGCATTCCCAACGACGACAGGAGCGACAGATGACCTATCAGACCCAGACGTTCGACTTCGACGATGCCAAGGCCGCGGCCTTCGCGAACCGCTTCGTCGGCACGTTGAACGAGGCGGCCCTCGCCATCATGACATCCCTCGGACACCGCGCCGGGCTCTTCGACGCGCTGGCGTCCAATCCCGGTCTCGGTTCCGAGGGGCTGGCCGACCGCGCCGGCGTGACGGAGCGCTACCTGCGCGAGTGGCTGGGCGTCATGGTGACCGCGGGCGTCGTCGAGTACGACCCGCGGGACGGCACCTACACGCTGCCGCCGGAACACGGCGCCGTCCTGACCCGCGCGGCGAGCCCCGAGAACATGGCCGTCACGACCCAGTTCATCGGGGTCGCGGCATCGGTGGAAAACGAGATGCTGGACCGGTTCCGCAACGGCGGCGGGCTCTGCTACCACCATTTCGACCGCTTCCACGAGGTGATGGCCGAAGACAGCGCACAGCTGGTCGTGGCCAACCTGACCCGAGCGATCCTGCCCATCATGCCCGGCCTGATCGATCGGCTGGAGGTCGGCATCGACGTGGCCGATTTTGGCTGCGGGGCGGGGCGGGCGATGATGGCACTGGCCCGCGCCTATCCCAACAGCCGGTTCCACGGCTACGACCTTTGCGAGGACGCGTTCGCGTCGACCCTTGAGGAGGCCCGCGCGGACGGGCTCGGCAACCTGCGTCTGGAGGCGCGCGACCTGTCCTCGGGCGAGCCGCTTGGCCCGTTCGATCTGATCTGCGCCTTCGACGCGGTCCACGACCAAGCCGATCCCAAGGGCTTCCTGCGGATCGTGAAACCATCGCTGCGCCCCGACGGCGTGTTCCTGATGCAGGATATCGGCGGGTCGCGCGATCTCGAGAAGAACATCGCCAACCCCTTCGCGCCGCTCCTCTACATGATTTCGAGCATGCATTGCACGCCGATCTCCATCGGGCAGGGCGGACCGGGGCTGGGCGCGATGTGGGGCGTCGAGACCGCGCAGGAATACCTGGTCGAGACCGGCTTCGCATCCGTCGCGCTGCACCGCCTGCCCCACGATCCCCTGAACGCCTACATGGTCGCCCGTCCCTGAGCCGGCCGCGACACGGAGACATGCCATGACATTCATCTCATACGCCGGCGGCGCGCCTCGCCCGCATCGGCTGGCGCCGATGCGCGCCATCCGGGGCTGGTTCGCAGCGGAACGGCAGGGGCGGCGCGCGCACCATGCACACCAGGAACTTGCCCGGCTTCCCGACCACCTGCTCCGCGACATCGGCCTCGAACGGCTCACGACCGGACACGCACCCGACGCCATGCCGTTCGGCGGCTCAACTCTGAAGGACCGGCAATGACGTATATCGACCCAGACACGACGATCGTGATCGGGGCGGGGCTTTCGGGCCTCGCCATCGCGAGGGCGCTCGCCGCTCGCGGCCTGCCCGTCACCGTATTGGAAGCGGGTGACGATGTCGCCGGTCCCTGGCGGTCGCGACACCCCGCGCTTCGGCTCAACATCCATCGGAAGTTCGCCGGCCTGCCCGGTCAGGCGGCACCGAGGGATGACGGCGTCTTCCTGCGCCGCGATACCGTCATCCGGCATATCGAGCGATACGCCGCCGGATTGGCCGCACCGATCCAGTTCGGCACCACGGTGCGGCAGATCGCACGCGCGACGGACGGGTGGCGGTTGGTCACCGGAACCGGCGTCCAGCACGCCGCGAATGTCGTGATCGCCACCGGGCGCGACAGCGTGCCTTCAGTCCCGGATTGGCCGGGCCAGGCGGATTTCGCAGGGGAGCTGATCCACGCATCCGCGCTGGGCGACGTCTCCCGCTTCGACGGCAAGCGCGTGCTCGTCGTGGGTGCAGGCAACTCGGGAACGGATGCGCTGAACCACCTGTCGCGCGCCCGACCGGCGGAGGTCATGGTGTCTTTGCGACACGGCCCAGCCGTGGTGCCGCAGCGCATCCTCGGCTACCCGCTGCACGGCCTGGCGCGTGTCTTCGCGGCGTTGCCCACCTGGATCCTCGATCCCGCGTTCCGATTGACCGAACGGCTCTTTCTGGGGGACCTGCGCCGCTACGGCATGTCGCGCCACCCGGACGGCGGTGGAACGCGCCTGCTTCGCGACGGGATCACCTTCGCCATCGATGACGGCTTCGTCGACGCCTTGCGCCGGAGACGGTTCCGCGTCGTGCCGCGTGTGGAAGCGTTCGATGGGGACCGGGTCATCCTGGCCGACGGATCGACCTGCACGCCCGACGTCGTGATCGCGGCCACCGGCTATCGGACGGGCCTCGAACCGCTTCTGGACCATCTCGGCGTGCTGGACGATCGCGGCCTGCCGCGCCGACCGATGGGCGAGAGCGATCCGGACAACCCCGGGCTCTGGTTCACGGGATTCCGGCCGATCTTCACGGGCTTTTTCGACGCTGCCGGCATCTCGGCGGACCGGATCGCCACGTCGATCGCGGCGCGTTCCGCCATCGCCGGGACCCGCGCATCCGAGACCCGCGCCGCCATCCGATCCACCACCCTCGCGGGCGCCCGCCCGCACTGACCCCTCCAGAAAGGAACACCCGATGAAACTCCACGACCTCATTCTTGCCGCCGCGGTGGCCTCCGTGCCGCTCGATTCCCATGCCGACCCGCTCGCGGCCTTCGACGTCGCCGAGGATCTCTCGCGCTTCATCCATGCCGGCGCTCCCGTCTTTGAGGACGGGATGCCGGCCTACGGCAATGCCTTCGTCACGCAGGGCTATATCTATCCGGCCGGAACGCTGGACGGCGATGTCGAGGGCACGCTCGCGAGTGGCGACCCGGCCTTTCCCGATCTCGTCATCGGCGAATGGACCTGCGACGGCTATTTCATCGCCGACGGCATGCGGACCGAGACCGGGGCCATGGTCATCACGCGGCAGGTCTATCGCTTCGACAGCGGCGACCTGCTGATCAGCCACGGCGGCGAACTGGCCGATCCCGGCGTGTCCGTCACGCGCGCCGTGACGGGCGGCACCGGCGAGTACGCGGCGGCCCCGGCCGAGATCGAACAGGTCCTTCTGGGGATGAGCGAGGGCTACGGCGTGCGCTTGCAGATCGAACTGGGCCGCGACGGCAGGTCCTGAACGCGGCTGGACCGGTCCTCGGACGTCCGAGGGCCGGTCCGCACCGGACGGAGGAACGCCATGACGACCGACGACCGGAGTTCACGCGAGGATGCGTTGGGTCGCCTCGCGATGTATCGCGAGCTCCAACGGGCGGTGCCGGGGCTCGAAACGATCTATCGCCTCGGCGCGGCCCTGGTCGCGGGTGGGCCGTCGCCGGCGCCCCGCGTCCTCGTCGTCGGCGCGGGCGGAGGGCGGGAGATCGAGACGATCCGTACCGCCGTCCCGGATGCCGCGATGACCGCGGTCGATCCGTCGCCGGACAACCTCGCACTGGCGCGGCGGATCGCGGGCGACGTGGACAAAATCCAGTTCGTCGAAGGCCGCGTGGAGGAGCTGGAGACGGACGCGTCCTTCGACGTCGCGACCTCGTTTCTCGTGATGCACCATCTTCCCGACGACGGCGCGAAGCTCGCCTACCTGGCCGCCATCCGGGACCGGTTGGCCGCCGGTGGCAGTCTCCTCCATGCCGACATCTGCGTCGAGGACGCGACCGCGTTCGAGACGCTGGTGCCGCTCTGCGAGGCCCATGCCCGCCACATCGGCGCGCGGGCCGAGGCGGTCCAGTTGGAGCTGCGCACCGTCCCGACCCTGCCGGTGGTGTCGCCGGATCGCATGGGATCCCTCTTTGTACAGGCGGGCCTGACCCCGCCTCAGGAGGTGTTCCGTTCACTCTGGTATCGCTGCTGGATCAGCGGTCGGCCACTCGACATCTCGAAAGAGCAGGCCGCATGACCGCCGATCGTCTGCAATTCGCCCTCGCGGCCATCTTCCTGCTTCTCGGTGGCTGGTGTCTGATGGCGCCCGCCATGGTGATCCGGCTGACGTTCCGGCCCGACCTCGCGGATGCGACCGACCAGGCACGGTTCCTGATGGGATGCTTCGGCGCGCAGGCCGTGCTCACCGGAATGCTGATCCTGATCGCCCGTTTCACGCCAACGACGTTCCTCGTCTTCGGCCTGGTCGGCTCGATCCCCTTTTTCGTGTTCGACTATTGGTTCGTCTTCGTCGAACCGGTGCTGAACGAATGGATGCTGCTCGATCTCGCCGGGAATCTCGGAATCCTGATCGCTGGGATCTGGGGATGGAGGCTGAGCACGGCCGGGCGGCCATCTCGCTGAGCGACAACAATCGAAAGGCACGGAACCATGCACGCACCCATCGACCCGGAGGGCATATGCGCCCCGACCAGCCACTATCATCACGCCCTCTTCGTCGAGCCGGGAGCGGCATGGATGATGCTATCGGGCCAGATGGGTCAAAGGCGGGACGGGAGCTGTCCCGAACGCATGACCGAGCAGTCCGAACTGGCGTGGCAGAACGTCCTCGCCATCCTCTCGGAACGAGGTCTAGGCATCGAGAACGTGGTCAAGGTGACGAGCTACATCGTCGGCGAGGAGAACATCGACGACTATGTCGAGGTGCACGGGAGGGTCGTCGGCGTGCACCGGCCGCCATGGACGCTGGTCGTCGTCCCGGCCCTGGGCAGACCGCAGTTCAAGGTCGAGGTGGACGTGACCGCGGCTGGGCCGGCTTCGCGGTAACGCGACCCTCCGCCCGGCGTCCGGCAAACTCCGGCCGTGTGAGGGAGAACAAGATCCTCGACGTGCCCAGGCATGTTCGATCTGGTCCGTAAGACGGTCGAGGGATGACGGACGGCCTAGCTCACGGCGCCATGGTTGCAGACTTTCTCTCCGGGTGCCGTAGTCTTCAATCCGAAGACCCCGCCGGTTCTAGGCGCGCCATCCATCCACCGTCGAAACCGCCTGCGCGATGAAGCCGCGTGCGGCGGTCACGTTGCCCACAGACCGATTCATCACGTTCGCGCCCATCACGACGCCGAGGATGAATTGACCCGCATCCTCCGGATCGAGGTCGGCACGCGCGTGCCCTTGGGCCTGAGCCCGCCGGATGAGGGCGGCGACCTCCTCCCGCAGGGTCTCGAAATGCGCTGTGACTTGCGCCTTGAGCAGCTCGCTCTCCCGAACCGCGCCCTCGATGCTGCTATTGACCATCAGGCAGCCGAAGTGGCGACAGCTGCCCTCGGCTGGCGTCACGATGCCGACGAGCATCTCGGTGAGCGCGTCGAGGTCGTCGCGTGCGCGCATCGGGCCCAGGACGTATTCCTCCGCCTCGGCGCGATAGGCGCCCATCGCGGCATGCATCAAACCTTCTTTGCCACCGAACGCGGTGCGGATCGCGAAGCGGCCCAGCTTGGTCTCCTCCTCGATGGCCCGGATGCCCAGACCTTCGTAGCCTTCGCGCCAAAAGGCGGCCTTCACGCGGTCAAGCGCCTCGGCCTCGTCGTATCCCTTAGGTCTCGCCATCAAAGCGCCTCCACGAGTTCCGCCAGCCGCGCCGCCACGTCCGGCCCGGCCACCGCGCCGCCATGGGCCGGCAACAATTGGGTCGGCTGATCGGCTGCGATGCGGGCCAGCGCCCAGGCCTTATAGACCGCCGGATCGCCGACGCACATCGTGGCGAAGGCACCGCGCGGCCTGGTCGTCTGAGCGGGCGGGTCGTCCGGGGCCGCGGGCGTGGCGAAGGCGTCGCAGACGGCCCAGGTGACACCATCGCCCTCGGCCCGCAGCCACGCCTCGCCCGCTTTCACGCCGGGCGCCTCAAGGACCGACAGGCCCGGCGCGAGGGCCGGCAGGTCTGCGAGCGGTGCGATCGCCAGACCGGTGCGTGCCTCCAGTCGCGGGATCGCCGCCGCGGGGGCGTGGATTGCCGCATCCGGAAAGGCGTCCGACCACGCCTGCAGTCCGAGGTGATGGAAGTGCGACGGGGCGAGGAACGCGCGCACCTCCCGGCCATCCGCGCAGGCCGCGATGGCGTCGGGATCGGCGTCGATGGGCGAGTACACCAGCCAGCCGCCGGCGCCCAACGCCGCGGCGCACATCCGCGCGGCGCCCTTGCGGGCCGTCAGCAGGCCCGGCGCGCCGGGGACAGGCGAAAGGGCTTCGAGCGGTTTTGTGCGGGCCATGGCGAGAACTTCCGAGAAACGAGTTGACGGGCAATTCCCGACATGCGTAGTGATATAGCACTACGACCGAAGCGATACACCCCTCGCGCACGGAACGCCACAGGAGACTGACATGACCATTCGAGCCACGCTTGCCGCGTCCGCGGCGGCGATCACCCTCGCCTTGCCGCTCGCCGGCCACGCGGATCCCCGCGACGAGCACCGCGCGACGCTCGCCGCCGCGACCCTCGGGGGGCATGAGATCGCCTATCTCGACGTCGGCGCGCCCTCCGATCCGGCGGTGCTGCTGCTGCACGGCATCCCGACCTCGTCCTACCTCTTCCGCGAGGTCGCCCCCCTGCTGGCCGCGCGCGGCTACCGCGTCGTGGCGCCTGACATGCTGGGCTTCGGCGCCTCTGCCAGGCCCGAGGACGCGGTAGCCTATTCGACCGAGGCGCGCGCGGACCGCATGGTCGCGCTGCTCGACGAACTGGGCATCGAGGACGCCGCGCTGGTGCTTCACGACGTGGGCGGCCTTACCGGATGGCAGATCGTGGCAGATGCGCCGGAGCGCCTGTCGGCGGTCGTCGCGACCAACACGATGGCGGGCCTCGCGGGGGTCACGCCCGCGCCGCTGGTCATGGGCATCATGGGCGGGCAGACAACGCCGAAGGACGCCTTCGCCCAGCTTGCCTCCGACCCGCAGGCCGCGCGCGAGATGGCACGGATGTGGCTCGACCAGGGTTGGTGGGGCGAGGGCACGGCGCCCGAGGCGGACGTCGCCGTCTACGGCGCCGACATCGCAGGCGCGCAGGCCGCCTACACGGCCTTCTTCGGTCAGGCCGTGCCCGCCTTCATGAGCGGCGAGGCGGCGCGCAACGCGGCGCTGGCGGCCTATGATGGGCCGACCGGGATCATCTTCGGCGAGCGCGACGGCTATTTCGACCCAGACGTCGTGATCCCGGACCTCGCGGCCCGGCTTGGCGTGGACGACGCCGACATCACCCGCATCCCCGAGGCCGGCCATTACCTGCAGGCGCAGGAGCCCGCCGCCTATGTCGACGCCCTCGCCACCTTCCTCGACCGCAACCTGGAGAACTGAGACATGACCAAGGTCAGCACCACACGGACCATCAACGCCCCCGCCGACGCCGTCTGGGCCAGTCTCGACGACTATGGCGACATCGCCGACTGGAACGACAACCTCGCCGCCTCGCGGATCATGCCCGGCAGCGCCCCGACGGGTCTGGGCGCCAAGCGCCAGTGCGATCTGAAGGCCGATGGCAGCCAGTACCTGCGCGAGACGATCACCGAATATGTGCCGGGGCGCAGGCTGGGCCTGAAGATCGACGACACGACCATGCCGATGAAGGGCGCGACCTGTCTCTTCGAGGTGCGGCCCAAGGGGCCGCACAAGACCGAACTTGTGTTCACGATGGACTTCAAGCCGCCCATGGGCCCGATCGGGGTGCTGATGCTGCCGATGATGAAGCCCATGCTGCGCGGCAAGATGGCCAAGGCCCTCGAAGGCAACGCGCGCCACGTTGAACGCGCCGCCGCCTGATCCGTCCGGCCCGCCCGAACGGGCGGGCCGTCCAATCTCAGAACAAGGAAAAGATGCCATGACCAAGACAGCGTCCTCCGTCACCTTCGCCACGCTCCTCGGGGCTCCGCTCGACGCCGCCCGCGATGCCGTCCACGACCCCGCCTGGAGCAAGTGGATCCCGTTCCTCAAGTCCGACACCTGCCATGGCGACACCGCGGGATCGGCGCGGGTCTGCGTCATGGCGCATCCCGACCCCGCGATGGACGGCTACGAGTTGCAGGAGACCATCGTCGAGAACGATCGCGAGCGCGGGCGGTTCGCATATACGATCGCCAACCCGCCGTTCCCGGTCGAGAACCTGGGTGGCACCGTGACCACCGAGCAGACCGATGACGGCGTTCTCGCGACCTGGACGGCCACGTTCGAGGCCGACGCCGAGACGTTGGAGATGGTACGGCCGATGATGCTGCAATCC
Organism: Jannaschia halovivens; assembly: GCF_046452375.1. Lineage (NCBI taxonomy): Bacteria > Pseudomonadati > Pseudomonadota > Alphaproteobacteria > Rhodobacterales > Roseobacteraceae > Jannaschia > Jannaschia halovivens. The sequence continues at coordinate 1,463,519 of NZ_JBKFDJ010000001.1, read as the reverse complement.
TACCGCGCGGCCCTGGCGGGTCTCGATGCCCACGCGGCGGCGGCCTGATCCTCGCCGTGGGCGGCGGTCGTGACGCCGCCGCCCTTCCCATATCTGAACGCTCCCGGACCGATCCCAGCCACGGCGGCGTCACGGGTCGCGACGGCGATCAGGCCCACCCTTTGGATCAAACCGCTCGGCGTGCCTCGATCTCCGCGAACGCCTCCACCAGCGCCCGCATGACGATCTTCACGCGGGGCACGTCGCGCAGCTCCTCATGGGTCAGAACCCAGGCGCCGGCATCCCCGGCATCCCCGATCCGCACGAGGTCCGACAACTCGGCATGGGCGGCCACGTAGGCGTCGGGCAAGACTGCCGCAGCCATTCCCGTCGCGGCAAGCCGGGCCTGCGCCATCATGCTGTCGACCCGTGCGACGATGCGGCCTTCGGGATCGCGGGCGGCGATGGCGGCGTCAATCGTCGTCAGGCCCATCGGCAGGTTCCACGACAGCCATGGCAGGGCGAGGGCCCGCTCCGCCAGCGCGACGGGCGCGTAGAATCCGAGGGTCAGTCGCCCCAGCCGCCGCCCGACCAGCCCTTCATGCGGGGCCTCCGCGATACGGATGGCGACGTCGGTCTCGCGCCGCTCGAAGCTGAGATACGAGTTCGTCGGGCGCAGGTCGAAGACCAGACCGGGATGCGCGGCGGACAGGCGCGCGAGGTCCGCGGCCACGAGGTCCAGCGCGAAATCCGTGCCGGACAGCTTGACCACACCTGCCACGTCGACCCGACCCTCCGCCCCGAGCGCGCTGTTGAGCCCGGTCTCGGTGACACGCGCGAGCTCGACGAGATCCTGCGCCGTCCGGGTCAGGACGACGCCGCCCTTGATGCGTTCCACCAGCTTGCGATCCAACAGGTCCTCCAACCGCCGCAGGCGCCGGGTCACGGTCGTGGGATCGGTGCGCAACTGCTCCGCCGCCCGCGGGACGACGCCCCACTCGGCCAGCGCCAGCAGCAGCTTCAGGTCGTCCCAATCCAGGCGGTCGCTCGGGCGCATCCCCGAAAACTGCACCAATGCAGGCACCTCTGCAATCTCTTGCATTGAGGCTGCCCGGCGGGAGCACGATCTTCGCAACACACGGAAGACAACGACCCACCTTCCCTAGAGGAGCGATCACCATGCCGACAATCCGCGTCACCGTCCCCAAGAACGCCTGGACCAAAGGCGAGAAGGCCGACATCGTCACCACGCTGACCGACGGGCTGAATACCGTCGCCGGGCAGTCCGGCAAGGGCGACATCAAGCAATACATCAACGTGCACATCGAGGAGACGTCCGAGGGCGGCTACGCGATGGGCGGAACCGTGGTGGGCTGAGCCATGGAACTGACCATCAGCCGCACCATCGATGCTCCCCTCGACAAAGTCTGGGAGATCGTCGGACCGAACTACACATCGGCCGGCGACTGGGCCAGCAGCGTCTATGTTTCCGGCGCCCGCGAGGGCACGCCCAAGGTCGTTGGCGCCCCGGCGGCGGGGCGGGTTTGCGAGACGTCGCTCGGCCCCTTCACCGAGACGATCGAAGCCTACGATCCCGCCCGCCACGTCGTGTCCTATTCGGCCACCGGCGCGAAGATGCCGGGCTTCATGAAGGGCCTGCGCAACACCTGGACGCTGACGCCCCAGGGCGGCGGTACCAAGGCCAGCATGACCCTGCGCGCCGACATCGCCTTTCCCATGAACCTCCTCATGGGGCCGATGATGAAGATGCAGTTCAGGAAGGCGCTGACCGAGACCATCGACGACCTGAAGGTCTACGCCGAGACGGGTCGCCCGTCCGCCAGCAAGATCAAGGCCGACGCCTCGAAGAAGGGCATCGCCGCCCGCCGCGCGATGGCCTGATCCCCGATCCGGTCCCGCCGGGGCCGGGTTCCAACCAAGGAGAGACCCCATGAAACCGATCCTCGCGATCGCCCTGTCGGCGTGCCTGATGACGCCCGCAATGGCCCAGCAAATGCCCACGATCGAAGCCGAACGCACCGCCGCCTTCGGCTCGGCGCCCGAGTTCATGATGGAGGGCGCGGTCACCGAATACGACTACGGCTCCGGATATCTCGGCGCCTATATAGACGCCCCCCTGCAATCGGTGCAGGTGCTGCATTTCCCCTCCACGCCCGAGGAAGTCTGGCCCTGGGTCCATACCGGCAACGCCGATTGGTCCGTGCAGATCGAGACACTGGAATGGGATCATTCCGCATCCGAGACGCCGGGCGCGCTGGGCATGGGGTCGGTCCGACGCTGCGACTTCGTGGGTGGGGCGGGCACGGCCTACGAGCGCGTCTTCGCGGTCGAGGAGAACCGGATGTTCGCCTACGACCTCGACATGGAGCGCTCGACGGTCCCGCTGCCGATCAAGGACTTCTTCGTGATCTGGACGCTGGAGGACAAGGGCGCCGACGGCACCCTGGTCGTGGCCCGCATCTACTACGACGAGGCGCAGGACATGGGCGGACAGGCCGCCGCGGCGGTCGAGGGCGCGCTGGCCAACGATCTCCGCAACTTCGCGAACGTCCACGGCGGCACCTACGTCGAGATGTGATCCCACGCGGGGGCGGCGCCGGTCGCCCCCGTCCCTCATACGGACAGGTTTCCAAGATGCGCATCCTGACAGTCGCGATCAGCCTCGCGAGCCTTACCTTTCCGGGTTCTGCCTTCGAGGTCCTGCACGACCGCTCGACCCTCGGCTTCGAGGTGGGGATGGGGGATCGGCAACTCGCGGGAGAGTTCTCGGATTGGCGCGCCGAGGTTGACCTCGAGGAGGGGGACATCCGCGTGACCGTCGGTCTGGCCTCCGCCACGCTCGGCGATCCCCTTCTCGACGCGGTGATGCACGCGCCGGCATGGCTAGCCTCAGGCGATCACGGGCAAGCCGTCTTCGCCTCTCATGATGTGGAGGCAAAGGCGCCGGGTCGCCATCGCGCCGATGGGACGCTTTCCTTCAAGGGCGCGACGATCCCCATGACCGTCCTGATCGACGCGGCGACGCCGCCGCCCGGCACCCGCTATGCCGTCACCGCCACGCTCGACCGGATCGAGGCCGGTGCCGGCCCGGACGGTTCCCCCGTGGATCGGACGGTCACGATCATCGGCCAGATCGAGGTTCGCCGATGACCACCCTGTTCCAACGCGACCGTCTCACCGGTGGCTGCCTGTGCGGCGCCGTCCGCTTCGCCATTCCGGCACCCCGCGCCTTCGACGTCTGTCACTGCTCCGATTGCCGCCGCTGGCACGGCGGCCCGGCGATCGGGATCGACCTGACGGTGGTCGAAACCCTGTCGGGCGACGAGGTCGTGCGCTGGTATGACGGCGGCCAGGGCGCAGAGCGGGGGTTTTGCGGCACCTGCGGCAGCAGCCTGTTCTACCGCCGGACCGGTAACGACGGCCGCCGCTCGATCTATCACGGCGCGCTCGATGCACCGCCGACGAGCATTCCGCTCGGGCATCAGCACTTCCTCGACCGCAAGCCGGAGACCTACGCGATCGTCCGCGGGTGACGGGGGCGATCGCCTCTACTCCTCTTCCGTGACGACCGACCGGAACTGGATCCCCCTCGCTAGAGTGTCATCAGCGTCGCGCTCCAGCAGGGCTGTCCTCTCGGATTCGGCGGAACTGCGACCTCGGCCCAAGGGCGCGCGAGGCCTGTCACCACCTCGGACCGGCGATCCGGCTGCACGAGCAGACGGAAGACGAGGTGGACGCGAGTGATCGTCAGTCCCGGATCAGCAGCGGACAGAACGGCATCCCGGGCGGCATACCCGACAGGGGCTCCGTCAGGATGATCCGACCCAGCAGCCCATCGCCCTTCTCCTCCGACCGAGCCAGGGCCACGGGTCGGGCGCCCTGCATGCGGTGCAATTCGGCCGGGTTCGGTCCGAAGGCGCGCATCGCGACGCGGACCTTGCCGGGGCAGGGGGCGGGCGCGCGGCCCGATGAGTTCGGGGGCGTCCTCTTGCTCGGCATGGCGTGTAACGGCGTCACTGGTGGTGATCAGGGAGATGGCACGTCTCCGCGGGCCGGGCGGCAACGTCATAGCGCGATCTTGCAGCGTGCCGATGCATCAATGCGACGGGGCGCGCCCCTCGATCCGGTCGCGCGCATCGCGCAGGACTTGTTCGAGAAACGCCATGACCGTCCGGACGCGCGCCGTGGCGCGCAGGTCGGGATGGGTCAGCAGCCAGATGTCGCGGGACGGCCGCGGAGTTCGGTCGGTCGCGCGCACCAATCCCTGCGCCGCGTCCCCGATCAGGCAGGGCAGAAGGGCCGCGCCCAGTCCCGCGCGGGCCGCGGCGACCTGCGCCTCGATCGACGGGAAGACGCCCCAGAGCGGCAGGCGCGGCAGGTCGGTCGCAGCGATCCAGGTGTCATCGCCCGCCACCCAGCCAAGCCATCGCGGGGCCGGGCCGTCGAGGTAGCCCGGCGCGGCATAGCTCGCTTCGCCGTAGGGGAAGAGGCGCTTTCCGACCAGGATTTCGGGCGGGTTGTTGTCCATGCGCAGCGCGACATCCGCCTCGCGTCGGGCCAAGTCGCGCAGATCGTAGCCGGTGTCGAAGCGCAGCTCCAAATCGGGATGGGCCGCGACCAACTCGGGAAGGCGCACGGCGATCAGCAGGACGAAGAGCGGCTCGGCCACGGTGATCGTCACATGGCCGGTCAGGGCCGCATCCCGGCCCTCGACCCGCCTGCGGGCCGCCACGAGCGCCTCGTCGAACCCGCGGCCGGCCTCTGCGACCTCCTCGCCCGACGGGGTCAGGGCCCAGCCATCGGGCCTGCGGTCGAAAAGCCGCGCACCGATCCGCGCCTCGAGCGCGTCGACGCGGCGACCGACCGTCGTGTGATGAACGCCCAGCGCCGATGCCGCACCCCGGACGGAGCGGGCGCGCGCGACGGCGAGCAGGGTTTGCACGGCATCCCAGTCCAGCGGGCGATCGGGCATGGCGAACCTCCGGCCGGCAGGTTGGCACAGGGCATGCGTCGCATCAACGCACCACGGCATCGCGAAATCGCGCCTCGAAGTCGCATGATCGCAAGGCCTAGTTTCGGGCATCACCATTATCGACCGGAGACATCCCATGCGACCGATCCTGCCCGCGCTTGCCGCGCTGATGCTCACCGCCGCGCCCGTTCTGGCGCAGGCCGCGTTTTCGTTCGAGAAGAAGACGATGGAGGTCCTCGGCTCGACTATGGCCTATGTCGACGAGGGTGAGGGGCCTGCCGTCCTGATGCTCCACGGCAACCCGACCTCCTCCTATCTCTGGCGCAACATCATCCCCCATGTGGCCGACGATCACCGGGTCATCGCGCCCGACCTGATCGGCATGGGAGACAGCGGAAAGCCGGACATCGCCTATACCTACGAGGATCACGCGACATATCTGGACGCGCTTCTGGGCGAGCTGGACCTGGGCGCGGTCGTGCTCGTGGTTCACGACTGGGGCTCCGTCCTCGGCATGGAAATCGCGCGCAACGAGGAGGGCACCGGCCGGATCCGCGGCCTCGCCTTCATGGAGGCCGGTATTCCGCCCGCCTTGCCCGCGCCGTCGCTCGAGGCGCTCGGTCCGCAGAACGCGGAGCTGTTCCGCGCGCTGCGCTCGCCCGCGGGCGAGGAGATGGTCCTTCAAGGCAACTTCTTCGTCGAGGAGGTTCTGGGGAAGATCGCGGTCGCGACGCCCCTCTCCGACGAAGTCATGGGGAACTACCGCGCCCCGTTCCCAACCCCCGAAAGCCGCCGCCCGACCCTGGAATGGCCCCGCCAGATCCCCATCGGGGGCGAGCCCGCGCACACGGCGGAGGTGATCGCGGCGAACGGCGAATGGCTCTATTCGACCGACGTCCCGAAGCTGATGTTCTCGGTCGTGCCCGGCGCCCTGATGCCGCCCCCCGTGGTCGAATATGTCGAGGCGAACGCGTCGAACCTGACCCATGTGCCTCTGGGCGCGGGCGTGCATTTCGTGCAGGAGGACCACCCGGACGCCATCGGCGCGGCGCTGTCCGACTGGCTCGCCACGCTGCCGGAGGCCGGGCAATGAGCGGCGTCGTTCTGGTCGCTTCGCTGGCGGTGTCCGACATGGAAGGATTTCTCCGCGATTACGCCGGCCCGCTTCAGGACATCAACGCGCGTCACGGGGTCGAGACGTTCGCCGTCGCGCCCCAAGCCGAGATGCTTGAGGGCGAGGCGGGCGGCATGTTGGCCATCCTGCGCTTTCCCGACCGCGCCGCCCTCGACGCCTGGTACGCCGACCCGGACTACGCGCCGTTGCGGGCGCGGCGCCAGGCTATGTCCGATCCCGACCGATCCTTCGTCGCCATCGCCCCGGAAACCATGACATGACCGCGACCACCGCCCTGATCCTCTATGCGCTGATCTCGATGACGGCCCTGACCGTCGAGATCGTCTACGCCTATGCCACCCAAGGCTTCGGCTACGGCTTTTCGTCCAACCGCCCCGCGGTTACCCGCACACCGTTCGGGCTCCGACTTGAGCGGGCCTGGCGCAACCAGGTCGAGAGCACGGCCTACGTCCTCCCCGTTCTCGCGGCGGCCGCGGCATCCGGCGCGACCGGTCCGGGCGTCTCGACCGCGCTCACGGTCGTGATCGCGGGCCGGGCGTGGTTCGTGCTGCTCTACTATACGGGCCTACCCTTCGCGCGCATCCTGGGCTTCTCGGCCGCGTCGCTGGGCTCGCTCTACCTCGCGGTGACGATGCTGACCGGCTGATTGTCGGGCTGACGCCTTACGACGCTGTCTTCGGCAGAAAGGGCGCAGGCCAATCGGTCGTCAGACCGCGCAGGTCTTCTGCCGAGACCGCGCCGTCGCGGCTCGCAAGCGCCATCCGCTGAAGCCCCATCAGCGCGGGCGCGGTGCGGTCCCCAAGGCGAGCAGCCAGCCAGGATACATGGCTTCGAAGGAGCGGAGGTCACCGGCGATGTCGTCCCAATGCTTGGCGATCAGGGCGTCCATCGCCGCCATCGACGCCGTCCGGTAGGCTATAACCTCTCCTGCGGAGCCGTGGACTATGTCGAACGCATCGTCTTGTCGGAGGCGCCGATGCGCTTCGTCTAGGCGAGCCCCAGCGGCATGGCGATCCGCGACCGCCTCGCCGACATGGAGATCGAGCCTCTCGCGACGGGCGGCCGACTGGCATGGCACCATCGCTTTGGCGCCACCCTCGTCACCCGACCGATACGGCGGGGCGCCGACAGCTTCGTCACCCGGAGACTGACGTCGCTGTCGCCCCAACTCGGCGACGGTGCGCCCCGGCTATTCAGACAACGCGCCTTCGGCGCGCCAATCGAACTGGATGATCTCACGGACGGACCGCGCGGAGCCCCGACAGGCCCCGCGCGGAGCCGTTCCCCGTTCCCGGCGTTCAGATCGACTGCCCGCCAGACACCTCGATCCGCTCGCCGTTGAGCCAACCCATCCGATCCGACAGGATCGCCGCCACGGCGCCCCCGATATCGTCCGCCTCGCCCGGCCGCCCGAGCGCGATGGTCGAGGACACGAAGCCGCGCACCTCCTCGTTGTCACGCACCGCGCCGCCGCCGAAATCGGTGGCGATGGCGCCCGGCGCGATCGCATTCACGCGGATGCCCCGCGCGCCCAGCTCCGTAGCGCCGTAGCGGGTCAGCACCTCCACCGCGCCCTTCATCGCCGCGTAGGCACCGTAGCCGGGGATCGCGAAGCGGGCCAGGCCCGAGGATACGAAGAGGATGCGCCCGCCATCCGCCATCATCGGCAGGACGGCACGGGTCAGCGCATAGGGCGCGCGGACATGAATGCGGTACATCCGGTCCAAGACGTCGAGATCGGTCTCAGCGAAGGGTGCGTGGGCCCCGACGCCAGCGTTGTTCACCAGATGATCGAGCCGTTCGGCGCCGAGCTCGGCCAGTGCGCGCTTCAGGTCGGCGGCGAAGGTATCCGCGTCGGTGGCTTCGGCATCGTAGCGGAGCATGACGGCGCGGGCGCCGGCGGCATGGATCTCGGTCGCGACGGCGTCCGCCTCGGCCTCCGACGAACGGTAAGTGCCGATGACGTCGATGCCATCCTGTGCGAGATGGAGCGCTGCGGCGCGGCCGAGGCCGCGGCTGGCGCCGGTGATGAGAGCGGTGGTCATGGCTGGTCTCCTTGGAACGTGGATCGTGCGATGACCCCTAGCTATGCGCCCCGGCCGCGTGCGATAATCCGTCCGATCCGGCATGGCCTGTCCGGATATCCGAACGATGAGTCCTATGCGCCCCAGCCTCGATACGCTCCACCAGTTCTCCGTCCTCGCCCGTCGGCTCAGCTTCCGTGCCGCCGCGGCGGAGCTCGGCCTCGCGCCCTCGACGCTCTCCGAGCGGATCCGAGAACTCGAGGCGCGAATGGGCGTCCGCCTCTTCAACCGGTCGACCCGGTCTGTCGCCTTGACCGAGGAGGGGCGGCGCTTGAATGCGCGCGTGGCCGATGCCGCCGCCGTGCTTGCCGACGCGGCACGTCCGATCCAGGGCGGCGACACGCTCACGGGTCGCATCCGCATCAATGGGCCGCGCCCGGCCCTGGAGCTGCGCCTGATGTCGCTGGTCGCCTCCTTCGCCGCAATTCATCCGGGTGTGAGCTTCGAGCTCCTGGCCCAGAGCGACCTGATCGACATCGTCGCGGGCGGCTTCGATGCCGGCGTGCGCTACGACGACCGGCTCGACGGGGACATGATCGCGGTCCGGCTCGGCGCGCCGCAGCGCATGGTAGTGGTCGGCAGCCCGTCTTATCTCGACGCCCGGGGGCGACCCGAGACCCCCGAAGGCCTGGCCGATCACGACTGCATTGCCCATGTGTTCGCCGGCGGCACCGCCCTGCCATGGTCGCTGGAGAAGGACGGCCGCCCCGTCGAATTCGTTCCGCACGGCGCGTTGCGCGTGAACGGCATCGAGCTGGTCGCGGCGCGGGCAGGGCTCGGGCTGGCCTATCTCTTCGACGAGTACGCCGCAGCCGACCTTGCCACGGGGGCGCTCGAGACGGTGCTGGACGACTGGACCCCGCCCTTCGGCGCGCCGTCGCTCTACTACACCGAACGCCGCCTGATGCCGCCCGCGCTCCGCGCCTTCGTCGACCACGTCAAGGCGCAACGGAACGGCTAAGGGAGCCTGCCTCGAACCCTCGGCGCCCGGATAGTACTTCGCCGAAAGCACCTTCCGTTTCGTGATCGACGATCCAGATGCGGCTTCTGCTCAGTTTGGCGCGGCGGCGGCCCGGATACGGAGTGGTGACCGTCGAACCTCGTCGCGAGTGGTCACGCGTCAGCGCGGCTCGCCTCGAACCTTCGTTGGATTCGATAGCGCGCAGACCGTGTATCACGCGATCCGCGGAGATAGCGATCTGCTCGGCGCGGCGTTCGTCGTCCCGTGAAACGGTGCGAGATTGCTCCGATCTGCCGCACGAGATGGCCGTCCCGGATCAGGGGGAGGAACGGTACGACGAACAGGGCGCCGATAGCGCCGATCGGGTCATTCAAATGATGCAATGTCGTCTGCAGGCCGGGCGTCAGCGCCGAGCGGTGGATCGACAGGTCATACGCTGCGCCGGACCCATCGACCAAGAGGCATTAGCTAGGTCCGGATCCGCGAGAAACGTTCGCCCCAACCGGGCGGCAATCGCCGCCGACCCCATACCTCACATTATACCACGAAGTGAGACCGAAGCCCGCAATACGAATACTGCCAAGAGATCGCGAGATGGCTGAAAACTGCTAGATGACAGGGGCTTCGCCAGTCTTCGCGCAGCCCAAGTTGGTAAGGCAGAGGGGGGGTGGCGGAGACGAAGGGAGAGGTTTCCACTTTGTCCGCCGCTAAGTTTTCCAAGGGAGTACGCTGGGTCCAGCCCCAAGGTTTATACAAAACTGTAGCAGGTGTCTGGGCAATGTGAAGCGGTAGGGCTCAATGGCGACGCCCCGCCCTGATGCGCTCGTACAGTTCCCGTGCCAACCCCTTATGAACTGCTGCCCTAAACGGCTGATCGCTCATGACTTTCGAGAAAACCTCTTCATTGCCATCCATGCGGTTTATGAACAGTTCATCCAACATCCGTTCGAGATAGGACGAGAAGTTATCGTACTTATTGGCCAAGGCAGCTTCGACAATCCGAACGTCACTTTCGGCAGTTTCGCGAACTTGCTCGAAGAAAAGCTGATCCGCACGGGTGAAGCTAGTGCCGAACCGCTCGTTCAGCCTGTCCACAAGGTCTCGCAGCCCCACCTCCTCATCTTTCCGTCCACCCGAACCCACATCTGTCGGCCCTTTCAGCGGGTCGGTCTCTCCATCATCGAGGTCGATTGATCCCTGCGTCATCTGCTGGATACGGAAGTACTTCAACGCAACTTCGTCATCCAAAGTGAAGGACGACCCATCCCCCGGAGGGGGCAGCTTGGAGATCAGGTTGCGGCAGAAGGTATAGAACTGCTCAAGCTCGCTATCGTGATAAGGGATGATCTGCGACAGGAAGGCGTAGAGGTTGCGGAACGCAGTGATCTGCCCCCTGAACTCTTCACGCTCTTCCTCTTCACGATCCTGAAAAGCGTCAACCGCGCGATCCAGAATAGCGTTCATCGTCCTATGGTCGGATGCAGTGTGATCCTTCTTCTTGCCATACCAGACGACAGAAAAGGCGCTTACATCCTCAGGCGTGAATATCGCCCATTCCAGCAGTCGATGCTGTAGCTCGTTCAGGCGCTGCGGGTCTACATTCTCGCCAGTGGGCGTATCTTCGTAGTACGGCTTGAACGCCTTGAAGATGTCCTCTTCCTCGTTTGCGAAATCTAGAATAAAGGTCCGCGACTTACCCGGTGCCATGCGGTTCAACCGCGACAGTGTTTGGACCGCCTGCACCCCCGCCAACCGCTTTACGACATACATCGTTTGCAACAGCGGCTGATCGAACCCGGTCTGATACTTGTCGGCGACCAAGAGAACGCGATACTCATCGCTGTCGAATGTCTCGGGCAGCTCTGCTTCCGGCAGCCCATTGTTCATCCCAACTTCAGTGTATGCGCTTTCGAGGATGGCGGGGTCTTCGACAGTGCCCGAGAAGGCCACTAGAGACTTGATCCCCTTGTAACCGCGCTCCTCAAGATAGCGATCAAAGGCGAGTTTGTAACGCACGGCCTCTAGGCGAGAGCCGGTCACAACCATCGCTTTTGCCCGTCCGCCAATCTCGTGCATCACGTTCGAGCGGAAATGCTCGACAATGATCGTGACAACCTGCTCAATGTTGTGCGGATGCAGCGTGAGAAATTGGGTCAGGGCCTTCGCCGCTGCCCGCTTCGGGACCTGTGGATCGTTCTCGATCTGTTTCACCAGCCCAAAGAACCGTTTGTAGGTCGTATAGTTCTTGAGGATATCCATGATGAAGCTCTCTTCGATGGCCTGCTTCATCGTGTACTCGTGGAATGGTGACTGACCATCCGACCCCGGCTCATCGAACATGGCTTTGGTCTTGAACTTGGGTGTTGCCGTGAAGGCGAAGAAACTCAGGTTCGGCTGCTTCCCTCGCCGCAGCGTGTCCCGCAGGATCGCCCTTTTTGCCTCATCCGTCAGGTTCTCGTCTTCCACATCTGAAAGCTGAGCAGCAATTGCCGCCTCGATCCCGTCCTTGTTCAGCATCCCGCGCAGTGCAGATGCCGTTTCGCCAGTCTGTGAAGAATGCGCCTCGTCCACGATCACGGCATATCGTTTGCCCGCCGTGGTCAGCGTCAACTCTTCGCCTTTGTCCTCCAAAGTGCGCAGAGCCTGAGCTATAAATGGGAACTTCTGGATGGTGGAAATGATGATCGGAACCCCGGTCGAGATCGCACGGGCAAGTTGCTGTGTGTTCTCATCGATCTTCTCAACAACCCCGGTCTTATGCTCGAACTGGTAGATCGTGTTCTGCAACTGCTGATCCAAAACAAGGCGATCCGTCACCACAATCACCGAATGGAAAATCTTCGCATCCATCGCGTCATGCAGGCCCGCCAGCCGGTGCGCCAGCCAAGCAATGCTGTTCGATTTTCCCGACCCCGCCGAGTGCTGCACAAGGTAGTTGCGGCCTGCTCCATGCTCTTTGGCATGGGACACAAGCTTCCGCACTGCATCAAGCTGGTGATACCTGGGGAAAATCATCGTTTCCCTGCGGACGGTCTTTGGACCCCGGTCGGTGGCGACCTTCTTTTCCTTCACCTCCAAGTGCATGAAGCGTTGCAGGATGTCCAAAAGGCTATCCCGCGCCAAGACCTCATCCCACAGGTAGGCGGTCTTCCAGTTACCCTCTACAGGCGGATTACCAGCACCCCGGTTGTGCCCCTTGTTGAATGGCAGAAAGAACGTCTCGCCCCCCTTGAGGCGCGTGGTCATCCACACCTCGTCCGGGTCCACGGCAAAATGCACAAGGGCGCGTTCCTTGAACTTGAACATCAGATCGCGTTCGTCGCGGTCACGCTCATACTGTTTCTTGGCGTCCACGGCCCGCTGGCCGGTCATGGGGTTCTTCAACTCGGCAGTGGCGACCGGCAGGCCGTTCACAGCCAGCGTCACGTCGAGGATGCACCGCTTGGCCTTGCCGCCGGGGGCCTTCTTGACCGAGGTGAAGGCGACCTGCCGCGTGATCGTCAGCCGGTTCTTGGCATAGAGCGCGGTCGTCTCGGGGTTCATCCCCGTGTTCGGCTGGAAGTATGCCAGCCTAAGCGTCTTGCCATAGCAGCGGAACCCATGGCGCAAGACGTGCAGCGTGCCCTTCGTCGTCAGCTCCTTGGCGAGATCGGACAGCACCTGATCCTCGGTCTGCCCCTTTAACAGGGCTTCGAGCTGCTCCCATTTCTGCGGCTGCGTGTCCTTTAGGAACCCCACCACATCGGCAGGGAACAGGCACAAGTCCTCATCGAAGTCGGCAGGCGACCGGCGAGCATATCCCCCCTGCGAGGTCAGCCCATGTTCAATTGCCTTCTCAAAATCGGTCTCTGTATGCCCTGCCATTATGTCACGCGCCGCAACCAGCGATTAGGGCATCATCAATGTCGATGCCCGCCGCCTTAATTCGACGTGCGAGCTTGACGGCCACTTCTTTGACGTGATCGTTAAACTCAAGGCGAAGAACCCCATCAACATCGCTGGGGGTTTCAAGAGCGCCCTTCTTGAGGATCACCATTTGATTGCGGCCAAGAGATGCCAGAACCATCCCCAGCTCTAGGATCACGTTCTGACGGGCACGGGGTTGGGTGGCATCATCGCCCTTTGCCTTCGGATACCCATAGTCGTCTGGCGTCATCAGGACGATACCAAAGGCCGCTTCTTGATAAATCTGCTGTTCCAGTGCTTCTATGATGGTGTTGGACCCACCATCATTGTTCTGTAGGATGTAGGGGTCGAGACCCAGCCGACGCAGGATCAGTTCAAGCTGTTCTAACGCTTGGGTGTCGTGGCCATGAACTACGAAAATCTTGGTCTTTGCATCAACTGGGTTCGCAGCAGCCGCCGGGATAGCAGGTGCATCACCCGCAAGCACGGCCTTCAAGGGAGCCTGCGCCTCGGGTTTGCCCTGATACTGCACGGTCCCTTTGTTGGGCCAGTAGTTCAAAACCCCGCGTTCACGCGACCGGAAAACATGCTTTGTGCTACCTGCCTCCTCGGTCCACTCCCCAATAATGCCACTGGCGGCAACCCGTGCCATCAGAGCTTCAATCCCATCGTGAAATACGTCAGCCATCTAATCCCTCCATCAATACTCAAGCGCCACGCGCCTTAACTCTTTCTCTTCGTATGCTCTCCCAGCCCGCGTGGGGTGAGGCCCTTTTCCCGCATCCACGCGAGGGCGCTATGCCAGCGGTCGGCGCTGATTGCCTTCTTGCTCTCGGTCCAGTCGTTCAGGATGAGGTCCACGATCTCATCATCGCTGGGCGTCTTGCCCTCAAGCAGCAGATCGTTCCACGACGCGAAGGCGGTCGAGACGATTTCGGCCTGTTGGGTCTTCATCGGCGCGATCAGGGCGAGCAGGTCTTCCAGCGCCTCTTTGCGGTCGCCAAAGTAGCGATTGAAGTGGTCGCGGTAGCCGTCCACCTTTTCGCCTCGGGCATAGGTCCAGCCTTTGTCGCCCTTCACCGGCGCGATCCAGCCCTGTTTTTCGATCTGGGAATGGACCGAGCGCATCATCTGTGTGTCGAACGGGCCAGCGGCATCGCGGTGGTAGTTGCCCGCGACCTCCTGAATTTCCAGATGCGCTTCGCACAGGTGCAAGAGCTTCTGGAACTTCACTCGGCCAAAGGTGGGGTGGTCGCAAAGCGTGTCGGCGATGTAGGCGGCCAGCACCGAGCGTTTGAAGGCGGCGGGGGCTTCCTTCTTGGCGGGCTTGGGGGCGGCCTCGGTGAGCAGCGCCTTGATCTTGCCTGTCACAGCGGCGGTGACGAGGGCAGCGCGGTATTCGGCCAGTTTTTCTACGCTGGTTGCTATCTTCTCAACGATCATATCATGGTCAGCCAGCGCAGCTTCAAGATGCGCGACAATATCGGACTGCTCTGCGGTTGGAGGCACCGCGATGAGGGTTTCTTTTGAGGTCTCAACATTGAAGTGAGCCTGCAAAGCGCCCTCGGACCCCAATTGATATTGGACTTTGGCGACGTTGCTGTTGAGAAACCAGCCGAGGTATCGTGGCACCATCTGGGCTGGGCGGCGGATTATCACCAGATCAACGCAATTCGAGCCTGCAAGGTCTTCTGTGACAACTGCTGTTGTGCCCGGATCGCCGGTCCGCACCGAAACCAAGTCGCCTTCCCGCAACTCTGACTTAGCGTGGAACTCGTGCCCATCGTCACTTATCAGCCGGGTTTCTTGAAGGTTGAAACCCATCGGGCGGATATTGAGACCGCGCAGCGCCAACACACCTTCTTCGGCGTACCAGCTCGCGGGTGTCACAACGATGCCGACACTAACCTTGGGCGTGAGGTACTTGAGCTTCTTCACCTCCCAATGCGCCGGAACCTTGTCGAGCCAGTCAATGCCGCTGTCTTTCAGGGGGGCGTCGGGGTTGAGGCCACGGGTGACGGCGCGGGTGATGAGGGCTTGGCGTTTCTCGGCCAGACGGTCCAGCAGCGCCCGTTTCTTTTCGATCAGCGCATCAATCCGCGCCGTCTTGTCATCCAGATACCCCACAATCCGCCGCTGCGTGTCTAGGTCGGGGAGTGGCGCTTCCAGCTTCACCACCTCACTGGCATTGGTCGCTGGGTAGCTCACGCCAACAGACCGGGCCACGATCTCCCCGACGATGGGTTCCGACTTCATCACCCAACCAAGGAATGCGGCGTCGATCTCTTCGCCCGGTCGGATCACACAAAACCCGGTTGACGCAATCAGGTTGTCCGGCGCTTCGCGCACTGTTGCGATGGCTTTGAGGTAGGTTCGAACTGTGGAAACAAGGGTATCCCCACCACGGACCACCCGCCGCGCTCGGGAAGGCGCTTTGTGGAACTGGAGCGACGAGACGTTTTCGACACCGCCAACCAGAGAGACACCGGAAATTTCGATGTATTCGATCTCTTTGAAATCGTCGGTGTCGTCCGACAGGGCTTCATCGTTGTAGGTCGCAACATACTTGATCCGCTTCCGACGCCATGTGTCGGGCAGATCAAAGCCTTGCACCTTCGGAGGGATCGCTGACATCAGACCAGACCTTCCAGCAGCTTGGCGATCTCGCCTTCCAGCGTCTCAATCTCGTCTTCGATTTCGTCCAGCTCACGCGGGGGCTTGTAGACGTAGAAATGCCGGTTGAACGGGATTTCATAGCCGACCTTGGTCTTTTTGTAGTCTACCCAGGCATCGGGCACATGGGGCAGAACTTCGGCCTCCATGTAGGCATCAATGGACGGGGTCATCAGCTCGACCACCTCACCATTCAGCTTGTTCTGCGGGTCCGGGCCGAATTGCATCGGCAGCGGGAGCTGGGTGCCTTCGGGTAGCGGCACGTTTTCAGTGTCGCGCAACTCGGCATCGGGTTCGGGGCGGTTGCCCACCCAGATGCATTCCTCGGCCTTCTGGTCCTTGTCACCGATGGTCAACCACAGGGTCTTGCGCACACCCTTGCCCAGCTTGATGTCCAGATCGGCGGCAGTGGCGACCACATCGGCGTCAAACTCGGCAAGGTCCATGTAAAGGCGGTCTGCGTCCATCGCCTCAACCACCGCCCGCATTTCCGAGACCGGGTGCTTGTCGGGATCGAGGTCATCCAGCCGCGCGATCCGTTCGGGGGTCGTCTGGAAGTTCATGCGCAGGGGGCGCTCCACGACGATGCGCAGGAAGCCGAACTCATGGTTCTTGAAGATGCGGGAGACGGTGCGGGTTTCCTTCTCTCCCGTCTTCTTGTTCACCACCACCTCGGCCTGTTCGCCGTCGCGGTAGTTGCCATAGATGCGGGTCAGGTCGGCAATCTGGGCGTCGGTTATGCGGTGGCGCTTGTTGTTCAGGCTCTTGTCCATCCGCTCGGCAAACAAGGTGCCGTCGATCAGTTGGACCTTGCCGCGCCGCTCGGGCGGTTTGCGGTTCGTGACCATCCATACATAGGTATAGATGCCAGTGTTGTAGAAGAGCTGATCCGGCAGGCCGATGATCGCGTCCAGCCAGTCGTTTTCGATGATCCAGCGGCGGATACTGGACGGACCGCCGCCCGCGCTGCCCGAAAAAAGCGGCGAGCCGTTGAACACCACCGCAATCTTGGACCCGTCGCCGGGGTTCTCGGGATCGTCCGGGCTGGGGTGCATCTTGGAAATCATGTGCTGGAGGAACAGCAGCGATCCATCGTCAATGTCGGGCGTGCCCGCGCCAAAGCGACCGTTGAAGCCCAGCGTCTTGTGTTCCTTCTCGACGACCTTTTTCTGATCCTTCCAGTCGACCCCAAACGGTGGGTTCGCCATCATGTAGTGGAACTGGTGACCCTCGAAGCCGTCGCCCGTCTTGCCGTCGCCCAGCGTGTCGCCGAGGATGATGTTGTCGGTCTCTTCGTCCTTGATGAGCATGTCTGAGCAGCAGATGGCCCAGCTCTCGTCATTGTATTCCTGACCGTAGAGCGCGAGGTTCGCCGCATCATTGCCTGAGCGGATGTGCAGTTCCGAGACAGACAGCATCCCGCCCGTGCCGCATGTCGGGTCATAGATCGTGCGGTAGATGCCGGGTTTGTAAACGTCCTGCTCACCCGTGTAGACGAGGTTTGCCATCAGCTCGATGACCTCGCGGGGCGTGAAGTGGTCCCCGGCTTCCTCGTTGGCCTGTTCGTTGAACTTCATCACCAGATGTTCAAACAGGTAGCCCATCTGGAGGTTGTCCACCTCGTCGGGGTGCAGGGGAACGGTGGCCATCTGCTGGACGATGTGGAACAGACGGTTGCTGTCGTCGAGCTTCTGGATTTGTTCGGCGAAATTAAACTTCTCGAAGATCGCGCGAGCCGTGGGAGAGAACCCGTTGATAAAGGCTACAAGGTTCGGCGCTATGTTCTCAGCGTCGGCGGTCAGGCGGGCGAAGGTGTATTTACTGGTGTTGTAGAGGGGCTGCCTCCGGATTGGGTCGGCGACACGGGCCAGCATCCGTTCCATCGCCTTTTCAGGCGTCCCTGCTGCTTTGAGGCGGGTGTATTCGGCATAAACCCCGTCGATGCTGTCTTCAAGAACGCAGTCAAGGCGGCGTAGAACCACCATGGGCAACATGACGAGGCGGTATTGCGGGGGGCGGTAAGGGCCGCGCAGGCGCTTGGCGATCTCCCAGATGTCATCTGTGAGCTTCTTATGCTGCTGAACGTTCAAAGAAAATCTTCCCCGGAGGTTGGTAGTTTTGCACTTTAAGAGACATTCTTTCAGCGGCGATGTCCACCAGCGGCGATGTTCACGGTAGAGATTGCAGTTAATTGCAATTCATAAGGGCTCAGGGATTTTCTCCGTCAAAATTACCGGCCAATTTTCGAACATATTGCGACCGTATTATTGACTCTGTTTCGGTTTTGTGCCGGAATTCATAGGTGTCCTGCGCTACCCGCTCGGTTCAAGCTGCCCGATGAACGGCTATGCGGGCAAGGATTCATGCAGTGGCCGCCAGATTGATTTTGCACGGTCTGCCATAGCCTCGTAAGAACGGAGTGCCAAGTTGGCAAATAGGACCCGTGTCACATTCGTGCCCCTCGGGCAACGAGGATGCTGACAATCTCTGCCTCACCCCACTTACGAGCAAATGCCAAGGGGGACATTGCGTCGGGTCCGAACGAGTGAATGTCTGCGCCGAGGTCCAATAGCAACTCAACCGCACCGGCACTACTTGCCAATATCGCCACATGGAGTGGAGTAGAACCAAAGTCATTCCGTGCGTCCAAATCGCTTCCCGCATCAGCTAATATTTGAATAGCGAGTAGATTGTTGGCAGACACCGCCACGTGAAGTGGCGTATAGCCTTCGTAACAACGTACAAAATGATTCTCACCCGGCGCCAGAAGACGATGTACTTCCGCTTCGTCTGCTATCTCGATAGCTACTAGGTCGCATAGGCCCTCTCTGCTCTGAGCAGCTGCCTCAGCGGCCGTGAGCCCTATTAGCGCTGCAGCACAAAATATTCTCATCTCAACTCACCAAGTCACATTCTGATGGGGTTTCCAGAAACATATTGTTCTTGCACAGTTCCCCAATAGTTTCATGACGTGTTCCATTTTTCCAGCAAGAAACGGTCTTGTGGATGCGATTTGTAGGAGTCCGAGAAATCGAGCGGAGGAACTAAGTATCTCCAACGGCGAGGTGGCGCGGCGTAGCGGTCTCATCGAGAGGTGCTATGCGCATCATGTCAGAGGGGATCGAGAGACTGACCTCGCCACACTCGTTCTGATCGCTAAGACACTGGGTGTCACGCCCAATCAGCTTCTTGGTCTCGAAGAAAGGCCAACGTCCACCCCGCGCGGCCTCCTACTGCAACGCATCCAGTCCGCCGCGCAGGGCGTCTCTGACGGCACTTTTGAGATTGTCGCAGTGCAAGGGGTGGAGGCATTGGCCGGGAAGAGCCTCTGGGGGCCTGTTCCAGTCGCTCACAGAAGCACCCCCGCCGCGTTGCCCTCAAACAGTTCGCCGTCTCGGATATAGCGCCCCAGCATCGCGTCGGACTTGTGCCCGGTCTGCTGCTTGATCTTGTAGGAAGCGACACCGGCTTTTGCTGCACTGGTGGCAAATCCCGCACGAAGCGAGTGGCCGGAGAACCCGGTGGGGTCCAAACCCGCTGCTGCCATACGCTTACGCAGAATGATCGGGACAGCCTCACCTGATAGGCGGGTAACCTGAGTGCGATCTTGCCAATCAACCGGCCTAAAGACCGCTTGCCCAATGTCGCCAGAGACATCACGCCAAGCCAGCAACGCACGAACCGGGCAATGACGCGTCCGTCCGAGGGGCACACCGACCTTGCGCCCAACCCCGGTCTGATCGGTCTTGGAACGGCGCAGCGCTATCACCATTCCCTCGCGGACTTCGGAGAGATCGGCCCAGTTCAGGCCCACCAGCTCGGAGCGGCGAAACCCTCCTGCGAACCCGGTCAGAAGCAAGGCTCTGTCCCTGATGTCCCTGCGTGTCAATCCCATCGCGTCGAGAACCATAAACAGGTCTTCGCGGCATAGGGGCTTGGCCTGATGCTGATTTCTGCCATGCGTTCGCTGGATACCACGCATGACGGACTTCACCAGTTCGGTTTGACACGGGTTCGGCCAATCGTTGGCCTTATGGACTTTTCCCAGTGTTGCGACGCGACGGGTAAGCGTCGATACCGCTAGTTCGCCAGCAAAGGCCGATAGGTAGAGGGCAACACCTTCTGGGGAGGCGGGAAGCTCACCGCCTGCATCTCGGAAGTGGGTCAGATCGCCCATGTACGCTCGCTTGGTGTTTTCCGACAGACTGGCCGAGATCAGCTCTTGTAACCGTGCATCCGCCGGATGACTGCAGTTGATTGCAAAGGGGTTGGCCTTTGCTCTGATTGGGATCTGAGGCTCCGATATGTAGATATTATCGGAGGGGCCGAAGGTGTTATCCATCGCGCTGCCCTCCGATCACAGTCTGCCGAATACGATTGAGTAACGGCAAATCCTGCTGGATCAGGTCCAGTGCCTGTACTGCGGCCTGCGGTTCCACACCCAGCGTCTCGTACAGCAGTTGGGATTGCAGGCGGTCACTGAGATCACCCCCCAGGCGGCGAGCAAGAAGGCCGCCTTCCACCCGGAACAGAGCCTGCCCCAAGAATCCGACCTGCTTCTGCTTCGGAACCATGGAACGGGCAAATTCTGCGATGCCTGCATCTGTCACCAGCAACCGGGTCAATGCCATTTTGCCTTCGCGGGTGAACATGTCCAATGCCCAACCCGGTACCGGCCCGATCATCGCTTCTTCCGGCATTCGGTCATTGGTGGTTTCGTCCCGCAGTCCGTTCTCCAAGGCCAGAAGCGCAAGCAGCGGCGGCATTGCCTCCTGCGTCTTGCGATACCCTTCGCGGCAAATTGCCAATGTCGTTGGGGCCGTGCCGAGTTCGTCGAGCAGGTCGAAGGCCAACGCGACTTCGCCCCTGCGGACTGGCAACCTCCATCCGGGTCGGTCGGTGCCGAGCAGAAACAAAATGGACAGGGCGCGAGTGTGCAAGCTAGGTGTCGTTAGTGCAGTCAGGCGAAGCCGGGGGTTGGTTTCGGCGCTGAGGGTGTGGCGGTCGGCGGCAAGACTGGGCATCGCCTCCAAAGCCATGAACAAATCATCGCAGGCGCGGCTCTTCCTACTTTGTGTTAGCCGCTGAACCACAACCGACGCGACGTTCCAATCCCCGCCCAGATCGCGACGGAACCGTTTGCCCGTTAGTGCGGCAGTGGTCAGTCCAACAGCCTGTAGGTTGGCAAGACCAACGTCCTCGAAGGCGATGCCCCCGAGCCGTCGCCACAGTCGATCCGGGGCATCTCGGTACAATGTGGCGGCGGCTTTAAGCGCAAGGTCGCAACGACCTCGGCGGACAGACTTCTGGAGCAAGCTCATCGCCAGCCAGGGCGATATGTCGAGAGGCTGAGGTGGGGGAAATTCCCGTCCGGCAGATACCGCCGCCAGAAGCGCGTTACGAAATGGGTCTAACTTGGTTCTAGTGTCCATATGATCCCTCCTTGAAGCAAGGGGGATCAGGGACATCTGACCCTCTATAACCGTATCTCAGTGACTTACCCATGAAAGGAGAAATGGCGTTTGTTCCGCCATGGCGAGCCTTATTTGAGTAACTGTCTCCCCGCAAAACCCTCCCAGACTACCACTTTGGAACCACGGATTACTCGTTTCAGTGCAATCAATTGCACCAAATAAGGTTTGTCTCTCGAAATGTCTCAGGGACAGTCAGAACCAGTCCTCGCTGGCGAGCCGTGTCTTTTCGATCATCGGCCCCCACTCAGCCCAGATTTCCTCTGGCTGCCACCACAGTTTCGGGTGCTGCGCCAGCCATTTCCTGTAGTTTTTTCGATACGTGTCGGCAGGCAGAACCTTCAAGGCAGCTGGTAGTCCTCGCTGAGCGACTGCGTCACAGAACAGCGTCCAGATGTACCCTTTTCCCTCTGGTGGGGCTGATGGGGGTAGGTCCACCATCTTAATCCCCGCGAACACGTTGTCGAGACTGCCGAGCGATGCGACGGGTATCGCCTGACCTTTAAGGACACGCTCAACACGAGTCACATGTCCATGCGTCCATGCCTGCTTTTTGCTCGTGCGTTTCTTCCCACGGTCATAAATCCTTGTGAAGTTCCCCTGCGTCTTCCCCAGATAGAGCGTCTCAAGTTTCCCGGCGTTTGACCAAGATTTCACGGTTGTCGTCTGTTGCGGCAGTACGTGGAAATCACCCATCGGGACGCCGTGCAGGTCCACAGTAACTTCGATCATGTTCACCTTGCCCAGTCCCACGAATGCGACCCAGCCACCATCAACAATGGATTTGAGGGAGATGTGCATCAGGTCGAGGCCTTCTGGCCCCAGATCATTAGGTGCGCAGTCGATTGCCAGCCGCACCGCACACTTGTCATCGTGGCGGTACTGCATCAACGGATAGTGCTTGAGCTTGAGCGCAGAGGCGATCTTGATCCGCCATGCGGCGCTGTAGCTACCCTTAGACGCGATCTGAGTGAACACCTCCTTGTCAGCCACCTGTGTCCATATATTGCCGTGGATCTCCTCAGCCTTTCCCCCAGGCTCGAAGTTTATTGAAACCCTCATTCTATCTATGAAGGGGACTACCTTACTGGGCGTTTTTGGGGTGGTTTGGGACTTGTTATACGCAGCCACCTTTTTCTTGGACAATTTGATCGCCACGTTTCCCGTCTACTCCCCGCCAATACGCTCTCGTTGAATGAGTTTCTTCAATGCGACTACATCGAAGTGGACCCTGTCAACGTAGGATTTGCGCAAAGCCAGCTTCGCTCCGTGACCATAGTTTGCTGTGATGCTCTTGTCCGAGTGCCCGAGTATGGCCTTCAGCACATAGTCAGGTGCTTCCAGATCGCGTAGCGCGTCAGTAAAAAGGTGGCGAAAAGAGTGAAAGACTTTCTTCTCCCCGCGAAAGCCGAAGGTTTGCCCGTATCGGCTCCACCATTTCGAGAAGTTGTGCGAATAGAACCCATTCTGAGCGGGGCGCAGATCAGGGAACAGCCGCTTCCCGAGGCTATTGTCATCTCCTCGTTCCAACAGGCCAAGGTCAATCAGTGTCTGGTGGACTGGCACCTGACGCAGGCTGGTTTCGGTCTTCACCTTCTTGTCGTCATCCTCAGCGCGGTTGATGTCGAACACCCAGACGCCATCGACGCACTGTAAGTCAGACCTGTGCAGTTGCACGATCTCTCCCAGACGCATTCCTGAGAAAAGACCGATCAGCGGCACCCAGAACTTGCCGTCCTTGAAGACATGTTCCCCAGCAGTGCCAGCCCGCGCCTCGCTCACCCGCCCAGTGTAGACTGGCGTAGTGAAGATAACCTTCAAGTCTTCGTGGGAGTACGGGCCACCCACTTTTTTGGATTTCTGCTTTTTGCTCGCGACCGCAACTTTTCTGCCCGGAACTTTGCCCAGATAACCTTCCTCGACGGCCCAGTTCAGCATCGCGTGGAAGAACCGAAGACGCTTCTCCTGCGTAGCGTAGGCCAGATACGGGCCATTCTCGTTCTCAGCGGCAAGTTGAGAAAAAGACTTGCCCGCCGAAGCCTTCGCTTTCAAAGCATTCGGAGGAACCCGCTTGAGCAAATCTCTGATCCCACGCACATCTGCATCGTTGATCGCACGGATAGGCCGTTCGGCGGGGATTACTTCGTACGCAAGCCGCATAGTTACATCGAAGTCAGCGATGGTCTTCGGTGCGTCGCCAACCTCTGCCTTGTGATCGCGGAACCGCATTGCAATTGATTGCAATGTGTCGCTCCCCATTTGATTTTCATCACCCATGGGCGGGTATCCTGTTGCAACAATCCCCGCGAAACGTGGATCGCCTTGCCCCAAATCTGAATAGTCGCCCGTCAAGTCGCCAATTAGACGGCGATACTGTTCAATCTTCGCCTGCGCTATGCCGCGACAGGCGTGCCTGATCGCGCCTAGATCGGCCTTACCACCAAGCGGGAGAAGGGGAGATAGTAGGTTGAGGGCGTCGCTGTGGACGACGCTATCGAATTTCCCAGACTTCAGCTGGATTTGATACCCCGTGATCCGGTTAGGGAGCTCCGCCGCTTCGTCGTCAGCGTCCAGCGTAGTGTCGTCCATTAAGACCTCGGTGAACTCCAACGACCAGTTCAATGCCCGTTGGAAGTACGCCTTTATCTCGGCGTCGATGTCCTCAATGCTCGGGCCATCTTGCATTCCAAGCCCCTGAAAATAAACGTCCAACGAATTGCTTAGATAGCGACACCTTAGCGTCGCCTCCTTGCGATGAACAGTTCTGAGAGAGGTCGAGACCTCGGCCCGACCAACCTTTTTGACGAGGTAGCGGGGCACGGCCATGCGAAAATAATATGTCGTGCCGCGAAGCACCAGATGCGAAGTGATGCCCATCCTTGGCGCTCCCACTGTAGCAGTATTCTGTAGCAGGAGCCGGATTTGCCAGTTTCGCTCTTGGAAAACTGTAGGTTAACCAGTGGGTTACCGGTCAAGTGGCGGAGACGAAGGGATTCGAACCCTCGAGACGGTTTCCCGCCTACTCCCTTAGCAGGGGAGCGCCTTCGACCACTCGGCCACGTCTCCGCCGACCGCTCTAGCAGCGGGCGTATCGGGGGGACAAGGGAGAAAGGTCATGGCGCGATGGTGAGGTGGGTGGAACGGAAGCCGGTCGGCCGCTTGAGGCCGTAACCGAGGGCACGGTCCATGCCGATATGGGCGATCCAGATCAGGGCTGCGCTTGTCGCAAGGTCGGAATCGATCAAGAGGCCGAGGGCGAGGAGGAGGGCCGGAAGCAGGGTCGTATGCGCCGCATTGTAGGCCGCCGCGCCGATCTTCGGACCTCTCAGATAGGCGATCATCGCGAGGTCGGGGAGGAGGAGGGCGACTGCGAAGACGATCCAGTCGCCGCCCAATGCAGCGTATCCCCAGAGTGCTGCGGTCAGGAGGGCGAGGCCTTCGAGCCGGAGGAGGAGCTGGATCGGTCGCGTCATCGGTGCCGCCTTTCGCTTCGCGACATCATCCATCGGGTCTCGCTGGATGGAAATTGTCGATCTACGACCATCGGCGCATAAGAAAGCGATGAACCTAGATTGGAACCTGATCGCCGCCTTTCTCGCCGTGCTGCGGCACGGCAGCCTGTCGGCGGCTGCGCGCGCGCTCGGGTTGACGCAGCCCACGCTCCGGGGACGCATCGCGGCGCTCGAAGCCGCGACGGGGCAGACGCTCTTTCTCCGGGGGTATACGGGGCTTGCGCCGACGCCAGAGGCGCTTGCGCTTCGATCGGAGGCCGAGGCGATGGAGGCGGCGCATCACGCGTTCCTGCGCCGCGCGTCGGCGGGCCAGGGGATCGAAGGGCGCGTTCGCATCACCGCAAGCGAGATCGTAGCGACCGAGCGACTGCCCTATCTGCTGGCACCACTCGTCGCACGTCATCCCGGTCTTAGGGTCGAGGTCGCGGCGACGGACAGGGTGGGCGACCTGCCTCGACTGGAGGCGGACCTGGCAGTGCGTCATGTCGCACCGACGACGGCGGCGCTCGTGGCGCGAAAGATACCGGCGATCCCCCTCGGGCTCTACGCCGCGCAGGCCTATCTCGACCGCCGCGGCATGCCACGCGACTGGTCGGACATTGCGAAGAGCCACGTGGTGGTCGGGGGCGACCGAACGGATCGGCTTGGCGGTTGGTTGGCGGAGGCGGGTCTGGCGTCGCCGCGGCATCGCGGCTGGCGGAGCGACAGCGATGTCGCGCAACTCGGCGCGGTGCGGGCGGGTGTCGGGATCGGGGTCGTTCAGCGCCCGCTGGCGGAGCGGTTCGGCCTTGTCCCCGTCGTGCCGGACCTGACCGGCGCACTGCCGGTCTGGCTGGTGATGCACGAGGATCTGCGTCGTCGCCCGGCCATCCGCGCGGTGTCCGATGCGCTGGCGGAAGCGTTCGCCCGGCCGATGGGGCCGGACGAGGGGGCCGGTGTCAGGTGACCTTCGGGTGCAGCACGACGCGCGAGCGCATCGGTACGCGATTGTAGAGGTCGACCGCCTGGTCGTTCACCAGACGTGCGCAGCCGTTCGACACCGCGGTGCCGATCGTGCGCGGAGCATTGGTGCCGTGGATGCGCAGGAACGTGTCGCCCCGGCCCGGCTCGAAGAGATAGAGCGCGCGCGCGCCCAGCGGGTTGTTCGGGCCGCCGGGCATGCCGTCCTCGTACTGCTTGTAGGACCCTGGGTCGCGGGCGATCATCTCGGGCGTGGGCGTCCAGGACGGCCATTCCTTCTTGGCGCCGACGTAGAATTCCCCCGATTCGTAGAGGCCGGGACGTCCGACGCCGACCATGTAGCGGATCGCGCGCCCGCCCGGCTGCGTCCAATAGAGCATGAAGCTGTCGGGGATCACGTGGATCTCGTTGGCGGCGATGCCGTCGCGAATGCGGACCTGGACCGGCATCATGTCGGGGGCGAGCGCCTGCGCGGCGGCCTCGTGGGAGCCGAAGAGCGCCAGCGCGGCACTCCCGGCGATCAATTGACGGCGATCCATGATACGTACTCCTCGGCAGTCAGGCATAGCGGCGGTCGAGCGGGCCCCCCGGCCCACATTCCAAACCCCTTTGGGGCCACAGGTGGCTCCAATTCGCAAGTTCACAACTCCGCGAGGGGGTTATTTCCCCGTGACCTGACGCAGTCGTGCCGCAGCGGGGGTTGTCCCCGCCCGCGATCCCTCAGGTGTTGAAGAGGAAATGCAGCACGTCGCCGTCCTTGACCGTGTAGCCCTTGCCTTCGGCCCGCATCTTGCCGGCCTCCTTGGCAGGCTGCTCGCCACCCAGGGCGACGAAATCGTCGTAGGCGATGGTTTCGGCCCGGATGAAGCCCTTCTCGAAATCGCCGTGGATTACGCCCGCCGCCTTGGGCGCGCTGGTGCCGTGCCGGATGGTCCAGGCGCGTGCTTCCTTGGGGCCGACGGTGAAGTAGGTCTCGAGCGCCAGAAGCGCGTAGCCGGCGCGGATCAGGCGGTCGAGCCCGGCCTCCTCGAGCCCCATCTCGGACAGGAACTCGGCGGCCTCCTCGTCAGAGAGCTGCGCGATCTCCTCCTCGATCTGGGCCGAGATCACGACATGCGCGGCGCCTTGCGCTGCAGCCATCTCGGCCACGGCGGCGGAATGGGCATTGCCTTCGGCAGCAGAGCCCTCGTCGACATTACAGACATAGAGGATCGGCTTCGACGTCAGGAGCTGGAGCATCGTCCAGGCGCGGCGATCCTCCTCGGCGACCTCGACGGTGCGGGCGGGACGCCCCGCCTCGAGCGCCGCCAGCGCCGCCTTCAGCAACCGCTCCTGCGCCACCGCTTCCTTGTCGCCGCCGCGGATCTTGCGGCTGAGGCCGGCGATCCGCTTCTCGATCGATTCCATGTCCGCGATCATCAGCTCGGTCTCGATGATCTCGGCATCCTCGACCGGGTTCACGCGGTCCTCGACATGGGTGACGTCGCCGTCTTCGAAGCAGCGGAGCACATGGGCGATGGCATCCGTCTCGCGGATATTGGCGAGGAACTGGTTGCCCAGGCCTTCGCCCTTGGACGCGCCCTTCACGAGGCCCGCGATGTCGACGAAGGTCATGCGCGTCGGAATCACCTGCTTCGACTTGGCGATATCGGCCAGCCGGTCGAGCCGCGCGTCGGGCACGGCCACGTCGCCGACATTCGGCTCGATGGTGCAGAACGGGAAATTCGCGGCCTGCGCGGCGGCGGTCTTCGTCAGCGCGTTGAAGAGGGTCGACTTGCCGACATTCGGCAGCCCGACGATACCCATCCTGAAACCCATGACGCGTCCTCCTCAACAGACCGCGCCGCCATAGCGGCGGCGGGGCAGGGGGGCAAGCGGGGCCTAGCGGGCGACATCCTTGTTGCGGCGCTCGAAGATGATGAACCAGGCCAGCAGGATGAACATCGGGTGGCCGAGGCCGCCGGATATCAGGATGGCCGGGATCCAGATGAGGAACGTCACGATCCCGAGGATCGGACGCCCCGCAAGGAAGATCGACAGCGGCGGCAGAAGGATGGCGAGCAAGTAATTCATGCCACCCGAGATGGGGGCGCGCGCGCGAATGTCCAGAGGTCGGGCCACGGGAGAGGCTACGGATCGTGCAATGCGCGGGAGGCGCCCGTTCCATGGGTCCCGCCCCCGGCCTCGCACGACCGCGACCCGAATGCCACCCATACGCCCGCCGCGCATTGACCTCGGCCCCCGCGTCGGGCACCGATCCGCGACCCTTGCGCCGGAGGCCCGCATGACCCGCATCGACGACACATTCGCCCGGCTGCGCGCCGAGAACCGTCGCGCCTTCGTGGCCTATGTCATGGGAGGCGACCCCGATGCGGCGACCGCGCGGGACATCGTGCTGGGGCTGCCCGCCGCGGGCGTCGACGTCATCGAGCTGGGCCTGCCCTTCACCGACCCGATGGCGGATGGCCCGACGATCCAGCTGGCCGGACAACGCGCGCTCGACGGCGGCATGACTCTCGACGGCACGCTCGACATCGTGCGCGCGCTCCGGGCCGAGGACGACACCACGCCGGTCGTGATGATGGGCTATTACAATCCGATCTATTCGCGCGGCGTGGACCGGTTCCTCGAGCAGGCCAAGGAAGCCGGGGTCGACGGCCTAATCATCGTGGACCTTCCGCCCGAGGAAGATGCCGAGCTTTGCCTGCCCGCGCAGGCGGCGGGTCTCAACTTCATCCGTCTTGCCACGCCGACCACCGATGCCGCGCGCCTGCCGAAGGTGCTCCAGAACACCTCCGGCTTCGTCTACTACGTCTCGATCACCGGCATCACGGGTGCCGGGGCCGCCAGCGCCGACAAGGTCGCCCCCGAGGTCGCCGCCATCAAGGCCGAGACCGACCTGCCGGTCATCGTCGGCTTCGGCATCAAGACCCCCGACGCCGCGCGCGACATCGCCGCCGTCGCCGATGGCTGCGTCGTCGGCTCCGCCATCGTCGAGCGGATCGGTCGCGGCGACAGCGTCGCGGACGTGCTGGCCTATGTGAAGACGCTGGCCGACGGCGCGCATTCGGCGTGACGGTGGGGCTACCGGCTCTTCTCTTGACGCTCTCGATCCTCGGGATCGCCGCCGCGCTGATGCTGCCGGGCTGGTCGGACCTCCTCCTTCTTGCGGGACCATGCGGGCTCGCGGCGCTCTTCCTGCTGCTGCGCGCCGCGCGAAAGGGGTCCGTGGCCGACACCCGGCCGCCGATCATCCTCGACGGCTCGAACGTGATGCATTGGAAGGGCGGAATCCCCGATATCGAGACCGTGCGCGACGTCCTTAGAACGCTGGACGCGCGGGGCTACGGCCCGGGCGTCGTGTTCGGTGCCAATGTCGGCGACAAGCTCTTCGACCGATACCGTCACGACGGAGCGCTGGCGAAGATGCTGGGCCTGCTCGAAAATCGCGTGATGGTCGTTCCGAAAGGCGAGCCCGCCGACCCCGTGATCCTGCGTGCCGCACGCGATATGGGCGCGCCGATCGTGACGAACGACCGGTTCCGGGACTGGCACGCCGACTATCCCGAAGCGGCGCAGCCCGGCCATCTGATCCGCGGCGGCTACAGGGATGGCGCGCTGTGGCTGGCCCTTCCGAAGGATGCCGACGCCTGACGGCGCCCCGTCAGGGCAACGTGACCTCGACCGCCTCGCCCCAGCCGTGGACGTTGTCATGGGCGCGCACGGTGACTGCTGACACGCCTTCGGGGACAACGACGCCGCGCAGCGATCGGGTGAAGGGCTGTTCGGTCACATGGGGATGCAGGAGCTCGCGGTAGCCGAGCCGCATGCCGTCGGGGCCCAGAACCTCCCAGCCATCTGCATAATGCTCCCATCCGGTATCGGCGTGGCTGACGGTGACGTCGAAGGTCCAGCCGTCGCCGCCGGTGCGCGGCTCGACCGCCTCGACGACGGGGAGGTCGGCCAGGGCGGGTCCGGCGAGAAGGGCGAGGGGCAGAAGGACACGCATGGCCTCAATCCTCCATCAGGACGATACGGGACGTCGATGCAAATTCCCGTGACAGCACCGTCCAGCAGATCGCCGCCGTCCCGAACATCAGCGCCCAGGGTCCCGCGACCCAGGCGAGGGCGGCGAAGGCGAAATAGATCGAACGCAGGCCGCGATTGAAGTTGAGCGCGGCACGGATGTTCAGCTCGGCGGCCTGGTCGGCGCGCGGGCGGGCCTCGGGGTGATCGACATCGTTCGGAACCGAGGCCATCACCACCGCGCAATACCCGAAAAGCCGATTCGACCAGACGAACTTGAAGACCGCGTGGACGAGGATCAGCGCCACGAGGGTCAGCTTCGCCTGCCAGAGCAGAACTGGCTGGCCGACGGCGCCCACATCCATCACGATGCTGTCCAGTCGCTCGGCGTTGCCGGCCAGCGCCAGCACGCCGCCGACCGCGATCATGGCGCCCGAGGCGAGGAAGGTCGTCCCCTGCCGAAGGCTCCCGAGGATCGTCGCGTCGAAGATGCGCGGCTGCCGCGTGATCATCTCGACCATCCAGTCGCGCCGATAGCGGCTCATGAGTTGCGTGACCGACCGGTCCGACCGCTCGATCAGCCAGCCGCAGCCGAACCATGCGACCAGGAGCCCGGCGAGCGCCGCGAGGTCGGCGGGTGCGAGATCGGTGAGAAGCGAGAGTGTCATGCCGAAGCCCTAGCACCACGAGACGGCGCTTGCCTTCCCGGAAATTGGTAATATGATCTTACCAATTGCAGCGATGAGGACCGGTCCCATGGAAATGCCCCCGATCGAACCCTTCGCCCTGGCCAAGAAGGCCGAGCTCGTTGCCCGGTTGCTCGAAGTGCTGCCCGCCGACGCTGTGATCAGCGACGAGGCCGAGACGCGCGCCTACGAATGTGACGCGCTGACCGCTTACAAGTGCCCGCCGCTGGCGGCCGTTCTGCCGCGCTCGACGCAGGAGGTGTCGGATGTGCTTCGCATCTGCCACGCGCTCGAGGTGCCGGTCGTGCCGCGCGGGTCGGGCACGTCGCTTGCCGGGGGTGCGCTGCCGACGGCGGATTGCCTGATCCTCGGCGTCGCGCGCCTGACGGATGTGCTCGAGGTCGACTACGACGACCGTATCATCCGCCTCCAGACCGGGCGCACCAATCTCAGCGTCACCGGCGCGGTCGAGGCGGACGGCTTCTTCTATGCGCCCGATCCGTCCTCGCAACTGGCCTGCGCCATCGCGGGGAATATAGGGATGAATTCCGGCGGCGCGCATTGCCTCAAATACGGCGTGACGACCAACAACCTGCTCGGCGTGACGCTGGTCCAGATGGACGGCACCGTGGTCGAGATCGGCGGCGCACATATGGACAGCGCGGGGCTCGATCTTCTGGGCGTGATCTGCGGCTCGGAAGGGCAGCTCGGCGTCGTCACCGAGGCCACGCTCCGCATCCTGCCCAAGCCCGAAGGCGCGCGCCCGGTGCTGATCGGTTTCGACAGCCTCGAGGTCGCGGGCGCCTGCGTGGCGGACATCATCAAGGCCGGCGTGCTGCCGGTGGCGATCGAGTTCATGGACCGCATCATTATCCGCATCGTCGAGGATTACGCCCATGCCGGCTATCCCGATTGCGAGGCGCTCCTGATCGTCGAGGTCGAGGGCTCCGAGGCCGAGATCGACGAACAGCTCGCCCTGATCGAAGAGATCGCGCGCCGCCACGACCCGGTCGAGCTGCGCCAGTCGCAATCCTCAGACGAGGCCGCGAAGATCTGGCTGGGCCGCAAATCGGCCTTCGGGGCGACGGGCCGGATCAGCGACTACATGTGTCTCGACGGCACGATCCCGGTCTCCGAGCTGCCCCGCGTGCTGGCCGGGATCACCGCGCTGTCGGAAAAATACGGCCTGCGGGTAGGCAACGTCTTCCACGCGGGCGACGGCAACATGCACCCCTTGATCATGTACGACGCCAACAAGCCGGGCGATCTGGAGATCTGCGAGGAGATGGGCGCCGAGATCCTGAAGCTCTGCGTCGAGGTGGGCGGATGCCTGACGGGCGAGCACGGGGTCGGGATCGAGAAGCGCGACCTGATGAACCACCAGTTCACCGCCGACGACATGGAGGCCCAGCTTCGCGTCAAGGACGTGTTCGACCCGAAATGGCTGCTGAACCCGGCCAAGGTGTTCCCGCTCGCCGTCACGGCGGACCGGCGGGGCTGAGCGAAAGAATATTCGCCGAATATTCTTGCCTCCGGCGGAGGTATTTGGGGCCAGAGGAAGGACCGGACGTGCTGACACCCGAAACCGAAGACCACGTCGCCGAGATCGTGCGCGGGGCCAATGGGCCGCTGTCGATCCGGGGCGGCGGCACGCGCCATGCGCCCGCGGAAGGAGAGGCGCTGACGACCGCGGGTCTGTCGGGCATCACCCTCTACGAGCCCGGCGCGCTGACGCTCGTTGCGCGTGCGGGCACGCCGATGGCCGAGGTCGAGGCGGCACTCGCCGCGGAGGGCCAGCGCCTTCCGTTCGAGCCGATGGATCATCGCCCGCTTCTGGGCACGTCCGGCACGCCCACGATCGGCGGCGCAGTCGCGATGAACGTCTCGGGGCCGCGCCGCGTGCAGGCGGGCGCCTGTCGCGACAGCCTGATCGGGGTGCGCTTCGTCGATGGTGGTGGCCATGTCGTCAAGAATGGCGGACGGGTGATGAAGAACGTCACTGGCTACGATCTCGTGAAGCTCCTCGCCGGATCGCGCGGCGCGCTGGGCATTCTCACCGAGGTCAGCTTCAAGGTGCTGCCCGCCGCCGCCACGCAGGCGACCTTGCGGCTGGACGGGCTGGACGAGGTCCACGCCGTCACCGCGATGGCCGCCGCGCTCTCCTCCCCCTTCGAAGTCTCCGCCGCGGCCCATGATCCTCAGGCTGGCGAGACGGTGCTCCGGCTGGAAGGGCTGGCGGGGTCGGTCGACTACCGTGCGGGGCGGCTGGCCGAGGTACTGACGCCGTTCGGTGCCACCGAGCGGATCGAGGGCGACGCCTCCACCGCGCTCTGGCGCGGCATCCGGGATGCCGAGCCCGTCGCGGGCGCGGGCGATGTCTGGCGCGTTCATGTGCGCGCGTCGCGGGCGGGCGAGGTCGTCGCGCGGGCGGGGGCCGAGGCGGCGCTGCTCGACTGGGGCGGTGGCCTCGTCTGGCTGCGCGTCCCCGAGGGCAGTGACCTGCCCGCCGCGCTGGGGGATCTCGGGGCCCATGCAACCCGCGTCACCGGCCCTGCGTACGCGCCGGTTCAGCCGCCCGCGCTCGCCGCGCTGGAACAGGGCATCCGCGTCCAGTTCGACCCGCGCGGCGTCTTTTCTGCGGGCGCACCGGAGCATGCATGACCAGGCCGAAAGCGTCACAAGGGATTCCCGCATGAAGATCGCCGCCGGGCTGGTCCTCTTCGGCGCGGCGTTCTGGTTGCCGACGCTGCTGCCCCGCACCGCCGGTCTCATCGTCGCCGTCTTGGCGCTGGCGACATGCGCGGCGCTGATCGTCCGCGCGGCGCTGCACGTGCCGTCCACCACCCATTTCGACATCATGCGCGAGGCCGGGATCGCAGTTGGAACGGCCCTCGCCGCAGCCCCGCTGACTGCGATGGTCTACCTGTATCGCACGCCCGAAGGCGACCGTCGCACCCTGTCGCGCGCGATGCACCTCGCCGCAGCGCTCCCCATCGGCGGGGCTGCGGGTTTCCTCGCCTTCTTCTTCGCGTAGAGTCCAACATGCAAACCACATTCACGCCCGAACAACTCGCCGACCCGAGCACCGCCCGCTCCAACGAGATCCTGCGGACCTGCGTGCATTGCGGGTTCTGCACGGCGACCTGTCCGACCTACCAGGTGCTGGGCGACGAGCTCGACAGCCCGCGGGGCCGCATCTACCTCATCAAGGACATGCTGGAGAACGACCGTCCGGCCGATGCCAAGACGGTCAAGCATATCGACCGCTGCCTTTCTTGCCTGGCCTGCATGACGACCTGCCCGTCGGGGGTGCATTACATGCATCTGGTCGACCACGCCCGCGAGCATATCGAGAAGACCTACAAGCGCCCGCTGATGGACCGGCTGCTGCGTTGGACGCTCTCGCGCATCCTGCCCTATCCGACGCGGTTTCGCGTGGCGCTGCTCGGGGCGAAGATCGGCAAGCCCTTCGCGTTCCTGATGCCGGATGCGCGCCTGAAGGCGATGCTGGCGATGGCGCCGAAGACGATCCCGCCCGTCAGCCGCAACGACGACCCGCAGGTCTTCGCCGTGCCCGAGCGGAAGATGCGCGTGGCGCTGATGACGGGCTGTGCGCAGAAGGCGCTGAACACCGACATCAACGACGCGACGATCCGGCTCCTGACGCGGCTCGGGGCCGAAGTGGTGATCCCCGAGGGCATGGGCTGCTGCGGGGCGCTGACGCATCACATGGGCAAGACCGACGAGAGTCATGCCTTCGCCGCGCGCAACATCGAGGCGTGGTCGCGCGAGATGGCGGGCGAGGGGCTGGACGCCGTCGTCATCAACACCTCGGGCTGCGGGACGACGGTGAAGGATTACGGCCACATGTTCCGCAACGATCCGCTGGCCGAGAAGGCCGCCGCGGTCTCGGCCATCGCGCGTGACGTGTCCGAGGTGCTGCTGGAATTGATGGGCACCGATCGCGACTACGTGACACCGCCGCGCCCCGCCCGCGACGGCGTCGGCGGCGTGCCCACAGGGCGCGTGCCCGAGGATGCGGGGGCGGGGCCGATGCAGGTCGCCTATCACGCGGCCTGCTCGCTCCAGCACGGCCAGCAGATCAAGGGCGCGCCGAAGGACCTACTGAAGCGGGCGGGGTTCACGGTGCTCGAGCCGCGCGACGCGCATCTCTGCTGCGGCAGCGCGGGAACCTACAACCTTATGCAGCCCGAGATCTCGGGCGAGTTGAAACGCCGAAAAGTGGCGACGCTGGAGGAGCGGCAGCCCGACGTGATCGCGGCGGGGAATATCGGCTGCATGATGCAGATCGGCGGCGCGGCCTCGGTGCCCGTGGTGCATACGGTCGAATTGCTCGACTGGGCGACCGGCGGGCCGGTGCCGCCCGCCATCGCCGCGCACGACCCGGGCGCTCCGCGCGCCGCCGCACCGCCGCGTCTGCGCTGATCGTCGCCGCAAGGCAGAGCTTCGGCGCGCCGCCGCCCATCCCGAGTATCTCACCCGGCCGCAGGACGTCACGCGCACCGGCACGTGGATCATGGCGGAAACGGGACGATCCGCCCCCAGAGGCCCGATCCCTGACACAATAAGGCGGATTCGTCGCGGATTGGTCCCGAAACGAGACCGGTGCGGCCCCGGCCATGCCCGACTCACCCCCCAGGTTGGCTCCGACACATTCCGGGGACGACCATTCCATGATGACCACGATCCGAACCGCGCTCGCCGCCGTCACGCTGTGGGCCGCCGCGCTTGCGCCAGCCGGGGCAGACGGGATGCTCGAGACCCTCAGCACCGCTGACGCCACCCGCGGCTGGGAGGCGGTGGGGCGGCTGAACCTTGGGGATCGGGGGTTCTGCACCGCGTCGCTCGTGACCTCGGACGTCGTCATCACCGCCGCCCATTGCATGTACGACAAGGAGACGGGCGAACGCATCGAGCCCTCTACCATCGAGTTCCAGGCCGGGCTGCGCTTCGGGCGGGCCGAAGCCTATCGCGGCATCCGTCGCATCGTCCTGCATCCCGAATACGACTTCGCCGATGCCAACCGCCTCGGCCGGGTCGGCTCGGACCTAGCCCTGCTCGAGCTGGACCGGCCCGTCCGCAGCGGCCACGTCAAGCCGTTCCGCACCCAGCTCCGGGTTCGTGCGGGCCAGACGGTTCAGGTCGTCAGCTATGCCCGCGACCGCGCCGACGCCCCTTCGCGCGAGGAGGCCTGCACGATCCTCACACGGGACGACGACATCCTCGTACTGAGCTGTTCGGTCGATTTCGGCGCCTCGGGTGCACCGGTCTTCGCCGTGTTCGACGGCGAAATCCGCCTGATCTCCGTGATCTCGGCCAAGGCCGAATGGGAGGGGCAATCCGTCAGCCTCGCCGCCGTGATGGAGACCGAACTGGACGTGCTGGTAGGCGAATTCGCCCGCACGCCCGCCTTCTCCAGCGTGGGCAAGCGCATCCGGCCCGACACGCCGGTCGACACCGCGAACCAGTAACGGTCACGCCCGTATGACTTGACGTGGCCGCCTGACGCGTCACCGTGGGGGCCATGCGCATCCTGACCCTCTGCCTTCTTCCGCTCGCGGCCCCGGCCCTGGCCGACTGCCCCGCCGCACCGGATATCAGCGCCCCGATGGACGCGCTCGTGGCCGAGGCGCAAGCCGCCCCGAACGAGATGGCGGTCCGCCCCGTCTCGGCGGCGATGTGGGCGCTCTGGACCAAGGCCCCGGACGCCGAGGCGCAGGCGCTTCTCGACGAAGGCATGGACCGGCGCGCGTCCTTCGATCTCGTTGGCGCGCTGATCGCGTTCGATGCGCTCGTGGAATATTGCCCGGACTATGCCGAGGGCTACAACCAGCGCGCCTTCGCGAATTTCCTGCGCGGCGAGTTCGCGACGGCTCTGCCGGATCTCGACCGCGCCATCGCGCTGAGCCCCCGGCACGTGGCTGCGATCGCGGGCAAGGGTCTGACGCTGATCTCGATGGGTCGTATCGGCGAGGGACAGGACGCCATCCGCGAGGCCGTCGCGCTGAACCCGTGGTTGTCGGAGCGGCACTTCCTGACGATGGAACCGGGGCCGGGCGGAGACGAGATCGAGCTCTGACCCGCTTGCCAACGCCCCCGCCCGCCCGCTAGGCGAGAGCCATGCGGGCGTGGTGGAATGGTAGACACACCAGACTTAAAATCTGAGGGGCCTGGCCCGTGCGGGTTCGAGTCCCGCCGCCCGCACACCGAGAGTTTCGCCCGCGAACGTGTCCGGCGGTCCGATTGGGAATTCGACCTTGGGACGTTGCTCCGTAAAGGATTCGGCTCTAGGCGCTCGCAGAACAACGGCGCGCCATCAGCACGCTAGCGCCCGCGTCGCCGGTCATCGCACCCGTTCGGCCGCATAGGCGATGGCGCGCTGGTAGTTGCCGCTGTCGTTCCAGGCCGAGAGGACGTTGAAGTTCGCCGTGCCCTGCCCGAAGGGCTGACCGGCGCGCCAGCCGTTCGCGCGCAGCATGTTCGCCGCCGAGGCCAGGGCGTCGACCGCGTTGTAGGGATCGGCGCGGCCGTCGCCATTGGCGTCCACGCCGAATCGCGCCCAGTTCCCGGCGAGGAACTGCATATGACCCAGCTCGCCCGATGGGCCGCCCTGCGTGCCCGAGTTGATGACGCCGCGATCCGCCAGTTGCAGTGCGGCGATAGCGTGGCTCTCGAAGCGAGGATGGCGGCGGCAATAGGAGGCGAGCGTTATCGCCCCGTCGACGATCGGCGTGCGGCCGGTATAGCCGCCCCAGGACGTCTCGAGCCCCCAGATCGTCGCGAGGATCGAGCCGGGCACGCCGTAGCTGCGTTCGATGGCGGCGAAGGTGTTGGGGTTCGCGTTGATCTTGCGCTGGACCTGGTTGATGAACGCCTCCGCCGAGCTGCCGGAGCGCTTGGCGAGGAAGGTCGCGGGGTTTCCCTGCGCCACGCCCGACTGGCTGGCCGGGTTCGATTCGAACCGCCAGGTGATCCCGGAAAGCTGTGCGTTCTGAAGGGCCTGGAGGCCGCGCTGGCCCACGCCGGACGCGGCCGCCTGCTGCGCGAGGCCCGCCTTGTAGTTGCCGAACTGGCCTTGGCTGGTGATGCATTGGGCGGCGAGGACGGGGGTCGCCGTGGCCGACAGGGCCAGGGCGAGGACGGACAGGATGCGGCGCATGGGGGTGGATTCTCCGAAAGGGCAGGATTGCGGCTTGGCCGGAGGGTAACACGCGGGCGCGTCTTGACAAACGTCCTGTCAGACCGGCCCGGCCAGCGACAGGATCGCGTCCATGTCGAGGGCCCCCGCGAGGTGCTCGGCCAGCGCGTCGAGCGTGGCCTCGACACCCGCTGCGTAGGGCCCGTCGCTCGGGCCGGCCCCGAGGCGCGACAGGAAGGCCGCGCGGAAGGCGTCGCCCGCGAACAGCCCGTGGAGGTAGCATCCGAGGACGCGGCCATCGGGGCTGGCGGCACCGACGGCCGTGCCGTCACGCATGAGCCAGCCGCGCGCCGTGTCCGGGCCGGTGGTTTCGCCCAGATGGATCTCGTAACCCGTGACCTCGGTCCCGCTGGCGGTGTCGGTCGCGCGCACCCGTGCGAGGTGCTTCTCGGGGCGCATGACCGTCTCGACGTCCAGAAGCCCGAGGCCCGGAACCGTCCGCGGCGCACCCTCCAGCCCCTCGGGGTCCGAGAGGGTCCGACCCAGCACCTGGTAGCCCCCGCAGATGCCCAGCACATGCCCGCCCCGGCGGCGATGGGCGGCGATGTCGATATCCCAGCCCTCGGCGCGGAGCGCGTCGAGATCGGCGATCGTGGTCTTCGAGCCGGGGATCAGCACGAGGTCGCAAACAGGGAGGGGCCGACCCGGCGGCACGATCTCGACCGAGAGTGCTGGATCGGCGGAGAGCGGGTCGAGATCGTCGAAATTTGCGATCCGGTTCAGGCGGGGGACGACGATGCGGAAGGCGCCGTCGCGCGGCGCGGAGCGAATGTCGAGGATGTCTTCGGCGGGCAGGCGGTGGGCGTCGGCGAACCACGGCACGGTCCCGAGCGGCGCCCAGCCGGTGCGGGCTGCAATCTGGCGCGTCCCCTCGTCGAAGAGGCTGACGTCGCCGCGAAACTTGTTGACGAGGAAGCCCGTAATCCGACCCGCATCGGCCGGGTCGAGCACGGATTTCGTCCCTACGAGCTGCGCGATCACGCCGCCGCGGTCGATATCGCCCGCCAGGATCACGGGGACGCCCGCCGCCTCGGCGAAGCCCATGTTGGCGATGTCGCCCGCGCGCAGGTTGATTTCGGCGGGGCTGCCCGCGCCCTCGATGATCACGAGGTCGCATGTCGCGGCGAGGCGCCGGAAGCTGTCGAGGCACGCGTCCAGCAGTTGCGGCTTCAGTGCGGCATAGTCGCGGGCCTTCACCGTCGCCAGCCTGCGGCCTTGCACGATGACCTGCGAGCCTGTCTCGGTCTCGGGCTTGAGGAGGACGGGGTTCATGTCGACCACCGGCTCGACGCCCGCGGCCAGCGCCTGCAACGCCTGCGCGCGCCCGATCTCGCCGCCATCGGCGGTGACGGCGGCGTTGTTGGACATGTTCTGCGGCTTGAAGGGGCGCACCCGCAGGCCCGACCGCGCGAAATGGCGGCAGAGCCCGGCGACGAGCATCGACTTGCCGACATTCGACCCCGCCCCCTGCACCATGATCGCCCTTGCCATGGCGCGAACCTCCCGTCAGCCGTGGGCGCGTGAACACCCCGGCCCATCTCATCATCGGTCTGGCCGCCTTCGGCAAGCCCGGTCGGCCCCGCGTCACCGCGGCGGCTTTGGTGGGAGCCCTGATCCCCGACCTGTCCCTCTATCTTCTGGCGGGAGGTGCGCTGGCCTGGGGCATCCCGGCGGAGCGGGTCTTCGGCGAGCTCTACTACTCGCCCGAATGGCAAGCGGTCTTCGCGGTCGACAACTCGGTCTTCGTCTGGGGGCTTCTCCTGGTGCTGGGGCTCTGGCGCGGACTGCCGTGGCTCATCGCCGGGGCAGGGGCGGGCCTCTTGCACCTCGCACTGGATTTCCCGCTGCACCATGATGATGGGCGGGCCCATTTCTGGCCGCTGACAGATTGGATCTTCGCCTCGCCGTTCAGCTACTGGGACGGCAATCACCACGCGGGCTGGATCGCGCCGCTGGAGGTGGTGCTGGTCGTCGGGCTTGCCGCCTTGTGCTGGACCCGCTTCCGCTCGGTCTGGCTGCGCGGCCTGCTGGCCGGCCTCGTGGCGGCACAGCTCGCCGTGGGCGGCGTCTGGGCCTACGTCTTTTCCTGAGCGACGTCATGGGCGGCGTCGGCCACCGGGTCGCCTTCGAGCGTCGGATGCTGCGCCACGGGAAACCCGGCCTCGGCCATCAGGCGATTGGAGCCGCCCTCGACCCGTTCCTCCAGCAGCGCCATGAACTGCGCCCGGCCCAGACCCGGCGGGATCGGTTCGAGGAATTCCATCACCGCGCGCCCCGGCTTTCGCAGAAGCCCGCGCTTGGGCCAGAACACTCCGACATTGGTCGCCACGGGCACGCAGGTCTGCCCGAGCTGCTCGTAAAGCGCGAAGGTCCCGACCTTGTAGGGCCGCGTCGCGCCGGGAGCGACGCGCGTGCCCTGCGGATAGATCAGGAGTTGGCCATCCTCGCGCTTGCCCGACCGGATCTCGGCCAGCATCCGCTTGATCGCCTCGCCCCGTTTGCCGCGCTGGACCGGCACGCAGCCGACGCGCAGCGCGTATTGGCCCAGCACCGGCGCATAGGCCAGGATCGACTTCATGATGAAGAACCCGCGCGGTGCCGCCGACCAGAGAAGAATCACGTCGAGGAACGACTGGTGCTTGGCCGCCACGAGGAGGCCCCCCGACGGAGGCGTGCCGCGCAACTCGCAGGACAGCCCGCAGATCGCCTCGAGCATCTTGAGCGTGGTATTGGCATAGACGTCCATCGCGCGACGCGCGCCATCGGGCGAGGCGATCATCCGCGGCAGGTAGATCAGCCCGCAGATCGGCATCCAGGCGTACATGGCGACATTGAAGATCAGCGAGCGGAAATATTGCATCCCGGACCCCTACTCGAAACCGGCCAGCGCGCGAAAGGCCGCGCGTCGTGTCGCAAGGAAGGCCACGATCGCGGCCAGCGGCGGGATCAGCAGTGGCAGAAGCCAGCCCGCCCCGCGAAAGCCGAGCCCCGTCAGGAACCCGCCCGCGGCATCGGCGGCGGGCAGGGCGGCAATGGCAGCGACGCCCAGCACCGTGCCGACGACCGCACCGATCAACGCGCGGAGCGTGAAGCGGCGGGTAAAGGCGCGCGCGACATAGGCGTCGCGCGCCCCCACGAGGCGGAGGACGCGGATCACGGGACGGTTCGCGGCCAGTGCGGCCTGCGCGGCCAGCGTAACCATCGCCGCCATCGTGCCGCCGATCAGTGCGAGCGCGGTCCAGCCGAGCAGGCGCAGGCGCTCCGCTGCGGTGACCAGCGGTTGCCGCCAGCGCGTGTGGTCGTCGAGTGCGGCGCCCGGCACCTCGGCGGCCAGCCGCAGACGCAGCCCCTCGCGGTCGAGCGCGTCGGTCCCCACCAGCTCCACCAGCCGGGGCAGGGGCAGCCGGTCGAGCGGCAGGTCGGGGCCCAGCCACGGCTCCAGAAGCGCGGCCTGCTCGTCCTCGGTGAGGACACGGGCGGAGGCCACGCCCGGTGTGGTCACGAGGATCGCCATCACCGCATCGGTCTGCGCGTCGGCCTGGTCGGCCGGGGCCGACACGCGCACGGTCGCCGCCTGGGCAAGGCTTTCGCCCCAGCTTTGCGCCAGCCGGCCGGTGGCCAGCGACAGGGCCAGCGCGAAGACCGCGAGGAAGGCCATCGCGCCCGCCGTCAGCACCGTCAGCCAGACCGTATGCCCGGTCGGCGGCACGACGCGGTCGGCGGCGCGGTCGCCGATGACGAGGTCCAGCATCGTGCGAAGCGACGTCAAAGCTCGGCCCCCGCCGCCGCCAACGTCCCACCTGCCAGCCGCAGGACGCGGGCGGGCACCAACGGCTTCGCCGCCCGGATCAGCGCGAGGTCGTGGGTCGCGACCACGATGGTCTTGCCCAGCTTGTTCAGCTCGGCCAGCAGACCCAGCAGGCGTTGCGACATCTCCCAGTCGATATTTCCCGTCGGCTCGTCGGCAATCAGGATGTCGGGGTCCATGATGACCGCGCGGGCCAGCGCCGCGCGCTGGCGCTCGCCGCCCGACAGCTCCTGCGGTGCGGCATCGGCACGCTGGCCCAGCCCGACCCAGCCCAGAAGCTGGTCGACATCGGCCCGCGCGACATCCTGGCCCGTGACCTGAAGGGGCAGGGCGACGTTCCCGGCCAGCGGCAGATGGTCGAGGAACTGGCAATCCTGGTGCACCACGCCGATCCGACGTCGCATCCGCGCCAACCCGTCCCGCCCGAGGCTCCGCGTGTCGCGCCCGTCGATCCGCACGGTGCCGCGTGTCGGCTTCAATTCGCCGTAGCAGAGCTTCAGGAGCGTGGTCTTGCCTGCGCCCGAAGGTCCGGTCAGGAAGTGGAACGATCCCGGCGCCAGCGTCAGGCTCAGATCCGAAAGGAGAGCCGCGCCGCCATAGCCGTATTCTGCGCCCTCAAGCTCGATCACACCGCCGCTCCCCTGCTCGGCGACCTTCTGCCCCAGCCACAATCTCGACGCAATCGCGCGGGTCTGTCCCCGTGGGAGCACAGGCGGACCCGTCCTGCCGGGGCGCGCCGGGCCACGGGGGTTGACAGGCAGGGACCAATGGGGCGCGGTGACGGTGATTGTACACGATTAGCCCAAGGAACCGGCCCCCGGCCCATGCGTATCACCTGTCCAAATTGCAGCGCCCAATACGAGGTGGCGGATGACATGATCCCGTCCGGCGGACGGGATGTGCAATGCTCGAACTGCGGCACGACCTGGTTCCAGGACGGCCGCGCGCGGCAGGCCACCGCCGTCGAGGAGCGCGCGGTCCGCCGCCCCGGACGACGCGCCCCCGAGGCGGACACCGCCGCCGCCGCATCCGGGGCCGTCCCGAAGGCCGCCGCACCCGAGCCCCGCCGGATGGCCGAGGGCGACACCCGCGACATCCTCCAGGCCGAGCGCGACCGCGAGGACCGCATTCGTGCCCGCGCGACCGCCGGCGCCGAAGTGGCGTCCGAAGGGCCGGACACCGATCCGGCGACGCAGCCATCCGACGTCGAGGCCGTTCCCGGGGACGACGGCGATCCGCGCGAACGGGCGGCCGCCGAGCGCGCGCGCATGGCTGCCGCCGCCACGGTCGCCCGCGCCCGCGACGACACCGTCGAGACCGAGGGCCCGGATCATCCGCTGGAAGCCGACCCCCCCGCATCGCGCGACGACGCCGCCGCGCCGGATGACGGCACCGACGACGCCATCGCCGAGGCGCTGCGCGACGCGGCCGACACGGATGACGGCCCCTATGACGATCCGGCCGCCGCGCACGCGGACCCCGAGGTTGCCGATCCTGCCGGTCCCGCCCCCGCGCGTTCGACCCGCCGGGAG
This sequence comes from Jannaschia halovivens, assembly GCF_046452375.1. NCBI lineage: Bacteria > Pseudomonadati > Pseudomonadota > Alphaproteobacteria > Rhodobacterales > Roseobacteraceae > Jannaschia > Jannaschia halovivens. The sequence continues at coordinate 1,420,574 of NZ_JBKFDJ010000001.1, read as the reverse complement.
TTGTTGCCGGACATCGAGGAAATCAACTCCTCGCTCCGCCCCGATGAACGTGCGCTCGAAGCCGAGGCTGCCGCGGCGGAAGCCGCCGGTCATGCCCAGACGGCCCCCCAGGCCCGGAGCGGGTTCCGCATCGGGTTCCTGACAGTCGGCCTCATAATCCTGGCCTTCGTCGGAGTGTATATTTTCGCCGATGCCATCGCCGCCGCGGTGCCGCAGGCCGCAGCCGCACTCGACGGGTACGTCAGCTTCGTGGATGCCCAGCGGATCGCGCTCGAGACCGGGGCCGAGGCCCTGGTGGACCGGATCGCGCCCGACGCCTGACCGACGTCAGAACCGCTCCAGCAATCGCCGCAGGTAATCGAGCTCCAACTGGGGTCGGTCGCGTTCGCCCGAGCGTCGCCGGATCTCGTCCATCAGGTCGCGGGCGCGCCGTGCGGCGTCAGGGCCGTTGAGAAAGCTCTCGTCGGTCCCGAGGCGCCCACCCTGGCCGGACTGGCGGCCCAACGGATCGCGGTCGAACGCGCCGCCGCCCGGCGTCGCCGCCTGACCTTCGCCCTCGCCCGGATTGCCCTGCTGGCGCTCCTCGGCCATGGCGCGGCCCAGTTCCTGCATGCCGTCGCGTAGCGCATCCATCGCCTCCGCCTGATCGTCGAGCGCCTCGCCGAGGCTGCCGCGACCCAAGTCCTCTTCGGCCCGGCGCATCGCGTCCTCGGCCCGGCCGATCGCGTCGCGCGCGGCCTCGCCTGCCTCGCTGCCGCCTCCCGGCATGTTCTCGCGGAGTTGCTCCAGCCCGCGCCGCAGCGCCTCCTGCCGGGCCGCGAGATCGCCCGCGCCGCCGCCCGCGCTCGGGTTCTGGGACTGGCCGCCGGGCTGTTGCGACTGGGCCTGGCCGCCCTGGCCCTCGCCCGGCTCCTGCCCCTCCTGCTGGCCGGGCTGACCCTGTCGCGGACCGGTCTGGCTGTGTTCGGTGCCGCGTCCCTGGCCGCCGTTGGGACCTTCATTCTGCTGACCCTCGCCGGCCTGCGCGTTGGGGTTGAACTGCTCCTGAAGCTGGCGGAAGCCTTCGTCCGAAAGGCCCTGCTGCTCGCGCAGGCTGTCGCGAAGATCCTGCATCGCCTGCTCGCCCTCGCCGGGTTCTCCCTCGCCGCCACCCTGGCCCTGGGTGACCTGCATGTTCTCCATCATCTCCTGAAGCTGGCGCAGAAGCTCTTGCGCCTCGGCGGTCCGGCCCTGCTCCATCAGCTCCTCGATGCGGCGCATCATCTCCTCGAGCATGTCGGGCGTGACCTCCTGCATCTCGCCCTGCGCCTGCTGCTGTTGCTGACCCTGCTGCGGGTCCTGCTGCGCCAGCTGGCGGGTATAGTCGTCCATCGCGTCGCGCATCTCGTCCATCAGGCGCGCGATCTCCTCGGGCGGCGCGCCCTGACGGATCGCCTCGGACAGCCGCTCCTGCGCCTGGCGCAGACGTTCGAGCGCGGAATCGAGGCTGTTCTCCTCCAGCCTGATCGCCGCCTCCCAGAGCATCGCGGCCACTTCGTCCTGCGTCGCCGCGTCCAGCGTCTCGGCCGCCGCGAGCCGCCGGATCGCCATCCGGACGATCAGGAACGCGGGCGGATTGTCGAAGGTATCATCCGCCTTCCACGTCATTGCCCGCAGCAGGCGCGTCACCCGCGCGTCGTTGGACCGGGCCCAGAGAAGGTCGCGCCGCTGCTCGACCAGCGCGGACGCAACCGGATCGTAGAAGGGCCGTGCGGGCAGGACGATGCGCGCCGTGCTCTGCCCCGTCTGACCGGCGGCATCGGCGGCCTCGAGCGTCAATTCGACCGGCATGCCCGCCAGCGGATGCTCGGTCAGGTCGGCGCGGAAGACCTCGCGGATGTCGGTCCGGTCGCCGGTGATCGGCAGGGCGAGGTCCAGCTCGACCGGATCGCGGGGGTCGGGATCGGCGGCAAGCCCGTGACTGCGATCGGCGGCGGCGCGGTCCAGCGCGATCACCACCTGCGCGCCGGTCACGCCGTGGTCGTCGCGCGCGGCCCAGGGCAGGGTCATCTGGTCGGGATAGTCGAACCCCGCTTCGCCCGCGACCTCGATCTCGGGGACCGCGTCCGGCAGCGCGGTCAACGTCCAGACCGGTGCATCGGCGGTGCCGTCGATCGCCAGCGTGCCCGATTGCGTGACGATGAAATCCTGCATCGCCTCGGTCGGGTCGACGACGTCGCGGCCCGACACGGTCTCGCTCACCGATAGCGCGCCCACCGTGCCGTAGAGGCGCAGGGTCACGCGCGTGCCCTCGGGCACCTCGACCTCGCCCGGTGCAATATCGGCCAGGTAGAGCGTCGGAAGGCCGGTATGGCGCGGCGGCTCGAGCCAGCCTTCCCAGGTCAGACCCGCGGCCTGCGCCTCGCCGCCGCCGGATACGTTCACCGGCGCGGGCGGCCGCCAGAGCGTCCCGAAGAGAAGCGCCACCGCCAGAAGCGTCAGCGCCATGTAGCGTGTCGCGTAAGGGTCGCGGTCCGAGACCCTGAGATCTGGGGCCACCGCCTTCGCGCCGTCCAGCCGCGCGGCCATCCGGCGGCGATGGGCGGCCCAGACGGCCTGTGACTGCGGATCGGACCCGCCGATCGCCTGATCGTCGGCAAGCGTCGCGATCGGGCGCCCCGGCAGGGTCGCGTCGAGCCGCGCGCGCGCCTCGGCGCGGGTCGGTGCGTGAAAGCCGCGCAGCCCGAGGCCCGCCAGCACCAGAACGAGGGCCGAGCAGGCGCCGATCAGGCTCCACTCCCAAAGCGGGGGCACCAAGTCGCTGGCATAGGCCGCAAGCCCGATGAACGCGGCGGTCCAGGCGGGCCAGAATGCGCGCGTCACCCGTTCGGCCCAGAGGCCCGCATGGGTCAGCCGGAGCTGGCGCCGCAGTCGCGCGTCGGGCGCATCGGTGGGTCGGGTCTCGGCCAAAAGGGCGCCTCCGCCGGCATCCGGGACCCTCGACTTAAGCGTCCGAGAGCCATTCCGGTATGGTATCGCGCGAAATCATCTCGTCAAAGGTCGGGCGCGCGCGGATCACCGCGTATTGATCGCCCTGCACGAGCACCTCCGGGACCATCGGGCGCGAATTGTACTCGCTGGACATGACCGCACCGTAGGCGCCGGCGCTCCGGAACGCCACGAGGTCGCCTGCGCGGGGCGGCACCATGTCGCGCCCCTTGGCGAAGGTATCGCCGCTTTCGCAGACCGGTCCGACCACGTCGAAGGGCCGGGTCTCGGCGCCGGGGGCGGCTTCGACCACCGGAACGATATCGTGATGCGCGCCGTACATCGCGGGCCGGATGAGGTCGTTCATCGCCGCGTCGAGGATCAGGAAATCGCGCGTCTCGCCAGCCTTCACGAAGATTGTCGAGGCCATGAGGATGCCCGCATTTCCCGCGATCAGGCGCCCCGGTTCGATCTCGATCTCGCAGCCCAGATGGCCGACCTCCTCCTGGATGACGCGGCCGTATTCGAGCGGCACCGGCGGCGCGAGGTTCGAGCGCGCATAGGGGATCCCGAGGCCGCCACCGAGATCCAACCGCTCGATCGTGTGGCCTTCCGCGCGCAACGTCTCGGTCAGGTCCGCGACCTTGCGGTAGGCGGCGCGAAACGGGTCGAGATCGGTCAGTTGCGAGCCGATATGCACGTCGATGCCGACGACGCGCAGGCCGGGCAGCGCCGCGATCTCGGCATAGACGGCGCGGGCGCGGGCGATGGGGATGCCGAACTTGTCGTCCGAGCGCCCGGTGGCGATCTTCTCGTGGGTCTTGGCGTCGACATCGGGATTGACGCGCACGGTGACCGGCACATCGAGCCCCATCTCGGTGGCCACCCGCGACAGGAGCCGCATCTCGGGTTCGCTCTCGAGGTTGATCTGGCGCACACCCGAAGCGAGAACGTGGCGCATCTCGCCTTCCGTCTTGCCGACGCCCGAGAAGACGATCCGGTCGCCCGGCACACCCGCCGCGCGGGCGCGGCGGTACTCGCCCTCAGAGACCACGTCCATGCCCGCCCCCGCATCGCCCAGGAGCTTCAGGATGGCGACGTTGCTCGCGGCCTTGACGGCGTAGCAGACGAGATGCGGCCCCCAGGCCAGCGCCTCGTCAAAGAGCGTGTAATGCCGCAGAAGCGTGGCGGCCGAGTAGACATAGGCGGGCGTGCCGACCGCGCGCGCGATCTCGGGGAGGGGGACGTCCTCGGCATGAAGGATGCCGCCGTTGTAAAGGAAGTGATCCATCAGGCGCGTCTCAGCAGAAGATAGAGCGGCAGGCCGAAAGACACGCCGACGAAATAGGTGGCCGGAATGGCGAGAAGGCCGATCCAGCGTCGGGTGCGGACGCTCTCCCAGATGCACCAGACCGTCAGGGTCAGCGCCGCTACGGTCAGGTCCCAGACGAGACCGGAGCTCGCGTCGTTGACATGCCACGCATCGACCATCGCCATCAGGTCCCACTCATTGGCTGCGAGCCACGGCAGGAAATAACGCATCGGCAGCACGATGCCGGCCACGCAAAGCAGGATCAGGACGATGCGGAAGGGGGTCATGGCGGCCTCCGGGGAACGGGTCGCGCCCTGTTAGCGGAGGATCGCGCGGGTGGCGAGGGCAGGCGCGGGACTCTGCCCCGCACCCCGAGGTATTTCCGGCCAGAGGAACGGACCCGGTAACGGAACCTTAGGGATGGCCGGCGCAGGATTGGCGCGCGGAACAGGCCGAGGGGCCGATGGCCGCGCCAGGGGACGGCGCCCCGTTGCCCGTGCCGCCAAGCTGATGCCGGGCGCGGGGCGCTGGACTTCGTCGGTCGCACACCGACTTCGGCCGTTCCGACGGAGGGGCCCCACGGGCCAGGATGGTTAACGCGGCGCGCCGTTAATCTTAATGTGCCGTTGCTCTTCATCCTCTGGCCCGAAATACCTCACGGGGGTCCGGGGGTGTGAAACCCCCGGCCTTGCCGCCCCGCGACAAACCGCTGCGTCACGATTGACCCGCACGTCACCCATCCCCATACCCATTCGCAACTTGCCGAAACCGACCCGAGAGTGGCCCGACATGACCGATCAGACCGAACGCGAAGCCATGGAATACGACGTCGTTATCGTTGGCGCGGGCCCCGCGGGCCTGTCGGCCGCGATCCGTCTCAAGCAGCTGGACCCCGAGCGGTCGGTGGTCGTGCTGGAGAAGGGCTCCGAGGTCGGCGCGCATATCTTGTCGGGTGCGGTGCTGGACCCGGTGGGGCTCGACGCGCTGATGCCCGACTGGAAGGACAAGGGCGCGCCGCTCGATGTGCCCGTCACCTCCGACAGCTTCTACGTCCTGGGCGAGGAGGGGCGCGTCCGCGTGCCCAACGCCGCGATGCCGCCGCTGATGAACAACCACGGCAACTACGTCGTCTCGATGGGCAATGTCTGCCGCTGGATGGCCGAACAGGCCGAGGCGCTCGGCGTCGAGATCTTCCCCGGCATGGCCTGCTCGGAGCTGGTCTATGACGGCGACCGGGTGAAGGGCGTCGTCGCGGGCGAGTTCGGACTGAACCCCGACGGCACCAAGGGCGATGGCTACGAGCCGGGCATGGAGCTGCACGGCAAGTACGTCATGCTGGGCGAGGGCGTGCGCGGCTCGCTCTCCAAGCAGGTGATCGAGCGCTTCGACCTCGCCGCCGATGCCGACGTGCAGAAATACGGCCTCGGGATGAAGGAAATCTGGGAAATCGATCCCGAGAAGCATCGCCCCGGCAAGGTGGTCCACACGATGGGCTGGCCGCTGGGGAAGAACGCCGGCGGCGGGTCCTTCATCTACCACCTCGACAACAACCAGGTCTATGTCGGCTTCGTCGTCCACCTGAACTACAAGAACCCGTACGTCTTCCCCTACATGGAATTTCAGCGCTTCAAGCATCACCCGATGGTGGCCGAGCTTCTGGAAGGCGGGAAGCGCGTGGCCTACGGCGCCCGTGCCATCACCGAGGGCGGATGGCAGTCGCTGCCGAAGACGGCGTTCCCGGGCGGCACGCTGCTGGGCTGTGCGGCGGGCATGGTCAACGTCCCCCGCATCAAGGGCAACCACAACGCCATGCTGTCCGGCAAGACGGCGGCCGAGGCGGCGCATGAGGCCATCCTGGCCGGGCGCGAGGGCGATACGCTCGACGCCTACGATGCCGAAGTCCGGTCCGGCCCAATCGGCAAGGACCTCAAGCGCGTGCGCAACGTCAAGCCGCTCTGGTCGAATTACGGCCTGACGGCATCGATGGCGGTGGGCGGGGCGTCCATGTGGCTCAACAACCTGACGGGCTGGTCGCCCTTCACCCAGTCCCATGGCAAGTCCGACGCCGAGAGCACCGAGCCCGCGTCCAAGCACAAGCCGATCGACTACCCCAAGCCCGACGGCAAGCTGAGCTTCGACCGGCTGACCAATGTGGCCTTCTCCTTCACGAACCACGAAGAGAGCCAGCCCGCGCATCTCAAGCTGAAAGACCCGTCGATCCCGGTCGCGGTGAACCTGCCGACATACGCGGGGCCCTCGGCGCGCTACTGTCCGGCGGGGGTCTACGAATTCGTGGGCGAGGGCGATGATGCGCGGTTCCAGATCAACTTCCAGAACTGCGTTCACTGCAAGACCTGCGACATCAAGGACCCCAGTCAGAATATCGTCTGGACCACACCCCAGGGCGGCGACGGGCCGAATTATCCCAACATGTGACGCGGATGTGAGGCGGGGACCTGCCGATTGCGGTCCCCGTTCCGTTGCATCTGCGTGCCCGCTCTCCTACCGTTCGACGGGACAGGCCGACGGACGGGGCGCACCCCCGCAGGGCCTCCGGTGGCAGACAGTTTGCGGGACGGCGCGCGCCGCCCGAGGGGTACTCGACATGATCCGACCGATCCTTTTGGCCGCAACCCTTCTTGCGGCGCCGATGGCGCAGGCACAGGACGTGGCGGGACCGTATCTCGCGGCCCGCATCGCCGGGTTCTCGAACGACTACGCGGCGGCGGGGCGGTATTACGACCGGCTGGTCGACAAGGACGGCGCCACGCCGCAGACCCTTGAGAACGCCGTCATCATCCACTCCGTCCTGGGCGAAGTGGACCGCGCCGCCCGCGATGCCGAAGCCCTCGCCGCGACCGGCGGCAGCAGCCAGTTCGCCGACAACGCGATGATGATCCGCGCCCTGCGCGACAGCGATTTCGAGACGGCGCTCGGTCTTTTGGGCGGCGACGGGGTCGGGGGCACGCTGCTCGACGGGCTGCTCGAGGGCTGGATCGCGAGCGCCGAGGGCAACATTCCGGGCGCCGTCGCCGCCTTCGACGAGCTGGCCACGCGCGAAAGCTTCGCGCCCATCGCGTGGCTCCACAAGGGGTATGCCCTTGCTATGGCAGGCGATTTCGAAGCCGCCGAGGAGATCTTCTCCGGCGACGCACACGGCCCCATGAACCTGACGACCCGCGGGGTCGAGGCCCATGCGCAGGTGCTGGCCGCGCTGGATCGGGCCGAGGACGCGACCGAACTGCTCGACGCGGCGAACGCGCTGACCAACAGCCCCAGCCTGCAGGCGCTGGCCGCCCGCATCGTGGCGGGAGAAGAGGTCACGTGGGATTTCATCACCACGGCGCAGCACGGCATGGCCGAAGCCTATTTCACCCTCGCGGCGATCCTCGTGGGCGAGACCTCCCCGACCTACACGCTCATCAATGCACGCGCCGCCAGCGTCCTGCGCCCGAACCACGTCGAGGCGCTGGTGCTGATCGGCGAGCTTCTGGAGGAGCAGGAGCAATATGCGCTGGCCGATGCCGCGCTGACGCAGGTGCCACGCGACCACCCCGCCTTCTTCGGCGCGGAGATCACGCGCGCCGAGGTGCTCCTCGCCGCCGACAAGTCCGAGGCTGCCGTCGAGGTGCTGCGCGCCCTGACCCGTACCACGCCCGACCGGCGCGAGGTCTGGACTGCCTATGCCGATACGCTGCGTCGTCTCGAGCGGTTCGAGCCGGCGGTCGAGGCCTATGATCGTGCCATCGCCCTGATCGAAGAGGTGGGACCGCGCGACTGGTTCGCCTTCTATGCACGCGGGATTTCGCGCGAGCGGCTGGATCGCTGGCCCGGGGCCGAGGCAGATTTCCGCCGCGCGCTCGAACTCAATCCCGATCAGCCGAGCGTGCTGAACTATCTCGGCTACGGTCTGGTGGAGAAGCGCATCAAGCTCGACGAGGCGCTGGGTATGATCGAACGCGCGGTCGAGGCGCGGCCCGATGACGGCTACATCACCGACAGCCTCGGCTGGGTGCTCTACCGCCTCGGCCGCTACGACGAGGCGGTCGCGCCGATGGAGCGGGCGGTCCAGCTCCGGCCGACCGATCCGCTGATCAACGACCATCTGGGCGATGTCTACTGGACCGTCGGGCGCAAGCGCGAGGCGCGGTTCCAATGGCAGCGTGCCCTGAGCCTCGACCCGCAGGAACAGGTCGAGCGCATCCGCCGCAAGCTCGAGGTCGGGTTGGATGTCGTACTCGAGGAAGAGGGCGGCGCGGGGCCGATCGGGGTCGCGCAGGACTGATCGCCGTGGCGCCTCACCCTGCGGCGGGCTTCGCGCCCGCCAAGGTCAACCTCACGCTCCACGTCACGGGCCGCCGCGCCGACGGCTATCACCTGCTCGACAGTATCGTGGCGTTTGCCGATCTGGGCGACGTCCTGACGGTCGCGCCGGGCGACGGCCTGACGGTCGAGGGGCCGTTCGCGGCAGGTGTCCCGACGGGCGGGGCCAATCTCGTGCGCCGCGCATTGGCGCTCGCCGATGCGCCGCGCCATGTCACGCTGACGAAGAACCTGCCCCATCCGGGCGGCATCGGCGGCGGATCCTCCGATGCTGCGGCGGCGCTGCGCCTGGTGGGCGCGACCCTCGAGACCGACGCTCTTCTCACGCTCGGGGCCGATCTGCCGGTCTGCATGGTGGCGCGCGCCGCGCGCATGTCGGGCATCGGCGAGACCATCCAGCCGCTCGGTCTGCCGCCGCTCCATGCGGTGCTGATCCACCCGGGGCTTCCTGCGCCGACGGGGGCCGTCTTCGCGGCGCTCGAGCGGGTCGACCAGTCCGGCCATGGCGTGCTGCCGTCTTTTCCAGATGCCGATGGGCTGACGGACTGGCTCGGGGGCCAGCGCAACGATCTGGAACCGCCGGCGCTCCGGGTCGCGCCGGGCATCGCGGATGTCCTTGCTGCGCTCAGGGGTCACGGCGCCCGGTTTGCGCGGATGTCGGGGTCGGGGGCCACCTGCTTCGGGCTCTGGCCCGACCGGGCGGCGGCCGACGCGGCGGCGGCGGCACTCGACCGGACCGGCTGGTGGGTCCGGGCGGCGACGCTGCGCTAGAGCGCCCGCGCGACCACGTAATCGGCCAGGTCGCCAAGCATTTCGCGCAGATCGGAGGCCGGCAGTTCGGCCAGCGCCGCCCGCGCGCGGTCGCGCCAGGCCAGCGCCTCGACGCGCGTCTCCTCCAGCGTGCCGTGGCGGTCGAGAATGGTGCGCGCGCGGTCCAGATCCTCGGACTTCCCCCGCTCCAGCGCGTCGCGCCAGAACGCCCGCTCGGCGTCATCGCTCCGGGCCAGCGCCCGGATCACCGGCAGGGTCAGCTTGCCCTCGCGGAAATCGTCCCCGAGGTTCTTGCCGATCCCGTCGCCCGCGCCGCCGTAATCCAGCCAGTCGTCCATGATCTGGAAGCTGACGCCCAACGCGTCGCCGAAGCGGGCCAGCGCCTGCTCCTGCGCGTCCGGCACGCCCGCGACCACGCCGCCGACCTGTGCCGCCGCCTCGAACAGGGCCGCCGTCTTGCCGCGCACGACCTTCAGATAGGTCTCCTCCGTCGTCGCGAGGTTCCGCGCCGCCGTCAGTTGCAGCACCTCCCCCTCGGCGATCGTTGCCGCCGCGCCCGAGAGGATGTCCAACACCCTCAGCGAGCCCGTCTCGACCATCAGCTGGAAGCTGCGCGCGAAGAGGTAGTCGCCCACCAGCACGCTCGACTGATTGTCCCAGAGCAGGTTCGCCGTCGGTCGGCCGCGCCGCTGACGGCTCTCGTCGACGACGTCGTCATGCAGCAGCGTCGCGGTGTGGATGAACTCGACCGTCGCGGCGAGCTTGATGTGGTCGGTGCCCTCGTAGCCGCACATCCGCGCGCAGGCCACGGTCATCAGCGGACGCACCCGCTTGCCGCCCGCTTCGACCAGATGCGCCGTCACTTCGGGTATGCGCGGCGCGTTCTCCGACGCCATCCGGTCGCGGATCAGATCGCCCACCGCCGCCATGTCTTCGGACAGGGCGGCCGTCAGGCGGGCGTGGGGAGGTGTGTCTGTCATGGGGTCCCGTCTCGACAAGCGCGGAGCGCGCACATAGCTGTCCGATGATGCGCGAATTGCTCCGGACCAACGACCCCACGATCATCGCCTTCGCCACCGCCTTGCTGGACGGCGAGGATATAGACTGCTTCGTGCTGGACGCAAACATCTCGGTTCTCGAAGGATCCATCGGAATCCTGCCGCGCCGGATGATGGTGGCCCAGCGGGACCTGTTCCTCGCGCGGGCGGCGATGCGGGACAACGGGATCGCCGTATCCGAATAGTGCTGCGACATGTCGCACGGGCCGCCGCATCGCCGCGCGTTGCCGCCGATTTGGCTCGAATTCGAGGCAGCATGTCGCCTGACCCAGCGGAAACCGCGTGACAGGCGGGGCCGCGCCGTGGTGTCATGCAGATGTCATATCATTGGAGAGGAGATCGCCATGTCGCTCAATTCGCACCTTCAGGAATTGCGGAAGAAGCACGAGGACCTCTCGAAACAGGTCGAGACCGAATCGCGCGCTCCCGGTGTGGACAGCATCGCGCTGACCGAGCTGAAGAAGCGAAAGCTGGCCATCAAGCAGCAGATCGAGCGTCTGAGCGCATCGCCGGTCAACTGACCGCGACCCGACCCGAGACCGACGGCCCGCGCGGACACCCCGCGCGGGCCGTTTGTCATTGGGCCATGATCATGCGGCGGCCCTTGGTGTGGTCTTCCATTCGTTGAAGCTCGCCCCGTAGCCAGTCGAGGAACGCGCGGGTATTCGGCCGCGTCTCGGCCCCCTTGGGACAGAGCACACGGAAGTCGGCGCGGGGCACCAGCGCCACCTCGAACGGTGCCACGAGCTGGCCCTGTCGCAGTGCCGCCTCGGCCAGCGACACCCGGCCCATCACCACGCCCGCGCCCGCCTGCGCGGCGTCGATGGCGTGATCGGCCTGGCTGAAGCGAGGTCCGTGCAGGTCACCCGCCTCGATCCCGCAGGCCGCGAACCAGTCCTCCCAACTGACCGAACTGCGCAGGAAGGCGATCGAGTCGTCGAAGATGATCGTCGCATCGCGCAGCGAGGCGGGTGTGGGAAACCGCGCCGCGAGATCGGGATGCATCATCGGCGTGACCCATTCCGCGATGCGCAGCGCCTCGTGCAGCTTCGGGTCCGTCGCCGTTTCGGTCGGGCCGAAGCGGATCGCGATATCGACGTCGTCGGTGGCGAAATCCAGCGTCCGAAGCGTGGCCGCGAAGCGCAGCTCCACCTCCGGGTGCCCTTGTGCGAAGTGAAAGAGGCGGGGCGCCAGCCATTTGGCTGTGAACGCGGGACCGGCGGTGACCGTCAGGATGCCGCTGTCGAGCACCCGCTTGGCGGCGCGCCACCCGGCCGTCAGCGTCTGGAACCCCTCGGTCGTCTGCGGGGCGAGTGCGATCCCCGCCTCGGTCAACTCCACCCGGCGGTTGAGGCGATGGAACAGCGGCGCGCCGAGATGCTCCTCCAGCGACTTGATCTGGAACGACAGCGCGGCCGGGGTGACGTTCAATTCGCCCGCGGCATCCTGGAAGGACATGTGCCGGGCGGCAGCGTCGAACGCGCGCAAGGCGGTCAGAGGGGGGAGGCGATCGGTCATATCAGTCAAGTATCACTTAACTGAATGCCGTGAAAGTCTCGTTTGTTGGTTTGGTTTCGGGGCGCCATATAAGAACCAAGACAGAAATCTTGCCGCATAAGGAATACCTGCCATGTTCGAGACGCATACCACCCGCACCTATGATGAAGCCTTCGCCCGTGCCCGCACCGAGCGCGCCGCCGCCTTCCGCGCGCTGCTGACGTTCCGCCTGCCGCGCTGGGTCGCGACAGGTCACGTCCGCACCGCCTGACCCGCGGTCCCACCGAAGCCCACGGCCTCCGGTTCGACCGAAAAGGCCCGGTCCCATCGCGGGACCGGGCCTTCTTTTTTCATAAGCCGACCGGTTCGGAGCCGGACCGTGATCTCGCCTCAGGCGAGGTACTGGCCACCATTGGCCGAGATCGTCGATCCGGTAACGAAGCCCGCATCGTCCGAGGTGAGGAACGCGACGCAGCGCGCGATCTCCTCGGCCTCGCCGAGGCGACCCACCGGGATCGCGCCGACGATGCTGTCCATGACCTTCTCGGGGATCGTGCTCATCATGTCGGTGTTGATGTAGCCGGGTGCGACGACGTTCACCGTGATCCCGGCCCGCGCACCCTCCTGCGCCAGGGCCTTCGTGAAACCGATATCTCCGGCTTTCGTCGCGGCATAGTTGGCCTGCGCGAACTGGCCCTTCTGGCCGTTAATCGAGCTGATCGTGACGATGCGCCCGAACTTCCGCTCGCGCATTCCGCCCCAGACGTTGTGCGTCATGTTGAAGACGCCGTTCAGGTTCGTGCCGATGACCTCGTGCCACTGCTCGGGCGTCATCTTGTGGAACGGCGCGTCGCGGGTGATGCCCGCGTTGTTCACGAGGATGTCGACCGGGCCCAGATCACCCTCGACCTGCGCGATGCCCGCCTTGCAGGCGTCGTAATCGGCCACGTCCCACTTATAGGTCTTGATGCCGGTCTCGTCGGTGAACTGCTTCGCGCGTTCGTCGTTGCCGGCATAGGTTGCGGCAACCGTGGCCCCCTGGTCCTTCAGAGCCTTCGAAATGGCGGCGCCGATCCCCCGGCTGCCGCCGGTGACGAGTGCGATACGGGACATGATGTTTCCTCCTCCGTTTGGTCTAGGTAATCTTGTTTCGCCAGCGTCGTCCATCCTCCGAACCCTGCTCCCACGCTTCACGCAGGAGGTCCGGGTCGGTGAAGTCGAGCTTGGAGCCTGACAGGACCGGTTGGCTCGGCTGGACGTAGTCGATGCGATCATCGTCATCCGGAAGGTCACCGAACCGCTTGGTCAGCAGAACCAGCGTACGGCCCCGGTCAGGCGAGGGCATCGGGGCCTTGTCGACCATGCCGCCGTCATAGATCGGCTCGCCCTCCCACTCGTCGGGCCGGAAGGCGGGCGGCACGGTGGCGGCCATGCGGATCAGGTCAACGAGGGTGCCGCCCTGCGCGGCCGCGCGGGCATCGATCAGGCGCTGTTCGATGCCGGCCGCCCTCGAAAGACGCGGCCGTGGTGTCGGCGCGACCGCCTGCTCGACCTGGTAGAGCGTGCCCGCGGCCAGAGCACGCAGCAGTGCCGCATGGCTGTCGCCGGTCGTCGCCATGCTGATCTGGAAGGCCGGGCCGTCGGCGATGCGCGCCTGCGCGTCCCCGTCGATCACGTCCGCGACGATGGCCTCGTAGACTCGTTGATGCGGCGTGCGCCCGTCATCGGTGTCGAGATCGCCGAGCGTGGCATTGGTGTCCGTCTGCCGCAGGGCACGCGCAAAACGGTCGAAGAGCCGGTGCTCGTTTCCGGCCAGCCAGGCCGCCGCCGACAACGCGCCGCCCGACACCCCGGTGATCCGTTCGGGCGCGAAGGAGACGTCCTTCGATGCCGCCTCCATCCAGCCACCATGCCAGAAGCACCGCAGCCCGCCGCCCGAGAAGACGAGCTGCGCGTAGTCGGGCGCGCCGGGCGGGCGCGCCCGGTCCTCATGTTCGGTGTCCGACATGGAAAGGGAACGGGTCGAGACCCGCTCCCGGTTCCGTTCAGGGACGCTCGACGCAGAGCGCGACGCCCATGCCGCCGCCGATGCAGAGCGTGGCGAGGCCCTTCTTGGCGTCGCGACGCTTCATCTCGAACAGGAGCGTGTTGAGCACCCGTGCGCCCGACGCGCCGATCGGGTGACCGATGGCGATGGCGCCGCCGTTGACGTTCACGATCGACGGATCCCAGCCCATGTCCTTGTTCACGGCGCAGGCCTGCGCGGCGAAGGCCTCGTTGGCTTCGACGAGGTCGAGGTCGTCGACCTTCCAGCCCGCCTTTTCCAGCGCCCGGCGCGAGGCATAGATCGGGCCCACGCCCATGATCGTCGGGTCGAGCCCGGCGGTCGCGTAGGAGACGATGCGGGCCAGCGGCTCGATCCCGCGCTTCTCTGCGTCATCGGCTGACATCAGGAGCGTGGCCGCCGCTCCGTCGTTCAGCCCCGACGCGTTGGCCGCGGTCACCGAGCCATCCTTGGTGAAGGCCGGGCGCAGCTTCTGCATGGCGTCCATGGTGGCGCCGTGGCGGATATACTCGTCCTGATCGGTGACGATGTCGCCCTTGCGGGTCTTTACGGTGAAACCCACGATCTCGTCGGCGAAGCGGCCGGCCTTCTGCGCGGCCTCGGCCTTGTTCTGGCTGGCGACGGCGAACTCGTCCTGCTGATCGCGACTGATCTGCCACTTCTCGGCGACGTTCTCGGCGGTCTGGCCCATGTGATAGTTGTTGAACGCGTCCCAGAGGCCGTCCTTGATCATCGTGTCGACCAGCTTCATGTCGCCCATCTTCTGACCGGCGCGGATCGCCTGCGCATGGGGGCTGAGCGACATGCTCTCCTGCCCGCCGGCGATGACGATGGCCGCGTCGCCAAGCTGGATGTGTTGGGCGCCCAGGGCCACGGCGCGCAGGCCCGAGCCGCAGACCTGGTTGATGCCCCAGGCCGACGCCTCCTGCGGCAGACCCGCGTTCAGCGCGGCCTGGCGTGCGGGGTTCTGGCCCTGCGCGGCGGTCAGGACCTGACCCAGGATCGTCTCGGACACTTCGGATTTATCGACACCGGCGCGGGCGACGACCTCTTCGATGACGGCCGTCCCGAGATCGTGGGCGGGCGTGTTGGCGAAGGCGCCGAGGAACGAGCCGACGGGGGTCCGGGCAGCGGAGGCGATCACGACATTTGTCATTCTGACGGTCCTTATCTGGGTCGCGCGGGCGACGGGCCGAGGCGTTCGGGTGGCCGTCCGGGCAGGCATCTGACGACGCTGGCCATAGCGAATCCGGCACGCGGGGGCAAACAGGATAGGGCGCGCGCGCCGTCACGCCAGTCGCCTCGTCGGGCGGCCCTCGATCGCGCGCCCCGGCGGGGGCAGCCATTCGGGCTTGGTCTGGGGCGCGCCGTAGTAGAAGCCCTGGAGGCAATCGATGCCGGCGGAAGAAAGGAAATCCGCTTCGGCCCTGGTCTCCACCGCCTCGGCGACGGTGAACATGTCGAATTGCCGACCGATGGTGACGAGCGCGCCGAGGATGCATTGATTGTCGGGGTCGACATCGCAGTCGCGCACGAAGCCGCCATCGATCTTGAGGATGTCGAAGTAGAATTCCTTGAGATGCCGGAACGAGGTCCGCCCCGCCCCGAAGCGGTCGAGCGCGAAGGTGATCCCCTTGTCCTGCAGGTCGGCCATGAAGGTCTTGACCAGCTCGGGCACCTGCATCGCGCTCTCTTCGGAGATCTCGAGGATCAACCGCTCGCCCACGGTTTCGTCCTTGGCCAGCCAGCGCCTCAGAATTTGCATCCACTTGGGGTAGCCGATCGAGCGGGCAGACATATTGACCGAAAGCCGCAGGCCCGGAGTGCGGGCCAGCGCCCCGAGACCGCACCGAAGGGCCGCGCAATCGATCTCGCGGCCCAATTCCTGCACCTCGACCGTGCTCATGAACTGCGCCGCGGGAATGATCCGGCCGTTCTGGTCGAGGATGCGGATCAGCCCTTCGTGGAAGGCCGCGTCACCGGTCGTCGCGGCGATCACCGGCTGGAAGGCCAGCATCACGTCACCGCAGTCGAGCGCCCGTCGCACCATGTCGAGCGTCGAGGCATCGCGCTCGGTCACGGCGAAGCTCAGCGGGTCTTCGGTTCCCGGTTCGGAAAAGGATCGGCGTGGCATGGGGGCCCCCGCTATCGGACGACCACAGGCTGCCACGCCGATCTTACGCGGGCGTTAAGCCGCGTGGCGCAAATGGCGGCCTTCCTCGACTTCCTCGATGATCTTGGCCACGAAATCGTTCAGATCGTCGGGATTCCGCGACGTGATGATCCCGTTCGAGGTCACGACCGACGCGTCCTTCACGTTGGCACCGGCATTCTTCAGGTCGGTGCGGATCGATGGGTAGGCGGTCATGTCGCGCCCCTCGACCACGCCCGCCTCGATCAGGAGCCACGGCGCGTGACAGATGGCGGCCACGATCTTGCCCGCCTCGACGAAGCTCCGGATCAGCGCGACGGCGTCCTCGTTGACGCGCAGGACATCCGGGTTGATCTGGCCACCCGGCAGCACCAGCGCGTCGTACTCCTCAACCCGCGCATCGGTGAGCTTGAGGTCGGCCGCAGCCTCCTGGCCCCAGTCGTCGCCGTCCCACCCGGTGATCGCATCGCCCGAAGGCGTGGCGACGTGGACGGTCGCGCCCTTGGCCCGGAGGTCGTCGCGCGGCGTCTCGAGCTCGGATTGCTCGAACCCGTCGGTCGAGAGGATGAGGATCTTGGCATTCTTGATATCGGGCATGATAGCCTCCGCAGGATTGAATTCGGGATTGGAACGGGCGGCACCGCCGGGAGGTTCCGGCGGAGGCGACATGCGACGATGCGGATGGGTCAGCGCGGACCCGCTTTACGAGGCCTATCACGACGTCGAATGGGGCGTCCCCGAGCGGGATGGCCGCCGCCTTTTCGAGGTGCTGTCGCTGGAAGGGATGCAGGCAGGGCTGAGCTGGCTAACGATTCTGCGCAAGCGCGAGGGGTTTCGCGCGGCTTTCGCCGGGTTCGATCCCGACGTGATCGCGGATTGGGGCGATGGCGACGTCGCGCGCCTTCTGGGCGATGCGGGCATCGTGCGCCACCGGGGCAAGATCGAGGCCGTTCTTGGCAACGCGCGGGCTTGGCTGGCGCTCGGCGGGGCCACGCCGTTCGCCGACCTGGTCTGGGGCTTCGTGGACCAACGCCCGGTGCAGGAGCGCCGCGCGACGCTGGCCGAGGTGCCGGCATCCACTCCGGTCTCGACGGCGATGTCGAAGCGCCTCAAGGCCGAGGGCTTCCGCTTCTGCGGGCCGACCACCTGCTACGCCTTCATGCAGGCGGCGGGGCTGGTGAACGACCATGTCCTCGATTGCGACCGCCATGGCGCGGTGGCAGCGCTGTCCGGCGAGACATAGAAGGGCGCGGCCGAATGGAGGAGCGACGACGGATGGACACGGAGCGCGATTTCGCGGCGGCGGCGGTCGATACGGCGAAATACTACTTGGGGCGGACGGTGCGCCTGCTCGATCGCGTGGCGCGCCGACCGGATGCCGACCGGCTATTGGCCATCCGGCTGGCCCCCGACATGTTCGACACCGGGTTTCAGTTCGCGCTTGCTGCGCGGTTCGCGGGCCGGGCGCTGGGGCCGCCCGCCGGGCGCGACGTGCCCGATACCCCGGAAACCGACCTTACGGCGGCGCGCCTGATCGAATATTGCGACGAGATCGGAGAGCTGATCGAGCCGCTGGGGCCGGGCGATCTGGGCGCGCGGGTCCTGCACCGCGCGGGCGAGGCCGATCTCGACCAGGACACCGCGGGCTACGTCACGTGTTTCGCGCTTCCCAACATGATGTTCCACCTGTCGATGGCCTATGCGGGCCTGCGCCATGGCGGCATGGATGTCGGGAAGGCCGATTTTGACGGCTTCCACATCTACCGCCCGCTCGCCTGATCCATCCGGGGCGGGTGAACGGTGCGCCACGCGCGGCGCACCGTCTTCGCCAAGGTTTCAGCCGACCGGTTCGCCGTCGGCGCGCCGCACCGTCACCACCGCCGAGCGGGGCAGCGAGTCCGCGCCATCGGGGAAGGGTGCGCTTGGATGCTGGATGCCGACAAACATCGTCCTGAGGTCTTCGGACCATGCGAGGCCCGTCACCTCCGAGCCGTTCGGCCCCGTCAGGAACCGCCGGATCTCGCCCGTCGCGGGATCGCCGGCCAGCATCTGGTTGTTGCCCATGCCGGTATATGGCCCCTCGTTCGAGTCGTCCCCGTCCGTCTGGATCCACAGCGTGCCCGTCGTGTCGAAGGCCATGCCGTCGGGCGAATTGAAGAGATTGCCCTCGGTGATGTTCTCCGAGCCGATGTAGTCGCCCTGACCCACGATCGGGTTGCCCGCCATGACATAGAGATCCCAGGTGAACCCGGTGGCCGAATGGTTGCCGTCATCGGGCATCCAGCGCGCGATCTGGCCATAGTTGTTGGCCTCGCGCGGGTTGGGGCCGTTCACCGGCGTCGGGTCGCCGCCCGCGTTCGGCTTGATGCCGCGATTGCGGTTGTTGGTCAGCGCGACGTAGCCCTGCGGCGTGACCGGGTTGGTGGCGACCCATTCGGGACGGTCCATCGTGGTCGCACCCACGGCCGAGGCGGCCATGCGCGTGTGGATCAGGATCATGCCCGCGTCCATGCCCGTGGCCTCGGGGGTGAGCGCGACCCACTCGCCGGTGCCGTCATCGTCGAAGCGCGCCGCGTAGAGCTGGCCGTCGTCGAGCAGGCCCTCGGTCGGCTGGCCCTCGGCCCAGGTGCCGGTCGAGACGTATTTATAGAGGTATTCGCCCCGCTCGTCGTCGCCCAGATAGACGACCACGTGGCCGTCCGACGCGATCACCGCCGCCGCGTTCTCGTGCTTGAAGCGGCCCAGAGCGGTGCGCTTGATGGGCGTGCTCTCGGGGTCGGCGGGGTCGATCTCGACGATCCAGCCGAAGCGATGCGGCTCGTTCGGGGTCTTGCGGACGTCGAAGCGGGCTTGGTGCAGCTCGTAGCCGTAGCGGCTCTCGGCCCCGATTCCGTAGCGCGCGAAGCCCTCGGAGGCCGAGAACTCGACCTCCGGATCGGCCACGCCGAAGTAGCCGTTGAAGTTCTCCTCGCAGGTCAGATACGTGCCCCACGGCGTCTTGCCGGACCCGCAATTGTTCATCGTCCCGAGCGCGGTCGTGCCGGTCGGATCGTCCTCGGTCTTGAGCATGTCGTGCCCGGCGGCGGGCCCTGCGATGGTCATCGGCGTGTTGTGGTGGATGCGCCGGTTATAGGGGCTGTCGACCACCACCTCCCAGCCGTCCGCGCCCTCGGCCACCTCCATGACGGTGACGCCCTGGATGTTCTGAAGGATGGTCACGTCATCGGCGGTGAAGGCGTTGTCGCCCTTCCACGGCAGGTTGGTCGAGACGTTGGCGTATTCGTGGTTCACCGCGATCAGCTGGCGGCCATCGACCGTGAAGGTCTCCATCCCGTCGGTGTTCTCGCCGAAGACGCGGTCGGACGAGGCGAGGGTGATGCCGGTTTCAGGGTCGAAGGGCTCGGCATCCGAGAAGAGCGGGTCGCCCCAGCGGGCCAGCACCTGCCAGTCATAGCCATCGGGCACGTGCACGGTGCCATCGGTCTGGATCGGGATGCCCTCGAAGGCGAAATTCGCCGCCTCCTGCGCGCGGGCCGAGGTCGAGGTCAGAAGCCCCGATCCCATCACGGCGGCACCCGACCCGAAGGCCAGGACGCCCTTCATGAAGCCGCGTCGCGACAGGGCCCGCTCGACCACGCGGTCGAAATCGGTGATCTCGGGGCGGGGCGAGCGGATCTCGTCCCATTCGTCGGCGCTGAGGTGTTCGAGGTCTTTCATCGCAAAATCTCCTGGCAGAGGGATAGGGCCGGGCGGGCGATGCCCCCCGATGACGCAGGGAGGATCGCGGGCGATCGTGACGGTGATGTTACGGTGCGATGACGGATTGCCGTCAGTCTGCCGTGACCGGTGGGCCGATTTGGCGAATACCCGCCGGGGCGTTAGACTGTGGCGACCCGATCGGTTTGGAGCTTCGGATGGACCTCGGTGCCTTTTCCCTGAGCCTGAACGTGGCCGATCTCGCGGCCTCGCGCCGCTTCTACGAAGCGCTGGGCTTTCAGCCGGTCGGCGGCGTGGCCGAGCAGGGCTGGCTGATCCTCCGGCAGGGCTCGACCACGCTGGGCCTGTTCTCGGGCATGATCGAGGCCAACACGCTGACCTTCAATCCGGGCTGGACATCCGAGGGCACGGACGTCCCCGGTCCCTTCGACGACGTCCGCGCGATCCGGGCGCGATTGATTGCCGCGGGGCTGACGCCCGAGACCGATTGCGACCCTGACGGCACCGGCCCCGCGCACCTGATCCTGCGCGATCCCGATGGCAATCCGGTGCTGATCGACCAGCACCGCTAGGTCTCAGGTCCGCTCGTCCTTGGGGCTGCCCATCACGACATAGGTCGTCAGGCGCGCGACCTGCGGCAGGATGCCCAGCACCTCGGTATGGAAGTGCTTGTAGGCCGCGAGATCGCGCGCCTCGATCCTCAGAAGGTATTCGACCGCGCCCGTAATGTTGTGGCACTCGCGGACTTCGGGCGCGGTGGCGATCGCCTGCTCGAAGGCTTCCTGTCCGCGCTTGGTGTGATCGTTCAGGCCGACGGCGATATAGGCGATGAACCCGGTGCCCAGTTTGTCGCCGTCGATCCGCGCGCGATAGCCGGTAATGATTCCGGACCGCTCAAGCGACTGCACCCGCCGCAGCGTGGCCGAAGGCGAAAGCCCGACGCGATCCGCCAGCGCCTGGTTCGTGATCCTGCCATCGCCGGACAGTACGTGCAGGATCCTTTCGTCTATCTCATCCAAATCGGTCATATCTTGCGAATAATGCTCCGCCCGCGCCGCCTTCGCAAGGACATCCCGCGGAGCGCGGTCCAAACTACGCGTCATGACCTACGATCTGTTCCTCGGCCTCGTGGCCTTCGCTTTCGTCTCTTCGGTCACGCCGGGGCCCAACAACCTGATGATCATGGCGTCGGGGGCGAATTTCGGTGTGGCCAGATCGGTGCCGCACGCGCTGGGCATCTCGCTGGGGTTCGGCGTGATGATCGTGCTCGTCGGCCTCGGGCTGGCGCAGGTCTTCGCGATCTACCCGATGGCCAAGATGGCGCTGGCGGTCCTGTCCGTTGCCTATCTCGTCTGGCTTGCATGGAAGATCGCGAACGCGGCCCCGCCCGAGGCGCGCGCCGCCGAGGCGCGGCCATTGACCTTCCTGCAGGCCGCAGCGTTCCAATGGGTGAACCCCAAGGCGTGGACGATGGCCCTGACGGCGGTGACGCTCTACACGGCGGGCGGACCTTGGGCGGTTGTGCCGGTTGCGGCGATCTTCACGGTTGTGAACCTGCCGTCGATCTCGCTCTGGCTGGTGATGGGGCTGCAACTGCGCCGCGTGTTGACGTCGCCCGGACGGCTACGCGTGTTCAACCGGGTGATGGCGGCGCTCCTGTTGGCCAGCCTCTGGCCCACGCTCGCGCCGCTTCTGTCGTGACGTCCGGGGCGCGCGCGGGCGTGCGAATTTTCGTACGAAAATTCGCCCCCCGCCCCGCTCAGTCGCCGAGGGGGATGTCGCGCAGGAGCGACCCGTCCGGCGCGAAGACCAGGAGCCGGTCGTCCCCGGTCGTCACCAGCCAGTAGGACGGGGCCTGCGTCACCGCGACGATCTCGGTGCCCGCCGGGATCTCAAGCCCCTCGGGCGAGCGGATCGCGGCGCTGGGCAGGCGGGTGACAAGGGCGACCACGACCGCTATCAGCCCCGCGATCATCACACCCGTCAACACCGTCACCAGCACCCGCAGGAGGCGCAGGTTCGACGGCTCGGGGACGGGTTCCATGTCGGACAAGATCGTGACCTTCGCCATCGCGGCCGATCCGCCGCCGCGCCTCGATAAGGCAATCGCGCGCGACGTGCCAGCCGAGGCGCATCTGAGCCGGTCCCGGCTGGCCCGCCTGCTGGCCGAGGGGCGCGTGACGGTGAATGGCGCGGTCGCTGGCGCGCGCGACCGTCCGTCCGAAGGCGATGCGGTGCATGTCGCAGTTCCCGTCGCCGACGATCCCGACACGCGGCCCGAAGCGATTCCGCTTGAGATCGTGCATGAGGACGCCGACCTCCTCGTCGTGATGAAGCCCGCGGGCATGGTCGTGCATCCCGCGCCCGGCTCGCCCGGCGGGACGCTGGTCAACGCTCTGCTGCACCATTTCGGCGGCGACTTGTCGGGCGTCGGGGGCGAGAAGCGACCGGGCATCGTT
This sequence comes from Jannaschia halovivens, assembly GCF_046452375.1. Lineage (NCBI taxonomy): Bacteria > Pseudomonadati > Pseudomonadota > Alphaproteobacteria > Rhodobacterales > Roseobacteraceae > Jannaschia > Jannaschia halovivens. The sequence continues at coordinate 1,398,253 of NZ_JBKFDJ010000001.1, read as the reverse complement.
CACCGGATCGACAAGGACACTTCGGGCCTTCTGGTGGTGGCCAAGTCCGATGCGGCGCATCACGGGCTGGCCGCCCAGTTCGAGGCGCATGATGTCCAGCGGCGCTATCTCGCGATCTGCCACGGCGTGCCGTCCCCCGGCGATCCGCGGCTTCGGGGCACGCGCGGCGTCTCGCTGGAGCCCGGTGACATCTTGAAGATCGAGACGCGGCTCGACCGCCACCGGACCGACCGCCAGAAGCAGGCCGTACGCTGGGACGGCGGACGCCACGCCGTGACGCGTGCGCGGCGGCTGGAGGACCTGGGCGCGGCGGCCTTCATCGAGTGCTGGCTCGAAACAGGGCGGACGCACCAGATCCGCGTCCACATGGCCCATGCCGGGCATGCCCTGATCGGCGATCCGGTCTATGGCGGGTCCCGGAAGATGCCAGGCAATCAGCCGGGGCGCACGGCGGCGCAGGCGTTCCCGCGGCAGGCCCTTCACGCGGCGACCTTGGGCTTTCGGCACCCGGTCACGGACGCAGAGATGTCCTTTGCGGCCCCGCTGCCCGATGACATGGAGTCCTTGCTGCGTGCGCTTCGGGGCGAAGGCTGACCTGACCTGCCGACGGAACAGGACGCCTGCGGCCGCGTTAATGGTGCAAATTCGCGCAGTATGACCGCCATTCCGGCCCTTTCGCGGCCTTGGCGCACGGGGTAGATCACGGCTCCGTCAGACGAAACGACCGGCGAGGCCGCGATCTTGAATGGTCGGTCAAGCCGCACCATATCCAGTCAAACGGCATGTTAAGCCTTTTAACACAGCCGCATCTTCGAGGGAGACACCCATCATGGCCACTTACGCCAACCTTCCGGCCCCCTCGCCCGAGCAGGGGCTGAATCGCTATCTTCAGGAAATCCGCAAGTTCCCGATGCTGGAGCCCGAGCAGGAATACATGCTCGCCAAGCGCTGGGTCGAGGAGGGCGACACCGACGCCGCGCACCAGATGGTGACGTCGCACCTGCGCCTCGCCGCCAAGATCGCCATGGGTTATCGTGGATATGGACTGCCGCAGGCCGAGGTGATCTCGGAGGCGAATGTCGGCCTGATGCAGGCCGTCAAGAAATTCGACCCCGAGAAGGGCTTTCGCCTCGCGACCTACGCGATGTGGTGGATCCGCGCCGCGATCCAGGAATATGTCCTGCGATCGTGGTCGATGGTGAAGTTGGGCACGACCAGCGCGCAGAAGAAGCTGTTCTTCAACCTGCGCAAGGCCAAGAACCGCATCGGCGCGCTCGAGGAGGGCGATCTGCGCCCCGAGAACGTCCAGCGCATCGCAACCGACCTCGGCGTGACCGAGGACGAGGTGACGTCGATGAACCGGCGCATGTCGGGTGGCGACGCGTCGCTGAACGTGATGGTCGGGTCGGATGGCGACAGCTCGACCCAGTGGCAGGACTGGCTGGCCGATGACAGCGCCGACCAGGCCGGCGACTACGCCGAGCGCGACGAGTACGAAAGCCGGATCGGCCTGATGACCGACGCGATGGACGTGCTCAACGACCGCGAGAAGGACATCCTGACCCAGCGCAAGCTGAGCGAGGAGACCGTGACGCTCGAGGACCTGTCCGAGAAATACGGCGTCTCGCGCGAGCGGATTCGCCAGATCGAGGTGCGGGCCTTCGAGAAGCTCTCGACCCGCGTACGCGAGCTCGCCCGCGAGAAGGGCATGGTTCCCGCCTGACGGGACCGCGCCCACGGCAGATCGATCGAAGGGGGCCGCGATGGCCCCCTTCTTCGTGCTATGATGGGAAATGCACAGCAAGGAAGGGAGGACGCCATGTCCTATTTCGCCGGGTTCGTCGCCGCGGTGCCGACCGACAAGAAGGCGGCGTTCGTCGCCCATGCGCACGAGGCGTGGGAGGTCATCTTCAAGCCGCTGGGTGCCATCGCGCAGGTCGAGTGCTGGGGTGACGACGTGCCCGAGGGCGAGGTCACGTCCTTTCCGATGGCCGTGAAGTGCGCGCCGGGCGAGACGGTCGCCTTCTCGTGGATCGAATGGCCCGACAAGGCCACGCATGACGCGGCCAATGCCCGGATGCGCGACCCCGATCCCGAGTTCGCCGCAGCGATGAAGGACATGGCCGAGATGCCGTTCGACGGGATGCGGATGATCTATGGCGGCTTCGCCCCCATCGTGGAGCTGCGCGCCTGATGGCCGGGGGCTGGGCCAAGGACGGTGCCGTGTCCGAGCAGATCGAAGCGTCGATCTCGGACGAGCTGGCGCGGATGAAGGCGCAGGCGCGTCCCACGGGCGAGAGCCTGAGCCACTGCGCCGAATGCGAGGAGCCGATCCCCGAAGCGCGTCGCGCAGCGTTGCCGGGTGTGAAGCTCTGCGTCGATTGCGCGAGCCAGCGGGACGGGCGGGCGGCCCCGCGCGCGGGCATCAACCGGCGCGGATCGAAGGACAGCCAGCTCAAGTGACGCGGGGGAAGACTTCGGCGCGAAACTCTGGCCTAGCTGGCCCATCGACAGGGGAGCCAAAATGACCGATCCGATCCGCTGGGGCGTGCTGGGCGCCTCGAGTTTCGCGCGCAACGACATGGCGCCCGCGATCCACATGGCACGAGGCCATGTCCTGGCCGCGCTGGCCACCCGCTCGCCCGAAAAGGCCGCGCCTTTCGCCGAACGCGCGCCGGGTCTGCGCGTCCACGACGATTACGACGCGCTTCTGGCCGATCCCGAGGTGGATGCCGTCTACGTCCCGCTGCCGCACACGCTGCATGTCCAATGGGGTATCCGGGCGCTCGAGGCGGGCAAGCACGTGCTGGTCGAGAAGCCGATCGCCATGGCCGAGGTCGACATCGCCCCGCTGATCGCCGCGCGCGACCGGACCGGGCTACAGGCCGCCGAGGCCTACATGATCGTCCACCATCCCCAATGGGCCTTCGTGCGCGATTTGCTGGACGGCGGCGAGATCGGACGGCTGGGCCATGTCGGCGGTGTCTTCACCTACGACAATTCGGGCGATCCCGGAAATATCCGCAACATGGCCGCGACGGGCGGCGGCGCGCTGCCGGATATCGGGGTCTATACCTACGGCTCCACCCGCTGGGCCACACGGTCCGAGCCCGACGCGATCACCCATGCCGATATCGACTGGGAGGACGGCTGCGACGTGTTGGCCCGCGTCTCGGCGCGCTTCCCGGGCTTCAGCGCGCATTGGGTGAACTCGATGCGCCTTCTGCCCGAACAGGTGATGCTGTTCCACGGCGATGCCGGACTGATCCGTCTGACCGCGCCGTTCAACGCCGCCCGCTTCGGGTCCGCGCGCGTCGCGTGGCGCGGCCGCGACGGGATCGCGCACGAGCGGTCGTGGCACGGCGTCGATCAATACGTCCTGCAGGTCGAGGCCTTCGGTGCCGCGATCCGGGGCGAGGCGCCCTTCGCCTGGACGCTGGAGGATGCCGCCGGGACGCAACGGGTCATCGATATGGCCTATGCGGCGGCGGGCGGGCGGCCCCCGGCCTGACGGAACCGTCCCGCGCCGGTCCGGGTTCTCCCCCGCGAAGAGGAGATCCCAACATGGCGAAGACGTTTCTCGTTTACGGCGCGGATGGCGCGACCGGCCTGCGGATCGTGCGGCAGGGGCTGGCGGTCGGTCATACGATCCGCGCGGGCTACCATGCGGGCGACCCGCCGGACGTGACCGGCCCCGGCGTCACCTGGATCAAGAGCGATCTGATGACGCGAGACGGGCTGGAGGACGATCTAGCGGGCGTCGATGCCGTGCTGAACGCGGTCGGGATCGACGCGGGCCCGTCGACCGTGGTGAACCCGCCGCCGCTCCATACCGAGGGCACGGCCAACCTGATCGAGGCGATGCGCGCGACCGGGGTCGACCGGTTGGTGACCATCTCGGCCAGCTTCGTCGAGACGATGGCGCGGGGGCCAATCTGGTTCCAGGCGGCGGCACGACTGGGACTGAAGTCGATCTTCGCCCAGATGGCCGAGATGGAGCGCATCCTGCGCGCGACGGAACAGCTGCGCTGGACGGCGGTGCGGCCCGGCTGGCTGCTCGACGAGGGGCCGTCGGGCGACTACCGGGTGTTCGACGACGTGATCCCGCCCGAGCTGATCCGCACACGGACCGGCGATCTGGCCGATTTTATGCTGCGCTGCGCGGCCGAGGACCTGCATATCCGCGAAACACCTGCCATCGCGCGCAAGGAGCCCGCGTCGAAATCCGGCCCCGATGCCGTTCTAGCCGAAATGCTGGGCTGACAGGCGACGGCGGATGCAGAAGGGGCGCGGACGGTCTCCCGTCCACGCCCCCCTGAAAGCAATGTCTGGCCGAGGATCAGTCCTCGGACGCGTCCTCGCCCTCGACCGTATCGGCGGTCTGGTTGATGACCTCGGTCTCGGTGACCTCGTCCTCGTCGTCCGACTGCGAGGCCAGGCCCGAGGGCGGCTGCATGTTGGCCAGCACGAAATCGCGGTCGATCGTGGGCTTCGCGCCGTCCGGCATCGTCACGTCCGAGATCGTGACCGTGTCGCCGATCTCCATGCCCGAGCAGTCCACCGTCAGGTGATCGGGGATGTCGCCGGCGGTGACGCGCAGCTCGACCTCGGGGCGTACGACCGTCAGGACGCCGCCCTGCTTGTCGCCCGGCGAACCCTCGACGCCCTCGAACTCGACGGGGATGTAGAGGTTCACCTTCGACGTGCGCTTGAGGCGCATCAGGTCGAGATGGGTCGGCAGGTCCTTGACCACGTCGCGCTGCACGTCGCGGGCGATGACGCGGACATCGTCCTGGCCCTCGACCTTGAGGTTCCAGAGCGTCGCCCGGAAGCGGCCCGCGCGGAGCTTCTTCAGGAGGTCGTTGAAGGGAATTTCGATCGGAAGCGGATCCGAGCCGCCGCCATAGACGACGCCCGGCACCATGCCGTTGCGACGGGATTGACGAGCGGCCCCCTTGCCTGTCCCCGTCCGGGCATGCGCCACGAGATCCGGAATCTCACCAGCCATGTTGTGTCTCCAATATCTAGCGTTGGGGCGGCCTCCAAGGGTGTCCGCCCGTATCTCAAGGGCCGCGTCCTAGACCCCGGCGCGCGACCTTGCAACCCCGAGAATGACGCCGTCGCGGGCTTGCGCGTTGCCTCGCGCACGGGGCGGCGGTAAGCCCGGAAGCCGAAGGGACCCCGTGTCCCGCACCGGGAGCCAGACATGAACGAACGCGCCCGCATCGAAGGCATCTTCACCGGCACGGTTCAGGACCGCTGGCCGACGAAGCCGCCCTCTGCCATCGCCAAGACCCGCAGGGACGGGCCCGTCTCGCTGGGTGCCACCGGGTTCCTGGGCGACGCACAGGCCGATCTCGCGGTGCATGGCGGGCGCGGCAAGGCGGTACATGTCTACCCGGTCGCGCATTACGCCCGCTGGCGGCGCGACCTCGGCGATCGCGCGGCCTTCGCGCCCGGCGGCTTCGGCGAGAACGTCGCGGTGGCGGATTGGACCGAGGCGGATGTCTGCATCGGCGACGTCATGGCGATGGGCACGGCCCGCGTCGCGATCAGCCAGGGCCGCCAGCCCTGCTGGAAGCTTTCGGCGCATGTCGGCGAGGACAGCATGGCCTACCGGGTGCGGAAGACGCGTCGCACGGGCTGGTATCTGCGCGTCCTCGAAGGGGGCGCGGTGGCCGAGGGGGACGAGATGGTTCTGCTTGAGCGCCCGAACGACGTCTGGACCGTGCACCGCGTCGCGACCGCGCTGTTCGACCCGAGGGCCGATCCGGACGATGTCGATGCGTTGGCCGGGATGGCCGATCTGGACCCGAGCTGGCGCGGCGTCTTCGCCGAGCGCCGCTCGGAGCGGGAGGCCGTGCGATGACCGACGATCCGTCCACCCTGGTGAGCACCGACTGGCTGGCGCGCAAGCTGCCGTCGCCCGATCTGCGGATCATCGACGCGTCGTGGTACCTGCCCGATGCGGGCCGCGATCCGCTCGAGGAATACGGCGATGCGCATATCCCCGGCGCGCGGTTCCTCGATCTCGACGATGTCTCGGACGCGCGTTCCAGCCTGCCGCATATGGCGCCGAGTGCGGCGAAATTCATGTCGCGGATGCGCCGGATGGGCGTCGGCGACGGGCACACCGTGGTGATCTATGACGGCGCCGGTCTCTTTTCGGCGGCGCGGGTCTGGTGGCTCTTCCGGCTGTTTGGCCAGCGGGCGGCGGTTCTGGATGGCGGGCTGCCGAAGTGGCGCGCCGAGGGGCGACCGCTGACCAGCGACCTGCCGCAGATCAAGGACCGGCACATGACGGTCCGTCCGGAGCCGCGGCTGATGCGCGACGTGACGGATGTGGCGCAAGCCGCCAAGCTAGGCGGCGCGCAGGTCGTCGATGCCCGCGCCGCCGCCCGATTCCGCGGCGATGCGCCCGAGCCGCGTCCGGGCCTGCGCGCCGGGCATATTCCGGGCGCGCGCAACGTGCCCTACGGGGCGTTGCTCGAAGCGGACGGCACGATGAAGGACGAGGCGGGGCTGCGCGCGGCCTTCGCCGCCGCTGGGGTCGATCTGAAGCGCCCGATCATAACTAGCTGCGGCTCGGGCGTGACGGCGGCGATCGTGAACCTCGCGCTGGCCCGGCTGGGGCATCCCGACCACGCGCTCTACGATGGATCGTGGGCCGAGTGGGGCATGTATCCCGATCTCGGTCTTGCGACGGGGGACGCCTGATGCTGACCGAGCTCGCGCCACAGGCACCCGACAAGATCATGGCCCTGATGGCGGCCTTCCGCGACGATCCGCCCGCCGACAAGATCGACCTTGGCGTCGGCGTCTACAAGGATGCCACCGGCCACACCCCCGTCATGCAGGCGGTCAAGGCCGCCGAACGCCGCCTGATCAATGCGCAGGACACCAAGACCTATGTCGGCTTCTCCGGCGACCCGGCCTTTTGCGATGCGCTGTCGCGGCTGGTGCTGGGCGACGCGCGGCCGGCCGACCGATTGGCGATGGCGGCCACGCCCGGCGGTACCGGCGCGATCCGGCAGGGGCTGGAACTGGTGCGGATGGCCGCGCCCGGCGCGCGGCTCTGGCTGTCGATGCCGACCTGGCCGAACCACCCCGCCATCGCCGCGTATCTGGGCATCGAGACCGTGCCTTACCGCTATTTCGACGCCGAGGCGGGGGCCGTGGATGTGGCCGCCATGATGGAGGATCTGAGCCGGGTCGCGGCCGGCGACGTGGTGATGCTGCATGGCTGCTGCCACAATCCGACGGGCGCCAACCTCAAACTCGCCCAGTGGCGCGAGGTCGCGGACCTTCTGATCGAACGCGGTGCCATCCCCTTCGTCGACATCGCCTACCAAGGGTTCGGCGACGGGCTGGATGCCGATGCCGCGGGCCTGCGCGAAATGGCGGGCCGTGTGCCCGAGATGCTGATCGCGGCCTCCTGTTCCAAGAATTTCGGCATCTACCGCGAGCGGACGGGCCTCCTGCTAGCGATCGCGCGCACGGCGGCGGCGCTGGGCGTCACGCAGGGCGCGCTGGCCACGCTCAACCGCTTGAACTTCAGCTTCCCGCCCGATCACGGGGCGCGGGTGGTGCAAATGATCCTCGACGATGCCGATCTGCGCGCCGACTGGGCGGCCGAGCTCGAGGCCGTGCGGGTCGGCATGCTCGACCTGCGGGCGACGCTGGCCGAGGCGCTGCGCACGCGGACCGGCTCGGACCGCTTCGGCTTTCTCGCGGCCCATCGCGGCATGTTCTCGCTCCTGCCCGCTTCGCCCGATCAGGTCGAGGCGCTGCGCCGCGATCACGGCGTCTACATGGTGGCCGACGGGCGCATCAATATCGCCGGCCTGAGCGCCCGCTCGGTGCCCGTGCTGGCGGATGCGATCGTGTCCGTCGGTGTCTGACGCGCCGGTGCGGGTCGAGGCGCTGGACCACCTCGTTCTGACCGTCGCCGATACCGACGCGACGGCGCGATGGTACGCCGCGACCCTCGGGATGGACGTCGAGACGTTCCACCCAGCCGACGGCTCGACCCGGACGGCGCTGCGGTTCGGGCGCCAGAAGATCAATCTCCACCAGACGGGCGCAGAGTTCGAGCCGAAGGCCCGCGTGGCCCAGGCCGGCAGTGCCGATCTCTGTTTCCTCAGCCGCAATTCCCTCGAGGCTTGGGCCGATCACCTGCGCGCGCGGGGCGTCGCCGTGGAGGCCGGACCCGTTGCGCGCACCGGTGCCGAGGGACCGATCCGGTCGCTCTATATCCGCGATCCCGACGGCAACCTGATCGAGATCGCCAACCGTGCCTGACCTCCTGCCCGCGCTGGGGCCGTGGCTGATCTGCGCGCTCGCGGCGGCGGTGGGCTGCGCGTTGCAGCGCCTCGCGGGGCAGGGGTTCGGCATGGTCGCCGCCCCGGTCCTGGCGCTCGCTGCCCCGGAGTTCCTGCCGGGCACGGTGCTCCTGACCGGGCTCGCCGTGGGCGCGGGAAGCTTTGTCGCCGACCGCTCGGCGGTGGTGACGCGCGATCTGCCGCCGGGCTTCGCGGGGCGGATGCTGGGCGCGGTGATCGCGGCCTGGATCGCGGCGCGGGTCGTCGGTACGCCCGCGCTGCCCCTGGTGGTGGGCGGGGTCGTCTGGCTGGGCGTGATCCTCTCGGTCGCGGGGCTGCGGCTGGGGCCCGCGCCACGCGTTCTCTTCGGAGCAGGGACCGTCGCGGGCGTCATGGGCACCCTGACCGGGATCGGCGCGCCGCCGATGGCGATCGTCTACGCCGATGTCGAAGCGCGGCGATCGGCGGCGACGCAGAACGTGTTCTTCGCCTTCGGCATGGCCGTATCCATCGCGGCACTGACGGTCGCGGGGCTGATCGGGCTGCGCCACGTGGCCTTCGCGGCCACGCTCCTGCCGGTGATCGGCGCGACACTCTGGCTGGTACGGCCCTGGGCGGTGCGGGTGGCGCGGGGACGCATCCGGCCCTGGGCGCTGGGGCTTGCCGCGACGGCGGCGACGGTACTCATCGCGCGTAGCCTGATCGGCCCATGAAAAAAGGACGCGACCCCAGGCAGGCGGGGCCGCGTCCAGTCGGACCGGGGAGTGACAGGCAGAATACTCGAACCCGGTCGCGTCTCGTGTGTCGGGTCAGGCGCGGATCGGCACCGGGGCGGGCGCGTCGCGGTCCGGCGCGGGCGTCGGACGGCGGGACCAGGGCATCCGGATCTCGGCGGTGCGGGTTTCTTCGATCGTGCGATCCATCCAGGTCTGTCGCGCCATGGCCGGGTCTCCTTCGTCCTGCGTTGAAGACCGGTATGGCGGCCCCTCACGGCGGGAGCGGGACGGCGTGCGGGTGATTCCGGGGCGGAATCGTGGCGCGCCGCGGCGCGCCCGCGTCAGAGCGTGATGGCGGAGATCAGGCGGCCGTAATCGGCTTCGCCGGCATGGGTCGTGCGCCGGTAGGAATAGAACCGCCCGGCGTCGGAATAGGTGCAATGCCCGGTCCATTCCGCCCGCACCCCAGCCGCGCGGAGCCGCCGGAGGCCGTAGCCCGGCAGGTCGAACTGATACTTGCCGTCCGCGCCGTTCGCGAAATGCGCGAGCGCGTCGGGGTCCTCGTCCTCGAACCGGTCGAGGAATTCCTGTCCGACCTCGTAGGCCCGCTGCGAGATCGTCGGGCCGATGGCCGCGCGGATCCGGCCCCGCGTCGCCCCGAGGTCGCACATCGCGTCGATCGTCGCCTCGAGCACCCCGCCGAGCGCGCCCTTCCAGCCGGCATGCGCCGCGCCGATCACGCCCGCCTCGGGCTCGTGGAAGAGGACGGGCTGGCAATCGGCCGTCAGGACGGTCAGGACCTGGCCGGCGCTGGCGGTCACGAGGGCGTCGGCCCGCGTCGACGGCTCGGAAAGGGGACCGTCGATGGTCACGACATCCGCCGAATGGACCTGGTGCACGCCGTGCAGCGGGCCATCCATCGCCTCGGCCACGCGGGCGCGGTTCGTCGCCACCGCCTCGGCCTGGTCGGACGAACCCGTGCCGCAATTCAGCCCCGCGAAGATACCCGACGACGCGCCACCCCGGCGCGTGAAGAATCCATGGGCCACGTCGCCCAGAAGATCGGATCGCAGGAATTCGAGCGTCATGGTCACGCGGGCTCCGCGGGCGAGGGTTCGGTCCGGGGCAGGGGAGCGCGTTCGCGCGGGAGGGTCAAGCCGATGCGTCGAAGCCCGGCGGCGGCGGCGTGCCGGGTGGATGAAGCGCGATGGCCTTGAAGAGGTCGCCCATCTCGGCGGGGTGCACGAGGCGGCGATGGGCGGCGATGAGGGCATCGCGCTCGGCCCCGTCGAGGCCTCGGGCGAGGGCCTGCGCGCGCGCCGTGATCCCCAGCCGCTCCAGCAGCACGCCCTGTCGGATCATCGGCGTGACGGCGGCGGGGGCGGCGGCCCGTGCGATGGCCTCGAAATCGACATGCGCGGTCAGGTCGGCGGTGCCCGGCGCGTCCAGCGGATCGACCGGCGCATGGGCGCGCACGGCCTGCACCGTGTCGCCTTGCGCGCGCCAGTGGCCGTAATCGACGAAGATCGCCGTGCCGCCTGTGGCCACCCGCGCCGCGACCGCGCCGATCACCGGCACCAGCGCGGGACAGCGCTCGACGATGGTGCCGTCGGCGACGTCGTGATGGTCGAGCTCGGGCACCGGCACCGGCTCGCCCCGTGCAAATGCCAGCCCGCCATCGGTGACCGTCACGAGGGTCTCGGCCCAGCCGTCCCCGACGCGGGCGAACTGCCGGATCGGAAGGGCGTCGAGAAACTCGTTCGCCACGAGAAGGAGGGGAGAATCGGGCAGATCGTCCACGCTGTCGTGCCAGCTGGGATCGTAATCGGACAGGCGCGTCGCCTGTGCGGCGCGGAAGGCGGGCGACGCCTCGACGAGATGCACCGAGATCGCGTCGTGAAAGCCCGGCACGCCCCGCGTGGCGCGCAGGATGTCGGCCATCAGCGTGCCGCGTCCGGGCCCCAGCTCGGCCAGCGTGACGGTGTCGGGCGCGCCCTGGTCGAGCCAGGTCTGCGCCAGGCAGAGGCCCAGCATCTCGCCGAACATCTGGCTGATTTCCGGGGCGGTCGTGAAGTCGCCGGCCGCGCCCAGCGGATCGCCGGTGGTGTAGTATCCGAGCGTCGGGTGGAGCAGTGCCTCGGCCATGAACTCCGCGAGCGTCATCGGACCGGTCGCCCGGATGCGCGCGGCCAGTTGCCCGGCAAGCGTCATGCGCGGGCGGGGCGAGCCCGCGTCAGGGACCAGGCGATGACCGCGAGGCCGACGACCAGCATCGGCAGCGACAGCAGTTGACCCATGGTCAGACCGGCCTCGCCGAGCCGGACGACATGGCCCAGCGGGTTGCCTTCGGTTATGTATTGCGCATCCGCCTGGCGGAAGTGCTCGACGAAGGTGCGCGCGGCGCCATAGCCCGACAGAAAGATCCCGAGGAGGAGGCCCGGCCGCTTGAACCCGCCGCGCAGCGCCACCCACCAGAGCGCGCCCAGCAGGATGGCACCTTCGAGGATCGCCTCGTAGAGCTGGCTGGGGTGCCGGGCGCAGAGCTCGCCCACATTGGCGCAGGCCTGCGCCGCGCCGCCGGGGAAGATCACCGCCCACGGCCCGTCCCATGGCCGGCCCCAGAGCTCGGCGTTGATGAAATTCGCGAGCCGCCCGAGCCCGAGGCCCAGCGGCGCGACCAGTGACGCGATATCGAGGATCGACAGCATCGGGATGCCATGCCGCCAGGCGTAGACCGTGACCGCGATGGCCGTGCCGGCCGCGCCTCCATGGAAGGACATGCCGCCCTGCCAGACGGCGAGGATCTCGGACGGGTTCTGAAGGTAATAGGCAGGCTGATAGAAGATCACGTAGCCCAGACGCCCGCCCAGCACGATCCCGAGCACGATCCAGGTCATCACGTCCTCGACCTGCTGGCGGGTCATCGGCGGCGTGTCGTTACGCCAGAGACGCGGCTGTGAAACGACCCAGCGCGACATCCACCAGCCGCCGACGATGCCCACGATATAGGCCAGTGCATACCACCGGAGCGCGAAGGCGAACCCGCCCAGTTCGAGCGTGAAGATCTCGGGCGAGACGTTGGGGAAGGACAGGATTGCGGCGATCATCGCTCTCGCCATGCCCGCCGCGGCACGGGGGGTCAAGCGCGGTGCGGCTTGAGACCGGGCCGCTTGCGCCCCATATGTTTACCAGACCGGCACGGAGGCCCGACAGATGCAGACCCGCAACCGCTTCATGGACGATATCGGTCAGTTGATGACCAACGCGATGGGCGTGGCCCAGGGCGCGCGCGCCGAGGCCGAGACGGCGATGAAGTCGATGCTCGACCGCTGGATGGCCGATCGCGACTTCGTCACGCGCGAGGAGTTCGACGCCGTCCGCGCGATGGCGCAGAAGGCCCGCGAGGAGAACGAGGCGCTGAAGGCCCGGCTCGACGCGATGGAGACGAAGAAACCGGCCGCGGGGAAAGCCTGACGGCGCGACAGGGTGGACGCGGTCTTGATCCGGGCCCTGTTCGATGGCTGCGGCCGCCTCGTCCCCCCGCCCCCGAAACGGCCCTGATGCGCCTGCCGTGATCGCGCCCAAGGGCGGCGCGGGTCAGCCCCGGATCAGCCCGAGCAGCCGGTCCACCTCGGCCTCGGTCTTGGTGAAGTCGCAGACCAGTCGCGCGAGCGGGCGCTCGGCGGCATCCATCAGGTAATATTGCGCCTCCGCCCGCGCGCGTTCGTGAGCCGCGCGATCCATCCGCGCGAACACCATGTTCGCCGTGGGATCGCCGACGACCTCGACGCCCATCTCCCGCAGACCCGCGACCAGACGCTGCCCGGCGGCGTTCGCGGTGCGGGCATTGTCCAGCCAGAGATCGCCGTCGAGATAGGCGTCCATCTGCGCCGAGAGATAGCGATGCTTGGACCAGAGCTGGGCCGCGCGCTTGCGCCGCAGCTCCATCTCGCGGAGCCGGGCGGGGTCGCGCATGACGATGGCCTCGACCGCCATGCAGCCGTTCTTGGTGCCCCCGAAGCTGACCATGTCGAAGCCTCGGACAAGTTCGGCCGCTGTGCACCCCAGCGCGGCGCAGGCGTTGCCGAATCGCGCCCCGTCGAGATGGGTGCCGAGCCCGTGTTCGCGCGCGATCCCCGTCAGGTCCGCCAGCGTGTCGAGGGCGTAGACGCTCCCGGTCTCGGTCACGTTCGTCAGGCTCAGCGCGCCCTTCTGGACGTTGTGGACCGAGCCTTCCATCGCCGCGAGCGCCGCCTCCAGCGCCTCCGGCGCGATGCGGCCGTCATCGCCATCCACCAGCGTCAGCTTGGCGCCGCCGGTGTAGAATTCCGGCGCGCCGCATTCGTCGAGCTCGATATGCGAGAGGCGGTGGCAAAGCACCGACTGCCAGGGCTGCACCAGCCCGGCCAGCGCCAGCGCGTTGGCCGCCGTTCCCGTCGGCACCAGAAGCACCTCCGCCTCGGGCCATTCGAAGAGGATGCGCAGACGCTCGCGGACGCCGGGCATCCACGGGTCGGCACCGTAGGGCATGGCGGCCCCGGCATTGGCCGTGGTCATCGCGTCCCAGATGGCGGGGTGGACGGGACCGGTGTTGTCGGATGCGAAGTTGAGGTTCATCAGGCGCCTCCGGTCGGTTCGGTGATTACGAAATCCTCCCAATCCTCCTCGGGGATCTGCATCTCGGAGACGGTCTCGTCCATCAGGGACGCCCCGGCGAGATGCGGCGACATCGGGTCGCCGGTCAGGAGCGGGTGCCAATGCGGCAGGTCGCGCCCTTCGTGCAGGCGGCGATAGGCGCAGGTCTCGGGAAAGAAATAGACCACGTCCGGCAGGTTCTTCGGCGTCAGGACGACGCATTCGGGCACGTAGGACAGCCGGTCGGCATAGTTCGAACAGCGGCAGGTCCCGTCGTCGAACAGGCGGCAGGCGACGCGGGTCAGCGCGACCTCCTGCGTGTCCTCGTCCTCGAGCTTGTTGAGGCAGCATTTGCCGCAGCCGTCGCACAGCGCCTCCCACTCCTTCGGCGTGAAGCGCCCGAGGGGCTGCGTCCAGAACCGGTCGCGCAACCCCGTCCGGTCGATGGGATCGTCAGGCATCGAGGGCTGCCAGGAGGTCGCGCGCGCGGGCGCTGTCGGCATCCATCTGCGCGACCAGCGGAGCGAGCCCGTCGAACGTCGCTTCGGGACGCAGGAAATCGACCAGCGCGACCGAGAGCTGCGCGCCATAGAGATCGCCCGTGAAATCGAAGAGGAAGGTCTCGAGATTGGGGACGTTGTCGCCGAACATCGGGCGCACCCCCAGCGAGGCCACCCCGTGACGCGACCCGGCATGGGGTCCGTCGAGGATATCGACCAGCACCGCATAGACCCCGAGACGCGGCAGATGCAGCCCGTCGAGCGCCATATTCGCGGTCGGGTAACCCAAGGTCCGGCCGCGCTTCTCGCCGTGGAGGACGGGGCCCTCGATCCGGTGCCAATGGCCCAGCATTTGGGCGGCGTCGCGGGGTCGCCCCTCGGTCAGCGCCGTTCGGATCGCGGTCGAGGAGACCGGCGCGTTGCCGCCCAGAAGCTCGACCGTGGTGACGTCGAACCCGAGGCGCGCGCCGCCGTCCCGCAGCGTCGCTGCATCCCCTGCGCGCCCTTTCCCGAACCGGAAATCGGCACCTGTGACGACATGGGTCAAGCCCAGCCCATCGGCCAGTACGTTCGACATGAAGGCCTCGGCGCTGAGCGGCGCGATCTCGGGGAAGGGCAGCTCGAACAGCGTATCGACGCCGAGCTTCGCGAGGCGCGACGCGCGGGCGGCGGGCGACATCAGGCGAAAGGGCGGGGCATCGGGGGCGAAGACCTCACGCGGATGCGGCTCGAACGTGACGACGGCGAGCGGTGCGCCGTCGCGACGGGCCCGGTCCAGCACGTGGCGATGGCCCAGATGCACGCCGTCGAAATTGCCGATGGCCGCCGAGGCGCCGCGGGCGTCGGTCGGAATGGCGCGATGGTCCCGGAAGATCCGCATGGAACGGGGGCTAGCCCGCCGCCCCGTGGGGCGCAAGCGCGGCCCGGCCGCAGCGTCAGTCGAACTTGCGCGACGGCGCCATGACGGTCGCTTCGCCCTTCAGGACGGGCTTGCCGTCGATCTCGGCCACGGTGTCCATGGTAACGCGACGGCGGGCGATATCCATCGCGGTCACGGTGACGGAGGCGGTCACGAGGTCGCCGGGCCGCACCGGCGCGAGGAACTTGAGCGTCTGGCCCAGATAAACCGTGCCGTGACCCGGAAGCTGCTCGCCGATCACCGCCGAGATGAGGCCCGCGGTCAGCATCCCGTGGGCGATCCGCCCCTCGAAGATCGTGTCGCGCGCATAGTCGTCGTCGAGATGCACCGGATTGTGATCGGTCGACACCTCGGCAAAGAGTTCGATGTCGCGATCGGTCACGACCTTGGTCAGCGACCGCGTCATGCCGATCTCGATATCTTCGATGCAGATCGTGCTCTGGGGCATGTTGTCGAGCATGGGCGCTCCCTCCGAACTCATGGGGGGCGAGCTAGCACGGATGCCGCATTGCGGCAAGTCACGACGAAAGAATTGTTCGAATTTTGCCGCAGAAGGGACCGAACGTTACCGAAGCGTTCCGATGACGTAGGTCGGCGCTACGCCCGTTGCCGCGAGATAGGTGTTCAGTTTGCCGGGGTCCGGGTGGCCGCCCTCGGGCGTGGCCGTCTCCTCGGCCCCGAGGCCGCCCGAGATGAATAGGAGATCGAGATCTTCGCCCATCGCTCCGGCCGCATCGGTCGCGGGACCGTCGCCAATGGCGAGGATCGAAGCGTCCGAGACATCCGCGATCTGTCCCAGCCGCCGCCGCGCGAGGTCGTAGATCGGCGGATGGGGCTTGCCGAAATAGAGGCTCTCGCCCCCCATCTCGGTATAGAGCTCGGCGTAAGCGCCGGCGCACCATTCGCGTACGCCGCCGCGATCGACCACGATATCGGGATTGGCGCAGAGCAGCTTCAATCCGCGCGTCTTGGCGGCGAGGAACTGGGGCCGCATCACGGATGGGTCGGCGAAGGGGTCGAGCGGGCCCGTGCAGACGATGCCCTCGGCCTGTTCCAGCGGGACGCGTTCGACGGCCAGCGGATCGTCGAGCACGGCAGGCGGCTGGAAGAATCCGGCGTCGAACTCCGGCCCCAGGTGCCAGACGCGCGTCCCGACCGCCCCGCGATACATCGCCGTGCGTGCCGAATCGCCGGACGTCGCGATGTCGTCATAGGCATCGTCGGTCACGCCCATCTCGGCGATCTGTTCGGCGACGCCCGCGCGCGGGCGGGGCGAGTTGGTCACGAGGATGACGTGCCCGCCGCCCGCCCGGTAGGCCCGCAGCGCCTCGACCGCGCCGGGATACGGGCGCACCCCGTCATGGACGCAGCCCCAGAGATCCACGAACAGCGCGCGGTAGCGGTCCGAGACCTCGGACAGGGCGTGGATGATCTGCATGGGGGCCGGTCTCCGGAACGGTTGGGTTCGCCGCGATACCTACAGCAAGGATCGCCGCTTTCCAGCCGTCAGCCGATCGCCATCGCCAGCCCATGCGCCTCGGAGGCGCTGAGATAGGGGATACGGGGCGGGCCGAAGCCGTCGCCGTCGCCGATCTGCGGAAAGAGCCGGGCCATGTCGGAAAGGACGGTGCGGTTGAGGCTTCGGCCGGTCGCACGGGCGGGGTGGTAGCTTTCGACGGCGAGGCCCGAGACCATCACCGCGGACTGGCCCGAACAGGCGATGCCGTAGACCGTGACTTCGCCCGGAGGCGTGACCGCCGACACGAGATGCCCGTCCTCGAGCGCGGCGACGGGCGCGAAGGCGCGCGGCACGCGCAGGAGTTCGTAGCAGAGCCGGTGTTGGATCAGCACATGGGCGCGAGCGCCCAGCATGACGTCCGCCTCGGGGCCATTCGGCCCGAAGGCACGGGCGGTCACGCGGTAGAAGGTGGGTCGTTCGTCCGAGGGCGCGTAGGTGCGCGATCCGATCCAGTCGATCCGCACCGTCTCGCCGTCCTGCGTCGCGACGTGGTCGCCGGGCATCAGGTCCTCGACCGCGATCGGGCCGTCCGTTCCCTTGAGCATCGCACCGCGCGCGAGGCTCGCCACGGCGCCGGTCACTTCGGGCGTGTCGGGCAGGTGCCGCCGGTCCCACGTGGCGCGACCACTGAGGTCGAACCAGGCCAGATCGAGCGCGACGGTCGCGCGCGAGGCCTCGCGGTCCGCAGCGGCGGGTGTGACAGGGATATGCGACGCGGAAGGAAGCCGCTGGTAAGCAGTCATGACGAGATCGTCCAAGCAGATACGGCCCCCACCGCAGGCCGTCTTATAGGCCCGGTGCAGGGGGTTGGATCAACCGGTTTGGCGGAAACAATAGGTTTCGATTTCGCCTGTTGGTGCGAATCCGGCAATTTTGTGGCGCGGCTTCCGGGGCCTCGTGGCGCGTGCTAGGCGGCGGGCATGACCGATGCACCCGATCCCCTCGCCGACGCCCGCCGCGCTATCGACGCCGGTCGCCCCGATACCGCCATCGCGGCGCTGCGCGGGCTCGACGGGGTCGAGGCGGCGTTTCTTCGGGCGCGGGCCGCGCTGATCGACGGTCGGGCCGGGGACGCGCAGGCCGGGTTCGACGCGATCCTGGCCGCCGCCCCGAAGGAGCCTGCGGTCTGGATGGAGGCGGCGCTGGCCGCCCATGCCGCCGGGGCCGGACCCGCCTTCGTGAAGCGCGCGAAGGGGGCCGGGTTGCCTGCGCCGCTGGTCGCGATGGTGCAGGGCGCGGCCGCGGGCAAGGGCGCGCGTGCGCAAGGGACGGGGGCCGCGGGCAAGCGCGACCTCGCCGCACTCTCGGCGAAGGTGAAGGCCCGCGACCTGAGGGGGGCCGAGACCGTCGCGGCCCCGCTTCTCAAGGCGCAGGCCGGAGCGATCGTCTGGGCGATGCTGGGACAGGCCCGGCTCGATGCGGGCAAGGCGCCCGAAGCGGCGGACGCCTTCGCCCGCGGCCTGCGGCTCGAGCCCTATGCTGCCGATCTGCGGCTGGGACTGGTCCGGGCGCTGGCCCGCGCGGGGCGGATGCCGCAGGCCCTGGCCGAAGCGCGGCGCGCAGTTCAGGCCGCACCCGGCTGGGCCGACGCGCAGATGGCATTCGGGCGGCTGGCGCTCGCCGGGGATCTGGCCGAGCCCGCGTTCCGCGCCGCCGAAGCCGCCCGCGCCCTTGCGCCGAAGTCCGACGCGCCGCTGCGCCTTGCGGCCGAAGCCGCGCTGGCGATGAAGCGCCCCGATCTCGCGGTGGAGCCGGCCGCCGCGCGCAGGACGGACGCCCCCGATCGCGCGCGGCTGCTCGGTCACGCGCAGGCCTCGGCCCGCGATGCGGATGCATCGCTCGCCACCTATGACGCGGCGCTGGACCGGGCGCCGGATGACGCCGACATCCTGGCGGCGCGCGGCCAGCTCTACCAGTCGCTGGGTCGGTCCGACGCCGCCGAGGCCGATCTGCGCGCCGCCATCGCCGCGGACCCGGCCCATGGCACGGCGCTCCGCGCGTTGGCCTATGGCGGCAAGCTGGGCGCGGACGATCCGGCCATCGCCGCGATGCGAACCGCCGCCGAGGCCGAGGCGACGCCCGCCTCCGACCGGCGGCTGGCGCTCTACGCGCTGGCCCGCGCGACCGAGCCGCACGCGCCCGATGCCGCCTTCGCCGCGTTGGCCCGCGCCAACGCCGCGACGGCCGAGGCCTTTCCGCACGACGCTGCGGCCGATCGCACCGGGCTCGTCCGCGCGTTCGAACGCTGGCCGCAGCTTGCCGACCTCGCGCCCAGCGATTGCGAGGCTGCGCCGATCTTCGTCACGGGCCTGCCCCGTTCGGGCACGACGCTGGTCGAGGCCATCCTCGCCGCGCATCCCGATGTGACCGCAGGCGGCGAGTTGGGCCTGCTGTCGCACGCGATCCGCCCGCTCGTCACGCTGCTCGACCGGGGCGAGACGCCGCCGTCGGACATGCTCGGGGCGATCGGCGCCGACTACGACGCACGGGTTCGTCGCCTGACCGGGGCCGCGGGGCGCGTCACCGACAAATCGATCCATTCCTTCGTCGAAATCGGCCTCATCCGCGCGATCCTGCCCCGCGCCGCGATCGTCGTCGTCGATCGCGATCCCCGCGACACCGCCCTGTCGATCTGGCGCAATCACTTCCCCGACGGCACCCATCGCTACGCCGCGTCGCCCGAGGGCATCGCGGCCCATGCCGCGCTGTTCCGTGCGGCGGTGGAGGGTTGGCGTGACCGCTTGCCCGAGGGGGCGTTTCACACGATCCGCTACGAGGCACTGCTGGCGGATCCCGAGGCCGAGGCGCGCGCGCTGCTGGGCGCCTGCGGGCTCGGCTGGGACGACCGCGTGCTCGGGTTCCACGAAACGGCGGGACGGGTCGATACGCTCAGCTTCGCGCAGGTGCGCCAGCCGATCTACCGCACCTCCGAAGGCGGCTGGGCGCGCCACGAGGCCCGGATCGGCCCGCTTCTGGAGGCACTGGCCCGCGAAGGCCTCGCCTAGTCGGTGAAGGTCTCGATCACGTCCGTATAGCCGAGATCGCGGTCGAAGCGCCCGGTGCGCAGAAAGGCCAGCACTTCGCCGATCACGAGGGGCGAGTTCATCAGGAAGGTATGCGTCACCGGAAGTTCGATATGGTCGTCCATGCCCTCGACCCGCGTCGATGCGACCGAGACCTTTCCATCATCCGGCCCCGGCAGGATGGCCGAGGCCACGGGGTTGAGGCTGCGTGTCCCCGCGACGACCCCGACGCCGGGCCAGACCGGCCCCAGCCGCGGTGCCAGACCGTCGGTGCCAAGCTGCAACCCGGCGGGCCCGTTCATCCATTCGAAGGGGGCCAGCCCCCCCAGCGCGTCCACCAGTTCCGATCCCTGGTTCGGCGGGGCCAGCATGACCGTGCGACCCGGCCGGATCGGCGTCGCGGTGCCATACCAATGGCGCAGCAGGATCGCGCCCATCGAATGGGTCACGACATGGATCGCCGGGGCGTCCGGGGCGCAGGCGGCGAAGGCGCGGGGCAGGGTCAGCGCGGCCAGGGCCGCGATATCGTCGGTGGTCGAGGGGTAGTCGGCATTGACGGTCTGGAAACCTTCGGCCTCCAGCGCCTCCTCCATCACGATCAGCGAGGCATCGCTCCGCGCCAGCCCGTGCAAAAGAACCACGCAATCGGGTACCGTCTCGGCCCGAAGGGGCAGGGCGAGGGCCACGAGAAGCAGGGCGAGGCGGATCATCCCTCCCATCTATGCGCGTGCGGGGCCGCTCGCCAGCGCGACGTGGCGACGGGCCATGCTATGTCGGCCTGCATGACGCATCGCCCCATCCGCATCGCCGCCCGCGCGATCCTCGTCCACCGCGACCGGCTCCTCCTCGTGAACGCCTATCCGCCCGCGGCGGGAAGCGACCTCTGGTGCGCGCCCGGCGGCGGGGCCGAGCCGCATGCGGGCCTGCCCGAGAACCTCGCGCGCGAGGTGCTCGAGGAGACGGGGCTGGAGGTGCGGGTCGATGCGCCCTGCCTGGTCAACGAGTTCCACGACCCCGCGCGCGACTTCCACCAGGTCGAACTCTTCTTTCGCTGCCGCCTCGTGCAGGGGACGCTCGACCCCACGTGGAAGGATCCCGAGGGCGTGGTGACACGCCGTCGTTGGGTCACGCGGGCCGAGATGGCGGAGCTGCGCTACCGCCCGCTCGCCTTGCCGTCCGTCGCCTGGATGGACGCCGGCGCGCCGCGCTACGATCCGCTGGAGCGGATCGTGGGCTGACGCCGCGGCCGGATCGTGGCCAGCGCGATCCCGGCCAGCACGAGGCTCGCCGCCGCCAGCGCGCGCCCGGTCGGCCACTCGCCCAGCAGAAGCGCGCCGCCCGCCATCGCGATCACCGGCGCCGAGAGCTGGGCCACGCCCGCCGTCGCAAGCCCCATGCGCGGCAGCACCCGAAAAAGCAGCGCGTAGCCCAGCCCCGAGGCGATCGCACCGGATGCGGCGGCGGTGATCCAGCCCAGCAGCGTCACGTCCGCCCCCCACCAGAGCGGTGCGGCAAGGAGGACGGCCCCGGCGGCGAGGATGAAGTTCCCGGCCGTGCCCGCGAGCGGTTTCGGCTCGAACTTCCCCGCAACGCTGTAGGCCGCCCAGGCGAGCCCCGCCGCGACCATCAGCGCGGCATCGCCGAAGGCCCAAGGCCCGCCGCCGGGGGCCAGCAGCCAGACGAGCCCGCCCAGTGCCATCGCCATGCCGGACAGGCGCACCGGACCCGCCCGCTCGCCCCGGGCCGCACCGGCGGCGAACAGCCCCAGCTGCACCGTCGCGAAGAGGATCAGCGCGCCGAGCCCCGCGTCGAGGCTGCGATAGGCGAGGCTGAAGCCCATCAGGTAGATCACCAGCGCCGAGGCAGCACCCCAGCGCCGCCTGCCGCGAAGGTCGATGCCACGCCCCGCCGCGAGCAGAGCCAGCACGATCGCCCCGGCCCCGACCCGGATCGCCGCGAATGCGACGGGATCGGTCCCGTCGAGCACCCCCGCCCGCGTCAGAAGCGAGTTGGCCGCCAAAAGCGTCACGGCGAGGGCGGTCATCAGGAACAGGCGCATTCCGTCCGAATGCCCGCGCGGCCCGGCCCGCGCAATCCGCGTCGGGTCACGCCCGCGCGAGGCTGCCGGTCTTTGCTCCCCGAATATGCGGATGCTACGGGGCCACCCATGCCGTCTCGCCGCCGCAATGGGCCCGCAATTCGCTCCTTCAGGGATTTGCCCCCTTGGCCGCCGCGCGGCCCGCCTCGGTCAACTCGAACGTGCCCACTGCGACCTTCACGAACCACCCGTAGTGGTTGTCGCGCATGATCTGCGTGGCGCGCGTCACGCCGGTCGCGTCTCGCGCGTCACGGCCCCGGCACGTGCCCGCGGCCGCCAGATGCGCCGCGAGGACGAGCGCGTCCTGTCGGTAGGCGGTCACCAGTCCGATCCGCGTGGCACCGCCGGGCGACGGGTCGCCGCGCCGGGCCGCGAATTCGCGCAGCAGCCGGGCGCGGGGCTTCGACAGGAGCCGGGGCTGGAAGGGGCCGGGGTCGCAATGGACCGTCACCAGCCCGTCGCGCGCCCGCACCGTCAGCACCCCGAGACCCAGCCGCCGGGCGAGCTTGAGGTTGGCCTTCAGCGCCGACCATCCGCGCCGCCCGGCCACGTCCGGGACGGCAAGGTAGACATGCGGCGTGACCGCTTGCCGGTCGATGCCCTGATGCACGAGGGCGAGGCTGAACCCGGTCTTCAACTCGACGATCACCGGCGGCTCGTCGCCGCGGACGGCGACCACGTCGGCAGGCCCGATCTCGCCCTTCACCGCGTAGCCCTGGCCTTCGAGGAAGGCCTTCACCGGCGGGTAGAGGTCGGTCTCGCGCATGGGGCCCGGGATAGCGGCGCGGCGGCCCCCGTGACAAGCGCCGCCGGGCGCGCTAAGGCCCCGCGCGACCGCCATCAGACCCAGGGACCTGCCCCATGACCCACCTCGTTCTCGGCCATTTCTCCCCCGATACCGACTCGACCGGCAGCCCGATCGCCTGGGCCTGGTACTTGTCCGAGGTGCAGGGCACGCCCACCCGCGCCGTCCTGACCGGCCAGCCCAACACCGAGGCCGCGTGGATGCTGGGCCGCTGGGGGCTCGACATGCCGGAAGTGATCTCGGAGCTGGCCCCCGGCCAGCCGGTCGTCGTCGTGGACACCAACAATCCCGCCGAACTACCGGCGTCGATCGGCGGGGCCGACCTGCGGCAGATCATCGACCATCACAAGCTGGTCGGCGGGCTCGAGACGGCGGCCCCGATCGACATCACGATCCGGCCGCTTGCGTGCACGGCGACGATCATGGCCGACCTGATGGGGCAGGCGCTGTCCTCGGCCCCCGAAGGCATCAAGGGCGCGATGCTGACCTGCATCCTGTCGGACACGCTGGAATTCCGCTCGCCGACGACGACCGATCACGACCGCGCCGTCGCCGAACGGCTGGCCGACGACCTCGGCATCGACATCCCGTCCTTCGCCGCCGACATGTTCGCGGCCAAGTCGGACGTGTCCTCTTTCTCGGAGGCGGAGCTTCTGCGGATGGATTCGAAGGAATACGAGGTCGGCGGCACCAAGTTCCGGGTCTCGGTTCTCGAGACGACGTCTCCCGCCGCGATCCTCGACCGGAAGGCCGCGCTGATGGAGGCGATGCCCGCCGTCGCCGCCGAGGACGGCGTGGCGCAGGTGCTGCTCTTCGTGGTGGACATCCTCGCCGAGGAGGCGACGCTCCTCGTGCCGAACGCGCTGGTGAAATCGGTCGCCGAGGCGAGCTTCGGCGCTTCCGTGACGGGCGATCAGGTCGTGCTGCCGGGCGTGATGAGCCGCAAGAAGCAGATCATCCCCAGCCTCAAGGTCTGACCGCCCCCCGACGGCCAGACCCGGGCTGTTGCGACCGGCCGCTCCCCCCGAAGCGGCCGGTCGCGTGCGTCATGCCGGATTGCGGAACACGAAAACGGCGATCGCGGCGCCCACGAGCAGCAGGATGGCCAGTCCCGCCTCCAGCCCGCCGGGCGAGGTGCCGTGCAGTTGATCCATGAGCGAGCCGGTGCAGCGCGGCGCGGCGCTCCAGTACTTGATGCAGACGTTCATCTTGTTTTCCCCAAGTCGAAACTAAGGCCATTCTAGTTCGGAAATAAGGCAGACTCGGGGCAGCTTTGCCGCGCGAGATCGCGACAAACGCCATCGTCGGGGCCGCCCGTTTCCGAAATTCGCGAGTTTTTGTAGCGACATGCCGAACAATGGCCGGATGCGCCCCATTTCCCGAACATGACGGGAATCGGGCAGCCCTGTCAGGGGCGGCGAGCGACCATGTCGATTTCGACCAGCGCGCCCACAGCAAGCCCGGTGACCCCGATGCAGGTCCGCGCCGGAAGCGCGCCCTCGGGGAAATAGGCGGCATAGGTCGCGTTCATCGTGGCGTAGTCCCGCTCGAAGTCGGTGAGGTAGACCCGCGCCTGCGCGACGCAGCCCAGATCGAGCCCCATGCCCTCGAGGACGAGGATCAGGTTGTCCATCACGCGCGCGGTCTGTGCCGCGACGCCGTCGGGCAGCGCGCGGTCCGGCTCGCCCGGCCAGGTCGGCATCTGGCCGGTCAGGAAGACCCAGCCATCGACCTCGGTGCAATGCGAGAAGGTCGCGACGGGCGAGGGCGCGCCCTCGATCATGTGAAAGCTGGGGCGCGGCATCAGGCGTCCATCGCCAGACGCGCCTCGAGCACGTCGAAGGGCACGCCCGGCACGTCCTTGGCGCCCCGGATCACCAGCGACGTCTTGACCGAGGCGACGTTGTCGGCCGCCGTCAGCTCGCCCGTCAGGAAGGATTGGAAGGTCGACAGATCGGGGGCGACGCATTTCAGGATGAAGTCGATCTCGCCGTTGAGCATGTGGCACTCCCGCACGAGGGGCCATTCGGTGGCCAGCGCCTCGAAGGCCGAGAGGTCGACCTCCGCCTGGCGCTGCAGCGACACCATCGCGAAGACCTGCACCTCGAAGCCCAGCGCGCGGGCGTCGACATCGGCATGGTATCCCTGGATCAGCCCCGCCTCCTCGAGCGCGCGGACGCGGCGCAGGCAGGGCGGGGCCGAGATGCCGACCCGTCGCGCCAGCTCGACATTCGTCATCCGGCCATCGGCCTGAAGCTCGGCGAGGATCTGGCGGTCGATGGGATCGAGCTTGGTCGGGGGCATGGGTCTCTCCTCGGGTGGCGCGATCTTTCCCACGCGAGGGGTTATTGCGCAAGAATGTTTCGCAACTCCGCAATCATCTTGCGCCCGAGGCGCCGCGGCGGGGGTTCCGCCCGCCGCGATTCGGCCCCATATCGGGAGCCCAAGCGCGAGGAGGCCGTCCCATGTCCGAGACCCGTCATTCCAAGGTTCTGATCATCGGCTCCGGCCCGGCCGGCTATACCGCCGCCGTCTACGCGTCCCGCGCCATGCTGGAGCCCGTTCTGGTGCAGGGCATCCAGCCCGGCGGCCAGCTGACGATCACCACCGAGGTGGAGAATTGGCCCGGCGACACCGAGGTGCAGGGCCCCGCGCTGATGGAACGGATGGAGGCCCATGCCCGCGCCGTCGCCACCGAGATCGTGGGCGATCACATCGCCGAGCTGGACCTCTCGAAGCGGCCCTTCACGGCCAAGTCCGACAGCGGCACGACCTACACTGCCGACGCCCTGATCCTCGCGACGGGGGCGCAGGCCAAGTGGCTGGGCCTTCCGTCCGAAGAGACGTTCAAGGGCTTCGGCGTCAGTGCCTGCGCGACCTGCGACGGGTTCTTCTATCGCGGCCAGACGGTCGTCGTCGTCGGTGGCGGCAACACCGCCGTCGAAGAGGCGCTGTTCCTGACGAACTTCGCCAAAAAGGTCATCCTCGTGCATCGCCGCGACACGCTTCGGGCCGAGAAGATCCTGCAGGACCGCCTCTTCAAGAACCCCAAGATCGAGACGATCTGGGATCACCAGCTCGACGAGGTGCTGGGCTCCGACATGCCCAAGGGCGTGACCGGCGTCCGGCTGGTCCATCGCGAGACGGGCGCCACGCAGGAGGTCGCATGCACCGGCGTCTTCATCGCCATCGGCCACGCGCCCGCATCCGAGCTGGTGAAGGACAAGCTCGAGACCCATATGGGCGGCTACGTCGTCACAAAGCCCGATTCGACCGCGACCAGCATTCCCGGCGTCTTCGCGGCGGGCGATCTGACGGACCACATCTACCGCCAGGCGGTCACGAGCGCCGGAATGGGCTGCATGGCCGCGCTGGAAGCCGAGCGGTTCCTGGCCGAACACGGGCTCGATTCCGAAATCGAGCAGGACCAGTCGGCCCCGCTGGGCTACGGCGCCCCGGTGGACGAACCCGCGGAGTGATCGCGCGCGGGGGATCGCGGCGTTAGGCTTCCCGAAGGGTTTGCCGCCTACTGTCGCGCCGGGCCGGGTGCCGCCCTTGACGCCTGCCATGCCGCTGGCGCATGGCCGGTCCCCGAACGACCGGCCTTAAAATCGCGCCACTTGCGTGCGAGACGCGCCGCAGCCACCGACCGCACGGGAACATCGCATGTCCACCGCCTCGCCGAACCTAGCCCCGATCCAGGAACTCTATGTCAGCTATGACAGCGCGCAGAAGCTCCGGCATGAGGCCGCCGCCCTGCCCAGCTGGGATCTGACGCCGCGCCAGGTCTGCGACCTCGAACTTCTGATGAACGGCGGCTTCGCGCCCCTGAAGGGCTTCATGAGCGAGGCCGATTACGATGGCGTCGTTGCCGACATGCGGCTGGCCGACGGCACGCTTTGGCCGATGCCGATCACGCTCGACGTGTCCGAGGCTTTCGCGGGCGAGATCGCCGAAGGTCAGGATATTGCGCTACGCGATGCCGAGGGCGTAATCCTCGCGATCCTGTCGGTCACCGATCGCTGGACCCCCGACAAGGCGCGCGAGGCCGAGATGGTCTACGGCGCCGACGACCTCGCGCATCCGGCGGTCAACTACCTGCACCATCAGGCTGGCCCGGTTTATCTGGGCGGAGCCATAACGGGCATCCAACCGCCCGTGCATTACGATTTTCGCGCCCGCCGCGACACGCCCAACGAGCTGCGCGCCTATTTCCGCAAGCTGGGATGGCGCCGCATCGTCGCCTTCCAGACCCGCAACCCGCTCCATCGCGCCCATCAGGAACTGACCTTCCGTGCCGCCCGCGAGGCGCAGGCGAACCTGCTGATTCACCCGGTCGTCGGCATGACGAAGCCGGGCGATGTGGACCATTTCACGCGCGTCCGCTGCTACGAGGCGGTGCTCGACAAGTATCAGCCGTCCACGACGACCATGAGCCTTCTGAACCTCGCCATGCGCATGGCCGGCCCCCGCGAGGCGGTGTGGCACGGCATCATCCGCCGCAACCACGGCTGCACCCACATGATCGTCGGGCGCGACCATGCCGGTCCTGGCAAGAATTCGGCGGGGGAGGATTTCTACGGCCCCTACGACGCACAGGACCTGTTCCGGCAGCACCAGGATGAGATCGGCCTCGAGATGGTCGACTTCAAGCACATGGTCTACGTCCAGGAGCGCGCGCAGTACGAGCCGGCGGACGAGATCGTCGACAAGGACGATGTCACGATCCTGAACATCTCGGGCACCGAGTTGCGCCGCCGCCTGCGCGAGGGGCTGGAGATCCCGGAATGGTTCTCCTTCCCGGAGGTGGTTCGCGAACTCCGCCGCACTTCGCCGCCCCGCAGCCAGCAGGGCTTCACGGTGTTCTTCACCGGGCTGTCGGGGTCGGGCAAGTCCACCATCGCCAATGCCATCATGGTCAAGCTGATGGAGATGGGCGGCCGTCCGGTGACGCTTCTTGACGGGGACGTGGTCCGCAAGAACCTGTCGTCGGAGCTGGGGTTCTCGAAGGAGCACCGCGACCTCAACATCCGCCGCATCGGCTATGTCGCGAGCGAGATCACCAAGAACGGCGGCATCGCCATCTGCGCGCCGATCGCACCCTATACCGCCACGCGCCGCGCCGTCCGAGAGGATATCGAGGCCTTCGGCGCCTTCGTTGAGGTCCATGTCGCCACGTCGCTGGAAGAATGCGAGCGGCGCGACCGCAAGGGTCTCTACAAGCTGGCGCGCGAGGGGAAGATCAAGGAGTTCACCGGCATCTCGGACCCCTACGAGGCGCCGGTCGCCGCCGAACTCGTGGTCGATACCGAAGGGTTCGAAGTGGACAATTGTGCGCAGCAGGTTCTGCTGAAGCTCGAAGGCATGGGTCTGATCGCGGGCTGACGCGGGCAAGGACCGGGGGTCGGACCGGTTCGCCGCCCCGCGCCCCTACCGCCGCGGTCGCGCGCGGATGTTCGCATTCGCGTCCCTGGGGTCGGCCACCGGACCGGAACACCAGCGAAATATGAAAAAGCGGGTTCCGACACGCGGACCCCGATCACCGCCGGATTCTCTTTCAATCGCCGGAACCGATCTCGTGGAGCGTTGGTTTGACGGTGAGAACGCCCGATGCGGGACGGTCCATTGCCGATCGTCCCGGCGCCGAACGTCCCGGACGACGCCGGCGCGCAGGATGGGCGAGAGACTGGAACGAGAGACGCGGCAACGCATGCTGGATGAACTGAACATTCTCGTCGTCGAGGACGAAGCGCTGATCGCCATGGAAGTGGCGATGTCGCTCGAGGATGAGGGCGCCGAGATCGTCGGCCCCTGTTCCAGCGTTGCGACGGCCCTGACACGTGTCACCGACGCCGACGCGGCGGTGCTCGACGTGGATGTTCGGGGCGAAGCGGTGTTCCCCGTGGCCGACGAGCTGCGCGCCGCGGGCAAGCCATTCCTCTTTCACACCGGACGCGACGATCTCGATACGCTTCGCGACCGCTACGGGGCCGACGTCCCGATCATCCGCAAGCCGTCGGGCACGACGGGCCTGTCGAACCTCCTGGCCGAAATGGTGAGACGCAAAACCTGACGCGTGCGTCGCGCTCAGGCCCGCCCGCCGGACACATACGATCCCCGATACGAAAACGGCGCCCCGAAGGGCGCCGTTCTAATTTCGGACGGGGTGCGGGACCCCGGGGTTCGGTTCAGTGCACGCTGACGGGGTTCAGATCGTTCTGCCGCGCCAGCGAGAAGGCCAGGCCCCGATCCCCGACCAGCGCCACCTGCTCGCCGTTGGGCTTATGCAGCGCATAGATCTCGTCGAGCCCGCCATCGCGCGCTTCCTTCTGCACGGCACTCGGGAGATCGCCGATCTCGACCTTGCGCACGTAGACAAGACCGGTCGTCGTCGCGTTCGTCAGTTCTTCGTGTCTGGCCATGGGACCATCCTTTCGCGTCGCGCGTATCAGCTTGCGCTGCTCCCGCCGGTTTCGATGCGGATCGTCTGGACAACGTTCTCGGGCTCGGATCGTTGCAGATCGATATGCAACAATCCGTGTTCCATCGTCGCAGCCTGCACGTCGACGCCCTCGGCGAGGACGAAGGCGCGCTGGAACTGCCGCGCGGCGATGCCCCGATGGAGATAGGTCCGCTCGGCGTCATCCTGGCTCCGGCCGCGGATCACCAGTTGGCGATCCTCCAGCGTGATCGCCAGATCCGCCTCGCGGAAGCCCGCGACCGCGAGCGTGATGCGGAAGCCCGAAGGCCCCGTCTGCTCGATGTTGTAGGGCGGGTAGCCGTCGTTGCCGGTCCGCGCTGTGCGCTCGACCAGACGTTCCAGCTCGTCGAAACCCAACAGGAACGGATGGGTGGCGAAGGTCGTCTTGCTCATCGTCGGGTCCTCATGCGTCAAGCGATCCGAGTGTGGCCCGGCCCGCCTGTGCGGCACCGGGTTCGCAAGGTCATGTGGGGATGCGCGGGCCATGGTGCAAGATCATTGGACCCGCGCCCCCAAGCCGTGTAGGACGCGGCAATCCTCGTCTGACCCACGCCGGAGCCGATGCCAGAGACCCCAAGCGAGATGAGCCACGAGGAGGTGCTGCGCGTGCGCCTGCAGGTGCTCCGACAGGAACATGGCGATCTCGATACGGCAATCCGCGCCATGGAGGAGTCGCGCTCGCCCGATCTTCTGGCGGTCAAGCGGCTCAAGAAGCAGAAGCTCGCCTTGAAGGACCGCATCGCGCGGATCGAGGACGAGCTGACCCCCGACATCATCGCATGAGGCGCCAAGATGGCTGACGCACCGCCCGTGGGGATCATCATGGGATCGACCTCCGACTGGCCGACCATGCAGGAGGCGGCCGAGATCCTCGACGCGCTCGGGCTCGGCTACGAGACGCGGATCGTGTCGGCGCATCGCACGCCCGACCGGCTTTGGTCCTATGGGCGCGAGGCCGTGGGGCGCGGCCTCAGGGTCATCATCGCGGGCGCGGGCGGTGCGGCCCATCTGCCGGGCATGATGGCGTCGAAGACGCGGCTGCCCGTGATCGGCGTGCCGGTGCAGACCAAGGCGCTGTCGGGGGTGGATTCGCTTTATTCCATCGTCCAGATGCCGCGCGGCTTTCCGGTCGCGACCATGGCGATCGGGGCGGCGGGGGCGGCCAATGCGGGCCTGATGGCGGCCGGCATCCTCGCGCTTGGCGACCCCGCGCTGGCGGATCGGCTGGACGCGTGGCGGCAGGCCCTGTCCGATGGCATCCCGGAGACGCCCGAATGACCGCGCTCCCGCCCGGCGCGACGATCGGCATCCTCGGCGGCGGACAGCTCGGCCGCATGCTCTCGGTCGCGGCCAGCCGCCTCGGCTACCTCACCCATATCTACGAACCGGGCGCGGCCCCCGCCGCCCATGTCGCCCATGCCGTCACGCAGGCCCCCTACGAGGACGAGGCCGCGCTCCGGGCCTTCGCCGCCGGCGTGTCGGTCATCACCTACGAGTTCGAGAACGTGGCTGCGACCGCGCTCGACCTGCTTGGCGCGGCCCGCCCGATCCGCCCAAACATCGATGCGCTTGCCGTCAGCCAGGACCGGCTGACCGAGAAGACCTTCCTCGGCGGTCTCGGGCTGGCGACCGCGCCGTTCCGCGACATCCCCGACCTCGCCGCGCTGCAGACGGCGCTGGCCGAACTCGGCGCGCCCGCGATCCTGAAGACCCGCCGGATGGGTTATGACGGCAAGGGCCAGGTGCGCATCGACGATCCCGGTCAGGCCGCCGACGCCTTCGCCGCGATGGCAGGGCAGGACGCGATCCTTGAAGGCTTCGTCGACTTCCGCCGCGAGGTGTCGGTGATCGTCGCACGGGGCCTTTCGGGCGAGACGGTGTGCTTCGATCCGGGCGAGAATGTCCACGAGGGCGGTATCCTCAGGACGACGAGGGTGCCGGCCGCGCTCTCGGGGGCCGAGCGGACCGATGCCGCGCTTCTGGCTGGTCGCGTGGTGAACGCACTCGACTACGTCGGCGTCCTCGGGGTCGAATTGTTCGTGACGAACGCAGGCCTCGTCGTGAACGAGATCGCGCCACGGGTGCACAATTCGGGCCACTGGACGCAGGCAGGCTGCGCAGTCGACCAATTCGAGCAGCATATCCGCGCCGTCGCGGGCCTGCCGCTGGGAGACGGGCGGCGCCATGCGGACGTGGTGATGGAGAACCTGATCGGCGACGACATGGACCGGCTGCCCGCGCATCTGGCTGCGCCGGCGACGCAGGTGCATCTCTACGGCAAGTCCGAGGTCCGGCCGGGCCGCAAGATGGGCCACGTCAACCGTATCACGGGCTGAGGGACGGGGTTCACCCCGGCGCCCGCCCGTCGTATGGCCCGCGCCATGACCGACCGACCGCATCGCAATTTCTATGGCCGCATCAAGGGCAAGCACCTGAAGGCGTCGCATCAGGGCTATCTCGACGCCGATCTCGCGGCGCTGTCGCCCGGGGCGGTCGACTGGGACGCGAACCCCGGGCGTGCGCCGCTGGACCTCGGGGCGCTCTTCGGCGGGCGCGATATCTGGCTGGAGATCGGCTTCGGCGGCGGC
This sequence comes from Jannaschia halovivens, assembly GCF_046452375.1. Lineage (NCBI taxonomy): Bacteria > Pseudomonadati > Pseudomonadota > Alphaproteobacteria > Rhodobacterales > Roseobacteraceae > Jannaschia > Jannaschia halovivens. The sequence goes on along the minus strand of NZ_JBKFDJ010000001.1, from coordinate 1,366,648 downwards.
GAGCACCTGGTGCATCAGGCCGCGACCAACCCGGAGGTCGGGATCATCGGGGCCGAGCCCTATATCAACGGCGTCGCGATGCTGTTGGGCAAGCTCAGGCAGGCGTCGGTCGAGAACGTCCGCATCCATCCCGGCGACGCGCGCGATCTCTTCGACGTTCTGCCGGAGGCGAGCATCGCGAAGGCGTTCCTGCTCTATCCCGATCCCTGGCCGAAATCGCGCCACCATCGGCGGCGCTTCGTGACGCCCGAGCACCTTGAGCCGCTGGCCCGCGTGTTGAAGCCCGGCGCCGAGTTCCGGGTCGCGACCGACATCCCCGATTATGTCCGCCAGACGATGGAAGAGGTGCCGCGCCACGGCTTTGACTGGCTGGCCGAGGGGCCGTCGGACTGGCGCACGCCCTGGGACGACTGGGTGCGCACCCGCTACGAGGCCAAGGCGATCCGCGAGGACCGCGTTCCGCATTACATGACGTTTCGCCGGCGGTAGGGCGGGGCGAGGGGGCCAGCCCCCTCGCGCTCCCCCGCCCAAGGGGGACACGCCCCCCTTGGAGAACCCCCTAGGTATTTCAGGCCAGAGGAGGGCCGGGCGTCAGGCCGGGACGTCCCAGACCTCGCCCGGTGGGACGGCGCGGAAGCTGTCGGCGCTCATATCTGCCTGCGCCAGGGCCTTGCGCAGGCGGCCCGGCGGCTCGTCCCGGGCCTCGTTCGTCAGCTGGAACGTCCCCCAATGGTGTGCCAACGCGTGACGCGCGCCGCAGGCGCGGAAGCCCGCGACCGCCTCTTCGGGGTTCTGGTGCTGATCCTTCATGAACCAGCGGGGCGCGTAGGCGCCGATCGGCAGGATCGCCAGCCGGTAGGGACCATGCGCGGCGGCGGCGGCATAGGGCCGCCCCTCGTCGTAGCCGGTGTCCCCGACATGGAGGATGCGGCCCGCGGGGGTCTCGATGGCGAAGCTGGCCCAGAGCGCGTGGCTGCGGTCGCCGGTGCCCCGCGCGCTCCAATGGTGGCAGGGCAGGAGGCGGACGGCGAGGTCGCCCGCCTCGAGAACGCCACCCCAATCGCTGGCCCGCGCATCGATTCCGTCGATGGCGTCCCGCAGGATCGTGTCGTTCCCGAGCGGGGTCAGGACCGGCATTCCGTGCGCGGCGTGAAGGCGCCGCAGCGTCGCGATGTCGAGGTGGTCGTAATGGTTGTGACTGAGCAGGACTGCGTCGATGGGCGGCAGGTCCCCGAAGGCCACGCCGGGCGCCGTCGCGCGCGCGGGACCGGCGAATCTGAGCGGGCTCGCGCGGCGGGACCAGACCGGGTCCGTCAGGATATTCAACCCACCCGCCTGGATCAGCACGGTCGCATGGCCGACCATCGTGACCCGCAAGTCCGCGACCCGCGCCTCCGGCCTCGCGCGCGTGATGCCGACATCGTCGGGCCAATCGGCCTTTCCGCCCTCGAACTGCCAGCGGAGGAGGTCGCGGAAGCCCTTGGGCGCGGTGCCGCCGGGGTTGAAGAACTGCGTGCCGTCGAAGTGATCCGAGACCGGGCCCGAATAGTAGCGGTTGCCCATGGTGGCCTCGCGTGTGGCGCAGGCCCCGATGCCCAGAAGGGCACCGAGGCCAAGGAAGGTGCGGCGTTTCATGGGGGGGTAGATAGGGGCAGCGGACCGCTTGGACAGGGTGGCTGGACGGATCGGGGCAGGGGCGGCTATCGCGGAGGCCAAGGAGATGCCCATGACCGCGCTCGCCCCCGGCTTTCACGATGTGCCCGACGGCCATATCGCGACCATCGTAACCCATCTGGAAATGCGCGAGAAACCCGCCCCGCGCCCCGCGCCGCCTTGCCCGGACCTGACGCTCAGCCCGCTGGAGGAGCGGACGCCCAAGAGCTACCGCGCGCTGTTTCGCCTCGTCGGGGCGGATTGGCTCTGGCAGTCGCGACTGGCGATGGGCGACGCGGCGCTGGCCGCGATCCTGGCCGATCCCGGAATCGACATCCGGGTGCTCCGGCAGGGCGACGGGGCGGTCGGCCTTCTGGAGCTCGACCACAGGGACTCCGCCGCGGTCGAGATCGCGTTCTTCGGGCTGATTGCCACGATGCAGGGCACGGGGGCCGGGCGCTGGCTGATGAATCGCGCGCTAGATCTGGCCTGGGCCGCATCGCCCGCGCGCGTCTGGGTCCATACCTGCACGCTCGATCACCCCGCCGCGCCCGCCTTCTACCGGCGCAGCGGCTTCACGGTGACCCGGCAGGAGGTCGAGGTGCTCGCCGACCCGCGCCTGGTCGGTCTCTTGCCCCGGGACGCGGCCCCGCACGTGCCGCTGTTCGACTGATGGTGGCGGGGGGCGGCGGGACGCGCTAAGCCCGCGCCCGAGACGACAGGAGACCGCCCATGTCCGGCCACGGAACGCCCCAGCCCCTGACCGCCCGCGCCTCCGGGCCGCTGACCGGCGACGCGCATGTGCCGGGCGACAAGTCGATCAGTCACCGGTCCCTGATCCTCGGGGCGATGGCCGTGGGCGAGACGCGGGTGACGGGCCTTCTGGAAGGCCAGGACGTGCTCGACACCGGCCGCGCGATGCGGGCCTTCGGGGCCGAGGTCGAGAAGCGCGGCGACACCTGGCATGTCCACGGCGTCGGTGCCGGCGGGCTGATGGAGCCCGAGGACGTGATCGATTGCGGCAACGCAGGCACCGGCGTTCGCCTCTTGATGGGGGCGGCAGCGACCCACGGGTTCGCGGTCACCTATACGGGTGACGCCTCGCTCCGGGCGCGGCCGATGGCGCGGGTCACGGACCCGCTGGCGCTGTTCGGGGCGGTGGCACATGGCCGCTCGGGCGGACGGCTGCCGATGACACTCGTGGGCGCGTCCGAACCGGTGCCGGTGCGCTATACGGTCCCGGTCCCCTCGGCGCAGGTGAAGTCGGCGGTCCTCCTCGCCGGGCTGAACGCGCCGGGCGAGACGGTGGTGATCGAGCGCGAAGCGACCCGCGACCATTCCGAGCGGATGCTGGCGGGCTTCGGAGCGGATCTCTCGGTCGAGGACACGCCCGAGGGCCGCGTCATCACGCTGGTCGGTCGCCCCGAGCTGCGCCCGCAGGTCATCGTGGTGCCGCGTGACCCGTCCAGCGCGGCCTTTCCCGTTTGCGCCGCGCTGATCGTGCCCGGCTCGGACGTTCTGGTGCCGAATATCGGCCTGAACCCGACCCGCGCGGGCCTCTTCGAGACGCTGCGCGACATGGGCGCGGACCTGACCTACGAGAACCCGCGCGAGGAGGGGGGCGAGCCCGTCGCCGACCTCCGCGCGCGCTTCTCGCCCGACATGAAGGGCATTGAGGTGCCGCCCGAGCGGGCCGCCTCCATGATCGACGAATACCCGATCCTCTCGGTCGTCGCCGCCCATGCCGAAGGCACAACCGTCATGCGCGGCGTGGCCGAGCTGCGGGTCAAGGAATGCGACCGGATCGACGCGATGGCTACGGGGCTGCGGGCCAACGGAATCACCGTGCGCGACGGCGACGACTGGTGGGAGGTCGACGGTCGGGGCGCGGGCGGGATGCCCGGCGGCGGATCGGTCGAGAGCCATCTCGACCACCGCATCGCCATGTCCTTCGCCGTCGCGGGTCTGGCCGCGCAGGCTCCGGTTACGATCGACGACGCGACGCCCATCGCCACGTCGTTCCCGATCTTCCGCGACCTGATGAACGGGCTGGGGGCGTCGCTGTGACCGGCACCGGCGGCTGCCTCTGCGGCGCGGTGCGCTTCACGGTGGACGCGCCGATGCGCCCCGTCATCGCGTGCCATTGCGCGCAATGCCGCCGCAGCAGCGGCAATCACGTCGCCGCAACGTCGGCCCCGCGCGACGCGGTGACCGTGACCGGCGAGCTGCGCTGGTTCCGCTCGTCCGACACGGCGCGACGCGGCTTCTGCCCGACGTGCGGCGCGCCGCTCTTCTGGGACGGGCCGGGGGTGAACCTGTCGATCATGGCGGGCGCGCTGGACCTGCCCACGGGCCTATCGCTCGCGGGCCACATCTTCTGCGCCGACAAGGCCGACTGGTACGAGATCGCGGGCGACCTGCCGCAGGCCGCAGGGGCCGATCCGGTCCTGACCACGCAGGTGCCGTCGTGATCTTCACGGTGGCCATCGACGGGCCGGCGGCGTCGGGCAAGGGCACGATCGGGCGGGCGCTCGCGGCCGAGTTCGGCTTTGCGCATCTCGACACCGGGCTGCTCTACCGCGCGGTGGGCGCGCGCGTGACGGCCGGCGAGGATGCGACCGCCGCGGCCCGCGCGCTGGTCCCCAGAGACCTCGAGAACCCCGCGCTCCGCACCGCCGAGATCGCCGCCGCCGCCAGCCGATGCGCCGTGATCGCCGAGGTGCGCGCCGCCCTTCTGGACTTCCAGCGGCGCACGGCGCGACGGGAGGGCGGGGCGGTTCTCGACGGGCGGGATATCGGCACCGTCGTCGTCCCCGAGGCCGAGGTGAAGCTCTACGTCACCGCCGCCCCCGAGGTGCGGGCAGACCGCCGCTACCTCGAGCTGGTGGCCAAGGACCCGGCGGTGACGCGGCAGGGCGTGCTGGAGGACGTGCTCGCGCGCGATGCCCGCGACATGGGCCGGGTCGAGGCGCCGCTGGCCGCTGCCCCGGACGCGCTGCATCTGGACACGTCCGAGATGAGCGTCGAGGCCGCACTCGCCGCCGCGACCGCGCTCGTCCGCGACCGGCTGCCGGGCTGAGCGCAGCGATCACCGAAGGTTCATTTCGCGTCGCGGGTCGCAGCGCCTAGGATCGGGCGATGATCCGCGCGCTCCTCTTCCTGATGCTCCTGCCGCTGCCCGCAGCGGCCCACGACATGACGCTCGACCGCATGACCGAGATCCTGACCGCTCTCGACCCCGAGATCGAGGCGGCGGGCGGCGCGTTCCGCTTCACCATCGAGGACGTGCCCGTCCTCATCGTCGCCGATCCCCGCGCCGACCGGATGCGGGCGATGGTCCCGATCCGATCCGCCGAAGGTCTGACCGAGGCCGATCTGCGCCGCATGATGCAGGCTAATTTCGACAGCGCGCTCGACGCCCGCTATGCCGTGGCCGAGGGCCGCGTCTGGGCGATCTTCATCCACCCGTTCCGAGCGCTGGACCGCCGTCAGCTGATCGACGGGATCGGCCAGACGGTGAACGCCGCGCTGACCTACGGCACGCTCTTTACCTCGGGCGCGCTCCAATTCGGGCGGGGAGACAGCCGGGGCGAGCAGCGCCAGCTTCTGGACCGGCTGCAGGAGAAGGGTCAGGACATCTGACCGCTTGAAGGCGCCGCCGCCAGCGGGCAGCGTGACGCCATGACCGACCCCGAGATTTCCTGCCCCGATTGCGGCGGCACCATCAAGTTGACCGAATCGCTAGCCGGGCCGCTTCTGGCGCAGACGCGACGCGACGCCGCCGAGCGGCAGGCTGCCGCGCTCGAGGCCCAGAAGGCCGAGATCGAGGCTGGGGCGCGTGCGGCCGCGCAGGCCGCGCAGGCCGAAGCGCTCGAGACCGCCCGTGCCGAGGCCAAGGCCGCGACCGAGCGGGCGGCGGCGCAGGGCGAGAAGCTGGCCGAGGCGCAGAAGGCGCAGGCCCGCGCGCTGGCCCGCGAGACCGAGCTGGACGAACGCGCGCGCGAGATGGACCTCACGATCCAGAAGCAGGTCGCCGCCGCCACGCAGGCCGCACGCACCAAGCTCGATGCGCAGGCCAAGGCGATGGCCGAGGACCGGCTCCGCGCGGCGCAGGAGGCCGCGACCCTGAAGATCGCCGAGAAGGACACCCAGATGGACGCGCTCCGGCGCCAGATCGACGTGCTGACCAGGAAGGTCGAGCAGGGCTCTCAGCAGCGGCAGGGCGAGGCGGCGGAGCTGGTTCTGGAAGACCAGCTGGCGCGCGCGTTCCCCACCGACGCCGTCGAGCCGGTGCCCAAAGGCATCCGCGGTGCCGATTGCATCCTGCGCGTCGGCGGGGCCGGAACGATCCTGTGGGAATCGAAGCGCACCGCCGCCTGGTCGAAGGACTGGCTGCCCAAGCTGCGCGACGACATGCGTACCGCAGGGGCCGACCTCTGCGTCCTCGTCTCGGAGATGCGGCCCGACGGGGTCGATACCTTCGCCCATGTCGACGGCGTCTGGATCGCCGCGCCGCGCTATGCCGTGCCGCTGGCCCACGTGCTGCGCGACGGGATGGCCCGCGTCGCCGAAGCCCGTGGCGCGCGCGAGGGGCAGGCGACCAAGACCGAGATGCTTTACGACTACCTGACCGGCCCGCAGTTCCGGGGCCGGATGGAGGCCGTGGTCGAGCCGTTCGAGGCGATGCAGCAGGCGCTCCTGCGTGAGAAAAAGCACATGACCGGCCAATGGGCTGCCCGCGAGAAGCAGCTCGAAAAGGCGATGGCCGCGATGCTGGGCATGTATGGCGATGTGAAGGGAATCGCGGGCAGCGCGGTCGCCGCGATCGAGGGGCTGGAGCCCGACTTGCTGGAGGATCACGAGGATGGGTGACCGGATCGACTATGCCGCCGACGGCGCCACGATGCGCGGCTACCGCGCGCGGCCCGACACGCCCAACGGCGCGGCGCTTCTGGTGGTGCCCGCCTTCGCGGGTCTGCGCGACTTCGAGATGGCGCAGGCCGATCGCCTCGCGGCCATGGGCTACGACGTGCTGGGCGTCGATTACTACGGCGACGGCTGGACGGCTGCCGACATGAAGGAGGCGTCGCAGGCGATGCAGCGCCTCAACACCGACCGCCCCGCGCTTCTGCGGCGGACCGAGGCGGCGCTGGACCTGATCTCCGAGGGCCGCCCGGTCGGCGCCGTGGGGTTCTGCTTCGGGGCGAAGGCCGTGCTCGACCTCGCGCGGGCGGGGCATCTGGATGCCGCGGTCTCGCTCCACGGCATCTACGACCGCCCACCCACCGATACCCGGACGATGCCGCCGGTGCTTCTGTGTCACGGCTGGAACGATCCGCTCGCCACGCCGGCCGATTTAGGTGCCATGGCCGAGGAGCTGGAGGCGCATTCGCCCGACTGGCACGCGCTCTGTTTCGGACAGACGGGCCATGCGTTCACGAACCCCGACCAAGGGGACGAGAGCACGGCGCAGATGGGATATGTCGCGGCCTCGGCCGAGCGGACGCAGGCCGCCGTGGACGCGTTCTTCGCGCGCTATCTAATCCGCTAGCGCCGCGCAGAAGGCCGCGATCTTCGCGGCATCCTTCACGCCGGGCGCCGATTCGACCCCCGACGACACGTCGACCTGTCGCGCGCCCGTCAGGCGCACCGCTTCGGCCACGTTTTCGGGCGTCAGGCCCCCGGCCAGCATCCAGGGCAGGGTCCAGTTCCGCCCGGCGATCAGGTTCCAGTCAAAGCCGATGCCGTTGCCACCGGGGAGCACCGCGCCCTCGGGCGGCTTGGCGTCGACGAGGAGCTGGTCGGCGACATCCGCGTAGGTGTCGAGTGCCGCGAGGTCGCCTGCATCGCGCACGCCCACGGCCTTCATCACCGGCAGCCCGGTCCGGGCCCGGATCGCCGCGACCCGTTCGGGCGTCTCGCGACCGTGGAGCTGGATCATGTCGAGCGGGACTGCCTCCAGCGCGTCCAGCAGAGCGTCCTCGGGATCGACCACCAGCGCGACCTTGGCGAGCCCCGGCGGCGCGGCAAGTGCCAGGTCGCGCGCCGTGGCGGGATCGACGTTGCGCGGGGACTTGGGGAAGAACACGAGGCCCATATAGGCCGCACCGGCGTCCGCAGTCGCGGTCACGTCGGCCGTCGTCCGCAGGCCGCAGATCTTGGCGCGCACGCCGCCGGTGCGACGCGTCACGCGCAGCATGGATGCGGTCTCAGCGGGGGGTGTCGAGCAGGGCGAGAACCTCGTCCTGCTCCGTGGTGGCGCGGGTCTTGGCCAGTTCGCGCTCCAGCCGTTCCTTCTGCGCACGCTCGGACCGGGCCTCGGCGCGGTGCTTGTGCTCGCGCAGCCATTCCCAGACGAACCCGATCAGCAGGCCGACCGCGATGGCCGCGAAGATGACGACGAAGAGGGGCAGCGTGATCCCGGCCCCGGCGCCGACATAGTCGCTCAGGCCCTCGGGCAGCAGGCGCAGCGTCACCGCACCGCGATTGGCCAGCGCCAGCACGAGGAGCAGGAAGGCCAGGAGCCCGAGGAAGAGATAGCGCAGAAAGCTCATGCTCCGGACCTAGCCCTGCCGCGCGGTGCTGTCCAGATGAAGGCGATCAGGCGCGGTTGTTCAGCCGGTCGCGCAACAGCTTACCCGCCTTGAAGAACGGCACGTGCTTGCGATCGACATTGACCGATTCACCGGTGCGCGGGTTCCGCCCGATGCGCGCATCGCGTTCCTTGACGGAAAAGGCGCCGAAACCGCGCAGTTCAACCCGGTCCCCATCGGCCAGCGCGGACGTGATCTCGTCGAAGATGGTCGAGACGATCTTCTCGACATCGCGCTGGTAGAGATGCGGATTCTCGTCGGAGACCTTCTGAATCAATTCGGAGCGTATCATACTGGTGTTCCCCCACCGCCCGCCTGTCTTACGTTCAGGCGGCTACGTCGCTGTGTATCGCAAAAGTCGCGGGATACCGAAAGGGGGCAGGCGCGAACTCCGTGTGAAATAACCATGATTTCACGGATCGATCAACATATGGTATGGGTCGGGCCCATTCGGGATACGTCTTTCGACACTTCGTTATGCGGCCATGCCGCAAGGCGTTCGGGCGAAAACGCCGTAACCCAAGGTTCGGGCGAAACGAAGAAGGGGCCCGCGAGGGGCCCCTTCGAAGTGATATGACGCAGGCTGCGCCCGCGATCAGTCGTCGGACTTTAGCGCCGCGCCGAGGATGTCGCCGAGCGACGCGCCCGAGTCGGACGACCCGAACTGCTCAACGGCTTCCTTCTCCTCGGCGATCTCGCGCGCCTTGATCGAGAGACCCAGACGACGCTCCTTCGAGTTCACGTTGGTCACGCGGACGTCGATCTTGTCGCCGACGCCGAAGCGCTCGGGGCGCTGGTCGGCACGGTCGCGGGCCAGGTCCGAGCGGCGGATGAAGGACTTCATGCCCTCGTATTCCACCTCGATGCCGCCATCCTCGATCTTTGTCACCTCGACGGTGATGATCGAGCCGCGCTTCACGCCGCCGATCGCCTCGGCGTAGGGGTCGCCCCCGGCCGCCTTGATCGAGAGCGAGATGCGCTCCTTGTCGGTGTCGACCTCGGACACGACCGCCTGGACGATGTCGCCCTTGCGGTAGTCGCCGATGACGTCCTCGCCCCGGCCTTCCCAGGTCAGGTCCGACAGGTGGACCATGCCGTCGATATCGCCGGGCAGGCCGATGAACAGACCGAACTCGGTGATGTTCTTGACCTCGCCCTCGACGGCCGTGCCCTCGGGGTGGGTCTCCGCGAAGACCTCCCACGGGTTGCGCATCGTCTGCTTGAGGCCGAGCGACACGCGGCGCTTGGCGGTGTCGATCTCGAGAACCATGACCTCGACCTCTTGCGAGGTGGACACGATCTTGCCCGGATGGACGTTCTTCTTGGTCCAGGACATCTCGGAGACGTGCACGAGACCCTCGACGCCCGGCTCCAGCTCCACGAACGCACCGTAGTCGGTGATGTTCGTGACGCGGCCCGTATGGGTCGAATCGAGCGGGTACTTCGCGATCACGGTATCCCACGGATCGTCCTGCAGCTGCTTCATGCCGAGGCTGATACGATGGGTTTCCTTGTTGATCTTGATGACCTGCACCTTGACCGTCTCGCCGATCGACAGGATCTCGCGCGGGTCGTTGACCCGGCGCCAGGCCATGTCGGTGACGTGCAGCAGGCCGTCGACGCCGCCGAGATCAACGAACGCACCGTATTCGGTGATGTTCTTGACCACGCCCTCGACGGTCTGGCCCTCGGCCAGGTTGCCGATGACCTCGGCGCGCTGTTCGGCGCGGCTCTCTTCGAGGATGGCGCGGCGCGAGACCACGATGTTGCCGCGACGGCGATCCATCTTGAGGATCTGGAACGGCTGCTTGAGGCCCATCAGGGGGCCGGCGTCGCGCACGGGGCGCACGTCGACCTGCGAGCCGGGCAGGAACGCCACGGCACCGCCGAGATCGACCGTGAAGCCGCCCTTGACGCGACCGAAGATCGCGCCCTCGACGCGCTCTTCCTTACCGTAGGCCGCTTCGAGGCGGTCCCAGGCGGCTTCGCGGCGGGCCATCTCGTGCGAGATGACGGCTTCGCCGCGCGAGTTCTCGACGTTGCGGAGGTAGACTTCCACCTCGTCGCCGACTTCGATTTCGGGGGCTTCGCCGGGCTGGGCGAATTCCTTGAGATCGACGCGACCTTCCATCTTGTAGCCGACGTCGATGATGGCCTGGCCCGCTTCGATCGCGATGACCTTGCCCTTGACCACCGACCCTTCGGTCGGCGTGTCGATTTCGAGGCTTTCGTTAAGGAGGGCCTCGAATTCCTCCATGGATGCGTTCTGAGCCATGTGGCTGATGGTGTCCTATCTGGTTGTTGCTGGCCGCGCGGTTGTCTCCGCCGGTCTGGGTTGATGTCCGCCTTCGGCGAAACGGGTTGGTCGGGTGAAAGCGCGTCGGACGCGGCCGGAAGCCGCGCCTTGGATCGCGCTGTCGGATGACGCGCGTGGGTTAGGGGAAATGCGGCCGATCTGCAAGGGGCGTTGGCCGCATCCGGGGGGCCCGGCGCCCCGGCGCCGCGCGCGCCCGCCACCGCGACGCTTCGCCCGTTGCCGCGCGCCCGTGCCCTCGCTAGACGATGCGTCGCGCAGATGGGGGAGCGACCATGCCCGACGACCTTCTCAACAGCTTCATGACCGGCCCCGACGAGAACGGGCGCTTCGGCGATTTCGGCGGACGGTTCGTCTCCGAGACGCTGATGCCGCTGATCCTCGAGCTGGAACGGCAATACGAGTTCGCCAAGACCGACGACAGCTTCTGGGCCGAGATGCACGACCTCTGGACCCACTATGTCGGCCGTCCCTCGCCGCTCTACTTCGCCGAGCGTCTGACCGAACGGCTGGGCGGCGCGAAGATCTACCTCAAGCGCGACGAGCTCAACCACACAGGCGCGCACAAGATCAACAACGTGCTGGGCCAGATCATCCTGGCGCGGCGCATGGGCAAGACGCGGATCATCGCCGAGACGGGCGCGGGCCAGCATGGCGTCGCCACTGCGACGGTCTGCGCGAAGTTCGGCCTGAAATGTGTCGTCTACATGGGCGCCCACGACGTCGAGCGCCAGAGCCCCAACGTCTTCCGCATGAAGCTGCTGGGCGCCGAGGTCATCCCCGTCACCTCCGGGCGCGGCACGCTCAAGGACGCGATGAACGACGCGCTGCGCGACTGGGTGACCAACGTGGCCGACACGTTCTACTGCATCGGGACGGTGGCGGGCCCGCACCCGTACCCGGCGATGGTCCGCGACTTCCAGGCGATCATCGGCAAGGAAGCCCGCGAGCAGATGATGGCCGCCGAGGGCCGGCTGCCCGACACGATCATCGCGGCCATCGGCGGCGGGTCGAACGCGATGGGCCTGTTCTTCCCGTTCCTCGACGACAAGGAGGTCGCGATCATCGGGGTCGAGGCCGGCGGCAAGGGCGTCAACGACCGGATGGAGCATTGCGCGTCCCTGACAGGCGGGCGGCCCGGCGTGCTGCACGGCAACCGGACCTACCTGCTGCAGGACGACGACGGCCAGATCCTCGAGGGTCACTCGATCAGCGCGGGCCTCGACTATCCGGGCATCGGGCCCGAGCATTCATGGCTGCACGACATCGGGCGGGCGGAATATGTCTCGATCACCGATGTCGAGGCGCTGGAGGCGTTCCAGCTCTGCTGCGAGATGGAAGGGATCATCCCCGCGCTCGAGCCCAGCCACGCTTTGGCCCACGTGACGAAGATCGCCCCCGACCTACCGGCCGATCACCTGATCTGCATGAACATGTGCGGCCGGGGCGACAAGGATATCTTCACCGTGGCCCGCGCCCTGGGCTGGGACATGGGCGACGTCCTCTAACCCACGGGTTATGCGCATGCGACCAATGTCCTGTATTGCGGGCCTAAACCGCCGTCGAATGGCCAGATCGGGATCGCTGGCCGACCCTCGCTCCATTGCAACCAGACGCAGGAGCGCGACATGTTCATCAAACCCACCTCGCTGGCCGGTATCATCGGTCTGATGTTCGGACTGCCCGCCGCGGCCCAGACCTTCAACGAGCAGATCATCGCCGACCTCGAAGGGCAGGGGTTCGAGTATATCGAGATCAAGAACGGTCCGACCCAGACGAAGGTCGAAGCCGTCGATGGCGACATGAAGCTCGAGGTCGTCTACGACAACGAGACCGGCGAGATCCTTAAGCAGGAGACCGAGGCCGCCGAGGACGAGTATCTGGGGCGCGAGGGGATCGAGATCGACCGCCGCGACGAGGACTTCCTCGATGACGACGATTTCGATGACGACGACGACGATGATGACGACGACGATGATGATGACGATGATGACGATGATGATGATGACGACGACGATGACAGCGACGACGACTGATCCGCGTCTGGATCGGGACTAGGACCGGGGATGGGGGCGGCGCGCCCGCCTCCATCCCGCGAAGAGGGCTGGAGATGACACGTATATGTTCGCGGCTTCTTCGGGCAGGGCTCCTCGTCGGGGCCCTGTCGTTCGGTGCGGCTGCGCAGGCACAGTCGCCGTCGGGCATGATCGGCCGCCTGCAAGCCGAGGGCTTCGACCGGATCGAGGTCAGCCGCACGCTTCTGGGGCGGGTCCGCATCGAGGCGCGCGGCAACGGTCAGCGCCGCGAGATCGTCTTCAACCCGCGCACGGGCGAGGTGCTGCGCGACTACGCCCGCGCCGATGACGACCGCGACGACGACCGACGGGATCGCGGGCGGGGGCGCGACAGGGACGACCGCGATGATGATGACGAAGACAACGATGACGACGATGATAACGGCGGCGGCAGCGGCAACTCGGGCTCGGGCAGCGGCAATTCCGGCTCCGGCTCGGGCGACGGTGGCGACGACGATGACTGATCGCGACGACGGGAACACCTGCTTCGCATGAAGACGCGCGGGCTGGCTCTGGCGCTGCTGGTGGCCGTGCAGGCTGTCTGCGCGATCGTGTTCGTCTACGATATCCTGGTCGGAGTGCTGGGCTTGCGGACGGTGCCGTTGGCCTGGGGGCTGCGCGAGCTGATCGAGATCGGCGCGGCGCTGGGCCTGCTCCTCGGCTCGGTCCTCGGTGCGCTGGCCATTCGGCAGTCGGACCGACGGCGCCGCGAGGCCGAGCGCCGGCTGCACGCGGCGTCCTCGGCCTTCATGGACCTGGTGGAGGAGCGGTTCGACGCCTGGGGGCTGACCCCGGCGGAGCGCGACGTGGCGCTGTTTTCGCTCAAGGGACAGGGCCTCGGCGACATCGCCCGTCTCCGGGGCACGTCGGAAGGCACGATCAAGGCGCAGAGCGCGGCGGTCTACCGCAAGGCGGGCGTCTCCAGCCGCACGCAGCTCCTCGGGCTCTTCGTCGAGGACATGATGGAAGACCGCGCCTGAGCGACAGGCCCCGTGCCCTAGCCGATCGCGTAGGACCGGAGCACGGCGTCGGGCACGATATCCAGCGCGCGCTCATGGGTCGCGGCGAGGTCGACCTGCGGCGCCACGCCTTCCTCGTGGGCCTGCAGGAACCGTGCGGCGCAGAGGCACCAGCGATCCCCGGGCTTCAGCCCCGCGAAGCCGTATTCCGGGCGCGGCGTGCTCAGATCGTTGCCGAGATACTTGGAATGGGCGAGGAACTCGGCCGTGACAACCGCACAGACCGTGTGCTGACCGGTGTCGAGCGGGCCGGTGTTGCAGCAGCCGTCCCGGAAGAACCCCGTGACCGGGTCGGTCGAACAGGTGGCCAGCGGGCCGCCATCGACATTGCGCGACGGCACCTGTCCGGGTCGGTCGTCGGTCATGGCAGGCGTCCTCCTCGCCCGACAGCTTAGCCCTGCGGGCGCCCGCGTCACCCCTGCGCGGCGGCGATGCGACGGAACATCTCGATATTGCCCGCGGACACGCCATCGCCCCGGAACCCGAGATCGGCGCCGTTGACCGCGATCACCACGTCGCTGATGCGGTCGATATAGACGAACTGGCCATAGACGCCCTGCGCCATGATCTCGCCCGGACGCGCGTCGCGTGGCATCCACCATTGGTAGCCGTAGCGCATCCCGCCCGGCGCGGTGTTGGCCGACGGCACCGTCGACGCGTCGATCCACGCCTCGGGCACGACCTGCAGGTCGCCGACGCGACCGCCCCGTTCGACCATCGCGCCCATCTTGGCATAGTCGCGCGTCGTCATGTTCAGCCCGCCCAGCACGAAGGCCACCCCCTCGCCATCGGTCACGTAGTAGGACGCGCCGATCCCCAGCGGACCCATCAGGTGCTCGTCCAGCAGGTCCGGAATGCTGCGCCCGGTCGCGCCACGCAGGACCATCCCGATGACATGCGTGTCGATCGAGACGTAGCGCATCTCGCCCCCCGGCATGCGGTTCGTCCCGGTGAGCGCGGCGGTGAAATCGTCGAGCGCGCCGCCCAGCGCCACGGTGCGGCCCATCCGGTTGATGTCGCTGTCGCGGTCGAAATAATCCTCGTCGAAGGTCACGCCGGATTCCATCTGGAGGACGTCCTCGACCGTGGCGCCGCCATAGGCGGTCCCGCCCAGTGCGGGCACGTGCCGGGTCACCGGGTCGTCCAGCGACAGCGCGCCCTCCTCGACCAGAATACCGGTGAGAAGCGACAGGAAGGATTTGGCGACCGACCAACTGATCCGCAGGTCGTCTTTTGTGGTGCCCAGATGATAGCTTTCATGGGTGATGGCGCCGTCATGCAGGACGACGAGTCCGGTGACCGCGCGGTCCGCGATCCAGTCCTCGGCCCCTTCGGGCAGCGCCACCTCCGGCCCGCGGGGCAGGGGCGTGCCGGGCCCGGTGCTGATCGGCGTGCTCAGGAAGGCCTCGTCCATGTTCGAGAAATTGGCGACGATCCGGTCGGGCGCGAAGAGGCTGTTGACCGCCATCAGCCGCCCAATCTCCTCGCGCTTCCAGAGCGCCGCACCGCCCGCCAGCACCAGCACGGCCAATGCCGCGATCGCGATCCGTCTGATCCACTTCATTCCCGGTCCTCCCGCCGGTGTCCTAAGCACGTGCACAGCCTCCCCGTCGAGCGCACCGCTACGTCAGGCGCCAGTCGATCCAGCGCCCGTGGAAATCCGCGCGGCCCGCATCGTGGACCATCCCGCCGGGCCACGTGGTCAGCGTCAGCCGCGCGCCCGGCGTCGCGCCATCGGTCTCCATCTCAAGATGGGCGAGGGGCCGGTGCGTCGTGGCAGCGGCCCCGAGATCCGCGATGGTGGCGCGGGCGCGGGCCTGAACCTCCGCCGGAAAGTACTGCCACGCGACCGAATGACAGATCATCCGGCAGGTGTGGGGCATCTGGCGGGGCAGCGCGTCCAGCCAGTCCGCCGCATCCGCCGCATCGACGGGCGCGGGCGGCAGGGCCATCGCGGCCTCGGTCATCTCGAGCCGGGCGGGCTGGTCGGGCCAGAGATAGGCCCGAAGGCGCATCCGATCTGCCACGGTCGAAAGCGGGGCGAGGTCGGTGCCCCGGCGGGTGGCGATCACCGGTGTCGCGTCCGGCGGCGGCGGTCCGGTCCAGTCGGGCGCGAGCGTCAGCACGGGGTTATCCGGCCCGAAAACGCCGTCGCCGATCCGCAGCGCGTAGGCGTCCCAGTGGAGGTTCAGCCCCGCCGAGGCGCCCAGTTCGGCCAGCTCCAGCGGCAGGCCGTAGCGCGCGGTGAGCCAATGGCCCGCAGCGCGAAACACCGCCGCACGGCGGATCTCGTTGGTCTGTGGGGCGCGCTCAACCCAATCGAGGAGGAACGCCGCCTCGCGCGTCATTGCCCCGGACATCGCGTCCCAGAGGGCGTCATCGGTCGCGGTCGCGGGCGGATACACCGCCGCGAGCCCTGCATCGTCCCCCAAGCGCAGCGCGTGCAATCCACCGGCCAGCCGCAGCGGCAGCGATGCCCCGGCGGGTGTCACGTCGCCCGGCCACTCGAATAGACGCTGCGCCACCGGTCCGTGGTCCGGTTGCAGCCGGTCGGCCATCAGGCTCATCAGGTGCGCCATGAAAGGTGATCCAAGGTCCGCGCAGGATGCGGCCTGCGTGCGGAACGCCTCGGTCAGCTTCACTTGAACCGGGCCGCGAGCCGCTGGAGCGGGGAAAGCTTGGCCTCCGGCTCGGGCGCCGGGGCGAGTTCGGGCGGTGACGCGGCGGGCTTCGGGGCCGCATCCGGTGCTACCGTCTTGGACGAGCGCGGCGGTGCGGTCCGCTGTGCCACGGCGTTCATGAAGCCCGACCCGTCGCCCGCGGCGAGCTTCGGCGCCCCGTCCGCGATGCCGCGCAACAGGTCGTCCAGCATGTCGCCCTCGGCCTTGGCGAAGTCCGACAGCACGAAGCCCGCGACCCGATCCTTGTGCCCCGGATGCCCGATGCCCAGCCGCACACGGCGATATTCCGGCCCGATATGCTGGTGCATCGAACGCAACCCGTTATGCCCCGCATGCCCGCCGCCGGTCTTCAGCTTCAGCCGTCCGGGTGCCAGGTCCAGCTCGTCGTGGAAGACGGTGACATCCGCAGGCGTCAGCTTGTGAAAGCGCATCGCCTCGCCCACCGATTGGCCGCTCAAGTTCATGAAGGTCGCGGGCTTCAGGAGCCAGACCTTATCCGACCCGAACCGGACCTCCGAGATCTCGCCCTGGAACTTCGACCGCCACGGGGTCGCCCCGTGTTCGGACGCGATCCGCTCCAGCGCCATGAAGCCGATATTGTGCCGGTTGCCCGCGTATTTCGCGCCCGGATTGCCCAGGCCCACCCAGAGTTGCATCGTCGTCCCCTCCCGCGCCGGGGCCTCAGGCCTCCATCGCCTCGAGCTGGTCGATGAAGCCCTCGATCATCGAGAGGCCCTTGTCCCAGAAGGCCGGATCGCTAGCATCGAGGCCGAAAGGCGCCAGAAGCTCGGTATGATGCTTGGTGCCGCCGGCGCGCAGCATGTCGAAATACTTCTCCTGAAAGCCCTCCGGCGCCTCTTCGTAGGCCGCGTAGAGCGCGTTCACCAGACCGTCGCCGAAGGCGTAGGCGTAGACGTAGAAGGGCGAATGCACGAAATGCGGTATGTAGGCCCAGAAGTGCTCGTAGCCCTCCATGAACTCGAAGACCGGCCCGAGACTTTCGGCCTGCACCGACATCCAGAGCGCGTCGATATCCTCGGGCGTCAGCTCGCCCTCGGCGCGGGCGGCGTGGAGCTTGCACTCGAAATCGTAGAACGCGATCTGGCGGACGACCGTGTTGATCATGTCCTCGACCTTGCCGGCCAGCATGACCTTGCGCTGGGCGTCGGTCTCGGCGCCATCGAGCATCGCGCGGAAGGTCAGCATCTCGCCGAAGACGCTCGCCGTCTCGGCCAGGGTCAGGGGCGTGTTCGACAGCATCTCGCCCTGGGGGGCGGCCAGCACCTGGTGGACGCCGTGGCCCAGTTCATGCGCCAGCGTCATCACGTCCCGCGGTTTGCCCAGATAGTTCAGCATCACATAGGGATGCACCGTCGTGACGGTCGGATGCGCGAAGGCCCCCGGCGCCTTGCCGGGCTTTACCGCCGCATCGATCCAGCCATCGGTGAAGAAGGGCTTCGCGATCTCGGCCATCTCGGGCGCGAACCCGGCATAAGCGTCCATCACGGTCGTCCGCGCCTCGTCCCAGCCGATCGTGCGCGTCTCCTCCATCGGCAGGGGCGCGTTGCGGTCCCAGACCTGCAGCGTGTCGAGCCCGAGCCACTTGGCCTTCAGCTTGTAGTAGCGGTGCGACAGCCGCGGATAGGCGGCCACGACGGCATCACGCAGCGCCTCGACCACTTCCGGCTCCACGTGGTTCGAGATGTGGCGCGCCGATTGCGGCGTCGGCAGCTTGCGCCAGCGGTCGGTGATCGCCTTTTCCTTGGCCAGCGTGTTGTGGACGCGCGCGAAGGTGCGGACGTTGCGTCCGAAGACGTCGGCCAACGCGCGGGCACCCGCCTCGCGGCGATCGCGGTCGGCATCGGTCAGAAGGTTCAGCGTGGCCTCGATCCCCAGCTCCTCGTCGCCCACCGGGAAGGTCAGCCCCGCGATCGTCTCGTCGAAGAGCTTGTTCCACGCGCTGGCGCCCACCACGGACGTATCGTGCAGGAACCGCTCCAGCTCGTCCGAGAGTTGGTGCGGCTTCATCGCGCGCAGCCGGTCGAGGGCAGGGCGGTAGCGGGCGAGGTCGGCATCGGCCGCCATCCAGCCGTCGTAGGTCCCGTCGTCGACGCGGTTGAATTCCAGCGAGAAGAACACCAGCGGCGTCGTCATCTCGGTGACGCGGCCCTCCATGTCGGACATGAACTTGGCGCGGTCGCCATTCGTGGTCTCCTGGTAGTAGCGTAGGCCCGCGAAAGACATGATCCGGCCCGCGATCTCGTCGATCCGCTCGTTCCGGCGGATCGCCTCCAGCATCCCCGCGGCGTCGAGATCGGCTAGCTTGCCCTCGTACTCCGCCGCATAGGCCGCGCATTCCTCGCCGAGCCAATCGAGGTCGCGCTTGAGCTCCGGCGCATCCTCTCCGGTATAGAGGTCGTCGAGATTCCACTCGGGCAGATCGCCCAAGGGGTCGCCGCCGGGCGTGGCGTTGGCGTCGCGGAGCAGGGTCATGGGAGCCTCGTGTCTGGTGTCGCGCCTTAGGTAAGGGCGCGGGGCGGGCGGGGCAAACGGTTCGCGGCAATCGAGGCGCGCCAACGGCCGAGGCGCGCCCATCGCCATCGGTGCCGCGTGGCGCGAACCGGCCCGCTACTCGGTGTCGCCAGCCAGTCGGTTGGCCAGCACCAGCGTCAGGGCCGCCGCCACCAGAAGGAATACGGCTCCGGCGATCCAGGCGACGGGCACGGTGTAGATCTCGGCGACCGCTCCGGCTAGGACGAGGCCCGATGCGGCGCCCAATTGCTGGATCAGGGATCGCAACGACAGCATCGTGGAGCGCTGACGGTCCGCGACGCAGCGATGCAGGATGCTGCTGGCCGGCGTCTCGCTGACACCGAGGACGACCGAATAGATGATAAAGACCGAGGCGAACCCGATGATGCCGCCCTGTAGGGCCAACGCGACCTGAACCCCCGCGAGCGCGATGAAGGTCGCCGCCAGCGTCACCGCGTGGCGTCGCCTGAAGATCCGGCTGACCAGCGGCGAGAGCGATGCGCCGAACGCGATGGCAAAGAAGTAAACGGCGGTCAGCGCGCCGATGACGCTGTTGGCATAGGCGGCGTCCATCATCGGCTTGGCGTGGGTCGGCCAGATGACCTCGACCGGATTGGTCGCCATCAGGAACAGGGCCAACCCCGCCAGCAGGATCGACAGCGCGCGATGTCGCAGCGCAAGTCGGCCCGCGTCCCGGATCACCAGGGGGACGTTCGCGAACCCCGCCCCGAGTGCGCGCGGGTTCATCTGGCGTGGCACCTCGGCAATGGCGAGCCTGGTGAAGACGAGGACGCCGAGCATGACGCAGAAACTCGCCGCGTAGGACACGTCGTAGGCGCTGAACCCCAGGGTCTCGGCGGTTGTGCCGAAGAGGTCGGGCAGGACGCCCCCGAGGATGGCGCCGACGGCCAGCCCCATGGCATTCGCCCACTGCGCCTTGGCGAGGGCGGGCTGGACATCGACGTCCGGCGCGGCGGCCCGGAAGGATTCGACGAACCACGCGTCGAGCGTCCCCGATCGCAGTGCGCGTCCCAGCCCGATGAATGCGAACGAGAGCGCGAGGATCGGGAAGTCGTCCGTCGATACGAAGAGCGCGAGCGACAACAGGCTGGCGAGAACGGCCGTCTGAAAGACCGGCTTGCGGCCGATATTGTCGGCCAGTCCGCCGAACGGCAGTTCCATCGCCATGGTGGTCAGCGAGTAGATCCCGAACAGAAGCGAGATCTGGAAGAGGTCCATGCCGCGATCGGTCAGAGCCAGCGCGACGACCGCGACCGTAAGACCCATGGCGAACCGATCCAGGAACTGGTGGAGTTGAAACACCCGGATGTGCCGTCGCGCCGGAGCCGTCAGCGTCGCGAAGGAGAATTCGACCTCGGTTGCCATCTGTGCAACGTCTGCGCTGCGGCGCCGCTGTGCAATGGCCGCGTCGCGCCGGGACCGTGGCGTTCGACATGGCGGCGGCCGATCCAAGGGCCGTTGTGCCACACAGCGTCGGTCACGGCCTCGCCTTCGCGCTCACACGCCCTGGGTCTGGATCGGCGCCGTCGCGACCCGGCCCACGGCACTGGCCATCGGTCCTGCTGCGATATACCCGCCGGATGCCACGATCACACCGCCTCGAAAGGCCGCGCGATGCCCGCCATCACCTTCACCCGCCTGACCGAGGTCGATTCAGACGAGATCCTTCGCCACATGTCGGACCCGCGCGTGGCCGAGCACCTGCCCCTGTCCGATTTCGAATGGGACGCGGCGGCGGTCGCCGGATTCGTCGCCGCGAAGGAGGCGTGTTGGAGCCGGGACGGGCTCGGGCATTGGGCGATCCTGTCCGATGGCGAATATGTCGGCTGGGGCGGGTTCCAGAAGGAAGGGGACGAATGGGATTACGGCCTGGTCCTCAAACCCGAGGCATTCGGCCTCGGTGCGCGCACCTCGCGAACGGCGATCGATTTCGCCATCGCCGATCCGCGCATTCCCTTCGTGACCTTCCTGCTGCCGCCATCGCGTCGGAAGCTCGGTGCACTGGACCGTCTCGGCGCGGTGTTCATCGGTGAGCAGACATATGATGGCGCGGTCTTCCTGAAATACCGGCTGGAGACCGGCTGACAGCCGCGCCGACGCTCAGCGCCCGTTCAGGACCACCGGCACCCCGTCGACCTCCATCCCGTCCGCGCGGTCGAAGCGCAGATAGGCCAGCGCGCGTTCTCCCGACACGGTGTGGACCGTGCCCGCCGGCTTGCCGCCGGCCGTGATCTCGGCGCCCTGCACGAGATCCGGCCCGGCGATCCGCGCCAGCCCTTTGCGCAGCTCGGTCTTGTGCTTCATGCGGGCCACGATCTCCTGCCCGACATAGCAGCCCTTGCGGAAATCGACGCCGCCCAGCCGCTCGAAGCCCATCTCCAGGATGAACGTCTCGTTCGGGATCAGTTCGATGCCGGTCTCGGGCACCATATGCTCGACCCGGCGCGCGTCCCAGTCGGTGTCGTCGCCGGGCGCGCCGTCATAGCTGCGCCAGCCCATGCCGGGGCGGGGGTCGGCCAGTGCCCCGGGAATCTCGGACCCGTGCCGCGCGGGCACGAGGTCCGAGGCCGCGATCTCGACCTTGGCGCGGAGCCGATACATCGCCAGCCGCTGCGCCAGCCCCGCGGCCAAGGGCTCGGCCACGTCGAGATAGAGCGCGTCCATGTCCCGAAACGTCAGGAAATCCGCGAGATACTTGCCCTGCGGCGTCAGGAGGGCGGCGTAGCCGAGGCCCGTATCGGGCACGTCGCGGGTGATGAGGCCGTTGAGGAACGTCTCGCGGTCGGGCCCGGAGATGCGGAGAACGGAGCGTGTCATGCCTCCGACATGGGCGCATCGCCGGGCCGCGGCAAGCCCTCCGATTGACCCTTGCCCGCGCGGGGCGTAGCCCGGACCCGAGACCACCCGGAGGCCGCGATGCGCGACGACACCCCCACCGCCCCGAGCCTGGCCCACGGCCCCCGGACGCTCGCCATTCCGGGGCCGTCGATCATCCCCGAGCGGGTGCTGTGCGCCATGCACCGGCCCAGCCCGAACATCTATACCGGCCCGCTGGTGGACCTGACCCATTCGCTGATCCCGGACCTCAAGGCCGTCGCGCGCACCGAGCATGCCGCCACCATCTATATCGGCAACGGCCACGCCGTCTGGGAGGCATGCCTCGCCAACACCCATGCGCGCGGTGATCTGGTCCTGATCCCGCGGACAGGCACCTTCGCCGACGGCTGGGGCGAGATCGCCGAGGATCTGGGCCTGCGCGTCGAGTATCTCGATTTCGGCAACCGCGCCGCGATGGACCCCGCCGCCATCGGCCAGCGCCTGCGCGACGACACCAACCACGAGATCCGGTCGGTCCTCGCGGTGCATGTCGACACCTCGTCCAGCGTCCGCTCCGACATCGCCGCCATACGCGCCGAGATGGACGCGGCGGGCCATCCCGCACTTCTACAGGCCGATTGCATGGCCTCGCTTGGATGCGACCGGTTCGAGATGGACGAGTGGGGCGCCGACGTCATGATCGCGGGCTGCCAGAAGGGCCTGATGACGCCCGCGGGCATGGCTTTCGTCTTCTACAACGACCGCGCCGACCGCGCGCGCGAGCGGGCCGATTGCGTCACCGGCTACTGGGATTGGCGGCCGCGCACGAACCCCGATTACTACTTCCGCTACTTCTACGGCACCGGTCCGACGCATCACCTCTACGGCTTGCGCGAAGCGCTCGACATGATCGTCCACGAAGAAGGGATCGAGAACGTCTGGGCCCGTCACGCGGTGCTGGCCGGCGCCCTGCATGCGGCCTTCGACACCTGGGAGGCGCCGGGCGGTCTGGAGCTGAACGTCCGCAACCCCGCAGACCGCTCGAACGCGGTGACGGCGGTGCGCCTGCCCGATCACGGGACGCGCCTGCGCGACTGGGCCGAGCACCAGGCCGGCGTGACGCTGGGCATAGGCCTCGGCATGGCGCCGCGCGACAGCCCCGAGGCCGACGGCTTCTTCCGTGTGGGGCATATGGGCCATCTGTCGGCCCATTCGATGATGGGCACGCTGGGCGCGATCCAGGCCGCGCTCGTGGCGCTCGATGTACCCCATGGCGGCGATGGGCTGGCGGCCGCGGCGCGGGTCGTCGCGGGGCGCTGAAGGGGGCAGGTGCCGAATTCTGGCCGCAATTGCCTGCCATATCCCCCCGGCGGCCCGTTCCGGAGGCCGTGCGGAGGGGTCCGGCATGACCAAGCTGAAACAATACATTCTCGGGCCGTCGGGTTATTTCCTGCTCGGCTGCGCCGCCATGGGCCTGCTCTGGACGCCGATCCTGATCTCGATCGTCCGCGGATCCGAGCGGATCTCGCACTATTCCGAAACCCGGTCGCCCGCCGCATCGGCCGTCGAGGTCATGCCCGTCGCGGAATTCGCGCCCACGGGCCCGACGATCGACGACCTCGCCCATGACACGCTGGAAGACCTGACCTGGAAGTCGCGCCTGACGCCCTGACGCCGTCGCCTCAGCGGCGGGCGCGGGCGATGCAGGCGGCGACGCGCGCGTCCCATTCGGCCTCGGCGCGCGCGCGGCGGGTCCCGACGATCTCGATCACGCGGTGGATCGCCACGCAGAGCGCGAGCGCCACGACGTAGCCCCAGACGCCCCAGATCAGCACAAGCCCCGCGACGAGCACGAGGTAGAGCGCGCCGAGAAAGGCGTTGGTGTAATCCTCGACATGACCGATCCGTTCGTTGTCCATGATTCGGGCCTCCGGGTGATTCGCGTGGCGTCGACGCGACAAGACTAGCGCGGGTTTCGCCCGCGGCACCTCACGATCGCGCGGATCGCAGCGCGCGCGGCAGCGCGGCGCCGAACGCGTCCATATCCGCCGCCGTCCCGCAGGAGACGCGGATGCAACGATCGAGCGGGGCCACACCGGGCATCCGCACGAAGATCCCCTCGTCCAGGAGGGCCGCCATCACGCGGCGCGCCAGATCGCCGTCGCCGCCGCAATCCATCGTCACGAAATTGGTCGCCGAGGGCAGGGGATGCAGCCCCTGCTCGGTCGCGATCGCCGCCAGCCGGTCGCGCGACTGCGCAACGCGTGCCTGCACCTCGGCCAGCCATTCCGTGTCGGCCAGGGCGGCCAGCGCCCCCGCCTGCGCCACCCGGTTCAGCCCGAAATGGTTCCGCACCCGGTCGAAGGCTGCGATCAGATCGGGATGTCCGATGGCGTAGCCAACGCGCAGCCCCGCCATGCCATGCGCCTTCGAGAAGGTCCGCATCCGGATTACACGCGCATCGCCGGGATCGAGCGGCGCGACCGCCTCGGGCGGGGCCAGGTCGGCATAGGCCTCGTCGAGACAGAGGAGCGTGCCAGCGGGCATCGCGTCGATCAGCGCGGCGATGCGGGCGGCGTCATGCCAGCTGCCCATCGGATTGTCGGGATTTGCAAGGTAGACCAGCTTCGCGCCCACCTCGCGCGCCCTGGCGGCCAGCGCATCCGGGTCCTCGTGATCGCCTGCGTAGGGCACCGCGTGCAGCACCCCGCCGAAGCCCGCGACGTGGTAGTTGAAGGTCGGATAGGCCCCGGCCGAGGTCACCACCGCGTCGCCCGGCGCCGCGAGGAGGCGCACGAGGTAACCCAGGAGGCCGTCGATCCCCTCGCCCGCGACGACCGCCTCGGGCGGGATGCCGTGATGCGTGGCCAGCGCGTGGCGCAGGTCGTGAAATTCGGGATCGCCGTACATCCAGCCGTCGGCCGCGGCATCCGCCATCGCGGCGATGGCGCGGGGCGAGGGGCCGAACGGACTCTCGTTGGCGCCGAGCCGGGCGGCGAAGGGCGCGCCCCGCTGCCGCTCCTGCGTTTCGGGGCCGACGAAGGGGACGGAGGCGGGCAGGCTTTGGGCGAGATCGGTCAGGCGATGGGTCATGCCTACAGGGGTGGCCCGGAACGGGGACCGGGTGCAAGCGCGCTCAGGCGAGCGCCTCGGACCGGTCCACGAGGTGGAGGAGCGGCTCGCCCGCCTCGCCCCGCCGGATGTTCTCGGCGATGACGCGGGCCGCCCCCTCGGGCCGCGTGGCCGAGGCGATATGCGGCGTCACGGTGATCTTCGGGTGCGACCAGAACGGGTGATCCTCGGGCAGGGGTTCGGTCCGGAACGTGTCCAGCGTCGCATGGGCCAAATGCCCCTCCGACAGCGCCGCCAGCAGCGCGTCGTCATCGACCAGACCGCCGCGTCCGGGGTTCAGAAGGACGGAACCCGGCCGCATGGCGGCAAGGGCCGCGGCGTCGATCAGGTTGGCCGTGGACCGGGTCAGGGGCGTCAGCAGCACGACGATCTCGGCGCCGCCCAGCGCGTCGGTCAAGCCGTCCGGCCCCGTCACCGAGCGCACGCCGGGCAAGGTTTTCAATCCGCGCGACCAGCCCGTCACCGGGAACCCGAGCGATACGAGCGCCCCGGCGCAGGCCGTTCCGAGTTCGCCCATCCCCAGCATGGCCACGGGGCGGTCCCGCGCGAGCGGCGGCGGCGTCGCGTCCCAGGCGCGGCGCGGATTGGCGATATGCGCGTCCATCCCGAGGTGGTGGCGCAGCACATGGCCCGTCACCCATTCGACCATGCCCCGCGTCAGCCCGTCCTCGACCATCCGGGCCAGCGGCGCCCGGAGCGTGGGGTTGCCCTCGACATCCTCGACCCCCGCCCAGAGGTTCAGCACCCCCTTGAGCCGCGTATAGGGCGTGAAGTCCTGCAGCGCCGAGTTCGGCGCGTAGACGATCCAGTCGATCGTCGTGGGATCGGGATCGTCCTCTAGGGTGATGATCCGGTGAGCCACGCCGACGGCATCCAGCGCCCGGGGCAGAGGCTCGCGGTACTCCGCCCAGCGGGCCGGGGCGGCGGCGAAGAGAATGCGGGTCACGTCGCGAAGGCGGATTTGAGGTCGCGCATTCCCTTGATCTCGATCGGGTTCCCGAACGGATCCAGGAAGAACATCGTGGCCTGCTCGCCCGGCTCGCCCGGAAAGCGCAGCACCGGTTCGATCACGAACTCCACCTCGGCCGCGCGCAGACGGTCGGCCAGAACCTTCCACGCGTCCATCTGCATCAGCACACCGAAATGCGGCATCGGCACCATGTGCTCGCCGACATGCCCGGTCGGGGCATGCTCGAAGGGCGGGCCGAGATGGAGGCTGATCTGGTGCCCGAAGAAGTCGAAATCGACCCAGCTGTCGGTCGACCGCCCTTCGGCGCAGCCGAGGAGGTCTCCGTAGAAGCGGCGCGCCGTGTCGAGATCGCGGACATTGAAGGCGAGATGGAAGATGCTCATGCCCCGAGGGATGCCGGTTGCACCCGCATGCGTCAATCGCCGAGGGCCCGCCCGCGGAGGGCGCCGGGGCGCTGCCCCGGACCCCGGCATATTTTCACCAAGATGAAGAGGGGAACGCGCGTCCCGGGCGTCGCAGGTCATGCAAGCTTCGGGCCGGGACGCGCGGCGAAGCGGGGCTTCACCTTGGGCGGTCATCGGCTTGCCAGCCTGTACCGCACGCCATTGCTGGCACACCCGTGGTTAAAGCCCGGTGAACGGGCCTCATCTTGGCCGAAATATGCCGGGGGTCCGGGGGCTGGCCCCCGGCGCCCTCAACCGGGATCGCGCCAGCGGTTCACGATCGGATAGCGCCGGTCGAGCCAGAAGGCGCGCTGGGACAGCCGCGCGCCCGGTGCGGATTGAAAGCGTTTGTATTCCGACAGGTAGACCAGCTTTTCGACATGCTTCACGGTCTCGCGGTCGTGCCCGGCGGCCACGACCTCCGCCACCGCGGCCTCGTCGTCGATCAGGCGGCGCAGGATGTCGTCAAGCACCGGGTAGGGCGGCAGGTTGTCCTCGTCCTTCTGGTCGTCGCGCAACTCGGCCGAGGGGGGTTTGTCGATGACGCGGGAGGGCATCACCTCGCCCTTCGGCCCCAGAAACCCCTCGACCCAATGGGCATTCCGCCAGCGGCAGATCTCGAAGAGGTCGGTCTTCCAGAGATCCTTCACTGGATTGTAGCCGCCCGCCATGTCACCGTAGATCGTCGCATAGCCCACCGCGACCTCGGACTTGTTGCCTGTCGTCAGGAGCATCTCGCCGAACTTGTTCGACAGCGCCATGAGGAGGAGGCCGCGCAGCCGCGACTGGATATTCTCCTCCGTCAGGTCGGGCTCGGTCCCCTCGAAGAGCGGCGCGAGCGTCTCGGTGATCGCGGCGCGCCCGGCGGCGATGGGAACCGTGTCGAGGCGGCAGCCCAGCCGTTCGGCCACGCCGCGCGCGTCTTCGAGCGAATGCGCGGACGTGTATTCCGACGGCAGCATCACGCAGCGGAGATTGGCGGGCCCGATCGCATCAGCGGCGATGGTCGCGACGATGGCGGAATCCACCCCGCCCGACAGCCCGAGCAGGGCCTTCGAGAACCCTGCCTTGGCCATGTAGTCCCGCACCGCCAGCACCATGGCGCGGTAATCGGCCTCGGCCCCTTCGGGCTGCGGCACGCGGTCGCCGGGCACCGCCGCCCAACCGTCGTCGCCGCGCGCGAAATCGACATGCACGATCGCGTCCTCGAAGCTCGGGAGGTGGTGGCTGAGCACGCCATGCGGGTTCAGCACGAAGCTGGCCCCGTCGAAGATCTGGTCGTCCTGCCCGCCAACCAGGTTGAGATAGGCGAGCGGCAGCCCCGTCTCGACCGTGCGCGCAACCATGTGGGCATAGCGGACGTCCTGCTTGCCGCGGAAATAGGGCGAGCCGTTGGGCACCACGAGGATCTCGGCGCCGGTTTCGGCCAGCGTCTCGGTCACGTCGTCGAACCACGCGTCCTCGCAGATCGGCGTGCCGATGCGGACGCCGCCGACGACGTAGGGGCCCGAGACGTCGCCGCTTTCGAAATACCGCTTCTCGTCGAACACCTTGTAATTGGGCAGGTGGTGCTTGACGATTTCGGCCAGGACCCGCCCGCCCTCGGCCACGACCCAGGCGTTGTAGGGCTTCTCGGAGCCCACCGGCCAGAGCGGCACGCCGATCCCGAGGGCCGGGCCGTCGGCGCAATCCGCGATCAGCGCGTTCAGCACCTCCGCCGCATGGGCCACGAAGGCGGGCTTCCGCACCAGATCCTGCGGCTGGTAGCCGGTCAGGAACATCTCGGGCAGCGCCACCATCTGCGCGCCCGCGTCCCGACCCGCCGTCCAGGCCGCGCGGGCCTTGGCGGCGTTGCCGTCCAGATCGCCCATGACGGGGTTCAACTGTGCCAGCGTCAGGCGGAACGTATCGGGCATCGGGCTCTCCGGGCACGGGTCGGGCTGGACCTAGCGCGCTGGCGGGGTGGGGGGAAGCGCCGATGCGTCGCACGATGGTTCGCCCCCCGTTGCGCCCCGGCGCTGCGGAGCCTAGCTTCCCGGGCAGGCAGGACTGGGGAATGCGGGCATGGACAGGCTGATACTGACGACACTTGCGGCACTGGCGGCGATGCCGCTGGCCGCGCAGGACGTACAGGTCAAGCAGTACGAAGGCGGCGGCGTCTACGAAGGGACATTCCGCGACGGCATGCAGCACGGCACGGGCACCTACACGCTGCCCTCGGGCTACGTCTACACGGGCGAATGGGTCGACGGCGAAATCCGGGGTCAGGGCCGCGCGGAATTCCCCGACGGCTCGATCTACGAAGGACAGTTCGTTGCCGGAAAGCCCGAGGGCGAGGGCACGATCATCTTCGCCGATGGCGGCACCTATACCGGCGCCTGGACCGATGGCCGGATCGAGGGCGAGGGCGTGGCCGACTATGCCAACGGCACGCGCTATACCGGCGGGTTCGTCAACGCGCTGCATGACGGGCAGGGCGTGATGGAGAGCCCCAACGGCTACCGCTACGACGGCGGCTGGTCGGCGGGCGTGAAATCGGGCGAGGGGCGGATCACCTATCCGGACGGCTCGACCTACGAGGGCGGAATGGCGGACAACGTCCGCTCGGGACAGGGCACGCTCAGGACGCCAGACGGGCTGACCTATGTGGGGGCCTGGGCCGACGGGCAGATCAACGGCGAGGGCGTGCTGACGCAGGCCAATGGCGACATCTACGAAGGCACGCTGGTCGATGGCCGCCGCGAAGGGCAGGGCCGCGTGACATATGCCAATGACGACGTCTACGAGGGGGAGTTCGCCGACGACCGCCGCCACGGGCAGGGCACGTTCCGGGGCACCGACGGCTACGTCTATAGCGGCGGTTGGGTCGAGGGCCGGATCGAGGGCTCGGGCGAGGTGACCTATCCCGACGGCTCGGTCTATGTCGGCAGCTTCGCCAACGACCTTGCCGATGGCGAGGGCACGATCACCTATGCCGACGGCGCCACGTACGAAGGCCAGTGGGAGGCGGGCGTGATCCAAGGGCAGGGGCGCGCCGTCTATCCCAACGGGCTCGTGTACGAGGGCGAGTTCCTCAACGCCCAGAACCACGGCACGGGAACGATGACCTTCACCGACGGCTACCGCTACGAGGGCGAATGGGCCGACGGGCTGCGCCACGGGCAGGGTCGCGCGACCTATGCCGACGGCACCGTCTACGAGGGCGGGTTCATCCGCGGCCAGCGCGAGGGGCAGGGCACGATCACGATGGCCGACGGGTTCAGCTATACCGGCGGCTGGGACGATGGCGAGATCGACGGCGAAGGCGTCGCGACCTATGCGAACGGCGATGTCTATGAAGGCGCGTTCGCTGCCGGACGCAGGCAGGGACCGGGCACGATGCGCTATGCGACGGGCGAAGTGGAATCGGGCGACTGGGCGGCCGGGGCACTGACCCGCCGCGACGACGCCCCTGCGACGACGGACACCGCCGTTCCGGCGGCCGAAGGGGCACCCGCCGCCGGTGCGCCGGTTCCCGCGGGCAGCGACGGCTGAATTCGGCAGGGCGCCCGCCGCGCGCGGCGCCCGGAACGAGGAAGGCCCG
The DNA here is from genome assembly GCF_046452375.1 of Jannaschia halovivens. Classification (NCBI taxonomy): domain Bacteria; kingdom Pseudomonadati; phylum Pseudomonadota; class Alphaproteobacteria; order Rhodobacterales; family Roseobacteraceae; genus Jannaschia; species Jannaschia halovivens. Next base: position 1,336,815 of record NZ_JBKFDJ010000001.1, on the reverse strand, counting down.
GCCCAGAAGGACCGGGCCGCGTTGCGGCGGAGGAACGGGCGGTCAGTCGACCGGCAGCGTGGCCGAGATATCCGCCCAGAGCGCGCTCAGCGACGGGCGCGACGGTATGTCCACGATCGGGATATCGGCGTCCAGAAGCGCGTCCAGCATCAGCAGGTGACGGGTCGGGTCGGCGGTGTTCTCGCGGATGAGGGCGGCCACGGGCTGGCCCTTCTCGTCGGCGATCAGCAGGTCGGCGACCATCCCGGCCAGCGGGTCATGATCCTCGCGCGCGATGTCGGAGCTGAGGAATGCCTTCAGCGACACGCCCGCATGAAGGGTGCAGACCGGTGCCTCGGCCTCGAGGCGGTCCGCGATCCAGTTGTGCAGCTTCACCTCGCGGCCGGTCATCAGCGGGCGCACCCGGATCGTGCCTTCGGGGATCGAGTCGAGGTCGGTCTTGGCGCGCGCCTTCCGGTCGCGTCCGGGCTTGGCCATGGCGCGGGCCCGCTCGACGGCGTTCCGGGCCCCGGCCCACTCGTTGGCCCAGCTGCCCGAGCCGCGCAGGTCGTCGCCCGGCGTCTTGGCTTCGGTCGTGCGCACCTTCGGGCCGGTCGCGCCGGCCGACACGCGGCGAAAACCGCTCCAGGCGAGGCGGGACATCGTCTTCGTCACAAGGCGATCGAGTTGCATGGTCAGGTCCATCCGGTTCATCGGGTCTGTCCCGGATATGACAGGCCTCCGGGGCCGAATTGGGGCGAAGCCGAGGTTATCACGGGGTGAATGCGGGCCGGGACGGGGATGCGCGGACGCCCTCAGATCCGCTCGCCGCGATCCAGCCGGGCGAGGATTTCGTCACCCTCGGCGATCACGGTGCCGCGCCGGTCGGCATCCATCCGGTCCCAGGTTCGGTACATCTGCGCCATGCGGGGATTGCCCTCGAACCGGTCGCGATGGCGGTCGAGGAAGTGCCAGTAGAGGAGGTTGAACGGGCACGCGCCCGCGCCCGTCTTCTGCGAGACCGAATAGGCGCAGGATTTGCAGTAATCGCTCATCCGGTTGATGTAGTTTCCGCCAGAGACATAGGGCTTCGAGCCGACCACGCCGCCATCGGCGAACTGGCTCATGCCGATGACATTGGGCGCCTCGACCCATTCATAGGCGTCGGCATAGACCACCAGATACCACTCGTGGACCTGGTGCGGGTCCAGCCCCGCAAGCAGCGCGAAGTTGCCCGTCACCATCAGCCGCTGGATATGGTGGGCATAGGCCTCGGTCATGGTGGTCGAGACGCATTCGGCAACGCAGGCCATGTCCGTCTCGGCGGTCCAGTAGAACTCGGGCAGGTCGCGCGTCGCCTCCAGCGCGTTGCGGCTCGTGTAGTCCGGACCCTCGCGGAAATAGACGCCCCGGATGTATTCGCGCCAGCCGATGATCTGGCGCACGAACCCCTCGACCGCGTTCAGCGGCGCATCGCCCGCGCGGTAGGCGTCGATGGCGGCCTCGCAGACCTCGCGCCAACCCAGAAGGCCCGCGTTGATGTAGGGCGAGAGCAGCGCGTGGAACATGAAGGGCTCGCCCTTGACCATCGCGTCCTGGAAGTCGCCGAACCGGGGCAGGGCGGTCTTGACCCAGTGCGCCAGCGCGCGGCGCGCCTGACCCGGCTCGGTCGCGAACCAGAAATCGTCGAGCGACCCGTAGCGGTTCCCGAACCGCGCGCGCACCAGTTCCAGCACCTCCTCGACCGTCTCGTCGGGGGTGAAGCGCATCGGGCGCGGCGCATCCAGCCCCGCCTTGGGCGGCTTGCGGTTGTCGTGGTCGTAGTTCCACTTGCCGCCCTCGGGCTGGTCGCCATCCATTAGGAACCCGGTCTTCCGCCGCATCTCGCGGTAGAACCACTCCATCCGCAGCTCCTTGCGGCCCTCGGCCCAGTCCTCGAACTCGGCGTGGCTGCAGAGAAACCGGTCGTCGGGGAACATGTGGACGGGCAACGGCCCATCCTCGAGCGCCGAGATCAGGCGGAACTCCCCCGGCTCGGTCGCGATGGCCTCGGTCGCGCCGGTCGCGTCGGCGGCACGCAGAAGCTCGCCGGGGATCGAGTGGGTGTTCTCGGGATCGTCGAGCGTCGTGTAACGCACCGTCCAGCCCGCCGCGCGCAGCCGTTCGGCATGCTTGCGCATCGCCGCGAAGAGGAAGGCGATCTTCTTGGGATGGTGCGGCACGTAATCGGTCTCGGCCTGCACCTCGGCCATGACGACCACGTCGGTTGCCGCATCCCCCTCGCGGAGCGCCGAGAGGTCGTCGGAGAGCTGGTCGCCCAGCACCAGCACCAGCCGCGTCACCAGGCGATCTCCTGCCCGGCAAAATCGAAGAACCCGCCCGATTGTGCCAGCGTCAGTCCGCGCAGCACGCCCACGAGGTTCTCCGCCGCCGCCTCCGCCGTGACCTTCGGCGCCTTGTAGCCTTCGGTGAACGGCGTCTCGACCGTGCCCGGATGCAGGGCGACGACGACGGCCCCCTTGCGCTTCCGTCCGATCTCGATGGCCGCACCGTGGACGATCTGGTTCGCCGCGGCCTTGGCGGCGCGGTAGCTGTACCAGCCGCCCATGCGGTTGTCCCCGATCGACCCCACCCGCGCCGTCAGCACGCCGACGCGCGCGTCGTCGGTCAGGTGCGGGGCGAGATGCTTGAGGATCAGCGCGGGGCCGATGGCGTTGACCGCGAAGACCCGCGCCATCGCCGCCGCGTCCACCGCGTCCAGCGCCTTCTCGGGCGCGCCGCCGCCCGGCGCGAGGATGCCGGTCGCGACGAAAGCGGTGGAGATCGGCGGCAGATCGGCGAGATGCGCGGCCACCGACGCGTCATCCGTCACGTCCAGCCCATCCGCCCGGCGGCTCAGCCGGATGACGTCGCCGTCTTGTGCCAGCCGGTCCGCCAGGGCGGCGCCGATTCCGCCCGAGGCGCCTATGATGAGGGCATGTGCCATCGTCCGGCCATCTAGCGGCGGCGCGGTCGGCGTCCAGCATTGACCGGGGCCCTGCGGCGCGCCCATCCTGCGTCATGCTCCGCCTCGCCCTTCTCTGGTCGCTCGCAGCCCTGCCCGCCGCTGCGCTGGAGCTCCGCGAGACGGGCCGCTACGACCTCAACCGGCCGGCCAGCCTCGACTACGACCCGACCTTCTGCGGCCTCTGGATCGCCAACGAGGGCCCGGAGGCCATCCTCGTCACGCTTCAGGGCGAGGAACTCCGCCGCATCTCCAGCGATCTGGGACGCATCAAGGCCATCGCGATCGAGGGCGACGCCCTGATCGTCGGTGACGGCTTCGGTCGGCTGCAAAGGCTGACGAAGGACGGCACGCCCCTGGCCGCGCCCTTCGCGCTGGAGGGCGGCTTCGCCGATACCGAGGGCATCGCGATCGACGGGGACGGCCGCCTCGTGACGGTCGAGGACGACCCCGAGCGGTTGTCGTGGTTCACCCCGGATGGCACGCTCGACGACCGGATCGACACGATGCGCCTCGACCCGCCCCTGAGCGAGGCGCAGGGCATCGCCATCGACCCGCGCACCGGCCACCTCCTGATCGTCGACGACTGGGAGGGTTCCAACAGCCTCTACGAGTTCGACGCGCGGGGCGGCTTTCTTGCGCGTGCGAACCTTCTGGAATACGGCGACGACCCCGAGGGGATCGCGATCCGCCCTGGCTCCGGCCAGCTCTTCATCGCCTTCGACGGCGGCGCCGAGATCGTGACCTTCGACTACACCGCCACCCTGCCCGCCGATGCGGATCCGCTCCCGCCCGCGGCCGATTGCATGATGTTCTGACTTCGGGGCTTCACATCCCTGCGATGCTCGGCCTACTCTGCGCGCCATGACGACGACCCTGATCCTGGACCTCCTCCTTCTTAGCCGCTCCTGAGCGTGCCATCCGGCGCGACCGCTCGGGAGGGACGCAGCGCCGAAGGAAGACACCCCGGATCACAGGAACAGACCCATGACCTCCCCCACCGATAAAGACCGCGTCGTCATCTTCGACACCACCCTGCGCGACGGCGAGCAATCGCCCGGCGCCACCATGACCCATGACGAGAAGCTGGAGATCGCCTCCATGCTCGACGAGATGGGCGTCGACATCATCGAGGCGGGCTTCCCAATCGCCTCCGACGGCGATTTCGAGGCCGTCTCCGAGATCGCGCGCCGCGCGGACCGGTCCACGATCTGCGGACTGGCCCGCGCCAACTTCAAGGATATCGACCGCTGCTGGGAGGCGGTGCGCCACGCGAAATCGCCCCGCATCCACACCTTTATCGGCACTTCGCCCCTGCACCGCGCCATCCCGAACCTGACCCAGGACGAGATGGCCGACCGCATCCACGACACGGTCACCCATGCCCGCAATCTCTGCGACAACGTCCAATGGTCGCCGATGGATGCGACGCGGACCGAATGGGACTACCTCGCGCGGACGGTCGAGATCGCGATCCGGGCCGGGGCGACCACGATCAACATCCCCGACACCGTGGGCTACACGGCGCCCAACGAAAGCGCCGACCTGATCCGCCGCCTCATCGCCGAGGTCGAGGGCGCAGAGGACGTGGTCTTCGCCACGCATTGCCATAACGACCTCGGCATGGCGACAGCCAACGCGCTGGCCGCGGTCGAGGGCGGCGCCCGCCAAATCGAATGCACGATCAACGGGCTGGGCGAGCGGGCGGGCAATACCGCGCTGGAGGAGGTCGTGATGGCCCTGCGGGTGCGCGGCGACATCATGCCCTACGAGACCGGCGTCGACGCCACCAAGCTGATGGCGATCTCGCGCCGCGTCGCGAGCGTCTCGGGCTTCCCGGTGCAGTTCAACAAGGCCATCGTCGGCAAGAACGCCTTCGCCCACGAGAGCGGGATCCACCAGGACGGCATGCTCAAGAACGCCGAGACCTTCGAGATCATGCGCCCCGAGGATGTGGGCCTCTCCGAGACGTCGCTGGTGATGGGCAAGCATTCGGGCCGCGCGGCGCTGCGCTCCAAGCTGGCCGAGCTGGGCTACGACGTCGAGGGCAACCAGCTGGCCGACGTCTTCGTGCGGTTCAAGGCGCTGGCCGACCGCAAGAAGGAAATCTACGACGACGACCTGATCGCGCTGATGCAGGACGAGGAGCGCCAGGCCGAGGATCGCATCCGGGTCGAGAAACTGCGCGTCGTCTGCGGCACGGAAGGCCCGCAGGAGGCGCAGTTGACGCTGACCATCGACGGCGAGGCGAAATCCTCCGAAGCGACCGGCGACGGGCCCGTGGACGCGGCCTTCAACGCGGTCAAGGCGCTGGTGCCGCACAATGCGCGGCTGCAGCTCTACCAGGTGTCCGCCGTGACCGAAGGCACCGACGCGCAGGCCACCGTGACCGTGCGGATGGAGGAGGACGGCCGCATCGTCTCGGGGCAGTCGGCGGATACCGACACGGTCGTCTCCAGCGTCCGCGCCTATGTCAACGCGCTCAACCGCCTGCTGGTGCGCCGCGAGAAGGCGGGCACCGACACGCGCGAGATTTCGTACAAGGACGCGGGTTAAGGTGCGAAACGGGGCATAGGGTGCGTGGAAACCACGCACCCTACACCTCATGTTAAGCGTCGGCCCCTAGAGCCTGACGGATGTCCCGCTACATTCGTCCCGCGATACCCGGCGCCACGATCTTCTTCACCGTCGCCCTCGCCGAGCGGGGCAGCCGTCTTCTCGTCGATGAAATCGATCTCCTCCGGCGCGCCTACGGCGCGACGCTCCGCGACAGGCCATTGCGAACCGACGCGATCGTGGTCCTTCCGGATCATCTGCACTGCGTCTGGACGCTGCCCGAGGGCGACGCCGACTACGCGACCCGCTGGCGCCTGATCAAGGCGCGCGTCTCGCGCGCCCTGCCGATGCCGCCGCGCCGCGCCAGCCAAAGCGCGCGCCGTGAGCGCGGTCTCTGGCAACGCCGCTACTTGGAAGATCATATCCGCGACGAAGCGGCGCTCCATACCGCCATCGCCCGCTGCCACCGGGACCCGGTGAAGCACGGCCTCACCGACGACCCGTTCGGTTGGCCCCATTCCTCAATCCATCGCGACATGGCGGCCGCGCTCCGCCACGGCGCCGCGATCCGAGCGCGCGAGCCTTGGCAACCTCCCGCTCACGCGCCGGTCACCCTTCCCACCGCCGCACCCCTCGGCTAAACCCCGCAAAACCCCGGGCGCCGACCGCCACGGGGGCGGTACGGTTTGGGGAACGCACGCATGTCTATTTTCGGAAGCCTGTTCAGCAAGGACATGGCCATCGACCTCGGCACGGCGAACACGCTGGTCTACGTGAAGGGCAAGGGGATCGTCCTGAACGAGCCCTCGGTCGTCGCCTACCACATGAAGCAGGGCCGCAAGGAAGTGCTCGCCGTGGGTGAGGACGCCAAGCTGATGCTGGGCCGAACCCCCGGCTCGATCGAGGCGATCCGTCCCATGCGCGACGGCGTCATCGCGGATTTCGACACCGCCGAGGAGATGATCAAGCACTTCATCCGCAAGGTGCACAAGCGCTCGACCTTCACCAAGCCGAAGATCATCGTCTGCGTCCCCCATGGCGCCACCCCCGTCGAGAAGCGCGCCATCCGCCAGTCGGTCCTGGGCGCGGGCGCGCGGAAGGCGGGCCTCATCGCCGAGCCCATCGCGGCGGCCATCGGCGCAGGCATGCCGATCACCGACCCCACGGGCTCGATGGTCGTCGATATCGGCGGTGGCACCACCGAGGTCGCGGTGCTGAGCCTCGCGGATATCGTCTACGCCCGCTCGATCCGCGTCGGCGGCGACCGCATGGACGAGGCGCTCGTGAGCTATCTGCGCCGCCATCAGAACCTGCTGGTGGGCGAGGCCACGGCCGAGCGCATCAAAAAGGAGATCGGCACCGCGCGGATGCCCGAGGACGGGCGCGGCGAGGTGATGACGATCCGGGGCCGCGACCTTCTGAACGGCGTCCCGAAGGAGACCGAGATCAGCCAGGCGCAGGTCGCCGAGGCGCTGGCCGAGCCGGTGCAGCAGATCTGCGAGGGCGTGATGACCGCCCTCGAATCGACCCCGCCCGACCTCGCCGCCGACATCGTCGATCGCGGCGTGATGCTGACGGGGGGCGGCGCGCTTCTGGGCGAGCTGGACCTCGCGTTGCGCGAACAGACCGGCCTCAGCATCAGCGTTGCCGACGAGAGCCTGAACTGCGTGGCGCTCGGCACCGGCAAGGCCCTGGAATTCGAGCGGCAACTGTCCCACGTCATCGACTACGACAGCTGATCCACGAGGGGGGCGCATGTCCCGGACCCGACCCGGAGAAGACGTCTACGGCAGGCCGCTCCGGCGGCTCCTGCTGGGGATTCTCTGTGCCGTCCTGGTGGCGCTCGTGCTGCTCTGGCGGATCGACAACCCGCGCGCCGAACGGCTGCGCGCCGGGCTGGTGGACCGGGTCGTCCCGAGCTTCGAATGGGCGCTGGTCCCGATCACCTGGGGCGGTCGGCTGATCGAGGATTTCGAGGGCTATGCCCGCGTCTACGACCAGAACCAGGAGCTGCGCCGTGAGCTTCAGCAGATGAAGGCCTGGCGCGAGGCCGCGATCCAGCTCGAGCAGGAGAACGCGCGCCTGCTCGATCTCAACAACGTCCAGCTCAGCCCCGACCTGACCTTCGTGACCGGCGTCGTGCTGACCGATAGCGGCTCGCCCTTCCGCCGCTCGGTGCTCCTGAACGTGGGCGGCTCGGACGGCATTCGCGACGGCTGGGCGGCGATGGACGGCCTCGGGCTCGTGGGCCGCATCGCGGGCGTGGGCGACCGGACGGCGCGCGTCATCCTGCTGACCGACGGCAACAGCCGCATCCCGGTGACGATCCAGCCCTCGGGCAAGCGCGCCATCCTCGCGGGCGACACGACCGCCGCCCCCGCGCTCGATTTCGTGGAGAACCCCGAGGACGTGCGCGCGGGCGACCGCATCGTGACCTCGGGCGATGGCGGTGTCTTCCCGCCCGATCTCCTCGTCGGCCAGGTCGTGCGGGGCGCCGATGGCCGCTTGCGCGTCCGCCTCTCGGCCGACACCAACCGGCTGGAGTATCTGCGGGTGTTGCGCACCCGGCCCGCCCGCGGCATCGAGAGCACCGGCGACCTCATCGCGCCGCCGGCGGGCCCCGTACAGGGCCCCGTGCGCCCCGAGCCCGCGCCGGATACCGCCCCCGAGGGCGACGGCTGAGATGTTCGCGCGCCGCGTTCTCGCCTATCGCCTGACCTTTGCGGGCCTTGCCTTCGTGATCCTGTTTTTCGCGCTCCTGCCGTTCGGCTCAGGCGAGGGGGGGGTGCCCGGCCCGGAACTGACGGTCTGCCTGATCTGCGCCTGGGTGCTGCGCCGCCCCGACTACGTCCCCGTCTGGCTGATCGTGCCGCTTCTTCTGCTCGACGACGCGCTCCTGATGCGGCCGCTCGGGCTCTGGACGCTGATCGTCCTCCTTTTGTCGGAATACCTGCGCCGACGGGTCGATCACGCCGAGGCGCTGCCCTTCTGGTCCGAGGCAGGGCTGGTCGCGGGCTGCATCCTCGCGGCATTCCTCGCCAACCACCTGGCGCTTGTGCTGTTATTCGCCGAGACGCCGCCGCTGATCGGGCAGGGCTTGCATGCCCTTGCGACGATTGTGTTCTACCCGCCAGTCGCCGTATTCTCGCAATTGATCGGGGTGAGACGGCTCGCCCCCGGCGAGCTGGACAGCCTCGGCACCCGCGCCTGAAGGACCTGTCGCATGAAGCGCAATCCGCAAGACGTCACCCTGTCGAGCCGCCGGATCACCCGGCGGGCGCTGGTGCTGGGCGGCGCGCAGCTGGGGTTCGGCGCGCTTCTGCTGGGACGGATGCGCCATCTCCAGGTCGATCAGGCCGACGAGTTCCTGCTTCTGGCCGAGGAGAATCGGATCAAGGTCCGGCTGCTGGCGCCCGCGCGCGGCCTGATCCACGACCGCAACGGCACCCTTCTGGCGGGCAACGAACAGATCTACCGCGTCTCGATGATCCGCGAGGATGCCGACGACGTCGACCGTGTCATCACCGCGCTGCGCGGCCTCGTCCGCCTCGACGAGGAAAAGCTGCAACGCGCCCTCCGCGAGATGGATCGCCGGCCGCACCAGTCCGTCACGCTGGCCGACCGCCTGACATGGGAGGAGCTGTCGACCATCGCGGTCAACGTGCCGACGCTGCCGGGCATCACGCCCGAGGTGGGTCTCAGCCGCGTCTATCCGTTGGGGCAGGATTACGCGCATGTGGTCGGCTATGTCGGCCGCGTCTCCGAGCGCGACATTGCCGAGGCCGAGACGCCCGATCCCCTGCTCCAGACGCCGCAGTTCCAGATCGGCAAGATCGGGGCCGAGCGGTCGCTGGAAGGCGTGCTGCGCGGGCGGGCGGGCTCGCGCCGGGTCGAGCAGAACGCCGCCGGACGCATCATGCGCGAGTTGGGGCGCACGCCGGGCCAGTCGGGCCAGGACGTCCAGCTGACCATCGACGCGGGGCTTCAGAATTTCACGCAGGCCCGTCTCGGCACCGAAAGCGCCAGCGCCGTGGTGATGGACGTACGCAACGGCGACGTCCTCGCCGCCGTCTCCTCGCCCAGCTACGACCCCAACCTCTTCGTCTCGGGCATCAGCGTGCCCGACTATGCCTCTCTGCGCGATAACGATCACCGCCCGCTGCACAACAAGATCGTCCAGGGCCTCTATCCGCCCGGGTCGACCTTCAAGATGGTGACCCTGCTGGCGGCGGTCGAGGCGGGCGAGATCTCTCCGGGCGAGACGGTCTATTGCCCCGGCCACACCACCGTCTCGAACCGCCGCTTCCACTGCTGGAAGCGCGCCGGGCATGGGGCGGTCGACCTCGCGAAATCGCTGCGCGAAAGCTGCGACGTCTATTACTACGACCTCGCCCAGCGGGCCGGGATCGACCGGATCAGCGCCATGGCCCGCAAGCTCGGGCTGGGCAAGGCCTTCGACCTCGAGATGACATCCGTCTCCGAGGGGCTCGTGCCCGATCGCGACTGGAAGGCCGAGCGTCGCGGTGAAGCCTGGGTCGTCGGTGACAGCCTCAACGCGTCCATCGGGCAGGGCTTCGTCCTCGCCTCGCCGATGCAGCTTGCGGTGATGACCGCGCGCCTCGCCTCCGGCCTCGAAGTCGAGCCGCGCCTCGTCCGATCCGTCGACGGCATCGCGCGCCCGTCCGGCGTGAAGGGGCCGCTCGACATCCCCCGCAGCCAGCTCGAGCTGGTTCGCGCCGCCATGTACGAGGTCGTCAATGCCCGTGGCGGCACCGCCGGGCGCTCCAAGTTCGACCTCGCCGGGATCAAGTGGTCGGGCAAGACCGGCACCAGCCAGGTCCGCAACATCACCGCCGCCGAACGCGCGCGCGGCGTGTTCCGCAACGAGGACCTGCCGTGGAACCGTCGCGACCATGCGCTCTTCGTCGGCTACGCGCCCCATGACGATCCGAAATACGCGATCTCGGTCGTGGTCGAGCATGGTGGCGGCGGCTCGGCGGCGGCGGCCCCGGTGGCCCGCGACATCATGCTCTACGCGCTCCATGGCGGGATGCCGCCGCTCGAGGCCTACCCGTCGGGCCAGCGCGGCCAGATGGAGGAGCTCCTGTCGGCGCTCCCGGTCAATCCGGGCCTCAACCGCGGCGCCGGCATCTCCGAGGCATGAGCTATCTCGAATACAACGTCGCCCGCGTCCCGTCGGGCTTCCAGAAGGTGCTGGCGCTCAATTGGGCGTTGGTCCTGCTCGTGACGGCGGTCTCGGCGCTGGGCTTCCTCGTCCTCTACTCGGTTGCGGGCGGAAGCTGGCGCTGGGCCGAGCCGCAGATGCAGCGCTTCGTCTTCGGGCTGGTGGTGATGTTCGTCGTCGCCATGGTGCCGATCTGGTTCTGGCGCAACGTCTCGGCGCTGGCCTACGCGGTGACGATCGCGCTCCTCCTCGCGGTCGAGTTCGTCGGCTCCACCGGCGGCGGCGCGCAGCGCTGGATCGACCTCGGCTTCATGCGCCTGCAACCGTCCGAGCTGATGAAGGTCACGCTCGTGATGATGCTGGCCGCCTATTACGATTGGCTGCCCGCCTCCAAGGTCAGCCGGCCCCAATGGGTGCTGATCCCGGTCGTCGTCATCCTCCTGCCGGTCTTCCTCGTGATCCAGCAGCCTGACCTCGGGACCTCGATCCTGCTTCTGACCGGGGGCGGGGCGGTGATGTTCCTCGCCGGCGTCCACTGGGCCTATTTCGCGACCGTCATCGCCGGGGGCGTCGGCCTCGTGACGGCTGTGCTGCAATCGCGTGGCACGACGTGGCAACTCCTCCAGGACTACCAGTATCGCCGCATCGACACCTTCCTCGACCCCGAGAGCGACCCCTTGGGCGCGGGCTACCATATCACCCAGTCGAAGATCGCGCTGGGTTCGGGCGGGTGGACGGGCAAGGGGTTCATGCAGGGCACGCAGGCACGCCTGAACTTCCTCCCCGAGAAACACACCGATTTCATCTTCACGACGCTGGCCGAGGAATTCGGCTTCCTCGGCGGCATGTCGCTCCTGATCCTCTACCTCCTCATCATCGCGTTCTGCGTGGGCTCGGCCCTGCGCAACAAGGACCGCTTCGCGTCGCTGGTGACGCTCGGGGTCGCGGTCGCGTTCTTTCTGTTCTTTGCGGTCAACATGTCGATGGTCATGGGCCTCGCCCCCGTCGTGGGCGTCCCCCTGCCGCTGGTCAGCTATGGCGGCTCGGCGATGATCGTGCTGATGCTCGCATTCGGGCTGGTGCAATCGGCCCATGTCCATCGCCCGCGGGCCAGCGGCGAGGGTCGGCTCCTGCGCCGCTGACCCGCGCCTTCGCGCTCCCGAACCATTCCTGTGCACGGATCGGCCTTACGACCCTGCACGGATCGCCTATCTCTGGTCCAACGCCATGAACGGAGCGATCCCATGACCAAGCACATCACCGGCCTGCATCACGTCACCGCCATCAGCGGTCCGCCGCAGGCCAACGTCGATTTCTTTACCAAGCTGATGGACCAACGGCTCGTGAAGAAGACCGTCAATTTCGACGATCCGGGCACCTATCATCTTTACTACGGCAATCGCACCGCCGAGCCGGGCACCATCCTGACCTTCTTCCCCTTCGTTGGCGCCCGCCCCGGCGTGCCCGGCAGCGGGATGGCCTCGGCCTATGGCTATTCGGTCGGCGAGAGCGTCTTCACCGACTGGCTGGACGAGGTGCGCGCCAAGGGCGGCACCGTCTCCGACCCGGCCGAGCGCTTCGGCCAGTCGGTCGCCACGGTCACCGATCCCGACGGTGCGACGGTCGAACTGGTGGCCGAACCCGGCGATCACGGCCCCGCCGAGGGCGGTTTCCATTCGACGACGCTATGGCTCCACGATCTCGGGCCGACGCAGCGCCTTCTCGTCGACCACATGGGCTACGAAGAGGCGGGGCACGAGAGTGCGGGCGGCACCGAGCGTCTACGCCTCAAGGCGCCGGGGGATGCGCGGGGCACGGTCGTGGACCTCTATCGCGCGGATGGCGCGCCGCGCGGCCAGCAGGGTGCGGGCTCGATCCATCACGTCGCGTTCCGCGCCAAGGACGATGCCGACCAGCTTGACTGGCGCGACCGGATGATTGCCGCGGGCATGCAGGTCACGCCCGTGATCGACCGGCAGTATTTCAACGCGATCTACTTCCGCGAGCCGGGTGGCGTGCTCTTCGAGATCGCGACCGATCCGCCCGGCTTCACCCGCGATGAGCCGCTGGAACGCCTCGGGGAGGCGCTCAAGCTGCCCGAGAAATACGAGCCGATCCGCGACCGGATCGAGGCGGCGCTGCCCCGGATCGAGGCGTGATCGGCCTCGTCCTGATCCACGGGCGGGGCGGGTCGGCGCGGGACATGATGTCCCTCGTCGGCCCCTTGGGCGCCGAAGGTGCGGCGCTGGCCGCGCCCGAAGCGCCCGGCCAGTCCTGGTGGCCGACCAGCTTCCTCGCGCCGATGGCGCAGATGGAGCGTCCGCTCGCGGACGGGCTCGGCGCCGTCGATCGCGCCGTGGCCTCGCTCGATCTGCCGCGCGCGCAGGTCGCCGTGGTCGGGTTCTCGCAAGGCGCCTGCCTCGCGCTGGAATACGCCGCGCGCCACGGCGAAGGGCTCGGCGCCGTGATCGCGCTTTCGGGTGGGCTGGTCGGCACGGCGGACGCGCCGGGCGAGGTCTACGGCTTCGGCGAGAAGGCCCTCGACTACGACACCGACCTCTCGGGACTGCGCGCGCTGGTCACCTGCCACGAGGCCGACCCGCATATCCCGCTGGTCCGCGCGACCCGCAGCGTCGAGGCGCTGGCCGGGCAGGGGGCCGAGACCCGGATGATCGCCCATCCCGGCGCGGGTCATCAACCGATGCCCGACGGCATCGCCGCCGCCCGCGAGATCCTCACCTCCCTCTGATCGCGCCATCGAAACGAAAACGGGCCGCCCCATGGGGCGGCCCGTTCGTCGTTCAGATGCGAAAGGTCACTCGCGATTGCCGAGGAACTGCAGCAGGAACATGAACATGTTAATGAAGTCGAGATAGAGACGCAGCGCGCCCATGATCGCGGACTTCCCCAGCCATTCCTGATCGCCATGCGCGGCATGGGCGATGTACTCGTTCTTGATCGACTGCGTGTCGTAGGCCGTCAGACCCGCGAAGATCAGCACACCGATCGCCGAGATCGCGAAGGCCAACGCCGACGAGGCGAGGAAGATGTTGATGACCATCGCCGCGATCAGGCCGATCACGCCCATGATGAGGAACGTGCCCATGCCGGACAGGTCCTTCTTGGTCGTGTAGCCGTAGAGGCTGAGCCCCGCGAAGGCGATCGAGGTCACGAGGAACGTGCTGATGATCGACGTGCCCGTGAACACGAGGAAGATCGAGCTGATCGACAGGCCCATCACCGCGGCGAAGGCGTAGAATGCGACCTGAGCGGTGGCCGCGGACATGCGGTTGATCATCGCCGAGAGGCCGAACACGAAGATCAGCGGCGCGAACATGATCAGCCACTTGAGCGGCGACGCGTAGAGCGAATAGCCCAGCTGCGTCAGGTAGGTGTCGGCATTCAGCTGGGCGACGGCCGCGGACGGGTCCGTCGTGACCGCGAGGCCGGAAATGGCCCAGGCGGCCGCGAACGTGATCAGCATGCCCACGGACATCGTGCCGTAGACCTTGTTCATATGGGCGCGGAGGCCCTGATCGATCTCCGCGGCCTGTGCGCCGGAAATCGTGCCGGTCCGCAGGGCGTCGAATTGTGCCATGGAACTCCTCCAAGGGTGAAAACCATGGAAACCCGCGAATTGGACGGGCTTCCTCGTGTTGAGATATTGGCGGCGTGCGTGACCATTTCAAGGCGGAATGGCCCGCCATTCCGGCGATTTCGATTGATTTTCTCTATCGAACGGGTGGCCAGAGCCCGATCATCGACCCATCGTGACCACGACCTTGCCCGTCGACCGCCGCGCCCGCAGCAACTCCAGCCCCTCGGCGGTGCGCGCCAGCGGCACGCTGTGGCTGACATGGGGGCGAAGCTCGCCGCGGCTCCACATCTCGAAAAGCGCCGCGATGCTGGTCCGGATCACCTCGGGTTTCACCGCGAGATAGCCGCCCCAATACATGCCCAGAAGGTCGATATTCTTGACCAGCAGATGGTTCGCCTTGACCTGCGGGACCTCGCCGCTGGCGAAGCCGATTACCAGGATACGCCCATCCGCGTTGGTCGCCCGGAACGCCGCCTTGAACGCGGCACCACCGACCGCGTCATAGACCACGTCCGCACCGCCCAGGGCCAGGATCCGGTCGCGCAGGTCCGGCGCGTCACCGTCGATCAGGTGATGCGCCCCGTGCGCGCGCGCGACGGCCAGCTTCTCCTCGCCCCGCGCCACTGCGACCACTTCGGTCCCCATCTTGGCGCCCAGCTCGACCGCCGTCAGCCCGACGCCGCCCGCGGCCCCCAGCACGACCAGCCGTTCGCCCGGTTGCAGCCGCGCCTTGTGGGTCAGCGCGACATGGCTCGTGGAATAGGCGACGATGAAGCTCGCCGCGATGTCGGACGGCATGTCGTCCGGCACGGCGACACAGCGCGCCGCGGGAAAGCACCCCGCCTCTGCCAGGCCGCCCGATCCGCCGAACACCGCGACCCGCGTCCCCATCGCCGGGGCCTCTACGCCCGGCCCATGCGCCGTGACCGTGCCGCAGACCTCCATGCCGGGCGCGAAGGGCAGGGCGGGCGTATCCTGATACGTCCCCTTGATCATCAGGAGATCCGCGAAGTTCAGCGCGCAGGCCTCGATCGCCAGCGCCACCTCGCCGGGGCCGGGACGCGGGGCCTCCACATCGGTCACGGCCGGGTCGGACTGGTGGTCGGTTACGAGATAGGCGCGCATCGGTCTCTCCTCTTCGCGGGTCGCCCCCTGCTGCCCTGCCGGGCGCAGCGCCGCAACCGTGACGCGACCGAAGCCCCCGGCGCACCTGCGACGGTTTGCCTCCGACCGCGCGTGAACGAATATCGACCGACCCGCGTTCGGCCCTAAGTGAATGATACGACACCGAGGGAGGACGACCATGAAGCATCCCGTCGACGTCCATGTGGGCAAGCGCGTGCGGCACCGCCGCTGGGTGATCGGCATGACCCAGCAGCAGCTCGCCGAACATGTCGGCATCAAGTTCCAGCAGATCCAGAAATACGAGACCGGGATGAACCGCATCTCCGCCTCGCGCCTCTGGGAGATCGCGAATGCGATGGACGTGCCGGTCGAACATTTCTTCGACGGGTTCGACACCGGACGCGCGAAGGGCAAGGGTCAGGACCTTCTCACCGACCGCGAGGCGCTGGAGCTGATCCGCGCCTATTACGCCGTCCCCGAAGCGCAGCGCCGCCGGCTCTTCGACCTTGCCCGCGTCATGTCGGACGCCGCCGCCTGACACCGGCTTGACCGCGCGCGCGCCCTCGTGTCACCCCCGGTGGCAAGATACGTGGGGTGCGGGCATGGCGGATGATCTCGAGACCTTTGCCCCCGTGGCCGAGGCGCTGGCCGACGCGGCCCGCGTCGTCACGCTCGAACATTTCCGAACACCGCTTGCCGTCGCCAGCAAGGGCGATCACTTCGACCCCGTGACCGTCGCCGACCGCGCCGCCGAGGCGGCGATGCGCGACATCCTCGCCCGGATGCGCCCCGACGACGCCATCCTGGGCGAGGAAGCCGCGGCCACGCCCGGCACCACCGGCTGGACATGGGTACTGGACCCGATCGACGGCACCCGCGGCTTCATCTCCGGCACGCCGACCTGGGGCGTGCTGGTGGGTCTGCGCGATACGGACGGCCCGCGGCTGGGGATCGTCGACCAGCCCTTCACCGGCGAGCGGTTCTACGGCGCAAGCTTCGGGCCTTCGGTCGCGCATTGGACGCGGGGGGACGAACGGCGCAACCTCCGTGTCCGTACCACCACCGACCTCGCCGACGCGACCATCCTCACGACGTTCCCCGAAGTCGGCACCGCGGCCGAGGGCGAGGCCTTCGCCCGCGTCGCCCGGCACTGCCGCCTGACGCGCTATGGCATGGATTGCTACGGCTACGCCCTGCTGGCCGCCGGCCATGTCGATCTCGTGATCGAGGCGGGGCTTCAGGTCTACGACATCCTTGCGCCGATGGCGCTGGTGCAGGCGGCGGGCGGCATCGTCACTGACTGGCAAGGGGGCCCGGCGCAGGATGGCGGCACCGCCATCGCCGCCGCCACGCCCGCGCTCCACGCCGCTGCGCTGGACCTCCTGAATGGCTGAGACGCTGATCCGGGGTGCAGCGCGCATCCGCGCCATGGACGACACGCCGGACCCCGCCGACGGCAGCGACATCCTGATCCGCGACGGCATCATCGCGGCCATAGGCCCGTCGCTCGAAACGCGGGGCGAAATCGTGGACGCGGACCGCTGCGTCATCACGCCGGGCCTCGTGAACACCCATCACCATCTCTACCAGACGCTGACCCGCGCCGTGCCCGCCGGTCAGGACGCGCTGCTCTTCGGCTGGCTCAAGGCACTCTATCCGATCTGGGCGCGCTTCACGCCGGACCACATCCATGTCGCGACCCAGCTTGGGCTGGCGGAACTGGCGCTTTCAGGCTGCACCACATCCTCGGACCATCTGTACCTCTTCCCCAACGGCGCGCGGCTCGACGACACGATCCATGCCGCCTCCGAGATCGGGCTGCGCTTCCATCCGACCCGCGGGTCGATGTCCATCGGCGAGAGCGAGGGTGGCCTGCCGCCCGACGCGCTGGTCGAATGCGAAGCCCCGATCCTCGACGATTGCATCCGCGTGGTCGACGCCTTCCACGACCCCGCGCCGGGGTCGATGTGCCGCGTGGGCCTCGCCCCCTGTTCGCCCTTTTCGGTCAGCCGCGAGCTGATGCGCGACACCGCTATCCTCGCCCGAGACAAGGGGGTCCGCCTCCACTCCCATCTGGCCGAGAACGACGAAGACGTGGCCTATTCGCTCGACCGTTTCGGTTGTCGCCCCGGGCAATATGCCGAAGACCTCGGTTGGACCGGCGACGACGTCTGGCACGCCCACTGCGTCAAGCTCGACGCCGCTGAGATCGCGCTTTTCGCCCGTACCGGCACCGGCGTCGCGCATTGCCCCTGCTCGAATTGCCGCCTCGGCTCGGGCATCGCGCCCTTGCGCGATATGCTGGACGCGGGCGTGCCCGTGGGTCTGGGCGTGGACGGCTCGGCCTCGAACGACGCGGCCAACCTGATGGACGAAGCGCGGCAGGCGATGCTCTTGCAACGGGTCGCGCGGGGTGCGGACGCGATGTCGCCCGAGGCCGCGCTCCGGGTTGCAACGCGCGGCGGCGCGCGCGTTCTGGGGCGCGACGACGTGGGGCGGATCGCGGTGGGGATGCGCGCCGACCTCGCCCTCTGGCCCGTGGACGACGTCGAGGCGGCGGGGTCCTGGGACGTGGCCGCGCTGCCCTTGGCCGGTGCGCGGCGGGTCCGGCATCTGTTCGTCGAAGGGCGTCAGGTCGTCCGCGACGGCGCGGTCACGACGGTCGATCTTCCGCACCTGATCGAGCGGGCCGAGGGGCTTGTCCGAGGCCTGATGGCCTGAGCGGTCAGACCGGCATCTCGGGCGGCACGCGATCGCCCGTCGCCTCGCGGAAATGACGCCGGCAGAGCGAGACATAGCGCTCGTTCCCGCCCACCTCGACCTGCGCGCCCTCGGTCAGCGCGCGGCCATCCGCATCCTGCCGGATCACCATCGTCGCCTTGCGTCCGCACCAGCAGATCGTACGCACCTCGCGCATCTCGTCGGCCAACGCCAGAAGGGCGGCGGAGCCGGGAAACAGCTCGCCCCGGAAATCCACCCGCAGCCCGTAGGCCATCACCGGCACGCCCAGATCGTCCACCGCGCGCGCCAGTTGCCAGACCTGTTCGCGGCTGAGCCATTGCGCCTCGTCCAGCAGCACGCAGGCGCATGGCTCCTTGGCCAGCCGCGCCTCGATCATCGCATAAAGGTCGCTGGAGGCGGCATAAGTGTCCGCCTTGGCCTCGATGCCGATGCGGCTCGCGATCCGGCCCGTGCCCGCCCGGTCGTCGAAATTCGCGGTCAGCAGATAGGTCCGCATCCCGCGTTCGATATAGTTGTAGGAGGCCTGCAGGAGCAGCGTGCTCTTGCCCGCGTTCATCGTCGAATAGTTGTAATAGAGCTTGGCCATCTCAGGTCCGCGTCACGACCACCGATCCCACCGAATATCCCGCCCCGAACGAGCAGATCAGGCCGCGGTCGCCTTCGCCCAGATCGGCCGAATGCTTGGCGAAGGCGATGATCGACCCCGCCGAGGAGGTGTTCGCGTAATCCTGAAGGATGTTCGGCTGCTCCTCGGGCTCCGGCACACGGCCCAGCACCTTGCGCCCGATGAAGTCGTTCATCGACTTGTTCGCCTGGTGCAGCCAGAGGCGCTTGAGGTCCTCGGCGGCGATCCCCTCACCGGCCATGTGGTCCGCGATATGGCCCGCCACCATCGGCAGCACTTCCTTGAAGACCTTTCGCCCGTTCTGCATGAACTGCATGTCCCGGCGGTCCTCCATCTGGTCATGGGTGCGCCTGAGGAAGCCGTCGTTGTTGCGGATGTTGTTGGAGAATTGCGTCGCACAGCGGGTGCTGTCGATGCGGAAGCCCCGCGCGTCCGGGTCACCGTCGAGCACCAGCGCGGTGCAGACGTCGCCGAAGATGAAATGGCAGTCCCGGTCGCGCCATTCGAGATGCGCCGAGCAGATCTCGGGGCAGGTCACGATAGCGCGGCGGATGGACCCGGCCCGGATCATGTCGGCGGCGGCCTGGATGCCGAAGGTGGCACTGGAACAGGCGACGTTCATGTCGAAGGCGAATCCGCCGGTGCCCAGGAGGTTCTGGATCTCGATCGCGACGGCCGGATAGGCCCGCTCGTGGTTCGAGGCGGCGCAGATCACCGCGTCGACCCCGGCGGCGTCGATCCCCGCCATCGCCAGTGCGTCGGTGCAGGCGGCAACCGCCATCTCGGCCATGTGGCCCGGCTGGTCGTCGGTCCGGGCGGCGAGGCGCGGAAACATGCGGGCGGGGTCCAGCACGCCGTCTCGGTCGAGCACGAAACGCTGCTCGATCCCGCTGGCCGAACGGATGAACTCGGCGCTCGAATGGGGGATCGCCTCGCGCGTGCCGGCGGCGATCTCGTCCGCGTGGGCGGCGTTTTCGCGGTCGGCATAGGCGTTGAAGGCCACGACCAGATCGTCGTTCGTGATGATCTGCGACGGGGTGAACACGCCCGATCCGGTGATGGTGACGGGCATCTGGGTCGTCCTTTCGCGCACACGGCGCCGCGGCGTCGGGCCCGCGGCCGGGTGGCGCCCTGTCTGCCGCCGGGCCGGTCCGGCGTCAAGCGGCGCGGGGCGCGCGCCCTTGCGTCACGCGGCGCTGCGGTCGCCCCCTGTCTCGGCCAGTCGCGCGCGAATTCGGTCCTCGATAAGGTCCACCTCCTCGGCGAAATCGGGCGCGCCGCACAGCACCAGCCACGGGATCCGCGCCTGCGCGAAGGCGCGCCGCTTCAGCCGGTCGCGCCGGAGCGCGCGGTCCCGCCAGCGGTCGCCACCCGCGCAGTCGAGCGCGAGGACCGGGCGCGCCGATCCGTCGACCAGCAGGAAATCGACCCGCTTGCTGCGCAGCGCCTTGCGCAGGCTCAGGCCGCGCCCCTCGGCACCGCCATCGATGGTGAAGACCGCCATCAGAGAGACTTCGGGCGCGACGTGCAGACCGTTGCGATGCGCCAGTTCGCAAAGCCGCCCGAACAGCGCCGCGCGCCCCTCGTCCACCAGCGAGCGCACCCCGAGGCTTACCGACGCGAGGTCGTCGACCCCACTCAGCCGTGTGGTGGCCGCCGACATGACGCGCCGGTCGCGGCTTCGCTGGAACGACGAGGGCAGGGCGGCGAACATGACGGGCTCCTCGGCGAATGGGACCCGTTCTGCCTAGCCGCGCATTCGTTACCGAAAGATGAAGACGGGCGCCCGAACGGGCCCCGTCTTCACCCGAAGGTTAACGCCGATCGGCCGGACGGGCGCCCCCACGGCGCCCGTCCGAACCGTCAGACATGCATCGGAAGCGCCTCGCGGACGATGATCGGCATCCGGTCGTTGGCCGCCGGCGGCTCGAGGTTCAGCGCGGCCGTGAGGCGGGCCCGCGTTTCGGCCCAATCCGCCCGGACGGAGACCGTCACCAGCGGCAGTCCGACGAGGGCGAGCGCATGCTGGCACACGCTGTCCCGGTAGGCCGGGCCGGGGCCCGACACCAGCGCAATGCCACAAAGCGGGACGCCGTATTCGTCCGACAGCACGTAGTCCAGGCGACGCCCCCGCAGGATCGCCTCGACCGCCGGATCACCCGGCGCCTCGATGATCCCGGCCAGCGAGACCTGTGCGTGAAGTTCCAGCCCCAGCCCCGCCGCGAAGCGACCGAGCCGCCGCGAGATGGCCTGCCGCCCGACATCGACCAGCGAGCGGACCCGGAGGCCGGACATCCGCAACCGTTCGATGGCGGAGGCGCGGGGCGGACCGTCGATCCGATGCGCGGGGAAGGCGGGCACGTCGTCGCGCGACATGTCGCTGTATCGGCGGAGCGCGATGCTCGTCGCGCTGATCGCCATGAGGGAAAGGCCTGTCGGGTCCATGCAACCGTTTCCTTGTTTTGGTTAATGGAAGGCTGACTCCGGCATTGGGCGAGGCTTGGCTGGGATTGCGACCTTTGCGGGGCGGATCGCGCGATCGGGAAACCATTCCGCCGCTGCCGCCCCACTGTTCCCAGCCGGGCGACAACGCGCGCCGATTCGGGCTGCGTGAGGGCTACTGGCGGAAACGGCGAGGCGCCGAGCGGGCAAAATCGTCCCCTGCGCGGCGAATCGTTTCCGCTACTGGAGCGAGCGGACCTCGACATCACCCTCGGCCGCCGCATGTATGGCGCGCGCCGCCGCATTCGCGCCCGAGAGGGTGGTGAAGTAGGGGATCCGGCTGGTCAGCGCGACGCTGCGCATCGACCGCGAATCCTCGACCGCCTGCGCGCCCTCGGTGGTATTCATCACCAAAGCGACCTCGCCGTCCTTCATCACGTCCACGACCGTGCGCCCGCCCTCGTAGGCCTTGTTGACCCGCGTGGACGCGATGCCATGCCCGTCGAGGAAGGCCGCGGTGCCCTCGGTCGCGAGGATGTCGAAGCCCATCTCGCGCAGGAGCGTCGCCGTCTCGACCAGTTGGCCGGTCTTGTCGGCATCCTTGATCGACAGGAACACCGTCCCGCCTTCGGGCAGGGTCACACCCGCACCGAGCTGGGCCTTGAGGAACGCGCGCGCGAAGCTGCGATCCCAGCCCATCACCTCGCCGGTCGACCGCATCTCGGGACCGAGCAGGGTGTCGACGCCGGGGAAGCGCGCAAACGGCAGCACCGCCTCCTTGACCGAGAACCACGGCGTGTCCGGATGGCTCAGCATCATCGTGTCGCCCATGGGCACATGCGCGATCTCGGCACCGGCGGGGTAGGGGTCGCGCAGCGGGAAGTTCGACAGCGGCTCGCCCGCCATCAGACGCGCGGCGATGCTGGCGATGGCCGAATCCACGGCCTTGGCCACGAAGGGCACGGTCCGCGACGCGCGCGGGTTCACCTCGATCAGGTAGACGTCCGGTCCGTCCGGGCCCTCCTTGACCGCGAACTGCACGTTCATCAGGCCGACGACCCGCAGCGCGCGGGCCAACGCGACCGTCTGTTCGCGGATCTCGGCGATCACCTCGTCCGACAACGTGTGCGGCGGCAGGCAGCAGGCACTGTCGCCCGAATGGACGCCCGCCTCCTCGATATGCTGCATGATCCCCGCGACATGCACATCCGTGCCGTCCGAGAGCGCGTCGACGTCTACTTCGATCGCGCCCGAGAGATAGCTGTCGAGCAGGACCGGACTGTCGCCCGACACCACCACCGCGTCGCGTATATACCGCTCGAGCTGCGCGGTATCGCGGACGATCTCCATCGCGCGCCCGCCAAGGACGTAGGACGGGCGGATGACCAGCGGATAGCCCAGATCCTCGGCCCGCAGCCGCGCCTCGGCGTCCGAATGGGCGATAGCGTTCTCAGGCTGCTTCAGCCCCAGGTCGCGGACCAGCGCGGCGAAGCGCTCCCGATCCTCGGCCAGGTCGATCGCGTCCGGCGTGGTGCCCAGGATCGGGATGCCCGCATCGTGCAGCGCGTTGGCCAGCTTCAGCGGCGTCTGCCCGCCGAACTGGACGATGACGCCGTGCAGGGTGCCGTTCTCCTGCTCGACGCGTAGGATCTCCATGACGTGCTCGAAGGTCAGCGGCTCGAAATAAAGGCGGTCGGACGTGTCGTAATCGGTGCTCACCGTCTCGGGATTGCAGTTGATCATGATCGTCTCGTAGCCCTGATCCGACAGCGCGAAACAGGCGTGACAGCAGCAATAGTCGAACTCGATGCCCTGGCCGATGCGGTTCGGCCCGCCGCCGAGGATCACGACCTTCCTGGCGTCCGTCGGACGGCTTTCGCACTCTGCCTCGCCCATCACGGGCGTCTCGTAGGTCGAATACATGTAGGGCGTCTGTGCCTCGAACTCGGCGGCGCAGGTGTCGATCCGCTTGAATTGTGCAACGACCCCGAGGTTCTGGCGGGCACGACGCACGTTGTCCTCGGTCCGGCCCGTCAGCGTGGCCAGCCGCGCGTCGGTAAAGCCGTATTGTTTGAGGCGTCTAAGCCCCGCCTCCTCGACCGGCAGGCCATTCGTGCGAACTTCGGCCTCCAAGTCGATGATTTCCCTGATCCGGGCCAGGAACCACGGATCGAACCGCGTCACGGCATGGATGTCGTCATCGGACAATCCATGCCGCATCGCCTGGGCGATCACGCGGATACGGTCCGGCGTCTGGCGCGACAGTTCGGCCTTGATCGCCGCCGGATCGTCCGAAAGTTGAATTTCGTCAAACCCGGTCAGACCCGTTTCCATCGAGGCCAGCGCCTTCTGCATGGATTCGTGGAAGGTCCGTCCGATGGCCATGACCTCGCCCACCGATTTCATCGCCGTCGTCAGCAGGGGCTCGGAGCCGGGGAACTTCTCGAAGGCGAAGCGCGGGATCTTGGTCACCACGTAATCGATCGTCGGCTCGAACGAGGCGGGCGTGACCTTGGTGATGTCGTTGTCGAGCTCGTCCAGCGTGTAGCCCACGGCCAGCTTCGCGGCGATCTTGGCGATGGGAAAGCCCGTGGCCTTCGACGCCAGCGCCGAGGAGCGCGACACCCGCGGGTTCATCTCGATCACGACCATGCGGCCGTCGGCGGGGTTCACCGCCCATTGCACGTTGGACCCGCCCGTCTCGACGCCGATCTCGCGCAGGACGTTGATGCTGTGGGTGCGCATCAACTGGTATTCCTTGTCCGTCAGCGTCAGCGCGGGCGCGACGGTGATCGAGTCGCCCGTATGGACGCCCATCGGGTCAACGTTCTCGATGGCGCAGACGATGATGGCGTTGTCCGCCTTGTCGCGGACCACCTCCATCTCGAACTCCTTCCACCCCAGAAGGCTCTCGTCGACGAGGATCTGGGCCACGGGCGACGCTTCGAGCCCGGTGCGGCAGATATGCTCGTAATCGGCACGGTTATAGGCCACGCCGCCGCCCGTGCCGCCCAGCGTGAAGGCGGGCCGGATGATCGCGGGCAGGCCGATATCCTCCAGCGCATCCATGGCGTTCTTCATGCCCGCCGCGATGTCGTAGACCCCATCCACCTTGGGCGCGTCCACGATCGTGGCCTTCGGGTTCTCGATGCCCAGCCGGTCCATTGCCTCGCGGAAGAGCTTGCGATCTTCGGCCATCTCGATGGCGGCCCGCTTGGCCCCGATCAGCTCGACGCCGAACTCGTCCAGCACGCCCATATCGTCCAGCGCGAGGGACGTGTTCAGGCCGGTCTGCCCCCCCATCGTGGGGAGCAGCGCGTCGGGTCGCTCCTTCGCGATGATCTTGGCCACGACCTCAGGGGTGATCGGCTCGATATAGGTGGCATCCGCGAGGCCCGGATCGGTCATGATCGTCGCCGGGTTCGAGTTCACGAGGATGACGCGGTAGCCTTCCTCGCGCAGCGCCTTGCAGGCCTGTGCGCCGGAATAGTCGAACTCGCAGGCCTGCCCGATGACGATGGGACCCGCGCCGATGATCATGATCGACTGGATGTCGGTCCGCTTGGGCATGGGTTCCCCCCGAGTGCTGGCAAATTGGCCGTGGTCTAGGGGGGCAGGGGCGGGGGTGCAAGCCATCGCGTCCGGCCATCCGCCGCCTATTTCGGGCTGCGGATGGAACCGAACGCCCCGTCACCGGTTCTTGCGACGGGCGACCACCCCAAAGACGACGAGAGAAACATGTCTGTTTCAGCCCTGCTCTTCGGCGCGATAGGAACCCTCGCCGAGACCACGGAGCTCCAGCGCCGCGCCTACAACCGCGCCTTCGCCGACGCCGACCTCGACTGGGTCTGGGATCGCGACAGCTACCGCAAGCTTCTGCTGCGCCCGGGCGGGCGGGCCCGTATCGCCACCTATGCCCGCGACGCCGGGGACCAGGTCGACGCCGCCGCCCTGCATGACGCCAAGATCCGCCATTTCGAGGCGCTGATCGCCAGCGAGGGTCTCGCGCCGCGCGATGGCGTGGTCGATCTGATCGCGCATTGCCGCGCCGAATCCATCGCCGTCGGCCTTGCGACCACGACCGACCGGCGGCAGGTCGATGCCATCCTCGGCGCGCTCGCCCCCGAGGTGCGCGCCGGCGACTTCGACTGGATCGGCGACCGCAGCATGGTCGAGCACCCCAAGCCTGCCCCCGACATCTACCGCCGCGCGCTGGACGACCTGGGCGTCGACGCGGACCACGCGCTCGCCATCGAGGACACACCGGAGAGTGCCGAGGCCGCGATCGAGGCCGGTCTCGACATCATCGGTTTCCCCGGCGCCGCCGCCGAGGAGCGGCCCTTCCAACCCAGCGTCCTCATCGTCGAGACGCTGCGCCCGCGCCTTCTGGTGATGGGGCGGGCCTCGGGGCGCAAGCTCGCCGCACAGTGACGCTCCGGCGGGGCCCGGCGGTGTTGACACCTCGGGCCCGCGCGTGTCGATAGGCCCGAACGTCCCAAACCCCCCGTGGAGCCTCCGATGCACGCCTTCCGCACCCATACCTGCGCCGGTCTGACCGCCGACAACGTGGGCGAGACCGTCCGCCTCTCCGGCTGGGTGCACCGTGTCCGCGACCATGGCGGCGTGCTCTTCATCGATCTGCGCGACCATTACGGCATGACGCAGCTTCTTTGCGATCCCGACAGCCCGGTCTTCGCCGAGGTCGAGAAGGTCCGTTCGGAATGGTGCATCCGCATCGACGGCACCGTGAAGGCGCGCGACGCGGGCCTCGTGAACCCCAAGATCCCGACCGGCGAGATCGAGGTCTTCATCCGCGACCTCGAGGTGCTGGGGAAGGCCGACGAGCTGCCGCTGATGGTGTTCGGCGACCAGGAATACCCCGAGGAGACGCGGCTCAAGTACCGCTTCCTCGACCTGCGCCGCGAGCAGATGCAGAAGAACATGATCCTGCGTTCGAACGTCGTGCGCTCCATCCGCGAGCGGATGTGGGACAAGGGCTTCAACGAGTTCCAGACCCCGATCATCACCGCGTCGTCCCCCGAGGGCGCGCGCGACTTCATCGTCCCCTCGCGGCTGCATCCGGGGAAGGTGTACGCGCTGCCGCAGGCGCCGCAGCAGTTCAAGCAACTCCTGATGGTGTCGGGGTTCGACAAGTACTATCAGATCGCGCCCTGCTTCCGCGACGAGGATCCCCGCGCCGACCGCTCGCCCACCGACTTCTACCAGCTCGACATGGAGATGAGCTTCGTCTCGCAACAGGATGTATTCGATACGATTCAGCCGGTGATCGCGGGGCTCTTCGAAGAGTTCGGCGGCGGGCGCGCGGTCGATGCGGACTGGCCGCTCATTTCCTATCGCGATGCCGCGCTAAAGTACGGAACGGACAAGCCCGACTTGCGCAACCCGATCGAGATGCAGGTCGTGTCCGAGCATTTCGCGGGCTCGGGCTTCGCCATCTTCGCTTCGCTCCTCGAGAAGGACGGCACCGAGATCCGCGCCATCCCCGCCCCCACGGGCGGCTCTCGCAAGTTCTGCGACCGGATGAACAAGTTCGCCCAGGAGCAGGGCCTGCCGGGCATGGGGTACATCTTCTGGCGAGACCAGGGCGAAGGCCTCGAAGCCGCCGGCCCCCTCGCAAAGAACATCGGCCCCGAGCGCACGGAGGCGATCCGCCAGCAGCTGGGCCTTGGCGTGGGCGACGCGGCGTTCTTCCTCGGCGGCAAGCCCGCCGATTTCGAGGCCGTCGCAGGCCGCGCACGGACGGTCATTGGCGACGAGCTGGGACTGACGGACAAGGACCGCTTCGCCTTCGCGTGGATCGTCGACTTCCCGATGTACGAGGCGGATGACGACGGCAAGATCGACTTCAGCCACAATCCCTTCTCAATGCCGCAGGGCGGGATGGAGGCGCTGGACGGCGATCCGCTGGAGGTGCTCGGCTATCAGTACGACCTCGCCTGCAACGGCTACGAGCTGGTCTCGGGCGCGATCCGGAACCACCGCCCCGAGATCATGTTCCGTGCCTTCGAGCTGGCCGGGTATGGCGAGGACGAGGTCCGCAAGCGTTTCGGCGGCATGGTCAAGGCGTTCCAGTATGGCGCGCCGCCCCATGGCGGCTGTGCGGCGGGCATCGACCGCATCGTCATGCTTCTGGCCGACGAGGCGAATATCCGCGAGGTCATCCTCTTCCCGATGAACCAGCGCGCCGAGGATCTGATGATGGGCGCCCCGTCCGAGCCGCTGCCGGGCCAACTGGCGGAACTCGGCCTGCGCCGAATGCCGACAGATTGAACGAACCCTGTGATCGGCGGCCGCGGCCGCCTATCTATCGGGGATGATTTCGACTCTGGCCGCCATCCGCTTCGGCACGGGCCGCGCACCCGACATCGCGGCCCCGCGGGACGCGGGCGACCTCCTGCTGCGTCTGTCGGGGCCGGACCGCATGGCCGAAGCCTGGCCGCAGCCGTCATGGGAGGTGCGGGCCGCCGCCGCGCTCGACTGGATCCGCCTGCGCCGCGCGCGCCGCGACGGCGGGGCCGACGCCTTCCGCACAGCCCAGCGCGCTATGGTCGTCGCCTATCACGAGGATCTCGCGCGCGCGCTGGCCCGCGCCGCGTTGACCGAAGACGGGTTTCGCGAACGGCTGGCGTGGTTTTGGGCCGATCACTTCGCCGTCGCGGGCGGGCGCGGGCTGCTGCGCCGCTCGGTGCCCGGCTACCACGAGGCGGCGATCCGTCCCCATCTCGCCGGGTCCTTCGCCGCCCTTCTGACCGCCGCCGTGACCCATCCGGCGATGGTGATCTATCTCGACAACTGGGGCTCGACCGGGCCGAACTCGCCACGCGGCCGCCGCTCGGGCGGCAACATCAACGAGAACCTCGCCCGCGAAGTACTGGAGCTGCACACGCTGGGCGCTGGCGCGACCTACAGCCAGACCGATGTCCGCGAGCTGGCCGAGCTTCTGACCGGCCTCAGCATCACGCGCGAAGGCGATTCCCAGTTTCGCCACAACCAGGCCGAGCCGGGCGCCGAGACCGTTCTTGGCCGCGCCTATGGCGGGGCCGGGCCCGACCGGGGCGATATCGACCGCGTGCTGGCCGACCTCGCCGTCCATCCTGACACCGCGCGGCATCTCTCGACCAAGCTCGCGCGGCACTTCGTCGCCGACACGCCAGATCCCGACCTCGTGGCGCGGATGACGGCCACCTGGACCCGCACGGGCGGCGACCTGATGGCGGTCTATGCCACAATGCTCGACCACGACGCCGCGTGGCAGCCGACGCTGGCCAAGGTTCGCCGCCCGATGGAGCTTCTGGCCGCCGGGCTCCGCGCGCTGGGCCGCGGGCGCGCGATCATGGAGGCGGATGTGCCCGCGCTCCGCAGCCTCGCGAACCAGCCGCTGGAGCGGATGGGCCAGACCTGGCTTCGCCCGCCGGGGCCGCAGGGCTGGCCCGAGGCCGCGGCGGACTGGATCACGCCGCAGCTTCTGGCCGCGCGGCTCGGCTGGGCCATCGCGCTCCCCGAGGCGCTGGGCGACCTGCCCGACCCGCGCGCCTTCGTCGAAACCGCGCTGGGCCCGCTGGCCGACGAGCGCCTGCGCTTCGCCGCCGCCGCCGCCGAGGAGCGGGCGGCGGGCATCTCGCTCGTCCTCGCGTCGCCCGCGTTCAACCGGAGGTGACCCGATGATCCCCACCCGCCGCGCATTCCTCCAGGGCATCGGATGCTCGCTCGCCGCGTCGCCCCTCGTGGCGCCCGTGGCCTTCGCGGCCCTGCCGGGCGACGCGCGGCTCGTCGTCGTGATCCTGCGGGGCGCGATGGACGGGCTCGACGCGCTGCAGCCCTATGGCGACCCGGATCTCGCCCGCCTCCGCCCCGGGTTCCCGATCGGCCCCGACGCGGGCGCGCTCGACCTCAACGGGTTCCACGCGCTCCACCCCGGCCTCACGGACCTCGCTCCCTGGTGGGCCGAGGGCGATCTGGGCTTCGCGCAGGCGGTCAGCACGCCCTATCGCGGCAAGCGCAGCCATTTCGACGGGCAGGACATCCTCGAAGCGGGCACCGCCGGAGAGGTGCCGCCGCTGGCGAACCGCGACGGCTGGCTCAACCGCCTTCTGCAAACGATGCCTGGCACCCATGGCCGGACGGCCTTCGCCGTCGGGCGCACCGACATGCTGCTCCTCCGGGGCGCGGCGGATCACGCGAGCTGGGCGCCCGACGCGCGGCTCGACCTCGCGCCGGCGACGGCGGACCTGCTCCTGCATGTCTACCACGACGACCCGCTCTTTCGGAACGCGGCCGAGGATGCGCTCTCGCTCTCGGGGTCGTCCATCGATGGCGGCGGCGGGCGGCAGGCGCAGACCGATGCGCTCTTCTCCTTCGCCGCGGCCCAGCTTCGGCAGGACGCGCGCATCGCCGCCCTCTCGATCAGCGGCTGGGACACGCACAACGCCCAGACGCGTGAAATCACGCGCGGGCTGCGCCTCCTCGGGCGGGGGCTCGGGACGTTGCGCGCCGATCTCGGACCGGACTGGGACCGCACGGTCGTGCTCTGCATGACCGAGTTCGGGCGCACGGCGGCCGAGAACGGCACGCGCGGCACCGATCACGGGACCGGTGGGACGATGTTGCTTGCGGGCGGTGCGCTGAAGGGCGGCCAGGTCTGGGGCGACTGGCCGGGACTGGCCGAGGCGCAGCTCCTCGATCGCCGCGACCTGATGCCCACGCGTGACGTGCGCGCCTACGCCGCCTGGGCGTTGCACGGTCTCTTCGGGACGGACCGCGCGACGCTCTCGACCCTCGTCTTCCCGGGGCTCGAGATGGGCGGCGATCCGCGTCTTCTGGCGTGACGGCGGGGGGGCAAACACCCCGCCGTCGCCGCGCTCAGGGCTGGGCGGCCATGCGCACGACCGGGAAGGTGATGCCGGGTGCGATGGGCGCCTCGTCGACACCGTGATCCTTGAAGCCGAGCTTGGAATAGAACGGCCGTGCGTTCAGCGACGACAGGCATTCCAGCCGCTTGATGCCCCGCGCGCGCGCCTTGGTGCGCACATGGTCCATCAGCCGTCCGGCATGCCCACGCTTCAGCCGGTCCGGATGGGTCGCGAAGTGGCGGACATGGGCCGTGCCTTCGGGGATGTCCTCGCCCGGCGCCGTTTCGGTCCAGCCGCCGACGGCGACGAGGTCGCCATGCTCGAACAGCATGTAGTAGCTGCCGCTGTCCAGAAGGTCGGGATTGGCCTTGGCAATAAGGGGCAGGATCGCGTCGACCGCGACGCCGTCGTAATCGTCGAGCAGGAGGCGCGGATAGACCGCCCCCAGCAGGTTGTCGACGACATGGCGGTCCGTCGGACGGGCAGGGCGCAACGTGTAGGTCATGGATAGTCTCCGATCTGAAAACGAAAAGGGCCATGCAGACGGATTGTCTGCATGGCCCCTCTAGATCGGGATCGGTTAAGGTCGCGTTAACCTTTCTGTAAGTGACGCCCGAATAGGCGATTCCTTACTTGATCTTGCCTTCCTTGTACTCGACGTGCTTGCGCGCGACGGGATCGAACTTCCGCACGACCATTTTCTCGGTCATGGTGCGGGCATTCTTCTTGGTCACGTAGAAGTGGCCGGTGCCGGCAGAGGAATTCAGCCGGATCTTGATCGTGGTGGGCTTTGCCATCGGGTGTCTCCTGCGTCGGTCGGGCCGCGACACGCGCGCGTCGCCCTTGAATCCGGAAGCTGCCTTCTATCCGCCGCACCCCGGCTGTCAAGGGTGCGCGCGGCGTAGCGCGGGATGGCTCAGTCGCAATCCATCTGGACGAGAAGGACGGGCGCCGTCTCGACCGGGCGCAACGTGACGACGCAGCCCCGCGTCTCGCCCTGCAGATAGGCGAGGTCCAGCGACAGCTCCTCCTCGGCCCCGGCACGCGCGCGGCGCATCGCGGCGGCGACCGAGGGCCGCTCGCCATGGTGCCAGAGGCTGGTAAAGGGCAGGCCGGTCAGGTCGTCCTCGGGCGCGAAGCCCAGCCCCTCCAGCAGCGCATCGTTGGTGGCGAGGATGCGTCCGTCGCGATGGACGACCGCGGTCCCCTCGCAACTGTCGGGAAGGAGTTCGTCGAACATCGGAGGCGCATCTGCGCCGGGTTGGCCCTGGGTCTCGGTGGCGGTCCGCATATCCGGGCCCACCTTTCTGTTCGATTCGACTCGGCTTGAAACGATCCTGGGCTCGAAATTGTTCACTCGGCAACCCGATTCGCGGTTTCGGACGCGATCGCGCGATTGCTGGCCGGGTCGTCGGGCGCCCGATCGGACGCGCGCGGGGCGCGCGATGGACTCGGATGTGCGGGGGGCCTGTAAGCCGGATTCTGTTCCGGCGGAGTTGCCCCCGCCATCGGCGACCATTCATCTCGGCGCCGCGTCGCCGCGGGCCTGAAGCTGCCAACCCGGATCGCGAGGCGAAGCGGCCCCATGCGCGATCCCTATTCGGCATTGCTCCCGGTGGGGCTTGCCATGCGGGGGACGTCGCCGCCCCCCCGGTGCGCCTTACCGCACCGTTTCACCATTGCCCCGCATGCGGGGCTGTCTGTTCTCTGTGGCGCTGTCCATCGGCTCTCGCCGTCCGGGCGTTACCCGGCACCGTCGCTTCGTGGAGTCCGGACTTTCCTCGGACATTTCTGCCCGCAGCCGCCCGGCCCCCCGCGCCGTCGCGGCTAGACGGCGGCTTCGCCTGCGTCAACGGGGAAGCGCGCCGCGAGGTCCGCGATCAGGCCCATATCCACCCGGTCCAGCGGCCCCGACGCCCAGGGCCGGAACCGCAGCCGCACCGCGCCCAGAAGCGTCCCGTCGTCCACGTCCGCGGTATAGCCCGCCATTTGCGCCAACGCGCGGAACCCGGCCGCATCCGGCGCGTCGCCCGGTTCCGCATCGGGCCAGACGGCCAGCCCGCGCCGCGCCAGCCGCCGCCAGTCGAAGCGCCGGCCAGGATCGATCTTGCGCCCCGGCGCCGCGTCCGAATGGCCGATCAAGCCCGCCGGGCCGATTCCGTGTCGCCGGCATATATCGCCCACGAGGTCCTCCAGCGCGTCCATCTGTGCCGCCGGGAAGGGCGAGAAGCCGTCATTCGACAGCTCGATTCCGACGCTGCGCGAATTGAGGTCCGACGACGCACCCCAGCACCCGGCCCCGGCATGCCACGCACGCGCCATCTCCTCGACGAGGCGGAACACCGTGCCGCATTCGCCGATCAGGTAATGCGCCGACACCTCGGCCTCGGGCAGGCAGAGCCGCGTCAGCGCGGGCTCCGGGCCGCCCTGCATCGCGGTGTAATGGATCATCACCAGGTCGGGCCGCGTCCGCCCGTCGCGGCGCGGCCCGTGATTGGGGCTGGGCCGGTCGACGACCGTCACGCGTCTATTGCCGGACGAGTGCGCGGAAGGTCGCCGGGTTCCAGCTGCAGGCGTTGCCGTCGCCATCGGGATCGAGGTTCAGGCGGTCCGATTGTGGCCCGCCTGCCGCGAGGAACTCCTCCTGCGCGACATCCGGCGTCCGGTAGCCCGCGCAGCGCTGCTCGGAGCGGCGGTTCGAGCTGAGCGGATTGCGGCGGAAGGCCTTGGTTCCCACGGCCTGCGCATCGTTGAGCGCGTAGGCGATGATGTTGGGCGCGCTGTCATTGGGTCGCTGAAGCTCGGTCGGCTGGACGAGCTGGTATTGCTGGCGCGCGGCGCGCACGCGGGCGGCATCGTCCTCGATGCTCCGCTCGGCCGAGACGGCGGCGAAGTCCTGCTCGCGGCTGATATTCGGATTGTCGCGGTCGAGCTCGCCGGGGTTCACCGCCGCTGTCGCCGGGCCGGGCAGGGGGGCGGGGGCGGCCGATGTCGCGGGCGGTGCCCCGAGGACGGCGCGCGTCTGGCTGGCGATCTGCGCGGCTTCGGAGGTCGTGCCGGGCGCGGGGGCGGGCAGGGTCGTCGCCTGCGGCCCGAGCACCGCAACCGGCGTGTCGGGCGGGCGCACGGTCGTCGCGGGTGCGATGGGCGCAGGCGTGCCGCGCAGCTGCGCTTCGCGGCGGGCGGCGTATTGCTCGGGCGTCTCGAAGGCCGCGCCGCCCACCCCGCTTTCGGGGACCGGCGGCTCGCAGGCGGAAAGGGTCAGGACGGCCCCGAGGGCCGCGATAAGGAAATGAACACGCATGTCTGCCTCGTCTGCTCTTGGCGCGAGACTACCACCACTTGTCGGGGCGCGCCACGAAGCCCGCCCGCGCTTCGATCACGCTTGCAACATTCAGTAATCCGCCCTCGTCCCAGGGCTTACCGATCAGCTGCAGGCCCATCGGCAACCCGCGCCGGTCGAGCCCTGCGGGCACCGCGACGCCCGGCAGGCCGGCAAGGTTCACCGTCACAGTGAACACGTCGTTGAGATACATCTGGATCGGCGTGAAATTCGCGCCCAGCTCGAAGGCCGAGGAGGGCGTCGCGGGCGTCAGGATCGCGTCGACCCCGGCCGCAAAGGCATCCTCGAAGTCCTTCTTGATCAGCGTCCGCACGCGGCGCGCGCGGTTGTAGTAGGCGTCGTAGAACCCTGCCGACAGAACGTAGGTGCCGACCATCACGCGGCGCTGCACCTCGGGGCCGAAGCCTTCGGCGCGGGTCTTCTCGTACATCTCGGTGATGCCGTCGCCCTGGTCCAGCGCGGCGCGGTGCCCAAAGCGCACCCCGTCATAACGCGCGAGGTTCGAGGAGGCCTCGGCGGGCGCGATCACGTAATATGCGGGGAGGGCATATTTCGTATGCGGCAGGCTGATGTCGCGGATCTCGGCGCCCGCGTCGCGCAGCATCTCGGTGCCTTCGGTCCAGAGCGTCTCGATCTCCTCGGGCATCCCCTCCATGCGGTATTCGCGCGGAATGCCGATGGTCTGGCCCTTGATGTCGCCGGTCAGCATCGCCTCGAAATCCGGCACCGCCAGATCGGCCGAGGTCGAATCCTTCGGGTCGTGGCCGGACATGGCCCGCAGGAAGATCGCCGCGTCCCGCACCGAGCGCGTCATCGGACCCGCCTGATCCAGCGACGAGGCGAAGGCCACGACGCCCCAGCGCGAACACCGCCCGTAGGTCGGCTTGATCCCGGTAATGCCGGTGAAGGCCGCGGGCTGCCGGATCGAGCCGCCGGTATCGGTGCCCAGCGCACCGAGGCAGAGCCGTGCGGCCACCGCCGCCGCCGAGCCGCCGGACGAGCCGCCGGGCGTCAGCGCGGCGTCCGAATTGCCCGCGCGCCACGGGTTGACCACGTCGCCATAGGTCGAGGTCTCGTTCGACGAGCCCATCGCGAACTCGTCCATGTTGAGCTTGCCGAGCATCACCGCGCCGTCGCGGAAGAGCTGGTCGGTGATCGTGCTTTCGTATTCCGGCTTGAAGCCGTCGAGGATCGCCGACCCGGCCTGCGAGGCCACGCCCTTGGTACAGAAGAGGTCCTTCACCCCGATGGGGATGCCGCACATGTCGGGCGCGTCGCCCCGCGCGATGCGGGCATCGGCGGCCTCGGCCTGGGCGCGGGCGATCTCGGGCGTGTGATGCACGAAGGCGTTGAGCGCGCCCGAGGCGGCCACGGCATCCAGATGCGCCTCGGTCAGGGCGACGGCGGTCGTCTCGCCGGCGCGCAGCGCGTCGCGGGCGCCGGCGATCGTGAGGTCGGTCAGGTTGCTCATTCCACCACCTTCGGGACGGCGAAGAACCCTTCGCGGGCTTCGGGGGCGTTGGCCAGCACGGCCTCGGGCTGGCCGCCGTCGGTCACCACGTCCTCGCGGCGCTTCAGGCGCATCGGCTCGACCGAGACCATCGGCTCGACCCCGTCCACATCGACCTCCTGCAACTGCTCGATGAAGCCGAGGATCGAATTGAACTCGCCCGCAAGCGCGTCCAGCCGGTCTTCGGGCACGGCGATGCGCGCCAGCTTCGCCACGCGGCGTGCGGTCTCTCGGTCGATGGACATGGGGCCTCCGGGGCTGCGGGTCCGGGGCGGTCTAGCGCCGGGCGGGACGGGGTTCAATACGGGGGCCACGGGTCTTGCGCCGCCCCCCGCCGCGGCGATAGACGGGGCCATCGGCGCGCGGGCGTTGTGTAATGGTAAGACCTCAGCCTTCCAAGCTGATGATGCGGGTTCGATTCCCGCCGCCCGCTCCGATCCCCCTCAGAGGCCCAGCGGTCCCCGCACGAGGTGCAGCACCACGGCCGCCGCGACGCCGACCGCCGCCCCGATGGCCAGCCGGATCCCGCGCCGTCGCGATGCGGGCACGAACCCGGCCAGCGCCATGCAGACCAGCCCGTAGAACACCATCGCGGTCACATCGATCGGATTGTACATCTCGCCCATCCCCCGGAGCGCAGCCTCGCGTCCCCGATGCGCCACGGTCAAGCCCGAAGCCGCCGCGTCGTTCTTGCGCCTCCAGCCGCGCGCGGCTACCTCGAAACCCCAGACCGGAGGGCCCATGGCCGACATCGCCAAGGAAGCGGATCGCGCGCGGTCCAAGCGCATCGGCAGCCTCAGGGCGCTGACGCCGTTCTTCCGTCCGCATATCGGCATGGTCGTCGCGGCGCTGGCAGCGCTGACGCTGACGGCGGGCGTGTCGCTCGTGCTGCCGCTCGCGGTGCGGCAGGTGGTCGACGCGTTCCAGACCGGGGCCGCGGGCCTGCTCGACCGCTACTTCGCATGGGCGCTCGTGATCGCGGCGCTTCTCGCGCTGGGGACCGGGCTGCGATACTACCTCGTCACCCGGCTGGGCGAACGGGTCGTGGCCGACATACGCAAGGCGGTCTTCGCCCGGATGATCCGCATGTCGCCCAATTTCTACGACGGCATCCTGACCGGCGAGGTGCTCAGCCGGATCACCACCGACACGACGCTGCTCCTGTCGGTCGTCAGCTCGTCGGTTTCGATCGCGCTGCGCAACATGCTGATCTTCACGGGCGGCCTTGCGCTGATGCTCTGGACGGCGCCCAAGCTCTCGGGCCTCGTCCTCCTGATCGTGCCCGCCGTGATCGTGCCGATCATCGTGCTCGGCCGCCGCCTCCGCACGCTCAGCCGCGAGAACCAGGACTGGATCGCCGAATCCTCGGGCAAGGCGTCCGAATGGCTGCTCTCGGCCCAGACCGTCCAGGCCTACACGTTCGAACACGAAGCCTCCGACCGCTTCGACGACGTGACCGAGAAGTCCTTCCTCTCGGCCCGCACCCGCATCCGTGTCCGCGCGATCATGACCGTGATCGTGATCCTGCTGACCTTCGCGGGCATCGTTGGCGTGCTCTGGATCGGGGCGCGCGACGTGCGCGGCGGCGTCATGACCGTGGGCGAGCTGATCCAGTTCCTGATCTACGCGATCATGGTAGCGGGCGCGGTCGCCGCCCTGTCGGAGATCTGGGGCGAGCTGCAACGCGCCGCCGGTGCCACCGAACGACTTGTCGAGCTTCTGGAGGTCGAGGACGACGTCACCGATCCCGAGGCCCCGGCGACCCTGCCCTTGGGCGAGGCCATCGCCTTCGAGGGTGTCACCTTCCGCTACCCGACCCGTCCGGGCGTCGCGGCGCTCGACGACGTGACGCTGCATGTCGCGCCGGGCGAGACGGTCGCGTTGGTCGGCCCGTCGGGCGCGGGCAAATCGACCGTGATTCAGCTCCTGCAGCGCTTCTACGACCCCGATGCCGGGTCCATCACGCTGGGCGGCACCGACCTGCGGGAGATGGATCGCGCCGGCTTCCGCGCCCGCATGGCGCTGGTGCCGCAGGACCCGGTGATCTTCGCGGCGAGCGCGCGCGACAACATCCGCTTCGGCAATCCCGAGGCCACCGACGCGCAGGTCGAGGCCGCCGCGAAGGCCGCCGCCGCGCATGACTTCCTTACCGCCCTGCCCGAGGGCTACGACACCTATGTCGGCGAGCGGGGCGTCATGCTGTCGGGCGGACAGAAGCAGCGCATCGCCATCGCCCGCGCCATCCTGCGCGACGCGCCGGTCCTGTTGCTCGACGAGGCGACATCGGCGCTCGACGCCGAGAGCGAGCGCGCCGTGCAGGATGCTGTCGCCACGCTGGCCGAGGGACGCACGACCATCATCGTGGCGCACCGGCTAGCCACGGTGAAGCAGGCCGACCGGATCGTCGTCATGCAGGACGGCGCTATCGCGGCACAGGGCACCCATGACGAGCTTGTGGCCGAAGGCGGCCTCTACGCGCGCCTCGCCCGGCTTCAATTCACCGACGGCCTCGCGGCGGAGTAGCCGCCCTCAGACCAGCCCGGCCGGCCCGGCGAACGGATCCCGCTCCGGGTCGCTGTTCCAGATGTATTCGGAGCCGTAGGCCATCTCCTCGGCCTTCGCGCGCCCAAACAGCCGCGCGGCCACGCCCAGCGCCATGTCCATCCCCGCCGACACGCCGGACGAGGTGAAGAACGTGCCGTCCTCGACCCAGCGCGCCTGCTTCACCCACTCGACTTTCGGCGCCAGCGGCACCGTAGCCGTGAAGTCGAGCTTGTTGGTCGTCGCGCGCCGCCCATCCAACACGCCCGTCATCCCCAGCAGAACGGTCCCCGTGCAGACGGCGAGCACGCATTCCGCAGACCCCGAGACCGTGCGGATCCAGTCCATCAGGGCGGGGTCCTTCGCGGCATCCAGCGCGGAATCTCCGCCGGGCAGGAACAGAAGGTCGTAATCCGTCGCCTCCGCGATTGTGCGGTCCACGACGATCCGCTGCCCGTGCCGGCTGACGACCGGGTCCGACCCCTGGGCGACCGTCACCACCTCGATCTCGTCGCGAAAACCGCCGAGCATCTCGATCGGGCCGAAATAGTCGAGCGTCTGAAAGCCGGGAAAGACCAGCGCCGCCATCGTTCTCATCGTCTCCGTCCTCGCCGCTCGGGGCCGGACGCGTGCGGCCCGCCAACCGGACCAGTCCTCACACGGACCCGCCCGCCGCGTCCATCCCGCCGCGGATTGCGCCGCCTCGTGGTCCCGTCCGCCGTAGCGTCCGTCTTGCGTTCCGCTTGTGTGACCCCCAATTACGCGCGAACCTGTGGCGGGAGGGCCGCGGGACGCCCAGGGAGGAATACATGGCGAGCTTTGCCAACAAGCAGGACATTCTGGATATCGAGGGTGCCGAGCCCTGGTCCGACGCCCAACCGGCGACCACGCTCTACGAGCTTCTGTCGAACACCGCCGCCGCGCATGGCGACCGGCCCGCGATCAGCTACCAGCTCTTCTCCGGCCCGTCCGATCCCGCCGAGACCCTGACCTGGAACGAGGTCCGCGCCCAGGTCACGCAGGCCGCGAACCTCTTCCGCAGCCTCGGCGTCGGCGAGACCGACACCGTCGCCTACGTCCTCCCGAACTGCACCGAGACCGCAATGGTCCTGATGGGCGGGGCCGTCGCGGGCATCGCCAACCCGATCAACCCCCTGCTCGAGCCCGAGCAGATCGGCGCCATCCTGCGCGAGACGAAGGCCAAGGTCGTCGTCACGCTCCGCGCCTTTCCGAAGACCGACGTGGCCCAGAAGGTCGCCGAGGCCGTCGCACTGGCCCCGAATGTCGAGACCGTGCTCGAGGTGGACCTGCACCGCTACCTCACCGGCCTGAAGAAGCTGATCGTCCCGCTCCTGCGGCCCAAGGTCGAGGTCAAGCACAAGGCCCGCGTCCTCAACTGGACGCAGGAGGCCGGCAAGCAGCCCAAGGACAAGCTGACCTTCGCGGATGCCACCGGCGACCGCGTCGCGGCCTATTTCCATACCGGCGGCACGACCGGTATGCCCAAGGTCGCGCAGCACAGCTATTCCGGCATGATCTACAACGGCTGGATCGGCCATCGCCTGCTCTTCTCCGAGCAGGACGTGGTGATGTGCCCGCTGCCGCTGTTCCACGTCTTCGCCTGCCACGTGATCCTGATGGCGATGGTCGCGTCCGGGGCGCATGTCGTCTTCCCGACGCCTCAGGGCTACCGGGGCGACGGCGTCTTCGACAACATGTGGAAGCTGATCGAGCGCTGGAAGGTGACCTTCCTCATCACCGTGCCGACCGCCATGTCGGCCATGATGCAGCGCCCCGTCGATGCCGATGTCTCGTCGATCAAGACGGCGTTCTCCGGCTCCTCCCCGCTGCCGGTCGAACTCTTCAAGCGGTTCGAGCGCGACACCGGCGTCACCGTGGTCGAGGGCTACGGCCTGACCGAGTCGACCTGCCTCGTCTCCTGCAACCCCGTGGACGGCGAGAAGAAGATCGGCTCCGTCGGCATCCCCTTCATGCATTGCGACGTGAAGATCCTGATGGAGAAGGGCAACGGCGCCGAGGAATGCGCGGCCGACACCGTGGGCGAGATCTGCGTCTCGAACCCCGGCGTCAGCAACGGCGCGACCTATACCGAGGCCGACAAGAACGCGAACCTCTACCATGTGGTCGACGGCCGCCATTACCTGCGGACGGGCGATCTGGGCCGGATGGATCCGGATGGCTATCTCTGGATCACGGGCCGCGCCAAGGACCTGATCATCCGCGGCGGGCACAATATCGACCCCGCCGAGATCGAGGAGGCGCTGGCCGGCCACCCCGCCGTGGCCATGGCGGGCGCCATCGGCCAGCCTGACGCCTTCGCGGGCGAGCTGCCCTGCGCCTATGTCGAGCTGGTCTCGGGCGCGTCCTGCAGCCCCGACGACCTCATCGCGCATTGCAAGGAGCATGTCGGCGAACGCGCCGCGCATCCCAAGCATATCGAGATCCTCGACGAGCTGCCGAAGACCGCCGTCGGCAAGGTCTTCAAGCCCGACCTGCGCAAGCGCGCCATCACGCGGATCTTCGACGCCGCCCTCGCCGATGCCGGCGTTTCGGCCAAGGTCGCGAGCGTCACCGAGGACAAGCGCCGCGGGCTCGTCGCCCGGCTGGAAAAGACCGGCGAGGTCGAGGAGCGCGAGGTCATCGCGGTGATGGGCAACTACACGACGCCTTGGGAATGGGCCGACTGAGCCCGGTCGAGCGAAGGGTTTCGCGCGTTTCCATGCGCGCATTCACGAGGCGTTAACCGCTCGACCGGACAACCTCTCCCGTCGACAGCAAACGAAAGCGACGGGTTCATCCGCCCGCCGGTGGACCGGGGCACATCGCCCCGGTCAGGATCGCAGGCCAACGGCCTGTGCCAGTACCCGCCCGCCCGACACCAGGGCGCGGCGCCGGTTTTCCATCCAGAGGTCGTGGCCCATTGGACCGGGGCCGTTCGACCGCCCGAGATGCACGCATCCGCCACATCATGGCCCCGCGACACGCGACGGGGCAGGCCGACCGCGCCTCCGCTCCCGTCCGATCGACGCCGGGGCCCGGCGGCGTCGCACCACGCGGCCCGCTAGGCGTCCGCCCCTGCAAACACAAAAGACGCCCGCTTTCGCAGGCGCCCAGACATCCCGGCCCACTCGTCTCGGCGGATCGGTTCGGATCGGATCGGATGTGGGGTCGGTCAGTCCAGCGGGACGAGATCCGAGGCTGAGGAGCGACCGTCACGGCCCTCGCGCATCTCGAATTCCACCTTCTGATTGTCGCGCAATCCGGTCAGTCCGGCGCGCTCGACCGCGGAGATGTGGACGAAGATGTCCTTGCCGCCGTCATCGGGGGCGATGAAGCCGTATCCCTTTGTCGTATTGAACCATTTCACGGTGCCCGTGGCCATACCGGGTCTCCTCAAGTGTCGTCCCGCCCGCAACATCGCGGCGGCATGGTGGACGCACGCACGGGGCCTCCGTGCCCGACGAACACTCTTTTGAGCTAAGGGCTGCATTGATTCTGTCAAGCCCGCCGGGCATGACCCGGGGCATGACGCACCCGACCGCCCTTATCCTGCACGGCATTGCCCAATGCGACAGCTGTCGGGCGGCGCGAACGGCGCTTCGCGCGGCGGGATACGAGGTCGAATGGCGCGACCTGCGCGAATCGGTGCCGGGCGCGGCCGAGCTCCGGCGCTGGCGGGACGCGGTGGGCGACGCGCTGCTGAACACCCGCTCGACCACGTGGCGCGGCCTCGATACGGCGGCGCGCGCGGGCGATCCGGTCGAGCTGATGGCGGCGCATCCGACGCTCATCAAGCGGCCTGTGATCGAGGACGGTGCGACCGTGCGGATCGGGTGGACCCCCGCGACGCGGGCGGCGTTCGGGCTCTGACCCGGGCTCAGCCGTTGGGCAGGTTCAGCCCGACATTGCGCCCGCCTTTCTGATAGACGAGCTGGTCCTCGCCGATGGCGACGACGCGGCCGCGATCCAGCCGGTCGCCGACCTCGACCTTGACGTAGCGCCCGTTCGACAGCCGCACCAGCGCGCGACGCGCCGAGGGGCGGCCATAGACCCCGATCAGGTTGATCCGGTTGAGGCGCAACTGGTTCCGCTCCGTCGCCGCGCGGGCGACGTTCCCCCCGGCCGAGCGGATCTGCGGGCTGTCCTGGTCGGCCTGCCGGGCTGGCGGGGTCGCGGCGGCGGCGGCCGGGGCGGCCGAGGCCTGCTGGCGCCGCTGGGTGACGATCCGCGCTGCGTCCCGCTCGACGGAGCGGGGGCGCGTCCGGGGCCGGTCGGATTGGCCCAGCGCCAGCTCCGAGACCGGCCCGGTCGGCGCGGTCTGCGCCCCCCGGCTGGCAAGCGAGGCGGCGGCGGCTTCGATCGCGGCCTGCTCGGCGGCGGTCTGGGTGGCGGCGTCCTGCTCGCCGGAGATGGCCGCGGCGGTATCGGCGTCCTGCGCGCGGCGCACGGCGGCATCCTGGATCGAGGTCGGGCGCGGCTGCGGGCGCGTGCGGGTGATCTCCTCGCGGGTCAGGCCGCCGAAGCTCTGGCGTTCGACCTG
This sequence comes from Jannaschia halovivens, assembly GCF_046452375.1. NCBI lineage: Bacteria > Pseudomonadati > Pseudomonadota > Alphaproteobacteria > Rhodobacterales > Roseobacteraceae > Jannaschia > Jannaschia halovivens. Next base: position 1,294,734 of record NZ_JBKFDJ010000001.1, on the reverse strand, counting down.
CTCGGCGGCATCAGTCGGGCGCTCGACCGGACGGGTGCGGCGCAGGATCGCGCGCGCTTCGTCATCCACCTCCGCGGCGGCTTCGGGATCGGGCTCGGTTGCGACCGGGGCGTCATCGGGGCGCGGGGTCGGCATGACGTCGGGACGTCCGGACACCAGCGCGAAGCCGCCCGGTGCCAGCACGCCCTCGGGCGACGGCGCGATCAGGCCGGTCTCGGCATCGGTGTCGAAGACGACGCCCGGCGGCGCGGGCAGGGTCTGTGGCGTGAACCCGTCCTCCGGCGTCCGCGCGGCAGGCAGTGCCACGGCGTCCTCGGCCGCGACGACCGGGTCGATGGAGGCGAGGTAGATCTCGGCGGCGTCCTGCGGCTCGGGGGCGGCGGGGGGCGGCGCGGCCTCGAACGCCCCACGCGCCGAGAACACCTCGAGCGGGCCGGGATCGCCCTCGGGCGCATCGGCCTCGGCCAGCTCCTCGGGCGTGGCACCGGGCACGGGCAGCGGCGGGTCGACGAGATCGGGGATCGGCGAAGCGGTGCTGGTGCCGTCAGGCGCGGGCAGAAGCGCGGCGAGATCGGTTTCGGGCGCGTCGGGCGCGTCCGGGGCCCGCGCCTCCTCGGTGGGCAGAATCGGGACGGTATCGGTCAGGATGACCGGGCCGCTGTCGGGCGCGGCGGGCGCGTCCGGCACGGGCAGGGCGGGTTCGGACGCGACCACGGCCTGTTCGACGGGATCGCCGCCATCGAGGAACGCGGCCCCGAGACCGACAACGGCCAGCAGTGCCAGGAGCCCCAGCGTCAGGTAGAGCCCGAGGCCCAGCCCCGAGCGTTCGGGCTGCGACGCCTTCTCGCGGGCGAGCCCCGGCAGTGCCAGCGCCTCGGCCTCGGCGGCACGCGCCTGTTCCTCCTCGGTGGCGACACGGCGCTCGGCACGGCGGGCGCGGAGTGCGCCGATCGTGGCGGCGAGCCCCCCCGCGGCGGCGACCATGGGCGCGACCTTCGACGGGCGGTCCTCGGGGGCGGCGGCGGGCGCGGATGCGGCGATGCCGTCTGCGCGCGGCTCGATCCGGACGGTCGGCGCGGTCGTGCCCGAACGGGGCGGCGGCGGGGTGCCGGGCCGGGGCGGGGTGGTCAGGCGCGGCGCGATGCGCACCTCTTCGGGCGTCTCTGACGCCGCGTCGGGCTTTCTCCGAGTCGAGAAGGTCGGCTGGTTGTCCTTGTCGGCCTCGGCGATCGCCTGGCGGCTGCGCGCGAAGATCGGCTCCTCCTTCGGCTCCGGCGCCTCGGGTGTTGCAGCCTCGGGCATCTCCTCGGACGCGGGCGCATCCGTCGGGGGGGCGGGCGATGCGGCCTCGACCGGCTCGGGGGCAGGTTCCGGCGCGGGGGCTGGGACGGGGATGGCCGGTGCGGCCGCGACCGGCTCATGCTTAGGCTCAGGCTTTGGCTCCGCCTCAGGCTCGGTGGGGGGCGTCTCTGCCGGCTCGGTTGCCGCCACCTCGGGCACGGGTTCGGCGGGGGGCGCGTCCTCCGGCTCGGGCGCCGTCGCCTCCGGCTCGGGCTCCGGTTCGGGCATCGCGGGCGGGGCGGGGGCCGGGGTCACATCGAACCCGTCGTCCAGATCCAGGTCGAGCGTCGCGCCGCCCAGCAGCTCCGGGGCGATACCGGTCTGCCCGAAATTCGGCAGGCCGGGATAGATGCTGTCCTCGGGATCGGCCACGACCGCGACCGGCCGGAAGCCGAAATCGGCGGCGAAGGTCTCGGCTTCGAGCAGCGTCTCGAGTGCGACGACGGCGACCTGCAACCGGTCGCCCCGCTGCTCCCAATCATAGGCCAGATCCTCGACCGCATAGGGCGTCCGCCCCTTCAGGAGCGCGCGGATCGTCTCGTCGGGCTTGCGGTCGTCGCGCTCGAGCGAGGTGTAGAGCAACTGGCTGTCGGGCAGGATCAGGACCGAGGTGAACCCCTCGCCGACACGGGCGGCGGCCCGATCGCGCAGACGCGACAGCCCCTCGGCCATGTCCTCGGCGTCGAGACGCACGACGCCCTCGCGCCACCAGCCGCCCTCGTGCGCGCGGGACAGGACGGCGATGCCGTCGAGCGAGAGATGGAGGGCGATCTGTGGTGTCATGAACCTGCCTTGCCTGTGGCCAAAGCACCACGCAAGGGCAACGGCCAAGGCTTGGAGAGTAGGGCAGATGTCCGCGTGGGGGCAAGACGGGGTTGACGAATAAATGCATATGCATATAACTCGACTGCATGGTTTATGAACCCCGCCCCGATACCGTTGCCGCGACCTGCGCGATGCAGGCTGCGCGCGCCACGGCACGGCGCCTGACGCGGCTTTACGAGCGGCATCTCGCGCCGCACGATCTGTCGGCCAGCCAGTTCACTGCCCTCGTCGCGCTTGCGCGGGGGGTGGGGACGGTCGGTGCGCTGGCCGACGCCCTCGACATGGATCGGACGACGGCCTCGCGCCTGCTGACGCCGCTGCGGCGACGCGGCCTGGTCGCCACCGGGACGGGCGGGTCCGACCGGCGGGTCGTGGGACTGACATTGACGGGGGCCGGTCGCGCGACGCTCGATGCCGCGCTGCCGGATTGGGCCGCGGCGCAGGCGGAGGCCGTTGGCGCCGTGCCCGACTGGGACGGCCTGAGGGACAGCATGGCAAAACTGGGCGACTGAACCGGAGCGATCGCAGCCGACAGGTGATCTATAATGTGCATATGCATGTAATTAGGGTCTGGCGGAGAACCTGTCGGTCCCAAGAAGGAGATGGACATGGATATGACAGTTGAGCCGGAGCGCGCGCCGCTGCGCGGACGCACCATCCTCATCGCGTCGGGGGCCTGGGCCGGGGCCGTCGCGGTGCTGAGCGCGGCCGGTGTCTTCACGAGCCTGCCGCTGCCGCTTTTCGGGGTGACGGTGGGTCTGCTTCTGACGGCGTTGACGTTGACCTATTTCGGGTCTCCGGCGCTTCGGGAATGGGTCGCGGGGTTCGGTCTTCGGCGGCTGACGGCGCTGCACCTCTGGCGCATCCCGGCGGCCCTGGCCTTCTTCCATGCCGGTACGGCGGGGACGCTGCCGCCGATCTTCGTGATGCTGGCGGGGTGCGGTGACCTGGTGGCGGGCCTCATGGCGGGCGCGGTCGTTTTCGCCTGGCCGCGTTCGCGCCGCGCCTATTGGGCGATGCACGTGGTGGGAATGGCGGATTTCGTGCTCGCAGTCGGCACGGGGTTGGTCCTGTCGCTGATGGCGGTGCCCGCGATGTCGACCATCGCCGCCTTCCCGTTGGCGCTGATCCCGCTCTTCGGCGTAACGCTGTCGGGGGCGAGCCACATGATGGCGTTCCACCTGCTGGTCACGCGGCGGGGCCTCTGAGACCGACGCCCCCGGCCGGAGCCGGGGGCGCCGCCTGTCACTCGGCGGCCATCTGCGGCGCAGCCTTGGCCAGCGCCTGGTCCAGATCGGCGATCAGGTCGTCGGCATCCTCGATCCCGATCGAGACGCGCACGACTTCGGGGCCGGCCCCCGCCGCCGCCTGCTGCTCGGGCGAGAGCTGGCGGTGGGTGGTCGAGGCCGAATGAATCACGAGGCTGCGGGTGTCGCCCAGATTGGCGACGTGGCTGAAGATCTCGACGCTGTCGACGAACTTGACGCAGGCGTCGTAGCCACCCTTGAGCGCGAAGGTGAAGAGCCCGCCCGCGCCCTTGGGGCAGACCGTCTTGGCGAGGTCGTGATAGGGCGAGGACGCGAGGCCCGCATAGGTGACGTGCTCGACCGCCGGGTGCTGCTCCAGCCAGCCCGCGACCTTCTCCGCATTGGCGACATGGCGGTCCATCCGCAGCGACAGCGTCTCGGTCCCCATCAGCGTGTAATGCGCCGCCTGCGGGTTCATCGTCATTCCGAGGTCGCGCAGGCCGATGGCGATACCGTGGAAGGTGAAGGCCAGCGCGCCGAAGGTCTCGTGGAAGCGCAAGCCGTGATAGGCGGGCTCGGCCTCGGAGAGGGACGGGAACTTGCCCGACTTCGACCAGTCGAACTTGCCCGAATCCACGACGCAGCCGCCGGTGACGGTGCCGTTGCCGGTCAGGTACTTTGTGGTCGAATGCACGACCAGCGTGGCCCCATGCTCGATCGGGCGCACGAGGTAGGGGGTCGCGGTGGTGTTGTCGATGATGAGCGGCAGGCCCGCGTCGTCGGCGACCTTGGCGATGGCGTCGATATCCATGATCCAGCCGCCGGGATTGGCGATCACCTCGCCGAAGACGGCGCGGGTGTCGTCATCGATGGCGTCGGCCACGGCCTTCGGGTCATCGAAATCGACGAACTTGGCGGACCAGCCGAAGCGCTTGATAGTCTGGCTGAACTGCGTAACCGTGCCGCCGTAGAGCCGGGTCGAGGCGACTACGTTGCAGCCCGGTTGCATCAGCGGGAAGAGCGCCATGATCTGCGCTGCGTGTCCCGACGAACAGCAGACCCCGCCGACGCCGCCTTCGAGCGTCGCGATCCGCTCCTGCAGGACGGCGACCGTGGGGTTGGTCAGCCGCGAATAGATGTAGCCGACCTCCTGCAGGTTGAAGAGCGCGGCGGCGTGCTCGGCATCGCGGAAGACATAGGCCGTCGACTGGTAGATCGGCGTCTGCCGCGCGCCCGTGGCCGGGTCGGGGCGGGCGCCCGCATGGATCTGGAGGGTGTCGAAGCCGTATTGGCGGGTCTCGGTCATGGCGTGTCCTCGGGTTCGTGCATCGCGCCCGAGGATACGCCGCCGCGGCGGGCGGGGCCAGCGCATAGCAGCGGCGCGGGGCGCGAACGGCCCTCAGGGACGGCGCGCGCCGAGGACCTCCTGCGGGACCAGTGCGTTGCGCAGCGCGACGTTAACCACGAAGTTGGAGCGGAACTCCGCCGCGGAGAGGGCCGCATCGCCATCGAGATCGGCATAGGCATGCGACTCGACCATCGCGGCCTCGAACTCCGCCGCGTCGATCCCCTGGCTGCCATCCCGGTCGAAGAGGTCGAACACCATCCCCATCGCCGCCTCGTAGCCCTGCGTGCGACCCCGGAAGGCGGCCATCTCGGCCAACCCGAACTCCCAGCCGAGGAACTCGGCGCGGGTCAGCCCGTCCGAGGCGTCGGCATCGATGGAGGGGAAGATCTGGCCCGCCGCCGCTTGCAATTCGTCGAGCGTGATGCGGGCATCGCCGTCGACATCCATCTCGGCGGCCAGCGCCTCGATCTGGGCGCGGGCGGCGTCGACGGTGGCCGAAGCGGGCACGGTCTCCTGCGCGAGGGCCGACGTGGCGGCGAGGGCGGCGAGGAGGAGGGCGGCGGGGCGGATCATGGCGGACCTTTCGAGGCTGTCGCGCACTATCTAAACCAATCGGTTCAGTTGGCAAGCCCCGGCCCGACGAACCCGCCGCCCTTGACCCCCGCAGGCAGCACCGTATGACGAAGACCGACGGACACGCGGAAGGAACGACCATGGCCGGATTGCTCAAGCGCCTCGTGACGTGGTGGGACGGCCAATCCATCGGCACGCAGCTCTTTACCTCGCGCTTCGGCACGCGCGTCGGCGAGGACGAGCAGGGCAATGTCTATTACCGCAATTCCGATGCCAGCCGCCGCTGGGTGATCTATGCCGGGGACAACGACGCCACGCGCGTGGGGCCGGACTGGTATGGCTGGCTGCACTTCACGCTGCCGCAGCCTCCGACCGAGATGCCGATGGTCCACAAGGCCTGGGAGGCGCCGCACCAGCCGAACCTGACCGGCTCGGAGGGCGCGTTCCTGCGGCAGGGCTCGCTGCGGCGCGCCGACGTCAAGCCGCAGGCCGATTACGAGGCCTGGAGCCCCGAATGATCCGCGCCGCCGGGGCCTTCCTCGCCCTGTCTCTGGCACTGGCCGGGATGGCCGAGGCGCAGGCCGTGCGCACGAGCACCGGCATGGGCGCGGTGCTGCGGACGCTGGACAAGGTCTCGGGCGAGGTGATCGACGTCGAAATGGCCAGCGGCCAGACCATGGCCTACGGCCCGCTCCAGGTGACGCTGCATGAATGCCGCTTTCCGTCCGGGAACCTGTCGGGCGACGCGTTCGGGTTGATCCAGGTGGTGGACGCGCGCGCCGTCGAGGAGCTGTTCGCGGGCTGGATGGTCGCGTCCTCGCCGGGGCTGAACGCGCTGGAACACCGGCGCTACGACGTCTGGCTCCTGAGGTGCATCACCGCCGAGGATTGAGGCACCGGCCCCTGAAGCCGTGCGCCCCCCGACAGCGCCTGCCGCAGGCGTGCGTGATAGGTCGCGCGCGGGATCTCGACCGCGCCGAGCCGCGCGAGGTGATCGGTCAGGAACTGCGTGTCGAAGAGCGTGAACCCGTCCCGCCGCAGCATCGCCACCGCGTAGGCCAGCGCCACCTTCGAGGCGTCGCGCGCGCGGCTGAACATCGACTCGCCGAAGAACGCGGCCCCGAGCGTCACGCCGTAGACCCCGCCGACGAGCTGGCCATCGGACCAGACCTCGATGCTGTGCGCGTGCCCGCCGCGATGAAGCTGGGTGTAGAGCCGTGCGATCTCGGGGTTGATCCAGGTCTCGTCTCGGTCGGCGCAACCCGCGAGCACGCCGTCGAACGCGGCGTCGAGCGTGACCTCGAATTGGCCCGACCGGATCACCTTCCCGAGGCTGCGCGACAGCCGGAACCCGTCCAGCGGCAGCACACCGCGCAGGGTGGGATCGACCCAGAAGATATCGGGATCGTCCCGGCTCTCGGCCATGGGGAAGACGCCGGACGCGTAAGCCATCAGCAGCGTCTCGGCGGTCAGGTGGGGCGTGTCGCGCGGCATGGGTCCAAGCTAGGGGCTCGGCCCCGCGACGTGAAGACCCCGGACCTCAGGCGAGGTTCCGGTCAAGCCATTCTTCCAGCCAGTGGATCGTGTAGTCGCCCGACTGGACATGCGGATCCTCGACCAATTCGCGGAAGAGCGGGATCGTCGTGTCGATGCCGTCGATGATCAGCTCGCCCAGGCTGCGGCGCAGGCGGGCCAGGGCCTCGTCGCGGTCGCGGCCATGCACGATCAGCTTGCCGATCAGCGAGTCGTAATAGGGCGGGATGCGGTAGCCGTCGTAGAGCGCGCTATCCATCCGCACGCCCAGGCCGCCGGGCGCGTGGTATTGCGTGATCGTGCCGGGCGAGGGCGAGAAATTCGGCAGCCTCTCGGCGTTAAGGCGGACCTCGATCGCGTGGCCGTTGATCGTCAGGTCCTCCTGCTGAAAGGACATCGGCAGGCCCGAGGCGACGCGGATCTGCTCGCGCACGAGATCGACGCCGAAGATCGCCTCGGTCACCGGATGCTCGACCTGCAGGCGGGTGTTCATCTCGATGAAGTAGAACTCGCCGTTCTCGTAGAGGAACTCGATGGTGCCGGCGCCGGCATAGTTGATCTTGGCCACGGCCTCGGCGCAGGTGCGGCCGATCTCGGCGCGCTGCTCGGGCGTGATCGAGGGGCCGGGGGCCTCCTCGAAGACCTTCTGGTGGCGGCGCTGGAGGCTGCAATCCCGCTCGCCCAGATGGACGGCGCGTCCCTTGCCGTCGCCGAAGACCTGCACCTCGATATGGCGGGGGGTGCCGAGATACTTCTCGAGATAGACCTCGTCGTTGCCGAAGGCGGACTTGCCCTCGGCGCGCGCGGTGCGGAAGGCGGTCTCGAGCTCGGCCGCGGACTTGGCCAGCTTCATGCCGCGCCCGCCGCCGCCCGCGGTGGCCTTGATGATGACCGGGTAGCCGATCTCGGCGGCGACGGTCTGCGCGGTCTCGTAATCGGGCACGCCGCCGTCGGAGCCGGGGACGCAGGGCACGCCCAGTGCCTTCATCGTGTCCTTGGCGGTGATCTTGTCGCCCATGATGCGGATATGCTCGGCCGTGGGGCCGATGAAGGTGATGCCGTGATCTTCCAGCACCTGCACGAAGGCCGCGTTTTCCGACAAGAAGCCGTAGCCGGGATGGATCGCCTCCGCGCCGGTGATCTCGCAGGCCGAGACGATGGCCGGGACCGAGAGATAGGACAGGTTGCCGGGCGCGGGGCCGATGCAGATCGACTCGTCGGCCATGCGGACATGCATCGCGTCGGCATCGGCGGTGGAATGGACGGCGACGGTGGCCACGCCCATTTCGCGGGCGGCGCGGACGACGCGGAGCGCAATCTCGCCCCGGTTCGCGATCAGGATTTTCTTGAACATGGGCGGGGCTCCTCAGCCGAGGATGACCAGGGGGGCACCGTATTCGACGGGCGCGCCATCCTCGACGAGGATGCGCTTGACCTTGCCCGCGCGGGGGCTCGGGATCTGGTTCATGGTCTTCATCGCCTCGACGATCAGGATCGTCTGGCCTTCGGACACGGTGTCGCCGACCTGCACGAAATTCGCGGCGCCCGGCTCGGGCGACAGATAGGCGGTGCCGACCATGGGCGACGTGATGGCGCCGGGGTCCTGCGCGGGGTCGTCCTGTGCCGCGGGTGCGGCCGCGGGGGCGGCCGGTGCGGCGGGGGCTGCGGCTGCGGGCGCCGGCGCGGGGGCGGCAGGGGCCGGTGCGGGGGCCGCGGTCACTTGGCGCGCGACGCGGACGTTGAGGGCGTCGTCCTCGCCGTATTCGCGGCTGACTTCGAGTTCGGTTAGGTCGTTCTCGCGCAGAAGTTCCGCCAGCGCCTTGATGAAGGCGACGTCGCCATCATGGGATTTGGTCATTACCGTCCTCGCAGCCTGTTTTCGCGGCTTTACCGTTTTCGCGGCGCGAGGGAAAGCGTCGTGATCCGGCCGGAGGCGCGGGGAGGCGTGCGTCAGGCGTACATCACGGCGCGGAGTTCTGCGACACCGGCCAGCATCATGACGGACGCGATCTGTGGCGGATAGGGCGGCGGGCCGAGCACGGCAAGGATGGCGCGTCGTGCAGCGCGCGCATCGGCAAGCGCGTCTCGGGCGGCCCGTGCGAGGTCGGCACCGGTGCCCGCTTCGACAACGGGCGGATCGCTGCGTCGGGCGGTGTCGGTGCGGGCCGCGGGTTGTGCCTCTGGCGAAGGCGGCGGGGGCGGCAGGGCCGCGCCGGGGTCCAGCCCATTGAAAGCCGGGGGCATGGCGGGGGCGGTCATCACGTCGGGCATGGTCGGACCTCCGATCTCGAACCATTGGGCAAGCGACATGATCCGGCCATCGGTCTTGCCAAACCGTTAACGCGGCCCGGCATTCCGCCGGACCGGTTAACGTCCCTGCCCCCGTTCGGCCGTGGGGGCGGTCCGGCGTCAGCTCCGGTTCATCCGGTTCTCGATCAGGTCGTCCACGACCGACGGGTCGGCCAGGGTCGAGGTGTCGCCAAGTGCGCCGAAATCGTCTTCGGCGATCTTGCGCAGGATGCGGCGCATGATCTTGCCCGAGCGGGTCTTGGGCAGGCCCGGCGCCCATTGGATTAGGTCTGGCTTGGCGATCGGCCCGATCTCGGAGCGGACCCAGTCGGACAGCGTCTTGCGCAGCTCCTCGGACGGCTCCTCGCCGCCCATCAGCGTGACGTAGGCATAGATTCCCTGACCCTTCACCGGGTGCGGGTAGCCGACCACGGCGGCCTCGGCGACGGTGGAATGGGCGACGAGCGCGCTTTCGACCTCGGCGGTGCCCATGCGGTGGCCGGAGACGTTGATGACGTCGTCGACCCGACCGGTGATCCAGTAGTAGCCGTCCGCGTCGCGGCGGCAGCCGTCGCCCGTGAAGTAGTAGTTCTTGTAGTCGGCGAAGTACGTCTTCTCGAACCGCGCGTGATCGCCCCAGACGGTGCGCATCTGGGCGGGCCAGCTGTCCTTGATGCAGAGCACACCCTCGGCCGCCGTTTCGTGGATCTCCTCGCCAGTCGTGGGCTCGAGGATCACGGGCTGGACGCCGAAGAACGGCAGCGTGGCCGAGCCGGGCTTGGTCGCCGTCGCGCCGGGCAGGGGGGTCAGGAGGTGGCCGCCGGTCTCGGTCTGCCACCAGGTGTCGACGATGGGACAGTTCCCCTTGCCGACGACGTCGTTGTACCAGTTCCACGCCTCGGGATTGATTGGCTCGCCCACGGTGCCGAGGATGCGCAAGCTCGACAGGTCGTGCTTCTCGACGGGCTCGCGCCCCTTGCCCATCAGCGCACGGATGGCGGTGGGTGCTGTGTAGAACTGGTTGACGGAATGCTTGGCGCAGACCTCCCAGAAGCGGCCCGCATCGGGATAGGTGGGGACGCCCTCGAACATCACGGTGGTGGCGCCGTTCGCGAGGGGACCGTAGACGATGTAGCTGTGGCCGGTGACCCAGCCCACGTCGGCGGTACACCAGAAGACTTCGCCGTCCTTGTAGTCGAACGTGTATTGATGGGTCATCGACGCGTAGACGAGATAGCCGCCGGTCGTGTGGACGACGCCCTTGGGCTGTCCGGTCGAGCCGGAGGTGTAGAGGATGAAGAGCGTGTCCTCGGCGGCCATCTCCTCGGGGGGGCAGTCGTCCGAGACGCCCTCCAGTTCCTCGTGCAGCCAATGGTCATTCTGGGGCCGGATCGCGACCTGCTGGCCGGTTCGGCGCACGACGAGGCATTTGACGTCGTCGTCGCAATGAACCAGCGCCTGGTTGACCGCATCCTTGAGGTTGGTGACGCGGCCGCCGCGCGGGGCGCCGTCGGCGGTGATGACGACCTTGGCGTCGCAGCCCTGAACGCGGGCGGCGAGCGCGTCGGCCGAAAAGCCCGCGAAGACGATCGAATGCACTGCGCCGATCCGGGCGCAGGCGAGCATCGCGTAGGCCGCTTCGGGGATCATCGGGAGATAGAGGACGACGCGGTCGCCCTTGGTCACGCCAAGGTTCTTCAGGACGTTGGCCATGCGGCAGACATGGCCGTGAAGCTCGGAATAGGTGATGTGGAGCGCGTCATCCTTGGGATCGTCCGGCTCCCAGATGATCGCGGTCTGGTCACCCCGGTCCGCGAGATGGCGGTCGATGCAGTTGGCGGCGACGTTGAGCGTGCCGTCCTCGAACCACTTGATCGAGACGTTGCCCGGCGCGAAGGACGTGTTCTTGACGCGGGTGAAGGGCTTGATCCAGTCGACGCGCTTGCCGTGCTCGGCCCAGAACGCCTCGGGGTCCTCGACGGAGGCCTTGTACATCGCGTCATAGATGGCGCGGTCGGCATGGGCGTTCGCGGCCATCTCGTCCGAGGGCGGGTAGAGCGGAGTTTTGTCGTCGAGCATGGGGTCCTCCTTCGCCCGGCGGGGCGGCGTCGGCTTCGGGAAAATGGTGTCGCGCGGCCCGGACGGGGCCGTGCGGGGATCAGATGGCGAGATATTCGGCGCGCAGCTCGGCGTTGCCCAGCACCTCGGCCGCGGTGCCGTCGAAGACGACGCCCCCGGTGTCGAGGATGACCGCGCGGTCCGAGAGTTCCAGCGCGCGTACGGCGTTCTGTTCGACGAGGATCGTCGTCATGCCGAGCTTGCGGACCTCGTGGAGCGTCTTCTCGATCTCGTCGACGATGACGGGGGCGAGCCCCTCGTAGGGTTCGTCGAGGAGGAGGAGCTTGACGTCGCGGGCCAGCGCGCGGGCGATGGCGAGCATCTGCTGCTCGCCACCCGAAAGGGTCACGCCCTCCTGCTTGCGGCGCTCGCCCAGCTTGGGGAAGAGCTCGTAGAGGCGCTCCAGCGACCAGCCGATGGGCGGCGCGATCTGCGCCAGCTTGAGGTTCTCCTCGACGGTAAGGCCGGGGATGATGCGGCGATCCTCTGGCACGAGGCCGAGGCCGGCCTGCGAGGCTTCATGCGCCGACATCGAGTGCAGCGGCTGGTGGTCGAGCCAGATCTCGCCCCGGCGCAGGTCGGGATTGGAGAGCCGGGCGCAGGTCCGGAGCGTCGAGGTCTTACCCGCGCCGTTGCGGCCGAGAAGGGCCAGGATCTCGCCCTCGTGGACGTTGAAGCTGACGCCTTGGACGATGTAGCTCTCGCCGTAATAGGCGTGGATGTCATGGACGCTGAAATAGGCGGGCGCGGTGGCGGCCTGGTTTCCGTGGCGGGTGAAGTCGGGTTTGACGTTCATGGGATGGGCCTCCGTCAGTGTCCTGAGGACTCGCCCAGATACGCTTCGCGCACCTTGGGGTGTCCCTTGATCTTGTCGGGCGTGTCCTCGACCAGCGGCGTGCCCTGGGCCAACACTGTGATCCGCTCGGCCAGGCTGAAGACGACGTGCATGTCGTGCTCGATGATCGCGATGGTGATCGGGCGCGAGTCCTTGATCTGCTTGAGCAGGTCGATGGTGTTGTTGGTGTCGGCCCGTGCCATGCCCGCCGTCGGCTCGTCCAGCAGAAGAAGCCGAGGCTCCTGCGCCAGGCACATGCCGATCTCGAGGCGCCGCTTGTCGCCGCGCGACATCGAGGCCGCGTGCATGTGGCGCTTGTCGGCCATGTTCATGTCCTCGAGCATGGCCTGCGCGCGGTCCACGATCTCGCCGTCCTTCATCATGTTGCGATAGCCGTGCAGCGCGAAGGTCCCGTCGCGCTTGGCGAGGCACGGGATCATCATGTTTTCCTGCACGGTGAGGTCGCCGAAGATCTCGGGCGTCTGGAACACCCGCGAGATGCCCATCTGGTTGATCTCGTAGGGCTTGCGTCCGAGGACCGACTGGCCCTCGAAGCTGACCGATCCGGTGTCGGGGATCAGCTTGCCCACGAGACAATTCAGGAGGGTCGACTTGCCCGCCCCGTTGGGGCCGATAATCGCGTGGACCGTCTGTTCGGGGATGCTGAGATTGACGTCCGACAGCGCCTGGAGACCTCCGAACCGTTTGCCGACGTTCTTGACTTCGAGAATGCCCATGGATCAGTCCTCCGCGGCTTTGCGTTGCTCGGCGGCCGGCCCCTCGACGGGATCGGCGTTCTTGTCGCGGCGGAAGACGGTGGCGAGCTTCTGGCCGCCCTGCACCAGCCCGCCGGGCAGGAAGATCACGACCGCCATAAAGAGAAGGCCCAGCGTCAGGTGCCAGCCCTTGCCCACGAAGGGATAGATGATGGCGACCATGGCGTTCTCCAGCCCGTCGGGCATGAAGGCGAACCAGCCGTGCAGCGTGCTTTCGTTGATGGTCGAGACGATGTTCTCGAAATACTTGATGAAGCCCGCGCCCAGCACCGGCCCGATGAGGGTGCCCGCGCCGCCGAGGATGGTCATCAGCACGACTTCACCGCTCGCGGTCCAGAACATGCGCTCGGCGCCGACCTGGGTGTCCATCGCGACCAGCAGGCCGCCCGCGAGGCCCGCATACATCCCCGAGATCACGAAGGCCGCGAGGGTGTAGGGCTTGGGCGATATGCCGGTGTAGTTGAGGCGGTTCTGGTTGGACTTCACGGCCCGCAGCATCATCCCGAAGGGCGAGCGGAAGATGCGGATCGAGAGGTAGAACGCCAGGAGCATCAGCGCACCGGCAAGGTAGTAGCCGACGTTGAGCGTGAAGGTCCACGCGCCGAAGCGCAGGTTCGTGCTCGACGCCATGTCGACGCCGAAGAGGTTGGCGCGGGGCGTCACACCCGGCGGCAGGTCGCCGTCGAGGATGCGCGGGTCGAAATACTTGAGCTGGAGCCCGGTCTCGCCGCCGGTGATCGGCGTCAGGACCGAGTAGGCCAGCGCAAAGGACATCATCGCGAAGGCCAGCGTCAGGATCGAGAAGTAGATCCCCGAGCGCCGAAGCGAGATGAAGCCCACGATCGCCGCGAAGAGGCCGGCCACCACGATCGACACGATGATCGACGGGATGACGTTGAGCGTCAGCAGCTTCATCGCCCAGATGCCCGCATAGGAGCCGACCCCGAGGAAGGCCGCGTGGCCAAAGGACAGGTATCCCGTCAGGCCGAAGAGGATGTTGAAGCCGATCGCGAAGATCCCGAAGATCACGAAGCGCTGCATCAGGTCCGGGTAGCCCGCGTTGAACTGGGCCATGGCCGACCCGTCGGGGAACGGGTTGAGGATGAAGGGCGCGAAGATCGTCAGCACGACCACGAAGGCGAAGAGGACGAAATCCTTCCGCGTCAGCCCGAGAACACCGCCCTGGCTGTCGCGGCGGGTCTGGGCGGCGGGGACGTTGCCCGCGGGGGCCTGGGTTGTCTGGTCGGTCATGGGATTAATCCTCCATCACGCCCTTGCGGCCCATGAGGCCACGCGGACGGGTCAGCAGCACGATGATGGCCACGAGGTAGATGACGATCTGGTTGATGCCGGGCAGCACGTCGAGCACCTCGGTCATGGACGCGAAGGCCTCGATGATCCCCAGAAGGAACCCCGCGAGGACGGCGCCCGGCAGAGAGCCCATGCCGCCGACGACGACCACCACGAAACTGAGGACGAGGAAGTCCATGCCCATGTGGTAGTTTGGAGAGTTGATGGGCGTGTACATCACCCCCGCCAATCCCGCGACCGCGGCGGCGATGCCGAACATGATCGTGAAGCGCCGGTCGATGTCGATGCCCAGCAGGGTCACCGTCTCGCGGTCGGCCATGCCGGCGCGGACGACCATTCCGAAGGTGGTGAACTGGAGGAAGGCGAAGACGGCGGCGATGATGATCGCGGCGAAGAGGAAGTAGATCAGGCGCCAGTAGGGATAGACGATGCCGCCCGGATCGAAGCCCAGCATCACACCGAAGTCGAACGAGCCGACGAAGGCATCGGGGGCGGGGGTCGGGATCGGGTTGGCGCCGTAGAAGTACTTGATGATCTCCTGCAGCACGATGGCGAGCCCGAAGGTCACGAGGATCTGGTCGGCATGGGGGCGCTTGTAGAAGTGGCGGATGAGGCCGCGCTCCATCGCGACGCCGATGCCGATCATCACCGGGATCGCCATCAGGATCGAGAGCGGCACCGCCCAGTCGATGATCGCGTCCCCGGCGGTCTGTCCGAAGATGTCGTAGATGTAGGGGACCTCGACCTGTAGCGGGTTGCCGAGGAAGTCGGTCCGCGTCTCGTCGACGACGGAATGCGAGACCTGCAGGAGCCGCGAGAAGGTCACGGCGCAGAACGCGCCGAGCATGAAGAGCGCCCCGTGGGCGAAGTTCACGACACCGAGCGTGCCGAAGATGAGGGTCAGGCCGAGGGCGATCAGCGCGTAGGCGGATCCCTTGTCCAGACCGTTCAGGACTTGAAGGATGATGGCTTCCATGGCGGCGGCCCCCGGTTCAGGCGTTCAGGTCGTCTTCGCGCCAGGGCAGGCGCGTCGGCGGATGGATGTGGTGGGTGTCGCCGGGCCCCGCGTGGGGCCCGGCGACGCGAGGCGATCAGGCGCCCGGGTTGCAGGTGCCGAGCGACCCGCCCGCGAATTGCGGGTGATCGGGGGCGTAGGTGACCTGGTCGACCGGGGTGACCTCGACGATCTCCACGAGGTCGAACTCGTTCTCCGGGTTCTCCTTGCCGCGCACCACGACCACGTCCTTGAAGCACTGGTGGTCTTCGGCGCGGTAGAGGGTCGGGCCGTTGCCGAGACCGTCGAACTCGTAGCCCTCGAGGGCCTCGACGACGGCGCAGGGATTGAACGACCCGGCGCGGGTGACGGCATCCGCATAGAGCAGCGTCTGCACGTAGCAGGTATGTGCGGCCTGCGACGGCGGGAAGCCGTACTTGGTGCCGAAGGACTGCACGAAGGCGTTGGTGCCCGAGTAGCGGTCTCCCAGCTGGTTCTCGAGCTTCCAGTCCCAGTTCTGCGAACCGAGGATGCCGGCGATGTTCTCGCCTGCACCGCGGGCCATCAGCTCGGAATAGAGCGGCACGACGATCTCGAACTGCTTGCCGGCGACTTCGCGGGCGCGCAGGCCGAACTGGACGGCGTTGGTCAGCGAGTTGACCATGTTGCCGCCGTAGTGGTTCAGCACGAGCACGTCGGCATCGGACTGGAGCACCGGCGCGATGTAGGACGAGAAGTCCGTCTGCGTCAGCGGGGTCAGCACGGTGTTCACCGTCTCCCAGCCGAGGGCTTCCGTGGATTCGCGCACGGCCTGCTCGGTGGTGTAGCCCCAGTTGTAGTCGGCCGTCAGGTGATAGGCCTTACGGTCGTTGCCGTATTGCGCGGCGAGGATCGGGGCGAGGGCGGCGCCGGACATGTAGGAGTTGAAGAAGTGGCGGAAGCCATTGGCCTTCTTGTCCTTGCCGGTGGTGTCGTTGGCGTGCGTGAGGCCCGCCATGAAGATGATGCCGGCCTCCTGGCAGAGCGCCTGCACGGCCACGGCCACGCCCGAGGACGAGCCGCCGGAGATCATGATCGCGCCTTCGCGCTGGATCATCGACTGGGCGGACGCGCGGGCGGCGTCGGACTTGGTCTGGGTGTCGCCGGTGACGAATTCGACCCGCTTGCCCATGATGCCGGTGCCGTCGAGGACCTTCGATGAGAAGGTCGACAGCATGCCGCCGTCGCCGCCGCCGTTGAGGTGCTCCACGGCCAGCTCGAACGCACGCAGCTCGTCGGCGCCCTCGTCGGCATAGGGGCCGGACTGGGGCACGTTGAAGCCGAGCGTCACGGTGTCGCCCTGCGGGGCATTGGTGAAGCCGGTATGGCCATCGGCCCAGACGGCCGAGGTGAAGATCGTCGGAGCGGCGAGGCCGGCACCGGCGACGGCACCCGACTTCATCACACCGCGACGGGTGAGATTCGATTTGGTCATTGAGACCCTCCCTTATGGTGTCACCCGCGTCCTCTCCCTGGTCGCGGGGCGGTCCGGTCGCATTGACCGGGTGGCCGCAGTATCGGGGCAGAGGTGAAAATGGTTCAACAAGTCTTACGGTGGTCGCGAAAATCTTGTAAATAAATCGACACGCGCATCGCGCGTTTTGTAAATCCATCGACGCGCACGCGCAGCATCGCGGGTTCGCGTCCGCAGCAACCGCATGGAGTCAGGGGCTTGGACGGCATCAGGCAGGACCCGCGCGCATTGCCCACCGGCCTGCGCGTCCGCGAGCGTCGCTTGGCCGAGGGCATCAAGCAGGCGCATCTGGCGCGCGCGGCGGGCATCTCGCCCAGCTACCTCAACCTGATCGAGCACAATCGCCGCCCGATCGGCGGTGGCCTTCTGGGGCGGCTGGCCGATGCGCTGGGGGTCGATCGCGCGCTTCTGTCCGAGGACGGGGACGTCGTGCTGACGGGTGCGCTGCGCGATGCGGGCGCGGGGCAGGGAATGGCGGCCGAGGCGCTGGACGAGGCGCCCGAGATCGCGCGCCGCCACCCCGACTGGGCCCGACTGATCGCCGCGCAGGCCGAGGCGCTGGCCGCGCAGGCGCGCACCATCGAGGCGCTTTCGGACCGCCTGACCCACGACCCGAGCCTGGCCGACGCGCTGCACGAGCTGTTGACCACGGTCGCCTCGGTGCGCTCGACGGCGTCGATCCTTGCGCAGACGCCCGAGATCGACCCGAACTGGCTGGGCCGCTTCCACGCCAATATCGACGAGGAGAGCCGGCGGCTGGCCAGCGGCGCCGAGGCGGTGGTCGGCTATTTCGACCGCGAGGCCGCGCGGGGTGACCGCCGATTGCTGCCGGTCGAGACGGTCTCGCGCTTCCTTGACGAGAACGGTCACCGCTTCGATGCGCTGGAGACGGATGGCGCGGCCGCGATCCCGGCGCTGCTGGACGGAATCGCGGACGGGGCGGCGCGCGAGATGGCCGCGGCGATCCTGCGCGATGATGCCGCCGATGCCGAACGCCTGCCGCGCGCGCGGGTCGAGGCGGCGACGGATCCGTCCGACCTGATCGGGCCCGCCGGCGGTGACCTGGCGCTGGTGCTGCGCCGGATGGGTGTCGTGCATCGGGGCGCGGGCCTCGTGATCTGCGACGCGGCGGGCGCGATGGTGCGGCGCAAGCCCGCGGCCGGCTTTCCGCTGCCGGTGATGGGGGCGGGCTGCCCGCTCTGGCCGGTCTATGGCGCGTTGGCGCAGCCCGGCCGCCCGGTGGTCGAGGCGATCGCCACGCCCGACGGCGCGGTCTGGCAGGCGCACGCCGTGGCCGATGCGCGCGCGCCCGTGTCCTTCGGCGACCCGCCGGTGCTGCGCGCGACGATGCTGCTGACCCGTGCCAGCGGCCCCGGCCGGGCGCGTCCGGTGGGTCCGGGCTGCCGGACCTGCCCGAGGGCGGCCTGCGCCGCGCGCCGCGAGCCGTCGGTCCTCTCGCAGGCGGCGACGGCGGGCGAGACGTGACGCTTCGAGGACTGGACAGGCCGGCGCCCTGCGGGCCATCCTGACGCTTCGACGACCGGAGGGGAGGCCGGGCGCCATGAGGGATGACGAGACCGCCGCGCCGGAGCCGCGCCGCGTCCTTCTGATCGAGGACGAGGCCAATATCGCCACGGCCATCGCCTTCATCCTGCAGCGCGACGGCTGGCGGGTGTCGACCCATTCCGATGGGGCGACCGCGCTGGACGCGGTGGCGCGCGCGCCCTGGGACGTCGTGGTGCTCGACGTGATGCTGCCGGGGCAGTCGGGCTTCGACGTGCTGGCCGCGATCCGGGCGGGCGGGCGCGCGGGCATCGACCCCGCGCTGCCGGTGCTGATGCTGACCGCCAAGGGCCAGGTGAAGGACCGCGAGCGGGCCGAGGCGCTGGGCGTCAGCCGCTTCATGACCAAGCCCTTCTCGAACCAGGACCTGCTGGCCGCGATCCGCAGTCTCGCCGGGGCCGCCGCGTGAACGGGCTGCGCGACGCGATGCGGCCTACCCCCGACGGGATGACCCCGGCGGCGAGTGCCGCGCAGCGGCGTGCAAGGCGGCGGGCGCGGACGGCGGACGCGGCGCGGCTGCTGCCGTTTCTCGGGATCGTACTGTTCTTCGCGCCGGATCTCGTCCTCTCGGGCCGGGTGGCGGCGGACGGGGCCTCGGCGGGCTGGCTGGGATACCTCTTCGCGGCGTGGCTCCTGCTGATCGGCCTGGGCGTCTGGATCGGACGCCGCCACGTCGCCGACGGGGCCGACACGGAGGCGGGCGGGTGACGGCGCGCGGGGGGGCGTGAACCTCTCGCTCAACCTCGTGATCGCGGTCAGCCTCGGCTATGCCGCGATCCTCTTTGCGATCGCCGCCGTGGCCGAGCGGCAGGCGGGCCGGGGCCGGGCGCGAGTGCTGCGCGGGCCGATCGTCTACACGCTGTCGCTGTCGATCTACTGCACGGCGTGGACCTTCTACGGCGCGGTCGGCTACGCGGCGCGCTCGGGTCTCGAATTCATGACGATCTACCTGGGCCCGACGCTGGTCTTCGTCGGCTGGTGGTGGGTCCTGCGCAAGCTGGTGCGCGTCGGCCGGGCCGAGCGGATCACCTCGGTCGCCGACATCCTGTCGTCGCGCTACGGCAAGTCGAACCTGCTGGCGGTGCTGGTCACCGTCCTCGCGGTGGTCGGCTCGACCCCCTATATCGCGCTCCAGCTGCAATCGGTGACGCTGTCCTTCGGGGTCTTCGCCGCACCCGGCACCGATGCCGCCGAGCTGACGGGTCTCGCCTTCTGGTCGGCGGCAGGGCTGGCGCTCTTCACGATCCTCTTCGGGACGCGCAAGCTCGATATCGGCGAGCGCCATGACGGCATCGTCAGCGCCATCGCGGTCGAGGCCATCGTCAAGCTGGCCGCGCTTCTGGCCGTCGGCATCTTCGTGGTTTGGAGCCTGAACGACGGACCTGGCGCCATCGGTCCGGCCATCGCCGCCTCGCCGGTCTCGGACTGGACCTCGGCGCCGGGGCGGTGGACGGCGCTGATCCTCGTGTCGGGGGCGGCCGTGATCTGCCTGCCGCGCATGTTCCAGGTGATGGTGGTCGAGAACTCGGACGAGCGGCACCTCGCGACCGCGTCATGGGCCTTTCCGCTCTACCTTCTGGCAATGTGCATCTTCGTCGTGCCGATCGCCGTCACCGGCCTCGCGCGGATGCCCGAGGGCGCGAACCCCGACCTCTTTGTGCTGACGCTGCCGCTGGCCGAAGGGCGCGACGGGCTGGCGATGCTCGCCTTCCTCGGCGGCTTCTCCTCGGCGACGTCGATGGTGATCGTGGCGTCAGTCGCGCTGGCGACGATGCTGTCGAACCACCTCGTGATGCCGCTCTGGCTGACGCTGCAGGGCAAGGGCCGCGCCTCGATCTCGGGCGACGTGCGTCACGTCGTCCTGCTGACGCGGCGCGTGTCGATCATCGCCGTGATCGCGATGGGCTACGCCTATTGGCGCGTCACCGGGGGCACGGCGGCGCTGGCGTCGATCGGGCTGATCTCGTTTCTCGGGGTGGCGCAGATCCTGCCCGCGCTGCTCTTCGGGTTGTTCTGGACAGGGGCCACGCGGTCGGGGGCGGTGGCGGGGGTCCTGGCGGGCTTCGCGGTCTGGGCCTGGGTGATGCTGCTGCCGGTGCTGATCGGGCCGATGGGTGGCGGCGCGCTGGCGCCGGACGCCCTCCTGGCGATGACGGGCGATCCGTATCTCTCGGCGCTTCTCCTGTCCTGGAGCGCCAATATCCTTGCCTTCTGCGCGGTCTCGCTGGTGACGACGCCGACGGCGATGGAGCAGCTCCAGGCGCCGCGCTTCGTGGGCGTGTTCGACCGGACCGTCGCGCCCAAGGGCCGGCGGGGCGGCACGGCGGGGGCGGAGGAGCTTCTTATCATGGCGCAGCGCATCCTCGGCGCGCCCGAGACGCAAGCCGTCTTCGCCGAGGAGGCCCGCGCGCAGGGCCGCCCCGGAGAGCTTCCCGAAACGACGCCCGAGCTTTTGGAGCGGCTGGAGCGACGGCTCTCGGGGTCGGTCGGGGCGGCGACGGCGCACGCCATGGTCTCGGGCATCGCGGGGGACGCGTCGATGTCGGTGCAAGACCTGATGGCCGTGGCCGACGAGACGGCGCAGATCATGGAATACTCCGCCCGTCTCGAGGCGCAGCAGACCGAGCTGACCCGCACCGCGCGCGAACTGCGCGAGGCCAATGACAAGCTGACCGCGCTGGGGGTGCAGAAGGACGCCTTCCTCAGCCAGGTGAGCCACGAGCTGCGGACGCCGATGACCTCGATCCGGGCCTTCTCGGAGATCCTGCGCGACCCGGACGTGCCGGACGCCGAGCGGGGCCGCTACGCGGGCATCATCCTCGAGGAAAGCCGTCGCCTGACGCGGCTCTTGGACGACCTTCTGGACCTGTCGGTGCTGGAAAGCGGGCAGGTCGAGCTGAAGCCCGAGCCGGTGGACCTCGGCGACGTGATCGATCGGGCGGTGACCACCGCGGGCACCGGGCCGCGCCCGATCGAGATCCACCGCGACCGCGCCGCCGAGCGGATGCCGCTCCTGACCGATCCCGACCGGCTGGCGCAGGTCTTCATCAACATCATCACCAACGCCGCGAAATACTGCGACGCCGCGCGGCCCGAGCTTCGGATCACGGTGACGCGGGCGGCGGGCGCGGTCGAGGTGATGTTCGTCGACAACGGCAGCGGCATCGCGGCCTCGGACCGCGCGCTGATCTTCGAGAAGTTCACCCGCCTCTCGGACCAGGCCGCGGCGGGCAGCGCGGGGCTGGGCCTCGCCATCTGCCGCGAGGTTGTGGCGCGGCTCGGTGGTGCGATCGACTACGTGCCGGGCCGGGGCGGGGCGGCCTTCCGGGTGCGCCTGCCCGCCGCCCCCGCGATGCCCCGCGCCGCCGAGTGATCCGCCCCGACAAGACGGTTTGTTAACCCTTTGGCGCGAGGAAGGAGCCGACCGATTCCGCCCTGGGACCCCATGACCACCGACCCCGCCCCTTCCATCCTCAGCCGCATGGTCGGCCGTCGCCCCGAAGCCGCCGCTCCGGGCGGCGCGGTCGCGGCGGGGCCGCTGCGGGCGCTGGTCACCGCGCTCCGCCGGGTGGGCGAGGCGACATCGGCACTCGATATCGACATCACCGAACGCAAGGCCGTCGTGGCCGAGGGCGAGGCCGCGCTCGAGGGGCTGCATGCCCAATCGCTGTGCTTTCTGATCGACCCGCCGGGGCTCGACCCCCACGCCCCGCCCGAGGCCGAGGTCCTGTCGCGCGTCACCGGCGTCGTGGTGCTTGAGCCGAAGATGGTCGACGCGCTGATCGAGGTGCAGACGCTCGGGCGCGTCGACGGCCCCGGCCGCGAGCCGCGCCGCCCGACCCGGATCGACGCCGCGCTGGCGCAACCCTTCACGCGCGCGGTGCTGGGCCAGGTCGACCGCATCCTGCCCGCTGATTCCGAGGATCCGCGACCGGGAAAGCTGCGGACCGACAGCTTCGTCGCGGGACCCGACCCGCTGCCGATGCTGTTGACGGCCCCGCGGATGCTGCGGCTCGAGGTCGGCCTGACGCTGGGCGGGGGCCAGAGGTCGGCGCGGATCGTCCTGATGTTGCCGCTGCCCGAAGCGCCCGCCGCCGTGGGCGAGACGCTCCCGGCTGAGCGGGACTGGGCCGCGGACCTGTCCGAGGTCGTGCGCGCGGCGCCCGTGCGTCTCGAGGCGGTGCTGCCGCCGCTGCGGATCTCGCTGGCGACACTGACGGCGCTCGAGGTAGGCGACGTGCTGCCGCTGCCGCCGACGTCGTTGTCGGAACTGACCTTGCACGGGGGCGCGTCGGGTGTGTCGATCCCCGGTCGGCACCGCACCGGGCTCGGCATGGCGCTGCCAGCGCGGCTGGGCCAGCTCAACGGCGCGCGGGCGGTCAAGCTGGGCGACTTGCCGGGCCAGCGGGCCGAGCCCGCGCCGCCCGCGCCCGACCTCGCCGCGCCGCCCCCGACCCCGGCGATGCCCGAGCCGTGATGTTGGCGTCAGGGCGCGCCGGAAGACGTTGGCACCGGTAACATCCGCGTCGCGCGCGGATCGGGCCAGCCGAGCGATGACGTCCGACCGCAACCTGGCGCTGTTCTGGATGCCACGTGCGATGACGGGTGCGGCGCGAAAATGGGAGGGTGGTGTGGCGGGCGGGGCGCTTCCGCGCGCTGCCATGCGGCGTGTCGCGCGGACCGGCACGCGCAACTCCGGTCGCCGGGCCGCGCGATGCGCGGAAGGACCCGTTCGCCCGACCTGTCATCGGCCCGGCCGCACCGCCGAGCCCCGGGCGGGGTTGTGTCGCGGGCGCGGGGCTGCAAGCTGGCGGCGACGGAGCGATGGGAGGGACCGACATGAGCCAGACGAGCAAGGCCACGGGCCTGTTGGCACGGATGCGGGCGGGCGACCGGCTGGCGGGCACTTTCATGAAGACGCCCAGCCATGTCGCGCTGGAGATCCTGATGATGTCCGGGCTCGACTTCGTCTGCATCGACGCCGAGCATTCGCCCTTCGACCGCGCGGCCCTCGACGCCTGTCTCGCCGTGGCGCGGGCGCGGGACTTTCCGGTTCTGGTCCGCATCCTCGATGGCACGCCCGCGCGTATCCTCGACGTGATGGACATGGGGGCGACAGGCATCGTCGTGCCCCATGTCGACAGCGCGCAAAAGGCACGCGAGATTGCCGCCGCCGCCCGGTTCGGCCATGGCGGGCGAGGCTTCGCGGGCTCGACCCGCTGGGCCAACTACACCGCCGAGACCATGCCCGACCTCCTCGACCGCTCGGCCGCCGAAACCGTCGTGCTGGTCCAGATCGAGGAGCCGGAGGGCGTCGAGGCCTGCGAGGCGATCGCGGCGCTGGACGGGATCGACGGGCTCTTTATCGGGCCGGCGGACCTCTCGGTGGGCTACGGGCATCGCGGGCTCGACAACCCCGACCTGCCCGCCGCGATGGCGCGGGTCGGCGCGGCCTGCCGGGACGCGGGCAAGACCTACGCGACCTGGGTGCCGAACGCGGCGACGGCCGCAGACTGGTCGCGGCACGGGTTCACGTTCTTCGTGGTGGCGTCCGAGCATGGATGGATCCTGCAGGGCGCGCGGGCGGTCGCCGCCGATATCGCCGCCATCGACGGCTGACGCGACGGAGCCTTTCGCGGGACGCAACGGGGCCTTGCGGCCCCGGCATTGGTCATCGGGCGGGGCGGGGCATAGGTCATGGGTCAACGGGGCTGACCTGTCCGGTCGCCCGAAGACTTATCGTCCGGAGACGAACATGACCCATGACCTGATCACCGTCGAAACCCGCGCCCGCGCCCTGCGCGCCGAATATGTCCGCCACGGCCTCGCGCGGCTCGTCGCGCGGCTGCGCGGCACCGCCGCCGCCCTGACCGGAACCGCCCGCGCCGCCTGAGCCGTGCCCCACCGACGACCCCGGACGGCCCCCACGCGGGGCCGTTTCCATGTCCGGGCCGATTGCGCGGACGTGCCGCGCGGCCTAGAGGCGGGGCATGACAGACACCCCGCGCCCCGTGATCCGCCTGAAGCCCCGCGCCGATGCCCGCCGCATCCGCCACGGGCATCCGTGGGTCTTCACCGACGACCTCGTGCTCGACCGCCGCACGCGGGGGCTGGCCCCCGGCACGATCGCCGTGCTCGAGGATGCCGAGCGGCTGCCGCTGGGTTCGGTCGCGGTGACACCCGCCTCGCGGATCGGGGCCCGGATGCTCGATCCCGATCCCGCCGCCGAGATCGACGGCGCCTGGATCGCCGCGCGGCTGGCACGCGCGCTGGCCCACCGGGCGCGCGCCTATGACGCCCCGTTCTACCGGCTGGTCCATGCCGAGGCGGACGGCCTGCCTGGCGTGGTGATCGACCGCTTCGGCGCGGCCTGCGTCATCCAGCCCAACGCGGCCTGGGCCGATGCGCGGATCGAGGCATTCGCCGACGCGCTCGCCGGGATGGGGATGGCCCATATCCTGTTGAACGCAAGCGGGCGGGCGCGGACGGCCGAGGGACTCGAGGGCGAGACGCGCTGGCTCCGGGGCGGGCTGGACGCGCCGGTCGAGGTGCCGATGAACGGCGCGATCTACCTGGCGGATCTAGCCGGCGGTCAGAAGACGGGGCTGTTCTACGATCAGCGGCCGAACCACGCGCTGGTGGCCGGTCTGGCGCGGGGCGCATCGGTGCTGGATGTCTTCGCCCATGTCGGCGGCTTCGGGCTGGCGGCGCTGGCGGGCGGGGCCGCGTCGGCACTGGCGGTCGACGGATCGGCCCCCGCGCTGACCTTGGCCGAGCAGGGGGCTGGGGCGATGGGGGCGTCGGACCGGTTCGCGACCCGCCGGGGCGATGCGTTCGACGTCATGGCCGCGCTCGCGACCGAGGGCGCGCGGTTCGGGATCGTCGTGGCCGACCCGCCCGCCTTCGCGCCCGCCAAGCCCGCGTTGACGGCGGGCCTGCGCGCCTATGAGCGGGTCGCGCGGTTGGCCGCGCCATTGGTCGCGCCGGGCGGCTATCTCACGGTCTGCTCGTGCAGCCATGCCGCCGAGCTGTCGAAGTTCCGCGCGGCCTCGATCCGGGGGATCGGGCGGGCCGGGCGCATGGCGCAGCTGATCCACACGGGCTTCGCGGGGCCGGATCACCCGGTCCATCCGCAGCTGGCCGAGAGCGGCTATCTCAAGGCGCTGACCTTTCGGATGCTGGATTGAGGACTGCGTGAAGGTCTTTCTCGACGCCTGCGTGCTCTACCCGACGGTCCTGCGCGAGATCCTGGTCGGGGTAGCGCGGGCGGGGCTCTACCAGCCGCTCTGGTCGCCGCGCGTGCTGGAGGAATGGGCGCGTGCGGCGCGGAAGCTGCCCGATGGCGAGGCCATCGCGCGGAGTGAGATCGCGACCCTCCGGGCGGCCTTTCCGGGGGCCGAGGTGCGGCCGGGGGCGGCGACCGAGGCGCGGCTGTGGCTCCCCGATCCGAACGACGTCCACGTGCTGGCGGCGGCGTCGGATGCGGGGGCGGATGTGCTGGTGACGCTGAACCTCAGGGACTTTCCACGGCGAGATGTTTCGGCCGAGGGGATCGCGCTGCAGCCGCCCGACGCATTCCTGATGGACCTGTGGCTGCGCGACGGGGACCTCGTCGGCGCGGCGGTCGAGGCGGTCCGGGCCGAAGCCGCGCGCCTGTCGGGCGAGGCGATGCCGCTCCGGCCGCTTCTCAAGCGCGCGCGCCTGCCGCGGCTGGGCAAGGCGCTTGGCGCGGACGGCGTGGGCTAGGTCCGTAGCCTAGGGCGCGGGGCGCAGGGTGGTGACGCCCACGGCCCCGGCCCGCGCGAGGTCGGGATCGAGGGTCATGGGGATGTATTCGCCGCGCCGCCAAAGCTCGCCCAGGTCGTCGTAATGCCGCGAGAGCGGGTGGCCGGATTGCCCCGTCGAGGTGATGAAGACGCTGCTTTCGGGGTCGGCGAAGTCGTAAACGCCGCGATAGGTGGCGGCATGGACGTTGGTGAAGGGATCGGGATCCTCACCCGAGGTGCGGCCCCGTTGAAGCGTGTGGTCGCCGCCCGAGGTGCTTTGCCGGATGTTGACGATCGCGCCCAGCAGGGGGATATCGCCCAGCACGGGGTGATCGTGCCGCGCCTCGTGCGCGTCGCCCCAGCGCCAGGTCTCGACGCGGGCACCGTAGCGGTCGTCGAGCCATTGCAGCGCGTCGTCCAGCGCCAGCCGTGCGACCATGGTGCAGGTCTCGACGGCGGTGGACTGGATGATATCGCACCAGGTTCCGGCGCCGCCGATATCGCGGAACACCCGCTCGATGAAGAGGGGCTGGACGCGTCCGTATTCGTTGGCGAGCGGGCCGAGTTCGTCGCGGATCAGCCGGTCCTGCAGCGCGCGCATCCAGGCGGCGTAGATCAGGGGCTCGGGCAGGTGCTCGGACATCTCGCCGTTCCACGCGGCGAGAAGCTGCAACGCGGTCTGGCGGCGACGCTCGGGGGTGCCGCCGGGCGCGGATTCGCCGGTGAACCACAGGTCGCGTCCGACCAGCGGCAAGAGCGCGCGGGCCGTGATCGAAACGGAATCGAGCTGCGCCTCGATCAGGCTCTCGCGGGTATGCACCTCGCGGGCCTGCAGGAGGCGGGACATCCGCTGCACCCGCTGGCTGTCGCCCCAGTAGTGGCTGACATGGTCGGGGAAGGGGCGGTCGACGATCTTGTTGTTGGTGTTGCCCAGAAGACCGCTCTCGGGCGTCTCCCAGACGGGATTAGCGTCTGCGGGCTTCAGGCCGGCCCAGCGGTTCGCCCCCAGCCAGCCGGGCGCGGGGATGCGGCCCTGCGACTGGTGGCGTGCGTCGCGATCGGGCTGGCGTCCCATGATCGTCATCGCGGTGCGGGTGCCGTCGGTCAGCATCAGGTTCTGGGCGGGGGCGATGAAGTGCCGGGCGGCGTCGAGCGCGTCGTCGAGCGTCTCGGCGCGCATGATCTCGAAGCCCGAACGCATCGAGGTGTCCTCGGGCGAGAGGCCCGTCCAGGCGAGGGCGGCGACATGACCGCGCGGCGTGATCGTCCCGAGGTCGAACTGGCCCGCCGTCAGGACGGGGCCGTTCTCGGTGCGGCGCAGGGTCAGGGTGACGGGGCTCGCGTCCTTGATCGAGACGATGGA
Source organism: Jannaschia halovivens (assembly GCF_046452375.1). NCBI lineage: Bacteria > Pseudomonadati > Pseudomonadota > Alphaproteobacteria > Rhodobacterales > Roseobacteraceae > Jannaschia > Jannaschia halovivens. The sequence goes on along the minus strand of NZ_JBKFDJ010000001.1, from coordinate 1,267,339 downwards.
GCGCTCGGTCTCGAACGCGGCCCAGCCGTCGGGGGTCTCGTATTGGGTCGGGTCGTCGGGGTTCAGCCGCTCGATCATCACGTCCTGGTCGTCGATATAGGTCGAGGTGAGGCCCCAGCCGATCCGCTCCGACCGCCCCACGAGGACGATGGGCATGCCAGGGATGGTGCCGCCAATGACGCCGCCGGTCTCGAGCTCCAGCCGCGCGAGATACCAAAGCGTCGGCGCCGACAGACCTAAGTGCGGGTCGTTGGCCAGGAGTGCGGCGCCCGCGGCCGCGCGGTCGGGGGCGATCGCGAAGGCATTGGACGCGCCCGCCAGCCCGCTGGGTGCGACGGGCCAGAGATCGGGCGTCGCGGCGGCGGCGAATTGCGTCGGCGCGAGCGTCGGGAAGAGGTTGCGCATCCCCGCGAGGACGACCGTCCCGCTGCCGGGGATGTCCGGATGCAGATCGGCGAGACGCTCGTCGGGCAGGATCAGCGAGGCGCGGGCGCGCCGCACCTCCTCGGTCAGGTGGCCCGAAAGCTGCAGCGCCATCAGCTTGACGATGGCGATGCTGTCGGCGGGCTGCCACGGGGCGATCTGCGGCTCAAAGAGGAAGAACTCGGGCGCGCCCCGCCCCGAGGCGTCGCGGTTCACGACGGAGATGCGGGCATTTACCCCGGCGGCATAGGCGCGCAGCATCGCCATCGTCTCGGGGTCCTGGGCCGCGACGCTGGCGGTGGCGGCGCGGTAGATTCCGAGGCGGCGCATCAGCTCGTCGGTGCGCAGCGTGCGGTTGCCGAACACCTCCGAGAGGCGTCCCTGCGCGGTGCGCCGCAGTAGCGTCATCTGCCAGAGGCGATCCTGCGCATGGGCATAGCCGAGGCCGAAGAACACGTCCGCGTCGCCCGTGCCGAAGATGTGGGGCACGTTGTGGGTGTTGCGCACGATCTCGACCGGGGCGTCGATCCCGCGGACCGTCTCGGTGCGGTCGTAATCGGGCAGGCTGCGCGACGCGAGCCAGAGGACCGCGACGACCGAGAGGCCCGCCACCAGCAGCACCGCTGCCACGATGCGGACCGTCCATCGAAAGGCGCGTTCCATCCAGACCCCTGTTGACCCCTTGACCCACGGGCGGTCTAACCCCGCCTACAACCGGATGAAAGGGTGGCCCCATGGCGAAGCTGGCATTTCTGGGACTGGGCGTGATGGGCGGGCCGATGGCCGGGCACCTGGCCCGCGCGGGGCACGACGTCACGGTCTACAACCGGACTGGCGCCAAGGCCGAGGCCTGGGCGTCCGAGCATGGTGGCGGCCACGGCGAGACGCCGCGCGCGGCGGCCGAAGGCGCGGAGATGGTCATGGCCTGCGTCGGGAACGACGACGACCTCCGCTCGGTCTGCCTGGGCGAGGATGGGGCTTTCGCGGGCATGGACGAGGGCACGGTCTTCGTGGATCACACGACCGTCTCGGCCGAGGTCACGCGCGAATTGGCCGAGGCGGCGGCGGCGGCCGGGATCGCCTATGTCGACGCACCGGTTTCGGGCGGGCAGGCGGGGGCCGAGAACGGCCAGCTCGTCATCATGTGCGGCGGGGCCGAGGCCGATTACGACCGCGCCGAACCGGTGATGGCGGCCTATGCCAAGCAGTCGCGCCGCATGGGCGATGTGGGCGCGGGCCAGCTGACGAAGATGGTGAACCAGATCTGCATCGCGGGACTCCTGCAGGGTCTCTCGGAAGGGATCTCATTCGCCCAGAAGGCGGGGCTCGACGGACGCGCGGTGATCGACGTGATCCAGGGCGGCGCCGCCGGATCGTGGCAGATGGTGAACCGACACGAGACCATGCTCGACGGCGAATTCGAGCACGGGTTTGCGGTGGACTGGATGCGCAAGGACCTTGGGATCTGCTTGTCGGAGGCCGAGAATATCGGCGCGACCCTGCCGGGCACGGCGCTGATCGACCAGTATTACAAGGACGTGCAGGCGATGGGCGGCGGCCGCTGGGACACTTCGAGCCTCGTGGCGCGGCTGAACAAGCTGGCCGACTGATCCCGGGCGCGCGATGGACGGCGACGGCGCCTCTGCGGTCATCCTGTTCTTCGCCTTGGGCGGCATCATCCTGCTCGTGGCGAAGGTCGCGGGGGCGTCGATGCGGTCGCCCGGCCGGCGCGCGGCCCGGCCCGGCCGGTTCCCGAAGCGCCCGCCCGTCCGCGACGACCCGGCCATCTGGCGCGAGCCGCGCGACTTTCCACATCGGACGCGACGCGGCACCCGGCCAGTCCCGTCCCCCGATGCGGGGCCGCGGCCCCATCCGCTGCCCCATCCCATCGCCGGACGGGAGTTGCGGGGGCGGGTACGTGTCATCGATGGCGACACCATCATCATGGGGCGGGTGCGGTTGCGGCTCTGGGGCATTGACGCGCCCGAGCTTGACGAGCCCTGGGGGCAGGAGGCGAAATTGGCCATGATTGACATCTGCAAGGGGCGGGTGATCACCGCCGTCCTGACGGGCGAGACGACCTATGCCCGCTACGTCGCGCGGTGCTACCGCGACGACGACGAGGACATCGCGGGCGAGCTGGTCCGCCGGGGCCTGGCGCTGGATTGGCCAGTCTTCTCGGGCGGCGCGTTTGCGCGGCTGGAGAGCCCGGAGTTGCGCCGCAAGCTGCGCTACATCCGGGCCAAACAGGCGAAGAGCGCGCCCTAGCTCAGCCCTGCGAAGACCTCGTCGAGGGCCGAGCCCAGCTTGTCGAACATCTCGTCCATCTGGTCGTCGGTGGTGATGAAGGGCGGGCAGAGGACGATGCTCTGGCCCAGCGGACGGCAGATTAGGCCGTGATCGGTGCAGGTGTTGGCGATGCGCTCGGACACCGAGAGATCGCCGTCCCAGGGCGTCTTCGTGGCTTTGTCCTTGACCGCCTCCAGCGCGCCCATCAGGCCCTTGCCCCGCCATTCGCCGATATGCTCGTGCTCGGCCAGCCGGGCGAGACCCGCCTCGAAGGCGGGGGTCAGTCGTCGGACGTTGTCGAGAAGCCCGCCCTCGACCAGCTCGATCGCCTTCAGGGCGACGGCGCAGCCGACCGGATGGCCCGAGGCGGTGAAGCCGTGGGGGAACTCCTCGATGGCGTCGGTGGCGCGTTGCAACCGGTCGCCCAGCTCGGGGCCGAGGATGACGGCGCCCATGGGAAAATAGCCCGCCGTCAGGGCCTTGGACGCGATGATGGCATCGGGCGTGAAGCCGTAGGTCTGGCAGCCCCACATCTCGCCAGTCCGCCCGAAGCCGGTGATGACCTCGTCGGCGATGACGGGGATGTCGTGGGCGCGCAGGATGGGAAGGATCGCGTCGAAATAGCCCTCGGAGGGCGGGATGACGCCGCCCGCGCCCTGCACCGGCTCGGCGAAGAACCCGGCGATGGTGTCGGCGCCTTCGCGGGCGATCACCTCCTCCAGCTCCGCGGCGAGGCGGGCGGTGAACTGAGCCTCGCTCTCGCCCTCGCCCCCCTCGCGCCAGTAATGCGGGCAGGTCAGGTGGACGAAGCCGGGCAGCGGGAGGCCGAAGACCGAGTTATAGGGCTTGCCCGTCATCGACGCCGAAACGGCGGTGACGCCGTGATAGGCATTCAAGCGGGTCAGGATCTTGCGGCGCTGGGGGCGGCCCTCGGCGCCGTGGAGGAACCACAGCATCTTGACCATGGTGTCGTTCGCCTCGGATCCCGAGTTCGTGTAGAAGGTCTTCGCCCCGTCGAACGGCGCGACCGCCGCGAGCTTTTCCGACAGCTCGACCGTGGTGTCGGCCATGCGGCCGAAGAACGCGTGGTAGCCGGGAAACTTCGCGTATTGGTCCTGCGCGGCGCGGATGAGGTCGAGGTCGTCGAAGCCCGCGATCATGTTCCAGAGCCCGGAATTGGCGTCGAGATAGCGCCGCCCCTCGGTGTCGATGACGTAGGGGCCTTCGCCATGGGTGACGACGACGGTGCCACGCGCCTCGATCGAGGGCAGGTCGGTGAAGCCGAAGAAGCTGTGGGCGCGGGCGCGCGCGTCCCAAGAGTTCGGCAGGGTCGTGTCGGGCATGGGATCACCGTTCGCAAAGGGTCTGCGCGACGCTACGCCCGCGCCTTCGCGCCGTCCATCCGCGACCTTCCTGCACCATCTGGCCGGAAAGGGCGCCGCCGGAGGGGCGCGCGCTTTCAATGGCTTGGCGCGCCCGTCAGGATCGGACCCCGGGAGGTCCGCCATGTCATCCACGTTTTTTGGAGCGATCGCAGACGATTTCACCGGGGCGACCGACCTCGCCGCGATGTTGTCGCGCGCGGGCGTGGCCGTCACCCTTCGGATCGGCGTGCCCGAGGGCCCGACCGAGGCGACGGCCTTCGAGGTCATCGCGCTGAAGATCCGGACCGTCCCGCCCGAGGATGCCGTGGCCGAGGCGCGGGCGGCGCTCCGCTGGCTGCGCGCGCAGGGGGCCGAGCGGATCTTCTGGAAATATTGCTCGACCTTCGACTCGACGCCGCGCGGCAATATCGGCCCGGTGGCCGAGGCGCTGATGTCGGATCTGGGGCTCGACCGGGCGATCCACTGTCCGGCCTTCCCCGAGAACGGGCGGCGCGTGTTCATGGGGCATCTCTACGTGGGCGAGCTTCCGCTGCACGAAAGCCCGATGAAGGATCACCCGCTGACCCCGATGAAGGATTCGTCGCTCGAGCGGCTGCTGGCCCCACAGGTCGCGCGCGAGACCGGGCTGATCGCCTTTCCGACCGTGCGGGCGGGGGCGGCGGCGGTGCGCGCGGCGCTGGACGACCTGCGCGGGCACGTGGTGGTGGACGCGGTCGAAGGCGACGACCTCGCCGTGATCGCCGAGGCGGTGCAGGGCGCGGACCTGATCTGCGGTGGCTCGGCCATCGCGCAACCGCTGCCAGCGCTCTGGCGCGACGCGGGCGCGGGGCTGGCGTCGCCCGCCGACCTGCCGAAGGCCGGGGGCGGACAGGTGGTGCTGTCGGGCTCCTGCTCGGCGATGACCCGCGCGCAGGTGGGGGCCTATATCGACGCGGGCGCGGCGGGCTACCGGCTGGACCCGATGGAGCTGGCGAAGGGCGGGCTCGAGGCGGCGCGCGCGTGGTTGGCGACGCAGGCCGTCGATGCACCGAAGATCCTGTTCGCCACCGCCGAGCCGAAGGCCGTGGCCGCCGCGCAGGAGGCGCTGGGCGTGGTCCGCGCGGGCACGCTGGTCGAGGATGCGCTGGCGCAATTGGCCCGCGACGCCCGCGAGATGGGCGTGGGCCGGATCGTCGTCGCGGGCGGCGAGACCTCGGGCGCCGTGACGCGCGCCCTGGCGGTCGAAAGCCTGCGGATCGGCCCCGAGATCGCGCCCGGCGTGCCGTGGTGCTTTACGGATGACGACACGGCGCTGGCTCTGAAATCGGGGAATTTCGGCTCGGAGCGGTTCTTCGCGGAGGCGTTCGAGATGCTGGAGACGGGGGCCGCGGCCGCCGAGTGATGCGCCCCGGCGCCTGCCCCAGCGCGGGATCGGACCCGCGCCTTAACGCTCGATCGGAATCGTCACCGGGCCATCATTGACCAGGTGCACCGCCATGTCGGCGCCGAAGCGGCCGGTCTCGACCGTGACGCCCTCGGCCCGCAGGGCCGTGACGAAATGCTCGTAGAGATGTTCGCCCAAATCGGGCGGGGCGGCCGCGGAGAAGCCGGGGCGGTTGCCGCGCGACGTGTCGGCGGAGAGCGTGAACTGGCTGACCACGAGCGCGCCGCCGCCGGTGTCGAGGAGCGAGCGGTTCATGCGCCCGTCATCGTCGCGGAAGATCCGCAGCTTGGCGATGCGGCCGGCGAGCGCATCGGCATTGGCCTCGGCGTCGCCCTGCATGGCGCACACGAGGATCATGAGACCGGGGCCGCAGCGCCCGGAGACGGCGCCGTCGATTTCGACCCGTGCCTCGGTGACGCGCTGGACGAGAGCTTTCATGCGGGGGCCTTCATCGCCAGACCTCAGCTCTCGGCATCGGCGAGGTCCAGTTCCTCGGCCCAGGGCGGGTTCGCCCCGGCCCGCGCGACGGTGATCGCGGCGGCGGCGACGCCCAGCTCCAGCGCGGCGCGCAAGGCGTCCGCGTCGGGGGTCGACTTGGCCAAGGCGCCCGCGCGGTGCAGCCCGGCGAGGACGCCCGCGTTGAACGTGTCGCCCGCGCCGACGGTGTCGACGACCTCGGCCCGGATGGCGGAGACGTGGATCTCGCCTTCCGCAGTGATCGCGGTCGCGCCCTTCGCCCCTTCGGTCAGCAGGACGACGCGCGCGCCACGGGCCAAGACCTCGCCCGGATCGGTTCCGAGCCAGGCCATGTCCTCGTCCGAGAGCTTGACGATGTCGGCGGCGCCAAGCAGTCGGTCGAGCCGCGCGCGGTAGGTAACGGGGTTGGCGATGAAGTCGGGGCGGATGTTCGGGTCGATCATCAGGGGCAGGTTCTGGTGCCCGAGGGCGAGCCCCTCGTAGGCCTGAGCCGACGGCTCGACCGCGAGACTGATGCCGCCGACGAAGAGCGCCGTGACGCCACGCATGTCGGGCGCGTCCACGGGCGAGAGCATCCGCCCCGCCGTCCCCTCGTCGTAGAAGGCGTATTGCGCCTGTCCGTCGGTCAGGGTCACGAAGGCCAGCGTGGTGGGCCGATCCGACCGCGCCGTGCGGTCGGTGACGCCCGAGGCCGCGAGTGCCTCGCCCAGCCGCGCCCCGAAGAGATCGGTCGAGAGCCCGGTATGCAGGCCCACGGGCGCGCCGAGCCGCCCGAGGGCGATGGCCGTGTTGAACACCGCGCCGCCGGTGGCCGGGTAGAAGCCCGGCCCGTCCGCCGTCTCGCGCGGCAGCATGTCGATCAGGGCCTCGCCCGCGCAGAGGATCATCCCTCGGCCTCCCGTCCGTGTCATCCGCGCGGACCCTAGGCCCCCCGCGCGCCGGGGCCAACCGGATTGCCGGTCACTCCGACAGCCAGCCCGCGCCGCCACCCGATGGCAGCGAGAGGCCCCCGGTCGAGATGCCGCCGCCCTCGGCCGCCGCATAGATGAAGAGCGCGATGGCCGCGACGATCAGCGCGGCGATGACGGCGAGCGCGATCTTCCACTTGGAATAGGGCCGCTCGCCCTGGACGCGGCCCGATTGGCCGTTGACCACGAAGCGGAAGGACTGGCCGCGATACTTGTAGGCCGCGACCCAGACGGGCAGCAGGACATGTTTGAAGGTCACGTTGGACAAGCGCGTGTCGATCGAGGTGATCCGCTGCTGGTCGCCGCCGATATCCATCCGCACGTCGCGCGCGATGACGGCATCCATGCGGGCGCGGGCCTCGGTCAGGCCATCCTCGAGTTCGACGCGGTAGGCTTCGGCCCGGAAGCCTGCGAGGAACTGGGGCGCGTAGGGCGCGAGTGCGGAGAGATCCCAGGGCTCCAGCGCGTCGGTGTGGCGCTTGGGCAGCGAGGTCGAGGCAAGGATCGTCATGTCGTCGAAGAAGCGCCGGACGCGCCCCCGCTTGGGCGTCCAGCGGATCTTGGGCACCTGCACCGAGACGGGCTTGCCGTCGCGCATGACGGTTTGTCGTACGTAGTAGGTGTCACCCCGATGACCGGCATAGGCGCTGTCGGTCTGGGCGTCGAAGGTCCAGTAGGGGACGTAGACGCCCGACATCTTGCGGCCCTTGCGAGCGTATTTCTGAAGGCCGTTCGGCGCGAACCAGAGCGAGCCCAGCCAGTCGTTCATCGCCGCGTGGGCGGTGGCTTCGTCGAGGCCGAAGGGCACGAGGGCGGCGGGCTTGATATGCCGGTTGGTGCCGGTATCGGTGACCACGGGCGTGGCGCAGAACGGGCATTCGGCGGCGTGGATGGCGGGGTCGAACTCGACCTGCGCGCCGCAGTTCGGACAGGAGAGGACGCGCGTCTCCTCGGTCTCGGCGCCGCCGCGGTCGAGGCCCGCGCGGATGTCGATCTCGCGGATGGCGGCGGGGCTGGCCCGGCCCAAGCCTTCGATATTGCCGCAATGGTCGCAGATCATCCGGTCGCCGCCGGGATCGAAGCGCATGTCGCCGCCGCAATTGTCGCAGGGGAAGCGATGCTCTTCGGTCTTTGGGATTTCAGGCGGGCGCGGGGCGCCGCGAACGGTCGGGATCTTCATAGGAACCGATGTAGGGCGCGGGGGACCATGATCCTGAGCGCGTTGTCGCGCAGGCGGATATGGCGCCAGAGGTGATAGGCGACGTGGACCGCGGCGATGGCGGCCACGGCGTAGAACTCGACCGTGTGCAGCGTGCCGGCCCAGCGGTTGGCCTCGGGCAGGCCGAGGGGCGGCGCGATGGGCAGGACGGTGCCCGCGAAGAGCGTCCGGCTGGCCGTGAGCCCGAGGAGGAAGCCCGTGAAGGCCACCCCAAAGAGGCCCCAGATCAACGCGAGATGGAGGGGGCGGTGGATGGCGCGGGCGGCGCCGGTGAGCTTCGGGCCGGGGCGCGATGCGAGGCCGCGGATCACGAGATCGGCCGTCCAGATCAGGGCGAGGCTGACGAAGACCAGGCCGAAGACCGAGTGCAGCTCGACCCACGCCCAGCCCCATGATGCGACATGGGCGGGGGTGACGAGGAGGAACCAGACAAAGAACGGGACCGTCGTCCAGTGGATCAGCTTCAGCCAGGTGCGGCGGGTGAAGCGGGGCGAGGGGGCCCGCCCCCTCGCGCTCCCCCGCCCAAGGGGGCCGTCCGCCCCCTTGGAGAACCCCCGAAGGTATTTCGGGCCAGAGGACGGGTGGGGTGCGCGAGTCAATGCAGCACCTTCGGCGTGATGCGGCGGAGCGCGCCGTCGCCGAGGACGGAGGCGCGCCAGAGGTTGAATACGGCGTGGAGGGCGGCGGCGGCGAGCGTGGCGAGCACGAGGCCGCGCGCGGCGGCGAGATCGAGCGCGGCCGCAAGTGCCGCGAGACCGTAGAGCGCGAGGAGGACCGCGTGGGCGAGATGCGCGGCGCGCCGGAGCGCGCCCTTGAGCGCGGGCGAGGGGCTGCCGCGCAGGCCGAAGACGGCGGTGATCGCGCCCCAGCCGAGCGCGTGGAGGGCCAGCGCCCAGCTCGGCAGCGCCCCGAAGAGCCAGGCCACCATCGCGATCAGCGCCGTCCAGTGCAGCGCCATCACCACGGGGCGGAGGGCGGCCGGGCCCCGGCTCATGCGGTGTGCACCGCCGGGTGGATGCCGGTGCGCCGCGTCGCCTTGGCCGGGGCGTCGGGAAAGATGGCGTCCCGCATGTCCTCAGCCCGCGGGGGGCGGGGGCGGGGGCATAACGGTGAAGAGCTGCGCCAGCTCGGTCACGTCCTCGGCGGTCATCCAGCCGTCCTGCCCTTGGGTCCAGACCAGCGTCTCGCGCGTGACCTCGCCATCGACGACCATCCGTCCGAGCCGCGCCTTGGAGAACGGGCCCTTCGTCGCCCCGTTCTCGGCGATGTGCCAGACATGCTCGACCGGCGGGGGCGGCGGCGGTGCGGCTGCGGCAGGCGCCGCGCCCCAGGGGCCGGGATTGGCCATCCGCTGCGCCATGCCCATACCCATCCCCATGCCAAGCCCCGCGCCCATGCCCGAATTCGGCGTGGCGGCGGCGGTCTGCATCGCCTCGGAGGTGGCGAAGTCGCGGTAACGGTCGAGATCGCCCAGCACCCCCATCGACGTGCGCTTGTCGAGTGCCGCCTCGACGGCGGGCGGCAGCGAGATGTTCTCGATATAGAGTTCGGGCACCGTGAGACCGTACTCGGCGATCGTCGCGCTGATCTGCTCGGCCACGATACGACCCAGGTCGTCGGTGTTCGCGGCCATGTCGAGGACCGGGATGCGACTTCCGGCGAGCGCGCGGGAGGCGGCCTGCACGATCATGTTGCGGATCTGGAACTGGATCTCGTCGCGGGTGAACTCGCCATCCGTACCGACGATCTCGGTCATGAACTTCGCGGGATCGCCGACCTTGATCGAATACGTCCCGAAGGCGCGCAGGCGGACCGGGCCGAACTCGGGGTCGCGCAGCGTGATCGGGTTCTTGGTGCCCCACTTGAGATCGGTCATCCGCGTGGTCGAGACGAAGTAGATCTCGGACTTGAAGGGCGATTTGAACCCGTGATCCCAGTGCTGGAGCGTCGTCATGATCGGCATGTTGTTGGTCTCGAGCATGTAGAGACCGGGCATGAAGACGTCGGCGAGCTGCCCCTCGTGGACGAAGACGGCGGCCTGTCCCTCGCGGACGGTCAGCTTGGCGCCGTACTTGATCTCGTGGCCGTGGCGCTCGAACCGGTAGACGAGCGTGTCGCGGGTGTCGTCGGTCCATTCGATGACGTCGATGAACTGGCCGGAGAGAAAGTCGAAGATGGGCATGGGGACCTCCCTTGAGCGCGTCAGACCGGGCCGGCGGGCCGGAGTTCGGACGCGATGCGCTGGATGATGGGGCGGGCTTGCGCGGCGTTCATGCCGATCGAGAGCCGCGGGTCGTAGAGCATCGTCAGAAGCTCTTCGTCATGGGTCGTCAGGAGCGCGAATTCCTCGTCGTCGTTGAAGATCGAGGGCCGTGCCGCGGGACTGTCATTGGCGAGGCCCAGGCCCTGCGCGATCTCCTCATGGTAGCAGGACAGGCGCATGAGGTCCGGGTGCTCGGACCGGATCAGCGAGATGGCGGAGACGTAGGTGTTGGGCTGGTCGGCGGTCGAGGAGGCGTAGACGGCGCAATAGGTGTTGCGGTCGAGATTGGTGATCTCGCGCACGGTGCCGCGACTGAGACCGGGCTCCAGCTGGCTGATGGCGGGGCCGAGGCCGCGCTGTTCGTCCACCGAGACGACGAAGACATGGTAGTTGCCGCCCGAGTTAACGACGTTGATCGGGTGGCCGGTCAGGCGGCGCAGGCGGGCGACGTAGGATCGCACGCGCAGGCGGTCGCGCTCGCGGGTGGCGGAATCGGAGCTGTCGCCGAAATGGAGTTGCAGGCGGACGGGGCCCTCCCAGCGGCGAAGCTGGGCGCGGCTTTGCTGGGCCACGTAGCGCCCGCCGATCTGCGTGTATTCGGAGAACAGCGCGATCCGCTCGAAGTTGCGCGCCAGCTCGGTCGCGCCATAGGCCGTGTCGGGGCCCCCGCCGTCGCGGCGCAGCAGCCCTTCGGTCAAGAGGCGCCGTTCGATCCGGCGATAGAAGGCGGCGGCAGCCTGGCTTTCGGCAGAGGGGCCGGCGCTGGAGACGGGTACGGCGGGGCGTGCGGTCGGGGTCGGCGACGGGTCGACGGGGGTCACGACCGGCTGGCAGGCCGAGGTCGCGAGGGCGGCGCCGAGAAGCGCCGCCATGATCCACCGGGCGTGCCTCACGCCGTGGGAACCGACGTGCCCGTGTTGTCGCCCACGCCATCGCGGCGGGCCGAGGCGGAGGCCAGCGTCTCGCGCAATTCGCGCTCCATCTTCTCGAGCTCTTCCTCGGCGGCGGCGCGGCGGGCCTTGCCCTCGTCGGCGATCTGGAGGCTTTCGTTGATGGTCGCCACGAGGTCCTCGTTGGCCTGGCGGACGGCCTCGATGTCGAAGACGCCGCGCTCCATCTCCTGGCGGACGACGGAGTTCGCTTCGCGCAGGTTCTTGGCGTTCGAGGTCAGGAGCTCGTTGGTCAGGTCGTTGGCATCACGCACGGCCTCGGCGGCCTCGCGCGAGCGCTGGATGGTGACGGCCTGCGCCAGTTGCGTCTCCCACAGCGGGACCGTGTTCACGAGGGTCGAGTTGATCTTGGTGACGAGGCTCTTGTCGTTCTCCTGCACCAGCCGGATCGAGGGCAGGGACTGCATCGTCACCTGCCGCGTCAGCTTGAGGTCGTGAACCCGGCGCTCGAGATCGTCGCGGGCGGCCCGCAGGTCGCGAAGCTCCTGGCTCTGGATCATCTTCTGATCCTCGGGCGCGGCCTCGACCTCGGCCTCCTTGGCGGGGATCACGGTCGCGTCGATCTCGGCCAGCTTGGCCTCGCCCGCCGAGATGTAGAGGCCCAGCTCCTCGTAGAAATCGAGCGTCTTCTCGTAGAGCTTGTCGAGCGACTTGATGTCCTTGAGGAGCACATGCTCGTGCTTGAGGAGGTCGTCGGTCACCTTGTCGATCTGGCCCTGCACGTCCTCGAACCGGCTGACGAACTTGGAGAAGGGCGCGGCGCGGCCGAGAAGCTTCTCCCACCACGACCGCTTGCGGCGGACGTCCAGCTCGGAGACGGAAAAGCCGCGGATCGTGCTGACGATGCCGCGCAAGGAATCGCCCGCGGGGCCGACATCCTTGTTCTTGACGTCCTGCAGCATGGCTTGGCTGATCTGCTGCAACTCGGCCTGCGCCGACGAGCCGAATTCGATGATCGACTGGGTGTCGGTCATGTCGAGCTCGTCCATCCGCTTGCGGATATCGGCCGCGACGGGGGCGGGCGCCTGGTCCAGCGGCACGATCGCGCCGCCCGGCTCGGGCAGGGTGACGGCGGTGACGGCCGCGATCTCGGATGCGTCTTCGGCGGCCTTCTGGCGAGTGGTCGTGTCCATGCGGTCTCTCCGGTTGGTCTAGTCTCGGACGGGCAGGCCGTCGCGTTTCAGGCGGTCGCGCAGCACCTCGATCTCGACGTCGAGGTCGGTGCGGTCGGTAACGAGCAGGGTCTCGCGCTTGGCGTCCATCCCCCGCTCGAGGTCGTCCAGAAGGGCGAAATACTCGGTCTTGGCGCCGGCATCCCGCGTCTGGGCGTAGAGGTCGGCGAACTTGGCCGTCGCGTCGCGCGCGGCCATCAGGTAGACGCCGAGGAACTTGCGCGCCGCCGTCAGGTCGCGGGGGTCGTCCTCGACGGTGCGGAACATCGCGCGGGCCTTGGCGGCGACCGAGGCGACGCGGGCCTCGGCCTCGCGATCCTTGGCGCGCAACACGGCATCCTCCATCGCGGCGAGGTGGGTCTCGGCTTCCTCGATGGTGCGGGCGACGCGCTCGGTCTGGAAGGCGTCGACGCCCTCCATCCCCTTGTCGGACATCGGGTCGAGGCCGAAGGACACCAGGTGCAGCGCCGCCGCCACTATGCCGTAGATGACGCCCGCGACGAGGCCGCCGAAGCCCGTCATGGCCCCGAGCGCGACGCCGATGCCGATCAGCACGGCCCCGAAGATCTTGCGCGGCACGGCGGGGCGACGGGCGATGCGGCGCGCGGCCCAGGCCGCCTCGGCCTTGAGCCCTTCGCGGGTCAAGATCGCCGAGCCGAAGATCGCGGCCCCGGACAGAAGGTTGACGGCCAGCGGGATGGCCCCGGTCTGGACGAAGGCGGCGATGACGGGAATGACGGCCAGCGCCATCAGGATCGACGTGCGCGCGCGGCCCATCATGGGAGGCTTCAACGGCGCGGGCGGCGGTGCGCCCGGTTCCGTCTTGCCCTGGGGGCTGAATTCACCGCCGAACCGTCGCGCCATGGATCAGAGGGCCCCGCCATCGAGCATGCCGGAGCCCGCCAGCGCGACGAGCACGGCGAGGGCCGTGAAGGCGATCTTTTGCAGCCCCTCGGATTTCATCGGTGACTCCCCAGCCGTGTCCCGCGAACCCTACGCGAAGCACGCGGTGTTGTTCCAGAGGAAGCTCGGGACATGCGTGCGTCAGCCCTTGCCCGCCATCAATCCCTTGGCCTGCGCATTGACCTTCGGGTCGGCCGCGCGCCGGTCGGCATGGAGCGCGCGGCCCGCGATGACGCCGGGGCGCGCGCCGACCTCGTCCAGCCAGCGCGCGAGGTTGGGCTTGTCGTCGAGCGTCTGCTGCTGCCCCTCCCAGAGCGAGGCCCAGCCCCAGCACGCCATGTCCGCGATCGAGTAGAATTCGCCCGCGATATAGCGCGACTTCGCCAGCTGCCGGTCCATCACGCCATAGAGGCGCCCGGTCTCGGCGCGGTAGCGGTCCTTGGCGTAGGGCAGGTCGTTGGGCGGATCCATCGCGGGCGCGTATTTCAGGAAGTGATGCGCCTGGCCCGCCATCGGCCCGAGGCCGCCCATCTGCCACATGAGCCATTGATCGACCGCGATCCGCTCGCGCTCCGTCCGGCCGCAGAAGGTGCCGGTCTTGCGGGCGAGATATTGCAGAATCGCGCCGCTCTCGAAGATGGCGATGGGCGCGCCGTCGGGCCCGTCGGGGTCGACGATGGCGGGCATCCGGTTGTTGGGACTGATGGCGAGGAAGTCGGGCTTGTGCTGGTCGCCCGCGCCGATGTTCACGAGACGCGTCTTGTAGGGCAGGCCCATCTCCTCGAGCACGATGGAGACCTTCCAGCCGTTGGGCGTGGGCCAGAAATAGAGGTCGATGGGATCGGTCATGGGGGCCTCCGTGCGGGATGCGGCGACGGTGGCGGGCCGTGGCCCCGGTTGCAAGCTTGTGACTTGATCCGGGGGGCGGATGCGCGCTATCGCCATCCCCGAGGGGATTTGATCCAGCTTGCGGCCCTCTGACCGGCGATACCCGGTCGCAATTCCGCTAAAGAGGCATCGGGCACGCCTGCGGCCCTCCCTCGATACTCTGGTGACACGCCATCGGCCCCCGAGGAGGTCCGCCATGAAAGACACGTCCAACCGCCCGCTCTCGCCCCGCACGATGGCCGTCCACGCGGGCACCCGCCGCTCGCAATACGGCGAGGTCTCCGAGGCGATGTTCCTGACCCAGGGCTTCGTCTACGACAGCGCGGAAGCCGCCGAGGCGCGGTTCCTCGAGGCGTCCCGCGAGGAGTTCATCTACGCCCGCTACGGCAACCCGACCGTCGCGATGTTCGAGGACCGGATCGCCGCCATCGAGGAGACCGAGGACGCCTTCGCCACCGCCTCCGGCATGGCGGCGGTCAACGGCGCGCTGGTCTCGATGCTGCGGGCCGGGGACCACGTCGTGGCGGGCCGCGCGCTCTTCGGATCGTGTCTCTATATCCTCGACGAGGTGCTGCCCCGCTACGGCGTCGAGGTCACGCTGATCGACGGCACCGACATTGCCGCGTGGAAGGCCGCGATTCGGCCCGACACGAAGGCCTGCTTCTTCGAGAGTGTGTCGAACCCGACGCTGGAAGTGGTCGACATCGCCGGTGTCGCGGCACTCGCCCATGACGTCGGCGCGCTGGTGATCGTCGACAACGTCTTCGCCACGCCCGCCTTCAGCCGGGCGGTCGAGCTGGGCGCGGATGTCGTCGTCTATTCCACAACCAAGCATGTGGACGGGCAGGGGCGCTGCTTGGGCGGGGTGATCTGCGGGACGACCGAGTTCGTCCGCAAGACCGCCGAGCCGTATCTCAAGCACACCGGCGGCAGCATGTCGCCCTTCAACGCCTGGGTAATGCTGAAGGGGCTTGAGCACATGGACCTGCGCGTCCGTGCGCAGGCCGCGACCGCTATGGCGCTGGCAGAGGCGCTGGAGGGTCACCCGAAGCTCGCCCGCGTGATCCATCCGCATCTGGCCTCGCATCCGCAATGCGACCTCGCCCGCGCGCAGATGGAGGAGGGGGGCACCGTCCTGTCCTTCGACGTCGCCGGGGGCAAGGAAGCGGCCTTCCGGGTGCTGAACGCGCTGGAGATCGTGCTGATCTCGAACAATCTGGGCGACGCGAAATCCATCGCGACCCATCCCGCGACGACGACGCATCAAAGGCTGCCCGATGACCAGAAGACGATGCTGGGGATCACGCCGGGCCTGATCCGGCTGTCCTGCGGGCTGGAGGACGCGGGCGATCTCGTGGCCGACGTGCTGGGGGCGCTGGACCATGCTTGAGATCCGCGAGGGTCGGGCTGCGGACATCCCCGCGCTGATCGAGATCTTCTGGCGCGGCGTCCACGAGGGCGCGGCCCCGTGCTACGACGACGCCGCACGGGCGGCGTGGCTGCCCGCCCGGCCCGATGCGGGCGCGTTCGCAGAGCGCCTGGCCGACCAGACCGTCCGCGTGGCCGAGCGCGACGGCGTGCCCGTGGGCTTCATGACGTTGCGCGGTGACGGCTATCTCGACCTCGCCTTTGTCGCGCCCGATGAACGGGGGCAGGGCACCGCCGATGCGCTGCTAGCGGTTCTCGAGAACGGCGCGCGCGCGGCGGGTCACACCCGTCTGACGGCGCGGGCCAGCGACATGGCGCGCCCGTTCCTCGCGCGGCTGGGCTGGACGGTCATCGCGCCCGCGCCGCAGGTCCGCGATGGCGTGACGATCCGGGCGACCGACATGGTGCGCGACCTGGGGCAAGGCACCGCGTCGCGCGCGGCCTGAACGGGACCGCGCCACCGGGCCGGGGCGCCGCGTTCGGCCCGCTCCCGGTCGAATCGGGCTTGGATTCCGCCGCGTAATCCCCACATGATGCGGCCTATGCGCGAACCGAAGGGAGGGACGGCCATGAACGTCCACGCACCGGATATTGACCGCCAGCCCGACGAAGACGACGTGCGCGATGCGCTCGATACGCTTCGCCGCTATGCCGATGCCGGGGGTGCGCCGCTGCCCGAGGCCTATCCGATCCTCGCCGATGCCTATCCCGCACTGGTGGCCGACGAGGCCTACCGCGCGACGCTGCCCGACCTTCAGAACGGCCCCGCGGACCTGATCCGGGGCGCGCATGTCGCGATCCAGCATGTCGGCATCTCGAACTTCCGCCTGCCGCTTCAGGTGCCGACGCGCGCGGGGCCGCGCGGCGTCGATGCTTCGGTGACCGGCACGGTCAGCCTCGCGGCGGGCCGGAAGGGCATCAACATGAGCCGTGTCATGCGCAGCTTCTATGCCCATGCCGCCGGGGCGGCCGGGTTCGAGGCGGTGGATGCGGCGCTCGACGCCTATCGCACCGATCTCGGGGCCGAGGACGCGCGCATCCTGCTGCGCTTCGCGCTGCCACTGGAGGTCGAGAGCCTGCGCTCGGGCCTGAGCGGCTGGCAGTATTACGATGCCGCCTTCGAAGTGATCCGGTCGGGGGACGCGCGCCGCCGGGTGATCCATCTCGATTACGTCTATTCCTCGACCTGCCCCTGCTCGCTGGAGCTTTCGGAACATGCGCGCCGCACCCGGGGCCAGCTCGCCACGCCGCATTCGCAGCGCTCCGTCGCGCGTCTTTCGGTCGAGGTGACGGGTGATGTGGCGGTCGAGGACGTGATCGACATGTGCCGCCGGGTCGTGCCTACGGAGACGCAGGTGATGGTCAAGCGCGAGGACGAACAGGCCTTCGCCGAGCTCAACGCCGCGAACCCGATCTTCGTGGAGGATGCCGTCCGGCTCTTCTCCGAAGGGCTTGCCGCGCTGGCGGGCACGGGGGACCACCGCGTCGTCGCCTCGCATCAGGAGAGCCTGCACAGTCATGACGCGGTCTCGGTCCTGACCCATGGACCGCTCTTCGCCGCCGAGACGCTGGAGCCGCGTCTCTTCGGGACGCTCGTGCATCCGGGCTAGACCCGTCCGCGACCCCGTGGCACGGTCTGCCACGGGGTCGCGCACACCCCGCCACAGGTCTCCGGACCCAAGTCGCGCATCCAGCAACCGTTCAATCGGAGGATGCCCCTTGGCCCATAACCACACCACCATCACCCCCGCCGCACTCGCCGCGATCCTGGACGCGCCCGACGCGCCGGTCCTGATCGACCTGCGCGACGACGAGGATGCCGCCGCCGATCCGCGCCGCATTCCCGGCGCGCGCGCGGGCACGCTCGCCGCGCTCGAGGACGGGCCGCCGCCCGAGGGTCCGGTCGTCTGCACCTGCCAGAAGGGCGGCAAGCTGAGCCAGATCGGCGCGGGCCTTCTGCGCGCGCGGGGCGTGGCGGCACGATACCTGACGGACGGGCATCTGGCCTGGGTCGCGGCGGGCCTTCCCTTGATGACGGCGCGCGCGCTGCCGGACCGATGGATCGTCGCGGCGGATGCCGGTTGGGACGAACTGGCGGCATTCTGGGTGCTGCGGCGCCTCGTGGATCGGCACGCGTCGGTCTTGCCGGTGACGCGGGACTGGGTGACGCCCGCGCTGACTGTCCGGGACGCCACGGCGGTGCCCGCGACGGGCCGCGACATGGCCGAGATGGCCGGGCTGGACCACCCGGCGGTCGCGCATCTTTCCGGCGGGCCCGCGCGCTTGCTGGCCGGTCGGCTGGCGCGGGTCGCGTCGCCGCTCGAGGCGCTCGACCTGGTCGATGACTGGCTCGCGGGGCAGACCGCATGAGCGCGCCGGGCTGGGCCGAAATGGCCCGCGTCTTCGGCCGCATCGGTTTGCTATCGTTCGGTGGGCCCGCCGCGCAGATTGCGCTGATGCATCGCGAGTTGGTGGACCTGACGCGCTGGCTCGACGAGGATCTGTTCCTTCGGGGGCTCGGCTTCTGCTCGCTCCTGCCGGGGCCCGAGGCGATGCAGCTTGCGACCTTCGCGGGCTGGCGGCTGCGCGGCACGGCCGGGGGGCTTCTGGCGGGCCTTCTGTTCGTCGTGCCCGGCGCGGTGGTGATGGCGGCGCTTGCGGCGCTCTACCTGAGCTACGGGCGCTTGCCGCTGGTCGAGGCGGCGTTTCTCGGGGTGAAGGCGGCGGCGCTGGCTATCGTCGCGGGCGCGCTCTGGAAGCTGCGGGCCAAGGCATTGCGGGGGCCGGTGGCGCTCGGCGTTGCGGTCGCGGCATTCACGGCGCTCTTCGTCTTCGGCGCACCCTTCTGGGCGGTGCTCGGGGCGGCGATCCTTCTGGGGCTCGCGCGGCCCTCGGGTGCGGCGCCGGGGGAAGCGCCCATCCGCCATGCGGGCACGGTCCGAACGGTGGCGACCTGGCTCGCGATCTGGTGGCTGCCGCTTCTGGCCGTGATGGCGCTGGCCCCCGGTTCGGTCCCGGCCGAGGCGGCGGTGTTCTTCAGCTGGCTCGCCACCGTCAGCTTCGGCGGTGCCTATGCCGTGCTCGCGGCACTGGCGCAGACGGCGGTCGAGGCACAGGGCTGGCTGAGCCCCGACCAGATGATCGACGGGCTGGGCCTGGCCGAGACGACGCCGGGGCCCCTGATCCTCGTGACGCTCTTCACCGGCTGGCTGGGCGGGGCGCAGGCGGGGGGCTGGCCGGTGGCGGCAGCGACGGGGCTCGTGACGCTCTGGGCGACCTTCGCGCCCTGCTTTCTGTGGATCTTCGCAGGCGCGCCGCATCTCGATCGGCTGTCGGCGATGCCGCGTCTGCGCGGCGCGCTCGACATGGTGTCGGCGGCGGTGGCGGGGGTGATCGCGAATCTGTCGCTCTGGTTCGGCATCCACGTCCTCTTCCGGCGGGTGGACGAGGACGGCTTCGGCCCGCCGGTGCCCGACTGGGCGTCCTTCGACCCGGTGGCCGGGGCTTTGGCAGCGATCGCGCTGGTCTGGCTGCTGGTCCTGAAGCGCGGCCTTTTCGAGACGCTGGTGCTGGCCGCGGCCCTCGGGGCGACGGCGCATCTGGCGGGGGTCTAGCCCGCGGCGCGGACCGCCTCGGCCACTTCGTCGACGACGCGATCCAGAAGGGCCGGATCTTCGCATTCGGCCATCACGCGGATCAACGGCTCGGTCCCCGACGCCCGGATCAGGAGGCGGCCCCTGCCGGTCAGCGCGTCCTCGGCCGATGCGATGGCGGTCTGCACCCCGGCGGCGGCCAGCGGGTTCGCGCCGCTGGCATAGGCCACGTTGTCGAGCCGCTGCGGCACCGGTTCGAACACGTCCATCAGCTCGGCGGCGGGGCGACCGGTGCGCACCATCTCGGCGGCAAATTGCAGTCCCGCAATGAGGCCGTCGCCGGTGGTGGCGTAATCGGTCATGACGATATGGCCTGACTGCTCGCCCCCGAGGTTGAAGCCGCCCCGGCGCATCGCCTCGACCACGTGCCGGTCGCCGACCTTGGTGCGGTGAAGCTTGAGATCCTGCGCCGCGAGATGGCGTTCCAGGCCGAGATTAGACATCACGGTCGCCACCAGCGTGTTGCCCGCAAGCCGACCCTCGCCCGCCCAGCGCGCCGCGAAGAGCGCCATGAGCTGGTCGCCATCGGCCACGCGGCCCGCCGCGTCGAGGATCATCACCCGATCCGCGTCGCCATCGAGCGAGATGGCCAGGTCGGCGCCATGGGCCACGACGGCCGCCGCCGCCGTATCGGTATGGGTCGAGCCGCATTCGCGGTTGATGTTGCGCCCGTCCGGCGCGACGCCGATCGGGATGACGGTCGCCCCCAGCTCGGCCAACACCTCGGGGGCGGCGCGGTAGGCGGCCCCGTTGGCGCAATCGACCACAATCTTCAGCCCTTCCAGCGTCATGCCGGCGGGGATCGTCGTCTTGGCGTACTCGACATAGCGCCCGCGCCCGTCGTCGATCCGCTTGGCGCGGCCGATGTTCTGCGCCTCGGCCGGGCGGACGCCTTCCTCGACCATGCGCTCGATCTCGGCCTCGGCGGCGTCCGAAAGCTTGAACCCGTCCGGCCCGAAGAGCTTGATGCCGTTGTCGTCGGCGGGATTGTGGCTGGCCGAGATCATGACGCCCAGATCGGCGCGCATCGACCGCGCCAGAAGCCCCACGGCGGGCGTCGGCACGGGCCCGAGCAGAAGCACGTTCATGCCGGTCGAGGTCAGGCCGGCCGTCAGCGCGTTCTCGATCATGTAGCCCGATTGGCGCGTGTCCTTGCCGATGACGACCCGGTGCGCATGCAGCGAATGGCCCGCGTCGCGCCGGAAATAGCGCCCCGCCGCCGCCCCGATGCGCAGCGCCATCTCGGCGGTCATGTTGCCCTCGTTGGCGCGCCCGCGCACGCCGTCGGTCCCGAACAGGCCCATGCTCACTCTCCCGTCACGGCCCGCCAGAGCGCGAGCGCCTGCACCGTCTCGGGCACGTCGTGCACACGGTGAATCTGGATGCCTTGTGCCACGGATGCCAGCGTCACCGCCAGCGTTCCCGGTCCCCGATCGCGCGGCGCGGGTGCGGTACCCAGATCGCCGATGAACCGCTTGCGCGACGCGCCCAGCAGGACCGGCACGCCGAGCCCGTGGAACAGGCCGATATCGCGCAGGAGGGCGAGGTTGTGGTTTCGCGTCTTGCCGAATCCGATGCCCGGATCGACCACGATCCGGTCGCGCGGGATGCCCGCGGCGAGTGCCGCGTCGATCCGGTCGGCCAGCGCATCGTAGACGTCGAGGAGGACGTCGCCATAACGCGGGTCATCCTGCATCGTCTCGGGCGTGCCCACGCTGTGCATCAGGCAGATCGCCGCCTCCGAGGCCGCGACGGTTGCGGCCATCCCAGGGTCGAAGGCCAGGGCCGAGACGTCGTTGATCATCGTGGCCCCGGCGGCAAGGGCATGGCGGGCCACCTCGGCCTTTCGGGTGTCGACACTGATCCGGCGGTTGCCGAGCGCGGCGAGGACTGGGGCGAGCCGCGCGATCTCCTCGGTTGCGGGGATTTGAACGGCGCCGGGGCGCGTGCTCTCGGCACCGAGGTCGAGGATGTCTGCGCCCGTCATCCTGTCGGCGACGGCGCTGGCCGCGTCCACCGCCAGATGCGCGCCACCATCTGAAAAGCTGTCGGGCGTGATGTTCAGGATGCCCATGACGCGCGGGGCGTCGAAGGTGAGGCCCGCGACGGGCGCGCGGGGGGAGATGAGGGGTGCGAGTTCGGCCGCGGCGCAGGCCGAGATGGGCACGACCTCGCGGGGGCGCCCGCGCTCCAGCCGCGCGACCCGGTCGAAGCGCAGCCATCCGTCCGCGAGGTTCGGGCCGTCGGCGTCCCGCGCGGGCAGGGGCAGGAGATAGGCCATCAGACCGCGTCGAGCGATCCGGCCTGCCGCTCGGGGACGGGGCCGTCCGGCGCGATGGGGCCGGGGAGGACCAGCTCGACCGCGGCGAACTCGGCGGCGAACCAGCGGGCCAGCGTCGCGGGGTCGGCGTTCTCGGGGCCATGGGTCGCGTCGAGCACGATGCGCGACGGCGCCCAGAGGGTGATCCCGCCCCGGCGCATCGACCAGTCGAGCTCGGTCCGGCTGTCGACGACAACGCAGCGATCGTCGCGGGCCGCCAGCCGCCAGGCCGCCTGCTCCATCGCCAGAAGGTCGATCCGGCGCTGGGGCATCGGGTGGGCCGCGCGCGGCGCGTCGAAATCGGGCGTCGCGATCAGGACGGTGGGCACCGGGTCGCCCGCGAGCCGGTCCAGCATCGCGCCCAGCGCGGGATCGTCCTGCGCGCCTTCGGCCAGCAGGACGATTCGTGGCGTGGGCGCATCCTCGGCCAAGGGAACCACGGGACCGGCGGCGCGGGACCGCACGATCTCGACGCCCAGCACATGCGGGCCGCGATCCAGCTTCTCGATCCGTACGAAGACACGGGCGGCGCGGTCGTGCAGGAGGACGCGTGCGGCGATGCGCTCGGCCAGCGTCTCGAGGAGGTTCAGACGCTCGGCCTCGAGCTCGACATCGATTGCCTCGATCAGCGTGTCATAGGACAGGATGCCGTCCACGTCGTCGCCCAGCACCGCCTCGGTGTCGGGCACGACCTCGGCCACGATGTCGAAACGCACCCGCTGCAGCACGCCGCGTTCCAATTGGAAGGCGCCGATCTCGACCTCGCGGACATGCTCGCGCAGCGATATCCGGTCGAGTGGCAGCGCGTCCGCGCGCGCCCGGTCGAGCGGGGCGGCGAAGGCGAGGCGCAGCGCGTGCTGGTCGCGGGCGTGACGGTCGGACATGGGGCAGAGGGTCCAAGGCGCGGAGGGCCTCCATCTCAGACCACGGGTCGGGACGGAAAAAAACCCCCGGACCGTCGGCCCGGGGGTCGTTTGCGTCATGCGGCGGCCGATCAGGCGCCGGGGATCTGCTTGTAGAAGATGTGCTGCCCGACCTTGGTCGTGCGCGGATAGACTTTGGCCCAGTGCGGGTTGACGTAATCCGCATGGTAGTGCGTCGCATCGGCAGTCAGCGCACGGGGCGCACCGTCAATCAGGAGACGGGCGATCTTGCCGGCCTTTTCCCACGCGGCCTGCTCGGTCACGCGCTCGGGGATGCCGTCGCAGGTATAGCTGAACTGGCAGGCGTGCAGGCGGCCCGTGCCCTGGTTGACGACCTTGCAGATCGAGCTGGGATGCCGGGGGCTGTCGACGCGGTTGAGAATGACTTCGGCGACGGCGACCTGGCCCGCGACAGGCTCGCCCCGCGCCTCAAAATAGATCGCCTCGGTCAGGCAGCGCCACTGCGCGTTGCCGCTGGCCCGGTCCATGTCGCTGAGAAGATCCCGGTCGATCTCCTCGATCCGGGCGGCGTCGTCGGGCCGCGCGTCCGAGAGGGGCCGCGCGCGGCGATCGAGGACCGATCCGCCCGCTTCGGGGCCCGAGTTGAGGCTGGCCAGTTTCGTCCAGCCGGAGAGCCCGACACCGCCGAGCTGGGGTTGTACCACTTGTGCCGCACCCTGGGTCGCAACGCACACGAAAAGAGAGACCGCAACCACGCGGACCACGCCGAAAACCTTACGCATATTCAAGTCTGTCCTATCCGTTCGGACGCTGTGACGGCTGTACCCTTTGCGGGTTATCGTTCCGTCAACGTCCACCCTTTTGTCTGAGTGGGACAGGTGCGGTCTCAAAGCGGTGTTTGCAACCGCAGCATTGGGCGAAAGGTTGCGTTCGGCGGCGCTAACGGGGCCGAATTCGCGAATTCCTGCCGATTTTAGTCAGGATCGGCGCGAATCTGCCGCATCGCTGCCGAGAATCGTCGCATGGGCCGCCGCGAGCTTGGCCACGGGCACCCGGAAGGGCGAGCAGGAGACATAGTCGAATCCGGCCAACCGGCAGAAGGCGATCGATTCGGGACTGCCGCCATGTTCGCCACAAAGCGCCACGGTAACGTCGGGCCGAACCGCCCGCCCGCGCGCCGCCCCCAGGAGGAGGAGTTCGCCTACCCCGTCCACGTCGAGCGTGCCGAATGGGTCCTCGGGATAGACGCCCTCGTTGACATAAGCCGACATGAACCGCCCCGCGTCGTCGCGCGACAGGCCATAGGTCATCTGCGTCAGGTCGTTGGTCCCGAAGCTGAGGAAATGGGCCATCTCGGCGATTTCACCGGCGCGCAGCGCGGCGCGCGGCGTCTCGACCATCACGCCGAGGCGGTAGTCGAATTCGGTGCCCGATTCCTCGCGCACGGCGGCGGCGATGGCGTCGATCCGGCGCTTGACCAGCTCGACCTCGCGCCGGGCGGTGACGAGCGGGATCATGATCTCGGGGGTGACGACGGAGCCCTCGTCGAGGGCCGCGACGGTCGCCTCGAAGATGGCGCGGGCCTGCATTTCGTAGATCTCGGGCATGGCGATCCCGAGGCGGACGCCCCGCATCCCCAGCATGGGATTGTATTCCTGCATCGCGGCGATGCGGGTCTTCACCTCGGAGAGCGGCCGGTCGAGCGCCGCGGCAAGATCGCTGATGCCCTG
Organism: Jannaschia halovivens; assembly: GCF_046452375.1. Classification (NCBI taxonomy): domain Bacteria; kingdom Pseudomonadati; phylum Pseudomonadota; class Alphaproteobacteria; order Rhodobacterales; family Roseobacteraceae; genus Jannaschia; species Jannaschia halovivens. Next base: position 1,242,964 of record NZ_JBKFDJ010000001.1, on the reverse strand, counting down.
GCCTTCGGAGGGCAGGAACTCGTGCAGGGGCGGATCGAGCAGGCGGATACAGACCGGCAGGCCCGACATCAGCGTGAAGAGCTCGGTGAAATCGTCGCGCTGCATCGGGAGGAGGCGTTCGAGCGCCGCGGCGCGGTCGGACGGGCCTTCGGCGAAGATCATCTCGCGCATCACGGTCAGGCGGGCGGGGTCGAAGAACATGTGTTCGGTCCGGCAGAGACCGATCCCGTCGACGCCGAAGCCGCGGGCAAGCGTCGCGTCGGCCACGGTGTCGGCATTGGCGCGCACGCCGATATCGCGCGCCTGGTCCGACCACGTCATGATATCGCGGAACGCGTCGTCGAGCATCGGCTCCTGCGTCGGCACCAGCCCGTCCAGCACCTCGCCCGAGGAGCCGTCGATCGTGATGCTGTCGCCTTCGCCCAGCACGCGCCCGTCGGCCAGCGTGACGGTCCTGTCCTTGCCCGAGACGCGCAGGCCCGTGGCCCCGGTGACGCAGGGCAGGCCGAGGCCGCGCGCGATCACGGCGGCGTGGCTGGTGGTGCCGCCGCGTTCGGTCAGCACGCCGTCGGCGGCGTGCATGCCGCGCACGTCGTCGGGCGAGGTCTCGCGGCGCACGAGGATGCAGGCCTCGTCGCGCGACAGCGCCGCCTGTGCCTCGGCGGGGTCGAAGACGAGGCGACCGGACGCGGCCCCCGGCGAGGCTGCGACGCCACGCGCGAGCACGGTGCGCGGCGCATCCGTGTCGATCTGGCGGTGGAGCAGGCGGCTCAGCGTGGCGGGCGCGATCCGGAGCAGTGCCTCGGAGCGGGGGATGATGCCGTCGCGAGCCAGCGCCGTGGCGATGGCGACCCCGGCGCGGGCCTCGCGCGGGCAGCGGACGGCGTCGAGCACGGCGAGGCGACCCTGGTCGATGGTGAACTCGACCTGCATCTCTTCGCGCAGGCGGGTGCGGCAACGCGCGCCGACATCCAGAAGCTCGGCATAGACCTCGGGCAGCAGCTCTTCGAGCGAGGGGCCGCGCGCGTCGCGGGTGAGGTAGAGGGCGCGGTCGGGCGCGCGAAGCGCCTCGCGGCCCATGGCCTGCCCCATGTAGCGGCCCGTGACCTGCGGCGCGCCCGTCGCCGGGTCCACGAACTGCACCACGCCCGAGCCGGACTGGCCAGGCCCCATGCCTTGCGCCATGCGCTGCACCACGAGACCGAGCCCCGCGTCGGCGGGCGCGCCCTGGGCCTGGCGCAGAAGGCGCGCGGAGGTACCCTCCCACGCGCGGGCCATCGCGCGGAGCACGGCGGCGAGCTGGTCGCGGATATCCTGCGGGAACGGCTCCTCCATCTCCTCCTCGAAGACGGCGCGGGCGGCGGCGGGGGTGGTCGCCTCCTCGAACGGGGCCTCGTCAAGCCGCATCACCTCGATCGCGAAGGAGCGGATGAAGCGCAGGTAGAGCTTGTCGGCCACCGTGTCGCCCAACGTGTTCGACAGCCAGGCATGGGCGTGATCGTTCATCCCGATGTTGAGGACGGCGCCGGGGCCGCCCCAATCCGGCGTCTCGGACGAGGACCGCACCGACAGCAGGCGCGGCTCGCCATCGAAGAGCGAGATCAGCGTCGAGAGGTCGATCATCTCGCCCCCCGCGATGTCGCGCACGGCGTCGAAGGGGATGGCGACGGTATGCGGAACCGGCAGCTCCATGCGGATCAGGCGCTGCAGGCACTTGGCACGCTTGCCATGCCGCTCGCCCTTGATGTCGGCGGTCGGCGTGATCTCGGTGAAGCGTGGCGTATCGAGCATGGCCGGTTTCCTTTGCGCTTGCAGCATAGCGCAATGCTGCAATGCGGCAAGGTCGTTCGTGTAAACGTGACGTTACATGTCGCGTTGCCGTTTCCGAACGATTTCCGGCGACGGGACGCGGGCGACCCGCGCGGTGTTGCGAAGCTGCATGGCGAGGGCCAGGCGGTCCGGTCCCGGGCGGGTCCGGCGCGCCACTCAGCCCTCGATGCGCGACAGATCGGCGATCTTGGTCCCCATGGTCACGATCTCCGACAAGAGGTTCAGGCGGTTGCGCCGCGTGATCTGGTTTTCGGCGTTGACCTGCACCGCCTCGAAGAAGGCGTCGATGGGCGCGCGGAGGCACGCCAGCGCGGACATCGCGGCGGTGTAATCCTCGGACGCCATGGCCGCGTCGATCCTCGGGCGCGCCTCGGCCAGCGCAGCGAAGAGCGCGCGCTCCTCGTCGGTCTCGGCCAGCTTGGCATCGCCGCCATAGCTGTACTCGACGCCGTCCTGCGCCTGCGCCTGGTCGAGGATGTTCTTGGCCCGCTTGTAACCCTGCAACAGGTTCGCGCCGTCCTCGGTCTGGATCATGGCGTTCAACGCACGCGCCCGGGCCACGAGGTCGGTCAGGTCGTCGGTCCGCTCGCCCGTGAGGCAGGCGTCGATGACGTCATGGCGGATGCCCTCGGATTTGAGGTGCTGCTTGAGGCGGTCATGGAGGAATTCCTCCAGCAGCAGCGGGGCGGCAATTGCGGCATCGGGTTCGCCGTCCGCTCCTGCCCACGTTGCGGAATGCCCATTGGCAGCGAATGCTGTCTTGAAAACGGGGTCGAGAGGAAATTGCAAACGATTGTCTAAGATCAACCGAATGACACCCAAACCCGCTCGCCGTAACGCATACGGGTCCTTCGACCCCGTGGGCCGTTCGTCGATCGCCCAGAACCCGGCCAGCGTGTCGAGCTTGTCGGCCAGCGCAACGGCGACGCTCACCGGCGCGGTCGGCACGTCGTCGGACGGGCCAAGCGGCGAATAGTGCTCTTCGGCGGTCGCCGCGACCTCGGCGGGCTCGCCTGCGGCTTCGGCGTAGTAGCGGCCCATGAGGCCCTGAAGTTCGGGGAACTCGTAGACCATCTCAGACGACAGGTCCGCCTTCGCCAGCCGTGCGGCGCGCTCGGCGCGGTCAGGATCGGCCCCGACGGAGGGCGCGATCTCGCGGGCCAGCGCCGCGATGCGGTCGATGCGTTCGGCCTGCGATCCGAGCTTGGCGTGGAAGGTCACGTCGGCCAGCTTCGCGAGCCACGGCGCGGCCCAGTCCTCGCCGCCCGCCTTCGCCACGCGCAAGTCGTTCTCCCAGAAGAACACCGCATCCGCCAGGCGGGCCGACAACACGCGGTCGTTGCCCGCGAGGATCGTGGCGCCGTCGTCGGCGGTCGCGCGGTTGGCGACGGTGATGAAATGGGTGATCCGGCCGGTCTTGTCGCGGACCGAGAAGAACTTCTGGTGCTCGCGCATGGAGGTCTGGAGGACCTCGGGCGGCAGGTCGAGGAAGGCGTCCCCGATCCGGCCCATCAGGACGACCGGCCATTCCACGAGGCCCGCGACCTCGGCCAGAAGACCCGCATCCTCGACCACCTCGAGCCCGGCGGCGAAGGCCTGGTTGGACGCGTCCTGCCAGATCGTGTCGGCGCGGGTCTCGGAGGAGAGGACGACATGCGCCCGTGCGAGCTTCGCCTCGTAATCGTCGAAGGAGCTGACGGTGATCGGGCCGGGGGCCATGAAGCGGTGGCCCTCGGTGACGTTGCCCGAGGCGATGCCGTCCACCTTGAGCGGCACGATCTCCGAGCCGTCCTCGCGCGTCAGGAGGCAGAGGATACGCCGCAGCGGGCGCACCCAGCGCAGCGTGCCGTTGCCCCAGCGCATCGACTTGGGCCAGGGGAAGTCGCGGATCGTCCGCTCCAGCACCTCGGCCACGATGGCGGCGGCGGGTCGGCCGGGGGTCGTGATCCGGGCGATGTAGACCTCGCCCTTCTTGTCGGCGCGAACCTCGAGATCCTCGCGCGCCACGCCCGCGCCGCGCAGGAAGCCGTCGATCGCCGTGTCGGGCGCGCTGACCTTCGGGCCGCGCCGCTCCTCGGTGGTGGTCGGGCTCTCGTCCGTCAGGCCGTGCACGGAGAGGGCGAGGCGCCGTGGCGTCGCGTGCGCCACGGCCCCCGCATAGGTCAGCCCGGCCTCGACCAGACCGTCGGTCACCAGCCGTTGCAGGTCGGCGGCGGCGCGCCGCTGCATGCGGGCGGGGATCTCTTCCGAGAAGAGCTCGATCAGCAGGTCGGACATGTCAGAGACTTCCTTCGATGAGCGGCACGAAGGTCTCGCGCGCGGGGCAGGCGCGGCCGACGGCGGTGCCGTCATAGGCCTTCCGCCCGCAATCGTTGAGTTCGTGCCACGCCCAGCCGCGCCCGTCGGCGGCCAACGCCACGATCCGGTCCACGCCGAAGGCCACGTCCTGATACGCGAGGAAGGCGCGGGCCTGGCCCGAGCTCAGGAGCGCGCCGATCGCCGCCGCCTCGAAGCAGTCGAACCAGGGTGGCGCGATGGTCGGCGCGGCGCCCGGATGCGGAGTCGCGGCGATCTCGTCCCCCAGCGCGGCGAGGTCCAGATCGGTGGTGAAACAGGCCCGGAAACCCAGCGGCGAGGATTTCGAGGCGATGGCCTCGACCCCGCTCGCGGGCAGCGTCGTCAGCCCGTCCTCGGCGAACAGCGTCAGCGTCACCGGCCCCTCGACCGGCGCGTAATAGCCGCGGGTCTGGGCGAACCAGAGCCCCGCGCCGGCACCCAGCGCGGCCAGAAGGATGGCGATGACGGCGAACTTGCCCAAGACGGTCTCCGAAGGATGGGGTCGGCGCGGGGGTAGCGCGCGCGCCGGGCGGGGACAAGACTGGGGCGGCGCGGTCTGGCCCCTCGGGGCGGATCGGTGCATGGATCGGGGGCGATGACGGAGGTGATGCGATGACGGCCGGGACGACGACATACGAGGCGACGCCGCTGGAAGGGCCGGGCGCGCGCGACGAGGCCGAGATGCTGGCCGCGGCGCAGGCGTTCCGCGACGGGCTGGCGACGCGCCGCACGGTGCGCGACTTCGACCCCCGGCCCGTGCCCCGCGCGGTGATCGAGGCCTGCATCGCCGCCGCCGGCACCGCCCCCTCGGGCGCAAACCAGCAGCCGTGGCATTTCGAGGCGATTTCCGCAGGCGACCTCAAGGCCCGCATCCGCGAGGCCGCCGAGGCCGAGGAGCGCAAGTTCTACGAGGGCGGCGCGTCGCAGGAATGGCTCGACGCGCTGGGGCCCCTGGGGACCGACGCCGAGAAGGCGCACCTGACCGACGCGGCCTGGCTGATCGTGATCTTCGCCCAGCGCTGGGGGACGCGGGCCGACGGCAGCCGCGTCAAGCACTACTACGTTCCCGAAAGCGTCGGCATCGCGAGCGGCTTCCTCATCGCCGCGCTCCACACCGCGGGGCTGGCGACCCTGACCCACACGCCCAACCCGATGGGCTTCCTGCGCGAGCTCCTGGCCCGCCCGGACAACGAGAAGGCCGTGATGATCCTCGTGGCCGGGCACCCCGCCGAGGGCGCCGCGGTGCCGGCGGCGGCGAAGGTGAAGAAGGGACTGGGCGAGATCGCGGTGTTTCGGGAGTGAGGAGGGGTGTTGGCTTGTGTTGAGCACTGACGGCGGGGAGCGGACATTCGCCGCAGGAATGAGCCATCCAAGCTGCCAGGTAGGAAGCAGACATTCAGACCACGCCAAACTCGGGCCTGGCGCTGCACCGCCGCAAGGCGGCTTCGAGCTGGTAGCGGACCCCGAGACGCGCACGGCGGAAGTGAATCGCCGCACGATCTGCATGTTCGCGGACGACCAGTAAAAGACGATCTCGTGCTTCCGGTTGACGCTGGATTGGCTCGTCGCGCCAATGGCATCGTCAAACAGCGGTGCTCCGGTACAAAAGGCCGAAAAGCGCCCATTGTGAGGGCTCCAAGCCCTCGATAGCATCGCCAGAGATTAGCAGATCGCAGAGCATTATGACCTTCAATTTTTCTATCCCCACCCCGAGTGAATCTCTCGCAGTAGAGATCGATCCGGGCCAGACTGTCATTTTCGTCGGCGCGAACGGTGGCGGAAAAACTCGTCTTGCCGTCCACATCGAGAATAACCTGAACGATGCTGCACACCGGGTATCTGCACATCGCGCACTCTCGATGAACCCTGAGGTTCAAAAAATCAGCGAAAGGCAAGCGCTTTCCGGATTGCGGTTTGGAGACACTGGCAACGCGAGACGAGATGCTGACGTCAGGAATAGACGTCTTAGAAGATGGGGCAATAAAAGCGCGACCCATCTCTTAAATGATTTTGATTATCTCATTCAAGCACTTTTTGCCGATCAATCCAACACTTCGTTGAAAGCCTATCGTCGGCATAAGCCGGGCGCAGATCACAGTGAAGACAGCTTTGAGATCACCAAGTTTGACAAGCTTCTTAAAATCTGGAACCGACTTCTTCCTCATCGTCAACTTCACATCTCCGGGGATAACATCACAGTTTCAGCCGGTGGCGTTGGTGAAACATACCCTGCCTCAGAGATGAGTGATGGGGAGAGGGCCATTTTTTACATGATAGGGCAAGCACTGGTTGCAGCGGAGGGAACGGTCTTGATAGTCGATGAACCAGAGCTTCACGTTCATCGCTCGATAATGGCGAAGCTATGGGACGAAATAGAAGCCACTCGAAGGGATTGTGGATTTATATATATTACTCACGACCTTGATTTTGCGGCAGCGCGATCCGCGAAGAAATATGTCATTCGAGATTTTTCACCTCAGCCCCACTGGGTGATTGAAGAGATTCCGGAGAACACCGGCTTTCCAGAGGAACTGGTCACACTCATTCTGGGCAGTAGGCGCCCCATCCTCTTTGTGGAGGGCACACATGATAGCCTTGACTACGCAATATACCGCGCATGCTATCCAGAATGGACAGTTGTTCCAAAATCTTCTTGCTCCGAAGTAATCCATTCAGTAGTTTCAATGCGGGCCAATGCGAGTCTGACCAGGGTAACATGTTCCGGTATCGTGGACGGCGATGATTACAGCGTTGAGGATGTAACTTATTTTGAAGGCTTGGGAATCAAGATAATCCCTGTATCGGAGGTCGAGAACCTTATAGCTCTTCCAGTCGTTTGCTCTGCGATTGCCGAGTCTGATGGCTTTACTGGGGCGGATTTGCAAAGAAAGCTCGATGACATCTCCGACGAAATAATCGGCTTACTCGATAGTGATGAAAAGATCGATAAGGTGGTCACCCGTCATTGCCAAAGGCGCGTTGATCGCATGCTGAAGCAGCTCGATTTCTCAGGCTCAGCATCAAGTGAGGAACTAATTCGGGAATACAGTATTCGCACTGAAAATCTGGATATTTCTGGGATCGTAGAAGCTCGAACACGAGAAATTAGGGCCGCCATACAGCAGAAAGACCTGGCGGCACTTCTGCGCTATTACGACAATAAAAGAGGGATCACCGCAACCTTGGCGTCAGTTTTGAAGGGGACCAGAAGGGAAAACTTTGAATCGTGGGTTATCAGAGTTCTTGCGGCAAATGGCTCAAGCGGCATAGCAAACGCTGTGAAGAGCGTTCTTCCAGTTATCGAGCCTCGGTAGCTCGAGTCCGTTCTTTTCGCACACCTGACCTCCGACGGCACCTGCAGGACGCATGCGCAGCGAAAGTCCTGTTCGACGGGTCGCGCCGCTGCATTCCCGGTATCGCTTCGACGGCAGCTCTTGGGCCGCTTGTCGCCAATAAGGGATTCAAACGAGGGGAAGCCCCCTTACCCCGCCACCCACCCTCCGGCCCGCGTCTGCACGAACGCGTCCGCACACGCCTTCGCCAGTGTCCGCACGCGGCCGATATAGGCTTGCCGCTCGGTGACCGAGATCACGCCGCGGGCGTCGAGGAGGTTGAAGATGTGGCTGGCCTTGATGCACTGATCGTAGGCGGGGTGGGCCATGACGATGCGGCGGCCGGTCTTGGGGTCGTCAGCGTCGCGCGACAGGATCTCGTGACAATGGGCCTCGGCTTCCTCGAACTGCTTCAACAGGACGGCGGTGTCGGCCACGTCGAAGTTCCAGCGGGCGTATTCCTCCTCGGTCTGTCGGAAGACGTGGCCATAGGTCATCGGGATCGTCGCGTCCGGGTCGTTGAACGGCATGTCCATCACGTGATCGCAGCCCAGCACGTACATCGCCAGCCGCTCCAGCCCGTAGGTCAGCTCTCCGGACACGGGGTGGCAGTCATGGCCGCCGACCTGCTGGAAATAGGTGAACTGGCTGACCTCCATGCCGTCGCACCAGACCTCCCACCCGAGGCCCCATGCGCCGAGCGTCGGGCTCTCCCAGTCGTCCTCGACGAAGCGGATGTCGTGGAGGTCGAAGTCGATGCCGATGGCGCGGAGCGATCCGAGATAGAGATCCTGCAGATCGGGCGGGCTGGGTTTGATGAGGACCTGATACTGGTAGTAGTGCTGCAGCCGGTTGGGGTTCTCGCCGTAGCGCCCGTCGGTCGGCCGCCGCGAGGGCTGGACGTAGGCCGCCGTCCACGGGTTCGGGCCCAGCGCGCGCAGCGTGGTCGCCGGGTGGAACGTGCCGGCGCCGACCTCCATGTCGTAGGGCTGGAGGATCGCGCAGCCCTGTGTCGCCCAGTAGGTCTGGAGCCTCAGGATGATCTCCTGGAAGGAACGGGGCGGGGCCGTTTCGGGGGCGTCGGTCATGGAGCGGGGGCCTGTCTCGGGGGTCGGCACCGCGTCTAGTGGGCAACACTCGGTGGGTCAACGCGGGGTGCACGGGGCGATGTGACCATCGGTGCCCTTTGCAATCGCGTCGCGATCGGGAAGGAAGATGGCCGGACACTTCTGGTGAGGTTTGGCGATGCGCGCGATTCTGGCGACGGCACTGATGGTTATGGCCCTCTGGACGACCGGCGCGCGGGCGCAGGACGTCTACGTGCAGATCGAGGCGCACCCGTCGCTGACCGTCGCGCAGGAGCGGGTGCGGGCCTATGGCGGCATCCTTCCCAACGTGAACGGCTTCGGGTTGCGGGGCGGGTGGTACGGCATCGCGCTGGGGCCCTACGACGCGGCGGGGGCCCGCGCGACGCTGTCGCGGCTGCGGCGCGACGGGCTGATCCCGCGCGACAGCTACGTCGTCGAGGGCGAGACCTATCGCGACCGCTACTGGCCGGTGGGCGCGGGCGCGGTCGTGGGGACCACCCCGGACGTCCCGGAAGAGCCAGACACGGAGGATAGGGCGGCCTCGGACAACGCGGATGCCATCGTGCCGCCGGCCCCGCTGGTCGAGCCCGAGGAGACGCGGCGCGAGGCGCAGCGCTCGGAGTCCCTGCTGACGCGGGACGAGAAGATGGACCTGCAGCGTGCGCTGCAATGGTTCGGTTTCTACACCGCCGCCATCGACGGCAGCTACGGACGCGGCACCCGCAACTCGATGGCCGCCTGGCAGACCGAGAACGGCGTCGAGGTCACCGGCGTCCTGACCACGCGCCAGCGCGCGACGCTGCTCGAACAATATGCCGAAGCGCAGTCGGAGCTGGGGCTTGCGCCCGTCCGGCTGGCCTCGGCGGGCCTGTCGATGACCGCGCCGATGGGGCTCGTGTCCTTCGACCGGATCGAGGCGCCCTTCGTGCATTACCTTCCCCGCGACGACAGCGGCGTGCGGCTGTCGCTGATCTCGCAGCCCGGCGACCGCGCGACACTGGCCGGGCTCTACGAGATCCTGCAGACGCTCGACATCGTCCCGCCCGAGGGCGAGCGGTCGAAATCGCGCGAGAGCTTCCGGATTTCGGGGCTGGCCGCCGACCGCGCGACGCAGGTCTTCGCCAAGCTCGAGGACGGGCACATCATGGGCTACATCCTGTCTTGGCCGCCCGCGCAGGGGGACCTCGCCACGCGCGCGCTGCCCGAGATGGAGCGCACGCTGACCTCGATCGGTACGCCGCTCGCGGTCGATGCCGGGTTCGAGGCCTCCGAGCAGAGCTTCGACATGGTCTCCGGGCTCGAGGTGCGGCGGCCGCTGCGCTCGGCTTCGGGGTTCTTCGTGGACGGGCAGGGGACGGTCGTCACCGCCTCCGACACGGTCGCGGGATGCGAGCGCGTGACGCTCGACCGGATGCACGAGGTCGAGATCGCGGCGGTGGACGGGCCGGTGGCGATCCTGCGCCCCCTGGCGCGGCTGGCGCCGGTCGAGATCGCGCGACTGGCCCCCGAGGAGGGGCGGCTCCGCTCGCCGGTTTCCGTCGGCGGGTTCCCCTATGGCGGCGTGCTGGGCGCGGCGACGCTGAGTTTCGGGACGCTCGAGGATGTGCGCGGTCTCGACGGCGCGGAAGATCGCGTGCGGCTGTCGCTCGTGGCGCGGGACGGCGATGCGGGCGGCCCCGTGCTGGACGGCGCGGGCCGGGTCGCGGGGATGCTGCTGCCGGATGCCGGGGACGGCGACCGCGCGCTGCCGGGCGACGTGGCCTTCGCCGTCAAGGCACGTCGGCTGGCGGATGTCCTGGCGGCGGCGGGCGTGGCCCCCGAGACCTCGGACCTCTCGACCCCGCTGGCCCCCGAAGACCTGACCGTCCGCGCCACCGGCATGACCGTCCTGGTGAGCTGCTGGGAGTGAGCACCGGCCCGGGCGAAGGTCGGCGGGGGCCCCGGTGGGGCCACCGAGGTGCGAACGGGCGGAGCCCAGCCGGCCCGGGCGCAGCCCGGCGATCGCTCCAGTGGAGCGATCGAGGTGCGAACGGGCGGAGCTCAGCAGGTTCGGGCGCGTTGCGAACTGGTCCGGGGTTGGGCGCTGGGCCTTTCCGACCCCCGCCCGCGGCGACGACGCGTCCCTCCGCGCCCGCCGTCAGGCCAGCCAGAACCGCCGGGTGAAGAGCACGTAGACCGCCATCAGCTCCAGACGGCCGATCAGCATGGCCGCCGAGAGAAGCCATTTCGCCGTGTCGTTCAACGGCGCGAAATTGCCCGACGGCCCGATCGTGTCGCCAAGTCCCGGCCCGACATTCGCGACGGCCGTCGCCGCGCCCGAGACGGCGGTGACGAAGTCGAGCCCCGTCATGGCGAGGGCCACCGCGAACACGCCCAGCGTGACCACGAAGAGCACGAAGAAGGACATCACCGAGGACAGCACGTCGTCGGACACGGTGCGCCCGTCATAGCGCGGCCGGAAGATCCCGTGGGGCGAGTGGATGCGGCGGATTTGGGATTTCACAGCCGCGAAGAGGATCTGGTAGCGGAACACCTTGACCGAGCAGGAGGTCGAGCCGGCGCAGCCGCCTATCAGGCCGATGAAGAAGAAGACCGTGATGAGGAACCCGCCCCAGAGCATGTAGTCGGTGCTGGCATAGCCCGTGCCGGTCATGATCGAGGTGACGTTGAAGAGCGCCTCGCGGAAGGCCCGTTCCAGCGGGTAGGACGATCCCAGCGTCAGGACCGTCACCACGATCGCCGCCGCCGCCGCGAGCGCGCCGACGAAGCCACGCACCTGCGGATCGGTCCAAAGCGCCAGGCCGTTGCCCGCAAGCGCCTGGATGTAGAGGACGAAGGGCAGGGCGGCGACGATCATGAAGCCGACCGCGATGTATTCGATTAGCCCCTGGAAGGCCCCGAAGCTCGCGTCGTAGTTGGCGAACCCGCCGGTCGAGACGGTCGTCATGGCGTGGGTCACCGCGTCGAACGCGTCCATGCCCGCGGCCCCGTAGGACATCGCGCAGGCGATGGTGATGCCGATATAGATGACGCCGATGCTCGAGCTGATCTCGGCGGCGCGGGGCAGGACCTTGCCCATCGTGTCGAAGGCCTCGGTGCGGAAGATCTGCATCCCGCCGACGCGCAGCTCGGGCAGGAACACCATCGCCATGACGATCACGCCGATCCCGCCGAACCATTGCAGGAGCGCCCGCCAGAGAAGAAGGCCGGGCGGCAGCGTGTCGAGGCCGCTCAGCACCGTCGAGCCGGTCGTCGTGAGGCCCGACATCGCCTCGAAGAAGGCGTCCGTATAGCTGCTCTCGGTGGCGCCCAGCATGAAGGGCAGGGCCGCGAAGACCGGCAGGGCCAGCCAGACGCCGGTCGTCAGCATGAAGGTCTGCTGCAGGCTCAGCCGGTCGCGGACGGCGTTCGAGCAGGCCAGCGCGAGGCACATCCCCGCAAGCATCGTCAGGATCATGCTCTCGGCGAAGGGTGCCCATTCGCCGTTGCCTGCCGCGAGGTCGACCCCGAGCGGCAGCGCCATGGCACCCCCGAGGATCAACAAGAGCAGTCCGATCACGTATCCGACGGGGCGAATGTCCAGCATTGCCTTGGTGTCCGTCGCCCGGCCGCGCCTGTCAACGGCGCGCGCGGCGTCAGGCCTTGCGCCCCGACTGGCTGACGAAGAGGCCGCCCGCGATCAGCGCCAGTGCCACGTAGAAGCGACCGGGCAGGTCCTCGCCCAGCAGCGTGACGCCGAACACGATCGACCAGACTGGCACCTGGTAGTTCACCAGCGTCATGAAGCCCGGCCCGGCGGTCCGGATGATCCGCACCCGGAGGAGGCCCGCCAGCGCCGTCGGCACCAGCCCCAGGGCCACAATCGCGCCCATCTGACCGGGTGTGGCGGGGCCGGGGACGCCCTCGAACCAGAGCATCGCGGGCACGAGCCCGAGGGCCGCCACCACGAGGATAGCCGCCGAAAGCCAGATCGCGTCCATCGGCGGGCAGCGCCGCGTCATGATCGACGAGACCGCGTAGCAGAGTGTCGCCGCGATGCAGGCGAGCCGACCGAGTGCCGCGAGATCGCCCTCGCCCGCGGCCAGCACGCCCGGCCCGAGCAGGACGATCGCGCCGATCAGCCCCATGCCGAAGCCCGCGCTCCGGCGGGGCGTGAGCTGGTCTCCGGGCACGAAGACATGGGCGAGCGGCAGCAGGAAGAGCGGCAGCACCGCCATGCTGAGCCCCGCGAAGGCCGAGGGCACGTGCTGTTGCCCCCAAGCCAGCAGGAGGAACGGCAGGGCCGCGTTGAGAAGGCCAAGGCCGAGGAGGAAGGCCACGAGCAGCCCGTCGAGACGCGGAAACGGTCGCCCCGAGGCCAGCGCCAGCCCGACCAGCGCGAGCCCGCCGAGCGCGACACGTGCCGCGGCCACGGTCACCGGGCCGTAGCCGCGCAGTGCGATCGCCACGATCATGAACGTCCCGCCCCAGATCACCCCGAGCGAGACGATGGAGATCCAGTTGTCGAGCGTCGGACGGGTGACGGGAGCGGTGTTGGTCGTGGACATTCGCGGGGAGCTAGCGCGGCGCGCCGTGGACCGCCAGCGAATCCAGCGGACAGGCCGCGCGGTCATGCAGGCCGTAGTCCCGCGCGACCTCCGCGATCCTGAGCCGGTAGTCCGGCAGAAGGCCCGCACGGCCCGCCGCCTGCGTCGCGCGATGCTCGGGGCGGGTGCGCCACGCGCGGACGCTCGCCTCGCTCTCGAAGAACGACAGCGAGACGTAGCGGCCGGGATCGGCGAGGCTGCGGAACCGCTCGACCGATACGAATCCCGGATGGCCGTCGAGGAGCGGGCGCAGCCGCGCGGCGTGGTTGAGATAGGCCTCCGCATCCGCGGGCCGGACCTCGAAGATGACCGCGATCACCGGTCCACCCGCTTCAGCCATGTCCGGCTTTCGGAGCGCAGAAACCCCTCGGCCCGCGCGAAGGCGTAGTTCTCCCGGCCCAGCGGGTCGTCGGCAAGACGGGCGCGATAGGCCTCGTAGGCGGCGAGGCTTTCGATGTCGTAGATCCCGTAGGCCAGCGTGCTGGAGCCTTCATGTGGGGTGAAATAGCCGGTCAGGTCCGCGCCGCAGCGGGGAATGGCGGTTCCCCAGTTGCGGGCGTAGCGCGCGAAGTGGTCGCGCTTGGCGGGGTCGATCTCGTAGCGGATGATGCAGGTGAGCATAGGGCCTCCGTGGCGTGTGCTATCACGAGGCTAGCGGCTCGACGGCGGTGCATGGTTCGGTCATGGTCGAACCATGAGAAACGGCCCCGACATCGCCCGAACCGCCGCACTGATCGGCGACCCCGCCCGCGCGGCGATGCTGGCCGCGCTGATGGACGGGCGCGCCCTGACCGCGCGGGAGCTGTCGGAGACGGCGGGCATCATGCCCCAGACCGCGAGCAGTCACCTCGCCAAGCTCGAGGCGGGCGGCCTTCTGGCGCGGGCGCGACAGGGGCGCCATGCCTATCTGCGGCTGGCCGGGCCCGAGGTCGCGGCCCTGCTGGAAGGACTGATGACCTTCGCCGCACCCCGGACCTCGCGTGTGCGGCCCGGTCCGCGCGACGCCGACCTGCGCGAGGCGCGGGTCTGCTACAACCACCTCGCGGGACGGCGCGGCGTCCAGATGTACGACGCGTTGATGCGGTCGGGCGCGCTGGCCGAAGGACCCGTCGCGACGGCGGCGATGGGCCGCGCCCTCGCACCGCTGGAGGTGGACCCGACGGGTCTTCCGGGGCGTGCGCCGCTTTGCCGCGATTGCCTCGACTGGTCCGAGCGGCGCTCGCATCTCTCGGGGCGGCTCGGGCGTGCGATCCTCGCGGCGATGGAGGCGCGGCATTGGGTGCGGCGCGATCCCGCCAGTCGCGCCATCCGCTTCACGCCGCCGGGCGCGCGCGCCTTCGATGCGACCTTTCCGCCCGGCTGACCGGCGGAACCCCCGCTTCGGGCGGCGCGTTTCGACACGATACGCCTGCAACCCGAACCCAGAGGTCCCAACATGGTCGATTTCCTGCTGCCCGCCCTTGCCTTCATGACGCTGCTCGGCGTCGTCGTCTTCGCCTTCATGAGCCAAGAGAAGATCCACAAGCGCATGGATGACGACAAGGCGCGCAAATCCACGCTGGCCGCCGACAAGGACAGCCACGGCAAGCCCGCCGACGTCTGAACGCGAAACGGGCGCGGAGGATGTCCCCCGCGCCCGCCGCGTTCACGTCGTGAGGCCGATCAGTTGCGGGCCTTGTCGACCATCTTGCCGTCCGAGATCCACGGCATCATCTCGCGCAGCTTGGCGCCGACCTCCTCGATCTGGTGGGCATCGTTCATCCGGCGCGTGCCCTTGAAGAATGGCTGGCCGACCTGGTTCTCACCCATGAAGTCGCGCACGAACTTGCCGGTCTGGATGTCGGTCAGGATCGCCTTCATCCGCGCCTTCGTCTCGTCGTAGGGCAGGACGCGCGGACCCGAGACATACTCGCCATACTCGGCCGTGTTCGAGATCGAGTAGTTCATGTTGGCAATGCCGCCTTCGTAGATCAGGTCCACGATCAGCTTCACCTCGTGCAGGCATTCAAAATAGGCCATCTCGGGGGCATAACCGGCCTCGACCAGCGTCTCGAAGCCCATGCGGATCAGCTCGACCAGGCCGCCGCAGAGCACGGCTTGTTCACCGAAGAGGTCGGTCTCGCACTCCTCGCGGAAATTGGTCTCGATGATGCCCGAGCGCCCGCCGCCGATGGCCGAGCAGTAGCTGAGCCCGATCTCGAGGGCACGACCGGAGGCATCGTTGTCGACCGCTACGAGGCAGGGCACGCCGCCGCCCTTGACGTATTCGCCACGGACCGTGTGGCCGGGGCCCTTGGGAGCCATCATGACGACATCGACGCCGGCCTTCGGCTCGATCAGGCCGAAATGGACGTTGAGGCCGTGGGCAAAGGCAATCGCGGCGCCTTCGCGGATGTTGTCGTGGACGTAGCGCTTGTAGGTCTCGGCCTGCAGCTCGTCGGGCATGGTGAACATGATCAGATCGGCCCAGGCGGCGGCCTCGGCGATCTCCATGACCTTGAGGCCCTCGCCCTCGGCCTTGGCCTTGGACGGTGAGCCGTCGCGGAGCGCCACGACGAGGTTCTTGGCGCCCGAGTCCCGCAGGTTCAGCGCATGGGCATGGCCCTGGCTGCCGTAGCCGAGAATGGCCACCTTCATATCCTTGATCAGGTTCACGTCGCAGTCGCGGTCATAGTAAACGCGCATCGGGTTATCCCTCCGGTTGAAATCCTGAGCCGTCGATATGCGCTCGGATCGCTGTATGCGAGAAGGGATATGGGTGGAATCCTCACTCCGATCGCACTATCCATTCACCGAAACGGTGCTGAACGGATAATCCATGCTCGACGATATCGACCGCCGGCTGCTGCGGCTCTGGCTCGCGGATCCGGAGATGAGCGCGGCGGACCTGTCCGCCCGGCTCGGGATCACGGGCGCGCGGGCCGCGCGGCGGATCGAGAAGCTGCGCGAGACGGGGGTCGTGCGGGGCGTGCATGCGGTCATCGACTGGGCGGCGCTGGGCTACACGGTCGAGGTGTCGCTGCGCATCCAGCTCGAGAAGTCCCGCCCGCGCGCCTTCGAGGCCTTTCTCGAAGCCGCGCGCGAGGTGCCGGAGGTGACGGAGGTCCAGACCTTCCTCGGCCGCGTCGACGCGCGCCTGACGGCCATTGCTCGCGACATGGGGCACTGGCAGTCGATCTATCGCGACCGTATCCTGACCCTGCCGCACATCGCCGAGATCGAGGCGCTGATGCATGTGGCGACGGTCAAGACCGACCAGAGCCTGCCGCTGTGAGGCGGATGTCGCAGCGGGGGGGCGCCGCCCCCCTCGCCCCCCCGAGGTATTTCCGGCCAGAGGAGGCGGCGCGGTGATCGACGATCTGGATCGGGCGATCCTGCGCGTCCTGCAGGGCAACGCGACGTTGTCGGCCGGGGCCGTCGGCCGGGCCGTCGGGCTGTCGCAGCCGGCGGCGTGGCGGCGGATGCGGCGTCTGCGCGAGGCGGGTGTGCTCCGCGGGCGCGTCCTCGATCTCGATCTCGAGACCCTGGGCTTCGGGGTGACGGTCTTCCTCGGGGTCAAGTTGGCCACGAAGGGGCGGGTCAGCCTCGAGGATTTCGAGCGCGCCGTCAGCGCGATCCCCGAGGTGCGGCGGGTCGATCACGTGCTGGGCCGATATGACTACCGGCTGCGGGTCACGGCGCGCGACCTGGCGGATTTCGAGCGGGTGCTGCGGCGGCGCGTGATGGCACTGCCCGGCGTGGGCGAGGTCGAGGCGAACGTCCTTTTGAGCGAGGAGCGGCTGGCCGGTCCGATCTGAGCCCGCATCAGTCGTACTGGACGATCACGCAGAGAAAATCCTCCTCGCCGATCACCTCGGTGTGGTGGCCCTTGCCGCTGCGATCCTCCATCAGCCAGATCCGGCCGGGCGCGATCTCGCGCGCTTCGCCGTCGCTGGCCGTGACGCGGATGCGGCCGGCGGTCGGGACGAGCATCTGGCGGACCGGGGTGGGGTGGATCGGTTCGTTCCAGCCGGCCCGCAGACGCAGGAAGAGGCTGCGGCGGGCATCGCGGGGCGCGGAGATCTCGATGGCGCGCGCGGGCGGGGCGAAGCTGCGCTCCTGAAGATCGACGGTCACGTCGCGCCATCGGCTCTCGCCATCCGCATCGCTGTAAAGATGGTGGTAGATCATGCGCGTCCCCCCGTCGCGCCGGGATCGGCGCCTGGCCGAAGCCTAGGGCCTTGGCGCCCATCGGTCACGGGGCGCGCGACCGTGCGCCCGCCGCGTCGTATGCCGAGATAGGCTTTGCCAAGCGCGCGGCCCCATGGAAAAAGCGGGCGCAGCCAGGGGAGGATCGACGATGGCAATGCTCGACACGGTGGACCCGACGGGACTGGAGGAGTTCTCGGTCGTGTTCACCGACCGCTCGCTGAACCACATGTCGGCGGCCTTCCAGGAGGTGATGCGCGATCTCGATGCCGGGCTGAAGGAGGTCTACGGCGCGGATCACGTGGCCATCGTGCCCGGCGGCGGCACCTTCGCGATGGAGGCCGTCGCACGCCAGCTGGGCCAGGGCGCGCGGGCGCTCGTGGTGCGCAACGGCTGGTTCTCCTACCGCTGGTCCCAGATCATGGAGGCGGGCGCCTTTACCGAGGGCCACGAGGTCATGAAGGCCCGCCAGACCGGCAACGACAGCCGCGCGCCCTTCGCGCCGCCGCCCGCCGCCGAGGTCGCCGCGCGCATCCGCGAGACGAAGCCCGACGTGGTCTTCGCGCCGCATGTCGAGACGAGCGCGGGCGTCATCCTGCCCGACGACTACATCGCAGAGATCGCCGCAGCCGCGCATGAGGTCGGCGGGCTGATGGTGCTCGACTGCATCGCATCGGGCTGCGCCTGGGTCGACATGGGCGCGACCGGCGTCGACGTGCTGATCTCGGCGCCCCAGAAGGGTTGGAGCGCGCAGCCCTGCGCTGGGCTCGCCATGTTGTCGGACCGGGCGCGGACGCGGATCGAGGCCAGTGCATCGGACAGCTTCGCGATCGACCTGAAGAAATGGCTGTCGATCATGGACGCCTATCTGGGTGGCGGCCACGCCTACCACGCGACGATGCCGACCGACGGGCTGCGGGTGTTTCGCGACGCGCTGGCCGAGACGCGGGCCTTCGGGTTCGACACGGCACGGGACGCGCAATTCTCGCTGGGCCGCAAGGTTCGCGCGATGCTGGCCGAGCGGGGGCTACGATCCATCGCGGCCGAGGGGTTCGAGGCGCCGGGCGTCGTCGTGGCCTATGCACCGTCGCCGGCGATCCAGACGGGGAAGGCCTTCGCCGAGCGAGGGATGCAGATCGCGGCCGGCGTGCCGCTGGCGGTGGACGAGCCGGACGATTTCGCGACGTTCCGTCTGGGGCTTTTCGGGTTGGACAAGCTGCGCGACGTCGACGGCACGGCCGAGCGGTTGCGGGTGGTGCTCGACGACGTGCTGGCGGCCGAACGCGCGGCTTGAGGCCAGTCAGGCGACGCGGCCGAGGCCCATCTTCATCAGGAGTGTGCGCACCGGCGCGATGTCGTGGATCAGCCCGATCCCCCATCCGCGTGCGGCCTGCATCGGCGCGCGCCCCGCGATGGACGTCCGGTTGAGCAGGTCGATCCCCGCCATCCGCGCGGCGACCTCGGTCCAGCGGCGGCGCTGGTAGCTGTCGAGCATCGCGCGCGATCCGATCTCGCCCTTGGCGCAGAGATCGCGGAGGAGGGCGATATCGGCGAGCGACGTGTTCAGCCCCTGCGCGCCGATGGGCGGCATGGCATGGGCGGCCTCGGCGGCCAGCGCGAAGCGGCGCGCGGTGAAGCGGTCGGCCAGCCGGGACACGATCGGCCAGGCGGCGCGGCGTGACACGAGGCGGAGTGACCCGAGAGCGCCCGCCGCCCGCGCTTCGGCCTCGACCACGAAGGCGTCGTCGTCGAGGTCCATGCGACGGGTCTGGGTCCCCGCCTCGTCCATCCAAACGACCGCCGAGCGATGCGCGCCGTCGCGGTCGGGCAGCGGCACCAGCGTGAAGGGACCGCCTGCGCGGTGCACCTCGATCGACACATTGTCGTGCGGGGTGGCATGGGCGACGGCGAAGACGATCGCCGTCTGGCCGTAATCCACCGTCCGCGCGCCGATCCCGGCCATGTCCCGCAGCGGGCTGGCCTTGCCATCGCAGGCGAGCACCAGCTGGGCCGCGAGGCGCGCGCCGTCGGAGAGTGTCACCCGGGCCTCGGCCTCGCGCAGCAGGAGCGACGCGACCGAGCAGCCGAAGCGCAGCGTGACGGTCTCCAGCGCCTCGGCCCGCGCGAGAAGGTCGCGCCGCAGGAGCCAGTTCGGGAAGTTCCAGCCGAAGGGCGCGTCCGAGATATCGAGTGCGTCGAAGTCGCGCGCCACGGGCTCGGCCCCGGCGGCGTCGACGATCCGCATGGTCCAGAGTTCCGTTGCGTGTGGTGCGAGTCCGTCCCAGGCACCCGCCCGGTCGAGCAGCGCGCGCGCGGGTTGCAGAAGCGCCGTCGTGCGGAGGTCGGCGCCGGGCGCATCCTCGCCGATCAAGGGCGGCGCCGGGTCCACGAGGGTTACGCAGTGCCCCTCGGCGCCCAGCGCGCAGGCGGCGGCGAGGCCCGCGGGGCCCGCGCCCGCGATCAGGATGTCGGTGTCGAATGCCATGACGTCGAGGTAGTCCGCAGACCGCCCGCCTTCCACCCCGTCAGTCCGCGACGATGCCGCGCAGGAAGCCGGCAAGGTCGACGGTGTGGTGCTGTATGTAGGGATCCGCGGCGCGGGTCGGGCCGACCTGGACCGTCGCCATCCCGAGACCCGCGGGCACCTCGAGGTTGCGGGGGCTGTCCTCGAACATCGCGCTCCGCGCGGGGTCGAGCCCGTCGCGCGCATGGGTCGCGGCATAATTGCGGGCGTCGGGCTTGGGGATATGGGCCTCGGAATGCTCGATGCCGTGCACCGCGTCCCAGAGCCCCGCAAGATCGCAGGCATCCAGCACGCGGGCCGCGTAATCCGCCGTGCCGTTGGTGTGGATGATGCGGCGGCCAGGCAGGGCCGCGATCGCCGCCCGCAGGTCCGGATCGGGCGCCAGCACCGAGAAGTCGATGTCGTGGACGTCGCGCAGGAACGGATCGGGATCGGTCCCGTGTTCCTCCATCAGCCCGGCGAGCGTGGTCCCGTGATCATGCCACCAGCGGGCGCGCAGGCGATCCGCCTCGGCCGCGGTGACGCCCAGTTCGGCGACGATCCAGCCGACCATCCGCGCTTCGATTTGGGGAAAGAGCGGGGTGCGGGGCGAATAGAGCGTCTCGTCGAGATCGAAGACCCAGGTGGTGACGTGATCGAAACCCATGCCCGCCGCTAGCGGCTGTACCGGGGTCTCGCAACCCCCGTGCTTGCTCCGCCGCGGGGCTGCGTCTAGCGTCGCGCGATGACCCCGAAAGACGCCTATACCCTCATCATCGATGCCATCGACCAGGGCACCTACCGGCCCGGCGACCGGTTGGTGGAAAGCGAGCTGGCCGACCGGCTCGGCGTGTCGCGCACTCCCGTCCGCGAGGCGTTGCAGCGACTGGAGACGCAGGCGCTCCTGACGCGGGACGGACGCTCGCTCATCGTGGCGACGCTGAGCCACGACCAGATGGCGGAGCTCTACGTCGTGCGCACCGAGCTCGAGGCGCTGGCCGCGCGGCTCGCCGCCCAGCATGCCGCCCGCGAGGAGATCAGCGTGCTGGCCGCGATGGTCGAGGAGGATCGCGCGCTTCTGGGTGATGCGGCAGCGCTGTCGCGGGCAAACCGACGGTTTCACGAGCAGATCCACCGCGCCTCGCATAACCGCTACCTCGTGCAGCAACTCGGGATGGTGCACCGGTCCATGGCGCTGATGGCGACGACCTCGCTGGCCGCCGATGGGCGCGGGACCGCGGCGCTGGAGGAACATCACAGCATCGTCGAGGCGATCGCGGCGCGCGACGGCGACCGCGCCGCCGCCGCGTTGCGCCAGCATCTGAGCACCGCCTTCGAGGTCCGCCTGCGCGAGGAGGCGCGGCGGATCTAGCGGCCCGGCGGGGCGGCCATCGCGGCCTGAAGGGTCTCGATATCGCCGTCGCCTTCGACTCCGCCGAAAGTGCCATGCTCGGTCTTGTCCCAGTGGAACGGCTTCGACGCGACCTCGGCCGCAGCCTTCAGAAGCGCCAGCGTCGCCAGCGGAAAATAGACCATGAGGGTCGGGATCCAGGGCCTGAGATGGCGATGATGCGCCGCCGCGCACCCTGCGAAGGTCAGAAGCATCGACACCAGCGACAGGCCCGCCATCGCCCCGCCCAGGAGGAACGCGCCGCCCGGTGGCAACCAGGCTTCGATCGGATGGCCGATTCCGAAGATCAGCACCGCGTGCGACCAGAGCACCGGCAAAAGGGCCGCGCTGAGGACCGAGCTGAGAAACAGCAGATGGAAGCCGAAGAAGCGCTTCGGCCCGAGATCGCGCCAGAGCCGGACGGGGTCCCGGCTGTGGACGGCCCAGGTCATCATGTAGCCCTTGATCCAGCGCGAGCGTTGCCGGACCCAGGTCATCGGCGAGGCATTCGCCTCCTCCAGCGTGGTGGTCGGCACGATCTCGGTGCGCCAGCCCCCGCGCGCGAGACGGACGCCCAGATCGGCATCCTCGGTCACGTTATGCGCGTCCCAGCCGCCGACCGCCTCGAGCACGATGCGCCGAAAGAACAGCGTCGTTCCCCCGAGCGGGACGACCAGGCCCATCCGCGCGATCCCCGGCAGCATGAGGCGGAACCAGTTGGCGTATTCGATGGTGAAGCACCGCGCCATCCAGTTGCGGGTCGGGTTGTAGAAATCGAGCTGACCCTGCAGGCAGGCGGTGGTGGCGGGCGCCGCCTCGAAGCGTTCGACGATGGTGCGGATCTGGTCGGGGGCGGGCGCGTCTTCGGCGTCGTAGATGCCGACGATATCGCCGCGCGCGAAGTTCAGTGCGTAATTCATCGCGCGGGGCTTGGTGCGCGGATGGCCATCGGGGACCGGGATCACGCGCATCCAGGGCGGCAGGGTCGCGCCGTCCAGCGCGTCGAGCGTGCAGGTGTCGCCCGCCTCGACCACGAGGCAGATGTCCAAAAGCTCGCGCGGGTAGTCGAGCCGGGAGAGTCGTTCGGTCAGGGGGCGCGCGATGCCGGGTTCGCGGTGGAGCGGCACGAGGATGGTGACGCAGGGCAGCTTGCGCATCGCGACGCGCGGCGGCCGGACCGAGGCGAAACCGCGCCGCGCGGGCAGGCGCACCGCGATGAGGGCCGCGAACCGGAGCGCGAGACTGGTGATGCTGACGCCGACCGCCGCAACAACGGCCAGCCGCAGCGCCGTCGCGGGCCATTCGGAGATCGCGAGGATCGCCAGCATCGTGACGATGGCGAACAGCGCAGGCGCCGAGCGCGTCCTCCAGTGCCGGCAGCTCTGGTGGGCAGGGACCCGACATTCCGCGGCCCGCGCCAGCGCGTCGCCGTGGACGACCGCCAGCCGGGCCTCGATCTCGGCATCGGTGGCGACGACGAAAACGCAGGCATCGAAATAGGGGGCGACGGCGGCGCGGAGTTCGTCCAGACGTTCGGGCCGTGCGGTGGCGATCCGCGTCAGGCCGCCGATCCGGTCCCAAGGCAGGGCGAGGAACGCGATCGCGATCTCTGGCGGCAGGCGGCGGGCCATCGCATCGCTGCGCGAGCAGCCGCGCGGCGCCGCCTCCGCCCGTCCAAGACCGCGCTGCCGGGCCATGGCACGCGCAAGGTCCTCGCTGGAGACGAGGCCGCGCCGCAAGAGGACATCGCCGAGACGAGCCTCGAGCTGCCGTTGCAAGATCAGCGCATGGGTCAGGTCCGGCTGACCGATGACGCCCATGTCGAGCAGAACTTCGCCGAGGCGCGGTCGCCGGACAGGGTCGACATGGCGAAAGACCGGTCCGGGCGGCGAGGTCGGATCGACCGGCGCGCCTTCGGGCGGGGTTGCCGATTCGGGGAAGGGCAGCACGGCCCCATCGACCGCCGGCGGATCGTAAGCCTCTGACAGGTCAGTGAAATCAACGGACTGTAGCGACGGTGCCATGGCGGTCTCGGAACTGAACGTCCGAAGACCGTCGCCGCCTATGACTTAACGAAGGGTTAACTCTGCAGGCTCAGCCCGCGCGCGCCGCCATGGCCGTTGCGAAATCGTCGAAGAGATAGGCGCTGTCATGGGGACCGGGCGATGCCTCTGGGTGGTACTGGACCGAGAAGACGGGCTTTCCCGAGAGGCGAATGCCGCAATTCGAGCCGTCGAAGAGCGAGACATGCGTCTCCTCGACGCCGTCGGGCAGCGTCTGTGCATCGACGGTGAAGCCGTGGTTCATCGAGGTGATCTCGACCTTGCCGTCGCCCCGGCGCTGTACGGGGTGGTTCGCGCCGTGATGCCCGTGGTTCATCTTGACCGTCTTCGCGCCCAGCGCCATCGCCAGCATCTGGTGCCCGAGGCAGATGCCGAAGACGGGGATCCCGCTTTCGACCATCTCGCGGATGGCGGGGACGGCGTATTCGCCGGTCGCCGCCGGATCGCCCGGCCCGTTCGACAAGAACAGACCGTCGGGGTTCAGGGCCTTGATCTCCTCGGCGGTGGCGGTCGCCGGCAGAACGGTGACGTCGCAGCCGACATGGGCGAGCGAGCGCAGGATGTTGCGCTTGGCGCCGTAATCGATGGCGACGACCTTGTATTTCGGTGCGCTCTGGGTGCCGTATCCGTCGGGCCAGGCCCATTTCGTCTCGGACCAGCGGTAGGATTGCGCCGTCGTGACCTTCCGCGCGAGGTCCATGCCCTCGAGGCCACGGAAGGCGCGGGCGGCGGCAACCAGCGCCTCGATGTCGAAGTCTCCGTCGGGGTTGTGAGCCAGCGCCACATGCGGTGCGCCCTGCTGGCGGATGGCGCGGGTCAGGCGGCGCGTGTCGATCCCGCCGATGCCGATCCGGCCGCGCGCGGCCAGCCAATCCTCGAGATCGCGCGTGCTGCGCCAGTTCGACGGCTCGGTCGGGTCCCACTTGACCACCATGCCGGCCGCGACGGGGTCCGCGGTCTCGTCATCCTCGGGGGTGATGCCGGTATTGCCGATATGCGGGAAGGTGAAGGTTACGACCTGGCCCGCATAGGACGGGTCGGTCATGATCTCCTGGTAGCCGGTCATGGCGGTGTTGAAGCAGAGCTCGGCCGTCGCCTGCCCCGTGGCACCGAAGCCGCGGCCCCGGAAGACCGTTCCATCGGCGAGGGCGAGGCAGGCGGTGGGGTGCTGGGACATGGGGCGCTCCGGAGGACAGGACGGCTGTCGGGCAAACGTTCGGGGGCATAGGCCCGCCGCCGGTCCGGGTCAAGGCGCGGCGGCGCCGTGGCCGATGCGCCACGGACCCGGCGTGACGCGAGGTCGCGCCGCGTTGCCCCGCGCGCGGTCAGCCCCTAAGTTCGCCCCTTCGTCGAAACCGGTGCGGAGTGGCACGGAATGGAATTGCGGGACAGGCTGGCCTCCGGGCTGAAGGCGGCGATGCGCGACAAGGACACGCGCCGGGTCGGCACCCTGCGGCTGATCAACGCGGCGCTGAAGGACCAGGACATCGCGCTCCGGGCCGAGGGACGAACCGTGGGCGATGCCGAGGCGCTGGCGATCCTCGCCAAGATGGTCAAGCAGCGACAGGAATCGGCGCGTGCCTACGAAGAAGCCGGGCGCCTCGAGCTGGCCGAGCAGGAGCGCAGCGAGATCGCGGTGGTCGAGGAATTCCTGCCCCGGAAGCTCTCCGAGAGCGAGGTCGAGGCGGCGCTGGACGCGGCGATCACCGAGACGGGTGCGGCGTCGCTGCGCGACATGGGGCGCGTCATGGGCATCCTGAAGGACCGCCATCAGGGTCAGATCGACTTCGCGGCGGTCGGCCCGATGGTGAAGGCGCGGCTGGTCTGACGATCGCGCCGGGACGTTGACGCGTCCTTAATCCTTATCGATCCAAAACGAAGCAGGGGCCGCGCGCAGGCCGCGAGAGACGTCCGCCGGATGCGCGCCGGCGGCGGCTGCCGTTGGCCGCGACGTTTCTTCGTACGAAGAAACGTAGAGATTGTTCGTACGAACAATCTCCTCCCGCGCGCAGGGCCGTGGCCAGGCCCATCCGGGCTTTTTGCGGCGTCCACCCCGCCCCGCCCCATCTTGCGTCCCACGTCCCCGATGGGCATCTATCGCCCAATCGAAAGGACGATCCATGGCACTGCCGGTCCGGCAACAGGCGCTCTACTGGGGGCTCGCCACGGCGGTCTTCCTCGTCATCCTGTGGTATCTCGGGCACATTTTGCTGCCGTTCATCGTCGGCGGCGCCATCGCCTACATCCTCGACCCGCTGGCCGACCGGCTGGAGCGGCTCGGCCTGCCGCGCTGGGCGGCGACGACCATCATCGTTCTGGTCGGGATCTTCGTGCTCGTCCTCGCGGTCGGAATCGTCATCCCGATGATCATCCGCGAAGGGAGCGCGCTGGTGCAGGCGGCGCCGACCTATTTCGAGGCCCTGCGGGACTGGCTGACGCTGCGCTTCCCGGACTTGATGGAGCAGGACGGGTTGATCCGCCGCGGCCTGACCGACCTGGGAGAGACGATCCGCGCGCGTGGCGGGCAGTTGGCACAGCAGGTGGTCGCAGGGCTCTTCGGCGTGGTCAACGCGCTCGTCTTCATCGTCGTCGTGCCGGTGGTCGCCTTCTACCTGCTGCTCGACTGGGACAACATGGTCGCCCGGATCGACGAGCTTCTGCCGCGCGATCACGTCGGCACCGTCCGCACGGTCGCGCGCGAGATCGATCGCACGCTGGCCAGCTTCGTGCGCGGGCAGGGCACCGTCTGCCTCATCCTCGGCACGTTTTACTCGGTCGCGTTGATGGCCGTGGGGTTGCAGTTCGGCCTCGTGGTGGGGGCGGTCGCGGGGCTGATCACCTTCATCCCCTACGTGGGCGCGCTGGTCGGCGGGGCACTCGCGATCGGCCTTGCGCTCTTCCAGTTCTGGGGCGACTGGCTGTCGATCGGGCTCGTCGCGGCGATCTTCGCCGCAGGGCAATTCCTCGAAGGCAATATCCTGACGCCCAAACTCGTCGGCTCGTCGGTCGGGTTGCACCCGGTCGGGCTCCTCTTCGCGCTCTCGGCCTTCGGGAGCATCTACGGCTTCGTCGGGATGCTGGTGGCCGTCCCGGTGGCAGCGGCGCTGGGCGTGATCGCGCGTTTCGTGCTGGCGCGCTATCGCGACAGCCTGCTCTATCGCGGGTCCGACCGGCCGTCAGACCCGGCCGGACCGATCGAGTGACCGCCGATCAATTGGCTTTTCCGCTGCCGCGCCTGGACGCGCGGGGGCGCGATGACTTCATGGTGGCTCCGTCCAACGCGACGGCCCAGGCTCTGATCGAGACCTGGGCCGATTGGCCCGAGGCGCGGCTGGCGCTGATCGGGCCGGAGGGCTGCGGCAAGTCCCACCTGGCCGCGATCTGGGCCGAGACGGCGGGCGCGCGGATCGTGCCGGCCGCCAGCCTTACGCCCGAGATGGCACCCGATCTGGCCGAAGGGCCGCTCGTCGTCGAGGATGCCGACCGGGGCGTGGACGAGGCGGCGCTCTTCCACCTTCTGAACGCCGCCGCGCGCAGTCGCGCGGGTCTCTTGCTGACCGGCCGGACGCCGCCCGCGCACTGGCACGTCGGGCTGCCGGACCTGGCGTCGCGCCTGGCGGCGGTCACGCCCGCGATCATCGAGGACCCGGACGACGTGCTCTTGTCGGTCGTGCTCATCAAGCTCTTCGCGGATCGCCAACTTCAGGTGAAGCCCGCCCTGATCGGCTATCTCCTGCCGCGGATGGAGCGCAGCTTCGCCGCCGCCGCGTCCATGGTCGACCGTCTGGACCGGGAATCGCTGGCGCAGGGCGTGCCGCCCAATCTGGCGCTCGCCCGGAGCCTTCTCGACGGGTGAACTGGCGCGCGGCGGGCGTCTGGCATATCCTCGGGCCATACCCCGTCATTCTTCCGTCATACCCGAAGGGTAGCCGCAGCCCCATGCCCGACAGCCAGAGCGTCCACGCCCCCGATGCCGATTTCCTGAACGCGGATCTTCCCGCCCCCAGGGCGCTCGACGCCGCTCGCCGCGAAGGGCCGCGCCGGTTCTTCAACCGCGAGTTGTCATGGCTGTCGTTCAACTGGCGCGTGCTGGAGGAGGCCGACAATCCCCGCGTGCCGCTGATGGAGCGGCTGCGCTTCCTGTCGATCTCGGCGGCCAATCTAGACGAGTTCTACACCGTACGCGTGGCCGGCCTGCGCGAGTTGGCGCGCGCCGGGAACCGCACCCCCGCCGCCGATGGGCGCAGCCCTGCCGAACAGCTGGTGCTGATCGACGCCGAGGCGCTGCGCCTGCTGGAGCGACAGCAGGCCACCTGGAAGACCCTGCGCGACGAGATGGAAGAGGCGGGGATCTGCCTTCTGACGCCCGAGGGCCTGTCCGCGGAGGAACGCGAAACGCTCGCAGACCGCTTCATGCGCGAGGTCTTTCCGGTCCTCTCGCCGCTGGCGATCGACCCCGCCCACCCGTTTCCCTTCATCCCGAACGAAGGCTTCGCGCTGGCCGTCGAGCTGCAACGAAAGGCCGATGGCCGCACCCTGCGCGCGCTCCTTCCCGTCCCCGCGCAGATCGACCGGTTCCTGCGCCTCGACGACGCGCCGACCGGGGACGACACGCCGCCGCATATCCGGTTCCTGCCGCTCGAGGACCTGCTCCTGATGCGGATCGAGCAGATCTTCCCGGGTTATGCGATCAAGGGGCATTGCGCGTTCCGCGTGCTGCGCGACAGCGATCTGGAGGTCGAGGAGGAGGCCGAGGACCTCGTGCGGGAGTTCGAGACCGCGCTCAAGCGCCGCCGCCGGGGCGAGGTCGTGCGCATGAAGATCACGGCGAACGCGCCGACGGGACTGCGCCGGACCATCATCGAGGAGACCGGCGTCGAGGAGAACGAGGTCATCGAGGTCGACGGCCTGATCGGCCTTGCCGCCCTGAAGGAGCTGGTCGTTGACGACCGCAAGGACCTCCTCTGGTCCAGCTTCACGCCGCGCGTCCCCGAACGCGTGCAGGACCACGACGGGGATATGTTCGCCGCGATCCGCCAGAAGGACATGCTGCTGCACCACCCCTACGAAACCTTCGACATGGTGATCCGCTTCCTTGCGCAGGCGGCGACGGACCCGGATGTCGTGGCGATCAAGCAGACGCTCTACCGGACGTCGCGCGACAGCCCGATCGTCGCGGCGCTTTGCGAGGCGGCCGAGGCGGGCAAGACCGTCACCGCGCTGGTGGAGCTGAAAGCCCGCTTCGACGAGGCCGCCAACATCCGGCAGTCGCGGCGGCTGGAGCGGTCGGGCGCGCATGTCGTCTACGGCTTCACCAACTACAAGACCCACGCCAAGATCAGCACCGTCGTCCGCCGCGAGGGCGACCGGCTGGTGACCTACTCGCATTTCGGGACCGGCAACTATCACCCGATCACGGCGCGCATCTATACCGACCTGTCGCTCTTCACCGTCAGCGACACGTTGGCGCGGGATGCGACCAAGGTCTTCAACTACATCTCGGGCTATGCGCCGCCCGAGGGGCTGGAATCGCTGACGATCTCGCCCTCGGGTATCAAGCAGCGGCTGATCGCGTCCATCGCCGAGGAGGCCGAGCACGCGCGCGCCGGGCGGCCCGCAATGATCTGGGCCAAGATGAACGCGCTGATCGAGCCGGACGTTATCGACGCGCTCTATGACGCGAGCCAGGCAGGGGTGCGCATCGACCTCGTGATCCGCGGCATCTGCGGCCTCAGGCCGGGCGTCGAGGGCCTCTCCGAGACGATCCGCGTCAAGTCGGTTGTCGGACGCTTCCTCGAACACAGCCGCATCGTATGCTTCGGGAACGGTCACGGCCTGCCGCACAAGAAGGCGCGCGTCTATATCAGTTCGGCCGACTGGATGGGCCGCAACCTGAACCGCCGGATCGAGACGCTGGTCGAATGTACCAACCCGACCGTGAAGGCGCAGATCGTGGGCCAGATCATGGCCGCAAACCTTGCCGACGTGGCGCAGAGCTGGACCCTCGGCCCCGAGGGCGAGTGGACGCGGCCCGATCTCTCGGCGCTCGACAACCCGTTCAACTGCCATCGCTTCTTCATGGAGAACCCGTCGCTGTCGGGTCGCGGGAGCGCGGGGGCCAAGGACGTGCCCGAGCTGACGCACTCGCCGGACTGAGGGTGCATCTTTACAAAACCGGAAATGTGGTCATAATTGTCCCATGACCGATGTCGACCGTACCGCCGCTACGGCAACCGCACTTGCGGCGCTGGGACATGCCGCCCGGCTCGACGTGTTTCGCCTGCTGGTGCGCGCCGGGCATGACGGCCTGATCGTGGGCGACATCGCCGCGCATACGGAGCTGCCGCTTTCGACCTTGGCGCATCACCTCCGGACGCTGGTCGCGGCCGGTCTCGTGCAGCAGGAGCGGCGCGGCCGCGAGGTCGTCAACCGTGCGGATTACGACCGCATGGCGGCGGCGGTCGGTTTTTTGACCGAAGAATGCTGCCACGGCGTGTCCCTCGTGCGGGAGGACGCGGCATGACGCCCACGAGACGTTTTCGTCGCCCTAAAATAACCATGAAACCGGATATATTGATATGACAGATATCGCCCCCCGCCGGCCGAGCCCCGCCGCCGCGTTCGCCCGACAGGTCTGGACCGATCACAGGGTCTGGCTCGTCTCGGCTGCGATCCTTCTCGGCCTCGCCATCGCCGATCCGGCACAGGCCCGCGACACGCTCGCCTTCGTCGCCCGCGCCCTGACCGAAACGGCGCCCTATCTTCTCTTGTCGATCACGCTCGCGGCCTATGCGGGCGCCACCGGGGCGGACGGCTTGATCGCGCGGGCCTTCACCGGCTCGCCCCTCCTGATGATCGCGCTCGCCGCGGCATTCGGCGGGCTGTCGCCCTTCTGTTCCTGCGGAGTAATCCCGCTGATCGCCGCGTTGCTCGCGATGGGCGTGCCCCTGTCGGCGGTGATGGCGTTCTGGCTCGCCTCGCCGGTGATCGACCCGTCGATGTTCGTGCTGACGGCGGGTGTTCTCGGCTTCGAATTCGCGGTCGCCAAGACGATGGCGGCGATCGGCCTCGGTCTCTTTGGCGGTCTCGTGACGCTGCAACTGACCCGCGCGGGCGCCTTCGCCGCGCCGCTGCGGGACGGCGTCGGCAATGGCGGCTGCGGCGCGTCCAGTGTCCGCAACCCCAGGCCCCCCGTCTGGGCCTTCTGGCACGACCCCGAGCGACGCGCCCGCTTCCGGCGCGATGCCGTCAAGACGACGCTCTTCCTCTTCAAATGGCTGACCCTCGCCTTCATTCTCGAAAGCCTGATGATCGCCTTCGTGCCTGCCGAATGGGTTGCGCAGGCAGTGGGCGGCACCGGGATCGGCTCGATCCTGACGGCTACGCTGGTCGGCGTGCCCGCCTATCTCAACGGCTACGCGGCGCTACCGCTCGTCTCGGGGCTGGTCGATCAGGGGATGGCACCCGGTGCCGGGCTTGCCTTCCTCGTGGCGGGCGGCGTGACCTCGCTACCCGCCGCCATCGCGGTCTGGGCATTGGCGAAGCGGTCGGTCTTCGTCCTCTATATCGCACTTGCGCTGACGGGCTCGCTGGCCTCGGGGCTCCTGTTCCAGGCCTGGCTAGCGTGACGCTGCCGTCGCGTCCCCATGTGGTGGCGAGGCGGCACCTAGATTGACCCATCCCCGACCCCGTGCCACTCCTCCCCCGTGACGCTGCGCCGGGGGAGGGCGGGCCCGATGACGACGCCTCCGATCGACCCCGCGGATTACGGCCCCTTCGGGACGCCGCTCTTCGACGGCCCCGAAGCGCGCAGCCTGCGGCGGGTCGGTGTGATCGACGTCGGCTCGAACTCGGTCCGGTTGGTCGTCTTCGATGGGGCGGCGCGCTCGCCTGCCTATTTCTTCAACGAGAAGATTCTCTGCGGCCTCGGCGCGGGCCTTTCCGAGACGGGCAAGCTGAACCCCGAGGGGCGCGCCCGCGCCATGGTCGCGCTGAAGCGCTTCGCCATCCTCGCGCGCGGGATGGAGGTCAATTCCCTGACGGTCGTGGCCACCGCCGCCGTCCGCGAGGCCGAGGACGGCCCCGCCTTCGAGGCCGAGGTGCGCGCCGAGACGGGCCTCAAACTCTGGGTGATCGACGGCACCGAGGAGGCGCGGCTCTCGGGGCAGGGCGTGCTCCTGGGCTGGCCCGAGGCAGAGGGCCTGATGTGCGACATCGGCGGCTCGTCGATGGAATTGGCCGAGCTGTCGGGCGGGGCCGTCGGGGCGGTCGTCTCGGGCAAGCTCGGGCCCCTGAAGCTCGCCGCCGCCAAGGGCCGCGCCGCCCGAAAGCGCGAGATCGAGGCGGGCGTTCGGGAGATGGCCGAGGCCCTCGGCCGCGACCGCTACGACCGGCTCTACCTCGTGGGCGGGTCGTGGCGCGCGATCGCGCGGATCGACATGGAACGGCGCGGCTATCCGCTGCACGTCCTTCACGAATACACGATGACGCCAAAGGACCTGCGCGCGACGTTCGACTACATCGTCGAAGCCGATCTGGAGGACCTGCGCGGCCGCACCGGCACATCGGGCGCGCGCATGTCGCTGGTGCCGGTGGCTGCCGAAGTGCTGAGCCGTGTCCTCAAGACCTTCCACCCGAAGATCATCGCCATCTCGGCCTACGGCATCCGCGAGGGGCTTCTCTACGAACAGATGCCCGACGTGCTGCGCGCCCGCGACCCGCTGATCGAAAGCTGTCGTTTCGCCGAGGCCAAGGACGCGCGCCTGCCGGGTTTCGGCCGGGTGCTCTACAAGTTCGTCTCGCCGCTCTTCACCCGCGCGCCGGACCGACGCCGCCGGCTGATCCGGGCCTGCTGCCTGCTGCATGACGTGTCCTGGCGGGCGCATCCCGACTACCGTGCGGAAATCTGCTTTGACAACGCGACGCGCGCCAATCTCGGCGGCCTGACCCATTCCGAGCGGGTGTTCCTCGGGGCGGCGCTTCTCCATCGCTACCGCAACAAGCGCGAGGGGACGCCCTTCGAGAACCTGGCGCCCCTCCTGTCCGAAGAGGACACCTGGCAGGCCGAGCAGGTCGGCAAGGCGATGCGCTTCGGCGCGATGTTCTCGGCACAGGACCCGTCGTTGATGGGGGCGATGAAGCTCTATCCCAAGAAGGGCGTGCTGGAACTGGCGCTGCCCAAGGGCGACGGCGAGGCGCTCTATGGCGAGGTCGCCGAGGCGCGGTTCCGCTCGCTCGCCGCGTCCCTGGGCGCCGAGGCCCGCGTGAAGGTCGTGCGCCGGTGACGCGGGGGGCGCAGATTATTCCGGAATAATCTGCCCGCCGCCCTACCGTGTGCGCCAGTCCCCCGCGAGTATTTGCCGCCCCGCGTCGCGGGCCCTGTTGCCCCGCGCCGGGTCGGGGGCTATCGGGTTTTGGACCCGATCCGGAGCCCGACCCATGCGCCTGAGCCGCTACTTCCTGCCCGTCCTCAAGGAGACGCCCGCCGAGGCGCAGATCGTCAGCCACCGCCTGATGCTGCGGGCGGGCATGATCAAGCAATCGAGCGCGGGCATCTATTCGTGGCTGCCGCTGGGCTACCGCGTGCTGCGCCGGATCGAGCAGATCGTCCACGAGGAGCAGCAGCGCGCGGGCCATATCCCGATGCTGATGCCGACGTTGCAATCGGCCGATCTCTGGCGCGAGAGCGGGCGCTACGACGCGTTCGGCCCCGAGATGCTGCGGATCACCGACCGCCACGACCGCGAGATGCTCTACGGCCCCACCAACGAGGAGCTGATCACCGACATCGTGCGCGCTAATGTCGGCTCCTACAAGCAGCTGCCCCTGACGCTCTACCACATCCAGTGGAAGTTCCGCGACGAAGTGCGGCCCCGCTTCGGCGTGATGCGCGGGCGCGAGTTCCTGATGAAGGACGGTTATAATTTCGACCTGACGCGCGAGGATGCGCTGCACGCCTACAACCGCCACCTCGTCAGCTACCTGCGCACCTACGAGCGGATGGGATTGCAGGCGATCCCGATGCGGGCCGACAGCGGCGCGATGGGCGGAGACGACACGCACGAGTTCCTGGTGCTGGCCGAAACGGGCGAGAGCGAGGTGTTCTACGACGCCGAGGTCACCGAGCTCAGCTTCGGCGACCGCGAGATCGATTATGACGACGTCGCCGAATGCGCCGGCGTGATGGAGGAGTTCACCTCGCGCTATGCCCGCACCGACGAGACCCATGACGCGGCGCTCTTCGAGAAGGTCCCCGAGGAGCGGCGCCGCACGGCGCGCGGCATCGAGGTCGGGCAGATCTTCTATTTCGGCACCAAGTATTCCGACGCCCTGGGCGCCACGGTGCAGGGCCCCGACGGCAAGCCCACCGCGCTGCATATGGGATCGCACGGGATCGGGGTCAGCCGTCTTCTGGGCGCGATCATCGAGGCCAGCCATGACGACAAGGGCATCATCTGGCCCGAGGGCGTCACGCCCTTCCGCGTCGGCATCGTCAACCTCAAACAGGGCGACAGCGCCACCGACAGCGCCTGCGACGGCATCTACGCGCAATGCGTGGCCGAGGGGCTGGACCCGCTCTACGACGACACGAAGGAGCGGGCGGGCGGCAAGTTCGCGACGATGGACCTGATCGGCCTGCCTTGGCGGATCACCGTCGGCCCGCGCGGCCTGGCCGCGGGCAAGGTCGAGCTGACCTCGCGGCGCAGCGGCGAGAGCGTCGAGATGGCCCCCGAGGAGGCCATCGCGAAGCTGCGCGAGATCTACGCGTCGCATCCCTGACATGCTGCC
The DNA here is from genome assembly GCF_046452375.1 of Jannaschia halovivens. Classification (NCBI taxonomy): domain Bacteria; kingdom Pseudomonadati; phylum Pseudomonadota; class Alphaproteobacteria; order Rhodobacterales; family Roseobacteraceae; genus Jannaschia; species Jannaschia halovivens. The sequence goes on along the minus strand of NZ_JBKFDJ010000001.1, from coordinate 1,208,859 downwards.
GGGTTAGGCGGGCTCGAAGGGCCGGGGCCCGCCCAGCCTGATCCGCGCGGGCTTCGCCCTCCAGTAGGGCCGCCCGTGCCGCCGCAGCCGCGGACAGACCCCGAACCGCCCGCATCCGGCCCACCCGCACCACCGGGCCCCACGGGACGCCAGAGGACGAGGAGCCCCGCCATGGCCATCCGCGACCGGGCCCTAATGCCCGACTACCTCCGGCTGATCGCGCTGTTCGGGATCGTCGTGGTCAACGTCCAGTATATCGCCTTCTCGGTCCTGACCGACTTCGCCGACCAGAGTGGCGAGACGGCGCTGGACGCCATCGTCCTCTGGCTGGTCAACGGCTTGGCCCTCCTTAAGACCTACGGGCTCTTCTCGTTCATGTTCGGCGTCGGACTCGGCTTCCTGATGCGCGCGGCGGCCCGCCGGGACCTGCCCTTCGGACGCCTCTACCGGAACCGCATGCTCGGCCTCTTGCTACTGGGGGTGCTCCACGGCTGCCTGTTCTTTCCCGGCGACATCCTCGCGATCTACGCCGTGACCGGGTCGGTCCTCTATTTTATGCGCGACTGGCCGGTCGCCCGCCTCGTCCGGGTGGGGGCCGCCCTCCTCGTGGTGCAACCGGTCGTGGCCCTTCCCCTGCTTCTTGCGCCGTCCGATACGCCGGTTGCGTTCATCCTCTTCGAAGCCGCCGCGCTCGGGGACGGCGGCCTCCTCGATGCGGTCGTCTTCCGCAGCATCGGGTTCGCGTTCACCTTCCCGCTCTTTCTCGTGGTCCAGGGTCTTTCGGCGCTCGGCTGGTTCTGCCTCGGGCTGGCCTCGGTCAAATCGGGTATGATCGACGCAGCAAGCCACCCCCTCTGGCGGCGCGCGCGACGGATCTGTCTGGGGCCGGGCGTCGCCCTCAGCCTTCTCGGGGCGGGCATCTGGCAATGGGGCACGGCGATCCCCGGCGCGGCCCTGGCCTTCGTCGCGGCCCCGATCGCGACCCTCGGATATCTCGGCCTCATCGCGGCCATCGCGCGCGAACCGGGGCCCCTCATGGCGCGCGCCCTTGCGGCGGGCGGATCCAGCCTCAGCATCTATCTCGGCCAGTCGATCATCCTGTCGAGCGTATTCGCCGCCTATGGCGCCGATCTCTGGAACGCGGTCGGGCGGGGCGCCGCCGTGGCCATCGGGATGATCACGACGATCCTCCTGATCGTCGCGCTGTCAGTCTGGCGCACGCGGTTCGCGCAAGGACCATTCGAATGGGTCCTGCGCCGGATCACCTATGCGGGTCTCCGCCGCGGGGCGTGACGCGAGACGATCCGCGGCCGCCGATGGCGCGGCGCCACCTTGACCCCGCCTTCCATCCCCCGCACCTAGGCCCCAACCGGCGCGGAGGCCCCATGTTCAGACGTTTCGAATGGATGATCGCCTGGCGTTACCTGCGCGCGCGCCGGTCCGAGGGCGGGATCAGCGTCATGACGTGGATCTCGCTGATCGGGATCGCGCTGGCCGTCTTCGCGCTGATCGCGACGCTCGCCGTGCGGTCGGGCTTCCGGTTCGAATTCGTCGACACGATCATCGGCGCCAACCCCCATGTGCAGGTCCTCAACTACGGCGACGTGCTGCCCAACGGTCAGTCGACGCGCACCATTGCCGAGTTCGACGCCGTGGCCGAGCGGGTCGCGGCGATCCCGGGCGTGCTGCGCGCCGCCCCGGTGATCGAGGGGCAGGTGATGGCCAGCGCGACGGGTCGCAACGCGGGCGTGCAGGTCGTGGGCATCCGGGCCGAGGATCTTGGGCAGATCCCTCGGATCGCCGACCCAGAGGAGAGCCAAGGCTCCATCGACGCCTTCGACGAGGGAATCGCCATCGGATCGGGCGTGGCGCGCAGCCTCGGCGTGGGCGCAGGCGACACGATCCGCCTGATCTCGCCCGACGGGGTGCGGACCGCCTTCGGGACCAGCCCGCGCGTCAAGGCCTACCCGGTGACCTTCGTCTTCCAGGTCGGCCGCTTCGACATCGACTCGACCCGCGTCTACATGCCCTTCGACGAGGCCCAGATCTATTTCAACCGGACGGGCGTGGCGGACGCGGTGCAGGTCGCGGTCGCCGACCCCGAGACGGTGGACGAGTTCGCCACCGACCTGATCGCGGCGGGGGGCGAGGGAACGTACCTCTGGACGTGGCAGAACGCATCGGGCGCGTTCCTGAGGGCCCTCCAGATGGAGGATAACATCATGTTCGTCATCCTCTCGATCCTCGTGCTTATCGCGACGCTCAACATCACCTCCGGGCTCGTGATGCTGGTCAAGAACAAGGGCCGCGATATCGGCATCCTGCGGACGATGGGCCTGACGCAGGGGACGATCCTGCGGGTGTTCTTCATCTGCGGCGCGTCGATCGGCGTGGTCGGAACCGTGATCGGCGTGGTGCTGGGCTGCCTCTTCGCGATCTATATCGACCCGATCTTCAACGCGGTGAACGCGCTGGCCGGGGGCGGTGTCTGGGACCCGTCGGTCCGTTATATCTCGGCGCTGCCGGCGCGGCTGGAATTGGGCGACGTGCTGACCGCCGTGGCCCTTTCGCTGACGCTGTCCTTCGTGGTGACCATCTTCCCGGCGCGGCGCGCGGCGCGGATGAACCCGGTCGAGGCGCTGCGCTATGAGTGAGACATTGCGGCTGGACGGGATCGCCAAGGGCTACCATCTCGGGCGTCCGAACGAGATCCGGGTGCTCGACGGCGTCGATCTGGCGATCGCGTCGGGCGAGGTCGCGGCCCTCGTGGCGCCCTCGGGTGCTGGCAAGTCGACGCTCCTGCACATCGCGGGACTGCTCGACACGCCGGACGCGGGCCGCGTCACGCTGGGCGGCGACGATCTGACGGGGCAGGGCGACCGGGCCCGGACGCGCGCGCGGCGGCGGCGGATCGGCTTCATCTACCAGTTCCATCATCTCCTGCCGGAATTCACGGCCGCCGAGAACGTCGTCCTGCCACAGCTCGCCGACGGCGCTGCCCCGGCGGCCGCGCGGGCCCGTGCGGACGATCTTCTGGGCCGGGTGGGCCTGAGCCACCGCGCCGATCATCGCCCCGCGGAAATGTCAGGAGGCGAGCAGCAGCGGGTCGCGTTCTGCCGCGCGCTGGCCAATGCGCCGGAACTTCTGCTGGCGGACGAGCCCACCGGCAACCTCGACCCCGGCACCTCGGACACGGTGTTCGACGCGCTGATGGCGTTGGTCCGCGAGACGGGGATGGCCGCGCTGATCGCGACGCATAACCTCGAGCTGGCCGCGCGGATGGACCGCGTGCTGCGGTTGGAGGCGGGTCGGCTGGTCTAGACGATTCCGGCTGACGATCTGGGTGGAGCAGATTCGCTCGGCGAATGATCCTTTGGGTCCGTCATGCGGCACGGTCGGAGATGGGCGCGGCCGCGGTCGCGCACCGGTTGGGGCGGTGATGCGTGTCCGGATCGCCGGTCCTGGCGGTGGCGTTGACTGACAGGGTCTGACGATACGTCGCCAGGTTGGCGGGTTCCCAGCTGTCTTCGTAAGGGGCGGCCCCGGCCGTGCCAGACAACTTGGTCCGTGAAAGTCGGTCGGCGCCCCTAGGGTTCCTCGACCGCCGGGGATCATGGTGTCGAAGCGCCATACTGGCCTTCTGGAGATTGTTCGTACGAACAATCTTTACCATTCTTCGTACGAAAAATGGTTCTTCGCACCGGATCGCCCGCCGCCCGCTCGGACGTCGATCTCACCGCCCCGCCGTACCTTCGGGGTGTCCGTCGAATACCGAGCGGGTGTTGAGAAAGCGTTGACGTCCGTCAGCCGTCCAGGTGCGCCGCGATCCGGTCATACAGCGCGCTCCGCCGGGCCTCGCCCTCCATCAGAACCTCGTGCCGCGCGCCCTCGACGATCTCGAGCGTGCCCCCGTCCCAGCCGTTCATCCGCACGTGGATCGCGTCCGAATCCACGATCCGCTCGTCGGTGCCCAGCAGCGTCAGCGCGGGCAGATCGGGCGCCGCCATCCGCGCCATCGCGTGCATCTCGCGGAGCGCGGCCCAGAGCCACGACAGCGACGGGCCGCCCAGCGCAAGGTCGGGATGTTCCGCGATCTGCCGCTTCATCCAGGCGAACATCTCGGGATCAGTGGTCAGGAGGTTGTCCTCGAAGGGCTGACCCGCCGGATCGGCCGACTTGCCCGATCCGGGCGTATTGCGCTCGCCGAGGCCAAGCATCGAGGCGAGGCCGGACACACCCCAGCCCATGACGCGCTCGTGCGGGCGCAGCGTCAGGCCCCACATCGGCGCCGAGAACACGGCGCGCCGGAAGACCGATTGCCGCATGCAGGCCCGGAGCGCGATCGCGCCGCCCATCGAATGGCCCAGCACGTGCCACGGACGCGGCAGGTCGGCAGCGCGCGCGATCTCGAGCAGGGCGTCCACGTCACGCTGGTATTCGTCGAAGCCGCCGACATGGCCCAGCCGCCGGTCGCGGGCGGGTCGGGGCGACAGACCCTGGCCGCGCCAGTCGATCGCCGCACAGGCAAAGCCGTGCCGCCCGAGCTGCGCCGCCGCATCGGAATATTTCTCTATGTACTCGGTCCGCCCCTGAAACAGCATGACCGTTCCCCGCGGTCCGCTCTCCCATGTCGCCGCCCGCAGCGTCACGTCGTCCGAGGTCCGGGTCCAGACGCAGCGCGACGGACGCGGCCCGATGGCCACGTCCGCGAAATAGGGGGCGTCGTCCACCGGCTAGAGCTGCGCGCCGAGCTTCATCGCCGTGCCCATGTCGCCATCGACCGACAGCTTGCCCGACATGAAGGCGGCGGTCGCGTTGACGTCGCCATCGAGGATGCCTTTGAAGGTCTCCGCGTCGGCGGTCATCGTGCATTCGGCGTCTTCGTCTCCTTCGCGCACGCCGGCCTGATCGACCAAGATCGACCCCTCGCCGGGGATCACGAACTTGACGGAGCCGTCGAAGGTACCGATCTTTGCCGAGAGCTGGGTGACGGCTTCGTTGATGATGTCGCTCATGATGTCCTCTGGATGACGGATAAGGGTGGATCGGAAACTAGGATGATGGACGCGCGCGTCACCCTCAAGGCCCTCTGCGTCGCCGTCGCGTGTTACGCCACGTCCGCGCCCGTCGCCGCACAGGTGCTGGAGGGCGATGTCGACCAGCTTCTGAACCGGCTCTCGACCCTGACGCCCGAGCATGATGCCGCCGAGGCTGCGCGGCTGGCCCGCGAGATCCAGGAGCGCTGGACCCATTCGGGCAGCGCCACGATCGACCTTTTGCTGCAGCGGGGTCTCCGAGCCATGGCGGCCGAGGATTACCCCCGCGCCATCGTGCACCTGACCGCATTGACCGACCACGCGCCCGAATTCGCTGAAGGCTGGAACCAGCGGGCGACTGCGTTCTTTCTGATGGACCGCTACGGGCCCGCGATCGCGGATATCGAGCAGGTGCTGATCCTGGAGCCACGGCATTTCGGCGCGCTGGCGGGGCTCGGGATCATGCTGGAGCAGCTTGGCGACGAGGCGGGCGCGCTCAACGCCCTGCGTGCCGCGCAGGAGGTCCATCCCGCCGAAGCGAACGTGAATGCCGCGGTCGAGCGGCTGGAGCAGCAGACCGGCGGACGGACGCTCTGAATCCATGACGGATGGTGGACGGGTCACGGCGGTCCTCGGGCCGACGAACACGGGCAAGACGCATTACGCCATCGAGCGGATGCTGGCGCACCGGACGGGGGTGATCGGCCTGCCGCTGCGCCTGCTCGCGCGCGAGGTTTATGACCGCATCGTCGCGATCCGCGGCCCCTCGGTCTGCGCGCTGGTCACCGGCGAGGAGCGGATCGTCGGGCCGCGCGCCGCCTACTGGGTCTGTACGGTCGAGGCGATGCCCACGAGCCTCGGGACCGATTTCGCCGCCGTCGACGAGATCCAGCTCTGCGCCGATCCCGAGCGGGGGCATGTCTTCACCGATCGCCTGCTGCATATGCGGGGGCTGCACGAGACGCTGTTCATGGGCTCGGACACGATGCGCCCTGCGATCCAGCACCTGATCCCCAAGGCCCAGTTCTCCCGGCGCGAACGCTTCTCCGAACTGACCTATACAGGCTCGAAGAAGATCAGCCGGATGCCCGGCCGCACCGCCATCGTCGGCTTCTCGGTCGAGAATTGCTACGCCATCGCCGAGCTCCTGCGTCGTCAGAAGGGGGGCGCCGCCGTGGTGATGGGCGCGCTCAGCCCGCGCACGCGCAACGCGCAGGTCGAGATGTACCAGAACGGCGATGTCGACTACCTCGTGGCGACGGACGCGATCGGCATGGGCCTGAACCTCGACATCAAGCATGTCGCCTTCTCGGCCACCTCCAAGTTCGACGGGCGCCGCATCCGGCCGCTCATGCCCCACGAACTGGCGCAGATCGCGGGTCGGGCGGGTCGTTATACCGAGCCGGGCACCTTCGGTGTGACGGGCGAGGCTGCGCCGCTGGAGGCCGGTCTGGTCGAGGCCATCGAGGAGCATCGGTTCAAGGCCATCGACCGGCTGGCGTGGCGGTCCTCGGCGCTGGAATTCGGCTCGCCCGAGGCACTGATCGCGTCGCTCGAGGCGCCGTCGGGCGATACCCTGCTGACGAAGGGACGCGAGGCCGACGACCTGCAATCACTCAAGACGCTCAACGCGCTCGAAGGTGTCGCGGGGCAGATCCGCGATGCGCGCGACGTCCGCCTTCTTTGGGACGTGTGCCGCATCCCCGACTTCCAGGGCATCAGCCATGGCGAGCACACCAGCCTTCTGGCGCGGATCTTCGACTTCCTGCGCACCAAGGGTCGCGTCCCCGGTGACTGGTTCGCGCGTCAGATCAAGCGCATCGACCGGACGCAGGGCGATATCGACGCGTTGTCCAAGCGGCTGGCCTATATCCGCACCTGGACCTATGTCGCGCAGCGCCGCGACTGGGTCGACGACGAGGCCCATTGGCGCGGCGAGACGCGCAAGGTAGAAGACCGCCTGTCGGATGCCCTGCACATGGCGTTGACCCAGCGGTTCGTCGACAGGCGCACCAGCGTGCTGCTCCGGCGGCTGAAGATGAAGGAGGGCCTGTTGGCCGAGATCGACGACAAGGGACAGGTGACGGTCGAGGGCGAGACGCTCGGCCGGATCGAGGGTTTCCGCTTCCACCAGACCGGGACGACCACGCCCGACGAGGCGAAGACCGTGCGCCAGGCCGCCACGCAGGCTCTGCGCCCCGAATTCCACCTGCGCGCCGACCGATTCTATAACGCGCCCGACACCGAGATGGACTTCACCGAGCAGGGTGGTCTCATGTGGGGCGACCAGGCCGTCGGCAAGCTCGTCGCCGGACCCGAGCCGCTAAAGCCCGGCGTCGAGGCCTTCGTCGACGAGGAGGCGGGCCCCGAGGTCATCCAGAAGGTCACGCGCCGCTTGCAGCACTTCATCGACCGCAAGATCGCCGCGGCGTTCGAGCCGCTTCTGGCCATGTCGCGCGACGAGGCGGTCACCGGCCTCGCGCGGGGTTTTGCGTTCCAGATGACGGAAGGCTTCGGCATCCTGCCGCGCATGCAGGTCGCGCAAGACGTCAAGGCTCTCGACCAGGATGCGCGCGGCCAGCTTCGCAAGCACGGCGTGCGCTTCGGCCAGTTCACCATCTTCCAGCAGCTTCTCCTGAAGCCCGCGCCGACGCGCCTGCGCCTCGTGCTCTGGTCGCTGTCGAAGGGCCTGCAGGAATTCCCCGAGGCGCCGCCGCCGGGCCTCGTGACCGTGCCCGCCGCGGCGGACGCGCCCGATGGCTACTACGCGATGGCGGGCTACCGGCTGGCCGGGCAGCGCGCGATCCGCATCGATATGCTGGAACGGCTGGCCGACATGATCCGCCCGATGGACAGCAAGGGCGGATTCGAGGCGACGGCCGACATGCTCTCGATCACAGGCATGACGCTGGAGCAATTCGCCGACCTGATGGGCGGGCTCGGCTACGCCGCCGAGAAGGGCGAGCGCCCGAAGGCGTCACCCGCCAAGCCCGCGGCCGACACCACGCCGACCGATTCCGTCCCTGAGGCGGCCCAGCCCCCCGAGGGTGAGGTCGCCGCGCCGCCCGCGTCCATGGGTGGCGAACGCCCCGTGCCGGCCGATGAGACGGTGACCGAGACAACGGTCGCGACAGACGCGGATGCCCCGCCCGCCGGGGATGCCGCACCGGAGACCGCAGCGGCGCCAGACGCCAGCGATGCCGCGTCCGACGACCCGGCGCCCATCGCCGACGCCGCCGAGGTCGGGACGTTCTACACCTTCACCTGGGCGCCCAAGCCGCGCCATTCCCGCGGTCCGCGCCGCGAGGGGCAGGGCGAGCGTCCGCGCGGCAAGGGCAAGCCGAAGGGCAAGGGCGGCCCCCGTCAGGGCGGCGGGCCGAAGGCGCGCGATGCCGGGCCGAAGACCTTCGAATCGCGGCCCAAGCGCGAGAAGGCGATCGACCCCGACAACCCGTTCGCCGCGCTGGCGGCTCTGAAGGACAAGTGAGCGACGCGCCCGGGGCGCGGCTTCGGATCGACAAGTGGCTCTGGCAGGCGCGGTTCTTCAAGACCCGCAGCCTCGCCGCGCGCATGGTCGGAGAGGGTCGCGTCCGGGTGAATGGCGAGCGCGTCATCAAGGCCAGCCACGGCATCGCCCCGGGCGATTCGCTGACCTTCCCGCAGGGCAACCGCATCCGCGTCGTCGAAGTTGCCGCGCTGGGCACCCGGCGGGGCCCCGCCGCCGAGGCGCAGGCACTCTATCTCGACCATACGCCGCCGCCGGTGCCCCGTGTCGGACCCCGCCCGACGGGGCGCGATCGTCGCCGCCTCGACGCGGAACGTGCGGCCCCTGAAGACTGAGGCGGCCGCTCACGAATGCGTATCATCGGTTGAACCCGTTCGGCCCCGCCGCTAGACCGCCTGCGGACCGGAAAGGACAACCCGCATGACCTATGTCGTCACCGACGCCTGCATCGCCTGCAAATACACCGATTGCGTCGAGGTCTGCCCCGTGGATTGCTTCTACGAGGGCGAAAACATGCTGGTCATCCACCCCGACGAATGCATCGATTGCGGCGTCTGCGAGCCGGAATGCCCCGCCGACGCCATCCGCCCGGACACCGAGCCGGAGATGGAGAAATGGGTCGAATTCAACCGCAAGTACTCGGAAGCCTGGCCGGTCATCATCACCAAGAAGGACCCGCTCCCCGACGCCGAGGAGATGGACGGCAAGGAGGGCAAGATGGACCTCTTTTCCGAAGCGCCCGGCGAAGGCGGCTGACGCCACGTCCAGACCGCGCCCGATTGGGTCAGCGACGGTGACACTTTCGTGACGCCCGTTTTCGTGGTATGATCCCGAGGATAGCGGGGCCTCTCCGGCACCGCGCGCCACCACCAACTCCGGGTTCGTCTGCCGACCCGGTCGACATGTCAGAACGAACGCATCGACCCCCGGGGCGACCCGGAGGCCGGTCTTCTTGTCGCGATGCGCGACCGGCCGCAGGCCGCGGGACATGCCGAAGACAACCGAAAGGATGCCCATGGCCAAGAAGTCCGAATTCCGCCCCAACGATTTCGTCGTCTACCCCGCGCACGGCGTCGGCCAGATCGTGTCGATCGAGAAGCAGGAGGTCGCCGGCTTCGAGCTGGAGCTCTTCGTGATCTCGTTCGCCAAGGACAAGATGATGCTGCGGGTGCCGACCAACAAGGCAACCGATGTCGGCATGCGCTCGCTTTCGCCGCCCGACGTGGTGACCAAGGCGATGACGACGCTCAAGGGCAAGGCCCGCGTCAAGCGCGCCATGTGGTCCCGCCGCGCGCAGGAATACGAGGCCAAGATCAACTCGGGCGACCTGATCGCCATCGCCGAGGTGGTCCGCGACCTGCACCGCAATGACGAGCAGCGCGAGCAGTCCTATTCCGAGCGTCAGCTCTACGAGGCCGCGCTCGACCGCCTGACGCGCGAACTGGCCGCCGTGAACGACATGGACGAGGACGGCGCCCTGAAGGCCGTGGACGAGATACTGTCCTCGCGGCCCTCCGCCGCCGCCTGATCCGGCGACAAAGAACGACTGACGGGGCGTCCTTGGCGGCGCCCCGTTTTCATGTCCGGGTCAGGCCCCGCTCACTCCCACCACCGGTCGATGGTCGCGATATCGTCGTCGGACCATCCGAAATGATGCGCGAACTCGTGCACGGTGACATGCGCGACCAGCGCCTCGACCGTCACGTCCCCCCGCGCCGCCCATTCGTCGAGGATCGGCCGCCGGAACAGCGTCACTGAAGACGGCGGCTCGGGCCAGTCGACGCTTCGCTCGGTCAGCGCGACGCCCTCGTAGATGCCGGTCAAATCGTAGGCGTCGTCGATCTCCATCTCGTCCAGCAGCGCGTCCGCCGCCCACTCCTCGACGCTCAGCCGCACCTCCGCCGCGGGTCCCGCGAAGGGCCCGGGGAAGGCCGCGCGCGTCGCCTCGGCCATGGCGAGGATCGCGGCTGCGTCGGGCGCGGTCGTCACGAGAGCACGCGGGTCCCGTCCGGCGTCTTGATCCGGGCCGAGAGCCAGCGGTCGCCCTCGGTCACGACGATGCGGGGATCGGGCACGAGACTGTGAAGGATCTCGCGCAACTCGGATGCCTTGGGATGCCGCAGCATCAGCGCTTCGAGGCGCAGGCCCGCATCCTCGAAGGCGGGCGGGCCGGATTGCCATTCGATCAGCGCCGGAAAGCAGCCGTCGAAGGGCAGAACGCCATCCTCGGGCACAGCCATGCGCCAGCGATATTCGCCCCGCTCGAACTGGATCGGCTGCCCCACGTCGGGATGTTCGGCGATGGCGGCGTCGAGATCTTCGCAGCGCGCAATCCAGTTGCCGACCCGCGCCGCGCCCCCCCTTCGGTCGAGGTCGAACCAGCGCGGCCCGTCGGGGGCTTCTGCGTCGGGGTTGATTGCGATGACTTCGAGGTATTCACCCTCGCCCAGCCCCGAAAGCCTGTTGTGCGTCCCCATCCGCGTGTGGTTTCCGCCGGGACCGATGACGTGCCCGAGTTGCGCCTCGACAAGGGCGGCCCCCTCGGACAGCGTGGCGGCCGAGATGGCCAGGTGATCGAAGGATGGCATGACAGCGGACGCTAACCCCCCGGCCCGAAAGGCGCAATTGCGAACCGCCTGCATCGCCGCGCGCGACGGGGTCGGGCGCGAGGCCCGGGCGGCTGCGGCGACCCGGCTCTTCGCGCGGATGATGGACGTCCGCGGCCGGACGATCGCGGGCTACCTGCCCATCGGGTCCGAGGCCGACCCGCGCGGCACGATGGCGGTGCTGAGCCGCGCGAACCGCATCTGCGTGCCGGTGGTCACCGCGAAGGGCGCCCCTCTACGGTTTCGCGAATGGTGGCCCGGCTGCGCGCTGGAACCCGGAGCGTTCGGCGTGTCGGTGCCGGTCGATGGCGGCTGGCGCGTGCCCGATCTCCTGATCGTGCCCTTGGTGGGGTTCGACGCGGCGTGCGGGCGGCTTGGATATGGCGGCGGGTTCTACGACCGGACGCTCGCCGGATTGCGGGACGCGCAAGCCATCGGCCTCGCCTGCGAGGCGCAGCGGGTCGATGCCGTCCCGCGCGAGGCGACGGACATGCCGCTCGACGCCGTCATCACCGAGGCGGGGGTTTATCTGCCGCCCGCCGCGCGCTAGCCCGCAGGCACACGACGACAGGAGCCGCCATGACCTTCGACCGTTCCATCAAGATCGCACCTTCGATCCTCGCCGCGGACTTTGCCGCCTTCGGCGCGGAATGCGAGGCGGTCGAGGCGCAGGGCGCCGACTGGGTGCATGTCGACGTGATGGACGGGCATTTCGTCCCGAATATCAGCTTCGGACCTGCCACCTGCGCGGCGATCCGGCCGCATATCAAGGGCGTCATGGACGTCCACCTGATGATCGCGCCGGTCGATCCCTATATCGACGCCTTTGCGGATGCCGGGGCGGATATAATCACCGCGCATCTGGAGGCGGGGCCGCATATCCACCGCACGCTGCAGGCGATCCGGGGCGCGGGCGCGCGGGCCGGGCTGGCGCTCAATCCGGGCACGCCGGCCGAGGCGGCGGCGGCGCTACTGGACGATGTGGACCTCGTCTGCGTGATGACCGTGAATCCCGGCTTCGGCGGGCAGCGCTTCATCCAAAGCCAGATCGGCAAGATCCGCCGCCTGCGCGAGATGATCGACGACCGTCCCGTGCATATCGAGATCGACGGCGGGATCGATCCCACGACCGCGCCCGATGTTGTCGATGCGGGGGCGGATGTGCTGGTCGCGGGTTCTGCGGTGTTCAAGGGCGGCTCGGTCCGCGAGCCCGGGCCGTATGGCGAGAATATCCGCGCCATCCGCGCGGCAGCCGAGGCGGCGCGGCGCTAGGCGCGGCCGACGGCGCGACCCCGAGCATCGGGCGCCGCCCCAACGACGACAACCGCTCGCACTGCGGCGTCTATCCCGCCGAAAAGCCGCACCGGATCGGGGCGTCCGCATGCGCCGGGACCGTGCACGTGACGGCGCCCCTGCTAGGATCGGCGCCGATTGCCGGCAAGGCGGCCGGTGCCAGCAGGACGAGGGCGGTCAGCGCGATCAATGCGATCGTCAGCCAGTCATGGTGCGGCATTGCGCGGATCTGTGCGGCCAGGTTGGACATCTTGCAGCCTCTCTCCGAGTTCCTCGGGGCAGGGGGCGGGCCGCTCTGGCCCGCGCCGAGGGCCGGGTTTCACCCGACCGTTCATCGCGGGGCGGGCACGACAGGGCCACGACATCGCGATGTCCCGAGGTCTAGCGCCGAGGGTTTAAGAGAGCGTGAACGAAGGGGAAACGTACTTGGCCGTCATACCCCGGCGGGAAGGCGGGTGCCCGAGGCCGCGCTGGCATAGGCCAGTTCGACCAGGCGCATCGTCGCGAGGTAGTCGCGGGCCGTCGTCTCCCAGCGGCCCGACCCGAGCCCCGCGACCACATGCGCCTGGAACGCCTGCACGCTGTCGCCCGCGAAGCCGGGCCGATCCTCGGGGGGCAGCACTTCGGTCGTCTCGCTCGCGCCATGCGCGCGGAGGATCACCGCCCCGTCGCCGCGCAGCGCCAGCGTGCCGTCCTCGCCCTCGAGTAGCGCCTCGCCGAAGGTCCGGCGCGGATCGTCCGTATCGAAATCCACCAGTCGGTTGCCGTCGAACACCGCGCGGCAGCCGCCGCCGTAATCCAGCACGACGAGCCCCGCATCCTCGCCCCGGATCGCGGGGTTCAGGCGGCGCAGATCGGCATAGATGCCGTCCGGCTCGCCCAGCAGGTAGCGGAACACGTCGAGGTAGTGGATGCCCGTCTCGTGGATCAGAAGGCGCGGCATGGTCTGGAAATAGGGCTGCCGCGCGAGATAGGCGTCCGGGCCCTGTCCGTCGCCGGTGCGCAGCCGGAACGTCAGCCCGAGCGGGCGGCCCACCGCACCGTCCTCCAGCAAGCTCTTCATCGCCCGAAACCACGGCTGGAAGCGGAAATTCTCGTGTACGAGCAGGGGTATTCCGGCCGCTTCGGCTTCGGCGGTGATCGCGCTCGCCTCGTCCAGTGAGCGGCAGAACGGCTTCTGGCAGATGATGACCTGCGGACGACAGGCGAGGGCCGTGCGGATCGCCTCCGCATGGGTCGGCGGCGGCGTCGCGATATCTACGATGTCGATGCCGCCCGCGCCCAGCATCGCGTCGAGCGTGGCGTGATCGGCGCCTGTGGCGGGGTCCGCATCGGCGGTCGCGGCCAGATGCGCGCCCGGAACGCGCCCCCAGGCCTCGCGGTGGAATTGCGCGAAATAGCCCAGCCCGAAGAGACCGACGGCGCGGGTCACAGCCGCGTCATCACCGCCGCCGCCGCCCCGGTCGTGTCGAGCGTGCCGCCGAGATCGCCGGTCGTCTCTCCCGCCGCGAGGCAGGCATCGACCGCGGCCTGGATGCGGACGGCGTCGCGCACCATGGCGTCGTTCCCGTGCCGGCGGCCCAGCCAGTCTAGCATCATCCCCGCCGAGAGGATCATCGCGACCGGGTTCGCAAGACCGCGTCCGGCGATGTCGGGCGCGGTGCCGTGGCAGGGCTGGAACACGGCGTGGTCGTCGCCGATATCGGCCGAGGGCGCCATGCCGAGCCCGCCCATCAGCCCCGCGCCCAGATCCGAGAGGATATCGCCGAACATGTTCTCGGTCACCATCACGTCCCAGTCCCAGGGCCGGATCACGAACCAGAGCGCCATCGCATCGACATAGGCGTGGTCGGCGGCGAGGTCGGGATAATCGCCCGCCACCTCGTCGAAGATGTCGCGCCAGAAGGCGAAGGCGCGGAAGACGTTGGCCTTGTCCACGCTGGTCACGCGACCCGCGTGCCCGGCGGCCCGGCGCTCGGCTGCGAACTCGAACGCGAAGCGGCAGACCTTCTCGGTGGTGCGGCGGGTCAGGCGGAGCGTCTCCTCGGCCATCTCGTCGGTGACCGTGCCCCGCCCCTGGGTGTGAAAGAGGCCCTCGGTGCTTTCGCGGATCAGGACGAAATCGACCGCTTTGCCCTCGGGCAACGCGAGGGGGGTCTTCATGCCGGGCACGATGCGCACGGGGCGCACGCCGGCATAGAGGTCGAGCGCGATCCTCAGATCCACCTGCGGCACCAGCTCGGTGCCGTCGGGCTTGCGCACGGCGGGATCGCCCAGCGCCGAGAGCAGGATCGCATCCGACCGGCGCGCAGTGTCGAGCGTCGCTTCGGGCAGGTCGCTGCCGCAATCGAGGAAGCTCGCCGCCCCCGCCGGGCAGTCATGGAACGCGAAGTCGTGGTCGAGGCCGCGGAGCAGGTCGAGCGTCGGGGCCATGATCTCCGGGCCGATGCCATCGCCGTGGAAGACGGCGATGTCGAATGTCTTGGACATGGGGGTTCCTCCGGCGGCACTGTCGGGACCGTAATCAGAGCCCAACGCAAGGACCAGACATGTTCGCAGTCGCCGTCACCATCACCGTCAAGCCCGGCCGGATGCCCGATTTCCTGCCCGCGATGATGGAGAACGCGCGCGCCTCTCTGGGCGAGCCGGCCTGCAACCGCTTCGATGTCGCGACCGATCCGGCGCGCCCCGACGAGGTGTTCCTCTACGAACTCTACGACGACGCGGCGGGGTTCGACGCGCATCGCGAGACGCCGCATTACAAGACCTTCACCGCGACCTGCGATCCGATGATCGCGGCGAAAGACGTGGCGACCTGGTCCGTCCTGCATGGCTGAGCCGTGGGAGGTCTTCGCGATCCGCTACGCCGAGCGGGGCGCTCGGGTGCGCGGCGAGAGCTTCATCTTCGACGACCACCCGGCCGCGCCCCACGGCATGGATTACTTCATGTGGCTTCTGCGGCGCGGGTCCGAGACGATCCTCGTAGATACCGGCTACGACGCGGCCGAGGGCGCGCGGCGCGACCGGCCAATCCTGACCGATCCGGGCGCGGCGCTGGCGCCGTTCGGCCTGACGCCAGAGGCCATCGAGACCGTGATCGTCACGCATCTGCATTACGACCACGCGGGCGGGCTGCATCTCTTTCCGAATGCGCGGCTTCACATGCAGGCCGCCGAGATGGCCTTCGCCACCGGGCCCTGCATGTGCCACGACACGCTCCGGATGCCGTTCACGGGCGACCACATCTGCGAGGCGGTCAAGCGGCTCTATGCGGGGAAGGTCGTGTTCCATGACGGCGAGGCCGAGGTCGCGGAAGGCGTGACGGTCCACCGCATCGGCGGGCATTCGAAGGGATTGCAGGCGGTGCGGGTGCGGACCGAGGCGGGCTGGCTCTGCCTTGCGTCGGACGCCTCGCATTTCTACGAGAACATGCGCGCGGAGAAACCCTTCCCCATCGTGGCCGACCTGGCCGAGATGCTGGACGGGTTCGCGGCGCTCGGGCGGCTGGCCTCGGGGCCGGACCTGATCGTGCCCGGACACGACCCGATCGTGCGCGAGGTCTTCCCGCACGAGGGCGGCGAGGTCTGGCGCCTATCGCACGGGCCGTCGCGGGCGATCCCGGAATTTGGCGCGAATGGCTGAAAAAAACGGCCCCACGCCTACGGGAAACTGGGTATGATGGCGCTAACCTGATCCGGATCGGGCGAATTCGGGTGACACCGACTTGGCATCTCCGGTAAGGAAATCTGACCGGATGCGCTGGTGAGGAGCGCGTCGCCCCGGATGCAACGTCATCCATCGCACGGTTCAACAGGGAGGAACCACATCCATGAAACTCAAGGCAATCGCGCTCGCGTCGACCGCGGCCATCTTCGCAACCGGCGCCCAGGCGCAGGACGTGCTGGAGATGACCTCGGCCTTCGGCAAGAACCTTCCGATCCTCGGCACCGCCGGGACGGATTTCGTCGAGAAGATCAACTCGATCTCGGAATCGGTCGAGTTCGAGCATTTCGATCCGGGCGAGCTGGTCCCGACGCTGGAGGCGCTCGACGCCGTGTCGAACGGGTCGGTCGACGCCGCCTACACGACGTCCGGCTACTGGCAGGGCAAGATCACCGCCGCCTCGCTCTTCGCCGCCGTGCCCTTCGGCCCCGAAGTGGGCGAATTCACCGCATGGATGCTCTATGACGACGGCCACGAGCTGTTCCAGCGCATGTATGACGAGAACGGCTACAACGTTCACGTCCAGCCCTGCGGCATCATCGCCCCCGAGACCTCCGGCTGGTTCAAGAACGAGATCAACTCGGTTGCCGACCTCGAAGGTCTGAACATGCGCTTCTTCGGCCTTGGCGCCGAAGTGATGCAGCGCCTCGGCGTCTCGACCTCGCTTCTGGCGGGCGGCGACATCTTCCCGGCGCTCGAGCGCGGCGCGATCGACGCGACCGAGTTCTCGATGCCGCTCGTGGACGCGCGCCTCGGCTTCTACAACATCGCGAAGTTCAACTACTTCCCCGGCTGGCACCAGCCCGCCACGATGTTCGAGCTGCTGATCAACAAGGATCGCTGGGAGGAGCTCGACGAGCGCGCCCAGAACCAGATCGAGGTCGCTTGTCTCGCCAACATCACCACGAACTACGCCGAGGGCGAGGCCACCAACTTCCAGGCCATGATCGACAACACCGAGCAGAACGGCGTGACGATCAAGACCTGGCCGGACGAGATGCTGACCGCATTCGAGACCGAGTGGACCAACGTGGCCGAGGAACTGGCCGCCGAGGACGCGTTCTTCAAAGAGGTCTGGGACGACCTTCAGGAGTTCCGCGCGGGCTACAAGACCTGGGGCGACACGATCTACCTGCCGCGTCCGCGCAACTGATCCGGCGCGTCGGCGCGGTGTGATCCCGCGCCGACCGCACCTGACGACGATGGGGCCGGGTGGCCATCTGCCGCCCGGCCCCTCGAACGACCGGCCCCGAGGGAGGGCACGACGACCCCGCGCATCGCGCGGACCACGGAGGGACATCCATGAGCCATGCCATTCCGCCCGAGCCCGTCTCGGACGATGCCGAGGCGCCGATCGTCGCGGTCTCGGATCCCGGCGAGGTCGGCCGCGCCGATCACAGCGCCGGCGATCGGTTCATCATCTCCATCTCCAACGTCGTCGCCTGGCTCTTCCCGATCCTGATGATTGCCATCTGCGCCCAGGTCGTTCTGCGCGGCGCGGGCATGAACCAGGCCTGGCTCGACGACGCGCAATGGTGGATTTACGGCGCCGCCGTGCTGATCGGCATCGGCTACGCGGTCACCACCAACAGCCATGTGCGCGTGGACATCTTCTATGACGGCTACGACGCGCCGAAGCAGCGCAAGATCGACATCTTCGGCCTCGCCTGGCTGTTCCTGCCCTTCATCATCCTGTGCTGGGACACCACGCTCGACTACGCCATCAGCTCGGTGAAGGCGGGCGAGGGCTCCGACAGCCCCAACGGCCTGCACCGGCTCTACCTGCTCAAGGTCTTCATGAACCTGAGCTTCCTCTTCATCGCGGCGGCCACTTGGTTCGCCTACGTGCGCAACCTGCGCAAACTCGTGCGCCCGCTCTGGTGGCGCAAGCTCTTCTGGGCCTTTCCCGCCGTCGCCTTCGTCGTGAACCTCGTGATCTACTACACAGCCCTCGGTTTGGTCCTCGCGACGACCGAGGCCACCACCGCCCGCGAGGCGACGCGGCATTGGTTCTTCGACACCTTCGCGATTGGCCCGGAGGAGATGAAATACACCGTCGCCTCCGCTCTGATCGTCACCGTCATCATCATCGGCGCCGCCTATCTGCTGCGCGACAAGTCCGAGGACGCCTGAGCCCATGTTCCTCCTCGAAGCCATCGCGCCGTTCATGACGCTGAACGAAT
Source organism: Jannaschia halovivens (assembly GCF_046452375.1). NCBI lineage: Bacteria > Pseudomonadati > Pseudomonadota > Alphaproteobacteria > Rhodobacterales > Roseobacteraceae > Jannaschia > Jannaschia halovivens. The sequence continues at coordinate 1,190,513 of NZ_JBKFDJ010000001.1, read as the reverse complement.
TGGCCGTCCTGGTCATGTTCCTGACCTTCATCTTCCTGCTGTTCCGCGGCATTCCCGTGGCCTTCGCGCTGGTCGGGGTGTCGCTGATCTTCGCGCTCTTCGCCGAGATCTTCCTCGACCCGTTCCGCTCCAGCTTCCGCGACGTGATCGAGTTCGACCGCACTGGCATCGATTACCAGCGGCTCTCGGTCCTGTCGGGGCGGCTCTTCGGCAACATCGTCAAGAACCCCGTCCTCGTGGCGCTGCCGATGTTCATCTACATGGGCCTGATGCTCGACCAGTCGGGCGTGGCCCAGCGGATGATGCACGCGATGCAGAAGCTCTTCGGCGGGCTGCGCGGCGGCCTCTCGCTGACCGTGCTGCTGATCGGCATCATCCTCGCCGCCTCGACGGGCGTCATCGGCGCCTCGGTCACGCTCCTCGGCGTCATGGCCCTGCCGGCGATGATGAAGCAGAACTACTCCAAGCCCATCGCCACCGGCACCATCGCCAGCGCGGGCACGTTGGGCATCCTGATCCCGCCCTCGATCATGCTGGTCATCATGTCCGACCAGCTCGCCATCTCGCTGGGCGACCTCTTCATGGGCGCCCTGTTTCCCGGCCTGATCCTCGGCGGACTCTACATCGCGTTCATCGTGATCTACGGCCTGATCTCGCCCGGCGCGATGCCGCCGCCCGAGAAGACCGAGGAGGTCGGCTGGCCCGTCGTCAAAGAAGTCCTGCTGGCGGTCGTGCCGCCGATGTTCCTGATCCTTCTGGTGCTGGGCTCGATCTTCGCGGGCATCGCCACACCGACCGAAGCCTCGGGCCTGGGCGCGTTCGGCGCGACCCTGCTGGCCGCGGTCAACGGCAAGCTCAGCTTCGCGGTGCTGCGCGACGTGGGACGTTCGACGCTGAACACGGCGGGCTACATCGTGGGCATCTTCCTTGCGGCGAACTTCTTCGCGCTCGTGCTGCGCCGCTACGGGGGCGACGAGATTGTGCAGAACCACGTCCTCGGCGCGTTCGAGAGCCCCTACATGATCGTGCTCTTCATCCTCCTGATCGTGTTCCTGCTGGGCTTCCTGCTCGACTGGATCGAGATCACGATCATCATCATGCCGCTGATGCTGCCGATCATCCTCGGGCTCGAGCTGGCGGTGCCGGGCTTCGACCAGGTGCAGGACCCGAGCGTCGTGTGGTTCGCGATCCTCGTGGCGGTGACGCTACAGACATCGTTCCTGACGCCACCCGTGGGATTCGCGCTCTTCTATCTCAAGGGCGTCTGCCCGCCGGGGGTCACGCTCGCGCATATCTACAAGGGCGTCATTCCCTTCGTGCTCTTGCAGCTCACGGGCCTTGCGATCGTGTTCTACTTCCCCGCGCTGACGACGTGGCTGCCCTCGGTGGCCTACGGGAACTGACCAACCTTCCAGTAGTGGAAGGTTGCGACGCGGTGCCTCACTTGGAACCGGCGCGATCCGGTGCCATGTGGGGGCCAGCACACCGTTGGAGACCACGCATGATCCGCCTTCTTGCCGCCCTGGCCGTCCTCGCCACCCCCGCCGCGGCCGAGATGGCGACGCTGGGCGATCTGCGGATCGCGACGCCGGTCCTGCGCGCGACGCCGCCCGCCGCCCCGGTGGCCGGCGGCTTCCTCCGGATCACCAACACCGGCGCCGCCGGCGACACGCTCGTCGCCGCCGCGATCGCGCCCGAGGTCGCGGGGCGGGTCGAATTGCACGCGATGGAGATGAATGACGGTGTGATGTCGATGATCGAGGTCGAGGGCGGCATCGAGCTGCCGGCGGGCGAGACCGTCACGTTGATGCCCGGCGGGCTGCACCTGATGCTCTTCGATCTGGGCGGACCGCTCGTGGCGGGCGACCGCCACGCCGTCACGCTCACCTTCGCCGAGGCGGGCGAGATCACCCTCGCCATGCCGGTGGCAGGTCTGGGCGAGATCCGCGCCATTTTTGAGGAGGCGGGCGGCATGGGCCATGGTGCCTCTGGCCACGGGAACTGATCGCGTGAGCCGTCGAGTCCTGATCCTCGTCGCGGGCCTAGCGGTCGCCGTCCTGGCACTCGGCGCGGGCATCGCTCTGCGCCAGGTGCTGGACAGCCGAAGTGTGACGCTCGCCACGGCGACCGAACTCGGCGCCCCGTTCGAGCTGGTCGATCATCGCGGTGACCCGATCACCGAGGCCGCGTTCCAGGGCCGCACATCGCTTCTCTTCTTCGGTTTCACCCACTGCCCCGAGATCTGCCCCACGACCGTCTACGACATGGAGACGTGGCTGGGCGATCTCGAGGTCGGGCCGGACGCGCTGGGTGCGTATTTCGTCACCATCGACCCCGAGCGGGACACGCCCGAGTTCCTCGACGACTACCTGACGCCCCAATCCGACCGGATCACCGGCATCACGGGCACCCCCGAGGACGTCTGGGCGATGGCCCGATCGTGGAAGGTCTATTTCCAGAAGCGGCCGCTGGGCGAGGGCGACTACACCATGGACCACTACGCCTCGGTCTTCGTTCTGAACGCCGAGGGCGCGGTCGTCGACCTGATCGCCTATGGCGAGGACCCGGACACCGCCAAGGCCAAGATCGCCGCCGTTCTTGGCTGATCGCCGCCCCGCGCGCTAGGATGCGGCCCGAGGAGGGTCGTGTCATGGAACGGATCGAAGGGATCGGAGGCGTCTTCATCCGCGCGCGTGACCCCGCGGCCCTGTCCGAATGGTACGAGACCCATCTCGGCATCACCGGCACGCCGGGGCAGTGGGCACCCGCCGGAGGCACGACGGTCTTCGCGACCTTCGCCACGTTGGACGCCTATTTCCCCATCGACCGGGCCTTCATGCTGAATTTCCGGGTGCACGACCTCGACGCCATGACGGCCCAACTGACGGCCGCCGGGATCGAAATCCGGACGGACCCCGAGTGGGATTCCGAGGTCGGCCGCTTCGCGCGCATCCACGACCCCGAGGGCAATCCGATCGAACTCTGGGAGTCGTCCCGAACGGTCCGCGACCACGAGGTCGCAACCTCCTGAATACGGGCCATTCCGCGCAGGGGCGGAATTCTCTGGCCTGATTCGCGCTGATTCGCTAACCTGTGCCCAGACCCGGATAACCGGGCGGGCAGAAACAGACATTACAGGCGTATCGATGACGGAAATCGCGCATGGCGCGGTCGTCGCCCTTCCGGGCGAGGCCATTGTATCCCGGTGGTGGCGAACATTGGACAAGGGCGTGCTGGGCGCGGTGGTCCTGCTCTTCGCGACAGGGCTCCTTCTCGGCTTCGCGGCCTCGGTGCCGTTGGCCGAGCGCAACGAGCTTCACCCGTTCTACTACGTCAAGAAGCAGGCGATCTTCGGCGGGCTGGCCTTCGTCGTGATGCTGATCGTCTCGATGATGCAGCCGCAGGTCGTGCGGCGCCTCGGCGTGGTCGGGTTCTTCGTGGCCGCCGCGGCCCTGATGCTCCTGCCGGTCTTCGGCACCGATTTCGGAAAGGGCGCGACGCGCTGGTATTCCATGGGCTTCGCGTCCTTCCAGCCGTCGGAGTTCCTCAAGCCGGTCTTCATCATCATGACCGCATGGCTCATGGCCTCCGCATCCGAGCCGAACGGCCCGCCGGGCAAGTCGATCAGCTTCGGCATCCTCGTGGTGGTGATCGCCTTCCTCGCGCTGCAGCCCGATTTCGGTCAGGCGATGCTGACGATCGTTGCGTGGTCCTCGATCTACTTCGTCGCGGGTGCGCCGATCGTCCTTCTGACGGGCGTCGTGGGCGTGGTCGGTCTGGTGGGCGTCGCGGCCTATCACAACTCCGAACACTTCGCGCGCCGGATCGACGGCTTCCTGAACCCTGAAGTCGATCCGCGCACCCAGATGGGCTATGCCATCGACGCCATCCGCGAGGGCGGCTTCTTCGGCACCGGCGTCAACGAGGGCCGGGTGAAGTGGATCCTGCCCGACGCCCATACCGACTTCATCATCGCGGTGGCGGCCGAGGAATACGGGCTGATCATGGTGCTCTTCGTAGTGGCGCTCTTCGCGTTCATCGCGGCGCGCTGCCTGCTGCGCCTCTGCGTCGAGCGCGACATGTTCATCCGCCTAGCGGGGACCGGCCTGACCGTCCTTCTCGCCAGCCAGGCCTTCATCAACCTCGGGGTCGCGGTGCGGCTCCTTCCGGCCAAGGGCATGACGCTGCCCTTCGTCAGCTACGGCGGCTCTTCGCTCATCGCCATGGGCCTGTTGACGGGAATGCTCCTGTGCTTCACCCGGACGCGACCCCAGGCCGAGATCGGGGACCACCTGCTGTCGAACGGATACCGCTGAGCCCATGCCGCCCCTCGTCGTCATCGCCGCCGGAGGCACCGGGGGCCACATGTTCCCGGCGCAGGCCCTCGCCGAGGAGATGCTGACGCGCGGCTGGCGGGTGAAGCTTTCGACCGACGACCGGGGCGCGCGCTATGCGGGCGGCTTTCCGGACGAGGTCGAGATCGAGATCGTGCCGTCGGCCACGCCGCAGCGGGGCGGGCTCGGGGCCAAGCTCGGCGTGCCGTTCAAGCTGACCTCGGGTGTCATGCGCGCGCTGTCGGGCTTCCGGCGCGACCGGCCGGCCGTGGTCGCGGGCTTCGGCGGCTACCCGTCGATCCCGGCGCTGGCGGCGGCGACGATGATGAAGCTGCCGCGCATGATCCACGAACAGAACGGCGTCCCCGGCCGCGTCAACGAGATCTTCGCCAGCCGCGTCGATGCCTTCGCCTGCGGCACGTGGCCCACGAAGCTGCCCGAGGGCGTCGAGGGGCAGCATACCGGCAACCCGGTCCGCGCCGCCGTCGCCGCCCGCGCGGCCAGCCCCTACATCCCGCCCGGCGATTACCCGGTGACCCTCCTCGCCATCGGCGGCAGCCAGGGGGCGCGCGTGCTGGCCGATTGCGTGCCCGACGCGCTTGCCCGGCTGCCCGAGGCCATCCGCGCCAACCTTCGGGTCTTCCAGCAGGCCCGCCCCGAGGATCACGACCGCGTCGCGGCGGCCTATGCCGCCACCGGCATGGATGCCGAGATCCGGCCCTTCTTCGACGACGTGCCGACCCTGATGGCCGAGGCGCAGCTGGTGATCGCCCGCGCGGGTGCGTCGACCATCGCGGACCTGTCGATCATCGGGCGGCCCGCAATCCTGATCCCCTATCCCCACGCCGCCGGCGACCACCAGGCCGCCAATGCGCGCGGACTCGTCGAGGCCGGCGCCGCGATCCTGCTGCCGGAGCGGAAACTCGACGCGACGAGCCTTGCGGCACAGGCCGAGCTGATCCTGACCAACCCCGACGGCGCGCGCCAGATGGCGCGCGCGGCCATGTCCGTGGCGGTGCCCGACGCGACGACCCGGCTGGCCGACCTCGTCACAGACGTGAGCGACTTATGAACGCGAGGCCGATGAACACGAACGCCACCAAGCTGCCCACCCAACTGGGCCCGATCCACTTCGTCGGCATCGGCGGCATCGGAATGTCGGGCATCGCCGAAGTGCTCCTGTCCCATGGCTACACCGTGCAGGGCTCGGACCTGAAGGCATCGAAGATCACCGACCGGCTGGCCGGGAAGGGCGCGCGCATCTTCGAGGGCCAGCGTGCTGAAAACCTCGAGGCGGCCGGAGTCGTCGTCATCTCCTCGGCCATCAAGCCGGGCAATCCCGAACTCGACGCCGCCCGCGCGCGCGGCCTGCCGGTGGTGCGCCGCGCCGAGATGCTGGCCGAGCTGATGCGGCTGAAATCCAACATCGCCGTCGCGGGCACGCATGGAAAGACGACGACGACCACCATGGTTGCGGCGCTGCTGGATCAGGGTAAGCTGGACCCGACGGTCGTAAATGGCGGCATCATCCACGCCTACGGCTCGAACGCCCGGATGGGGCAGGGCGAGTGGATGGTGGTCGAGGCCGACGAGAGCGACGGCACCTTCAACCGCCTGCCCGCGACTATCGCCATCGTCACCAATATCGACCCCGAGCATATGGAGCATTGGGGCACGATCGAGAACCTGCGCCAGGGCTTCACCGATTTCGTCTCGAACATCCCGTTCTACGGGCTCGCGATCTGCTGCACCGATCACGCCGAGGTGCAGGCGCTGGTCGGGCGCATCACCGACCGCCGCATCGTCACCTACGGCTTCAACGCCCAGGCCGACATCCGGGCCACGGGCCTGCGCTACGAGGGCGGGGTCGCGCTGTTCGACATCGCGTTGCAGGACACGGGCGAGGTGATCGAGGGCTGCCGCCTGCCGATGCCGGGCGATCACAACGTGTCGAACGCGCTCTCCGGCGTGGCGGTCGCGCGCGAACTGGGCGTGCCGAACGACGTGATCCGCGACGGGCTTGCGGCCTTCGGCGGCGTCAACCGGCGCTTCACCCGCGTGGGTGAGTGGAATGGCGTGCCCATCATCGACGATTACGGCCACCACCCGGTCGAGATCGCCGCCGTCCTCAAGGCCGCGCGCCAGTCCATCGACGAAGGCGGCCGCGTCATCGCCGTTCATCAGCCGCACCGCTTTTCGCGGCTCCATTCGCTCTTCGACGACTTCGCGCGCTGCTTTGCCGATGCCGATGTGGTGGGCATCGCCGACGTCTTCGCCGCAGGCGAGGACCCGATCGAGGGCGCCTCCCGCGACGACCTCGTGGCGGGCCTGATCCGCACCGGTCATCGCCATGCCCGCGCGGTGACCGACGAGGCCGATCTCGAACGTCTCGTGCGCGAACAGGCGCGGCCCGGCGACATCATCGTCTGCCTCGGGGCGGGCACCATCTCGGCTTGGGCCAACGCGCTGCCGGCGCGTCTGGCGGCATGAGGGTAAGGGCGGGGGGCCGGCCCCCCGCACCCCCCGCCAAGGGGGCCGTCGGCCCCCTCGGACACCCCCGAAGGTATTTCGGGCCAGAGGACGGAGAGGCGGCATGGCCCTGATCGCCCTCTGCCTCTGGGTCGTGCTCGCCTGGGTTCTTCAGACCGTCCTGACGGCGAAGCAGTCCTGGCCCGCCGCCTACGGCCTGATCGCCATCGGCCTGCCGCTGCTGGCGTGGCTCTGGCTCTCGATGTCGCCGCTCTGGGCGCTGCTCGGGCTTGGGGTCATGGCGCTCGTGCTGCGCTGGCCACTGCGCTACGCGGCCCGTTGGCTGAAGGCGCGGCTGACATGAGCTGGCCGGTCGTGCGCGGCACGCTGACCGAGAACCGGCCCCTCGCGGACCTGACCTGGTTGCGCGTCGGCGGTCCGGCGGACGCGCTGTTCCAGCCCGCGGATGCCGAGGATCTGCGCACCTTCCTGCGCGATCTAGACCCCGCCATGCCGGTCTTCCCCATGGGCGTCGGATCGAACCTGATCGTCCGCGACGGCGGGATCAGGGCCGTGGTCATCCGTCTGGGGCGGGGCTTCAACGGCTTCGAGATCGACGGCGACCTCGTCCATGCCGGCGCCGCCGCGCTGGATGCCCATGTCGCGCGCCGCGCCGCCGCCGCCGGACGCGACCTGACCTTCCTGCGCACCATACCCGGCGCGATCGGCGGCGCGGTGAAGATGAACGCGGGCTGCTACGGCACCTACGTGGCCGACCACCTGGTCGAGATCGAGGCCGTGACGCGCGCGGGCGAGGCGGTTACGATCCCGGCGGCCGACCTGCACTTTGCCTACCGATCCAGCCGCATCCCCGAGGGCCACGTCATCACCCGCGCCACCTTCCGCGCGCCCGAGGGCGACCCGGGGGAGCTGGAGGCCCGGATGACGGCGCAGCTCGCCCGCCGCGACGAGACCCAGCCGACCAAGGATCGCAGCGCGGGCAGCACCTTCCGCAACCCGGCGGGATTTTCCTCGACCGGACGGGCCGACGATACGCACGACCTGAAGGCCTGGAAGGTCATCGACGACGCGGGCCTGCGCGGCGCCACGCGGGGCGGTGCGATCATGAGCCCGAAGCATTCGAACTTCCTCGTCAACCAGGGTGGCGCAACCGCCGCAGAGCTGGAGGGTCTGGGCGAGGAGGTCCGAAAGAGGGTTTTCGAGACCAGCGGCGTGACGCTAGAGTGGGAAATCATGCGGGTCGGAGAGCCCGGACCCCGCTAAGGCCCGTCAGAGGCCGGGGACGACAACAACAGACCGCGGCGCGCGAGCGACCCGGCAGAGGCGCAGGTAACGGCAATGTCGGGCAGGACATTCCAGCATGTCGCCGTCCTCATGGGCGGCCGTTCGTCGGAGCGCGAGGTCTCGCTGTCGACCGGGCGCGGCTGTGCGCAAGCCTTGCGCGACGCGGGCTACGACGTGACCGAGATCGACGCGGGCCCGGATCTCGCACAGGTCCTGACCGATCTGGCGCCCGACGCGGTCTTCAACGCGCTGCACGGCCGCTGGGGCGAAGATGGTTGCGTCCAGGGCCTGCTCGAATGGCTGGCGATCCCCTACACCCATTCCGGCGTGCTGGCCTCGGCCCGCGCGATGGACAAAACGCTGTCGAAGGCGGCCTTCGCGCGCGCGGGACTGCCCGTCGTCGAGAGCCGGATGGCGTCGAAGGCGGAGGCGATGGCGAAACACGTCCTGCCGCCGCCCTACGTGATCAAGCCCAATGCCGACGGCTCGTCGGTCGGGATCTACATCGTCCCCGAGGGCGCGAACGCGCCGCCCGACCTCGCGGACACCATGCCCGAGCGCGTGATGGTCGAGACCTACGCACCGGGCCGCGAGCTGACCTGCACCGTCCTGATGGACGCGGCGCTCACCGTGACCGAGATCGTCACCGACGGCTGGTACGACTACGAGGCGAAATACGCCGAGGGCGGATCGTCCCATGTCCTGCCCGCCGATCTGCCGTCCGAGATCTTCGCCGCCTGTCAGGACTACGCGCGCCTCGCCCACGCCGCCCTCGGCTGCCGCTCGATCAGTCGCACGGATTTCCGCTGGGACCCGGCGCGCGGGCTGGACGGGCTGATCCTTCTGGAAACGAACACCCAGCCGGGCATGACGCCCACCTCGCTGACGCCCGAGCAGGCGCAGCATGCGGGCCACGATTTCGCGACGCTCTGCGCGATGCTGGTGGAGGATGCCTCATGCGACCGCTGAAACCCGGCGCACGCGCGGTCGCCGATCCTGCGCCGTCGAAATGGCGCTACCGGCTGCAGCGGCTCTGGCTGACGCCGCTTTTCCGGGCGCTGATCCGCACCGGCATCCCGAGCTTCGGCTTCGTCTTCCTTTTCACCTGGTACATCAACGACGAGGCGCGCATCCGGGCCATCGTCGACGGCTACGAGACCGCCATCCGCACCGTGCAGGACCGCCCCGAATTCATGGTCGGCTTGCTCCGGATCGAGGGCGCGTCCGAGCAGCTTCAGGAAGAAATTCAGGAGGTGCTGCCGATCGACCTGCCGCTGTCGCAGTTCCAGCTCGATATCGACGGTCTGCGCGCGATGCTGGTCGATCTCGACCCCGTGCTCGACGCGGAGGTTCGGGTGAAATCGGGCGGCGTCCTCCTTCTGAAGGTGACCGAGCGGGAACCGGCGGTCATCTGGACCCATGCGGACGGGATCGAAGTGCTGGACGCCACGGGTCAGCGCGTCGCGACGCTTACGGATATCGCCGAGGCCGGGCCCCTGCCCATCGTGGCAGGCGACGGCGCCGATCAGCACGTGCCCCAGGCCCTGACACTCATCCAGGCCGCGGCGCCCGTCACCGACCGCCTGGTTGGCCTGACCCGGATCGGCGCGCGCCGCTGGGACGTGGTGCTCGACCGCGGCCAGCGGATCGCGCTGCCCGAAGCCGCGCCTGCCGCCGCCCTCGACCGCGCGCTGGCCATGCATGCCGCGCAAGGTGTGCTCGACCGCGACGTCACCGTCATCGACCTGCGTCTTCCGCACCGGCCGGTGCTGCGCCTCAGCGGGCCCGCCCGCGACGAGCTGCGCCGCCTGCAGGAGCTAGAGCGCCTCAGCTATACACCGGAGGATCAATGAGCCGTCTGTTCCAGGCCCAGCGGGCCATGCGCCGCAAGCGTCAGGCCGCCCTCCAGCGGGGCGTCGTCGCCATTCTCGACGTGGGCACCCACAAGACCGCGTGCCTCGTGCTGCGCTTCGAGGAGAATACGCCCCAAGGCGAGGGCGTCGGCCACATGGCCGGCCAGTCGAATTTCCGCGTCATCGGTGCGACGACGACCCGGTCGCGGGGCATCCGCATGGGCGAGGTCGACGCCATGCCCGAGACCGAGCGTGCGATCCGCACCGCGGTGCAGGGTGCGCAGAAGATGGCGGGCGTCCGCGTCGATCATGTCATCGCCTGCTTCTCCGGCGGACGACCCGCAAGCTACGGCCTCGCCGGCGAGGTGACGCTGGAAAGCGGGCCCTGCACCGTCCATGACGTGGCCCGTGTGCTGGCTTCGGTCGACACGCCGGATCTCGGCGCGGGGCGCGAGATCCTGCACGCCCAGCCGGTGAATTTCGGCCTCGATCACCGCACGACGCTGCGCGATCCGCGCGGCCAGACGGGCGAGATGCTGCGAACGGACATGCACCTTCTGTCGGTCGATGCCCACGCGATCGAGAACCTTCTGACCTGCATCCACCGCTGCGATCTCGAACTCGCCGGCCTCGCGAGTGCGCCCTACGCCGCCGCGACCAGCGCGCTGGTCGAGGACGAGAAGGAGCTGGGTGCGGCCTGCATCGACATGGGCGGCGGCACGACCGGCGTGTCGATCTTTATGCGCAAGCACATGGTCTATGCCGACACGGTGCGCCTCGGTGGCGATCACGTCACCTCCGATATCAGCCAGGGGCTGCGCATCCCCAGCCAGACCGCCGAGATGATCAAATGCCGCTATGGCGGGGTCGTCGCCACGGGAATGGACGACCGCGAGGTCATCGCGCTCGAGGCCGATACCGGCGACTGGCATCACGACCGCCGCTCGGTCACGCGGACCGAACTGATCGGGATCATCCGCCCCCGCGTCGAGGAAATCCTTGAAGAGGCGCGCGCCCGGCTCGACATCGCGGGCTTCGGCGACCTGCCGTCCCAGCGCATCGTGCTGACCGGCGGGGCCAGCCAGATCCCCGGTCTCGACGGGCTGGCGGCGCGCATCCTGGGCAATCAGGTGCGCCTCGGACGCCCCCTTCGCGTCCAGGGCCTGCCCGAAGCGGCCAAGGGCCCGGCCTTCGCGGCTTGCGTGGGCCTCTGCATGCAGGGTGCCGAGCCGCAGGACGAGTTCTGGGATTTCGACGCCGTGCCCGAGCGGACATCTGGCCGCTCGATCCGCCGCGCCGTCCGCTGGTTCCGCGACAACTGGTAGTCGTCAGAAATGCGGATCGTGCGTCGCGATGTCCGGCACGGACGCGACCACGTCGCCTTCGGATTCGTTGACTTTCGAATTTTGGCTCAGCGATCCGCCGGAACTCAGGATGTAGGCGGCCCGCTGATTGAGCGGCAGCTGGGTGATCTGGTTCTGGTTCAGACGGATCTTCTTGTTCAAGCCGATCGTCTGCTTCGGCGTGGAGCTGGACTTGGTGATCTGGACGCTGGGCTTGGAGAAGGCGCTGATGGCGAGCGTATACTGGACCATTTCGGCCGAATGGGCGCTCGTGCCGAGGGTCACGGCGGCGATGGCGACCAGGGCTGTCATGCTGGGGCGGGTCATGGGATGTCCTCTCGATATGTGGTGGTCGGCATCTGCACCGGGATGACGGCGCGATTTGGGCCGGGATGGGGCGTGTCTCGACGCGGATCGGGGCGCCCGACACGTGTCGTCAGCGCACCCCTGACGAATGGGTGGCGGCCGCAGAGGCAGGGACCTCCGCATGGACGGCGCCCGCCACGAGAAGCGCGCCCAACGCGATGATCGCGAATTTCCACCGCCGGTCGTCCTCCGCGCGTTCGGTGGCCACGGCGGCGAACCTGACATGGCGATCGGGGGGAAGGGTTGCGCCCGCGTGGCTTGTTCGCGGCAAGACCGGGCAGGGGCGCGAAAAAGGCCGACACGAAACGGGGCGGCCCCGGTGGGACCGCCCCGTCACTCGGCTCACCCCGTCCCCCCGGGCGGGCGGCGCCGATCTCAGCGCAGCGCCGTATCTCCCGGCTCCGCGAAGGTCACGATGTCCGGGATGCTCTCGAAGTCGGGCTCGAAGACGGGCGCGGGCGCGGCGGCGGGCGTGGCCGGCCCGTCCTCCTGGCTGTCGCGGCAGAACTGCGAGATCGCGATCTGCGTGTGGCGCGGCAGGTCGGCGAATTTCTGCGGCTCGCAGTTCGGGTAGCTGCCCTGTCCGGCGGCGGCGGGCCCGGCGGCCGAGATGAGCAGTGCGGCGGCGAGGGCGCCGACGACGCCGCCCCCGAGACCCAGCGTGACGGTGACGATATTGGCAGACATGTTCTGATCCTTCCCTGAGGGATGCGTTTCGCATCCGATGTGGTGCCCGCCGGGTCATCCGACGGTGTGAGGACAGCATGTCGGGCGGGGCGGCGGACCGTCAGTCGGGAATCCATGACCCGCGCACCGGATAAGGTCGGGATTTCCTCACCTTCGGGGCCGTGCGTCCCGTCCACGGGCCGATCCGCCACACCGATTCGTTTTTTGGGTGACGGACGGTTTGCGATTCGTTACCTTGTGTCAAAATCTGCGGAAAACGCATGAACCAAGCGGCCTGAGGCGGGCCCACAATACAGGTGGACAGAGCAATGACGTTGAATCTCACCATGCCCGGCGGCGGCGCCGAACTCGATCTGCGTCCGCGCATCACCGTCTTCGGTGTCGGCGGAGCTGGCGGCAACGCCGTAAACAACATGATCCAGAAGGATCTGGAGGGGGTCGAGTTCGTCGTCGCGAACACCGACGCCCAAGCGCTCCAGCAAAATCAGGCGCAGTCGCGCATCCAGCTCGGCGCGCGCGTCACCGAAGGGCTCGGCGCGGGTGCGCGGCCCCAGGTCGGCGCATCCGCCGCCGAGGAGACGATCGAGGAGATCGTCGACCGTCTCGCCGGCGCACATATGTGCTTCATCACCGCCGGGATGGGCGGCGGCACCGGCACCGGTGCGGCCCCGATCATCGCGCAGGCCGCCCGCGAGCTGGGCATCCTGACCGTCGGCGTCGTCACCAAGCCCTTCCAGTTCGAGGGCGCCAAGCGCATGCGTCAGGCCGAGGAGGGCGTCGAGGCCCTCCAGAAGGTCGTCGACACCCTCATCATCATCCCCAACCAGAATCTCTTCCGCCTCGCCAACGAGAAGACCACCTTCACCGAGGCGTTCAGCCTCGCCGACGACGTGCTCTACCAGGGCGTCAAGGGCGTGACCGACCTGATGGTCCGTCCGGGCATGATCAATCTCGACTTCGCCGACGTCCGGTCCGTGATGGACGAGATGGGCAAGGCCATGATGGGCACCGGTGAGGCCACGGGCGAGGATCGCGCCGTCGAGGCGGCCGAGAAGGCCATCGCCAACCCGCTTCTCGACGAGCTGTCGCTCAAGGGTGCGCGCGGCGTTCTCATCAACATCACCGGCGGGCACGACCTCACGCTCTTCGAGATGGACGAGGCCGCGAACCGCATCCGCCAGGAGGTGGACGAGGACGCGAACATCATCGTCGGCTCGACCCTCGACACCGCGATGGAAGGCACGATGCGTGTCTCGGTCGTCGCGACCGGGATCGACGTCGCCGAGGGCGCCAACGAGGCCCCGATGCCGCGCCGCCGTCTCTCCGAAGCGACTGCCCCGGTTCAGGCCCAGCAGGCCGCTGCCGCCGCCGTGACGCCCGAGCCCGCGCCGCAGCCGCTGACCCTCGAGCAGCCCGCACCCATGCCCGAGCCGGCCCCCATCGCGGCTCCCGCCGCGGCCAGCTTCTTCGACGCCGTCGATCAGCAGGATGCCGAGGAGGCGTCGATGGCCGACGACTTCTTCGGTCGCCGCAGCCCCGCCGCCGACGACCTGCCGCCGCCGTCCTACCAGCCGGCGCCGACGCCCGCGCCCGCGATGGCCGCCGAGCCGGCCGTGCCGAGCTTCCAGGCCCAGCCGCGCCCCGAGGCGACGCCGGGCGCGCCGACCCCCGAGGCGATGGACCGCCTGCGGGCCGCCGTCCTCAAGGGCGAACAGCGCGCGCAGCCGCAGGAAGCGCCCCGCGGCGCCGACCACAACGCCCGCTTCGGCATCGGCAGCCTCATCAATCGGATGACCGGTACTGCCGCGGATGCCCCTGTGGCGCGCCCCGCCGCACCGGCCACGGCCGCCCCCGCCCCCGCCCCCGCCCCGCAGGCGGACCCCGAGGACGAGCGCATCGAGATCCCCGCATTCCTTCGCCGCCAGGCGAACTGAACGCGGGCCAGACGCACCCAAGCACCAAGACCGGCGGCGGCCCCTCGGGGCCGCCGTTTTTTCGTCTCGAACCGTTACGAAGCGTTCACATCATGCCCCTATGACGGGGGGAATCGCGCCGAAGGCGCATTCGCAACATGTTGGTTACGTTTGATTTTCGGTTAGGGCGGGGGTGGTCGGCGAAGTTTCGCCACCCCCGCGACCCGGCTGTTTCACCCCGTAACCCAGCTTGAATTGCGGTGCAGCCCCCCTGCGCCTAGCTCAGTCTCAACGGCGTGCCCGATGGCCGCCCGGAGGTTGAGACGACATGCAGAACACGATCCGCACCGCGATCCACTTCACCGGCGTCGGCCTGCACCATGGCCGGTCCGCCCGCATGTCGATTCATCCCGCCATGGCCAATCACGGCATCTGGTTCCGCCGCACCGACGTCGCGGGCAACGGCATGATCGCCGCCCGCCACGACAGCGTCGAGACCTCGCCGCTCTGCACGCTTCTGATCAACGAGGCGGGTGTCTCCGTCTCGACCGTCGAGCATGTGATGGCCGCGCTGACCGGATGCGGCATCCACAACGCCATCGTCGAGATCGACGGCCCCGAGGTTCCCATCCTCGACGGCTCCGCCTCGGATTTCGTGCGGGCCATCCTCAAGGCCGGCATCGCGCGGCAGGACGCGCCCGTCCACGCGTTGGAAGTGCTGCGCCGCGTGCATGTCTCCGACGGCGCCGCTTCGGCCACGCTGACGCCCGCGCCCGAGCTCGAGATCGACTTCTCCATCGATTTCGCCGATCGCGCCATCGGCCAGCAGCACAAGGTGCTGCGCCTGTCGAACGGCACGTTCGTACGCGAGCTCTGCGACAGCCGCACCTTCTGCCGCCAGTCCGATGTCGACGCGATGCATGCGGCGGGCAAGGCGCTCGGCGGCTCGCTTGCCAACGCCGTCGTGGTCGATGGCGACCGCGTCGTGAACCCCGAAGGCTTCCGCCACACCGACGAGGCCGTGCGTCACAAAATGCTCGATGCGCTGGGCGACCTGTCGCTGGCCGGTGCGCCGATCCTCGGTCGCTACACCGGCATCCGCGCCGGCCACGCCATGACGAACAAGCTTCTGCACGCCCTGTTTGCCGACCCGCTCGCCTACCGCGTCCGCACATTGACGGCCGCCGAATGCGGCATCCTGCCCGGCGCGGGTCTCGAGAAGGATGTGTTTACGCATCTCTGACGAGAATTGGTCGCTCGGCATGCTTCACACCTCAACCCGTCGCCGCTATGGTGCGGCGCAAGCCCTGTCAGGGGGCACGGGGCAGGGGATCTGGACCACATGACGACCGGTGGAACGATACGATGGACCGGCGCGCTCGTCGCGCTTGCGATCCTTGCGGCCTGTGGACGCGGCGGCACCAATATCGATCTCGAAGACACGTCGCCCGAAGGCATCTACCAGCAGGCCGAAGTCCAGCTCGCCGCCGGCGATCCCGATGACGCGGCGGTCCTCTTCGGCGAGGTCGAGCGGCTCTACCCCTACAGCGAATGGGCCAAGCGCGGCCTCATCATGCAGGCCTTTGCCTACCATGAGGACCGCGATTACGAGAACGCGCGCGCCTCGGCTCAGCGCTTCATCGACTTCTACCCGGCGGACGAGGACGCGGCTTACGCGCAGTACCTCCTCGCGCTCAGCTATTACGACCAGATCGATCAGGTGGGCCGCGACCAGGGCCTGACCTTCCAGGCGCTCTCCAGCCTGCGCACGGTTATCGAGACCTATCCCGACAGCGAATACGCCCGCTCCTCGATCCTGAAGTTCGACCTCGCCTTCGATCACCTCGCCGCCAAGGAGATGGAGATCGGGCGCTACTACCTCAAGCGCGGCTTCTACCCCTCTTCGATCAACCGCTTCCGCGCCGTGGTCGAGGAATTCCAGACCACCACCCACACGCCCGAGGCGCTGATGCGTCTGGTCGAGGCCTATCTGGCCCTCGGCCTCACCGAAGAGGCCCAGACGGCGGGCGCGATCCTCGGGCACAACTTCCAGTCCTCACCCTTCTACGACGACGCCTTCCGGCAACTGACCGGCCGCGGCCTCTCGCCCGAGGCGGCGGGCACCGGCTGGCTCCGCGACATCTACCGCCGCACGATCCGGGGCAACTGGCTCTAGACCGCGTCCATCGCGCAGCGATCCGTTCGGGGCGCGGTTCAGATGCCCGGCCCCCCTTTTTGACAACGCCGCTTGAACCCGTGGCCTGCGGCGGTCTCCTCTCGCGCCGGTCCGGTATTCGCCCCTCGCCCGAATGCGAGGCCGCCCGGCATGCGGGATCTTTCTCCAAGCGCTCCTTGGACCCGCATCGGAAGGGGGCTCACCCCCATGCACCGATCCTTCCAATCCCCTCGCCAATCCTCGCGCGGCGCTTTAATTATCCGGCATGCTCCGCACCCTCATCATTCGTGACAGGCCCATCACCGGGGTCCCGCAGGGACCACGCGGTGCTCCCGCGCAAGGACGCTGACGCCGACATATGCTCCGTTCGCTCGACATCCGCGACATGCTCATCATCGAGCGGCTCTCCCTCGAGTTCGGGGGCGGCCTCAACGTGCTGACCGGCGAGACGGGGGCCGGGAAGTCGATCCTGCTCGACAGTCTCGGTTTCGTGCTCGGATGGCGCGGGCGGGCCGAACTGGTGCGACAGGGCGCCCGGCAGGGCGAGGTCACGGCCAGCTTCGATCTGCCGCCCGGCCATCCGGCGCGCGCCGTGCTCGACGCCCACGAGATCGAGGCCGAGGAGGGCGAGCTTCTCCTGCGCCGCGTCAACGCCCGCGACGGGCGCAAGACGGCCTGGGTCAACGGGACGCGCGTCACCGGCGAGGTGCTGCGCGCGCTCTCGGACACGCTCCTCGAACTTCACGGCCAGCACGACGATCGTGGCCTTCTGAACGTGCGCGGCCATCGCGCGCTGCTGGATGCCTATGCCGGTGATGCGGACGCGCTCGCCGCCGTGCGCGCCGCCTGGTCCGAGCTGGCCGAGGCCCGCCGCGCGACCGAAGCCGCCCGCGCCACGATCGACGCGGCCCGCGCCGAGGAGGATTTCCTCCGCCACGCCGTCGAGGAGGGCGACCGCCTGTCCCCCGCGCCGGGCGAGGAGGCCGAGCTCGACACCCGCCGCCGGCTGATGCAGGCCTCGGGCCGGATCCATGACGACGTCGCCAAGGCCCTCGCCGCGATCGGCGGACAGGGGGCCGAGGGCCAGATGCTCGACGCCACCCGCTGGCTCGAGGACGCGGCCGAACAGGCGGGCGAGAGCCTCGCGGGCGCGATCGACGCGCTCGGGCGCGCCCTGGTAGAACTGGGCGAGGCGCAGGCCGGCGTGGAAAGCTGCCTCGACGCGCTGACCTTCGATCCGCGCGAGGTCGAGGAGACGGAGGAGCGTCTTTTCGCGATCCGCGCCATGGCCCGCAAACACGGCGTCCAGCCCGACGACCTCGCCGCCTTCCTCGCCGATCTGCGACAGCGGCTCGACCTGCTCGACGCCTCCGAGGGCGGGCTCGAGCGGCTGGCCGCGGCGGAGACGGCGGCCGAGGCGCGCTACGACGCCGCCGCCGCGGCGCTGACGACGCTCCGCCGCGATGCCGCGACCCGGCTCGACGCCGCCATGGCCCGCGAACTGGCCCCGCTCAAGATGGAGCGCGCGGTCTTCACCACGATCGTCCAGCCGGGCCAACCCGGTCCCGAAGGCGCCGACCACGTCGCATTCGAGGTCGCGACCAATCCCGGCGCGCCCTCCGGCCCCCTCGACAAGATCGCCTCGGGCGGCGAGCTCAGCCGGTTTCTCTTGGCGCTGAAGGTCTGCCTGACCGGCGGCGACAAGTCCCTCACCCTGATCTTCGACGAGATCGACCGCGGCGTCGGCGGTGCAACGGCCGACGCCGTGGGCCGCCGCCTCCAGGCCCTGGCCCAGGGCGGTCAGGTCCTCGTCGTCACGCACAGCCCGCAGGTCGCGGCCCTTGGCGCGCATCACTGGCGGGTCGAGAAGCGCAGCACGGGCGACACAACCACCTCCACCGTCCTGCCCGTGGCCGAGGCCGACCGGGTGGACGAGATCGCCCGGATGCTCGCCGGCGACACCGTCACCGAGGCCGCCCGCGGCGCGGCCCGGGCCCTCCTCGACGCGGCGGCCTGATCCGGGCGCGACCTCGCCCGTCTTTGCTCGTCAAATATGGAAATGCCGCGACCCGCAGCCTGCGCGGCCCCTCCGACCGCGCAACGCGGCGCAGGGGCGCCCGCAAAATCTTCGCCGAAGATTTTGCCCCCGCCTAGAGCAACCAGAGCGCCGCCAGCCCGAGGAACGCGAAGAAGCCCACCACGTCCGTCACCGTGGTCACGAATGCGCCCGAGGCCAGTGCCGGGTCCACGCCCACCTTCTGCAACACCACCGGTATGCCCACCCCCGCAAAGCCCGCCACCACGAGGTTGATGACCATCGCCACCGCGATGACGACGCCCAGCATCGGCGAGCCGAACCAGACGATCCCGACCACGCCCATGATGACCGCGAACGCGGCACCGTTGATCGCCCCCGCCATGACCTCGCGCCGGATGACGCGCCAGACATTCGCGCCGGTCAGGTCACGCGTCGCCAGGGCCCGGACCGCCACGGTCAACGACTGGGTGCCCGCGTTGCCGCCCATGGACGCCACGATCGGCATCAGAACGGCCAGCGCCACGATCTCGGTGATGACGCTCTCGAATTGCGAGATCACCAGCGAGGCGAGGATCGCGGTCACGAGGTTCACCGCAAGCCAAGGGAAGCGCCGCCGCACGACGCCCAGCGTGCGGTTCGACAGGCTTTCTTCGGCATCGACGCCCGCAAGGCGCAGGATGTCCTCCTCGGCCTCCTCGTCGAGGATCCGGATCGCGTCGTCTATGGTGATGACACCCAGCAGCCGGTCGTCGGCATCCACCACGGGCGCCGAGATCAGGTGGTACTGGTTGAACGCGTAGGCGACCTCGCTCTCGGGATCGTCCACCTCGAAGGTCCTGAAGCTCTCCTCCTCGATCTCGGCCAGCGGCGTCTCGCGCGGGGTCGAGAGGATCTTGCCCAGTGTCACGTGACCCACGGGCCGCATCCGCGGATCGGTCAGGATGACGTGATAGAACTGCTCCGGCAGGGTCTCGGTGTCGATCGTCCGCAGGTGGTCGATGGCCTGTCCCACGGTCCAGAAGGACGGCGCGACGACGACCTCGCGCTGCATCAGGCGGCCGGCGGAGAACTCGGGATAGGTCAGCGCCTGTTCGACCGCGACCCGGTCGACCTCGGTCAGCGCGCCCATGATGGCGGTGGCCTGATCGGCATCCTCGAGGTTCTCGATCAGGTCGACGACATCGTCGGTGTCGAGTTCGCGCACCGCCTCGGCGACGTCCTCGGCGGGCAGTGCCTCAAGGATCTCCTCGCGCAGCGCCTCGTCGAGCTCCGAGAGGATCTCGCCGTCGATCTGGCCCGACCAGAGCGCCAGCAGCAGGCCGCGCTGCGCATCCGTCAGCTGTTCCAGAAGGTCCGCGATATCCGCCCCGTGAAGCGGCTCCAGGAGGTCGTCGAGGACGGTGCTCTCGCGCGCCTCGAGCGCTTCGGCGATGGCCCGTAGGCGCGGCTCGTCCAGCTCGACCTCGTCCTCGTAGGGCGTGTCGGCCTCGATCACGGCATCGTCGAATTCCGGCATGGACACGGCCTCCACTGGGGTCTGCGCGTCGATAGCCTGCCCGTCGCGTCAGGGGTAGCGGCGATTTGGCGCGCGCGCTACGCCGGTCCCATGACCATGCTCATCGCAGGCCAGCTTCTGGCCTTCACCGCCGATCCGTTCACCGTCCCGCCCGAAGATGCGGCACGTCACGAGACCCGTGGCGCGGTCGCCGTCGCCGACGGGCGGATCATCGCCACGGGCACGCGCGGCGCCATGCAGGCGCGATTCCCGGACGCGACCCTCCGCGACCATGGCGACGCGCTGATCCTGCCGGGCTTCGTCGATGCGCATATGCATTACCCGCAGACCGCAATCATCGCGTCATGGGGCAAGCGCCTGATCGACTGGCTCAACAGCTATACCTTCCCCGAGGAGGCGCGCTTCGGCGACCCCGCCTATGCCCGCCGCATCGCCGACCGCACGCTGGATCTTGCCCGCGCCCACGGCACCACGTCGTTGGCCAGCTACTGCACGATCCACCCGGCCAGCGTCGACGCGATCTTCGAGGCGGCGGCGGCGCGCGGCATGGCGGTCTGGGCGGGCAAGACCTGCATGGACCGCAACGCACCCGACGACCTGCGCGACACGGCGCAATCGGCCTATGACGACAGCCGTGCGCTTCTCGACCGCTGGCACGGGGCAGGGCGCGCGCGCTATGCGATCACGCCGCGCTTTTCGCCCACCTCGACGCCCGACCAGCTTTCGGCCCTGGGCGCGCTCTGGGCCGAGCATCCGGATTGCCTGATGCAGACTCACCTCTCCGAGCAGACCGACGAGATCGCATGGGTCCGCGACCTCTTCCCCGACGCGCGCGACTATCTCGACACTTACGAGGCGCATGGCGTCCTGGGCGAACGCGGGCTCTACGGCCATGCGATCCATCTGGAACCGCGCGAGATCGACCGCCTGCGCGAGACGGGCGCCGCACTCGTCCATTGCCCGACCTCGAACACCTTCATCGGCTCGGGCCTCTTCGACATGGGCCTGGCCGACACGCATCGCGTCGGCCTCGCGACCGATACCGGCGGCGGCTCGAACTTCTCGATGCTACGGACGATGGCGGCGGCCTACGAGGTGGCGCAACTCCGCGGCCGGGCCTTGCATCCCGCGCAGCTTCTCTGGCTGGCGACCGAAGGGTCGGCCCGCGCACTCCATGCCGCGGACGAGATCGGGACGCTGGCCGAAGGCAGCGCCGCCGACCTCGTTATCCTCGACCTCGCCTCGACCCCCGTGATCGCGCAGCGCCACGCTCGTGCCGAGACCCTCTGGGAGGCGGTCTTTCCGACGATCATAATGGGCGACGACCGCGCCATCGCCGAGACCTATGTCGCGGGACAGCCGTCGGGCTGAGACGTCTTTGGCCCGGTACGGTCATGGTTCAGTTTCTCGGTATGACGTCTAAACGCCGACATTGGGCGGGACAGGCCGGCCGCACCGAACCATCCCGCCGGCCGGCGGTGCCTCGCATCGCATCCTGCCTAGACCGGGCGCGCGAGCGGCCCGGTGCGTGTCACCCGGTGACAGGGACGCAGGTGCCGGTGTCGGCGTTCAGCGTGGTGCCCGGCGCACAGGACATCTGGGCGGACTGCTGCTTGCCGTAGCTGCACCCCTGCGCCAGGGCGAGGCCGGGGGCGCCGGTCAGGATGGCGGCGGCGAGGACGAGTTTCACGGTCTTCATCGAACGGCTCCTTCGGGTTCTGGGTGACGTAAGGGTAGCGCATCCCGGCGCGATCGCAAACGACCGACGCGATTCCCGGGGTGGACGCTGCAACCTTTCCGTGCAGCTGCACGTTTTATGGGCATGCCTGCACAACCGAGAGGAGCCGACATGGCCACCCCGAATGACCCCCATTCCGAACCCAAGACGACCGTCAACGTCGTCGAAACGCGCTCCGGCTCCGGCGGATCGGCGCTCTGGCTGATCCTCGGCGCCGTGATCGCCGCGCTCGCGATCTTCTGGTTCATCTCCAGCGGCGGCGATGTCGCCGATGGTGGCGGCGGTGACGCGACCGTGGTCATCAACGAAGGCGCAGCCGATGCGGTCGAGGGCGCGGCCGCCGCCGTCGAAGGGGCCGCCGAGGCCGTCGAAGGCGCCGCCTCCGGCAACTGAGCTATCCGGTCCGCCGCCCCCCGGGGCGGCGGGCCGATCCGTCAATCCCCGAAGACCCGCGCGAAGATCGTGTCGACATGCTTGGTGTGGTAGGCCTCGTCGAACTTCGCCTCGATCCCGTCCGCTCCAAGCGCCGCCACCACCTCCGGATCGGCCAGCAATTCCTCGCGGAAATCGCTCCGCGTTTCCCAGACCGTCAGGGCGTTGCGCTGCACCATTGCGTAGGCGTCCTCGCGCGACACGCCCGCCTGCGTCAACGCCAGAAGCACGCGCTGCGACATGACGAGGCCGGGGAACGTGTCCATGTTGGCGCGCATGTTGTCGGGGAAGATCAGCATCTTGTCGATCACGCCGGTCAGCCGGGCCAGCGCGAAATCCAGCGTGATCGTCGCGTCCGGCCCGATCATCCGCTCGACGCTCGAATGCGAGATGTCCCGCTCGTGCCAGAGGGCGACGTTCTCCATCGCCGGGATCACCATGCCACGCACCAGCCGCGCGAGGCCGGTCAGGTTCTCCGTCAGGACCGGGTTCTTCTTGTGCGGCATCGCGGAAGAGCCCTTCTGTCCCATCGAGAAGAACTCCGCCCCCTCCAGCACCTCGGTGCGCTGCATGTGCCGGATCTCGGTCGCGATGTTCTCGACGCTCGAGGCCACGACCCCCAGCGCCGCGAAGAACGCCGCATGCCGGTCGCGGGGGATCACCTGGGTCGAGATCGGCTCGGGCTCGAGACCCATCTTTGCGCAGACATGCGCCTCGACCGCCGGGTCGATATTGGCGAAGGTCCCGACCGCGCCCGAGATCGCGCCGGTCGCCACCTCCTCGCGTGCGGTGTGCAGACGCCGCAGGTTGCGGTCCATCTCGGCGTAGAAGCGCGCGAAGGTCAGGCCCATCGTCGTCGGCTCGGCATGGATGCCGTGGCTGCGGCCGACGCGGATCGTGTCCTTGTGCTCCAGCGCGCGTCGCTTCAACGCCGCCAGCAGCGCCTCGACATCCGCAATCAACAGATCCGCCGCCCGCGTCAGCTGCACGTTGAGGCACGTATCCAGCACGTCGGAGGACGTCATCCCCTGATGCACGAACCGCGCCTCGTCGGCGCCGACATGCTCGGCCAGATGCGTCAGGAAGGCGATGACGTCGTGCTTGGTCACGGCCTCGATCTCGTCGATGCGGGCGACGTCGAACTCGACGTCCTTCGCCGTCCAGACCGCCTCGGCGTTCTCGCGCGGGATGACCCCCAGATCCGCCATCGCGTCGCAGGCATGGGCCTCGATCTCGAACCAGACGCGGAACTTCGTCTCCGGCGACCAGATCTTCACCATGTCGGGGCGGGAATAGCGGGGGATCATGGGCTCTGGCCTTTCCTGTCGGTCGCGGGCGTCCTACGCTGGGGGCCGCCGAAAGGGAAGGAGACCCGAGAATGCGCCCGACCGTCCGCCTCGCCGCCATGTTCTGCATCGTGGCCCTGCCCGTGGTTGCGCAGGACTGGCAGCCCGTCGCGGATGTCTACGGCACGCTTTCGGGCCGAACGGTGCAGTACCCGTCGGCGACGCAGGCGTTCCGCTCGAACGGCAGCACGCGCTACGACGCGGGCACGCCCTCTGTCGGGCGCTGGACCGAAAGCGCGGGGCGCTATTGCTCGGTCTGGCCGCCGGTCGAAAGCTGGTCCTGCTTCGACGTCATGATCTCCGGCGACGGCTCCCGCATCCGCTTCGTCGACGATCGCGGCAACGCGACCGACGGGGCCTTCCGCTAGTGACGATGCCGCCGCCGAAAGACGCCAAACCCATCTGGATGCATCCGGTCGCCGCGACCGGCTACTCGCTCGCGGGCGGGCGGTTCCTGATGCGCCAGCGCGCGGCGCAGATCCAGCTCGTGATGGGCGCGGTCACGGCGCTGCTCTTTCTCGTCGTCGGGGTGGGGCCGGTGCAATGGGGCGTGATGATCGCGCTGTTCCTTGCCGGGCTCGCGACCGAAGCCCTCAACACCGCGATTGAACTCCTGGTCGACCGCGTCTCGCCCGAGATCAGCGAATTCGCCAAGCACGCCAAGGATCTCGGCAGCTTCGCGGTCGGCTGCGTCCTTCTGGTCTTCGTCGGCCACGCGCTCTGGGCGCTGGGGTCGGCACTGGCGTGACGCCCGAAGCCCGACTGGCCGCGCTGGAAGGGGAATGGACCTTCCGCCGACATATCGTCGAGGCGGAGGGTGGCACGACCCGCGTCACGGGACGCGCCGTCTGGACGAGGGGTGAAGACGCGTTCGACTGTCTCGAAACGGGGACGATGATGCGCCCGGACGGCAGCCGCTTCGAAGCCGCGCGCCGGACGCTTTGGACAATTGCGCCGGACGGGATCGCGGTGCAGTTCGCCGATGGCCGTCCGTTTCATCGCATCACGGGCGGCGCCCGTCCGAAGGCGGCGCATGACTGCCCACCGGACGACTATCGCCTGTCTTATGATTTCAGCCGGTGGCCCGACTGGTCCGTTCGCTGGCGCGTCCGCGGGCCCCGCAAGGATTACGGCGCGGTCACGACCTATCGGCGGGCCTAGCTCATCGGGCAGATTTCGCCCGTATCGCGCCAGATCGTCACGTTCAGCGACATGTCGCACAGCGCCTTGAAGGTGCGGCCATCGACGGTCAGGCAGGTCGTGGCGCCGACCTCGTGCAGGTTGCCGGTCGTGTCGCGGCACTCGCAGGGAATGGACTTCGTGGCCTGCGCATAGGCGCCGACGGCGGGCAGGGTCGCGAAGATTGCGATGGCGATCGTTCTCAACATGGGCGGTCCTCCTTGGCCGTCAAAATAGCACGCGCGCGGCTCTTGACCAAGGCATGCACACCCGCCAAGCCCACGGCATGATGCCCTCCGACCGCCTCGACCAGATCCTGTCACGGTTCGAATATCTCGAGGCGCGGCTGAATGCGGGGCCGGACGCCTCCGAAATCGCCGACCTCACGCGCGAATATGCCGACGTGAAGCCCGTGGCCGAACTGGCCCGCGACTGGCGCGCATTGGAGGTGGCCGAGGCCGAGGCCCAGGCGATGCTCGACGACCCCGAGATGGCGGAACTGGCCCGCGCGGAACTGCCCGACCTGGCCGCCCGCCGCGCGACCCTCGAAGCCGAGCTCCAGATCGCGCTTCTGCCGAAGGACGCCGCCGACGCGCGGCCCGCGATCCTCGAGATCCGCCCCGGCACCGGGGGTGAGGAGGCGGCGCTCTTCGCGGGCGATCTCGAGGCGATGTATCGCCGTTACGCCGAAGCGCGCGGTTGGCGCATGGAGGTGGTCGAGCGGCAGGAAACCGATCTCGGCGGCATCAAGGAACTGGTCGTCCGGGTCGAGGGCGAGAATGTCTTCGCCCGCCTCAAGTTCGAAAGCGGCGTGCACCGCGTCCAGCGCGTGCCCGCGACCGAAAGCGGCGGGCGCATCCACACGAGCGCCGCGACCGTCGCGGTCCTCCCCGAGGCCGAGGCCGTCGAGATCGACATCCCCGCGACCGATATCCGCATCGACACAATGCGCGCCAGCGGGGCCGGGGGCCAGCACGTCAATACGACCGACAGCGCCGTCCGCATCACCCACCTGCCCACCGGGATCATGGTGACCTCCGCCGAAAAATCGCAGCACCGCAACCGCGAGATCGCGATGAACGTGCTGCGCGCGCGCCTCTACGATGCCGAACGTGCGGCCGCGGATGCCGAGCGCGCCTCGGACCGCCGCGCGCAGGTCGGGTCTGGCGACCGCTCCGAGCGCATCCGCACGTATAACTTTCCGCAGGGCCGCATGACCGACCACCGCATCAACCTGACGCTCTACAAGCTCGATCAGGTGATGCAGGGCGATCTCGACGAGGTGATCGACGCGCTGACTGCCGATCTGCAGGCCCGGCAACTGGCCGAGATGGGGGCGTGAGCGACACGGTCGCCGCGGCCCTGCGCGCGGCCACGATCCGGCTCGCCGACGCCGGTATCATAGATCCACGGGGCGACGCGACGCGCCTCCTGACCCACGCCGCCCGGGGTTCCCGTCCCCCCACGGACCTGCCGCCCGGCACGCTCGACCGCTTCGCCGCCGCCATCGACCGGCGCGCGGCGCGCGAACCCGTCAGCCATATCACCGGGCGGCGCGCCTTCTGGGACCACGAATTCCGCGTCAGCCCCGACGTGCTCGACCCGCGTCCCGATACCGAAACGCTGGTCGAGGCCGCGCTCGCCGGACCGTTCGACCGCGTGCTCGACCTCGGCACCGGCTCGGGCTGCATCCTCCTGTCGCTCTTGGCCGCCCGGCCGGACGCGACCGGCACGGGCACGGACATCTCCGACGCGGCCCTTACCGTGGCCCGCGACAACGCCCAACGCCTCGGTGTGGCGGGTCGGGCAACGCTCCGCCGCGCCGACTGGCTGGACGGCATCGACGGCTCCTTCGACCTGATCCTCTCGAACCCGCCCTACATCGCCGAGGCCGAGATGGCCGACCTCTCGCCAGAGGTCCTGCGCGAGCCGCGGATCGCGCTGACCCCCGGCGGGGACGGGCTCGACCCCTACCGTATCATCGCCCGCGACGCGCCCGCGCGCCTCGCGCCCGGCGGTCGCCTGATGGTCGAGATCGGGCCGACTCAGGGCGCGGCCGTCGCGGCGCTCTGGCGGGCGGCAGGCCTCAGCGACGTGGAGATCGGATCCGATCTTGACGGGCGCGACCGCGTCGTCATCGGCGGAAATCCCCGCTGAGGCATCGCGAATACGGGCAGAATGCAACGAATCCTCTTGTAAGTCGCAGGGATGCCACCCATAACCACCCCAGCATCCATGCTGACGCGCCGCAGGCGCATCCGGGGTGCCTGCCCGACCAATCCGGACCTCTCGAGCCCCGCCGGGGCCATCGGTCCCCGGCCAGCACGAACGGCCAAGATCAGCGGAAACACCCCACGCATGAGAAGCAGCAAGTCCCGTTCGCGGAACAAGAACCGGAACAACCGTCCCCAGGGCGGCAACATCGTCAACCGCGTCTTCGACAGCTCGGGTCCCGAGGGGAAGGTGCGCGGCACGCCCGCGCAGATCATCGAGAAATACAACCAGCTCGCCCGCGATGCGCAGCTCTCCGGCGACCGCGTCGCCGTCGAGAACTTCCAGCAGCATGCCGAGCACTACACCCGCATCCTTGCCGCCGCGCAGAAGGAAATGGACGCGCGCCAGCAGCAGAACCAGCAGAACCAAGGCGGCCAGAATGCCCAGCAGGGCGGTCAGCAGAACGGCCAAGGCGGCAATGGCGGCAACCAGAACGGTAGCGGCCAGCAGGGCGGCCAGCAGAATGGCGGCCAGCCGCAGCAGAACACCCAGGGCGGGCAGGACGGCCAGTCGAACGAAGGCGGTCCCAAGCGCCGCAGTCGCAACCGGCGCGACCGCGACGACCGCAATTCGGATGATCGGGGCGGCAACGACCGCAACGGCGCCGGCGATGCGAACGGCGACGAGCGCGAGCGTGCCGCCCCCGAGGCGACCGATGCCCCGCGCGCCGAACCTGTCGCGGCCGAGCCCGCAGCGCCCGCACAGGGCGGCCCCGAAGCCGCGCCCGAGGACAAGTCCAAGCGGTCCCGCGTGCGCAAGAAGGCCCCGGCCCCCGAAGGTGAGCCGACGCCGCAGGACTGACCCTCGGGTCAGGCCTCCGCCACCGCCCGCGCCAGCGCGCACCACTGTTCCAGCGTGACCTCTTCGGCCCGCTGCGTCGGCGCGATCCCGGCCGCGCGCAGCCGGTCCTCGATATCCGGCCCGAGCCCCTTCAACGCCGCGCGCAGCATCTTGCGCCGTTGGTTGAACCCCATCGCCACGACCCGGCTCAACACCCGAGCGTCGGCCTCGAAGCGCGGGGCGGGCAGGGCGGTCAGGTGCACGACCGCCGATGAGACTTTGGGCGGCGGCGCGAAGGCTTCGGGCGGCAGGGTCATCGCGATCCGCGCGTCGCAGCGCCACTGCGCGAGGATCGCCAGCCGCCCGTAGGCCTTCGATCCCGGCGCGGCCACGATCCGCTCGGCCACCTCGCGCTGGAACATCAGCGTCAGGCTTTCCCACGGGGGCGGCCAGGCGGCGGGCGTCAGCCAGCGCACCAAGAGCTCGGTGCCGACATTGTAAGGCAGGTTCGCCACCACTCGCCACGGCGCCTCGAGCGGCACATCGACCTCCAGAGCGTCGCCTGAGACGACCTCCAGCCGACCCGGGTAGCGCGCCGCAATCTCGGCCAGCGCGGGCAGGCATCGCGCGTCCTTCTCGATCGCTACGACGCGCCCCGCGCCCTCGGCCAGAAGCGCGCGCGTCAAGCCGCCGGGCCCCGGCCCGACCTCCAGCACGCGCGCGCCGCCCAGCGGCCCCGAGACCCGCGCGATCCGCGCCGTCAGGTTCAGATCGAGAAGGAAATTCTGCCCCATCGACTTTTTCGCGCGCAGGTCATGGGCGGCGATCACGTCGCGCAAGGGGGGCAGGTCGTCGATCTGGCTCATGACGCCCCAGCTAGCGGCGGAAAACTCTTAAGGTAAGAGTTTTCGGGCGCCCCGCGGGCAGGTCTTGCGTCGGGCTGCGGACCGGGCCTGCATATTTGGGGAGCCAAGACGTCAGCGTCGCCGCCCCATGTCCCAGGCCATCCGCAGGGCGGCGAGCATCGATGTCGGGTCCGCGACGCCGCGCCCCGCGATGTCGAAGGCGGTGCCGTGATCGGGCGAGGTGCGAACGAAGGGTAGTCCGAGCGTCACGTTCACGCCGCCCGCGAAATCGATGGTCTTGATCGGGATCAGCGCCTGGTCGTGATACATCGCCACCGCCGCGTCGTAGCCCGCGCGTGCGCCCGCGTGGAACATCGTGTCGGCGGGCAGGGGGCCGAAGCATCCAAGTTCGGGCCCGAGCCGCGCGACCAGCGCATCGATCCATTCGACCTCGGCGCGGCCCATCGTGCCGCCTTCGCCTGCATGGGGGTTCAGCCCGGCGACCGCTATGCGCGGGGCCGCGATGCCGAACTCGCGTTGGAGGGCGGTGTGGGTGATCCGGAGGGTCGACTCCAGCCCTTCGGGCGTCAGCGCGGCGGGCACGGCCTCGAGCGCGATGTGGATCGTCGCGGGC
Source organism: Jannaschia halovivens (assembly GCF_046452375.1). NCBI lineage: Bacteria > Pseudomonadati > Pseudomonadota > Alphaproteobacteria > Rhodobacterales > Roseobacteraceae > Jannaschia > Jannaschia halovivens. The sequence goes on along the minus strand of NZ_JBKFDJ010000001.1, from coordinate 1,161,285 downwards.
ACGACGCGAAGCTCAGGGCAGGCGAGCATCATCACCACGTCGACATTCCCGCCCAGCGCCGCGAGGTACTCGGTATGGCCGGGATAGGCGAAGCCCGCCCCGTCCTTCAGCGCCTTCTTGTGAATCGGCGCGGTGCAGACCGCGGAGGCCGCGCCCGACCGGGCCAGTTCAACCGCCCGCGCAATGGCCGAGATCACGCCCGCCGCCTGCGCGCCGTCGGGGTGACCCGGGCGGGCGGGGCCGGGGATGTCGTGGGGCAGGACCGAGAGGGCGTCGGTCCGCGCGTCCGACGGGTCATCGATCACCTCGATCGGGATGCCGTGGCCCGCGAAATGGTCCGGGCTGCCGATGACGAAGAACGGCAGGTCAGGCGCGGCCATGCGCGCCTTGGCGACGACCTCGGGGCCAATTCCCGCGGGCTCTCCGCAGGTGACCGCGACGGGTGCGGCGTCAGGGGATCTCGATGATGGCATCTGCGCGCAGCTCGTCGAGGAAGCCCTGCGCATAGCTCGTCAGGCGCTGGTTCAGAAGCTGCTGGCCCAGCGTCTCGAAGGCGCCCTCCTCGGGTTCGACGACGCGGCCACACATCATCACGAAGCGCAGGTTCGCCCCCCGCGTCAGCAGGGTCGAGACCTCGCCGTCATCGAGCTTGGCCAGCTCCTGGCGCAGGTCGTTCGGCAGCTCGGCCAGCGGCCGGGTCTCGCGGATCAGGCGCTCGGCCGGCTGGCCCTTGGCCACACCGTAGAGGTCGTCGCAGGTATCGACCCGGTCGGCGAGCCGCGCGGCCGCTCCCAGCGCCTCGGGGGTGCGCCCGCCGGGGATGAGGTATTCGGCGTAATCGACGGTCGTGGGCTCGGTCGCGGTGCCGGTCTCGTCGAGATCGCGCAGCTGGAAGAGGCCGATGAAGGACCCCAGATTGACCGGGTCCGAGGTCTCGCCCGGCGCCAGCGTCAGGACCGCGGCCGCTATGGGCGGCGCAAGGCTCGCCAGCGGGACCCAGTCGACCCGGCCCCCCCGCGCGCGCGAGGGCGAGCGGCTATAGGCGCGGGCGGCGCGCTGGAACGCGGCCTCGCCCACGACGGTGTCCGACAGGCGCTGGGCCAGGGCCGTCACCTCGTCCTGCGTCTCGGGGGTCAGCGGCAGCGCGATCTCGGACAGGAGGACGCGCACCGCGGCCCCGCCGCCCCGCGCCAGCGTCCGCTCGATCTCGGCCTCGGACGGGCGCGACTGCGGCCCGAAGCGCTGTTGCACGAGTTGCCGCCAGTAGAGGCCGTTGCGCACGAAATCGCGGAAGGTCTCGCCGGCGACACCCGCGCCCTCGAGCGCGGCGATGAATTCATCGGGGCTCAGGTTTGCGCGCGAGGCGAACTCGACCATGCCGGCGTCAAGCTCCTCGGCGGTCAGTTGCAGCCCCGCGGCACGCGCCGCCTCGACCTGCAAGGTCTCCTCGATCAGCTTCTCGCGGGCGCCCTCGTAGGTGGCGTCGGGCGCGCGCAGGAGCGACAGGAAGAGGGCCCGCTGCTGCACCTGGTATTCGGTGATGGCGGTCCCGTTCACGCGCGCGGCGGCGGCGAAGAGGTTCTGCGCCATCGCCCCCGCGGGTGCCCAAAGCACCGTCGCGGCGATCATCAGCGCGCCTAGAAATCTCGTCATGCCCCAGCCCCTCATATTCCGCAGCGCCTCTTTCGCGTGCGCCTGTCGTCCGCTCCGAAGCCCGCCAGCTCCACCCCCAGCCCGAACCGGGTCGAGGGGCGCAGCGTGGTGTTCGAAGTGAAGCGCCGCTCCACGTCGAAATCCACCGTCACGCAATCCGACCGGTAGGTCAGGCCGGCGCCCGCGCGGCTGGCATCGTTCGTGACGAAGTCATATCGCCAGTTCACCCGCCCCGTCCAGTCGCCGCCAAGGTCGCGCGATGCGTCCAGCGCCCATTCCGACGTGTCGATCGGACGTCCCGCCGCGACATCGGCCTCGAGCCAGGTGTAGCGCGTCTGGAGCGAATGACGCGGACCGGTCCAGCGCAGGATCGTCTCGGAGCGGGCAAAGTCGAATTGATCGTCGAAGATCGACCGCTGCATCAGGTGGAAGCGGTCGCGGTATTCCGCGCTGGCCGAGACGAGCCAGTCCGAGCTGCGCCCGTCGAGCCCCGTGCCTGGCCGGAACTGCCCCAGGTCGTCGTCGCGCAGCACGCGGCCGACCGTCGCGCCCAGCGTCCAGCCCGTCGGCGAGAAGCGGCTGTAGCCGATGCCGATATTGACCCGGTTTCCCAGCTCGCGCGTGTCGCGACCGGCGAAGCGCTGCTCGGAGAAGAGGTTCCCCTCGTCGAACTCGGGCGTCAGGCTGTCCTCGTTGGGGGTGCGCGCGCGGTTGTCGGGCGAGAAGATCACCTGCACGACCGGCTCGATCAGGTGGCGCACGCCGCCGGCCCCCGCCCGCGCCAAGGGCAGCCGCGCCTCGAAGCCGCCATAGGGCACCGCGCGCGCGAAGGTCGTGTCGGCGAAGGTCGGGTCCTGCTGCACGCTATAGGCATCGAGATGCAGCCCCGCGATCCCGGTCAGCACCAGCCCGTTGCCGAGGATCTCGGTCCGCCGCCAGTCGAAGGCCGCCGAGGCGCGGGCGACGTCGCGCGCCGAATTGGTCGGGAAGCCCAGCGGCACCTCGCTTGCCGTACGTTCGCGCGCATGGGCCTGAAGCGTCCAGATCGCCTGTCCGCCCAGCACGCTGCGCGGCACCCGGCGCTGGCTCTCGACGGTGACGACGCGGGTCGGCAGGAACCGGTTGTCGTCGCCCGCCCTAAGGCTGTCGAATACGATGGCCTCGGCCAGCACCCGGTCGTCGCGGTCGATCCGGGTGACCGCGATACGGCTGTCCAGCCGGTCCTTCTCGCTGATATCGTAGTTCAGGAGGTAGGTGTCGTCGCTGACGGTCTCGATGTCGAATTCCAGCCGCCAGTCGCCGCGCAGAAGGAACGCCCCTTCGGCGAAGAGATAACCGCGCAGGTCGTCAGTGGTGACCGTGTCGTCCGAGGCCGCGCCGTTGATCTCGATGGCGCCGTTGTCGAAGGCCTGCCGGTAGCGAAAGCCCAGGCTTCGCGTCTCGGTATTGGTGACATAGGGCAGGAGCGTGATGTCCCGCGACGGCCCGAGCGGGATGAAATACGGCAAAGTGACGCCTGTGCCCAGCAGGTCGTCCGAGGAGAAACGCGGTGCCAGCACGCCGCGCGACCGCTCGAGCGACGGGTCCGGCAGCCGCAGGAGCGGCAGCCACGCGACCGGCACGCCCAGCACCTCGAAGCGGGCATTCTCGAAATAGAGCTGCCGCGCCTCGGTGTCGTGGACGATGCGCTTGGCACGGATCTGCCAGAGCGGGACCGGGTTCGCGGCACAAACCTCGCAGGACGAGGCGACGGCCTGGTAGAGCTGGGTATAGCGTCCCTCGGCCCCGGTCGCGATCTCGGTTGCGGCGATCTGGAGCTGTTCGTTCAGCACCAGCCGCGCACCCTGCAGGACCGAGGCCCGCAGATCCGCCGAGAGCGACGCGAAATCGGCCACGGCGATGCTGCCCTCGCCGTCGAGCAGCACCAGCGGCCCCTCGACCACCAGCCGGTCCTCGGCCCGCAGATAGGTGATGCGGCTGGCCCGCAGGATGCGCCCGTCCGAGTAGATCTCGACCCCGCCCGACGCGATCAGCCGTGTCGCGTCGAAATCGATCCGGTCCGCCACCAGCGTCGCCGGGCCCTGCTGCGCGAAAGCGGGTGCCGCGAGAAGCGCGAGGAGAAGGGCGAGGACGAGGCGCATCAGCCGTCCTCCAGCCGCAGGATGACGCCCAGCGACAGAAGAATCGCGGCCAGCGGCGGCGCCCAGGCGGCCAGCATCACGGGAAGCTGCCCGTTCTCGCCCAGCACCTGCGCGAAATTGCGCAGAAAGAACACGCCAAACCCCAGAAGCAGCGCCGAGAGCACCATGATCCCCGACTTCCCCGCCCGTGAATGGCGCATCGAGAAGGCCGCCCCGATCAGGACCATTGCGGCCAGCATGAAGGGGTTGGCCAGCTCCATATGCAGCCAGACCCGGTGCGTGCGCCCCGAAAAACCCGCCGCATCAAGCTGCCGGATGAAGCCCGGAAGCTGGAAGATCGGGATCGAGGAGGGGACGCCGAAACTGTCGCGGATGCCCTCGCGCGTCAGCGTCGAGGGGACGGTGGCGAAGGGCACGGCCTGCGCGTCGCGTTCGGGGTTGTCCGAACTGCCCAGCGGCCAGCGCTTGGCGTCCTCCAGAAGCCATTGCCCTTCGGAGAGTTCGGCCCGCGCGGCATCGATCCGTTCGACCGGCGTGCCGTTCGCGTCGAAGGCGATGAAGGTCGCCTCGAACAGGATCGTGCCGTCGAGCGACGAGCGCACGGCCCGGATCACGGTCTGGCCCGAATCGTCCCCCTGGCGCAGCCAGACGCCTTCCTCGCTGATCGAGAGCACGCTCGAGAGGCCGTTGCGAAAGCCCGCGATCTCGCGCTCGTAGACGCCCTGGGTCGCGGCCACGATCGGGTTCACCACGATCAGCGCGGCGAGGCCCAGCACCAGTGCTGCCGCGACCGGGGCCAGCAGGGCCCGCAGCGCCGATCGTCCGGCGGCCCGGATCACCACCAGCTCGGACGACCGCGCGAGTGCCAGGAACAGCGCCAGCGTCGACAGGATCACGATCAGCGGCAGGATCTGGTAGAGCGCCGCCGGAAGGTTCAGCGCCGCCAGCCGCAGCCCGTCGCCGAACCCTGCCTCCTGCCCGTCGAGACGGCGGAGCTGCTCCATCAGGTCGATCGGCAGCAGGAGCCCCGTGAAGACCAGCGTCACCATCAGCACCAGCCAGGCGAAGCGCCGCGCGATATAGGTCGCGAGGATCATGCCGGTCGTCCGATCAGGCGCGGCCCGCGCGTGTCCCGCCAGACCAGTGCCACCGCCAGCGCCGCCGTCAGAAGCGCCGGCAGATAGACCATCGGCCAGAGGTCCGCGTCGCGCCGGACGGTGTTCTCGGCCACGTTCCCGAGCATCTCCAGCACGATGGCGGCCAGCACCGCTCCGAGGATCTGCCGCCAGAGCCCCAGACGCGAATAGCCGCCCAGCATCAGGAACCCGAGCGCCATCACCGGCAGCACCAGCGCGAAGGCCGCATCGGCGAAGCGTGCGTGCCCCTCGTATCGCAGCTTGGCGACATCGGCGCCGGTGATCCGCTGCGCCTCTTCATCCGCGCGCAGGAGCGCCGCCGTCGAAAGCTCGCGCGGGTCGAGAAGGCGCACGCCCTCGCCCCCCGCAAGGCCCGCCAGGTCATAGGCGAAATCGTCGAAGGTCGTCGTGACGAGGTTGCGCGTCGGCACCTCGAGCGTCTGGGCCATGCCGTCGAACATCACCAGCCGCGTCGCCCCGTCGGCGCGGACCAGAAGCGCCCGCTCGGCGGTGTAGGACGTGCGCGCATCGGGGCTGCGGCGGTCCTGCAGGAACAGGCCCAGCAGCTCGCCCGCCTCGGTGATCTCGCGCACGTAGACGGTCACGCCGTCGCCCGGATGCAGGAACTCGCCCTCGGTCAGGAACCGCGCTGTGACGTCCTGGCTGAGCGCCTGGCCCCGCTCGGACAGGGCCGTGCGCGCGGCGGGCACCAGAAGATGGCCCAGCACCGAGATCATGATCGCCACCGCCACCCCGAAGATCAGGACCGGGCGCGCCAGCCGCCAGGGCGACAGGCCCGTGGTCTGCGCCACGACCATCTCGCTGTCGCCCGAGAGCCGGTTGATACCGTAGAGCGTGGCGACCAGCGCGGAGACCGGCAGGACGGCATAGATCACGTTCGGCAGCGCCAGCGCGGTGAATTCGAGGAAGGTCAGCACCGACGACCCGCCCGCGATCAGCCGGTCGAACAGCCCGATCGCGCGGTTCACCCAATAGACCGCGACGAGTACGAGGCTGAAGAAGCCGAAATAGATCAGCAACTGCCCCGCGAGGTATCTGTCGAATAGTCCCAAGCCGTCCCCCGGCGGTCCCCGATGCGATCTGTCTAGCGGCCCGCGCGATGCGTCGGAACCCCCGATCGGGGCCGCTGGCATCCCCGCGCGCCCCGCACTAGGGTCCGGCCCGACCCAACCCCTCTGCCGGAGTGCCCGATGACCCGTCCCGCCGCCGTTTCCTTCGTCGCCACCAATCTCGACGCCGTCGCCGGCACCGAGGGCGTCATCGCCTGCCTCGTCGCCGAAGGGGGCGCGATGGGGGCCGAGGCACGCCGCCTGAACCGGCTGACCAAGGGCGCGGTGAAGCGGGCGGTCGAATCGCCCGCATGGGAGAAGCTGTCCTCGGGCGACGTGATGGAGCTGGGGTTTCCCGCCGGTCTCGACGCCTCGGCCGTGGCCTTGGTCCGGCTCGACAAGAAGCCCGACGCCGATGACGCCATGCGCGCCGGGGCGGCACTGGCCAAGATGCGCGGCGCGCGTCCGCTGACCGTGCTGGGCGGGTCGCAGAAGATGCTGGCGCAGGTCGTGCTGGGCGCAGCACTCCGCGGCTACGACTTCGCGGATCACAAGACCGGTGACGCGGCCGAACCCGCCGCCGAGATCGTCGTCATGGTCAAGGATGCCGAGGCCGCCGAGGCCGGGTTCGTCGACCTCCGCGCGCAGGCCGAGGGCGTGTTCCTGACCCGCGACCTCGTCAACGAGCCTGCCAACATCCTGACCACGACCGAGTTCGCCACCCGGCTCGAAGCGCTTCGCGATCTCGGCGTCGAGGTCGAGGTGCTCGAGGAGGCCGATCTCGAAAAGCTCGGGATGCGGACGCTGCTGGCCGTGGGGCAGGGCTCCGAAAGCCCCTCCAAGGTCGTCGTCATGCAGTGGAACGGCGGTGGCGACGAAAAGCCGCTTGCCCTGATCGGCAAGGGGGTCGTCTTCGACACGGGCGGCATCTCGATCAAACCCGCCGCCGGGATGGAGGACATGACGATGGACATGGGCGGCGCGGGCACCGTCGCCGGCGCCATGCACACCATCGCCACCCGCAAGGCCCGCGCCAACGTCGTCGGCATCGTCGGACTGGTCGAGAACATGCCCGACGGCCGCGCCTACCGCCCCGGCGACGTGGTCCGCTCGATGAAGGGCGACACGGTCGAGGTCATCAACACCGACGCCGAGGGCCGCCTCGTTCTGTGCGACGTCATGTGGTACGCGCAGGAGCGGTTCGAGCCGGTCGGCATGGTCGATCTGGCGACCCTGACCGGCGCCATCATCATCGGGCTGGGCCATCACAACGCGGGCGTCTTCGGCAACGACGACACGCTAGCGAACGCCTTCCTCAAGGCCGCCGCCGCCGAAGGCGAGGGCGCCTGGCGGATGCCGCTGGGCAAGGCCTACGACAAGCAGATCAAGTCGCGCGTGGCCGACATGAAGAACGTGGGCGGCCGGCCCGCGGGCTCGATCACCGCCGCGCAGTTCCTCCAGCGCTTCGTCAAGGACGAGACGCCCTGGATCCATCTCGATATCGCGGGCGTGGCCAGCGTGTCGTCCGGGACCGATCTCGCGCCCGCAGGGGCCACCGGCTGGGGCGTGCGCGCGCTCGACCGGCTGGTGCGGGACGCCTACGAGGCCGACTGATTGGGCGAGGTCTATTTCTACCATCTGACGCGGCGCTCGGTCCCCGACACGCTGATCCCGCTCCTGACCCGGTCGTTGGCGCAGGGCTGGCGCGTCGCGGTCCGGGGCGGCGACCCGTCCCGGCTCGAGGGGCTCGACGCCGCGCTCTGGCAGGGCCCGCCCGACAGCTTCCTGCCCCACGGCATCGCCGGCGGGGATCACGACGCGCAGCAGCCGATCCTCCTGACCACCGGTGCGGCGTCCAACGCGCCCGATTGCCTGATGGCGGTGGATGGGGCCGATCTTGATGCCGTCGAGGTCACGGCCGCCAAGCGGTGCTGTGTCCTCTTCGACGGGCTCGACGGCGAGGCCGTGGCCCGCGCCCGCGTCCAGTGGAAAACCCTGACCGATGCCGGGATCGGTGCGCGCTACTGGTCCGAGGAATCGGGCAAGTGGGATGAGAAGGCGACGAAAAACGTCTGACGCCGGAACCCTTTAGGCCGCGCGGGGGTTGCGCTTCCATGCGCATCCTCACCGCCCTTCTGCTGACTGCCGGTCCCGCCTTCGCCTCGCCGATGGCGCCGCCGCCGCTCCTGCCCGGTCTGCCGATCATCGGGCCGGCCGCGCCGTCGTCCCTGGCGTGCGACGCCGCCGTGACCTGCGAGCGGGCCGCCTGAACCCCGCTCTCAGCGGATCAGCCGCAGCCGGTCGCCCTCGATCTCGATCCGCCCGAAGCTCTGCAGATAGGACATGCCCAGCAGGCTCTGGCTCATCTCGCCACCATTGACGACCGCCCGCACATCCGTGTCCGCGATCTCGCCCAGCGACACGGCGTCGAGCCGGATATCCGCCGTCTCGACCGTACCGTTCGCCGTGAAGGCCCGGCCGAGGAAGCGCAGCGCGTCCACATCGATCCCGGCCCGCTCCGCATCGTCGCGCGTCAACACGAGGTCGCTTGCGCCGGTATCGACCACGAAGCGGATCGCCTCGCCGTTCACGTCCAGCGTCAGGTGATAATGCCCGTCCGCCGAACGCGGCACGTCAACCATCACGCTGTCGCCATCGACCGCGACCACCTGGCTCGGGATCAGGGTGCGCTGAAGATCGTCCCAGATGCCGTAGACCAGCACCACGCCGACGAAGATGAAGCCCCAGATCGCGGCCATCTGCATCGTCTGGCCCATCCGCGACCGGTTCGCGACCAGGTAGCTGCCCGCGATGACGACGCCGAACAGCCCCAGATAGATCAGACGTGCGGTCTCGTCCCCGGTCATGGCTGTCAGATAGGCGCGGGGGGCCGCGATGCCAGCCCTACCACGGCATCGCCATGAGGCCGTCCAGCACGAATTGCACCGAAAGCGCCGCCAGAAGCATCCCCAGAAGCCGCGTGACAACGTTGATGCCAGTCGGCCCCAGCAGCCGCTCCATCGGCGAGGCGGCGAGGAACAGCGCCAGCACCACTCCGATCACCGCCAGCATCACACCGATCGCCTGCGCGGCACCCAGCGGCTCCGCCCCGTCGGTCAGCAGGATCATCGTCGTGATCGCCCCCGGTCCCGCGATCAGGGGCAGGGCCAGCGGAAAGACCGACGGATCCGCGACATGCGCCTCGGCCTGACCCTCGCGCCGGGGGGTGCGCTTTTCGAACAGCATCTCGAGCGCGGTCAGGAACAACAGGATGCCGCCCGCGATGCGGAAGGCGGGCATCGAGATGCCGAGGAAGTTCAGGAGCGCCTCGCCCACCAGCGCGAAGACGACGAGGAGGACCGCCGCGAGCGCACAGGCGCGCAGCCCGATGATCCGGCGTTGTGCCGGCGTCATGCCGCGGGTCAGCGCCACGAAGATCGGGGCAAGGCCGATCGGGTCGATGATGACGAAGAGGGCCGTGAAGGCCGCGATGGCTTCGAGCGTCGTCATGCCTCGGCCGCCTCCAGCTTCTCCATCGCCTGCATCCAGAGCGCCTCGGCCCGGTCGGCGGCTTCCATCACCTCGGCGTATTTCTTGTTCCAGGTCTCCAGCTCGCCCACGCGGCCATTCTCATAGAGCTCCGGATCGGCCAGCTTCTTGGCCAGCTTGTCACGCATCCCCTCGATCTTCTTCACCCGCTCCTCGGCGGCGCGCGCATCCTTGCGCAACGCGCTGATCCGCTCGCGGCTGGCGGGCACGGGTTTGGGCTTTTCCTTTTTCTTTCCGCTACCTGCGGTACGTTCTTCACCTTGCAGGAGCATTTTTCTGTATTGCTCCAGATCGCCGTCATAGGGCTCGACCGTGCCGCCGCCGATCAGCCACAGCCGGTCCGCCACGAGGCTCAGCAGGTGCATGTCGTGGCTGACGAGGACGACCGCCCCCGAATAGCGCGTCAGCGCTTCGACCAACGCCTCGCGGCTCTGGATGTCGAGGTGGTTCGTCGGCTCGTCGAGGATCAAAATATGCGGCGCGTCCAGCGTCGCCAGCAGTAGCGACAGCCGCGCCTTCTGCCCGCCCGAGAGCTTGGCCACGACCGTATCGGCCTGATCCACGCCTAGCCCGAACCCTGCCAGCCGCGCGCGCAGCTTTGGCGGCGCCTCGTCGGGCCGCTCGCGCCGGATATGCTCCAGCGGGGTCTCGTCGATATGCAACTCGTCCACCTGGTGCTGTGCGAAATACCCGATCCGCAGCTTGGAGGAGGTGATCTTCGTGCCGTCGCAGGTCTTGAGCTTGTCCGAAATCAACTTCGAGAAGGTCGATTTACCTTCCCCATTGCGTCCCAGCAGCGCAATTCTGTCATCCTGATCGATCCGCACGTTCAGGCGCCTCAAGACCGGATCGCCGCCGTAGCCGACCGCCGCACCCTCCAGCCGGATGATCGGCGGCGACAGCTCCTCGGGCTTCGGAAAGGTGAAAACCACGCGTGCGGCATCCTCGGGCGCGGTGATCGTCTCCATTCGCTCCAGCATCTTGACCCGGCTCTGAGCCTGCTTGGCCTTCGACGCCTTCGCCTTGAAGCGGTCCACGAAGGCTTGGAGATGCGCGCGGTGCGCCGCTTGCTTGGCGGCCGCGGCGGCCTGGCCGGCGCGCTTCTCGGCCCGCATCTTGACGAAGCTGTCATAGGGGCCGGTGTAGTAGGTCAGCCCCTTGTCCTCGAGATGCAGGATGCCGCCCACGGCCCGGTTCAAGAGGCCGCGATCGTGGCTGATGATGATGACCGTATGCGGATACCTGGCGAGATAGTTCTCGAGCCAGAGCGCGCCTTCGAGGTCGAGATAGTTCGTCGGTTCGTCCAGCAGCAGAAGGTCGGGCTGCGCGAAGAGCACGCCGGCCAGCGCCACGCGCATCCGCCAACCGCCCGAATAATCCGAGCAGGGCCGGAGCTGCATCGCGGTGTCAAAGCCCAGCCCTTTCAGGATCGAGGCGGCCCGCGCCTCGCCTGACCACGCGTCGATATCGACGAGCCGCGCCTGCACCTCGGCGATGCGGGCGGGATCTTGGCTGGTGTCGGCCATGAGGGCCGCGCGCTCCTCGTCGGCGGCGAGCACCGTCTTGATGACGCTGACGTCCGAGGACGGCACCTCTTGTGCCACGCCCCCGATCCGCGCCCGCGACGGCAGCGCGATCTCGCCCGCATCCAGCGGGATCTCGCCCCGGATGATCCGGAACAGCGTCGTCTTTCCGGTGCCGTTGCGCCCCACCAGCCCGACCTTGTGGCCGTCGGGAATGGAGGCGGACGCGCCCTCCAGCAACGTGCGGCCCGCGACGGAATAGGTGAGGTCGGTGATCTGCAGCATGGGCGTTGCCTTCGCGCATTCCGCGCCCGACGGCAAGGTGGTGCGCGCGGGGGTGCCGCGCGCGGCCGAAGGGCGGTCCAGCGGGCGCGCACATCCGCTTCACCCCCGGAAGGCCCCGTGCTAGGGCGCGCCCAAACGCAACCCCACGGAGCATCCCATGGCCCTCGAACGCACCTTCTCGATTATCAAGCCCGACGCCACCAAGCGCAACCTGACCGGCGCCATCACCGCCAAGCTCGAGGAGGCCGGCCTGCGCGTCGTCGCCTCCAAGCGCATCCAGATGACGCTGGCCCAGGCGCAGGAATTCTATGGCGTCCACAAGGATCGCCCCTTCTTCGGCGAGCTGACCGAGTTCATGACCTCCGAGCCGATCGTCGTGCAGGTCCTCGAAGGCGAGGACGCCATCGCCAAGAACCGCGAAGTCATGGGCGCCACGAACCCCGCCGAGGCTGCGCCCGGCACCATCCGCAAGGATTACGCCTTGTCCATCGGCGAGAACTCGGTCCACGGCTCCGACGGCCCCGACACCGCCAAGGAAGAGATCGCGTATTTCTTCTCGGGTCTCGAACTGGTCGGCTGATCCCGTCCCGTCCGATGCAGGAAGGGCGCCCCGCGGGGCGCCCTTTTTCGTTGCGGCAGGTGCGATCAGGCGGCCTTCGACCACGCGAATTTCTGCATGACCTGATCCACCGGCGTCTCGGCCACATGGTTGGTGTAGTTCGACATCACCTTCTGCGCGAGCGCCAGGATCACATTCAGCACCGCGCGCTGGTCGTAGCCGGCGTCGAAGAACGCGGCCATCTCGGCGTCATCCACATGGCCGCGCCCGCGCAGCATCGCCAGCGTGAACGTCCGCAGCGCCTCGAGCTTCGGCGAGGGCAGGGCGGTCTCGTTGCGCAGGGAGTCCGAGATCGCATCGTCCACGCCCATCATGCGGGCGATGCCGGTATGGGCCGGCACGCAGTAATGGCAGACATGCTCGACATTGATCGCCTGCCACACGACCGTCTTCTCGTCGGCGTCGAAATCGCTCTCGGCGAACAGCCGGTGCAGCACTTGGTAGCCTTCGAGCAATTGCGGGCTCTCCGCCATGACGGCGTGCAGGCCGGGAATGCGTCCGAGGGCGGCCTTGGATTTCTCCAGAAGCGGCTTGGCGGCATCGGGCGCGGTCTCGAGGTCGTGGGCGGTGAAGTCGGCCATGATCTATCTCCATTGGTTGGCTGTCCCCAATCTGCCCTTGTTTGAGTGATCGCTCAAGATTAATTATTGAGTGTTCGATCAAGTTGAGGTGAACCGATTGCCCCGCCCCGCCCGCCACGACCGCGAAATGCTCGTCGCAACCGCCCGCGATCTCTTCTGGCGGCAGGGCTGGGCGGGCACGTCGCTGAAGGATCTCGAGCAGGCGCTCGACATGCGGCCGGGCAGCTTCTATGCGGCCTTCGGATCGAAGGACCGTCTCTACGCGCTGGCGCTCGACCGCTATACCGCCGACGGGGCTGCCCGGCTCGAGGAGCTTCGGGCGCGGCACGGCCCGCTCGGCGGGCTCAAGGCGCATCTCCACGCGCTCGCGTCCGATCCGGCCCCGGCGCGCGCCTGCATGCTGGTCAAGACGCTGCTCGAGGCGCCCGAGGGCCCGCTCTTGGACCATGCCGCCGCCGCCCTGACCGCGATGGAAGCGCGCTTCGAGGCACTATTCCGTGCAGCGCAGGAGGCAGGCGAGATCGCGCCTCATCACGACCCCGCGCGGCTGGCCCGCCGGCACCAATCCGACGTCACCGGGCTGCGCGCCACGGTCGAGCGTCCGGATATCGACGGCCCGGCCCTCGCCGCCGAGATGGCGGCCGGTCTCGACGCGCTGGCGGAACCGTCCTGACGGGGCGGGGGTTGGCCGGACATGGACATGGACGACAACCAACCCGCGACACCGCCGCAGCTCGCCGCGAATGGCAAGGCCGCCAGCGACGCCGTGGCCGAGCCCGCCGCCCCCGATGCCGGCGCGGCCGAACGGCTTCAGGTGCTGCTCCACGCGGTCGAGGAAGCCGAGGCCCGCTGGGGCGCGCTCGACGGCGCGTCGGGTGACGATCTGGGCGCGCTGGTCGATGATTGGCGCGCGGCGCATCTGGGCCACAGGGACGAGCTTTCGTCGGCGCTGGTCGGTCTCCGGGTCGAGCCCGAGTCGGCCGCGGGCGCGGGCATCGGCGGCGAGGTCGCCGGGATCGGTGCGACCCTGACCGGTCTGCGCCCCGCGACCTTCAAGCGCCTCCTTCGGGCCGAGAACGCGATCCTCGATCTCTATACCGACACCGGCCGCGCCGACCCCGAGCATCGCGGCATGTTCGACCGCCACCGCGCCGAGCTGGTGGCCCTCGCCAACCGCACGCAGGAGCGGATCGACCCCTGACGGGTGTGGACAGGCCGCGCCGCGGGGCGTAGCGCCGGACCATGGCCGACACGTTGACCCACCATCTCCGGCGGACGCTGGCCCTCGGCCTGCCCCTCGTGGGCAGCCAGGTCGCGCAGGTCCTGATCGGCGTCACAGATTCGATCATGCTCGGCTGGTATTCGGTCGACGCGCTGGCCGCCGTGACCCTCGCGTCGAGCTATTTCTTCTCGATCGCGATCCTCGGCTCGGGCTTCGCCTATGCGGTGATGCCGATGTCCGCCGCCGCGGTCGAGACCGGCGACGAGCAACAGGCCCGCCGCGTCGCGCGCATGGGCCTCTGGCTCTCGATCCTCTACGGGGTCGCCTCGCTGCCGCTCTTTGTCTTTTCCGAGCCGATCCTCCTCGCCCTCGGCCAGCAGCCGCAGATCGCGGCAGATGCCCAAGGGTATCTGCGGATCGCAGGGATCGGCATCCTGCCATTCCTCGTGATGTCGACGCTTCGCAGCCATCTCAGCGCGCTGGAACGGACCCGCATCGTCCTCTGGGCGACGCTGGCGGCGGTCGCGGTCAATATCGCGCTCAACTGGCTTTTGATCTTCGGCAATCTCGGTGCGCCCGAGCTGGGCCTGCGCGGCGCGGCCATCGCGTCCGTCGCGGTGCAGGCGGTCGCGGCCCTGCTGCTGGCGCTCTATGCCGCGCGGGGACCGGGCATGGCGCGGTTCGACATCTGGCGCAATCCGCACCGCCCCGACTGGCCCGCCTTCCGCCAGATCGCGACGCTGGGCTGGCCCATCGGGCTGACGCACCTGTCCGAAAGCGGCCTCTTCGCGGCCTCGGCGCTGATGATGGGCTGGCTCGGGACGATCCCGCTGGCCGCCCATGGCATCGCGATCCAGATCGCTGCCCTGACCTTCATGGTGCATCTCGGCCTGTCATCGGCGGCGACGGTGCGCGTGGGTCAGGCGTGGTCGCGCGGCGACCGGGCGGGGATCCGCCGCGCCGCCTGGGCGGCAGGCCTTCTGTCGGCGGCGGCGGTCGCGGCGGCGACGGCCATGTATCTGGGGCTGGGCCCGCTCCTGATCGGCGCGTTCCTCGATGGCACCGATCCGCAGGCGCCCGCGATCCTCGCGCTCGGCGTCCACCTCCTCCTGCTCGCGGCGCTTTTCCAGGGCGTCGATGCCGCGCAGGTCATGCTCCTGGGATATCTGCGCGGGATGCAGGACACGCGCCGCCCGATGATCTACGCGATCGGCTCCTATTGGGCGCTGGGCATCCCGGCGAGCTATGCCCTGGGCTTCCCGCTCGGGCTCGGACCGTCGGGCATCTGGCTGGGCCTCGTCGTCGGCCTCGCGGCGGTCAGCGCGATGCTGGGGGTGCGCTTCGCGCGGATGACGCGGGACGTCGGGCTGGCAGCCGCCTGAGCCGATCCGGCGCGCCTCAAATCCTTATCGAAGAATTTGAGAAAGGCTTTTCGCCGAAAAGCCTTGGCCCGCCCCATCACATCGAGAAGGAAACCCCGCAGCCGCAGCTCGAGGCCGCGTTCGGATTGTCGATGGTGAACCGCGCGCCCACCAGCTCCTCGGTGAAGTCGATCACCGCGTTCGACAGGAAGGGCAGGGACACCTCGTCCACCACCACCGTCTCGCCTGCGCCTTCGAGCTTCAGGTCGCCCTCCTCGGGCTCGCCCAGCTCGATCTGGTACTGGAACCCCGAACATCCGCCGCCCTCGACCGCCACGCGCAGCGCCTTGCCCTGGTCGGCGGCGCCTATCTCGGAGAGGCGCTCGAAGGCGCGGGGGGTGACGCGGGGGGGCAGGGCGAGATCCATGGCAGCAGGCTCCGGGGGTGGGAATTGCCGGTCCCTCCGATATATGGGCGGGACGTGCCCCTGCACAAGTGAGCCGCCGCCCGTGACCGCCCCCTATGCCTGCGACCCGGATGCCACGCGCGGCCGTCTCTTCCCCGAGGAGGAGAGCGCCTTCCGATCGCCCTTCCAGCGCGACCGGGACCGGATCATCCATGCCAGCGCGTTCCGGCGACTGAAGCACAAGACGCAGGTTTTCGTCGAGCACGAGGGCGACTACTTCCGCACCCGCCTGACCCATTCGATCGAGGTGGCGCAGGTCGCGCGCACCATTTCGGGGCATCTGGGCCTGAACCTCGACCTGACCGAAGCCGTGGCGCTGGCCCACGACCTCGGGCACACACCGTTCGGGCATACCGGCGAAGAGGCGCTGGATCGCCTGATGGCGCCCCGTGGCGGCTTCGACCACAACGCGCAGGCCATCCGCATCGTCACCCGGCTGGAGCGGCACTACGCGGCCTTCGACGGGCTGAACCTGACCTGGGAGACGCTGGAGGGCATCGCCAAACACAACGGGCCGGTCACCGGAGACATTCCCTACGCGCTGGCCGAGTACGACGCCGTCCACGACCTCGAACTCCACACTCATGCGGGGGCCGAGGCGCAGGTGGCCGCGATCGCCGACGACATCGCCTACAACAACCACGACCTGATGGACGGGCTGCGTGCCGGGCTCTTCGCCGCCGCCGAAGTGGTCGACCTGCCGATCCTTCGCGACTGCTTCGCCGAGGTCGACGCCGCCTGGCCCGACCTCGCCCCGTATCGCCGCCGCCACGAGGCGCTCCGCCGCTTCTTCGGTGTTCTGGTCGAGGACGTGATCCGCACCACCGAAACCAACCTCGCGCGGCTAGCCCCCGCCTCGGCCGACGACGTGCGCCAGGCCGGGCGCATGATGGCCCGGTTCTCGCCTGCGCTCTGGACCGATCTCAAGGTCATCCGCGCGTTTCTCTTCGACCGGATGTATCGCGCGCCGTCGGTGGTCGAGATGCGCGAGGAGGTCACCCGCGTGGTTGACGAGCTGTTCCCGCATTTCATGGCCCATCCGCAGGACCTGCCCGCCAGGTGGCAGCCCGACGTCGCAGCCGCCGAGACCGAGACCGACCGCGCGCGCATCGTGTCGGACTACATCGCGGGCATGACCGACCGTTTCGCGCTGCAATGTCACGCACAGTTCGTGCCACCCGACCCCTAGACCCGCGCCGCGAGGCCGGGTTTTCCGGACTTGGCCCGCGTATTCCGATCCGCGAGATGTGCGGCGACCCAACCCCGGAGACCCCGATGATCCGCTTTGCCCCCATCCTCCTGATCCTCGCCGCGACGCCCGCCCTGTCCGAGATCGTGCCCCGCGACGGCACCTGGCAGCCGAAATCGCGCGAGACCGAGCTTGCGCCGACCTGCCCGCCCTTCGCTGCAGGCATGGCCGAGATGATGGCCGCGGGCTTCGACGCCGACCAGCCGATGGAAATCGCTTGGAACGGCCGCTTCGATCCAAACCTGATGTCGATCGCCAAGGATGACAGCGACAGCCTCGACTGGACGCGCCAGCCCGATGACAGCTGGGTCGCCGCCGTGCCGGGCATGCCTGCGGGTGCCTTCGAAGTGACGATGGCCGCCCTGTCGCCGGTCCTGATCGAGAGCCGCGTCTTCATGGATATCGAGGCGCTGATGAAGGCCGAGGGCGAGGTGATGCCCGGCATGGCGGGATGCACGCTGGCGATCGAGATGACGATGGAACATGCCGGGTGACGCCACTGGCGCGCGGGGACGGCGCCGATCGGGGGACGGGCTGATGCGGGCGACGGGCCGACGCCGCGCGGGCGTGGTGGATTGAACCCGCGCCGTGCCGCGGGTAGATGCGCGGCCTGACCCCAAGCCACGGACCCGCGCCCCATGCACCTCTTCGCCGATATCCGCGCCCTCGTCATCGATGCGCTGACCGCCATGGCGGCGGACGGGGCGCTGCCCGAGGGGCTGGAGACGGCCAACGTCACGGTCGAGCCGCCGCGCGACGCGGCCCATGGCGACATGGCGACCAATGCCGCGATGGTGCTGGCCAAGCCCGCGAAGATGAAGCCCCGCGACATCGCCGAGGCGCTGGCCCCACGGCTCGAAGCCGACGGGCGCATCGCGTCGGCCGAGGTGGCGGGGCCCGGCTTTCTCAACATCCGGCTGGCCCCTGAGGTCTGGCGCGACACCGTGGCCGCCGTGCTGTCGCAGGGCCCCGCGTTCGGCCGCTCGCAGATGGGGGCGGGGACCAGGGTCAACGTCGAATACGTCTCGGCCAACCCGACCGGTCCGCTGCACGTGGGGCACACGCGTGGCGCGGTGTTCGGCGACGCGCTGGCCGCGCTTCTGGAATACGCGGGCCACGACGTGACGCGCGAATACGTCATCAACGACGGCGGCGCGCAGATCGACACGCTCGCGCGATCGGTCTACCTGCGCTACCTCGAGGCGCATGGCCGCGACGTGTCCTTTCCCGAGGGCGTCTATCCCGGCGACTACCTCGTGCCCGTAGGCGCGGCCCTGAAGGACAAAGTCGGCGACGCCTATCTCGACCAGCCCGAGAAGGTCTGGCTCGACCCGATCCGTGACTTCGCCACGGACGCGATGATGGACCTGATCCGCGCCGACCTGAAGCGGCTGGGCGTCGAGATGGACGTGTTCTTCAGCGAGAAGTCGCTCTACGGCACCGGCCGGATCGAGGCGGCGATCGCGGCGCTCGACGCCAAGGGCCTGATCTATCGCGGCACGCTCGCGCCGCCCAAGGGCAAGCTCCCCGAGGATTGGGAGGCGCGGGAGCAGACGCTGTTCCGCTCGACCGCCTATGGCGACGATGTCGACCGCCCGATCCAGAAATCCGACGGGGCATGGACCTATTTCGCGCCCGACATCGCCTATCACTTCGACAAGGTGGAGCGCGGCTTCGACGCGCTGATCAACGTCTTCGGCGCCGATCACGGCGGCTACGTCAAGCGCATGAAGGCCGCCGTCGCGGCGCTGACCGACGACCGCGTGCCGCTCGATATCAAGCTGACGCAGCTCGTCCGCCTGACCCGCGACGGCGAGCCCCTGAAGATGTCCAAGCGGGCCGGCACCTTCGTCACGCTGGCCGACGTGATCGAGATGGTGGGCGCGGATGTGACCCGCTTCGTGATGCTGACCCGCAAGAACGACGCGCCGCTCGATTTCGACGTCTCCAAGGTGCTCGAGCAGTCGAAGGACAACCCGGTCTATTACGTGCAATACGCCCATGCCCGCGTGCAATCCGTGCTGCGGCGCGCCGCCGAGCAGAGGATCGACGCATCGGATTCGGCGCTGGCGCAGGCCGATCTTTCGGGTCTCGATCATCCCGCCGAGCAGGCCCTGGCCGCCAAGCTCGCCGAATGGCCCCGGCTGGTCGAGATCGCCGCCCGGACCCACGAGCCGCACCGGATCGCCTTCTATCTCTACGAGCTGGCGGCGGGGCTCCACGGTCTCTGGAACCTCGGCAACAGCGAGACGCAGCTTCGCTTCCTTCAGGACGACAAGTCACACTCGCCCGCCAAGATCGCCCTGCCTCGTGCCGTGTCCATTGTAATTGCAGCCGGTTTGGGTATCCTTGGCGTCGCTCCCGCTGACGAGATGCGTTGAAGACCCCCTGAGGGGCACACGCGTCAGAGGGATGAGGCAATCGGGACGACACCCGGAACGGGGCGTCCTTGGGCAGTGATACGGGCAATCGACGGGGCTTCGCCGCCCCGGTCGATGGAGGGCAGGCACATGGCGGATCTGGATTATTTCGGTGCGGACTATGGGGCCGAGGCGCCTTCCCGTCTGGCGGATGCGGCGCGCAATTTCGGTTGGGTCAACTGGGCCGGGGCGCTGACCTCGCTGGGTCTGACCGCCGCGATGGCGACCTGGGCGGTGGACCTGACCTTCCGCGACGTGTCGGGCGTTCCCGTCATCGCCGCCCTCGAAGGGCCGATGCGGGTCAAGCCGGACAATCCCGGCGGCACGGTCGCGCCGTTCCAGGGCATGGCGCTTTCGGACATCACCTCGGGCGGGGCCGCGGCGCCTGCGCCTGACCAGATCGTCCTCGCCCCCGCGCCGCTGACGCTCGACGCGCCCGCCCTGGGCGAGCGGCTGGCCGCCGCCGGGGTCGATCCGGTCGCCGAGGCGCTCGCCACGCCCGCGCCCGTAGCCGCAATCGCCGCCGCGCCGGTCGCGACGCCCGAGACCGATCTAGCCGCCAAACTCCTCCCGGCGGCGCCCGTGGCCGTTGCCGCGGTCCTTCGTGACGACGACATGGCCGAGGCCATCAACGCCTCGGCACCCGCCGCCGAGATCGTCGCCTCGAACCTCGCCGTGCTGACCCCCTCCGAACCGGAAATCGCTGCCGCCCCCATCGCACCGGTGGTCGCGGGCGTCGCGCGCTCGGCCCGGCCCGCCGCCCGGCCCGCACGCCGCGCCGCGGCCGCCGCGGCCGCCGCCTCCGCCGACCCGGTCGCCTCTGCGGTCTCTGCCGCGCTGGCTGCCGTACCGACCGACGCCCCGGCCGCCGCGTCTGGCACGCAGGTCGCCTCGGCCAGCCGCGACATCGACCCCGCGACGATCGCGCCGGGCACCCGCGTCGTCCAGCTCGGCGCCTTCGACAGCGAGGCCGTCGCCCGCTCGGAATGGGACCGTCTCGATGGCCGCTTCGGCGATTACCTCGCGGGCAAGAGCCGCATGATCCAGAAGGCCACGTCCGGCGGGCGCGACTTCTGGCGCCTGCGCGTCGTCGGTTTCGAGGACGGTGCCGATGCGCGCCGCTTCTGCTCGGCGCTTCTGGCCAAGGACGCGGCCTGCATCCCGGTCACGGTCCGCTGACATGGCCGGGGCCTTCATCGCCGGGTGCGAAGGCCCCGACCTGACCCCCCGCGAGACGGCCTTCTTCCGCGAGGCCGACCCCTGGGGCTTCATCCTCTTCGCCCGCAACGTCGAGACACCCGACAGGCTGCGTGCCCTGACGGCCGCCCTGCGCGAGGCCGTCGGCCGCAACGCCCCCGTCCTGATCGACCAGGAGGGGGGGCGCGTGCAGCGGCTCGGTCCGCCCTTCTGGACCCGCTGGCCGCGCCCGCTGACGCAGATGAGCCGCGCCGCCGATCCGGTCCGCGCGATGTTCCTGCGCGCCACGCTGATCGCACGCGAATTGCGCGACGTGGGCATCGACGTGAACTGCACGCCGACCGCCGATATCGCGGGCGAGGACACGCATCCCTTCCTGCTGTCGCGCCTTTACGGCGACGATGTCGAGACGGTCGCCGCGCGTGCCCGCGCCAATGCCGACGGCTGTCTTCAGGGCGGCGTGCTGCCGGTCATGAAGCACATCCCCGGCCATGGCCGTGCCCCCGCCGACAGCCATCACCGGCTCCCCCGTGTCGACACGCCGCTGGAGGTGCTGCGCAGGACCGATTTCGAGGTCTTCCGACGCCTCGCCGACCTGCCGATGGGCATGTCGGCCCATGTCGTCTACGAGGCGATCGACGACGCGCCCGGCACCGTGTCCGCACCCGTCATCGCCGAGATCCGCGACGGGATCGGCTTCGACGGCCTCCTGATGACCGACGATATCGGCATGGGCGCGCTGGGCGGGACGGTAACCGAACGCTGCACCGCCAGCCTCGCCGCCGGCTGCGACGTGGTCCTGCATTGCAACGGCCTCTGGGACGAGATGCAGGAGGTGGCCGCGACCTGTCCCGCGCTTGGCGGTGTCGCGCTGGAGCGGGCGGATCGCGCGCTGGCCGACCGCGCGTTGCCGGTCGAACTTGACATCGAGGCGGCCCATGCGGAACTTGGCGCACTGACCGCCTGAGCCGCATCCCACGGGGGCCGATTGACCGACCTGCCCTTCACCGAAGGACCGCCCCGCGACGCGACCGATGTCGACGCCCGCCGCGCCGCCGAGGCGCTGATCGTGGATGTCGACGGGTTCGAGGGACCGCTCGACCTGCTGCTGACATTGGCGCGGACGCAGAAGGTCGACCTGCGCACGATCTCGGTGCTGCATCTGGCGCGGCAATACCTGGCCTTCGTCGAGAAGGCGCGCGAACTTCGGATCGAGCTGGCCGCCGATTACCTCGTGATGGCGGCGTGGCTGGCCTTCCTAAAATCGAAGCTTCTCCTGCCGCCCGAGCCGGGCGAGGAGGTGTCGGCCGAGGATCTGGCCGCACACTTGGCCTTCCAGCTCGAACGGCTCGAGGCGATGCGCACCGCCGCCGCGCGGCTGATGGCCCGCGACCGGCTGGGTCGCGACGTCTTCGCGCGCGGCGAGCCACAGGAGGTGTCACGCTCGCGTCGCGTGACCTATACCGCGACGCTGCTCGACCTGATGCAGGGCTACGCCCGACTGCGCACCCGCGACGATTTCCGCCCCTTCACCATGGATCGCGACGGCGTCTGGACGATGGAGGAGGCGCTGGACCGGATGCGTCCTCTGATCGGGCATGCCATCGAATGGACGGACCTTCTGTCCTTTCTGCCCGAGGGCTGGGACGGCGATCCCGCGCGTCGACGCTCGGCCACCGCCTCGACCTTCGCGGCGACACTGGAGCTGGCCAAGGACGGCCGGATCGAGCTGCGGCAGGAGGCGATGTTCGGCCCGATCCGCGTCAGGGGGCGGGCATGAGCGACGCGCAGACCGACCCGCTCTTCGAGGCGCCGCCGCTGGCCGAGCAGGAGCGGATGGTCGAAGCCATCCTCTTCGCGACCGCGTCCCCCGTGACGGTCGCTGACCTGCACGCGCGCCTGCCCCATGGCTGCGACGCGCCCGCGGCCCTAGACCTTCTGCGCCGCCGCTACGAGGGGCGGGGGGTGCGGCTCGTGCGGGTTGGCGACGCCTACGCGATCCGCACCGCGCCGGACCTCGCCTTCCTGATGACCCGCGAGACGGTCGAGACCCGCAAGCTGAGCCGGGCTGCGATCGAGACGCTGGCCATCGTCGCCTATCACCAGCCCGTGACGCGCGCCGAGATCGAGGAGATCCGGGGCGTGTCGGTGTCGCGCGGCACGGTTGAACAGCTACTGGAACTGGACTGGATCAAGCTGGGGCGGCGCCGCGACACGCCGGGCCGCCCGGTGACCTTCGTGGTGACGCGCAACTTCCTCGACCAATTCGGGCTGGAGAGTCCGCGCGACCTGCCGGGTCTAAAAGAGTTGCGCGCGGCGGGCCTGCTGGACAGCGCGCCGCCCCCCGGCGGCGACCCCGAGCTCCCCGAGGAGGACGGGCAGGACGAGCTCTTCACGCCGCCGCCGCCCGAGGACGACTGAACCCGCAACGGGCCGCATGCGTTGGCCCGGTGGCACGCCACCGAGGAGACCGGCCATGATGAAGCAGATCCTCCGACTGGTCCTGTTCAGCGGGATCGCAAAGCTGTTGGGCGGCAAGGCCGCGCGCAATATCCGCCAGGTCGACCGGGTGGCGAAGATGGCACGTCGGATGCGCCGCTAGCCGGACGCGGCCGATCTTTTTACAGGCAATTTGACTGAGATAATGCTGCTGAGGCCACGTGCGTCGGAGCACGGTCGACCACGTAGAGAGTGCCCGAGCGGGGTCGTGCGACCCTGCGTCGGACCTGCATTCCCCAGCCTCGAGAGCCGGCCAGATCAACCTTCGTGCGGCCCCTACGACAGCATATTATGCCTGCCGTCCCATCTAGCCGATTTCACCGGGACCGTGCCTGCCGGTTCGGCAGACCCCGCCGCGTCCCGTTATGCAGCTGCCTCGTTCCGGCGCTTGGCGGCCTTCGACAGCGCGAAGGCGGCGGCACGGTCGATCGAGGCGGTCGCCTCGCCCCACCACGGCTGCCAGAGCTGGCCCATATGCAGAAGGCCCGGCGTCTCGTGCAGGTGAACCTCGGCGCCCTGTTCGGTCGCGCGCCGATGCAGCGCGACCGCGTCGCCATGTAGCACCTCGGGCGTGCCGACCTCGATCCAGGTCGGCGGCAGCAGCGACAGGTCGTCGAGCACGGGCGAGACCTCGGGGTGGTCGTCGGCCATGTCGCCGAAGCACATCCGGGCCAGCCGCCGGTCGCCCGCGTCATCGACCATCGGATCGAGCGCGTCCATCCGGGCGCGACCAGTGTTGAGCCCGCTCCGGTCCGTGTTGGGCGAGAAGAGGAGGAGCGCCAGCGGCGCGTTCCCGGCGCGCACCATCCGCAGCGCGGTCACCAGCGCCAGATGACCACCTGCGCTGTCGCCCGCGAGGATCACCGGGGCTGGCGCGGCTTCGGCCTCGGCCACGGCATCGTCGCGCTGGGCAGGCCAGGGATGCTCGGGTGCCAGCCGGTAGCGGGGCAGGCGCACGGTGAACCGGTGATGCTCGGCCAGCCGGATCGCGGGGCGGATATGCGTCTCGGGCGATCCGAAGACATAGCCGCCGCCGTGGAACCAGACGATCCGGGGCATCGCGGTGAAGCCGCTCGCGTCGACCGACCGGACAGTCAGCCCGCCGGGATCTTCGGCGACCGAGACCTGACGGCGCATCCGCCCCGTCGCGGGTCCAACCACGAGATCGTGGAAGGCGCGGCGCATCTCCTCGGGCGTTTCGCCCAGCGGATGGGCGCGGATGCGGCGAAGCAGGCGCTCGCGGGTGACGGGGGCCTCGAACGGCATCAGACGTTGATCGTCTGGACGGCACCGCCATCCACACGCCAGTTCGAGCCATTCACGAAGGACGCCCGGTTCGAGCAGAGACAGGCGATCACGAAGGCGACTTCCTCGGGTTTGCCGCGCCGGTCGAGCACTAGGTGCGGCCGCTCTTCCTCGAGGAAGCTGTCGATCGCCTCTTCAAAGGACACGCCCTTCTCCTCGGCGCGCTTTTCCATCATCCCGTCGGTCATGTCGGTCTCGATGAAGGCGGGGGCCACGCAATTGATCAGCGTTCCCTTCTGCGCGTAAACTTGGCTCATGCCCTTGGCGAAGCTGAGGACGGCGGCCTTCGACGCGTTGTAGACGACCTCGTCGGGATAGGGCTGCGCGACGTTCTCGGAGGTGACGAAGACGACCCGGCCCCAGCCCCGGTCGTTCATGCCGGGAATGAACGCCTTCGACATGCGCACGGCGGTCATGAAATCGGTGTTCCAGGCGTGTTCCCAGT
This sequence comes from Jannaschia halovivens, assembly GCF_046452375.1. Taxonomy (NCBI): domain Bacteria; kingdom Pseudomonadati; phylum Pseudomonadota; class Alphaproteobacteria; order Rhodobacterales; family Roseobacteraceae; genus Jannaschia; species Jannaschia halovivens. The sequence goes on along the minus strand of NZ_JBKFDJ010000001.1, from coordinate 1,136,564 downwards.
CCTCTTCGGTGATGTCGGCCAGCGGGTCGCCCTTGGCGCCCGTCACCCCGGCGGCATGGACGAGGATATCGGCCTGCCAGCCCGCGTCGGCCACGGCCTGGGCCACCTTGTCGGCACCGTCCTGCGACGTAAGGTCCGCCACCACGGTCACCACGCCGTCGCCCAGCTTGGAGGCCGCCTCGGACAGCTCGTCCTCGTCGATATCGGTCAGGACGAGGTTCGCGCCGTCGCCTTGGAGGATCTTCGCCGTTTCGAGCGCCATGTCGCCCGCCGCGCCGGAGATGACCGCGGTGCGGCCCTTGATGTCGAGATCCATGGTGTCGTCTCCGGTCGGTCCGTCACGCAACCGCGCCGGCGCGCCGGGGGGCGCGGGCGGGCAGGGGCGTGATCTGTGTCGTGCCATTCATGTCGTGCAGGATGTTCTGGGCCTGTTACTGGCCCCAATCCGCTCGGGGCCGGAAGGTTCCCAACGACTTAGCGGCGCCGCGTGCCGATCTGGAAGCCCTCGGCGCGCAGCGCGTCGGTCGCGATGCGCCCCAGCCAGAGGATCACGGCCCCGAACGCCGCCAGCGCTACCGCGCCGATGGCGAGGGTCGCGGGATCCGTCCGCGCCACGGCGAGCCCGCCGAGCACGCCCAGCCAAACCATGCCGAACGTCCCCGGCGCGAGCCCCAGCACGGTCGCGGCGACGTAAGGCATCGTCCGGACGGAGGTCAGCCCCAGAAGCCAGTTCTGCAAGGTGAATGGCAGGATCGGGGTCAGCCGCAGCAGCGCCACGAAGACAAGCGGGCGGCGCGCCACCGCGCGGTCGGCCGCCGCGACCCGCGGCCCGTCGAAGCGCCGCATCACCGGACCGCGCAGCCAGTGCCGCCCGATCAGGTAGGGCGGCAGGCAGCCCAGCAGGCTTCCGGCCATCGACAGGGGATAACCCCACCAGCCGAACACCAGTCCGCCCACCACCGACATCGCCGCCGCCGGAAGGGGCAGGATCACGACGACGATGTAGACGATCAGGAAGGCCAGCCACGCGGGCGCGCCCCGCGCCTCGACCCAGGCCTTGAGATCCGGCACCTGGTCGCGCCAGGGCAAGAGCCACAGCACGCCGCCGATCGCGACGAGCGCGATGGGCCAGATCCAGACTTGCCAGGCCGGGACCGGATCGGGGGTGCGGGGATCGGTCACGCGCCTTCCTTGGCCCCTGTGCCGGACGGTTGCAATGGTGGTGCACCGAGACCCAGACATGGCGGCGGGCCCATCGCGCTGGACGGCAGGGCGGCTTCGGTGCGGGTGGGCGGCCGGTGCGCTGGGCCAGAAGGACTGCGCTGCGTGGTTGGCGGCAGCGGCGCTTCGCGGTGGGAGGCGGTCGCCGCTGCGAAGGTCCAGTCGGCGCGCCTCGGGGTTGCGGGGGCGATGGAGGGTCGGCGTCTGCGAGCGGGTCTTCGGTGAGGGAGAGTCAGCGACATCGGAGAGCGGGAGGCGTGGCGCGAAGCGACCCCACGAAGCTGGGGGTAGGAATTTGGGTCGGGAATGGTCCTGAACGCGATGGAGCCGGTGCCGGTGCGCGGCGGTGAAGAGCCAAGGCCGGAGGCGCGAGCGATGCTGTTCGCGGTGATCGAAGCGAAGGCCGATCGCGCTGCGCTGGCCGGTGCCCGGACCATGTCGACGGAGCCGACGGACAGGGTGCCTACTTGGGAACGTTCAGCGCCAAGGGTCCGACAGGATCAGGCCCGACGGGAGTCGGACATTACTTGGCGCAGCCTGAGTAGCGGTCCTCGTTTGTCAGAAGGTGGGGGTCGAATTGCACGGTGAAGATGGCATTCGGTCGAGGGCCGCAGATGAACGATGGGCGGCGAGCCCTGCCGTCCATGTTGCAGGGGCGTTCGCTTGGCGGTGCCGTCTTCCGAACCTGCGGTAAGCGGATAGCGCGTGGGGCGGCTCGGGCGCGTGGCTAAACGGACGCGTCGACGCGGCGGCGGTCCGAGCGGTGTGCCGCGATCCAGGCATCGAGGGCGGCGTCTTCGGGGGGCACTGCCTCGGCGGCGCCGTCCGTAAAGGCGTCGAGCGCCGCACGGTTCATCGGGTTCACCCCGACGAGCACGTCCGTCCCCGCCTCGAGCGCCCGTGCGATCACCGGGCGGAAGCCGCGCCCCGCAGCCTCGTGCTTGCCGAACTTGTTGACGATAAGGAGGTCCGCGCCCCGCGCCAGCGCCGCCTCGGCGGCGGCGACGGCGGTCTCGAGCGCCTCGGGGTCGAGCCGGCAGCCGCGCGCCGCGGGGCCGAGCGATTGGCTGATCCGCACGGTCGGCCCGTCCGGCAGCACGATCGCGTCCATGTCGCAGCGCTCGCCGCCCGGGCGGTCATGGTTCACCTGCACCACCCCCGCGACGCGGAGACCGGCCGTGATCGCCCGCCGTGCCGCCCCGTGCAGGAGTGGGTCGAGGGCGCGTTTGCCGTCGGTCATGGTATAGGCGAGCCGCATGGGCGAGGGATCGCAGGGCGGGCGCGGGGGTGCAAGTCCCGGGCTTGACCGGCACGGGTGGGCGCGTCACGGCTGGGCCATGGCCAACCGCTTTCCCCGCATCGATCCGCTCGGAGAAGACGCGCTTCTCGTGCGGTTCACCGATGTGCTGGACGATGCGGCGAACCGGGCTGCCATGGCGTTCCGCGCCGCACTCGACGCCGACCCGCCGGATGGAGTGGAGGAGACGGCCTCCTCGCTGGGGTCGGTGCTGGTCCGAGGCGGCGGCGACGGGCTTGAGGCCGATCTGGGTGCGCGTCTCGGCGCCCGCGACTGGGCCAATGTGCCGCTCCCACCGCGCCGCCTCTGGCGGGTGCCATGCGCCTATGGCGGCGCCGACGGGCCGCAACTGGCCGAGGCGGCGGCGATGGCGGGGCTGGACGAGGATGCGGCAGTCGCGGCGTTGTCGGGGGCGCGGCTCCGGGTGCTGGCGCTCGGCTTTGCGCCGGGGATGCCCTATCTCGGGATCCTGCCGCCGCGTTGGGACCTGCCGCGTCAGACCGATCTGACGCCGAAGGTGCCCGAGGGCGCGCTGGTCGTCGCGGTCCGGCAACTGGTGCTCTTCGGGACCGAGGCGCCGACCGGCTGGCGACAGGTGGGGCGCACGGCGTTCGGCTGTTTCGATCCGGGTCGTGCGCGCCCCATCGCGCTGGCGCCGGGCGACGAGATGACCTTCCCGGCGGTCTCGCCCGCCGAGTTGGAAGACCGGGCCGCCGCGGATCCCGACCGCCATGGCGGTGCGACATGGGAGCGGTTGTCGTGACCCGCGCGCGCCGGTGCAGCTTGGTCCGAATGGGGATCGGATCAGGTCGGCGACGGGATCCAGAGGTGGGGTGCGGCGAGCCGGACGCGCAGCCACCTTGGCGTTTGCCGCATGCGGCTGGCCAAGCGGATCGCGCGTCGATCACGTCGCGAGCACAGGCGCTTCGGGTTCGCACGCCCCTTGGCCGGGCGCGATGCGCCATGACCTCGCGCGCCGTCGTCACCGGCGGACTGCCCGTCGCGGTGTCGGATCGCGGTCGTGCCGGATGGCTGTCTCCGGGACGGGCCCGAACCAACGCAGTCGTGCAGACCGCCCGAATGGCAGACCTGAACGGCGGCGGGGTCATATCCTTGCGCCGGACGTCCCGACAGGGCGCGCCGTGACCGGGCTCGAGATCATCGCCTGCGGGCCGCTCGTCACGGTGCAGGATCGCGGGCGTCCCGGCTGGCTGTCGCAGGGGTTGGCGCAGGGCGGCGCGGCGGACCGGGCGGCGCTCGACGAGGCCGATGCGTTGCTGGGCGAGGCGGGGGCCGGGATCGAGACGCCGGGCGCGCCACTCGCGGTCCGGCTTGGAGCGGCGGCGCATGTCGCGCTGACCGGTGCGCCCATGCGGGCCACCGCCGATGGCGCGCCAGTGGAGTGGAACACCGCGACGACGCTGCCGGCGGGGACGCGGCTCGAGCTCAAACCCACGGGTGCGGGCGTCTATTCCTACCTCCATGTCGCGGGCGGGTTTGCGACCGCGCCGGTGCTCGGCAGCCGCGCGGCGCATCTGATCGCGCGGATCGGGCGCGCGCTCGTCCCCGGCGACGTCCTGCCCTACGGTCCGAGCGATGGGCCCGCTCGCAGGGTTCAGGCGATGGACCGGCTGGGCGGGGGCGTCCTGCGGATCGTGCCGGGTCCGCAGACGGCGCTGTTCCCGCCCGAGGTGCGGGACCGGTTCACGACGACCGCCTTCATCCGCGACCCGCGCGGCAACCGGCAGGGGGTCCGGCTCGCCATGGCGGGCGCGGGGTTCGAGACCGCGGGACAGCTCGGCCTCCTGTCGGATTTCATCCGGCCCGGCGACGTGCAGATGACCGGCGACGGCGTGCCCTACATCCTCGGGCCGGAATGCCAGACGACCGGGGGCTATCCACGGATCGGCACGGTCATCGCCGCAGACCTGCCGCGCGCGCTGCAGGCGCCGCCCGGCGCGCCCCTGACCCTGCGGTTCGTGACGCGCGAGGTGGCGCGCGCCGCCCGCTGGGGCCGACCCCGGACCGCGCCGCTGATCCGCGACCCCCGCGCGCTCGATCTCAACGGAGAGCAGCTGATCGGGGGCGTGATCTCGGCACGGGACGCTTGACCCGTCCTCCTCTGGCCGGAAATACCTCGGGGGTCCGGGGGCTGGCCCCCGGTTCGCGGGACGGGAGCCGGGGCATGCAGGTCGATCTCAACGCCGATATGGGCGAGGGCTACGGCGATTGGACGATGGGCGACGACGCGGCGCTCCTCGACATCGTGACCTCGGCCAATATCGCCTGCGGCGCCCATGCGGGCGATTGGGACGTGATGGCCGCGACCATGGCCGGCGCCGTGGCAAAGGGTGTCGGGATCGGCGCGCATCCGGGGTACGCGGACCTGCAGGGCTTCGGGCGGCGGCGGATCGCCATGCCGCTTGAGAGCGTGGCCAATCTCGTGGCCTGGCAGTTCGGCGCGGCGCGGGGTGTCGCGGCGACCGTCGGTGCGGAGGTCCGGCACTTCAAGCTGCACGGGGCGCTGGCCAACATGGCGTCCGAGGATGCAGACCTGGCGCGCGCGGCATATGGCGCGGCCCGGCGGATCGACCCGGAGGCGATTCTTCTGGTGCTGGCGGGCACCGCGCAGGAGCGGGTCGCGCGCGAAATGGGCGGGCCATGGGCGGGCGAGATCTTCGCCGACCGGGGCTATGCGGACGACGCCACGCTGATCACGCGGGGCACAGCCGGTGCGATGATCCACGACCCCGAGGTCGCGGCCGCACGGATGGTGCGCTTCGTCCGCGACGGCGCGATTTACGCGGTGTCGGGCAAGACGATCCCGGCGGCGTGCGACTCGATCTGCCTGCATGGCGACGGGCCGGAGGCGGTCGCGATCGCGCGGGCCGTGCGGACGGCGCTGGAGGCCGAGGGCGTGACGCTCGCGCCGATGGTCGGCCGACACGCGTAGCGCCGCCGCGGGGCGAATTTTCTTCGGGAAGAAAATTGCGTCCCGCCGGGTGGCCGGTGTCGCTCGCGAGAGATGGATGCGGCGCCGCGCCCCCGAGGGGCAGACCACCCGCTGTCCGACCCCTCCTCGGGGCCGGGTCGGTGCCATCACCGGTGATCGCACGACCCCCCGAACATCCGGGGGCACGGGATCGGTCTTCCATGTCCGGACCGGGTGAGAGCCGATCCGCGTCGCGACGGGGACGGGTTTGGCCGCGAGCGGTTAACGCGCGATGAACGGCGGGCCGGGCGATTGCATATTTCTGGCACATCGATGGGATATGGGCGCGACGGCCCGGGCCGCGGGTCCGTGTTGGGGTCGCAGGGTATGCGCCGCGATGGTGCGGGTAAGGGTGCGGTGGGACATGGTGAAGCGTGGCGCTTCGAGCTGCGCGGGTCGCGAAGGTGGTCCGGCCATCTCGGGTCGGGCCGCCCGGACGGTAGGGGAATTAGCGCAGGCGCGGCGGGGCGTCGGGGTCGGATGCAGGGCCCGGGGGCTCGGGCTGCGGCAGGTCGATGCGGAGGCCGTGGCGGGCGAGGCTGGCAGCCAGCGGCTGGGCGGCGCGCAGGAACGTCACGTCGATCTGGCCCGCGTCGAGACCCGAGAAGACGAGCGCCTCCGAGACCGCGCGGGCGAGGTCGGGCTCGGCGCCCGGCACCGGATCGACCACCCCGAGGATATGGCCGCGCGCGCCGTCCGTATAGGTCACGCCGGCGAGGTAGGCGGTCCGCGCGAGGCCCGCCGCGAGGGTCAGCTTGCCGTCGAGCGCCGTCAGGAGTGCGTCCGGCAGGCCGCCGGGGGCCGTGACCTCGGCGATGCGGCGCTCGGCTTCTTCGGGGGCGTGGGCGAGCGTGTCGGCGAGCCATCCGATGGCCTCGGGCGGGAGGAGCTGGGCCGAGGGCGCGTCGTCGAGGTTGAGCGCGAGGCCCAGCGCCTCGGGGGCCAGCATCGCGGCGAGGCGGCGACCGGAGAGCGTGGCGGTGGGCGCGGCCCCCGTGAAGGCTTCCAGCCGCTCGGGCAGGTCGAAGGCGAGGGCGTAGCGCGCGCCCTCGATCTCGACGAGGCGCGGGGTGACGGCATCGTCCGTGGCCGCGTCGAGCAGGAGATGCATCTCGGCCTCGGCCAGCGCGTTCCAGAAGGCGAGCCGGTCGGTGTCGGCGCCGGTCGCCTCGGCCCGGAGATGGGCGCGGTCGAGGGGGGTGTCGTCGGTCATGCGGGGTCCGTCGGCTGCGGTCGGTCCCGCCCCCTAGCGGATCGGTCGGGCGGCGTCACGCGAGCGCGTCGGCGATGGCGGTGCGGAGCGCGGGCAGGGTCTCGGCCTCGAACCAGGGGTGCTTCTTCAGCCACGCGGTGTTGCGCCAGGAGGGATGGGGCAGGCACCAGATGCGCGGGGCGAGGGCGCGCCAGTCGCGCACCCTGTCGGTGACGCGCCCGCGACCCAGGTGCCAGTCCTGCGCGTAGCCTCCGATCAGCAGCGTCACGGGCGGGTCGCCCGCGTGATCGAGCGCCGCGGCCCGCCATGTCGCCGCGCAGATCTTCGGCGGGGGGATGTCGCCGCCCTTGTCGTCATAGCCCGGAAAGCAGAAGCCCATCGGCACGATGGCCACGTTGTCGCGGTCCCAGAAGGTGTCGCCGTTCACGCCCATCCAGTCGCGCAGGCGCACGCCCGAGGGGTCGTCGAAAGGTTTGCCCGAAAGATGGGCGCGCATGCCGGGCGCCTGGCTCGCGATCAGGATGCGCGCGCCGGGGCGGAACCAGACGACGGGCCGGGGGCGATGGGCGCTGGCGGTGGCGGCGAAACGGTCGGCGCAGTGGCGGCAGGCGGCGATGTCGTCGGTGACGGGCATCCCCGGCAGGTAGGCGGGCGCGGCGGCGGGCCAAGGGGGGCGCGGCCGCCGGTGGAGATCGGCGCGCGGGTGGGTCCCCGCGCGCCGCAGGCTCAGGACGCGTCGCAGGGGGCGAAGCGGGCGCGCAGGGCTGCCGCTTCTGCAGGCGAGAGTCGGTCGAAGGCGTCCACGGAACGGGTCAGCGGGACGAAGGGCGCCTCGGGATCGGTGCGGATCGCGGTCGAGATCGGGAGCGAGCGGCCCAGGGGGGCGGTGGTGCAGCCGCGTTCGACCGACACGCCGAGGCTGCCCGCACCCATCGTGCCGGATGCGCGAAGCGCACGGATGGCCGTCTGTGCGGCGACCAGCCGCGGCGCGTCGGCAGGCGCGATACGGGCGACGTAGCGGCGCGTGCCGGGGGACGCGGTGGTTGCGGGCGCGATCATCAGGGGTACGGTTTCGGAAACGGCGGGCATGTCCGCGCCCTCCGCCCGGAAGGCGAGCGACAGGACCGCGTCGCCGGAGCGGAGCCGGACCGTGTCGGGGACTGTGACGGCGAGTGCGACATGCTCGGGCGCGGTGGTCAACGGATCGAGCCGGGCGGCGGCCATCAGCCCCGCTGGCGTGATCGCGTCGCATCCCGCGAGGGTGGTCAGAAAGAGGAGCGGCAGGATTGTCTTCATGGTAGCATCCGATCATGAATTGCGAATCGTTGGATGTTTAATGTAAAACATTCATTATTGGATTGGGAGACGAAACATGGTCGATACGACAGGCCTGCAACGGTCGGCTCGGATGCTGACGCGTGTGCTGACGGGGGTGCAGGCGCTTCTGGTGGCGGGGATTTTCGTGCTTCTAGCGGGGGCGGTGAACACGCCGATGCCGATGGGGGGATGGCTCGCCGGGCTCGCGGGGGCCGACCCGCACGGGATGGCGCTCTGGCAGGCGGTGGTGCTGGCGCTGGTGGCGGCGGGGCAACTCGGGCTATGGATGGGGGCGGCGGGGGCGATGCGGCAGACCTTCGCGGCGCTGGGCTGGCTCGATCCCGCAGGTGCGTCGCTGGCGGCGGGGCGAACGGCGCGCTGGCTCTGGACGGTACTGATCGTCGGCGTGCTGACGCATATGGCCGCCACCGGGGTCGCGACATGGCATTATCCGGACGGCGAGCGGATGCTGGGTATAAGCCTCGGGTCGGCGCAGGTCTCGACGGCGTTGGCGGCGCTGCTGGCGGCGTTCATGGCGCGGGCATTCTCGCTCGGGGCGGAGCTCTGGCACGATACCCGGGGTATGATCTGATGGCGATCGTGGTGCGCCTCGACGTGGCGCTGGCGCGGCGCAAGATGACCTCGCGCGACCTCGCGGCGCGGATCGGGCTGTCGGAACAGAACCTCTCGGTACTGCGCTCGGGGCGGGCGCGGGGCGTGCGGTTCGGCACGCTCGACGCGATCTGCCGCGAATTGGAGTGCCAGCCGGGAGACCTGCTGGACTACGAGCCGGACGGGCCGCCGCCGAACGATGGCGGTGTGGCTTAGGGCGAATTGAGTTGCGCGCGATCGGATTGCGACCAGCGTGTCGTTCGGGCATGAGGAGTGGCAAGCCCTGATACGCCGCCACTCGGCGCGCGCGAATTTCCCCTCTAGGCGATGTTGACTCGGCTTGTCTCGCTTCATACCTACCCCTCGTTGGCACTCCCTCCGGGTGAGTGACAACGGGAGAAACACCAAGCTTATGAGGCTCACATGGCTTTCAAACCGCTGCACGACCGCGTTCTGGTCCGCCGCGTCGAATCCGACGAGAAGACCAAGGGTGGTCTGATCATCCCCGACACCGCCAAGGAGAAGCCCGCCGAGGGCGAGATCGTCTCCGTCGGCGAAGGCGCGCGCAAGGATAGCGGCGAGCTGATCGCGCCGTCGGTCAAGGCCGGCGACAAGATCCTGTTCGGCAAGTGGTCCGGCACCGAGGTCACCCTCGACGGTGAAGAGCTGCTGATCATGAAGGAATCGGACATCCTCGGCATCATGTGAGCGACCGGGCCGCCGTGCCCGTCGCCAAAGCCGAAGATCGATCCCCCCATTCAATTCTAGGAGATTCTCATGGCCGCCAAGGACGTGAAATTCGATACCGACGCCCGCAATCGTATGCTGAAGGGCGTCAACACCCTCGCCAACGCCGTCAAGGTGACGCTGGGCCCCAAGGGCCGCAACGTGGTCCTCGACAAGTCGTTCGGCGCCCCGCGCATCACCAAGGACGGCGTCTCCGTCGCCAAGGAGATCGAACTCGAGGACAAGTTCGAGAACATGGGCGCACAGATGGTGAAGGAAGTCGCTTCCCGCACCAACGACGAGGCCGGTGACGGCACCACGACCGCGACCGTGCTGGCCCAGGCCATCGTGGTCGAGGGTATGAAGTCGGTCGCCGCCGGCATGAACCCGATGGACCTCAAGCGCGGCATCGACCTCGCGACCTCGAAGGTCGTCGAGGCCATCAAGGCCGCCGCCCGCGACGTGTCCGACAGCGACGAAGTCGCCCAGGTCGGCACCATCTCGGCCAATGGCGAAGCCGAGATCGGCCGCCAGATCGCCGACGCGATGCAGAAGGTCGGCAACGAGGGTGTCATCACCGTCGAGGAGAACAAGGGCCTCGAGACCGAGACCGACGTGGTCGAGGGCATGCAGTTCGACCGCGGCTACCTGAGCCCCTACTTCGTGACCAACCCTGACAAGATGACGACCGAGCTGGAGGACGTCATCGTCCTGCTGCACGAGAAGAAGCTCTCGTCGCTGCAGCCGATGGTTCCGCTGCTGGAGCAGGTCATCCAGTCGCAGAAGCCGCTCCTGATCATCGCCGAGGACGTCGAGGGCGAGGCCCTGGCCACGCTCGTCGTCAACAAGCTGCGCGGTGGCCTGAAGATCGCCGCCGTCAAGGCACCGGGCTTCGGCGACCGCCGCAAGGCCATGCTGCAGGACATCGCGATCCTGACCGGTGGCCAGGTGATCTCGGACGATCTCGGCATGAAGCTCGAGAACGTCACGATGGACATGCTGGGTTCCGCCAAGCGCGTCTCGATCACGAAGGACAACACGACCCTCGTGGACGGTGCGGGCGACAAGGCCGAGATCGAGGCGCGCGTCGCCCAGATCCGCGGCCAGATCGAGGAGACCACCTCGGATTACGACCGTGAGAAGCTCCAGGAGCGCGTGGCCAAGCTGGCCGGTGGCGTCGCCGTCATCCGCGTCGGCGGCATGACCGAGGTCGAGGTCAAGGAGCGCAAGGACCGCGTCGACGACGCGCTCAACGCGACCCGTGCGGCCGTTCAGGAAGGCATCGTCGTCGGCGGCGGCGTGGCCCTCGTGCAGGCGGGCAAGGTGCTCGAAGGTCTGACCGGCGACAACTCCGATCAGAATGTCGGCATCACCATCGTCCGCAAGGCGCTGGAAGCCCCGCTGCGCCAGATCGCCGAGAACTCGGGCGTCGACGGCTCGGTCGTGGCCGGCAAGGTCCGCGAGAGCACCGATCCGAAGTTCGGCTTCAATGCGCAGACCGAGGAATATGGCGACATGTTCAAGTTCGGCGTCATCGACCCGGCCAAGGTTGTGCGTCACGCGCTGCAGGACGCGGCCTCGGTCGCCGGTCTGCTGATCACGACGGAAGCCATGGTCGCCGACAAGCCGTCGAAGGACGGCGGCGCGGGCGCCGGTGGCGGCATGCCCGACATGGGCGGCATGGGCGGCATGATGTAAGCCTCCGCGAACGGAACGGAAAAGGGCGTCCTTCGGGGCGCCCTTTTTCTCGTCCGGACGGCTCCCCGTCTCTCGCAGAGGACCGGAGGCCTATGGAGTCCTGCGATCCCACGACCCATGAAGATCTGCGCCGCCGCGATGCTGGTCGCGCTGACAGGGGAGGCCGCGCGGACGACGGCGAGCTACGACATGCTCGTCCACGATGGCTCGGGCCTGGCGATGATCGGCGCGGCGACCGCTGGCGTGTCGACCGCCGCGGGTATCGCGGCCGGGGCTGGCGGCACGCTGGGCACCATCGGCTCGATCCTGATGGCCTCCGCGACGCTCTTGGTGGGAGGGACGGTTCTGGTGGGCGGCGGCGCCTACGAGGCGGTGTGCTTCTTCCAGGTCGAGCGGATCACCGATCCGGGCGATGTGCGCGGCATCCTCGAGAGAGTCGCGGCGAACGACCCCACGGCCGCCATCATCGCGACCGGAGACGGCGACGCGCTCCGGCTCGAGACAGAGGACGGCCCACGCGACTCCTTGCTCGACCGTGTCTGCATCGCGGATGGCGAACTTCTGCATCGTGACCGGCTGCGCAACACCAATCTCGGGCCGATCTTCCTGTCGACCGGGGCCAGCGAATAGCGCGCGGCCGGACCGTGCTCGGCGGCGTGGCCGCCGCTCCCCTATTTGCGCCCGATACCGGCACCACGCTTGCCGCTCCGGGTGCCACTCGCTACCACGCTCCGCAATGACACGAGAGGGGCGCGCATGTACCGGGTCTGGAACTTCCTGACGAATTATTCGCTGCTGCTGATCTTCGGCGCGCTGATCGCCCTGGTCTGGGCCAATACCGATGCCCATTCGTATCACCTGATGGTCGAGTGGCCGCTCTGGTTCAATGACCTGATCGGCTACGACCTGCACCATTGGGAAGTCGCCATGGGCGAGGATGCCGAGCTGTTCGGCCATGCCGAGACGGCGAAGGTCCTGACGGTCCACTACCTTGTCAACGACATCCTCATGGCCTTCTTCTTCGCCATCGCGGGCAAGGAGGTCTGGGAGGCGGTGATCCTCGAAAACGGCTCTCTGCGCGGCAAGAAGGCGGCGACCCCGCTCTTCGCGACGCTGGGCGGCATGATCGGGCCCATCGCGGTCTATCTGGGTCTCGCCGCGATCCTCGGCTCGACCACCTTCGACGCGGTGGCCAACGGCTGGGCGATCCCGACGGCGACCGATATCGCCTTCTCCTACCTCGTGGGCCGGATCGTGTTCGGCGCGGGCCATCCGGCGGTGCGGTTCCTGCTGCTGCTGGCGATCGCGGACGACGCGGCGGGCCTCATCATCCTCGCGGTCTTCTACCCCGAGGGCGAGCTGGCGCCGATCTGGCTGCTCCTGTCGCTCTTCTCGGCGCTGGGGGTGTTCTACCTCTTCAACCGGTTGCCGCGGCGGCTGGATCGCGGCGACCAGCTGCGCCCACGATCGACCTGGGTGCGCCAGAAGCTGTCGTGGTGGCCCTACCTGATCGCGGGCGCGCTGAGCTGGTTCGGCTTCGCGCAGGCCGGCCTGCACCCGGCGCTGGGCCTTCTGCCCATCGTGCCGACGCTGCCCCATGCGGACCGCGCCTTCGGAATCTTCGCCGAGGCCGAGCAGTACCTGACCGACCTTCTGAACCACACCGAGCACCTGCTGAAGCACCCGGTCGAGATCGTGCTCTTCCTCTTCGGTCTGATGAATGCGGGCGTCGAGTTCTCCTCGATCTCGGCGCCGACCTGGCTGGTGCTGGCGGGTCTGATCATCGGCAAACCGTTCGGCGTTCTGCTCTTCGGCTATATCGGGGCGCATACGCTCAAGTTCGGGCTGCCGCAGGGGATGCGGACGGTCGATCTCTTCGTGATCGGCTGCGTGGCGGCGATCGGCTTCACCGTGTCGCTCTTCGTGGCCTCCGTGGCGTTCGATCCGGGGCCGGTACAGGATGCGGCCAAGATGGGCGCGCTTCTGAGCTTTGCGGCCGCGGCGATCAGTATCGTTGCCGGCAAGCTGACGAAGGTCCAGAAACAGCACGGCTGACCCATGCGGGGCGGGGCGCACCGGGGGGAGCGCCCCGGAAACGCCCCGCTTTCTGCGCCCGGCGATCACGTTTCGCGCCACGTTATCGCATTGTTGACGGAAAGCATGGTTACCACATGGGTCAGGGCGGCCCCGTGTCGGGGACGTCGTGTTAACGAATGATTCGGGATCCCGATGATCGAATTCGACAACGTATCCAAGTCCTTCTGGACCGGCGAACGGCGCAAGGTGATCCTCGATCGCGCGTCGTTCCGCGTGGATATGGGACGGTCGGTCGGCATCCTCGCGCCCAACGGCACCGGCAAGACGACGATCATCAACATGATGGCGGGCCTCGAGAAGCCGGACGAGGGCGAGGTGCGCCGCCGCGCCCGCGTGTCCTTTCCGCTGGGCTTCATGGGCGGCATCGTCAACCGCAACACCGCGACCGAGAATGCGCGCTACATCGCGCAGCTCTACGGGCTGGATGCGGATTACGTCGAAGCCTTCTGCCGCTATGTCTGCGGGCTGGAGGAGTATTTCGACATGCCCGTCGGCACCTATAGCCAGGGGATGCGCGCGCGGTTCAGCTTCGCGCTGCTGCTGGCGCTCGATTTCGACATCTACCTCATCGACGAGGGGATGCCCGCGACCACGGATGCCGAGTTCAACCGCAAGGCCGGGTCGATCCTGAAGGACCGCTTGCAGAAGGCGACGGTCGTGATCGTCAGCCATCAGCCCAAGGTGCTCGAGCGGTTCGCGAGTTCGGCGGCTGTCCTGCGCGACGGCAAGCTGCACCAGTTCGACACGCTGGACGAGGCGCGGAGGCTTTACGAATACGATGCCTAAGGCCCGCAAATTCCGCATTCGCCCCGACGCGGGCTTCAACCGCCCCGGCGTCAAGGTGCCCGAGGGCGGCCTTCCCGAAACGGGCGTGACCGTGATCGCACCGGCCGCCAATGACGCCAATCCCGCCGAGGGTGCCGAGCCGACGGGCCGCCAGCTTCGGATGGCGCGACGCATCGCGCAGAAGCACGGCATCAAGGTCGCTTCGGATCACGAGGCGGTCGCGGCGCTGCGCGCGCGCGGCATCGACCCGTTCGAGCGGTCCAACATGCTGGAACTGGTGCCGGGCGAGACCTCGGGCGACGCCGCCGTCCCCGCCATCGCGCGCCCCGCGCCGCTGCCGGCCGAGCCCTCGGCCCAGGTGCTCGACGACCACGCCCGGGCGGGCGAGATCATGGAGATCCAGCGCGACATCATGCGCCGCCGCCGCCGGAAGCTGGCGCTCCTGCTGACGCGGTTGGGCTTCTTCGTGGCCCTGCCGACCTTCATCGCGGGGTTCTACTACTACGTCATCGCGACGCCGATGTTCGCGACCAAGTCCGAATTCATCATCCAGCAGGCCGATACCGCGTCCGCGGGCGCATCTGGGCTAGGCGGTCTCTTCTCGGGGACGGGGCTGGCCACGCAGCAGGACAGCATCTCGGTGCAAGGCTACCTTCTGTCGCGCGACGCGTTCCAGCGGCTCGACCGCGATCTCGGCTTTCGGGCGCATTTCGCGCAACCCGAGATCGACGCGCTTCAGCGGCTGGAGCCGGATGCCAGCTCCGAGGATGCCTACGAGCTTTACGAGCGCATGGTCGAGATCGGCTACGATCCCACCGAGGGCGTCCTCAAGATGGAAGTCGTCGCCGCCGATCCGGACGTCTCGGCCGCCTTCAGCCGCGCGCTGATCGGCTATGCCGAGGAGCAGGTGGACAACCTGACCTCGCGGCTGCGCGACGACCAGATGGCGGGCGCCGAGCAAAGCTTCGCCTCGGCCGAGACCCGAATGCTCGAGGCGCAGACCCGCGTCGTCGACCTGCAGGAACAGCTGGGCGTCGTCTCGGCCGAGGCCGAGGTCTCCAACAGCTACAGCCAGATCGGCGTGATCGAGACCGAGCTTCGGGCCGAACGCCTGCGTCTCGACCAGTTAAACGCCAATGCCCGGCCCAACGCGACTCGCGTGCAGGTGGCCGAGGCCAATATCGCGCGGCTGCAGCAGGAACTGGATGTCCTGCGGTCCAGCCTGACCGATGGCGCGGCGGATGATGCGAGCCTTGCGCGGGTGACGGCCGAGCTGGCCGTGGCGCAACAGGATCTCGTGACGCGGCAGCTTCTCCTGCAGCAGGCTGCCCAGCAGCTCGAGGTCAGCCGCATCGCCGCCAACCGGCAGGTGCGCTATCTCTCGACGCCCGTCCCGCCCGTCCAGCCCGACGAGCCGACCTATCCGCGCGCCTTCGAGAGCACGATCCTCGCCTTCCTGATTTTCTCAGGCATCTACCTGATGATGACGCTGACCGCCGCCATCCTGCGCGAGCAGGTCACCGGCTGATCCGGCGGAGCGGCCGCCCGGGCGGCCACACGGCTCTGGTTCGGGCGAGGGGGATGGCCCCCTCGCGCACCCATCGGCCGATTTAGCGTGCGAAGGGGCCGGTCCGGTTTGCAACCTGCGGTGGTCCCGCTACGTCTTCGGGGAACAAGAACGCCGAGGTCTCGATGAAACCCCACGCCACCGTCACGCCGAACACCTGGGCCTTCCTGCGCGACCCGATGATCGCGCCCACGGGCTTTCGCGAATACGATGCGCGGTGGAAATACCCCGACGAGATCAACCTGCCCGGCGTGACCGCGCTGGGTCTCGGGCTGGGCACCCAGATGCACGCCCGCGGGATCGAGCCGCGGATCGCCGTGGCGAACGATTACCGGGATTATTCGCTGGCCATCAAGCATGCGTTGATCCTCGGGCTGACGCAGGCCGGCATTCATGTTCAGGATATCGGTCCCGCCGTTTCGCCCATGGCGTATTTCGCACAGTTCCACCTCGACGCGCCCGCCGTCGCGATGGTCACGGCGAGCCATAATCCCAATGGTTGGACCGGCGTGAAAATGGGGTTCGAGCGCCCCCTGACCCATGGCCCGGACGAGATGGGCGAATTGCGGGATATCGTGCTGGAGGGTCGGGGCGAGGCCCGGGACGGTGGCCGTTGGGAGCGGGTGGACGGCGTGATGGAGGCCTATATCGACGACCTCGTGGGCGATTTTCGGATGTCGCGCGCGCTCAAGGTGGTCTGTGCGACGGGCAATGGCACGGCCTCGGCCTTCGCGCCCGAGGTGCTGCGCCGGATCGGCGTCGAGGTTGTCCCCAGTCACAACGAGCTCGACTACACCTTCCCGCATTACAACCCCAACCCCGAGGCGATGGAGATGCTGCACGACATGGCGGCATCGGTGAAGGCGTCGGGCGCGGACCTGGCGCTCGGGTTCGATGGCGACGGCGACCGCTGCGGCGTGGTCGACGACGAAGGCGAGGAGATCTTTGCCGATATCGTCGGTGTCATCATGGCGCGCGACCTGAGCGGTCTGCACCCGAACGCGACCTTCGTGGCGGACGTGAAGTCCACGGGCCTCTTCGCCTCCGACCCGGTGCTGCAGGCCAACGGCGCCAAGGCAGACTACTGGAAGACGGGACACAGCCACATGAAGCGGCGTGTCCACGAGATCGGCGCCCTGGCGGGCTTCGAGAAGTCGGGTCACTACTTCCTCGCCGAACCGATCGGGCGCGGCTACGACTGCGGGGCGCGCGTGGCGGTCGAGATCTGCAAGCTGCTCGACCGCAACCCGGACAAGGCCATGTCCGACCTGCGAAAGGCCCTTCCGAAGGTCTGGAATACGCCGACGCTCAGCCCGCATTGCCCCGATACCGAGAAATACGACACGTTGCAGCGGATCGTGGATCGGATCGTGCCCATGGCGGGCGAGGGGACGCTGGGCGGGCGGCGGATCGTCGACGTGGTGACGGTGAACGGCGCGCGGGTGATGCTGGAGAATGGGGCCTGGGGCCTCGTGCGGGCCTCGTCGAACACGCCGAACCTGGTCGTTGTCTGCGAAAGCCCCGAGAGCGAGGCGGAGCTGCGCGCGATCTTCGCCGATCTCGACGCCATCATCCGCGAGGAGCCGAATGTCGGCGACTACGATCAAACGTTCTGATATGCCCGTCCTCCGCGCCCTGATCCTCACCGCCGCACTCCTTGGCGGTCCCGCTGCGGCGCAGGAGGCCCCGGCGCAGCCATCCGGCACGATCTCCACGGCGCAGGACGGAGCGTCGGACGCGGCGATCGACCGCCGGATCGAGGGCATCATCGCCGAGCTCGACGGGTTCGGCGAGGTCACCGTGACCGTCAGCGAGGGCATCGTGACCTTCTCGGGCGAGGTCCTCGACGCGGAGGCCATCGACCGGCTGGACGAGTTGGCCGCGCGGGTGGACGGCGTCGTCGCGATCGAGAACGAGGTGACCGAGAACACCGAGGTCGCAACCCGGCTCGATCCCGTGCTCGACCGCTTCGGCGACCGGATCGCACAGTTCGTGGCCTACCTGCCGCTCCTCCTCGTGGCGATCACGGCGGGGCTGATCGTGATCGCGCTGGGCTGGGCCTTTGCGCGCTGGGACGCGCCGTGGCGCCGGCTCGCCCCGAACGCGTTCATCGCCGACATCTACCGCATGATCCTGCGGCTGGCCTTCGTGCTGGCCGGCGTGGTCGTCGCGCTCGATATCCTCAACGCGACGGCGATCCTGACGGGCCTTCTGGGGGCCGCGGGGATCGTCGGCCTCGCGGTGGGCTTCGCGGTGCGCGACACGGTCGAGAACTTCATCGCCTCGGTGATGCTCTCGCTCCGGCAGCCGTTCCGGCCCAACGACATGGTGGAGATCGAGGGCTCGCTGGGCTCGGTCATCCGCCTCACGAGCCGCGCGACGATCCTGCTCGATCCCGACGGCAACCACCTGCGCCTGCCCAATGCCGTCGTCTTCAAGGCCAAGATCATCAATTACACGCGCAATGCCGCGCGCCGGTTCGGCTTCTCGCTCGGGATCGATCCCAACGACGACCTGGCCGAGGCCAAGCGCATCGGGCTTGCGACGCTTGAAGGGCTCGATTTCGTCCAGGCCGATCCGCCGCCGCAGGTCTGGGTCAAGGAGGCCGGGGACAGCACGATCACGATGGAGTTCTACGGCTGGGTCGATCAGAGCGCGACGAATTTCATGGTCGCGCGGGGCGAGGCACTTCGGATCGTGATGGCGGCTCTGACCCGCGCCAATATCGGCCTTCCCGAGCCGACATATCGCCTGAACCTGACTGGCGGCGGGCTGCCGGTCCTCGATCTGCCCGACCAGGCGGGCCGCGACGGCGAGATCGTGGTGACCGAAGCCGCGCCCGCGCCCGAGCCCGAGGCTCCCGCGCCCGAAGACGTCGCCGCGGACCGGACCATCGAGAGGATGGTCGACGAGGAGCGCCGCGAGGAGGCCCACAAGGACCTGCTGAGCAGGGCGGCGCCCGAGGAATAGCCCGCCCGACGTCTTTGCTCCGCAAAATATGCACGGCGCGCGGGGCGCAGGCGCGTGCGCCGCTGCCGCACGGGCGGTCACCGGGCAAACGGGGGTCCGGGGGGGCGTCCCCCGGCCCGACCTCACATCAGGCGCGGATCGAACGGGTAGCGCGTCAGGTTCTCGACCCCGTCTTCCGTGATCAGCACCTGGTCCTCGAGCTTGATCGAGAAGTCGCCGCCCTCGGGCGAGACCAGCGCTTCGACGCAGAGGGTCATGCCCGGCTCCAACGCGTAGGCGTCGAAGGCGCCGTCGACATGGTGGTCGGGATAGACGATCAGAGGCCACTCGTCGCAGAGCCCGACGCCGTGGATCAGACAGCCGTATTTCTGCGCCTGGAACTCGGGCCTAAGGACATGGGTCCCGAAGGTCAGGTCGCGCAGGGGCACGCCTGGGGCCAGCATCGCCTCGTTCTCGCGGATATGGTCGAGCGCGTGGCGCATGGCGTCGATCATGTCGCCGCGGGCCGGCATGTCACCCATCCACCACGTCCGGCTGAGGTCGGCGCACATGCCGTAGGGCCCCACGAGATCGGTGTCGAAGGCGAGGATCTCGCCCTCGGACACGACGCGGCCACCGCATTCCTGGAACCACGGGTTGGTGCGCGGCCCGGATGTCAGGAGCCGCGTCTCGATCCATTCGCCCCCGCGCCGGATATTGGCGGCGTGCATCTCGGCCCAGATATCGGCCTCGGTGACGCCGCCGCGGGGCACCTCCGCACGGGCGAAGGCCTCCATCTCGGCCATCGCGGCCTCGCAGGACTGGAGGGCACAGCGCATGGCCGCGATCTCGTCGGGGCCTTTCACGCTGCGGGCCTTCTCGGTCGCCTCCTCGCCGGGATGGACCTCGATCCCGGCGGCTTCCAGCGCGCGAAGGGCGTGGATCATGGGCTTGTCGGCCCCGATCCGAAGCGGCGCGCCGCCTTGGGTCAATAGATCGCGGACTTCGGCGGCGAAGGCGGCGGCGGCCTGGGGCAGCCCGTCGCCCCGGTCGAAATAGAAGAGATCCGCGCCGGTCCGCTGTTCGGCCACCAGCGGGTTGAACTCCGACAGGAACATCGCCGGGCGGTAGTCCCAGATGACCATGTGCCCATCGGCCCGGACCAGCACGGCGCGAAACGGGTTATGCGCGTTCCAGAGCTGCATGTTGGTCGAGTCGGTCGCGTAGCGGATGTTGAGCGGATCGAAGAGCAGGAGACCGCCATAGTCCCGCGCCGCACAGGCGGCGATCAGACGGTCGAGGCGATAGCGCCGCATTGTCGGCAGATGCGGCAGCGCCAGGCCCGCCGCCGCCCATTCGGCGAAGGCCAGCGGGGTCGGCCCGATCTCGACCCGGTCCTGATTGTTGGGGGTGCCGTCGCCCAGCGTCGTGCCGCGGGACGGGTCGATCTTGCGACTGTCGCGATAGTGGTCCTTCATGATGCAGACCGTCGGGCTCTGCGGACCCGCCGTCGCGCCCGCAACCGACGCCGGGAATGTCGCTTTGGAGATCACCCAATCCGTGCTGCCGCATACGCCCTGGGCCGATCCGGCGCTGTCGCGGATGCCGGGCATGCGGCCGGTGACCGAGGGGTCGTGGATCATCGTCGACGAGGTCTACGGCGCGCAGTTGGCCGAGAAGGCGCGGCTGATGACCGAACGCCGGGACCAGGTGCTGATGGCGGAGCCGGGCGCGGAGGCGGCCGAGGCGGAGTGCCTCGACGCAGTGCTCGCCGCACTGCCGCCGGGCTTCGCCCGCGAAGGCCGCGTGGTGCGCCGCCCCGACGGGTTCCGCGTGTCTCTGGACGGCGCACCGCTCGAAGTCGCCTCGCGTCTGGTGCAGGAAGATCTGCTGCTGCTCGACCGGCGGGGGGCGGAGCACGTGCTGATCGCCGGACTTCTGTGTTTCCCGGCCCATTGGACCCTCGCCGAGAAGATCGGGCGTCCGCTCGTTCGCATCCACGCGCCGGTGCCCGAATACGATGCCGACCTGGCCCGGCGGGTGCAGCGCCTGTTCGACCGCGCGGTCCCCGGCCGCCCGATGTGGCGCGCCAACGTCCTGCCCCATGCCGAGGCCGTGCTTCACCGGCCGCGGGCCGAAGCGGCGGCGCCCGAGGCCCCCGAGACGGCGCGCTATGTCCGCTCGGAACGCCAGACGGTGCTGCGCCTGCCGCGGACGGGCGCCGTGCTCTTCGCGGTGCATACGTGGATCGTGCCGCTGGCCCGGCTCACGCCGGCGCAGCGGGCCGGCTGCCCCGTCGGCTGATCGCCTCGACCGCGAGGAGGGCCGCGAGGCCCGCCCCGACCCCGGCGCAGAGCGCGAAGCCCCCGCCTTCGAAGACGGGCCGGAAGCCCGCGGCCCCGGCGACCACGGCCAGATAGGTGACGGCGGTGTTCAGACCCAGCACCGCGCCCTTCTGCGCGCCGCCCGCCTGCGTCAGTCGCCCGACCAGCAGCCCGAGGCCCAGATGGTTCGCCAACCCCCAGGCGAAGAAGGCCGGGACCAGCGTCCAGAGCGATCCAGCGCCCCCTGCCAGCGCCAGAAGCGACAGCGCCACCGCGCCGAAGACCCAGGGTCCTGCGCCGCCATAGCCGTGCCGGTCGAGCCAGGGATCGAACCGCCCCGCGAGGCCGAAGCCGATGCCATAGGCCAGCACCGGCAGCGCGCCCCAGAGCGTCGGCACGCCGATCCGCTCGAAATGTGCGCCAAGGAAGGAATAGGTGCCGTAGAAGGCCGTCATCATCGCCGCCTGCGCCAAAAGGCCGCGCGCCACGCCGGGCCGGGGCAGGGCGCTCCAGGGCGGGGTGACCGGGCCGCCCGGCCGGTTGGGCAGCCGCACGAGCGCCAGACTGCCCGCGCCGAGTGCCGCCAGCGCGAAGACCGCCCGCCAATGCACCAGATCGGCCAGCACCGCCGACAGTGTGACGCCGAACACCATCGCCAGCGTCCATCCCGTCAGCACTCGGCCCAGCGCCTCGGCGGCGCGGCCCGGCGGTGCGAGTTCGGCGGCGAGCGCGTAGGCAGCGGGCAGGGCGACGCCCGAAGCCAGTCCGGCGATGGCCTGTCCGGCCACGAGCCAGCCGAAGCTCGGTGCCGCGCCGCAGAGCAGCAGGCCCAGCGTCAGCGCCGCGAAGGCGAGCCGGATCGCGCGGGCCGCGCCGATCCGGTCGATCCACGGCGCGAGGACCAGCGCCGAGAGCGCCGTGACCGCGCCGAACCCCGCCGCCGCGAGCATGACATCCGCCGCCGGTCGCCCGAGTGCTGCGCCCACGGATGGCGAGACCGGCCCCAGCACGAGGGAGTTCGCGCCGATCACGCCGACGGCGGCCATCAGAAGGTTCAGGTTGCGGTTCATCGCCATCTCCTCGATCTTGGTCCGGTTCCGGGGCTATCGGGGCGGATGATATACGGGAAGGCTGCGATATGGCCGATGGCGAAGAAACGGAGGAGGTTCGGCCCGCACGTCCGGCAGGCCGGGGTCTGGACGCGATCGACCGAAGAATATCCGGCGCGCTGGCCGGGGACGCGACACTGTCCTACGCCGCCCTGTCCGAGCGAGTCGGGCTGTCGGCGGCCGCGGTCCACGAGCGGGTGCGGCGTCTGCGGGCCTCGGGCGCGATCCGGGGCACGACGGCCGATCTCGACGGGGCGGCGATGGGCAAGCCGATGCTGGCGTTCGTCCATGTCGAGACGACGGGCTGGGGCAAGACGCGCGCGCTAACCGAACTGGCGGATCTGCCGGAGCTGGAGGAGATCCACTCGGCCACGGGCGATGCCTGCATCATCCTGAAGGTCCGGGTGGCGTCCTCGGACGCGCTCGAGGGGTTCCTGTCGCGGGTCTACGACCTGCAGGGCGTGCAGCGGACGCGGACGTTCCTCGCACTCTCGACCTATCTGGAGCGGGGCGTGCAGGCGGGCGTCACCGATGCGCTCGCCGCCGAGGACCACATCCGCGACTGACCGTCAGGGCGCCGCGAAATGCTTCGAGAGCTTCAGGCCTTGGCCTTGGTAGTTCGACGCGATGCCTTGCCCGTAGAGCTGTGCGGGCACCTCGGACATCCCCTCGTAGATCAGGCGTCCGACAATCTGGCCGTCTTCCAGCACGAAAGGCGCCTCGTGGCAGCGCACTTCGAGGACGCCGCGCGCGGGCGTGCCATGGCCGAAGCCCGGATCGAAGAAGCCCGCGTAATGCACGCGGAATTCGCCCACCATCGCGAGGTATGGCGCCATCTCGGCGGCATGAGTCGGCGGGATCGTGACCGCCTCGCGGCTGACGAGGATGTAGAAGGCGCCGGGGTCGAGGATGATGCGGCGATCGGTGGTGCGGATCGCCTCCCAGTAGTCGCGGGGCGCGTAGTGGCCCAGCCGGTCGAGGTCGATCACGCCGGTATGGGGCTTGGCGCGCCAGCCGACGAGATCGCCCTCGCCGGGCGTCAGGTCGACCGAGAAGCCGAGGCCGTCGTCGATCACGGGCGTCCCGTCGGTCAGCGGGACCTGCGCATGGAGGGCGCGCAGCGCGTCGTCGTCCAGCGCCGCCTCGCCCGCGCGGAAGCGGATCTGGTTGAGGCGCATGCCGGGGCGCACGAGGACCGAGAAGCTGCGCGGGCAAATCTCGGCATAGAGCGGGCCGTCATAGGCGGGCGGGATGCGGTCGAACTCGGTCCCGCCATCGGTGACCGTGCGGGTCAGGAGGTCTAGGCGCCCCGTCGAGGACTTGGCGTTGGCGACTGCCGAAAGACCGGGGGGCAGCGTCAGCGATTCCTGCAAGGGCACGAGATAGACCGCGCCTTTTTCCAGAACGGCGCCGTCCGATAGGTCGATGCGGTGCATCTCGAATTCGGGGAGGCGGTCGGCGAGGCGCCGTCCGGCACCCGGCAGGAACGAGGCGCGGACGCGGTAGGCGACGTCGCCGAGGCGAAGGTCGAGGGAGGCGGGCTGGACCTGCCCGTCGACCAGCGGCGGGGCCGTGATCGCGCCGTGGGCCAGCATGGCTTCGATCTGCTGACTGGCGAGCACGCCGGGCGCGTCGGTCATATGCGGTCCCCCTGATATGCGAAACGCCCCGTCGCGGGACGGAGCGTTCTGCAAGCACCCCGAGAGGTGCGCTTGGTCGGGCTAGCAGGACTCGAACCTGCGACCTTCCGTCCCCCAGACGGACGCGCTACCAGGCTGCGCCATAGCCCGACTGGCGCCCTACATACGGAACTCGCACGGGGGCGCAAGCGGCAAAATCCGGTCATCTCAGGCGTCCAGCTCGTCCTCGATCTCCTCGACGAGACCGCGCAGCTTGCGGATCACGCGGCGCATCCGGCGCGCGTTGGAGGCGTCGATCCCGGTCGCTGCGCGCGCAAGCCGCAAGGCGGCCAGCGTCGGCGGAGGTGCGGCGGCGTCGATCATCGGGATCTCCATCGCGGGCGGTGCCGCGTCGGGCTCGGGGCGGTCGGGTTGCGGCGCGGCCTCGGCCACGTCGGGCAGGTCGACCTCCGGCATGTCGGGCGAGGGGCCGTCGGGGACCGGGCCGACGCCGTCGGGCGCGATGGGCTCGGCATCCTCGTCCGGGGAAGCGGGGTCGAGCGCGTCGCCAGGGGCGGCGGTGTCCTCGGGGGTCGGGGGGGCGGGCTGATCCGGTCCGGCGGGCAGCGTGATGCGGTCCGCGGGCTGCGGGCGCGCGGTGTCGGTCCCTGGTGCTTCGACCGGATCGGCCTCGGGCCGGTCGGCCTGGGTCGCATCGACGGGCGTGTCGGGGGCGGCGGGGCTCTTGGTCTTGCGGTCGAAGGGCACGACGCGGGGCGCGGTGCTCTCGGCCTCGCCGTTGCGGATGACCTTGCGGGTGCGCTGGACGGGCTGCTCGGGCATCTCCAGCTCGGGCGAGAGCGCCATCACCGGCTCGACCCCGTCATCGTCGATCTTCTGGCCCACGCCGCGGATCGTGAGGCCGCGATCGTGCAAGAGGACCTTGATGCCGCCCAGAAGACGCATGTCCTCCGGGCGGTAGTAGCGGCGCCCGCCCGCGCCTTTCACGGGCGCGATCTGTTCGAACTTCGACTCCCAGAAGCGCAGCACATGCGTCGGGACGGTCAGCCAGTCGGCGACCTCGCGGATGGTGCGAAAGGCCCCATCCGCCTTCTCGGGAGGTTTGGCCAAGTTCAGGCCTGCTCGAGCTCGGCGTTGCCGGCCGCGACACGGTCCTTCATCAGGTGCGACGGCCGAAAGGTCAGGACGCGGCGGGGCGGGATTGGGGCCTCCTCGCCGGTCTTCGGATTGCGGCCGACACGGGCGGCCTTGTCGCGGCACGAGAACGTGCCGAAGCCCGAGATCTTGACCTGTTCGCCGCCCACGAGGGCATCCGACATGTGTTGCAGGACCGACGAGACGAGGTTCGCGCTTTCGTTGCGCGACAGGCCGACGTCCCGAAAGACGGCCTCGCTCAGGTCCATTCGGGTCAGGGTCTTTCCGGTCATGTTTGCTCCGGTTCGTCTTTTGGATTGGTCGTCCGCGGACAGATTGGAGCGCGCCGGAAATAGTGTCAATGACAAGGGCTTGCGCCGAGAAGTTCATCTGCGGCGAACCGCGCAGGAACGAACATGGAACGCCGTTGCGGGGTCTGGGCTTAGGCTACCAGCGCAGCGCGACGGCCCCCCAGGCGAGACCGCCGCCGATCGCCTCGGTCACGACCAGATCGCCCTCGGAGACCTGCCCGCTGGCCTTGGCCACGGACATCGCGAGGGGAATCGATGCCGCCGAGGTGTTGCCGTGGTCCTGAACGGTGACGACGACCTTCTCCATCGGCAGGTCGAGCTTCTGGGCGGTGCGGCTGATGATGCGGATATTGGCCTGGTGCGGGATCACGCAATCGACGTCGCCCACAGTCACGCCCGCCCGGTCGAGCACGTCGATGGTCGAGCGGGCGAGCTTTTCGACGGCGTGGCGGAAGACTTCCTTGCCGGCCATCATGAGATGACCGGTGGATTGCGACGCGGAGACGCCGCCCGACACCTTGAGGATGTCGCGGTGGCGTCCGTCGCTATGGAGGTCGGTCGCGAGGATGCCGCGATCGGACGCGGTGCCCGTGCCCTCGGTCGCCTCGAGGATCACCGCGCCAGCGCCATCGCCGAAGAGGACGCAGGTCGTGCGATCCTCCCAGTTCATGATCCGGCTGAAGGTTTCGGCGCCGATCACCAAAACGCGCCTGGCCTGACCCGAGAGGATCAGGGCGTTGGCGTTCGACAGCGCGTAGACGAAGCCCGCGCAGACGGCCTGGACGTCGAAGGCGAAGCCGCGGGTCATGCCCAGCCGCTCCTGCACGATGGTCGCGGTGGCCGGAAAGGTCAGGTCGGGGGTCGAGGTCGCGAGGATGATCGTGTCGATATCGTCGGGCTGCATCCCGGCATCGGCCAGCGCGCCCTCGGCCGCGCGGGTGGCGAGGTCCGAAGTCGTCTGCCCCTCGGCGGCGAAGTGGCGGCGCTCGATGCCGGAGCGGGACTTGATCCACTCGTCCGAGGTGTCGAGGAAGGTGGTGAACCAGTCGTTCTCGACGACCCGCTCGGGGAGGTAATGGCCGACACCGCGGATCACCGCTCGGGTCACGCTTGCCGTCATGCCTGATCCTCGTCCTGAAGGCCGGTGGCCGTGTCGAGCCGGGCCTTGAGCTTCTCGCTGAACCCCGAGGTCGACAGGTCCCAGGCCAGCGCGATGGCCGAGGCGACGCCGGTCTCGTCCGCCGAACCGTGGGATTTGACGACCGTGCCGTTGAGCCCGAGGAACACGCCCCCGTTGACGCGGCGCGGGTCGATCCGGGCGGCGAGCCGCTTGAGCGACGTCATCGCCAGAAGGGCCGCGATCTTCGAGAGCGGCGTGGCGCGGAACGCCTCGGACAGCATGTCGCGCACGAACTTGGCCGTGCCCTCGCCGGTCTTGAGCGCGACGTTGCCCGTGAAGCCGTCGGTGACGATCACGTCGACGCGGTCCGATGGGATGTCGCCGCCCTCGACGAAGCCGACGAACTCGAAGCGGTTGGCATCGGCCAGCGCCTCGATCAGGTCATGCGCCTCGCGCAGCTCCGAGCGGCCCTTGTGCTCCTCGGTGCCGACGTTCAGGAGGCCGACCCGCGGCCGGTCGAGGCCCAGCGCGTTGCGGGCGTAGGACGTGCCCATCAGCGCGTATTGGAGAAGATCGTCGGCATCGGCGCGGATATCGGCGCCCATGTCGAGCATCACGTTGAAGCCCTTGGGATTGCGCGACGGCCAGAAGATCGCGATGGCGGGCCGGTTGACGCCCGGCAGCTTGCGCAGCCGGATCATCGCCACGGCCATCAGCGCGCCGGTGTTGCCGCAGGAGACGCAGACCGTCGCCTCGCCCGAGCGGACCGACTCGATCGCGGACCACATCGAGGTGTCCTTGCCGTTGCGCATGACCTGCGCGGGCTTGTCGTCCATCGTGACGACGCCTTCCGCGTGGCGGGTGGTGCAGTGATCCGACAGGCCGCGCCGCTTGGCGATCAGCGCATCGAGGGCGGGCTTGTCGCCGTGTACGACGAAGCGGATGGCGGGGATGAGCTTGACCGCGCGGGCCATGCCCGCGACGACCGCCTCGGGTCCGAGGTCACCGCCCATCGCGTCGATCGACAGCACGCCGCCGGGCGTCGACCCGGCATCGGCCACGGAGGGCTTGGAAACGGAGGCGCCGCCGGTCTCATCCGACATGATGCGCCTCCCTCATGCGATACGCTCGCCGCTCAGGCGACGTCGTCGTCCAGCTCGACCGCGTCGGCCGCGATGACTTCGCGGTCCGCGTAATGGCCGCAGGCGCCGCACACGTGATGCGGACGCTTGAGCTCGCCACAGTTCGGGCATTCGGCCGGATTGCCCGGCGTCAGGCTGTCGTGGGAGCGGCGGTTGTTGCGGCGGGAAGGGGTGACCTTGTTCTGCGGAACGGCCATGTCTCAACCTCGGATCGTGTTTGGGGCCGCGCGCGTGGCTGCGTCCCGCAGGTGTCAATAAATCTTCGGGCGGTCCCTAGTCCCTTCGGGGGCAGGGGTCCAGCCATTTCGCGGCCCGTGTGGGCGGAAGGCGCCTCATAGCGAGATTCGACCGGGATGCAAGCCGGACACGGGGGCCTTCACGGACGATCACCCAACTGTGCGCGAACTCACAGGAACTTCGCCGCGCGATGGTTGGTTGTGCATGCAACCGGATCGAAAGGAAACGACATGACCCGCATCAAGGCCCTCGCCGCCGTCCTCGCCGTCGCCATCATCGCCGGCGGCACCACCGCCGCCGTCACCGCGCAGACCACGCCCAACAGCCACCTGCATCCCGACCGCCTGGCCGAGCTTCAGCAGATGATGGCACAGTAGCCCGTCACTCGTCCTTGGGGCCGCCCAGCTTGTCCCGGAGCGCCGCGAGCCCCGCGAAAGGCTTGACGCTCTCCTCGGTCAGGGGTTCGGCCCCCGGCGGCGCGGCGGTCAGGTCGATATCCTCGGCCCCCTCGGCGCGCGGGAAGTCGGGCACCGCCAGCGCCAACACCTCCTCCAGAAGATCGCCCGCATCGAGAACGGCGGGCAGCGGCTCCACGTTCTCGTCTTCGGTCATCTCGATCTCCTCCTCTGTCACCTCGGCCATGTCGGGCGTGTAGCGGCGGACGACATCCTCCTCGATCCGCGTTGTCACCGGATCCGTCGTCACCCGGCAGGGCTGGACGACCGTCGCCCCCAGATGCCCCTTCAAAAGCCAGTCGCGCCCCCCGTCGGGCGCCAGCACCGCCTCGAACCGGACCTTGCGGAACGCGTCGACGCCCAGCCGGTCGGCCAGGGTCTCGAGTTCTCCGGCGTCGGGGACGAGCCGGATCGCGGTGGGCTTTCGCTGGGGCAGCTCCGCGAGGCGGAGGGGGTGGGACAGGACGGGTCTCATGACGGGTCTCCGGGGCGGACTTGATGCAGCGCGGCGGGGCGGTTAAGCCATAGGCGGAAACCGCGAGGGCCCGCAACGGCCCCACGACGGACGGGACGGGGAATGACTATGACCGCCATCATCCGGGGCACCTTGGCGGCCCTCCTTCTGATCGCGGTCGGCGCGTGTTCCGCGACCTACCGCAATCATGGCTACGTCCCCAACGACGAGGACCTCGCCTTGCTCACGGTCGGCGTCGACACGCGCGAGACGGTGGCCTCGACGGTCGGTCGGCCCACTGCGAACGGCGTGCTGCGCGACGATGCGTGGTATTACGTCCAGAGCCGCCGGAAGAACTTCGCCTGGCGCGCCCCCCAGACGATCGAACGCGAACTGGTCGCGATCAGCTTCACCGAGGGCGGCACGATCGAGAATATCGAGCGCTTCGGATTGGAGCGGGGCCGGGTCGTCACCCTGTCGCGTCGCATCACCGAGACGTCGATCCGCGATTTCGGCTTTATCCAGCAGCTGATCCGCAACTTCGGCCGCATCAATGTCGGCGAAACGCTGGCTGGCGACAATTGACCGAACGCGTCCTGCTGCGCGCCGCCGAGATCGCGGCGATGGCGGGTCTGGCGAAGACGCATTTTCTGAATGACCGCGCACGGCGCGTGAACCGCTCGCTCGGGGATGCGACGGGGCTGGACGGGCTGGGCATTCACCTGATCGAGGTGCGGCCGGGCGACGTGACGACCGAGCATCACGTCCATCACCACGAGGACGAGGCCTGCTACATCCTCTCGGGGACGGCCGACGCGCATATCGGCGACGCGGTGGAGCCGGTCGGGCCGGGCGACTTCCTCGGTTACCGCGCGGGCGGTGTGGCGCATTCGCTGGAGGCGACAGGAACCGAGCCGCTGCGGGTGCTCGTAATCGGCCAGCGTCTGCCCCATGACGTGGCCGACTATCCTCGAAAGGCCAAGCGCATCTTCCGCAACGCGGGCCTGCCCTGGACGTTGGTGGATCACGACGCGCTGGAGGCCGTGCAGGCCGGCAAGAAGACCGAAGACTGACCGCAACGCGCCGTTCACGGGATGTTGACGGTTTTCATTGCAGAAACTGGGCGGCGACCCGCGCACGGGACGCATCGTCGCTTTGACGCGGTCCGGGGCGATCCGTATATCGGACCCCGAACGGGCAGGGAACGAACGACATGGTGACGAAGGTGATGAAAGCCACCGGCGGCCTCGCGTGGAGCGGTGCGCAGGGCGTGGTGATGTTCGTCCTGTCGGTGGTCGGCGGGCTCTTCTCGGCGATCACGCTCGGGGTCATCGCCGGAGCGCTGACGGTGGGCGCGATCCTGTGGATGTATGGCCGCGACCTGCCGAACCACGAACAGCTCGCGCAGTACACGCCGCCGACGATCAGCCGCATCTATTCGGGCGAGGGGCGCCTGATGGACGAATTCGCGCAGGAGCGACGTCTCTTCGCCCCCGCCGACGAGATTCCGGACCTCGTCAAGCAGGCCTTCATCTCGGCCGAGGACAAGAACTTCTACCTCCATGCGGGCTATGACCCGATGGGGATGGTCGCCGCCGCCGTCGACGCGGCGCGGGGCGGGCGCCTGCGCGGCGCGTCCACGATCACCCAGCAGGTGATGAAGAACTTCCTTCTGTCCTCGGACCGGAGCGCCGAGCGCAAGGTGAAGGAAATCATCCTCGCCTCCCGGATCGAGGAGACACTGTCGAAGGACGACATCCTCGAGCTCTATCTCAACGAGATCTTCCTCGGTCAGAACAGCTACGGAGTCGCCGCCGCGGCCCAGACCTATTTCAACAAGCCGCTCGCCGATCTCACGGTCGAGGAGGCGGCCTATCTCGCGATCCTGCCCAAGGCGCCGTCGGACTATCACCCCGTCCGTCAGGCCGAGCGCGCCATCGACCGCCGTAACTTCGTGCTGCGCGAGATGTTCGAGAACGGCTACCTGACGCGCTCCGAGATGCAGGAGGCGCAGCTTTCGCCCCTCCTGACGGTGCAGTCGGGTCATTTCGCGCCGTTCCGCGCGGCCCTTCCGCCGCGCGATTACTTCACCGACGAGATCCGGCGCCAGCTGACGCAGGATTTCGGCGAGGAGGCGTTCTTCACCCAGGGCTTCAGCGTCCGCGCCACCATCGACGCCGAGATGCAGGAGGTCGCGGCCCGCGCGCTGCGCCGTGCATTGGAGCAGTTCGACCGCAACGCGGGCGTCTGGCGGGGCACCGGCAAGACGATCCCGGTCGAGACGCTCTCGGACGAGGCTTCGTGGCGCGCAGCCCTGGCCGAGGCGGATGTCGCCCGCGATATCGACCTCGGCAACCGGTGGCATGCCGCCGTGGTCACCGGCGTCGGCGATCAGACCCTGACGCTCGGGGTCGAGGACGTGGAGGGCACGGTCGACGTGCCCCGCGACGACATCGCCTGGATGCGCGGCAGCTTCGTCGACAATTTCGAGCCGGGGCAGGTCGTCCATGTCCGCCGGATGACCGAAGACGACAGCGGCGACCTGATCCGCTGGTCGCTGCGCCAGGTCCCCGAGGTGCAGGGCGGCTTCATGGCGATGGACGTCAATACCGGCCGCGTGATCGCGATGCAGGGCGGGTTCAGCTACCAGCATTCGGTCTTCAACCGCGCCACGCAAGCGACTCGGCAGCCGGGCTCCAGCTTCAAGCCGTTCGTCTATGCCGCCGCGCTCGATTCCGGCTACGCGCCGAACACGATCGTCGTCGATGCCCCGATCGAGATCGACCAGGGCAACGGCGAGGTCTGGCGCCCGAAGAACGCGTCTAACCGCTTCTACGGGCCCGCTCCGCTACGCACCGGGATCGAGCGGTCGCGCAACCTGATGACCGTGCGGCTGGCGCAGGATGTCGGCATGGGCACGGTCGCGAGCTACGCCGAGCGCTTCGGCGTCTACGACCGGATGGACGAGCTTCTGGCCAACTCGCTCGGCAGCCAGGAGACGACGCTCTACAAGATGGTCTCGGCCTACGCGATGTTCGCCAATGGCGGCGAACGGGTCGAGCCGACGCTGGTCGACCGCATTCAGGACCGCTACGGCCGCACCGTCTACAAGCACGATCAGCGGCGCTGCGTCGATTGCGAGGAGTTCGCCGCGCTCTCAGAAGGCTATGGCCCCCGGATCGTGTCCAACCGCGAGCGTGTGATGGACCCGATCACGGCCTATCAGCTGACCTCGATGATGACCGGCGTCGTCGAGCGGGGCACCGCCGCGCGCACCGTGAACCTGCCCGTGCCGATCGCGGGCAAGACGGGAACGACCAACGATGCCAAGGACGTGTGGTTCGTGGGCTTCTCGTCGCGCATCGTCGCGGGCTGCTATATCGGCCATGACCGCCCGCGTTCGCTGGGCAGCGGTGCGTCGGGCGGCGGCATGTGCGGCCCGGTCTTCACCGAGTTCATGCGCGAGGCCATCAAGGAATATGGCGGCGGACCCTTCGAGGTGCCCGAGGGCGGGTATTTCGTGAAGATCGACCGCTACACCGGCGCGCGCCTGCCGGATTCTGCGACGGGCGAGCATGTCGTGGCCGAGTACTTCCGCGAAGGGGCCGATCCGTTCGTCGGCCTCGGCGGCGGTCTCGTGATCGACGGTGGCTTCGCGATGGCGGGCGACCTGCCGCTCTTCGGGCGCGGCGAGAGCGAGGACCAATCCGCCCCGAGCCAGGTGCGGACCTCGACCGGGCGGCAGGTGGTCGTCCCCAAGCGCGCGACCTTCGGGCAGCTGTCGTCGGGCGGCCTTTACTGACACGCGGCGGGCCGTCGATGCGGCCTGCGCGATCCCGCGCCGCCTTGTCGCGGATGCGTGCGCGCTTTAGGTGAGGCGTCGCATCCCCGGAGGCCCCATGCGCGCAGAAGTCCAGAACAACGTCGACGCCATCGCCAAGTCCGTCGCGCTCCTGAAGCGGCGGCTGGACTGGGAGACGGCGCCGCATCGCCTCGAGGAGGCAAATGCGATGATCGAGGACCCGACGCTCTGGGACGATCCCGCGCGCGCCCAGAAGTTGATGCGCGACCGCCAGGGCCTGATCGACGCTATCGAGGCGATCGAGACGCTGGAGCGCGACACCTCCGACAATGCCGAGATGATCGAGCTGGGCGAGATGGAGGACGATGCCGAGGTCGTGGCCGAGGCCGAGCGCGCCATCGCCCGGCTGGTCGAGGTCGCCGCCGAGAAGGAACTCGAGGCGCTGCTCGACGGCGAGGCCGATGGCAACGACACCTTCCTCGAGATCAACGCGGGCGCGGGCGGCACCGAGGCCTGCGACTGGGCCGAGATGCTGCAGCGAATGTATGTCCGCTGGGCCGGCAAGCGTGGCTTCGACGTCGAACTGCAGAGCCAGGAGGCCGGGTCCGAGGCGGGCATCAAGTCCGTCGCCTACAAGATCAGCGGCAAGAACGCCTATGGGTGGCTGAAATCCGAGAGCGGCGTGCACCGGCTGGTCCGCATCTCGCCCTTCGGGAAAGGCACGCGCGAGACGTCCTTCGCCAGCGTCTGGGTCTATCCGGTGGTCGACGACAATATCGACATCGAGGTGAACCCCTCGGACATCCGCATCGACACCTACCGGTCTTCGGGCGCGGGCGGCCAGCATGTCAACACCACCGACTCGGCGGTGCGGATCACCCATATCCCGACGAATATCGTCGTGACCTCGTCCGAGAAATCGCAGCACCAGAACCGCGATATCGCCATGAAGGCGCTGAAGTCGCGGCTCTACCAGATGGAGCTGGATCGCCGAAACGCCGAGATCAACGCCGCCCACGAAGCCAAGGGCGATGCGGGCTGGGGCAACCAGATCCGGTCCTACGTCCTGCAGCCCTACCAGATGGTGAAGGACCTCAGGACGGGCTACGAGACGTCGGACACGTCGGGCGTGCTGGACGGCGCGCTGGATGGCGTGATGGCCAGCGTCCTGGCCTCGAACGCCAGCGGCAAGAGCCGGGCCGACGCCGCCGGCTGAGGTTCAGGACACGACGGCGAGCGGGCGCGGCCGCGACTGGAGCGCCAGCCGCGCCAGATGCAGCGCGGCGATGCTGGCCCCGTTGCGCCCCGCGATCGCCTCGCCCAGCGTCGCCGCCGCGCCGTAGTCGAACCGGCCCAGCAGGTCCGTCAGTCGTGCGGCGGCGCGGTCCGCGCGGAAGCGCTTAGCGTCGATCGATACGGCGACACCCATCCGTTCGAGGCGCGCGGCATTGTCGGGCTGATCCCCGCCCACCGGCACGACGAGCTGGGGGCGTCCGGCGCGGAGCGCCTCGGCAGTGCTGCCGATCCCGCCATGGTGCAGGACCGCCGCCGCGCGCGGAAAGAGAGGCGCATGGGGCGCGTAGTGCAGCGACAGGATGTCGGGGCCTTGGGGCACCTCGGCCTCGCCCCGCAGAAGCACCGCGCGAAGCCCCATCCGCCGAGCCAGCGCGACGGCCTCGGCCCAGAAGCGTTCGCCGCCCAGGCGCTGCGCCACGCTGCCCAGCGTCACCGCGAGCGGTGCCGGGCCCGCGTCGAGCCAGTCGATCACGGGCTGGGGCAGGTCGCCGTCAGGGGCGGCGGGAAAGCCCACCACCTCGAAATCGGCGGGCCGGTCGGCGGGGGCGGGCGCGAACCGGTCCGACCAGAGCCCGAGCCGCAGGGGCACCGTCGCGCCGTGATCCAGAAGCGGCGTGCCGGGCTGTGGTGGCAGGTCGAAGCCCGCGCGCACGCGGGTCAGGTCGGCGGCATGACGGGCGCGGAGGACGGCGCGGGCCGTGCCGATCCAAGCGCGGTTCCACGCGCGGGTCAGCGGGTTCGCGGGGGCCGGGACCGTCGCGCCGAAGCGGCGGCTTCTGGGCGGATCGAGCGCGGAGAAGAGCATCATCGGTTGCAGGATCAACGGGACGTAAGGAAGGCCCGCCCGCTCGGCTGCCAGCGGCGCGTGGAGCGCGAAGGCGGTGGCGGCGACGACCGCCGCGCCATGGGTCAGCGGTGCCAGCTCCTCGGTCAGGGCGGGCAGCATCGGGATCAGCACGTCGCGGATCAGCGGGCCGGGGTCGCGCAGCACCTCGCGCGCGATCTGGTCGCGGGTGACGCCTAACCGGTCGCAGATCTCGGCCTCGGACGGGCCCACGGGTGTCGCGAGCAGGCCCCAGCGGCGCGCCATGTCGCAATCGTCGGGGCTCAGCGCGAGACGCACCTCGATGCCCGATTGGTCGAGGTGCCGCGCGATCGAGAGGACGGGATAGAGGTCGCCCAGCGAACCCATCGTCGAAAGGACGACGGCGGTGCGGCGCGGGCGCGGGATACGGCCTTCGAGGCCCGGAAGACGCGAAACCCCGCTCCGGGGTCGGGGCGGGGTCGTCGCGTCGTTCGTCACGGGTGGGCGGAACTCAGGAGCCGGCGCCCTCGGGCTTGGACGATCCACCGGAGGCCGCGGGCTTCGCGGCGGCCGACGGCTTGGAGGACCCGGCCTGGCCGAGCGGGTCGTCCTGCCGCTGGACGGCGCCCTCGAAATGGGCGCCGGATTCGATGGCGATGGTCTTGTGGATGATGTCGCCCTCGACCCGCGCGGTGGAGGTGAGCCGGACCTTCAGGCCCCGCACGCGTCCGATGACGCGCCCATTGACCACGATGTCGTCGGCGATCACTTCGCCGCGAACAACGGCCCCTTCGCCGACGGTCAGCAGGTGGGCCTGGATGTTGCCCTCGACCTCACCCTCGATCTGGATGTCGCCGGAGGTCTTCAGGTCGCCCTTGATGAGCAGGTCACCCGACAGGGTCGACGGCGCGACCTTGGGCTTCATCGCCTGCGCGCCGGCGCCGAGTTCCAGCCCGGCGGGCTTGGACGGCGGGGACGACGGCGCGGGCGAGCCCGAGCTGGGCGTGTTGGGCTTGTCGGCGTCGCCGCCGGGCTGGTTCAGCTTGGATTTAGAAAACATCCTGACCTGCGTTTATGAAAGTGACTGGGTTCAGGGCTTGCCCGCCGCGGCGAATTTCGTAGTGAAGATGCACCCCGGTCGAACGTCCGGTGGTCCCCATACCACCGATATTCTGCCCGCGCGAGACCCTTTGGCCCTGCCGCACGTTGATGGAGTTAAGATGCGCATAGCGCGTCTCGAAGCCCAGCGGGTGCTGGATCTTCACCAGCTTGCCGTAGCCCGACTGCCAGCCGGCATGGGTGACGGTGCCCTCGGCGGTGGCGAGGATCGTCGAGCCGCGCGGCCCGGCGAAATCCATGCCCGAATGCATCCGGCCCCAGCGCGGCCCGAAGCCCGAGGTGCGGCGATGCGGTCCGGGCACGGGATGGGCGAGCGGCAGGCTCTCGGCGGCAATGCGGTAGAGTTCGACCTCTTCCAGACGGTTCAGCAGGCGGTTGGCGCGCTGGGTGTCGAGGTCGAGTTCGCTCGGGTTGCCGCGGGTCGAAAGGACCAGCGGCTCGAGCGGGCCGCCCTGGCCGGAATAGCCGCGGCGCACCTGGTCGAGAATAGCGTCGGTCGAAATGCCGGAGCGGGCGAAGACCTTCTCCAGCGGGCTGAGCGAGACCTGCACGGCCTCTTCCAGCCGGCCGAAGATGCGGTCGTTGCGATCGGCCATGAGGGCGGCCATCGCCTCCATCCGGTCGATCTCGGCATCGGCGCCCTCGGCCACGACGACGGCCTCGTCACGCTGGAGCGCGGTGGCGTCGAGCACTTCGGCCAGCGCGGCGGCGGTCGCCGAGGCATCGGCGGCGCGGCGCTCGGCCGTGGCGGCGGCCTCGGGGGCGTCCTCGATGCGGGCGAGGATCGTCTCGGCCTCGTCGCGGGCCGTGTCGCGCTCGGCGACGGTGCGGCGGAGCGTGCGCTGGATGACCTCGATGCCGGTTTCCAGTTCGCGGACCCGCTGCTCGGAGGCGAGCAGCGTGCCCTGCATCTTCGAGACCTCGTCTAGGGCGATGTAGAAGCGCCCGAGCGCCTGTTCGGCCTCGCGGGTGCGGGCGTCGCGCTCGTCCGACAGGGCCTGGAGACGCGTCTCGTAGGCGAGCTGGGCGCGGGCGATCTGGTCGCGGCTCGAGCCGGAGGTGATCGCGCCGATCAGGAAGAAGGAGGTTACGACGACCATCCAGCCCAACACCAGCGCGCCGCCGGACAGGATCGTGGCCTGCGTGAGCGGACGCATCCGGATGAACCGGGTTCCATCGTCGGATTTGAGAAAGAGGCGTTGCTCGGGAAGGTAGCGCTCAAGGCGCGCGTTCAGTCTATCGGACAGGCGTTGCTTCAAACCCCGTCTCCCCTCGTCTGTGGTGCGCCACCTCTGATGGGCGTTCGCGCGTTCCGTTCCCCAGGCGCCGATCCAAGCGGCACAAGTCGTCGCGTTCTAGTCAGATGTGACCCTTCTCGCAACCGGAGGGCCTTTTCGCCCGGCCTGTGGCCCCCCCTGTGAGCAAAATCCCGCCGGTTACGGGTCACGCCTCTTCGGTCAGGGGCCAGTAGAAGTCCGGCGGCAGGCCCGCATCGGCCCGCTTCTCCTCGTTGAAGGGCGGCTTCAGGAGGCCGTGGAAATGCGTCCGCACGAGGTCGTGGAAGGTCGGGCGCGGATCGAGATTGTCCCGCCCGCAGAGGAAGTTGAACCATTTCGAACCGTAGGCGACATGGGCCACCTCCTCGGCGTAGATCGTTTCCAGCGCGGCCACGGCGCCGTCCTCGCCCGCCCGCCGGAAGATTTCGATCATGCCCGGCGTGACGTCGAGCCCGCGCGCCTCCAGCACCATCGGCACGACCGCGAGCCGGGCCATCAGGTCGCCTGCCGTCTCCTCGGCGGCACGCCACATGCCGGCATGGGCGGGCAGGGCGCCGTAATGCGACCCCGCGGCCTGAAGGCAGTCGGACATCAGACCCCAATGCTTCGACTCGTCATCGGCCGCACGCACCCAGTCGTCGAAGAAGCCCGGCGGCAGGGGGACGTGTGAGAACCGCGCGATGACGTCCCAATGGAGGTCGACCGCGTTCAGCTCGATATGCGCGACGGCATGCAGGAGCGCGATCCGTCCCTCGGGCGTGCCGGGCTTGCGGCGCGGCACGTCGCGCGGGTGCAGAAGTTCGGGCCGGTCGGGGCGCGCGGGCCGGTCGGGCGGCGTCCCGGTGCCGATCTCGGGCAGGGTGCCGTCCGCGCGGGCGTCAAGCCACGCGGCCGCATGGGTGCGCGAAAGATCGGTCTTGGCACGGGGGTCGGCGGTGCCCAGCACCTCGACCGCCATCTGCGCGAGCGGGATCACGTGGCGCGGCCCCGTCCGGCCACGGCCGTCATGCGCGCACGGCCTCCAGCACCGCGTCCGCATGGCCCGGCACCTTCACCTTGCGCCAGACCTGCTTCACGACGCCGCCTTCGTCGATCAGGAAGGTCGCCCGCTCGATGCCCATGTAGGTCTTGCCGTACATGTTCTTCTCGACCCAGACGCCGTAATCCTCGCACGTCGTGCCATCCTCGTCGGATGCGAGGATCACGCCCAGGTCGTGCTTGGCGGCGAACTTGTCGTGCTTGGCGACGCTGTCCTTCGACACGCCGACGATCACCGCGCCCGCCGCCTCGAACTCGGCGGCGGCCTCGGTGAAGGCGATGGCCTCCTTGGTGCAGCCGGGCGTGTCGTCCTTGGGATAGAAATACAGCACGACCTGCTTGCCCTTGAGGTCGGCGAGCGACACCTCGCCGCCGCCGCCCGTGGGCATCGCGAAGGCGGGGGCGTCCTGTCCGGGTTCGATGGTCATGAGGTCTCTCCATTAGGGGTGCGCTGCGTCGGGACTTGGAACCCGGACGGGGTCGGGTCAAGGTCGGGGTCCCCGATGCGGAGCCTGCACCCATGCCCGACACCCCTGCCCGACGCCGCCGTCCGTTCCGGGCCATGGGCGTTGTGCTGCTGGTGGTGGCGGCGTTGCTTGCGGGCAGCGCCTGGCGCCTGACCGAGGGGCCGGTGGCCCTGCCGGACTGGGCGGTGTCGCGGCTGGAGGCGCGGCTGTCGCGGGACCTGGGCGGACGAGCGGTGCGGCTGGGGTCGGTGGCGCTGGGCTACGATCTGGGCGCGCAGGCGCTGCGGCTTCGGTTGCGGGATGCCGGGCTTTCGGATGACGGCACCGACCTCCTGGCGCTGCCGGACGCGCAGGTCGCGCTCGACGGTGCGGCCCTGATGCGCGGCAAGTTGCGGCCCCGGCAGGTGACGGTGGTAGACCTTTCGCTCGACATCGCACGTGACGCGGATGGCCGCTTCAACCTCGCGTTCGGCGGGGGCGGCGGCGCCCTTCCATCGAACTGGGTCGAGGGGCTTGCCGCGCTCGATGCCGCGCTCGCGGTGCCGGTGCTGGCCGATCTCGACCGTGTTCGCATCGACGGCGTGCGGCTGAGGCTCTCGGACGCGGTCACGGGCCTGTCGCAGCGGATCGAGAACGGCGCGGTGACGCTGACCCGCGCGGAGGATGCCGTGACGCTCGACCTCGGGACGGACATCCCGCTGCCGGGCGGTCGGACCGCACGGCTGGCGGCGACGATGCAGCGGCTGGCGGCGGGCGAGGGCGCGCTGGCCCGCCTCGCGTTGACCGACCTGCCGGTGGCGGCACTGGCCGAGGCGCTGCCGCGCGTGCCCGCCCTGTCACTGGCGATGGGCGATCTCTCGGCGAGCGCCGGCGTCACGCTGACCGAGGCGGGTGAGCCGGGGCCGCTCCGGGGACAGATCGCGCTTCGGGACGGGCGGATGGTCGACCGGCCGGATTACGCGCTCGACCGCGCGACGCTGGGCTTCGCCTGGTTGCCGGGAACCGACCGCATCGCGCTCGAGGACATCGCGGCCAGCTCCGACGACCTGTCGGTCCAGGCGGGCGGGCAGATCCTGCTCGAGGACGGCATCACCGGCCCCGCGCAGATACAGCTTCGGCTCGGGCGAACGCTCTTCGATCCGGACGGCATGTTCGACCGCTCCGTCGCCTTCGACAACGGTCTGGTCGAGGCGCGGGTGACGCAGGCGCCGCTGGCGCTGCGCATCGGGCAGGCGATGGTGACGGGGCCGTCGGGCACGGCGCGCGCGACGGGGCGGATCGGCTTCGTGGCGGGCGGGCTCGACGGGTCGCTCCGGCTGACGGTGCCCGAAATGGCGGTGGACGACCTGACCGCGCTCTGGCCCCCGGACGTCGCCCCGCAGGCGCGCAACTGGTACGCGTCGAACCTGCGCGGCGGTATCGCGACCGACGCCAATGCGGCGATCCGCCTGCGGCCGGAGGCGGCGCCCGAGGTGCTCGGGTCCTTCGCGTTTTCGGGCGGGCGCTTTCGCTACATGCGCCACATGCCGCTGGCCGAGGGGGCTGCGGGCGCGGCACAGCTCGACGACCGCCGCTTTTCGATCCGGCTCGACGCGGGCACGGTGCCGGGGATCGGACCGGGCGGCGACGCGGCCGCGGCCGGGCGCATCGACCTCGCCGGGTCGCGCTTCGTGATCCTCGACGCCACCGAGCGGCCCGCGACGGGCGAGCTGGACCTGCTGGCGCGGGGCGCGGTCGGCGACCTCCTCGCGCTGATGGACAACCGGCCCTTCCGGCTGCTGGAACGGCTTCGCAAGGATCGGACGCTTGCCTCCGGTCGGGCCGAGGCGCGGGTCGCGGTCACGCTGCCGCTGCGGAAGGGCAATGCGCCCGCCGATATCACGTATGACGTGGCCGCGACCCTGCGGGACGTCGTCTCCGAGGAGATCGTCCCGGGGCGCCGCATCGCGGCCGATCGGCTGGAGTTGCGAGCGCTGCCGGGGCTGGTCGAGATCGCGGGCGACGCGGCCTTCGAGGGCATCCCCTTCTCGGGGCGCTGGCGCCAGGTGCTGCCGCCGCCGTCGGACGTCCCGATCGACCCCGACGCGACGCCCCCGCCGCCACGCCCCTTGCCCGAGCCGGGGCGGGTCAGTGGCACGGTCCGCCTCACACCGGAAGGGCTGGACCGGCTGGGCATCGCGCTGGGCGCCGTCCAGATGTCGGGCGAGACCCCCGCCGAGGTCGCGATCACCCTCCCGCCGGGCGCGCCGCCCCGGCTGACGCTGACCTCGGACCTGCGGGGGGCCGGGCTGTCGCTGCCCGCCATCGGCTGGTCGAAGGGCCGCGACCGGGCCGCGTCGCTGGCGCTCGACGTCGTGCTGGGTGCTACGCCCGAGGTGACGCGGCTGGCCCTCGACGCGCCGGGTCTCTCGGCAGACGGCACGGTCACGTTGCGGGAGGGCGGCGGTCTCGGGGTGGCGCGGTTCGACCGGGTCGAGACGGCGTTCTTCACGGGGCCGCTGTCGCTGACCGGCCGGGGGCAGGGGGCCGCGCCCGCCATCGCGATCCGGGGCGGGCAGGCCGATCTGCGTCGTGCGCTGCTCGCCCAGGATCGCGATGGCGGGCGCGGGAACCCGTCGCCGCTGGCCATTGCGCTCGACCGGCTGACCGTGACCGAGGGGATCGCCCTGACCGATCTGCGCGCCGAGCTGCGGGGGGCCACGGGCCAGTTCACCGCGCGGGTCAATGGCGGCAGCCCGATCGAAGGCGTGCTGGCGCCGCAGGCCGGGGGCGCCGCCGTCCAGATCCGCACCGGCGACGGCGGCGGCGTCCTGCGGTCGGCGGGGCTCTTCCAGGATGCGCGCGGCGGCGTGCTGACGCTGACGCTGCGCCCGACGGCGCAGGAGGGTGTCTATGGCGGCACCCTGCGCGGCAGCAATATCCGGGTGCGCAACGCGCCGGCGCTGGCCTCGCTTCTTCAGACGCTTTCGGTGGTCGGCATCCTCGAACAGCTCGGCGGCGAGGGTCTTGTCTTCCAGACCGTCGAGAGCGATTTCGCGCTCCGCCCCGGGGATATCGTGATCCAGCGGGCCAGCGCGGTCGGGCCGTCCATGTCGATCACGGCCGACGGGACCTTCGATCTGGGCACCAGGCGGATGGACCTGCAGGGTGTGATTTCGCCGATCTACCTCGTCAACGGGCTGTTCGGGGCGCTCTTCTCGCGGCGCGACGAGGGGCTGTTCGGGTTCACCTACCAGCTGCGCGGGGCCGCGGCGAACCCGCAGGTCTCGGTCGATCCCCTGTCGATCCTGACGCCCGGCATCTTCCGCGAGATCTTCCGTCGGCCGCCGCCCTCCTGATAGGGGCGCGGCATGAACCTGAGCGATTTCGACTTCGACCTGCCCGAGCGGCTGATCGCGACGCGGCCCGCA
Organism: Jannaschia halovivens; assembly: GCF_046452375.1. Taxonomy (NCBI): domain Bacteria; kingdom Pseudomonadati; phylum Pseudomonadota; class Alphaproteobacteria; order Rhodobacterales; family Roseobacteraceae; genus Jannaschia; species Jannaschia halovivens. Next base: position 1,094,949 of record NZ_JBKFDJ010000001.1, on the reverse strand, counting down.
CGCCCCCGGTCGTCGGCACGGCTGATGGTCGTGGACGGCGACGGCATCGCGGACCGCGTTGTGACCGACCTCGTGGACCTGCTGCGGCCGGGCGACCGGCTGGTTCTGAACGACACAAAGGTGATCCCCGCGCGGCTGGTGGGCGAACGGGTGCGCGAGACGCGGGACGGATCGGGCCGCGCGCGGGTCGAGCTGACGCTGACCGAGGCGCGCCCCGACGGCGCGTGGGCGGCGCTGGGGAAGCCGCAGCGCAAGATGCGTGTCGGCGACCGGCTGGAATTCGACGGGCTGACCGGCACGGTCGAGGGCCTGGGCGAGCGGGTCGTCGTGCGGTTCGACGCCACGGGCGACGCGCTGGACGCGGCGATCACGCGCGCGGGGACGATGCCGCTGCCGCCTTATATCGCCACCAAGCGGGCGCCCGACGCGGCGGACCGCGACGATTACCAGACCGTCTGGGCGCGCCATGCGGGTGCGGTGGCCGCGCCGACGGCGAGCCTCCATTTCGACCGGCCGCTGCTTGAAGCGCTGCGCGCGCGGGGCGTCGCCTTCACGCAAGTCACGCTCCATGTCGGCGCGGGCACCTTCCTGCCGGTCACGGTCGAGGACGTCACGACCCACCGGATGCATGCCGAGTGGGGAGAGGTCACGCCCGAGGCGGCGGCCGCGATGGCGGACACGAAGGCGGATGGCGGCCGGTTGATCCCGGTGGGGACGACCGCGCTGCGCCTGATCGAGACGGCGGCGCAAGGCGGGCCGATTGCGCCGTTCCGGGGCGACACGGACATCTTCATCTATCCCGGCTTCGAATTCCGCGCGGCGGACGGGCTGATGACCAATTTCCACCTGCCGCAATCGACGCTCCTGATGCTGGTCTCGGCGCTGATGGGGCGCGACCGGATGTTGGCCGCCTATGCCCACGCGGTCGCGCAGGGATACCGGTTCTTCAGCTACGGGGACGCCTCGCTTCTGCTGCCCTGAGGCGTGAGGCGCGTTCCCGACAGGGCGCTTCGCTTTCGGAATGGACGGCGGGCCATACGGGGCGTAGGCGCCGGAAAAGTCGCGTGCCCGGAGGTCGCCCATGTTCACCGTCATCCGCAATTCTTGGGCGCTGCTGCTGGGGATCATGCTCCTGATGATCGGCAACGGGATGCAGGGCACGCTGATCGGTGTGCGCGGCGAACTCGAAGGCTTCTCGACCGCATGGATGTCGGTCGTGGTCTCGGCCTATTTCGCGGGCTTCCTCCTGGGCTCGCAGGTCGTGCCCGAGATGATCCGCCGCGTCGGCCATGTCCGCGTCTTCGCCGCCCTCGGCAGCTTCGCCTCCGCCGGCCTGATCCTCTATCCGGCCCTCGTGCAGGAGGTCAGCTGGACGGGCCTCCGCTTCCTTCTGGGGTTCTGTTTCTGCGGCGTCTACATTGTCGCCGAGAGCTGGCTCAACAACACGACCACGAACGAGACGCGGGGACGGGCGTTGTCGCTCTACATGATCGCGCAGATGCTGGGGATCGTGACTGCGCAGGGTCTCTTCGCGGTCGGGGACGCAGCGGGCTATACGCTCTTCATCCTCGTCTCGGTGCTCGTGTCGCTCAGCTTCGCGCCGATCCTGCTGTCGGCCACGCCGGTTCCGCCCTTCGAGACCACCAAGGCGATGAGCTTCCGCGAAATCTACGCGGTCTCGCCCCTGGGCTGCATCGGCATCTTCCTGATGGGCGGCATGTTCTCGGCGCTCTTCGGGATGAGCGGCGTGTTCGGCGCGCAGTCTGGCCTGACGAGCGGCGAGATCGCGCTCTTCATCTCGATGATCTTCGTGGGCGGGATGCTGGTGCAATACCCGATCGGCTGGCTGTCGGATCGGCTGGACCGCCGCCGCCTGATCGTCATTACCGCGCTGATCGGTTTCCTGGGCTGCGTGCTGGGCGCGACGGGGCTGGCCGGGTTCACGGGGCTTCTGGTGGCAGCCTTCGTGATCGGGGGCATGGCGAACCCGCTCTATTCGGTTCTTCTGGCCTATACGAACGACCATCTCGATTACGAGGACATGGCGGCGGCATCGGCCCGTCTCCTATTCATCAACGGACTCGGTGCCATCGGGGGCCCGATCGTGACCGGTGCCCTGATGGACGTGGTCGGCCCGCGCGGGTTCTTCGTCTTCATCGCCGTGCTAATGGCCGGGCTTGCGTCCTACGCGGTCTGGCGGATGACGCAGCGGCCCGCCATCGAGTCCTCGGACGATGCGGCGCAATACGTGCCTGTGCCCGCGATGGCCGCCACGCCGGTCACCATCGGCAATCTCGTGGACGAATGGGAGTGGGACGAGACATCGGCCGATGGGGTCGAGGCCGAGGCGAAGTGAACCGACCGGTGCCCACGGGGGTTGGCGTTGCAGAAGAGAGGGAGGGACCTATGGAACACGACCCCGAGGACGTGCTGACGTTCTGGCTTAAGGAATGCGGGCCGGACGACTGGTACAAGGGTGGCGACGAGCTGGACGCCACCATCAGCGAGCGGTTCCGGGACGCCTGGGACGCGGCGGCGGCGGGGCAGTTGAACCACTGGGCGACCTCGGCGCGGGGCGCGCTGGCCCTGCTGATCCTGACGGATCAATTCTCGCGCAACATGCATCGCGGCTCCGGGCGGGCATTCGAGACCGATCCGTTGGCACGCAGCGTGGCGAAGGGGGCGATCGACCGGGGCCACGACCTCGCCATCCCCGAGCCCGAGCGGCAGTTCTTTTACATGCCGTTGGAGCATTCCGAGAACCTCGCCGACCAGGAGCGGGCCGTGCGCCTGATCATGACGCGGATGGATTCGCCCGAGAACCTCCTCCATGCCCGCGCCCACCGCGAGATCATCCGACGCTTCGGCCGCTTCCCGTTTCGCAACGAGGCACTGGGCCGGACGACCTCGCCGCGCGAGCGGGCGTTCCTTGACGAGGGCGCCTACGGCGCGATCCTACGCGAATTGCAGGACTGACCGCCGCGCCGCCCGTCGCATGGCGGCTTTGACGCAACCGCCGGGGCGGCGGGGTTTCCCTTGGGGGATCGTCGGCATAGTTTAACACTGAACGATTTTCACGGAGGCGCCGCAGATGGCCAAGCAATTCGACCTGATCGTCATCGGTGCAGGCCCCGGCGGGTATGTCGCCGCCATCCGCGCGGCCCAGCTCGGCATGAACGTCGCCTGCATCGAACGCGAGCATCTGGGCGGCATCTGCCTCAACTGGGGCTGCATCCCGACGAAGGCGATGCTGCGCTCGTCGGAGGTGTTCCACCTGATGCACCGCGCCAAGGAGTTCGGGCTGAAGGCCGAGGGGATCGACTACGACCTCGACGCGGTGGTCAAGCGGTCCCGCGGCGTGGCCAAGCAGCTCTCTGGCGGGATCGGGCACCTCTTCAAGAAGAACAAGGTCACCACGATCATGGGCGCGGCCAAGCTGGCCGGAAAGGGCAAGGTCAGCGTCACGACCGACAAGGGCACCGAAGAGCTGACGGCGAAGAACATCGTCATCGCCACCGGGGCGCGGGCGCGGAACCTGCCGGGGCTGGAAGCCGATGGCGAGCGGGTCTGGAACTACAAGCACGCGCTCCAGCCGCCGCATATGCCGAAGAAGCTGCTGGTCATCGGGTCGGGTGCCATCGGCATCGAATTCGCCAGCTTCTACAATACGCTGGGCGCCGAGACGACGGTGGTCGAGGTGATGGACCGCATCCTTCCGGTGGAGGACGAGGAGATCTCGAAATTCGCCAAGAAGCAGTTCGAGAAGCAGGGGATGAAGATCCTGCAGAAGGCCGTGGTCAAGTCGCTGGATCGTCAGAAGACCAAGGTGATCGCGACCATCGAAAGCGGCGGCAAGGCCGAGACGCACGAGTTCGACACCGTGATCTCGGCCGTGGGCATCGTCGGGAATGTCGAGGACCTGGGCCTGGAGGAGGCGGGCGTGAAGATCGACCGCAGCCACGTCGTCACCGACGAGTTCTGCCGCACCGGGGTCGAGGGCGTCTATGCCATCGGCGACATCGCGGGGGCGCCGTGGCTGGCGCACAAGGCGTCCCACGAGGGCGTCATGGTGGCCGAGCTGATCGCGGGCAAGAACGACGTGCATGCGGTCCGTCCCGAGAGCATCGCGGGTTGTACCTACTGCCATCCGCAGGTGGCGTCCGTCGGCATGACCGAGGCCAAGGCCAAGGAGGCGGGGCACGACATCAAGGTCGGGCATTTCCCCTTCATCGGCAACGGCAAGGCCATCGCCCTGGGCGAGCCCGAGGGCATGGTGAAGACCATCTTCGACAAGACCACGGGCGAGCTGCTGGGCGCCCACATGATCGGGGCGGAAGTGACCGAGCTGATCCAGGGCTATGTCGTCGGCCGCCAGCTCGAGACGACCGAAGAAGACCTCGCGCACACCGTGTTCCCGCATCCGACCCTGTCGGAGATGATGCACGAGAGCGTGCTCGACGCGGACGGGCGCGCGATCCACTTCTGAAAGACGGGGGCGCGCCTTTCGGGGCGCCCCCGTGCCTGCGGCTACATCGCCCAGTCGGCCTCGACGTTGAAGCCCGCGCTTTCGGGCGGCGACTCGAGGTGGTCCCGCATCCGGCTCCAGAGCGCCGCGACCTTGTCGGCATTGGCGTTCGAGACCTCCTCGCTCTCGACCAGCGAGATCACGTATCCCGATCCATCCTCGGCCATGACGTTCACGAAGCGCTGCATTCCCGGCAGGGCCATGATGTCCTCCTTCATGGCCTGCATGTCCCGGATCGCGGCGTCGCGGCTGCCGGCCTTCATCTTGAATGGTGTCACTCGTGCAAACATGAATATTCCCCCAAGGGTGTGCCGCCCGTCGCACCGGTGCGACCGGTCGGTGCGCCCAGCATAGCACGATCGGCCCCCGACCCTGAGCCGGGCGGCCGGTCCGATCACGGCGAACGGGGGCGGCGCGGCCAAGCCGCTGATTTCGCGGTCGGGGCCGGGGGCGCGGATGTTTCAGACCCGCGCCGGACCGGTGCGCTCAGATATGCGAATGCGTTGGGGGGGCGGGTTTCGCCGACCGGCGCGCGGACCACATCCGCGCCCATTCGCGCACCGGGTAGGTGAGGATCGCCACGGGATCCTTGTCCTCGACCCCGCTCGAGGTCGCGCCCATCGGAACGTCGCGGCAGGGGCCGGGGTCGTAATACGTTCCGAAGAGCTTGTCCCAGAGCGGCACGTGATTGGCGAGGTTCTTGCCATAGGCCGCGGGCACGTCGGCATGGTGCCAGCGGTGGAAGCTGGGCGATGCGACCAGCAGTTTCAATGGACCGTGGCGCCACGGCAGGTCCATATGGACATACATCGTGTGCAGCCCCGAGAGGATCAGGGCGGCGGGAATGACGTGGGGCATCTGTAGCCAGGTCAGCATCATGATGTGCCCGGCGGTCATCATCACCATCTCGATGGCGTGGATGCGGAAGGCGGTGAAGGCGTTCACATGGGTGTCGGAATGGTGCGCCGCGTGCGTCGGCCAGCCAAGCCGCGTGTGCATCAGCCGGTGGTTCCAGTAATCCACGAGGTCCTTCGCCGCGAGGCCGAGGATCGCTAGCAGCCAGATCGGCCACCCGTTCCAGATCGCGGCGTCGAGCTGCGGGATGCGCAGCAGGTCGTAGCCCGTCTGGAGCACGGCGGCGATGTCGCGGAAGAACCAGAGCGCGAAGCCGTAGTTCACGAAGACCACCACGAGGGTCGCCGCGGTGTTCTGGACGGCGTGCCACGACAGCTCGGCGCGGCGCTGGAAGACCAGCGCGAGGATCAGGCAGAGGAGCGCCGGGACGAGGAAGATCTCGATCAGGATACTGGACTTGTAGAGCGCGACGGCGCGGGTGACGGGGTCCATGGAGCGGGTCTCGGGCCTGTGGTGATGGTTCGTTCGGGATCATCGGACCACCATCCCGTGGCGAGACTATGGCCCGGCCGGCGATCGGTGATGGCCATCCCGGGACGGAGCTGAAAAAGAGGGCGCATGGATCGCACGCGCTGGGGGCTGGTGGCCCTCGTCTTCTTCGGCGGGCTGATGGCGGCAGTGCAGTTCGCCAAGGTCTCGCTCACCCTGCCGCTGCTGGCGCAGTCCTTCGGGCGCGACCTCGCGTCGGTGGCCGTGCTCGTGTCGATGGTGGGGCTGGTCGGTCTGGTCTTCGGCGCGATGGCCGGCGGCATCGCCGCGGCACTCGGGCCGGGGCGGACCTTTCTCGGCGGGCTGGTCTTCGGCGGTGCGCTCTCGCTGATCCAGGCGACGATGCCCGGCTATGGCGGCTTCGCGGCGCTGCGCGTGCTGGAAGGCTTCGCGCATCTCGCCCTCGTCGTGGGCGGCCCGCCCCTGATGGCCGCCGCCGCGAGCGACCGGGACCGACCGCTGGCGATGGGTCTCTGGGCGGTGTTCTTCGGGCTGGCCTTCGCGATCGCGGCCCGGCTCTTCCCGCTGGTGACCAATGCGGGCGGCCTGCCGCTGCTTTTCGCGGCGCATGGCGTTCTGATGCTGGCGACGGCGGCCGCCCTCTGGCGGAGCGTGCCGCGCATTCCGGTGACCCGCCCGTCCATCGATCCCGTGGCGATGCACCACGCGATCTACGGTCGCCTGCGGACGGTCGCGCCGGGCTTGGGCTTCGTGCCCTATACCTTTCTCTTCATCGCGATGCTGACCTTCCTGCCGGGTCTGCTCGGTGCGCCGATCCTCGCCACGACGCTGCCCCTCGTGACGCTGATGACGACGCTTCTCGGCGGCGCGCTCTGCCGCCGGTTCGCGCCCCACGATGTCGCCGCCGTCGGCTATGCCGGGACCATCCTCGGGATGCTGGGCCTTGCGGCGGGCGTGCCGGGCGCCGCGCATCTGGCCTTCGCGGCGCTGGGCGTCGTGCCGGGCGCGTCCTTCGCCGCCATTCCACATCTGAACCCCGATCCGCGCGACCGCACACGGGCGACGGGCGCGATCGCGCAGCTGGGCAATCTCGGCACGGTGACGGGGACGCCGGTCGTCGCACTCCTGCTGGGGTGGGGGCTGGCGGGCGTGATCGGGATCACGGTCACGGTCGCCGCACTGGGCCTTGCGCTGACGCTCTGGTCGGGGCACGCGGCCTCTGGCACATCGGCGGGCGATACGGTAGACGTTCCGTAAATGTTCCGCGGCGTTTCGGGACGCCGCCATTGTCTCGCGGCGATGCGTCCCTAGGTCGTGGCCTTGACCGTTCGAGGGTAGTCCATGGCCGAGCAGAAGTTCATCGAGGTGCGCGGCGCGCGCGAGCATAACCTCAAGGGTGTGGACGTCGACATTCCGCGCGACCGGCTGGTGGTCATCACGGGTCTGTCGGGGTCGGGCAAGTCGTCGCTGGCCTTCGACACGATCTATGCCGAAGGCCAGCGCCGCTACGTCGAATCGCTCTCGGCCTATGCGCGCCAGTTCCTCGACATGATGCAGAAGCCGGATGTGGACCACATCTCCGGCCTCAGCCCGGCGATCTCGATCGAGCAGAAGACGACGTCGAAGAACCCGCGCTCGACCGTCGGCACGGTGACCGAGATCTACGACTACATGCGCCTCCTCTTCGCGCGCGCCGGCACGCCCTACAGTCCCGCCACCGGCGAGCCGATCACCGCGCAGCAGGTGCAGGACATGGTCGATCGCGTCATGGCGATGGAGGAGGGGACGCGCGGCTACCTGCTGGCGCCCATCGTGCGCGACCGGAAGGGCGAGTACCGCAAGGAAATGTTGGAGCTGCGCAAGCAGGGCTTCCAGCGGGTGAAGGTCGATGGCGAATTCCACGACCTCGACACCCCGCCAGAGCTCGACAAAAAGTTCCGCCACGACATCGACGTCGTCGTCGATCGGATCGTCGTCCGCGAGGGGCTGGAGACGCGGCTGGCGGACAGTTTCCGCACGGCTCTGGACCTCGCCGACGGGATCGCGATCCTCGAGACGGCGCCGAAGGAGGGCGAGCCCGAGCGGCACACGTTCAGCGAGAAATTCGCCTGTCCCGTCAGTGGCTTCACCATCCCTGAGATCGAGCCGCGTCTCTTCAGTTTCAACGCGCCCTTCGGTGCCTGCCCGACCTGCGACGGGCTCGGAGCCGAATTGTTCTTCGACGAGCGGCTGGTGGTGCCGGATGTCACGCTGACGCTGGAGAAGGGCGCGCTGGCGCCATGGAACAAGGGCAAGTCGCCCTATTTCACCCAGACGATCCAGGCCATCGCCAGGCATTACCAGTTCGACGCCAAAACGCCGTGGAAGGACCTGCCCGAGACGGTGCAGGAGGTGTTCCTGCGCGGGTCGGGCAAGGAGAAGATCAAGTTCCGCTACGACGAGGGTGGGCGCATCTACGAGGTGACGCGCGTCTTCGAGGGCGTGATCCCGAACATGGAGCGCCGCTACCGCGAGACGGACAGCGCCTGGGTCCGCGAGGAATTCGAGCGGTATCAAAACAACCGGCCCTGCGGTGTATGCGAAGGCTACCGGCTGCGTCCCGAGGCGCTGGCCGTCAAGATCGGCCCGCCCAAGGCGAGGCTGCATGTCGGCCAGGTCGTCCAGATGTCCATCGCCGAGGCGCTGACCTGGGTGGACGACGTGCCGGACGCGCTGTCCAAGCAGAACAACCAGGTCGCTGCCGCGATCCTCAAGGAGATCCGCGAACGTCTGGGGTTCCTCAACAATGTCGGGCTGCAATACCTGACGCTCAGCCGCAACGCGGGCACGCTGTCGGGCGGCGAGAGCCAGCGCATCCGTCTCGCCTCCCAGATCGGAAGCGGGTTGACCGGCGTGCTCTACGTCCTCGACGAGCCGTCCATCGGTCTGCACCAGCGCGACAACGACCGCCTTTTGACCACGCTCAAGAACCTGCGCGATCAGGGCAACACGGTCATCGTCGTCGAGCATGACGAGGAAGCCATCCGCGAAGCGGATTACGTCTTCGATATCGGCCCCGGCGCGGGCGTCCATGGCGGCACCGTTGTCGCGCAGGGCACGCCGCCCGAGCTCGAGGCGAACCCGGCCAGCGTGACCGGCGACTACCTCGCCGGGCGGCGGATGATCGAGGTCGGTTCGAAGCGGCGAAAGGGCAACCGCAAGAAGCTGACCGTCGTGAAGGCCACGGGCAACAACCTCAAGGGCGTCACGGTCGACTACCCGCTGGGCAAGTTTGTCGCCGTGACGGGTGTGTCGGGTGGCGGTAAGTCCACGCTGACCATCGAGACACTGTTCAAGACGGCGTCGATGAAGCTCAACGGCGCGCGTCAGACGCCCGCGCCCTGCGAGACGGTCAAGGGGCTGGAGCATCTCGACAAGGTCATCGACATCGACCAGCGGCCCATCGGTCGCACGCCCCGGTCGAACCCCGCGACCTATGTGGGGGCTTTCACCCCCATCCGCGACTGGTTCGCGGGCCTGCCCGAAGCGAAGGCGCGGGGCTACAAGCCCGGCCGGTTCAGCTTCAACGTCAAGGGCGGGCGCTGCGAGGCGTGCCAGGGCGACGGCGTCATCAAGATCGAGATGCACTTCCTGCCGGACGTCTACGTCGAGTGCGAGACCTGCAAAGGCAAGCGCTACAACCGCGAGACGCTGGAAATCCTGTTCAAGGGCAAGTCGATCGCGGACGTGCTCGACATGACGGTCGAGGATGCGCAGACCTTCTTCAAGGCCGTGCCGTCGATCCGCGAAAAGATGGACGCGCTTATGCGGGTGGGTCTCGGCTACATCAAGGTCGGCCAGCAGGCGACGACGCTGTCAGGCGGCGAGGCGCAGCGCGTGAAGCTGTCGAAGGAGCTGTCGAAGCGCTCGACCGGGCGCACGCTCTACATCCTTGACGAGCCGACGACGGGCCTCCATTTCGAAGATGTGCGCAAGCTGCTTGAGGTGCTGCACGAACTGGTCGACCAGGGCAATTCGGTCGTCGTGATCGAGCACAACCTCGACGTCGTGAAGACCGCCGACCACGTGATCGACATCGGCCCCGAGGGCGGCGACGGCGGCGGCGAGATCGTCGCCACCGGCACCCCCGAGGAGATCGCCGAGATCGAGGCCAGCCACACGGGCCGCTATCTCAAGCCGATGCTGGCCGGGCGGACCATCGCCGCCGAGTGACCGGCGGCGGTATCAGGTGCCGGTCCGACAGGTCTTGATCCCGAACGGCGCGTAGAGCGGGCAATACCCGATCGCCGCCGTCGCCAGCAGCACGAGGCCCACGATCCCGGCGATCCACGCCCATGTGCCGGCGAGCGCGGCGAAGGCGAGGATCAGAAGGCCCGCGCCGATCACCGCGCGCAGAAGGCGGTCGGTCCCACCCATGTTCTTGCTCAGCATGTCATGTCCTTTCGGTTCCATTGCATCCGCACGCATCTTGCTTGCCGGACGCATCGCGCGCGATGACATGGATCAAGGGCCCACGCGCGCGTGCCGTGGGGCGACAGGTGGCAAGGCTGGACGCGGGCAGGTATCGGTCGTCCCGGAGGGCTCGAGGTTTGCGTCACCTGATCCGTCTCCGCGGGTGACATCCAGTGCGGGAGCCTGGGCCGACGTCCCCGTGCGAGCCCTCAGGGTCGGACCATCAAACGGTCGAGCCCGTGGAAGTGGTAGATGTCGGCATAGCGCGGCGGCTCCACGATCGCGAGGTCTGGGCATCGGGCGGCCAGCGCGCCCAGACCCTCGACCAATTCGAGCCGCGCGAGTGGGGCGCCGATGCAGAAATGCAGACCCGCGCCGAAGCTGACGGGAGGCGGCGCGTCCGGGTAGCGGTCCGGATGGAACCGCGTCGGATCCGCGTAGGCCGACGGGTCGCGGTTCGCCGCCCCGAGCAGCAGCCCCACCTGATCGCCGCGCGCGAAACGATGGCCGAAGACTTCGACATCCTCCATCGCGTAGCGGGTGAACATGTGGAGCGGCGGGTCGTGGCGCAGCACCTCCTCGACGGCAGCGGCACCGACGCCACGATCCCAGACCCCCGCCGAGATCAGCCCCACGACGCCGTTCCCGATGGTGTGCACGGTCGCCTCGTGACCGGCGTTCAACAAAAGGATGCAGGTCGCCTCGACCTCCTCGGGGGCCAGCTTGCCCTCGGCCGCCACCTCGAGCAGCCGGGCGATCAGGCTGTCTGCGACCGGGCGCCGGAAGACGTCTCGCAGATAGGCCGTGAATTCGGCGGCGGCGGTCGCGGCCGCCACCTCGTCGGCATGGCTGCGCCCCGCCTGATACATGCCGACCATCGCGTTCGACCAGCGCAGCAGGTCTGGCGCATCGCCCTCGGGCACGCCGAGAAGGCGCGCGATCACGAGGACGGGCAGGGGGCGCGCGAAGGCATCGAGCAGGTCGAACTCGCCCGCCGGGAACGCGTCGATCAGGGTGGCGGCCAGCGCGGCGATCTCGGGGCCGAGTGCCGCGATGCGCCGCGAGGTGAAGGCGCGCAGCACCTGCGACCGGAGCCGCGTGTGGCGCGGCGGCTCAAGCTCCAGCATCGAATGGGCCTCGACGGCCCAGAACGACGCCTGGTGGTCCGGGCGCGCCGGGGGATACGGATCTTCGCGTCCGAACCGGCGGTCGCGCAGGAGCGCATCGACCACCGCGCGCGATGACGCCACGGGCATGTCGTAGTCGGACCAGATCGCCAGCGGCCCCGCCGCGCGCAGCCGGTCGTAGAACGGATAGGGGTCCTGCACGAAGGCGGGATCGACGGGCGATTGGTCGAAGCGCTGCATGGGGACCGGGGTGCCCGCGCGGTGCCGGACGGTCAAGGCTTCCGAAAGGGGGGGCGTATGGCCTACGCTCGACGCCATGTCGCGCCTCGTCCTCATCCTTGCCACGGCCGCTTCGGCGGCGCTGGTCGCCGGGCTGGTGTGGTGGATGACGTTGGGCACGACGCTGGCCACGCTGGAGGCCAAGGGCCGCGCCGACCTCAGCCTCGCCGCCGACCGCCTGCGGCTGGAACTTCAGCGGACGCGCGATCTGTCGGTGCTCCTCTCCGACGACCCCCGGCTCGACGCCGCCGAGGCACTGACCCTGCAACGCTTCGCCGACCGGGCGGGCGCGTCCGACGTGCTCCTGCTGGACCGGTCGGGGCGGGTCGTGGTGTCCGCCTCGGGGGCCGAGGGCCAGCGGGGCGACCGCCACTGGTTCCGGCGCGCGATGCAGGGCGCGCTGGGGATCGGGACGACGCCCGATGGCGGCAGCTTCGTCCATGCCGCGCCCATCTTCCGGGGCGGGCGCGTCGTGGGCGTGGTCGGCGTGCTGCGCGACCTGACGGTGTTGGAGCGTGGCTGGCGTGCCGAACCGCAGGCGATCTATTTCACCGATGCGACCGGCGGCATCGTCCTGACAAACCGCGAGGAGCTTCTGGCCGGATCGGTACGCCAGGACCTGACGCCGGTGCAGGGCTTCGACGTGCGCCGCGTCTCGGCCGGGCGCTACGTGCCCGAACAGGCGCTGCACCTGGAGCTGCCGCTGCCGGTGCTGGACCTCACGGCCGAGCTTCTGCTCGACATCGCGCCGGCCCGCGCGCTGGCGCAGGCGCGCGCGATCGCGGCGGCGGCGGCGGTGCTGGTCCTCGGGGCGATCCTCGGCGCCCTGTGGGAGCGGCGGCGCGTCCTCGCCCGCGCCAACGCGCTGCTCGAGGCGCGGGTCGAAGCTCGGACGAGCGAACTCAGCGAGGCCAACCGTCGCCTGACCGCCGAGATCGGCGAGCGCCGCGAGGCCGAAGCCGCGCTCAACCGCGCGCAGGCCGATCTCGTGCAGGCGGGCAAGCTGTCGGCGTTGGGACAGATGTCGGCGGGGATCAGCCACGAGTTGAACCAGCCCCTGATGGCGATCCGCAGCTTCGCCCAGAATGGCGCGACCTTCCTCGCGCGCGGCAAGGTCGACGCCGCCTCGGCCAATCTCGAGAAGATCGGCCAGCTCGCCCACCGCGCGGGCCGCATCATCCGCAACCTGCGCGCCTTCGCCCGCGCCGAGCCCGAGCCGGCGGTCGTCACCGACCTCAGCGCCGTGATCGAGGCCGCGCTCGACATCACCGAGACGCGCCGCCGCGAGGCTGGGATCGAGACGCGGCTGGATCTGGCCCCCGGCCCGGTTCTGGCGATGGGGGGCGAGGTGCGGCTGGGGCAGGTCGTGGTGAACCTGATCTCAAACGCGGTCGACGCGATGGCGGGGCAGGACAGCGCCGTCCTGACCGTGGAGCTGGCGACGGCGCCGCCCCGCATCGTCGTGCGCGACACGGGACCGGGCCTGGAGAGCCCGGAGCATATCTTCGATCCGTTCTACACCACCAAGGAGGTGGGCGAGGGGCTGGGGCTGGGCCTCTCGATCAGCTACGGCATCGTCTCGGGCTTCGGCGGCACGATCCGGGGCCGCAACACCGGCACGGGCGCCGAGTTCGAGGTGGCCCTGCCGCCTGCACCCGCCGCCGAGGCCGCCGCATGACCGACGTCCTGCTGGTCGAGGACGATGCCCATGTCCGCGAGGCGCTGGCCCAGACGCTGGAACTGGAGGACCTGACCGTCACGCAGGCGGGCAGTTTCGTCGCGGCCCAGCCCCGCCTGACCCGCGATATGGCCGGCGTCGTCGTCAGCGATGTGCGGATGCCGGGGCGCGACGGCTTTCACCTGATGGGCGTCGTGCGGCAGCTCGATCCCGATCTGCCGGTGATCCTGCTCACGGGCGAGGGCGATGTGCCGACGGCGGTGCGCGGCATGTCCGAAGGGGCCTTCGCCTTCCTCGAGAAGCCCTGCGATCCGGGCGACCTCGTGGGCCATGTGCGCCGTGCGCTGGACCTTAGGCGTGCCACGCTGGCGGCGCGACGGGACCGGGGCCTGCTGGAGGGCGGCGACGTTGCTGCGCGGGCGCTGCGCGGGGTGTCGCCACAGGCCCATGCCTTGCGCGAGATGGTGCGGACGGTGGCGCGCGCGACCGGCCCTGTCCTGATCCACGGCGAGACCGGAAGCGGCACCAGCAAGGTGGCCGAGGTGATCCACCTTCTCTCGGCACGCGGCGCGGGCCCCTTCGTCAAGCGCGCGGCCCCCGCGCTCGACCGCGCGGGGCTGGAGGAGGCGCTGCGCCTTGCCGATGGCGGCAGTCTCTTCCTCGATCACATCGAAACCATGCCGCGCGACCTTCAGCACCTTCTGCCCGAGGAGGGGGGCATCCGCCTTCTGGCCGCGACCAACAGCGATCCGCACGACCTGATGACCCGGCTGGAGCCGGACCTCTTCTACCGGCTGGAAGGCCTTCGCGTGCCGATCCGGCCGCTGCGCGACCGCCCGCTCGATATTCCGGTTCTCTTTGCCCACTACCTGACGCTGGCCTGCGAACAGGCCGACATCCCCGTGCCCCGCGTCCCCCCCGAGATGCAGGCGCGCCTGATGGCGCGGGACTGGCGGGGCAATTCGCGCGCGCTGATGAACCACGCGATGCGCTTCGCGATGGGGCTGGAGGACCGGACCGGGGACGCCCGCGCCGGGCTGGCCGACCGGATGCGCGCGGTCGAGCGGGCCATCCTGATCGAGGCGCTGACCCATCACGGGGGACAGGCGAGCGTCGCGGCCCGCGATCTCGATCTGCCGCGCAAGACCTTCTACGACAAACTCGCCCGCCATGGCCTCAGGGCCGAGGATTACCGTGCCCCCTGAGCCGCAGGTGGGCGGTGTGCGAGTTCCCGCACTGATACCGCTCACAGACCGTGCGAAAAGTCGCACAGGCCGACCACTGGACTTCAACGTCGATCGCCAAATCGTTGATAACGAATAAGAACGATACCCCGTAAGTTGCCGCTTTACCGACCTCGCGATTGCGTTACCGTGCCTGCGGACGCATCCCGAGGGGGGGTGCGACAGGGAGAAAAATATATGAAATACCTCACAACCGCCGCGACCGCGCTGGCGCTGACCGTCATCGCGCCCGCCGCCTTCGCCAGCTGCGAAGAGGGCGAGATCGTCGCCAAATTCGCCCACGTCACCAACACCGACCGGCACCCGAAGGGCATCGCCGCCTCGCTGCTGCAGGAGCGCGTGAACGAGGAGATGAACGGCACGATGTGCATGGAGGTCTTCCCGAACTCCACGCTCTACAACGACGACCAGGTGCTCGAGGCGATGCTGCAGGGCGACGTCCAGCTGGCCGCGCCCTCGCTGTCGAAGTTCGAGGCCTTCACCAAGGTCTTCCAGGTGTTCGACCTGCCCTTCGTGTTCGAGGACATCAACGCCGTCGACCGTTTCCAGCTGTCCGAGGACGGGCAGGCGATGCTCAATTCGATGCAGCGTCGTGGCCTTCAGGGCATGGCCTTCTGGCATAACGGCATGAAGCAGATGTCGGCCAACAAGCCGCTCGAGATGCCGACCGATGCCGCGGGCCTGAAGTTCCGCGTCCAGCCTTCGGACGTGATCGTGGCCCAGATGGAAGCGATCGGCGTGTCTCCGCAGCCGATGGCCTTCTCGGAAGTCTACGGCGCGCTGCAGACCGGCGTCGTCGACGGGCAGGAGAACACCTGGTCCAACATCTACGGCCAGAAGTTCTTCGAGGTGCAGGATGGCACGACCGAGACCAACCACGGCATCATCGACTATCTCGTGGTGTCCTCGGTCGACTGGCTCGACAGCCTCGACCCGGCCGTCCGCGAGCAGTTCGAGACGATCCTGTCCGAAGTGACCGAGGTCCGGAACGCCGAATCCACCCGCGTCAACGACGAGGCCAAGCAGGCGATCATGGATGCCGGCGGCGTCGTGCGCCAGCTGACGCCCGAGCAGCGCACCGCTTGGGTCGACGCCATGCGCCCCGTCTGGGACCAGTTCGCCGACTCCATCGGTCAGGAGAACATCGACGCGGCCGTCAGCTACAACTCCGGCGACAGCTGATCGTGACCCGCCCCGGCCCGCAATCGCGCGGGCCGGGGCATCCAACGGGAGGGGAGGGGCACCATGGCCGCGCGCTATGAACCCACAGGGCGCTTCGGGCGCGCCATTCATTCGCTCGAAGAGACGGCCATCGCGATCCTCCTGGGATCGATGACGCTCCTGACCTTCATCGCGGTCGTGCTGCGATACGTCTTCAACTCGCAGCTCATCTGGTCGCTGGAGGTGATCCTGATCCTCTTCGCGTGGCTGGTGATCTTTGGTGTGAGCTACGGCTTCAAGATCACGGCCCATCTGGGCGTCGATGCCCTGACGAACATCCTGCCCACGCCGGCAAAGCGCATCTGCGCGCTGCTCGCGGGGCTGGTGACCATCATCTACGCGCTTCTGCTGCTCAAGGGGGCCTGGGACTACTGGGCGCCCTTCGCGGCCCTCCAGCGGACCTCGGGCGCGTGGTTCCCCACCGGCTTCGAGCAGACCCGCGACCAGGCTTGGTTCGTCACCGACCAAGTGCCGCCGATGCGCTGGCTCTTCGGCTGGCTCGAGCCGCTGATCAACCAAGGCGAGGAATACGAGAAGCTGCCCCGTGTCATCCCCTATGCGATACTGCCTTTCGGCTGCGCGCTCATCCTGCTGCGCGTCGTGCAGGCGGTGATCGCCATCGCACGCGGCACCCGCAAGAGCCTGATCGTCAGCCACGAGGCCGAGGAGGCCGTCGAGGAGGTGGCCGCCCAGCATCGCGCCGCGGACGAGGCCGCCGAGATCTACACGGGCGCCACGCCCCCGGCCGGGAGGGCCTGATCCATGGACGTCGTCCTTCTCTTCTCGATGATCGTCGGGCTTCTACTGATCGGCGTGCCGATCGCCGTGGCGCTCGGGTTCAGCTCGATCTTCTTCCTGCTGGCCTTCTCCGATACCTCGCTCGCCTCGATCGCGCAGAGCTTCTACCAGGCGATGGCGGGGCACTACACGCTCCTGGCGATCCCGTTCTTCATCCTCGCTTCCAGCTTCATGTCCACGGGCGGTGTCGCGCGGCGGATCATCCGCTTCTCCATCGCTTGCGTGGGGCACCTGCGCGGCGGCCTCGCCATCGCGGGCGTGTTCGCCTGCATGATGTTCGCGGCACTCTCGGGCTCGTCCCCGGCCACCGTGGTCGCCATCGGCACGATCGTCATCGCGGCGATGAAGCAGGCGGGCTACACCAAGGAATTCGCCGCCGGTGTGATCTGCAACGCGGGCACGTTGGGCATCCTAATCCCGCCGTCGATCGTGATGGTCGTCTACGCCTCGGCCACCGACGTCTCGGTCGGGCGGATGTTCCTTGCCGGCGTCATTCCCGGCCTGATGGCGGGCGGCATGCTCATGATCGCGATCTATGTCTTCGCGCGCATCCGCAACATGCCCAAAGGCGCGTTCGCGGGCTGGGGCGAGATCTGGGATTCGTTCAAGGACGCGTTCTGGGGCCTCATGCTGATCGTCATCATCATGGTCGGAATCTACGGCGTGCCGGGCATCACTTCCGCTATCTTCACCCCGACCGAGGCGGCGGCGGTCGCGTCGATGTACGCGTTCTTCGTAGCGATGTTCGTCTACCGCGACATCGGCCCGCTCGCCCCCCGCGAGGCGCAGAGCCTGTCGGCGGCGGTCGCGGGGCCGGTGACGGGGACGCCGAAATCGATCCTGCAAGCACCGTGGGCGATCCTCACGGCCTTCTGGCACCGCGATACGCGCAACACGCTGCTCGACGCGGGCAAGCTGACGATCACGCTGATGTTCATCATCGCCAACGCGCTGATCCTCAAGCACGTCCTCACCGACGAGCAGATCCCGCAGCACATCGCCGAGGCGATGCTCGGCGCCGGACTGGGGCCGATCACCTTCCTCATCGTGGTGAACGTAATCCTCCTGATCGGCGGCCAGTTCATGGAGCCCTCGGGCCTTCTCGTGATCGTCGCGCCGCTCGTCTTCCCCATCGCCATCGAGCTCGGGATCGACCCGATCCATCTCGGGATCATCATGGTCGTGAACATGGAGATCGGGATGATCACGCCGCCCGTCGGCCTGAACCTCTTCGTCACCTCGGGCGTCGCGGGCATGGGCATGATGGAGGTCGTGCGCGCGGCCCTGCCGTTCCTCGCGGTGCTGTTCGTCTTCCTCATCATGGTGACCTACATCCCGGCGATCTCGCTCTGGCTGCCGACGATGTTGATGGGCCCCGAGATCATCATACGCTAGCCGGGGGGCGTCATACCCATCCGCGACGACATAGGGCCGCGCCGGGATGATCCGGTGCGGCCCTTCGCATCATCCGGGGCGCAGGTCAGGAGGCGGCGAGCGCCCGCGCGATGGGCAGGAAGTCCTCGGCCCTGAGGCTCGCGCCGCCCACCAGCGCACCGTTCACGTGATCCAGCGCGAAGAGCTCCGCCGCGTTCCCGGCCTTCACCGATCCGCCATAGAGCAGCGAGACCTGCCCGCCATCGGCCAACCGGTCCTCCAGCCGTCCGCGCAGCGCGTCATGCACCGCGTCGACCTGATCCGGCGTGGCCACCTTGCCCGTGCCGATGGCCCAGACGGGCTCGTAGGCGACGACCGTGTTCGCAGCCGTGGCACCCTCGGGGAGCGCGCCGTCGAGCTGGGCGAAGAGGACGTCCAGCGTCCGATCGGCCTCGCGCTCCTCCAGCGTCTCGCCGATGCAGAGGATCGCGGCCATGCCCGCCGTCCAGATGGCCGAAACCTGCGCCGCGACGTCCGCGTCCGTCTCGCCATGATCCGTCCGGCGCTCGGAATGCCCTGCGAGGCACCACGCGGCCCCCGCATCGGCCAGCATCGCCGCCGACAGGTCGCCGGTATGCGCGCCGGATTCGGCCGGGTGACAGGCCTGTCCGCCCAGCGTCAGGCCCTCTGGCATCGCGCCCAGCAGCGTCGCGGGCGGGCAGATCAGCGTGACCACGCCCTCGGGCGCGCCCGCGGCGATGGCCTCGGCCTCGGCGCGCGCGGCGCGCAGCCCGTTCATCTTCCAGTTTCCGGCGGCGATCTTCTGCGGCATGAGGCCCTCCCTGTTGCGGGAAGGGATAGCACGTCAGCCGGGCGTGCCCAGAGCGGCGTCGAACTTGATGCTCTCGCCGCAGCCGCAGGCCTCGGTGACATTCGGGTTGCGGAACTTGAACCCGGATTCCAGCAGCGACGTCTCGTAGTCGATCTCGGTCCCGAAGAGGAACATCTGCGCCATCGGCGCGATCATGACGCGCGCGTCGGTCCCGTCGGGGGCCGCGACCTCGACCACCTCGTCATGGGGCTCGACCTCGGCCACGTAGTCCATCGTGTATTCCATGCCCGCACAGCCGCCCTTCTTCACGCCGATCCGCAGACCGGCGGCGTCCTGCTTGGCCATCAGCCGCGCGATCTGCGCCGCGGCGGCGGCGGTGACGGTCACGGGGGACTGGCCGGGAATGGCGAACATGGGCGGGCTCCTTCTCCGTCAAGATAGGCGTGCGGGATCGAAGGCTCAAGACGCGCGCCCGTCCCGTCGATGTTCCGAAGATATGCTGGGGGGTGCGGGGGGCAACGCCCCCCGCCGGATCGGACCGCGCAGGCGGTCCGATCCCCCGGGCCTCAGTCCAGCCCGACGCAGTTCGCGTAGTAGGTCACAGTCGCGGGCCAGTCGGCGAAGACGCCCGCCACGCCGACATCCTGCGCCAGCACGTCCAGAAGCTCGTAGGTCACGCCGTCATTGTCGGTGACCTCTTCGATCGACTGGTAGTACCAGCCGCCGCCGCCGCCCAGCGGGCCGGACCGCTCCAGGGTCCAGGTGATGATCCCGAGATCGGCCTCCTTGGCCGCGACGGCCAGCGCGGACGGCACGATCTCGCCGCCCTCGACGGTGACCAGCATCCAGGTCGGCGGCGCGATCCAGTTGACGCCCATGCCCTTCAGCTCGGCCATGGTGTTGGGCCAGGTCGCCGGATCCATCGGCGAGTAGCCCTCGATGTCGTACTCGTCCATCAGGTAGACCGCCTGCGCGCCGAACTCCGGCTCGTTCTCGATCCAGTAGAGCACGTCGTCGAGGTTGAAGCTCTGCGCCCAGACCCGCGACGGATCGATGCCGGCGGCCTTGTACTCGTCGATCAGCTTCTGTGCGTAATCCTCCTGGCTGAAGCCGTCATGGGGCATCTCGACCGACGGGCTCTTCAATTCGGGCGTGAAATCCGCGCCGAGGCTGTCGAAGAGCGCGATGCTCTCGGCATGGGTCATCGTGCTGGCCCCGGCGGTGAAGAGGTCCGTGCGATAGGATGCAATGCCGCCCTGGTAGTCTTCGGGCGTCGTCGCGGAACCGTCCGAGGCGTCCATCTTGGGCGTCAGGGTGCGGAACTCGGCCAGCGTGATCTCGGAGGTGCGGCACTCTGCGGTGGCGTTCGTGTCGCCCGCTGCCGGGGTGAACGGCGTCGTGCAGGTCGAGGCGAGATCGGTGGTCAGGATGTCGGTCGTCGTATGCAGGTCGTTCTGCGCGTGGCGGCAGACCAGTTCGTGATCGGCGGTGAAGGTCACGTCGCATTCGAGGATGCCCGCGCCCATGCGCGCGGCCGCGACGTTCGATTCGACCGTATGTTCGGGGAACATCAGCGGCGCGCCGCGATGCCCGATCGAGAACTTGGAGCGTGCGGGCGTCTGGCCCGCGCAGGCCGCCAGCCGGTCCTTCAGGGGCGAGGCGTCCATCGCGTCGATCAGATAGGCCGGGCGCGGGCCGTAGGTCACGCCATCGGCGGTCTGGGCCAGCGCGGGTCCGGCGGCGGTCGCGGTCAGCAGCGCCGCGAGGGTCAGGGGGCGGGGGATCATGGTGGTCTCTCCTGTCAGTCTCCGCGGGTTAGCGGACACGCACAGAATGACAGGGATGCGACGCTGGAACGAAGGTTGCGCGACATCGGGGGGCCTATCGGCGGATTGTCGTCAGGCGGCCTCGGCGGCCTGCGCCTCGGGGAAGAGCTGTTCGTCGCCGTTCCGCTGCATCTCGGTGATCGCGGCCAAGAGGCGCTCGCGGACGGTGCACGCCACCTCCCACGAGGTGTTGGGATCCGTGCAGGGCACGCTGAACCAGACATCCATGCCGAACACGTCCTGACCCGCCACGTTGACGCCCGCCTCCTCGATCTCGCCCAGGTCGTCCGTCAGGTCGGTATCGTCCTTCACGGCCTGGAGGACATCGAGAAACGCCTCGCGCACGGCCTGCACATCGGCGGTATGCGCCAGCTTCAGCTTGAGGATGCGCAGCATGTCCGGCTCGCCAAGCGTCCAGTTCGAGAATGTCTCCGAGACGAATTCCTCGACCGGCACGACGACGCGCGTGCCATCCCAGTCCTTGAGCTGCACGTAGGTCATGTGGATGCGCTCGACATGGCACAGCTCGCCTTTGTAGACGACCCGGTCGCCCACCCGCGCCGACTGGTTCATCGCGATCTGGAGCGAGGCCATGATGTTGCCCAGCACGTTACGCGCCGCGAAACCCAGGATCAGCGTGACCGCCCCGGCCGAGGCCAGGAGCGACAGCCCGAGCGAGCGGAACGCATCCGCCGTCGAGAGCACGATACCCACGCCCACGAGGGTAAAGACGATGACGAGGATGCGCTTGGCCGCATTCAGCTTCGTCGCCATCTCGCGCGCCTTGTCGCGATGGGCCGATGTCAGGTCGATGTCGTCACCCGGCGCGATCAGGTGTTCGAGGATCGCCTCGATGACATTGACGATCAGGAGGAGCGTGGCCGTCACGAACCCCGCGGCGATCAGCGGGGCCAGCCAGATGTCGATGGCGCCCGAGAAGACGAAGACATTGTCCGTGACCCACCAGACCAGCGTCGTGACCGACGCGATGATAAGCGGGGTCGAGATCGCCTTGAGCACCCGCTGACCGAGGTCGCCATCGGCATACTGCGCAGCGCGTTTCAGCGCGCCATGGACGATCCGGCCGAGCAGGAGCGCCGCGCCCAGAAGCAGCGGCAGGCCGATCAACTCCCACCACATCAGACCCCAGAATGCGTCGTCCCTGAGATCGTCCGGCAGCCGCGCCTCCAGCGGCGAGGGGCCGTAGGCGGCATAGAGTGCGGGCAGGTCGGCGGTCGTCTCGCGCGAGAAGACCCAGACGGGCGTCGCGTCCTCGCCGGGTTTGACGCGCTCGAGGCGGATCGTGGCGGGCACCGGGTCGAGGGCGAGTTCGCGGATAAGGAGCGAGCGCCGCGGCTCGCCCGCCTGCGCCTGCGACTGTCCACCGACGGTCTGGAGCGCGTCAGGCCGGTCGTTGATCGCCGACCAATCGAACACGGCCTTGCGGTCGAGCACGGAATGAAGCTGCCGCGCGAGGATCTCGGACTGCGCGCGCTGCTCGGCATCGGGAAGGTCGGACAGGTCGAGCACATGGGCCGCGCGGGCCCATTCGCCCTCTTCCGCGGCCACGAGGAATGTCGATATCGCGGCGCGGGGCGTGCGCCGGTCGACCTCGGCGGGGACCGACCCGAGGCCCGGGTTCAGCGTGTCGACCATGTACCACGGATCCTCCGCGCGGGCGGGCCCGGTGAGGAGGAGGATGAGGACGAAAAGCGGCGCGAACAGGCGGTGGAGGCGGTGCATGGGAATCGAACGCCGCGATGCGCGGGGATGTTCCGGGCCTCGCGGCCTAGCCGTCCCGGTCGAGAAACCCGCCGATCGCGTCCAGCGCGGCGCGTATGGGGGCATCGTGACGCGCCTCGTGATGACAGACGAGCCAGACCTCCCGCGTCAGTTCGGCGATGATGTCCGACACGCGCACGAGGCCGGGGGCGGTGTCGCCCACGAAGGTCGGCAGCACGACGCGCCCGATCCCCGCCTGCGCCAGGATCAGGCGCAGCGCGGGGTCGTTGGCGGTCGTCACGATGCTGTCGCCATGGGTTTCGGCGACCCAGGTCTCGGATGGCAACGCGCGGGTCTCGTGGCTGGCGCCGATCCAGGCGGTGACGCCCGCATTCGCCGCATAGGCAGCGTGGGTCGTCGTGCCGGTGCGCCGCCCGGCCAGCCAGGGCTGCGACGGACGCCGGTTTCGAATGCCGATATCGACCTCGCGACGGGCAATATCCATGTCGATGTTGCAATGCACGAATTCCGGCAGCCAAGCCGCGTCGGGCGTCCAGAAGGCGGGCAGGTTCGCGGCGAGGTGGCGCGCGGTCCAGGTGCCGGCGGTGACGCGTATGCGCGCGGGGCCGCGCCCGGCGGCCTGCCACGCGGCGATATCGGCGGCGGCGGCTTCCATCCGCGCGGTCCGCTCCAGCAGGTCGCGGCCCTCGGTGGTCGGTGCGTAGCCCTGCGCGCCGTGCAGGAACAGGCGGCGACCCATCCGCGCCTCCAGCGCCTTCATGCGCCGCGAGAGCGTCGGGACGGAGACGCCCGTGGACCGCGCGGCGGGCGCCAGCGCACCGGCCCGCGCCACGGCGGAGAAGAGGGCGAGATCGGACCAGTCTGCGGCGGCGCCTTTCATGGATGGAAGTCTAGGCTCGGTCCTGGCGGCTGAACAAGTCCCGCCTCATCGTCTAGATCCGGACCATCCAGACGGAGGATCGACCATGCAGGAACTCAACGGATACACCATACACAGCACGGACGTGATGCGCGGCGCTGTACGCCAGCCCGCGACGGGCTATGCGGCGGAACAGGCGCTATTCTCGGAAATGAAAATGCGGTTGCAGCGGCGCAAGCGGCTGCGGCGTTGGTTCGCGGTCGGACGGGCGCTGCGCCTGGTGTGACACCGGGCGCATGGCAATCACATGAAGCCGAGCTCCAGCCGGGCTTCGTCGGACATCATCTCCATGCCCCAAGGCGGCTCCCAGGTCAGGTCGACATCGACCGTCTTGACCCCCGGCACCGAGGAGACGGCATCGGCGACCCAGCCGGGCATCTCGCCCGCCACGGGACAGCCGGGCGCGGTCAGCGTCATGATGACCTTCGTCTCGTTCTCGGCGTTGATGTCGATGGTGTAAACCAGCCCGAGATCGAAGATGTTCACCGGGATCTCGGGATCGAAGACCGAGCGGCACGCATCGACCACCGCCTCGTGCAGCGGATGGTCCGTGGTCGAGGGCGCGATCAGGGGCGCGCCTTCCAGGCGTTCGGGCGTCTCGGCGGTCATGTCTGCTCCGGAGCGAGTTGTCGACCGAAACAATAGGGATTGGACCGGGCGGGGTAAAGGCCGCCCGGTCCGCGGTCGTCAGAACCGCCAGTTGACCGAAAGGGACGCCGTGGTCGCGTCGGCATCGGCGCCGCCGGTGAACCCGTCGAGATCGTGATAGAGCACCTCGGTGCCGATCGTGATCGCGTCGGTCACGAAGACCTCGTAACCCAGACCGCCGAAGGCACCGTCGCCGGAGCCGAGGAGGTTAGTGTCGGCGTCGGCATAGCCGAGAATGCCGTAATAGAGGTTCCGACCGCTATCGAGACCCGCCCGAACGCCGAGGCGGGTGATGCTTTCGATCTCGTTACCGCCGCCCAGGTCGATGCTGCCGCCGTCGTAGTCGAGGCGGGCACCCAGAACGTAGGAGCCGAAATCGTAGTCGAAGCCCAACCGGAGACCGGCCAGCGCGCCATCGCCGCCGATACCGGCCACGCTGGTATCGACATCGGCATAGGTGGCGGCGCCACCGATATAGAAGCCCGACCAGTCATAGACCGGCGTCGCCACCACGGTGGCCGGGACGGGCGTGGCGATCGGGGCCACGGGCTCGAGGTTGCCCGCGGTCGCGGCGACCGGGACGCCGAAGGCGAGGGCCAGGGCGGGGAGGATGAGTTTGGTCTGCATGGGTGCCTCTCGGGTTGTCGGAATCGGCGAACCGTGCGGGTCCGTCGATCCTTCATGTAGGCCGCCGCGCGCTGGGCAAAAGATGGATCACGGCAGCGTGCGAGCGATGGCGGCGCATGGCCGGGGATCGGCGCAAGTCTGCCGGTCGAGGTTACAGATGCCAGGCGCTCGCCGCGAATTTCGTGAGGCGAGGCGGAACGTTCAGGCCTCGAACACCATACGGGCCGCTTCCGTGCGATTGCGCACGCCGAGCTTGCGATAGGCCTTGGAGGCGTATTCCGCGACCGTGTTGGGAGAGATGCCGCAGAGCCGCGCCACCTCCTTGCGGGGGAGGCCCTGCGACTGAAGCCAGATCACCTCGCGTTCGCGCGGCGACAGCGCGGCGAGCCGTTCGGTTTCGGGGGCCACCATCCGGGCGCGGGGCGGCAGGGGCGCGGGCAGCACGCCACAGGGGGCGGTCAGGATGCCCAGCTCCTCGAACCGGCGATGCACCAGAAGGCAGAAGAGGCGGAACTCCTCCTGACGGGGCGCAATCTCCTCTTCGAAGGCGGCGCGGTCCAGCGGGGTGCCGAGGTTGAAACCGCCGTAATGCAGCGACCCCTGCAGGCGCGTCGGTATGCCCAACCCGCTGACGAACCCGTGGTCCTGCGCGCGCAGGATGAAGGCGCGGTCCGTCGCGCAGAGATATTCGTGCTCGTCGATGAAGGCGGCCCCGGTGCGGGTGATCGCGTAGCTGTCGCAGCAGTGGTCGAGGAACGGATCCTTCTCGGGCTGATCGTCGGCATGGATCTCGGGCGCGGTCGTCATGACGCGGACGTCACGGCGCTCCTTGTCGGAGATGAGGTAAAGGACGGTCCCGACGCCTTCGGTCGCCAGCGTCTCCACGGTCGCATCCCACACGGCGCGCGGCGTATCGAGCGCCTCGATCCGGCGCGCGTCGTCGATCAGCATTCCAGTCTCCCCGGGGTCGCCCCCTTCGTTCGGGGGGACTGACCATTCCAGTCCTTCAAGATAGACACGCAGCGGTTCGTTACAAGTTCCTGATTATTCGAGGGCCTTTGCCCCCGCGAACGGCATCGACGTCAGACCGTCGGTGCCGTTTCGCGTTTGAGGGACCGCTTTTCGGCCTCCAGGGTGCGTGCTAGGCGCCGCCGATGACCCGGACCCATCTGACCTTCGATCTGCATGCCACGGACGGCCGCGCCCGCCTCGGCACGATTCGCACGCCTCGGGGCGACATCCGCACGCCCGCCTTCATGCCCGTGGGGACGGCGGCGACGGTAAAGGCGATGCTGCCCGGCTCGGTGCGCGAGACAGGGGCGGATATCCTTCTGGGCAATACCTATCACCTGATGCTGCGCCCGACGGCCGAGCGCATCGCGGCGCTGGGCGGGCTCCACCGCTTCATGAACTGGGATCGTCCGATCCTGACGGATAGCGGCGGGTTCCAGGTCATGAGCCTCGGCGCGCTCCGCAAGCTCGACCCCGACGGCGTGACCTTCCGCAGCCATATCGACGGCTCGAAGCACCGTCTGACGCCCGCCCGCTCGATGGAGATACAGGCGCTCCTGGGTTCGGACATCGTGATGGCCTTCGACGAATGCCCCGCGCTCCCCGCCGACCGCGACCGCATCGCGGCCTCGATGCGGCTTTCGATGGACTGGGCTCAGCGTTCGCGCGACGCGTTCGGCGACCGGCCGGGCCATGCGCTCTTCGGGATCCAGCAAGGCGGGCTGGAGCCGGACCTGCGCGAGGAGAGTGCCGCCGCCCTGCGGGATATCGGCTTCGACGGCTACGCTATCGGCGGCCTCGCGGTGGGCGAGGGGCAGGAGGCGATGTTCGCCTGCCTCGACTACGCGCCCGATCAATTGCCCGAGGACCGGCCCCGCTACCTGATGGGGGTCGGTAAGCCGGACGACATCGTCGGCGCGGTCGCGCGGGGCGTCGACATGATGGACTGCGTGCTGCCATCTCGGTCGGGGCGCACGGGGCAGGCCTTCACGCGCACCGGCGTCGTCAACATCCGCAACGCGCGCCATGCCGACGATCCGCGCCCGCTGGACGAACAATGCGGCTGTCCGGCCTGCCGGGGCTACAGCCGGGCCTACCTGCATCATGTCAGCCGCGCCAAGGAGATCATCGGCTCGATGCTGATGACCTGGCACAATCTGCACTATTATCAGGACCTGATGACGGGGATGCGCGACGCGATCGCGGGCGGCACCTTCGCGTCCTGGCAGGCGCGGTTCCACGCGGACCGGGCTGAAGGCGACATCCCGCTCCTCTGACGTTCCCGGCGGCCGACCCGAAATGGGCCACGCTTGGCCACATTCGAGCCCTGGCACGGTCCTACGGTCGGTCCCAGACCTGATTCGTAGTCCGTCCAGAAAGGACCTGCCCGTGCTGCCGTTCCGTGCCTTGACCTTCCTCGTCGCCGCTGGCGCCGCCGTTGCCACCCAACCGGCCGCGGCCCAGCTCACCAATCTCGACCTCGCCACGATCACCGCCATCGAGGACACGCTCGACAACCGACTGCCGCCCAAGGGGCTCGACCTCTGCGACGTCGCCAAAAGCGATTGGGACGACACGCTGGGCGACCTGCTGACGGGCGACTGGGACATGACCAACGGCTACGGCATCTCGACCGTGGGCTCGGTCCAGACCGACCTCACCGACGAGATCGTCACCGAGATCGTCGTGTCGCGCCAGACGGGGCAGGGCATCGTCATCAACGGCGCGCCGCTGCCGGAAGTCGTCCTGCTCCAGTTCCACAAGGGCCAATCCTGGCCCTTCAACGCCGACGGCTCGGTGACATTCGCGGCCGGCGACGTGCTGGTCGCCCCGCTCAACACCATGCCGCTCGACTGCGAGGCGGGCGATCTGCCGCGCCTGCAGGCCAAGGGCCCGATCAACCTGCCCGAGGGCGTGGGTGAATTCGACCTCTGGCTCTACGTGCTGAGCACCGAGGAAGCTTATGGCGCGCACCAGATGGAGCTGATCCAGGCCAATGGCCAGCCGATCTCCATCCTCCGGTTCGTTACGTTCGAGAAGCGCTGAAACCGCGCACGGGGGCGAACCTGCGCCCCCGACCCATGCCTTCGCGAGACCCCGACGCGACGGCCCCCGATGCCCTCCCGGGCGCGCCATGCGCCGTCGACGCTGCACGGATCGCCGGTCATGCCGTTCTGTTGCCGTCACGCGGCGTCAATGCCCCTGACGCCCGGGCCCCCTTGCGCCTTGGCAGGGCCACGGTCAGAGTGAGGGAAACAAGACGGGAACACCCGCGACATTGACGCGAAGACCAGGCGTCCCCACGTTTGGACCCGATGACGGAAGGTCTCCATGGCTGCCGATCCGGGGCCGGGGACCTTTGCGAAAGGATAGAACAGACATGACTCTCTCGACCCATCCGGTCCTGCCATTGCGCGACATCGTCGTGTTTCCGCACATGATCGTCCCGCTCTTCGTGGGCCGCGACAAGAGCGTGCGCGCCCTCGAACAGGTGATGGCCGACGACAAGCAGATCCTGCTGTCCAGCCAGATCGATCCCGCCACCGACGAGCCCGATGCCGACGGCATCTACCGCGTCGGCGTGCTGGCCAACGTGCTCCAGCTGCTCAAGCTGCCCGACGGCACCGTGAAGGTGCTGGTCGAAGGGCGGCGGCGCGTGAAGATCACCAAGTTCGTCGAGAATGCCGAGTTCTTCGAGGCCGAGGCCCAGGGCCTGACCGAGGAGATGGGCGACACCGCCACGATCGACGCGCTGATGCGGTCCGTCGGCGAGGAGTTCGAGCGCTACGCCAAGGTCAAGAAGAACATCCCCGAGGAGGCGATGGGCGCCGTGGCCGAGAGCCAGGATGCCGCCAAGCTGGTCGACCTCGTGTCCGGCCACCTCGGGATCGAGGTCGCCCAGAAGCAGGAGCTTCTGGAGATGCTGACCGTCAGCGAACGGCTGGAGAAGGTCTACGGCATGATGCAGGGCGAAATGTCCGTCCTGCAGGTCGAGAAGCGCATCAAGTCCCGCGTGAAGTCCCAGATGGAGCGGACGCAGCGCGAGTACTATCTCAACGAACAGATGAAGGCGATCCAGAAGGAGCTGGGCGACGGTGAGGACGGCCAGAACGAGGTCGCCGAGCTGGAGGAGCGGATCGCCGCGACGAAGCTCTCGAAGGAAGCGCGCGAGAAGGCCGAGGGTGAGCTGAAGAAGCTCCGCAACATGAGCCCGATGTCCGCCGAGGCGACCGTCGTGCGCAATTACCTCGACTGGATGCTGTCGATCCCGTGGGGCAAGAAGTCCCGCGTCAAGAAGGACATCGTCAAGGCGCAGGACGTGCTCGACCGCGATCACTACGGCCTCGAGAAGGTCAAGGAGCGGATCGTCGAGTACCTCGCCGTCCAGGCCCGTTCGACCAAGCTGCGCGGCCCGATCCTGTGCCTCGTCGGCCCGCCGGGCGTCGGCAAGACGTCGCTCGGCAAGTCGGTCGCCAAGGCCACGGGGCGCGAGTTCATCCGCATCTCGCTGGGCGGCGTGCGCGACGAATCCGAGATCCGTGGCCACCGCCGGACCTATATCGGCTCCATGCCGGGCAAGATCATCCAAGCGCTGAAGAAGGCCAAAACCACGAACCCGCTGATCCTGCTCGATGAAATTGACAAGATGGGCCAGGATTTCCGGGGCGATCCGGCGTCGGCCATGCTCGAGGTCCTCGACCCCGAGCAGAACGGCACCTTCGTGGATCACTACCTGGAGGTGGAATACGACCTCTCGAACGTGATGTTCCTGACCACGTCGAACTCCTACAACATGCCGGGCCCGCTGATGGACCGGATGGAGATCATCCCGCTGGCCGGCTACACTGAGGAAGAGAAGGTCGAGATCGCCAAGCGTCACCTCGTGGCAAAGCAGGTCAAGAACCACGGCCTGCGCAAGGGCGAGTTCGAAGTCACCGACGAGGCCCTGCAGGAGATGGTGCGCACCTATACCCGCGAGGCGGGCGTGCGGAACCTCGAGCGGGAGATCGCCAAGCTGGCGCGGAAGGCGGTCACCAAGATCGTCGGTCGGGGCGAGAAGTCGATCACGGTCACGACGGACAATCTCGACGACTATCTCGGGGTCAAGAAGTACCGCTACGGCCTGGCCGAGGCGGAGGATCAGATCGGTGTCGTCACCGGGCTGGCCTATACGTCCGTGGGCGGGGACTTGCTCCAGATCGAGGCGCTGCGCCTGCCGGGCAAGGGTCGGATGAAGACCACCGGCAAGCTGGGCGACGTGATGAAGGAATCGATCGACGCGGCGTCCAGCTACGTCCGTTCGATCGCGCCCGAGATCGGGGTCAAGCCGCCCAAGTTCGACACGATGGACATCCACGTCCACGTGCCTGACGGCGCGACGCCCAAGGACGGGCCCAGCGCGGGTCTGGCCATGGTGACCTCGATCGTGTCGTCGCTGACGCAGATCCCGGTGCGGCGCGACATCGCCATGACGGGCGAGGTGTCGCTGCGCGGCAATGCCATGCCCATCGGCGGCCTCAAGGAGAAGCTGCTCGCGGCGCTCCGCGGCGGGATCACGACCGTCCTGATCCCCAAGGAGAACGAGAAGGACCTTGTCGAGCTGCCCGATAGCGTGAAGGACGGGCTCGAGATCGTGCCCGTGGGCCACGTATCCGAAGTGCTCAAGCTCGCGCTGACCGAGACGCCGGAGCCGGTGGATTGGGACGAGGCCGCCGAAGAGGCCGCGGCGCTCGCCGCGCGGGCGGCCCAGACCGGACCGGGGGCGACCGCCCATTGAGGCGATGCGCCTGACCTGAACAACGAAGGGGCGCGACCGGCAGGTCGCGCCCCTTTTCGTCCGTCCACGCCGCGCGGGCGAGGTCGGCGGTTCAGTCGAGCATTGCGGCGAACAGGATGATCGTCAGGACGTTCACCAGGATCGCCTGCGAACTGGAGCTCGTATCCTCGACGATCACGACCGGGTCGACCGGGGCGGGGGCGAGGTTGCCCGCAACGGAGGGCGTCGCAAGCATCGTCGCGATCGCGGCGGCGGTCAGGATGGATCTCATGCTGCTATCTCCGGGCTGTTCCAATGGGGCGGACGGGCAATTTCTGCTGATTCGGCGCTCTTGCCACAGAATTGCCCAATTCCCATTGTCGGAAAAGCCCTTGCGGAGAATTCGCCCGATCCGGCCGAAAACTGTGCCTTCGCGCGGCCGATCGCCGTCGTCAGCGGGCGATGGCCCCGATCAGGTTGGCGTGATCGTCGGTCCAGGCCGTGCCTTCGGCTGCAGGGATCGCGTCCCAGCCCTCGCGATCCGTCAGCGCGGCGATGGACGCGGCGCTGCGCGACATGACGGCCACCTGGCTGCCATTCGCCCCGGCGACATCGACGTCCGGATCGACCTCGGCCTCGCGGTAGGCGACGGTCAGGCCCGCATCCCGCGCCAGCCGGCTGAGCGGCGGCAGGAGGTCGTAATAGCGGTTGGAGATGTGGAACACGAGACG
This sequence comes from Jannaschia halovivens, assembly GCF_046452375.1. Classification (NCBI taxonomy): domain Bacteria; kingdom Pseudomonadati; phylum Pseudomonadota; class Alphaproteobacteria; order Rhodobacterales; family Roseobacteraceae; genus Jannaschia; species Jannaschia halovivens. The sequence goes on along the minus strand of NZ_JBKFDJ010000001.1, from coordinate 1,063,793 downwards.
GCCCTCGGGCGCGAGACGGTCGAGATAGATCGCCATCGCCTCGGCAGTCAGCAAGTGGACCGGCACCGAGTCCGAGCTGTAGGCGTCGAGCACGAGCACGTCGAACGCCATGTCCTGTCCTTCGAGCACGAGCCGCGCGTCGCCCAGGTGGATCGGAGCCTCGGGCGCGCAATCGGGCACGAAGGTGAAGAGCGAGCGATCCGTCGCGATGCGGATGACCTCAGCGTCGATCTCGTAGAAATCCCACGCCTGGCCCGGCTGCGCATAGCAGGCCAGCGCACCGATCCCGAGGCCGACCACCCCGATCCGCGCATCCGCCGGCAGGGCGGGGTCGGTGACCATCTCGGCCATCGGGCTGCGCGGATGATAGTAGGAGCGGGGGATCAGGCGTCCTTCGTCGCCGGTCCATTGCATCCCGTGGATCGTCGTCCCGTTCGTATAGAGCCGCAGGCCCGAGGCATCGCGCACGACATGGGCCCCGAAGAAGCTGCGGTCCTGCAGAAGCGGCGGGCTGCCGTTGCCGATGATCGCCGTGCCGACGGCCAGCGCCGCGACCGTGACCGGGATGGCCAGCGGAAGGCGCCGCCCGATCCAGAGGCCGGAGAAGACCGTCGCCGCCAGCACGACGTCCAGCGCCCGACCGCCAAGGCCCAGATCGGCCCCGGACGTGGCGAGCACGATCGCAACGGTCGCGACCGCGAGGCCCCAGGCGGCGGCGCGCGGGATGCGCGCGATCGGCCCGCCCAGCACCAGGAGCGAGGCCGCGACCACGGTCAGCGGGATCTCCAGCAGCGTGTCGAACACGGCGGGTGCGAGCAGCGAGTTGAAAAGCCCGCCCAGCGCGCCGCCCACGGACATGACCACGTAGAACACCGTCAGCCGCGCTGCCTCGGGGCGTGCGAGGTAAAGCGCGCGGTGGCCCTTCAGCGCCACGAAGAAGAGGCCGAGGCAGAGAAGCGCCGCACCTGCGGGCGAGAAGCTCTGGACCATCAGGCGGTTGGTCAGGAACACCACGATCGCCAGTCCCACCACAAAGAGCGCGTCGATGGCCCGGTCCGAGATCAGCGGCCGGTTCGTAAAGGTCAGAACGAAGGTCAGGATGTAGAGCGACAGCGGCACGGCCCAGACCAGCGGCATCGACCCGAGGTCGATGCTAATCTTCGTCGTTACGACCAGCATGGTCGAGGAGGGTACGAAGGCGAGGCCCAGCCACAGCGCGACCCGCTTGAGGTCGATCGGCGCGGCAGGGGCGGCGGCTCCGGCCGTGACGGCGGAAACGGGTCCGCGCCGCGCGCTCAGCCCCGAGACGAGCACCATGCCGCCCAGTGCGACGAAGCCCACGGCCCAGACGAGGCCGGTCGCGGACCCGCCGAGAAACGGTTCGGCGAGGAGCGGGAAGGCCAGGAGCGAGATGAGCGAGCCGGAATTCGACGCCGCATAGAGGAAATACGGGTCCTGCGACGATGGCCCGTCGGTGCGCGCGTACCACGCCTGGATGAGCGGCGCGTTGGCCGAGAGCATCGCGAAGGGCACGCCGACACCGGCGGCAAAGAGCATCAGCGTTTGCCATGGCAAGGACCCGCCCGGCTCGGGCGTCCAGCCTGCCGGCACGGCCAGCGGCAAGAATGTCAGCGCTAGCGCCCAGACTCCCAGATGGATCGCGATCTGGCCGCGCTGCGGCACGTAGCGGACGAGGAGATGGGCATAGAGATAGCCGCCGATCAGCACCGTCTGGAAGAACAGCATGGCCGTGGTCCAGACCGCCGGTGCGCCGCCGAGAAGCGGAAGGACGAGCTTGGCGAAGAGCGGCTGCACGAGAAACAGGAGGCTGGCGCTGAGGAAGATCGTCAGCGTGAAGATCGCGGCAATCGGAACGCGCCGGGTGCCGGGTCGGGAAAGCGGGGCGGGCTGGGTCGCGTCGGTCATCGGTTCGGCCTCGGATGGACTGGGTTACCGTTGCCATTGCAGGAACAATCGGACGTGTTTGTGGCCGAAGCGCGGAAATCCGGCGGAATGCCGACCGAACGGCGCGGTATCCCAAGACCCTTGCAGGCCCCCCGAACCCCGGCTAAACCGCCGCCGGACGGGTGATTAGCTCAGTGGTAGAGCGCTTCGTTCACATCGAAGATGTCGGGGGTTCAAATCCCTCATCACCCACCATTCCCGGCCGCGTCACCAGCCCCTCGGATGCGACGCCGCCGCGTCCCGTGCGGGGTGCCGATGGCCGATCTGCCGCCCCTCTACATCCTGCGACATGGCCAGACCGCGTGGAATGTCGCCGGGCGCATGCAGGGCACACTCGATTCCGAACTGACGGCGCTTGGCCATGTGCAGGCGGCGCGGCAGGGCGCGATCCTGCGCCGCGCGGCACCGTCCGGCAGCGCAGCACGGGTCAGCCCGCGCGGGCGTGCCGTCGCGACGGCACGGCTGGCGGGGCTGGACGCGTCAGAGGACGCGCGCCTGGCCGAGATCGATATGGGCGCGTGGCAGGGCCGTCTTGCGCGAGACGTCGGCGGCGGTGCGGGGGTCCTGTGGAAATTCGGGGCCCCGGCCGCGGAACCGCCGGACGCGCTGGTGCGGCGGGTGACGGCGCTTCTGGACGATCTGCGGGGGCGGGGGCCGACGATCCTCGTGACCCACGGCGTCGTGGCCATCGCGCTCCGCGCGCGGCTTGCGGGGCGAGGCATCCCCGACTGGGACCGGATCGACGACCCGCAGGGCGTGGTCATCCGCATCGCCGCAGGCCGCGAGACCGTGCTGACCTGACGCTTGCGGGCCTGCGCGCCTCGGTCTAGATCCGCGCCTGCGGGTGGTTAGCTCAGTTGGTAGAGCGTCTCGTTTACACCGAGGATGTCGGGGGTTCGAGCCCCTCACCACCCACCACCGTTTCCTTGAGGCCGCGCCCTGTTCCATGGCCGCGATCTGCCCAGTGACGCGGGCGCGAGATGCATCGTCCGGCGCGCCGCCGCCAGTCCTGTGCTCTCCGGGGATCACCCGCGGCCCTTGTCAGGCTGCGCATCGCCCGCGCGCGCAGTGACGCTAGGTCACTATAGCATTTGCCCCGCCCCGGTTTGGCTGTCACCAATGGCGCAGGGTCGCTTCGGCCCGGCGGGGTCCGATCATGCCCGACGACAACCTCACGACCTATTCGATCGATGTGACCGATGCGCCCGATGGCCTGACGCTCTGGCGGATGGCCCGTAAGTTCCTGCGGGCGCGGGGCATCGTGCGGATGAGCTACCATTTCCTCGACCCGACGGGTGGGCGCGCGCCGCTCGTCCGGGCCGAAGGCTTCCCCGAGGATTGGGTGGCGCATTACATCGAGAACGATCTCGCGGATATCGATCCCATCCCGGCGCTGGCCGCGCGTCGCACCAAGCCCTTCTTCTGGAGCGAGCTGGAAACCCTCGTCCGGCTGACCCCCGAGGAACGTGCCTTCGTCCGCGAGCTCGAGACGGCGCATCTGGGCGATGGGCTGGCGATGCAGGTCTATGGCCCCCGGATGCGGTCGGCCTATGTCGGCCTGGGCTTCGGCGGACCCCGGCCCGAGCTCAACGAGGCGCAAATCTTCGAGCTGAAATCGGCGGTGCAGCTTGCGCATCTGCGCTATTGCGAACTCGACGAGACCCGGCCGCTGTCGCATCGCGAGCTGTCGCCCCGCGAGACCGAGATCCTGTCCTGGATCGCGCGGGGCAAGTCGAATTCGGTCATGGCCGAGATCCTGGGGGTCTCGCGCCATACGGTCGACACGCTGGTCCGGCGGATCTTCCAGAAGCTCGAGGTCGGCGACCGCACCACCGCCGTGCTGCGCGGGTTGGGCGCGGGGCTGATCGTACTCGACCGCCGGATGCCCGTCACGCAATCGCGGGACGTGACCTGAGGGCAGCGCGCATCCATCTGCGGTGGGTTACGAGTGATCGCGCCCGGAGGCCCGCATGGACAAGTTCGCACCCGATACCGCCGGCGACATCGCCGAATGGGTGGCGCTGGCGATCGACCGCCTGCCGCTCGAAGAGCGTGCGGCGGGATCGCTGACGGTCGCGGCCCGCGCGGTCGAGATGGCGGCCTTCGAAGTGGCGCGCTCGGGCGAGCATCGGCAGGCACCGGGCCTCATCCTGATGGCCGATCGCCTGCTGCGGCTGGCCGAGGGCGCGGGGGCGGACGATTCCGCGGCCTGACGCGGGCCGCGGGGCGGGGCGCCTCGCCCTTGGTCCGCCGCCGCGGGGGCGCTAGCGTCGGTCCGGCGGCAACCCCGGAGGACCATGTGGACGCGGAGAAGGCGAGGGATGCGACCTACACGCTCGACCCCGAGGCCGAGTACTACGCGCTGCAATCCGAGGTCGGACGCTTTGACACGCTAACCCACGGCATCAAGAGCTGGAGCATCACCGTCAGCGCCGCCCTCATCGCGGCGGCGGCCTATCGCGACCTGCCGTCGCTCTGCCTGCTGGCGGCCACGTCGAGCGCAATCTTCTGGGCGACCGAGGCGCGGTGGAAGCGCTATCAGGCGATCCATCGCATCCGGCTGACCGCGCTGGAGGAGCTGATGGCCGCGGGCGCGCCCTATGACGGGCCGCGCATCTCGTCGTCCTTCCAGGCCGCGCTCGATGCGGACCGCCCCGAGGTCGATGCCGATGCGGGCTGGCCGCAGCGCATCTGGCTCCGGAACCTGCCGGTGTGGCGCAAGGAGTTGGGATTCGCGCTCTATCGCAACGTCCGTCGGCCGCATCACGTGCTGATGGCGCTGGCCCTTCTGGCGGCGGCGATCCTCTGGCTCGCGGGCGCCCCGACCTAGCCGCGCAGCGCCGGAAGACCGATCACCGTCGCCTCGAACCCGCCATCGACGGCAAGCCGCTGCCCCGTCACGAAACTCGCCTTCTCCGAGCAGAGCCACGCGATGGCCTCGGCGATCTCGGACTCGCGCCCGTAGCGGTTCAGCGGGATCGCATCGTGATAGGCGTCGATGATGTCCTGCGTGTGGACGGCCATGGCCAGCTTGGTGCGCACCGGGCCGGGGCAGACGCAGTTCACCCGGATGCCGTATTCGCCCAGCTCGACCGCCTGCTGCTGCGTCAGGTGCGCGACCCCGGCCTTAGACGTCCCGTAAGCCACCCGCAGCGTCGAGGCCCGCAGCGCCGAGATGCTGGCGATGTTCACGATGGCGCCGCGCGTGGTCTTCAGGGCGGGGGTGAACGCCTGGCTCATCAGGAAGACGCCGTCGAGATTGGTCGCCATCACCGCGCGCCAGCGGGTGAAGTCCGTCTCCTCGATGGGCCCGAAATCCGCGAGGCCCGCATTGTTCACGAGCGCGTCGATCCCCGTGCCGTCGAGCTCGGCCGCCAAGGCCGCCACCGCTTCCGGGTCGGAGACGTCGCAGGGCCGGGCGGTCGCGCCCTCCAGATCCGCGGCGGCGCGCGCCAATTCCTCGGCATCGTTGTCGACCATGACCACGCGCCGTCCTTCGGCGAGGAACAGCTTCGTCGTCGCCAGCCCGATGCCCCGCGCGGCCCCCGTCACGATCGCCGTCTCACCCATATCCGTCCTCCCCGATCTCCGGTCCTCGCGGTCTAGCACCGTCCGATCGGCCCGGCGAGGGTCACAGGATCGCCCCCTTCGCTCCCTTCGCGTGGCGGATTTCTGGGTCAGGTTCGATCCCCGACAACTTGTTTTACCGTTTCACGAGGCCGACCCATGAGCCCGACATTCACTTCCGCAGAGGACGGCGCCGTCACGGTGGACTGGGTCGTCCTGACCGCCGCGCTGGTCGGCCTCGGTCTCGCCGTCTCATCCGTCGTCTCGCGCGGCGTCCAGGACGTGTCGGGGGATATCGACGCGACGCTTCAGGGCAATGACATCATCCAGACGTCCTTCGCCGCGATCTTCGCCAACGTCACCGAGGCGATGACGGCGACCGCGACCCACGCTGCCGGTGACACCTTCTCGGACCTCAGGAACGAGACCGCGTTCTCGTTCCAGATGGACGCGACGCTGTCGGCGGGGGATTCGGGTATCCTCTTCGAGGCGGGCGGCACCGGGACCGGCACGATCCTCTACCAGCACGAGGGCGTGCTCTACCTTCAGGGCGGCAGGGGCAACGGCTTCGGCGAGGCGTCGGACCGGGGCGAAGCGCTCTGGACGGTGGAAGACGGCACCTACAGCATCGAGGGGTCGCTCGACGCCTCGACGGGGCTCGCGCTCTACATCAACGGCGAGGTCGTCTCGCAGTCGTCCTTCTCGGGGACCACGCTGGCCGGCGGCAATGCGGGCACGGTCGGCGACGCCAATACCAGCGCGGCGCGGAACCGGGGATCCTTCGTCCAGGGGGACGGCCATCCCGGCGCGGGCGACCTGACGCTCTATGTCGGTCAGACGACGGGGGACGAGGTCGGGGGCTGACGCGCACAGATGCCCTGCGCCGCCGCCGGTCGACACCATCGCCGGGCGCCGTATTGATGGGGCATCGCAGAAGGAGAGTCAGCCGATGTCCTGGAATCCCGCACTCGACCCCCATTGCCCCATCGGCGACGAGGTCGACGCCATCGAGACCGTCATCGTTCCCCGCGCCCGCGATCTGGGCGGCTTCGAGGTGCGCCGCGCACTGCCCGCCCCCCGCCGCCAGATGGTCGGGCCGTTCATCTTCTTCGACGAGATGGGCCCCGCGGAGTTCCTGACCGGTGACGGCATCGACGTCCGCCCGCATCCCCATATCGGCCTGAGCACGGTGACCTATCTCTTCGAGGGCAAGATCCACCACCGCGACAGCCTCGGGACCGACCAGTGGATCGAGCCCGGCGCGGTGAACCTGATGACGGCGGGCCTCGGGATCACCCATTCCGAGCGGATGGACGGCCCCTATCGCGACGAGACGGTGCGGCTGTCGGGCATCCAGACCTGGATGGCCCTGCCGAAGGATCACGAGGACGACGCGGCGGACTTCAAGCACGTGACCAAGGCCGAGCTTCCCATGCTCGAGGGCGAGGGCAAGCGGGTGCGCGTCATCCTCGGGGACGCCTACGGCGAACAGGCTCCCGCCGATACGCCCAGCCGGATGTTCTATGCCGACGCGCTGCTGGAGGCCGGGGCCGCGATCCCGCTGCCCGACGATCACGAGGACCGGGGCGTCTATGTCATGGACGGCGCGATCACGGTCGCGGGCGAGACCTACGAGCGGGGCCGGATGCTGGTCTTCCGGCCGGGCGACGCGATCTCGGTGACCGCGGGTGAAAGCGGGGCGCGGCTTCTCCTGCTCGGCGGCGACACGATGGACGGACCCCGCCATATCTGGTGGAATTTCGTGGCCTCGTCGAAGGACCGGATCGACGCCGCCAAGGAGGCGTGGCGCGCGGGCGACTGGGCCCATGGCCGCTTCCAGCTGCCGCCCGGCGACGATGCGGAGCATATCCCGCTGCCGGACCGCTGAGACGACGACGGGCGGTTCGCCGCCCGTCACCAAACCTTCGCGTAAGCGTCATGGACACGAAGCGGAGGCGTTACGAAGCGCCCCCACGCTGTCGGCACCCCATCTGCCACAGGAGCCTTCGACATGACGCTGAAGCTGACCCGACGCACCGCCTTGCAGGGCGCGCTCGCCACCACATCCGTTCTCGCCATGCCGTCGCTCGTGCGCGCCGCCGGACGCCCGATCGTCACCCATGGCGTGCAGTCGGGCGATATCGCCCATGACGGCGCGGTGATCTGGTCGCGCGCCGACCGCGAGGCGCGGATGGTCGTCGAATGGGCCACCACCGACGATTTCACCGACGCGCACCGGGTGCAGCCTCTCGACCTCGGAGCGCCGACCGATCTTTCGGGCAAGCTGGCGCTGACCGGGCTGCCGTCGGACCAGGACATTCACTACCGGGTCACGATGCTCGATCTCGTCGACCTGAACGCCGCCTCCGAGCCGGTGGTCGGCCGTTTCCGCACCGCGCCCCATGCGGCTCGCGACATCCGCTTCGTCTGGTCGGGCGACACCGCGGGGCAGGGCTGGGGCATCGACACGGATCGCGGCGGCATGAAGACATACGCCACCATGGCCCGGCACCAGCCCGATTTCATGATCCATTCCGGCGACACGATCTATGCCGATGGCCCGCTCCAGCCGACGGTGGAGCTGGCCGACGGGACGGTCTGGACCAACGTGATGATCGACGCGAAGGCGAAGGTGGCCGAGACGCTCGACGAGTTCCGGGGCCAGTATCTCTACAACCTGATGGACGACAACGTGCGCGCGTTCAACGCCGCGGTCCCCGTGCTGGCGCAATGGGACGACCACGAGGTCACCAACAACTGGTATCCGTCCGAAGACCTCGCGGCCGATGACCGATACAGCGTGAAATCGGCCGATCTGCTGGCGGCCCGCGCCGCCCGCGCCTTCCACGAGATGATGCCCACGCGGCAGTCGCAGGAGGAGCCGAACCGCATCTATCGCAAGGTCGCCTACGGGCCGATGCTGGACATCTTCTTTCTCGATCTGCGGACCTATCGCGGCCCGAACACCGCCAATACCGAGGCCGATGGCGCGCCGTTCCTCGGGGCGGAGCAACTGGCCTGGCTCAAGCGCGAGCTGGCCAGTTCGAACGCGCTCTGGAAGGTGATCGCCTCCGACATGCCGATCGGGATGATGGTGCGCGACGGCGATGCGGCGATGGAAAACGGGGCCAATGGCGATGGCCCGCCCCTGGGCCGCGAGCAGGACATCGCCCAGGTGCTGTCCTTTATCAAGCATGGCGGCATCGCCAACACCGTCTGGCTGACTGCGGATGTCCACTACACCGCCGCGCACCACTACAGCCCCGAACGCGCCCAGTTCCAGGACTTCGAGCCGTTCTGGGAGTTCGTGTCCGGCCCGCTTCACGCCGGGACGTTCGGCCCCTCGACCTATGACGATACGTTCGGGCCCGAGGTGCGCTTCGCGCGTCATCCGTCCGAGGCGCAGGGCCGGAACCTGCCGCCCTCGATGGGCCTTCAGTTCTTCGGGCTGGTCGATATCGCCGCCGATACCGGCGTGATGACCGTGCGCCTTATGGACGTGGAAGATGTCGAGCTGTGGTCCGTCGAACTGGACCCGGCGCGCCCCGCCTGAGGCGGCGGAGGGCGGCGGGTCACAGGATCCGCCGCGCCACCACGAACCGGTTGGGCGGCGCCGCCGGGTAGTCGCCCGCCTCCACGATCTCGAACCCGGCCCGCCGGATCATCCGGTGCCACGCGCGAACGTCCATGAAGGTCACCGACGGGGCGGCGCCGAACAGGCGCATCGCCGCGATCATCGTGCGGTAGACCGGCGTCCGCCAGCCGAGCCCGGCCAGGCAAGGCGTCTTCGAGATGAACGTGCCTCCGGGCCGCACCATGCGGGCGACATGCGCCAGACCCGCCTCGGGGTCGGGCAGCAGGTGAAAGAGGTTGAACGCCAGCACCGCATCGACGGACACGCCGAGGAACGCGTCCGATCCGGGTTCTTCGACCCCGAGCGTGACGTTGCTGGGCGACGCGTCCCACACGCGCTCGCGGGCGATCTCGATCATGGCGGGCGCGATATCGGTGGCCCAGTAGGATCGGACGGCGCCCGCCAGCCGCAACGCGGTGCCGCCCGTCCCGGCGCCCAGTTCGATCACCATGTCATCGGTGTGGAGATAGGCCAGAGTGCGCGCCAGCGTCGCCTCGTATGCATCGGGGTCGGCAATGGGTTTCAGGGCATATCCGGGCGCGATACGGTTCCAGAACGCGGTGGGGGTCGTGGCGGTCATACGGGCTCCTTTCAGGTGATGCGCCGAAATACGTCATGCATCGATGCTTCTCGATTGGAAGAATTCGCTCTTCTGATATGCATGGATGCATGAACTGGGATGCCGTCGCCTTCGACTGGAACCACGTGCGCGCCTTTCTCGCGACCGTCGAACGCGGGTCGCTCTCGGCGGCGGCCCGTGCGCTGCGCCAGACCCAGCCGACCATCGGGCGGCAGGTTTCCGCGCTCGAGGCAGAGCTTGGCGTGCGCCTCTTCGACCGGGTCGGCAAGCGGTTGATCCTCACGCCGTCCGGCGTGGCGCTGGCCGAACAGGTCCGCGCCATGGGCGAGGCAGCCGCGCGCGTCTCGTTGACCGCGTCCGGCCAGTCCCAGACGATCGAGGGGTCGATCCGCATCACCGTCTCGGAGCTCTACGCCGCGCTCGTCATGCCGCGCGTCATCGGCCTCTTGCGCACCCGCCACCCTGAGTTGCGCGTCGACGTTGTGGTCACCAACGACCTCGCCGACCTGCGCCGCCGCGAGGCCGATATCGCTATCCGTAACGCCGAGCCGAGCGATCCCGACCTGATCGCGCGAAGGCTCTGCACCGACACCGCGACGCTCTGGGCCACGCCTGCCTATCTCGCGACGCTCGGCCCCGTGAAAGGTCCCGCCGATTTCGGCGCGGCGCAGTTTCTCGGCCTTTCCGAGAACGGACCCCTCCTGGGCGCGCTGGAAAGCACGGGCTTCACGGTCGGCGACCGCAATTTCATGCTTTCGACCGGGTCGAGCCATCTCGTGCACTGGCATTTCGTTTGCGCGGGGCTCGGGATCGGGTTCGGGCCGATCACCGCCGGTGCGGCGGATCCGCGGCTTGTCCCGATCCTGCCCGACCCGCCGCTCTTTCCGTTCCCGATCTGGCTCTGTGCCGCGCGGGAGCTTCGGACCAGCGCGCGCATCCGGGCCGTGTTCGACCTTCTGGCCGAGGCGATCCCACCGCTGGTGAAGAATTCCGTCGGACCGGCTTGACGGCATGTCGGGGCCGCAATAGACCCCGCAACACGCCGGAAACGGTGTGCAAGCGGGCGGTTGTAGCTCAGTTGGTTAGAGTACCGGCCTGTCACGCCGGGGGTCGCGGGTTCGAGCCCCGTCAACCGCGCCACCGCTTGTCCGAAAGCCGGCCCCTCGGGGCCGGCTTTTTGGTTTGCGGGCCGGCCTGATGTGGCTCAGCCCCGCGCCTTCCCCGAGAATCGCGGCAGCATTGCGCTGAAGTCCCGCCCCCGGCCGTCCTCGGCCTCGACGAAGGCTTCGTATTCCGCCGTCGCCGCCTGTCCCATGGGCGTCGGCGCGCCCACGGCTTCGGCGGCCTCCTGGCTCAGGCGAAGGTCCTTCAGCATCAGGTCGGCCGCGAATCCCGGCGCATAGCCGTTATCGGCGGGCGAGGTCGGGCCGACGCCCGGCGCCGGGCAATAGGTGTTCATCGACCAGCTTTGACCCGACGACGTCGATACCACGTCGAACATCGCCTGCCGGTCCAGCCCCAGCTTGTCGGCCAGCGCGAAGGCCTCGCAGGTTGCGACCATCGTGGCGCCGAGGATCATGTTGTTGCAGATCTTCGCCGCCTGCCCGTTGCCCGCGGGGCCGCAATGCACGGTGCGCGCGCCCATGATATCGAGCAGAGGGGCCGCCGCCGCCAGCGCCGCGTCCGAGCCCCCCACCATGAAGGTCAGCGTCCCGGCATCCGCGCCGCCGATCCCGCCCGAGACCGGCGCGTCGAGCGACCCGTGCCCGCGCGCTTCGGCCATCTCGGCCACCGCGCGGGCCGAGGCCACGTCGACGGTCGAGCAGTCGAGCAGCACCGCGCCGTCGGCCATCGCCGGGATCACGTCGCCCGCCACCGCGCGCAGGATCTCGCCATTGGGCAGCATGGTGATCACGACTTCGGCGCCTGCTGCGGCCTCGGCGGCGCTTGCGGCCATCGCGACGCCCTCGGGCGGGGCGGCGGCGGTGTCGAAGCCGGTGACTTCGTGCCCTGCAGCGGCGAGGTTGCGGGCCATGGGCGCGCCCATGTTGCCCAATCCGATGAACGCGATCTTCATGTCGTCTCCTCCAGCGTCAGGGCGTCGGCCCCGAGGGGTTGCAGCATCCGCGATACCGCGAGCGTCGGCACCGCGTCGGGGCCGGGGTGGGACCAGCGCGGCGCGCGGTCCTTGTCGACGATCTGCGCCCGGATGCCCTCGACGAAATCCGAATGCTCCAGGGCGCGGAAGGTGAAGCGGTATTCCATGCCCAGCGCCGCCTCGATCGTCGGGTCGTCGCCCAGCCGGTGCAGCATCTCGATCGCGCAGGCCATCGAAAGCGGCGCGTTGCGCGACAGGGCCGCGCGGGCGTCCTCGGCCAATGGCGTGTCGACGCCCTGAAGCCCGCGCCAGATATCGGCGAGAGTCTCGCCCGCGAAGAGCCTCTCGATCTCGGGCTGGGCGTCTGCCAGCGGTGCGTCCGGCACCTCGCCCGCCGCCGCGTCGACCGCGCCTGGATCGCCCGTCTCACAGAGCGCGGCCTTCAGGGCGTCCCAGCCCTCCGCCACGAAATAATCCGCGAACCCCGCGTGGATCGCGTCGCCCGGTCCCATCCGCGCGCCGGTCGCCCCGAGATACTCGCCCAGCCGCCCCGGCGCCCGCGCCAGCAGAAGCGAGCCGCCCACATCCGGCACCAGCCCGATCCCGCATTCGGGCATCGCGATCCGCGAGGTCGCATCGACGACCCGGTGCGAGGCATGGCACCCGACGCCGACGCCGCCACCCATTGTGAAGCCGTGAAGGAAGGTCACGACGGGCTTCGGAAAGTGGAACAGTTTCGCATTCATGCGGTATTCGTCCGCCCAGAACCGCTGACCGTACTCGTAGCGCCCCTCGGTGCCCGCGCGGTGCATCTCGAGGATGTCGCCGCCCGCGCAGAAGGCCCGCCCCGGCGCCGCGTCGATCACGACCAGCGCCACGTCGTCCAGCGTCCGCCACTCATCAAGCGCCGCCTCGATCGCGAGGCACATGTTCCAGGACAGCGCGTTGAGCACGTCGGGTCGGTCGAGCGTGATCCGACCGGCTCGTCTTTCGATGCGGATATTGATCTCGCTCATCGGGAGGCCTGCTCCGGTCCTGTCAGCGCGCCGGGCCGCGCTCCTCCTTTGGCCGAAAACACCTCGGGGGTCTGGGGGCGGAGCCCCCAGCCGGTCGGATCGACGCAGTCGATTCGAACGCGGTCCGTCACGTCGCCAGCATGTCGCGGGCGACGATCATCCGCATGATCTCGTTGGTGCCTTCGAGGATCTGGTGCACCCGCAGGTCGCGCACCAGCTTCTCGATCCCGTAATCGGCGAGATAGCCGTAGCCGCCATGAAGCTGCAGGCATTGATCGACGATCCGGCTGCCGGCCTCGGTAACCATCTTCTTGGCCATGGCGCAGTATTTCGTGGCATCCGGCGCACCGTTATCCAGCTTCCAGGCCGCCTGCCGCAGGAAGATGCGCGACGCCTGAAGCTCGATTTCCATGTCGGCAAGGCGGAACTGGAGCGCCTGGAACTCGGTCAGGCTGGCGCCGAACGCCTTGCGCTCGCGCATGTAGGCGACGGTCTGGTCCAGCGCCTGCTGGGCCGCGCCCAGCGAGCAGGCCGCGATGTTCAGCCGCCCGCCATCCAGCCCGGCCATGGCGTAGCGAAAGCCGCGCCCCTCCTCGCCCAGAAGGTTGCCCAGCGGGGTCGCGCAGTCGTCGAACTGCACGGCCCGCGTCGGTTGCGAGCGCCAGCCCATCTTGTCCTCGAGCCCGCCGAAGGACAGCCCCTCGGCCCCGTCCTCGACCACCAGCGCGCTGATGCCGCGCGGCCCGTCCTCGCCGGTGCGCGCCATGACGACATAGGCATCCGAATAGCCCCCGCCCGAGATGAACGCCTTCGTTCCCGTCAGGCGATACTCGGCGTTGGACTTCACGGCCTTCGTCTTCAGGGCGGCCGCGTCCGACCCGCTGCCGGGTTCGGTCAGGCAATAGCTGAACACCGTCTCGCAGGTCAGCGCGCGGGGCAGATAGCGCGCCTTCAGATCGTCCGACCCGAAGCCGTCGATCATCTTGGCGCACATGTTGTGGATCGACAGGAAGGCCGCGACGCTCGGGCAGGCCATCGACAGCGCCTCGAAGACCAGCGTCGCGTCGAGCCGGGACAGGCCGGATCCGCCTGCTTCCTCGGAGACGTAGAGCCCGCCGAAGCCCAGCTCGGCCAGCTTCGGCCAGAGCTCCTTGGGGATGTCGCCCGCCGCCTCCCAGTCGCGGGCGTGGGGCGCGATCTCGGACTGGCCGACGTCGCGGGCCATGTCGAAGATGGCGGTGCTTTCCTCGGAGAGTGCGAAATCCATGGCCGTTCCCCTTTAATCGAACGCTCGTTCAATTACCCCGCCCGGAGGCCGGGTGTCAAAGCCCCTCGTCGAAGGCGGCGATCAGATGCGCGGTCACCGTGCGGAGCGCATCCTCGGGCGACGCGCCCGCCGCTAGCGCCTCCGCATGCACCGCGCGCTGGCGGTCGGCGGCATTGCCATGGGCGGCGATGTCGCGGGCGCGGGCCAGCTCGGCCCCGCAGCCCAGCGCCGCGGCATCGGGCGCGAGCAGGTCGAGCCATTCCTCCACCAGGTCGGGCACCGGCACGATGGCCCGCCGCCCGTAATCGATCAGCCCTTCGCGCACGCCGTAGCGCTGGGCGCGCCACCGGTTCTCGTCGACGAGGAAGCGGTCGTAGATGCGCCAGCGCTGGTTCGACTGCCCCAGCCGCCAGAGCATCCGGTGCGTCGCCTGCACCAGCGCGGCCAGCGTCAGCGTGTCCTCGAGGCGCGGGGCCACGTCGCAGATGCGCGTCTCCAGCGTCGGGAAGCGGTGCGAGGGGCGCAGGTCCCACCAGATCTTGGAGCCGTCCTCGATCACGCCCAGCTCGGTCAGCGCGCCCACCGCGCCCGTCCAGTCCGACCAGCCCGAAAGGCGCGGCGGCAGGCCGGTGCGCGGCATGTTATCGAAGACCGTCAGGCGGTAGCTATCGAGGCCGGTATCTTCGCCCTGCCAAAAGGGCGACGAGGCCGAGAGCGCCAGGAGATGCGGCAGGAAATAGGTGAACTGCGCCATCAGGTCGATGCGCGTCGCCTCGTCGGGCAGGCCGACATGGACGTGCATGCCGCAAATCAGCATCCGGCGTGCCACGCCGCGCAGATCGCGTTCGAGGTCGCGGTAGCGGGCGCGGTCGGTGAAGCTCTGGTCCTTCCAGTCCGAACTCGGATGACAGGAGGCCGCGATGGGGGCGAGCCCATGCTCGGCCGCCAGCCGCGAAACGGTGCGGCGCAGATGGGCGAGGTCGTCCCGCGCCTCGGCCACGGTGGCGCAGATCCCGGTCCCGACCTCGATCTGGCATTGCAGGAATTCGGGGCTGACCTGTTCGCCCAGGACATCCGAGGCCGCCCGCATCAACGCGTCCGGCGCCTCGGCCAGCGCGCCGGTCTCGCGGTTCACGAGAAGGTACTCTTCCTCGATCCCGATCGTGAAGTCCGGCTCGGCCATATGCGCCACCCCCCGGCCCGCAGGGTCGGCGGAGCGGCGTCGCATCGCAAGCGGCAATTGGGGGAGGGCGGTCCGGGTGCTGGGCTCGGACTGGCGGCGTCAGATGACGCGGACCTGCGCGCCGACCGGCGTGATCGCAAACAGCTCTGCGATCTTCTCGTTGTAGAGACCAATGCAGCCCGACGACGACCGCCGTCCGATCTTGCGCGTGTCATGCGTGCCGTGGATCAGGTAGGCGGGCCAGGCGAGATACATCGCGTGGGTGCCGAGCGGGTTGCCGGGACCGGCCTCCATGAACTCGGGCAGGGACGGGTCGCGGGCGCGCATGTTCGCGGTCGGCGTCCAGGTCGGGCCGACCTTCTTGCGCACGATCTCGGTATAACCGCGCCGCGTCAGCTCGTCCGTCATCGGCACGCTGGTCGGATAGAGCCGGTAGTCGCTGCCGGTGCTGTCCCAGTAGTGCAGCGCGCGGCTGGTCGTGTCGCAGATGATCGTCGCCCGCCCGAGATCGGAGAAGTGATCGCGCCAGTCGATCATCTGGAAGCTCGAGGTGTTGCGGCGGCTCTCGGTCGGGCCGGTCACGCCGCCGAAATCCTCGGCGGTGCGGGTCTGCGCAAGCGCCGGCGCGGCGAGTGTCGCGGCGGTGCCGGCAAGGAAAAGGCGGCGGGTCTGGTCGGTCATCAATCCTGCTCCGTCTGGCTTGCGCCTCAGTTATTACGGGCGATGCGCGGCGAAAAGGGCCGCGCGTTCACTTCTTCGCGGGTGCGCATCGGTCGGCGGCGGCTTGCCGATGTGTTTCCCCGCAAACACCCGACCTTCGCCGCAATTCTTCGCATAATGGCATGCGTAGCGAACTCGCGAGGGATAACAACATGATGGGTCCGGTCGACGCCACGATCTCCTGCATGACGAAGCCGTTTCGCTGGCGGGGCCGCGCCGCCCCGTCGGAATACTGGTGGTTCGCGCTGGCGCTGACGATCTTCTGGATCGTACTGATCGTAGCGGTGGCCTGGCCGCTTCTGATGATCGCGGCCGAAGCCGAGGCTGCGGCCGCGGCCGGCGTGCCCTACGACATCGCGGCCATGTCGCAGGCCCGCGTCGACGCGGTGTTCGCGGGGGCCGCGACACCGATCCTGGCCGTGTTCACGATCTGGACGTCCTTCGCCTCCCTCGCGGTGACGGTCCGCCGGCTTCACGATACCGGCCGCAGCGGGTGGTGGTACTGGATCAGCCTCGTGCCGATGGTCGGCCCGATCATCCTGTTGATTCTGATGATCATTCCGGGCGACTCGGGCCGCAACGACTACGGCTCACCGCCCGGTGGCCCAGCCCCCGTGCGTTCGTCGCTGAGCGATGTCCCGGCGGTGCCGCGCGCGAATGTCGATGCCGCCCGCCGGGCCGAAGAGGCCCGCGCGCTTCGCCTGTCGCGCATGAACAATTGAACGTCGCGCGGCCCGGGATGCGGGGCCGCGCACCGCGTCATTCCATCACGGGGATGGAGAATTCGCCGCCTTCCTTGATGCCCGACGGCCAGCGCGCCGTGACCGTCTTGGTGCGCGTGTAGAACCGGAAGGCATCGGGTCCGTGCTGGTTCAGGTCGCCGAACATCGACTTCTTCCAGCCGCCGAACGTGTGGTAGGCCAGCGGAACCGGGATCGGCACGTTGACCCCCACCATCCCGACATTCACCCGCTTGGCAAAGTCGCGCGCGGCGTCGCCGTCGCGGGTGAAGATCGCGGTCCCGTTGCCGTATTCGTGGTCCATGGCGAGGCCCAGAGCCTCCTCGTAGGTCTGGGCGCGGACCGTGGACAGGACCGGCCCGAAGATCTCCTTGCGGTAGATGTCCATGTCGGGCGTCACCCGGTCGAAGAGGACCGGGCCGACGAAGAACCCGTCCTCGTAGCCCTGCACACTCATCTTCGAGCCGTCGACCACCGCTTCGGCGCCTGCATCCTTGCCCGACTGGATGAGGGCGAGGATGTTCTCCTTGGCCGCCGCCGTCACGACCGGGCCGAAATCGACATCCGTCCCGCTTGAATAGGGGCCGACCTTCAGCGCCTCGACGCGGGGGGCCAGCTTTTCGATCAGGCGATCGGCGGTGTCGTCGCCCACCGGCACGGCGACCGAGATCGCCATGCAGCGCTCGCCCGCGGCGCCGTAGCCCGCGCCGACCAGCGCGTCGGCGGCCTGGTCCATGTCCGCGTCGGGCATGATGATCATGTGGTTCTTGGCGCCGCCGAAGCATTGGGCGCGCTTGCCCGAGGCGCTGGCGCGCTCGTAGATATAGGCCGCGATGGGGGTCGAGCCGACGAAGCCCACGGACTGGATCACCTCGTGATCGAGGATCGCGTCGACGACCTCCTTGTCGCCGTTGACGACCTGCAGGATGCCTTTCGGAAGCCCGGCTTCCTCCAGAAGCTCCACCAGCATCATCGGCACCGAGGGGTCGCGCTCGGACGGCTTCAGGATGAACGCGTTGCCGCAGGCGATGGCGGGCGCGAACATCCACATCGGGATCATGGCGGGGAAGTTGAAGGGCGTGATTCCCGCCGTCACGCCCAGCGGCTGACGCATGGAGTACATGTCGATGCCGGGACCGGCGCTGTCGGTGAACTCACCCTTCAGATGATGCGGCGCGCCGATGCAGAACTCGACCACCTCGAGGCCGCGCTGCACGTCGCCCGCGGCATCCGGCAGGGTTTTGCCATGCTCGCGCGAGAGGGCCTCGGCCAGCTTGTCCATGTCGCGGTTCAGAAGGTCGACGAACTTCATCAGGACGCGCGCGCGGCGCTGCGGGTTGGTCGCCCCCCAGGCCGGTTGCGCCGCGGCGGCGACCTGCACCGCACGGTCGAGTTCGGCGCCCGAGGCCAGCGCGACGCGGGCCTGCACCTCGCCCGTGGCGGGGTTGTAGACGTCCGCGCTCCGACCCGAGCCCGCAACAGCTGCGCCGTCGATCCAATGTCCGATCTCTTGCATGTGATCCTCCCTTTTTGGGCGCAGGATAGGGCGCGGACGGGTCCGGCGACAGGGCCGATCATGCTGGACGGTCTTGCGGATTTGTAGGTATGGCAGGCGCCATGGACTGGGGTGACCTGCGCATTTTCCTGAACGTGGCTCGCGCCGGGTCGCTGACCGAGGCGGCGCGGACCCTGCGGCTGGACCCCGCCACGCTGAGCCGTCGCATCAAGCGGCTGGAGCGCGAGGCGGGGGCCGCCCTGTTCCTGAAATCGCCCCAGGGCTATGCGCTGACCGGGGCGGGGCAGGGGCTTCTGCCCCATGCCGAGGGGATGGAGGCGCAGGCGCGCGCCGGGACGGCCGCACTGACCGGAACCGAGCGTCTTGCGGGCCGGGTGCGCGTCGGCGCGCCCGACGGCATCGGCACCCATGTCCTGCCGCGGGTCTGCACCGCGCTGCGCGCCGCCCACCCCGAGCTGCGCTTCGACATCGTGGCGCTGCCGCGCCTGCTCGATCTGTCGCGCCGCGAGGCGGATCTGGCGATCACCATCTCGGCGCCGGTCTCGGGGCGCCTCGTGGTGCGCCGCATCTGCGATTACGGCCTCGGGCTCGCCGCCCATCGCGACTGGCTGGCGCGCCATGGCCCGGTCACGCGCGACAGCCTGCGCGAGGCGGATCGCGTGGGCTACATCCCCGATATGATCTTCGACCCCGAACTCGACCACCTGGCCGAGCTGGGGCTGGGCGCGCCGGACATCGCCTCGAACTCGGCGAACCTGCAATGGGCGCTGATCCGTGCGGGCGCGGGCGTGGGCGTCGTCCACGATTTCATGCGCCCCGAGGCGCCCGAACTGGTGCCCGTCCTGCCCGAGACAGCGCGCCTCAGCCGCAGCTTCCACCTCGTGCGCCACGCCGATGCCGACGGCGCGCCCTTCGGGGCCGTCGCCGACCTTCTGGCCGAGGGCATTCGCGCCGAGATCGCCCAGCTCGAAGCCAGTGCCGCCGTGCGCGACCGGGACGCGCAGGCTTGACAGGGGGGCGGGGTCGGGCGTTCGCTGGACGTCCAGAGCCGCAGGAGGGCCTCCCATGTTCGTGACCCAGATCCTAAAGTCCAAGGCGACGACCGGTGTGCTGACGATCGACCCCAACGCGTCCGTAGCCGATGCCGTGGCCGAATTGGGCGCGCGCAAGATCGGCGCGCTCGTGGTGTCGACCGACGGGCGGCGCACGGCGGGCATCCTGTCCGAGCGCGACGTCGTGCGCGAGCTGGGTCGCGCGGGACAGACCGTGCTGGACCGGATCGTCGCGGACCTGATGACCACCGATGTGCAGGTCTGCGCGCCGGGCGACGACGCGCAGGCGATCCTCGAGCGCATGACCGAAGGCCGCTTTCGCCACATGCCCGTCGAAGAGGACGGCCTGCTGGTCGGGATGATCTCGCTCGGGGACGTGGTGAAGGCACGACTGAGCGAGGTTTCGATGGAAAAGGACGCGCTCCAGGCGATGATCGCGGGCCACGGCTGAGGCTCGCCCGCCTCGGCGCGCGCCCTAGCTCGGGCGTCATGGACCGTGCCGAACTCGAGACCCGCTGGAAGGATCTGACGCACAGCGACCTGCCGCGCGCGGCGGGGCCCGGCTGGCCCGTCCATCTGGACCACTGCTTTCAGCGCATCCTCCTCGACCACGCGACGGGCGGCGTCTGGTACGATGTCATCCCCAAGCGTCCCGCCTATGCCCATGCGTCCGACGCGATCCTGAGACGGGCCGTGGCATTGGGCGAGGACGTGCTCGCCGGCCGGGCGGACCTGCACGCTCTCAACCGCCAGAGCCTCGACTGGCGCGGCAAGACCGGACCCGCGCGCACCCGCGCTTGATCCGCAGGGTCGGCCATGCCACCCATGGCGCAATAATCTTGCGGGGCACCCCCATGCGCACGGCTCTCTATCCCGGCACCTTCGACCCGATCACCAAGGGCCATAGCGATATCATCCGGCGGGCCTGCACGCTGGTCGACAAGTTGGTCATCGGGATCGCAATCAATCGCGACAAGGGGCCGCTCTTCTCGCTGGAAGAACGGGTCGCCATGGTCGAGGAGGAGGCGGCCCACTGGTCGCGCCAGACCGGGTGCGAGATCGTGGCCCACCCGTTCGAGAATCTGCTGATCGACTGCGCCCGCGAGGTCGGAGCCCAGATGATCGTGCGCGGCCTGCGCGCCGTCGCGGATTTCGAGTACGAATACCAGATGGTCGGCATGAACCGCATCCTCGACGACCAGATCGAGACGGTGTTCCTGATGGCCGAGGCCGAGCATCAGGCCATCGCGTCGAAGCTCGTGAAGGAGATCGCGCGGCTGGGCGGAGACGTATCGGCCTTCGTGACGCCGAAGGTGCGCGCGGGGCTGATGGAAAAGTTCGGCAAGGGGACGGCGGGCGACAGCTAACGCCCCGGCTTGGAACGGCGTGTCAAAGGCGATGCAGCGCGCGCAGACGGTCGGCCAGGTCACTTTCCGCCGGGTGCCCGGCCTCGAGCGCGTGAACCCACGCCTGCGTCAGGAAGAATGGCACCGCCTCCGGCGATACGCGCGCCGCCGCCGCGCCGTAGAGATCGACCAGCGCTGCGCCGTCCCCCGCCGCATGGGCCGCGAGGATCGCGTCGTGGAGGGCCGCGTCACGCACCGAGGCGTCGCGCCACCCAGGCATGGAACCGGTGCGTCGGCCCGTCCATCGCCGGGCTGAACCGCCCGCCGTCGAAGCCCGGCGCACCGCGCCCCCGCTGCATCCCCTCGACCACGAAGACGTCCTCCTCGAACACGCCGCGCCAAAGCGCGGTGTTGCGGTCGGCGAGGTCCGCGTCGAAGTCGGGCGTGGCGTAGTAGATATGGACATGCTCGGCCGTGCGGTTATGGGCCACGGGTTGCAGGATGATCGCGTAGGCATGGTCGCGATGCGTCCCCATCAGGACGTTCGGGAAGATGGACAGATATTCCGCCGCTTCGTCCCACTTGGGCGAGAGACCCGCGAAATCCGGGAACCGCGTCGCGCCGTCGGTGAGTTGGCGGTACACCAGCGTGCCTTGACCGGAATGGCTGGCCTCGGGGCCGTCATCTTCGATGTGGTAATGATCCTCGAGGCGGGAATAGGCGTTCAGGCCGGGATGGATCCACGGCAGGTGGTAGCTTTCGCAATAGTTCTCGACGGCGAGCTTCCAATTGCAGGCCACGTCCAGGGTGAAGGACCGCCCGTCATGGTGCAGCGGCTGGTCGAACTCGGCCCAGCGCGCGATGGCGGCGGCGTTGGCTGTCTCGAAGGGTGGGGCGCTGCCGTCGAGATTGACGAAAACGACATCGCGCCAGACATGGCTTCGGACCTCCACGAGGCCCAGCGTGTCGCGGTCGACGCGGTCGTCGGAATTGCGACCGGGGCCGCCGATATGGGGCGTCGCCACCAGCTTGCCGGTCGTCGAATAGCACCACGAATGGTAGGGGCAGCGGATGGCGCCCTCGATCCGCTTCGGCTCGGCCACGAGGATCATGCCGCGGTGGCGACAGACGTTCTGGAACACGCGCACGGCCCCCTCGCGATCCCGCAGGAGGAGAAGCGGCGCGCCCGCGAAATCCATTGGGATCGCGTCGCCCGGCGCGGGCACCTGGGACGCGACGGCGAGGCCCGCCCATTGCCCGTGCAGGATGGCCGCCGTTTCCGCCGCGACGGTCGCGGGGTCGGCGTAATGCGCGTTGGGCAGTCCGTGGGCCCGTCCGATGGGCTGGCGGACGGCGGCAAGCGCGTCGAGATCCTTCATGATGCGTCCTCCCTGCGGCTGATGCCGTCAGGGTGGAGGCCGGTTCGGGGGCGCGTCTGTTCCCGCAGCGACCGGATGGCCGCCGCAATCGGACCTCAGCTGCCGCGCGACAGCGCCGCGACGCCCGTCCGCGCCATCTCCAGAAGGCCGATGGGGCGCATCAGCTCGGCGAAGGCATCGATCTTGCCCACGTCGCCGGTGATCTCGAAGACGAAGCTGTCGAGCGTGCTGTCGACGACGTTGGCGCGGAAGATCTCGGCCAGGCGCAGCGCCTCGATCCGGTGATCGCCGGAGCCCTGCACCTTGAAGAGCGCGAGTTCCCGCTCGACGGGCTTGCCCTCGACGGTGAGGTCGTGGACCTCGTGGACGGGGACGATGCGCCCGAGCTGCGCCTTGATTTGCTCGATGACCTGTGGCGTGCCGGTCGTGACGACAGTGATCCGCGAGGTGTGGCCCTCGTGATCGACCTCGGCGACGGTGAGACTCTCGATGTTGTAGCCGCGCCCCGAGAAGAGGCCGATCACCCGCGCAAGGACACCCGCTTCGTTGTCCACGAGCACGGCCAGCGTATGCCGTTCCTGCACGTCCGAGAAGTTCGGACGCAGATTGTAGGCGGAATGGCTGGTGGAGCCCTTCTTGAGCTTGAGCGGTGACATTGAGCGGTCTCCCTGGCGGCGGTCTGGAACGCTTGTGCAGGTTTTCGCCGGCGGTGTGAAGCCGCCGCATTTTCCCCGGAACCGAACGGGGGGGCATCCGCATTATTGCTCCGACCGGGCGATGAACGGCCCGGATAACATCGTTATAACAAGGAGATGTCTTTTATGAAGACCCTGACCACTCTTGCTGCATCGGCCATTGCCCTGACGCTGGCCGTCCCCGCCTCCGCCCAGATGGTGCTGCGCGGCTACGACGCGGATCAGAACGGCATTCTGACGAATGACGAGCTGAACCTCGCCATGGCCGAAGTGAACACCTTCGCGACCTACGACACCGATGGCGACGGCTACCTGAGCGATGCCGAGTACACCGCCGCGTTCGGCGACGCCGAAGTCCACTGGGGCAAGCTGGGCTATGCCGAGCGCACGTTCCAGGACTGGGATCTGACCGCAGATGGCCTCGTGGCCGAGGACGAGTTCACCCAGAGCTTCCTCGTGATCTACGACATCGACGAATCCGGCGCGCTGGAAGGCGCGGAGCTGGACCAGATCGAAGCCGATTTCGGCATCGACGGCCCGTTCTCGGGCTAAGCCCACCGAACGCGATGACGACAGGGCGGCCCCCCGGGGTCGCCCTTTTTCCATTCCCCGGTGGGAACACGGCCCCCGGGGTTGCGGGTTGAACGGGGAGGCATGATGCATCGAACAGGAGACCTGCAATGACCCGCCCCATCCTGACGGCCGCCGCGCTGATCGCCGCCTTGGCCGCGCCCGCCATCGCCCAATCCATTGCCGGAGACTGGGACGGCGATGGCGATACCTTCCTGAGCGACGCGGAATTCCTCGCCGGCTGGTCCACCACTGACAGCTTCGCGCGCTATGACAGCAACGCTGACGGCGCCATTGACGAGGCCGAATTCGGCGCCTTCGACCGCGACGACGCCTACTGGAACCGGCGGGGGGCCGCGATGGCGACGTTCCGCGACTACGACACCAATCTCGACGGGGTCGTGGACGACGCCGAATACGGCGCGGGCTGGTTCACCGATTACGACCGCGACCGCTCGGGCTTTATCGACGATGCCGAACGCGCCGGGATCGACCTCGACCGTGCCGAGGGCGGGCTCTTCTGGGCCGAGTAGGGCGGCGGAGGATCGCGCGAACCGGGCTGGGCGCGGGCGGAAATCTGCAAGTACACGCCCGCCCGGCCCCGACCGGCGGAACGTCGCAGGCCCGACCGTCCGAAAGCGGCGGGGGAGGGCCGGGACGGCTGTTCGCGGTCGCCGCCCGTCGCCAATGGCGGCGGCCTACTGGCATTGTAGAGCCGTCATCAGGGCCTTGCCGCCCGCCCCGGAGAACGAGCACATGCCATGATCCTGCGCCTGTCGACCATAATCGCCGCCACCGCCACGTCGGGGGCCGTCGCCATGGGGCATGTCGACTGGGACACCGATGGCAGCGGCGGTCTCAACCCCGACGAGTTCGCCGCGGGCTTCGCGCCGATGCGGACCCATGCCGCCTTCGACCGCGACGGGTCTGGGCAGTTGGATGAGGCGGAATGGCGGCCGCTGTCCGAGGTCGGAGAATACGTCAACATGGACCTCAACGGCGATGGCGGTGTCGATGCCTACGAATACCGCGCCCTTCTGTTCAACCGCTACGACCGGGACGGATCGGGCGTGCTGGCAGGCCCCGAGATGGACATGATCGAGGGCGACCTCGCGCCCGGCGGGATGCTCGCCCCCTGACGCGGCGGGGAACCCATGGGGCGGGTCGCGGCGTTTAATATCCGACCTGACCTGCACGGGAGACCACCAGATGTTCCGCCTCGCCCTGATCGCCGCCTTCGCCGCGGCGCCCGCCTTCGCCCACGACCATTGGTCCGACCTTGACGGGGACGGCTTTCTCGAGGCCGACGAATACGACATCGGCGAGGTGACCTTCGCGGATGCCGACCAGGATGGTGACGGCCTCGTCAGCGCTGCCGAATACGAGGCGATCGCCCTCATCATCGCAGCCGACGACAACGCCGCCGTGCTGGAAGACGCGGTGGTGGGGGCCAATCCGACCCTCGCGGGCAGCAATCCCGGCCCCAAGATCATCGCGGTGGACTGAGCCCATGATCCGCACCGCATTCGCTCTGACCGTCGCGCTCACGACCCCCGCCGTCGCACAGGACGCGCCCGCACCTCTCAGGGACGACGCCACACTCGTCTGGGCCATGCTGCCCGCCCTCGATGGCGTCGACCGCGATGATGACGGTCGCTTCACCCAGGCCGAGATCGGCGGCACCGTCATGCCGCTCGGCGTCGATGCCGATGGTGACGGGATGTTCGACCTGCCCGAGATCACGCAAGCGCTGTTCGCGATCTGGGACCGCGACGACAACGGCTATCTCGATACGGCCGAGCTGGACGCGATGACGGGCCTTGCCGCCGCAGGGGTCTATCCGCTGCCGGAGTGATCTGACGCCAACGGAACACGGACGGGCCCCGCAGATGCGGGGCCTTCGTCGTTCCGGTCAGACGAGGACGGCGCCGGTCGCGGTGATCTGGCCCTGCGTCTGCGCATTGGCCATCAGCATCTCGTTATGGGCCTTGCCCGACGGGATCATCGGGAAGCAGTTCTCGTGCTTCTCCACCAGGCAATCGAAGATCACCGGCCCGTCATGGTTGATCATCTCCATGATCGCGTCGTCGAGATCGGCGGGATCGCTGCACTGGATTCCCTTGGCCCCGAAGGCCTCGGCCAGCTTCACGAAATCGGGCAGAGCCTCGGACCAGGACTGGCTGTAGCGCTCGCCATGCAGGAGCTCCTGCCACTGACGCACCATGCCCAGCCGCTCATTGTTGAGGATGAACTGTTTCACGGGCAGACGGTACTGCACCATCGTGCCCATCTCCTGCATGTTCATCAGCCATGACGCCTCGCCCGCGACGTTGATCACGAGGCTCTCGGGATGCGCCACCTGCACACCCATGGCGGCGGGCTGACCGTAGCCCATCGTGCCCAGCCCGCCCGAGGTCATCCAGCGGTTCGGCTGCTCGAAGCCCATGTATTGCGCGGCCCACATCTGGTGCTGGCCGACCTCGGTGCAGATGTAGCGGTCGTGATCCTTGGTCAGCGCCTCGAGCCGCGCGACGGCGTGCTGGGGGCGGATGTTGGGGCCGTCCTGCGTGAAGGCGAGGCAGTCGACCGCGCGCCACTGCTCGATCTGCGACCACCATTTCTGGAGACCCTCGCGGTTCACCTTGCGGCCCCGCGCCTTCCAGACCCGCAGCACGTCCTCGAGCACGTGACCGACATCGCCGAGGACCGGGACGTCGGCCTTGATGACCTTGTTGATGCTGCTGGGGTCGATATCGACATGGACCTTTTGGGATTTGGGGCTGAATGCATCGAGCCGCCCCGTAATCCGGTCGTCGAACCGCGCCCCAATGTTGAGCATCAGGTCGCAACCATGCATCGCCATGTTCGCCTCGTAGAGGCCATGCATCCCGAGCATCCCCAGCCACTTGTCGCCCGAGGCCGGATAGGCGCCCAGCCCCATCAGCGTCGAAGTGATGGGAAAGCCCGTCGCCTCGACCAACTCGCACAGCAACTGGCTCGCGGCGGGGCCGGAATTGATGACGCCGCCGCCGGTGTAGAAGACGGGCCGCTCGGCCGTTTCGATCAGCTCGACCATCTGCTCGATCGCATCCGCGTCGCCCTTGAGGCGCGGCTGGTAATGCGAGGTCTTCACATCCTTCGGGCCGGTATAGGCCGAGGATGCAAACTGGATGTCCTTCGGGATATCGACCAGCACGGGGCCGGGGCGGCCGGAGGTGGCGACGTGGAATGCCTCGTGCAGGACCGGGGCGAGCTTCTCCGTCTCTTTCACCAGCCAGTTGTGCTTGGTGCAGGGCCGGGTGATGCCGACGGTATCCGCCTCCTGAAATGCGTCCGAGCCAATCATGAAGGTCGGGACCTGACCTGTCAGAACGACGATCGGGATCGAATCCATCAGCGCGTCGGTCAGGCCGGTGACCGCGTTGGTGGCACCGGGCCCGGAGGTCACAAGCGCCACGCCGACCTTACCGGTCGAACGGGCATAGCCTTCGGCCGCGTGGACGGCGGCCTGTTCGTGACGGACGAGGAAGTGGCGGATGTCGTTCTGCTGGAAGATCTCGTCATAGATCGGCAGGACGGCCCCGCCGGGATAGCCGAAGACGGTGTCCACGCCCTGATCGCGAAGCACCTTCACGAGCTGCTGGGCTCCGGTGAATTGCTTCGCATTCGTCTGCTTGGTCATCGTCGTCTTCCTCCGTCCACGAAAAACCCCCGGAGGGGCCAGCTCCGGGGGCACATGGTTACCGTTATGGTCCGTCGCGTCAGCGACCCATGCACCCTTGATCCACAATTACGAGAAGCGTGTTCATCGCCCGTCTCCGTTGATGGCGCTATCCATACCGATGCCGGGCGAGGGGTCAACAGGGCGCAGGAGAAAATTGCACCCGTCCGGCGCATTCTTTGCGTTTGTTGCGTGAGCCGTCATGCGAACGCCCGGCCCCACGAGGGGACCGGGCGCCGTCGGCCGCGTCGTCAGGAGGGGAGGAGGCCTGCTTCAACCGCGGCTTCGACTTCGGCGGCGCTCAGCACGCTGTCGCCGTCGGAATCCATGCTCGCGAACATGTCCGCGTCGCTGTCGGGATAGGCCGCGATGAACTCCTCGTAGGTCACGTTGCCATCGGCGTCGGTGTCCATGGCAACCTGCGCGAAGGCCGGTGCCGTCAGGGCCAGCATCGCGGCGGTCGTGGTCAGAATACGTGTCATGTTTTCTCTCACTCTCTTGGGTTGAGGGCGGCTTGGGTCCGCCCGCAGCCGAGAGACCAGATCGCGGCGTCGGGTCCGAGGGGGGCGGTGGTCCGGGCGGGTTTCGCGCGGCGGAATGCCCGTTTCACCCGTCCGCGTCCGCGACGATCCGCAGGGCGAAACCGGGGGCATCCGAATGGGCGGAAACTGCCGATCCGCAAAGGGTGAAACCGGCCCGTCTCCGCCGGTCGGGGCCCTCGGTCGGCCATGGCTGACGGGCAGCAAACCCTTACGGATCAGGGTGTTCGCCGGTCGCGTGCGCCACTGTTCCGGTCCTCAGCCAATCAGCCCCGGAAGCCAGAGAACGATTCCCGGAAACGCGATCAGCACCGCGACCGTCGCCACGTCGGCCACGAAGAACGGCGACGCGCCCCGGAAGACGTCCTGGACGGAGATGTCCATCTTGGCGTCCTGTGCCACGCCCGCGACCACGAAGCAGTTCAGCCCGATGGGCGGCGTGATGAGACAGAGCTCCGCCATCTTGACCACGATGATGCCGAACCAGATCGCCGCCTCCTCGTTCGTCATGCCCAGCGCGCCTGGCGCATCGCCGACGCCGCCGTTCAGCGCCATGACGGCGGGGAAGGTGATCGGCAGCGTCAGGATCAGCATTCCGATCGCGTCCATGAACATGCCGAGGACGACATAGGCCAGAAGGATCAGGAGCAGGATCTGGTAGGGTCCCATATCCAGCCCGGTGATGAAGTCGGCGAAGGCTTCGGGTAGCTTGGCGAAGCCGAGGAAGCGCACGTAGATCAGCACGCCCCAGATCATCGCGAAGATCATCACCGTCAGCTTCGCGGCCTCCATCAGCGCGCCCTGAAGCTGCCGCCAGCGCATCCCCTGCCAGAGCGCCATGGCCAGCACGACGCCTGCACCCAAGGCCCCCGCCTCGGTCGGCGTCGCCCATCCGAAATAGATCGAGTAGACGATGATGAAGACCACGAGCAGGATCGGCAGCGCGCCGGGCAGGCTCGAGAAGCGCTGCCCCCATGTATAGCCGCCCACGGCCGGCCCGAGGCTGGGGCGCAGGCGCGCGAGCCCGATGACGAGTCCCGCATAGATCAACGCCGAGACCAGCCCCGGCAGGAACCCCGCGAGCAGCAGCTTGCCGACGCTCTGCTCGACGATGATCGCGTAGATCACGAGGATGGCCGAAGGCGGGATCAGCGATGCGAGCGTGCCGCCCGCCGCCACGACGCCGGCTGCGAAGGCCTTGTCGTAGCCGTTCTTGAGCATCTCCGGGATGGCGATGCGCGCGAAGACCGCCGAGGTCGCGACCGACGCGCCCGACACGGCGGCGAAGCCCGCCGTCGCGAAGACCGTGGCCACCCCGAGGCCGCCCGGCGTCCAGCCGATCCAGCGCTTGGCCGCCTCGAAGAGATAGCCGGTCAGACCCGCATAATACGCGAGGTATCCGATCAGGATGAAGGTCGGGATCAGCGACAGCGCATAGGTCGTCGACTTCGAATGCGGGATCTGGCCCGTCAGCTTGGCGGCGGTGATCAGGCCCCGGTCGAAGCCCTGTTTCTGCATGAAGAAGAGGCAGAGGCCGAAGAACCCGATGAAGGCCGCCGCGAACGCGACCCGCACGCCGATCAGCACGAGGACGAGCAGCAGACCCGACAGCCAGAGCGAAACCTCGAAGATCGAGACGCCTTCGAGCAGCGCCTTCATGTCGATGATGTTATCCACGGGTGTCGCCTTTCCCGAAGGGGTCGCCGCTGACGGCCCCGACGGTCGCGGCCTCCTTCGTGGCCTGCTGGGCAGGGTCCTCGGGCAGGGGGACGGCCACGATATCGTCACCCCCGGTTCGCAGACCGCGGCCATAGGCCCAGATCTGGATGGCGAGGCGGACCCAGAGCAGCACGAGCGCCACCGGCACGGCAAGCTTGGCGGGCCAGAGCGGCAGCGAGATGTCGATCGAGCTGTCGGTCGACCAGTTGGGCGCGCCGAAGTCGAACGAGCGCAGGAAATGGAACCACGTCCCGTAGATCAGGGCCGTCGTCACCAAGAGCATGAAGATCACCGAGAGGAACTCGAAGAGCCACAGGATCCGGCCGCGCAAGCTGCCGACGAGGAGGTCCATGCGGATATGCCCGCCCTCGCGCTGGACGTAGGCCAGCCCGAGGAACGCGAACACGGCCATGAATTGCTCGGTCCAGTCGATATAGCCCGGCACCGGCGCGTTCAGCAGCTTTCGCAGGAGCACGTTGGCGATGGCCAGCACCACCAGTGCGAAGATCACGATGCCCGAGCCGAGGTTGAGCACCGATTCCACGCGCAGCACCGCGCGGTCGATCCGACTGAGAAGGGTATCGTCGGTCAGGACGGAGGATGTGGTGGACATGGGGCCTCGCGGTGCATCGGCGCCGCGCGCCGGGGCGGCGCAGCCCGGTTGCGGGCCGCGCCTGATGCGGACGGGTGCCGGGCCGGGGCGATCGCGCCCCGGCCGGGCGCCTTACTCGGGCGCGTTCGCCGCGACCGCCTCGACCGTCAGGTCATAGAGCTCCTGACCCGGAAGGCCGTTCGCCGTTACCTCTTCGATCCAAGCCTGGTGGATCGGGGCCGCGTTCTTGCGCAGCTTGGCGATCTCGTCCTCGGACACGGTCACCTTCTCGACGCCCTTCTCGGCCAGCGTGGCCTCCCAGCCTTCGAGCAGCTCGGCGTAGTTCGTCAGGTAATAGGCGATCGATTCCTCGACGGCGGCGTCGAGGATGTCGCGATGCTCGTCCGACAGGGCCTCGTAGGCGTCGATATTGACCACGACGGGGCAGTTCACCGTGCCGGGGTTCAGGTTCTCGGTCCACCAGTCCGCAATGTCGATCGTGCCGAAGGACAGGTGCGCATGCTGGGCGAAGGCGACCGAGTCGACGACGCCCGATTCCATCGCGTTATAGGCTTCCGACGAGGTCACCGAGGTCGGCACCGCGCCGACGCTCTCGAAGACGGAGCCGATGCCGCCCGTGGCGCGGACGCGCATGCCGTCGAAGCTCTCGACCGTGACGCGCGGCTCGCCGGTGCCGACGATGTTGTATTGCGGCATGGGCGACGTCATCAGAAGACGCGCGTTCCACTGCGCCATCTCCTCGGCGACGGCGGGGTGGGCATAGACCGCGCGCGCGACGGCGACCTCCTGGTCGAGGTTCTGGACGCCGAGGAACGGCAGCTCCAGCACGGTGATCGCGCGGTTCTTGTCGCGGTGGTAGCCCGCGCAGAACTGCGCCATCTCGAAGGCGCCGATTGAGATCCCGTCGAGGTTCTCGCGGTTGTTCGAGAGACCCCCGTAGCTGACGTTCATGGTGAACTCGCCGCCCGAGTTCTCGGAGACCAGCTCGGCCATCTTCTCGATATGCTCGGTGAAGGCGCGACGGGTGCCCCAGACGGAGACGTTCCACTCGGTCGCGGCGGCCTCGCCAACGAGGGTGAAGCCGAGAATGGCGGCACAGGTGCCGGTAAGATAGTTCATGCGATAACTCCCTGATGGGCGCGGCTCCCTCCGCACCTCTATGCGCCGAACGCTAGGGCAGGGGCGGCGGGGGAGCAAGCGGGCTTGCCCGATCCCGGCCCCCATGCGACGCCGGGGGCATGACCGATCTGAAGACACGCCTCGCCTCGGGCGAGACCCTGCGCGGCCTCTGGCAGAACCTCCCCGGACCCGAGGCCGCCGAGATCGCGGCCCATGCGGCATTTGACTGGCTGGTGATCGATGGCGAGCACGGGCCCTGGGATCCGGGCGACATCCGCCGCCGCCTGATGGTTGCGCCCGACGCGGTGGTCCGGGTGCCCGCGAACGAGCCCTGGCTGATCAAGCAGGCTCTGGACCTCGGCGCGCGAACGATTCTTGTGCCGATGGTGGACGATGCCGATGCGGCCCGCCGCGCCGTGGCCGCCTGCCGCTATCCACCCGAGGGGATCCGGGGCAACGGCGCCTATGTCGCGCGCGCCGCGATGTACGGGGCGGACGCGGATTACGTCGCGCGGGCCAATGCGGACGTCGGCGTCTGGGTTCAGGCCGAGAGCCGGGCCGCGCTGGCCGATCTCGACGCGATCTGCGGCGTCGACGGCGTCGACTGCGTCTTTCTCGGCCCCGCCGATCTGGCCGCCGACATGGGGACGACCGCGGCCGACCCTGCGGTCCATGTGGCCATGGAAGATGCCATCGCGCGCATTCGGGGCCACGGCGTCGCCGCGGGTATCTTCGCCGCCGACCCCGAACGCTGGATCGCCGCCGGGGCCAATGTCGTCTCGATGGGATCGGACGGCACGGTGCTGATGGCGGCGTTGCGGGCGCTCGCGTGATCCAGCTCGCCGCCAGCGGCATCCGCGCCGCGTGGGAGCCGTCTTCGGGCCATCTCCCGCTGCTCGAGATCGGCGGCGCGCCGGTCCTGTGGGCCGCCCCGTGGCGCGGCGATACGGACGTTCAGTCCGACGCGGCCATCCCGTATGTCGACCGTCGCCTCGGCGGCACCTTCGTCTGCGCGCCCTTCGGCCGGGACGATGTCGATGACGGCCCGCCCCACGGCGCCTGCGCCAACGCGCCCTGGCACCTGCACCGCGCCGCGCCCGCGTCCCTGACGGCGGGCCGGGCCCTCGCGCGCGGCCACATCACCGCGACGCTGGCGCTGCGCGACGAACACCCGGTGCTCTACCAGACCCATGTCCTCGAGCTCGACGCGCCCACGACCTTCGCGCATCACCCGATCGTGCCGCTGGCCGGGGGCGGACGGCTCTCGGGCAACCCGCGCGCGAGCCTGACCTTCGCCGCCGAAGCTCCGGTCCTCGAACAGGGCGCGCGGGCCGAGGGCTGGATTCATGGGCTGCGGGATTACCCGACCGGCCTCGCCGAGGACTTCGCGACGCTGGTCCACGCGCCCGGTCTCGCCTGGACCGCCGTCGCGCGCGCCGCCGAAGACGACACGATCATCATGCTCAAGCGCGCCGAACAGCTGCCAGCGACGAACCTGTGGCTGTCGAACGGTGCGCGCTCGGGCATGTGGCGGGCCGCGCGCGGCCTTCTGGGGATCGAGGATGCCATCTGCGCCGGGGCCGAGGGCTTCGCCGCCGCACTGGGCGAGAGCCGGGTCGGCGCCGAGGGCGTGCCCACCGCGCTGCCGCCCGGGCGCCACGCCATCGTCCATGCCATCGTGCGCGTTCCCGGACGCCACGATATCGCGGGCGTGACGCTCGCACCCGACCGCGCGACCTTCGACACCGGCGGCGCGCCCGTCACGATCCCCTTCGATGGAGGCCATTTCGCATGATCCTCGTGGATGCCGACAGCTGCCCCGTGAAGTCAGAGATCACCGAGATCGCGCTCCGCCACGACGTGACCGCCATCTTTGTTGCCGCGACCTTCCTGCGCCTGACCAATCATCCGAGGATCAAGCTCTTCGTCGCGGGCGACGCGTTCGACGCCGCCGACGATGCCATCGCCGAGGTCGCGCGCCCCGGCACGGTGACGGTGACGCAGGACATCCTTCTGGCCGAACGGGTGCTGAAAGCCGGCGGCGCGGCCCTCGACCCGCGGGGGCGCGAATATACGTCCGCCAGCATCGGCGACACCGTTGCGACGCGCGACCTGATGGCCGAGCTGCGTCCCGGCATGGAGGGCATGACCGGCGGGGCGGCAGGCGGGCCGCGCCCTTATGCCAGGACCGATCGCGCGGCGTTCAAGTCGGCGTTGGAGAACATGCTGCGACGGGTACTTTGACGGAGAGGGCCGGGGGTTTCACACCCCCGGACCCCCGTGAGGTATTTCCGGCCAGAGGATCGGGGCGTCTTATCAGCGACCGTCCATGCGCTGCCGTCCGGGCGGCGGGCGCGCCTGGGTCAGCCATTGCCCCGCCGCATGAAGCGCCCGGCTTCCTCGGCGGCCATCTTCAGAGCGCGGGACTTGTTGACCGTTTCCTGCCATTCCGCCTCGGGGTCGCTGTCGAACACGACGCCGCCCCCGGCCTGCACGTAGAGCTTGCCGTCCTTTACCACGCCGGTCCGCAGCGCGATGCACATGTCCATGTCGCCCCCGGCCGAGAAATACCCGACCCCGCCGCCATAGACGCCGCGCTTTTCGGGCTCCAACTCGTCGATGATCTCCATCGCGCGGACCTTGGGCGCGCCCGAGACCGTCCCCGCCGGCAGACCCGCCAGCAAGGCGGACAGGGCGTCATGCTCCTCCGACAGCTCGCCCACCACGTTCGACACGATGTGCATCACGTGGCTGTAGCGCTCGACGATGAACTTCTCGGTCGGGCGCACCGTGCCGATCCTGGCGACCCGCCCGACATCGTTGCGCCCGAGATCGAGCAGCATCAGGTGTTCGGCCAGCTCCTTCTCGTCGGCCATCAGGTCCGCTTCCAGCACGCGGTCGGCATCTGGCGTTGCACCGCGCGGACGGGTGCCCGCGATGGGCCGGATCGTGACCTCGTCGCCGAAGACCCGGACGAGGATCTCGGGACTGGCGCCGATGATCTGGAAGCCGCCCATGTCGAAATGGAACATGAAGGGCGACGGGTTCGTGCGCCGGAGCGCGCGGTAGAGCGCGAAGGGCGGCAGCGGGAAGTCGTAGGTCCAGCGCTGCGACGGCACGACCTGGAAGATGTCGCCCGCCGCGATGTAGTCGCGGGCCGTCTCGACCGCGGCAAGATAGCCGTCCTTGGTGAAGTTCGAGACCGGATCGGGCAGGTCGAACGGCTCGGCCATGTCGCGCGTCTCGGCCACCGCGCGGCCCAGCGCGCCCAACGCGTCCTGCAGGCGCTCTGCGGCCTGCGCGTAGGCCGCGCGCGGGGTCGTGTCGGAGGCCCAGACCGGGGCCACGAGGATGACCTCGCCCTTCACGCCGTCGAGCACGGCGACGACCGACGGACGCATCAGCATCGCGTCGGGCAGGCCCAGCGGGTCGGGGTTCACGTCCGGCAGGTGCTCGACCAGCCGGATCATGTCGTAGCCGAGATAGCCGAAGAGCCCCGCAGACGCGGCGGGCAGGTCCTCGGGCAGGTCGATCCGGCTTTCGTCCAGAAGCGCGCGGATCGCATCGAGGGGCGCGCCCGCATCGGTCCAGGCATCGGGATCCCAACGGGCGGCACGGTTCACGCGGCTCGTCTCGCCCCGGCACTCCCAGATCAGGTCCGGCTTCATGCCCACGATCGAATAGCGCCCGCGCACCTCGCCGCCGGTGACGGATTCGAGCACGAAGGAGAAGGGCTGCGCCTCGGCCAGCTTCAGCATCAACGAGACCGGCGTGTCGAGATCGGCGGGCAGGCGCGTCCAGAGCACCTGGTTCTCGCCCCGCGCGTGGATCGGCTCGAAGTGCTTGAAGTCGGGCTGGATCACGGCGCGGTCCCCGGTGTCACTGGCCCAGAAGGCTCGACTGGACGGCCTGCACGGCCTGGGCGTCGACGCTGAACCCCGCCTCGGCCTGCACGGCGCGGCCATACATCTCGAAGAGGTCGGAGGCGACCTCCTGCCGCTGCTGGCGGTCGACCACCTCGCGCAGAGCCGCCGGCTCGCCGGTGCTGAGGTCGGCGGCGTTCACAGCGTCGAGCCGCACGACATAGGCCTGCCGGTCGTCGCCTTCGACGGCGAAGACATCCCCGGCCTCGGCGGCAAAGAGACGGTCGAGCAACGTCGGCGGCACACCTTCGAGCGGCGCATCGCGGGCGAGGTCGGTCAGGGTCTCGGGCGCGCCGGGCAGGGTCTCGGGAGCTTCGGCCGCGATGGCCTCGGCCCGCTCGAACAGGCGACGGCGCAGCGTATCGGCCTGCCACGCGGCCTCGACCTCGGCGCGGATCTCGTCCAGGGGCGGCGTTGCGGCGGCGGTGATCCTGTCGAGGCGCAGCGCGAAGAGCCCGCCATCCGACAGTGCTTCGAGATCGGGGAAATCGCCCTCGGAGACGTCGGCGGCCGTGGCGCGGAAGGCATCGTAGCCCGCGATCCCCTCGCTCACGCCCTCGTCCCAGAAGAGCGAGCCGAGTTGCAGATCCGTCTCGGCCACCAACTCCTCGAGCGTGGCGCCCCCCGCGAGCAGGTCGTCGATGGCGTCGCGCGCGGCATCGATGCGGCGCCGGGCGGCATCCTCGGCGAACCCGGCGGCCAGGTCGTCGCGTACGTCGTCATAGGGCGTCTCGGTGGCGTCGAGCAGGGCGTTCACCCGGAAGAGCGCCGGGCCCAGGTCGGTGGTCAGCGGCCCGACGACCCCCGGCTCGTCCAGCGCAAAAAGCGCGGCGGCGATCTCGGCATCGAGATCGGCCTCGGCCAGCTCTCCCTGATCGACATCGTCGAGGCTCAGGCCCCGCTCTTCGACAAGCGTCTCGAAGTCGGTCTCCCCGGCCTCGATCGCGGCGCGGGCGGCCTCTGCGGCGGCGGCATCGGCGAAGGCCAGCCGTTCGGCGAGGACGCGGGCGGGTTGGCTGAATTCGGCGATGCGTTCATCGTAGAGCGCGCGGATCGCGGCCTCGTCGACCTCCACCTCGTCCACGAGGAGATCGGGCGTGATCCAGGCATAGGTGATCTCGCGGCGCTCAGGCGTCTCGAATGCCGCGAGGTTGCCGTCGTAGAAGACCTGCAATTCCTCGGCGCTCGGGGCGGAGGGCCCGGCGGGCAGCTCGGCCACGGTCACCGTCGCCAGCGTCGCGTCCCGCGTCTCGGCCAGCCATTCGGTCAGGCGGTCGGCCCGCGTCGCGGGGGCCGCGACCCCGCCGACGACGGCGGTCTGGAGCAGTTCGACAGCCGCCTCGTCGCGGACCTGCGCTTCGTACTGCCGCTCGTTCAGGCCCGCCGATTGCAGCGCGAAGGCATAGCCCTCGCGGTCGAAACCGCCCGCGATGCCGCCAAAGGCCGGTGTGGCGCGGATGCGGCGCGCGACTTCGGCATCGTTCACCGACACGCCCATGCGCGCCGCCTCGTAGGCCAGCGCCTCGCGGGCCAGAAGCTGCTCCATGATTTGCTGGTCGAGCCCGAAAGCCTGCATCTGCGCGAGCGTCAGGGGCTGGCCGGTCTGCTGGCTGAGCCGGGCCTGTTCGGATTGCAGGGCGCGGGCATATTCCTCGACCGTGACATCGCGGTCCCCGACCTCGGCCACGGACGAGAGCGAGCCGCCGAAGCTGCCGATCCCGAAGCCGCCGAGCGACAGCATCAAAAGGCCGAGAACGACCCAGACGACCGGGCTGGTCTTCTTCTTCGGACGGTCTTCGGCCATGTCGCGTCTCCCCGTGGCATGTCTGTCGCCGGGCTTCCTACGCGGGCCATGGGGGCGGGGCAAGCGGGGCCGGGCGCAGGCCCGGCGCGCGCGTCAGTCCAGCTTCCGCAGCCGGTCGAACATCTCGGACAGTCCGGTGCGGTCGGCATTGGCGAAGGCAATCCGCAGCGTCGCCTCGGCGCGGCCCGATCCCCCCGCGTCGCGGCGTGGGCCGAACATCGTGCCGGGCAGGGTAAGGAGGGCCGCGCGCTCGACCAGCATCCGGCAGACCATGTCGGACGGGTCGTCGAACGGATGCGCGGCATAGCCGAAATACGCGCCGCATCCCATCAGTTCCCATCCCGGCAGGTCGGCGAAGCCCTCGGTCATCGCGGCGCGGCGGTCTAGGATCTCGGCCCGCTCGCCCGCCAGCCAGTCGCCCAGGTGCTCCATCCCCCAGAGCGCGGCGCGCTGACCGATGCCGTTGGGACAGATCGTCACCGTGTCGAGCCATTTCTCGACCTGCGCCAGCCGGGCCTCGGAGGCGACGATGGCGCCGACTCGGTGCCCGGTCAGCCGGTAGGCCTTGGAGAAGGAATAGAGCTGGATCAGCACGTCGTCCCAGTCCGGATCGGCGAAGAGGGCGTGGGGCGCGCCGTCGCGGGCGTCGAAATCGCGATAGGTCTCGTCCACGATCAGCGCGAGGCCCCGCGCACGGGCGAGATCGCGGAACGCGGCGAGGGTCTCGGCGGGGTATTCGACGCCGCCGGGATTGTTGGGCGAGACGAGCACGATTGCGCGGGTGCGCGGCCCGATCAGCGCCGCAGCGGCCTCGGCGTCGGGCAGAAGGTCGGGACCGGTCTCGTGAAGGGTCGCGCCGATCCCCTCCATGTCGAGCCACATCTTGTGGTTGAAGTAGAAGGGCGTCGGCAGGATCACGTCGTCGCCTCGACCGGCCAGCGTCGCGACGGCCGCCGCGAAGGCCTGGTTGCAACCGGACGTGATCGCGACCTGCGCGGCCTTCACCGTGCCGCCATATCCCGCTGACCAATCCGATGCGACGCGGGCCCTCAGGCCGGGCAGCCCGAGGACCGGGCCATAGAGATGCGCGTCCGGGTCGTCCGTCACGATCCGCGCCATCGCGGCCAGCATCTCTGGCGGCGGCGGGTCGGCGGGTGCGGCCTGGCTGAGATTGAGAAGCGGGCGATCGGGCGTGAAGTTCGCGCCCTCGATCCAGCGGCGCGCCTCCATCACGGGGGGCGGGTCGGTGGCGAGGAGCGCGGGATTGTAGGGACTGGTCATGGCCAGAGGGGTAGGGCGCGGCGCGGGCCGGGGCAAGCGCGTCGGCCGAAACGCGACGCGCCCGGCACGGGGCCGGGCGGGGATCGCATCAGGTCGGGGGTTTCAGAACGGGATTTCGTCGTCCATATCCGCGGGGCCGCCCTGGTTGCCGCCGCCCGACTGGCCGCCGCCGCCCCCGTAGGAGCCGCCGCGATCGTCGCCGCCATAGCCGCCACCACCGCCGCCGCCGCCGTCACCGCGCCCGTCGAGCATGGTCAGCTCGGAGCGGTAGGGCCGCAGCACGACCTCGGTGGAATACCGGTCCTGGCCGGACTGGTCTTGCCATTTGCGCGTCTCGAGCTGGCCCTCGATATAAACCTTCGAGCCCTTCTTGAGATATTGCTCGGCCACGCGCACCAGAGGCTCCGAGAAGATCGCGACGGAGTGCCACTCGGTCCGCTCCTTGCGCTCTCCGGAATTCTTGTCGCGCCAGCTCTCGGAGGTGGCGATCCGCAGGTTGCAGACCTTCCCGCCGTTCGAGAAGCTGCGCACCTCGGGGTCGCGGCCGAGATTGCCGATGATGATCACCTTGTTCACGCTGCCGGCCATGTCGCCCCCACTATTCGTCGAATCCGTCGCGGCACCTGAACACCGCGAAGGTTTCGTAGTGGTTAACCGCGCGGAGCGAAAGGGTTCCATACGCGCGGGCCTTGCGTTAACTTCCCCGCGGCGGAGGCCCGCGTCAGACTGGGCCGCGTCGTGTTTTGGGACGGATGGGAACGATTGCATGGGCAAGTTGCGCTGGGCCGCCTCGCTGACGGGCGCCACGTTGATCCTGGCCACGATGGCCGAGGCTCAGACCTATTCCTCGCGGTCCCGGACCGATCTCTTCAGCTCGCAGACGGCGCTGATGGATCGTCGCCTGTCGTCGCAATACGCCCATTCCAAGCGCCTGATTCCGACCTCGCCCGCCGCCGTGGCCGTCCCCGGCCGCGAGAACATTCCACGTTATAACGGCTCGCAGCGCTCGGCCTATATCGGGGATGCCCGCGCCGCCGCCCGCCGTCACGGCGTGCCCGAGGACCTGTTCCTGCGCCTCGTGCGTCAGGAGAGCGGGTGGAACCCGAACGCGCGTTCGGTCAAGGGCGCGATGGGGCTGGCGCAGCTCATGCCGGGCACCGCTCGCGTCCTCGGCGTGAACCCCAACGATCCCAAGCAGAACCTCGAGGGCGGCGCGCGCTATCTCGCGATGCAGTACCGCAAGTTCGGGACGTGGCGGTTGGCGCTCGCGGCCTACAATGCGGGGCCCGGCGCGGTCGAGAAGCATGGCGGGATCCCGCCCTACCGCGAGACGCGCAACTATGTCCGCGTTATCATGGGGCGCGGCTAGCCCCGCACGAACCCCGTGCCCTGAAGCACGCCGTGTTCCATCGCGTAGCGGGTCAGCCCGGCGGTCGAACTGATCCCCAGCTTGCGCTTGATGTTCTTGCGATGCGTCTCGACCGTGCGGATCGAGATATCGAGGTCGTGGGCCACCGCCTTGTTCGACTTGCCTTGCGCCAGTTGCAGAAGGATCGTCTGTTCGCGCGAGGTCAGGGGCTCG
Organism: Jannaschia halovivens; assembly: GCF_046452375.1. NCBI lineage: Bacteria > Pseudomonadati > Pseudomonadota > Alphaproteobacteria > Rhodobacterales > Roseobacteraceae > Jannaschia > Jannaschia halovivens. The sequence continues at coordinate 1,024,164 of NZ_JBKFDJ010000001.1, read as the reverse complement.
GACCCGTCGGCGGCGGGCTCGAGCGCGCTTTCGGCGCCGGGGCAGAGATAGCGTTCGCCCGCCAGCACCGTGTCGATCGCGCGGCGGATCTCGTCGGTGGACTGGTCCTTGAGGCAATAGCCGGCCGCCCCGTGGCGCAGCGCGGTCGCCACGTATTCGGGCGCGTCGTGCATCGACAGGATCAGGACCGCGATGCCGGGATGCCGCTCGCGTAGGATCTCGGTCGCCGAGAGGCCGTCCATGCGCGGCATGTTGAGGTCGAGCAGGATCACGTCGGGGGCCAGCGCCCCGACCCGGTCCACCGCCTCGCGCCCGTCATGCAGCGTGCCCACCACCTCGAGGTCGTCATAGGTCTCGAGCAGCGCACGCATGCCCTCGGCCACCATCGGGTGGTCGTCGACGATCAGGACGCGGACGGGTTCGGTCATGGGGCGCTTGGGTAAGGTCCGGGTGACCCGCTGTCCAGCGTAAGCGTTATTCGGCGGCCGCGGCGACCGTGGTCCCGTCGCCCGGGGCCAGCAGGTGGGTTAGGGGCACCGTCGCCTCGATCACGGTGCCGCCGCCGGGCGCGGGCTCGATGCTCAGATGTCCGTCGAGCTGTTCGACCCGCTCGGCCATGTTGCGCAGCCCGAGGCCGGGCCCGCTGCCCCGCCGGGAGGGCCCGCGCCCGTCATCGGTGATGCGCAGCGTCGCTCCCTTGCGGTGCCCGAAGATCTGGACGTCGACGCGGCTGGCATCGGCATGGCGCTCCACGTTGGTCAGCGCCTCCTGCGCGATGCGGAAGAGGGCCGTCTTCGCCTCGATGTCGAGCCGGTTGCGGAAGACAACGGTGCGGAAGGTGACCGGGATGCCGGTCCGCGTCTCGAAGGTCTCGCAGAGCGTGCGGAGCGCGGGCCCGAGGCCAAGGTCGTCCAGCACGCCGGGCCGCAGGTCGTGGCTGATGCGGCGGACCTCGCCCAGCGCCTCCTGCAGTCCGCCGATGGCGCCGTCGACCGCGCCTTCGGCCTTGTGGTCGCCCTTCGCGGTCAGGCGACGGGCGAGTTCGAGCTTGTAGCGGATGCCGACGAGAAGCTGGCTGATCCCGTCATGCAGTTCGCGCGCGACGCGGCGGCGCTCCTCCTCCTGGGTGTCGAGGACGCGCTGGGTCAGGGCCTTGAGCTTGGCATCGGCCAGCCGACGCTCGCGCACGGTGATCGTCAGGCCGCTGGCGAAGACCACCATGAGCGCGGCCAGCGTGATGCCCCCGATCCAGAGGAACTGCTCGCGCACCCGGTCCTGCAGCTCGGCGCGGGCGACGGCGGCCTGCGCCAGGATGTCGTCGAGAAACACGCCCGTCCCGATGGCCCATTGCCAGTCCTGCAATCCGATCACGTAGGTCAGGATCGTCGCCTCCTGCCCGGTCGACGGCCGCCGCCATTCGTAGCTGTGATAGCCCGAGCCCTGTCGCGCGAGATCGATCAGCCTGTCGGTCACGGGCACGCCGTCGGCATCCTCGGCCCCCGACCAGTCGCGCCCGATGAGCCAGGTCTGGCGCGGGGCCACGAGGTTCCGGCCGTCATAGTCGTAGACGAAGAAGAACCCGTCCTGTCCGTAGACCATCGCCGAGAGGATCTGCGTCACCCGCAACTTCGCCGCATCATCGTCGGGTGCCGCGTTGCCGTAGATCGTGATGAATGAAGTCCGCGCCAGTTGCACGTAGTTGCGAAGCTCGCGCCGCTTGGCGTCGATCATCGCCGTCTCGAGTGCCGCGATCTCGCGGGTGGCGGTCCGCTCCGCCTGGATCGCGACCAGCACCGCGATCGCCGAGACCGCAACCATCAGCGGCAGCGCGGCGAGGACCAGCAGGCGCTGGCCATAGGAGAGGCGGGGCAGTCGCATGGCGCCCATTTCAACGGCATATCGGCGCGAAGTGCCAGCCGGTTGACCATACGTCATTCTTTCGGATGCGCGCGGGCGGCGTGGCGCTGGAATGTGCCGGACCCCGCGCGACCTGTCGAAGGGTCGCGGTCCGCCACGGGCCTGTGACCAACCCGAAATTGAACAGTTCGACAGGAGAGTTGTGATGGATCGCCGATCGTTTCTGAAGGCCTCGACCCTGGGCGCGGGGGCCACGGCGTTGGCCGCCCCGGCCTATGCCCAGGGCAACCGCACGCTGACGCTGGTGACGACGTGGGGGCGCGGCAACGCAGGCGTCCACGACGTCGCCCAGCGTTGCGCCGACCGCATCACGGCGATGTCCGACGGCACGTTGAGCATCGACCTCAAGGCCGCGGGCGAGCTGGTCGGCGCGTTCGAGGTGTTCGACGCGGTGACGGCGGGGCAGGCCGACATGTATCACGGCGCGGATTACTACTTTGTCGGCCAGCATCCGGGCTATGCCTACTTTTCCTCGACACCCTTCGGGATGACCGCGCAGGAACAGGCGAACTGGTACTATCACGCAGGCGGGGCAGAGCTGCATGACGAGCTGGGCCAGATCTTCGGCCTGAAATCCTTCCTCGCGGGCAATTCCGGCGTCCAGGCGGGCGGCTGGTTCGCGCGCGAGATCGAGACGCCCGAGGACTTCCAGGGCCTCAAGTTCCGCATGCCAGGTCTCGGGGGGCAGGCGCTGGGCAAGATGGGCGCGTCGGTCCAGAACCTGCCGGGGCCGGAGGTCTACCAGGCGCTGTCCTCGGGCGCGATCGAGGGGACCGAGTGGATCGGGCCCTGGGCGGACGAGAAGATGGGCTTTCAGGAGATCACCAAGATCTACTACACCGCCGGCTTCCACGAGCCCGGGACGGGCAACTCGCTGGCCGTCAACCGCGAGGTCTTCGAAAGCCTGAACCCCGCGCAACAGACGATCATCGAGACCGCCGCGGGCGATGCCCATGCCTGGAACCTCGCGCAATTCCTGACCGAGAACGGCAAGGCCCTGACCCGGCTTCAGGGCGAGGGCGTGGAGCTGCGCACCTTCCCCGACCCGGTCTGGGACGCGATGGGCGCAGCGGCGGCCGAGGTGACGGCCGACAATATGTCCGACGACCTCTTCGCGCGCATCCACGAATCCGCGATGGAGAGCATGGTCGCCTCCTCGGCGTGGCTGTCGCGATCCGAGGGCGTCTACCGCGCGCAACGCGACCGCGTGATCGGCTGACCGCCGGGACCGGACGGGGCCCCGGACGCGGCGCCGTTCGGGGCGTCTTCTACGGGTTATCCGGTATTTGACTCCGCCCCCCCAATCCCTAGGGTCGCCGCACGCCCCGCTCACGAGGGCCGTTATCCGTGCCGGGAGGGCCCGGACGACACCAACATTCCAAGGGAGGGAATTATGGACCGCCGTTCATTCCTCAAGAATTCCACCATCGGTGCGGGTGCCGCCGCCGGTGCCGCCGCACTCGCCGCGCCCGCCTATGCCCAGGGCAACCGCACGCTGACCATGGTCACCACCTGGGGCCGTGGCCTCGCCGGTGTGCATGACAGTGCCCAGCGCGTCGCCGACAGCATCACCGCCATGTCCGATGGCTCGCTGACCGTCGATCTCAAGGCCGCGGGCGAGCTCGTGGGCGCGTTCGAGGTGTTCGACGCCGTGACCTCCGGTCAGGCCGACATGTATCACGGCGCCGACTACTATTTCGTGGGTCAGCATCCGGGCTACGCCTTCTTCACTGCGGTGCCCTTCGGCATGACCGCGCAGGAGCTGGCCAACTGGTACTACCACATGGGCGGCATGGAGCTGCATGACGAGCTCGGCCAGATCTTCGGTCTGAAGTCCTTCCTCGGCGGCAACACCGGCGCGCAGGCCGGTGGCTGGTTCCGCAACGAGATCACCGGTCCCGAGGATTTCCAGGGCCTCAAGTTCCGCATGCCCGGTCTCGGTGGCCAGGCGCTGGGCAAGATGGGCGCTTCGGTCCAGAACCTGCCCGGATCGGAAGTGTACCAGGCGCTGGCCTCGGGTGCGATCGACGGCACCGAGTGGATCGGTCCCTGGGCCGACGAGAAGGCCGGCTTCCAGGAAATCACCAAGACCTACTACACCGCCGGCTTCCACGAGCCGGGCGCCGGTCTGTCGGTCGCCACCAACCGCGACGTCTACGACAGCCTGAGCCCCGCGCATCAGAAGATCATCGAAATCGCGGCTGCCGAGTGCCACCAGTGGAACCTCGCGCAGTTCCTGTCCGAGAACGGCTCGGCGCTCGAGCGTCTGCAGTCGGGCGGCGTCACCATGCGCACCTTCCCCGACAGCGTCTGGGACGCGATGGGCACCGCCGCGCAATCGGTTCTCGACGAGAACATGGGCGACGAGCTCTTCAAGCGGATCAACGACAGCGTATTCGACTCGATGCGCAAGTCGTCGGAGTGGATCAACGCGTCCGAGGGCACCTACCGCCAGCAGCGCGACCGCTTCCTCGGCTGAGCCGGGTCCGGCCCGTCCCCGACATAGGGGCGGGCCGTTCGCAACACAGGCGCGATCCCGCGTGGCGGGGCCGCACCGACCTAGGACCGGGGCGCCCGCGCGCTCCGACACGGCATTCGGGGGGACGCCATGCTCGACGCGATCAGCTGGTTCATCACGAACCTCCTCATGGCTGTCTACAACCTCGGCTACGCGCTGACGCACCCGTCGACCTGGCTGAATTTCGGCGACAGCGAAGCGGTCATGCGCTTCGTCTATTACGGCGCATCGGTCGAGCTGTTCTTCGTCCTCCTCGTCATCCTCCTCGCGGTGACGGTGGCCATCGGCCTGTCGCGCGACTTCGGCTGGGCCGTCGTGCGCGGCTCCGAGTTCGTGCTGAACTGGATCGGGCGCATCGCCGCCTGGGCGGGCCTCCTGATGGTCCTGCAGCAGATCATGATCGTCTTTTTGCAACGCATCTTCCGCGTCTCCGAGATCTCCATCGGCCCGTTCGGAAGCGCGTTCACCCGCGACCTGTCGTGGTATTCCGAGGAATTGAAGCTCTACAACGCGATGATCGTCTGCCTCTGCGTCGCCTGGACGTTCATCCAGGGCGGGCATGTGCGCGTCGACCTTGTCTATTCCGCCGTCGGCCACCGCACCAAGCGCATCATCGACATGTTCGGCGCCCTGGTCTTCATGATGCCCGCGCTCCTGCTGATGTGGCTCTATTCGTGGTTCTTCTTCTGGCGGAGCATGATCACCCCCGCGACCTCGGCCTCGGACCCGCTGGACCGGATGCTGATGAAAGCCCGCGCGATGCGCTGGAACGTCGAGACGATCGGCTTCTCGCCCAACGGGTTCGACGCCTACTTCCTCTTCAAGGTGCTCATCTTGCTCTTCGTAGCGACCGCCTTCGCGCAGGCCTGCGTGTTCTTCTGGCGCTCCTGGCTGGAGCTTCGGGGCGGCGAGATCGACGCGGGCCGCTATCTGGACCGCGACATCCTCGGCGACGAGGACGCACAGAAGACAGCCGAGATCCATTGATACGGCTCGCCGCCATATCCATCCGGGTCCGCCCGGACTGACGACTTATCCCGGTCCACGCGCCATCAGAATGCGCGGGGCCGATACGAGGGGAACGCTATGATTTTCGGTTTGGACGGCGTCGAGGTCGGCTTGATCATCGTGTTTCTCTGCCTCTTTGGCGGGATCATGTCGGGCTTCCCGGTCGCCTTCGCCATCGCGGGCGCGGGCACGATCAGCTTCGCGATCATCGCCGCGCTCGACAGCGCGGGCATCCTGATCCACCAGGCAATCGACACCGGCAGCGCGGAATACGCGGCGCTCATCGCCGAAGGTGTCGCGCGCGACACCATCTCGATCTTCCGATACCCCGAACTGCCACGGGCCGAGGAAGCCCTGTTCCCGCAGGGCTGGGAGACGGCGCTCGACCGCAATATCGGCTTCATCGTCAACCGCATGAACGAGCGCGTCATCGCGGGCGCCTCCATCGAGACCCTGCTCGCCGTCCTCATGTTCGTGATGATGGGCATCACGCTGGAGCGCTCGAAGATCGCCAACGACCTCCTGACGACCATGGCGCGCGTGTTCGGTCCGCTGCCGGGCGGCCTCGCCGTGTCGATCGTCATCGTCGGCGCGTTCCTCGCCGCGTCGACCGGGATCGTGGGTGCGACCGTGGTGACGATGGGCCTGCTGGCCCTGCCGACGATGCTGCGCAACAACTACTCGCCCGAACTCGCGACCGGCGTTATCGCCGCCTCGGGCACGCTGGGCCAGATCATTCCGCCGTCGATCGTGATCGTCCTGCTTGGCACGCTTGCGGGCGACATCTACTCGACCGCGCAGGAGGCCCGCGCCTCGTCCGTCGGCTGTTCGGACGCGCTCACCTACCTGGGTGAACCGGCGGTCGTCTCGGTCGGCACGCTCTTTCAGGCGGCGCTCCTGCCGGGCATCTTTCTCGCCTTCCTCTACGGCGCCTACGCTTTCGGCTACGCGCTCCTGAACCCGTCGAAGGCGCCCGCAGTGCAACTCGACGGCGGCGCGGGCTCGGTCATCACGCGCAATGACGCGCTGACCTGGTTCCTTGCCGCGCCGGTCCTTCTGATCTTCGGCGCGATCGCGCTGGGGCAGGCGGGGCTGATCGGCACGCAGAACGCCACCGTCTCCAGCTATTCCGAGGCCGGGGCCACCGCATCGCTGCGCACCAACGTCTCGCCGCAATGCGCCGAGGCCATGATCGAGCTGCACGGGCAGGGCGCGTGGAACATGGCGCTGGCCGAACAGGCCGTCATCGACGAGGGCGGCGGCGTGCAACTGGCCCGTCAGCTCTCGGAGGAGGAACTGGTCGAGGCCCGCGCCGCCGCGATCACCAACGCGGCCCCCATCGGCACCGGCATCGCCGTCCTCTTCATCGGCCTCGCGCTCGTGCTGACGACCGCGCGCGGGGTGAACCCGCTGGCCGATGCGCGCCCGCTCCTGATCGGGGCGGCGGGGATCGTGCTGGCCTTCGTGGTCGACGTGCTCGTGATCCGACCGAACACATCCGCCGGGGCGACCTTCGCGCTGATGGCGATCCCGCTCGCCATCACGCTCTGGGGCGTCATGCCCGCATTGAAACGCCTGTCACAGAACGAGCTTCTGCGCGTCGTCTTCCCGCCCCTGATTCTGATCGTCGCCGTCCTCGGCTCGATCCTGGGCGGCATCACCAACCCGACGCCCGCCGCAGCACTTGGCGCGGGTGGCGCGATCATGCTCGCCGCGTACCGCAAGCTGCAGGAGGAGGGGGGCCGCTCGTCGATCATCCTGCTGGCGACGCTGATGCTGGTCGTGATGATGCTCTTCGGTATCAATTTCGACCTCCGGCTCGGGCTCGAGACGACGACCACCGGCGACGTGATCGCGACGGTCATCGCCCAGATCGCCTATCACGCTGCGTTCCTCGGACTGCTCTATGCCTGCTGGGTCCTGCTTCGAACCGGCGTTCTCGGGCCCGTGGTGCGCGAAACGGCCAAGGTCACGTCGATGGTATTCACCATCCTGATCGGCTCGCAGCTCCTGAACCTCGTGCTCATCTCCTTCGGGGGCGAGCACTACATCCAGGATTTCCTCCGCAGCTTCGACAACGAGTTCAAGGTCTTCCTGATCGTCATGCTCGTGCTGTTCATTCTCGGCTTCGTGCTCGACTTCCTCGAGATCATCTACATCGTCATCCCGATCGTCGGCCCGGTCATCTATGGCGGCACGTTCGATCCGAAATGGGTGACGATCATGATCGCGGTGAACCTCCAGACCTCGTTCCTGACGCCGCCTTTCGGCTTCGCGCTCTTCTACCTGCGCGGCGTGGCTCCGAAGGCCGTGACGACCGGGCATATCTACCGGGGCGTCATTCCCTTCGTCCTGATCCAGGTGGTCGGGCTGGCGATCCTGTGGATGTTCCCCGCCATCGTGACCATCGTGCCGAACCTCTTGCCGTCGAATTGACGCATTGCCTCGGCCCCGGGGCTCGTCCATGTTGGGCGATCCCCGGGGGGCCTCATGGACGACCAGAAGAAGATCGAGAGCATCTATGTCGAGGCCGGGCAGTCCATGCTCGCCAACCTGCCGCTGTCGATGGTGCTGACCGACCCGAACCGGCCGGACAATCCGATCATCTACGTCAACCGCGCCTTCGAGCAGCTGACCGGCTACGCCGCCAGCGCCGCCGTCGGGCAGAACTGCCGCTTCTTGCAGGGCGACGCGCGCGACCAGCCGCAGGTCGAGGTGCTGCGCCGCGCGATCGAGGCGCGCGAGAGCGTGACCGTCACGCTCGACAACCGGCGGCTGGACGGGTCGTCCTTCCGCAACCGCCTGATCATCGCGCCCGCCTTCGACGATGACGGCTCGATCTATGCCTTCATCGGCATCCAGTCGGCGGTCGAGGACGTCGCCGAGGATGCCCATCCCGACGATGCCGATATCGCCAGCTTCGACGACCGCCTGCGGGAGATGCAGCACCGGGTGAAGAATCACCTCCAGATGGTGGCGTCGATGATCCGGATGCAATCGAAGGAGGCGGATCCCCGCGCGGCCTTCCCGATCCTCGCGCGGCGGGTCGATGCGCTGGCGGCGCTCTACGACGAGTTCCATATCCCGCCCCGCAGCGGCGAGGCGCGCTACGACGTCGTCTCGGCGGGCGGCTATGTCAGCCGGGTCGTGTCGATCGTCGGCGCGTTGGACGGTCGCCGCAACGTGCGCGTTACCGTCGACACCGATCCCGTCTACATGCGGACCGAACGGGCTGCGCAACTGGGCCTTTTGACCTCCGAGCTTCTGTCGAACGCGCTGAACCACGCGTTCGACGGGCGCAGCGAGGGGGTCGTCTCGGTCCAGATGAAGGAGTTGGGGGGCGACCGCCTCCGGCTGACGGTCAGCGATGACGGCACGGGTATGGGCGGGTCCAACTGGCCCGAGCAGGGCAATCTCGGCGCCCGCATCGTGCGGGGCCTGGCGGGCGATCTCGGGGCAGAGATGACGGTCACGTCGACCGGCTCCGGCACCATCGTGACGGTCCAGCTCGACAATCCCATCGACACGAGCCTCGAGGCGGATGGCCGCCGCATCCTCAGCGATGCCGAAGGCCAGCGGACGGGCAAGGTCGAACGCTTGAATGGCTGACCGACGGTTGCGCGGGCGGGACGCCGCGCTACCTTCCCTTGCGTCACGAACAACGTCGCGAAGGAGCCCCCGATGTCCCTCAAGAGAATGGCCATGAAAATGGCGCTGGCCTTCGCGGCCGCCAAAGGCGTCGAGGCCTTCCGCAATCGCGGCGGCATGCAGGGCGTCAAGTCGATGCTGGCGGGTGCGGGCGGCGGTCGTGCCGGCGGCGCGGGCGGCGGCGGCCTGTCGAGCCTTCTGGGTGGCCTGACCGGCGGCGGCGCTGGCGGTGCGGGCGGTATGGGCGGCGGCGGCATGGGCGGCCTTCTGGGCGGGTTGGCGGCCATGGCCGGCGGCTCGGCGGCGCTGGGCCAGCCCGAGGCCGCGCAGAGCCGGATCATCGACGACGGTCCCGACGACGAGGAGACGGCCCACGCCATGGTCCGCGCCATCGGGCAGGCGGTGCGCGCCGACGGCCAGATCGACGCGGACGAACGGGCGGTCCTTCATGACATCCTAGGCGAGGCCAATACCGAGGAGGACCGCGCCGCCTTGGACTTCGCGCTTTCCGAGCCGGTCGATCCCGAGGCGCTGGCCCGCGACGTGCCCCATGGCTCGGAAGGGCAGGTCTATGCGGCCGCCCTGACCGCGATCGACCCCGACCACCCGGCCGAGCGCGACTTCCTCGGACGCTTCGCGAAGGCCCTGCGTCTGCGCGATGCCGAGCTGCGGCAACTGCATGAGGCCGCGGGCAAGGCACTGTGACGGCCCCCGCCATTTGCGGAAAAAACGAAGAAAAATGACGATTGTGCCGGTTCCGGCGCAATCGCGCCCTGCTTTGAACACGTTTGCGTCGCCAATTCGGAGATAGAACGCATCCTGTCGGATCGGAGACCCCCGATGACGAAACAGTTCGCACCAATCGGCCTCGTGCTCTCGGCCCTCGTCCTTCCGGGCGCGGCTAAGGCGGAGACGAGCTTATCCTCCTTCACGCTGCCCGCGCTCTTCGATGACGTGCAGGCGCCGGGCCTCGTCCTCGTGCTGGTGGTGATCTGGATGGTCAACGCGACGCTCGCCGTGCTCTCGGGCAAGCGCGAGCAGCAGATGCTGCTTCTCGGCGTAAGCCTCGCGGTTCTCGCCTCGACCATGGGCACGCCCGTGGGGTGGGGGATGCTGGCGATCGGCCTGGCGGGCGCGCTCGCGCTCCTGCCGATGAAGCTCCGCCGCGACGCCTCGGATGAGCCGACGCAGGACTGACGCCACGACACCCGGCCATCCGGCGGGCGAGGTCGCGCCGCCTGGGCCCCGCGCGCTTTCCCTCGGACGACAACGGCACTAGGTATCCCGCGAAGCGTCAGGGAGACCCAGAATGGCCGAGATCAAAGACCCCGAGAATACCGTCATCATCGAGCTGAAGGACGGCCGCGTCGTCATTGAGCTGCTGCCGGACGTCGCACCGGGCCATGCCGACCGCATGAAGGAACTGGCCCGCGAAGGCGCCTATGACGGCGTGGTCTTCCACCGCGTCATCGACGGCTTCATGGCGCAGACCGGCGATGTCGAGCACGGCAAGGCTGGCGGCAACACGTCGCGTGCGGGCACCGGCGGGTCGTCCAAGCCCGACCTCAAGGCCGAGTTCTCCGGCCTGCCGCATGATCGCGGCACGCTGGGCGCGGCCCGGTCGCAGAACCCCGACAGCGCCAATAGCCAGTTCTTCATCAACTTTGCCGACAACCATTTCCTGAACCGTCAGTACACGGTCTATGGCCGCGTCATCGAAGGGATGGAGCATGTCGACAAGATCACCCGTGGCGAGCCGCCCGCGGATCCCGACCAGATGATCTCGGTGAAGGTGGCGGCCGATGCGTAAGCTTCTCTCTCTCATCGCCACGCTCGGTCTCACCGGCCCGGCGCTCGCCACTGGCCTCGAGATCGACGTCATGGGCGAGGCGAACGGCACCGTGGTGATCGACCTCTACGAGGACATCGCGCCGAAGCATGTCGAGCAGATCACCGCGCTGGCCGAGGCGGGCGCCTATGACGGCGTGGTCTTCCACCGCGTGATCGACGGCTTCATGGCGCAGACCGGCGACGTCCAGCACGGGCGCATCGGCGGCAACATGGCACTCGCCGGGACGGGCGGCAGCGATCTGGGCAATATCGACGCCGAGTTCTCGGATCGCGCGTTCGAGCGCGGAATCGTCGGCATGGCGCGGTCGCACAACGTCAATTCGGCCAACAGCCAGTTCTTCATCACCTTCGCGCCCGCGCGCTTCCTCGATGGTCAATACACCATCGTGGGCGAGGTCACGTCCGGCATGGACGTGGTCGACGGCATCAAGCGCGGCGATGCCAACAGTGGTCAGGTCGACGGCACACCCGACGTCATGGAGGACGTGCGCGTCACGGAATAGGGCGCGGACCCATCCCGAAACGAGAACGGGCCGCCCGATGGGGCGGCCCGTTTCGCGTTTGGGGTAGGGGATCAGTCCGTGACCGTCTCGACATCGGGGCTGGCCACGACATCGGCTTCGCCCTCGCCGGGCGCGTCGCCCATGAAGAAGATGAACGCGATCAGCAGGACGAGCGCCAGAACGACGCCCGCGCCGATGCCGATCAGCGGCCCTGCATGGCGTTTTTCCTGCTTTTCGAGGTTCGTGTTGGGGGCGCTCATGGCGATCCTCCTGCGGTGGGTGTGGTTGTGTGGTCATGCGACCAACCCGCGGGCCGAGGGGAAGGTTCCGCGCCGCGCCCGCCGCCGCCCGACCTATTCCAGCTTGACCAGCGCGTGCCGCTTCTTGCCTGCCGAGAGCTTCAGGGGCACGGCCAGCGCACCCGCGTCGAGCACGAGGCCCGGATCGGTCAGCGCCTCGTCGTTCATCCGCGCGCCGCCTTCGGCGATGAGGCGTTTGGCGGCCTTGCCGGAGCCCGCGAGGCCCGCGCGCACGATCAGCTGCACGACCGAGATGCCGGCGGCGACCTCCATGTCGGTCAGCAGCACCGTGGGTAGGTCGTCACCCGCGCCGCCCCGCTCGAACACCTCGCGGGCGGTCGCCTCGGCGGCGTCTGCGGCGGCGCGGCCATGCAGAAGCGCCGTGACCTCACCGGCAAGCACGATCTTGGCATCGTTGATCTCGGACCCTTCCAGCGCGCCCAGCCGGTCGCATTCCTCGATCGGAAGCTCGGTGTAGAGCTTGAGGAACCGACCCACATCGGCGTCGGTCGTGTTGCGCCAGAACTGCCAGAACTCGTAGGGGCTCAGCAGGTCGGCGTTCAGCCAAATGGCGCCGGACTGCGACTTGCCCATCTTCTTGCCGTCGCTCGTCGTCAGGAGCGGCGTGGTCAGGCCGAACACCTGATCGTCGAGAATGCGGCGCGTCAGGTCGATGCCGTTGACGATGTTGCCCCATTGGTCCGACCCGCCCATCTGCAGAAGGCAGCCGTGGCGGCGATGCAGCTCGAGGAAGTCGTAGGCCTGCAGGATCATGTAGTTGAATTCGAGGAAGCTGAGGCTCTGCTCACGATCCAGCCGCGACTTCACGCTCTCGAAGCTGAGCATCCGGTTGACCGAGAAATGCCGCCCGACATCGCGCAGGAACCCGAGGTAGTTCAGCCCGTCGAGCCACGCGTCGTTATTGGCCATGATCGCGTCCGACGCGCCCTCGCCGAAGTCGACGTAATGCGAGAACACGGCCTTGATGCCCGCGATGTTCGCGTCGATCTGCTCGGGCGTCAGCAGGGGGCGTTCGTCGGCGCGGAAGCTCGGGTCGCCGACCTTCGTCGTGCCGCCGCCCATCAACACGATCGGCTTGTGCCCCGTCTTCTGCAGCCAACGCAGCATCATGATCTGGATCAGCGACCCGACATGCAGCGACGACGCCGTCGCGTCGAAGCCGATATAGCCCGGCACCACGCCCGCCATCAAAGCCTCGTCCAGCCCCTGGTAATCGGTGCAGTCGGCGAGGAAGCCGCGCTCGATCATCACGCGCATGAAGTCTGATTTGGGGTGGTAGGTCATGGCACTTCCGGTATCTCTGACGCCAGGTCCGCTTAGCGCGGGCACCACGCGAGGGGAAGGGATATGGCGGTCGTTCGCGCGCTGGGTGCGATGTCGGGCACCTCCATGGACGGGGTCGATGCCGCCATCGTGCTGACCGACGGCGAGACGATTACGGGGTTCGGGCCGTCGGACTACCTTGCCTATTCCGATGCCGACCGCGCGGCGATCCGGGCGGCGCTGGGATGCTGGCCGGGCGATGCACCCGTGGCCGCCGCCGCCGAGGCGGTCGAGACGGCCCATGCCCGCCTCCTGTCGCGCTTCGCGGATGCGGAGTTGGTGGGCTTCCACGGCCAGACGCTCGCCCATGACCCCGAGAACCGGCGCACCCATCAATGCGGCGACGGGGCCGTGCTGGCCGAGGTGTTGGGCCGCACGGTGGTCTGGGATTTCCGGACCTCGGACGTCACGCTGGGCGGCGAGGGCGCGCCGCTGGCGCCCGTGTTCCACCACGCCTGCGCGCGGCATATCGGCGCCGAGGTGCCGCTGGCCGTCCTCAACCTCGGGGGCGTCGGGAACCTGACTTGGCTCGATCCGACCCGCCCGCCCGAGGCCGAGGGCGCGCTACTGGCCTTCGACACGGGGCCTGCCAACGCGCCCATCGACGATCTCTGTATGGACTGGCTGGGCCAGCCCTTCGACCGGGACGGGGCCCTTGCGCGGGAGGGGGAGGTTCACACCGCGCTGGTGGAGGATTTCATTCGGCACCCGTTCTTCTACCGGATGCCTCCGAAATCTCTCGACCGCGACGCGTTCCGCCGGGCAGGCGCCGCGATCGACGCGCTGCCGCCCAGCCACGGCGCGGCGACCTGGGTCGCGGTCATCGCGGCCTCGGTCGCGCATGGGCTGGAGCAGTGCCCGACGCGGCCCGCGCGTCTTCTGGTCACCGGGGGCGGGCGGCGCAATCCGGCGATCATGGATGCGCTGGCCGCGGCGCTGCCATGTGCGGTCGACCCGGTCGAGGCGGTCGGCCTCGATGGCGACATGCTCGAGGCGCAGGCCTTCGCCTATCTCGCCGTCCGCGTCCGGCACGGCCTGCCGACCAGCTTTCCCGGCACGACGGGCGTCAAGGCGGCGGTCGGCGGCGGACAGGTCAGCCACCCGCCCGGCGCGGTGGACACCGTATCCGCAAACGCTAGACAGAAGGCCACGCGGCGGGTAGCCAAGGCCCGTTAGCGTTAACAGGTGGCCGCGAGGCCCAATCGCAGGAGCTTCCCATGGTGTCACGCACAATCCCCGTGGAGACCTTCGATCTCGTGCTGTTCGGCGCGACCGGCGATCTTGCGCGGCGCAAAATCCTGCCTTCGCTCTACCGCCGCTTCCACGCGGGGCAGGTGCCCGAGGACGCGCGCATCATCGGCGCGGCCCGATCGGACCTGACCGACGACGCGTTCCGCAAGGACATCCGCGCCGCGATCGACGAGTTCGTCTCGAAGGCCAAGCGCGACGGCCCGACCATCGACGCCTTCGTCGAGCGGTGCTCCTACATCGCGATCGACGCCAAGGGCGACGGTGGCTGGTCCGAGCTGAAATCGGCCGTCCGCGACGAGGCGATCAAGGCGTTCTACTTCTCGGTCGCGCCCAGCCTCTTCGGCCCGCTGGCCGCCAAGCTCCGCGAGAACGGCATTGCCTGCGAGAATTCCCGCCTCGTGGTCGAAAAGCCCTTCGGCACCGATCTCGAGACCGCGAAGACGTTGAACGCCGATCTCGCGGCGAGCTTCGACGAGCACCAGATCTACCGCATCGACCATTTCCTCGGGAAGGAGACGGTCCAGAACCTGATGGCGGTTCGGTTCGCCAACGTCCTCTTCGAGCCCCTTTGGAACGAGCGCTATATTGACCACGTCCAGATCACCGTCGCCGAGACGGTCGGCGTCGGCGGCCGCGGCAGCTATTACGACACCTCGGGCGCGATGCGGGACATGGTGCAGAACCACCTCATGCAGCTTCTCTGCCTGACCGCGATGGAGCCGCCGACGCGCTTCGACCCGGACATGCTGCGCGACGAAAAGCTGAAGGTCATCAAGGCCCTCGATCCCGTGCCGGCGGAGGATGTCGTACGCGGCCAATACAAGGCCGACGGGAAGGAGCCGTCCTACCGCGAGGATGCCGAGAACGAGGACAGCCTGACCGAGAGCTTCGTCGCGCTGAAGGTCGGTATCTCGAACTGGCGCTGGAAGCATACGCCCTTCTACCTGCGCACCGGCAAGCGCATGACGCGCCGCCTGAGCGAGATCGTCGTCCAGTTCAAGGAGACGCCGCATTCCATCTTCGAGCGCGACGGCGGGTCGAAGGCGAACGCCCTGACCATCCGGCTCCAGCCCGACGAAGGCATGGACCTGTCGGTCACCATCAAGGAGCCGGGGCCGGGCGGCATGCGGCTGGTCAATGTCCCGCTCGATATGACCTTCGCCGATGCCCTGGGTGCCGAGGACGAGATCCCCGACGCCTACGAGCGGCTGATCATGGACGTGATCCGGGGCAACCAGACGCTCTTCATGCGCGGCGACGAGGTCGAGGCCGCCTGGGCCTGGACCGATCCGATCATCGACGCCTGGGAGGAGCGGCGCGACCGGCCGCACGCCTACGCGCAAGGCTCCGTCGGCCCCGAGGAGGCGCTGATGCTGCTGCATCGCGACGGGCGGCGCTGGCGCGACCTGGAGGGCGGATCGTGAAGCTCGTCGAATACCCCGACCGCGAGATGCTGGCGATGGGTCTGGCCGACACGCTGGCCTCGGCCCTCAAGAACTGCCTCCTCGTCCACGAGCATGCGAGCTTCTGCGTGCCCGGCGGATCGTCGCCCGGCGAGACGTTCGACCTCCTCTCGGCGGCCGAGCTGGACTGGTCCCGCGTCCACGTGTTCCTCAACGACGAACGCTGGGTGCCCGAGGGACACGAACGGTCGAACACCTCGCTTCTGAAGCACAGCCTTCTGACCGGGAAGGCTGCCGCCGCCGTACACGTGCCCTTGGTCAACGACGCCCCAACCCCCGAGGAGGGGATCCCCGCACTCGAGGCCGGGTTCGAGGGCGAGTTGCCGATCTCGCTTCTTCTGCTCGGGATGGGAACGGACGGACATACGGCGAGCCTCTTTCCCGGCGGCGACCGGCTGGCGGAGGGGCTGGCGCCCGACGCGCCGCTGCTCTTGGCGATGCGGGCCGATGGCGCGCCCGAGCCGCGCGTGACGCTGACCGCCCCGGCGCTCAAATCGGCGATGGAAACCCATCTCCTGATCATGGGCGACGAGAAGCGCCGCGTGCTGGACGCGGCTCGCTCGGCCGACGAGATGGACATGCCCGTGGCCGCGTTCCTCGACGACGCCATCGTTCACTGGGCGCCCTGAAAAGGACAAGTGATGAAAGCCTGGACCGAGATCGAATCCCTGCGGCACCACACTGGAGCTTCCATCACGGAATTGTTGAGGGATGAGGATCGTAACGCGGGATTGAGGGCCAAGATCGGCCCGTTCCTGTTCGATGCGTCCAAGTCTTCGATCACGCAGGACGCGCTGTCCGGCCTACTCTCCCTCGCGGAAAACCTGCCCGAACGACGGGACGCGATGTTCCGTGGAGACAAAATCAACGAGACCGAGAACCGCGCCGTTCTGCATACCGCATTGCGGGGGACGCGACCCGTCACGGTCGACGGCGTCGACGTGATGCCGGAGGTCCGCGACACGCTCGGCCGAATGCGCGATTTCGCCGAAGACGTGCGGAGCGGACGCTTCACGGGGGCGGGCGGTGCGATCACGGATGTGGTGAATATCGGCATCGGCGGCTCCGATCTGGGGCCTGCCATGGCGACGCTGGCGCTCGCCCCCTATCACGACGGGCCGCGCACGCATTTCGTCTCGAATGTAGACGGCGCGGACTGGGCCGAGACGGCGAAGCATCTCGACCCCGCGACCACGCTTGTCATCGTCGCGTCGAAGACGTTCACGACCATCGAGACCCTGACCAACGCCGAGACAGCAAAGGCCTGGATGGGCCGGACAGTGGAAGACCCGGCGGCGCAGTTCGCGGCGCTCTCGACGGCCGAGGACAAGACCGGCGCCTTCGGAATCGATCCCTCCCGCGTGTTCGGCTTCGAGGATTGGGTCGGCGGGCGCTATTCGATGTGGGGGCCGATCGGCCTGTCGCTGATGATTGCCATCGGGCCAGATGCCTTTGACGCGTTCCTCGCCGGCGCGCGCGAGATGGACGACCATTTCCGCGAGGCCCCGCTGGCGCGCAACATGCCCGTCCTACTGGCGCTCGTGGGGATCTGGAACCACCAGGTTTGCGGCTACCCGACCCGTGCGGTCCTGCCCTACGACAACCGGTTGGCGCGACTGCCCGCCTATCTCCAACAGCTCGAGATGGAATCGAACGGCAAGGGCGTGACTATGGCGGGCGAGGCGTTGCCCGGACCCGTAGGGCCCGTCGTCTGGGGCGAGCCGGGCACCAACGGCCAGCACGCCTTCTACCAGCTGATCCACCAGGGCCGCGTGCCGGTGCCGTGCGAGTTCATGGTCGCCGCCGAAGGGCACGAGCCCGATCTGGACCACCATCACCGCCTGCTGATCGCCAACTGCCTCGCACAATCCGAGGCGCTTCTTAAGGGTCGGACGCTTGATGAGGCGCGCGCCCTGCTCGGGGATCGCTTCTCGGGCGCTGAACTGGACCGGCAGGCGGCGCATCGTGTCTTCGAGGGCAACCGCCCTTCGACCACGCTGATATATCCGAAGCTCACGCCTGCGGTGCTGGGCGGGATCGTCGCGCTCTACGAACACCGCGTCTTCGTCGAGGGCAAGGTTCTCGGGATCAACAGCTTCGACCAATGGGGCGTGGAGCTGGGCAAGGAACTCGCGACCTCGCTTGGCCCCCTGATCGAGGGCGGCGACGCGTCGGACAAGGATGCCTCGACGCGCGCACTTCTGGACCGGCTGCGCGACTGGCGCGGCTAGCTCAGCCCTCGAACGCTGCACCGTCGCGGTCACGGAACGCGGCGATGTAAGCGTCGGGTAGCGGGCGTTTGGTTGTGAAATCGGCCTCCATCAGGCAGATCACCGCCCGCGATGTCGCGCAGCACCGGCCCCCCGCATACACGCCGTATTCCATCGACCAGGACGTGGTGCGATAGGCGCGGGTGCGGCCCGCGACGACGTAGACGTCCTCGAGATGCAGCGGCGCGTGGTAGTCGACCGCCACCGACTTCAGGACCAGCACGGGGCGATCCTCCCGCCCGGCATAGTCGGAAATGCCGTAGGCGCGCAGATAGGCGATGCGCAGCGTCTCGAACCAGCTGAGATAGCGGGCGTTGTTGACGTGATCGAGCACGTCGAGCTCGTGAAAGCGGACCTTGTCGGCATGGCCGAACCCGAAGGGCTCCGGCACGCCCGCGCGGCGCAGGGCATCGACGGGCAACGGCGTCAGGAACGGCAGCG
This sequence comes from Jannaschia halovivens, assembly GCF_046452375.1. NCBI lineage: Bacteria > Pseudomonadati > Pseudomonadota > Alphaproteobacteria > Rhodobacterales > Roseobacteraceae > Jannaschia > Jannaschia halovivens. The sequence continues at coordinate 1,005,651 of NZ_JBKFDJ010000001.1, read as the reverse complement.
TCATCGTTCATCCATTTTCTGAAGAACGTCCTCTAAACCGTTGGTTTCGTGTGGAGCGGGTAGCGGGAATCGAACCCGCAACTTAAGCTTGGGAAGCTCGCGTGATACCTTTTCACCATACCCGCGCGGGGAGTGGTGCTAGCCCCCGCCCGGTGCGGATGCAAGCGCAAAGATCGCAAGCGCACCTTAGGGGCGCGCACTGCGCATGAGGATCGCGATGTCGGGATAGTTGGCTCCGGCGGTAGGGATCGAACCTACGACCAATTGATTAACAGTCAACTGCTCTACCGCTGAGCTACGCCGGAATACCGAGGGCGGGATTAGCGAGGCCGGGCGCGGCGCGCAAGAGGGGCGTGGGGAAAAATCACCGGCGGCGCCAGCGGGCGTCGGGGCCGATGGGGCCGTCCGGGGCGACGGTGCCGCGTTCGGCCAGGTGGATCAGGTGGGCGAGGACGTTGCGGGCCGCGGCGGCGTGCAGGGCCGGGGGCGTGTCGCGGTAGACTGCGGCGACGATGCCGTCAATCGTATCGCTGGCATCGAGTGCGGCGAGGATCGCGGCCTCGCGGTCGTGGCGATGCGCGCGCAGCGCGGCGCAGCGGGCGGCGGGGGCGTCGATGACGTCGCCATGGCCGGAATGGAAGCGCGCGGCGCCCAGGGCCTCGAGTCGGTCGAGGCTTCGCATGAATTGCCCCAGATCGCCGTCGGGCGGCGAGATCATCGTGCTGGCCCAGCCCATGACGGTGTCGCCGGTGAAGGTCTCGTTCGCCTCGACCCAGTGGAACGAGAGATGGTTGGCCATATGGCCGGGCGTGTGGACCGCGCGGAGCGTCCAGCCGCCGCCTGCGATCGTGTCGCCGTTCGAGAGCCGCGCGTCGGGTGCGAAATCGCCGTCGACACCTTCGCCGCCGTCGAGATCCGGGAGGCGGCGCATCGTCTCGGATCGGCCCGCATCCGAGGGACCGAAGGCGAGGACGGGCGCATCCACGCGATCGGCCAGCGGGCGGGCCGCCGGCGAGTGGTCGAGATGGGAATGGGTGACGAGGATCGCGGCGACCGGGCGGCCGCCAAGAGCATCGGACAGCGCGTCGAGATGGGCCGGGATCGCGGGACCGGGGTCGATCACGGCCAGCCGATCATGGCCGAGGATGTAGCTGTTCGTTCCGGCCTGCGTCATCGGCGAGGGGTTCGGCGCGACGATGCGCAGCAGGCGGCTTTCGCCGGATGGCGTCGCGCGGTAGTCCTCGGTCATGGCTGCGCCTCCCGATCTCGCCCACCGCGCCGCGTCCCGGCGCTGGCTGCCGCGCAGCTTCTATTGGCGCGCGCTCCTGATCCTGATCGTACCGATCATCGTGCTGCAGCTTGCCGTGGCGCTGATGTTCCTACAACGCCATTACGAGGACGTCACGGTTCAGATGACGTCCAATACGTCGCGCGAGATCGCGCTGGTCCGGGCGCGGCCGGAGCTGGGCGAAAGCCTCGGGATCGCGGCGGTGGCCGGGCCCAAGGTGACGCAGATCCGGCCCTGGGACCTGTCGGGGCGGGCGATGCGCGAGCGTTTGGTCGAGGTCTTTCCGGACCTGGTGGCCGTCGACACGGTCTCGAACCGCCGGAGCGTGGCGCTGCGCTTCGCCGACGGAACGGGCCTCGAATTCGCGCGGAGCAGCGTGTCGGCCTCGAACCCGCACCAGCTTTTGGTGCTGATGTTCGGGGTGGCGATCATGATGACCGCGATCAGCCTGCTGTTCATGCGGGGCCAGATCCGGCCGATCCGGCGGCTGGCGCGTGCAGCCGAAGGGTTCGGGCGGGGACAGGACATCGCCTATTGGCCCACGGGTTCGACAGAGGTGCGCGCAGCGGGGACGGCCTTCCTGGCGATGCGGGCGCGGATCGAGCGGCATATCGAGCAGCGGACGCTGCTCCTGTCGGGGGTGAGTCACGACCTTCGGACGCCGCTGACGCGGATGAAGCTCGAGCTGTCGATGATGGAGGGCGATGAGGCCGATGCGCTGTCGCGCGACGTGGCCGCGATGGAGCGGATCATCGACACGTTTCTCGATTTCGCGCGCGAGGATGCGGGCGACGTTCGGCAGGCGACCGAGGTGCTGGCGCTTGTCCGCGAGGCGACCGAAGCGGCCAGCCCGCGGGGCGGGGTGGTCGTCGAGGGCGTGCCGGTGGAGGCGGGTCTCTTTCCCGACGGCATGCGGCGAGCGGTCACGAATCTCGTCGGGAACGCGATGTCCTACGGCACGCGGGCGCGCGTCGAGGTTGCAGCCACCGACGGCACGATCGTCGTCACCGTCGAAGATGACGGGCCGGGCATCCCCGAAGACCGGCGCGCCGATGCCGTGCGCCCGTTCGCGCGGCTGGATACGGCGCGCACGAATACGCGCGGGAATGTCGGGCTGGGCCTGAGCATCGTGCGCGACGTGGCGCGCGCCCATGGCGGATCGTTGCGGCTGGGCACGTCCGAGATGGGCGGCTTGAAGGCCGAGATCATCTTGCCGCGCTGAGGCAGGGTCAGCCGGGCATCACGCGGACGCGGCCGCGCCGCGCGGCGGCGCAGGCGGGACCGCCGAGCCCGTCGCCCAGATGCGCGACGCGTACGACGCCCGCGCGAAGGCGGACGTAGAACGGCGCGAACCCGGCCCAGTCGTTGGGGCCGATCGCCGCGTCGTATTCACCGCAGAGGATCGTGTCGCCCGCGCGGGTGCGAAACCCCTGCGGTGCGCGGAACTGGACCTGATCGGGACGGCGCATCCGGGCCGCAACATGGGCCGTCGCGGCCCCGATGTCGCGCGATGATAGCGTGACCGGCGTGACGGAGATGCCATCAGGTCCGCCGCAGGCGGCAAGACCGATGGCGAGCGCGGTCGCGCGGATCGGGGGACGGACGCGGCGGATCATCGGGCGAGGACACCACGAAAGGGTTGCCATCTGATGAACCGGCGGGGGACTGGTAGGCCCGGCAGGACTTGAACCCGCAACCAAGGCGTTATGAGCGCCCTGCTCTAACCAATTGAGCTACAGGCCCGCCGGGAACCGGGCTAGCAGATGCGGCTGCGGGGTCAAGCGCGGCGCGCCCGCAGGAAGTCCTTGTTGGACGGCCGCATCAAGCGTTAGCCTGCGGTCACGCAATTTATCGGGGAATATCATGAAAAAGATCCTCTGCGCGGGCCTTCTCGCAGCCAGTCTCTCGGTACCGCAGGCCAATGCCGGCGTTGCGGCTGCTCCGACGGCGTCCGGCGGCGGCAGCGATGCGGGCATCATCGTCGCGGCCGTCGTGCTGATCATCGCGGGCATCGCCGCGGCGACGGGCGCGGGTGCCGGCGCGGGGGCCGCGGGCGAGTGACGGCCTAACCGCGCGGTGCCATCAGGCGCCGCAACGGAAGCAATAGCGCGGTCCCGATCCCGTGGGCGGCGTATTCCCGGCCGTCCCGTCCCTCGAGGCCAAACTCCACGTCCTCCTCGCCCCGCGTGAGGTAGAGCGTGCCGAAGGCCCAGTCCCAGATCGCGAGCGTTTCGCCGAAGTTGCGGTCGTGATGCTCGGGGCGGGTCGAGTGGTGGATCTGGTGCATCGCGGGCGAGATCACGATCCGCTCGAGCACTGGACCGAAGCCGATCCAGACATGGCTGTGGTGGAACGTCGCGAGGCCCGCATTGGCCAGCACGATGAAGGCGTTGATGCCCGCGACCTCGGTCATGGTGGCGTCGGGTGCCAGCGTGCCGACCACGAGGCCCAGCACGACACCCAGCAGCGCGGTTAGGATCACGGTGCTGACCATGATCCAGAGCGGATGCTGCCGGTAAGTCGTGATCGGGGTCATCACCTCGGCGGAATGGTGCAGCGCATGGATCGGCCAAAGCCGCCGCGAGCCGTGCAACACGCGATGCAGCCAGTATTTCGCGAAATCCATCGCCACGAAGGCCAGCGCGGCCAGCACCCAGGGGGCCACATCCTCGCGCGCGCCGGTGCCCATCGCGTCGGCCAACGCGAGCGCGACGACCGGCGTGACCGTGAGGCGCGCGAGCAGGCCGGACATCATCAGAAGGCGGCTCATCCCGAAGAGCGCGAGGTCGAGGCGGTGCGAGCGGTGCGTCCAGATGCGGCGCGGGGTGAACCACGCCCAGAAGCCGATGCCGGGCTTGCGCCGCCGCCAGAGCAGGAAGCCCACGACGAGGCAGATCAGGAGGTATTCCGGCGCGATCACCTCGCCCATCCCGAACACCGCCCCGTAGAACGACTGCCAATCCATTTCGCGCTCCGACCGTCCTGCGCGTCATGGGTGCGCATCGCCGCCATCGCCGTCAAGTGCGCCCGTTGCCGCGCCGCCGGGTGCCTGCTAGGTCGCGGGCGACCGGACAGGGGGCGTTCATGGGCGATGGCAAGGCGGGACTGACCTACGCGGATGCGGGTGTCGATATCGACGCGGGGAACGCGCTCGTGGACCGGATCAAACCCGCCGCGAAAGCCACCGAACGGCCCGGCACGATGGCGGGTCTGGGCGGCTTCGGCGCGCTCTTCGATCTCAAGGCGGCGGGCTATTCCGACCCGATCCTCGTGGCGGCGACCGACGGCGTCGGCACCAAGCTGCGGTTGGCCATCGATACGGGCGAACTCGACGGCGTGGGCGTCGACCTCGTGGCGATGTGCGTCAACGACCTGGTCTGCCAAGGTGCGGAGCCGTTGTTCTTCCTGGATTATTTCGCGACCGGCAAGCTCGAGACCGAGGCCGCCGCGCGGATCATCGAGGGCATCGCGCGGGGCTGTGCCGCGTCCGGGGCCGCACTGATCGGGGGCGAGACGGCCGAGATGCCGGGGATGTATGCGGGCGGCGATTTCGACCTCGCGGGCTTCGCGGTCGGCGCGATGGAGCGGGGCGCGGACCTGCCCGCCGGCGTGGGCGAGGGCGACGTGCTGCTGGGCCTCGCGTCCGACGGGGTCCATTCCAACGGCTTTAGTCTCGTGCGCCGCGTGGCCGGGGCGGCCGGCCTCGGGTGGAACGAACCCGCGCCTTTCGCGGACGGGCCGCTGGGCGCGGCGCTCCTCGTGCCGACGCGGCTCTATGTGCGCTCGGTGCTGGACGCGATCCGCGCGGGCGGCGTCCACGCGCTGGCCCATATCACGGGCGGCGGGCTGACCGAGAACCTGCCCCGCGTGTTGCCGGACGGGCTGGGGGCCGCGATCGACCTTTCGGCATGGACCGCGCCGCCGGTCTTCGGCTGGCTCGCCCGCGCGGGTGGGATCGCCGAGGCCGAGATGCTCAAGACCTTCAACTGCGGCATCGGCATGGTCGTCGTCGTGGCTGCCGACCGGGCCGAGGCCGTGACCGAACGCCTGACCGAAGCGGGCGAGACGGTGTCGCGGATCGGCACGGTCACTGTGACGCCGGGCGTGACCTATGCGGGCCAGCCCGGCTGGTGAAACGCGTCGCGATCCTGATCTCCGGCGGCGGATCGAACATGGTCCGCCTCGCCGAGGACATGCGGGGCGACCATCCGGCACGCCCGGTCCTCGTGCTGGCCAACGACCCGGATGCGGGCGGGCTCGCCAAGGCGGCGGCGCTGGGGATCGAGACGGCCGTCGTCGACCACCGCGACTTCGCCGCCCGCGCTGCGTTCGAGGCGCGCCTGACCGAGGTGCTGGAGGCCGCCGCACCCGACATCATCTGCCTCGCCGGCTTCATGCGCATCCTGACACCCGCCTTCACGGCGCGCTGGGCGGGGCGGGTCCTGAACATCCACCCCTCGCTCCTGCCGCGCTATCCGGGGCTCGACACCTATGCGCGCGCCATCGCTGCCGGCGATGCCGAGGCCGGGTGTTCCGTCCACGAGGTGACGGCCGAACTCGATGGCGGGCCGGTCCTGGGACAGGCGCGCGTGCCGGTCCGGCCCGGCGACACGCCCGAGACGCTGGCCGCGCGCGTCCTGATGCAGGAACATCGCCTCTATCCGGCCGTGCTGCGGCGCGTGGCGGACGGCGAGACGGGGCGCATCGACCTTCCCCCTCCGGGGGGAATGGATTAGACCGGGCGAACCCATTCGATAGGTGCTCCCATTTCCGACTCTTCCATCACGACGCTCTCCACCACGGACGCGCTTCGCACCTTCTGCGACCAGGCGGCCACCGCGCCCTACGTGACCGTCGATACCGAATTCCTCCGCGAACGGACCTACTACTCCAAGCTCTGCCTCGTGCAGCTGGCCTATCCCGGCGATGGCGAGACCGATGCCGTGCTGGTCGATCCTCTGGCCGAGGGGATCGATCTTTCCCCGCTCTACGATCTCTTCCGCGATACGGGCGTCGTGAAGGTGTTCCATGCCGCCCGGCAGGATCTCGAGATCTTCGCCATCGAAGGCGACACGATCCCGGCCCCGCTCTTTGACACGCAGGTCGCGGCGATGGTCTGCGGCTTCGGCGAACAGGTCGGCTACGAAACATTGGCCCGGAAGGTCGCGAAAGCCCAGATCGACAAGTCTTCGCGCTTCACGGACTGGTCGCGTCGGCCGCTTTCGGACGCGCAGAAGACCTACGCGCTGGCCGACGTCACGCATCTGCGCGTGATCTACGAATACCTCGCCACCGAGCTGGAGAAGACCGGCCGCACCGGCTGGGTCGAGGAGGAGATGGACGTCCTGCGCGATCCCGCAACCTACCGGGTCGAGCCGCGCGAGGCGTGGAAGCGCCTGAAGATGCGCAACCCCAACCCGCGCTATGTCGCGGTCGCGCGCGAGCTGGCGGCCTTCCGCGAGAGCCATGCCCAGAGCGCCAACATCCCGCGAACCCGGATCTACAAGGATGACGCGCTGCTGGAACTGGCGGCGATGAAGCCGAAGGACATGGGCGAGCTGTCGAAGGCGCGGCTTCTGTTACGCGAGGCCCGGAAGGGCGCGATCGCCGACGGCATCCTCGCCGCCGTGGCCGCCGGGCTGGCCGTCCCGAAGGACGAGTTGCCCGCGGCGCCTCGGCAAAAGGCGCGCGACCAGATCAACGGCGCGCTGGCCGATCTCTTGCGCGTGCTGGTGAAGGCTAAGGCCGAGCAGGCGGGCGTGGCCCAAAAGCTGATCGCGACGGCCTCCGATCTCGACGATATCGCCTCGGGCACACGCGACGGCGACTGGGCGCGGGGCTGGCGGGGCGAGGTGTTCGGCGACGACGCGCTGCGGCTTTGCGAGGGCGAGATCGCGCTGGCCTGCAAGGGCCACGAGGTCCGGATCGTGCCGCTGGCCTGAGCCGCGCTACCCCTCAATGGTCAGATCGCGGGCGGGCGCTATTGCGAACCGCATGCCGCCCGGGCGCCAAGATTATTCGTACGAATAATCTTGGCGCGTCGGAGCTTGCGATTTTGTGAACCGCATCATTCGAAGGGATGCGCGGCGCAGGTGCCACCGTTTCGTCAGGGCGCGACGTAGGCACCGTGGACCCAGCCGACCGCGCCCGTGGGATGGCGGACCTGGACCCAGCGGTCCGCGCGGCTGATCACCTCCAGCCGGTCGCCCGGATAGATGCGGCGCAAGATCGGGCGGTCGGTGCCGGGGCCGGACCGGAAGTTGAGATACCCGTCATTCGTCTGCTTGACGAAAAGAACCTGCGCGCCTGTCGGGCGTTCGCGCTCGAGATAGGTCGCCGACACCCAGCCGAAGGTTCCGTCGGGCAGTTCGACCCGCGCCCAGCGACCGACGGTCTCGCGGATCTCGACCCGCGCGCCGGGGGTGAGGCGGCGCAGGATGTCGTGGCGGGTGCCGGGGCCGGAGCGGAGGTTCAGGTACCCGTCCTCGGTGTTCTTGACGTAGAGCCCCTGTGCCCCGGCGATGGCGGGGAGGACGGCGAGGGCGAGGACGGCGATGAGGCGGCGCATGGGCATCCCTTCAGCGGAACAGGGTGACGGCGCCCGGCGACCAGGCGAGCCGGGCGGGGGCGCCGATGTCGAGCACGGGCCTCCCGAAGACATTGCGCATCGAGATGCGGACGGGCTGCGCGGCGTCGTCGAGGCGGACGTCGTAATAGGTCATGTCGCCGTAATAGACCACTTCGGCGACGGTGCCATGGGCCTCGCGGTCGGGCGCGGTCTGCCCGTCGAAAAGCAGCGTCGCCGTCTCGGGGCGAAAGCCCGCGACCGTGTCGCCATCGGTGCGGGCGGTCGATTGCAGCTCGTTCAGGGCCAAGGCGCCCAGGCCCGCCACCTCGACCCGGTCGCCCGAGACCGCGGCAGGCAGGAAGTTCATCACGCCAATGAACTCGGCCACGCGGCGGTCGACGGGGCGGCGATAGAGCGCCTCGGCCTCGGCGATCTGGGCGACCTCGCCCTCGAACATCACGGCGATGCGGTCGGACATCACCAGCGCCTCCTCCTGGTCGTGGGTGACCAGGATGAAGGTGATGCCGACCTGGCGCTGGAGGCGGATCAGCTCGACCTGCATCTGCTCGCGCATCTTCTTGTCGAGCGCGGAGAGCGGCTCGTCCAGCAGCAGGACCTTGGGCCGCAGCACCAGCGCCCGGGCCAGCGCCACCCGCTGCCGCTGCCCGCCCGACAGCGCGTGGGCCGCGCGCCCGCCATAGCCGTCGAGCCCCACCATATCGAGCGCGTCGGCCACCAGCGTCTCGCGCGCCTGGGCATTCAGGTCGGCGCGCTTGCGCAGGCCGAAGGCCACGTTCTGCGCGACGCTCAGATGCGGGAAGATGGCGTAGGACTGGAAGACCATGTTGGTCGGCCGCCGGTTGGGCGGCACCCGCGTCATGTCGGCCCCGCCGATGGTCACCGCCCCCGCGTCCACGCCCTCGAACCCCGCGATGGTGCGCAGCAGCGTGGTCTTGCCGCAGCCCGAGGGACCCAGCAGCGAGAAGAACTCGCCCTCAGCGATGTCGAGGTCGATGCCCCTGAGCGCGTGGTAGTCGCCGTAGTATTTCTGGATGCCGGTCAGGCGGATCAGCGGGTCGGTCACAGGAACCCTCCGGTGTCTTTGACGCCCGCGCGGGCCAGCCCGCGACGGCGGTTCCATTCGGCGAGGGTGAGGATGAGGATCGAGACGATCACCAGGATCGTGCCCAGCGCCATGACCACGGGGATGAGCCGCGGGAAGCGCAGGAGCGACCAGATGTAGACCGGCAGGGTCGGGTCCGAGCCGGTGAGGAAGAAGGCGATGATGAACTCGTCGAGCGAGATCGTGAAGCTGATCAGCAGGGCGGCGACGATCCCCGGCATCACTAGGGGCAGGGTGATCAGGCGGAAGGTCTCGGGGCGGGTGCAGCCCAGGTCGACGGCCGCCTCCTCCATCGCGGGGTCGAGGGCCTGGAAGCTGGCGTTGAGGATTGCGATCGCGAAGGGCGTGCAGATCAGGACATGGGCCGCCACCACCGTCCAGAGCGACAGGTCGAGCCCCAGGAGCCGCACGGCCACCACCAGGAGCGAGGTCGCCACGATGATCTCGGGCAGCACCAGAGGCAGCATCACGAGGCCCATGGCCGCGGCCTTGCCGGGGAAGCGGTAGCGCACGTTCGCCCGCGCCGCGGCGAGGCCCAGCAGGACCGACAGGACGGAGGCCAGCGCCGCCACCCAGAGCGAGTTGAGCAGCGCTGCGTGAAGCTCGGCATTGGTCCGGAGCTCGGCGAACCAGCGCGTCGTGAACCCGTCGAGCGGGAAGGCGATGACCGTGCCGTCGTTGAAGGCGAAGACCGGCAGCAGCAGGATCGGCGCGTAGAGGAAGGCGAGGAAGGCGATGACGTAGGCGCGCAGCATCTCAGCGTCCCCCCGCCAGGCGGCGCGCGATCCACACGGTCGCCAGCGCGATGATCGTGACCAGCGCCATCGCGATCACCGCGAGCGTGGCGCCCATCGGCGCGTTGTTGAGGCCCAGGAACTGCGTCTGGATCATGTTGGCGATCATCAGTCCGCCGGGGCCGCCGACCTGCGCGGGCGTGACGTAGTCGCCCACGGTCGGGATGAAGACGATCAGCAGCGCCGCGACCACGCCGGGCGCGGCTAGCGGCAGCGTGACGCGGAGGAAGGTCGTCACCGCCCCTTCGCCCAGGTCGCGCGACGCCTCCAGGAGCGAGCGGTCGATCTTCTCCAGCGCCACGAAGATCGGCAGGATCGCGAAGGGCGCGAAGGCATGGCTGAGCGTGATGATGACGGCGTTCGCGTTGTAGAGGATGAAGGTCAGCGGCTCGTCGATGATGCCAAGCCCCGTCAGCGACGAGTTGAGCACGCCGTTATAGCCGAGGATCACCTTCCAGAGGAAAATGCGCAGCAGGTAGCTCGTCCAGAACGGGATCGTGATCAGGAAGAGCCAGAGCGACTTGCGGTCGGGCCGGACGCGAAAGCTGACGTAATAGGCGACCGGGAAGGCAAGGATGACCGTGATCACCGTGACCGCCCCGCTGATCCAGAGCGAGCGGGCCATGATCGTGCGATAGATGGGGTCGGTCAGCGCCTCGCGGTAATTGGCGAGGGTCAGCGTCCGGTCGATCGTCAGGTAGTCCTGCGTCCAGAAGCTGAAGACGACGATGGCGGCGAGCGGCCCGGCCAGCAAAGCCAGCGCATAGACGAGCGGCGGCGCGATGAGCGTCAGTCCGCGTTTGGTGTCCTGTTGCAACGGCGCCCCCGGTTCGTCCGTGCCACGATGGCGCGGCGGCGGGGCAAGGGGCAAGCGTTATCGCGCGTCCTCGGCCATGCCGGAGGCCTCCATCATCGCACGCATCGCCGCCGTGTCCCGCGCCGTCGAAAGCTGCGCCCAGGCGCCCACGCTCATCGCGACGACCAGCAGCCCGCCGAGGGCAAGACCCCCGCCGGTCCCCATCAGCACCGGATCGTTGGAATAAAGCGCGACACCCCGCCACGCGATCCACCCGCCGAACCCCGCGATGGCCCAGCCGCCGGTGGCCACGAGGAAGAGGAGGAGGCGCGAAAAGGGGGCGTGCATGGGTGCATTGGCGCGCGGCGGGACCGGCGTGGCAAGCGCCTTGGCTGCCGACCCGCGCGGCAAGCCGATTTCGGCACGAGCCGCCCCACGAAAAAGGCCCGCCGGAGGGGCGGGCCTTTCGATCTGCGTGGCGACGAGTTCAGCGCTTGGAGAACTGGAAGCTCTTCCGGGCCTTGGCGCGGCCGTACTTCTTGCGCTCGACGACGCGGCTGTCGCGGGTCAGGAAGCCGGCGGCCTTGAGCGCGCCGCGCAGGCCGGGCTCGTAGAGCTGCAGGGCCTTCGAGACGCCGTGCTTCACGGCACCGGCCTGACCGGTCAGACCGCCGCCCTTGACGGTGGCCATGACGTCAAACTGGCCTTCGCGATCGGTGATCTCGAACGGCTGCTTGAGGATCATCTGGAGCACGGGACGCGCGAAATAGGTGTTCACGTCCTTGCCGTTGACGATGACCTTGCCCGAGCCGGGCTTGATCCAGACGCGGGCGACCGCGTCCTTGCGCTTGCCGGTGGCGTAGGAGCGGCCCAGCTCGTCGCGGGTCGGCTCGACCGGGGCGGAGGTGTCCAGCAGGACCTCGCCACCCGTGGCCTCGGCCCCGGAGGTGTCGACGGCGCCCTTGAGGTCTTCGAGGGAGTTCAGTTGCTCGGCCATTACGAAGCGCTCCGGGTGTTCTTGGGGTTCATCGCCTTGACGTCCAGCACTTCGGGCGACTGCGCCTCGTGCGGGTGGTCGGCGGAGGCATAGACGCGCAGGTTGGTCATCACCTGACGCGACAGCTTGTTGCCGGGCAGCATGCGCTTGACGGCCTGCATGACGACCCGCTCGGGGTGCTTGCCGTCGAGAATCTGCTGCGTCGTGCGCGACTTGATGCCGCCGGGATGGCCGGTGTGCCAATAGTTCGGCTTCTCGCGCTTGTTGCCGGTGATCTGAACCTTGTCGGCGTTGATCACGATGACGTTGTCGCCCATGTCCATGCTGGGCGTGAACGTGGCCTTGTGCTTGCCGCGCAGGCGGGTCGCGACGATCGAGGCGAGGCGGCCAAGAACGATGCCTTCGGCGTCGATCAGGATCCACTTCTTGTCGATCTGGTCGGGGGTCATGGTGAAGGTTTTCATCGCTGCCCTATCGAGTGTGAATGACGGAGGGGCAGGAACGCCCCGGATCGGGCGGTGTATAGACGGCGCGGAGGCGGTGTCAATGCGGGTCGTGCGGAGGAAAGCGCGTGCAATCAGTGTATTACGGTTGGGGTCTTATTTTACCCCACGGCATTTGGCGCCGCTCAGACGCCCAGCCCTTCGGGCGGGTGGTCGAGCAGGCGGCGCATGCGCTTCATGGCCTCCTCGAAGCTGGCCAGCGAAACGCCCGCATTCACCGCGAAGCGCACCGCGTGGGGCGCGTTGGCATCGCGGGCGGCGTATTCCTCGGCGGCGCGCAGCTTCACGCCCTCGGCCTCGGCGGCGCGGCAGAAAGCCGAGGCGCGCCAGCCCACCGGCAGCTTCAGCCAAAGGAAGGAGACGTCGGGTCGCCAGGTCAGGTCGTGGCCATCCAGCACGCGGGCCGCCGTCTCGACATAGCGGCGCACCATGTCGCGGGTCTCGTCCATTAGCGCAGGCAGTTCGGGGTGGACCAAGAGGAGGGACGCGAGATCGGCGATCGGGGTCGAGAGGCCGAAGGAATTGTACTCCGCCGCGCGTTGCAGGGCGAGTTGCCGACCCGTGGGTGCCAGCGCGAAGCCCAGTCGCAGGGCGGGGGTGATGGTCTTGGCGATGGACGCGATGTGCCACGTCCGCTCGGGCGCAAGCAGGCGGAAGGTGGGCAGTTCGGTCTTGCCCATCATGTAACAATCATCCTCGAGGATCTGGATATCGGCGGCGCGCGCCGCCTCGACGATGGCGCGGCGCCGGGCCTCGGGCATGCGCCCGCAGGTCGGGTTCTGCACATCCGGCGAGAGGCAGAGGACCTGCGCGTCGGGCTTCTTCGCGATCTCGGCCAGCGCCTCGGGGATGACGCCGTGATCGTCGATCGGCACGGTCAGGACGTCCGCGCGCAGCATCTCGGCCACGCGGCGGAAGCCGGGATAGGACAGCTCCTCCAAGAGGACGGTCGGGCGGCGTCCGCGCAGGACCGATTGCAGCACCAGCGAGATTGCGTGCTGGCCGCCATTGGCCAGCGCGATGTCGTCCGGGGCGAGGGGGCCGAGCATCGGGTTGTCGAGGAACGCGCAGGCGGCCTCGCGGGCGCGGCGCTCGCTGGCATGGACAGGGTAGTGCATCAGCCCCGAGGGCGGATCGGCCGCCACCTCGGTCAGCAGGCGACGGATCAGCTCGGCCTGGCCCGCCGAGGGCAGGTGCGGCGACAGCAGGTTCACGGCGTAGCTGTCGCCGCCTGTCATATGTGGCGTCGAGTCGACGGCCAGTGCCTGGAACTCGCCGTAGATCGGGGGGGATTCCGCCGGGGCCGCGACGAAGGTTCCGCGCCCGACGGCCGCTTCGAGCACGCCCTCGTCGGTCAGCGCGCGGTAGACGCGCGCGACGGTGCCGGGTGTCACACCGACGCGCCACGCGAGATCGCGCACCGGCGGCAGGCGGGTGCCCGCGGGCAGGTCGCCCCGCGCGATGGCGGCGCGCACAGCGGAATCGAGGACGAGGTATTTCGGGCGGTCATCCGCGCCGAAATCGACCTCGATGATATTGCCGTTCAAAATTGTACCCATGACAATGTATCTCTGGAAAGGGAGGGGGCGGGATTGTATCTATAAGAGGCACCCTAACGGTGCGATTGTATCAATACAACCGTAGAAGGTCTCGTCCTCGAAAGGAACATCCCATGGCCGCCCTCGTCCTCGATCATACCACTCTCGACACGCGCACGCCTGCGCCGTTCTCGACGCTTCTCTTCGGCGCCGCGACCGTGGTCGCGACCTGGGAGATCCGGGCTCGGAGCCGGGCCGCGCTCAAGGAGCTGACGGATGCGCAATTGTACGACGTGGGTCTGACCGCCGGGGCCGCGATGCGCGAGGCCGCGAAGCCTTTCTGGCGCGCCTGACGTCTCGATCTCTTCCCCCCTGGGCCGGGTCGCCGCGAGGCACCCGGCCTCTTTTTTTGTCCAACGCGCCGAACCGGATCGGCCCCGCGGGGTTTCGAGGGTGCCACAACCCCGGAGCCGTCCCATGACCCGTATTCTTTCCGTTCTCTTCATGCTGTTGCCGAGCCTTGCCGTCGCCGACGCCCATTCGGACGATATCGCGCCGCTGTCCTGCGAGACGACGGGCGAGGGCGTGGCCTGCACGGTCGAGACGATGGATGCGGCGACGTTCTGCATGGCCATCGACGCCGAGGGCACGCCGATCGCCAACGCGACGGGCGTGATGGATGACGGCATCGTCCTCTTCCAGCAGATCGAGCCCGAGGCGGTCGCGGCGCTCCGCTGTCGCGCGGGTTAGACCGCGCCGGGCGGGATCGAATAGGTGAGCGACGCGCGGGCGACCGGGGCGTCGCTTCCCTCCGACCGGATCAGGCAATCGCCCACGGCCAAAACGCGCCCCAGCTTCAGAAGGTGCACGTCGCACAGAAGATCCACGCCCGCGGCGGGCTTGCGCATGAAGTCGATGGAACAGTTGGTCGTCACCGAGAGGCCGACCGGCCCGATCCGCGACAGGATCGCGAGATATACCGCGACATCGGCCAGCCCGAACATCGACGGCCCCGAAACCGTGCCGCCGGGGCGCAAGTGCCGCTCGGCCACGCGCAGGCGCACGGTCAGGCCGTCCTCGTCGACCCGCTCGATCCCGAACTCGTCGCAGACCTGCGGGAAATCCGAGCGCAGGAAGGCCTCGAGCGCCGGAGCGTCCATCTTCAACATTGCATTCCTCTCCGCGTCTCCGCACCCTTGCTAGCGCCCGGAGGGGGGATCGCAAATGACCGACATCCTGTTACGCGACGTGAGGGACGGCGTGGTCACGCTGACCATGAACGATCCCGGCACGCTCAACGCGCTGTCGGACGCGATGCTGGCGGCGTTGCGGGCAGCCCTGGCCGAGATCGCCGAGACCGACGCGCGGGTCGTCATCCTCGCGGCCGAAGGGCGGGCCTTCTGCGCGGGGCACCACCTGCGCGAGATGCAGGCGATGCGGCAGGCATCCGATGGCGGCGCAGCGGCCTTCGCGGATCTCTTCGATCGCTGCGCCGCCGCGATGGCCGCGATCCGCACCCTGCCGCAGCCGGTGATCGCGCAGGTCCACGGGCTCGCCACCGCCGCCGGGTGCCAGCTCGTCGCGACCTGCGACATGGCCGTGGCCTCGGATAATGCGCGCTTCGGGGTGAACGGCGTCGATATCGGCCTATTCTGCTCGACGCCGATGGTGGCCTTGTCGCGCAATGTCGGTGCCAAGCGGGCGATGGAGATGCTAACGACCGGCGGGTTCCTGTCGGCCGGGGAGGCGGTGGCGGCGGGGCTGGTGAACCGCGCGGTCCCGGCGGATCGGCTGGAGGTCGAGACGCGGGCGCTGGCTGAGACGGTCGCCTCGAAGCTCGGGCGCGCCGTGCGGATCGGCAAGGGGGCCTTCTATGCCCAGCTGGAACGTCCGGTCGACGCGGCCTACGCCCTGACGCGGGACGCGATGGTGGCCAACCTTGCCGAGCCGGACACGGCGGAAGGGATACAGGCCTTCCTCGAAAAGCGCGCGCCCCGCTGGACGCAGTGAGTCGCGTCCCCTAAGCGGGTTCGGACACGCTGAAGGGGCAGAAGATGCGGATACTCATCACCAATGACGACGGGATCGGCGCGCCGGGGCTCGTGGTGCTGCATGCCATCGCCGAGGCGGTCGCGGGCGAGGATGGCGAGGTCTGGACGGTCGCACCCGCCTTCGAGCAGTCGGGCGTCGGCCACTGCATCAACTACGTCAAGCCCTCGATGATGCAGAAGATCGCCGAGCGCCGCTTCGCGCTGGAGGGCAGCCCCGCCGATTGCGTCCTCGCCGGTCTGGGCGAGATCGTGGACGGTCCGGTCGACCTCGTGCTGTCGGGTGTGAACCGGGGCAACAACGCCGGCGAGAACACGGTCTATTCCGGCACCATCGGCGCCGCGATGGAAGCCGCGCTGCAGGGTGTGCCGGGCATCGCCCTGTCGCAGTTCTACGGACCCGGCAACGTCGACCTGGACGACCCGTTCGAAGCGGCCTCCGGGCATGGCGCAACCGTCGTGCGGCGCCTGGTCGAGGAGGCGCCCTGGGGCGGCGAGACCTACAAGCTCTTCTACAACGTCAACTTTCCGCCCGTCCCCGGCGACCGCGTCGAGGGGATCGCCGCAGTGGCACAGGGTTACCGCGGCGACGGGCGCATGGGCGTGTCGCCGCAGACCGCGCCCTCGGGCCGGCGCTACCTCTGGATTTCGGGCAGCGCGCAGGGCGAGGCGACGGCGGACGGTACGGACGTGAAGGCCAACATGGACGGCTGGATCTCGGTCACGCCGATGCGCTGCGACCTGACGGATCAGGCGGCGCTGGGCGACCTGCGCGCCGTCTTCACCGACTACGAAGGCTGAGGTGGCGATGACGCCCGAGGACACCATGAAGCTTCTGGTGACGCTGCGCTCGCGCGGGGTGACCGATGCACGGGTGCTCGAGGCGATGGAGGCGACCGACCGCGCGGCCTTCGTGTCGGACACGTTCACGATCCGCGCCTACGAGGACGTGCCCCTGCCTATCGCGTCGGGCCAGACCGTCAGCCAGCCGTCGGTCGTGGGGCGCATGACGCAGGCGCTGGGTGTCGAGCCGCGCGACAAGGTGCTCGAGGTCGGAACGGGCACGGGCTACCAAGCGGCGATCCTCTCGAAGCTGGCGCGGCGGATCTATACCGTCGAGCGTCACCGTGCGCTGACCCGGCTCGCGCGGGAGGTCCATGCGAAGCTCGGGCTGACCAACGTGACGCAGATCACCGGCGACGGCAGCCACGGCTTGCCCGAACAGGCGCCGTTCGACCGCATTCTCGTAACCGCCGCCGCCGAGGACCCGCCGGGCCCCCTGTTGGCACAATTGCGGATCGGGGGTAGCATGGTGGTGCCCGTGGGCGTATCGGACGCGATGCAGATGCTGATCAAGGTGACGCGATCGGACCACGGATACGACTACGACGAACTCGGGCCGGTGCGCTTCGTGCCGCTGGTCGAAGGGGTGGAACACGACTGAAGCGCGTGACACCTAAGGGCAGGACGGAGGGACTGGGATGTCCGGGACAGGCAGGCGGACCCGCGTGGCGGGCCTTTTCATCGGTGCGGCGCTGCTGGCGGGCTGTTCGGAATTCGAATCCGGCGGGCTCGATTTCGACCTGCGCGGCGGCGACGGGAATCTCAACACATCCGAGGCCATCCGGCAGGCCCCGGCCGACCGGCCGCGCGCGGATGCCAACGGCCTCATCACCTATCCGAACTACCAGGTGGCGGTCGCCCGGCGCGGCGACACCGTGTCGAGCGTCGCTCAGCGGATCGGCTTTCCCGCCGCCGAGCTGGCGCAGTTCAACGGGCTCGCCCCCGGCACCAGTCTGAACGCCGATGCCATTCTCGCCCTGCCGCGCCGTGTCGTGCCCGGCGCGGGCGGCGGCCGCACCGATATCACGGCCATCGCCGGTGCGGCGATCGACCGTGCCGATGGCGGCGGCGCGCGGCCGATGGTCGTGCAGGGCGGCGAGGAGCCAGTGCGGCACCGCGTCGCACGCGGTGAAACGGCGTTCTCGATCGCCCGGCTCTACGGCGTGTCGCCGAACTCGCTGGCGGAATGGAACGGTCTCGGCAGCGACCTGTCGGTGCGCGAGGGGCAGTTCCTCCTGATTCCGCTTGTGATCGGCGCCGACGGCTCGTCCGAGGTCGCAACCGCGCCGGGGCAGGGCAGCGCGACGCCAGTGCCGCCCTCGGCCGCGTCGGCACTGCCCGAGACGGTCGAGGCCGAAGTCCTCCCCGAAAGCCCCAATCTCGACCAGTTCCGCACCGAGGCCAGCGCCGATCCCGAGCCTGCGCCCGTCGCCGAACCCGTCCGCACGGCCGAGGCCGAACCGGCCCCGTCGAGCCTGCGCCGACCCGTCGGCGGCGAGGTGCTGCGCCCGTTCTCGGCCCGCAACGAGGGCATCGATTTCCGCGCCGCCGAAGGCAGTGCCGTGGCCGCCGCCGCATCCGGCACGGTCGCCGCGATCACGCGCGACACCGACCAAGTGCCGATCCTCGTGCTGCGCCATGCCGACGGCCTTCTGACGGTCTACGCCAATATCAAGGATATCCGCGTCCAGAAGGGCGCCGAGGTCCGTGCGGGCCAGCGCATCGCCAGCGTCGGCGGCGGCGATCCGTCCTTCCTGCATTTCGAGGTCCGGCGCGGCTTCGACGCGGTCGACCCGGCCCCGCTTCTGCGGTGACGCGCGCGTCCCGCTGGCCGGGCGCGCGCAATTTCCCGCGAGGGTGCTTTCAACTCCCTGTCGCGATGCGTAAGTAGAGGTCAGGGACTTCAGGACGAGCGGCCCATGCGCCGCCCCTTACGGGAGACAGACAATGCTCAACAATATCGGCCTTCCGGGCCTCCTGCTCATCGCGGTCGTCGTGCTGGTGCTGTTCGGCCGCGGCAAGATCTCCAGCCTCATGGGCGAGGTCGGCAAGGGCATCACCGCGTTCAAGAAGGGCGTCGGCGACGGCTCCAAGGACGACGAGACCGAAGAGGGCGCGCTGGCCGACGGCACCGCGGCCCGCGACGTCACCCCCGAGGCCGAGACCGAGCGCGAAAAGGTCTGACGACCCGCCCGCGCCCCCGGGGGGCCTGATCCATGTTCGATATCGGCTGGAGCGAGCTTCTCGTCATCGGCATCGTGGCGCTGATCGTGGTCGGTCCCAAGGACCTGCCCAAGATGTTCCGCACGCTGGGCGAGTTCACGGGCAAGGCCCGGCGCATGGCCCGTGAATTCCAGAGCGCGATGAACGAGGCCGCCGACGAGAGCGGCGTGAACGACATCGCGGGCGACCTGCGCAAGATCGCCAATCCCAAGAAATACGGGATCGACAAGATCAAGGAGGCGACCTCGGACCTGACGGCCTGGGCGCCGGACGAGGAGACCGGGCCGAATACCCGCGATCTCGCCGAGAAGCGCGCGGACGCGAAGGCCCGGATCGCCGAGAATGCGTCCCGCATGGCCGAGGAGCGCAAGGCCCGCGAGGCGGCAGAGGCGCAGGCGGATCTCGACGCGCTGAAGCCCGACCCCGCCGCCGCACCGCCCGCCAAGCCCGCGCCGAAGCCTAAGGCCGCGTCGAAGCCGAAGGCCGCGTCGAAGCCCGCCGCCACCAAGGCAGCCGCGAAGCCCAGGGCCGCGCCGAAGCCCCGCGCCGCCGCGAAGCCCAAAGCCGCGCGCAAATCGCGCGCCAAGCCCAAGCCTGCCGCGGGGACGGACGCATGACCGACGCGACCGACACTCCCGACGAGATCGAGGACAGCTCCGCCCCGCTGATCGAGCATCTGGCCGAGTTGCGGACCCGCCTCATCCGGTCGGTGGTCGCCTTTCTCGTCGCGATGATCGCCTGTTTCATCGTCGCCGAGCCGATCCTCAACTTCCTCGCCCAGCCCATCGCGGACGTGCTGCGCGCGCGGGGCGAGAACCCGCAGCTGATCTTCACGGCCCCGCAGGAGAAGTTCTTCGTCCTGATCCGGATCTCGGTGATCTTCGGCATCGGCCTCGCCTTCCCGGTGATCGCGCACCAGCTTTGGCGGTTCGTCGCCCCCGGCCTATACAAGACGGAAAAGAACGCCTTCCTGCCGTTCATCTTCGCCTCGCCGCTCCTCTTCACGCTGGGCGCGGCCTTCGCGCATTACGTGGTCACGCCGCTGGCGATGAACTTCTTCATCGGCTTCTCGGACGCGATCCCGGCGCTGGTAAACATCATCTCGGGCGAGGGCGGGGCGGTCGTCGAGAACGAGGAGCTGCGGACCGTCTTCCTCGGCTCGGTACGCGAATCCCTCGACCTGTCGCTCAAGTTCATCTTCGCCTTCGGCCTCTGCTTCCAGCTTCCGGTCCTCCTGACGCTGATGGGGATGGCGGGGCTCGTCTCGGCCGAGGGGCTGGGCAACATGCGCAAATACGCGGTCGTGGGCATCCTCGTGCTCGCAGCGCTCGTGACCCCGCCCGACGTCATCACCCAGGTGATCCTCTTCGTGGTGGTCTACGGCCTCTACGAAATCTCGATCCAGCTGGTGCGGATGGTCGAGTCGCGGCGCGACAAGCGGCTCCGCGCCGAAGGCATTCTGGACGAGGACGAGACCTCTTGAGCGACGATCTCACGCGGATCGCCGACGCGTTCGACCGGCTGGCCCCGGCGCCCGCGCCCGCGCCCGATTTCGCGGCCTCGGCCTATGTCTGGGACACGGCACCGGACCGCCTCGTCCCGATCGAGCGTGTGAACCGCATCCCCCTCGACCTCCTCCTCGGGATCGACCGGGCGCGGGACACGCTTCTGGACAACACGCGGCGCTTCGCGGATGGGCTGCCGGCCAACAACGCGCTGCTCTGGGGCGCGCGGGGCATGGGAAAGTCCAGCCTCGTCAAGGCGGTGCATGGCGAGCTCGAGGGGACCGGCCTCAAGCTCGTGGAGCTTCAGCGCGAGGATATCCACACCGTTGGGCGCCTGCTCGACCTGCTCCGGGATGCGCCGCACCGCTTCGTCCTTTATTGCGACGACCTCAGCTTCGGGCATGACGACGCGGCCTATAAGTCGCTGAAGGCCGTGCTCGACGGGGGCGTGGCCGGGCGGCCCGAAAACGTGATCTTCTACGCCACCTCGAACAGGCGCCACCTGATGCCGCGCGACATGATCGAGAACGAGCGCGGCTCGGCCATCAACCCCTCCGAGGCCGTCGAGGAAAAGGTCTCGCTCAGCGACCGGTTCGGTCTTTGGCTGGGATTCCACGCCTGCGATCAGGACAACTACCTCGCCATCATCCGGGGCTATTGCGACGCCTACGGCCTCGACATTGCCGAAGCCACGCTTCGCGCCGAGGCGATCGAGTGGCAGGCCACCCGCGGCAGCCGGTCGGGCCGCGTCGCGTGGCAGTTCTTCACCGATCTGGCCGGTCGCCACGGTGTTCGCGTCTGACGCATTCGGACGCCCGCACATCGAATCCACTTTTCACCGAAATGCGCGCGGCATAGGCTGCGCGGCGGAAAAGCCCCGAAAAAGGGGCCACCAACAGGGAGACTACCATGAAGAAACTGCTTCTCGCGTCCGTCGCGGCGATGGCCACCACGGCCGCGTTCGCCGACGCCCATTCACCGGTCAAGATCGGCGTCGTTCTCGGCTTCACGGGACCGCTGGAATCGCTGGCGCCGACGATGGCCGCCGGGGCCGAAATGGCGATGTCCGAGGTGACCGAAAGCGGTGCGCTGCTCGACGGCGTCACCGTCGAGCCGGTCCGCGCCGACTCGACCTGCATCGATGCAGCCGCCGCGACCTCCGCGACCGAGCGTCTGATCACCGGCGACGGCGTCGCGGGCATCATGGGCGCCGACTGCTCGGGCGTCACCGGCGCTATGCTGGCCAATGTCGCGGTGCCGAACGGCGTCGTGATGATCTCGCCCTCGGCCACCTCGCCGGGCCTCACGGACGCCGAGGATAACGGCCTCTTCTTCCGCACCGCGCCGTCGGATGCCCGCCAGGGTGAGATCGTGACCGCGATCCTGCAGGAGAACGGCGTCAACGAGATCGCGCTGACCTATACCAACAACGACTACGGCAAAGGCCTCGCCGACGCGATCCAGGCCAATTTCGAGGCCGCGGGCGGCACCGTGACCATCTCGGCCGCACATGAGGACGGCAAGGCCGACTACTCGGCCGAAGTCGGCGCGCTCTCGGCCGCCGGTGGCGAGCTTCTGGTCGTCGCGGGTTATGTCGACCAGGGCGGTTCGGGCATCGTGCGCGCGGCGCTCGACTCCGGCGCCTTCGACCAGTTCTACTTCCCCGACGGCATGGTCAGCCAGGCGCTCGAGGACAATTTCGGCTCCGAGATCGACGGCTCCTACGGCGCGAACCCCGGCACCGACTCGCCGGGCGCGCAGCTCTATCAGGACATGGCCTCGGCCGCCGATTACGACGGCACGCAGCCCTTCTCGGCCGAAAGCTACGATGCGGCAGCCCTGATCATGCTGGCCATGCAGGCGGCGGGCTCGACCGATCCGGCGGCCTACAAGGATCACGTCATGGACGTGGCCAACGCCCCCGGAGAGCAGATCCTGCCCGGCGAGCTGGCCAAGGCGCTCCAGATCATCGCCGATGGCGGTGACGTCGACTATGTCGGTGCAAGCGCCGTCGAGCTGATCGGCCCCGGTGAATCGGCAGGCAACTACCGCCAGATCACCTTCACCGACGGCACGCTGGAAGTGGTCGGCTACCGCTGATCGCGACCTGACGGACAATGGACGGCCCCGGTTTTCCGGGGCCGTTCCGCTAGGGGGCGGGGCCGTTCCGTCGAGAGGGTACTCATGATCGAAGTCCACGATCTCCATCGGCATTTCGGCGGCTTTCGGGCCGTGGATGGCGCGTCGCTGTCCATCGAGCCGAATTCCATTACCGGGCTGATCGGGCCGAACGGTGCGGGGAAGACCACGCTCTTCAACGTGATCGCGGGTGTCCTGCCGCCGACCAGCGGGCGGGTCACGATGGCGGGCGAGGATATCACCGGGCTGCCGCCGCATGAGCTGTTCCACAAGGGGCTCCTGCGGACGTTCCAGATCGCCCACGAGTTCCATTCGATGACCTGCCGCGAGAACCTGATGATGGTGCCCGGCGGCCAGTCGGGCGAGACGCTCTGGAACACGTGGTTCGGCCGCCGCCGCATCGCCGACGAGGAGCGCGCGCTGGCCGCCAAGGCCGACGAGGTGCTGGAGTTCCTGACGATCGAGCATCTGGCCGATCAGCGGGCGGGCCAGGTCTCGGGCGGGCAGAAGAAGCTTCTTGAGCTGGGCCGGACCATGATGGTCAGCGCCAAGATCGTGTTCCTCGACGAGGTCGGGGCCGGCGTGAACCGCACGCTTCTGAACACGATCGGCGACGCGATCCTGCGGCTCAACACCGAGCGGGGCTATACCTTCGTCGTCATCGAGCACGACATGGATTTCATCGGCAAGATCAGCGACCACGTCATCTGCATGGCCGAGGGTCACGTGCTGGCCGAAGGCTCGCTGGCCGATATCAAGGCCAACGAGCAGGTGATCGAGGCCTATCTGGGCACCGGCCTGAAGAACAAGGACCAGTTGGCGGAGGGGCCGGCATGACCGACAACCCCTACGCCGACGCCCGGGGCAACAAGGACCGCTCGATCACACGGCCACCCGGCGGCACGCTCAGCGCCGGCACCGCCGAGGGCGCGCGGCCCGAGACGACCAACGCCTTCCTCGTCGGCGACAGCATGACCGGCGGCTACGGGCAGGGGCCGGACATCCTGCACGATTGCACCATCGCGGTCGATCCGGGCGAAATCGCGGTCATCGTCGGCCCCAACGGCGCGGGCAAGTCGACCGGCATGAAGGCGGTCTTCGGAATGCTGAACCTGCGGCAGGGCAGCGTGCGGCTGGACGGCGAGGACATCACCGAACTCAGCCCGCAGGACCGCGTGGCCAAGGGCATGGGTTTCGTGCCGCAGACGTCGAACATCTTCACCTCGCTCACCGTCGAGGAGAACCTCGAGATGGGCGCGTTCATCCGGCGCGACGATTTCCGGGACACGATGGCGCAGGTCTACGACCTGTTCCCGATCCTTAAGGACAAGCGGCTTCAGCCGGCGGGCGAGCTGTCGGGTGGCCAGCGTCAGCAGGTCGCCGTGGGGCGCGCGCTGATGACGAAGCCGAAGGTCCTGATGCTGGACGAGCCGACGGCCGGCGTGTCGCCCATCGTGATGGACGAACTCTTCGACCGGATCATCGAGGTGTCGCGCACCGGCATCCCGATCCTGATGGTCGAACAGAACGCCCGGCAGGCGCTCGAGATCGCGGATCGCGGATATGTGCTGGTTCAGGGACGCAACGCGCATACCGGCACGGGCAAGGAACTTCTGGCGGATGACGAAGTCCGCCGGTCGTTCTTGGGGGGATGAGGATGAGACCTGTCGCCCTGGCCCTGGCCGCCGCATTGGCCCCCATGACGGCAGCCGCCGACGGGCTTCAACGCATCGCCTGCGCCTTCACGGTCGAGTGCCTCGACACCGACGCGTGCACCGAGACGGAATACGAGATGGCGATGACCTACATGCCCGACCCCTCGGGCAAGACCTTCGTCGAGGCGAACCCGACCATGACGCCGCCCGACCCCTTTACGGTCGAGGTCTCGGACGTGAGCGGCGATTTCCTCGCCGCACCGATCACCGATGGCGCCTTCGGTGCCCCGATGGAGGGGTTCGTCGCGTTCAACACCGAGGGCACCCAGCGGCTCCTGACGATTACCGAAGGATTGGGGCGCTATTCCGTCCACATGCGCGATGAGGGCCTCGCACTCTACTACGAAGGCCCCTGCGAGGAGATCGGCTGATGGAACCTCTCAACGCCCTCGTGACCTTCGCCAATTTCGTCCTCGTGCCCGCAACCGCCTATGGTGCGCAGCTGGCGCTGGGTGCGCTGGGCGTAACGCTGATCTACGGCATCCTGCGGTTCTCGAACTTCGCCCATGGCGACACGATGGCCTTCGGGACGACCATCGTGATCCTGACGACCTGGGGCTTCCAGGCGCTGGGGATCTCGTTCGGACCGTTGCCCACAGCGCTTCTGGCCTTGCCGGTGGGGATCGCGGCGACGGCGCTCCTGCTGCTCGGGACGGACAAGGCGGTCTACAAGTTCTACCGATCGAAGAAGGCGGTGCCGGTGACCTTCGTGATCGCCTCGCTGGGCGTGATGTTCATCATGAACGGGCTGGTGCGCTTCATCATCGGCGCCGACGACCAGCGCTTCGCGGATGGCGAGCGGTTCCTCGTGACCGCGCGCGGCTTCCGCGAGGCGACGGGCCTCGACGAGGGGCTGGCCATCCGCTCGACGCAGGCGATCACGGTCGTCGTCGCGGTGATCGTCGTGGTCGTGCTCTTCTGGTTTCTCAACAAGACCCGCACCGGCAAGTCGATGCGCGCCTATTCCGACAACGAGGACCTCGCCCTTCTCTCCGGCATCAACCCCGAGCGGGTGGTGATGTACACGTGGCTGATGGTGGCGGCACTGGCGACCATCGCGGGCACGCTCTACGGGCTCGACAAGTCGTTCAAGCCGTTCACTTACTTCCAGCTTCTGCTGCCGATCTTCGCGGCGGCCATCGTCGGGGGCCTCGGCTCGCCCATCGGGGCCATCGCGGGCGGGTTCGTCATCGCCTTCGCCGAGGTCACGATCACCTATCCCCTGAAAAAGGTGCTGGGCTACGCGCTTCCCGAAAGCCTCGAGCCCGACGGCCTCGTCCAGCTTCTCTCGACCGACTACAAGTTCGCGGTCAGCTTCGTGATACTGATCGTCGTCCTCCTGTTCCGCCCGACGGGCCTCTTCGCGGGGAAAGCGGTATGACCGGTTCGATGAACACGCGCAGGCTCCTGCTCTTCACGCTCGTGCTCCTGCTCTTCGTGGGCACGGGGTTCGTGCAGTCGTGGAACGTGGCGCTGACGATCTTCAACATGGGGCTGGTAAGCGCGATCATGGCGCTCGGGGTCAACATGCAATGGGGCTATGCGGGCCTCTTCAATGTCGGCGTCATGGGCTTCGTGGCGCTGGGCGGCCTAGGCGCCGTACTGGTGTCGATGCCGCCCAATGCCGAGGCCTTCGGCGCGGGTGGCTTCCGCGTCATCGGGGCGCTTTTGCTGGGGGCGGCGACGGTCGTCGCGGCGATCCTCGCGTGGCAGCGGATCGGACGGTATCGCGGGTTGGTCGTCGCGGCGATCCTGCTGGTGGGCTTCTTCATCTACCGCGCGGTGCTCGATCCGGGCGTGGCCGCGGTCGAGGCTGTGAACCCGGCCAACGCGGGCAATATCGGCGGCCTCGGCCTGCCGGTGATCCTGGCCTGGCCCGTGGGTGGTCTTCTCGCGGCCGGCGCCGCGTGGCTGGTGGGCAAGACGGCGCTGGGGCTGCGGTCGGACTACCTCGCCATCGCCACGCTCGGCATCGCCGAGATCATCATCGCGATCATGAAGAACGAGGACTGGATGGCCCGCGGCGTGAAGAACGTCATCGGCCTGCCGCGCCCCGTTCCCTATGAGATCGACCTCCAGAACGATCCGTCCTTCGTCGAGCGCGTCACCGATCTGGGTCTCGACCCGGTGACCGGTTCCACGATCGCCGTGAAGCTCGCCTATGCCGGTCTCTTCATCATCGTGCTGGGCATCCTGATCTGGCTCGCCCAGGCCGCGCTCGCCTCGCCCTGGGGCCGGATGATGCGGGCGATCCGCGACAACGAGACTGCGGCCGAGGCGATGGGCAAGGACGTCACCGCGCGGCACCTGCAGATCTTCATCCTCGGCTCGGCGGTTTGCGGGCTGGCGGGGGCGATGATGACCACGCTCGACGGTCAGCTCACGCCCGGTACCTATCAGCCGCTGCGCTACACGTTCCTGATCTGGGTAATGGTGATCGTCGGCGGGTCGGGCAACAACTGGGGCGCGGTCCTGGGCGGGTTCCTGATCTGGTGGCTCTGGGTCCAGGTCGAGCCGCTGGGCGCCCTCCTGATGCAGGGGATCACGGCGGGCATGGCGGACGGCACGTGGTTGAAAGGTCACCTGCTCGACGCGGTGGCGCATATGCGCCTGCTGACGATGGGGCTGATCCTGCTCCTCGTCCTCCGCTTCTCGCCGCGCGGCCTTCTGCCCGAGCGCTAGGCCCGCAGCCGCGCGAAGTCCGGGTCGTAGGGCGAGGGCGCGATGACGCGCGTGGCCACGGGCACGCCGATCACGTCCACGGTCAGCGCCGTGCCGATTTCGGCCCGGTCCGGGTCGACGAACGCATAGGCGAGGTTCAGACCCGTCCGATGGCCCCAGTCGCCCGAGGTGACGGTGCCGACGATGCCCCCGTCGGCGCGCACCGACGCGCCGGGATGGGCCGGGGCGTGGTCGCAGTCGACCGCCAGCGTCACGAGACGTTTGCGCGGCCCCTCAGCCACCCGCATCCGCAGCGCCTCGCGACCCACGAAGGGCCCCTTGTCCAACCGGACGAACCGGTCGAGCCCTGTTTCGAACGGATCGAACTCCGTCAGGATGTCCGCCTTCCAGTGCAGGAAGCCCTTCTCCAACCGCATCGAGTCGACGGCGCGCGCTCCGAAGAGCTTCAGGTCATGCGCACGCCCGGCCTCTCGCAGGGCGGCATAGGCGGCGGCGAGGTTCTCATTCGGGACGTGGATCTCGTAGGCGAGCTCGCCCGAGAAGCTGACCGCCAGCACGGTCGCCGGGGCGATGCCGATATGCGTCTCGCGCAGCGAGAGCCACGGGACTGCCGCCGCCGACCAGTCGCCGCGCGCCGCCGCAGACAGCACCGCGCGCGCCTTCGGGCCGGCCAGCACGAGGATTGTCTGCGCATTGGTCAGCGACCGGATCGCGACGTCCTCGCCGGGGCGCAGGTGGCCGCGGAGCCAATCCATGTCGTGATATTCCGCCGCCGCCGCCGAGCCATACCAGACGCGCGCCGGTCCGCGATCCGAGGCGGGTAGGTTGGCCAGCGTCGCCTCGGCCTTCAGCATCCCGTGGTCGTTGAGGAGATAGGCCAGCCCCACGCGGCCGCGACGCGTCGGAACGCGCCCGCAGACCATTCGGTCGAGGAACGGGCCCACATCCGCGCCCGTCAGCTCGAACCGGTTGAAGCCCGACACCTCCGTCAGCCCGACACCCTCGGCCACGGCCCGCACTTCGGCTGCGACCACGTCGTGGACCTCGTTGAAGGCGTAGCCCAGCGTCTCGGTGAAATCGGGATCGGGCTTGATGTAATCGACCCGCTCCCAGCCGTTGACGGTCCCGAAGGCCGCGCCCTCGGCGGCCAGCGTGGCAGTCAGGGGTGTGGTCTTCATCGGGCGCCCGGCGGGGCGATGTTCGTGGGGAAAGTGGAAGCGGAACTCGTTCCGGTAATCCTCGATCGCCTTCAGGGCGGTCAGCTCGACCGTCGCGTGGCCCGTGAAGCGGCGCGGGTCGATGACCCATGTGTCGTATTCGGCTTCGCCATGGACGATCATCTGCGCCAGCATCCGACCGTGCCCGCCGCCTTCGCCCAGGCCCGCGCGCAGGCCGATGATGCAGAAGGCATTGGGCGTGCCGGGGATCGGGCCGACCAGCGGCGCCCCGTCGATCGTGTAGGTGATGGGCCCGTTCACGACTTCGCGGATGCCCGTCTCCATCAGCGCCGGCATCCGGGCGAAGGCGCCCTCCAGCACGTCCGTCACGCGGTCCAGATCATCGGGGCAGAGCGCGTTGGTGAAGTTCGGGTCGATCCCGTCCATCCCCCACGTCCGGCAGTTCTGCTCGTAAAAGCCGATCAGCAACCCACCCTTCTCCTGCCGGGAATAGAAGTCGCTGATCGGGCAGCGCAGGAGGGGAATGCGGCGGTCGGAGGCGAGGATCTCTGGGATGTCCTCGGTCAGGAAATACTGATGCTCCATCGACGCGACCGGATGCGTCACACCCATCATCGCGCCGATCTCGTTGCAGCGGTAGCCGCCTGCGTTCACGACGATTTCGCAGCGCACGTCGCCCTTTTCCGTGTGTACTGTCCAACCGTCATCGTCGTGCTGCGTGAGCCCGGTCACGGGCGTGTGGCGGTTGACCTCGGCCCCGGCAAGCCGCGCCCGCCGGGCCAGCGCCTGGCAGAGCTGCGCGGGGTCGATATGCCCGTCCGTTCCGTCCCAAAGCCCGCCCAGCAGGTTCTCGGTCGAGATCAGGGGATGGCGCCTCGCGCACTCCTCTGCGTCCAGCACCTCGAATTCCACGCCCATCCCGGCGGCCATCGAAGCGAAATGCCGGTAGCCGTCCATCTGCGCCTGCGTGTTCGCCAGCCGGATGCCGCCATCCCCGTGATTGTAGCCGACGGGATAGTCGGGATCGTCCCGCAACTCCTTGTAGAGCGCGATGGAATGGGACTTCAGCCCGACCATCGTCTGGGTCATCCCGAAATTCGTGACCTGCGCGGCCGAGTGCCATGTCGTGCCCGAGGTCAGCTCGTCGCGCTCGATGAGCATGACGTCTGTCCAGCCCTCGCGCGTCAGGTTGTAGAGCGTGGCGCATCCCGCGATGCCGCCGCCGATGACGACGACCCGTGCCTGATCCCGCATGTCCGATCCCTCGCCCTGTGATGGGATCAGAGGGCGTCGGATCGGTCGCACGGGCAAGGACGAAGGATAGGTCCAGGACGGTCGCGGCGTAGGACCAGTTACTCGGCGGCCGTCTGTTCCGCGGCGGCGGCCTCGATCTCGGCGGCCTTCTTCTCGACCTGCTCGACGATGTGATCGACCATCGCCTCGTTCGAGAGTTTGTGGCTCTGCTTGCCGGCCAGGTAGACCATGCCCGCACCGTTGCCGCCGCCGGTGAAGCCCACATCGGTCATCAGCGCCTCGCCGGGGCCGTTGACGACGCAGCCGATGATGCTCAGCGACATGGGCGTCTTGATGTGCTCCAGCCGTTTCTCCAGCGTCTCGACGGTCTTGATGACGTCGAAGCCCTGCCGCGCGCAGCTGGGGCAGGAGATGACGTTGACGCCGCGGTGGCGCAGGCCCAGCGACTTCAGGATCTCATAGCCGACCTTCACCTCCTCGACCGGATCGGCCGAGAGCGAGACGCGGATCGTGTCGCCGATCCCCATCCACAGGAGGTTGCCCAGCCCGATCGCCGACTTGATCGTCCCGGAGGTCAATCCACCGGCCTCGGTGATGCCGAGATGGATCGGCGCGTCGGTCTGTTCGGCCAGACCCTGGTAGGCGGCGGCGGCCATGAAGACGTCGCTGGCTTTGCAGCTGATCTTGTACTCGCGGAAGTCGTTGTCCTCGAGGATGCGGATATGGTCGAGCCCGCTCTCGATCATCGCGTCGGGGCAGGGCTCGCCATACTTGTCGAGGAGATGCTTCTCGAGCGAGCCCGCATTGACCCCGATTCGGATCGAGCAGCCGTGATCCTTGGCCGCCTTGATGACTTCCGCCACCCGCTCGGGCGAGCCGATATTGCCCGGATTGATGCGAAGGCAGGCCGCGCCCGCCTCGGCGGCCTCGATCCCGCGCCGGTAGTGGAAATGGATGTCCGCCACGATCGGCACAGGGCTTTCGGCCACGATCTCACGCAGGGCCTTGGACGACGCCTCGTCGGGGACGGACACGCGGACGATATCGGCCCCCGCATCCGCCGCGGCCTGGACCTGCGCGACCGTCGCCGCCACGTCGGTCGTCAGCGTGTTGGTCATGGTCTGGACGGTGATCGGGGCGTCGCCGCCCACGGGCACGTTGCCCACCATGATCTGCCGCGAGGGGCGGCGGTCGATCTGGCGCCAAGGGCGGATGGAGTGCAGCGACATGGGGCGGGCCTCGTCCGGTGGTGCTTGGACGACAGCTAGGACCGGTCGGGCGGGGGCGCAACCGCCCCGCGCGTCATTCGGTTGGGGCAGGCTCGGATCCGGGCAGGACGGGCGCGGCTTCCAACTCGGCCACGACGCGGGCGAGATCGCCATCCTGCTCCATGTCGGCCAGCGCGTAGTCCTGCGAGACGAGGGCCGCGGAAACCTCGCGCGTCACGACCTGCGGGCCGGGGGCGAGGGGCCCGTAGGTCTGGCCCGCGACCGACAGGTAGACGGCGCCGGAATTGCCCGTGCGCAACGAGGCGGGCGCCTCGCCTGCGGGGATCTCGTAGGTCTCGCCGGGGGCGAGCACCTTCTCGAAGAGCGTGTCGCCCTCGGCCGAGCGGACCCGGACCCAAGCCTCGCGCGCGGCCACGAGGACCACGGCGTCGGGCGCATCGGCCAGCACGCGCGGGGTGGCGGGAAGATCGTCGCCCAGCGCTTCCTCGAGGACGGCATCCACGGCCGAGGCGATCTGCGTGCCGTCGGCCAGCGCGGCGTCCGGTCCGGCCAGACCCGCAGGCTCGGCCGAGGCCAGCGCGCCGACGGTGCCGGGCGTGATGGTGGAAATGGGCGCGTCGCGGGCCGTCAGGATCGGCGCGTCGAGTGCCTGCGGGCGATAGAGGCGGGCCAGCGCGTCCTGCGCGGGTGCCTCGATCCCGGCGCCGTCGGGCGCGGCCAATTGCGGGGCGGACGGGACCAGCGGGTCAAGTTCCGCCACCAGTTCGGGCGCCTGCTCGACCGGTGCGACCTGCACGCGCTGGATCTCCTGCACGACGGTCCAGCCGCCATAGCCGATGCCGCCGATCAGGAGCGCGAGCACCGCGAGGCTGCCCAGCGCGCCCGGCTCGAAGCCCGCGAAGACAGGCGTGGCCTTGTTGGCGAAGGGATTGCCCGCGCCCATCAGCGGATCGACGGGGCGCTGCGGCTTGCGCTTGGCCTTGATGGCAAAGCCGGGGCCGGGCGCCGCGAGGTCGGGCCCGAGCGCTGTGCGCCGCGAGACCTCGGATTCCATCGGCTTGAGGGTGGTCGCGCCGCCGAAGCCCGACTCCTCGCAGAAGCGCGCGAAGACGATCTCCGGGTCCATCTCGAGGTAGCGGGCGTAGGAGCGGACATATCCGGCCACGAAGGACAGACTGTCGAAGGCCGACAGGTCCGTGTTCTCGATGGCGGCAATATAGCTGGCCTTGATCCGAAGCTCGCGCTGCACGTCCATCAGGGATTTGCCGAGCGTGGCGCGTTCGCCGCGCATCTCGTCCCCGAGCTTGAGATCGAAGCTGTCGTAACCCCGCGCGGGGTTCTCGACACGTGAAAGGAATTTCGATTTCCGGCCGAACATGGGCCTGCCCCGCGATCTGTGGACGCGCCTCTGCGTGCGCGTTTCCGTCCCGAATTATGAGGCATCGACTCCCGACCGACGCCCTACTGCCGCCACTAGCGTAGCAGCATCCGGGCCGCAATGCACGGGTCTTGTCAGGCGGAGGCTTGCGCGCGATTCAGCGCACAATGGGACCACAGGTCGTCCATCCCGCGCACCAGCGCCTCGATCATGGGCATGGTGTGAACCGGCGAGGGGGTGAACCGCAGCCGCTCGGTGCCGCGCGGCACGGTCGGGAAATTGATCGGCTGGACGTAGATCCCGTGGTCCGACAGCAGCCGATCCGAGAGCATCTTGCACTTCACGGGGTCGCCGACATGGACGGGCACGATATGGCTGCCATGGTCGATAATCGGCAGGCCGAGGCCACGCAGCCGCAGCTTGAGGACGCCGGCCCGCTCCTGATGCAGGTCGCGCCGGGCCTGGTCGCGCTTGAGATGCGAGACCGAGGCCGCGGCCGCGGCGGCCACCGCGGGCGGCAGCGAGGTCGTGAAGATGAAGCCGGGCGCGTAGGAGCGGACGGCGTCGCACATCCGCGCGCTGGCCGCGATATAGCCGCCCATCACGCCGTAGGCCTTGGCCATCGTGCCGTTGATGATGTCGATGCGGTGCATCAGCCGGTCGCGTTCGGCCACGCCCGCGCCGCGGGGGCCGTACATGCCGACCGCGTGGACCTCGTCGATATAGGTCAGCGCGCCGAATTCCTCGGCCAGGTCGCACAGCGCCTCGATCGGGCCGAAATCGCCGTCCATCGAGTAGATCGACTCGAAGGCGATCAGCTTCGGGGCGTCGCGGTCATCCGCTTCCAGCAGTTCGCGCAGGTGGTCGACATCGTTGTGCCGGAAGACCCGCTTGGCCCCGCCGTTGCGGCGCACGCCCTCGATCATGGAGGCGTGGTTGAGCGCGTCGGAATAGATGATGAGACCGGGGAAGAGCTTCGGCAGCGTGCTCAGCGTCGCGTCGTTGGCGATATAGGCCGAGGTGAAGAGGAGCGCCGCCTCCTTGCCGTGCAGGTCGGCCAGCTCGGCCTCGAGTGCCTTGTGATAGACCGTGGTGCCCGAGATGTTGCGCGTCCCGCCCGACCCGGCGCCGGTGGCGTCGATCGCCTCGTGCATCGCCTCCAGGACGACGGGGTGCTGGCCCATCCCGAGGTAGTCGTTGCCGCACCAGACGGTGATGTCCTGCTCGGACCCGTCCGGACGCGTCCAGACGGCGCGCGGAAACTGGCCGCGCCGACGCTCGATATCGATGAAGGTCCTGTAACGTCCCTCGTCATGCAGCGCCCGAAGCGCCCGGTCCAGACCGGCCCCGTAATCAACCATAACACACACATCCCCATGCCGTCCGGCCAGTCTAGCGCGGCTTAACCCCTGAATCCAGTGTGGAACGCGAAACGGTTCGTTCTGTCGCAGGATCGGGCCGAGTGACGCTGCGTCATCATAGGCGGGCCGATCTCAATTCCCCGGCGAGAGCCATACGACGACACGACCCCCGGCTTGCACCGGGGGTCGTGATCGGGTCGCGCGGGGGCGGGGGGAGAGACCTGTCGGGGGCGCGGCCCGGTCCGGGGGTCACTCGTTCTCGAGACTTTCGGCCTGGATGCGGGCGAAGATCTCGGCGCCGTAGGCCGGGGTGCCGGAAACGCCGGCCTGGCCGTAGAGCCCGCGGAGCGCGTTCACGTTGTCGGCCTGGGCGTTGAAGATCGCGTAGGCGCGGTCGCTGGAGGCCGAGCGGGTCGAGACGAAGGTGTTCGAGACGCCGCCGCGGAGCGCGGTGCGGTTGTCCTGGGTGTCGTGCGACTGGTTAAAATGGGCGATGGCGATGGCGGCGGCGGTGCCGGCGCCGACCTGCGCGGTGGCGGGGGCGGCGAAGGCGGCGGCGGCGACGAGGGCGGAGGCGATGAGGGTTTTCATGTGTTCTGTCCTTGGTGTGGGCCCGTGGTTGTGTTCGGCCCGGTTGCGATGCGGCGGGGCGGTGCATGCCCTGCTGATGGGATGAAGATGCGCGTCCGAGGCCGCTGCCGCAATGCACGGACGCGTGAGATCGGCGCGAAATAAGTGCATCCATGCACAGCATCTGCACCCCTGCCGCACCGGCCTCACGCGCCCGCGACGGGCGCTAACGCAGGCGTGACGACATGCGGAGAAATCGACATAAACCCGGCCGACCGCGCCTGCGACCCGCCCGCCCCGTCTTTGCTCTGGAAATATGCCGGGGGGTCCGGGGGGCCGGCCCCCCGGCCTCCGGGTGAGTGCGGAGCCTTGGGCGTCGTGCCGCCACTCAGCTATCCGGCGCCACCAGTCCCAGACCCCGAAGGTAGATCCCGATCCCGGCCTCGAGCAGGTCCTCGGGCGGGAAGGGTGCGTTGCCGCCCGGATTGCCGCGCGCGAAGAGTTCGACCACGCCGTGCGACATCGCCCAGACATGGGACGAGAACATCGTGGCGGGTGGACGGCGGTCGGCGGGGATGTGTTCGGACAGCGCCTCGGCCGCTTTTTCCAGCACCCCGCGCGACCGGGTGACCGCGCGCGCCAGTTCGGGCGTGGCGTTGCGGCTGAGCCCGCTTTCGAACATCGCCATGTAGTGCCCCGGATAACGGCGGGCGAAGGCCAGGTAGGCCCGGCCCGTCGCCTCGAAGGCCGAGAGAGCCGAGGGCTGGCCCGTCTCGTAGGCGTATTCCATGAGGTCACCGAAGATCGCGTGGCCCTGCAAGGCGCATTCGATGATCAGCTCCTCGCGGCCCTCGAAATGCCGGTACACGGCCGCCGGGGTGACGCCCGCCGATTTCGCGGCCTCGGAAAGGGTGAAGCCCGTCGGACCCTTCTCCTCGATCAGCGTCAACGCCGCGTCGACCAGGGCCTGGCGCAGGTTCCCGTGGTGGTAGCCGCGTTTAGGCACCGTGCAGCCAAAGCTCCGGGCCGCCCGCGATACCGCCGTCGATCTTGAGCGCCGCGTCGTCGCGCCCCTCGTAGGGGATGCGCGTCAGGATCGAGCGGATCGCGTTCAACCGCGCCCGCCGCTTGTCGTCGGAGCGCACGATCGTCCAGGGCGCGGTCGTCGTGTGAGTCCGGTCGAAGGTCTCGGAGATCGCCTGCGTATAGGCGTCCCAGCGCGACAGGCCCTTCACGTCGATCATGCTCAGCTTCCACTGCTTGAGGGGATCGTCTTCGCGGGCGAGGAAGCGGCGCAGTTGTTCGGCCTGTCCGACGTTCAGCCAGAGCTTCACCAGCATGATGCCGTCCTCGACCAGCATCTCCTCGAAGCGGGGGGCCTGGGCGAAGAAGCGTTCGCGTTGTTCGGGCGTGCAGAAACCGAAGACATGCTCGACCACGCCGCGGTTGTACCAGGAGCGGTCGAAGAGGACCATTTCGCCCTTCGTCGGCAGATGCTCGATATAGCGCTGGAAATACCACTCGCCCATCTCCCGCTCGCTGGGCTTCGACAGCGCGACGGTGCGCACGACGCGCGGGTTCAAGTTCTCCCGGACGCGCTTGATGGTGCCGCCCTTGCCGGCGGCGTCGCGGCCCTCGAAGACGACGACCACGCGTGCCCCGGTGTCGCGGATCCAGGATTGGCAGCGCACCAGCTCGATCTGGAGCGCGGCCATCGCCTCGTCGTAGTCGTCGCGGGACATGCGTTTGTCATAGGGATAGCCGTCGACGAGGATATCCTTCTTCTTGGCATCCTCGATCAGCGCGCGCACTTCGTCCGGGGCTTTGTCCTCGTAGAACCTGGTGATGGCGGCGTCGAAGGGTTTGGGCATGGCGCGTCCTCTCTGGCCCACTGCATCTAGGCGATGCCGGGCCTGCCGTCCAATGCGGGACGCTCAGGCGGCGCGCGCTCGGGCGCGGTCGATGGCGGCGATCACTTCGGACTCGGCGCTGTGATGCGGCGCGTGGCCGATCCCGTCGAGCATCACGAGATTGGTCTGCGGCACGAGCGCGACGAAGGGATGGGCGTGGATCTTCGCGGGCACGGTCTCGTCGGCGGTGCCGTGGACCCATTCGATCGGCAGGTCGAGCGCGGGGTAGCGGCGCTGCATCTCGGCCACCTGCGGCTTGAGCTTGTTGAGTTGCCGGAAATTGGCGCGGAGCGACCGGCGGCGGAGCGTCAGTTGCCCGCCGATATGCGCGGCATAGCCGGGCGGCGCGGATTGGGGCCGGAAGGTCCGCTCGATCACGTGGTCGACATGGGTCTCGGGGATACCGGCGGTCAGCGCGGGCACCAGGGCCGCCCCGCCGGGCGCGGACCCGAGGGACGGGTAGAGCGGGCCCAGACCGCCGGGCCATTCCATCGCAACGGCCGCGACCAGCACAAGCGCGCGCGGCCCGCCCTGCAACGCCCATGCGAGCGCGATGGCCCCGCCGAAGGACTGCCCGAGCACCAGCGGATCGGGTGCCCCCAGCCGCGTGGCGGTGGCCTTGAGGAGCGCGGCCTGTTCGGCCGGGCTCTCGGCGCGGGTCGAGAAGGCGTCGTCATAGGCGGGGTCCGTGCGCCCGGTATAGCCCATGCCGGGCCGGTCGATGGCGATGCAGCGATATCGGTCGGCCAACGCACCCATCATCGAGAAGGTGAAGTCCCGGCTGTTGCCGCTGGCGCCGTGGATCATCACGAGGTCAGGGCCGGTGCCGCGGACGACCGCATGGACCGGCACGCCGTCGATATCATGGATCTCGCCCTCGGGGGGGAAGCGGGCCTCGAACGCGCGCTCCCGCGCCCGTGCCCGCGCGGCCACCGCGGTCAGCCCGAGGGCGGTGACACCGGCGGTGGCAAAGGGGGGCAGGTACATCGGCTTGGTCCGTGGCGGGTGGTCGCCCTTGAAGTTAGGCGTAAAACGGGACGCTTCAACAAGACCCGACCCGGCGTCACACCCGTTCCGGCGCCTCGCCCAAGGTCTGGCGATGGGTGCCGATCAGCGCGTCGTCGAAGGGCGTCGTCTGATAGATCTCGTTGATCCAGTTGCCGTAGAGCAGGTGCGCGTGGCTGCGCCAGCGGTTCTGCGGCGGCCTGGTGGGATCGTCGCCCGGATAGTAATGGCCGGGCACGTTGATCGGCGTCCCGGCGGCGATGTCGCGATCGTATTCGCGCTTCAGCGTGTCGCTGTCATATTCGAAATGGTTGAAGATATGGATCGCCCGATGCGCCCGGTCTTCGATCAGGCAGGGGCCGGTCTCGGGGCTGTCGAGGAGGACATCCATCCCCGCCGCCTCGATCGCGTCGCGCCGCATCTCGGTCCAGCGCGAGACGGGGATGACGCATTCGTCCGAAAACCCGCGCAGATAGGGCGAGGCGGGCGCCTCGTTCGTCACCCGGAAGCAGCCGAACGCCTTCCGGTCCAGCATGTGCTTCTCGACCCCGTGGAAATGCCACGCCATCGCCATCCCACCCCAGCAGACGCCGAAGCTCGAATGCACATGGGTCTGGGTCCAGTCCATGATGCGGCGCAGCTCGTCCCAGTAGGTCACCTCCTCGAAAGGCAGATGCTCGATGGGCGAGCCGGTGATGAGAAAGCCGTCGAAGCGCTGCTCCCGAACCTCCTCCCACGTGTGGTAGAACGCCTCCATATGCTCGGGCGCGGTGTGGCGCGAGCGATGCTCGGACATGCGGATCAGCGTCAGCTCGATCTGGAGCGGAGTCGCTCCGATCAGCCGGGCGAACTGCGTCTCGGTCGCGATCTTCATCGGCATCAGGTTGAGAAGGCCGATGCGCAGTGGGCGAATGTCCTGCCGGAAGGCGGCCTCCTGGCCCATGACCATGACGCCCTCGTCCGACAGGACGCGGTAGGCGGGCAGGTCGCGGGGCAGGGTGATGGGCATCGGCGGGTCTCCGGGGCTGGACGGACGGAGTTAAGCGTCCGTCTCGCGATTGCCAATGGCGCGGGCCACGAGGTCGATCACGTCGCCGGGATCGCGCACCGTCTCGACATCCGCCGAGGACACCTTGACCCCCCAGCGCGCCATCTTGGCGTAGCGCGGCTCGCGTGCGTGGATCGCGGCGGCGTAGGTGTCGCGCATAAAGGCGTCGGGATCGACGTCGTCGCCCCCGATGCGGTCCCAGTGCTCGGTCAGGAACTCGGGGCGGTAGCACATCGGCTTCGGGTCGCGCGTAAACCGGTCGATCAGCGTGTCGGCATGGTCGGGCCGCCCCTCGATCCAGACCGGCAGGGTATGGGCGGCCAGCGTCTCCATCACCGGGTCGGCGGGGTCGTCGGGATCGACCACCTCGACGATGGACCCGCCGGTGTCGCAGACGAAGTTGCCGTAGCCATAGAGCGCGCGCGCCCGTTCGATGAAGGCGGGCGTGTCCAACAGGGCATTCACCTCGGCCCGCTCGTGAAGCTGCTGGCGGCGGGCGTATTCGGCGATGGGCAGGCCGCCTTTCGACGGATCGCCGGGCTTGCCCAGATAGGTCGAAAGCGGCGTGAGGTTCTCGAAGGTGATGTTCGAGCCGATATAGATGCTGTCGGATCGCAGGAGCCGCGCGAGATAGGGCACAGTCATCGCATGGCGCTTGAGCTCGTCGGCGATGTATTCGCCCATATAGGCGGTGCCGATGCGATAATCGATCGAGTAGTGGAACCAGTCGCCGCCCGCGCGCAGGATCTGCGACAGGTGCGTTTTGCCGAGGCCCGACATCCCGAAGAACGTCACCCGCCGGTCGGTCGCGTCGGTCCAGTCCTGTGGCGTCTCGTAGATCATGCCGAGGGGTTAGACGTCCGTCGCCGTCGCCGCAACAGCCGCCCGTCGAGGATCACGAGCCCCAGCGCCAGCAGCGCGAAGCCCAGATAGACCGACGGGGCCAGCACTTCGTCCCGGACGAGCGCGCCCAGCACGATCGCCACGGGCGCCACGAGGAGGGTCACGAGCATCGTGTTGCCGCTGCCTGCGGCGGCGAGAATGCGGAAATAGAGGAGATAGGCGAGCGCGGTGGCGACGACCGCATAGTAGAAGATGGCGAGCCAAGTCGCGCCCTGCGTCGG
The DNA here is from genome assembly GCF_046452375.1 of Jannaschia halovivens. Classification (NCBI taxonomy): domain Bacteria; kingdom Pseudomonadati; phylum Pseudomonadota; class Alphaproteobacteria; order Rhodobacterales; family Roseobacteraceae; genus Jannaschia; species Jannaschia halovivens. The sequence continues at coordinate 966,832 of NZ_JBKFDJ010000001.1, read as the reverse complement.
GATCACGAGCCCGTCGATCCAGAGCGCGGCCGGGACCATCACCAGCGTCGAGCCCGTCAGCATCCCCGCCGCCTGCACCTGCGGTGCGAGGCCCTTCAGGCGCAGCCGCGCCCAGACCCCGGCCAGCGCGTAGCAGACTGTTCCGCCGACGACCGCGAGCTGAGCCAGCGACCGGATGTCGAACGCCGCGAGGTTGTGGAGGCCGATCGCCGTGGCGACCCCGAGGAACCCGGTGCAGACACCCAGGGCACGCCGCGCCGTCAGACGCTCGTCGGCGAGGAAGATCGCCGCGGCCAGGACGCCGAAGATCGCCGTGCCCGCATTCAGGATCGAGGTCAGGCCCGTCTCGATATGGAGTTGGCCCCAAGCCATCAGCAGGAAGGGCAGCACGTTGTTCAGCAGGCCCATGATCAGGAGCGACGCCCAGATCCGCGGATCGCGGGGCAGGGACAGCCGCCGCACCAGCACCCAGATCCAGAGCACCAGCGCCGCCAGGCCGACGCGGAACGCGACGCTGGTCACGAAGGGGATTTCGTCGAGCGCGGTGCGGATGGCGAGGAAGCTGCCGCCCCAGATCAGGCCGAGCAGCGCCATCTCGGCCCAGATGCGCGAGGAGGGGGCGGCGGAATTCATGCGCCCCGCTTAGCGACCGCCCGGGCCCGGCGCGACCCGGAAGATGCGATTGGCCGAAACGCAAAGCGCCCCGCCGGTGAGGGCGGGGCGCTTGCAGGTCGGATCGCGGACGCGATCAGAACTTGTAAGCGATCTTCATGCCGACGGCGACGGCGTCGTTGTCCTGGAAGGGCACGTTCGCCGCGCTGGCGGTCGCGTCGCCGATATCGATGTAGCGGATGCCGCCCGAGATCTCGACATTGTCCATCGTGTAGCTGCCGCCGAGGGCGACGCTGCGGAAGCCGCTGGTCGGGCCGAGCGTGGTGCCGGTGCCGTCGCCGCCTTCGTAGCCGACCGAGATGGACGCCGCGAAGTTTTCGGTGAGCTGGCGTCCGACGCCGATGTTGTAGGTGATCGTGTCCTCGTCGAAGTTGACGTAGGTGCCGGTGGCGGTGGTCAGGTTGACGCCTTCCCAGCCGACCCAGCGGATCGAGCCGAAGACGAGCGTCTTGGGGGCAACACCGGTCTGGAAGTCGAGGTTCACGCTTTCCGGCAGATCGACCGAGAAGGCGGTCGGCGCGTTGAGGCCGACGGCGCCGGAGGTCTCGGTACCGGTGAAGTCGTTGGTGATCGACGAGCTGTAGGTCAGCGCGACGCGGAGCGCGATGTCGGGACGCTCGTAGGCGCCGCCGATGACGTATCCCGCGGCCCAGTCGCTTTCGGCGTTGAGCTGGCCGATGCTGGCCAGCGCGCCCTCGAGCTTCTGGATACGCAGGCCGCCATGGGCGCTGAAGCCGTTGCCGAACTGGTAGCGGCCCAGCACGGTGAGAGCATGCGAGTCGATCGTGGCGAAACCACCGGCGAACGGCCCGTCGACATAGCCGATATCCGCGCCGTAGGGCTGGTCATAGGTGATGGCGTAGCTCAGCGCGTCGGTGAGCTGCTCCTTGTAGCCCATGCCAACCTGCAGATAGCTGCGGGTCGCGTCCGAGGTGTTGCCGCCCACGAAGGTCGACGTGACGTCGGGCGAGATGGCGCCGAAGGACAGCTCGGCATGCGTGCCTTCTTCGAAGATGATGCCGATCGGCTGGCCCGAACGGTCGATGCCACCGGCCTGGGCGGCGGCGGTGGCGGCGATGGTCGCGGCGGCGGCGAGTGCGAAGCGGTTCATGGTGTGTCTGTTCCCTCTGGTGGGGCAACGGTGCGGAGGTGAGATCCGGCTCGCCGTGCCCTGCGCCCTGGCCCCCCTCCTCCGGGGGTTACGGCATGTGATGGGGACGGATGCGCAAAAGAGTCCGGTTCGGTCAAATCGGACCCTACGTCACAACTTCTTTACATAGGGTCACCCTGCAAATCGTTGCGAAGTGGCAACAATTTCGCATCCGCCTGCGCCGATCCGCCCGTCGCGTTCAGGCCCGTTCGGCCAACCGGAGATTCGCCCAGGCCGCCCCGAAGACGACCGCGCCGCCGAAGAGGACCAGCGGATCGAGCGGTTCGGCATAGAACAGCGCGCCGATCACCGCGATCAGCGGCAGGCGCGCGAAGTCGATCGGCATGATCGTCGCCGCGGGGGCGAGTCGGAGCGCGTTGGTCAGGCAGAAATGCGCGGTCAGCCCGGCGAACCCGATCAGAACGACGAAGGGCAGGGCGGCGGCGTCGGGCCGCGCGATAACGCCGTCGTAGCCTGCCGCGACCAGGCCGAAGATCAATTGCAGCACCGTCAGCCAGAAGAGGATGCCGGTGACCGTCTCGGTCCGCGTGAGGCGGCGCGTCAGCAGGTTCGTCACCGCGAAGGCGATGGCCGCGAGCCCCGCCCAGATAAGGCCGGGCGAGATGCTGCCCGAGAAGGGCTGCGCGACCAGAAGCACGCCGCCGAAGCCGATTGCGGCGACGGCGTATTGCGCCGCGCGCACCCGCTCGCCCAAGAGGAGCGGCGCCAGCAGCAGCACCCAGAGCGGCGAAGTGAATTCCAGCGCGAAAACCTGCGCGAGGGGGGCCAGCGTGATGGCGAGGAACCAGAGGTTCTGGCCGGTGAAATGCGCGATGTTGCGGACCGTCTGGAGCGGCAGGTTGCGCGTCGTCACCGTCCGCAGCGACCCGGTCGCGGTGCCGATCGCCAGCACGACGATCACGCCCACGACCGAGCGGTAGAGCATGATCTCGAACGTATCGAGCGTGACCGACACTTCGCGCCCCGCGACGGCCATCGTCGTGAAGGACGCGATCCCGCCCAGCATCCAGAGGCAGGCGCGGACCGTGTCGGACAGGCCGCGCGGCGGCGCGGACGCGGTCATCTCAGCCTTCTGGGGCCTGATAGACGCCCTGATCCTTGAGCGCGTCGATCACTTCCTTGGGCATGTAGGTCTCGTCGTGGCGGGCGAGGATCTCGGTCGCGCGGAAGGTGGTGCCGTCAAAGGTGCCGGTGCCGACCATGCCCTCGCCCTCGCCGAAGAGGTCGGGCAGCACGCCGGTGAACGACACTGGCACCGACGCGCCGCCATCGGTGACGCTGAACGTGACCTCGGTGCCCGCGCCGCGCACCAGCGTGCCGTCCTCGACCAGCCCGCCGATGCGGAACACCTCCGACGGCGGGGGCGGGGCCTCGGCGACCTGGCTGGGCGAGCGGAAGAAGTTGATCCCGTCGCGAAAGCCGTAGCCGATCAGGGCCGCCGATCCCGCGAGGGCCACCGCGGCGAGGACGAGAACCTGGATCCGGCGGGTTTTCTTGAGCGAGCGCATCAGGCGGCCTCGAAGGTCAGGGGGCGGCGGAGGAATTGCGTGGCACGGTCCGACACGCGCGCGGGGTCGCCGGTGGTCAGCATCCGCGCCGATCCGCCCGTCGCCATGGCCGGGCGGCGCGAGAGGTAGTCCGACAGGCTGTCGGCGACGATATCGGCCTGGCTGAAGACCGTGACGTCGGCCCCGAGCGCGGCTTGGAACGCCTCCTGCACCAGCGGGTAATGCGTGCAGCCGAGGATCGCGGCCTGCGGCTTCGGCATCTTGCGCTTGAGGGCGTCGACATGGGATCGCACCAGCGCCTCGGCCAGGATCATGTCACCATCCTCGATCGCGTCCACGAGGCCGCCGCAGGCCTGCGCCTCGACATCCACACCGACCGCGCGGAAACTCAGCTCACGCTGGAAGGCGCGGCTGGCGACGGTGGCGGGCGTCGCGAAGAGCGCGACCTGGTTCACCGCGACCTCGCGCGGCGGCGAGTTGTCGCCCCAGCCGCGTTCGGTCAATGCCTCGATCAAGGGGACGAACACGCCGAGCACGCGCTTGCCTTCGGGGACGCCCGCCTCCTGCATCCGGCGGAGTGCCGCGGCCGAGGCGGTGTTGCAGGCGAGGACGACGAGGTCGTTCTCCTCCCACATGCGGGTCACGGCGGCCTGCGTCAGGTCGTGGACGTCATCGGCCGTACGCACGCCGTAGGGCGCGTTGGCGTTGTCGCCGTAGTAGCTGACCGCGAGGTCGGGCAGGCGGCGCGTTACCGCGTCCCAGACCGTCAGGCCGCCGAGGCCCGAATCGAAGATGCCGACGCTCATCGCGCGCTCCGCTCATTGCTTGGGCCGGGATGTAACAACTCGGATCGTCGAGGGCCATGGGGCGGGTGCGCACCCATGGGCCAAATGCCGCTCCGCGAGCCCCCCGAACGCAAAGAAGCGCCCCGTGGGGCGCTTCCGAAACCGTTCACCGATCGGGTGCGATCAGGTGTTGGCCTTGATGAAGGTCACGGCGTCGCCGAAGGTCTGGATCGACTCGGCGGCATCGTCTGGGATCTCGATCCCGAACTCTTCCTCGAAGGCCATGACCAGCTCGACCGTGTCGAGAGAGTCGGCGCCGAGGTCGTCGATGAACGACGCATTCTCGGTGACCTTGTCCTCTTCGACGCCAAGATGCTCGACGACTTTCTTGCGGACGCGCTCTTCGACGTTGTCGCTCATGTCTCTACCTCGTCTTCGTTCCCCCGGGCGGGGGCAATCTCGCATGTGTGTGCCCCATGCCGGGCCATCCGGATCTGGGGCCGGATACCGGACGGCACAAGGCCCCCGGACGTTCGTGCGCCGCCTATATCATGGGGGCGGGCGATGGCAAATCCTTTGTCGGATGACGTATGCGGCGCTCCGCCGGGCCGATTCAGCGAATGGAATCAGGCATGGCGGCGCGGCCTGCGCGTCGATCAGAGCATCGCCATCCCGCCGTTCACATGCAGCACGGTGCCGGTGACGTAGGCTGCCTCGGGCGACGCGAGATAGAGCGTCGCGGCCGCGATTTCCTCGGGCGTGCCCATGCGGCCCGCGGGGATCTGCGCGTCGATCTTGGCCTTCTGGTCGTCGGTCAGCTTGTCGGTCATCGCGGTCGCGATGAAGCCGGGGGCGACGGCGTTCACCGTGATGCCGCGCGACGCCACCTCGTAGGCCAGCGACTTGGCCATGCCCACCATGCCCGCCTTCGACGCGGCATAGTTCGCCTGCCCCGGATTGCCCGTCGTTCCGACAATCGACGAGATGTTCACGATGCGGCCCCAGCGGGCCTTCATCATGCCGCGCATCACACCCTTCGACAGCCGGAAGGCCGAAGTCAGGTTGACGTTCAGCACGTCCGACCACTCCTCCTCGGACATCCTCATGAAGAGGTTGTCGCGGGTGATCCCGGCGTTGTTCACGAGGATGTCGACCGAACCCATCGCCTCGGTCGCCTGCTTCGGCAGGGCGTTGACCGTATCGCCGTCCGAAAGGTTGCAGGGCAGGACATGCGCCCGCTCGCCTAGCTCGGCGGCCAGCGTGTTCAGCGGATCCTTGCGCGTGCCCGAAAGACCGACCGTGGCCCCCGCGGCATGGAGCGTGCGCGCAATCTCGGCGCCGATGCCGCCGGATGCGCCTGTGACGAGGGCGGATTTTCCAGTCAGGTTAAACATATGCGGGTCGTCCTTAAAGCGATTGCGTGGCGTCGGCCACATCGGCGGGCAGGCCGATATTGCGGGTCGCGAGGCTCTTGTCGATGCGCCGGATCATGCCCGACAGGGCCTTGCCCGCCCCGATCTCCCAGATCTCGGTGACGCCCTCTTGGGCCATTCGCATCACGCTCTCGCGCCAGCGGACGGCGCCGGTGACCTGGTCGACGAGCAGCGCGCGGATATGGGTGCCGGTGCGGACCGGTGCGGCGGTGACGTTGGCGACCAGCGGAACGACCGGGTCGGCGATCTCCACGTCGTCCAGCGCCTCGGCCATGGCCGAAGCGGCCGGCCCCATCAACGCGCAGTGGAACGGGGCGGACACGGGCAGCAGCAGCGCGCGTTTGGCGCCGTGGGATTTGGCGAGGTCCAGCGCGCGCTCGACGGCATCGCGGTGCCCGGAGATGACGACCTGGCTGGGGTCGTTGTCGTTGGCGGCCTCGCAGACGCGACCCTGCGCGGCCTCGCGGGCGACAGCACGCGCCTCGTCGAGCCCGAGGCCCAGCAGCGCCGCCATCGCGCCTTCGCCGACGGGCACCGCCGATTGCATCGCGTCGCCGCGCACGCGCAACAGCCGGGCGGCGTCGCCGAGATCCAGCGCGCCGGCCGCCACCAGCGCGGAATACTCGCCCAGCGAGTGCCCGGCCACGAAAGCGGCGTGCTCGGCGACCGATACGCCCTCGGATTCCAGCGCGCGGAGGGCCGCGATCGAGGTCGCCATCAGCGCGGGCTGGGCGTTCCGGGTCAGGGTCAGCGTCTCGATATCGCCCGACCGGATCAGGCCCGACAGATCCTCGCCCAGCGCGGTGTCGACGGTGTCGAAGACGGCGCGCGCGGCGGGATAGGCCTCGGCCAGTTCGGCCCCCATGCCGATGGTCTGGGCACCCTGGCCGGGAAAGACGAAGGCTCGGGTCATGGTGATCTCCCTTGGGTTGCGGGCCGGTCTAGCCGCCGCGCGCCCCTGCATCAAGCGGCGCACGGAGGCTGTGCGCCCCGCAGCGTGGTCACCCGCGCCGATCCGGCTAAGGTCCGGACGACACCACGAGAGGCCCGCGCCCATGACCACCGCCCGCCACACTGCCCCCGGCAACACCGTCCAGACCTATGGCTGGGTCGCGCGGACCTTCCACTGGACGGTCGCGGTGCTGATCGTCACTGCCGTCATCCTTGGGCGCGAGGCGCACCATGCGCCCTTCGCCACGGATGCCGAGCTGGCGCGGAAGGCGTGGCTCTTCTCGTTTCACAAGACGGTAGGCGTCACGGTGTTCTTCGTGGCGCTGGCACGCATCGCATGGGCCCTGTCGCAGCCGCGCCCGCGCCCGCTCCATGGCGGGTGGGAGGCGACGCTGGCCTCCGTCGTACACTGGCTGCTCTACGGGTCGCTGGTGATCGTGCCGCTGTTGGGCTGGACCGAACACGCGGCGACGACGGGCTTCGCGCCGATCTGGTGGCCCTTCGGTCAAGGCCTGCCCTTCGTGCCGCAGGACCCCGAACTGGCGAAGACGCTGGCCACGCTACACACGACATTCGTCAAGGTGCTGATCGGGTCGGTGGTGCTGCATGTGCTGGGCGCGATCAAGCATGCCGTCATCGACCGCGACGCGACGTTGGGCCGGATGGTCCGCGGCACCGATCCGGGGCCGCTGCCTGCCGCGCGCCCCCATATCCTGCCCGCATTGGCCGCCGTCGGCGTCTGGGCTGCGACGCTGGTCGTGGGGCTGACGCTCGTTCCGGCGGAGCCGCCCGCCGGGCCGCAGGTCGCCGCCACCACGACCGCTGCGTCGAACTGGACGGTTGGGGACGGCACGCTGTCGATCACGGTCACACAGCTCGGCGCGCCCGTGACGGGCAGCTTCGCGGACTGGTCGGCGGCGATCGATTTCGACCCCGAGCCGCGCGCCGACGGGACGCTGGGCGCAGTCGAGGTCGCGGTCTCAACGGGGTCGCTGACACTGGGGTCGGTCACGGCGCAGGCGACGGGGGCCGAGTTCCTCGACGCGGGCGGCTTTCCGACGGCCGGCTACGACGCGGTCATCCGGGCCGAGGGCGACGGCTATGTCGCCGACGGCACCTTGGCGCTGCGCGGGGCCGAGGTGCCGCTGGTGCTGCCCTTCACACTGGAGATCGAGGGCGACCGCGCGGCGATGACGGGGGCCGCCACGCTGGACCGCCGCGATTTCGGCATGGGGACCGCCTATCCCGACGAGACCAATGTCGGCTTCGGCGTCACGATCGACGTGGATCTGACGGCACTCCGGGCCGACTAAGGCGGGGTCCACCGTTCGCACCCCGCCCACCCGCAACCCTTCCTTAACCTTCGCCGCCCAGCGCCTGCGGCCTTAACATTTGGGCAACCGCCCGGCCCGACGCCTGTCCCCGCACAACGGGCTAGGGGGCCGACATGCAGACAGTCAGACAGATCGCCGAGGCGATCGTCGCGCGGGAGGGCGGGTTCGTGGACGATCCCGACGATCCCGGCGGGGCGACCAAGCACGGGGTCACGATCCACACGATGCGGCGGCTGGGGCTGGACCTCGACCGCGACGGGGACGTCGATGTGGGCGATGTGCGCGCGCTGTCGCGGTCGCGGGCGGTGGACATCTTCGTGGATCACTACTTCCACCGGGTGCGCGTCGACGCGCTGCCCGAGGCGCTGCACGCGTCGGTCTTCGACATGTACGTCAATTCGGGCGCCAACGCGGTGCGCATCCTGCAACGGCTGCTGGGCCGCATGGGCCACCCGGTGGCGGTCGACGGGCGGATCGGGCCGCAGACGGCGGGGGCCGCGCGCGCGGTTGCGGGCAGAGCGCCCGCGCATTTGGCCGATGCCTACGGGATCGCGCGGCGGAACTACTACTACGCCTTGGCCGACCGGCGCCCGACCTCGCGCAAATACGCGCGACGGCGGGATGGCGGGAAGGGCGGCTGGATCCGCCGCGCCGAGGAGTTCATCTCGGCGCGCCATCATCTGACGGACGCGCAGCATCGCGAGAGGACGAAGACATGGGCCTGACGAGCAGCATCAAGGGGGTCGCCGAGATCGGACGCGTGGCGCAAGGACTGACCGAGGTCTTCGTGCCCAACCGCACGGCGGCGCAAGCGCTGGACCATGAGGCGCAGCGCGCCGCGCTCGACCAGCTTGAGGCCGAGTTCGGACGGTCGGGGCGGGGCGGGTTCGATCACGCCGTCGACGGGCTGAACCGCCTGCCGCGCCCGCTTCTGGCGCTGGGGACGCTGGGCCTCTTCGTCTACGCGATGTCGGCGCCGGTGGGGTTTGCGGCGCGGATGCAGGGGCTGTCCTACGTGCCCGACCCGCTCTGGTGGCTGCTCGGGGCGATTGTGTCGTTCTATTTCGGCGCGCGCGAGATGCATTACCTCCGCCGCACCTCGGCGCGCCCACGACCCGCGGCGGTGCATTCCGCGTGGGAGGCGGGACCGGCGCCCGAGACCGAGGTGGATGCCGACAACCCCGCGCTGGCGGAGTGGCGCTCGGGACGGAGCTGAGCCCAGGCCTCGCGGGCCGGGGGACGACCCCCGGACCCCCGACGGCTGGCGTGGCGTGCGACCCGGACGAGCGCACGGCTGGGTCAAGCGCAGGAGCGAGGGGCCAGCCCCTCGCGCACCCCGAGGTAGTTCGGGCCAGAGGACGACAGGGCGTGCGGGCCGTCGGCCATCACGTCCCGGCGATGCGCGCAGACGCCCCATTGGCCCGGACGGTCCCGACCCATATACCGGTCGCATGATCATAGAACTCGGCCATTTCGCCCTCATCCTCGCCTTCGCCGTCGCCATCGTGCAGATGACGGTCCCCCTGATCGGAGCCTGGAAGGGCTGGACCGGGTGGATGGCGGTCGGAAACCCTGCCGCGACCGTGCAGGTCCTGCTGGTGGGGTTCAGCTTCGCGGCACTGACCTATGCCTTCGTGACCTCGGATTTCTCGCTGAAGCTGGTGGTGCTCAATTCGCATACCGACAAGCCGATGCTCTACAAGGTCACGGGTGTCTGGGGGAACCACGAGGGGTCGCTCCTCCTCTGGGTGCTGATTCTCGCGCTCTTCGGGGCGGCGGCGTCCTGGTTCGGCGGGCAGTTGCCCGACACCCTGCGGGCCCGTGTCCTGGCCGTGCAGGCGAGCGTCGGCGTGGCTTTCTACGCCTTCATCCTCTTCACCTCGAACCCGTTCACCCGGCTGGCGACGCCACCCTTCAACGGCGAGGACCTGAACCCGCTGCTGCAGGACCCGGGCTTGGCCTTTCATCCGCCGTTTCTCTATCTCGGCTATGTCGGCCTTTCGATGGCGTTCAGCTTCGCGGTCGCGGCCCTGATCGAGGGGCGTGTCGACGCCGCCTGGGGGCGCTGGGTGCGGCCCTGGACACTGGCCGCGTGGCTCTTCCTGACGGTGGGCATCGCGCTGGGCTCCTGGTGGGCCTATTACGAACTGGGCTGGGGTGGGTTCTGGTTCTGGGACCCGGTCGAGAACGCGTCCTTCATGCCATGGCTGATCGCGGCGGCGCTGCTGCACTCGGCCATCGTGGTCGAGAAGCGCGAGGCGCTGAAGGCCTGGACGATCCTTCTGGCGATCCTGGCCTTCGGCTTCTCGCTGATCGGCACGTTCATCGTGCGCTCGGGTGTCCTGACCTCCGTTCACGCCTTCGCCAACGATCCCGAGCGGGGCGTCTATATCCTCGCCATCCTCGGCATCTTCACGGGCGGTGCGCTGCTCCTGTTCGCGATCCGCGCGCCGGCGATGCAGGCCAAGGGCGTGTTTGGCGTCGTGTCGCGGGAATCGGCGCTCGTGGCCAACAACCTCCTGCTGGCGGTCGCGTGTTTCGTGGTCTTCATCGGAACGATCTGGCCGCTGGTGGCCGAGATGGCCTTCGACCGGAAGCTGTCGGTCGGCCCGCCCTTCTTCAACGCGGCCTTCACGCCCTTCGTAATCGCGCTCGCCGTGATCCTGCCGCTGGGCTCGATCCTGCCGTGGAAGCGCGGGCGGGGGGCCACGTTGCGGCGGATGGTGCCTGTCGCGGTGCTGGCGCTCGCGCTGGCCGGGCTGGTCTGGGCGTTGCAGACCGGGCGCTCGCTCGGCGGGCCGCTGGGCGTGGCGCTCGGCGTCTGGCTCGTGGTCGCGGCGGGCGTGGACCTCGGGTCGCGGACCGGGCGCGGGTCGGTCGCGTCGCGGTTGGGTCGCCTGACGCGGCTACCGCGTGCGGACTGGGGCAAGGCGCTGGCCCATGGCGGCCTCGGGATCACGATCTTCGGGGTGGCCGCGCTGACCGCGTGGCAACAGGAAAAGATCGAGGTCATGGATGTGGGCGACCGCATGACACTCGGGCACTACGAGATCGTGCTCGAGGATGTGCGGCGCGTGCAGGGGCCGAACTACATCTCGACGCTGGCGCAGATGCATGTCTACGAGGATGGCCGCGATATCGGCATCCTTCCGGCCGAGAAGCGGGTCTACCCGGTGGCGCAGATGCCGACGACCGAAGCCGGGATCGACAACGGGTTCACGCGCGACGTCTATGCCGTGATCGGCGATCCGCAGCAGGGGGGCGGCTACGCGGTGCGGGTCTATATCAAGCCGTTCGCCAACTGGATCTGGGGCGGTGCCATCATCATGGCGCTGGGCGGGCTCGTGTCGCTGTCGGACCGGAGGTATCGCGTGGCGGCGGGCGCGCGGAGGAAGCGCCCGGTGCCATCCGGCGGAGTGCCGGCGGAGTGAGGCTCGGGACGATCGTGCTGGCGGCGCTGTTGGCCGCGCCCCCCGCGTTGGCCGTGCAGCCCGACGAGGTACTGGCGGACACGGCGCTGGAGGAGCGGGCGCGCGATCTGTCGAAGAACATCCGCTGCCTCGTCTGCCGCAACGAGTCGATCGACGAGAGCAACGCCGAGCTGGCGCGCGACCTGCGCCTTCTGGTGCGCGAGCGGCTGGTGGCGGGCGACAGCGATGCGGAGGTGATCGCCTATCTGGTGGATCGTTACGGCGAATACGTCCTCTTGAACCCGCCCGCGAGCGGGTCGACGCTTCTGCTCTGGGGTGCCCCGCTGGCGCTCCTGCTGCTCGGTGGTGGGCTGGCCGCGGCGCATGTCACGCGGCAGCGCGCCGTAGCGGATGACGGTCTGTCGGACGCGGACGAGGCGCGGCTTAAGGTGCTGTTGGACGAGGGCCGCGACGGCTGAGGCGCGGCTGCGGTCTGGCGCATCGGGCGCGGTTGCGCTATGGCCCCGGCACGGTCCGTGGGAACCGAGGCACCGCCGGCCGAGAGGTCATGCTGAACCCCGCGCGAATGCACGACACGATCCCCTCCGCCGCATCCGGAGGGCAAGGGCGGTCCCCCCACCCCGACGGGGCAGCGATGACGGCAGGAGAGAGATCATGCCGAGGGATTCCCTTCCACTCGTCCTCGAGGACGTGAACAGTTTCGCCCGAACCCTGCGCGGACAATTGCCCGACCCGCCCTCGCATCAGTCGATGCTGAACGCGGTGGCCAAGGCGGCCGGGTTTCGCAACTTCCAGCACCTGAAGGCCGCGCAAGGCTGGGGCGAAACCGTGCCCAAGCCGCCGCCCGAGATGGACCGCGTCAAGCGGGCCGCCGCGCGGTTCGATGCCGAGGGGCGCTTCACCGGATGGCCCGTCAAGCGGTCGCTGCGGCTGCTGTGCCTCTGGCCGATCTGGGCGCGGCTGGACGCGGGCGCGGTCAAGGACGAACGCGCGATCAGCGCCGATATCCACGCGCTCTGCACCTTCCGCGACGCCGCCGGTATCCGGCGCGAGATGGTGGGCGAAGGGATGCTGACCCGGACGCTGGACGGCTCGGAATACCGGCGCGTGAACCGCGCGCCCGACCCGACCGCGCGGGCGCTGATCCGTCTGGTTCTGCCCTGACGTTCCGGCTTTTCTGCGGCGGCGGCCCGGCCTAGGGTCGCCGCCGACACAGGAGATGCGCCATGGACTATGAGACGATCCGCTTGAGCGAACGCGACGGGGTCGCCGTCCTGACGCTGAACCGCCCCGAGAAGATGAATGCGCTGAACACGCAGATGCGGGCCGAGATCCTGCACGCGGTCGGCTCGGCCGAGAAGACCGCGCGGGTGCTGGTCATGACGGGCAAGGGCAAGGCGTTCTGCTCGGGGCAGGACCTGGGCGACCGGGCGAATGTCGGCAACCTCAACCTCGAGCGGACGCTGCGGGACGAGTACGAGCCGATGCTGCGCGCGATCTTCGATTGTTCGATCCCGACCATCGCGGCGGTGAACGGCCCGGCGGCGGGGGCGGGGGCGAACCTCGCGCTGGCCGCCGACGTGGTGATCGCGACCGAAAGCGCGGTGTTCCTGCAGGCGTTCACGCGGATCGGGCTGATCCCGGATGCGGGCGGCACCTATTGGCTGCCGCGGCAGATGGGGACGGCCAAGGCGATGGGCGCCGCGCTCTTCGCCGAGCCGGTGACGGCCAATCAGGCGAGCGAGTGGGGCATGATCTGGGAGGCGGTGCCGGATGACGCATTCGCGGCCCATTGGGCCGAGCGGGCGCGCCACCTGGCGACGGGACCGTCGGTCGCCTACCGGAACGTCAAGCGCGCGATCCGCGGGAGCATGGACAACACACTCGACAAGCAGCTGGCGCTGGAGGCGAAGCTGCAGGGCGAGGCCGGGCACAGCCGCGACTTCCAGGAAGGCGTGCTGGCGTTTCTCGAGAAGCGGGCGGCGAAGTTCGAAGGCCGGTAGGAGCGCTCAGCAGCCGAAATAGCCGTCGCCATCCGCCGGTTCGACGTTGAGATGCGTCGGCTGGCTGCGGCCGCCGCAGATGAAGACGATGATCCCGACGTTGAAGTTGCCGGTCAGCACGCCGTCCGACCAGGCGTCGCGGCGACCGCGCGCGTAGAGGCCGGGGATCTGTGCGCGCAGATCGCGATTGGCGAAGAACACGTCGCCCTCGTCGCCGGAGTGGCGAATGCCGAACCGATGGTAGTTCGCGCGGTCCTGCTGGAGGATTGCGCCGGGGTCGGAGAGGCCGACGCCGCGCGAGTTGCGGCGATCCTCGGGGCCGATCTCGGCGTAGTAGGACTCGATGATCTCGGCCGTTGCGGGTGCGGCGGCGGCGATCATGGCGACGAAGATCAATCGGAACATGGTGTATCCTCGGAACAGGTAGCGGTCGTCCGTCCCCGGATAGCACAGTTTCGGCGTGGCGCCGATGCAACGGCGGCGGCTTGCGCCCGCCCGCCGCGTTTGGGTAGGTGATCCGGCAGATCGTCAGGGAGATCGGATCATGCAGATGCGCCGTGTGGTGGTGACCGGACTGGGAATGGTGACGCCGCTGGCGTCCGGGGTCGAGGAGACGTGGCGGCGCCTGATCGACGGGCAGTCGGGTGCGGGCCCGATCACGCGGTTCGATGCGGGCCATCTGGCGACGACCTATGCCTGCGAGGTGCCGCGGGGCGACGGGTCGGACGGGACGTTCAACCCCGACGACTGGATGGAGCCGAAGGAGCAGCGCAAGGTCGACGAGTTCATCCTCTACGGGATGGCCGCAGCCGAGCAGGCGGTTAAGGATTCCGGATGGACGCCCGGCGAGGAGGGCAAGCTTCGGACCGGCGTGATGATCGGGTCGGGGATCGGCGGGCTGTCAACGATCGCCGAGACGGCCGTGACGCTGAAGGAGCGAGGCCCGCGGCGGGTGTCGCCGTTCTTCATTCCGTCGGCTTTGATTAACCTCGTTAGCGGACAGGTCAGCATTCGGTACGGGTTCAAGGGGCCGAACCATGCGGTCGTGACGGCCTGTTCGACGGGCGCGCATGCCATCGGTGACGCCTCGCGGCTCATCATGCTGGGCGATGCGGACGTGATGGTCGCGGGCGGCGCCGAGAGCCCGATCAGCGAGATCGGCATTGCGGGCTTTAACGCCTGTAAGGCTTTGTCAACGAAATGGAGCGACGATCCGACCAAGGCGTCGCGGCCCTATTCGGCGGATCGCGACGGCTTCGTCATGGGCGAGGGCGCGGGCGTCGTCGTGCTGGAGGAATACGAGCACGCCAAGGCCAGGGGCGCGAAGATCTATGCCGAGATCAAGGGCTACGGGATGTCGGGCGATGCCTATCACATCACGGCGCCGTCCGAGGACGGGGATGGGGCCGAACGCTCGATGCGCGCGGCGCTGCGCAACGCAGGCATTGAGCCGGCGGACGTGGATTACATCAACGCGCACGGCACCTCGACTATGGCCGACACGATCGAGCTGGGCGCGGTGGAGCGGATGATGGGCGACCACGCGGCGAAGGCTACGATGTCTTCGACCAAGTCGGCCATCGGGCATCTGCTGGGGGCCGCGGGCGCGGTCGAGGCGATCTTCTGCATCCTCGCGATGCGGGACCAGGTGGCGCCGCCGACGCTGAACCTCGACGACCCGGCGGTCGAGCCGAAGCTGTCGCTCGCGCCGAAAGCTGCCGAGCGGCGGTCGATCTCGGTGGCGCTGTCGAACTCGTTCGGGTTCGGGGGTACGAACGCGTCGCTCGTGATGGCGAAGCTGGATTAACTTCGGGGTAGAACCGACTGATGTGGAAGCATATTGCCGCCAATGTCCTGACGTTGGGCGTGGTCGGGATCGCCTGTCTCGCCGCGATCATCGGCATCCAGCAGGCGCGCTGGTCCGATGCCGGACCGCTGGCCGAGGCCGCGTTCTTCGAGGTG
The DNA here is from genome assembly GCF_046452375.1 of Jannaschia halovivens. NCBI lineage: Bacteria > Pseudomonadati > Pseudomonadota > Alphaproteobacteria > Rhodobacterales > Roseobacteraceae > Jannaschia > Jannaschia halovivens. Next base: position 951,582 of record NZ_JBKFDJ010000001.1, on the reverse strand, counting down.
CCGCGCGGCGCGTCTCTGCGCCGGGTGAGCGAGGGGCTGGCCGAGGCGGGGATCGTGTCGTCGGCGACGCTGTTCCGGATCGGGGCGAGCTATACCGAGCGGGGCGACGACCTGAAGTTCGGGACCTACGAGATCCCGGCCGGGGCCTCGATGCCGGAGGTGCTGGACATCGTGACCGCGGGCGGGCCGTCGGTCTTCCCCTACACGGTGACGTATCTGCTCCGCTCGCAGGGGCCCGAGGTCCGGGTGCGCGAGCGGGTGCCGGGGCAGGAGACGCTGGTCGAGATCGCGACCTTCGCGCCGGGTGACGCGGTGCCAGAGGACTACACGGCGCTGATCGAGCGGGGCGTGCCGATCACATGGCGCGTGTCGGTGGCACCCGGCCTCACTTCGTGGGAGGTGATCGAGGGGCTGAAGGGCGCCGACTTCCTCGAAGGCGAGGTGCCGGTTCCGCCGGAAGGGACGCTCGCGCCCGACACCTATGACGTGGCGCGCGGATCGGATGTCGCGGACCTGGTGGGGCGGATGCGGGTGGCGCAGGAGCGCATCCTGGCCGACGCCTGGGCCTCGCGCTCGCCCGATGTGGCGGTGACGACGCCGGAGGAGGCGTTGATCCTCGCGTCGATCGTCGAGAAGGAAACCGGCGTGCCCGAGGAACGGCGCACGGTCGCGGCGGTCTTCACGAACCGGATCGAGCAGGGAATGCGGCTGCAGACGGACCCGACGGTGATCTACGGGATCACGCGCGGGCAGGGACCGCTGGGACGCGGCATCCGGGCCAGCGAGCTTCGGGCCGAGACGGCGTGGAACACCTACGTCATCGACGGGCTGCCGCCGACGCCGATCGCCAATCCGGGTGCCGAGGCGATCCGGGCGGCGCTGGACCCCGAGGAGACGGATTACATCTTCTTCGTGGCGGACGGCACCGGCGGGCACGCCTTTGCCGAGACGCTGGCCGAGCATAACGCGAACGTGGCTGAATGGCGGGCCATCGAAGCGGCGCGCGAGGCGACGAGCGGGAACTGAGGCGGTCGGGCGCGCGGCGCGCGCGACCTGATTTATGATGCGAACTCAGTGCCTTGACATTATTCGGGGCATTCGGTGATTTAGGGTGTTGACCCACCGAACGCTCAAAAACACTTTAAGGGCAAGCTGGAAGAAATGGGCGAGGCGGACCGGGGGAACCCGGCCCGCCTTTCTCGTTTCCGAGCGTGCGGACCATGACGATACCTGCATGGGGCTGGCGATATGACGGATACCGAGGAGGACGACCAAGGCGCGCGTGACGCACTGTCCCGCGCGCAGCAACGTTCAACACAGGCGTGGCGAAGCATGGAGGCGCTCCGCGACGTCTTGGACGCGAAGGTGACGGAGCTGCGGGCGGTGCCTGCGGCTGCGAGCGATCCGAGGGAGGCCATCGCGGCCGCCAAGGAGGTGGCCAAATCGCATCGCGTCGCTCTGGAAGAGGAAGGCAAGGCCTATGAGATCAGACGCATTGGCAGTGGCGGCGACGGAATCGACTTCGACGCTGCACGATCTGCGATACGGGGCCGCCTTGATCGCATCGCTCGCGCCGGAGGACCGCGCGGCGTGGATTGCGGACCTTGAGGATGGGGAGGCCGCGGCGCTGCCGTGGCTTTTCGATTTCTGGGCGATGGAGCATCAGCTTCCGCCCGGCGGTGACTGGCGCACCTGGGTGATCATGGGCGGGCGCGGCGCGGGCAAGACACGGGCCGGATCCGAATGGGTGCGCGCGCAGGTCGAGGGATCGCGGCCGCTTCAGGCCGGGGTCGCGCGCCGCGTGGCACTGGTCGGCGAGACCTATGAGCAGGTCCGCGACGTGATGGTCGAGGGCGAGAGCGGGATCCTGGCCTGTTCGCCCCCCGACCGGCGGCCCGTCTGGAAGGCCGGGCAGCGCAAGTTGATCTGGCCCAACGGGGCGGAGGCGCAGGCGTTCTCGGCCTATGACCCCGAGGCGCTCAGGGGGCCGCAATTCGATGCGGCCTGGCTGGACGAGCTGGCGAAATGGGGCCGTGCGGAGGCCACGTGGGACATGCTGCAGTTCGGTTTGCGACTGGGGGACGACCCGCGCGCGGTGGTGACGACGACGCCGCGCAACGTCGACGTGCTCAAGCTGCTTCTCGGGCGCGAGAGCACGGTGGTGACGCATGCGCCGACCGAGGCGAACCGGGCGCATCTGGCAAACGGGTTCCTGGAGGAGGTGCGGGCGCGCTACGGCGGTACGCGGATCGGGCGGCAGGAGCTGGACGGTGTGCTGCTGGACGATGTCGAGGGAGCGTTCTGGACGACGGCGGCGCTGGACGCGTGCCGGACCGAGGATTGTCCGGCGTTCGACCGGATCGTCGTGGGCGTGGATCCTGCAGTGAGTTCGGGCGCGGCGTCCGACGAGACGGGTATCGTGGTGGTCGGGGTGACCACGCAGGGGCCACCCGCGGAATGGCGGGCGTGGGTGCTGGAGGATGCGACGGTGGCCGCGGCGTCGCCGACGGAATGGGCCGCGGCGGTGGCGGCGGCCTATGATCGCTGGGGCGCGGATCGCGTCGTGGCCGAGGGCAACCAAGGCGGCGACATGATCGAGGCGGTGCTGCGGCAGGTGGCGCCGACGATCGCCTATCGGAAGGTAACGGCGCGCGAAGCCAAGGGCGCGCGGGCCGAACCGGTCGCGGCGCTGTACGAGCAGAACCGCGTGAAGCATCTGCGCGACCTGGGGCGGCTGGAGGACCAGATGTGCCGGATGTCGCGGCTTGGCCATGCGGGGGCCGGGTCACCGGACCGGGTTGACGCGCTGGTCTGGGCGCTCTGGGAGGCGATCCTGGACCCGGCGAAGGCGCGGGCGCGGCCGAAGGTGCGGTCGCTCTGACGGCGACGGCGCGGAACGGATGGATGAGCGGGGGCCCCGGTGGCCCCTTTTTCTTTGGGATGACGGTGGAGGACCGGCGGCATGTTCGGATTTGGCAAGAAGGCCGGCGGCGACGCGCGGCAGGTAAAGGCCTCGGCCACGGGGCGGCTGGCTGCGATGGGATCGGCGGGCCGCGCGGTCTGGTCGCCGCGGGACACCGGCTCGCTGACGCGGACGGGGTTCACGGGAAACCCGGTGGGGTTCCGGGCGGTGAAGCTGATCGCGGAGGCCGCGGCGGCGGTGCCGATCGTCTGCGCGGATGCGGAGGGGCGCTGCGACGTGCATCCGGTGCTGGAGCTCTTGTCGCGACCCAACGGCGCGCAGGGGCGGTCGGAATGGCTGGAGGGGCTGTTCGGGCAGCTTCTCCTGACCGGCGACGCCTATGTCGAGGCCGTGGGGAGCGGTGGCCTGCCGGTGGAGCTGCACGTGCTGCGATCCGACCGGATGTCGGTCGTGCCGGGCGCGGACGGCTGGCCGGTGGCTTACGACTACACCGTGGGTGGGCGAAAGCACCGGTTCCACGTCGGAGAGATCAGCCCGGTCTGCCATGTCCGGGCCTTCCATCCGCAGGACGACCATTACGGACTGAGCCCGATGCAGGCGGCGGCGAGCGCGCTGGACGTGCACAATGCGGCGTCGCGCTGGTCGAAGGGCCTCTTGGACAACGCGGCGCGGCCGTCGGGGGCAATCGTCAACACCGGCGAGGGGCTGACGCCGGACCAGTTCGACCGGCTGGCGGTCGAGATGGAGGCGTATCACCAAGGCGCGCGCAACGCGGGACGTCCGATGCTGCTGGATGGCGGGCTGGACTGGAAACCGATGGGCTTCAGCCCCGCCGACATGGAGTTCCAGAAGACCAAGGAGGCCGCGGCGCGCGAGATCGCGACGGCCTTCGGTGTGCCGCCGATGATGCTGGGGATCCCCGGTGACGCGACCTACGCCAACTATGTCGAGGCGAACCGGGCCTTCTATCGGCTGACGGTGCTGCCGCTGGTGGGCAAGGTCTGCGAGGCGCTGGGGCACTGGCTGGGGCTTCACGCGGAGGTGCCGGTGACGCTGGGCGCGGATCGCGACCGGGTGCCGGCGCTTCAGGGCGAGCGGGACGCGGAATGGCAGCGCATCGCGGCGGCCGATTTCCTGACGGCGGACGAGAAGCGCCGGATGCTGGGGTTGGCGCCCCTGGCCACATGAGCGGGCTCCGCGGCAGCGGGTCGCGGTTTCTCTACGACCCGTTCGACGCCGCGAACGCCCGGATCGACGCGAACGAACGCGTCCTGGCCGAGCGCTGGGACGGGCTCGAATTCCGGCTGAAGGGCATCGAGGTGATGCTGGAGCGGTTGGAGAAGCGGCTGTGGCTCGCGGCGATGGGGGTGGTCGCGACCATCCTCGCGCAGGGCGTCAAGTATCTGATCTCATTGTAGGAGGGCCCGCCATGGGGCTGGAACGGAAATTCGCGCACGGGGACGGCTCCGTGCGGCTGGAGGACGGTGTCCGGATCACGGGCTATGCCTCGTGGTTCGGGATCGAGGACACGGGGCGCGACGTCGTCTCGCCGGGCGCCTATTGCGACAGCCTCGCGCGGATGTCGGCCGAGGGGCGGCGGGTCAAGATGCTCTGGCAACACGATCCGGCCTGCGTGATCGGGGTCTGGGACGAGGTGGTCGAGGACGGGCGGGGCCTGTTCGTGAAGGGCCGCCTGCTGCCGGGCGTCGAGAAGGCGCGCGAGGCGGCCGAGCTGATCGAGGCGGGCGCGCTGGACGGGCTGAGCATCGGTTACACGGTGAAGCGTGCCACCAAGGACGAGGGGGGGCGCAGGCTCCTGAAGGAACTGGAGCTTTGGGAGGTGTCGCTGGTGACCTTCCCGATGCTGCCCAGTGCGCGGGTCGGGTCCAAGTCGGACCCGCTGCGTGACGTGGCGCGGGCGATCGAAGCCGCCCGCGCGGAACTGGCGCGCGACTGATGGCCGCCTGACACACCGAGGAAGGAACACCCGATGAGCCATGACGGCGTTGGGGAAGTCACCGAGGCGCTGGCCGGTCTGGTCAGCGATTTCAAGGGCTTCCGCCAAGATATCACCCAACGGATCGAACTACAGGAAAAGCGCAACCCCATGTCCCACACGTCCCACCGCCCCCAGCTTGCCACCGCCGATGCCGGCGACGCCCCCCACCAGAAGGCGATGGATGCCTATCTGCGCTCGGGCGACGATGACGGGCTGCGGGGCCTCGTGCTCGACGGCAAGTCGATGAACACGGCCGTCAGCGCCGAAGGCGGCTACCTGGTCGATCCGCAGACCGCCGAGACGGTGAAGTCGGTCCTGACCTCGTCGGCCTCGATCCGCTCGATCGCGACGGTCGTGAACGTCGAGGCAACGTCCTTCGACGTGCTGGTCGACCGCACCGAGATGGGTGCGGGCTGGGCCTCGGAGGCGGGGCCCATCGGCGAGACCGACAGCCCGCTCTTCGACCGCATCTCGATCCCGCTGCACGAGCTCTCGGCGCTGCCGAAGGCCTCGCAGCGCCTGCTGGACGACGCCGCATTCGACATCGAGGGCTGGCTCGCTGGGCGCATCGCCGACAAGTTCGCCACCGCCGAGGCCGCGGCCTTCGTCGGCGGTGACGGCGTCGACAAGCCGACCGGGTTCCTGACCTATCCTGCGGTCGAGGCGGCGTCCTGGAGCTGGGGCGGTCTCGGCTATGTCGCGACCGGCGAGGCGGGCGATTTCGCCGCCATCGACGCGGCGGATGCGATCGTCGACCTCGTCTATGCGCTGGGTGCGAAGTACCGCGCCAATGCGAGCTTCGTGATGAACTCGAAGACCGCGGGTGCCGTGCGCAAGATGAAGGACGCCGATGGCCGCTTCCTCTGGAGCGACAGCCTGGCGGCCGGTCAGCCGGCGCAGCTCATGGGCTACCCGGTGCTGATCTCGGAGGACATGCCGGATATAGGGGTCGATGCCACGGCGATCGCGTTCGGCGATTTCGGCGCGGGTTACACCGTGGCCGAGCGCCCCGACCTGCGGGTCCTGCGCGACCCGTTCAGCGCCAAGCCGCACGTCCTGTTCTATGCCACCAAGCGGGTCGGTGGCGACGTGACCGATTTCGCGGCGATCAAGCTGCTGAAGTTCTCGATCACCTGAACACGACGTCATGGGCCGTCCCCCCGCGCGGGGGGCGGCCCACACATCCCCGGGGCCGCGTACAGGACGGCACGGGGGGGCGGGGCCGTCAGGTCACCGGTCTGGTCCGCACGCGCGGCGTGGCGGTTCCGTCCTGAGATTGCAGACATTCGCGGAGGCATCCATGGCGATGACGATACTGGAAACCGAGGCCATCGCGGACGGGGCGCTGCCGATCGCGCAACTGGCGGCGCATCTGCGTCTTCCGGAAGGCTACGGGGTCGAGGCCGATCCCACGCGGCGGCTGGCGCTGTCGCTGCTGGCGGCCATCGCGGAAATCGAGGCGCGGCTGGGCAAGATCCTGATCGCGCGCGAGGTGCGCGTGGCCGGTGTGGCCGAGGGCGGTCGGATCGCGCTGCCGCTGGCGCCGGTGCTCGAGGTGCTGCGCGCCGAGCGGGACGGGCCGGAGGGTCCGATCCCGGTAGCGGTCGGCGAGGTCGCATCCGAGCCGCATTGGTCGGTGGTCGCGCTGGCCGATCCGGTGCCCGAGGGCGGGGTCGTCCGGCTGCGTATTCGGGCGGGATACGGCGGCTGGGACGCGGTGCCGGTGGGGGTGGCGCAGGCCGTCATCCTGCTGGCGGCGGCGTCGGATGGCGACGTCCCCGCGGGCGTCAACGCGCATGTCGCGTCGCTGATCGCACCGATGCGGGAGCGGCGCCTGGGCCGTGGTCGCGCATGAGCGGCGGGGCTTATACGCGACGGCTCGAGCATCTGGTCCCGGTGCGCACGCCCGATGGCGGAGGCGGCATCCTGCAAAGCTGGGACGCGCGGGGCGTGATCTGGGGTCGCATCCAGATGCGGTCGGGGGGCCTGAAGACAACGGAATTCGGCCGCGCGCCGCGACTGGGCGTGAAGATAAGGACCCATCACCTGCCGCAGGGACATCCCGCGCGGCCCGAGATGGGTCACCGGCTGCGCGACGGCACCCGGCTTTACGAGGTGGAGGACGTGCATGACGGCGCGGATGACGCGCTGGTCGTGATGGCCGCCGAGATCCACGAGGGGGCGGGGGCATGAGCTACGCGCTGAGCGAGGGATTGCAGGCGGCGATCTATACGCGCCTGACGGCGGATGCCGAACTGGGGTCGCTGGTGGGCGCGTCGATCTACGACGCGGTGCCCGATGCGGCGCCGGACCTGTTCGTGGCCCTGGGCCAGGAGAACGCCCGCGCGGCGGGCGACGCGTCGGGCCAGGTGACGACGCACGATCTCAAGGTGAGCGTGGTGACGCGCACGGCCGGCTACGTGACCGCCAAGCGGGTGGCCGCGCGGCTGTCGGACCTGCTGTCGAATGCCGATTTGACGCTGCCGCGGGGGCGGATGATCTCGCTCCGGTTCCGGCTGGCGCGGGCGCGGCGCGACGAGGGCGAGGTCACGCGACGCATCGATCTGTGGTTCCGGGCACGCCTGGACGATCCGGCGGCCTGATGACGGCCATCCAACAAGGAGACGAGACATGAGCGTTCAAAGCGGAAAGGACCTTCTGTTGAAGGTCGATCTGGACGGCACGGGTGTGTTCAGCACGCTGGCGGGGCTGCGCGCGACGCGGCTGACCTTCAACGCGGGCTCGATCGATGTGACCTCGACCGAGAGCGCGGGCGGCTGGCGCGAACTTCTGGGCGGGGGCGGCGTGAAGTCGGCGGCCGTGTCGGGGTCGGGCATCTTTCGGGATGCGGACACCGACGCACGGGCGCGGCAGCTGTTCTTCGACGGCGAGGTGCCGGAATTCCAGGTGATCATCCCCGATTTCGGGATCGTCGAGGGAGCGTTCCAGATCACGTCGCTGGAATATGGCGGCAGCCACGACGGCGAGGCGACCTACGAGATCGCGCTGGCATCGGCGGGCGAGCTGACCTTCACGGCGATCTGATGGGATGCGGCAACCCCTATGCGGGCGAGGTCGCCCTGGTGATCGACGGCGAGCGCCGCGTGCTGAAGCTGACCCTCGGGGCGCTGGCGGAGCTGGAGGACGCGATGGCGGCCGACAGCTTGGTGTCCCTGGTCGAGCGCTTCGAGACGGGGGCCTTCACGGCCCGCGACGTGGCCCGTCTGTTGCTTGCGGGGTTGCATGCAGGCGGCTGGCGGGCGGGACCGGACGCCCTGCTGGCCGCCGAGATCGAGGGTGGGCCCGCCGAGGCGACGCGGGTGGCTGCGGCGCTTCTCCGGCGGGCCTTCGCCCTTCCGACGACATGAGTGCGTTCGACTGGCCCGCGCTGATGCGGGCGGGGATCCGCGGTTTGGGCCTGAGCCCGGCCGCGTTCTGGGCGCTGACCCCGGCAGAGCTGGCGTTCCTGCTGGGCCACGGGGACGGGCGGCTGCCGATGGACCGGGCGGGGCTGGACGCGTTGGCGGCCCGCTTTCCGGATGTGAAGGAGAACGGCGATGGATGACGCAGAGCAGGGCGCGGCACTGGATGCGCTGGAGGCGCAGATCGCGGGCACCGCGCCGGTGGTGGCGCGGTTCACGGCTGAGCTGGGCGCACTGGAGGGGCAGATGCTCCATACCGGGCGCGAGGTGAAGGGGCTGTCGCGGTCGTTCGGCGGCAGCCTCAAGAGCGCGTTCGACGGCGTGGTCTTCGACGGCATGAAGCTGTCGGACGCGCTCAACTCGATGGCGCAGTCGATGCTGAACGCGACCTACAACACGGCGATGAAGCCGATCCAGACAGCGCTAGGCGGTGCGCTCGCCAGCGGGCTGAACGCGGTGCTGCCGTTCGCCGATGGCGCATCCTTCGCGCAGGGTCGGGTCATGCCGTTCGCACGGGGTGGCGTGGTCAGCCAGGCGACGGCCTTCCCGATGCGCGGCGGCACGGGCCTGATGGGCGAGGCGGGGCCGGAGGCGATCATGCCTCTGGCCCGCGGCGCCGACGGACGGCTTGGCGTGCAGGCCAGCGGCGGTGGCGGCGGGGCCGTGACGGTCAACATGAACATCTCGACGCCCGACGCGGCGGGGTTCCGACGATCGCGCGGCCAGATCGCCGCCGAGATGTCCCGCGCCTTGTCGCGCGGCAATCGCAACCGCTGAGGAGCAATCCCGATGTCCTTTCACGAGATCCGGTTTCCCGCGCGGCTGTCCTTCGGGTCGGTCGGCGGGCCCGAGCGATTGACCGAGGTGGTGACGCTCGCCAATGGACACGAGGAGCGGAACACGCCCTGGGCGCATTCGCGGCGGCGCTACGATGCGGGCGTCGGGCTGCGCTCGCTCGACGATGTGGGCGAGGTGATCGCGTTCTTCGAGGCGCGGCGCGGCCGGCTGCACGGCTTTCGCTGGAAGGATTGGGCGGATTTCAAATCGTGCCAGTGCTCGGCCGACGTGGCCTATGACGACCAGGTGATCGGGGTCGGCGACGGCGAGACGACGCAATTCGCGCTGATGAAGACCTACCGGTCGGGCACCGAGACCTATGGGCGGCCGATCGACAAGCCGGTGCCGGGCACGGTGCGGGTCGGGGTGGCCGATGACGAGTTGGTCGACACGGTGCATTACGAGGTCGACGCCACGACGGGCATCATCACGTTCGCGACCGCGCCGGATATCGGCGTGGATGTGCAGGCGGGGTTCGAATTCGATGTGCCGGTGCGGTTCGATACGGACCTGATACTGACCTCGGTCGAGACGTTCCGTGCGGGCGAGGTGCCCGACGTGCCGGTGATCGAGGTGCGGGCATGAGCGGGTTGCGCGACAGTCTGGCCGGCGGGGCGAGTTCGGTTTGCCGGGCCTGGGTGCTTCGGCGGGCGGATGGCCTGATCCTCGGGTTCACGGATCATGACCGGGACCTTGTGGTCGACGGTGTCCCCTGCCGGGCGGCGTCGGGGATGAATGCGGGCGCGCTTCAGCGTTCGACCGGCCTCGCGGTGGACAATGCCGAGGCATCGGGCGCGCTGAGCCATGACGCGATCCGGTCCGAGGACCTGCGGGCGGGCAAGTGGGACGCCGCAGAGGTGACGATCTACCTCGTGGACTGGAGCGATCCGGCGGCGTTCGAGATCACGTTTCGCGGCACGCTGGGCGAGATCGGCTGGGGGCCGGATGGCGCGTTCACCGCCGATCTGCGCGGTCTGGCCGAGCCCTTGGGCGAGGTGCAGGGCCGGGTCTTCCAGACGCGGTGCGACGCCACGCTGGGCGACGCGCGCTGCGGCGTGGTGCTGGGACCGCTCCATTCCGAAGAGGTCGAGGTGCTGGGGGCGGACCGGGAAGGTGTGACGTTGCGGGTGCCGGAGCTGCGCCACTTCGCGCCGAAATGGTTCGAACGGGGTCGCTTGATCGTGCTGAGCGGCGCGGCCGAGGGCCAGTCCGAGCGCATCAAGACCGACCGGATCGAGGACGGCGCCCGCGTGCTGACGCTCTGGTCGTCACTGCGGCTGTCCGTGGCGCCCGGTGACCGGGTTCGGATCGAGGCGGGTTGCGACAAGCGGCGCGAAACCTGCCGCGACATCTTCGACAACGTGCTGAATTTCAGGGGCTTTCCCGACGTGCCGGGGGAGGATTGGCTGATGGCCTATCCAACAGCGGCGGGTCAGAACGACGGGGGCCGTCGATGACCGGTGCGGTGGTGGATGCCGCGCGCGGCTGGATTGGCACGCCGTACCTGCACCAGGCATCGGCCAAAGGGGCCGGGGCGGATTGCCTCGGGCTGATCCGTGGCGTCTGGCGCGAGGTCGTGGGCCGGGAGCCCGCGCACGTGCCGCCCTATACGCCCGATTGGGCGGAGCCGCAGGGGGACGAGGCGCTCTGGGCGGCGGGGGTGGCGAACCTGCGAGCGGTGCCGTCCGGGGCCGATTGGGCGCCGGGGCAGGTGCTTTTGTTCCGGATGCGGGACCGGTCGGTCGCCAAGCACCTGGGCATCCTCAGCCGCGTCGGCGCGACGGCGGCGTTCGTGCACGCCTATTCGGGGCACGGCGTGGTCGAATCCTCGTTGTCGCACCCGTGGCGCCGCCGCGTGGTGGCGCGCTTTCTCTTCCCAATTTCCTGAACTGACGGGGGTTCGATCATGGCGACCTTGGTACTCGGCGCAGTCGGCGCCGCCATCGGCGGATCCCTCGGCGGATCGGTCATCGGCGTCAGCGCCGCCGTGATCGGGCGTGCGGTCGGTGCGACGGTGGGCCGGCTGGTCGACCAGTCGATCATGGGCGCGGGCTCGGAGGCGGTCGAGCATGGCCGCGTCGACCGGTTCCGCCTAACGGGCGCGTCCGAGGGCGCGGCGATCCCGCGCGTGATCGGCCGCGTGCGGACCGGTGGGCACGTCATCTGGGCGACGCGGTTCAGGGAGCATCGCACGACCTCCGGGGGCGGGGGCGGCAAGGGTGCGCCGAAGGCCCCGCAATCGACGAGCTTCACCTATTCCGTCTCGCTGGCGATGGCGCTTTGCGAGGGCGAGATCCGGCGCGTGGGACGGATTTGGGCGGACGGCACCGAGCTGGCGCGAGACAGCGTGCAGATGCGCGTCCACAGGGGCACCGAGGACCAATTGCCCGACAGCCTGATCGAGGCGATCGAGGGCGCGGGCGCCGCCCCGGCCTATCGCGGCACGGCTTACGTCGTTTTCGAGGACCTGGACCTGACGCCGTTCGGAAACCGCGTCCCGAACCTGTCCTTCGAGGTGGTGCGCCATGTCGAGGCCGACGGCGAGGTCCCGTCGCCTGCCGAACTGATCGAGGGCGTGGCCCTTGTGCCGGGCACGGGCGAATACGCGCTGGCGACGACAGCGGTGCATTACGACCATGGCGGGGGATCGAAGGATTCCGTCAATGTGAACACCGAACAGGGGGTCGCGGATTTTAACGTCGCTCTGACCGATCTGGTCGAGGAATTGCCGCGCGTGCGCTCGGCCTCGCTGGTGGTGTCGTGGTTCGGGGACGATCTGCGCTGCGGGTCGTGCAAGGTGCGGCCGCGCGCCGAGCAGGACCGCTCCGAAGGCACGCCGATGGCTTGGCGCGTGGCGGGGCTGGATCGGGCTGCGGCGGGGGTCGTGCCCGAGCTGGAAGGGCGGCCCGTCTATGGCGGCACGCCCGCCGACGCGGCCGTGATCGAGGCGATCGAGGGGATGGCGGCGCAGGGGCTGGACGTGACCTTCTATCCGTTCATCCTGATGGATCAGCTGGCGGGGAACGGGTTGCCGGACCCCTGGGGCGGCACCGAGCAGGGCGCGCTGCCATGGCGGGGGCGGATCACGACCGAGCTTGCGCCGGGCATCGACGGAACGAGTGACGGCACGGCGGAGGCCGAGGCGGAGGTGGCGGCGTTCTTCGGGACGGCGACGGCTGCGGAGTTCTCGGTGCGCACGCTCTGGGGCGGGGCGCGGGTGATCGACGGGCCGAGCGAAAACTCCTATCGCCGGTTCATCCTGCACTATGCCGCGCTCTGTGCCGCCGCCGGTGGGGTCGAAGCGTTCTGCATCGGATCGGAAATGCGCGCGCTGACGCAGATCCGCGGGGCCGACGGGCAGTTCCCGGCGGCCGAGCAGATGATCGCGCTTGCGCGAGAAGTGCGGCTCCTCTTGCCCAATGCCCAGATTGGCTATGCCGCGGATTGGACGGAATATTTCGGGTACCAGCCAACGGGCACGGCGGACCTGCGATATCATCTCGATCCGCTCTGGGCGGATGACGCGATCGATTTCGTGGGGATCGACAACTACATGCCAATGGCGGACTGGCGCGCGTCGGACGGGCACGCGGATGCGGACGCGGGCGCCGTGCATGACCTCGGTTACCTGCGGTCGAACATCGAGGGCGGCGAGGGGTTCGACTGGTATTACGGCTCGCCAGAGGCGCGGGCGGCGCAGCGCCGCGATCCGATCACCGACGGGGCGTATGGCGAGCCGTGGGTCTGGCGCTACAAGGATATCCGATCGTGGTGGAGCAAGCCGCATCACGAGCGGGTGGATGGCCTGCGGTCGGACGAGCCGACGGCCTGGGTCCCGCAATCGAAGCCGATCCGGTTCACGGAGTACGGCTGTGCCGCGATCGACAAGGGGGCCAACCAACCGAACCGCTTCGTCGACCCGAAATCGTCGGAATCGGGCCTGCCGCATTACTCGGACGGGCGGCGCGACGATGCGATGCAGATGCAATATCTGCGAGCATTCCTGTCGCATTGGTCTGCGCCGGGGGTGAACCCGCTGTCGGATGTGGATGGGCGCCCGATGGTCGATCTCGGGCATTCCTTCGCCTGGGCCTGGGACACGCGACCCTGGCCCGCCTTTCCGGAGCTGAGCGACTATTGGAGCGACGGGGCGAACCACGCGCGGGGGCACTGGATATCTGGCCGGTCCGCGGCGCAGCCGCTGGCGACGGTCATCAAGGCGATCTGCCTGCGGGCGGGCGTGCGCGCGGTGGACGTGTCGGGGGTGCACGGCGTGGTGCGCGGCTATACGGTCGACCAGGTCCAGTCCGGTCGTGCGGATCTGCAGCCGCTGCTGCTGGCGCACGGGATCGAGGCCCACGAGGCGGGCGGTCGGCTGGTCTTCACCATGCGGGCGCGCGCGCCGGTCCATGACGTGGAGACGGACTTACTGGTCCGTGAGGCGGATGCGCCGGTCGTGGGGCTGAACCGCGCGCCCGAGACCGAGGTGTCGGGCCGGGTGCGGGTGACCCATGTCGACGCGGGTGGGTCGTTCGAGGTGCGGGTGGGCGACGCCGCGCAGCCGGGCGAGGCGCCGGTTCCGGTGGCGGAGACCGAGCTGCCGTTGATGTTGACGCGGGGCGAGGGGCACGCGTTGGCGGAGCGGTTTCTGGCCGAAGGTCGGGTGGCGCGAGACGGGCTATCCGTGATCCTGCCACCGTCGCGGCGCGAGGTTTCGGCGGGCGATCTGCTGCGGCTCGACGGGTCGGGTGATCTGTGGCGGGTGGACCGCCTGGAGGATCGCGGCGCCCGCGCGGTGACGGCGATCCGAACGGAGCGCGGTCTCTACGCGGCGAGCGACGCCGTCGAGGACGGCTCGGGGCGCACGCGTCCGCTGGCACCGCTGCCGGTCGAGGCGCTGATCCTCGACCTGCCGCAGCTGACCTCGGCGGGGTCGCCGCACGCGCCCCATGCCGCGATCGCGGCGCGGCCGTGGCCGGGCAGCGTGGCGATCCATTCGTCGATCGAGGACACGGGCTACCGGTTGGACGAGGTGATCGACGCGCCGTCGATCATCGGGACGACCGAGACGGTGATGGCACCTGCGCGACCGGGGCTCTGGGACGAGGGTGATGCGCTGCATCTGCGCCTGCCGGTGGGGGCGCTGGCCTCCGCGTCCGAGGCGTCGGTGCTGGCGGGTGCGAATGCCGCGGCGATCGGCGACGGCGCGGCGGGAGGCTGGGAGGTATTCCAGTTCCGCGAAGCGCGGCTGGTGGCGCCGCAGGTCTGGGCCCTGAGCGGGCGGCTGCGGGGGCAGCGCGGAACGGAAGGGCAGATGCGCGACCCGTGGCCGATCGGCAGTCGCGTGGTGATGCTGGATGGCGGCCCGGTGCAGCTCGACCTGCCTCAGGAGGCGCTGGGACTGGAACGGCACTACAGGATCGGGCCGTCGCGGTTCTCCTACGACCACGAATCCTACGTCCATCGGCAGGTGACGGTCGTGGGCGAGGGGCTGCGTCCGTTCGCGCCCGCCCATATGCGGCTCGGCGAGGAGGACGACGTGGACGTCGTCACGTGGATCCGACGCAGCCGCAGTTTCGTGGACGGATGGGGTGAGGCGGGGGTCCCGCTGGCCGAGCGGCGCGAAAGCTATGACGTCCGGCTTCTCGACAGCCTCGGCGGCGAGGTGGCGGCGGCGACGGTCCAGGCGCCGCGCTGGGTGGTGCCGACGGGCGCGGTGGTTCCGGGGACCGCGCAGGTGATCGAGGTGCGGCAGGTGTCGGACGAGTTCGGACCGGGGCATGCCGCGCGGCTGACCCTTCCCTGACCCGCGTCATTGCGCCGGCGTCCACGGGTGGTTAGCTAGTGAACCCTACCGCGGAGGAACGCGCCATGTCCGTCAATCCGAACGCCGTCCATTCGGTCGATTTCGTCTGGGAGCAGACCGTCGAGGAGGCGCGCGCGCTTCTGCGGGAGGAGCCGCTGCTGGGCGGGTTGGTGCATGGGTCGATCCTGCATCATTCGTCGCTCGAGGCGGCGCTGGCCTATCGGTTCGCGCAGAAGCTGTCTTCCAACGAGATGAGCGAGCAGGTGCTGCGCGAGATCGCCGATGGCGCGATGGCCGCCGATCCCGAGATCGCGATGGCGGCGCGGGGTGATGTCGTGGCCATCTTCGAACGCGACCCGGCCTGCCACCGGTTCATCCAGGCCCTGTTGTATTTCAAGGGTTTCCAGGCGGTCACGGCCTATCGCATCGGTCATTGGCTGTGGCGGACGGGACGCAAGGACCTGGCGTATTACGTGCAGATGCGGGTGAGCGAGCGGTTCGGCGTGGATATCCATCCGGGCGCGCGGATCGGGCGCGGCATCATGATCGACCATGCCCATTCCATAGTCATCGGCGAGACGGCGGTGGTCGGCAACAACGTCTCGATGCTGCATTCGGTGACGCTGGGCGGCACGGGCAAGGAAGACGACGACCGGCACCCGAAGATCGAGGACGGGGTCCTGATCGGAGCGGGTGCAAAGGTGTTGGGCAACATCCGGGTCGGGCATTGCTCGCGGATCGCGGCCGGATCGGTCGTGCTGGAGGACATTCCGCCCAAGAAGACCGTAGCCGGGGTGCCGGCGCGGGTCGTGGGCGAGGCGGGCTGTGCGCAGCCGTCGGTGATGATGGACCAGTTGATCGGCGTGCGCGGCAGCGACGACGGCTGACCCCCACACAGACGAACGAAAAGGCGGCGCCGGGGGTATCCCGGCGCCGCCTTTTTTCGTTTCGATTCCGGAGTTTAGGCGAGCATGGTCATCGGGTTTTCGAGATTGTCGGCGAAGGCCTTTAGGAACTCGGCCCCGAGCGCGCCGTCGATCACCCGGTGGTCGACGCTGAGTGTGACCGACATGACGATGGCGGCGGTGATCTCGCCATCGGCGCCGATTACCGGTTTCTTGACGCCCGCGCCGACTGCGAGGATCGAGCCGTGCGGCGGGTTGATGACCGCGTCGAAATTGTCGATTCCGAACATCCCGAGGTTGGAGATCGCGAAGCTGCCGCCCTGGTACTCGTGGGGGGCGAGCTTACGGTCGCGGGCGCGGGTTGCAAGGTCCTTCATCTCGGCGCTGAGTGCGCTGAGCGACTTCATGTGGGCGTCCTTGAGGACGGGGGTGAACAGCCCGCCTTCGATGGCCACGGCCACGGCGACGTCCGAAGGCTTCAGCTTGATGATCCGGTCGCCCGCCCAGACGGCGTTGGCGTCCGGGACGGCCTGGAGGGCGAGGGCGCTGGCCTTGATGATGAAGTCGTTGACCGACAGCTTCACGCCCCGGTCTTCGAGCTGCTTGTTGAGCTGGCTGCGGAACTTCATCAGGTTGTCGAGCCGGATGTCGCGCCGCAGGTAGAAATGCGGAATCGTCTGCTTGGCCTCGGTGAGGCGTGCGGCGATGGTCTTGCGCATCCCGTCGAGCTTGACCTCTTCGAACTCGCGACCCTCGTACATCTTGAGGACCGTCTCGGCCCCCATGCCGGCGGCCATCGCGGGCTTCTGGCCCTCGGTCTTGGCGGTGGGTGCGGCATCGGCAGCGGCGGGTGCAGGGGTCTTGGCGGGATCGAACGCCTCGACATCGGCTTTCACGATGCGGCCGCGCGGGCCGGAGCCCTTGACCTGGGCCAGATCGATCCCCTTGTCCTTGGCGATCCGGCGCGCGACCGGGGTCGCGAAGATGCGGTCGCCCTTGGGCGCGGCGGGCGTTGTGTCGGCAGCACCGCCAGCCTCACGGCCGTAACCGGCCTGCGGCTCGGTCGCGGGGGTGGCATCGGCGGGGGCGGCGTTGGACGACGCCTCGGGTGCCTTCGGGGTCGAGGCTGAGGCGACGTCGTCGGCGCTCTCGCCCTCCTCCAGCAGCACGGCGATGGGCGAGTTGACCTTCACGCCTTCGGTGCCCTCGGCCACGATGATCTTGCCGATCGTGCCTTCGTCGACGGCCTCGAACTCCATCGTGGCCTTGTCGGTCTCGATCTCGGCCAGAAGGTCGCCGGACGAGACCGTGTCGCCTTCCTTGACCAGCCATTTCGCGAGTGTGCCTTCCTCCATCGTAGGGGAAAGTGCGGGCATCAGGATCTCGGTTGCCATGATCGCGGCCCCTTACTTGTAGGTCACTTTGCGGACGGCCTCGACGACTTCGTCGGTCGTCACCAGCGCCAGCTTTTCGAGGTTCGCCGCGTAGGGCATGGGCACGTCCTTGCCGGTGCAGGTGATGACCGGCGCGTCGAGATAGTCGAACGCGCGCTGCATGATCGTGGAAGCCATGTGGTCGCTGAAACTGGCGACCGGGAAGCCTTCCTCGATCAGGACGCAGCGATTGGTCTTCATGACCGAAGCGAGCACGGTGTTGTAATCGACCGGCCGGAGCGTTCTGAGGTCGACGACCTCGGCCTCGATCCCGTCGGCGGCCAGCTTTTCGGCGGCTTCGAGGGCGTAGGTCATGCCGATCCCCCAACTCACCAGCGTCACGTCGGAGCCCTCGCGCCAGATCTTCGCCTTGCCGAAGGGCACGGTGAAATCGTCGAGCTTGGGTACGTCGAAGGACTTGCCGTAGAGGATCTCGTTCTCGAGGAAGATGACCGGGTTCGGATCGCGGATCGCGGTCTTCATCAGGCCCTTCGCGTCCGACGCCGAGTAGGGCATCACGACCTTGAGACCGGGGATCGACGCATACCACGCCGCGTAGTCCTGGCTGTGCTGGGCGCCGACGCGGGCGGCGGCGCCGTTGGGGCCCCGGAACACCATGGGCGCACCCATCTGGCCGCCGGACATGTAGAGCGTCTTGGCGGCCGAGTTGATGATCTGGTCGATCGCCTGCATGGCGAAGTTGAAGGTCATGAACTCGACGATGGGCTTTAGGCCCCCGAAGGCCGCGCCGACGCCGATGCCGGTGAAGCCGTGTTCGGTGATCGGTGTGTCGATGACGCGCTTGTCGCCGAACTCGTCCAGCATGCCTTGGGTGATCTTGTAGGCACCGTTATATTCGGCCACCTCCTCGCCCATCACGAAGACCGTGTCGTCGCGGCGCATCTCCTCGGACATGGCGTCGCGCAGGGCCTCGCGGACGGTCTGCTGGACCATCTCGGTGCCCTCGGGCCAGTCGGGCGCGGCGTTGGGTTGCGGGGCAGGGGTCTCGTCGGCGACACGGGCGGCGGCGGGCGCGGGCGTGGCGGCCTCCTCGCGGGCGGGCTGGCTCTCGGCCGCGGGCGTCGTGGTGACGTCGTCGGCGCTCTCGCCCTCCTCCAAAAGCACGGCGATGGGCGAGTTGACCTTCACGCCCTCGGTGCCCTCGGCCACGATGATCTTGCCGATCGTGCCTTCGTCGACGGCCTCGAACTCCATCGTGGCCTTGTCGGTCTCGATCTCGGCCAGGATGTCACCGGAGGCGACGGTGTCGCCTTCCTTCACGAGCCACTTGGCGAGCGTGCCTTCCTCCATCGTGGGGGAGAGGGCGGGCATCAGGATTTCTGTCGCCATCACACGGTCTCCTGCGGGATTTCGTCGGCGTAGATGTCGGTCCAGAGTTCTTCGAGCGCGGGCTCGGGGCTTTCCTTCGCGAACTCGGCGGATTCGTTGACGATGTCCTTTATCTCCTTGTCGACGGCCTTGAGGTCGTCTTCGGTCGCGTGCTTGCCGGTCAGCAGCATCTGGCGGACCATCTCGATGGCGTCGCGCTTCTCGCGCATTTCCTGCACCTCGTCGCGGGTGCGGTATTTCGCGGGGTCAGACATCGAATGGCCCCGGTAGCGATAGGTCTTGATCTCGAGGATGTACGGGCCCTTGCCTTCACGGCAGACGGCGACGGCCTTCTCGCCGGCGGCCTTGACGGCGAGGACGTCCATACCGTCCACCTCCTCGCCCTTGATGCCGTAGGCCGCACCCCGTTCCCAGTAGCTGGGCGAATGGGTCGATCGCTTGGTCGAGGTGCCCATGGCATACTGGTTGTTCTCGATCACGAAGATGCAGGGCAGGTTCCACAGCTCGGCCATGTTGTAGGCCTCGTAGACCTGGCCCTGGTTGGCCGCGCCGTCCCCGAAATAGGTGAAGGTGACGTTGTCGTTGCCCTTGTACTTGTCGGAGAAGGCAAGGCCCGCGCCCAGCGGCACCTGAGCCGCGACGATGCCGTGTCCGCCGTAGAAGTGCTTCTCTTTCGAGAACATGTGCATGCTCCCGCCCTTGCCCTTGGAGTAGCCGCCCTCACGGCCCGTCAGCTCGGCCATGACGCCCTTGGGGTCCATGCCGCAGGCCAGCATGTGGCCGTGGTCGCGGTAGGAGGTGATGCGCTTGTCGCCTTCCTTGGCCGTCGCCTCGAGACCGACGACGACGGCTTCCTGACCGATATAGAGATGACAGAAGCCGCCGATCAGACCCATCCCGTAGAGTTGGCCCGCTTTCTCCTCGAAGCGTCGGATGAGGAGCATGTCGCGATAGTATTGAAGCAGTTCGTCCTTCGAGACGTTCGGCTTGGCGGAACTCTTGCGTGTGGCCATGGGGCGGCAGTCCTCCGGTTGCAGGATCGTTCAACGTTAAACAATCTGCTACACGATCCGTTCCGCAAGGGACAGACCCTGTTACCGCAAACGCGTCCGCGCCGTTATTCCACGAGGATTTCGTCCGTCCGCGCCATGCCGAGGACGAGACGCGCGCGTTCGTCCAAGAGGTCGAGATCGAGGTAATCGTCCGAAAGCCGCCGCGTCGCGTCGCGCATCCGCGCGGCTTGCATGTCCAGATTGGCCAACTCGGCGCGCAGCAGGTCGCGCTCGGCCTCCAGCTCGACCCGGCGGAACACGCCGTATTCGCCTTGGACGGCAGCGAAGACGAAATAGCCGGCGAACAGGATCAGAAGGATCGGAAGGATCAGGCCGTAGCCCGCGCGTCTGCCTGTGGTCGTCATCTGCCGTGCCTCGCTCGGGTGCCTCTGACGGGCGCCTCGCGGGCGTTATGACATGGGGCGGGGCGTGTGTGAATCCCCCTGCGACGCGGCCGTGGCGGATGCGCCACGGGCGGCCTACCCAGCGATCGAGGCCGCGTGGATCGAATCGATGGTCTCGGCCAGCTGGCGGTCGAAGGCGGCCTCGTCCTGGTCGTCCGACAGCCCCTCGGTCAGGGCGCGGCTGAAGCTGGCGATGACGCCGCGATTGCGCCCCAGCCGGTCATTGGCCTCGGCCCGCGAATAGCCGCCCGAGAGCGCCACGACTTGGAGCACCTTCGGATGGTCCACCAGCGGGGCGTAGAGGTCGTCCACCTCGGGCAGGGTCAGCTTGAGCATGACCTCGGCCCCGTCGGGCAGATGGTCGAGCCCCTGGAGGATCCGGTCGCGCAGGATCGTCTCGGCGTCGGCCTTGTCGGTGATGGAGATCGACACCTCCGGCTCGAGCATCGGGATTAGCCCGTGGCCGAGCACCTGCGCGCCGATCTCGAATTGCTGGTCGACGATCCGGCCGATGCCGTCGGGATCGGCCGCGTCGATCACCGAGCGTTCCTTGGTGCCGAAGATGCCCTTGGCCTTCGCGCGCGCCAGCGTCGCGTCGAGGTCGGGGATCGGCTTCATCAGCTGGACGCCACGGTTCTCGGGAGCGAGCCCCTTGTCGATCTTGAGGAAGGGGACGACGCCGCGCGTCTCCCAAAGATAGGTCGCGGCGGGCTGTCCGTCGAACTCGCGGTCCATCGTCTGCTCGAAGAGGATCGCGGCGATCACCTTGTCGCCGGTGAAGGCGGGCGAGGTCACGATCCGTTCGCGCATGGCGTGGATCAGGTCGAACATTTCCGCGTCCGATGCGTAGCGGTCCTCGTCGATCCCATAGAGCCGGAGCGCCTTGGGCGTTGAGCCACCCGATTGGTCGAGGGCCGCGACGAAGCCCTGTCCGGCGCGGATCTTGGCGGCTTGATCGGTCTGGGACATGGGACGGCTCCGGGCTGGCAGGGACGGGATGCCCCGGCACCTAGGCCGCGCTCCGGGCGCCGTCCATCCTGTTCGCGCTATCAGTCTTCGAGGGCGGCGACGCCCGGCAGGGTCTTGCCTTCCATCCATTCGAGGAACGCGCCCCCGGCGGTGGAGATGTAGGTGAAGTCCTCGGCCACGCCCGCATGATTGAGCGCCGCGACCGTGTCGCCTCCGCCCGCGACCGACACGAGTTGGCCCTTCCGGGTCAGCTCCGCCGCGTGCCGTGCGGCGGCGGTGGTGGCGTCGTCGAAAGGGGTCATCTCGAACGCCCCGAGGGGGCCGTTCCAGATAAGCGTCGCGCACCCGTCGAGCACGGTGCGGATATGGGCCACGCTGTCGGGCCCGGCATCGAGGATCATGTGACCGTCGGGTACGTCCTCGACGCGGACCGTTTGGGTCGGAGGATCGGCGCGGAACTCTGAGGCGGTGACGACATCGCGGGGCAGGAGGATCGCGCAGCCCGCGGCCTCGGCCTTGGCGGCGATCTCGCGGGCGGTGTCGAGGAGGTCGTGCTCGCAGAGGCTCTTCTTCACGTCGACGCCTTGTGCGGCGAGGAAGGTGTTCGCCATGCCGCCGCCGATGATGAGGTGCTGCACACGGGTCACGAGGTTGCCCAGCAGGTCCAGTTTGGTCGAGACCTTGGCCCCCCCGACCAGCGCGGCCACGGGCGGCTTCGGATCGCCGAGTGCCCGTTCCAGCGCCGTCAGCTCCGCTTCCATCAGGCGTCCCGCACAGGCGGGCATCTTCCGGGCCAGGGCGTGGGTCGTCGCGTGGGCGCGATGCGCCGCGCTGAAGGCGTCGTTGCAATAGACGTCGCCCACGGCGGCGAGGCGGGCGGCGAAGGCCTCGTCGTCCTTCTCCTCGCCGGGATGGAACCGCACGTTCTCGAAGAGGAGGACATCGCCCGCATTCATGGCCGCGACGGCGGCGCCGTAATCGCCATCGGCAAAGGTTACTTCGGTGCCGAGATGTTCGGAGAGGGTCGGAACGAGCTGTCGCAGCGACATCTCGGGGACGACCTTTCCCTTGGGCCGGCCGAAATGCGCCAGAAGGACCGGTTTGCCGCCCCTCGCAAGGATGTCGCGCACAGTGGGCACGATGCGTTCGATGCGCGTGGCATCCGTGACGCGGCCGTCCTCGACGGGGACGTTGATGTCCACGCGGGTGAGGACGACGCGCCCGTCGAGTTCCATGTCGTCGAGGGTCTTGAAGGGCATGGCGCGGCTCCTGTGGAGGGAGGCCGGGGCTCCGCCCCGGACCCCGGCATATTTATGGAACATCGATGGGCGGCGGGGCTTCGTTCCGGTCTGTCCAGCCGATACGATCGGGGCGGACGATCACATCGCCGCCGACCCCGATCCGGTCCTCGCTAGATCAGCGACCCCATCTTGACCGCCGTATCGGCCATACGGTTCGAGAAGCCCCATTCGTTGTCGTACCAGGTCAGGATGCGGCACATCTTGCCGCCATCCATCACCTTCGTCTGGTCGGTGGCGAAGATCGAGGAATGCGGGTCGTGGTTGAAATCCGACGAGACCAGCTTCTTGTCGGTCACGTTGAGGATGCCCTTCAACTCACCCCCGGCGGCGGCCCGGATCGCGTCGTTGATCTCGTCCACGGAGGTGTCGCGGGCGGCGGTGAAGGTCAGGTCCACGACCGAGACGTTCGGCGTCGGCACCCGGATCGCCACGCCGTCGAGCTTGCCGTTGAGCTCCGGCATCACGAGGCCCACGGCCTTGGCGGCGCCCGTAGAGGTCGGGATCATCGAAAGCGCGGCGGCGCGGGCGCGGTAGAGATCCTTGTGCATCGTGTCCAGCGTCGGCTGGTCGCCGGTATAGCTGTGGATCGTGGTCATGAAGCCGCGTTCGATCCCGATGGCGTTGTGCAGGACGTGGGCCACGGGCGTCAGGCAGTTGGTGGTGCAGGACGCGTTCGACACGATCAGGTCGTCGGCGGTCAGCGTGTCGTGATTGACGCCGTAGACGATGGTCTTGTCGGCATCCGTCCCCGGCGCCGAGATCAGGACGCGGCTGGAGCCGTTGTCGAGATGGGCCTGGCATTTCTCCTTGGAGGTGAAGATGCCGGTGCATTCCATCACCACGTCGACATCCGACCAGGGCAGGTCGGCGGGATTGCGGATCGCGGTGACGCGCATCTGACCGCGGCCCACGTCGATCCAGTCGTCGCCGGTCGTCACCTCGGCGGGGAAGCGGCCGTGGACGCTGTCATACTGCAGAAGGTGCGCGTTCGTCTCGACCGGGCCGAGGTCGTTGATCGCGATCACCTCGATGTCGGTCCGCCCCGACTCGACGATGCCGCGCAGGACGTTCCGACCGATCCGACCGAAGCCGTTGATTGCAACCTTGACCATGATGTCCTCCGGGGATGGGCGATGCGTTCGAGCGGCAACCGGACGTTACCGCTAACGGTTCCGGCGCTAGCATGTCGTGGGACATCCGTGCAACCGGAGGATACGCCGGATGTTCAGCGCCAGAAGGAGATGTAGTCCGACAGGCGGATCAGCTGACGCCCTAGAAAGACGATCACGCCCGCGTCGTTCAGAAGGATGTCGGCCAGCGCGCAGGCGAGAAGCGCGAGGCCGATCACGAAGGCGGGACGGTTCGTCATGCCGGGAAGCTTCGCAGGGCCCGGCAGCGATGGACAGGGGGCTGGGGCTGGACGGGCGCGGGGTGTGCGCGACGCGCCACGGCCCGGCCGCTCAGATCAGGCGGCCCATGTGTCCCGCGACGTCGGCCATGCGGCACGAGAATCCCCATTCGTTATCGTACCACGCGAGCACGCGGACGCTGCGGCCGACGACCTTGGTCTGGTCGGGCGCGAAGATGCAGGACTGGGTCGTGTGGTTGAAGTCGATCGAGACCTTGGGCTCGGGGTCGTAGGCCAGCACCGCGCCCATATGGCCCGCCGCCGCCTCGGCGACGATGGCATTGATGTCGGCCACGGTGACATCCCGCCCCGCCTGGAAGGTCAGGTCGACGGCCGAAACGTTGGGCGTCGGCACCCGGAGCGCCGTCCCGTCGAGCTTGCCCGCAAGCTCCGGCACCACCTCGCCGATGGCCTTCGCCGCGCCGGTCGAGGTCGGGATCATCGCCATGGCGGCGGCGCGGGCGCGGTAGAGATCGTCGTGGCGCCGGTCGAGCGTCGGCTGGTCGCCGGTATAGCTGTGGATCGTGGTCATGATCCCGCTTTCGATGCCGATGGCGTCGTTCAGCACCTTGGCCAGCGGTGCGAGGCAGTTGGTCGTGCAGGACGCGTTCGACGCGACGTGGTGGTCGGTCGTGAGGCTGCGATGGTTCACGCCGTAGACCACGGTCAGGTCGGCATCGGTCGCGGGGGCGGAAACAAGGACCCGCTTGGCGCCGCGCGACAGGTGGATCGCGGCGGCGTCGCGGCGGTTGAACTTGCCCGTGCATTCGAGGACGACGTCCACCCCCTCCCAGTCCAATGTCTCGGGATCGTAGGTCGACTGGACGCGGATCGGCCCGTGCCCTAGGTCGATCGCGTCGCCCTCGACCCGGACCGTGCCGCCGTAGCGGCCGTGGACGCTGTCGTAGCGCAGCAGGTGCGCGTTGGTCTCGATCGGGCCGGTGGCATTGAGGGCCACGACGGTGACGTCGTTGCGCCCGGCGCTGGCGATATGGGCCAGCGTGCAGCGCCCGATGCGGCCGAAGCCGTTGATCCCGATGGTGACGGTCATGCCGTGCCCCCCCTGTGCCCCGCGGCCGGGATAGGCGGCGCGCGGCCCGGCGGGCAACGGGCAATCGGCATGCGGCGGCATGCCGTTAGCGTTAAACCGGGCCGGTGGCGGTAACGGTTGACGCTAACCACGGCCGGGCCGCGGCGCAGCCGGACCTTGATGCGGCCGGATGGGCGCTAGATCACCCGTCAGACGACAGGAAGGATTCGCGCGCCATGAGTGGACTTCTCGCATTGCTCGACGACGTGGCGGCCATCGCCAAGGTCGCGTCGGCCAGCATCGACGACATCCTCGGGCAGGCCGCCAAGGCCGGGACCAAGGCGGCGGGCGCGGTGATCGACGACGCCGCCGTGACCCCGAAATACGTCCACGGCTTCGCCGCCGCCCGCGAATTGCCGATCGTCTGGAAGATCGCCCGCGCCAGCGCGTTCAACAAGCTGGTGATCCTGCTGCCCGCGGCGCTGATCCTGTCGGTCTTCGCGCCGTGGCTCATTCCGTGGTTCCTGATCCTCGGCGGGCTCTACCTCTGTTACGAGGGGGCCGAGAAGGTCTGGCACTGGCTCGTGCCGCACGACACGCTGGCCAAGATCAAGGACCCCGAGCACACGCCCCTCGACGCCGCCCATCTCGAGGAGCAGCGCGTCAAGGGCGCGATCAAGACGGATTTCATCCTCTCGGCCGAGATCATGACCATCGCGCTGGCTTCGACCGATCCGACGGCCGGGCTCTGGATGAAGGCCGCGGTCCTCGGTGTCATCGCGGTCGTCATCACGGTCGCCGTCTACGGCGCGGTCGCGCTGATCGTGAAGGCGGACGACGTGGGCCTGCACCTGGCGGAAGAGGGGCGGACCTCCTTCGGGCGCCGCCTGGGGGTCGCCATCGTAAAGGGCATGCCGGGCTTCATGACCGGACTGACCATCGTCGGCACGGCCGCGATGCTCTGGGTCGGCGGCAATATCGTGGTTCACGCGTTGCACGAGATCGGCTGGCATCTGCCCTATGATACGGTCAAGTCGCTGGCCGGGGCCGTGTCCGAGGGCGGGTTCCTCAACTGGCTCGCGACGGCGGTGCTGGACGGGATCATCGGGGTCGTGCTGGGCCTGCTGTTGATGCCCGTCGTCGGTGCGGTCATGGGCGCGCTCGGCAAGAAGGACGACGCCGCGGCGCATTAGGCTTCGAGGAAGCGCCGTTCGTCTGAGCCATCTAAGTCGCGAGCGAACAGTCCGGGTCATGCGGCGATGCCGCTAGGCTAACTCTCATCCGGCGTCGGTGCTTCTTCGATACCGAGAACCCGGTGCAAATCTTCGCGAAAGGCGAGCTGTTGGACATCGCTGTCCGATGCTGCATGACGATTGGGTCCGGTTAGCGCCGCCAGCCCCTTGGGGCGGCGCTGCGGCCGGCGCGCGTGATCTGGGTCAGACCAACGAGCCGTGGCGCCCATTGCGTCCCCATGTCTGGCGGATAGACCGCCCGCATCGATGAAGAGGCCGACGCCATACCTGCCGGTTGCCAGGTCCCGATGCCGATCGGCCATCGCCGTGTGGCGAAAGCGGCGCGCCGACACGCCGCCCTGCTGGTTTCAGAGCAATTCCCGCGTGGCTTTTGCCACTGCCTCGGCGGTGATGCCGAAATGGTCGAACAGCTCGCCCGCGGGGGCGGAGGCCCCGAAGTCGTGCATCCCGACGAAGGCACCTTTTTCGCGCTTGCCGCGCTCGCCGTAGAGCCAGCGATCCCAGCCGAAGCGGATCGCCGCCTCGACGGCCACACGGACGGGACCGGCCGGCAGGATCTTCTTGCGGTACTTCTCGTCCTGCGCTTCGAACAGCTCCCAGCAGGGCATCGACACGACCCGCGTGCCGATCCCGTCCTGTTGCAGCAGGTCGCGCGCGGCCATGGCGACATGCACCTCCGAGCCGGTGGCCATGAGGATCGCCATGCGCTTGCCCTCGGCCTCGGCCATCACGTAGGCGCCCTGCGCGACGAGGTTCTTGTTGGAGAACTCGGTGCGTTGGGCCGGCAGACCCTGCCGCGTCAGCACGAGGACGGACGGCGTGCGCGTGGAGGTCAGCGCCAATTCCCACGCCTCGGCGGTCTCGGTGGTGTCGCAGGGGCGGAAGGTGTTGGTGTTGGGCGTCGCGCGGCAGATCGCGAGGTGCTCGACGGGCTGGTGGGTCGGCCCGTCCTCGCCCAGGCCGATGCTGTCATGGGTCATGACGAAGTTCGACGGGATGCCCATTAGCGCGGCCAGCCGCATCGCGGGGCGCGCGTAGTCGGTGAAGGCGAAGAACGTGCCGCCATAGGGCTTCGCGCCGCCATGCAGCGCCATGCCGTTGATGCAGGCGGCCATCCCATGCTCGCGGATGCCGAAATAGATGTAGCGTCCGGCGCGATTGTCGGCCGTAAAGATGCCCATGTCGTCGGTCAGCGTGTTGTTCGACCCGGTCAGGTCAGCCGACCCGCCGATGGTCTCGGGCATGATCGGGTTCACGATCTCCAGCACCATTTCCGACGACCGGCGCGTGGCGACCTTGGGCTTGGTCTCCACCAGTTGGCGCTTCATCGCCTTGATGGTCGCCGAGAGCTTCTTCGGGGCCTCGCCGCGCAGGGCGCGCTCGAACTGGTCGCGCTTGCCCCGGCCCAGCTCGGCGAAGCGGACCTCCCACTCGGCGCGGGCCTCGGAGCCGCGTGCGCCGATCTCCTCCCATTCGGCCTTGAGGTCGGGCGCGATCTCGAAGGGCGCGGCCTCCCAGCCATAGGCGCGCTTGGTTGCGGCGATCAGGTCGGGATCGGTCAGCGCGCCGTGGCCCTTGGAGGTGTCCTGCGCGCTCGACCCGATGGCGATATGCGTCTTGCAGGCGACCATCGTGGGCTTTTTGCCCTTCTTGGCGTCGGTCAGGGCGGCGTCGATGGCCTCGGGGTCGTGGCCGTACACCTCGATCACGTCCCAGCCGCTGGCCTTGAAGCGTTGCCGCTGATCGGTGCTGTCGGAGATCGAGACCTTGCCGTCGATGGTGATGCCGTTGTCGTCCCAGAGGACGATCAGGTGGCTCAGCTCAAGATGCCCGGCCAACGCGATGGCCTCCTGGCTGACGCCCTCCATCAGGCAGCCGTCGCCCGCGATGACCCAGGTGTGGTGATCGACGATCTTGCGGCCGAAGCGGGCGCGCTGGATCTCCTCGGCGATGGCGAAGCCGACCGAGGTGGCGATGCCTTGGCCCAGCGGGCCGGTCGTGACCTCGATCCCCGGCGCGTGGCCGTATTCCGGGTGGCCCGCCGTGATGGCGCCCAACTGGCGGAAGTTGCGGATCTGGTCGAGCGTCATCTCGGGATAGCCCGTCAGGTGCAGCAGCGAATAGAGCAGCATCGAGCCGTGGCCCGCCGACAGGATGAAGCGGTCGCGGTCGGGCCAGTCGGGGCGCGAGGCGTCGAACTTGAGGTGCTTCTCGAAGAGGACGGTGGCGACGTCGGCCATGCCCATCGGCATCCCCGAATGGCCCGAATTGGCGGCCGCGACGGCATCGAGGGTCAGCGTGCGGATCGCGGCGGCGCGGCGCCAGTGGCCGGGGTTCGCGGCGCGCAGCGCGTCGAGGTCGGGTCCGGTGGTCTCGTCGGTCATGTCTGGTGCTCCCTCGGGCTGTGCCTCTCCCTAGGCGGGGGCGCGCGGGCGTGCAAGCCAAGGGGCGCGCGGGCTTTGACACCGGCGGCGGTTTGGGGTCGATTGGCCCCACACGACCCATCCAGAGGACGGACCAGATGGCGGAGCAGGCGGAACTCGACGCGCGGATCGCGCGCATACAGGCGGCGCTGGGTGCCACGGCCCGCGCCTTGAAGGCCGCACAGGACAGGGCCACGGCCCCCGCGGATGACAAGGGCGGCGATACCAATGGGATGCAGGCCGAACTCGATGCCGCGCGCGCCCGCATCGCCGAGTTGGAGGCCGGGGCCGACGCGCCCGCCGCCGAGCCTGCGCATGCGCCGGGCGAAGCCGACGGCGTACGCCTGCGCGCCGCGCTCGAGGCGATGGCGGCCACGAGCGCCGATCTGCGCGCCCAGACCGACGGTGCCGTCGATGCCTCGCTCAAGGCCGAGAACGACGCGCTCCGGGCCGCGCGCGCCATGGATCTCGCCGAGATGCAGGCGCTTCTGGCCGAACTGGAACCCATGCTGGAGGCGGCCAATGCCTGACATGACCATCGAAATCGGCGACCGCACCTTCATCGTCGCATGCCAGGACGGCGAAGAAGGCTATCTCAACGCCGCCGCCGAACTCCTCGACCGGGAGGCCAAGGCGCTGTCGCAGAGCGGCGCGCGGCTGAACCAGGACCGGCTGTTGCTGATGGCGGGGCTGATGCTGGCCGACAAGACGATCTCGGCCGACGAGGAGTTGCGCGCGCTCGACCGGCGGCTGGCCCAGCAGACCCAGCTTCTCGACGAGATGCGGGCTCATCCCGCCCCCGAGCCGAAGACGGTCGAGGTCATCAAGGAGGTGCCGACCGAGGTGATCCCCGAGGACGCGCTGGCCCGGCTCGACAAGCTGGCCGAACAGGCCGAGGCGATGGCGGCCGAGGCGGCCGAACTCGCCGGCTAGGGCGCGTCAGCCCAACCCGATCTCACCCAGCAGCCGCGCGGCCTCGTCCGCCGGGGTCGCGAGCTTGCTGCGGTCCTCGCCGGGATGGAACCGGGCGCGGACCGCCGTGCCCATGGGCTTCGGCGTCAGGAGGTGGACGCGCGCCGCCGTCTCCGTCGTCGCCTCGGCCTGCCACGCCTCGATCATCGCGCGCTGGGCGGCCTTGGTCGCGGTGTAGCCCGCCGAGAAGGGCAGGGGCATGGGGTCGTCGAAGAACACCGCCGTGCCCCCGCCTGCCGCCTGAAGGAGCGGCGAGACATAGGGGATCAGCCGCGACAGCGCCGTGACGTTCACGTCCACCGCCTTCGCCATGTCCCGCTCGTCGATCATCGTCGTAGGCGTCAGCGGCGTCGCGTGCACCGCCGTGTGCACCCAGAGCGGCAGCTTGCCCCAGCGGTCGTGGATGCCCCTGCAGAGCTGCTGCATCGCGGCGGCCACGGTGATGTCCATCGGGGCCAGTGTCGCGGCCCCGCCCGCGGCCTGGATGCGGTCATCCAACTCCTCGAGCGCGCCCTGGGTGCGGGCGACGGCGACGACATGGGTGCCGGCGGCGGCCAGCCGTTCGGCGATGGCGGCGCCGAGGCCGCGCGAGGCGCCGGTGACGAGGGCGAGGTCGGGACGATCAGTCATGCCCGCCCCGTGCCACGCGCGGGGCGCGGCATCAAGCGGGGGCGCGTTGACACGGGGCGGCGCGCGGCGGAAAAGATGCGCGACATAGTCAACAGGAGGTCCGTGATGACCCAGAACATGCAGGCTGTCGCGTCGACATCGAACCAGTGGTCGCTCGGCCGGAAGGCCGCGCTCGTGGCGGCGGGGACTGTGCTGATCGCGCTGGCCGCACAGGTCAGCATCCCGTTCTTCCCGGTGCCCCTGACGCTGCAGGGTCTCGCGATCCTGACAATCGGCCTTACGCTGGGCGCGCGGCTGGGCGCGGTCACCGTCCTGGCCTATCTGGCCGAGGGCGCGATGGGCCTACCGGTCTTCGCCAATGGCGGCGCGGGTCTCGCCTATCTGGCCGGGCCGACGGGCGGCTTCCTCCTGGGCTTCGTGGCGATGGCCTATATCGCCGGGCTCGCCGCCGGGCGCGGGCTTGTTGTGATGATCGGCGCGTCGCTGCTGGCGGCCGCCGCGATCTACCTTCCGGGCGTGGCGTGGCCCTATGCCGTCGCCAGCGCCGCGGGCATCGAGGCCGGCTGGGCCTCGACCTCCGCCGCGGCTCTCTGGTCGGGCTGGGTGGCCCCGTTCCTGCTGGGTGATGCGGTCAAGGCCGTGCTGGCCGCGCTGATCGTGACCGGCGGTCGCCGGGCCTTGGCGGCGCGCCGCGACGCCTGATCGGTTCCGACCTCGACATCGGAGGGCCGCGCCGGGCTGGCGCGGCCCTTTTCTTTTCGGGTCCGAGCGCGCTCAGACCATCGGCGGGATCTGGTGGACGGGACCCGCGCCTGCCATCGCGGCGAGGGACGGCGGCGTCGGGCCATCGACGCCCCGCGCGCGCGCCGCGCCTCGAGTTCCAGCACAGGTGGCGCTTGCACGCCGGGCTGCCGCGCGCCGCCACATCGCCAGCGCCGCATCGGTCAGGTCGGAGCCTTCGGCGGCCAGCATCCGCGAGATCACCGAGACGGGCGTGAAAGTCCAGAAGCTGCAGGCTTCGAGCAGGTAGGGCGCGCCGGTCTCGGCATGGATGCGGAAGTCGAAGAGCGAGTAGTCCCGCCCGCCGAGCGCCGCATGCATTGTCAGCGCCGCGTCGCAAAGCTGGGCGCGCGTGTCTGCCGCCAAGGCGGCGGGGCAGGTCGTCTCGAGCGTCGGCTGCTCCCAAGCGTCCATGGTCACCGCTCCGGTCCCGTCGATCGCGACCTTGTCGGCCCGCTCGCGGATCGGGTGGTCGGGCGTGACGTGGTATTCGAGGATCGGCAGGACGCGCGGCTCGGGGTCCTCGATCACGCCGACCCGCACCTCGCGGCCGGGAATGTAGGCCTCGATCAGCGCGGTCGCGTCATGATCAAGCGCTGCCTCCACCGCCGGGGCGAGGTCGTCGCGGGTCCGCACCAGGGTCAGGCCCAGCGAGTTGTCTTCGCGGTCGGGTTTCACGATGGCGGGCAGGGCGACGTCTGGCAGGTCGGCGGCGTCCGTCACGCGGACCGAGGCCGGTACGCGCACCCCGGACGCCTCGGCAAGCGCCTTGGTCGCCAGCTTCGACGTCGAGGTGACGGTCGCGGCCAACGGCGGGCCGACGACAGGAATGCCGAGCGCGGTCTCGAAGAGGCTGCGCCACGTGGTCATGCCGTCGGGACAGAAGAGATGCGGGACGACCACGTCGTATCCCGCCGCCAGGTCCATCGCGCGGGCCAGCGTCACGGGCCGCCCGTTCCACGCGAGCCCGCCATCCGGCTCGACCACGAGAAGGGCGGCGGTCGTGTCCTCGGGTGTGACGCAATTGCGCTGATAGGTCAGGGACAGGTCGCGGTAGAAGCGCGTCGTGGTGGCACCGGCGATGTGCAGGATTTTCAAGATGTTGCCCTCCGCTCTGGGAGGCGAGAGGTAGGGCGCGGGCGCGGCCTGTCGAGGCGCGTCGCGCCGCCCTTCGGATCGCGGTGCGAATGCCGGGGGCGTCGGCTTATTCGGCGGCCTTTAACTGGAAGCCGCGCGACACCTGATCCGACGGCTCGACCGGGTATTCGCCCGAGAAGCAGGCATCGCAATATTGCGGCGCGTCCGGGTCACGGCCGCCGGCTTCACCGACGGCGCGGTAGAGCCCGTCGAGCGAGATGAACTTGAGGCTGTCGACGCCTAGATGCGCGCACATCTCGTCTTCGGTCATGGTCGCGGCCAGCAGCTTCTCGCGCTCGGGCGTGTCGACGCCGTAGAAGCAGGGCCACGCGGTCGGCGGGCTGGCGATGCGGAAATGGACCTCGGCCGCGCCGGCATCGAGGATCATCTCCTTGATCTTGCGCGAGGTGGTGCCGCGCACGACGCTGTCGTCCACGAGCACGATCCGCTTGCCCTTCACCAGCGCCCGGTTGACGTTGAGCTTCAGGCGGACGCCCATGTTGCGGATGCTCTCGGTCGGCTCGATGAAGGTCCGGCCCATATACTGGTTGCGGATGATGCCCATCGCGTAGGGGATGCCCGACGCGAGGCTGTAGCCGATGGCGGCGGGGGTGCCGGAATCCGGAACCGGACAGACAAGATCGGCCTCGACGGGGGCTTCCCTGGCCAGTTCGCGCCCGATCGCCTCGCGGGTGGAATAGACCGAGCGGCCGCCGAGGATGCTGTCGGGGCGGCTGAAATAGACATGCTCGAAGATGCAGAAGCGCGGACGGCGCGGCTCGAACGGGCGGTGCGAGGTCAGCTTGTCGGGCGTGATGACGACCATCTCGCCCGGCTCGACCTCGCGGATGAACTCGGCGCCGATGATGTCGAGCGCACAGGTCTCGGAGGCGAGGCACCAGCCGGGATTCGGCCCGTCTCCGACGCGGCCCAGCACCAGCGGGCGCACGCCCAGCGGATCGCGCACGCCGATCAGCTTGGTGCGCGTCATCGCGATGACGCTGAACGCGCCTTCGACCCGGCGGAGCGCGTCCTTCATCCGCTCGGGGATGTTCTGCTGCAGGGATCGCGCCATCAGGTGGATGATGCATTCGCTGTCCGAGGACGACTGGAAGATCGAGCCGCGCTCGATCAGCTCGCGCCGAAGTGCGTCGGCATTCGTGATGTTGCCGTTATGCGCGATGGCCGCACCGCCCATTGCGAACTCGCCGAAGAAGGGCTGCACGTCGCGGATCGCGGTCGCGCCCTTGGAGCCGGAGGTCGAATAGCGGACATGCCCGATGGCGAGGCTGCCGGGCAGCATGTCCATCACGTCCTGCGAGGTGAAGTTGTCGCGGACATAGCCGAAGCGGCGAACCGAGTTGAAGCCGTGATCGGAGTCGTGGACGACGATGCCGCCCGCCTCCTGCCCGCGATGTTGCAGCGCGTGGAGGCCGAGCGCGGTGAAGTTCGCGGCCTCGGTCACGCCGACGACGCCGAAGATGCCGCATTCCTCCTTCAACTTGTCGCCGTCGAGGACGGGATCGAAGGGGGAGCTGCGCCAATCGGTCATCGGGACATGTCCTGCGAATCTAGGGGCGGTGTGGCCCCGACATACGGACCGGCGCGGCCGGAGTCACGCCCCCGTCGGGCGGTGCGTCATTCGGTTGGTGTCACGGGCTCGACCGGGGCGGCGGGCTCGAAGCATTCGCCCACCAGCGACTCGTAGCGGGTCAGGATCCAGCCGGGCGCGTCCTCGGGGATATTCTCCTCGATATTGCCCTTGGCGCGGCCGAAGATGTTGATCGACCGGCTTTCCTCGACCGCCGGAATGCCCTCGTTCACGATGACCCGGTCGTAGACGACGAACCCCACCGCGATCAGCAGGATGCCGCGCAGGACGCCGAAGACGAAGCCGAGGCCCTGGTCGAAGGGCCCGAGCGCCGAATGGCGCACGGCGGACGACAGGAGCGGCGTGAAGAACGATACCAGCACCAGCGCAAGCGCGAAGACGAGCGCGAAGGCCGCGATCACGGCCAGTTCGCAGCTGTCGCCGAGGATGTCGCCGACGTAAGGGATCTCGCGGACCAGCGGTTCGGCCGCGCCTGCAAAGGTGAAGGCGAGGATCGCGGCAGCGACCCAGCCGAGGATCGCCATCGTCTCGCGGACGAGGCCACGGCTGTAGGCGAGGATGGCCGAGACGACGATGACGAGCGCGACCGCGCCGTCCACATAGGTGAAACCGTCCATTCCGTCCCTCGCTCGGGGGGTGGGTCAGCCCGCGCCGAACACCTCGCCCACCAGCGTGGTCAGGTCCGGCAGAAGCCTGAGGGCCATACCGCCCGCATCCCCCGTCTTGCACCCCTTGGGCGCCATTGCGGCGGTAAAACCAAGTTTGGCGGCCTCCTTCAAGCGATTTTCGGCCTGCGCGACGGGGCGGAGCGCGCCCGAGAGCGAGAGCTCGCCGAAGACGACCGTCTCGGGGGGGATGCCCGCATCCTCGCGCGCCGAGAGCAGGGCGCAGGCGACGGCGAGATCGGCGGCCGGCTCCGAGATGCGGATGCCCCCGGCCACGTTGAGATAGACGTCGAGGCCCCCGAAGCTGATCCCCGTCCGCGCCTCGAGCACGGCGAGGATCATCGACAGGCGCGAGCCGTCCCATCCGACCACCGCACGGCGCGGCTGGCTGAGCTGCGACGGTGCGACGAGGGCTTGGATCTCGACCAGCACGGGACGCGTGCCCTCGATCCCCGCGAAGACGACGGAGCCCGGGGCCGGGGCGTCGCGGTCGCCCAGGAACAGCGCCGAGGGGTTCGCGACCTCGGCCAGCCCGGCGCCCGTCATCTCGAATACGCCGATCTCGTCGGCGGGACCGAAGCGGTTCTTGACCGCGCGCAGGATCCGGAACTGGTGGCCGCGCTCGCCCTCGAAATAGAGCACCGTGTCGACCATGTGCTCGACGACGCGGGGGCCCGCGATCTGACCCTCCTTCGTGACGTGGCCGACGAGGATCACGGCGGTGCCGAAGCGCTTGGCGAAGCTGGTCAGCTCCTGTGCCGAGGCGCGGACCTGGCTGACGGAGCCGGGCGCGCTGTCGACGGTGTCGACCCACATGGTCTGGATCGAGTCGATGATGGCGAGGGACGGGCGCTCGGCCTCCAGCGTGGTCAGAACGTCGCGCAGGTTGGTCTCGGCGGCGAGCTTGACCGGGCTGTCGTCGAGGCCCAGCCGCTGCGCGCGCATCCGCACCTGCGCCGTCGCCTCCTCGCCGGAGACGTAGACCACGCTCTCGCCCCGGCGCGCGAAGGCCGCCGCCGCCTGCAGGAGCAAAGTCGACTTCCCGATCCCCGGATCGCCGCCCACCAGCGTCGCCGAGGCGGGCACGAGGCCGCCGCCCAGCACGCGATCGAGCTCGTCCAGGCCCGAGAGCGTGCGCGGCGGTGGCGCCTCTTCGGTTTGAAGATCGGTCAGAGCCATCTTGCGGCCCTTCGCGGTCCCCAGCGCCTTCTTCGACGGCCCCTGGCTCAGCGGGACCTCTTCCTGGATGGTGTTCCACGCCCCGCAGCCATCACAGCGACCGGTCCATTTTTTGTGGACGGCGCCGCAATCGGTGCAGGCGAACTGGGTGACGGGCTTGGCCATGTTCCCGGTTTGGTCCGTTTAATCGCCGCATACAAGTCCGATTGTCCACGCGGGTGCGACCGAGTGTGGTGCGGCCGATACACCTATCGGGTGCCTTGGCGGCAACGGGCCGTCGGCGTATCTCCGCCGGCCGGATTCCGTTAACGGTTTGTTAATGTTTTGAGTGACGAGGGACGCAGGGATGCAACGGACGATCGCGACGCTGGCGCTGGGCGCCACGACGATCCTGGCGGCTGGTTATGCACAGGCTCAGAGCACATTCGCATATGACGGCGCGCTGACATCGGCGAATACGACCAATCGATCCGGGGCCGGCAGCGTTGGTGGCGCGGGCACACGTGCCTTCGATGCCGTGCCGATCCGCGTTGACGGGAGCGGTACGCTGACGGTTCAGACGACAGCGGCAAGTACGATCAACAACTTTGCGCCATCGGACACGGTCATCTACCTCGTCTCCGGCGCGTTCGACCCTACGGTCGCAACAACGCCGTTGGCCTATAATGACGATGGGCTGGGCTTCGGAGGGCTGTCGATCTTCACGATCGACGTTCCCGACGGCAACTACAGCGTCGTCGTGTTCGGCTTTTCGTCAACCGCCACGGGCACGTTCTCCCTTGCCGGTTCCGGCGCCGTCCTCGGCTGGGGCCCCTCGGTCCCGGTTCAACTCGCCGCCGCAGATGCGGCCTTCGCGACGCTCGCGCGGCGCTTCGTCGTCCAGGCCGGTGGCGTGGCGCGCTCGAATGCGGGCGTCGGGCTTGACCGGACGAACCCGCTGACCTTCGCCTCGACGCGCGGCGTCTCCGGCACGCCGGTCCATAGCTGGATCGAGTTCACCGGCTTCGCGGCGCGCGGCTCCGATATCGACCAGTCCGCAACGGGCTTCCAGCTTGGCGCGGATATCGAGATCGCGCCGAACATGGTCGCGGGTCTCTCGATCGGGACGACCGATCTCTCCTCGGTGCAGGGGGGCTTCGACATCTCGGGCGACCTGCAGTTCGTGCAGCCCTACCTCGCGATGCGCTCCGGTGCCTACCGCGGGGAGGCGAGCCTGATCTGGGGCCGCGGCGACTTCGACCAGGTGACTGCCGGCGGCCTCGGGACCGGCGACACCGAGCTCTACGCCCTGACCCTTTCGGGCGCATATGACATGGCGATGGGCGACGGCGATATCCTCTCGCCGATGGCCTCGCTCTCGATCGGCCGGGAGGAGGTCGAGGGCACGGGCGGTACGCTGGCCGGGGCCGGGACGTCGAAGACCACGTTCGGTACGCTGTCGGTCGGGGCCCGCTACACCAGCCAAATGGAGATGGGGACGGGCTTCGTCGGCCTGCATGCCGATTACGACTACGCCGAAGCCGATACCGCTCTTGTTGCGGGCTTCGAGGATGGCGGCGAGCTGTCCGCCCGGATCGAGTTCGGCGCCGACGTGAACCTGACCGACGGCCTGTCGCTGCGGATGAACGCGGATTTCGGCGGGATCGGCACCGGCACCGACGAGATCGCGGGCGGCCTGAAGCTGGTCTACCGCTTCTGAGCCTGCGCGGGCGCGGACGAAAAAAGGGCCCGGTGCGATGCGCCGGGCCCTTCTCGTTGGATCTCTCGGCTGGGTCTACTCGGCCGGGGTCGCGATCGCGTCGCCGCCATTCGCCTCGCGGCGGGGACGCTGGCCCAGGCCGACGACGTTCTGGCCGCGGTCGTGGCCGGTCAGCTTGAGCGCGTCGGTGACTTCGGCGAGGTCAGCCTGAAGGCGCTCGAGCTGCTTTTCGGCCAGGCCTTCCTCGACCGAGACGGCCTGCATCCAGCGCTTGATCTCCTGCACGGTGGCCTGCGCCATCGAGATGCGCTGGCGGTAGTCCTCGACCTCTTGCTGACGCTGTCTGAGGAAGGATCGCGCGCGGTCGACCTTCTCGTCGTTATAGACCTCGGCCAATTCGCGGCTCTCGACGCTCATCTGCGCGGCGATCTGGAGCACGTCATGCTCGAGATCGGCAAGGTCGGGATGGTTGCGCATCCACTCGATCCGGTCGCGCATCGCGTCGAATTCGCGGCTGAGCTGGAACGTCCCCTCGCGGTCGGCGCGGTGGACGTAATCATAGGCCCGCGCGACATCGGCCATCGAGAGATGGAAGTCGCGATTCGTCACCTCGAGGCGGCGGACGCGGGCGTTGGAGGGTAGGTAGCCGACCAGCATCAGAAGAAGCACCGTCAGGCCGATCTGCGCGATCATGCCCGCATTCACGACCTCGGCCCCGCCCAGCGCGACCGGCAGCTCGATCCAGGGCAGAAGGCCCAGGAACGCGCCTGCGGTCACCGCGACGGCGCCCAGTGCGAGAAGCACGAGAAGAATGGTGCAGACCTGTTGCAACAGGCTCGTGGCGATCGCAACGGATCGGGTCGTCTCAGTCATAGCCAAACCCTTTTGTGGCAGTGGCGGTCGGGTTTCTTGGCTGCTCGATTAACTCATAGCAGAAATCCGCCTATTGAACGCAACGGAATCTTCAGGAGTTCCGAGAGACTTAGAAAGAATCGCCCAGATATCGGTGCCACGCTGCGCCTTGACGCTAGAAGTGCCGTTACGTCACCCGCGATAGGTGCGGCGGTATCGCTGTCCGAGCGATGTCAGAACCTCGTATCCGATGGTTCCGGCGCGGGCGGCCATGGCATCGATGCCGTGATGCGGCCCGAGGATTCGCAAACTGTCGGGGTCGCGATCGAGATGCCCGATATCGACGGTAAGCAGGTCCATCGAGACGCGCCCGACGACCGGGCAGGGGATCGGCCCGGCCATCACCTCGATCCCGGGGGCCAGCGCGCGGTGAAGCCCGTCGGCATAGCCGCCCGCGATCGTCGCGATGCGGGTGGCCGCGGGAGCGGTCCAGGTGGCGTTGTAGCCCACGGAGGTGCCCGCCGGGATGTCGAAGCAGGCCACGACCGGCAGGTCGAGGGTCGCCACGGGTTCGGCCTGCGCGAAGGGCGCGCCGCCATAGAGGCCGATGCCGGGTCGCACCATGTCGAAATGGTAGGCCGACCCGAGGAGCGTGCCGCCGGTCGCCGCCAAGCTTAGCGGCACGGTGATGCCGTCGGTCATCTCGTGGAACCGCGCGAGTTGGCGCGCGCTCTGGTCGCTGCCCGGATCGTCGGCGGCGGCGAGATGCGAGGTCACCAGGACCGGGCCCGCGCGCAGGGCCAGCTCGGCCACGGCCGCCCATTCCTCGAAGGTCAGGCCCAGCCGGCTCATGCCCGTGTCGAGTTGCAGCCCGAAGGGCCGGCGGGGGAGTTGCGCGATCTGGCGCTCGAGCTGGTCGAGCGAACAGATGAGCGGCACGAGGTCGCCCCGCTCGATCGTGGCGGTGTCGCCGGGCATATGGCCGTAGTAGAGGTAGATGCGCGGCTCGGGGCCCAGCGCGCGGCGCAGCTCCAGCCCCTCGTCGGCGGTGGCTACGAAGAAGGCGCGCACGCCTTCGCGGAAGAGACGGGGCGCCACCTGGGTGACACCGAGGCCGTAGGCATCCGCCTTGACCGTCGCCGCCGTCTCGCAGCCGGGGCCCGACAGCGCATCGAGCGCCCGCCAATTCGCCGCGACCGCCTCGAGATCGATATGAAGGTGACCCGTACCCATCGGCGCGGTGTCGCGTCCCGTGCTTGCCGGGTCAAGCACAGACGCGCGGGGCAGTGCCAGCCCGCCGGGGTCTTTGCTCTTCGAATATGCCCGCCCGACCTCGGTCGCGGGCGCCGTGCGGGCCGCGGGGCGAATTCTTTTCCGGAAAAGAATTCCGCGCTCAGCGGCGGTCGTCCTGCCACGGCTTCACGAGATTTCCGAAGCGTGTGAAGCGGCCCTCGAAGGACAGCTCGACCGTACCGATGGGGCCGTGCCGCTGCTTGCCGATGATGACTTCGGCGCGGCCATGGACGGCCTCCATCGCGGCCTGCCATTCGGCCATCTTGTCGAGCTGGTGGTCGCCCGGCTTCTCGCGTTCCTTATAATATTCCTCGCGGTAGACGAACATCACGACATCGGCGTCCTGCTCGATCGAGCCCGATTCCCGGAGGTCCGACAGCTGCGGGCGCTTGTCCTCGCGGTTCTCGACCTGGCGGCTGAGCTGGCTGAGCGCGATGACCGGGATATCCAACTCCTTGGCAATGGCCTTCAATCCCTGGGTGATCGCCGAGACCTCGTTGACGCGGCTGTCCCCCTTGCCCGGCGCGGTCACGAGCTGGAGATAGTCCACGATCAGGAGGTCCAGCCCGTGCACCCGCTTCTGGCGCCTGGCACGGGCGGCGAGTTGTGCGATGGGAAGCGCGGGCGTGTCGTCGATATAGAGTGGGCAGGCCTCGAGCGCCTTGGCAGCCTCGACGAAGCGGCGGAACTCGGCCTCGGTCATGTCGCCGCGGCGGATCTGCTCGGACGGCACCTCGGAGGCCTCGGAAAGGACGCGCGCGGCCAATTGTTCGGCCGACATCTCGAGCGAGTAGAACCCCACGACGCCGCCCGTCACCGCGCCGTCGCGCCCGTCATGGGTCTTGCCGGCGCGGTAGGCCTTGGCGACGTTGAACGCGATGTTGGTGGCGAGCGACGTCTTTCCCATCGAGGGCCGCCCGGCGAGGATCAGAAGGTCCGAGCGGTGCAATCCACCCAGCTTCTTGTCCATGTCCACGAGGCCGGTCGAGACGCCCGCCAGTCCCCCGTCGCGCTGATAGGCGGCGTTTGCGACATCGACCGCCTGCTTGATCGCGGACAGGAAGGACTGGAAGCCCTTCTCGGACTTGCCCTGTTCGGCCAGCGCGTAGAGCTTGGCCTCGGCATCGACGATCTGGTCGGCGGGCTCGGTCTCGACGGTGACGTCGTTGGCCTGCGCGGCGATATCCCGACCCAGCGCGATCAGCTCGCGGCGGATGGCGAGGTCGTAGATCATCTGGGCGTAGTCGCGCACCGCGTAGGCCGCGACCGCCGAGGCCGCGAGCGTCACGAGATAGGACGGTCCGCCCAGCGCGCGCAGCCCCTCGTCCTCCTCGAGGAAGGGCTTCAGCGTCACCGGCGAGGCCAGCGCGTTCTTCTGGATGCGGGCGGCGCAGATATCGAAGATCCGGGCATGGACCGGGTCGTAGAAATGCTCGGCCCGGATCACCGAGGAGGCCCGGTCGTAGAGGTCGTTATTCGTCAGGAGCGCGCCGAGAAGCTGCTGCTCGGCCTCGATATTGTGCGGCAGCGTGACGTCCGTGGCCGCGGGGGCCTGCTGATCCAGTCGTGCGATCTCGTTCATGACACTGCCCCCGCCCGCGGGCGTTCACCGCCCGGCTGTTTCCACTGCTGTCGCCGTGCCCCGACCTATCAGACGGGCCCGCGCCCCGACAATCGGGGCCCTGTGGGCAGGCTGTGGGCAAGCCGATCTTTGCTGGGGAGAAGACCACAAGCCCTTGAAGGGATGCGAAACTTCTAGCCGCGTTGGGCGACGTCCGCGCGGATGCGCTCCAGATCCGCCTTCCAGCCGCAGGCGAGGCCGTCGCCGTCCTCGTCGAGCCGGTGGCGGTCGTTCCAGGGCCCGCCGGAGCCCATGAGTTCAGCCTGCGCCGCGGCCCCGGTGATGAAATCGGAACAGTCGATCCCGTCGAGCGCGGGGTCGTCCTGCGCGGGCCGGCGGTAGCGTCCGGGCCGCGCCCGCGCGAGGCTGCGGCGACCGAGATAGGTGTTGCCTGCGGCGACAACGTCGCGGCTGCCCAGCTCGGCCTCGACCTGCGACAACTCGACCATGTCCGGCGTCGTCGCCTGGATCTGCCAGAGCGCGGCGGTCGACAGCCCGTTGATCCGCCGCGCGGCGTCCCGCGCCGCCTCGGGCGAAGGCCGGGCGAGCGCGCAGGCGGCGAGGAGCGGTAGCAGAAGGATGGCGATGCGCATGGGCGGCCTCGGGCGGGCAACGCGGGTGGTCCGTGTCCGCCCGCCCGTCACTTGCAGACCGCGACGCGCCGTCGGTCAAGACCCGTCGGTGGCATGGGCGGCCTGCCACCCACGGGGATCGTTCAGGAAGGCCTCGACCCCGGTCAGCGTCTCGGCGTCGAAGCGGCCTTCGGTCTTGACTTCGGCCAGCACGTCCCACCAGGTCGCGCAGGCATGCAGCGTCACGCCGTGATCGCCCAGCGTGCGGTCGATCTCGGGGAAGATGCCGTAGCTGAAGATGACGCCGGTATGGGCGCAGGTCGCCCCGGTCTCGCGAATCGCGTCGACGAAGCTCAGTTTCGAGCCTCCATCGGTCGTCATGTCCTCGATCAGCAGGACGCGCTGGCCCTCGGTCATCGCGCCCTCGATGCGGGCGTTGCGGCCGTAGCCCTTCGGTTTCTTGCGCACATAGGTCATCGGTAGCGCCATCCGCTCGGCCACGAGGGCCGCGAAGGGGATGCCCGCCGTCTCGCCGCCGGCCACGTTGTCGAACGCCTCGAGCCCCGCGTCGCGCATCACGGTGACGGTCAGGAAGTCCATCAGCGTCGCGCGGATCCGTGGGTAGGAGATGAGCTTACGGCAGTCGATATAGGTCGGGCTGGGCTTGCCTGAGGCGAGGATGAAGGGCTCGCGGGCGTTGAAATGCACGGCTCCGACTTCGAGCAGCGCGCGGGCGGTCAGGCGGGCGATCTCGGTGGCGGGGGGATAGGTCGTGGGGATCATGCGGATACCTCGGGCGCGGGGGGCGATTATTCGTACGAATAATCGGGCCTAGTGGATGTGCCAGTGGAGCGGGTGGCCGGGATCGAAGAGCGTGACGGACTGGCCATGGGTGTCGATGCGCGGCGGCAGGTCCAGGGCTGCGCCGCGCGTCAGGGTCACGGTGTCCGCGTTGGGCGGCAGGCCGTAATGGGCGGGTCCGTTCAGCGAGGCGAAGGACTCCAGCCGGTCGAGCGCATCCTCCTCTTCGAAGACATGAGCGTAGCAGGCCAGCGCGATGGGGGCGGTGAAGCAGCCCGCCGCACAGCAGGTCGCTTCCTTGGCGTGGGTCGGATGGGGCGCGCTGTCGGTCCCTAGAAAGAACGCAGACTCGCCCGAGGTGGCGGCCGCGCGAAGGGCCTCCTGATGGCGACCGCGCTTGAGGATCGGCAGGCAGTAGAAATGCGGGCGCAGGCCCCCGGCCAGCATGTCGTTGCGGTTGGCCAGCAGGTGCTGGACCGTGATCGTGGCACCCACGCCCGGATGCGCGCGGACCCAGTCGACCGCCTCGGAGGTGGTGACATGCTCCAGCGTCAGCTTCAGCTCGGGATGCGCCGCGCGGAGCGGGGTCAGCACGTCGTCGAGAAACCGCGCCTCGCGGTCGAAGATGTCGATCTCGCGGTCCGTGACCTCGCCGTGGAGACAGAGCGGCACGCCCGCCGCCTCCATCGCCGCGAGGACGGCACGGACCGCCTCGATCGAGCGGACGCCCGAGGCGGAATTCGTCGTGGCGCCCGCGGGGTATAGCTTCACGGCCGTGATCGTGCCGGCTGCGTGTGCTGAGACGACATCGTCCGGGTTGGTGCCTTCGGTCAGGTAGAGCGTCATCAGGGGGCGCGCGAAGCCCGCGGCCACGATGCGTTCGCGATAGGCGCGCGCGTCGTCATGGGTCACCACCGGCGGCACGAGATTGGGCATCACGATGGCCCGTCCCATGTCGCGGCTTTCGGGGGCGACGGCGCGCAGCATGTCGCCGTCGCGCAGATGCAGGTGCCAGTCGTCGGGGCGGCGGATCGTGAGGCTCTCCATGGCCGTCGGGTTAGCGCCCGTCGCGCGACTTGGCCAGCGCCGCGTTGCGAAGGCGGGGGCGCTGGCGCATGGTGGGGGCTGTCCGACCCGTTCTGCCCGGAGGCGCGTACCATGATCCTGCTCAATCTCATCATCGGCATCCTGACCGGCCTTGCGGTGCCCCGCATGGAACGATGGATCAAGGACTGGTCCGAGAGCCTCTGGCTGGGCGACATGCCGATCTCGCCGCACGAGTTCGACCTCGCCGCGCTTCTGGTGATCCTGATGCTGGCCGCCGTGGTCTGCGCGATCCTCGGGATCGACAGCTCGGCCTTCCTGCTGGCGCTGGGGGCGCTGCTGGGGCTGTTCGGCAAGCGCATCTGGGCCCGGATCCAGCGCGGCGAGCCTTGACCGGCGTCCTCGCGCGAACCAATTGAAGTCATGGTGCGTTTCCCCTTCGGGAGGCCCCCAACATGAAGGCGATCTCCGATGTGGGACCTGATCAAACTGCAGATGCGGACCGCGCATATGCTGGCCGAGGCGCAGACCGTGATCGGGATGCGCATGCTCGGGATGGCGGGCGTCCTGCCCGCGACCAAGGGCGAGAACCTGCGGATGGTGACCGAGAAGCAGACGGCCTTCGTCGATGCCGGGCGCGCCGCGACGATGGCGATGATAGCTGGCGCGACGCCGGTCGCGGTCTATTCGGCCGCGTTGGCGCCGATCGGCCGGACGACTCGGGCGAATTCGCGCCGTCTGACGCGGGCGCGGCGGTGAAGGCGGCGCTGCTGCTGGCGCTCGTGCTGGCGGGGCCGGCGGCGGCCCAGGACGTGCTCGACTGTGCCGCGGGCGACCTAATGCCGGGTGAGATGGTTGCCTGCGCCCAGAACGGCTGGGCCGAGGCAGATGCCGTCATGGACGAGACCTACCGCCTTGCCCTCGTGCAGGCACAGGTGCTGGACGAGGCGGCGGCTGCGCCCGAGGACGTCACCGCCGAAGATGCGCTCCGGGCCTCGCAGGAGGTGTTCCTGACCTATCGCGACGCGGCCTGCGCGGCCGAGGCGCTTCTGGTGGCGGGCACGCGGGCCGAGG
This sequence comes from Jannaschia halovivens, assembly GCF_046452375.1. NCBI lineage: Bacteria > Pseudomonadati > Pseudomonadota > Alphaproteobacteria > Rhodobacterales > Roseobacteraceae > Jannaschia > Jannaschia halovivens. Next base: position 907,136 of record NZ_JBKFDJ010000001.1, on the reverse strand, counting down.
ATTTGGCCGGTCCGCTCTGCCTGACGCGGCTGACCGAACGCCGGATCGCGGACCTGACAGTCTACGGCGCCATCGAGTAGTCGCGCACCTTGGTGAACAGACGCTCGAAATTCGCCTCGGTCGCCGCGGCGAACGCCGCATATTCCATCCCGAACGCCTCGGCCCCGGCGCGGGCGGTTTGCGCGACATAGCCCGGCTCGTTGCGTCGCCCGCGATGGGGCGGCGGGGCGAGATAGGGGCTGTCGGTCTCGACGAGGATGCGGTCGAGCGGGGCGGCGGTGAAGATGTCGCGCAAGGGCTGCGACTTCGGGAAGGCCGCGATGCCCGACATGCTGAGATAGAACCCCAGGTCGAGCGCCGCTTCGGCCAGCGCGGCGCCCGAGCTGAAGCAGTGCATGACGCATGTATACGGCGCGGCGCGATGTTCCTCGGTCAGGATCCGGGCCATGTCGTCATCCGCGTCGCGGCTGTGGATGACAAGCGGCAGGCCGGTGCGGCGCGCCGCCTCGATATGGATGCGCAGGCTCTCCTGCTGCAGGGTCATGCTCTCGGCGGTGTAATGGTAATCGAGCCCCGTCTCGCCGATCCCGACCATCTTCGGATGTGCGGCCAGTGCCACGAGGTCGTCCACCGTAACCATCGGTTCGTCGGCGGCGGACATGGGGTGCGTGCCGGCGGCCCAGAAGACGGGCGCGTGGGATTCGGACAGGGCGCGGACCTGATCGGCCTGACGCAGCTTGGTGCAGATCGTCACCATGCGGTGAACGCCTGCCTCGGCGGCGCGCGCCAGAAGGTCGGGCAACTCGCCCTCGAACTGCGCAAAATCGAGGTGGCAGTGGCTGTCGGTGATCTTCGGTTCCATGGGCGCGGGGCTAGGCGAGGCGCTGCGCCGCCGCAACCCCGTCAGACGCGGCGCGCCTGCGCGTCGATGGCGGCCAGCGCGTCCCAGACGATCGCCGCAGGGTCGACGTTCACGGCGCGCGCATGGGCGGCGCGGTCGCCCACGGCCTGTGCCAGCGCGGCCCAGTCGCGGGCGGCGCGGTCGTGGGGCGCGAGGCGTGCGAGGACCTTCGCCTCGGCTTCGGGGGCGTCGGCGGGCGGCCCAAGCAGGCCCGCGCGCGCCGCACGGTGCAGGAGCCGGTCGATGGCTTCGAGCGTGCGGGACAGCCGCTCGGCCCCCGCGCGGCCCGCGCAGGCATCGGCGAGCCTGCGGGCCGTCGCCCGGTCCATCGGGCTTTGCGACATCAGCGACAGCAGCGCCTCGTAGGTCTCGGCCCCGCCTTCGGCCAGCATCAGCGCGGCCCCCACGGACCCGTCCGCGAGGGCGGCGGTGGCCGGATCGCCCCCGGCCTGCGTGATCGCCGCGTCGAGTGCGTCCGGCCCGAGGGGTCCAAGTCTTAGGACACGGCAGCGCGACCGGATCGTCGGCAGGAGGCGCGCGGGCTGATGCGTCACGAGGAGGAGGGTGGCCCCGGCAGGCGGCTCCTCCAGCAGCTTCAGGATCGCGTTGGCGGCGTTTGGATTGAGGTCGTCGGCGGCGTCCACGATGACGACACGCCGCCCGCCCGCCGACATCGCGAAGAAGCCGCCCAGCCGCCGGGCGGCATCAACGGTGATGACGTCGCGCAGCTTCTTGGTCTTCTCGTCCCATGGGCGGCGCAGCAGCATCAGGCCCGGCTCGGACAGCGCACGGATGCGGGGCAGGGCGGGATGGCCGTCTGGTGCGTCGAGACTCTCGGCCTGCGGCGCCGGATCGGTCAGCAGGAAGCGCGCGATCCGCCAGGCGAGCGTGGCCTTGCCCACCCCGCGCGGCCCGGTCAGGAGCCAGCCGTGATGCAGACGCTCGGTGTTCCATGCATCGAGAAACGCAGCCTCGGCGATGTCCTGGCCGAAGAGACGCGCCGTCTCGCGCGGGCGGGGAAACGCGCCCAGCCGATCCGGCTCGGGGAGGGCGTCGTCGCTCATGGCAGAAGAGCGCGGACGCGGGCCGCGACCGTCTCGGGATCGGCGTCGCCATCGACGATCCGGACCCGGTCGGGGAAATCGCGCGCGAGCGCCGCGTAGCCATCGCGAACCGTGCGCTGGAAGTCCGCCCCGAGCTGTTCGAACCGGTCCTCGGCGCCCGGTCGGGCGAGGCCGCGTCGCAGCGCCGTATCCGGGTCCATGTCGATCACGAAGGTCAGGTCCGGCTCGCGCCCGATGACGAGGTTCTGCATGGCGTCGACCATCGCGCGGTCGCCGCCGCGCGTCGACTGGTACACCCGCGTGCTGTCCGTCCAGCGGTCGGTGACGACCCACTGACCCGCCGCGAGCGCCGGCTCGATGCGACGTTCGAGATTGTCACGCCGCGCGGCGTTGTAGAGGAGGAGTTCCGTAACCGGCGACCAGCGGCCGGGATCGCCCTCGACCAGCAGTGCGCGGATTGCCTCGGCGCCGCTGCTGCCGCCCGGCTCGCGGGTGCGAAGGACCGTGTGGCCCAACGCCTCGAGATGGTCGGCGAGGAGATGGGCCTGGGTCGATTTGCCGGACCCGTCGATGCCTTCGAGCGAGATGAACATAGGCGGAGGGGTTAGCAGGGGCGCGGGCAGGGCGCGAGGGGCGATCGGCCCCCGGATCGCGCCCTATTCGAAGCGTTCGAGCGCCGAGCCCAGCACCTCGCCCATGACCCGGCCCCCGGCGATCTGGACGCGGCGGAGCGGGCCCGCGCGGCCGACATCCGTGGCGGCAACCAGCGCGACCTCGTGATCGGCGACGCCGGGATGGGTCAGGGTCATCGTCGCCAGTTGGTCCCCGGCGGCGATCGGCGCTTCGAGCGGGCCGTCATAGACGATCTCGCCCTGCACGGCCTCGCGGCCCGTGACCGGCAGGAGAAGGGTCACGCCATCGGCGGGAACCAGGGCCACGGTGGGGGATTCGCCCATGAAGACTTCGGCATCGAAGACCGGGTCCGAGGTGTCGTCCAGAAGCCGCGACTCGGCGAATTGCCGGAAGGCCCAGTTCACGATGCGCTCGCTCTCGGCGGCGCGGGCGGCCTCGGTCTCGAGGCCCGAGATCACGAAGGTCACGCGCCGGTCGCCCTGCACCGCGCTGCCAACGAGGCCGTAGCCCGCCTCCTGCGTATGGCCGGTCTTGAGGCCGTCGGCCCCGATATCGAGCCGCAGCAACGGGTTGCGGTTGAAGCGGTTCGACGGCGAGCGGCCGTCGAAATCGTACTCCCGCTCGGCGAAGTAGGGATAATATTGCGGGAACTCCGTCACCAGACGCTCGGCCAGGATCGCGAGATCCTCCATCGACATGACGTGGCCCGGCGCGGGCCAGCCGTTCGAGTTGCGGAAGACCGAATTCATCATCCCCAGCTCGCGGGCGCGGTCGGTCATCATCTGGGCGAAGCCGTCTTCGGTGCCGTCGGGCGAGATCGCCTCGGCGAGGACGGCGGTCGCGTCGTTGCCCGACAGGACGACGACGCCGCGGATCAGGTCCTCGACCCGGACGCGGTCGCGGGTGTCGAGGAACATGGTCGAGCCGCCATAGGCCGCCGCCTCCTCGGAGACCGGAAGCTCGGTGTCGAGCGTCAGGCGCCCGTCCTCCAGTGCCTCGAACACCATGTTGAGCGTCATCAGCTTCGACATCGAGGCCGGGGGCAGGGGCACCTGCGCGTTCTTCGACAGAAGCACCTGGCCCGTGTTGTGATCGACCACGAAGGCGGAGCCCGCCTCGGTGGCGAATTCCTGGGCCCAGGCGGGGGCGGAGATCAGAAGGGCGGCGAGAAGGGGGCGGAGCATGGCAGGGCTCTCCGGTCGTGCGGCCGCGGTCGGCGGCGGGTTACGGTTCTTCGCCCCGATATGGCCGCTACCCGCGGACGGCGAAAGCGTCGGTGAAGCCCAGACCCTTGGCCTTGCGGATAACCGCCGCCCGGTCCGAGGAGGTGGTCGACGGCCCCACGATCACGCGCCAGAACGTGCGGCCCCGGCTACTTTCTTCAAGCACCGTCGGCACGACGCCCGCACCCGAGAGCGCGGTGGCGGTGTTGCGGGCGTTTTCCTCGACCGAGAAGATGCCGATCTGGACATAGGCCCGCTCGATCCCGGCGACGGGGGCGGGGGCACGCGTCGGCGTGCCGGACGCGGTGGTCGCGGCGATGGCGCTGGTCGTGACGGGAGCGGCGGCCGCGGTGGCGACCGGCGGCTCGAGGATGCCGGCGTTCATCTCGGTCGGCACGGCGTCGGCGGTCAGTTCGGCGGCGGCGGCCTCGCGGGCGGCGCGACGGTCCTGACGGCTGCGGGCCATGCGCTGGAACCAATTCAGGCGGCGCTCCGGCTGGGCGGCGGGCGTCCGCTCGGCGGCGTCGGCGGCCAAGGCGCGCTCGGCCTCGGCGGCAGCCCCGATGGCGTCGAGCGCGTCGGCCCCGATCTCGGCGTCGGCTGTGGGGGCCTCGGCCGTCTGGACGATCTCTTCCTCGAGGGCTGCGGGCTCGGCTTCGGCGACGGCCACGGGGGCCGATGCTGCGGGGGCGGGGCTCGGCTCGGAGACCTCCTCGCGGCGCAGGGCCACGACGTCGATCGAGGTCGGCGCGCCGGCCAGCACGCCGAGGGCGGCGGCGGCGTCCGACGAAAGCTGCAGCGGGGGGCCGGGATTGGCCCGCTCGCGCTTGAAGAGCGCGCCGATGACGAACTTGCCGTTCGCCTCGTTGCGGATGATGACCCGCTCGGGATCGGTCACGTCGGGGGCCGCGACCCAGACGCCGCCCAGCGACGGCCGTCCGTCCCAGAGCGCGCGGTCCTTGGCCTGGAAGACCTCGGGCGCCTCGACGTCCCGTTCGATGAGCTGGACGCTGGAGGAGGCCGGGGCGGCACGGGTCGCGTCACCGCCTGTATTGGCGGCCTGACAGCCCGCAACCAGCGCGATCAGCGCGACGCCGGTGAGAAAACGAATGGTGGGATTGGGCGCGAACGCCCCGATGGTTGCCTGTCGCACTGTCTGCGCCCCGTGCTCTGCCACTGCCTCTGGCGGACCGTTGATCGATCCTGCCTTGGCGTGACGGTAGCGCATAAGTGGAATCCTGTGAACCCGTCGCGTGTCAGACGCCCATATCCTGCAGGATTGTCTCGAGGATCGTGGCCATCTTGCCCTTCAACTTGAAGAAGCCCGCGGTCGCGTGGGGCCAGGCCGCGGCGTCCCAGGCGCGCAACGGGCGGATGGTCGCAACGTCCAGCGCGTCGAGCGCCGTCCGTGCGGGACCGACGGGGGCATAGGGGGTCACGACATGGTCGAACCCCGTGGCCCAGCGCGCGATTTCCGCGCCATCTTCGGTGACGGGGCCGGTCGCGCCAAGGCGCGTCGCGGCATCTTCGGCCAGCGCGCGGGTAAAGTCGTGGACCTGGCGCGAGACGGCCAGGGGCGAGCGCCCGGCTGGCGCGATCAGCACCGCGACACCGGTGGGGTCGAGGCCGCGCGCCATCAGGAAATCGGGATGCAGATCGTCCTCGTGCAGCAAGAGCCCGATCCGGCCGCCGGGCAGGTTCGCATCCTCGGGCATGTCGATCGGGTCGGGCGGCGGCGGCCCGTCTTGTGGCTCGGCCGTGGTGGCGAGCCGGTGGCCCAACGCCTCGGTGTCGAACCGCCCGCCGGTATATTTCCCGATATTTGAGGCGCGGGCCCGGTAGGTCTTGCCGCGCGTGTGAAGCCCTCCGACCCAGCGCCACGACAGCGTGTTCGATGCCGGGTCACCATCGAGCAGGTGGCGCAGGAAAAAGTCCGCGCCCAGCTCCCATGGCAATTCGAGCGTGTGCATCCAGATGGAGGCGAACCACATCCGCGCGTGGTTGTGCAGATATCCGGTGCCGGTCAGTTCGGCCGCCCAATGGTCGTACGCGTCTATGCCGGTCTCGCCGCCGCAGGCCGCCTCCCAGCGGGCGCGCAGGCCGGATTCCGTGGCCAGCCGGTTCCGCGCCGCGTCGAGACCGTGCAGATAGCCCGACCAGAGACCCGGGCGACGTTCGAGATAGCCCTTAAAATAGGTGCGCCACAGCACCTCCGACAGGAACTTCTGCGCGGTGGATGCGGCGAAGCGGTCGAGCGTGGCGGCGGCCACCTCGGCTTCGGTCAGGGCGCGGTGGCGGATCCAAGGCGACAGGGTCGAGACATGCGGATGCCCCGGAAGGTCGTGGTTGCGACCGGCGGCATAGTCGCGTCCGGCCTTGGGCGCGAACGCGTCGAGCCGGGCGAGTGCCGCGTCGCGGTTGGGCGGAAAGTGGGGGGCGGGATTGTCCTTCATGCGCCGCCAGTTAGCCCGGCGGCGCGGCCCGGACAGGGGGGCGGTTCAGATCCGCGTGCCCGTGGGCAGGACGAGCGTGACGCGCAGGCCGTATTCGAGCCAGTCCATCTCGAACCGCACGCCGTTCATCTTGGCGATCCGGTTCATCAGGTCGAGCCCGTCGCCGAGGCCGATATCCCCGGTCCGCGCCTCGGGCAGGGTCTCGGTCCAGACCAGCTCGATCCCCTCTCCGGAGGGCATGCCGGTCACGCGCAGCGTGCCGCCCGCCTTCAATGCGCCGTGCTTGCTGGCGTTGATGGCCAGTTCGCCGAAGATGATGCTGACGAGATCCACCTGGCGCGGCGGAATGAACATGCCGGCCTCGATATGGATCGACACCACGCTCGCGGGGTCGGCCAACGGGTAGAAGAGCGGCGGCAGCACGCTGTCGAGATAGGCGCCATCGCGGCCGGCCACGCCGATCGTCTCCTGCGCGGACATCAACGCCTGAAGGCGCGCGGTCATGTCGCGGGCGAAGCGCGCCGCCTCGGGATACTTGCGCTTGTGCAGGTTGAGCAGCGTCGCCGTCAGCGCGACCGTATTCTTCTGGCGATGCCGCATCTCGGCCAGCATCAGCTCCATCTGCTTGGCCGCCGTCTCGCGCTCGGTCACGTCCCGCGAAATCGCGAGGAACCCGGCTGGTGCCCCGTCCGACGCGTTGACCGGCGAAACGGTGACGTCCCACCAGCGGGGCGAACCCTTGGCGGTCGGGCAAAAGGCCGAGAAGTTCGTCACCTTCGGGTCGGAGCGGCTGTAGATCGACTGCACCTGCGTGGTGTATTTCAGCGGCCAGAACAGCGCCCATTCGGTGCCGCGCACCGCGTCGAAATCGTCGATCTCCATGCTGCAGCGGCCATTCATGTTCATCCACTGCACGCGCCCCTCGGTATCGATGAGCTTCACGCAATCCGTGCTGTCGTCGAAGACGGCAGCCATGGTCGCAAGGGATAGAGTGTCCAGCATTGCCGGGGTCCGATCCGTCAGGTTGAGTTGACAGATATGGATTTCTGCGCGCAGCTCAATCTCGATTCATGCAAATGCGCCAGAGGGGTTAGGCGCGAAACGTCGCAGAGTTCGCACGATCTGGCATACGGGGTTGGACGTAGCCCACAGGACCACGGTTTGTGCAAAAGCGCATGTGTCATTCGACAAATAATGGCCCGCAACATGCGCGGGCCGGTCCGCGTCCGGCCTCCGGGCACCGTCAGCCGGCTTCGGCAGACTCCGGTTCGGCCTTGTCCTCGGAGTGGATCAGGAGCGGCTTGACTTCGCGTCGCACCGCTTCCTCGTTCACGACAACCTCGTCCACGGTGTCGAGGCCGGGCAGTTCGAACATCGTGTCGAGCAGGATGTCCTCCATGATCGACCGCAGGCCGCGCGCCCCCGTCTTCCGCTCGATGGCGCGCTGGGCGATGGCCTGAAGCGCGTCGTCGGTAAAACTGAGCGTCACCCCCTCGAGGTCGAACAGGCGCTGGTACTGCTTGACCAGCGCGTTCTTCGGCTGCGTCAGGATGATGACGAGCGCATCCTGGTCGAGATCGGTCAGCGTCGCGATGACGGGCAGGCGGCCGACGAATTCCGGGATCAGGCCGAACTTCAGCAGGTCCTCGGGCTCCAGCTCCTTGAAGAACTCGCCCACGGATTTCTCGTCCGGCGCGCGAACCTCGGCGCCGAAGCCCATGCTCGACCCCTTGCCGCGCTGCGCGATGATCTTGTCGAGGCCGGCGAAGGCGCCGCCGCAGACGAAGAGGATGTTCGTCGTGTCGACCTGCAGGAACTCCTGCTGCGGATGCTTGCGCCCGCCCTGCGGCGGCACGGAGGCGACGGTGCCTTCCATGATCTTCAGGAGCGCCTGCTGCACGCCCTCGCCCGAAACGTCGCGGGTGATCGAGGGGTTGTCGGACTTGCGGGTGATCTTGTCGACCTCGTCGATATAGACGATGCCGCGCTGCGCCCGCTCGACGTTGTACTCCGACGCCTGCAGGAGCTTCAGGATGATGTTCTCGACATCCTCGCCCACGTAGCCGGCTTCGGTCAGGGTCGTCGCATCGGCCATGGTGAACGGCACGTCGAGGATGCGGGCCAGCGTCTGCGCCAGCAGCGTCTTGCCACAGCCCGTGGGACCGATCAGCAGGATGTTCGACTTTGCCAGCTCGATGTCGGATTTGTCCGAATGGTCGAGCCGCTTGTAGTGATTGTGGACCGCCACCGAGAGGACGCGCTTGGCGTGCTCCTGCCCGATCACGTAATCGTCCAGCACGCCGCAGATCTCGCGCGGGGTGGGCGTGCCTTCCGCGGATTTCAGGCCGGCGGCCTTCGTCTCCTCGCGTATGATGTCCATGCAGAGCTCGACGCATTCGTCGCAGATGAACACCGTCGGACCCGCGATCAGCTTGCGGACCTCGTGCTGGGACTTGCCGCAGAAGCTGCAGTAGAGGGTGTTCTTGCCGTCGCCGGACCCCTGGTTATTGGCCATCGTCGTGCCTCCCTGGCCTTGACCGTCCTGCTCCGACGATCGGCCGCGCGGTCCGTGCCGCGGATGAAAAAGCTCTTCTCTGCCGAAAGCCTAGGCAGGATCGCCCGGAGCCACAATGCAGAAATCCCGTGCCTGCACGTCTCCCGTGGCGGAAGCGCATCAGGGGGCGCGGGTGCCCGGCGCGGGCCGGGCACCCTTCGTATCAGCTGTCCTTGACGGCGTCGGCGGCGTCGGCGCGGGTCTCGACGATCTCGTCGATATGACCCCAATCCTTGGCCTCCTGCGGCGTCATCCACTTGTCGCGGTCGAGCGCCTTCTGCACCGTCTCGTAATCCTGCCCCGTGTGCTTGACGTAGAGCTGGTAGAGCTTCTCGCGCGTCTGCTCGATATGGCGCGCGGAGATCAGGATGTCGGCGGCGACCCCCTGCGAGCCGCCGGAGGGCTGGTGGATCATGATCTCGGCATTGGGCAGCGCGAACCGCATCCCCGTCTCGCCGCCAACCGCGATGACCGACCCCATCGAGGCCGCCATGCCGCAGACCAGCGTCGAGACCTTGGGCCGGATGTACTGCATCGTGTCGTAGATCGACATCCCCGACGTCACCTCTCCGCCGGGGCAGTTGATGTACATGCTGATCTCCTTGGTCGGGTTCTCTGCCTCGAGATGGAGCAGCTGGGCCACGACGAGATGGGTCATGCCGCTGTGGATCGGGCCGTTGATGAAGATGATCCGCTCCTTCAGGAGGCGCGAGAAGATGTCGTAGGCCCGCTCACCGCGGCTGGTCTGCTCGACCACCATGGGCACGAGGTTGTTCTGGAAGTGGTCGACTGGATCGCGCATGGAGCTGCCCTTTGCCTCGACCGGTCGCGACTGTCGCGCCGGTGCTTGACCGCGAACCTATGCGTCGCCGCCGGGGGCTTCAAGGCGGGGCGGGACGTCGCGGTTCACGACCCGTTCCGCCATGCTCTGGGCGGAAGGGTGCCGTGGCGTGAGCGCAGCGGCGGCGCCCGTTGACCACCCCCGACGCGGGGTGAATACCCTCGACGCATGAACGACGACACAGCGCATGGCGCCATCCTGACGGCGCTGGCCGATCCCACCCGCCGCGCCGTGCTGGACCGTCTGCGCGACGGCCCTCTGCCGGTCGCGCGGATCGCCGAGCCGATGCCCGTCACCCGCCCCGCGGTCAGCCAGCATCTCAAGGTCCTGCTCGATGCGGGGCTGGTGTCGATGCGGCGTCAGGGGACGCGCAACATCTACGGCCTGACGCCCGGCGGGGCCGAGCCGCTGGTCGTCTGGCTGGGCGACCTGACCGAGCGTCGATCCGATCTGCCCGGCCTCGTCGTGCGCCTCTCGCCCGAGGACGCCCGGCGGCTCTTCATCGACGACGTCGCCCTCTGGTGGCCGGTGGCGCAGCTGTCGTTCTCGGCCATGGGGGCAGGCGCGCTGCCACGCTCGATCGGCTGGCGCGGTGATCGGCTGCACGAGGTGATGTATGACGGCTCGGGCGCGGACTGGGCGCGGATCACGACGCGGACGGCCTCGCGCGTCGCACTCGACTGGCGGCTGGGCGGGCGCACCGAACTGATCGCGGGCTTCGCTTCGGATCCGGACGGCTGCCGCGTGACGCTGGACTGGGGCGGTGCGGGCAAGGTCTCGGGCGACATGCAGGCCCTCGTCGCAGAACGCTACGGCACCGCGGCCCGGGCGAGCCTATCGAACTTCTGAGCGGGGCCGAGGCTTTTCGGCGAAAAGCCTCGGGAAGGTCTTCTCCGAAGACCTTTCAGCGCAGCCAGAGCCCTTCGCGCTTCAGACGGTTCCGGATCGCCTGTTCCTTGCGAGGCAGGTCGTCGCGGTCGAACATCGCGCGCGCCTTCGCGCCCTTCGGTTGGTAGAGGAACCGCCGGAACGGCTCGTAGTCCTTCAGGACCTTCTTGACCCGGTTCGGCGCGGTCGCGGCCTCGGTCGCGGCGATGACGTGATCGGGGGCGGTCGCGTACATCAGCGGCAGGAAGCGGTAGTGGAAGCTGTGGCTTCCATCGAGCAGGCCGTCGGCGATGCCGCCCTTGTCCTGCGGGCGCGACCCCGGTCGGCCGCCGCCCAATTCGTGGATCGCCAGCGGCAGCGCGGCTTGGTCGAGCCAGGGGTCGAGCTCCTGGCAGACGAGGCTTTCGGGCGGGTCGTCCCGGATCATCAGCGCCGCGTTGAGAAAGGCGCGGTGGAAGGCCTGCGGGTCGTCGCCGAAGAACCAGCCCGCGTTGAAATAGAGATAGCGCCGCCAGTGCTCGTCCGGCTGGTCGGGGTCGATCGTGTCGGCGAGCCGTCCGCCCCGCCGTGCATGAAGGTCGCCCCATATCTCGTTGAAACCGGGGCCATAAAGTTCAGGCGTGGGCCAGGTCCCCTCGCGCTTCAGGCTCGCGGCCGGGCGGGCGAAGTCGATCTCCAGTTCCGAGAGATCGGCGGTGATAACGGTGTCGGTATCCATGAAGAGGAATGGGCCGGGCGGCATCGCGGCCAGCGCCTCGATCTTGTTGCCATACGGGTAATACGACCCGAAGTGATGTGTCTCGAAAGGCATGATCTCGGCGCCCAACTCCTCCAGCAGCGCGCGCTGAGGGCCGGAGGGGATGCGCGGGTCGTCGGGCCAGCGCGGCCCCGGCTGCGGCTCGCCCACGAGAAGGCGGCCCGACCAGCCGGGCGCGTTGTGGCGCAGCGTCGCGGCGAAGAGCGCGGCCTCGTGGGTCAGTCGGCCGCGCTGGCCGATGATGAGGATGTTGAAGGACACCCCCCGGATTCACCCGAGTTCCGCAAGACTGTCCAGCGCGCGTCGGATCGCGTCGGCATCGTCGCGCCGCGCCGCGAGATTGGCGCGGGTCTCCTCGACCACCTCGGGCGGGGCGGAGGCGGCGAAGTTGGGGTTGTTCACTCGTCCTTCCATCCCCTTGATCTCCTTGGCGAGCTTGCCCGCCTGCTTTTCCAGCCGGGCGCGCTCGGCCGCGACATCGATCACGTCGCCCAGGGGCAGCGCGAAGCGTCCGCCGCCGGCCGTGACCGCGATCGCGCCCTTGGGGGCGGCGCCTTCGGAAATGCCCTCGATCCGTGCCAGCCGCTGGATCAGGCTGAGGTTCGTGTCGGCCGCCGCGCGGGCCGCGTCGTCCCATTCGACCGCGACGACGGGGATGACGGCGCCCGCGGGCACGTTCATCTGGGCGCGTGCCGAGCGGACGGCCTCGATGAAACCGATCACCCAGCGCATCTCGGCCTCGGACGCGGGGTCGACCACCGCGTCGGTCAGGGCCTCGGGCCAGTCGCCATGGACCAGCATCCCGTCATGGCCGGTGGTCGACCAGAGCTCCTCGGTCACGAAAGGCATGAACGGGTGGAGCATGACCATGCATTGCTCGAGCACCCAGGCCATGGTCGCCTGCGTCTCGGTTGACCCCTCGTCCTGAAGGAGGGGCTTCGAGAATTCGACATACCAGTCGCAGACAACGTTCCAGACGAAGCGGTAGAGCGCGCTGGCGGCATCGTCGAAGCGGTAGGCGGCGAGGGCGGCGTCCACGTCCATGCGGGCGCGCGCCGTCTCGCCCACGATCCAGCGGTTGACCGTGAGATCGAGTTCTGCCGGAAGATCAACGCCATCCGGGGCGAAGCGCACGCCGTTCATCTCGGCGAAGCGGACCGCGTTCCAGAGCTTCGTGCCGAAGTTGCGATAGCCCGCGATGCGCTGGGTCGAGAGCTTCAGATCGCGGCCCATCGCCGCCATCGAGGCCAGCGTGAAGCGGACGGCGTCGGCGCCGTATTCGTCGATCAGGTCCAGCGGGTCGAGCACGTTGCCGAGCGATTTCGACATCTTCTTGCCCTTCTCGTCGCGGACGAGGGCGTGGACGTAGACGTCGTGGAAGGGGACGCGCTCGGCGACGGGCTTCGCCGGGTCGGTGACGGCGAGCTGCATCATCATCATCCGGGCGACCCAGAAGAACAGGATGTCGAAGCCGGTGATCAGAACCGAGGTCGGGAAGTAGCGATCCAGCGCCTCGGTCTCCTCGGGCCAGCCGAGCGTGCCCAGCGGCCAGAGGCCCGACGAGAACCAGGTGTCGAGCACGTCGGGGTCGCGGAAGGCGGGAATGGTCTGTGGCCCCTGCGCCTGCCGGATCATCCCCTCGGTCCGCGTGTCCAGCCCGGCGAGGTCGTCGCTCAGGATGTCGAGCGCCTCGGCCTCGGTGTCGACGAAGCGGATGTCGGCATCCTCGCCATGAATCAGCCGCAGATGTCGCAGCGCCTCGTCTTCGGTCGCCGCACAGATCGGAAGCCAGTCCGCGTCGCCATCGGGGTCGAGCGTGTACCACACCGGGATCCGGTGCCCCCACCAGAGTTGGCGCGAGATGCACCAGGGCTCGATGTTCCGCAGCCAGTGGAAATAGACCTTCTTGTCGGCCTCCGGCAGGATGCGCACCGTGCCGTCCTCGACCGCTTCGATGGCGGGGCCGACGATCTTGGCGGTGTCCACGAACCATTGATCGGTCAGCATCGGCTCGATCACGACCTTCGAGCGGTCGCCGAACGGCTGCTGGATAGGCTTGGCTTCGACCAGCGGAACCAGTTCCTCTGCCTCGACGCGCATCTCGCCGCCTTCCTCGGGGGCCAGCGGGGGCTCGCCCGTGGCGGCCTTGCCGGCGGAGGCCGCGCCCTTTCCCAGACGCGGATCGGTCGCGGGCACCATGACGGCGAGGCCCTCGGCGGTGATTTCCTCGACGACGCGCGCGCGCGCCTCGAACCGGTCGAGCCCGCGCAGGTGGTCGGGGACGAGGTTGATGGCGTCGGCCTCGGCGATGGTCAGTTCGCGCTGACCCTTGGCCACGGCCATCGCGATCCCCGCGGCCTCGGCATAGGGCGCGCCGTCGTCGCGCATGGCGGCCTTGGTATCCATCAGGCGGTAGAGCGGGATGCCCTGACGCTTGGCGACCTCGTAGTCGTTGAAATCATGGGCGCCGGTAATCTTGACCGCGCCCGAGCCGAAGCTCGCATCCGGGTATTCGTCGGTGACGATCGGGATCAGGCGGCGGTGCGCCTTCGGCCCGACGGGAATCTCGCAGAGCTGGCCGACGATGGGCGCATAGCGGGCATCATCGGGATGGACCGCGACCGCGCCGTCGCCCAGCATCGTTTCGGGGCGGGTGGTGGCGATGGAGATGTAGTCGCGCGTCTCGGTGAACAGGATTGCGCCGTCCTCGTCCCGCTCGACATAGTCGTAGGTCGCGCCCCCCGCGAGCGGGTATTTGAAGTGCCACATATGGCCCGGCGTCTCGACGTTCTCGACCTCGAGATCCGAGATCGCCGTCTCGAAATGCGGGTCCCAGTTCACCAGCCGCTTGCCGCGGTAGATCAGGCCCTTCTCGTACATCTCGACGAAGACCTTGATGACCGCGTCGTGGAAGTTCTGCTGGGTCGGGTCCGGATCGCCCGGCGCACCGCCCATGGTGAAGGCCTCGCGGTCCCAGTCGCAGGACGCGCCGAGGCGCTGAAGCTGGCCGATGATCGTGCCGCGCGACTGGGTCTTCTGCTGCCAGACCCGCTCGAGGAACCGCTCGCGGCCCATCTCGGCGCGGGTCTCGTTCGTTTCCTTGGCCATCTCGCGCTCGGTCACCATCTGGGTCGCGATACCCGCGTGGTCGGTGCCAGGCTGCCAGAGCGTGTCGAAGCCGCGCATCCGGTGCCAGCGCACGAGGATGTCCTGCAGCGTGTTGTTGAACGCGTGGCCCATATGCAGCGAGCCGGTGACGTTGGGCGGCGGGATCACGATCGAGAAGGTCTCGTCGCGCGATCTGTTGGCGCCGGCGGCGAACGCCTTCGCGTCCAGCCACATCTGCGAGATGCGGGCCTCGGCCGTGCCCGCGTCGAACGTCTTTTCCATCGCCATGTCGGTGCTCTCCGTCGCTTGGGGCCGACGTAGCGCGTGGGACGGGCGAACGGAACCCTGCGCGCCACCCGCGACCTGACGGCCCGGCCACTGGACATGGGGGGCGGCGCGGCTAATGTCCGCCCGACGCCCCCTGTCGCCCGGAGAGACCCATGGAAAAATTCGGCCTGAGCCAATCGAACCGCCGCGCCGAGGACCCGCGCCTCCTGACCGGGCAGGGCGGCTATGTCGACGACACCGCGCCCGAGGGTTCGCTACGGGCCTACATGCTCCGCTCGACGGTGGCCCATGGGGATGTCACCGCGCTGGACGTCTCCGAGGCCGAGGGCGCGCCGGGGGTGCATCTGGTGCTGACCAGTGACGCGGTCGAGGCGGCGGGGTTGCGCAACCACATCGACACCACGCCCGCGGACAATGCCGACGGCACCAAGGGCGCCGACCCGAACCGGCCGCTTCTGGCGAAGGGCCGAGTGCGCTTCGTCGGCGAGGGGATCGCGATGATCGTGGCCGATACGCTGGAACAGGCGCGCGATGCCGCCGAGCTGATCGAAGTCGAGATCGACGAGCTGCCGGTCAAGGTGGACGTGGCCGTGGGCGGCGCTGCGATCCATCCCGAGGCGCCCGAGAACGAGGCCTATCGCTACGAGAAGGGCGACGAGGCCGCGACCGAGGCCGCGCTGAAGGCCGCGGACCGGGTCGTGACACTGACGGTCGAGGACAACCGCATCATCTGCGCGTCGCTTGAGCCGCGCGGTGTCTGGGCCGAGGTCGAGGACGGCCGGCTGCATGTCTGCGTCAACGGGCAGGGGGTCTGGGGGCCGAAGGGGTCGCTCGCGGATGTGCTAGGGCTCGAGAAGGATGCGATCCGGGTGACGAACCCCGATGTCGGCGGCGGCTTCGGCATGAAGGCGATGAGCTATCCCGAGATGTTCCTCGTGGCCCATGCCGCGCGCACGCTCGACCGGCCGGTCCGGTGGATGGGCGACCGCTCCGAGGCGATGCTGTCGGACAATGCGGGCCGCGATCTGATCCAGACGGCCGAGCTTGGGTTCGACAAGGACCTGAAGCTCGTGGCCTACCGGACGACGAACGTGGCCAACATGGGCGCGTACAATTCCGGCTTCGCCCAGAACATCCAGTCCGAGCTGTTCTCGAAGGTCATGCCCGGCGTCTACGACGTGCAGGCCTGCTTCATGCGCTCGGTCGGCGTCTTCACGAACACCACGCAGGTCGACGCCTATCGCGGCGCGGGCCGCCCCGAGGCGATTTTCGTGCTGGAACGCGCGATGGATTACGCCGCGCGCGAGTTGGACGTCGACCGGTTCGAGCTGCGCCGCAAGTCCTTCATCAAGGCGGACGCCTTCCCCTACCTGACCGCCATGGGCGAGACCTATGACGTGGGCGATTTCGACCGGGTGCTGGACCGTGCCCTGGCCGAGGGCGACGTTGCGGGCTTCGACGCGCGCCGCGCGGAGAGCGAGGGGCGCGGCAAGCTGCGCGGCCTGGGGGCCTGCTACTACATCGAGTCGATCCTCGGGAATCCGTCCGAGACCGCCGAGATCGAGTTCACCGAGGACGGGCGCGTCACGCTCTATGTCGGCACACAGTCGAACGGGCAGGGTCACGAGACCGTCTATCGCCAGTTCCTCGCCACCGATCTCGGCATCGACGCGGAGCTGATCGACGTCGTGCAGGGCGACAGCGACCGGATCGCCACGGGTGGCGGCACGGGCGGCTCGCGGTCGGTGACGACGCAGGGAACCGCGAACCGCGCGACCGCGAACAAGGTGATCGAGAAGTTCTCGCCCTTCGTCGCGGCCCTTCTGGAGGTCGAGGAGGTGGCGTTCGAGGACGGACAGTTCCGCTCGACCGGATCGAACACCGTCATGACCGTGATGGAGGCCGCCGAGGCCGCGCGAGACAAGGGCCAGACGCAGCTTCTGAAGACGCAGGAGCGGACGACGCTTCCGGGCCGCAGCTATCCCAATGGCTGCCATCTCTGCGAGGTCGAGATCGACCGCGCGACCGGCCAGCTCGACGTGGTAAAATACACCGTGGTCGACGATTTCGGGAACCTGATGAACCCGATGCTGGCCGAAGGGCAGGTGCATGGCGGCGTGGCCCAGGGCATCGGGCAGGCCGTGTCGGAATACGTCGTCTACGACGAGGACGGCCAGCTTTTGACGGCGAGCTTCATGGATTACGGGATGCCCCGCGCGGTGTCGCTGCCGATGATCGACTTCCATTCCGAACCGGTGCCGTCGACGGCCAACGTCCTCGGGATGAAGGGCTGCGGCGAGGCGGGCACCGTGGGCGCGATGGCGGCCGTGGGGAACGCGGCGCTCGATGCGCTCTGGGATCTGGGACTGCGCGACGTGGACATGCCGTTCACGCCGGGCCGCGTCTGGGCGCTGTTGCAACAGGCCGAGCAACCGATTGCCGCCGAATGACGAGACCCCGAGCCATCTAGGCCGCCTCGGGGCCTTCCTTCGGGGTGGCTGGCGGGGTGGCGCGCGCGAGGTCGTGGCCCATAGCCCGGCAGACCAGCCCCGCGCCCATGTCGTCCTGCTCGACGGCACGCTCTCGTCGCTCGAGCCGGGGTTCGAGACGTCGATCGGCCTGATCTACCGGCTGCTGGAGGCGCAGGATCGCCATGGCCTGCATTACGAGCCGGGCATCGCATGGCGCGGCTGGCGCAATGCGCCCGAGGTCGCGGCGGGTGTCGGCATCAACCGTCAGATCCGCCGCGCCTATGCTTGGCTGGTCGAGGTCTATCGCCCCGGCGATACGATCTGGCTGCTGGGGTATTCGCGTGGCGCCTACGCGGTGCGCGCGCTCTCGGGGATGATCGACCGGGTTGGCCTCCTGACGCCGGAACACGCCACCATCGGGCATGTCCTGCGCGCCTACGAGCACTACCGCAACGACCCCACCCGCGCGGAGGCGCGCAGCTTTGCCGCGAAATACTGCCATCCGAAGGTCCGCATCCGCGCGGTCGGCGTGTTCGACACTGTACAGGCCGTCGGCGTCCGCGCGCCCCTGATCTGGCGGGCCTTTCCCGAGGTCCACGCCTTCCGGTCGCACCGGCTTGGAGCGTCGGTCGATTACGGCTTCCACGCCATGGCCCTCGACGAGACGCGGCGGGTCTACGCGCTCGATCGCTGGCGCACCAACGGGGAGCGGACCGAGAGCGTCGAGCAGGTCTGGTTTCGCGGCACCCATGGAGATCTCGGCGGGCAGCTCATGGGGTTCGGGCGCGCGCGCCCCCGCGCGAACGTGCCCCTCGTGTGGATGCTGGAACGGCTCGAGAGCGTCGGCTTGGCCCTGCCGCACGACTGGTCGGACCGGTTCGAGACCGACGGCACCGCGCCGTCGGCCGGAAGCTGGCGCGGGGTGGGGGGCCTGTTCCTGACGCGCGCCCGGCGGAAGGTGGGGCTCGATCCATCCGAGAGCCTGCACCCGACGGCGCTGGGCCACCGCGCGGCGGGGAAGTTGCGGACATGGGTCCGACCCGAGACGGAGAACGCGGCGGCTAGATCTCGGTGATCGGATAGACATGCGCGAGGTAGAGGTAGAAGAAGCCCAGCGACAGCGCGAGGATCACGACCCCCAGCACGGGTGACGAGACTTCGATCCCGCTCTGTCCGGCCTTGAGCGTCGTCGTCGGCGCGACCGCGCCCCCGCGCTCCGCCCGGAACTGCATCCACGAGAAATAGAGGCCCATCGCCACGATGGCGAGGACAGCGACGAACAGCACCTGCGACGATGCGTGCTGCCACGCGAAGACCGACACGCGGTGCTCGAGCTGGATGGTGTGCGTCTCGTATTGCGCGCGAACGGCGGCCTGGATCGCGGCGCGCGTCGCGTCGTCGGGCGCGAAGCCGTCTGCGAGAAACGGAAAGACGTGGAGCGGGTCGTCGCCGGTCGTGCCACCGGGCAAGGCGTTGTCGACCACCACGACCGGATCCTCGGGCGTGGCGGCGGTGAACCGTTCGTCAGCGGCATCGACCTCGGCGTCGATGATATCGACGCGGTCGCCGGGTCCGGCATCGACCTGCGCGTGGCCGTCGGCATGGAGGGGGCAGGCGGCGGCCAGTGAGAGGGCGAGGACGGCGCTTCGGATACGGGACATCGGACCTCCTGCAGATGACGTAAGGTCACCCTAGCAGGTCGAGGCGCTCTCGTCGCCCGCCCGGTTCAGCCCAGGGGCCGGATCCGAAGTTGGGTGATCCGGTTCGCGTCGCGCGCGGCGACCTCGAAGCGGAAGCCGTGGAAGCTGAAGACCTGGCCCGTAGTCGGGATGGTCTGCGCCTCGTGGATGACCAGCCCCGCCACCGTGTTCGCCTCGTCGTCGGGCAGGTTCCACTCGGTCGCGCGGTTCAGATCGCGGATCGTCATCGCGCCCTCGATCAGGACCGTCCCGTCGGCGGCCGCATCGAGCACGGGCGCCTCGGGCTGGTCGTACTCGTCGGTGATCTCGCCCACGATCTCCTCGAGGATGTCTTCGAGCGTGATGAGGCCCTGCAGCGCGCCGTATTCGTCCACCACGAGGGCGAAATGCGTGTGGCGCCGCAGGAATTGGCGCATCTGGTCGTCGAGCGTCGTCGTCTCGGGGATGAAGTAGGGCTCCATCATCACGTCCGAGAGGTCGAGCTTGGCGACCGCCTCGATCCCGCCGCCCTCGGTCCGGACAAGCCGGTCGATGGCGCGGAGCAAGTCCTTGGAATGCAGGACGCCGATGATGTTCTCTGGCTCGCCGCGATAGACGGGCAGGCGGGTGTAACGGGAGTGGAGCGCCTGGTCGAGAATGTCGGAGGCGGGCGCGTCGGCGTCGACCATCTCGATCCCCGAGCGGTGGAGCATGATCTCCTCGACGGCGCGTTCGCCGAGGTCGAGCGCACCCAGCAGCCGGTCGCGGTCCTCTTTCTCGACGCCGCCCTCGGTATGGCCCAGCGTGATGGCGCCCACGATTTCCTCGTGGGCGGACATGATGTCGGCATCGGGGTCGATATCGACACCGAACACCCGCAGGATGGCCCGCACCAGCGCGCGGACGACACTGACGATGGGCGCGAAGACGCGGACGACGACGCCGATCGGAGCGGCGACGCGGCTGGCCGCGGTCTCGGGGTTCGAGATGGCGTAGGTCTTGGGCAGCACTTCTGCGAAGACGAGCACGAGCGCCGTCATCACCAGCGTCGCGACGGCCACGCCGCCCTCTCCGAAGAGCGCGGTGAAGAGCGCCGTCGCCAGCGACGCGGCGAGGATGTTGACGATGTTGTTGCCCAAGAGGACCGAGCCGATCAGGCGCTCGTTGTCCTCGGTGACGACGAGGGCGCGGGCGGCCCCGGCATTCCCCTTGTCGGCCTGGTTGCGCAGCTTGCCGCGCGACGCGGCGGTCAGCGCGGTCTCGGAGCCCGAAAAGAAGGCGGACATGGCCAGCAGGCAGACGATCGCGGCGGCGATGCCGAGCGCTGTGCCCCAGCCCAGGGTGGTGACGGTGGTTTCCATGGCCGGCTTATGGGGCCGGCGCGCGTCGCGTTCAAGCGGGGGACGCCGTGCGGGAGCCTAAGGATCCCCGGCCAGCGGGTGATGCGTCAGGACGAGCTCGCGGAGC
Organism: Jannaschia halovivens; assembly: GCF_046452375.1. NCBI lineage: Bacteria > Pseudomonadati > Pseudomonadota > Alphaproteobacteria > Rhodobacterales > Roseobacteraceae > Jannaschia > Jannaschia halovivens. The sequence continues at coordinate 886,809 of NZ_JBKFDJ010000001.1, read as the reverse complement.
CGGGTTTCGAGGACATGGGTATAGATCTCGGTGGTCGAGATATCGGCATGGCCCAGCATCGTCTGGATCGCGCGCAGATCCGCGCCGCCCGACAGGAGATGGGTGGCGAAGGCGTGGCGCAGGACATGTGGGCTGACGCCCGCGGGGTCGAGCCCGGCATGGGCAGCGAGGGTTTTGATACGGCCGTGAAACCAGACGCGGGTCAGGTGGCCCGCTTTGCCGCGCGACGGGAATAGATGCGGCGACAGCGCGGTGCCCGCCTCGACCCTCGCGGTGTCGTCGGCGTCGTCGCGATGCGCGAGCCAGGCGGCCAGCGCGTCCCGCGCCGGCGGCGAGAGTGGTACTAGACGCTCGCGCCCGCCCTTGCCGCGCACCAGAAGCATCCGGGGATCGCCCCGCGCCGCTGCCACGGGCAGGCCCACGAGTTCGGTAACGCGCATCCCCGTCGCATAGAGAAGCTGCATCAGCGCCGTGTCGCGCAGCCGCTCGTCGGGGGTCCGCCCGAGCGTTCCGGCGGCGGCCAGCAGCGCGTCGACATCGCCCTCGGACAGTGTCTTCGGCAGCGTCTTGGGCTTTGACGGACCGGTGATGCGGATGGCGGGGTCGTCGCGGCGCAGCCCCTCCTCATGGGCGAAGCGGTAGAGGCCCCGGATCGCCGAGAGGCGACGCGCGCGGGTCGAGGCGGCCAGCCCCTCGGCCTCGCAGGCGACGAGATAGGCCTCGATGTCGCCACGCGTCGCATCCGCCAGCGCACCACCTTGCGCCGCGCGATGGGCGGCGAAATCCTCGAGATCGCGGCGATAGGCCATCAAGGAGTTCAGCGCCGCGCCCCGTTCGGCGGCCTGGGCCTCGAGGAAGAGGTCGATCCAGCTCACGCCAACAGGAGTTGCAGTGCCGTGCGCCGCGCGACGTCGATCATGCCCACCGAACGCAAGAAGGCCAGCGCGTCGACGATGTCCTGCGGATCGGCCTCGGCGCCCTCGGTCAGCATGAGCGCGGCTTCGAGCAGCGCCTCGCCCAGCCGCCCATCCGTCGCCAGCCGCGTCAAGTTAGCGGGCGCGTCGGCGGTCATGCCGTCGGCGATCGCCTGCGTCAGCGGGCCAACCGGGGGCACGAGGTCGTCTCCCCGCGCGATGGCCACCGCGAAGGCGTCGCGGGCCAGCGACGGTTCCGCGTCGCGCGCGACTCGGTCGTAGTCGGGCGACAGAAGGCCGATGCGAAGCGCCAGCGCGCCCGAGGCGGGCGGCAGGTCCATCCGCGCCAGTGCGGCGCCGTAGAGCTGCGCGAAGGCCGGGCCGAGACCGGTGTCGCGCATCCGCGTCCACGCCCCGGGAAGTGCGTCGGCCACGGCCTGGGGGTCGCCGCCCAGTAGGGCCGCGTCCAGCCGCTGGATCGCGCGGGCCCGGTCCCAGACCCCGCCCGACGCGGCGGGCCGGTTCTCGGTATAGAGCGCGAGCAGGCGGTTGGGATCGAGGCTGCGGGCGCGGACGAGGCGTTCGGCCGCCTCGATCTGGGCCTTCCATCCGGTGGTCGGGCGCAGATCGGCGGCGGCGAAGGCCAGCGGCAGGTCGCGGGTGGATGGCGTCTCGCCGATCCCGTCCAGCAGGCGGAAGGCCAGCGGCGTCAGCGGTCGGGGCGGGACGGGGGGCGGCTCGCCCTCGTAGAGTTCGGGGTCGAGGAACCGGCCCAGAAGCTCCTGTTCGTTCTCGTCGATCACCCCGATGGCGCGCCCGGTGTCGAGGGTCAGGGCCGCGGCCGCCCAGTCGCCGCCTCGCGTCAGGCAGAAGATCCGCGCGGGCAGGGTGGGGGCGACACCCGGATTGGCGGTCATTGCGTCGCAGGCCCGCACGTCGTTGCCCGACAGGAGCGACGTGTCCCACCAGCGTCGGAACGCGGCCTGATCGGTCGCGCCCGCCCGCTCCAGCAGGGCCTGCGCCTGGTCGAGCGCGCCCAGCCGCAGCAGGGCGTCGATCCGCGCGAAGAAGAGCGTGTCGGGGTCGGTCGCGGCGCGGGGCGGGTCGAGCTCGGCCAGAAGGAGCATCGTCACGAGATCCTGCATCGCGGGCAGCGCATCGGCGGGCTGATCGGCGATGAGCCGGGCGAGCCGCGCGGGGTCCGAGCCGGCGAAGGTGTCGCGCGGCAAGCCGGTCAGGCCCACCGACAGAAGGCCCACCGCGTCGCGCCGCGTCTCGCCCAGCGCCATCACGGTAACGTCGGTGTCGGTAAGTGGGGTCGCCGCCGGCTCGTCGGTGCGGGGCGCGGGGGCCGAGAGGCTGTCCGAGAGCCAGGGAATGGCCGAGAGCGGGGCGTCGTCGGCCAGCGCCGGTCCGGCGAGAACGGCCAGCGCGAGGAGGCTAGCCCGCATCGATCTCGATCCGCTCGGTCACGGGGGCGCTTTCGGGTTCCAGCAGGAACGAGTAGCCGAACAGGCCCACCACCGCGATAACCGCGAGGATCAGGAGATATTTGAGAAACCGGATCATGCCTGCCTGCCTGTTGTGGTTGTTTCCATTCTGGCCGGGCGAGCTATAGATGGCAATCGCACGAGCGACAGCGCGGACGGAGGTTGTGGAAGCGATGGGCGACAAGATGCCGGACGCGGGGGCCATGCGCCTCAACCGGCCCGTCGTCCTCGTGGGCATGATGGGCTGCGGAAAGACCGCCGTCGGCACCGCGCTGGCCGAGCGGCTGGGCGTGCCGTTCCGCGACACGGACGCCGCGATGGCCGAGGCCGCGCGCATGACCATCCCAGAGATCTTCGCGCGCGACGGCGAGGCGTTCTTTCGGGCCCGCGAGACCGAGGTCCTGGCCCGCCTTCTGGCCGAGGGGCCGGGCGTTCTGTCAACGGGCGGGGGCGCCTTCCTGCGCCCCGAGAACCGCGCCGCCATCGCCGAGGCCGGTGTTTCGGTCTGGCTGAAGGCGGATGCGGAGCTGCTCTGGAGCCGGGTGCGCCACAAGTCCACGCGGCCGCTTCTTCTGACCGACGATCCGAAGGCCACGCTTACGGAGCTTCTGGCCGAGCGCACGCCGTCCTACGCCGCCGCCGAAATCGTGGTCGACAGCGCGCCGCCCGTCCCGATCCCCGAGATGGTCGAACGCGTGGTGCGCGTGCTGGCGGAAGCAGGGGTGCTGGCATGAGCGCGGTGGTGAACGTGCCGCTGGGCGAACGGGCCTACGACGTCCATGTCGGGCGCGGCCTGCTGGCACAGGCGGGCGATCTCGTCGGGCCGCTTCTGGCGCGCCCGCGCGTCTTCGTCGTCACCGAAAGCCGTGTCGCGGCGCTGCATCTCGCGTCGCTTCGGACGGGGCTCGGGGTCGAGGCGCCCGCGCTGGAACTGCCGCCCGGCGAGGGAACGAAGGATTGGGTCAACGTGATCCGCGTGGTCGAGTGGTTGCTGGACCAGCGGGCCGAGCGGGGCGATGTCGTCGTCGCACTCGGCGGGGGCGTGATCGGTGACTTGGCCGGGTTCGCGGCCGCGATCCTGCGCCGCGGCGTCCGCTTCGTGCAGGTGCCGACCTCGCTTCTGGCGCAGGTGGACTCCTCGGTCGGCGGCAAGACCGGGATCAACACGCGGCACGGCAAGAACCTCGTGGGCGCCTTCCACCAGCCGAGCCTCGTGCTGGCCGATGTCGATGTGCTCGACACGATGCCGCCACGCGACTTCCTCTCGGGCTATGGCGAGGTCGTGAAATACGGGCTGCTGGGGGACGCGGCCTTCTTCGGCTGGCTCGAGGCGAACGGCCCGGCGCTCAGGGGCGATGCCGATCTCCGGGTCGAGGCGGTGCGCCACTCGGTGCAGATGAAGGCCGATATCGTGGCGCGTGACGAGACCGAGCAGGGGGACCGCGCGCTTCTGAACCTCGGGCACACCTTCTGTCACGCGCTGGAGGCGGCAACGGGCTATTCGGACCGGCTGCTCCACGGAGAGGGCGTGGCGGTCGGCTGCGCGCTGGCCTTCGCGCTGTCGGCGCGGCTGGGGCTCTGCGCGCAGGAGGACCCGAGCCGGGTGCGCGCGCATCTTCAGGCGATGGGGATGGTGCGCAACCTCGCCGAGATCCCAGGCGACCTGCCCTCGGCCGAGGCGCTGCTGGACCTGATGGGACAGGACAAGAAGGTTCTGGCCGGACGTTTGCGCTTCGTCCTGGCACGGGGGATCGGCGCGGCCTTCGTGACGGACGCCGTGCCCGCCGAAGACGTGCTGGCCATTCTGCGGGCGGGGTGAAGGGCCTTTGCCGAAGGCCCTTCGTCAAGTTTTCGTTGAAAACTTGGGGACGACCGTTCCCCGAACGGTCTTCTAGACGACGCGATAGAGCGGTTCGGCGTTGCAGAAGATGACGAACTGGCCGCCATTCTCGACCGCGGTGAACCCGCGCCGCGGATTTCGGAGAGAAAGACGTCGCGATGGATCAGATCCTCGACGTCGCGGACCGAGCGCCGGACGATGCCCCCCGTTGTGCGGCCTTGGCGGTGAAGACGGATTGCAGCCAGGCGGCCGCGCGGTCGGAGAGAACGGGTGTCATGGCGCCAAGATCGCCCGGACAGGTTAATTTTCGGTGGAGGCCCGGACGTATTTCAGCACCGCGACCCGGATCGCCGAGGCGAGCCCCGCGGTGACGCCGCGGTCCCGGTCGATCCGGGCCGCGAGTGCGTTGACCGACACGCCTTCGGCCCGCGCCATCTCGACGAAGGCGACCCAGAACGCGTCCTCGAGCGACACGCTCGTCCGGTGGCCGTGCAGTGTCAGCGAGCGTTTACGGGGCCGCGCGTCACTCATTCCCGGCGATGCCCGTCGAGGTCGCGCGCGGCCTTTGCCTTCGCCGCCGCCTCGGCCTCGCGCTCGGCCTTCGTGCGGCCATGCCTCGCGGCGTTCGCATCGCCCGCCGCGCGCGCCGCGTCGCGGTCGCGCGCCTTCCGGGCGGCCTTGAGGTTGACGACCTTCGCCATCACTTCGGGCCGATCATGTCCTCGGGGCGCACGACCCGGTCGAAGGTCGCGGCATCCACGAGGCCCAGCCCGATCGCCTCCTCGCGCAGCGTCGTGCCGTTCTTATGCGCGGTCTTTGCGACCTTGGTGGCGTTGTCATAGCCGATGGTGGGCGCCAACGCAGTGACCAGCATCAGGCTCTCCTTCATCAGCTTGTCGATCCGGTCGACATTGGCCTGGGTGCCCACGACCATGTTGTCCGTGAAGCTCGATGCGGCGTCGCCGAGGAGCTGCATCGACTGGAGCAGGTTGTAGGACATCATCGGGTTGTAGACATTTAGCTCGAAATGCCCCTGGCTGCCCGCCATGCCGATGGCCGCGTCGTTGCCCATGACGTGCACGCAAACCATGGTCAGCGCCTCGGCCTGGGTGGGGTTCACCTTGCCGGGCATGATCGAGGATCCGGGCTCGTTCTCGGGCAGGATCAGCTCGCCCAGACCCGAGCGGGGCCCCGACCCAAGCAGCCGCATGTCGTTGGCGATCTTGAAGAGGCTGGCGGCCACGGTCTTGAGTGCACCGGAGAACATGACCATCGCATCATGCGCGGCCAGCGCCTCGAACTTGTTGGGGGCGGTGACGAAGGGCAGGTCGGTGATCTCGGCGATCTCGGCGGCGACCTTCTCGGCGAACCCCTTGCGCGTGTTCAGCCCCGTGCCCACGGCCGTGCCGCCCTGGGCCAGTTCGTAGATGTCGGGCAGGCAGGCCTCGACCCGCTCGATCCCCTTGGCGACCTGGTGGGCGTAGCCGCCGAATTCCTGGCCCAGGGTCAGGGGCGTGGCGTCCTGCGTGTGGGTGCGGCCGATCTTTATGATGTCTTCGAACTCGTCGGACTTGGCCGCTAGCGCGGCGTGCAACTTGCGCAAGCCCGGCAGGAGCGTATCGCGCGCCATCATGCCGGTCGCGACATGCATCGCCGTCGGGAAGGTGTCGTTGGACGACTGGCCCATGTTGCAATGGTCGTTCGGGTGGACCGGATCCTTCGACCCGATCGTGCCGCCCATGATCTCGATCGCGCGGTTCGCGATGACTTCGTTGGCGTTCATGTTCGACTGCGTGCCCGATCCGGTCTGCCAGACGACGAGCGGGAAGTTGTCGTCGAACTTCCCCTCGATCACCTCTCCCGCGGCCTGCTGGATGGCGGCGGCCCGGTCGGCATCGAGGTCGCCAAAGCCCGCATTCACCGCCGCCGCCGCCTTCTTGATGACGCCGAGCGCGCGGATGATGGCGACCGGTTGCCGCTCCCACCCGATAGGAAAGTTGATGATCGAGCGCTGGGTCTGGGCCCCCCAGTACTTGTCGGTGGGCACCTCAAGCGGGCCGAAGCTGTCGGTTTCGGTGCGGGTCTCGGTCATGGTCGTGGTCCCTCGGGGCTCGTCGCGATGCGGTCGGGTCCGGGTCTAGCGCGCGGCCCCCGGCGGGTCCATCCGCCGGACCGGGGCATCGGTCGAAGTTTGGCCATGTTTTGACGTTAACATCGCGTGAAACGCGGGAAGGCCCCGCAGGAGACGATATCATGCCCGGCCGCACCGGCCCCATCGCCACGATTCTCGCGACCCTCGTCCTGACGCTCTGGACCGGGCTGGCGGAGGCTGCGCTGTTGCAGCCCTATGATGGGCGGCTGCGCGATGCCAAGGAGCGGGGCGACAACCAGGTCTACGATATCGGCGGCAATCGCCTCGGGCTTGTGGACATGCGCCAGATCAACGATGGCGACCAGATCGACAGCGACCTCTTTCAGAGCTTCACGTCGAGCGGCACGATCCTGGGGATCTACGCCGGGTCGGGCATCGCGGACGTGACCAACAACGCGATCCCGGAATTCACCGACTTCACGCCCTACACGGTCGAGTTCAGCACCTCGCGCCGGAACTGGAACCTCAACGCGGCGATCTGGGTGCTGTGGCAGGGTACGGGCGCTCTGGTCTTCGACCAGAACGGACAGCGTGCCACGATCGGCGGTCTCGTGACGCGACCGGGCAACCCGCTGATCCCCGTGCCGCTTCCGGCGGGCGTCTGGCTGATGCTCACGGGTCTGGGCGCGCTCGTCGGCCTCGGCCGTCTGCGGCGCCGTCGCGGGGCGCTGGCTACTTCCTGAACCGATCGAGGCTGACGACCTCGGCGGGCGGGCGCGGCGCCGGATCGGGCTCGCTGTCGAGCTCGGCGAAGGGTGCCTCGATGCCCGAGGGATCGTCGTCGCCGCCGCCGTCATCCTCCTCGTCGCGGGTCTCGAACCGCAATCCGAACTCGACCGAGGGGTCGACGAAAGTCCGCAACGCGGCCCAGGGGATATCCAGCGGCTCGGGCTGGTCACCGAAGTTCAGCGTCACCGCGAAGCCGTCGTCGCGCACCTCGAGCCCGTCGTACCAATGCTGCAGCACGATGGTCATGTCGTCGGGATAGCGTTCGCGCAGCCAGTCGGCGATGGCCACGCCGGGATGCGTCGTGTCGAACGAGATGAAGAAATGGTGGTCGCCCGGAAGGCCCTGCGCGGAGACGCGTTGCAGGAGGCGGCGGATCAACCCGCGCATCGCGTCGTGCATCATCCCGCCGTAGTCGATCGCGTCGGTGTCGTCGCTCATGCCCTGGCCCCGCCCGTGTCTGAGCAATGATAGACCAGAGGGTTTGGCGCGGGACAACCGGGTGCGATGCCAAAATCGGCGCGATGGCGCAGCCGTGCCGAAGACGCGCCCGGACCGCCCATCATCCGGGCGGGGCGCAAGGTGCATCGTCGGGGAGGGGAAAGTGCAGGCTTCTGTTGCCAGGTGCCTGCGAACCCCGCCTTACGCTGCTAGGCGCAAGGGCTTAAGTTTCGATCTTGCGGACTGCTTACGCAGCCAGCGCGACCGGAGCACGGTTGTCGTTGGCAACTGTACAAAGCGTACCGATCACGGTGGTAACTCACCGAGCGAAAGCTGGCCTCTTTAGACGTCCGTCGATCCTATTTCGACCCCATGATCCCCCAACGAAGGGTGTATGGTGGAGTCGCCGGGTACCGCCCCCGGGTCCGAGCCGCTTATTACAGGTGCGTTTATCGCCATAGTCCGGTTGTCCGAACAGGGTGAAATGTAGGCGCGCCCCGCCCGGATTTCAACCGAAAGCTCAGATGTTGATCCAGATCCCGAGGACGCCGATCACAAGTTCGGCGGCGAAGAATTTCCACTTCAGCGACGTGCGCCCGTCGAGGACCAGCGAGGTCAGACGACCGACGCCGCCACCCAGCCAGATGAAGCCCAGCATCGCGAAAGCGGCGGGGGTCCAGAGGAGCAGGGCCCCGATTCCCGCCACCACAAACAGCGCGCCGGACGCCGCACGCACCTCGGAGGTGCCCATGGTCGAGCCGCCGTCCTTCAGATCGACCGTTTTCATGGTGTAGCCCGGCGCAAGCCAACCGGCGGCACCGAACCCGATGGAAAGAAGTGCGATCAGCACGTTGAGGATCGTGACGAGGTCCATTCGGGGTCTCCGGCATTGGGTGTTCGTGTCCGCGCGGAGCTAGCCCGCGTCACGACAAAGCCCAGAAGTCGTCCCGGTGCCGGTCGCAATCGCGGTCCAGACAAGACGCGACAGATTTATCTCGAACAGGTGCAGAATGCGTCGCCACATCAGCAGATTCTTTCGCCGCGAAGACGGCGCCATGACCGTCGAATACGTCATCTGGATGGTGGCGATGACGATCATGCTGATGGTGTCGACCGATACCTCGATGCTGCTCTACAAGCACGCCCAGCTCTATGACGTGTCGCGCGACGCGGCGCGAGCGGTGGCCACGGGCTCGCTCACGACGGCCGAGACGCCTGCGCTGCTGGCCCGCTTCTCCAGCCCCTCGGATTACGCGCTCAACGTGGCCGATGACGGCACCTACGTGACGGCGACCGTCACCATCGAATTCGCGGACGTACTGATCTTCGGCAACGCCTTCCTGACGGGGCGGACGCTGGAAGGCCGCGTCATCATGGCGAAGGAGGCCTGAGACATGACCGCATCCATCCTCCGTACATTCCTGCGCGACGAAGACGGCGCGGGCACCATTCACGGCCTTTACTGGTTGCTGGCGATGATGACGATCGGCGCCGTCGCGGTCGACGGCGCCAATTCGTGGCGTATCAAGGCGCAGGTCCGCAACGCGACCGACGCCGCCGCTCTCGCAGCCGCGCAACGGCTCGACAACCCCGCCGCGGCGCGGGCCGCCGCGGTCCAGATCGCGGCCATGAACCTCGAGACGCGGATGCACGGCACCCCCGTTGGCATCGAGGACGTGTCCTTCGGCCATTTCGATTCGACCACCGGGTTCTTCACCATCGACGAGGATAACCCGACCGCCGTGAAGGTCGACGGCCAGCGCAGCTTCGAGCGGGGCAACCCGATCCGCACGGCGCTCCTGGGGATCGTTGCGCAGGACAGCATCGACCTGAACACCTTCACCATCGCCGAGGCCATCGTCGTCGCGGCCCCGCCCGTGACCGGAACGGCGCATCCCTGCGGCAACATCACCATCCTGACCGAAGCGCGTGCCGATCTCGTGGGCAATGCCGAACTGGACGGCGGAGTCTGCGTCCACGGTGCGGTCGGCGCATCGGCGGGCAACAACAATCTCGTCACCAACGGCGCGCGGATCTCCTCGCAGGAACTTGACGACGTGCAGATCACCGCGCTCCGGTCCGGCAGCGACGACATCGACGCCGTCAAGGCCGAGGTCGTGATGGACCCGGTCATCCTGCCGACGCTGTCGGACCAGTTCGTGGACACCTGGAACACGCTCTGGGCCCTGCCGGACGGGCACATGTATCAGGGGCCGCTGGTGCCGCGCACGCTGACCGACGGCCCGCTCGAGATCGTCAAGATCGACAAGGGCTGGTGGCAAATCTCGAAGAAGGCCAACAAGCGGCCCGCTTCCGACCGCATCTACCTCGTGAACCACGGCATGAAGATCCAGAACGGAGCCACCATCCGGGACATGGTCTTCATCGTGCGCGGCACAGCGGCCTTCGGTGGCGACAAGACCATTCTCGAGCGGAACTTCTTCTTCGCACAGGACGCCATCGACGTTCGCGGCAACAGCACGATCGGGGCCGACACCTTCTGTTCGACGGGGCAGTTCGACAGCTATCTGTTCTCGCCCACCTCGGTGAAATATCGTGGCGGCACGACGGTGAACGGCCTCGTGACGGCGGCCCCCGTCATGGACACGACCGGGTCGCTGACGGTCACGGGCGGCCTCTATTTCGAGGCGAGCAACGACGTGAAGATCCGTGGCGCCAATTCGATGACCGCCTGTGCGACGCCGCTCGATTCGGACTTCCCGATGGCCCAGCCCGTGCCCGTCACCGAGGACGAGACCGAAACCGCGGGCACGTCCGGGACGACCAAGGCGCGCCTCGTGCGTTGAGCCGCGATCCCGATCGCAAACAAAAAAGGGCCCCGCCGGATAGCTCCGGCGGGGCCTTCCTCATCCGTGCGGGGGCTCAGAAGCCCGCCTTGATCCGCTCGAAGGCCTCGGCCTGCTTCTGGCGAAGCTCGCCCGCCATCGGAAGCTGGGCCAGCACCGGCGCGTCGATCTGGCCGAGGCCCGAGGCGACCAGCGCCTCCTCGCCCTGGCCGGCCATCGCGACCGCGTTCGACTGCCCGTAGCCGGAATCGAGCAAGGCCTGCGTCGAGGAGGCGTCGAGCATGGCGTTGACGTAGTCGTAGGCCAGGTCCTCGGACCCGTCGGCCTCGGCCATGTTGACGTAACCGCAGAGCCAGAGCGACGAGCCTTCCGCCGCCTCGCGCTGGAAGCCGATGGGGAAGCCTTCCTCGACCATCGTCGGCAGCGTCTCGTTCCACGCCCAGCTCACCAGCACCTCGCCCGAGGCGAGGAGCTGCGACAGCTCGCCCGGATCGACCCAGTAGGTGCGCAGGTTCGCATGCGCCTGGCGCAGCCAGTCGGACGCCGCCTCGAACTGCGCGTCGGTGGCATTGGCCCAGTCGGTCACGCCGGTCGCGAGATAGGCCAGCGCATAGGCGTCATCCACATTGTCCGGGATCGCCATGCGGCCTTGGTACTTGGGGTTCAGGAACACGTCGAGCGAGGCCACGTCCTCGGCCGGGACCTCGTCGGCATTGTAGGCGATCGCGGTCGAGCCGTAGTCGATCGGCAGGAAATAGACGTCGCCGTCGCCCGCGATGTCCTGACCGGTCAGGTCACGGTCGAGATTCTCCCATTCCGGGATGCGCGACAGGTCCCATGGCTCCACGAGGCCGGATTCGACGAACTTGGGCACCGAACCCGCGCAGATATGGGTGACATCCGATTTGAACCCGGAGGAGAGCTTCTGGAACGCCTCCTCCTCGTCGCCGAAGAAGGCGAAGTCCGGCGAGGCGCCATGGGCCTCGACATAGGCCGAGTGGAAGGCCGGGTCCTCAAAGCCCGCATAGTCGAAGACGGTCATCTGGGCCTGGGCGGCCGGGGCCGCGAGGATGGCGGCGCCGGTCAGAAGGGCGGCATATCGTGTCATGGATCACTCCCGTTGGATCGCGTGCGCGTCGTTTTCGACGTCGGACGGAAAGGTAGGACGGGGGCGGGGCGACGTCTAGCGGGCGGCGCGGGTTCGCGCGTCGCGGCGCGCGAAGAGATCCAGCATGGTCGATTCGAGGGCGGAGAGCGTATCGCGGATGCGCTCGGCGTCCCGGTCGCGCACCGCGCCTGACAGACGCGCATAGAGATCGAGGATCGCGGCGCGGTCGCGGTCGGCATAGGTGACCATGTTCATCAGGGGCAGCATCGCCTCGACCGCGCCGGCCAGTTGATAGGACAGGACGGGATTGTGCGCGGCGTCGACATAGGCGCGGTGGAACGCGGTGTCGGCGGCGCAGAAATCCTCGTCCGAGCAGGGCGCGGCAAGGCGCGTGACCGCATCCTCCATCGCGGTGAGGTCGGGGGCCGCCCGCGCCTCGGCCACGAGATCGGCGCAGGCGCGCTCCAGCGCGAACCGGGCGCGGGCGGCCGTCTCGAAATCCACGGCGTTCATCGACAGCAGCAGGGTCGAGGTCGCGACATGCTGGGCGACGGCCGCGTCATAGGTCAGGTCCGCCACGAACGCGCCGCCGGTTGCGCCGCGCCGCGTGCGGATCAGGTTGCGCGCGGCCAGCCGCTTGAGCGCCTCGCGCACGGTTGCGCGGGAGCAGTCGAATTGCACCGCAAGCTCGGTTTCCGAGGGCAAGCGGTCGCCCGCCATCAGGTCGCCCGCCGCGATCCGGGCGGCGATCCGATCCGAGATGCGGGTCGGCAGGGCGGGGGCGGACGTCATGGGCGCTTTTCCAATTGTCGGACATTTGATCCTGTGTCAGCACTACGGGCGACGGCGCATCGCCGCAAGCCGGGGGAGGGCGCGTTGAGGCATCTGGGTCGCATGACCGCACCGCACTGGCTGGCGCTCTATGGCCTCCTGCTCGGCGGGTGGGTTGCGCTCTGGGCGTGGTCGGCGCCGACCTCCTGGGGCACGCTCCTGCGCGATCTCTGCCTGTCGACGCCCGAGCCACAGGGCCTCGTGGCGACGACCGGCATGTGGCTCCTGATGTCGGCGGCGATGATGCTGCCGACGGCGATCCCGGCCTTCGCCACCCATGACGATATCGCCGACACCCAGGGCACGGGCGGGGGCGCGGCGCTCGTCGCGGGATACGCGCTCGTCTGGGCGGGGTTCGCGGTGGCCGCGGCGCTCGTGCAGACGGCGCTCGCCACGGCCGACATTCCGCGCACGGGGGCCTTCGCCGCGGCCCTTCTGATCTCAGCCGCCGCCTACCAGGTCTCGCCGATGAAGGCGGCCTGCCTGTCGAAATGCCGCCGCCCGCTCGTGTTCTTCATGCAGCACTGGGCCGAGGGACCGTTCCGCATGGGCGTGCGCCTCGGCGCGACCTGCCTCGGCTGCTGCTGGGCGCTGATGGCGCTGGGCCTGATCGGGGGCGCGATGTCGCTCGCCTTCATGGCGCTGGCGACGGTGCTGATGACGCTCGAAAAACTCGGCCGGGGTCCCGCGATCCCGGTCGCCATCGCAATCGCCTGCCTCGCCGGGGCAGGCTTCCTGATCGGAGCCTGATCCATGAACGCACCCGACCGCATCGCGGCCCCCGTCGTCTCCAGCCGCATGTCGCCCAAGACCGGCGGCGCGCAGACCCCTTGGGCCATCAAGGGCGAGCTGATCCTGAACTGCAATTGCACGGTCTTCTGCCCCTGCGTCGTCTCGCTGGGCAAGCATGCGCCGACCGAAGGCTACTGCCAGGCGTGGTCGGGCATCCGCATCGACGAGGGGCATTACGGCGACAGCGACCTGTCGGGCCTGAACGTGGGTCTCCTGCTGGAAATCCCCGGCCTCATGGCGCGGGGCAACTGGAAGGCGGCGGCGTTCATCGACGACCGCGCCGACCAAGCCGCTTATCTCGGCCTGATCGAGATCTTCTCGGGCCGGGCGCGGGGGACCACGGGCCTCTTCAAGCTTCTCGTGTCGGAGTTCCTTGGGGCCGAGCGCGCGACCATCAGCTACGAGACCGAGGGCAAGACGCGCCGCCTGATGGTCGGGAAGAAGATCCAGGGCGAAGTGATCCCGGTGAAGGGCAAGCGCGAGGACGAGGATATCGTCGCCACCAACACCGAGTACTGGATGGGACCTGACATCACCGTCGCCACCGCCACCAAGGGTCGCGTCCGCGCCTTCGGCCGGGTCTGGGATTTCGACGGCCGCTCGGCCGAGATCTGCCAGATCGACTGGTCCGGCCCCGAGGTGCCGCGGTGAGGAGGCTGCCATGATCACCCCCGACTGGGTCCGCATGATGGCCCGCTACAACGCGTGGCAGAACGAATGGCTGGTGCCCGCCGTCACATCGCTGCCCGAGGCCGAGGTCGAAGCCGACCGCGGGGCCTTCTTCGGGTCGATCCGCAAGACGGCGTCGCACCTCCTCTGGGGCGACGAAATCTGGCTCTCGCGGTTTACCGGCGCGCCGCGCGACGGCGGAACGATCCCGGACTCGCTCGACTGGGCTGCGGACGTCTCCGACTGGGCCGCGCGCCGTCCCGTCATCGACGCGGCCATCATCGACTGGGCGAAAGACCTCTCCGACCTCGAAGGCGAGGTGACCTGGTACTCGGCCGTGCTCAACGCCGAGGTCTCGCGCCCGAAGACCCTGATCTTCAGCCATTTCTTCAACCACCAGACCCACCATCGGGGCCAGATCCACGCGATGCTGACCGCAGCGGGGGGCGAGACCGGAACGACGGATCTCGGCTTCATGCCGGACGCCACATGACGACGCTCGCGCGCTCGAACCGCGTTCGCCGGACGTGGTGGACCGATGCCGTCGATGCCGCCGGGTGCACGGCCTATACGGTGTATAATCGCATGATGCTGCCGGCCTGTTTCGACGGGGTCGATATCGACGCGGCCCATCTCAAGCGCGCGGTGCAGGTCTGGGATGTCGCGGTCGAGCGGCAGGTCGAGATCACCGGTCCCGACGCCGACACCCTGATGCAGCGCCTGACGCCCCGCGACCTGTCGCAGCTTCAGCCGAACCAATGCGCATACGTCCCGATCTGCAACCATGACGGCGGCATGTTGAACGACCCGGTCGCGCTCAAGCCCCGGCCCGATACCTGGTGGGTCAGCCTGGCCGATGGCGAGCTTCGCCTCTGGATCGAGGGCATGGCCGAGGCGGGGGGCTACGGCGTCCGGGCCTTCGAGGCGGATGTCCAGCCGTTGGCCGTGCAGGGCCCGCTGGCCAACGAACTGGCGGGACGGGTCTTTGGTCCTGCGGTGCGCGACCTGAAGTTCTTCCGCCACGGCCGGTTCCCCTTCAACGGGACCGAGATGATCGTCAGCCGCACCGGCTACTCCAAGCAGGGCGGCTTCGAGATCTATGTCGAGCGCGAAGAGGACGCGATGCCGCTCTGGGATGCGCTTTTCGCGGCGGGGGACGACCTCGACGTGCGGGCGGGTTGTCCCAACCTCGTCGAGCGGATCGAGGGCGGGATGCTCAGCTACGGCAACGACATCACCGATCTCGATACGCCCTTCGACGTGGGCCTCGACAAATACGTGCAGGTCTACGACTGCATCGGCGGCCCGGCGCTGAAATCCTACGTCTCCGACCGCCGCCTGATGGCGGTCGAGATCTCGTCCCCCGTGCCGACATGCGACCGGCGCTGGCCGATCATGCTGGACGGTCGGCGCATCGGGGTCGTGACCTCGGCGGCGTGGTCGCACGACTTCGACTGCGGCGTGGCGATCGGGATGGTCGACCGGCGCTGGGGCGCGGGTGCGGAGGTGACGGTCGAAACGCAGGACGGCCCGCGCGACGCGCGGCTGCGCGAGAAATTCTGGGCGTGACGCGCCCCAACGGGAGGATGTGAGATGACGTTCAAGGCACTCGTGGTCGAGAAGGACGAGGACGGAAAGACGTCCGCCGCGGTGCAGGAGATCGGCCTCGATCTCCTGCCCGAGACCGAGGTGACGGTCGCGGTCGAGTACTCCACGGTCAACTACAAGGACGGGCTTTGCATCGGGCCGGGGGGCGGGCTGGTCCGCAACTACCCGCACGTGCCGGGCATCGACTTCGCGGGCACGGTCGAGAGTTCATCGGACAACCGCTACAAGGCGGGCGACAAGGTCGTGCTGACCGGCTGGCGCGTGGGCGAGGCGCATTGGGGCGGCTATTCCCAGAAGGCGCGCGTGCGGGCCGACTGGCTGGTGCCGCTGCCCGACGGGCTGACGACGCGGCAGGCGATGGCGGTCGGCACGGCGGGCTTCACCTCGATGCTCGCGGTACAGGCGCTGGAAGATCAGGGGCTGAAGGCCGGCCCCGTGCTAGTGACGGGGGCCGCGGGCGGCGTGGGCTCGGTCGCGGTGGCGCTCCTGGCGGCGATGGGTCGTCAGGTCGCGGCCGTTACCGGGCGCCCCGAGCAGGCCGACTACCTCAAGGGCCTCGGTGCCACCGAGATCATCGCCCGCGAGGAGCTGGCCGAAACCGTCAAGCGCCCGCTCGAGGGCGAGCGCTGGGGCGGCTGCGTCGACGCGGTGGGCGGGGCCATGCTGGGGCGCCTGCTGGGTCAGATGGAATACGGGGCCAGCGTGGCCGCCGTGGGCCTCGCCGGCGGTGCGAACCTGCCCGCGACCGTGATCCCGTTCCTTCTGCGCGGCGTGAACCTCCTGGGCATCGACAGCGTCATGCAGCCCTACGAGAACCGCGTCCGTGCCTGGACCCGGCTGGCCGAGCTTCTGCCGATGGAGAAGCTCGACGCTATGGTCGTCGAGGCCACGCTGGAGGATTTGCCGAAGCTCGGGGCCGACATCCTCGAGGGGCAGGTCCGCGGGCGCGTCGTGGTGGACGTGAACGCCTGATCGCCGGTTTGTCCTCGGTCAAGGCCGCCGCGCACCCGGTGGTCTAGCTTTTCCCCGTGGCGCCCGCCCGACCCCTTCGGGCGGGGCCACCCCCGGAGAGGAGGCCCGAGGATGTTCGAACGTATCATGGTGCCCGTCGACCTGCATCACGCGGCGGCGATGGAGAAGGCGGTCTCGGCCGCCGCGACGATGGCCAAGGCGGACGGTGCGACCGTTACCTTCGTCTCGGTGACCGCGCCGCAGCCGTCGGACGTGGCCGCCAATCCCGAAGCCTTCGCCGAGGTGCTGCGGGACTTTGCGGACCGGCAGGCCAGGGCGCACGGGATGGCGACGGGCGCGCATCCCATCACCAGCCACGACCCCCGCGCCGAGATCGACGACCTGCTGGCGCGCGCGGCCACCGATCTGGACGCAGACCTCGTGGTGATGGCCACTCACGCACCGGGGATCGCCGAGTATGTCTGGCCCTCCCACGGCGGACGGCTCGCATCGCATTCGGATCGGTCCGTCCTGCTGGTGCGGGGCGAATAATCCACCCGGACGCCGCGCCCCGTCACGGAATCGTCGCAATTCGCCCCCCGCTCGCCTAGAGTGGCCCCACGGTGGAGTCGGGCCACCCTCGGGCGGCCCGCCAAACGGCCAGAGGGAGACACAGACATGACGACGACCGACACGGTTGACGATCCGGGCATACCGGATCCTGAAGGCCACGCGGCGCCGATCGACACCGATTACGAGATCGGTCAGGACAATATCGAGACGAAGATCGGGCCTTTCGCGCTCGACATCCACAACCCCGTCTTCCTGATCTCGGGCGTCATGGTGGTCGGCTTCGTGCTTCTGGCGCTGATTGCCCCCGAGTGGTCCGCCGAGACCTTCACCGCGATCCGGAACTACGTGAAATCCACCTTCGACTGGTTCTTCCTGTCGGCGGCGAACCTCTTCGTGATCTTCGCGCTCCTGCTGATCGTGACGCCCTGGGGCTCCGTCCGGCTGGGCGGCACGGACGCGACGCCGGACTACACCTACCCGGCATGGTTCGCGATGCTCTTCGCGGCCGGCATGGGCATCGGCCTGATGTTCTTCGGCGTGCTCGAGCCGGTCTATTACTTCGGCACACCCTGGGGCGACTCGCCGCTGAACGGCCAGATCGGGATCACCGAGGGCGTGGTCGGCGATGCGGCCACGGTCGAGGCGGCCCGCTCTCTCGCGATGGCCGCGACGATCTTCCACTGGGGCCTTCACCCCTGGGCAATCTATGCGGTGGTCGCGCTGGCTCTGGCGCTTTTTGCCTACAACAAGGGCCTGCCGCTGACGCTGCGCTCGGCGTTCTACCCGCTCCTGGGTGAGCGGATCTGGGGCTTCTGGGGCAACGCCATCGACACCATCGCGGCTTTCGCGACGCTGTTCGGCCTCGCCACATCGCTGGGGATCGGCGCCACGCAGGTCGCATCCGGCCTGACCGAGGTATTCGGCTCCGGCATCCCCGAGGACGGCACGCGCAACTTCGCGGGCTTCCTCTGGGGCAACGTCGAGACGGCCAACGACAGCTCGGTGCTCCTCGCGCTGATCATCGCGGGCATCACGGTCCTCGCTCTCATCTCGGTCGTGCGCGGCCTCGATGGCGGCGTGAAGGTCCTCTCCGAGATCAACATGGTTCTCGCGGGCCTCCTGCTGTTCTTCGTGTTCTTCGTCGGCCCGACCGGCGACATCCTGGCCGATTTCTTCGGCGGGCTGGCGGCCTACGCGGCGAATATCGTGCCGCTGTCGAACCCGATCGGGCGCGACGACACGGGCTTCCTGCATGGCTGGACGACCTTCTACTGGGCCTGGTGGATCAGTTGGTCCCCCTTCGTCGGCATGTTCATCGCCCGCGTTTCGCGGGGCCGGACGGTGCGCGAGTTCATCGTCTGCGTGCTGCTGATCCCGTCGCTGGTCTGCGTCCTCTGGATGGCGACCTTCGGCGGCACGGCGATCAGCCAGGTCGTCACCGGCGCCTCCGAGAGCGGCGTGTTCCAGAACGTCATCGCGTCCTACAAGCCCGAGATCGCGCTCTATGCGATGCTGGGCGAGCTGCCGCTGGCGGCGATCACCTCGACCCTCGCGGTCATCCTCGTGATCGTGTTCTTCGTCACCTCGTCGGACTCGGGCTCGCTCGTGATCGACACGATCACGGCAGGCGGCAAGGTCGACGCGCCCGTCATCCAGCGCGTGTTCTGGTGCATCTTCGAAGGCGCGGTCGCGGCCGTCCTTCTGCTGGGTGCGGCGGGCACGGCCGGATTGCAGAGCCTGCAGGCCATGGTCATCTCGACCGGCCTTCTGTTCTGCGCCGTATTGGTCGTGATGTGCGTCTCGATCTTCATGGGGCTCCGCTCGGAGCGCCAGATGGTCAAGAAAAAGGAAGCCGTCGCCGCCGAATAGGGTCGCGACGATCCATCGATGCGGGGGCCTTCGGGCCCCCGTTTTCGTTTGACGCGGCATCCCCGTGATCCAGATCGACCGGCATGACGAAACCGATCCTCCTGTGGCACCGCCGCGACCTTCGCCTGACCGACAACCCCGCGATGGCCTGGGCCGCCGAGCAGGGCCGCCCGGTGATCCCGGTCTTCATCCATGACGAGGTGGTCGAGACCTGGGGGGCCGCGCCGCGCTGGCGTCTCGGTCTGGGACTGGAGAGTTTCGCGGAGCGGCTGGAAGGGATCGGGTCGCGCCTCGTTTTCCGCCGTGGCCCCGCGTTGGACGTGCTGCGCGCGCTCGTGGCCGAGACGGGCGCCGACACCGTGATCTGGAACCGGCTCTATGTCGCTGACGAGCGGGCGCGGGACACCGGGGTCAAGGAAGCGCTGCGCGGCGACGGGCTGGAGGCCCGGTCGTTCCGCGGCCATGTCCTCTTCGAGCCCTGGACGGTCGAGACGGGGACGGGCGGCTATTACCGCGTCTACACGCCCTTCTGGAAGAACGTCCGAGACCGCGATCTCGACCCGCCGCTGGCCCCGGTCGAGGCGCTGACGGCCCCGAAGACGTGGCCTGCGGGCGAGGACCTCGCCGGGTGGGACATGGCGCGCGCGATGCGGCGTGGCGCCGATGTCGTGCGCCCGCACCTGCATGTGGGCGAGCTGGCCGCGCGCGACCGCCTCGTCGACTTCATCGAGACACGGCTCGAAGGCTACGCCCGCGCCCGCGACATGCTGGCCGAAGCCGGCACCTCCGGCCTGTCGGAGAACCTCACCTACGGCGAGATCAGCGCGCGGGAGTGCTGGTTCGCGGGCTGGCGCGCCTTGCAGGACGGGGTGGGCGACGCGGAGGTGTTCCTGAAGGAGGTCGTCTGGCGCGACTTCGCCCATCACCTCGCCTATCACACGCCCCGCCTGACGACCGAGAACTGGAAGCCCGACTGGGACGCCTTTCCGTGGCGGGACGACAACGCGGACGCGCAGGCCTGGCGGCGCGCGGCGACGGGTATCGACATCGTCGACGCCGCCATGCGCGAACTCTACGTCACCGGCACCATGCACAACCGTGCCCGGATGCTCACCGCGTCGCTGCTGACCAAGCACCTGATGACACATTGGCGGGTCGGCTGCGAATGGTTCGCCGACTGCCTCGTGGACTGGGACCCGGCGTCCAACGCGATGGGATGGCAATGGGTGGCCGGGTCGGGCCCAGACGCGTCGCCCTTCTTCCGGATCTTCAATCCAGACACGCAGGCCGAGAGGTTCGACCCCAAGGGCGCCTACCGCGCGCGCTGGCTGTCGGGCGAGGGGGCCGCGGGCTGGTTCGACGCCGTGCCGCGGGCCTGGGACCTCGCGCCGGGGTCGGATGGGCGCGGCGTGCCGATCGTCGATCTGGGCGAGGGACGGCAGCGCGCGCTCGACGCCTACAAGATGCGCAACACCGCCGCCTGACCCTGCGTCATGCGGCCGGGGCGGCCGGGGGGCGGCTTTTCCCTTGTAAACGGGGGGGCGGGGATGGTTTCAATCGGGCCAAGGTTCCGGGGGACGTATGGACGCATTGAATTCGACCGAGGGGCAGGCCGATCTGCCGCGCTACTTCCGCCGCGTCTTCGAGATGGCCAAGGGGGCCCGGTCCGGTCGCATCGACGTCACACTGCCCGACGGTCGCCGCTTCCGCCACCAGGGGGCCGCCCCCGGTCCCGTCGCCGAGATCGAGGTGCGCGACCCGGAGGTGTTCGGCCGTCTCGTGCGTGATGGCGATATCGGCTTCATGGAGAGCTTCATGGACGGGCAGTGGATCACGCCCGACCTGCAGGCCGTGTTCGACTACATCAACAAGGAAGGCGACGCGCTGATCCAGCAGTTTCCGGGTCTCGCCCTCGTGCAGGCGTTCGAGAAGTTGCGCGCCTTCCTGCGACGCAACACCAAGGTCCAGGCCAAGCGCAACATCGCGGCGCATTACGATCTGGGTAACGACTTCTACGGGCTCTGGCTGGACGAGACGATGACCTATTCCTCGGGCATCTTCGCCACGGGGCAGGAGGATCTGGAGGCCGCGCAGATCGCGAAATACGCGTCTATCGTGGACCGGATGGACGTCTCGCCGGGCGACCATGTCCTCGAGATCGGCTGCGGCTGGGGCGGCTTCGCCGAATACGCCGCGCGCGAGCGGGGGCTGCGGGTCACGGGGCTGACGCTGTCGAAGGAACAGCTGGCTTATGCCAACGATCGGATGGCGCGGGCGGGCCTGTCCGACAAGGTCGAGCTGAAGCTTCAGGACTACCGCGACGAGACTGGTACCTTCGACGGCATCGCCTCGATCGAGATGTTCGAGGCGGTGGGCCAGAAATACTGGCCGGTCTATTTCGACACCCTGCGCGAGCGGCTGAACCCCGGGCGTCAGGCATCGCTACAG
Source organism: Jannaschia halovivens (assembly GCF_046452375.1). Lineage (NCBI taxonomy): Bacteria > Pseudomonadati > Pseudomonadota > Alphaproteobacteria > Rhodobacterales > Roseobacteraceae > Jannaschia > Jannaschia halovivens. The sequence goes on along the minus strand of NZ_JBKFDJ010000001.1, from coordinate 865,590 downwards.
ATCATTACCGTGCCGGACCGCCGTTGGCCGATCTATTCCAAGCAGGTCGACTTCATCCAGAAGTACATCTTCCCCGGCGGCATGCTGCCGTCGCCTGCGGGCCTCACGCAGGAAGTGGCACGCGCCGGGCTCGAGGAGGGCAGCTCGATCACGCTGGCCAAGGACTACTCGATCACGCTCCGCCGCTGGTTCGACCGCTTTAACGCCCGCTGGGACGAGGTCGCGCCCCTGGGTTTCGACGAGCGCTTCCGCCGGATGTGGAACCTCTATCTGACGGGTTGCGCGGGCGCGTTCGAATACGGAATGTGCGACGTGATCCAGATGACCGTCCGAAAGCCCGCCTGATGCCCACCCCCGCCAAGCTGGTCGCCGCTCTGCTCTTTGCCGGTCTCTGCTGGTATTGCGGGCATCTGCTGTGGACCGAGTCGATGCCCGAGGGGGCGCGGATCGGCTGGTTCCGCGAGATCCTCGCGGCGGGCGGCCTCGTGGTCGGGTGGAAGTATATTGGCCGCACCGCGACCGGGCCGATGGGGCGCGGCAACCGGCTCGCCTACTGCATCACGGCCGGGATCGGCGGCGCGGTCATCATGTTCCTTCTGACCTTCGCGCTGCATTCGGCCTATGCCACGCTCGAGGAAAGCCTGTCCTCGAAATACACCGAGGTCGGGCTCGCCGCTGAGGCGTGGATGGAATACGCGGTCGCCGACGCCAAGCTCGCGGCGAACCCGCTGCTCCTCGTCGTGGCCTTCGCGGGATCGGCCGCGATCGGCCTGATCGCAGGTCTCGTGGGCCGCATCGCACGATGACGCGCTACGTGCTGTTCGGCACGTTGCGCTGGATATCCCTTCTGGAAGTCGTCGCGGGCCGCACTGTCGCCTGCACGCCCGTCACGCTGCCCGGGTTCGCGGTCGAGCGGGCGGCTGCCGGGGACTGGCCCGTCCTCGTGCCAGGCGCTGGCACCGACGCCCTTCTGACCGAACCGCTCGACCGCGCGACCGTGGCCCGGCTCGACTGGTACGAGACCGCCTTCGATTGCCGCCCCGAGACGATCGAGATCGACGGCACCGACGCCCGGGTCTACCGCACCGACGATGCCGGATCCGGGATCGCATGGGATCTCGAGGGCTGGCGTGCGGCGCATGGAGGGCGCACCCGCCGTGCCGCCGCCGAGGTGATGCGCGCCATGGACCGCCTGACACCGGCCGAGGTCGCCGCCATGCGCGGCGTCATCCAGGCCCGCGCCCATGCAATGGACCTCGCCGCCCGCGACCGCCGTACGCGCACCGTCGGGCAGGAAGGGCGGGCCAGCGACCTGCGCATTCTGGCGACCGATTACGTCTACGAGGGCTTCCACCGGGTCGAGGAGTGGTCCATCGACCATCCCCGCTTCGACGGCGGACGCTCCGGCCCGATCGGGCGCGTCGTCTCGAACGTCACCGATGCCGCGACCGTCCTGCCATGGGACTCGGTGCGCGATTGCGTCCTCGTGGTCGAGCAGATCCGCATGGGCGCGCTGGCCAAGGGCGACCCGTATCCCTGGTTGCTTGAGCCGGTCGCGGGGCTGGTCGATGCGGGCGAGACGCCCGAGGCCTCGGCCCTGCGCGAGCTGACCGAGGAGGCGGGGCTGGTCGCGCGGCCCGAGGACCTGCACCTCGTGTCGCGCTACTACCCCAGCCCCGGCGGCCTCGCGCAGATCCTCTACAGCTACGTCGCGCGATGCGATTTGCCGGAGGATGCGGCGGGACTGCACGGGCTCGAGGCCGAGCAGGAGGATATCCGCACCCATATCGTCCCTGTCGACGACCTGATCGAGATGGTGGCGTCGGGCGAGGCGGCGAACGCGCCGCTGGTCATCTCGGCGCAGTGGATCGCACTCCGGCGCGCCCACGCGCGGGCGCATGCGCATTGAAGGCGGCGGGGGGCGGGTCTAGACCGTTGGGAGAACCAGAGGGGGCGCGCCCGTGACCATCCACAAGAACCTTGCCGACGCGATCGGGAACACGCCGCTCATCCGCCTGAACGCCGTCTCCGAGGCGACGGGCTGCGAGATCCTGGGCAAGGCGGAGTTCATGAATCCCGGCCAGTCGGTCAAGGATCGCGCGGCGCTCTTCATCATCCGCGACGCCATCGCGCGGGGTGACCTGAAGCCCGGCGGCACGATCGTCGAAGGGACCGCGGGCAATACCGGGATCGGCCTCAGCCTCGTGGGCGCGTCGATGGGCTTCAAGACGGTCATCGTCATCCCCGAGACCCAGAGCCAGGAAAAGAAGGACATGCTGCGCCTCGCGGGCGCGACGCTGGTCGAGGTGCCCGCCAAGCCCTACCGCGACCCGAACAACTATGTCCGCTATTCCGGTCGCCTGGCCGAGGCGCTGGCCCGGTCCGAGCCCAATGGCGCGATCTGGGCCAACCAGTTCGACAACACCGCCAATCGGCAGGCCCATGTCGAGACGACCGCGCCGGAAATCTGGGACCAGACGGGCGGAAAGATCGACGGGTTCATCTGCGCCGCCGGATCGGGCGGGACCGTCGCGGGCGTGGCCGAGGTCCTGCAACCCAAGGGCGTGAAGGTGGGCCTCGCCGATCCGATGGGTGCCGCGCTCTACAATTTCTACGAACATGGCGAGATGAAATCTGAGGGCGGGTCGATCTCGGAAGGGATCGGGCAGGGGCGCATCACGGCCAACCTGGAGGGCTTCACGCCCGATTTCGTCTGCCAGGTCACCGATGAGGAGGCGCTGCCCATCGTGTTCGACCTGCTGCGCGACGAGGGCCTCTGCATGGGCGGCTCGACCGGGGTGAATATCGGCGGCGCGGTCAAGATGGCGCGGGAGATGGGGCCGGGGCACAGGATCGTGACGATCCTCTGCGACTACGGCACGCGCTACCAGTCGAAGCTCTGGAACCCCGAATTCCTGCGGTCCAAGGATCTTCCGGTGCCCGACTGGCTGGACGGCCCGTCGCGCGAGGTGCCGACGGTCTTCGAATGATCCGCGCGCTCGCCGGGCTCGTGCTGGCCGTCCTCGTCTGGACGGCGGCAGCGGCACAAGAGACCCCGATTGCGCTCGATCCCGAGTGGATCGAACTGGCCGAGCGGGCCGAGACCGTCCTCGAGGCGGGCCGCGCGGCGCCCGAGGCTTTGGCCGTCCTTCGCTCGGAGCTGGTCGACTGGCGCGGCCGCTTCGACGCGGCCACCGGCGCGAACGCCACCCGCATCGAAACGCTGCGCGCCCAGATCGCCGCGCTGGGCGAACCGCCGGCCGAGGGCGAAACCGAGGCGCCCGAGATCGCCGATCAGCGCGCCGACCTCGAAGGTCGGCTCGACACGCTTCTGGCCCCCGTCCGCGAGGCGCAGGCCGCGTTCTCGCGCGCCGACGGGCTGGTGCGAGAAACCGATACGCTGATCGACGCGGGCCGCACCGAGGAGCTGTTGGCGCAGGTCTCGCCGCCCATCAATCCGGCGCGCTGGCCGCCCGCCATCGCGGCACTCGGGGCCGCGATCCGCAGCGTCGGCGACGAACTCGCCGCGCCCTTCGTCACCCCGACCGAGCGCGCCGTCTGGATGGGGCGCGGGGTTCAGCTCGGGATCCTGGTCTTCATCGCGGTGATGCTCCTCTGGCGCTCGCGGGTCTGGCTGGGCCGCTTGCGCGACCGCATCGCTCGCCACGAGGCCACGAGCCCCGGCGCCCGCCTCGGCCTCATCGCCATCTCGCTGGCGCGCACCGTGCTGCCGGTGATCGGCCTCGTCGTCGTCACGCGCATCCTGGTGCTGCTGGGCGTCGCGGGGCCGGGTGCGGCGACCTTCTCGTTCCTTCTGCCGGTCGTCGGGCTCGTGATCTTCGGCTCGCACTGGCTGGGTCTTCAGGCATTCCCCCCGCGCGAGACGAGCCCCACGCTCCTGCCGATCCCGGTGGCGCGCCGCCGCGAAGGTCGGCTCCATGTCCTCGTCCTCGGCATCCTCTTCGCGCTGTCGGTCTCGGTCGAGTCGTCGCTGTCGCTCACCGACCATCTGGGCGTGCTGCATTTCGCCCTTCTGGTCGTCGCGGGCCTCACGCTCTTGCGGCTAGGCCAACTCCTCCTGTCGGAGCTGCGCGTCCTGCGCAGCGACACCGAGAGCGAGGAGGGCTTCTGGGCGCGGCCCCTCAGCATTCTCGCGCGGGGCCTTCTGGTCGTCGCCATCGTCGCGCCCATCGCCGCGGGGCTCGGCTTCGTGGAACTGGGCATCGCGCTCCTCTGGTCGACGGTTCTGTCGCTGGCCCTCCTGACCGTGCTCGGGACGGCGCAGCGCGCGATCTTCGACATCTACGCCGCGATCCGCCGCCGCCCCGACGCGGGCGAGGAGGCGCTGTTGCCGACGCTCGTGGGTTTCGCCCTCGCCGTGGCCGCGCTGCCGATCCTCGCGCTGATCTGGGGCGTGCGCTTCTCGACTCTGACCGAATGGTGGCAGACCTTCCTGCGGGGCTTCTCGCTGGGCGATACCCAGATCTCGCCCGCGAACTTCCTGACCTTCGCCCTCGTCTTCACCATCGGCTATCTCGTGACGCGGGCGGTCAAGGCCGTGCTCGGACGCTCGGTTCTGCCGAAGACGCGGCTCGACACCGGCGGCACCAACGCGATCCTGTCGGGCACCGGTTATGTCGGGATCACGCTTGCCGCGCTGCTCGCGATCACGGCGGCCGGGATCAACCTCGGCGGTCTCGCGATCGTCGCGGGCGCGCTCTCGGTCGGGGTGGGCTTCGGCCTCCAGACGATCGTGCAGAACTTCGTCTCCGGCATCATCCTGCTGATCGAGCGCCCCATCAAGCTAGGCGACTGGATCGACGTCAACGGGACCCACGGCTTCGTGCGCCAGATCTCCGTCCGCTCGACCCGGATCGAGACCTTCGACCGCCAGGACGTCATCATTCCCAACGCGGACCTCATCTCGGGCGTGGTGACCAACTACACGCTCGGTAACTCCTCGGGCCGCCTCATCGTCCCGGTCGGCGTGGCCTATGGCACCGACACGCGGAAGATCGAAGCCATCCTGCGCGAGATCGCCGAAGCGCATCCGATGGTCGTCCTGAATCCCCCGCCGCTGATCTCGTTCGAGGGGTTCGGCGCCGACAGCCTCGATTTCCAGATGCGGGTCGTGCTGCGCGACATCCTCTGGATCGTCGTCACGCGCACCGAGTTGAACCACCAGATCGCCGAGCGCTTCGCCGCCGAAGGCATCGAGATCCCCTTCGCGCAGCGCGATGTCTGGCTGCGCAACCCCGAGGCCCTGCGAGCCCCCCGACCGGAGACCCCATGACCGAGCCGCTCTTTCGCACCGATCCCTATCTCAAGACCGTCGAGGCCGTGGTCACGGGCGTCACGCCCGAAGGCGGCATCGTGCTCGACCGGTCTATCTTCTACCCCAAGGGCGGCGGGCAGCCGGGCGACAGCGGCGCGCTGCGCTGGTCGGGCGGCCGGACCGAGATCGCGGGCGCGGTCAAGGCGCCCGACGGCACGCTCGTCCTCGTCCCCGCCGAAGAAGCCCCGCTGCCGCCCGTCGGCGCCACGGTCGAGACCCGGATCGACTGGGACCGCCGCTACCGGTTCATGCGGATGCACACGGCGTTGCATCTTCTGTCCGTCGTCGTGCCTCTGCCGGTAACCGGCGGTCAGATCGGGGCCGAGAAGTCGCGCCTCGACTTCGACATGCCCGAGGTGATCCACGACCGCGAGTTCATCCAGGCCCGTCTCGGGCAACTCGTTTCAGCCGACAGCCCTGTCACCGATGAATGGATCACCGAGGCCGAGCTCGACGCCAACCCGGCGCTGGTCAAGACGCTTACCGTCAAGCCACCGCGCGGGGCGGGCCACATTCGCCTGGTCCGCATCGGCTCAGGCGCCGACCCCGTCGACCTGCAGCCCTGCGGCGGCACCCATGTCCGCAGCACCGGCGAGATCCGGTCCGTGCATGTCGGCAAGATCGAGAACAAGGGAAAGTCGAACCGGCGCATCTCGATCACCTTGGAGGCCTGAGCCCAAAGACCGGCCGACAGGCGCCCGCATCGGTCAGAATGTCGCAGCCGCCCTTTCCGCCGCGCGGCGATGCGCATAGACCCGAAGCCGGACGGGGTGGCCGATGCGGCACGACTGAACCCGCCCGGGAGGGGCACGCGACATGAAGGCAGTCATTCTTGCGGGCGGTCTCGGGACACGGATCAGCGAGGAATCCCACCTCAAGCCCAAGCCAATGATCGAGATCGGCGGGCGACCGATCCTGTGGCACATCATGAAGCATTACAGCCAGTACGGCATCGACGATTTCGTTATCTGCTGTGGCTACAAGGGCTATGCGATCAAGGAGTATTTCGCCAATTACTTCATGCACATGTCCGACGTCACCTTCGACCTGGGGGCAAATACGAGCCATGTCCATCGCCAGCGGGCCGAGAACTGGAAGGTCACGCTGATCGACACCGGCGAGCTGACGCAGACCGGCGGTCGCATCGCGCGGATCCGCGAATATGTCGATGGGCCGTTCTGCCTGACCTATGGCGACGGTGTCGGTGATGTGGATATCGCCGCGCTGATCGCGCATCACCGGACCGAGGGCTGCGAGGCGACGGTCACGGCGATGCAGCCCGCCGGCCGGTTCGGCGCGCTGGTCCTCGACGGGATGCGCGTCGCGCGGTTCCAAGAGAAGCCCGAGGGCGACGGGCGCTGGATCAGCGGCGGCTTCTTCGTCTGCAACCCGTCGATCTTCGCGCGTCTCGACGGCGACCAATGCGTCTTCGAAAAGGGCCCGCTCGAGGGGCTCGCCGCGGATGGAGAGCTTTCGGTCTGGCGTCATGGCGGCTTCTGGCAGGCCATGGATACGCTGCGCGACCGCAACCACCTCGAAGACCTCTGGGCGCGGGGCGACGCCCCGTGGAAGACCTGGGCGTGACGACGTTCTGGCAGGATCGCCGCGTCCTCGTGACGGGGCATACAGGCTTCAAGGGCGCCTGGCTCGCGTTCTGGCTGTCGCGGCGCGGCGCGCGCGTCACCGGGCTGGCGCTGCCCCCCGACGGTGCGCCGAACCTCTTCGATCAGCTCGGAATGGCCGACCTCGTGGACCACCGTATCTGCGACATACGTGACGCGGGCGCGCTGGCCGCCCATGTCGACGATGCGCGCCCCGAGATCGTCTTCCACCTTGCCGCGCAATCGCTCGTTCTCGATGGCTATGACGACCCGCTGCGAACGTGGCAGACCAATGTCATGGGCACCGCCCACCTGCTCGAGGCGTTGCGGGGGCTCGATGACCGCTGCGCCGCCGTGATGGTCACCACGGACAAGGTCTACGAGAACCCCGAGGACGGGCGCGCCTTTCTTGAGGGCGATCCGCTCGGGGGCCACGATCCCTACAGCGCCAGCAAGGCCGCGATGGAGATCGCGGTCGCAAGCTGGCGGCGGGCTTTTCCGGGCGAGGGTGGTCTTCGCATCGCGTCGGCGCGGGCGGGCAACGTGGTCGGCGGCGGCGACTGGGCGCGCAACCGGATCGTCCCCGACATCGCACGGGCACTGGCCGCCGGGCGTCCCGTCGAGGTGCGCAACGCCGCCGCCGTGCGACCGTGGCAGCATGTGCTGGAGCCGCTGGCCGGCTATCTCGCATTGGCAGAAACCCTCTGGACGACGGACGCCCCCGAAATCGCGAGCGCTTTCAACTTCGGACCCGATCCCGCCGAGATCCGCCCCGTCCGCGACGTCGTGACCGAGGCGCTGCGGCACTGGCCCGGTGACTGGGCCGAGACGCCCGATCCCGATGCCCCGCACGAGGCGGGCTTCCTGTCGCTCGATCCGTCCAAGGCGCGGCGCCTTCTGGGGGTCGCGCCGCGCTGGGACTTTGCGGAGACGATCGCGCGCACCGTCGGCTGGTATCGCGCCGTCCACGAGGGCGCGGACCCCGCCACCGAGACCCGCGCGCAGATCAGCGCGTTCGAGGCCGCATGATTTTCGACCCGCTCCCCATCGCTGGCGCCTTCGAGGTCCGGCTGGAGCCCCGGCGCGACGCGCGCGGGCTCTTCTCGCGGGTCTATTGCGACGACGAGTTCGGCGCCGAGGGGCTGGTGACGGACTGGGTCCAGATGAATGTCTCGGTGACGATCGGGCAGGGCACCATCCGGGGCCTGCACTTCCAGGCCGGTCCCGTGCCCGAAGCCAAGCTCGTCCGCTGCCTGAAGGGGCGGGCGCATGACGTCATCCTCGACCTGCGGTCCGGGTCCGCGACCTTCGGGCGGCACGCGGCAATCACCCTCGATGCGGAAGACCGCAATTCCGTCTATGTGCCGCCGGGCGTGGCCCACGGGTTCCAGACGCTCACCACGGATGTGGAGCTGCAGTACCTCCATTCCGCACGGTACGCCCCCGATCACGAGGGCGGCGTCGACGCGCTCGACCCCGCGCTCGGTCTTGACTGGCCCCTGCCGCCCGCGATGCGCTCGGACCGCGACCGCAACCTGCCACCGCTCGCCGAGGTCGATCCGCTATGACCCAACCCTGCCGCCATTGCGGCGCGCCGCTCGAAATCCCGTTCGTCGACCTCGGCTTCGCGCCGCCCTCGAACGCGTATCTCGACCCCGCGGACCTCTCGCGCCCCGAGGTGACCTATCCCCTGCGCGTGCTGGCCTGCGGGACCTGCCGCCTCGTGCAGACCGAGGATTTCGCCGAGGCCGACGCACTCTTCTCGGACGACTACGCCTATTTCTCCTCGACCTCGCAAAGCTGGCTGGACCATGCCGCGCGCTACGCGGCCATGATCACCGAACGCCTCGGTCTCGGGGCCGACAGCCACGTGATCGAAGTGGCCTCGAATGACGGCTATCTTTTGCGGAACTTCGTCGAAGCCGGCATCCCCTGCCTCGGCGTCGAGCCGACCGAAGGCACCGCCGACGCCGCCCGCGCCCTCGGCATCCCCGTCGAGCAGGCGTTCTTCGGCGAAGCGCTGGCGAAGACGCTCGAACCCGCCGACCTGATCGCGGGCAATAACGTCTTCGCCCATGTCCCGGACATCAACGACTTCACCGCCGGTCTGCGCACGGCGCTGAAACCGGACGGCGTCGTCACGCTGGAATTCCCGCACCTGCTGCGCCTCGTGGCCGAGGCCCAGTTCGACACGATCTACCACGAGCACTTCTCCTATCTCTCGCTCTTCGCGGTCGAGCGCATCCTCGGCGCGGAAGGTCTGCGGGTCTTCGATGTCGAGACGCTCGACACCCATGGCGGCAGTCTGCGCATCTATGCCTGCGACGCGGGCGCGGCCCATGCCGACGGACCGTCCGTCGCCGCGATGCGCGCGACCGAGGCGGAGGCGGGGATCGACACCGATGCCTTCTACGCCGCCTTCCAATCCCGCGCCGACGCGATCAAGGACGGCGTCCTGCGCTTCCTTCTGGACGCTCGGGCCGAGGGCGCGCGGGTTGCGGGCTACGGCGCGGCGGCCAAGGGCAACACGCTCCTGAACTACGCGGGCATCCGCCCCGATCTTCTCTCTTTCGTCTGCGACGCCGCCCCGTCAAAGATCGGACGCCTCCTTCCCGGCAGCCACATCCCCATCCGCGCGCCATCCGCCCTGCGCGAGGATCGGCCGGATTACATCCTGATCCTGCCCTGGAACCTGACACGCGAGATCCGGGCCCAGCTCGCCGACCTCGAAGCCGCCGGCACCCGCTTCGTCACCGCGATCCCGTCGTTGCAGGTGCTCGAGTGAGGCGGGCGCTGTTGACAGGGATCTGTGTCGAGGCCGCACTCGGCCGCATCTCGCAATGCGCATGGTTCCGGGTCGATACGACACGCTGGACCTGTCGTGCGGGATCGGCCCGGCGCCTATCCCCTGCGGTCATGTAGAGGAGGAGGGCGGATGCGCGTTTCAGTCATCATCCCCACGAGGGACCGGGCAGAATATCTGCCGCATGCGCTGGCCACGGCGCTCGCCATTCCCGACGGCGAAATCGAGATCCTCGTCAGCGACAATGCGTCGACCGACGCCACGCCGGACATCATCGCCGCACAGACCGACTCGCGATTTCGCGCGATCGCGACCGGGCGCCGCGTCTCGATGCGCCAGAACTTCGAATTCGCCCTCGAGGAAGCACGCGGCGACTACGTGATCGTCTTCGGCGACGATGACGGCATCCTCCCCGCGCAATTCGCGAACCTTCTGTCGATCCTCGAACGGGACGCGCCGGATGGGCTGAGCTGGGACTATCCGGTCTATGGCTGGCCGGCACTCGGGCGGGGCGCGAAGGCGGGCAGCTTTCGGTTGGTGCGGGGACGGACCTTCGGCGGGCCCGAGCCACTCGACCTGGGGGACCGCCGGACGATGCTCGCGCGTGGCCAGCTGCACCGCTTCCATCCCGCGCCGGGCATCTACCATGCCTGCATGTCCCGGCGCTTCCTGCGCGAGACGCTGGCCGCCCCCGATGGAACGATGATCCTCGCCCGCAGCCCGGACACCTGGGTGTCGATGCGGGCGATCCAGCATGGCGGACGGTTCCTCCATTGTCGCCATCCGTTCTCGCTCAACGGGTTCGGAACGCGCAGCACGGGCACCAGCTTCGGGGCCCGCGGCCGCGCGGAGGGCAGCCACGATGCCTCGGCCAATGCGGCCTTCGTTGCCGAAAGCCAGGCCGATCCGGTCGAGGACGTCATACCGCTAGCCGGTTCGGTCCCGCTGGGGTTTCTCAGCACGCTCGAGACACTACGCCTCCATTTCCCGGACGAGGATGTTCGGATCGCGCATGTCGATTGGTATCGCACGGTCATCAACGATTTGCGCAAGAAGGACCCAGACACGGCGGAAGAGGTGATGGCCGTCATGACCGCCCACGCACAGGCGACCGGCACCGATGCCGCACTCGACATGGCCAGGGCGCGGCCGAGAAGCTGGCTCGTGCAGGCGCGCGCGCTCTGGCACAAGAATGCCGACAAGCTCGCCAGCATCCGGGTCGACGGTGCGGCGGACGGCGTCAACACCATCGCGACGGCGGTCGCCGCACTGGACCGGGCGCTGGGAGCGGATTACCGCGCGGTCCTTTCCGGTGACCTTGCACGCGGCGCGGCATGGACGAACACGCGACGGCGCAACGAAGCACCGATACGGACCGGCGCAGGCGAGACAAAACAGGAAGGCCAGACATGACACATCCCGACGACAGGCAGGCGTTCCTCGACAACAGGGCGGCGAAGTCCCGTGCCCTCGGCGCGGACGAGGCGCTGTTCCGGCGCTCGACGGAGTTCGTCTACGCGCTCGACAAGCACGACTACTCCTACCTCTGGACCTGGATGGGCGTGCCGATCATCCAGCTGCCCGCCGACGTCATCGCCACGCAGGAAGTGATCTGGCAGACGAAGCCCGACATCATTATCGAGACCGGTGTCGCGCGGGGCGGGTCGGTCCTGTTCATGGCCTCGATCCTCGAAGTGCTCGGCACGGGGCAAGTGATCGGCGTCGATATCGACATCCGCGCCCATAATCGCGAGTCGATCGAGGCGCATCCGATGGCCAAACGTGTGACGCTGATCGAGGGCGGATCGGCCGATGACGACGTGCTTGCGAAGGTCCGTGCCGAAATCCCCGAGGGCGCGCGCGTGATGGTCGTCCTCGACAGCGATCACAGCCGCGATCACGTCCTGGCCGAGTGCCGGGCCTACGGGCCGCTGGTCACCAAAGGATGCTTCCTCGTGGTCGCCGACACGCTCGTCGGACATATCGAGGCCGAGGATGCCCCCGCAAACCGCTCCAAGCACTGGTCCAAGGGGAACGAGCCACTGGCCGCGCTCAACGACTACCTCGCCGAAACGGACCGGTTCGAGCCCGACGCCGAACTCAACGGCAAGCTCGTGCTGTCGTCCTCGCCGGGCGGGTATCTTCGCTGCATCGCGGGGCCGGACGCATCGTGAAGGTCGGCTTCCTGCTCTCGGCGGGCGGGGCGGCGTTCGCGCGTGCGGCAGAGCTGTCCGGTTGGCCGGCCCCCCGCTTCTTCGTGCTCACCGATCGGGCCTGCGGTGCAGAGGACAAGGCGGATGCACTGGGTATTGGGCGCGCACGGATCGACGGCGCATCACGCGCCGCGCTCTCCGAGGCGGCGGCAGAGCGGTTCCGCGATGAGGGCTGCGACGTCGTGGTGCTGCACTACGCGCGGCTGGTGGGTCCCGAACTCTTCGACCGGATGCCGGTCGTCAACGTCCATCCCGCCCTCCTGCCGGCCTTTCCCGGCCTCGACGGCGTCGGCGACGCGGCGCGGGCGGGCACGCGGATCCAGGGAGCCACGCTGCACGTCGTCGATGCGGGTATGGATACGGGTCCGATCCTCGCGCAGACGGCTGCGGCGGTTCCCCGACGCGCGGACGCGGCGTGGCGCGAGGCTCTGGCCTATCGACAGAAGGTCGTCGTGACGCTCGCGCTTCTCGACTGGTGCGACGCGGGGCTCGTCGATCCGACGCGGCTTGGACGGGCGGCGTTCGATCTCGACCGTGCCCCCGAAGGCGACACGCTGTGCACGCCGGGCTTTTGCGATGAGGCGCATGCCCGCGCCGCCTCGCGCCTTCTAGCCGATCTGCCCCGGCTCCCGGCGTGACCCGCGTCGTGATCTCCCAGCCGATGTATTTCCCGTGGCCGGGGTTCGTGGCGCAGATGTCCTTGGCGGATGTGATGATCTGGCTCGACGATGCGATCTTTTCGAAGGGCAGTTTCACCAACCGGATCCAGGTCAAGACGCCGACGGGTCGAACATGGATGTCGGTGCCGCTGGTCGGGAAAGGCCGGGGCGTGGCGATCCGCGACCTCGAGGCAAGCGACCCGGAAGTCCGGGACGCCCACCGCGCGCTCGTGGCGAACACCTGGCGTCGCGCGCTCCATGGCGCCGATGCGCTGGCGACGTTCATGCTTGCGTGGCAGCGGGACGCCCCGCTGGTCGAGACCCTCATCGCAAGTGCCGAAGCGGTTGCGACCGAGATCGGGCTGCCGGCACGGGTCACCCGTCGGAGCAGCGGGATGGGGATTGGCGGCGCCGGATCGGATCGGGTGCTGGCGCTCGTTCAGGCGGCGGGCGGGACCGAATACATCACGGGACATGGGGCGCGTGACTATCTCGATCATGCGGCCTTCGAAGCAGCCGGCATCGCCGTCCGCTACATGGACTACGCGGTCCGTCCCTGGCCGCAGGACCATGGGGCGTTCACACCCTACGTGACGGCGCTCGACCTGATCGCGCATGTCCCCGCCGTCGACCGGGCGGCGCATCTGGCGCCCCGGACCGTAGACTGGCAAACGTTTCTTGGTGAACCCTGAGGAGGCCCTGATGAGCGATCAATTCCAGACGGACGGCTACTGCATCCGCCGCGGGTTCTACGACGTCGCCTCCGAGATCGAGCCGATCCGGCAGGGCATCCGCCGGATCGTCGAGCTGATCGCAGCGCAGAACGGGATCGACGCCGATTGCGCCACGCCCGAGGCCGCGATGACCGACGGCATCATGGCGATCGCGCGGGCCGATCGGGCGTTGGCGGGTCGGGTCTACGATGCGGTCAAGCAGATCCCGGCTTTCATGCAACTCGTGGCCCTTGAGAAGAACGACGCGCTGTTTCGAGACCTTCGGCCCGGCGCCAACCCGGGCATCGCGGCGGGCGGGTACGGCATCCGGATCGACTTCCCCTCCGAGGACAAGTTCAAGACCTTCTGGCATCAGGAATTCCCCGCCCAGCTTCGCAGCGTCGACGGGGTCGTCTACTGGAGCCCGCTTCTGTCCGTCACCGCCGATCTGGGTCCGGTCGAACTCTGCCCCGGCTCGCATGCCGAAGGGATCATCCCGGTCGAGCGGGATGACGGGGGCGTGGGTAAGACAGGTGCCTATTCGCTGCGTCTGGCCCGCGAAGCCGAACGCGTCGCGGCCTATGACAAGGTCGCGCCCCTGACCGAACCCGGAGACCTGATTGCCATGGATTTCCTGACCCTTCACCAATCGGGCGTGAACCGCGCGTCGCACCCACGCTGGTCGATGCAGTTCCGCTGGTTCAACTTCGACGACCCCATTGGCCGCCGGATCGCATGGGCCGGGTCCTTTGCGGCAGGCGTCGATTTCGAGGCGATCCTGCCGGAGCTGGTGGCATGAGCGCGCCGTCCTGCCGGGTCTGCGCGGCTTCGCTCGGCGCGGCGGACTTCGACGATCCGGGCCCTTCGCTGACCTCGATCCGAACCGTTCTCGACCTGCCGACGCGCGTGTGGCTCTGCGAAAACTGCGGCCACGCCCAAAGCCCCGATCTGCCGGAGCTGACGGATTTCTACGACACGCAGTACCGCATTTCGCTCGATATCGACGGGCATGACCAGCTCTACGAGAACGCGGCGGGCGAGCAGGTGTTTCGCACGGCCTACCAGGCCGAACTTGTCGCCGGACTGGACATTCCCGACGGGGCCAAGGTGCTGGATTTCGGCGCGGGCAAGGCCACGACCCTGCAACGGCTGATGGCCGAGCGGTCCGATCTTCGGCCGCATGTCTTCGATGTCAGCCGCGATTACACCGAGCATTGGGCCGGCTGGGTACCCGAGGACCAGCAGGCGACCTATGCCTTGCCCGACGGTTGGACGGACCGCTTCGATCTGATCACGGCGCATTTCGTCCTCGAGCACGTGCCGGATCCGGTGGCAATCCTGCGCGAGCTGTCCCGCTGCCTCGCACCCGGCGGACGCCTGTTCCTATCGGTCCCCGATTGCGGTTCGAACACGGGCGACCTTCTGGTGGTCGATCACCTGAACCACTTCACCGCCGCCAGCCTGACCCGAGCCTTCACCGAAGCCGGCTTGCGGATCGACAGCCTCGACCAGGCGAGCTTCGCGGGTGCGTTCATCGTCGTGGCCACCGGCGGGACGCCCGGCACGGTGCCGGCACGCGAGACAGGGGCGCTGCGCACGGTTCTCGGCGACTGGACCGCGATCCTGCACCGGCTCCGCACCGAAGCGCCGGCCGAACCGGTGGCGATCTACGGCGCCGGGTTCTACGGCACGCTCATCGCCACGCGGATCGCGGGCGGTCCGCGCTGCTTCCTGGACCGAAACCCCTATCTGCAAGGCCACGACCACATGGGAGCGCCCGTCCTGACCCCCGAGGATTGCCCGGCCGACATCGCCTCGATCGTGGTCGGCCTGAACCCGGCCCGCGCCCGCACGATCCTCGCCGATACGAGTGCCTGGCGGCCCGAGGGCGCGCGGCTGATCTGGCTGGACGGCTAGGCCAGAAGCCCTTCGATCACGGCACAGACGCGGTCGATCTCTTCGGCGGTCATGTCGTGATAGCTGGGCAGGTTGATGGCCCGCGCGCAGATGTCCCGCGCCACCCTGTTGTCGGGAACCGGTGTGAACATCGGCTGCTCGGATAGCGGCCAGAAGAACACGCGCGCGTCGATCCGGACCTTCGCGAAGGCCGCCTGAAGCCGCTCGCGCGTGAGGCCCGTCTCGGGCGCGAACACGACCGTTGGCATCCAGGCGCCGTTGACGACGTGATCGGGCTCGGGGTTCATCGCGACACCGGCAAGATGGCCGAGCCGGCCCTTGTAGGTGGTGAGGATTTCGCGCTTCCGCCGGGTCAGGTCGTCGATCCGTTCCAGCTGCGCACAGCCGATCGCCGCCTGCACGTTGGACATCTTGAACTTGTAGCCGATCACATCGGCCCAGAACTGACGCGTCTGCGCTGGATCCCGCCCGTGGTTCGCCAGCGTGCCCACGCGCGCGTAGAGCTCCGGGTCCGAGGTCAAAAACATGCCGCCCTCGCCGGTGGTCAGCGTCTTCGTGCCGTGGAACGAGAAGGTCGAGAACCGGCCCATGCTCCCGGCCGCGCGTCCGCGATACTGCGCGCCGATCGCCTCGGCGGCATCCTCGATGACGGGGATGTCGTGCTTATCTCCGAGCGCCAGAAGCGCGTCCATGTCGCAGAGGTTGCCGTAGAGATGCGTGGCGACGATGGCGCGTGTGCGCGGCGTCACGGCGGCGGCAGCGCGTTCGGGATCGATGCACCAGGTATCCGGGCGGATATCGACGAAGATCGGCGTCGCCCCGAGATGGGCGATCGGAGCGGCCGTCGCGATCCAGTTCGTATCGGCAAGGATGACCTCGTCGCCCGGTCCGATTCCGAGCGCCGCAAGCCCCATCTGCATTGCGCCGGTACAACTGGACGTCGCGATTGCGTGGGCGGCCCCGATATGCGCGGCGAACCCCTGTTCGAACCGCGCGATATAAGCGTAGCAATCCGCCCCCCAGCCGGTCCGGGTGGCATGGGTCGCGAATTCGACCTCGAGCTCGGTGATCGACGGCTTCGTGTAGGCGATGGGCGGGGGCTGCACGGGCATGTCTCCGATATCGTTCGGCGGGGTCGGGATGCCGCGTCCCCCGCGTGGCGCGGGTCGATCGACACATCGTCGCCGGATGTCTGGCAGAAGCGGTGGGATTCGAACCCACGAGACGCTTTCACGCCTGCCGGTTTTCAAGACCGGTGCCTTCGACCGCTCGGCCACGCTTCCAATGGGCCTGGGCTACACGCAGGGGCGCGCGGGGGAAAGTGTCATGAGATCGTCATATGGTCCCGCTAGCGGCGGGCGCGCGGGCAGAGCAGGGGATGTCGCATGCGGGTGATGCTGAACGGGCTGGGTCGGATCGGGAAGCTCGTGCTGCGCGAGCTGATCGACCGGCCGCAGGGGATCGAGGTCGTGGCGCTGAACGACGCGTCGGACGACCCCGAGCAGCACGCGCTCCTCATGGAATTCGACAGCGTCCACGGCCGCTGGGCCACGCCCGTCCGCGCGGAGGGCGATGCGCTGGTGATGGGCGACCGCAGGCTGCCGCTGACGGCGCATCGCCGCCCCGAGGCGCTGGATCTCGACGGGGTCGACATGGTCCTCGACTGCACGGGCGCCTTCAAGACGGGTGCTGCGCTCGCCGCCTATCTCGACCGGGTGCGCCACGTCGTGGTCTCGGCACCGGTCAAGGACGGCGACGCGCTGAACCTCGTCTACGGCGTCAATCACCACCGCTGGGATGGCAGCCAGCGCATCGTGACGGCGGCGTCCTGCACGACCAACTGCCTCGCCCCCGTGGTGCAGGTGCTGCGCGACAGCTTCGGCCTTCGCCATGGCAGCTTCACGACGATCCACGACGTCACAAACACCCAGACCATCGTCGACCGGCCGCACAAGGACCCGCGCCGGGCCCGGTCGGCCCTGATGAACCTGATCCCGACGACCACCGGGTCGGCCAAGGCCATCATGCAGATCTTCCCCGAACTCGAAGGTCGGCTGACGGGCCATGCCGTGCGCGTCCCGCTCCTGAATGCGTCGCTGACCGATTGCGCGTTTGAGATGGCGCGGGAGGTGACCGTCGACGAGGTCCACGCCGCCTTCCGCGCCGCCGAAGCCGGGCCGATGGCAGGCATCCTCGGGGTCGAGGACCGGCCGCTCGTCTCGTCCGACTTCCTAGACGATCGGCGGTCGGCGATCGTCGACGCCCTGTCGACTCGCGTCGTGCAGGGCACGCATCTGAAGCTCTATGTCTGGTACGACAACGAATTCGGCTATGCCGTCCGCATGGCCGATATCGCCCGGATGATCGCCGCGTGACCTCGCTGCGCGCCTATGCGGCCGTCACGGCGGCGTATTGGGCGTTCATGCTGACCGACGGCGCGCTGCGGATGCTGGTGCTGCTGCATTTCCACGGCCTCGGCTTCTCTCCGCTGCAACTCGCGTGGCTCTTCCTGCTCTACGAACTCGCGGGCGTGGTCACCAACCTGACGGCGGGCTGGCTCGCGGCGCGCTACGGGCTGGCCTCGACCCTGATCGCGGGATTGGCACTCCAGATCGCGGCGCTCGCGGCATTGACGCAGCTCGACCCGGCCTGGAGCGTCGCGGCCTCGGTCGTCTTCGTGATGCTGGTGCAGGGGGCGTCGGGGGTGGCCAAGGACCTCGCCAAGACGGCCAGCAAGTCGGCGGTCAAGCTGTTGGCCCCTGAAGGCGGGCTCTTTCGCTGGGTCGCGGTACTGACCGGGTCGAAGAACGCGATCAAGGGGCTCGGCTTCTTCGTCGGCGCCGCGCTTCTGGCGACGGTCGGCTTCGGCCCTGCGCTCTGGCTAATGGCGGCCGGGCTCGCCGCGATCCTCGTCGCCGTGGTCCTCGCCCTGCCGCGGGACATGTCGGCGCGGGACGCAACGGCGCGCTTCACGCAGGTCTTCAGCCGCGATCCCAGGATCAACCGGCTCGCGGCGGCGCGGCTCTTTCTCTTTGCCGCGCGGGACGTCTGGTTCGTCGTCGCCCTCCCGATCTGGCTGGCCGCGACGCTGGCCCAGACGCTCGATCCGCGCACCGCCTTCTTCGTGACCGGCGGCTTCATGGCGACATGGATCATCGGCTATGGGGGCGTGCAGGCGCTCGCCCCGCGCGTCGTGCGCGGCGGGACGCCGTCGGACGCGCTGGCCTGGGTCGCCGCGCTCGCCGTGATCCCCGCCGTACTGGCCGCGACCAACGCCGCCGCCCCAGACGCCACGTGGATCGTCATGGCGGGCCTTCTGGTCTTCGGCGTGGTCTTCGCGATCAACTCGTCGCTCCATTCCTTCCTCATCCTCGACTTCGCGCGGGCCGAGCGCGTGACCATGGATGTCGGCTTCTACTACATGGCGAATGCGGGCGGACGGCTTCTGGGCACGCTCCTCTCGGGGCTGACCTATCAATGGGGCGGCCTGCCGATGGCGCTGGCCGCCTCGGCCGGGCTCCTGATCCTCGCGGCGGTGGCTACGCGCACCATCCCCGCGCCGGCCTGAACCTCACGGCAAGGTGCCTTGCACGCGGGCGGGATTTCGCGGCACCAATGCCCATGCTCGACGCCCGTGCCCGCCGCCTGATCGATCCGCCGCTGAACCGGCTCGGCCATGCCTTGGCGGCACGGGGCGCGACGGCGAACGGCGTCACCCTCGCGGGGCTGGGGCTGGGGCTACTGGCGGCGCTGACCATCGCGCTCGGCTCACCCGGTTGGGCGCTCCTGCCGCTTCTGGCGTCGCGGCTGGCCGACGGGCTCGACGGCGCGGTCGCGCGGGCGACGCGCAAGACCGATTTCGGCGGCTATCTCGATATCTGGGCCGATTTCCTGTTCTACGGCGCCGTGCCCTTCGCCTTCGCCGTGATGGACCCGGCCAACGCGCTCCCGGCGGCGTTCCTTCTGCTGACCTTCTACGTCAACGGCACCTCGTTCCTCGGGCTCGCCGCGATGGCCGCCAAGCGCGATATCTCGACCGAGGCGCAGGGCCAGAAGTCGCTCTATTATTCGGCCGGACTGCTCGAGGGGACCGAGACGATCGTCTTCTTCGTCCTTCTCTGCCTTCTCCCTCAACACTTCGCGCCGCTGGCCTGGGCCTTCGGAGTGCTGTGCCTCTTCACCGCCACGGCGCGCGTCCTCAATGCGCGCCATCTCCTGCCTGACTGAAAGACCCTCTCCATGCGCCTTCTGACCGCTGCCCTGACGCTCGCCGCCCTGCCGGCCTTCGCCGATCCCGATCCCGCCGACTGGGACGCCGTGACCGCCGCGGCCAAGGGCCAGACGGTCTATTGGCACGCCTGGGGCGGCTCGACGACCACGAACGACTTCATCGCCTGGATCGGGGACCGGGCCGCCGAACAAGGCGTGACGCTGGAACACGTCAAGCTCGCCGACACCGGCGATGCCGTCGGCGCGGTCCTGACCGAACGGCAGGCGGGGCGCGACGAGGGCGGCTCGGTCGATCTCATCTGGATCAACGGCGCCAACTTCGCCGCCATGAAGGAGCAGGACCTCCTTTTCGGGCCCTGGGCCGAGGATCTGCCCAACTGGTCGCTCGTCGATGTCGAGGCCAAGACCGTCACCGTCGACTTCACCATCCCAACCGAAGGTTACGAGAGTCCCTGGGCCATGGCGCAGGTCGTCTTCATCCACGACACCGCCCGCCTTCCCGATGCCCCGGACAGTGCGCAGGAGATCCTGAACTTCGCCACCCAGAATCCCGGCCGCTTTACCTTCCCGCAGCCGCCCGACTTCCTCGGGACGACCTTTCTCAAGCAGATGCTGATCGACCTCGTGGCGGATCCGGCGTTGCTGCAGGCCCCGGTGGGCGACGATTACGACGCGGTCACGGCCAGCTTCTGGGCCTTCATGGATGCGCTGACGCCGGTCCTTTGGCGCGAAGGGCGCGCCTATCCCCAGACCGGGCCACGCCAGCTCCAGCTGATGAACGATGGCGAGATCGATCTCGCCATCAGCTTCTCGCCGGGCGAGGCGTCGACCGCGATCGCCAACTTCCAGCTGCCGGACACGGTGCGCACGGCGGTGCTGCGCAAGGGCACGCTCGGCAATGCGAGCTTCCTCGCCATCCCCTACAACTCCTCGGCCAAGGAGGGCGCGATGGTCGTCGCGAACATTGTCCTGTCGCCCGCCGCACAGCTTCGCGCGCAGGATCCGAGCATCCTCGGCTACGGCACGGTCCTCGACATGGGCAAACTCTCCGAGGCCGACCGCGCGGCCTTCGACGCGCTCGATATCGGCCCCGCGACGCTCTCGCCGGCCGAGCTCGGCCCCGCCCAGCCCGAGCCGCACCCGAGCTGGGCCGACCGTCTAAGCGCTGATTGGGTCGCCCGCTACGGCGTCGCACAGTAGCGGCCGCGCGCCGGTCCGCGCCGCCATGCTGCGCCCGCTTCCCCTCCTAACGGTTCTCGTGCTCGCGGGGCCGGTCCTTCTGGGCGTGGCGGGCACCGTCCTTCCCGCGCTGGGCTACGGGCCGACGGGGCAGGGGCCTTCGGCGGGTCCGCTGATGGCGGTGCTGAACTGGCCGGGTCTGCCGCGCGCGCTGGCCGTCAGCGCGTCGTCTGGCCTCCTCTCGACCATCGGGGCGCTCGCCATCGCGTCGCTGATCCTCGCGGGCTGGCACGGGACGCCCGCCTTCGCATGGCTCGAACGGCTTCTTTCGCCGCTCCTCGCCGTGCCCCACGCCGCCGCCGCCCTCGGGCTCGCGTTCCTTGTGGCGCCCTCGGGCTGGCTGATGCGGCTGGTCGCCATCCCCCTCGGATGGGAGGTGCCGCCGGACCTTCTGATCCTCCAGGACCGCTGGGGCCTGTCGCTGACGGCGGGCCTCGTCGCGAAGGAGCTTCCGTTTCTCCTCCTGATGATGTTGGCCGCACAGACCCAGATCCCCGCCGCACGCCTGCGGATCGCGCGGGCGCTGGGGCAGGGGCGCGTCGCGGGCTGGTTCAAGGCGGTTTTTCCCGGTCTCTATGCGCAGGTCCGCCTGCCGGTCCTTGTGGTGCTGGTCTATGCCATGACCAACGTGGACGTGGCGGTCATCCTTGGGCCGAACACGCCGCCGACCCTGTCGGTACAGGTCACGCGCTGGATGCTGGACCCGGATCTGGCGCTTCGGGCCACCGCGGCCGCCGGCGCGCTGGTGCAGTTCGGCGCCACGCTCGCCGCCCTCGCGCTCTGGCTGGGGCTGGAGCGGGTGGTCGCCGCCCTCGGGCGGCGTTGGATCTGGTCGGGCCGGGGCCTGCCCGAGGCGCCCGCGCGCGCGGCCGGCTTCGCGCTGGGCACATTCTCGGCCCTCGCCGTTCTCGGTGGCCTTGGGGCGCTCGCACTCTGGTCCGTCGCGGCGGCATGGCGCTTTCCCGATCTTGCGCCGGACGCCCTGACGGCGCGGAGCTGGATGCGCTTCGGTCCCGAGATGGCCGCGACGGCGGGCACCACGATCTGGATCGCGCTCGCCGCCACCGCCGCCTCGCTCATCCTCGTTATCGGCTGTCTCGAGGCCGAACACCGCTTCGGCCTCACCCCCGATCAGCGCGCGATCTGGCTCCTCTACCTGCCGCTTCTCATTCCGCAGGTCGCCTTCCTGCCGGGGCTCCAGGTCCTTGCGGCTCGGCTCGGTCAGCCCCCGATCGCGACTGTCCTTGCGGCCCATATCGTCTTCGTCATCCCTTACGTCTTTCTCAGCCTGTCGGGCCCCTTCCGCGCCTGGGACACGCGGCTCGCGCGTGTCGCGGGCGGGCTTGGCGCCTCGCGCGACCGCGTTCTCTGGCACATCCGGATACCGATGCTGCTGGCCCCCGTCCTGACCGCCGCCGCGGTGGGCATCGCGGTCAGCGTCGGGCAATACCTGCCGACGCTCCTCCTCGGCGGCGGCCGTGTCTCGACCCTCGCGACCGAGGCCGTGGCCCTCGCGGCGGGCGGCGACCGCCGCGCCATCGGCGTCTGGGGCCTCGGCCAGAGCCTCGCGGCACTCGCACCCTTCGCGCTGGCGCTCGCGGTGCCCGCGCTCGTCTTCCGCAACAGGCGAGGGATGCGCGATGCCTGACGGGCTGATCCTCGACGACGTCCGGATCGCCCGCGCCGGTCGCCCGCTTCTGGCGATCGACGCCGCCGTTCCGCCGGGCGAAGTCCTGACTGTCATGGGGCCGTCGGGCGTCGGCAAGTCGACGCTTCTGGCATTCGTGATGGGCGACCTGCGTGCGCCGTTCACCGCGACGGGGCGCGCCATTCTCGACGGGCGCGACCTCGGCGATCTGCCGCCCGAACGTCGGCATGTCGGCCTTCTTTACCAGGATCCGCTGCTCTTTCCCCATCTCGACGTGGCCGCGAACCTCGCCTTCGGCCTGCCGCGCGGCGGGGGCCGAAGTACGCGGCGCGAGACCGTCGCCGCCGCGCTGGCCGAGATCGGGCTCGAGGGCTACGGCCCCCGCGATCCCGCCACGCTTTCCGGGGGGCAGGCGGCGCGCGTGGCCTTGATGCGGGTGCTTCTGTCGCGGCCAGCAGCACTCCTTCTCGACGAACCCTTCGGCAAGCTCGATGCCGATCTCAGGGCCCGCACCCGTGCGCTCGTGTTCGACCGGGCGCGCGCCGCCGGTGTCCCGATCCTCATGGTGACCCATGATGCCGCCGATGCCGAAACGGCGGGCGGCGCGGTCGTTACGCTGGGCTGAGCCCCGTCAGCGGCGGCGGCGTCGGCCCTCAGTTGCGGCGTTGAAGCTGACTTCCGGCAGCGTCACCTCGGACATCAGGTTGGGGAATGGGTCGGTTGCATGTGGGATCGCGTTGGCATTGACGAAATGCTCCTGGAAGCGCGGTGCGACGGCGGTCTCGATCTTCTCGATCCGACGGACCAGATCCTCGACATGCGCGCGCGCGGCCCGGTTGCACAGGGCCATGCGCGCGCCGTGCCCTGCCGCGTTCCCGGCGCTCGTCACGTGGTCCAGCGCCGCATCTGGAATCATCCCCAGCACCATCGCGTGCTTGGGCGAGATATGCGCGCCGAACGCCCCCGCCAGCGTCACCCGTTCGACACTGTCGATCTCGGCCACGTCCATCAGGAGCCGCGCGCCGGCGTAGAGCGCCGATTTCGCAAGCTGGATCGCGCGGATGTCGCCCTGCGTCACCGCGATCCGCCGGTCTTCGCCCTCCCAGAGGAGGTAGGCATGCGTCCGCCCTTCGGGGATGGCGCGGGCCGTGCCGGTCTGTTCGGCCGAGCCGATCAGGCCCTTTGCATCGACCAGCCCGGCCATCCGCATCTCGGCCACCGCCTCGATGATGCCCGAGCCGCAGATGCCCGTGATCTCGGTGCCCTCGAAGGCCGGATCGTCGGACCAGAGCTCGCTCCCGATGACGCGGAACCGGGGTTCCTTCGTCGCCGGATCGATCTCGACCCGTTCGATGGCGCCTGGCGCCGCGCGCTGCCCTGCCGAGATTTGCGCCCCCTCGAAGGCGGGGCCCGTGGGCGAGGAGCAGGCCAGGATGCGGTCGCGATTACCCAGAATCAGCTCGGCATTGGTGCCGACATCGACGATCAGCGTCATCGCCTCCGCTTCATCAGGCGCTTGCGCCAGCGCCACCGCCGCCGCATCCGCACCGACATGACCCGCAATGCAGGGCAGGATATAGGCCCGCGCGCCCGCTCCGATCGACGCAAGCCCGACCTCGGACGCGGCCAGCCGCAGCGCGTCGGAGGTGGCGAGCGCGAAGGGCGCTTGCCCCAGTTCGACCGGATCGACGCCGATCAGGAGGTGATGCATGACCGGATTGCAGACGATCACCGCCTCGAGCACGTCGCCCGCTGCTACGCCCGCCTCGGCAACCAGTTCGAGCGCCAGCGCATCCAGCGCCGCCCGCACGGCCCACGTCATCTCGACATCGCCACCGGTGTTCATCATCGCATAGCTGACCCGACTCATCAGGTCCTCGCCAAAGCGGATCTGCGGGTTCATGACGCCGCCCGACGCCAGCACACGCCCGTCGCCGAGGTCGCAGAGATGGGCCGCAATGGTCGTCGAGCCGAGGTCGATCGCGAGGCCCAGCGGGGCTACGGTGCGCAGGCCCGGCCAGATTGCGGTGACGCTTTCGCTGTCGTGATCGACGGCGACGGTGACCTGCCACTCGCCCTTGCGCAGCGCCGTCTGGAGCCCGCGCAGAAAGGAAAGGGGGATATCGAGACCGTCGAGATCCCATTGCGTCCGCAGCGCCGTGCGCAACCGCTCGAGATCGCCGGAGGGCGCGTCCATGTCCGGCTCCTCGACGGTCACGAAATGGAGGCGCGTGGCCGGATCCATGGTGATCGGATGATCGGACGCGGCCTTGCGGACCACCTGTCGGTGAACCTGGCTTTCGGCGGGCACGTCGATCACGGCGTCGCCCTGGATCTTGGCTTGGCACCCGAGACGGCGTCCGGGCTTCAGACCGCGTTTCTCGTCGTAGCGCCGTTCGACCGCGTTGAACTCCGAGAGTGCGTCAGGACCGACCGTCAGGCCCAACTTCGGGAAGGCGCCGGTGCCGGGCTGGACCTGGCATTTGGAGCAGATGCCGCGACCGCCGCAGACGCTGTCGAGGTCGACGCTGAGCTGGCGGGCGGCCGTCAGGACGGGCGTTCCGGCGGCAAAGCTGCCGCGTTTGCCCGACGGCATGAAGACGACGCTGTGGAGCTTCACGCCGCTGCCCCGTGTCCGAGATTGTTCGTACGAACAATCTTCGCGATTGTTCGTACGAACAATCGCTTCAGCAAACGACGCGGAGGCTGCCGCGATGACAGATCACCACGAACTGCCCGCCGGTTTCCAGAATGTGAAAGCCGCGCCGACGCACCTCGGCCACGAAGGCCGCGCGCCCCACTTCCCGTTCGACCCAGGCCGTCGACCGTCGCACCACGCCCCCCGACTGCGCGGATCGGGACCCGAAGAGCTTGGCCAGCCACGGCGCGGCTGTCGTGGCGGGAAAGGCGGGGCGAGGCGGGGGAATCGCAGGTCGCATGTTCATGGCGGAACGATGCCCCGCCGGGCGTGAATATCGGGTAATCGCCGAACATCAGGCCCGACGACGCCCACCCCGGCGCCCGCCGGTCCGTGCGCCCGCCGACTGGGCGGCCCGCGCCGCTTCGGGGAAGCTCGCGCCCTCGCGCACCGCGTCGAGCACCCGCGTGAAGCCGATCCAGGTGCCCCCGTTCGGGTCGTGGTTCATCAGCATGTTGGCCGCGTTGATGGCCTCCATCTCCTGCGCGCGAACGGGGTTCATGATGGCGCTCGTCATGCCAGCACCGATCGCCATCGGCAGGAAGGCCGCGTTGATACCATGCCGGTTGGGCAGCCCGAAGCTGATGTTGGACGCACCGCAGGTCGTGTTCACACCCAGCTCCTCGCGCAGGCGTCGGACAAGCGTGAAGACTTGGTGCCCGGCGGTGGCCATCGCGCCGATGGGCATCACCAGCGGATCGACCACGATATCATGGGCGGGAATCCCGAAATCCGCGGCCCGCTCGACGATCTTCTTGGCCACGGCGAAGCGGATGTCGGGGTCTTCGGAAATGCCCGTGTCATCATTCGAGATGGCCACGACGGGCACGTTGTATTTCTTGACCAGCGGCAGCACGATCTCCAGCCGCTCTTCCTCGCCGGTGACCGAGTTCAGGAGCGGGCGCCCCTCGGCGGCGGCCAGCCCGTTCTCGAGCGCGCCGGGCACCGAGCTGTCGATGCAGAGCGGGACGTCGACCAGCGCCTGCACCCGCTCGACCAGCGCCTTCATCAGCGTCGGCTCGACGAAGTTGTTGTCGGCGTAGCGCGGATCCTCGGCCATCTTGTTGGTGAAGACCGCGCCCGAATTGACGTCGAGCACCATCGCGCCGCAGGCAACCTGTTCCAGCGCATCGCGCTCGACGGTCGAGAAATCGTCCAGCTCCAGCTCGGCGGCCAGCTTCTTGCGGCCCGTCGGGTTGATCCGCTCGCCGATCACGCAGAACGGCTCGTCGAAGCCGATCGTGACGGTTTTCGTCTTCGATTCCAGAACCGTACGGGTCATTCTTCATCCTTTGCATGAACCCGCAGCCAATCGGCGGAGGTCTTGATCCCGCCCAGCGGGAAGATATGGACCGCTTCGATATTGAAGTCGGGATGGGCGGCCTTGTGCCGGGCGAGATCGGTCAGGATCTCGGTCGGCTCGAACGGCAAGAGGAGCTTGGTCACGTCCGCCGCGCGGCGTTGCAGGACGCGCAGGCTGGGGCCCACGCCGCAGGCGATGGCGAACTTGATCAGCGTCTGAAGCTTCGCGGGCCCGGCGACGCCGATATGCACCGGCAGGTCGACCCCGGCGGCGCGGATCGCGTCGGCCCAGGCGATGACGGGCGCGGCCTCGAAGCAGAACTGCGTGGCGATGGCCATCTTCGCGTCCGTGCGCTCGGCGAAGGCGGTCTTCCAGTGCAGCGCCTCGGACACGTTCGCGTCGCTGCCATCGGGGTCGATGTCGCGGTTGCCCTCGGGGTGCCCCGCGACATGAAGACGCTCGAACCCGTCGAAGGCGCCGGAGCCTAGAAGCTGCATCGAAGTCTCGTAGTCGCCCGCGGCTTCGGCCACGCCGCCGGCTAGGATCAGGCCCTGGCGCACGTCCGCCTCGCCGCGATAGCGGGCGATCCAGTCGTCCAGCGTTGCGCGATCGGCGATGATGCGGGCCGGGAAATGGGGCATCGGCTCCATGCCCTCGGCGCGCAGGCGCGCGGCGGTCGCGACCATGTCCGCGATCGGCGTGCCGTCGATATGGGCAATGTAGACGCGAGTGCCGCGCGGCAGGATCGCGGCGAAATCGTCGATCTTATCGGCGGTGCGGGGCATCACCTCGAGGGAACTGCCGCCGAGGAATTCGGCCAGCACCGGGTCGGCGGTGGCGGGCGCGGGCGCGGGCTTGCGGAAGCCGAGGATCGCCATCAGGCCGCCTCGGTGCCGCCGGCCAGTGCCGCGGCCTTCAGGCGCTCGGGGCTCCAATCGGCCTCCAGCTCGGCGGCGCGCGCGGCGGCGATCTCGGCATCGGCGCCGTCGACCTCGCCCTCGGGCACCTTACGCCAATCGGCGAGGTAGGCGTCGGTCTCGGACGCGCCGGAGCGCATCGCGGCGCGGTCGATGGCCTGCTCGAACCGCTCGCTCAACTGCACCTTCGCCGCCCTGCGGCCGCTTCCGGCGATGACCTGGGCGGGGATGTCCCGCCAATAGACGACAGTGATCTGCGGCATCGGGCCCTCCCTCGGGTTTTGCCCACTCATAGCGGCGGGGGGCGGGGCGTGCGGCCCCAATTCGACCTGCATGCGCCCGATGGCGACACGCGCCTCCGACCTAGCCCCGCGGGCGGGCGCGGGCCAGCCGCGCGGGGCATCGAATCCCTCATGTCGGACATGAAGGATGCTTGCGCGATGGCCCGCGGCCCCCCTATGGTCGGGGCAACCAGACATGCGGAGGCGGCGATGCCACCGGACGACCCGGCCGACCGGCCCGGTCCCCTGTCGAACGACGACCGCATCCCCGCGGCGCCGTCGCGCAAGGGGCCCGCGCCCGTCGCGCCACCGAGAGACAGGACCCGCCCCGATTCGGCGGAGCTCTACGCGGCGCTCGATCTCGGCACGAATTCGTGCCGGATGCTGATCGCGCAGCCCAAGGGCAACCAGCTCCATGTCGTGGACAGCTTCTCGAAATCGGTCCAGCTCGGCAACGGGCTCGAGCAGTCGGGCCGCCTGTCGCGCGCCTCGATGGCGCGCACCATCGGGGCGCTCAAGATCTGCCGCCGGAAGCTCGAGACCCATGACGTGACGCGGATGCGCTTGGTCGCGACCGAGGCCTGCCGCCGCGCGACCAACGCCTCGGAATTCATCCGCCTCGTCGAGCGCGAGACCGACCTGCCGCTCGAGATCATCGAGCCCGAAGAGGAGGCGCGCCTCGCCGTCGTGTCCTGTGCGCCATTGGTGTCGGCCAAGGCCGAACAGCTTCTGGTGGTCGATATCGGCGGCGGGTCCACCGAACTCGTCTGGATCGACCTGACCCGCGTGCCGCGCCACGACCGGGCGCGGGCGATCATGCGGCTCCATGCCGGGTTCCAGGGCGCGGCCGACGATCCGTTCCCGCGCGCCAAGGTGGTGGACTGGATCTCGATCCCGTTGGGTGTGGCGACGTTGAAGGACCAGTTCCGCGACGTGACCGATGACGCCGCGCGCTTTGCTCTGATGTCGTGGCATTTCGAGGAATGCCTGGCCGAGTTCTCGCCCTATGCCGACGCCGCGGGCGACAGCGATCCGGGCTTCCAGATCATCGGCACAAGCGGGACGGTCACGACCGTCGCGGCGACGCACCTGAACCTGCGTCGTTACGACCGCAACAAGGTCGATGGCCTGCGCATGACCACCGACCAGATCGACCGTGTGATCCGCAGCTACCTCGCACTTGGCCCCGACGGGCGGCGCAACGATCCCCGCATCGGCCGCGACCGTCACGCCCTGATCATGTCGGGCGCCGCGATCCTGCAGGCGCTGTTGCGCGTCTGGCCGACGGACCGGCTCTCGGTCGCGGACCGCGGCCTGCGGGAAGGGCTGCTCTATGCGCAGATGTCGAAGGATGGCGTGCTGGACGACGGACCGTTCTGATCGGGGCGGGCCTTCCCACGGCCGCCCGAAGGGCCTAATTGCCCCCCATGGCACAGACACCCAAGAACACCTCCGGTCGCGGACGCCGCGACCTGACCGTGAAGGTCAAGACCGCGCGGGGCCGCAAGCTCAGCTCGAAGCTCTGGCTCGAACGACAGCTCAACGACCCGTATGTCCAGCGGGCGCGGGCCGAGGGGTATCGCGGACGCGCGGCCTTCAAGATCATGGAGCTGGATGACAAGTACGGCTTCCTCGTCCCCGGTGCCCGCGTCGTCGACCTGGGCTGCGCGCCGGGCGGCTGGCTGCAAGTGGCGGTGCCGCGCATCAACGCGCTGGGCGAGACGGCGAAGAAGCCGCAGGGCCGCATCATCGGCCTCGACCTGCAGGAGATCGACCCCGTGCCGGGCGCCGAGATCCACGTGCTCGACTTCCTCGCGGACGGGGCCGACGCGCAGGTCAAGGCGTGGCTGGGCGGCAAGGCGGACGTAGTGATGTCGGACATGGCCGCCGCGTCTTCGGGGCACAAGCAGACCGATCACCTGCGGATCATGGCGCTCTGCGAAGCGGCGGCGGAGCTGGCCTTCGACGTGCTCGCCCCGGGCGGAACCTTCGTCGCCAAGGTGCTGGCGGGCGGGGCCGAAGGGGATCTCCAAAAGCAGCTCAAGGTCGCCTTCGAGAAGGTGGCGAACGTCAAGCCGGGCGCGTCCCGGTCGGATTCGTCGGAGAAGTTCGTTGTGGCGCAGGGGTTCCGCGGCCGCCCGGGTTGAGAGCGCCGGGGGACGCCCCCCGGACCCCCGGCGACGAGCGGCGCGCGCCGGGGTAGCGGGTCGAATGCGGATCCCGGACGCCTGCATATTTATGGAACATCGAAGGCCGGTCAGTCCGCGTCGCGACTGCTCTCGTTGCCGCGGATGCGCTTCTGGCGAAGCTCGTCGATGGCGAAATCCTCGGCACCCGTCGCGGGCCTGTCGTATTTCGTCCGTCCGCCTTGGGGCTGCGGCTCGGCCGCGCTCTCGCTGAAGGGATTGGCCTTGTCGGGGCCGGGGGCGTCGTCGCCTTTTGGTAGCGGCTGCTGGCCCGGGGCCTTGTCGGAACGGTCGGTCATGGTCGCGTCTCCTGTGGTCGGGGAGCCAACGTCCTGGCCCCCCGCCGGGTTCACGCGCCCATCAGGATCGCCCCCGCCACCGCGAGGATGCAGAGCCAGCCCGCCACGAAGATCAGCGGCCGGGCGGGCATCCGGGCCACGCCTGTTATCATCCCCACGGCGTGGAGGAGGCGCAGGCCGAAGAAGAGCCCCGTCGCCCAGATTGTGACGGTGTTCGCCACCCCCGCCGCATGGGCGATGAGGACCAGCGCCAGCATCGGCAGGAACTGCTCGATCAGGTTGAGATGGGCGCGGAAGGCGCGCCGGACCCAGGGACGTTGCAGGTTCGGGTCCATCGGCGTGACGAACGGGTCCGTTCCCTCGGGCCAGGTGTTCGGGCCCGCCGTGTTGACGCCGACGATGTAGGGCACCCAGAGCGAGCCGGCGAGGATCGCGGTCCAGGTCATCCACCAGAGTTCCGGGGTCATCAGCCTTCTCCTCCGAAGCGTGCGGTCTTGCCGGTTTCGAGCCAGGTCTTGAGGCCCGCGACCAGACGTTCCCAGCCGTCGGCATAGCCCTCGCCGCCCTCGGGGATGTCGTAATGCTCGAGCGTCAGGCGGCAGTGCTCGCCCTCGGGGTCGATGATCCAGACGAAGCGCGACACCGGGATGCCGGGCTGCCATCGGGGCTCGAACGTGCTCTCGATGCGTGTCTTGGGCGTCAGCTCCGTCTCGCGGCAGACAAGCATGTCGGACCCGTCGGGCAGCTTGTAGACGATGGCGTCGCCGTCCCGGTCGGCCTCGGGCGTGAACGGATGATAGGCGGCGGCCGCGTCCGCATCGGTCAGTGCGGACCAGAGCGCGTCCTGGGTCGTGCGGATGAACGTCCGCATCACGTAGTCGGGTTTGGTCATGGTAGTGTCCTTTCAGGTCAGCCGGGATCGGTCGCCGGTCCGGGGATCGGATCGACGGGCGGGGCGCAGGTTGCGGGGGCGGGGAGTCAGGGCTCGAAGGCCAGGGCCTCCCCGGTTTCGAGCCAGGTCTTCAGCCCGGAGAGCGTGCGGGCCCAGCCATCGGCGACCCGGGCGCGGTCGGCGGGGGCGAGGTCCCAATGTTCGATGGTCAGCGCGCAGATCGCGCCCTCGGGAGTGATGCGTGCCACATAGCGCGAGGCGGCGTGCCCCTCGGGGGCGAGCGTGGCTTCGATCCGCGACATCGGCTCGAGCCGGGCGGTGTCGGGCAGACCCGCATCGCGCCCCGATGGCGTAAGCGACGCATAGGACGTGACCTGCGCGGGCTCGGTCAGTGCGGCCCAGAGATCGGTCTGGGCGCAGCGGATATAGGTGGTGAAAGTGAGGTCGGGCGCGGGGCTCGCGGCTTCGAGCCGGGCCTTGAGGTCGAGGACGCCGCGCGCCGCCGGGGCCACGCGGAAGGGCTCGATCCAGCGGGTCAGCGCCTCGGCCACCGGGATCGCGTTGAGATAGTGATGCGTGAACCGGCCGCGCCGGATGCGCGTGACGAGCCCCGCATCTTCCAGCACGCCCAGATGCTTGGCCACCCCGAAGCGCGAGAGCGGCGAGGCGGCCTCGAGCTGCGACAGGGTCTGGCCGTCCTCGACCCGAAGCGCGTCGAGAAGATCGCGGCGGGACGGGTCGGCGAGGGCTTTGAAGAGCGAATCCATGGAAGGTTATTAGGAGACCGATGGGTCACCTGTCAAGACATGTGAGTAAACGGTCACATGTGGACCGGCGCGGCGCATCCTCCTATATCGAAGCGAAGCAGGAGGGGCCGCCGATGCAGACAATCACCCGACATGGCCACAGGCTGGCCTATCACGCGACCGAGGGGCGGGGGCCGGGCCTCGTGTTCCTCGGGGGCTTTAAATCGGACATGAACGGCACCAAGGCCATCGCGCTGGAGAACTGGGCACGTGCCAATGGCCGCGCGTTCCTGCGGCTTGACTATTCCGGCCACGGCCAGTCGGGCGGAAGCTTCGAGGCGGGCTCCATCGGCGACTGGCTGGAGGATGCCCGTGCCGTGATCGCGCATGCGACCACGGGGCCCCAGATCCTCGTGGGGTCGTCCATGGGGGGGTGGATCGCGCTCACGATCGCGCGCGACGACCCGGATCGCGTGGCCGGCCTCGTGACGATCGCGGCGGCACCTGATTTCACCGAGGACGGCTTCTGGGCCGGGTTCACCGAGACCGAGCGCGTCCAGCTCTTCGAGACGGGCCGCGTCGCCGTGCCCTCGGACTATGGCGACCCCTACATCATCACGCGCCACCTGATCGAGGAGGGGCGCTCGCGCCTCGTGCTGCGTGATCCGCTACCGCTTCCGATGCCGGTCCGCTTCCTGCAGGGCACCGCGGATGCGGACGTGTCGGTGGAGACGGCCATCCGGCTGCTGGAACATGCCGACGGGCCGGACATGCGCCTGACCCTCGTCGATGGGGCCGACCATCGCTTCTCGACCGACGATCTCTTGCGGCTGGTCGAGGCTTCGGTCGAGGAGGTCACGGCCCGCGGACGCCACGTCGCGACTTGACGCAAGGTCCCCCTGAAGGGCCTCATCCCGCGCGGGAGGACGGCGAATGAGACGGATCCTGAAGGGGCTCGGCCTCGTGGTGGCGGCGCTGGCGGTGGTCATCGCGGCGATGTTCGTCCTCGGCCCCTACGAGCCGGTGGACACCGACATCGCATTCGACGCGGCGCTCGTGCCCGACGATGTCGAGGGCTGGCTCGCCGACCGCGAAGGGCAGGTGGGCGACGTGGACGCCGAGCACACCAAGCGCATCCTATGGTCCGGGGTGCCGGGGAGCCGCACCGACCTCGCCATCGTCTATGTCCACGGCTTTTCGGCCACCGGGTGGGAGCTTCGACCCGTGCCTGACCGGTTGGGCGAGGCGCTGGACGCGAACGTCTTCATCACGCGCCTGACCGGCCACGGACAGGACGGCGCCGCGTTGGCCGAGGCGAGTGCGGGCGACTGGTTCGAGGACCTGGCCGAGGCGATGGCCGTGGGCCGCGCGCTCGGCGACCGCGTCGTCGTCATGGCGACCTCGACCGGCGCGACGCTGGCCGCGGCTCTGGCCGCCGATCCCGACCTCGCGGCCCTGCGCGAGGGGCTGGCGGGCCTGATCCTCGTCTCGCCCAACTTCCGGGTCTCGAACCCGGCGGGCGCGCTCCTGTCATGGCCCGCGGCGCGATCCTGGGTGCCGCTCGTGGCGGGCGAGACGCGAAGCTTCACGCCCCAGAACGACCGCCATGGCCGCCACTGGACGACCGAATACCCGACCGTCGCCCTGCTGCCGATGCAGGCCGCGATCGACCATGCCACCGGGCTCGACTACGCACGGGCCGATTTGCCGGTCCTTTTCTGGTTCTCGCCCGCCGACGCGGTGGTCGACCACGCCGCGACCGAGGCCGTGGCCGCCGCCTGGGGTGGGCCGGTGACCATCGAGCGGGTCACCGTGCCCGACGGCGACGATCCCTTCGCCCATGTCATCGCGGGCGACATCCTGTCGCCGCAGGGCACGCAGACCGCCATTCCCGCCATGGAAGGCTGGTTGCGCGGGCTGTGACGGCGCGGTCTTGCAAACGTATGCAAAAAGGTCTTTCGCCGGTCGGGAGGCAGGGCTAACCTCAGTCCGAGGACCGGGAGGGCACGACATGGCCGAGCATCTGAAGACCGCGAAATCCGACGCCGACCGCGCCGAGGACGACGCCAAGGTGCGCGCCTCGGTCGAGGCGATCCTGAAGGATATCGAGACGCGGGGCGACGCGGCGGTTCGCGAGTTGTCGGAGAAGTTCGACGCCTACACGCCCGAAAGCTTCCGGCTGTCGCAGGACCAGATCGACGCGCTGATCGCCGAGCTGAGCGACCGCGAACTGGCCGATATCCGCTTCGCCCAGGAGCAGGTTCGCAACTTCGCCCGGATCCAGCGCGACTCGATGCTCGATGTCGAGGTCGAGACCATGCCCGGCGTCATCCTCGGGCATCGCAACATCCCCGTGCAATCGGTCGGCTGCTACGTCCCCGGCGGCAAGTTCCCCATGGTCGCCTCCGCCCATATGTCCGTGGCCACCGCCTCTGTGGCGGGCGTGCCCCGCATCATCGCCTGCACCCCGCCCTTCAAGGGCCGCCCGAACCCCGCCGTGATCGCCGCGATGCACCTGGGCGGCGCGCATGAAATCCACGTCATGGGCGGCATTCAGGCGGTCGGCGCCATGGCCATCGGGACCGAGACCATCGACCCGGTCCACATGCTGGTCGGGCCCGGCAACGCCTACGTCGCCGAGGCCAAGCGACAACTCTACGGGCGGGTCGGAATCGACCTCTTCGCCGGGCCGACCGAGACGATGGTGATCGCCGACGACACCGTCGATGCCGAGCTTTGCGCGACGGATCTGCTGGGGCAGGCCGAGCATGGCTACAACTCGCCCGCGGTGATGCTGACCACGTCGCGCAAGCTCGCCGAAGCCACCCTGGCCGAGATCGACCGCCTGCTCGAGATCCTGCCCACCGCCGATACCGCGCGCGTCAGCTGGGCCGATTACGGCGAGATGATCGTCTGCGCCGACCATGACGAGATGCTGGCGCTGGCCAACGACATCGCATCGGAACACGTGCAGGTCATGACCGATCGCGACGACTGGTATCTCGAGAACATGCACAGCTACGGCGCGCTGTTCCTCGGGCCGCGCACCAATGTATCGAACGGCGACAAGGTGATCGGCACGAACCACACCCTGCCGACGAAGAAGGCGGGGCGCTATACCGGCGGGCTCTGGGTCGGCAAGTTCATCAAGACGCACAGCTACCAGAAGATCACGACCGACGAGGCGGCGACGCGGGTGGGCGAATACGGCTCGCGGCTCTGCATGCTTGAGGGGTTCGTGGGCCATGCCGAGCAATGCAACGTCCGGGTGCGGCGCTATGGCGGGATCAATGTGCCCTACGGCGAAGGCGCGCCCTATCGCGACGCCGCCGAGTAGCCCGGCCCCCGCGGGGGCATCGAGCCCCGCGCGGCCCGGCGAGAGGCGCCGCCTCTCGCGCTCTCCGAGGTATTTGCGGCCAGAGGACGGAATGCTCGACCTGACCGATCACGACCGCAAGGAGATGGAGGCCGCGACGCGCGCGTTCCTCGCCGAGGGGGCCGTCGTGCATCTCTGCCATCCGTTCGGCGACGTCACCGGCGGCGCGGGGTTCGTCGAGGCGGCGCTCGGCCCGCTTTGGGACGCGATGCCGGATGCCGAGCGCCGGGTCGATATCTCGGTCAGGGGCCGCGACGCGCACGGGCAGGACTGGCTGGGACAGGCGGGGCACTACGCGGGGCGCTTCGACGGCCCGTTCCTCGACATTCCGGGGACCGGTCGGCTGGCCGCGCTGCGGTTCCACGAGTTCTTTCGCGTCGAGGCGGATCGCGCGGTCGAGGCGCAGGTCATCTGGGACCTACCCGATCTGATGATCGCGGCGGGCGTCTGGCCGATGGGTCCCGCGCTGGGCGCTTCTGGCCGGGTGCCCGGCCCGATGACGCAGAACGGCATATGCCAGACAGGGGACGGCGCGGCGGCGATCCGGATCGTGGGCGACATGCTCGACCGGCTGGGTCGATCCGCCGAGGGCGAGGCGGCGATGGACCTGCCCGCCGCCTGGCATCCGCGCTGCACCTGGTACGGGCCGGGCGGCATCGGCAACCTGCGCGGCATCGCGGGCTTTCGCGCACATCACCAGATCCCCTTCCTCGACGCGATGCCGGACCGGCGGGCCGAGCTCGAAGCGGGCCATTTCTTCGGCCAGGGCGACTATGCCGCCTTCACCGCCTGGCCGGGCATGGCGATGACCGTCACCGGCGACGGCTGGCTGGGGATCGCGCCCGCGGGGCAGCGGATCACCATGCGTTCGCTCGATTTCTGGCGGGTCGAGGGTGATCTCATTCGCGAGAACTGGGTCACGGTCGATCTTCTGCATGTCTGGGACCAGCTGGGCGTCGACGTGCTGGCCCGGATGCGGCAGCTTCTCTAGGGCCAGAGCGTCCAGACGCCCCAGAGCGCCGCCGCGAAGGCGACCCAGGCCAGCGCCATCACCCGTCCGTCGCGCATCGTCAGCGCGAGCCCGAAGAGCACGATCGTCCCCATCGGGATGCTGGAGGCGAAGGGCACCACCTCGAGCGGCGGCACCGTGGCACAGAGCGCGAGGATCGCCACTGCCACCACGCGCGGCGCGGGCGCGTCCACGAGCCACGTCGCATGCCGACCCAGATGCCGGTCCGCCCATTCCGCCGCCGGGCGCATCTTGTCGACCGCCGCGTCGAGCTTGCCCTTGTCGATCCGGCGCTGCGCGATCCAGTCGGGCAGCCACATGTCGTCGCGCCCCAGCAGGATTTGCACCGCGAAGGTCGCCACGATCAGGGCCAGCACCGTCGGCACGCCGGGGATGCCGCCCACCGGCGTCAGCTCCAGCGCAGCGGGCAACATCAGGAGCGCCCCGATGCCGCGATGGCCGATCGTATCCGCGATCTCGCCCGCGCGGACGCGGTCCCGGCCCTCGGCGGCCTCGTCCAAGTCATCGACGATATCTTCGGCTTGGCTCATGGGGCGCGGGCTCTCGGGTCGGGGTATCGGCCGGAGAACGCACGACGGCGGCATCCGTTTCCCGAATATCCTTGATCCGGCGCGGGGAAGGGTGTCTGCATACGAATGCACACCACCCCGAGGCTCCGATGTCCGATCTTCCCGTCACGCCGTCCTTCCGTCTCGACGGTCGGCGTGCGCTGGTACCGGGCGGGTCGCGCGGTATCGGCTTGGGCTGCGCATCGGCGTTGGCTGGAGCAGGGGCGCATGTGACGATCGCGGCGCGCAGCGGGGCGCAGGTCGACGCCGCCGTCGCCGAATTGCGCGACGCGGGTAGGGACGCGGATGGGCTGGTGCTCGACGTCACGGACCGGGACGCCGTCGAGGCGGCGCTGGACGCCTCCGCGCCGTACGACATCCTGTGCAACTCCGCCGGACTCGCGCGCCACGGCCCCGCCTCGGAGACGACGCCCGCCGATTACGACGCGGTCATGGCGGTCAACGTCCGGGCCGCGTATTTCCTGGCCCAGGGCGTCGCCAACCGCATGATCGGGCCGGGCGTGATCCTCCAGGTCTCCAGCCAGATGGGTCATGTCGGCGGACCCGACCGGGCGGTCTACTGCGCCACGAAGCACGCGGTCGAGGGCATGACCAAGGCGATGGCGCTGGAATGGGGGCCGCGCGATATCCGCGTGAACACGATCTGTCCGACCTTCATCCGCACGCCGCTGACCGCGGCGACCTTCGCGGACCCCGCGCGCCGTGCCTGGATCGAGGAGAAGATCGCGCTGCCCCGCGTCGGGCGGATCGAGGACATCATGGGCGCGGTCGTCTACCTGGCGTCGGATGCGGGCGCGATGGTGACGGGGATCGCGCTGATGGTCGACGGCGGCTGGACGGCGGCCTGATGGCGCGCAAGGTCACATCGCTCGACGTCGCCCGCGCGGCGGGGGTCAGCCAGTCGGCGGTCAGCCGCGTCTTCACGGAAGGCGCGTCGGTCAGCCCCGCGATGGAGACCCGCGTGCGCAAGGCGGCCGAGGCGCTCGGCTACCGGCCCAACGTCCTCGCCCGCAGCCTCATCACGGGGCGCTCGCGGATCGTGGGCGTCGTCGTGGCCTATCTCGACAACCCGTTCTTCGCCGAGGCGGTCGAGCGGCTGTCCCACGCGCTTCAGGCCGAGGGCTACCACCTCCTGATGTTCACCGTCGGCAATTCCGACGCCGACCTGGACCGGGTCGTGGGCGAGTTGATGGACTACCAGGTCGACGCGCTGGTCGCGGCCTCGATCAACCTTTCGGGCGAACTGGTCGAGCGCTGCGCCGCCGCGGGCCTGCCGGTCGTGCTGTTCAACCGGGGCATCGCGGGCTCGGGCCTTTCGGCGATCACCTCGGACAACCGCACGGGCGCGGGCCGGGTGGCGCGGTTCCTGGCCCAGGGCGGCCACGCACGCATCGCGCATATCTCCGGCTGGCAGGGCTCGTCGACCGGACGCGACCGGCTCGACGGGTTCCGCGCGGGGCTGGCCGAGGCGGGGCAGGACCTGCTGGCCGCGCCCGACGGCATGTATCGCCGCGACACCGCCGCCGAGGTCGCGCGCGACCTCATGGCGCGCAGCGACCCGCCCGACGCGATCTTCGTCGGCAACGACTATATGGCCCTGGCCGTGATGGACACGCTGCGCCACGATCTGGGGCTTTCGATTCCGGGCGACGTCTCGGTCGTCGGCTATGACGACATCGCGCCCGCCGCCTGGCCGACCTACGACCTGACGACCTTACGCCAGCCCGCGCGGCGGATGGTCGCGGCGACCGTGGCCGAGATCCTGGCCCTGATCGCCTCGCCCGATCGCCACCCGCAACGCACCGAGATCGATGGCCCCCTCGTGGTCCGCGGCTCGGCCCGCATACCCGATGACTGGCCCGCGATGGCGCCGGCGGAAGGACGCGCATGACCGGATACATGGACCGATGGGCGGACGTGCCCGACTACATCATCGGCATCACCAAGGAGATCTGGGAGGATCGCGGCATCGCGACGCTCCACGACTATTATTCCGAGGATATCGTCGTGCGCACGCCTGCCTCGATCGTCGTGGGCAATGCCGATGTCATCGGCGCGACCATGGCAACGCTGGCCGAGTTTCCCGACCGCACGCTTCTGGGTGAAGACGTCATCTGGAGTCAGTCCTCTGAAGAGGGCGTGCTGTCGTCGCACCGCCTGCTGAGCCAGGCAACCCATGCGGGCGACGGCGTCTATGGGGCCGCGACGGGCAAACGGCTGCTCTACCGCATCCTCGCCGACTGCCACGTCACCGGCATCCAGATCGACGACGAATGGCTGATCCGCGACCAGGGCGCCATCGCGCGCCAACTGGGCCAGACGCCCCGCGACTACGCCGCCGACCTGATCGTGCGCGAAGGGGGGCCGGAGAACTGCGTCCAGCCGCTGACCCCCGACCGCGACCGCGCCGGGCCCTATACGGGACGCGGCAACGACAACCCGTGGGGCGCGCAGCTAGCCGAGATGCTGACCCGCATCATGGGCGCCGACATGCGCGTCATCTCGCAGACCTACGACCGCGCCGCCACGCTCCACTATCCCGGCGGCGTGACGACCCACGGCCCCGCCGAGGCGGACCGGTTCTGGATGCAGCTTCGCGCGTCCTTTCCC
This sequence comes from Jannaschia halovivens, assembly GCF_046452375.1. NCBI lineage: Bacteria > Pseudomonadati > Pseudomonadota > Alphaproteobacteria > Rhodobacterales > Roseobacteraceae > Jannaschia > Jannaschia halovivens. The sequence continues at coordinate 826,325 of NZ_JBKFDJ010000001.1, read as the reverse complement.
AAGGCCGAGTTCCGCATCGAACATGTCATCGGCCGCGAAGACCCGATGATGCCGCCGCGCGCCGCCGTGCGCTGGTCGCTCTGGGGGCGGCATTCCGGGTGGGGCGGGTTCGGTGCGCCGACCGGCGCGATGATCTATGTTATGGGCATCACCCATGCCGAATACGGGCCCTGGGGCCTGCGGCGCGAATACACGCTCTACGACGAAACCGCGATCTGGAAGCAGATCCACCTCGGGGGAGGCTGAGCGATGCCGAACGTGCTTCGACATTTCACCGTGTCGCGCAGCCGCGCCTTCGATCGCGCGGCCGATTACACGTTGCGGGCCTGGATCGACCCGGCCGGGCGCGCCGCGTTCGAGACGCCGCCCGGATCGGGCCTGTCGCATGTCACCTGCCACGCCGATCCCGATGTCGAGAGCGAGATCCTCATCGCACCCGGCGGTCGCGAGATCGGCCGGATGTTCGATACCATCCGCATCCTGCGGCCCGGCCATGTGATGGTCGCCCAGGGGCGCGGCGTGTTCAACGGCGCGACCACCATGACCGCGCAGAACAGCATCGCCATCACGCCCAAGGGCACGGGCTGCGTGCTGACCGGCACCAGCCAGATGGCCGTGCTGGGCGAGCACCCCTCCGAAGGCGAGGTCGCCGCCGGTTGGGACGCCATGCTCGACGCCTTCGCCAAATACCTCAACCAACTGCCGTCGACCGGAAAGATGATATGACCCGTGCCGCCTCCACCCCCGAGATCGTCCGCTACGGCGAGCTGAAGCCCTGCAAGACGGCGTTCATCGACGCCCACACGCCCGGCTCGAACCTGAAGGAGAACTTCACCATCATCGGCGGCGGCGTCAGCGAAAGCGCCGACCAGCACGTCCACATCACCACGCCCCACGGCTTCAACATCGGCGCGGCCGGCCAGCCACCCAAGTGCCGCAACTCGCTCCATTCGCATCGCACCGCCGAGGTGTTCTTCGTGCTCTCGGGCCGCTGGCGCTTCTTCTGGGGGCGGCGTGGCGACGCGGGCGAGGTCGTGCTGGAGCCGGGCGACATCATCAACATCCCGACCGGCATCTTCCGCGGCTTCGAGAATATCGGAACCGATTACGGAATGATCATGGCCGTGCTTGGCGGCGACGATGCGGGCGGCGGCGTCATCTGGGCCCCGCAGGTGATCGAGGACGCGGCGGACCACGGCCTGGTTCTGGCCGAGACGGGCAAGCTCTACGACACCAAGGCCGGGCAGGCGCTGCCCGACGGGGTCGCCCCGATGCCGGTCCTGACCGAGGCGCAGATGGCGGACTACCCCGAGCTGTCGCCCATGCAGGTCGTCGGCTGGGGCGTGCGCCGCTACTGGGACATGGTGGCGCTGGCACAGGGCGCGCCGGTCACCGTCATCGGCGAGACGGGCATCATCCGCGACCGTCCGGGCTTCGAGGTGGCGCTGATGACCCGGTCTTCCGCCAGCATGGATCATCACGCACACGACCGCCCGTCGGTCCTGATGCCCGTGCGCGGCCATTGGCGCGTCGAATGGGCGGGGGATGCGCCGGGCGACGCCAGCCTCGCACCCGGAGACACCGCCTCGATCCCGGCGGGGCTGCCGCACGCGGCCTATCCGTCGATGGAAGGCGAGGCCGCGCTCTACCATATCGTGGGCACCGACGATCCGGCCGGTCCTTCGGCGCTCTGGTCCGCCTGAGCCCTGTAGCCGCCACGCAAAAGGGCCGCCCCGAGGGGCGGCCCTTCGCATGTCCGGACGGCCGGATTACTGGTTGATCGCGGCCACGTTGAAGCTGCCGTTCTGAACGGCAGACGCGAAGTTGCTGTCGCCGATCTGCGAGATGCCGAGCTGGTTCGAATTGCCCATGACGTTGGCCATTATGCCGTTGTCATTGCCGTTCTGCATCGTGCCGGCGGCGTTCAGGTCGCCGACGATGTCGACCATCAGATCGTTGTCATCGCCGAGTTGCTCGAACACGCCCGAGCTCATTCCCGCGAGCGATGCCGCCGTGAATGCGGTCGTCATGCCGTTGTCCGACCCGGTGACGTTGATCGTGCCTTCGTTGCTGACGCCCATCTGACCCAGATAGATGCCGTTGCGATCGCCCAAGACGGTCACGCTCGCGTCGTTGGCATCGCCGACCTGTGCCACGCCGACATTGTTCAGGTCGCCGGTCACGGCGGCCACGAAGATCACGTTGTCTTCGCCAATCTGGGAGGCGCCGAGCTGGTTGTTGGTGCCGCCCACGTCCAGCGTCCCGACCGTGTTGTCGAACCCGGCCTGGAAGGTCCCGACATTGTTGCCGGTGCCCGAAATGTCGATATCGGCGAACATGCCGATGCCGTTCTGCACGAACTCGGCGGCCGTCGCGCTCGTCATCGCGGCAGCACCCGTCAGAATGCCGTTGCCGTTGGCGCTGCCGGTCATGTCGATGGTCAGCAGGTTGGCCTTGGTGATGGCGGGGATATTGTTGTTGCCGATCACCTGCTGGGCCAGCGTGATGTTGCTGTCCGACCCGGACATGGTGATGTTCATCGTGTTCGAGGCGGGCGTGCCGCGCACCTGGTTGATCGTCCCGATGACGTTGTCGTCGCCCGTCTGCTGCACAACGGTCAGTTCGTTTCCGGGCGTCGCCCCCGGACCCTTGGCAAGCTGGCTGACGGTCCCGATCTCGTTGCTATTCGAGGACTGGGTAATCGAGGCGGTGTTGCGCGTCGCCAGTTGGCCGTTGTTGGTCTGGCTCAGACCACCCGCGAGACCGATGGAATTCTCGTCACCGGATTGCAGGATGTCGAGGTCGTTGCCGCCCGTGCCGGCGCCGCTGCCGCTCTGCGACGCGACGAGCGCCGCGGTGCCGACGTCGTTGTTGCTACCCGTCTGGTCGATCATCGCCGTGTTGCCGTCGTCGGTCTGGACGAGGAAGGCCTCGTTGCCGTCGGCGAAGGCCGCACCGGCGAGGAAGCTCGCGGCGATGGCAGTCGTCGCGTAGAATTTTGCGTTGTTCATGAAATATGTCCTCTTGGTGATCCCGGCGGAATAAATCGCGTCGGACTGGATCAGGCCCAAGCGCGCAATCGTGACAAGGAATCGCCGAACTTTCGCCCTTCAGCGCCCCCTCAGGGCCCAAATCTTAACAAAATCTGAAATTCTGGCCAGCCTGCTGCGATGATCCGGAATCCGCCGAACGGCCCCGCCGGATTCCCCATTCGCTATCAGCGGCTTACGCAACGTAAGGTTGTGGCGGCATCTGCGTCGGCCATCGCTGATCCATTCCGATCGAAGCGACGGGGGACAGAATCACCCCCATTCAAGGATTGCGAATGATCTCCCGTACTTGCCCCCGCATCGCCCCCATGCGAGCCAGATCGCGACCGCAAGGGGGGAGACGTCCATGACCATTCGCACCACCCATGTTGGCAGCCTCCCGCGCACGCAGGAGACGGTCGACTTCATCTTTGCGCGCGAGCGGGGCGAGCCCTATGACGCGGCCGCCTTCGACGCCCAGATGACCACCGCCTGCGCCGAAACCGTGCGCCGCCAGGTCGAGGCCGGGATCGACATCGTCTCGGATGGCGAGACCTCGAAGATCAGCTACGCGACCTACGTCAAGGATCGCTACACTGGCTTTTCCGGCGACAGCCCCCGGAATGCGCCCGCTGACCTGAAGCGCTTTCCGGGCTTTCTCGAACGGCTCAAGAACGAGGGCGGGACACCGCAATACGCCCGGCCCATGTGCACGGGCGACGTCCGCTCGAAGGGGCAGGGCGAGCTCGGGACCGACATCGCCAACCTCAAGGCCGCGATGGCGGCGCACGGGGCGGCGGAGGGGTTCATGAACGCGGCGAGCCCCGGTGTGATCTCGCTCTTTCTACAGAACGACCATTATCCCAGCCGCGACGAATACCTTGCGGCCCTCTCGGACGCGATGCGTGACGAGTATCGCACGATCGTGGATGCGGGCCTCTTCCTGCAACTCGACTGCCCCGACCTCGCGCTCTCGCGGCACATGCTCTTCGCGGACCTGTCGGATGCCGAGTTCCTCAAGATCGCGGAAACCCATGTCGAGGCGCTGAACGCCGCCCTAGACGGGATCGACCCGTCCCGCGTGCGCGTCCATATCTGCTGGGGCAACTACGAAGGCCCCCATGTCTGCGACATCCCGATGGACACGGTCTTCTCGACCTTCCTGAAGGTCCGCGCGTCTCATCTGCTGTTCGAGACCTCGAACCCGCGCCATGCCCACGAATGGCAGGTCTTCCGCGACCGCGCGTCCGAAATCCCCGACGACAAGATCCTCGTGCCGGGCGTCGTCGACACCACGTCGAACTTCGTCGAACACCCGGAGGTCGTGGCCGAGCGGTTGGGGCGTTTTGCCGATATCGTCGGCGCGGACCGGGTGCAGGCGTCGAGCGATTGCGGCTTCGGCACCTTCGCAGGCTTCGGGACGATCGACCCCGACATCGCCTATGCGAAGCTCGGCAGCTTGTCCGAAGGTGCCGCGCTGGCCAGCGCGCGCCGCTAGGGCGGCGTCAGCGGCGGATCGACCGCTGGTTGCGCGCGCCGCGCACGGTGATCGTGCGCACGCCTGCCAAATCCTGCGTCGTGAAGACCCGGCCCGCCAGCACCTCGCGCGAGGGCTGGGTGCCCACGGGTTGCCGGGTGACCGGCGGCAGGATGCGGAATTCCAGCAAAAGCACGCCCGGATCGTCGGCGGGCACCTGCACCAGTTCGGCCTCCCAGAAGCCTTGGGTCGGGGGCAGGCCCACGGTGCTGATGATCGCCCCGCCGGGCGTCTGCGCAGCCTCGAGCGACAGGACCTGGTCAACGACCGGCTGGCTCGTGGTGGCGCGCGCGACCTCGATTGTCTCGGACGTATCGCGCCCGAACCAGTTCAGCGGATTGAGCCGCGATTGTCCCACGCCGCAGCCCACCAGCGCCAGAAGGGCCGTGCCCGCGATGATCCGTGTCGTCAGGCCCATGCGCCCCTCCGTCCCCGTCTTGGCGCCAAGGGTTAGCCCAGACGGATCGTCATGGAAAGCGTGGGCACGCGCTCTGGACTGTCGCGGGGCGCGCGCCTACCTCTGGCGGCGAACGCAGGGGACGGGCATGGCACAGGAACGCTTCGAGGAACTGGTCGAGACCTTCGAGTTCCTCGACGACTGGGAAGACCGCTATCGGCACGTGATCGACATGGGGAAAGCCTTCCCCGCGCTGCCCGATGCTTTGAAGGTGCCCGCGACGAAGGTCGACGGCTGCGCCAGCCAGGTCTGGCTGCATCCGCGCATCGAGGACGGCAGGTTCGACTTCGCGGGCGAGAGCGACGCGATGATCGTGCGCGGCCTGATCGCCGTCCTTCACGACCTCTATGCCGGGCTGCCGGTGGGCGAGATCACCTCCGTTGACGCGCCAGCCGAACTGGCGCGGCTGGGTCTCGACGAGCACCTGTCCTCGCAGCGCTCCAACGGGCTGCGCGCGATGGTCCAGCGCATCCGCGAGACGGCTGATGCGGCGGCCGGGTAGCCGCGCGATCCGGCGCACCGCGTAAAAAAAGGCCGAGCCAAAGGCCCGGCCAAGTCCAACAGGGAGGTGAAGAAGGCACGGGGCCGTTCTTCATCTGCCGAAATATGGTGCGCCATGCTGTCCGGCAAGGCGGAAACTGAACCGAGCGGTGCAACCCGGCTATGCGCCGGGCGCATGGCTATCGCGCGGCGCTGCTCTGGCGGGCCTTCCGGTAGGCCACCACCTCGTCCACGACGAAATCGCGGAACGCCTCGATCCGCCGCGAGCCGCGCAGTTCCTCGGGGAAGGCGAGGAACACCGGCACCTCGTTGGATTCGACCGTCGGCAGAACGCGCACGAGTTGCGGGAAGTCCTGGCTCAAGTAGTCGGGCAGGACGCCTATTCCCAGGTCGCTCAGCACGCCCTGCAGAACGCCGAAATAGTTGTTCACCGTCATCGTGCGCCCGATCTCGTAGGACATGATCTCGCGCACCAGTGTGGCCCCGGCGCTGACTTGCGTGGCATCGGTCGACTGGCAGATCAGCCGATGCTCGCTCAGGTCATGGAGGGTGCCGGGCATCCCGCAGCTTTCGATATAGGCGGGCGTCGCGAAGAGCTGCATGCGGATGTCCATCAGGCGCTTGCGCACCAGATCAGCCTGGCTCGGCTCCTTCATACGGATCGCGACATCGGCTTCGCGCATGGGCAGGTCGAGCACCCGCTCCTCCAGCATCAGGTCGAGGTTCAGGTCGGGATACTTGGCGTAGAGCTTGGGCAGGCGCGGGGCCAGCCAGATTGAGCCGAAGCCGATCGTGGTCGTGACGCGCAGGTTGCCAAACACCTCCTCCTCGCTGTCGCGGATGCGCGCGGCGGCGGCGTCGAGCCTCTTGGTCATGTGCTGCGTCGCGTCGAACAGAAGCTCGCCCTGTTCGGTCAGGATCAGGCCGCGCGCGTGCCGGTGGAACAGCGTCGTCGCCAGCGAATCCTCGAGCGCACGAATCTGCCGCGACACCGCCGATTGCGACAGGTGCAGCACGTCGCCCGCATGGGTCAGCGACCCCGCGTCGGCAACGGCATGAAAGATTCGCAGCTTGTCCCAGTCCATCGGCGTGCCTCGTATGTCCTGTGACGCGTGCTTCGCACGATACCGCGCCAATGGTAAGGTGGTGTGACGAAGATGCCCCTTTATGGGTCAGCATCTTTGACCTATAAAGGCGGCGGGAGGATCAATCCATGCGCCACGACGTTTCGCTCTCCGATCGCTACGATCTCGACAAGGACGAAGTGCTGTTGAATGGCACGCAGGCGCTGGTTCGCCTGATGTTGATGCAGAAGCAGCGGGACCGCGATGCGGGATTGAACACCGCCGGATATTGCACCGGCTACCGCGGCTCGCCGCTGGGCGGTGTCGATCTGAACATGGCCAAGGCGCAGAAGGTCCTTACCGAGAACGACATCACGTTCCAGCCGGGCATGAACGAGGACCTTGCCGTCACCGCGCTGTGGGGCTCGCAGCAGGCGGAGCTGCGGGGCGAGGGGAAATACGACGGCGTCTTCGGCCTCTGGTACGGCAAGGGGCCGGGCGTGGACCGCTCGGGCGATGCGATGCGCCACGTCAACATGGCGGGCACGTCGAAGCATGGTGGCGTCCTCATGGCGATGGGCGACGACCACACAGGCGAATCCTCGACCACCTGCCACCAGTCCGACTGGGCCCTGATCGACGTGCACATGCCCGTCATGTCGCCGGCCGGCGTACAGGAGATCCTCGATTACGGCACTTATGGCTGGGCGCTCAGCCGCTATGCCGGGGTCTGGGTCGGCCTGAAGACCATCAAGGATACGGTCGAAGTGACCAGCGTCGTCGACGGTCGCCCCGACCGGCTGTCCTTCGTGACGCCGGACTACCCGCTGCCCGAGGACGGGCTGAACATCCGCCTCAACGACCACTGGATTCCGCAGGAGGAGCGGCTGCTCGGCCACAAGCGTTGGGCCGCCGAGGCGTTCAGCCACGCCAACAAGATCGACAAGCGGATGCACGGCAAGCCCGGGGCCAAGATCGGCTTCGTCAGCCACGGGAAGAACTGGCTCGACCTCGTGCACGCCATGGGCCTGCTGGGCCTCGACGACGCGGAATGCGAGCGGCTGGGGATCACGACCTACAAGGTCGGGCAGATCTGGCCCATGGACATGAAGGGCCTGCACGACTGGGCCGAAGGGCTGGACCTGATCGTCTGCGTCGAAGAGAAGCGCAAGCTTCTCGAGGTGCAGGTTAAGGAAGCGATCTTCGACGACCGGATGGGCCGTCGCGTCTATGGCTACAAGGACGGCGCGGGGAACCGCCTCTTCAAGCAGGCCTTCGCGCTCGACCCGACCGACATCGCCGAGCGTCTGGGCCGCGTGCTGAAGGAAGAGGATCGCTGCACCGACCGGATGCAGGCCGGTCTCGACCGCATCGCCGAGGCCAAGCGCGCCGACAATGCCCCCGAGATCGCAAGCCGGACGCCCTGGTTCTGCTCGGGCTGTCCGCACAATACGTCGACCAAGGTCCCCGAGGGCTCGCGCGCGGGCGCGGGCATCGGCTGTCACGTCATGGCGCTCTGGATGGACCGCTCGACCGAGGGCTACACCCATATGGGCGCTGAAGGCGTCAACTGGGTGGGCGAAAGCCAGTTTTCCAAGCGTCGTCACGTGTTCCAGAACCTGGGCGAGGGGACCTACAATCACTCGGGCATTCTCGCCATTCGCGCCGCCTTGGCCGCGAAGACGAACATCACCTACAAGATCCTCTACAACGACGCCGTGGCCATGACCGGCGGCCAGCACAACGAGGGCGACCTCGCCCCCGAGCAGATTGCCCGCGAACTTCAGGCCATGGGCGTGAAGGAAATCGCGGTCGTCTACGACGAGAAGGAAGACGTCGACAAATCGCGCTTCCCCTCGGGTCTCGATTGGCACGAGCGCGACGAGATGATGAACGTCCAGAACCGCATGAAGGAGGTCGAGGGCGTCTCGGCGATCCTCTACATTCAGACCTGCGCTGCCGAGAAGCGCCGCCGGCGCAAGCGCGGCCTCTTCCCCGATCCCGACCGCCGCATCCTCATCAACACCGATGTCTGCGAGGGCTGCGGCGATTGCGGCGTGCAGTCGAACTGCGTTTCCATCGTGCCGGTTGAGACCGAATTCGGCACCAAGCGCGCCATCGACCAGTCGTCCTGCAACAAGGATTACAGCTGCGTCAAAGGCTTCTGCCCCAGCTTCGTCTCGGTCGAGGGGGGCACGCCGCGTAAGGCCGCGACCGTCGCCGTCGACACCGGCGACATGCCCGAACCCGCGCTGCCCGCGATCGACGGCACCTGGAACACCGTCATCACCGGCGTCGGCGGCACGGGCGTCATGACCATCGGCGCCGTCATGGCCATGGCCGCGCATCTCGACGGCAAAGGCGCGGGCCTGATGGAGATGGCAGGCCTGGCGCAGAAGGGCGGGGCCGTCGCGCTCCATTGCCGATTGGCCGCGACGCCCGACGGGATCAGCGCCATCCGCGTAGCGATGGGCGAGGCGGATGCCTTGATCGGCGGCGACCTCGTCGTCAGCGCCGGCGCGAAGACGCTGGCGCTGACGAGCACCGGGCGCACGGGCGCAGTCGTCAACAGCCACGAGATCGTCACCGGCGATTTCACCGGCAATGCCGATTTCAAGCTGCCCGCCGACCAGCTTGCGCTGTCGCTCAAGGCGCGGCTGCGCGACCGACTGACGATGTTCGACGCGAGCGCGCTGGCCGCCGCCACGCTGGGTGATACGATCTTCTCGAACATGATGATCCTCGGTGCCGCGTGGCAGCAGGGCATGGTGCCCCTGACCCGCGAGGCGATCCTGAGGGCGGTCGAGTTAAACAAGGCGGCCGTGGAGAAGAACCAGCAGGCGTTCGAGCTGGGCCGCTGGGCCGTCCTCAACCCCGAAGCGGCGGCGGACCTTCTGGCGCCGAACGTCGTGGCCCTGCCCGAGACGCCCGAGGCACGGATCGCCGCCCGCTTGGAGCATCTGAAGGCCTATCAGTCCGCCCGCTACGCCAAGCGCTATACCAAGCGGCTCGACGCGATCACCGATCCGGCGCTACGCGAGGCTGTGGCGAAGGGTTACCACAAGCTCCTCACCTACAAGGACGAATACGAGGTCGCGCGGCTCCTGCGCTCGACGCGGGAGAAGGCGGCGGAGGCATTCGAGGGCGATCTGACGCTGACCTATCACCTCGCGCCGCCGATGCTGACGGGCGAGGGCCCGGACGGGCGCCCGAAGAAGCGCGCCTTCGGAGCGTGGATCGAGGCGGCCTATCCATGGCTGGCCCGCTTGAAGCGACTGCGCGGCACCCCGCTCGACGTCTTCGGCTACACCGCCGAGCGCCGGATGGAGCGCGCGCTGATCGCGCAATACGAGCGCGACATAGACGAGGTGCTTCCGCTGTTGGGGCGGAATACCCGCGATGCCATCGTGGCGTTGGCCGAGCTGCCGCTCCAGATCCGCGGCTTCGGCCCGGTCAAGGCAGCCGCCGAGCAGCGCGCGGCCAAGCGGCGCGAGGAGCTTCTGGCCAGCATCCGCGCGGGCGGGCCGACGCTGGCGCAGGCCGCCGAGTGAGGGCGCCGGGGCGCTGCCCCGGACCCCGGCATATTTCGGGAACATCGATGGCGCGTGTTAACCTTTACGAATGGTGAACGCGTGCCCTTCGACCCCGAGGAAGGCGTGTCCGGCCTCGGCGCAGAAATGCGGCACGTCGACATGGGCCGCCGGGTCATCGGCGTGGAGCAGGATCACCGCGCCGGACGCCAGCGGCTGCATCCGTTTCCGCAGGCGCAGGACGGGGAGGGGACAGAGCAGGCCCAGGGCGTCGATCTCGAGGTCGGGCACCGCGTGCTCCTTATTTTCGCCGCGGACATCTGCCATGCTCCGTGCGACCCCGGCAAGCCCGAGCCCGCCATGACCCAGACCGTCCGACGCCGCCGCGTCCTCTATATTCCCGGCTTCGACCCCTTCCACCCCCGCCGCTACCGTGAGCTCTACCGCAAGGAGGGAGCCGCGCAAGCCGCGATCTCGGGCTACGAGCTGTCGCAGGCGAAGGGCGACGGGCCCTATTCCTGGGACGTCTCCGCCCGGATGGACGGCGTCACCGTCGAGACCGGGATCGAGGTGCTGGTCTGGTCGGACATCGTCTCGGAAAGCATGTCGAACTCGATCCCCGCCACCTATGCGCAGCTGGCCCGGACGGCCTGGACCTATATCGGATCCGGCGCGCTCTTTAGGCTGATGCGGCTGCGGCAGGGGCCTGTGATCGCGGCGCTCTACCCGGTGGTGTTCCTGCTGGCGCAACTGGTCGGGGCAGTGCTCATGGGCGCGCTCGCCGCATGGGGGCTCACGGCGGCCTTGTCGCCGGTCCTGGCGGGGTTTCCGACGACCGTCGCGATCCTTGCCGGGCTCCTCGGCATCGCGGTCGGCATCGCGCTCCTGCGATGGTTCAAGGCGCGGGACGCGAAGGTCTTCGCCTATTACCTGATGCATGACTACGCGTTCTCGGCGCGCTTGCGCGGCGCCAATCCGCCCGAGCTCGAGGCGCGGATGGCCGCCTTCGGCGAGACCATCGCTGCCGCAGCCGCGAGCGATGTCGACGAGGTGCTCGTGGTCGGCCATTCCTCGGGCGCGCATCTGGCCGTCTCGGTACTCGCCGACCTGATTCGCGCGGGACGCGTGCCGAACGACCGGGTGGCGTTTCTCAGCCTCGGACAGGTCGTGCCCATGGTCAGCTTCCTGCCGGACGCGCACCGGCTGCGCGCCGACCTGAACCTGATGGGCGGGCAGGACCTGATCCCATGGGTCGACGTGACCGCGCCCGGCGACGGCTGCGCCTTCGCGCTCTGCGATCCGGTGGCGGTGTCGGGCGTCGCCCCGGCGGTGCAGCGCTGGCCGCTGGTGATTTCCGCCGCCTTCACCCAGACCCTGAGCCCCGAGCGCTGGAACGCGTTGAAGCGGCGCTATTTCCGGCTGCACTTCCAGTATCTCTGCGCCTTCGACCGGCCGGGCGATTACGACTATTTCCGCATCACGGCTGGTCCCATGACGCTGGATGCGCGCTTCGCCGGGCGCGCGCCCAGCCCCTCGCGCCTGACGGCGGCGGTCAACCGCTTCACCGCGATGGCCGCGTGATCCCGCCCAAGCCCGCGTCGCGTCCCGGACGGATCGGCCTTCTGGGTTACGCGCGGGCCTTTCGGCAGGACATCCTCAGCGCCCAGCCCGCCCGGCTCTACCGCGCGTGGATGGCCGAGTTCCGCACGCCGTTCTTCCGAAGCTACATGATGAACGACCCGCAACTGATTGATCTGGTTCTGAAAGAGCGCCCCGACGACTTCCCCAAATCCGACCGCGTCCGCGAGGGGCTGGCCCCGCTGCTGGGGCGGTCGGTCTTCGTGACGAACGGCGAGGAGTGGAAGCGGCAGCGGCGCATCATCGACCCCGCCTTCGGCCGCGGCCGCCTGCGCGATGCCTTCCCGGCGATGCTGGCGGCGGCCGAGGAGATGATCGCCCGCGCGCCCGAGGGCGAGGTGGAGGTGGAGGAACTGGCCTCATACGCGGCGGCCGACGTGATCTTCCGCACGCTCTTCTCGGTCCCGATTGAGGACCGTCTGGCCGCGCAGGTCTTCCACGAGTTTCGGGCCTACCAGCGCACGCAGCCCCTTCTGAACGTCGCGGCGCTCGTCCCGCTTCCCCGCTTGGTGCCGCGGCTGCACAAGCGCGCCACGCGCCGGGCGGCTGCGTCCATCCGGGGCGCGATCGCGGCGCTGGTCGAGCGGCGCGCGGCGGAAATCGCGACCGGGACCGCGCCGGACGACCTCGCGACGAAGATCATGACCTTCCCGGACCCCGAGACGGGCCACCGTTTCTCACCCGAGGAGATGGTTGACCAGGTCGCGATCTTCTTCCTGGCGGGCCATGAGACGAGCGCCTCGGCGCTGGCATGGGGGCTCTACCTTCTCGCGACGCATCCCTCCGCCCAGACGAGGGTCGCGGCCGAGGCCGATCGCGACTGGATCGCGTTCACCCTCGCCGATCTGTCGCGACTGCCCTTCACGCGCGACGTCTTCCGCGAGGTCCTGCGTCTTTACCCGCCAGTCCCGATGATGGTCCGCGAAACGACGCGCCCCGAGACGTTCCGGGGCCGCGACGCGCCGGTGGGCGCGCAGGTCGTGCTGTCGCCGTGGCATCTGCATCGTCACACCCGTCTCTGGTCCGACGCGGACGGCTTCGATCCCGACCGATGGGGCCGCGACGAGACGACCGAGGCTGCACGGCGGGCCTATATGCCGTTCAGCGCGGGGCCGCGTGTCTGCACCGGGGCGGGCTTCGCGATGGCCGAAGGGGTGCTGCTGCTCGCGCGTCTGGCCGGGGCGTTCCGGCTGGAGGCGGTCGGCCCGCAACCCGTCCCGGTCGCGCATCTGACCGTGCGATCGCGCGATGGCATCCGCCTGCGCCTGGCCCGGCGAATGCCTCAGTCGGTGCCGCGATAGGGCTGCACGTATTGCAGAGCCATGTCCCATGGGAAGAAGATCCAGGTGTCCTGGCTGACGCCGGTGATGAAGGTGTCCACCATCGGCTCGCCTTTGGGCTTGGCATAGACGGTGGCGAAATGCGCCTTGGGGTAGAGCGCGCGGACCACTTCCAGCGTCTTGCCCGAATCCACGAGGTCGTCGACCACGAGGACGCCCGTGCCGTCGCCCACCATCTCGTCGTCCGGCTTCGAGAGGACCTGCGCCTCGCCCTGCGACTGGTGGTCGTAGGATTTGATTGAGATCGTGTCGACGAGCCGGATGTCCAGCTCGCGCGCGACGATCATCGCGGGCGCCATGCCGCCCCGCGTGATCGCGACGATGGCGCGCCAGTGGCCGTCGTCGGGACCCTTGCCGTCGAGCCGCCAGGCCAGAGCGCGGCTGTCGCGGTGGATCTGGTCCCAGCTGATGTGGAAGCCTTTTTCATGGGGCAGGGTGTCGGCCATCGGGATCTCCTAGAGCGGGCGGTGGGGCGTCGTCAGGACGCGATCAGGCGGATGCCGAGCGCGCCGAGCACGGCGCCGAGGCTGCGGTCGAGGACGGTCTTGAAGCGGATATAGGCGGCGCGGGCCCGCGGCAGCGAGAAAGCGCGCGCGACGAGGATGTACCACGCCGCCTCCACCCAGAAGATGTTGAAGACGATGATCGCCTTGGCCAGCCACGAGGTCTCGGCAGGCACGAAGCCGAGGAAGACGGCGCCGAAGAAGATCGCGGGCTTGGGGTTGGCGAACATCGTCACAACGCCCAGCCGGATTGCGGCGCGCATGGACCGGGGCGCGATCTCGCCCGCCTGCGGTATCGGATCGGCCGCGTGCCGCCACATCAATACGGCCAGCGCAATGAGGAACAGCGCGCCGCCGATCCGCAGCACGGTGAAGAGGACGGGGACCAGTTCGAAGAGGACCGAGAGCCCCACAAGTGCCAATGCCGCCCAGATCGCCGCCCCGATCCCGAACCCCACGGCAAGGCCAAAGGCCGGCGCGAAGCCTTCGGCGGCCGCCGTCCTGATCGACAGCACGAAGGACGGCCCCGGCGAGATCGCCGCCAGAAGGTGCACGAAGGCGACCGTGGCGAAAGCAAGGAGCGTCACGTCGTCACCAGAAGCCGAAGACCCAGCCCGCCGAGGACCAGCGCCATCGCCCGCGTGATGAGGGGTTTCGCCGCGAGGTAGCGCGCCCGGACGCCATCGCGCGCCAGAAGCGTGGCCACACCGGCATAGGCCACGAGTTCGAGGACGAAGTGGTTGAGCGTGATGAAGGCAATCTCGGCGGCGCGCAGGTCCGGCGGGAAGATCACCAGAAGAACGCCCGCGGAGAAGATGATCGACTTCGGGTTCCCGAGGTTCAGAAAGAAGCCCCGCGCGAAGGCCCGCCGCGACGAGGGCGGCGTCGCCGTCTCGATGGGTCGCCGCGCACCGCGCCAGACCTGCACCGCGATGACCAGCACCAGAAGCGCGCCGCCGATACGGAGCGCGGTGTAGGCATAAGGGAAAAGCTCGAACAGCGCCTCGAGGCCCAGAAGGGCGGCCAGCGTCCAGAGCGCGGCCATCACGGCCAGCCCCGCGCCGGTGACGATCCCGGCCGCGCGCCCGCCCGTCAGGCTGGCCTGCACCGCCACGAGAAAGGCGGGTCCGGGTCCCAGCACGGCGATCAGGAGGGCCGCGTTGAAGGCGCCGATCTGGGCGAGGGTCAGGGTCTCCACGCCCTCAGCCGTCCTTCTTCTCCAGCGTCATGTCGGGCGCCTCGGGGTTCTTCATGCCGACGACATGGTAGCCGCTGTCGACATGGTGGATCGTCCCCGTGACCGCCGAGGACAGGTCCGAGAGGAGGTACATCGCCGAGGCGCCCACCTCCTCGATGGTGACCGTGCGGCGCAGCGGCGCGTTGTTCTCGTTCCACTTCAGGATGTAGCGGAAATCGCCGATGCCCGAGGCCGCCAGCGTCTTGATCGTGCCCGCCGAGATGGCATTCACGCGGATGCCGTCGCGGCCGAGATCTTCGGCGAGGTATTGCACCGAGGATTCCAGCGCGGCCTTGGCGAGGCCCATGACGTTGTAATGCGGCATGACCTTCTCGGCGCCGTAATAGGTCAGCGTCAGGGCGCTGCCGCCTTCGGTCATCATCGTCTCGGCGCGCTGCATGACGGCCGTGAAGGAATAGACCGAGATGTTCATCGTCATCAGGAAGTTGTCGAGCGAGGTATCGAGATAGCGCCCGCGCAGCTCATTCTTGTCGGAGAACCCGATGGCGTGAACCACGAAGTCGAGCCGGTCCCAATGGGTCTTCAGCTCGTCGAACATGGCGTCGATCGACGCACCCTCGGCCACGTCGCAGGGGATCACGATGTCGGAGCCGACCTTTTCGGCCAACGGACCGACCCGCTTCTTCAACGCCTCGCCCTGGTAGGAAAAGGCCAGCTCTGCCCCTTGTGCGGCGCAGGCCTGTGCGATGCCCCAGGCGATGGACTTGTCATTGGCGAGCCCCATGATGAGCCCCCGCTTGCCTGCCATGATCCCCGACATCTTGCCCTCCGCCTTGTGCTGGCATTGGCTTTAGGCGATTGCCCGATATGCGGCAAGCGCACGGGAGGGCTCGGGCATGGGCGACAGGGACGGCATCTTCGCGGGCGACGACCCCTTTGCGCTGGCGCGCAGCTGGCTGGCCGAGGCCGAGGTCTCCGAGCCGAACGACCCCAACGCCATCGCGCTGGCCACCGTGGACGCGGACGGGTTGCCCAATGTGCGGATGGTGCTTCTCAAGGAGATCGAGGCCGACGCCTTCGTCTTCTACACCAATTTCGACGGCGTGAAGGGGCAGGAGCTGGCCGCCACGCCCAAGGCCGCCTTCGTGATGCACCACAAGAGTCTCCATCGGCAGATCCGCGTGCGCGGACCGGTCGAGCGGGTGGAGGAGGCCCAGGCCGATGCCTATTACGCCTCGCGCAGCCTGAAATCGCGGCTCGGGGCCTGGGCCTCGGCGCAATCCCGCCCGTTGGAGAGCCGGGGCGCCCTGATGGCCGAGGTCGCCCGCGTCACGGCGACGAAGGGGACCAATCCCGCCCGTCCGCCGCATTGGGGTGGCTTTCGCATTCGCCCCGTCGAAATCGAGTTCTGGGCGGATGGGGCGTTTCGCCTGCATGACCGCTTTCGTTGGACGCGGACCAATTCCGACCGGTCCGAATGGGATGTGATTCGACTCAATCCCTGAGAGAAATCGGCGCGTGTCGGGACGTGCGCCGGCCTTTCCCAATTGCGGCGCGTGACAGAGCTTTGACAATGTGGCGTTTTTCGGGCCATGCTCCGAATTGTGCTACCTGACCTAGCGTAATGCGCGGGCCGACGCCGGTGACGCGCGGTCATCTGGCCAATCCTCGCGCAACATGTTTCCTCGGGGTTGTCTAAAGGCCAAAGCTGGTTTTTTGCCCTAAACTGATACGTACAGCGTGACCGCAGGACCCCCGTGACAGCCCATGACGAGATAAAGCCGCCGAGTGACGAGACTGCCGTGGCGCATGAAGGTTCCGTTAAGTGGTTCGACCCCGTACGGGGATTCGGGTTCGTGGTCTCCGAGGACCTCGAACGCGACGTGCTGCTTCATGCCAACGTGCTACGCGCCTTCGGCCAGAGCTCGGTCGCCGATGGCAGCCTGATCACCTTCCGGCACCAAGCGGGCGAGCGGGGCCTCCAGGTCACCGAGATCCTGTCGCTGACGGCGCCCGAGACCGGGCCGGATTCGCCCGAATACCTGCGCCAGATTCCGGACGACCTGCCGTATCAGCCGGCGCGCGTGAAGTGGTTCGACAAGGGCAAGGGCTTCGGCTTCGCGAATGTCTTCGGCCAGGAGGACGATGTCTTCGTCCATATCGAGGTGCTGCGGCGCTTCGGCCTTGCAGACCTCCAGATGGGCGAGGCAGTCTGCATCCGCGTCATGGACGGCGCGCGGGGACGTCTGGCCGTCGAGGTGCGCCGTTGGGAATTCTTCATCGCCTGATCGCAGCCGCGGCGCTCTGCCTCTGGGCCGGGACAGCCGCGGCCGAATGCCGCCCGGACCGCGTCGATATCCGCGGCGAGTTCGGGACCGTGCGCTTCCGCGTGGAACTGGCCCTGACGCCCGAGGACCAATCCCGTGGCCTGATGTTCCGCGAGGAGATGGCCCGCATGTCGGGCATGCTCTTCGTCTATCCGCAGACCCGCGAGGTCGGCTTCTGGATGCGCAATACGCTCATCCCGCTCGACATGATCTTCGTCGACGAGGCGGGCCGCGTCGTGAAGGTCCATGCCGACGCCGTGCCCCTGGACGAGACGGTGATCCGTTCGGGCGCACCGACGCGCGGCGTGCTGGAGCTGAACGCCGGGATGGCCGCGACGCTGGGGATCGATGTCGGCGACGAACTGCGCTCGCCCGTCATGCCGCAGGACGGCGCCGCCTGGCCCTGCGCGGAGTAATGCACGCGCGTGCGTGCGCCGGGGGCTTTCGCCCATCCGCGCGCCCTGCTACTGCGCGGCCCGTGGGCGGGGTGTGGCGCAGCCTGGTAGCGCACCTGTTTTGGGTACAGGGGGTCGGAGGTTCGAATCCTCTCGCCCCGACCACGTGACGCCGGATCCCGCGTAGGGTCCGGGGGCTGTTCGCCGTGACCTGCACGTCGCATCGCGGGGCCATTTCCTTCGGTCCGTTCGCCCGCCGCCCGATTCTCGGGCGACCGTCCCGAACATCTCCTGAAGAAGCTGTGGACAGACCTGTATGCGGGGCATCGTGTCCTCCGTGCCACGGCCCGTGCGCGCCGCCGGATGACGTGAAATCCGCCCCCCAAACCCCTGTCTGAAAAGGGTCCGCCGAGGGCCGGATGTTCAGCGCGAACCGAGTCGCGCGGGGCCGAAATCGGTCAAGAAATTTCTTTCGAATTTATCCCCTGTTGTCGAATTGACCGGACGGAAGAGACGCGAGTATTGGTATGGACGCGCAGAGGTGCCACCATATGTAGTGGCCCCGCGCAGGGGACCGGGCAGCCGCCTCCGCCAGATCGAAACGCCCTTGCGGGCATGGACCCGCAGGTCGCTCGGTGTGGTCGGACGGACGGGACGGACCCCAGGAAATGACGGGAATCGGCCGGGCTGCAATCCGGTCAGGCAGACAACGAGTTTTGGGAAGGGATCACGAGATGCGGCTGGAGCGGAAACTGACGGAAGCGGGACAGGATGCCTATGCGGCACTGGCCTTCACGACGACCACATCGGAGATTCGCAATCCCGATGGGACGACCGTCTTCAAGCTCGATGCCGTCGAGATCCCCGAGGGCTGGAGCCAGGTCGCGTCCGACGTGATCGCCCAGAAGTATTTTCGCAAGGCCGGCGTGCCTGCGCGCCTGAAGACCGTGCGTGAAAAGGACGTGCCCGAATTCCTCTGGCGCTCGGTGCCCGACGAGGCGGCACTGGCCGACCTGCCCGAGGACGAGCGCTTCGGCGGCGAGACCTCCTCGAAGCAGGTGTTCGACCGGCTTGCGGGCGCCTGGGCCTATTGGGGCTGGAAGGGCGGCTACTTCACCACCGAGGACGACGCGCGGACCTATTTCGACGAAATGCGCGTGATGCTCGCCCGCCAGATGGGCGCGCCGAACTCTCCGCAATGGTTCAACACGGGCCTCCACTGGGCCTACGGCATCGACGGCCCCGCGCAGGGCCACCACTATGTCGACCCGGCGACCGGCAAGCTGACCCGCTCCAAGTCCTCCTACGAGCATCCGCAGCCCCATGCCTGCTTCATCCAGTCGGTCTCCGACGACCTCGTGAACGACGGTGGCATCATGGATCTCTGGGTCCGCGAGGCGCGCCTGTTCAAGTACGGCTCGGGCACTGGCACCAACTTCAGCCACCTGCGCGGCGAGGGCGAGCCCCTGTCGGGCGGCGGCAAGTCGTCGGGCCTGATGGGCTTTCTGAAGATCGGCGACCGCGCGGCGGGCGCCATCAAGTCGGGCGGCACCACGCGGCGCGCGGCCAAGATGGTTATTGTCGACATGGACCACCCGGACATCGAGGCCTTCATCGATTGGAAGGTCGTCGAAGAGCAGAAGGTCGCGGCCATCGTCGCGGGCTCGAAGGCGACGCAGGGCAAGCTCAACGAGGTGATGGGCGCCGTGAAGGCATGGGACGGGTCGATGGCCGACGCCGTCGATCCGGCGAAGAACGAGACCCTGAAGGACGCCATCCGCGCCGCCAAGAAGGCCATGGTCCCCGAGGCCTACGTCATGCGCGTGCTGCAATACGCCCGCCAAGGCTACACCGAGGTCGAATTCCCGACCTACGATACCGATTGGGACAGCGAGGCCTACAACACCGTCGCGGGCCAGAACTCGAACAACTCAGTGCGCGTCACCAATGCCTTCCTCCACGCCGTCGAGAAGGACGCCGACTGGGAGCTTCTGAACCGCACGAACGGCAAGGTCGCCCGCACCGTCAAGGCCCGCGAGCTGTGGGAGAAGGTCGGCCACGCCGCATGGGCCTGCGCCGATCCGGGCATCCAGTTCCACGACACGGTCAACGACTGGCACACCTGCCCTGAGGACGGCCCGATCCGCGGCTCGAACCCGTGCTCGGAGTACATGTTCCTCGACGATACCGCCTGTAACCTCGCCTCGATGAACCTGCTGAAGTTCCTCAAGGCGGACGGCAGCTTCGACCACGAGCTCTACATGCACGCCTCGCGGCTCTGGACAATCACGCTCGAGATCAGCGTCGCCATGGCGCAGTTCCCGTCGAAGGAGATCGCGCAGCGGTCCTACGACTTCCGCACGCTGGGCCTTGGCTACGCCAATATCGGCGGCCTCCTGATGAACATGGGGCTGGGCTACGACAGCCGCGAAGGCCGCGCGCTCTGCGGCGCGCTGACGGCGGTGATGACCGGCGTCTCCTATGCCACCTCGGCCGAGATGGCGGGCGAGCTGGGGCCGTTCCCCGGCTACGCCAAGAACGCCGATCACATGCTCCGCGTGATGCGCAACCACGCCATCGCGGCCAAGGGCCTGACCAGCGGCTACGAGAAGCTCGCCGTGAAGCCGGTGGCCCTCGATATCGAGGGCTGCCCCGACGCCCGCCTGACCGAGCTCGCCTCGGCGGTCTGGGACGATGTCGTCTCGCTGGGCGAAAAGCACGGCTTCCGGAACGCGCAGTCCACCGTCATTGCGCCCACGGGCACGATCGGCCTCGTGATGGACTGCGACACGACGGGGATCGAGCCGGACTTCGCGCTGGTGAAGTTCAAGAAGCTCGCCGGTGGCGGCTACTTCAAGATCATCAACCAGTCGGTGCCGGGCGCGCTCCGCAAGCTCGGCTACGGCGAGGCGCAGATCGGCGAGATCACGGCCTATGCCGTGGGCCACGGCTCGCTGGGCCAGGCGCCGGGGATCAACCACACCTCGCTGATCGGGCACGGCTTCGGCCAGGCCGAGATCAAGAAGATCGAGGCGGCGCTGCCCTCGGCCTTCGACATCCGCTTCGTCTTCAACCACTGGACGCTGGGCGAGGAATTCTGCACCCAGACCCTCGGCATCCCGGCGGCCAAGCTGAACGATCCGAGCTTCGATCTCCTGCGGCACCTCGGCTTCTCGAAGGCCGAGATCGAGGCGGCGAACGACCATGTCTGCGGGACGATGACGCTGGAAGGCGCGCCGGACCTCAAGGACGAGCACCTGACCGTCTTCGACTGCGCCAACCCGTGCGGCAAGAAGGGCAAGCGCTTCCTCAGCGTCGACAGCCACATCACCATGATGGCCGCGGCGCAGTCCTTCATCTCGGGCGCGATCTCGAAGACGATCAACATGCCCAACGACGCCACGATCGAGGATTGCCAGAAGGCCTACGAGCTCAGCTGGTCGCTCGGGGTCAAGGCCAACGCGCTCTACCGCGACGGCTCGAAGCTATCGCAGCCGCTGGCCGCCTCGCTGGTCGAGGATGACGACGAGGCCGCCGAGGTTCTGGAAAGCGGCACGCCGCACGACAAGGCGATGGTGCTGGCGGAGAAGGTGATCGAGAAGGTCGTCGTCAAGGAGTACCTTAAGGCCCAGCGCGAGAAGCTGCCGGAGCGCCGTAAGGGCTACACCCAGAAGGCGGTCGTCGGCGGTCACAAGGTCTATCTGCGGACCGGCGAGTACAAGGACGGCAATCTCGGCGAGATCTTCATCGACATGCACAAGGAAGGCGCCGGCTTCCGCGCGATGATGAACAACTTCGCCATCGCGGTGTCGGTCGGCCTGCAATACGGCGTGCCGCTCGAGGAGTTCGTGGACGCCTTCACGTTCACCAAGTTCGAGCCGGCGGGCATGGTCCAGGGCAACGACTCGATCAAGAACGCCACGAGCGTGCTGGACTACATCTTCCGCGAGCTGGCCGTGAGCTATCTCGACCGCGAGGACCTGGCCCACGTCAAGCCACAGGGCCAGACCTTCGACAGCATCGGCGAGGCCGAGGCCGCGCAGTCCGAGGACGGCAATCTGGGCAATCTCGGTGAAAGCGCCGCGCAGAAGTCGCTGGAGATGTTCAAGTCGGTCGCCTCGACGGGCTACCTGCGCAAGCGTCTGCCCTCGGACCTCGTGGCCTTGCGCGAAGGGGCCGACCGCGTCGCCGCCGAAATCGCCTCGACCGGCTTTTCGGATGACGGGCAGGCCGTGTTCGAGGCTGCCGTCACCGAAACGGCGACCGTCGCGCTGGCCGCCGGCATGGACGCCCGCACCAAGGCGAAGATGCAGGGCTACGAGGGCGAAGCCTGCGGCGAATGCGGCAACTATACGCTGGTCCGCAACGGCACCTGCATGAAGTGCAACACCTGCGGAGGGACGTCGGGTTGTAGCTGACCCATACGGACATGCAGTCAGGGAAGGGGGGCCGGTCGGTCCCCCTTTCTCGTTCCGCGATCTCGATCATGAGGGGCGGTGGTTTCAGCGCCCGAAGATGGAAACCGGCGCCGGTCCCCGGTGGGGACAGACGGGTCATGGCGCGGGAAAGACCCCGCGATCCGTGCTCCGAGGGTTTCACACCCCGGAGGTGATGCCGGCGGGCCGGATTGGACCCGTCGTCTCGGTTGATGTCGACGGATCGGGTTCTGGGCCCGCGCGATTAACAAGGCGTGAAGATCACGCCATCGACTTCAGCTTGTCCTTCAGCGAGGTGAGCTCGCCGCCCGAGACCTTCGGGACGATCCGGTAGGCGGCGTTCACGAAGCAGAAGAACGCGAAGCCCAAGAGGCCGAGGCAGAGGATCACGATCAGGATGCCGCCGCCCGGCAGGGCCGCGACCCAGTCGAAGGCCGCGCCGACACCGCCGGCGGCCTGCTCGGAGCCGCGCCACGCGGCGGCGAGGAGAAAGACGCCGATGATACCGACCAGCGCGCCTTGGGCCATGACGCCCGCGCGCAGAGCCCAATCCCAGTTGCGGGTGAAGTGGTTGGCCATCAGCTTCTCGCGATACTTCGCCTTCCAGCCCTTGATGACGTAGTAGATGCCCGCGCCGATGGTGCAGATCGCGGCGAAGCCGACGATCCACTGGCCGCCGGGCCATTCGAGCACCCGGCCCGTGACCGATGAGACGCCGCCTTCGCCTCCCTCGCCGCCGGACCCGCCGCCGCGCCCCAGCGCCAGCGACAGGGCGACGGCGCCCAGCGCGCCGTGGATCAGGCCGGTGACGATCATGCCCGCACGGGCAATCATGCCTTCGCCGTCGGTGCCGTAATCCTCGAGATCCTCGGCCGCGTCGATGCCGCGCCAGATCGCGTAGGCAAAGAGGCCGATGGCGATGAGCCAGAGCACGGCGACGCCCCATCCGCTGTCGGAGAGATTAGCGAGCGCGGCCTCGGTGCCCTGCGCCTCGCCACCCTGGAAGAGCGCCCAGAGCGACAGGCCCGCGACGGCCAGATAGGTGACGCCGCGCCCTGCGTAGCCCGCGCGCATGACAGGAATGGCCCAGCTGTAATCCGACATCGTCGCCTCTTCGGTTGGTTCGCGAAACGAACGCACCGAACGGAGCGTCGGTTCATTCCGCGGCGGCGTCGACCTGGATCACGGGCTCCATCGCGGCGAGCTTGTCGTCGGCGAGGTGGCATTTGACCTGATGTCCACCCGCGAGGGTCCGCATCGGCGGCACCTCTTTCTCGCACAGGCCGCCGGGAACCTCGGACTTCCAGCGGCAGCGCGTCTGGAAGGGGCAGCCCGGCGGCGGGTTCATGGCCGAGGGAATGTCGCCTTCGAGGACGATGTGCTTCTTTTTTACCTTGGTGTCGGCGATGGGCACGGCCGAGAGCAGCGCTTCGGTATAGGGGTGATAGGGCGGTGCGAAGACCTGATCGGTCGTGCCCAGCTCGACCACGTGGCCGAGATACATGACCATAACGCGGTCGCTGAGATAGCGGACGATCGAAAGGTCGTGGGAGATGAAGAGGAGCGTCGTCTTGTGCTCGCGCTGGATCTCCATCAGCAGGTCCGTCACGGCGGCCTGCACCGACACGTCGAGCGCCGAGACCGGCTCGTCCGCGACCACGATCCGCGCATCGCCCGCGAAGGCGCGCGCGATGCCGACCCGCTGCTTCTGGCCGCCCGAAAGCTGGCGGGGCATGCGGTCCGCGAATTCGCGCGGCAGCTTCACCAGATCGAGGAGGTTGAGCATCCGTTCGCGCCGCTCGGCATCGTTCGTGCCGTAGTCGAACACCTCGAGCGCCCGGATGATCTGGCGCCCGACGGTCATCGACGGGTTGAGCGTGTCGAACGGGTTCTGGAACACCATCTGGATGTCCGCGACCTGCTTGGTCGAGCGGTTCTCGATGGGGGTCGACTGGATCTCGGCATTGCCCATGGTGATCGTGCCGTCGGTCGCCGTCTCGAGGCCCATCAGGACCTTGGCCAGCGTGGACTTGCCGCAGCCGGATTCACCGACGATGGCGAGGGTCTCGGATTCGCGGGCTTCGAAGTCGAGGGTCTCGTTGGCCTTGACCACCCGCTCCTCACCCCCGCCGAAGAGCGCGTTGGCCGCGACCTCGTAGTATTTCTTGAGGTTTGCGACCTTGAGGACCGGCGCGCCGATCTCACGCGACTTGGTTTCGATGGCCGCCGCGATGGGCGCGTTCCAGTCGATTTCCTCGAACTTGACGCAGCGCGAGTGATGGCCGGGGCCTGCGTCGCGCATCGGGATCGTGCCCTGATCGCAGCGACCCGCTTCGAAATAATCGCAGCGCGGACCGAAATTGCAGCCGGGCGGGCGTTCGTGGGGCAGGGGGAAGTTGCCCGGAATTGCCACCAGCGGGCGCGCGTTCTTGTTGGCGCCGGGCAGCGGGATCGAGCGGAACAGCGCCTGCGTGTAAGGGTGCTGCATGTTGTCGAAGACCTCGGCGATGCGCCCGTCCTCGACCGCCTCGCCGGAATACATCACGCAGACGCGGTCGCAGGTCTCGAGCACGAGGCCGAGATTGTGCGAGATGAAGAGCATCGAGGTGCCGTACTTGGTGCCCAGCTCCTTCACGAGCTGGACGATGCCCGCCTCGACCGTCACGTCGAGCGCGGTCGTCGGCTCGTCCAGGATGAGGAGGGCGGGCTTCGACATCAGTGCCATGGCGATGACGATCCGCTGCTGCTGGCCGCCCGAGAGCTGGTGCGGATAGCTGTCGAGGATGCGCGCGGGGTCGGGCAGCTTGACGTCGGTGACGACCTGAAGCGCGAGGTCGTAGGCGTCTTTCTCGGACGCGTCGTCATGCAGGATCGGCACCTCCATGAGCTGCTTTCCGATCCGCATCGCCGGGTTCAGCGAGGCCATCGGCTCCTGGTAGATCATGGCGATCTCGTTGCCGCGAATGTCGCGCAGCTCTTCTTCGGACATCTCGCCCAGATCGCGGCCCTTGAACTTGATCGACCCGCCAACGACGCGGCCGTTCTTGCCCAGATCCTGCATCACGCCCAGCGCCACGGTCGACTTGCCGCAGCCGGATTCTCCCACGAGGCCGACCGCTTCGCCGGGGGCCACGTCGACGGAGAAGTCCATCACCGCCGGGATCTCGCGCAGGCGGGTGAAGAAGGAAATCGAGAGCTTGTCGATCTCAAGGATGGGGCCGGTGTAGTCGGGGCTCTGCTTCATGTCTTTGCGTTCTCTCTGGTTGAGCGCGCCGGGGGCAGCGATGCCCCCGGACCCCCGGAACAGGTATGGATCGGCGACGTCAGTCCCGCAGGCTCTCTTCGCGCAGGCCATCGGCGAGGAGATTCAGGCCGAGGACGAGCGACAGGAGGGCGAGGGCGGGGACGATCGCGGCGTGGGGATAGACCGACAGGAGCTTGCGGCCCTCGTTGATGGTCGAGCCCCAGTCGGGCGATTCCGGCGGCAGGCCGAGGCCGAAGAAGCCGAGCGTGCCCAGAAGGATCGTCGTATAGCCGATCCGCAGGCAGAAATCGACGATCAGCGGGCCGCGGGCGTTGGGCAGGATCTCCCACAGCATGATGTACCACGGCGTCTCGCCGCGCGTCTGGCCGGCGGCCACGTAGTCGCGCGTCTTGATGTCGAGGGTCAGGCCCCGGACGATGCGGAATACGGTGGGCGAGTTCACGAAGACGACCGACACGAAGACGATCAGGACCTGGCCCGGAATGTCGAAGAGATCGAGGAAGCCGGGCCACGCGCGGAAAAGGGCGATGGGCGAGCTCTGGTCGGAGATGAGCGAGAAGTAGAGCAGAAGCCCCACCACGCCCGCGATGCCGACATAGAGGTTCCGCGTCGCCGGTTGCGTTCGGTAGCGCGAATTGAGGAGCACGCCGACGAAGGCCAGCGGGAAAAGGAAGAGAACGGCCGCCATGTAGTTCGGCAGGCCCGTCGCCACGATTTCGGGGGTCACCAGCAGGTAGAAGAGCAGGATCACCGGGAAGGCGAGGATCAGGTTGGCGAGGAACGACAGCACCGTGTCGAGCTTGCCGCCGTAATACCCGGCGGGGAGGCCCAGCGTGATACCGACCATGAAGGCGAAGAGCGTCGCCAGCGGCGCGATCTGCATCACGATGGTCGAGCCGAGGACCATGCGGCTGAAGACGTCGCGGGCGAGGTTGTCGCCGCCCAGGAGGTAGAACGGATAATCGCCCGCCTCGGCACCGTTGAGCGCCATGCCCGGGATCTCGTTCTTCATGCCCGACACCTGGCTTAGCGGGTCATGGGTGAAGATCATGTCCATGACACCCGCGTAGAAGGCGGTGAAGACCCAGAACATCACCAGCGCGAAGCCAATCATGCCGATGGTCGAGTCGAATAGTTTGCCGTAGAGGCCGAGCTTGCGCTTGTAGAGGAAGCTCGCGGTGAAGAGCACGACGAGCGAGATCCAGACGGGCGTGAAGGCCCGCGACATGCCGCCGAAGATGCCCGCGCCCTCGTGACCTACGACCATGCCCGCGACGATGTAGGCGACCACCGTCGCAAGCGTCGCCCAGAGCGCGTAGGTCTGTGCGCGCCCGATCAGCCCGGGAAAGCCCTCGGCCATGGCGGCGGTGCCGTCGGGGTTGATGACGACGCGGTCGGCGGTGACGAAGAAGCTCGTGACGATGGCGAGCGCACTCGTCACCAGAAGCGCGATGACGGAAATGGCGAGGATCGGGTCGAGCACGTCGCCGAGGCTGCCTGTCCAGGTGAGGGGTTCCATGCGTCTCTCCTCAGGCGATGCGGATGCGGGGGTTCAGGAAGACGTAGCCGATATCCGATATCAGCTGCGTCACGAGAACCACGATGACTGAAATGATCGACACGCCCAGCAGCAGGTCGATGTCGTTGTTGCCGGCGGCCTGCACCAGCGTCCAGCCGAAGCCCTTGAAGTTGAACAGGGTCTCGACAATCACGACGCCGTTCAGGAGCCACGGGAACTGAAGCATGATGACCGTGAAGGGCGCGATCAGCGCGTTGCGCAGCGCGTGCTTCATGACGATCTGGCCGAAGCCGACGCCCTTGAGGCGGGCGGTGCGGATATATTGCGCTGTCATCACCTCGGTCATCGAGGCGCGGGTCATGCGCGCGATGTAGCCCATTCCGTAAAGCGCGATGGTCAGCACCGGCAGGGTGAAGTTGGCGAAGGTGATGTCGTCCATGGCCGATGTCGCGGTGCCCTTGAACCATCTTAGTCCGACGGCGGAGGACGCGAAGACCGCGATGAAGATAACGCCGGAGACGTATTCGGGCGTGGCGGTCGTGGCGATGGAGACGGTCGAGAGCGAGCGATCGAGCTTGGAGCCTTCCTTCATGCCCGCGAGGACCCCGAGGATCAGGGCGCCGGGCACCATCACCAGCATCACGAAGAACATCAGCTTGGCGGTCTGGCCGCCGCGTTCCGCGAGGATGTCGAGCACGTCGGCCTTGAAGACGGTCGAGAAGCCCCAGTTGCCCTGCAGGATGCCGCAGAAGGCCGGCGCCTCGTCCGGGGCGACGCCCGGCCGGGCGCAGCGGGAATAGACGACTTCGCCGCCTTCCTCGCGCGTGTAGGCGGGGGCAAGGCCCAGCCAGCGTGCGTATTTGATGGGGGTCGCGTCGAGATAGCCGCGATTGCCGAGCCAGGATTCGACCTGTTCGTCCGTCATGCGATTGTTGGCCTGGTTCTTGGCCAGCTTCTCGAGATTGGGCTCGAGATTGGTCAGAAGGAAGACCACGAATGTCAGGCAGAGCGCGGTCAGGAGCATGACTCCGACACGGCGCAGGATGAACAGGCCCATAGGGTCCCCCGGTTGGTCGTATTATTCGTCGCGGGAGCCTTCTGCGGGCCCCTCGTCCAAAAGAGCGGGGCCGCACCATCGGTGCGGCCCCGGTCGTGTGATCAGGCGGCGACGCCCCACTTATAAAGCTGGGGCAGATACGCGATGTGCATATCGAGACCCACGAACCCGTCCGTCGTGTGACGGTAGAGCGAGCGCCAGTAGGGCTGGATCGTGACGCCCTCGTCGATGACGATGGCCTGGATCTTCGACATTACCTCACGGCGCGCGTCGGCGTCGGCGATGGCGTTGGCTTCAGCCAGCAGGGCGTCGAACTCGGCGTTGTTGAATGCGAACTCGTTCCAGGCAACGCCCGACTTGTAGGCGAGACCCAGGACCTGCGTGCCCAGCGGGCGGTGGTTCCAGTTGGTCGAGGAGAAGGAGTACTTCGTCCAGTCGTTCCAGAAGGTCGAGCCGGGCAGGATCGTCCGCTTCACCGGGATACCGGCATCGCGCAGCTGGGCCGCGACGGCGTCGGTGGTGTTGCGGCGCCAGTCGTCGTCGATCGAAAAGAGCTCGTGCTCGAAATCGCCGAAGCCCGCTTCCTCCATCAGGGCCTTGGCGCCTGCGGGATCATGCGGGATGCGGGTGACCGACGGGTCGTATTCCGGGTGCACCGGACCGACATGGCAGTTGTCGGCGGGCGTGCCCTGACCGGCGTAGCCCAGCTCGAGCAGCACGTTGTTGTCGCAGGCCATCGCGAGGGCCTGGCGCACGCGCTTGTCGGCGTAGGGCTTCTGACCGTTGACCTCGGCGTCCTGGTTGGGACGGATCACGATGGTCGAGCCGGTCGTGACCTCGGACTTGCCCCAGCCGATGCCGTCGAAGATGTCGACGTACTCGCCGACATTCTCGTAGATCGTGTCGATCTCTTCGGATTCGGCGGCGGCGAGCCACGCGGACGGGTCGGTGCCGTAGTCGATATACTCGATCCGGTCGAGATGCGCGCCCCAGCCGGCGTCGTAGCCCCACCAGTCGTGATCCTCGTTGCGGACCAGAACCGAACGGACGCCGACTTCGTGCGTCTCGTTCAGATATGGGCCCGTGCCGAGCTGGTTGCCCAGCAGGTCCGTCGCGTCCTGATCGGGATGCAGGACATGCGCCGGATAGTCGGCGATGCCCGGGATCAGCGTGATGTCGGGCGCGTTGAGGTTCAGCACCAGCGTCAGATCGTCGATGACCTCGATGGCGCCCTCGGCGGCCATGTTGGTGTCGGGATCGACGATCGAGGTCACGCGGGCCGCCATCGAGTTGCCCTCGGCATCGGCTTCGGCCCAGCGGCGGAAGTTGTGTGCCACGTGCTCGGCCGTGAAGGCGTCGCCGTTGTTCCAGGTCACGCCGGGACGCACCTTGAGCGTGTATTGCGTGGCGTCGTCATTCGTCTCCCAGCTTTCGAGAAGCATGCCGCGGAACGTGCCGTCGGAATTGTACTCCACGAGGCTCTCGAGCCAGCCGGCGGCGACATAGGACATCTGGGTCCAGTCGAAGGTGCGCGGATCCTTGAGCGCGCGAACCTCCATCTGCATCCGCAGCGTGCCGCCCTGCTGGGCATGGGCTTCGGCGCGGGCGGGGGTGGCGCCGATCAGGGCGTAGGCCGCGGGGATCGAGACCCCGAGCGCGGTCGCGCGGGTCAGGAATTCGCGACGGTCCATCAGGCCGCGCTTGTGCTCCTCGGCGAACATCTTGGCGCCGGGGTGAATGCCGTCCACCATCTTGGTGTCGTGCTTCGTCATGTGTGTCGTCTCCCTGTTATTCACGGCCGACCCGTCTTACGCGGATCGGTGGCGCGAACCCGTCCCGGGCCGCGCGATGGACCACATAGGGGACGACTCGCACCCCACGGTCAACGGGGCTTATCGACTTGACAGGGTTCAAAAGCGACATTGTGAACGGCGCTTGACGTCGTTTTTATACCGCTGGGATTGCCGCGCCGCGGCATCGCTCAGACCGTGCGGGTGCGGCGAGAGGCCGCGCGGAAGGTCGATGGGGTCTGGCCCGTGACCCGCCGGAACGCGCGGCTGAAATATGCGGGCGACCCGAAGCCCAGTTCGGCGGCGATGCCGGCGGCGGGCGCGTCGGTATCGGCCAGGCGGCGGCGCGCCTCGTGCATGACGCGTTCGCCGACATATTGGGCCGCGGTCAGGCCGCAGGCGGTCTTGACGGTGCGCGTCAGATGGGTGGGCGTGACACCGAGCGTGGCGGCCAGCGCCTCGACATTGGACTGCCCCAGATCCCGCTCGACGGCGCGGGCGAAGGCGGCCGCCAGCCGGGTGCCCGCGCTGGCCTTTGGCGGGGCGTGGCGGGTGGCCTCGCGCTCCAGCAGCGCCGAGATCAGCACCAGCCGCCCAAGTGCCGCCCGCCCATCGGCGGGCACCGCCAGGTCGCCGGGCCGCGCGAGATGGTCCAGGAGACCCGTCAGCTCGGTCTGCGTTCCCGCATCCACCAACCGCAGCAGGCGCGGGCTGTCGGGCATCGGCGCCTCGAAAAGCTCGGGAATGCGCATCAGCACGCCTTCAGTCGTCTGGCCGGGCTGCAGCGCGAAGGGCGTGCCCGCCGGAAGGGCGATCGCGGTATGCGCGACGATGCCGTGGGCGCGCGCGTCAATGGTGATGCGGCCATGGCCCCGCGCGATCCAGATCAGGACGGGGTGGTCTTCGGCATGGGGTGTTTCGCGCCGCCAGCGGCCATGGCGCGTCAGAGGCGATACGGATTCGAGCGACAGCCCCGCGAGACGTTCGGCCTCGGTCAGGTCGCGGGATTCGAAGAGGCGTATGAGCGACATCGCGGGCAGGGGATCACGGCGCGGGCCGGTCTGTCAAAGCCCGGTCGCGTCGATCCGGGTCCAGCCGGCCATGCGGGCGCGGAACCATGTCCGCTGGCGCTTGGCGTAGCGGCGGGTGGCGATGACGGCGCGGTCGCGGGCGGCGTCCAGCGTGATCTCGCCCCGCAGATGCGCCACCAGTTCGGGCGCGCCGATGGCTTGGGCCGCATTCAGGGTCGGATCCCAACGGGGCAGCACGGCCCGCACCTCGTCCAGCGCGCCCCTGGCCAACATCGCATCGAAGCGACGCTCCAGCCGGGGCGTCAGCCAGTCCTTCGGCGCGTCGAGCACCAGCGGCGTGCACGCATCGAGCGGCAGGCGGGGCGGCGGCGTGTCGGCCTGCCAGTCCCGGATCGACCGACCCGTGGAGCGCGCCACCTCCCATGCGCGCATCACACGCTTGGGGTTGGCCGTGTCGATCCCGGCCCGCGTCTCGGGGTCCAGCTCCGCCGCCAGCTCCTCCAGCCCGATCGCCTCCAGCCGCGCCTCGGCCTCGGTGCGGATCGCGGGCGGCGTCGCGGGGATGTCGGCCAGCCCTTCGGTCAGGGCGCGGAAATAGAGCCCCGTGCCACCCACGATCACGGCGCCCGGGCCGATCAGGGGTGTCACGTCACGCAGCCAGTCACCGGTGCTGTAGGCCGTGGTCCAGCCGACATGGCCGTAGAGCGCGTGGGCCGCGCGCGCCTCCTCCTCCGGCGACGGACGGGCCGACAGGACGCGCCAATCGGCGAAGACCTGCATCGCGTCGGCATTGACGACCGTGCCGCCCCGCGCCTCGGCCAAGGCCAGCGCGAGCGACGACTTGCCGCTGCCGGTGGGGCCTGCGATCAGGACCGGTCGGTCGTCAGGTATATCGAAAGGTATCAGCATCTTGAAGGGCGATCTTCACGTCAATCCGATGGCCCCCCAAGTCGGTTGCCCCGCCTTGGCTATTCCGCCATACGTGGCGCCGCAACTGCGCGGGGGTCTTCAGATGTCGGATGTCGTCACCGAAGGGAAGGCCGCCACGCCCGTCCTGCGCCGCGTCATGCTCAAGATCTCGGGCGAGGCGCTGATGGGCGACCAGGGCTTCGGCTTGCACCCCCCCACGGTCGAGCGCATCGCCCGCGAGGTCCAGTCCGTTCAGGAGATGGGCGTCGAGGTCTGCATGGTGATCGGCGGCGGCAACATCTTCCGCGGGCTCCAAGGCTCGGCGCAGGGGATGGAGCGGACGACGGCCGACTACATGGGAATGCTGGCGACGGTGATGAATGCGCTGGCGATGCAGGGCGCGCTCGAGGCGCTGGGCCTGCATACGCGGGTCATCTCGGCCATCCCAATGGACCAGGTCTGCGAGCCGTATATCCGCCGCCGCGCGGTCCGCCACCTCGAGAAGAAGCGCGTCGTGATCTTCGCGGCGGGCACCGGAAACCCCTATTTCACAACCGATACGGCCGCGACGCTGCGCGCGTCCGAGATGTCCTGCGAGGCGATCTTCAAGGGCACCAAGGTCGACGGCGTCTATGACAGCGACCCGGTTACGAATCCCGATGCCAAGCGCTTCGACACGATCACCTATGACGAGGTCCTGTCGAAGCACCTAAAGGTCATGGATGCCTCGGCCATCGCGCTGGCGCGTGAGAACGGCCTGCCGATCATCGTCTTCTCGCTGGACGCGCCGGGCGGCTTCCGCTCGATCCTCGCGGGCGAGGGGACGTACACGCGCGTCGAGGGCTGAAGCTCAGCCCGGACCGCGCGTCGGTCCGGCGACCGCGTTCGATCGACTGGCGCGCGCGGCGTCACGTCGGGGATTGGAGGGCGCGCCCGTTCCGGCGGTGGCGCGCGATCAGCCGGTCTGCGCGCCCGTTCGGCGGGATGTCACGCACCGGACCGCCGCAGGCCGCCAGCCGACCCAGTGCCGCGATCGCCTGCGTTCCTGTCAACAGCGTCTCGGTCCAGCAGCCATCCGCGAGGACCAATTCGTGGTGGTCGCAAAGCAGGTGATAGTAGGAGACCGGCGCCGCCGGGTCGGCCTGCCGGATCGCGATGCCGTCGACGAGGCGCTTGGCTGCGACCAGAACCTCGGCCCGGCCAAACATCCGTGACACGATGGGCGAGTCGAGCAGCACGCGGTGCTGCGGTGACAGGCACAGGGGCGCGGACGGCCGACCCCGCCCGAGACTGCCGGGCGCGAACTCGACCGGGGCGTGCCGCCCCGCGTGCGCCAGTTTGCGGCGAAACACCTCGCGGAGCGGTCGCGCCCCGTGATCGCGCGTCAGGACGCGGTCGCCCGGGCGCAATTTCTCGACCGGGACGGGCCCGGCCGGCGTGGCGATGGCGGTGCCCGCGGCGAAGCAGGCGACGGTCGTGTTCTCGATCGAGTTGCCGGTCCTCGAGCCGGAGAAATCCGAGCGGATGAACCGGGTGAGTTCGATGGACCGGAAGTCGAGGCCATCCAGCGCGTTGTCGACGTCGCGCACGAAGACATCGCCGATGGTCGTCTGGAGGACCGCGATCTCGACCAGTTGCGATGTGCCGTCGGTGAGGAAGACGAGAGCCTCGAACCGGGAGGTCGAGTCGAGTTCGTAACTCTCCGGGCCGAAGCCCACGTCGTAGCTCAGGAAGTCCGGGTTCGAGTCCCCGGCCTGCGCCTCGTTGTCCTGAATGGCGCCGTCGCCGTCGCGATCGTTCTCGACCACCTGCGTCAGGGTCAGGTCGTCGTACCGCCCTTCGAGCGAGCGGGCGTTTTCCGTCACGAAGTTCGACTCGTCGGTATCGACATCGGCGAAGGTGCCGAGAAAGATCATGTTGACGGTCATGGCAGCCTCCGTTCGGAGCGCGCACGGATCGCAGCACTTCCTGAACATTCGGTGAACGGTGCCTGCCGACTTCCCACCCGCGCCGCGGAGGGCTATAGCGTCCGAAACGACCGGGAGCGCACGAGAATGGCCGACGACTTCGACCTCGACACCGCCGATCTGGAGCGCCGGATGGACGGCGCGATGGCCAACCTCCGGCAGGAATTCGGAAGTCTGCGGACCGGACGCGCCTCGGCCTCGATGCTGGAGCCGGTGATGGTGGACGCCTACGGCTCGCCCACGCCGATCAACCAGGTCGGCACCGTCAACGTGCCCGAGCCGCGGATGGTGACCGTGAACGTCTGGGACAAGAGCCTCGTGGGCAAGGTCGAGAAGGCCATTCGCGAGAGCGGGCTGGGCATCAACCCGCAACTCAACGGCACGATCATCATGCTGCCGATCCCCGAGCTCAACGAGGAGCGGCGCCGCGACCTGACCAAGGTCGCCGGTCAGTACGCCGAGGGCGCGCGCGTCGCGGTGCGCAACGTCCGCCGCGACGGGATGGACCAGATCAAGAAGGGCGATCCGCCCGAAGACGACCGCAAGATGTGGGAGCAGGAGGTCCAGGAGATGACCGACCGCTACATCAAGGCGGTGGACGATGCGCTGGAGGCCAAGCAGGGCGAGATCATGCAGGTCTGAGACGCCGCCGACCGGCGTCTCACCGACGGGATTTACCATCCGTTGCGCCATTCATGCTAAGCCGCCCCGACCGACCGCCGACCCGAGGACCCGCCCATGACCGACGCCCCCACAGGCCCGCGCCACGTCGCGATCATCATGGACGGCAACGGCCGCTGGGCGCAGCAGCGGGGGCGGCCGCGTCTTCTGGGGCACCGCGCGGGCGCCCGCCGGGTCCGCGAGATCGTCGAAGCCTGTCCGGATTTCGGGGTCGAGTACGTCACGATCTTCGCCTTCTCGACCGAGAACTGGAAGCGGACGCAGGCCGAGGTTTCGGGTCTGATGACCCTTTTCCGGCGCTATATCGAGGGTGAGGCGCAGAACCTCCTGAAGGAGGGCGTGCGCGTTCGGTTCATCGGCGACCGCGTGCGGCTCGACAAGAAGTTGCGCGACCTGATGCACTGGATCGAGGCGCTGACGGCGCATAACGCGAAGGTCAACCTGACGATCGCGCTGAATTACGGCGGCCGCGACGAGGTCGCGCGCGCGACCAAGCGGCTGGCCCGCGACGTGGCTGCGGGGCGGCTCGACCCCGAGGATGTCTGCGACGAGACGCTGCCGCGCTATCTCGACACGCATGTGCTGCCCGACCCGGACCTCGTGATCCGCACGAGCGGCGAGGCGCGGATCTCAAACTTCCTGCTCTGGCAGTCGGCCTATGCGGAATACGAGTTCGTCGACACGCTCTGGCCCGACTTCACGCGTGCCCGCTTCGAGGAGGTGCTGGCGCGCTACGGCGGGCGCGACCGCCGCTTCGGGGGCGTCCGGGCGTGACCGACGAGGACCGCCTGCACGAGGTGCCGCCGGACCGGCCGGAAGCCGAACCGCCGCTGCTCGATTTCGGCGACGTGCCCCTGGTCGAGCCGCAGGTCGCGGGCCGGTTCCAGGATCTCGCGCCGCGGCTGACGACAGCGGTGCTTCTGCTTGGCGTGGGCGGTGTCGCGATCTGGCTGGGCGGCGTCTGGTTCGCGGCGCTGATCTCGATCTGCGTCGGCCTCATGCTCTGGGAGCTGGCGACGATGGTGCGCACCGGGCCCAAGCGGGCTCGGCTGATGGCGTTCGTGGGCGGTGGTGCGCTGTTCGCGTCGAACTTCCTGCCGATCGGATTCGCGCTGCCGCTTCTGATGGCGGTCCCGATGGTCGCCGTAGCCTTCATCCGCGCCCATCGCCGGATCGTGGTCAGCTTCTCGGCGGCGATCGTATTGGCCGGGCTCAGCCTGACCGAGCATCTGACGAATTTCGGGCTGGTCTGGATGCTGTGGCTGATCGCGGTGGTCGTGATGTCGGACGTGGCGGGGTATTTCGCGGGGCGGATGCTGGGCGGGCCCAAGTTCTGGCCGCGCGTCAGCCCCAAGAAGACGTGGTCGGGCACCATCGCGGGCTGGATCGGCGCGGGGCTCGTGGGCGTCGTCTGGATGGTCTGGCAGGATGCGGGCGCCGAGACGATCGGCATCTCGGTCGCCCTCGCCATGATGGCGCAGATGGGCGACATCGCCGAAAGCGCGGTGAAGCGGAAGATGGGCGTCAAGGACAGCTCGCACCTCCTGCCCGGTCATGGCGGGCTGTTCGATCGGTTCGACGCGATGCTGGGCGCGGCCCTGATGTTGCTGGTGATCGAGAGCCTGTCCGAATTCCCGCCCATTCCGGGGGTCTGATGCGGCGCATCTCGATCTTCGGTGCGACGGGCAGCATCGGGCAGAACACCATCGACCTGATCGCGCGCGACCCCGAGGGCTACGACGTCGTGGCGCTGACGGGGGCGGGCAATGTCGCGCGTCTGGCGGAGGATGCGGTTCGACTGGGCGCCGAGGTTGCGGTGACCGCGGATGCCGACCGTCTGGACGATCTGCGGACCGCGCTGGCAGGCTCCGGTGTCGAGGCGGCGGCCGGGGCGGACGCGCTGGCCGAGGCCGCCGACCGGCCCGCCGACTGGATCATGAGTGCCATCGTCGGTTCGGCCGGTCTGGTGCCGGGGCTGCGGGCGCTGCGCCACGGCACCACGCTGGCGCTGGCCAACAAGGAGAGCCTCGTCTGCGCGGGGCCGCTTCTGCTGGCCGAGGCGGCGCGCCACGGCGCGACCATCCTGCCCGTCGACAGCGAGCATTCGGCCGTCTTCCAGGCGCTGGTCGGCGAGGACCGGGCGGCGGTCGAGCAGGTCATCATCACCGGATCGGGCGGCGGCCTGCGCGACTGGCCGCTGGAACGGCTGTCCGAGGCCACCCCCGAGGAGGCCGGAACCCACCCGAACTGGGATATGGGCCAGCGGATCACGATCGATTCCGCCTCGATGTTCAACAAGGCGATGGAGCTGATCGAGACGAAGGAATTCTTCGGCCTGCCCGCCGAGCGCATCGACACGGTGATCCACCCCCAGAGCCTGGTGCACGCGCTGGTGCAGTTCGCCGACGGCGCGCTGATGGCGCATCTGGGCGCGCCCGACATGCGCCACGCGATCGGCTACGCGCTCAACTGGCCCGAGCGGCGGCACCTGCCGGTCGACCGCCTGGACCTGGCGCGCGTGGCCTGCCTCGATTTCCATTCCCCCGAGGCGGCGCGCTATCCCGCGCTCGACCTCGCGCGCTGGGTGATGCGGCGGGGCGGGCTGTCGGGCGCGGCGTTCAACGCGGCCAAGGAGGCGGCGCTCGATCTCTTCCTCGACCGCGCGATCCGCTTCACGGACATGGCGCCGGTCGTGGAGCAGGTGCTCGAAGCGATGGATCGCGCCGGTTGCCTTGATGCTGCCGAATTGAGCCTCGATATGGTGCTTCAAACAGATCGCGATGCCCGGGCGCGCGCCCGCGCCATCGCCCAGACCTGAGCAGGAAGACGAATTTCCATGGAAGCCAGCCTCATCCCGCAATTCGGTGGCGTCATCGGGACGCTTGCGGCCTTCGTCGTCGCGCTCTCCATCATCGTCGCGATCCACGAATACGGCCATTACATCGTCGGGCGCTGGTGCGGGATCAAGGCGGACGTCTTCTCCATCGGCTTCGGCCCGGTGATCTGGTCGAAGATGGACCGGCACGGCACCAAGTGGCAGCTTGCCGCGCTGCCCTTGGGCGGCTACGTCAAGTTCCGGGGCGACGCCAACGCGGCCTCGGTGGGGGCGGATGGCACCGTCTTCGAGATGTCCGAGGCCGAGCGGGCCACCACGATGACCGGCGCGTCGCTCTGGCGGCGCGCGGCGACCGTGGCGGCGGGCCCGGTCTTCAACTTCATTCTCTCGATCCTGGTCTTCGGGGGATTCGTGCTCTTTGCCGGGCAGGCGGTCGAGGACGCGGTGGTCGGCGAGTTGAAATCCCTCCCGACCGAGGTCGTCACGCTTCAGGAGGGCGACGAGGTCGTCACCATCGCGGGCCAGCCCGTCGCCAGCATGTCCGAGCTAACGCAGGCCGCGCGCGACCTTCCGGCGGCGCCGACCGTGCCCTACGAGGTGCGCCGCGACGGCGCGATCATCACCGTCGATGCCGCCCTGCCGATGCCGGCCCGCGTCGAGGTGGTGCAGCCGAAATCCGCGGCCTGGGATATCGGCCTGCGGCCCGGCGACGTGATCCGCGCCGTCGACGGCACCGGCATCCACTCCTTCGCCGAGCTGCAATCGGCGGTCGCTGCGGGCGAGGGCGCTCCGCTGGCCCTGTCGGTCTGGCGAGACGGCGAGATGCTGGACTTCGTGATCGCGCCGCGCAGCATGGACCTGCCGCTGCCCGAGGGCGGGTTCGAGACGCGCTACCTGATGGGCATCTCGGGCGCGCTGTTCTTCGATCCGGTGACTGAACGTGCCGGCCCGCTTGAGGCGGTCAGCTACGGCGTGACCCAGACCTGGGACATCCTCGCGGGGTCGATCTCGGCGCTGAGCCATATCATCACCGGCCAGATCAGCACCTGCAATCTTTCGGGGCCGGTCTCCATCGCCGAGATTTCGGGCGCGGCGGCCAGCCAGGGTTTCTCGAACTTCATCTGGTTCATCGCGGTCCTGTCGGCGGCGGTGGGGATGCTGAACCTCTTCCCGATTCCCGTGCTCGACGGCGGGCACCTCGTGTTCCACGCCTACGAGGCGGTGACGGGCAAGCCGCCCTCGGACGGCGCGGTCAAGGTGCTGATGACGCTCGGCCTCGCGATCATGGGTGCGCTGATGGTCTTCGCGCTCTGGAACGACCTGACCTGTCCCTGACGGGTCACGCCACCGTCTTAAGCGGGCGGGACGCCGCCGGGCAACAAAATGGCCCAAAGGTCGCCCCAATCTCGCCCCGTTTCGCCGCCATCCCGTGAGGACCAACCTCAAGGGTGATTCACATGCGGCATATGCAGAACGGATATCGTGGTCTCTCGGTCTTCATGGGCCTGAACATCGATCGCTTTCTGTCGGTCTTCGCGATCGCGGCCGCCATGGTCCTGGCAGGTTGGGTCCAGTCCTTCTGAGACGGGCGTGACAGGGCTCCCCCCGGCCCGACATCGCGAGAACACACATCGTGTCGAAGGCCCCCTCCGCGGGGCCTTTGGCGCTTTGACAACCTACCGGCCCTTCGGTAGTGACTCGACGCAAGACGAGTTGGGACGGTGGGGACGGATATGGTTGACGACGGCAAGGCCCTCGACGGGGTCGGTCGGGGGCAGATGGCTTCGATCCGGAACACGCTCTCGACACTTCGTATCGCCCTGATCGGACTGGCTCTCGTCCTCATGGGCGCCATCGCCGCCGAGGCGCAGACCTTCCGCTTCAACACGGTCGACATCCAGGGCAACCAGCGGATCGAGGATGCCACGATCCTGCAGCAGCTCGGCGTCGCGCGCGGGGCCGCCGTCAGCGCGGGACAGCTCAACGACGGGTTCCAGCGCTTGCAGGCCTCGGGCCTCTTCGAGACGGTCGAGATCGTGCCGCAGGGCGGGAACCTGCTGGTCATCGTGCAGGAATACCCGACCATCAACCGCATCTCGATCGAGGGAAACCGCCGCATCGACGACGATGACCTGCGCACCCTCGTCACCAGCCAGCCGCGCCGCGTCTACAATCCCGCCGTGGCGGAGCGCGATGCCGCGAGCATCACCGAGGCCTATTCGCAGGCCGGGCGCCTGTCGGCCACGGTGCAGCCCAAGATCATCCGCCGGAGCGACAACCGCGTCGACCTCGTCTTCGAAGTGTCCGAAGGCCGCGTCTCGGAGGTTGAGCGCCTGAGCTTCGTCGGCAACCGCGCCTATTCCGACCGCCGTCTGCGCCGCGTGCTCGAGACGACGCAGGCCGGAATCTTCCGGGCGTTGATCGGGTCGGACACCTTCGTCGCCGACCGGATCGCCTTCGACAGCCAGCTTCTGCGCGATTTCTACCTGTCGCGCGGCTATGCCGACTTCCAGCTTCTCTCGGCCACGCCCGAGCTGGCGCCGGGCCGCGACGCCTACTTCCTGACCTTCCGCATCCAGGAGGGGCAGCAGTTCCGCTTCGGTCAGGTCAACGCCGTCTCGGACCTGCCGCAGATCAATGTGCCCGAATACCAGGACGCAAT
Source organism: Jannaschia halovivens (assembly GCF_046452375.1). NCBI lineage: Bacteria > Pseudomonadati > Pseudomonadota > Alphaproteobacteria > Rhodobacterales > Roseobacteraceae > Jannaschia > Jannaschia halovivens. The sequence continues at coordinate 786,653 of NZ_JBKFDJ010000001.1, read as the reverse complement.
CCGCGTCGACCGGGGCGACATCTTCTCGCCGCAGGCGATCGAGCGCACGATCGAACGGCTCGAGCTTCTGGCCACGCGCCAGGGTCTGACCTTCATCCGCGCCGTGCCGCAGATCACCCGCAATGACCGCGACCTGACGCTGGATGTGGATTTCGTGCTGGAGCGGGGGGACCGCCTGTTCGTCGAGCGGATCGACATCGAGGGCAACGCGACGACGCTGGACCGCGTCATCCGTCGCCAGTTTGACACGGTCGAAGGCGATCCATTCAACCCGCGCGAGATCCGCGCCACCGCCGAACGCATCCGCGCCCTGGGCTATTTCAGCCAGGCCGACGTGACCGCGCGCGAGGGCACGGGCCCCGAGCAGGTCATCGTCGACGTCGATGTCGAAGAACAGCCGACCGGCTCGCTGGGCTTCGGCCTCAACTACTCCGAGCAGAGCGGCGCGGGCGTGTCGCTCAGCTTCTCGGAGACCAACTTCCTCGGACGCGGACAGGTCTTCTCCTTCGCCTTCGACACCGGCTCGACCAGTTCCTCGTCCAACCTGACCTTCGTCGAGCCGTTCTTCCTGAACCGCGATCTCGCGCTGTCCTTCTCGATCTTCTACACCGAGACCGACAGCGCCAGCCTGACGTTCAACACCCGCACCGCCGGTTTCCGCACGGGACTGGAATTCCCGGTCGGCGAGTTCAGCCGGCTCTTCGTGGGTTACACCTATACCGACGACAAGCTCAGCCCGCGCTCGGGCACGACGGTCCTGTCCGACATCCTCGTGCAGGATCTCGGCAGCACGACCACGTCCTCGGTGCTCTACAACTATTCCTACAGCACGATCGGGCGCGGTCTCGACCCGTCGCGCGGCATCCGCGCCCAGTTCGGGCAGGAATTCGCGGGCCTCGGCGGCGACGCGGAATTCGTCAAGAACACCTTCGAGCTGACCGGGCAGGCGGCCGTCCGCAACGAGGAGGTCGTGCTGGCCGCGACCCTCGAAGGCGGCGCGCTGATCTCGGGCGGGGGCACGAATTCGACCCAGGGCAACCGCTTCTTCAACAACCAGTCGATCATCCGGGGCTTCGAATCCGGCGGCATCGGCCCGCGCGACCTCAACGCGTCGAACGGCGCGCTCGGCGGCAACTTCTTCGTCGCCGCCCGCTTCGAGGCGCAGTTCCCGCTTGGCTTCGTCCCCGAGGAATACGGCCTCTCGGGTGCGGCCTTCGTCGACATGGCGTCGGTCTGGGGCCTCGACAACGTCAATGGCGGCCCCGCGGGCGCGAACCCGGTGGATGACAGTTTCTTTCTGAACTCCGCCGTCGGCGTCGGCCTGCTCTGGGACACGCAGATCGGCCCGCTCCGCTTCAACTTCACGCGGGCGATCAACAAGCGCACCTATGACCGCGAGCAGACCTTCGACCTGACGATCCAGACGCGGTTCTGATGCGCGGCCTCCTGGTCGCGCTGGCGCTTGGCCTCGGAAGCGGGGCGAGCGCGCAACAGGCGATGCCACAGCCGCAGGTCGGCATCCCCCAATCGGCGGTCGTCGTGCTCGATCGCGACGCGCTCTACCAGAACAGCCGGTTCGGCCAGCGCGTCGCGCGCGATATCGAGGCCGCTTCGGACGAGCTGTCGCAGGAGAACCGCGCGATCGAAGCCGCGCTCGAGGCCGAGGAGCAGGCGCTGACCGCCCGCCGCGCCAATGAGACGCCGGACGCGTTTCGCCAACTGGCCGCGGCCTTCGACAGCCGCGTCAACGAGATCCGCGCCACGCAGGATGCCAAGGCCCGCGCGATCACCCAGCAGAACGAGCGCGCGCAGGCGATCTTCTTCGAGCAGGCGAACCCCGTTCTGGTGGATCTCGCGCGCGAGACGGGCGCGCTGGTGATCCTCGATCGCCGCTTCGTGCTGGCCAGCAGCGACCAGGTCGACATCACGGCGCTGGCTGCCGAACGGGTCGATGCCGTTCTGGGCGAAGGCGAGCAGGTCGAGACCGCGCCGCCGCAGCCGCGCCCCGTCCCCGATGCGCCCGCCGTGCCGGAGGAGGTGCCGGCACCCGATGCGGCCCCGGCCCCCGACGACTGAGCCGCCATCGCTTGCGCGCCCCGACGCCCGCACGTAAATCCGACGCGACCCAAGGGAGCCCCGCATGAACGAGATCGCCACGGACGCCGACATCCATATGATCCAGCGGATCATTCCGCATCGCTATCCGTTCCTGTTGGTCGACCGGGTGCAGGAGATCGTCGCCAACACCAGTGCCACGGGCATCAAGAACGTCACCTTCAACGAGCCGCATTTCCAGGGTCATTTCCCCAGCGCGCCGATCATGCCGGGCGTTACAATCATCGAGGCGATGGCACAGACGGCGGCGGTGATGGTGGGCGTGTCCAACGACCTCGCCGACAAGAACTTCCTCGTCTATTTCATGGGGATCGACGGCGCGAAGTTCCGCCGCAAGGTCATCCCCGGCGACGTGCTCGAGCTCAAGATCGAGGTCACGCGCGGCAAGCCAGGCGCCAAGGTCTGGCGCTTCCGCGGCGTGGGCAGCGTCGGCGGCGAGATGGCCGCCGAGGCCGATTTCACCGCGATGATGGACCTGCCGAAGTGATCGACGCCAGCGCCCGCATCCACCCCTCCGCCCTGGTCGAGGACGGGGCCGCGATCGGGCCGGATTGCGTGGTCGGTCCGTTTTCGATCATCGGGCCGGAGGTGCGCCTGGCCGACGGGGTCGAGATCAAGTCCCATGTCGTCGTCACCGGCGACACGGAGATCGGCGCTGGCTCCGTCATCTTCCCCTTCGCGTCCATCGGGGAGATCCCGCAGGACAAGAAATTCGGCGGCGAGAAGACGAAGCTGGTGATCGGCGCGCGCAACCGCATCCGCGAGCATGTCACGATGAACACCGGCACGGCGGGCGGGGGCGGGATAACGAAGGTCGGCGATGACGGGCTCTTCATGGCGGGGTGTCACATCGCCCATGACGTAGTCGTCGGCGACCGCGTGATCGTTGTGAACCAGACTGCGCTGGCCGGTCATTGCATCGTCGAGGACGACGTCATCATCGGCGGCCTCTCGGGCATCCACCAGTTCGTGCGGATCGGGAAGGGCGCCATTATCGGCGCGCTGTCGATGGTGACGAACGACGTGCTGCCCCATGGCCTCGTCATCGGTCCGAGGGCCGAGCTCGACGGTCTGAACCTCGTCGGTCTCAAGCGGCGGGGCGTGGCGCGGGCGGACATCCAAGCGCTGCGCGTCGCGTTCCTGACGCTGAAGCAGGGCGAGGGCACGTTCCTCGAACGCGCGCGCCGTCTGGGTGACGAGAGCGAGAGTTCCTACGTGCAGGATATGGTCGAGTTCATCACCGGCGCCAGCGACCGGTCGTTCCTGGTGCCCAAGTGACGCGCACGGCGCTGATCGCGGGGCAGGGGGCGCTGCCCCGGACCCTCGCCTCGGCGCTGGCGGGCACGGACTGGTTCGCCTGCCACCTCGACGGGTTCGCGCCGACCGGTGTCGGCCAATCGCGCGGCTTTCGGATCGAGACGCTGGGTTCCTTCATCGCCGACCTGCGCGCCGATGGTGTGACACGGGTCTGTTTCGCGGGCCGGATCGCCCGGCCGCCGCTGGAGGCAGGCGCGGTCGATGCGGCGACGATGCCGCTGGTGCCCCGCATGATGCAGGCGCTGCAGTCCGGGGATGACGCGGCGCTCCGCACCGTGATCGCGTTCTTCGAGGAGGCGGGGCTGGAGGTCGTTGGCGCGCAGGATCTGATGCCCGCACTGCTGGACCTGCCACTGACCGGCACGCCCTCCGAAGGGGATCTTTCGGATATCGCGCGGGCGGCGGAAGTGCATCGCGGCCTCGCCGATCTCGACATCGGGCAGGGCTGTGTCGTCGCGGGCGCGCAGGTGTTGGCCGTCGAGGCTGCGCCGGGCACGGACTGGATGCTGGCGAGCCTCGCACGACGTCCGACCGCGCCGCGCCCCGCCTCCGGTGGCGGGATCTTCGGCGGCGACCTGTTTGGCGGGGCGGCGGACTGGCTCTCGGGCGGCGGCCCCGCGCAGGGAATGCCCGATTTCGCGCGGCCCGAGGGTGGCGTGTTCTTCAAGGCGCCCAAGGCCGGTCAGGACCGCCGCATCGACCTGCCCGCGATCGGGCCACAGACGGTGCGCGCAGCGGCCGCGGCGGGGTTGAACGGCATCGCGGTGGAGGCGGGCGGCGTGCTCGTCCTGGAGCGCGAGGATGTCGCGGCCCAACTGCGCGCGACGGGCTTGTTCCTCGCATCGTGGAGCCCGTGAGACATCTCTTCCTGATTGCGGGCGAGCCCTCCGGCGACAAGCTGGGCGCGGCGCTGATGGCCGGGCTCAAGACGCTCGACCCCCATATCCGGTTCAGCGGGATCGGCGGGCCCCTGATGGGGGCCGAGGGGCTGGAGAGCCTGTTTCCGATGGAGGTGCTGTCGGTCATGGGGCTGGCCGAGGTGCTGCCGCGCCTGCCGGACCTGCTGCGCCGTCGCGATCAGGCCGTCGCCGCCGTCGCCGCCGCCGCCCCCGACGCGCTGATCACGATCGACAGCCCCGATTTCTGCCTGCGGGTCGCCGCGCGCGCCAAGGCGGCACGGTCCGACCTGCCGGTGATCCATTACGTCGCGCCTTCGGTCTGGGCCTGGCGTCCGGCGCGGGCCGAGCGGATGGCGCGGGTCGTCGACCATGTTCTGGCGCTCCTGCCGTTCGAGCCGCCTTATATGGAGGCAGCGGGCATGACCTGCGACTTCGTGGGGCACCCCGTCGTGGCCGAGCAGCAGGCCAGCGCCGACGAGATCGCGGCGTTCCGGGCGGAGCATGACCTGGGCGACGCACCCGTCGCGCTCGTGCTGCCGGGGTCGCGTCGGGGCGAGGTCGCGCGGCTGGCCCCGGTCTTCGGCGATGCGTTGGCCAAGCTGCCGGACGACGCGCGCGTCGTCGTCCCGACCTTGCCGCATCTCGAGGCGGGTCTGCGCGACGCGGCGCGAAGCTGGCGCGGCAGGCCGATCGTCACCTCCGATCCGACGGCCAAGCGAGCGGCCTTCGGGGCGGCCCGCGCGGCACTGGCCGCGTCGGGGACGGTCAGCCTGGAGCTGGCGGCGAGCGACACGCCCATGGTGATCGCCTACGACATGAATTGGTTCAGCCGCCGCATCCTATCACGGCTCCTGCGGGTCGATACGGTGACGCTGGTCAATCTCGTGAGCGAGACGCGCGCTGTGCCCGAATTCCTCGGCGACGCCTGTCGACCCGGACCCGTGGGCGACGCGCTCGCGCGGCTGATGCGGATCCCCTCCGAGCGCGAGCGTCAGCGCGAGGCGCTGGCCCTGACCATGGAGCGGCTGGGGCGCGGCGGCGACATGCCGGGCCTGCGCGCCGCCCGCTCGGTGATGGCGCGGCTGGCGAAGTGACTTGCGGGGGGCGGGGCTCTCGGCTACTCCGCCCAACAGGCACCCATAGCTCAGCTGGATAGAGCGCTGCCCTCCGAAGGCAGAGGTCTCAGGTTCGAATCCTGATGGGTGCGCCACTTTCCTTCCAGGTCAGACCATTACGCGGCGAGGTTCATGCGTTGGAATCCCGCTTGGCTTCCTGAAAGGCGGAAGCGTGAGGTCTCTGGGGGCCGGCGGCGGTGACCGGTCGATGGCGAACCCCACCCGCCGACTGTTCGAATTCGCGTCGAGCCGGTCCAATGGGCCAGCAGTCCTTTTCTTCGGGTTGTGCCGACCCTTGCGCGGCGAGAGCGGGTCCGTGCCGAACGTGCAGCCTTCGGTTGAAGCGGCCGCCGCGCGGTCTACCGTCTTCCCCGATGAGCCTCGGAGGGCATTCCATGAGCATCAACCTCACCGTGAACGACAAGGACGTGACGCTGGACCTCGATCCCGACACGCCGCTTCTCTGGGCGCTTCGCGACGAGCTGCGCCTGACCGGTACGAAATTCGGCTGCGGCATCGCGCAATGCGGGGCCTGCACCGTCCTGCTGGACGGCCAGACGCGGCGCGCCTGCGTCACCCCGATCGGCACGCTGGACGGCGCCTATGTCCAGACCATCGAGGCGCTGGACGGCCCCGAGGCCGAGGCCGTGCAGGCCGCGTGGATGGACGTGAACGTGCCGCAATGCGGCTATTGCCAGTCAGGGCAGGTCGTCTCCGCCACGGCCCTGTTGCAGCAGATCCCCAAGCCGACCGACGAGGAGATCGACCAGGCGATGGCCGGCAATCTTTGCCGCTGCGCCACATATGTCCGCATCCGCCAGGCGATCCGCCAGGCCTCTGACGCGCTGGAGGCCTGAGCCATGCATCCCCTGACCAAACTCGCCTTCGCCCCGACGCCCTCGCGCCGGAGTTTCCTGACCGGCTCCGCGGGCCTGATCCTCGGGCTGCATCTTGCCGGACGCGGCCGGGCGCAGACCGCGCCCGCCGTGGCGGAGGACGGCAGTTTCGAGCCCAATGCCTTCATCCGCGTGTCGCCCGACAACACCGTCACCGTCCTCGTGAAGCATATCGAGATCGGACAGGGCGCGAATACGGGCCTGCCGATCCTCGTGGCCGAGGAGATGGATGCCGACTGGTCGCAGATGCGGGCCGAACAGGCGCCGTCTGACCCGGTGATCTATGCCAACACCGCCTTCGGCATCCAGGGGACGGGCGGCTCGACCGGCCTGTCCAACAGCTACATGACCATGCGCCAGGCCGGGGCGGCCGCGCGCGCGATGCTGGTCTCGGCCGCCGCCGACGCGTGGGGCGTGGCCGCGTCTGGCATCACGGTCGAGAAGGGGGTCGTCGCCCATGTTGAGAGCGGCCGATCCGCCACCTTCGGCGAGTTGGCCCAGGCCGCGGCCCGCGCGCCGGTGCCGGTCGATGTGGCACTGAAGGACCCGGCGGATTTCACGCTGGTCGGCGGCGACGGCGTCATGCGCCTCGATTCCGAGGCCAAGACCAAGGGCACGGCGAAGTTCACCATCGACGTCTTCCGAGACGGCATGCAGGTCGTCGCGATGGCGCATCCGCCGAAATTCGGCGCCACGGTCGGCGCGGTGGACGATGCCGCCGCGCTGGCGGTTTCAGGCGTCAATGCCGTCCGACGGGTGCCGTCGGGCGTGGCCGTCTATGCTGACAATACCTTCGCCGCCTTCAAGGGGCGCGACGCGCTGGTGATCGAATGGGACGAGAGCGGCGCCGAAACTCGCTCCTCCGAGCAGATGATCGCGGACTTCTCGGCCGCGCTGCGCGAGGATCCCCTGACCTTCGAGGAATCGGGCGATGTCGACGCCGCCATCGACGGCGCGGCACAGGTGCTCGAGGCGGAATACGTCTTCCCCTACCTCGCCCATGCCGCGATGGAGCCGCTCGACGGCGTGATCGAGCTGACGGAGACCGGCGCCGAGATCTGGTCCGGGATGCAAATCCCCACGACCAGCCAGGGGACGATGGCCGCGGTGCTCGGCCTCGACCAGTCGGCGCTGGCGATCAACACGATGTATACCGGCGGCAGTTTCGGCCGCCGCGCCACGCCCGACAACCACTTCGCCGCAGAACTGGCGAACGTGGCCAAGGCCGCGGGTCCCGGTGCCTACAAGCTGGTCTGGACGCGCGAGAACGACATGCGCGGCGGCTATTACCGCCCGCTGACGGTCCACAGTCTGCGCGGCGGCCTCGATGCCGATGGCAATGTCGTCGGCTGGGAGAACAACATCGCCAACCAGTCCATCATCGCGGGCAGCGCGTTCGAGATGATGATGCAGGACGGGCTGGACCCCACGGCCTTCGAAGGGTCGAACCACCTGCCTTACGATCTGGGCGCCACCCGGATGGGCTGGAAGCAGGTCGAGGCGGGCGTGCCGGTCCTCTGGTGGCGGTCTGTCGGGCATACGCACACGGGCTACGCCGTCGAGACATTCCTCGATCAGCTTCTGGTCGCGGGCGGAAAGGATCCGGTGCAGGGACGGCTCGACCTGATGAAGGGCGACCGGCCGCGCGACTGCGCCGTGCTGGAGCGGGTGGCCGAGATGGCCGGCTGGAACGGACCCGGGAGCGGCGACCGCCGGATGGGCGTCGCGGTCGTGCGCAGCTTCGGCAGCTACGTCGCCCAGATCGCCGAGGTCGAGGATCGCGGCACCGGCATCCCGCATGTGACGCGCGTCTGGTGCGCCGTGGATTGCGGCCTGGCCGTGACGCCCGACGTGGTGCGCGCGCAGATGGAGGGCGGCATCGGCTACGGGCTGGGCTCGATGCTCTTCGACGAGATCACGCTGGGCGAGGGGGGTGTCGTGCAGCAGTCGAATTACGACGACTACCGCATCCTGCGCCTGAACGAGATGCCCCAGATCGAGGTCGCGATCCTCGACAGTCCGGAACCGCCGACCGGCGTGGGCGAGCCGGGTACGCCACCCATCGCTCCCGCCGTCGCGAATGCCTGGCGCGCGCTGACCGGCTCGATGTCGACCCGCCTGCCGTTCCGCGCCAACAGCGTCTGAGGAGACACCCATGAAGATCACGACATGGATTGCGGCGCTCCTTCTCGCGGGGGCGCCCGCCGCCGCGCAGGACCTCGCGACCGAACTGGCCGGACCCGACACCTTCGCCGGGATCGAAGGGGACGAAGCACGGGCGGCCGCGCTGTTCGGCGAGATGGCCAAGGTCATCACCCATCCGCGTTGCATGAACTGCCACCCGGTCGGCGCCTCGCCGCTGCAGGGCGACCTGATGGAGCCGCACCAGCCGCCGGTCGTCCGCGGCGTCGCCGATTTCGGCGCCGTCGGGATGCAGTGCACGACCTGCCACGGGGCGGAGAACCTCTCCTATGTCAGCGGCGAGGGGTCGATCCCGGGACATGAGCCCTGGCATATCGCGCCCGCGTCGATGGGCTGGACGGGGCTGTCGGTGGCCGAGATCTGCGTGCAGCTGAAAGACCCCGCGCGCAACGGCGACCGTACGCTGGCTGAGATACACGAGCACAATGCCGAGGACGGTCTGGTGGGCTGGGCGTGGGAGCCGGGCGACGGCCGCACCCCCGCGCCGGGCACGCAGGAGCTGTTCGGTCAGCTGACGCAGGCATGGATCGACGCGGGCGCGCATTGTCCGACCTGATTCATGTCGGACATCGCCTGACCCGGGGCGGCGTCGCGCCTCAGCCGCCGAACCGCTTCAAGGCCCGCCGAAAGGCGTGTCCCGCAGTATAGCCGACCGTCCGCGCGACCTGTGCCCGCGTCCGGCCGGATCGGAGTAATGCCTGCGCGCGCTCCACCCGCCGGGCGGTGACGAATTCATGGGGCGTCAGCCCGGTTGCCTGCCGAAAGGCCAGGTGGAAGTGGTTGACGCTCATCGAGGCGGTCGCGGCGAGGGCGGAGACCGACAGCCGCTCGCCCAGATGGGTGTCGATATGTCCCGTCACGCGACCGAGCCGGGTGCGGTCGAGGGGCCGCGCGTTCCGCCGGCGGGTCCGGCCGCCGAACCGTTCGCAGATGATATGTCCGAGCATGCGGCGACCGATCGCCTCGGCCTCGAGATCCGAGAGCATATTGACCCCGAGCGCATGGGCCCGGAGCCGGATCGCCGCGGCCCAGAAGACGGGGTCCGACGCCATCACCAGATCGCCCAGCGGGTTGGCGGCGGAGACGCCGTGCTCCCGCGCCATCTCGGCGATCAGGGCGGGCGAGAGCGTGATCTCCACCCCCTCGTAGGGCTCTCCCACGCGGACCCACGAGAAGGCCTCGCCGCCCGTGACGAAGGCGGCGTTGGAGGGCACGTCGATCTCGTCACGCGCGCCCGAGACGCGCTGGACCAGGGCCTTCCGATGCCCCGTGAACGACATCCCGAGCGAGTTCGCGGCGGTATTCGACGCATGGGGCTCGACGGTCGTCGCGGGCATGCGAAACCAGGCAGCGGATGCTCCGCCGAGATCGATATCTACGCTGCGTCCAACCATGGGTCGGTGCGATCATAGCGGCAATTTCCGCGCGCGACCGTCCCAATTCTCCGAATATCGCATCCGCCTGTCCCGATCCTCCGATCTTGGCGCCCGCTCACCTGTCACGCGCATCGCGGGGCCTAGCTCCGGCTCGAACCGCGACGTCCTCGGCGCAGGAGCATCGATGCTAGGACCATTGCCACCAACGGGAACCCGCCAGCGATCGGGATGGCACCTGGCATGACCGCGCGCGGCTATGGCCGGATCGTGAACCTGTCCTCGGGCGGCGGGTCCTTTGGCGAGGGGCTGGCGTCGGGCCATGCCGCCTACGCGATTTCGAAGGCCGCGCTGAACGCCGCGACGGTCCTCGCCGCGCGCGGGGCGCGGGGCGACGTGAAGGTCAATGCCATGTGCCCCGGCTGGGTGCGCACGCGCATGGGCGGGGCCGCTGCGCCGCGCTCTCCGGCCGAGGGCGCGGACACCGCCCTCTGGCTCGCCACGCTGCCGTCGGACGGTCCGTCCGGCGGCTTCTTCCGCAACCGCGCGCCGATCCCCTGGTGAGGCGCGCCACTCCCATCCAACCCAAGGAGACCGAACATGAGCGATGATGATCTCGACACGACCCGCCGCGCCCTTCTGACCGGCGTTGCCGCCGTCGGCGCGGCTGCCACCCTCGGCGCGGGGGCGGCCGGCGCGCAGCAAACGGCCGCGCCGGGCCGCCGCATGCTGGGCGGGCTGGAGGTGTCCGAACTGGGCCTCGGGGTCCAGAACATGCACCGCACGTTCCACACGATCGTGCCCGACCGGGGCGACATGATCGACCTGATCCGCACCGCCTTCGACGAGGGCGTGACCTTCTTCGACTGCGCCGAGGTCTACGGCCCCTTCGAATGCGAGCGCATCCTGGGCGAGGCCATCGCGCCCGTCCGGGACGAGGTGCAGATCACGACGAAGTTCGGCTTCGACATCGACCCCGCGACCGGCGGCATCGCGGGCGTCATCTCGGACCCGGCGCGCATCCGGAGCGCGGTCGACGGCTCGCTACAGCGGCTGGGCACGGATCGGGTGGACCTGCTCTACCAGCACCGGGTCGACCCCGACGTGCCGATCGAGGACGTGGCGGGAACCGTCCGTGACCTGATGGACGAGGGCAAGGTCCTGCATTGGGGCCTGTCGGAGATGGGGCCGGACACGCTGCGCCGGGCGCATGGCATCCTGCCGGTCGCGGCGGTGCAGAACGAGTATTCCATGCTCTATCGCAGCCCCGAGGACGAGATCCTGCCACTCTGCGCCGAGCTCGGCATCGGGTTCGTGCCCTTTGCGCCGCTGGGCTACGGGTTCCTGACGGGCGCGATCGACATGGCGACCACCTTCGCGCCGAGCGATTTCCGCGCGCTGACCAGTCGGATGGATTCCGAGAACCGCGCCGCGAACATGGTCCTGATCGATCTTGTCCGCGACTGGGCCGCGCGGAAGGAGGCAACGCCCGGACAGATCGCGCTGGCCTGGCTGATGGCGCAGGGGCCCGACATCGTTCCCATTCCCGGCACCACGCAGGTCACTCATCTGCGGGATAACATCGCCGCCGCGCAGGTCTCATTCACCGACGCGGAGCTGGGCGAGCTGAACGCCGCGCTCGATGCAATCGAGATCCGGGGCGACCGCGCGCCCGCTGTCGTGGCCGGATGGAACGGGACCGAAGCACCCGACGCCTGACCGCGGGGGGAGGGGTGCGGGCCGCCTGCCACGGCCCAAGGCGCGATGCCCGCAATTTGCGCGCGACATTGACGCGCGGGGCGGCCATTCTGCCGGCATGATGCGGGGAGGGCGGCGTGGACGCACCGTTCCCCGGCGCCGTCGCCCTGCCTGTCGGGGCGCCGGCCCTTGGTGAAACCATCGAAGGATTTGACCGCATGATACGGATCAGGAACCCGCTCAGGCCGCTGGCCTTGGTCACCGCCCTGACCATAGCGGGGTTCGCCTCCGCGCAGGAGGCCGCGCGCCCGAACGTCACCCAGATCTCGACCCATATGGGCGAGATGGCCATGAGTGTCGAAGCCGCCGGCCCGCGCGAGGTCGAGGACCGGCTGCGGTTCGAGCCGTATCAACAGCTCGTCGACATCTTCACGCGCGGTGATCTCGTGTTCCTCATGCGCCACGGGCCGACGGACTGGTCCAAGCTGGACGAGCCGAATGTCGCGCCGACGGATTGCGCCAACCAGCGGGTGATGGCGGCCGAAGGGCGCGCGAACATGGTGGATATGGGCGCGCTTCTGGCGTCCAACGGCGTCGTGCCCGCCCGGATCGTCGTCAGTGAGTGGTGCCGCAACCAGCAGACGGTCGAGAGCCTGCTGGAAGGCATGGCCGAGATCGATCCGGCCATTTCGGAGGCCATGCCGGTCGAGACGACGCCCGACCTGAACCTGCTGCTTTCGCTCCAGGGGTCGCCCGACGTGACGCCCCTGCGCGACCGTATCTCGGCCTGGGAGGGCGATCCCGAGCGGTCCGGCCCGCTTCTGATCGTCTCGCATTACACCAATATCGAGGAGCTGACGCAGTTCCGGGTCTTCGAGGGCGAGGTGCTGGTGGTCGATCCCAAGCGCGACAACCTCGTGCTGGGCTATCTTCGCCTGCGTTCTGCGGCGCCCGATGTCGGCCATTTCGCCGACGCGCTGGCCTCGCCGCTTCTGGGCGAGGAGCGGGCCTTCAACATGATCGAGCGGTATTACGCGGCGCTCAACGCGCGCGACGATGCCCAGTTCGAGCGCGTGCTGGGCGATGCCTGGTTCGTCCACGGCGAGTCGCCGTCCCGCCCGAACCGCACGGTCGACAGCTATCTCGACGAGATCGACAGCTACATCGCGGGCATCCCCGACATCTCGTTCGAGATCGACAGCCTGCATTTCGCCGATGACGTGGTCACGGTGATCGGCACGCTCAGGGGCACGCATTCGGGCGAGGTGCTGGGCTATCCGGCGACCGGGCGCGCGGTCGAGTTCAGCGCGATCGCCGTCCACCGGATCGAGGATGGCGTCATCGTGGAAAGCTGGCAGATGCCGGATCGCCTGACCCTGGTCGAGCAGATCCGGTAGGTCGCGTCGGCGGTCACACCCTCGGGGCGAGGATGGCGACGGTGAAGCGGTTCTCCGGGTCGGTGAGCATCTCGTCCAAGTGCCAGCCTGCCTCGGACACGAGGGCGGCGAGGCTGTGCGACGTGTATTTCCGCGAGGCGCTGACGTGGATCGGCTCCCCCGCGGCGAAGGGGATTTCGCGACCCGCCAGCCGGACCGTCTGCGCCCGGCGCGACACCAGTTCCATGTCGATCCGGGCCGCGGCCGCGTTCCAGGTCGCGCGATAGGCAAAGGTCCCGGGGTCGAACTCGCCCGCCGCTTCGGCGTTGAGCCGGATGAGGATGTTGGTGATGAACGCGGCGGTCACGCCCGCAGCGTCGTCATAGGCGGCGACCATCTCGGCCTCGTCCTTGACCAGATCGACGCCGATCACGAAGGCCCGGACGTCCGGCCATCCCCGCGCGTGGGCCAGCAGGCGGGCCGCGATGGCGGGGTCGAGATTGCCGATGGTCGAGCCGGGGAAGAAGCCGACCTTCGCACGGTCCGCCAATTCTGCGGGCAGCGCCACGGGGGCGGTGAAATCGGCGGCGACGGGATGGATCGCCAGATGGGGATAGTCGTGGCAGAGCGCGGTGGCCGTCTTGGCAAGGAACGCCTCCGAGATATCGACGGGGACATAGGCCCCGAGATGCGGCCCCGCGTCGAGCAGCATCCGCGTCTTGGTGCTGGCGCCCGAGCCGAACTCGACAAGCGCCCCGCCCGGCGGCACGAGGCGGGCCAACCGTGCGGCCTCGGCCCGCAGGATCGCGATCTCGGTGCGCGTCAGGTCGTAGTCCGGCAGCTCGGTGATCGCCTCGAAAAGGGCCGAACCCCGCGCATCGTAGAGCCATTTCGGCGGCAGGCTCTTTCTCGGGGCCGTCAATCCCGCCAGCGCATCGCGCAGCAGGTCCGGGTTCGTGTGCGGCAGCGGTGCGCCGTCCATCATGCGTCCCTTGCCAGCCTGAGGCCCATCATCTGCCAGCGCTGGTGCGGGTAGAAGAACGTCCGGTAGCTCGGGCGCATCTGGTCGCGCGGCGTCGCGCAGGAGCCGCCCCGCAGCACCATCTGGTTGACCATGAACTTGCCGTTGTACTCGCCAAGCGCGCCGTCGGGGGCGCGAAAGCCGGGATAGGGCGTGAAGGGCGAGGCGGTCCATTCCCACACCCCGCCCCAGATGCCGGGCCCGGGCATCGGCCGCATCATGCCAAGACCGTCGCCCTCGTCGAGGAAGTTGCCCGCGATGGCGGTATCGGCGAAGGCGGTCTCGTGCTCGGCCTCGGTCGGCAGGCGCGCGCCCCGTTCCATGGACGACCCCGCCCATCGGGCGAAGGCATCCGCCTCGTAGTAGCTGACATGCACGACCGGGGCGTCGAGCGCGACGGGTTGTGGGCCGCGCAGTGTGTAGGTCCACCACGCGTCGTCCTGCCGCCACCAATAGAGCGGGTGGTCCCAGCCCTCGCGCTCGCGGACGGCATGGCCGTCCATCAGCCAGTGCCGGGCATCGCCATAGCCGCCATCCTCCATGAAGGCGATCCAGTCGCGGTTCGTCACGGGTCGGTCCGCGATCTCGTAGGGCTCAAGGAAGACCCGGTGGCGCGGCCCCTCGCAATCATAGGCGAAGCCGCGCCCGTCATGCCCGATTTCACGAAGCCCGCCGTCGTGCCGGGTCCAAGTCAACGGCGTCTCGGAGGTGACGGGGAGCGGTTTCGGCTCGCGGTAGACGGGCAGGAGGGGATTGAAGCTCAGTCCGTGCAGAAGGTCGGTCACCAGGAGTTCCTGATGCTGCATCTCGTGATGGCAGCCCAGCTCGACCAGCGCGGCGATCTCGTCGGCATCGTCGCGCGCTGCAGCCAGCAGGGACGCGAGCGCATCCTCGACATGGGCGCGGTAATCGGCGACCGCCTCGCATCCGGGACGGGAGATCAGGCCCCGCTTGTCGCGGGCATGACGCGGACCGGCCTGCACGTAGTAGGAGTTGAAGAGGAAGGCGAAGCGATCGTCCGGCGAGACGTAATTCGCGACGCGTGGCTTGAGGATGAATTCCTCGAAGAACCATGTCGTATGCGCGAGGTGCCATTTCGCGGGCGAGGCGTCCTCCATGGATTGCAGCATCATGTCCTCGGGCGCCAGCGGTGCGGCAAGGGCCGCCGTGCGCGCGCGGGTCCGCTCGAGCAGCGTCTGCGCCTCGGACGGGGCAAGCGATGACGGATGGGGAAGGGGGGTCATGGGCGATCCTCGGTCTGGGCGCGGTCGATGGGGCTGGCGGTCGACCTGTGGCAGGGTCGGGCGACTTGGTGCGAAAGCTCACCGACCACGCTAGTGCGACGGTGACGTGAAGGTCGAATAACAAGCGCGTGCGGTTGGTTAAGGTCGCAGGAAGACGCCGGCGATCCGGGATCGGAGGCCGGCGTCGAAGCGTTCCGTCGGGGTCGTGGCCGTGTGCGCTAGGACCCGGTCACGATCCGCGCGATCGCGAAGGCATCGAGGGTGAGCGCGCCGGAGGCGGGCGAGAGGTCGTCCATGATCGCCGCGTTGGCGGCGGCGGCGGCGAAGCCGCCTGCATCGAGACGGGCAACCCGCATCTCGGCGTCGTCGGCGAGCGCCACTTCGACGGGTTCGGGGCCGACATTCGCGACCCAGATTTCCATCCCGTTATCCGTCTGCACCGCCAGCCCCGCGACGGGCCCCGCGGCCGGAAGATCAAGCGTGTGCATCGCGGCTCCTTCCAGCCGGGCGAGACCGCGGAGGACGTGGAACACGGGATAGACGCCGCCCGCCCCGTCGAACCAGGGCTTCGGGAACTCAGACGGCGCCGCGATCGCACCGAACGGCCCGGTCGCGGCCCCCAATGCGATAGACGACGCGCCGCCTTCGGCGAAATGCGCGAAATAGGTCAGCGCCCAGGCCGCGCCGAAGAGGCCGCGCTGGCGCGGATCGTTCCAGTTCATCGCCTGGCGGATATTGCCCGGATTGTCCTTGGCCGACGCGCCGTAGGGGTTGTCGCGGATCCCGATGGCCGAGGGACCGACGGCCCAGGGCGTCGTCCCCGCGATCTCTGCGACGGACTTGACGATGGCGGGATGTGCTTCGCGGGTTTCGATGACCGAACGGTCGTCCCCGGCATGGACCATGGGCGAGGTCGTGAAGGACAGAAGGTCCAGCCGGTCCACGGGCGGACGCTTGCGGTTGAGTTCGGTGAAATAGGAAAACATGCCGCCGCCGATCCGGGCCTCGGGAAAGGCGGCCCGCGTCGCGTCGTAGAGCGTGGCTGCATCGGGCGCGTCGGGCCAGATGGAGCCGGGGAGCGTGCATTTGAGGTCGGGTGCGGGCGAGACCAGCACGGTGTGGAACGGGTGGCCGAGGTCCTGGGCCGTGGCGCCCAGTGCCGCGATCTCGGCTGCGGCGCCCGCATCGTCGGTCGCCTCGATCACGGCTTCCAGCCACGGCGTGGCGCCGGTTGCGCGGGCGACGTCAAGCATGGCCTCAAGCGTCGCGCGGTCGTGCCCGGCGCGGGGATCGTGGTGCAGCACCATGTAGGCGGGCGCGAGGGCGCGAAGCGTCCCGGCCGCCGCTTTGGCCGTCGCTGTGTTTTCGGGCCGAAGCCCGAGACCCAGGGGCGGCAGTGGCCCGACCTCCGCGCCCGGTCGCAGTTTGACCGCGCCGCCGGTCTCGGTTGTCGCCGCCGTGCCGGTGACGGTCACGGTAATCGTCTGGTCGATGAGCTCGCCCGGCTCGATCCGGTAGGGCCAGGGCCGCGCGAGGGGCCGCACATATGTCTTGTAGGAGGCATCGGTCCAGTTCCGCTGGTCCTCCATCTCGTAGGTGTCGCCCTCCATCAGCACGCGGACCTTCAGCCCCGCGGGCGTGGTATGGCTCAGCGCGCGCAGGTCCATCATCGGCTGGACGGGGTCGATGATTTCCGGGAACAGGCTCTCGGCGGTCTCGCCGTCGGTGTGCTCGATGGTGACCGGGGCGCCCGCGATGCCGTCGATCGGATGCAGGATCACGAAGCCCGTGCGGTTGGTCAGGAAGCCGTCCTCGGTCCCGCCCGTGCCGTGGTAAGTCAGCGTGCCGTCGGCCCGTCCTTCGATCCGCGCGTTATAGGCGAAGCTCTGGTCCCCGTCGCCCGCGACGGCGTGGAGCGTAACCGTGAAGGCGCCATCATCCTCGGTGATCTCGAGCCCCGAGATCTCCGGGTTGTACGTCCCCCAGTCCTTGTCGCGAACGATGAAGGACACCGCGCGCAGCACCTCGTGCCCGTCCCAGCGGATATAGCGCAGGTTGCCCGCTTCGAGTTCGGCCGACAGCTTGCCCGCGCGCAGGATGCGGGGCGGCGGTACGGTCTCGTCGGTGCCGTAGAGCGCGATGGCGCGGGATGGATCGGACATGGAAGGCTCCTAGCTGCGGGCGGAGCGCCAGTTGATGAGACGCTCGGCCAGAAGGGCGATGATGATGATCGAGCCGATGGCGGTGCCCTGCCAGAAGGGGGACACGCCCATCAGGTTCAGGCCGTTGCGGATCATCACCATGATGAGGACCCCGAGCAGCGTGCCGATGATCGAGCCGCGCCCGCCATAGAGGCTGGCCCCGCCGATCACGACGGCGGCGATGGCATCGAGCTCCAGCCCATTGCCCGCCAGGGGGTCCGCCGACATCACCTGTGCCAGGCTGAAGGTCACGGCGACGGCGGCGAGTGCGCCCGATACGACGTAAGGCAGGATCGAGTAGAACATCGTCGAAAGGCCCGCCGCGCGCGCCGCCTCGAAATTCGAGCCGATGGCGTAGATCGTGCGCCCGCCCTTCGTGTAGGTCAGGTAGGCCCAGGCAAGCACGTAGAGCGCCAGGAGGAACAGGACGTTCGTCGGGATGCCGAGGAAGGTGCTGTAGACGATGGCGTCGAGATCGGGCGGCAGGCCCGAGATCGAGCGTTGTCCCGAGAAGATGAAGCTGAGGCTGCGCCCGATGGCCATGACGCCCAGCGTCACCACGAAGGGTGCCAGGCCGAACACCGCCACCAGCACGCCTGAGAAGAGCCCGATGCCCGCGCCAGCGAGCACGGCGAGTGGGATGGCGATGGGGATCGGCATGACCTGCAACGCCTGCGCCAGCACGATGCCCGTGAGCCCGAACACGGCGCCGACCGACAGGTCGATGCCGCCAGTCAAGATCACAAAGGTCATGCCCACCGCGACGATGCCGATGACCACCGATTGGTCGAGGATATTGAAGATGTTGCGCTCGGTCAGAAAGAACTCCGACGAGAGCGACAGCACCACCGCCAGAAGAAGCGCGAGGCAGAGCATGCGGAATTCGAGGCTCCGCAGGATGGTCGAGATCAGGCTCGGGCCGCCGGCCTGCTGCGTGTCGGCGGGGGTCGCGTCGGTCACGTGGATACCTCTTCGGCAGGGTCGGTCAGGGTGGCGATGCGGCGGCGGATGGCATCCGGGTCGGGCGGGTCGGACGCTGCGGGCAGCGTCACGCCGATCCAGCCGAGATCGTGGCCACGCTTGTCGGTCATCTGGGTCAGGAGCGTGCGGCGGTCGCCATCGGCTGTGAAGTCCGGCCCGCGCGCCCGGATCGCCTCGGGGATCGCCGTTTCCTCGGCCAGCGCGGCTTCGCCCGGCACCATGCCGGCGAGCCGGTCTCCCGCCTGCGCGAGGCAGATCGTCTCCTCGCCGTCGAGCAGCGCCCAGAAGGCGTCCCCGCCATGGACCTCGACCAAAGCGCGCAGAAGCGCCTGATTGCGCGCGGTCGAGGTGCGGGGCGCGGCCAGGAGCGTCAGCTTCTCCTCGGTCAGGCGCGCGACGGGAAGGTCGGCGATAGTGACGCCGTCCGAGACGACCACCACGCGCTCGGAAATCCCGAGCAGTTCCTCGAAATCGGAGGAGATGACGATGACGGCCAGCCCGCGATCGGCGGCGTCCTGCAACAGCCGGTAGATCGAGGAGCGCGTGCCGATATCGACGCCCTTGGTCGGCTCGTCGAGGATCAGGATGTCCGGCTCGGTCAGGAGCCAGCGGGCGATGATGATCTTCTGCTGCATCCCGCCCGAGTAGTTCAGCAGGCTCTGGTCCAGCCGGTCGGGGGGCAGGCCCAGGTCCGCGATCAGCGAGGCCACCTTGTCGGCCCGCTTGCCGTAGCCGCGCCCGAAGCCGCGATGCTGGCCCATCTGCGCGATCATCAGGTTCTCGCGGACGCTGAGGTCGGGGACGATGTTCTGCGCGCGGCGGTCCTCGGCGACGAAGCCGAGGCCCGCGCGCACGGCGTCGGCGGGCTTTCTCAGCCGGGCGGGTTCGCCCCGCACGAGGATCTCGCCGCCCTGGCGCGGCCGCAGGCCCCAGATCGCCTCCATCGCCTCGGAGCGACCGGCGCCGACCAGCCCGCCGAGGCCCAGGATCTCGCCCCTGCGGACCGAGAAGCTCATGTCCTGCACCCAAGGTGCTGCACGCAGGTTGCGGACCTCGAACACGGTGTCGGCTGCCGCCTCGGGCGGGGCCCGGCGCGCGGCGTAGATCGCGCCGATGTCGCGGCCGACCATGTGCTGGATGATATCGCCCTGGCTCAGCGTGCCGGTCGCCACGTCCTCGGCCACGACCTGGCCCTCGCGCAGGATGGTGACGCGGTCGGTGATCGCGAAGACCTCTTCCAGCCGGTGCGACACGAAGCCAAGCGCGTGCCCACCGTCGCGCAGCCGCGCCATGATGTCGAAGAGGCGGTCGACCTCGGTGGCCGAGAGCGAGGCCGTCGGCTCGTCGAAGATGACCAGCCGCGCGTCGAGGGCGAGCGCCTTGGCGATCTCGACCAGTTGCCGCTGTGCCGCCGAAAGGGTGCGGACCTCGGCGTCGAGCGGCAGGACATGCTCGTGCCCGAGCCCGGAGAGAAGTTCGTTGGCCCTTCGCCGCATCGCCCGGAACGACAGGCGGCCGGGCGTGGCGAGATCGGGCAGGAAGATGTTCTCGAGGACCGAGAGATCGGGAGCGAGCGACGTCTCCTGCGCCACCAGCGCGATGCCCTGGCGCAGTGCGTCGCGGGTCGACGACAGGGCGAGGGGCCGCCCGTCGAAGGCGATCTCACCGCCCGACGGCTGGATGTGGCCCGACACGATGCGCGACAGGGTGGACTTGCCCGCGCCGTTGGCGCCCAGCAGGCCCACGACTTCGCCGGGGCGCAGGGTCAGCGCAGCATCGGTCAGTGCCTGCGTCTTGCCGAAATTCTTCGACACGCCCCGCGCGACCAGAAGGGCGTCGGCACGGACCGCGGGGTCCGGCTGTGTCTGAGCATCTTTCATCGCGGGTCCGAGATTGTCCGGGGCGCCATTGCCGCGCCCCGGACGATAGCGTCACTCGATCTCGTTGGCGAAGACCGTTTCCTTGATCGTCGGCAGCATCTCCTCGATGTTCGCCGACGTCACGATCAGGATCGGAACGGTGATCTCCTTCTCGGGGGTGCCGCCGCCCAGATGCTCGACCATCGCCTCGGCCGACCGGACGCCCATCAGGTAGGGCTGCTGCATGCCCGACACGACCAGTTCACCCGACTGGAGAAGCGGGACGAATTCCGGGATGCCGTCGAAGGCCGCGACCAGCACGTCGCCGTCCATCCGCGCGGCCTTGATCGCGCGGAGCGCGCCCAGCGTGGGCCCGTCGGTCTGGACGAACATCGCGCCCATGCCGGGGTTCGACGTGATCATGTCCTGCGTGAACTTGAACGTCTCGTCGGCGGTGTAGGCCTGCATCTGCTGCAATCCCGCGTCGCCCTCGATCCCCGCTTCCGTCAGCGCGTCCTTGAAGCCCTTGGTCCGGGCCTGCCCGTTCAGACGCGCCTGGCTGATGCCGACGATGCCGACGGTCGCGTCCGTCTTGCCGGCCTCGGTCATGGCCGCGGCCAGCGCTTCGCCGACGCCGTTTGCGCCTTCGTAGTTGTTCGACCCGATGACCGAGACGAACTCGCCGCTATCGGTGCCGATATCGGCGATGACGACGGGGATGCCGCTGTCCTGCGCCAGTTGGAGCACGGCCGGCGCGGTCGAGCTGTCGGTGGGCGAGAGCACGATGCCCGCGACGCCGCGCGCGATCGCGTCCTGCGCGTTCTGGAGTTGGGTCTGCGGGTCGTTGGTGCTGTCGAGCGCCGAGAAGCCGTAGCCGTTCTCTTCGGCGACGGATTTCACGCCTTCGGACACGTAGCGCCAAAAGGCGAGGTCGAGGCCGGGCGTCATGTAGACCAGCTCTCCGTTGTCCTGCGCGCTGGCCGGGGCGGCGAATGCCAGGACGGCCGCGGTCAGGCCGGCGGATGCGGTTCTCGCAAAGGTTCTGCGATTGATCATATGATGTCTCCTCCGTGTTGGTCGTTGCGACCCGTCTCGCCCAGAAGCTGGCGGGTCGTCTCGTAGATCCGGCGTTCGTGGACGCCGAATGCGTGGGCCAGGGCATCGCCGTCGCGGGCGCCGAGGGCGTCCAGGATTGTGCGATGATCGGCGATGCTGCGATCGATGGCGCCCGGTCGGGCGACGGCCCGGCGACGATGGCCGAGCAGGTAGGAATAGAGCGTGGCGGCGATGTCCGAGAGGACGGCATTGCCGCTGGCGCGGTAGATGATCGTATGGAACTCGCGGTCGAGGATCAGGTAGCGGACCGGGTCGTCACGCGCGCCATTCTGCGCGTCGATCAGCGTGTCCAGCCGCGCCAGGTCGTCCGCCTGCATCGTCTCGACCGCCAGCCGGGCGACGCGCGCCTCGACCAGGAGCCGGGCGTCATGCACGTCGTCGAGCCCGTAGGCCGTCACCTGCGACTGCGGCATGGCGGCGAGGCCCAGATCACCCACATCGTCCGAGGCCACGGTAGTGCGCGCGCCCTGGACCACCGACAGGATCCCGCGCGTCGACAGGATGAGGAACGCGCCCCGTATCGTCTCGCGGCTGACGCCCATGGCGGCGGCCAGTTCACGCTCGGCAGGCAGCGGGTCGCCCACCGAAAGCGCGCCCGATCCGATCAGCGTCGCGAGCTTTTCGGCGATGGCGTCCTTCATGGACCGCCGGGGCAGGTGGCCCAGGCCGGACCCGTCCGCCGCAAGCAGGGGGTGGGCATCCATGCGGGGCCTCCCTCCCGACAACGACCGCCGGGGCGGCCTTGGACTACTGGTCCGAACAGTGGACCACATGGGTCGGCGAGTCAATGTGGCGAACCGGGGGGCAGTGGTCGCCAAGGCGTGGAAGGGAGGCCTCAGGCGGCGTTCCAACCCGCCGACCCCGCGCTACCCCCGCCGCGACAAGTCTGTTATCCGCCGCTGAAACGCACGAGAAGGACACGCGACGCATGGGTCAGGTTCGACGCTTGCCGCCGGAGAACACCAAGGCGCTGATGGGGCAGGTCTCGCGCCAATCGGTGCGCGCAGCCATTGCCGAAAAGCTGGCGGCGTTGATCGCGTCGGGCGTGCTTGCCGTCGGCGACGAGCTTCCCGGCGAGCGCGAGCTTGCGACCTCGCTCTCGGTCAGTCGTGAAACCATCCGGGGCGCCATCGCGATCCTCGCGGCGCATGGCATTCTGCGCGTGGCTCACGGCGCGCGGACCAGCGTCGCCAAAGCCGACGTCTCCGCCGTCCTCGCCGGGGTGTCGGCCATCGACTGGGCCGGGCCCTACGATCTGGAAAGCGTACACGCCGCGCGTCTGCTGATCGAACGCCGGATCGCCGCTTCCGCCGCCGCGCGCATGTCGCCCGAGACGTTGACCGCGCTTCGCGCCTCGATCGACGCGCAGACGGAATGCGACGGCGATCCGGTGCGGTTCCTTTTGTGCGATCGGGAGTTCCACGCGATTCTCTACCGCGCAGCAGGGAACGAGGTCTTCGCGGACATGGCGATGTCGCTCTACAATCATCTGCTCGACCACCGGCGCCGCATCGTCGCGCGCGCCGGAGCCGTGGGCCAGAGCATCGCCGATCACCGCGCGATCCTCGACGCCCTCGGGGCCGGGGATGCCGATGCGGCGGTCGCCGCGGTCGAGACCCACGCGACCCGCATCTACGAGACGACCCGCGCCTTTCTCGACGGTCGGCGCGAGCGAGCCACCTGACGCGGGGATGACGGGGCGCCGGGCGACGCCCCGTTCGATCCTATAAGGGTGCCGTCACTCGGGCGCATTCGGCAGCCCGGCCATGAACTCGGCCAGCACGTCCGCGTAGTAGCTGGCTTTGTAGGTCGTGCCGTGGCCGCGCGTCTCGGCATCCTCGGGCACGATATAGACCTCGGCATTGGGGATCTTGGCCATGTTCTCCTCGAGCATCGGCAGCTCGACGGGATTGCGCTCGTCGTCCTGCGACAGGAGCACGAGGACGTCTGCCGTGATGTCGCCCAGCTTCGGGGTCGGATCGAAGTTCCGCGATGCGTTCCACATGTACATCACGTCATTGGCGTCGCCGACCTTCTGCTGCGCCTTGCGTTCGTCCACGAAGGCATCGGCGTCGGCGCGGGTGGCCCCGATCTCCTGCAGGCGAAGGTTGCCGTTCGAGGTCGCGATGCCGAACCAGGCCGACATGTAGCGCAGCATGGGCGGCTGTTCCTCGTAATTGCCCTCCATCCAGGCCGGGTCGTCGCGCACGGCGTCGATCACCATCCGGCGCATCATCCAGTTGCGCCCTGCCATTGGCCCCGGCAGCGAGGCGATGGGTACGCCGCCATCCATGAAATCGGGATATTCCGTCAGCCACGTCCAGGTCAGCATCCCGCCCATCGAAAAGCCGATCTTCACGTGCAGCCGGTCGATGCCCATGTGATCTTCCAGCAGCATCTTCTGGGCGTTGACCATGTCCATCAGCGTCTGCTCGGGGAAGTCCGCGCGCAGGCCGTCGGACGGCTTCGACGACTGCCCCGCGCCGATCGCATCGACGAGGATCAGGTAGTATTTCGACGCGTCGAGCGGCTGGCCCGGCCCGTAGAGATTGCCCGCGAAGGCGTCGCCCAGCATGCTTTGGGCCTGGCCGGTCGTGCCATGGGTGATGAGCACCGGCGGGTTCGCCGGGTCGCCGATGGTCAGGTAGCTGACGTTCATTTCCGGCAGCACCTCGCCGGTCTCGAACTCGAAATTCTCGATGACGTAGGTCCCGCGCTCGGGCTCGGGGTAGCTCGCGTCCTGCGCGAAGGCCGGTGAGACGGCGAGGCTGGCGGCGAGGGCCGCGCAACGGATGGCTTTCATGTGATCCTCCCTTGATCCGGACAACTGATATACTGGTCCGTCCAGAATACCAGTAGGCGCGGCAGACCCGTACTTTGTCAATGTCGATAGAGCAGAGGGGCGGGAGGCGGCCGGTCCGACCGGTCGCTGGCGCCCGCGTGGCATGACCTCCGGTTCGCGCGTCAGGCCTGGTCGGGCTCGTGCAGCACGATGTCGAAGCCTTCCTCGGGCCCGGGCGGGACGTAATGCGCGGACATGCGGTGGAACTGCGCTTCGGTCGCGGCGAAGGGGTGATCACCCTCCTCGTTGCGGGCGCGCAGGCGGGCAAGGCACGTCGCGTCGGAGGTGGTCATCACATGGAGCGCATGGGCCGACCCGCTGGCGTCGAGGATCGTTCGCATCCAGCCGCGGGCCTCGATCGTGTTCGCCGGAACGTCGAGCACGACCGACAGTCCCGCCCCGAGCAGGTCCGCGACATGCGGACCGATGGCGGCGCGCAGCTTGGCCGCGCAGCGGACGTAATCCACGACGCTGTGCATCTCGTCGCCATAGAGCGCGTGGAGCCAGTCATCCTCGGACAGGCGAACCGTATCCGGCCGGGCGGCCAGCGTATCGGCGAGCGTGGATTTGCCCGAAGCGATCTTGCCGCAGAGCATGTGAAGGGTCGGGGTGGGGGACGGCATCGCGAAGCTCCTCTGCGGTCGTGGGGACGCGACGGTCATAGCGTGTGATGGCCGGGGCGTCGCGGCCTGCCGGGGGGGCGCACCACATCCCTGCGATGACAGCGCAAGACGGCTCGGCTAGCCTGCGGCCCATGGGCTCCGTGACGTCGCTCTACCTGCGCAAGGTCGTCGCCGCCGTGGGCGGAACGGGCGGGCCTGCCTACCTGCGCGCCGTCGGGCTGGACCCCGACGCGCGGGCGGATGTCGCGACGATGATCGCGGACACGGCCTATTACGACCTGCTCGAACGGATCGCCCGGGACCTGCCGAATGCGACCGACATGGCGCTGCGGGTGGGGGCGACGATGCGCTGCGACGATTACGGTGCGTTCGGGCTGGCCTGGAAGACGGCGCCGACTCTGCGCGACAGCTTTCGCCGGGCGGCCCGCTACTGGCGGGTGCTGACCTCGGTCGCCGAGTTCGAGGTCCGCCCCGAGGGTCCGGGCGCCTGGTTCATGCTGAACCGCGCGGGCGCTCGGCGACTGGGGCTGCGGCTCTCGAACGAGGCCACGCTCGCGTCGGCGCTGACGATCATGCGCGAGGTCGCCCCCGGCGCAGTGCAGCCGCTCGAGGTGCATCTGCGCCACCCGGCGCCGGGTGCATCCGCGCCCCATGCGGGCTGGTTCGGCGGCCCGGTGACCTGGGACAGCGATCGCGATGGGCTGCTGCTGTCGGGCGAGTTGATTGACCGACCCAACCGGCTGGGGGATGCAGGGCTCTCGGCCTATCTCGACGCCCAGCTCGATGTGGCCCTCGACCGGGTGCGCGGCGCGGGCGACGACCTTCCTTCGGACGTGCGGCGCGCCGTCGAGCGGTCCCTGAGCGATGGCGTCCCCGAGCTGGCGCGCATCGCCGCCGCCATGGGCCGGTCGGAACGGGCGCTTCAGCGTGCGTTGGCGGCCGAGGGCATCTCGTTCCGCGGGTTGGTCGACCGCGTGCGCCAGGACCTGGCCGAGGGGTTGCTGGTCAATTCGGACTACGCGTTGGCCGAGATCGCCTTCCTTGCCGGCTTTTCCGAGCAGAGCGCGCTGACGCGGGCCTTCCGGCGCTGGCGCGGCGTACCCCCCGCGGCCTTTCGCGCGGCCCGACGCGGCGGCTGACGCCGCGCGTCAAATGGCGGGCGCGCCGGGTCAAGCCGCACCCCCGCGTCCCGTGGCATCCCGTCCCCGTCGATCCCCGACATGGACAGGAGACCACCATGACCGATACCCGACCCACCCTGATCATCGGTGCCACCGGCAAGACCGGCCGCCGCATCGCCGACCGCCTCGAGACCGCGGGTGTGTCCGTGCGCCGCGGCGCGCGGGGCAGCGAGACCCCGTTCGACTGGGAGGATCGCGCGACCTGGGCGCCGGCCCTCGACGGCGCGCGCGCGGCCTACATCAGCTATTTCCCCGATCTCGCTTTTCCCGGCGCCGTGGAGGCCGTGGGCGCGCTGGCGGAGACGGCGCGGGGGGTGGGCGTCGAGCGCCTCGTCCTCCTGTCCGGGCGCGGCGAGCATCATGCCCGGATGGGCGAAGAGGCCGTGCTCGCGGCGGGCGTGCCGACGACGCGCCTGCGCTGTGCGTGGTTCGCGCAGAATTTCTCGGAAGGGTATCTGCGTGACCCGATCCTTTCGGGCGTGCTGCCGATGCCCGGCGGAGACGTGGTCGAGCCGATCCTCGACGTGGAGGACATTGCCGAGGTGGCCGCGAAGGCGCTGGCATATGACGGCACCGAGAGCCGTTTCTACGAGCTGACTGGCCCGCGCTGCATGAGCTTCGCCGAGATGGCCGAGACCCTCACGCGGGCCACGGGTCGGCCGATTCGCCACGTCCCCATCACCTTCGAAGACTTTCACGAGGGGTTGGCCCAGGGTGCGGGCGCCTACGTGGCCGACGTGTTCACGGCCATCGCGCGTGAGACGCTGGACGGGCGCAACGCGCAGGTCAGCGACGGCGTGCAGCGCGCGCTGGGGCGACCCGCCACCGACTTCGCCGATTACGCGGCCCGCGCCGCGCGCGCCGGCGCCTGGTCGCCCGTCGCCGCCTGACCCCAGCGGCGCGGGCGTCCGGTCCGCGCCGTCGTCATCAAGGAGAAATCGCATGATCCTATCCCAGACCCTCGCCCTCGGCGCCGCGGGCACCGTCGCCACCACGATCGGTGCGGCGCTGACCCTTGCGCCCGCGGCCTTTCTCGCGGGCTCCGGCATCGTTATCGGCCCCGATCCCGCCCTTCTGAGCGAGCTGCGCGCGCCCGGTGCGGGCCTAGCCGCGCTAGGCCTCACGATGCTCGCGGGCCTGCGGGATGCCGCGATGCGGCCCACCGCGCTTATCGCGGCGGCCATCGTCTATCTCGGCTACCCGCTCGGGCGGCTGGTCGGCATCGCCATCGACGGGCTGCCGCCGAGCGAGATCCTCGCCGCGCTGGCTGCCGAGGTCGCGATCGCGCTCTGGCTCGCCTTTGCCTTCCTGCCCCGCCGCACGCGCCGCATGGCCTGACCCCCACCCAAGGAGATACGATATGGACCCCTGGCTTCTCACCCTCACGCAATTCGCGATCCTGGCCTATGCCGTGCTTGGCGGCGTATTCCTCGCGTTCTCGGACTTCATCATGCGCGCCCTCGGGCGGACCTCGGGTGGCGCGGAGGCGATGCAGTCGATCAACCGCGAGGTCTTCCGCATCGCCTTCATAGCGTTGTTTCTCGGAATGGTGCCGCTTTCGCTCGTGCTCGCGATCGGCGGCTGGGTCGCGGCGACGGACCCGCTGCGCCCGGTGGCGGCGGCGGTGCTCTACCTCGTCGGCTGCTTCGCGGTGACGGCGGCGGGCAACGTGCCGCTGAACGAGCGGCTGGCCGGGATGGATGCATCCACGCCGCAGGCGCGGGATTGGTGGGCGACGGTCTACGGACCCCGCTGGACCCGGTTGAACACCGTCCGCACCGTCGCGTGCCTGGCCGCCGCGTGGTTACTGCTCGGCGCGCTCGTGCAGAACGGTCATTGAGGCAGGGCCCCAAGGCCCGCGACCGGGCGGTCCTTCTTTCAGGCGGCGGCGCGCGCGTCGAGCAGGGCCGCGAGCCGTCGCATCAACTCGTTCGGGCCGCCCGGCTTTTGGACCAGACCCACGCCGGGATAGGCGCGTTCGATACGGTCTAGCTCGGCATGAGCGGAATGGAAGAGGAAGGGCACCCCGCGATCGCGCAGGATGTCGGCCGCGGGAAAGACCTCGTCCCGGCCGAGCATGATGTCGAGGATCGCGGCGTCGATCTCTGCGTGCCGGGCGGCATCTTCGGCCTTGCGCAGCGTAGCGACCGGGCCGACGACGATCGCCCCCTGGTCGGTCAGTTGGTGTTCGAGGTCCATCGCGATGAAGGCTTCGTCCTCCACCAGCAAAATCTTGCGTCCCGTCAGCATGTCCCGTCCCGGTCGTTGCCGTGCCGCCGATCAGTCCAGCCCGCTGAGGGGAAAGGCGAGGGTCCGTTGCACCCCGTCCTTTCGCCACTTGTCCGCCAGTTGGCCGTCGAGCTGACGGGCAGAGCTTTCGATCAGTCTGGAACCGAAACCCAGTCGGTCGGCGTCCGGTTCCGTCACCGCTGGACCACCGGTTTCGCTCCAGCCGATGACGACTTCGCTCTGGCCCTCGGGCAGGGGCTGGACGGACCATTTGATCGTCACCCGGCCGTCGGAATTCGACAGCGCGCCGTATTTCGACGCGTTGGTCGCCCATTCGAACAGAATCAGGCCCAGCGGCGTGATGACCTGCGTCGAGACGTCGATCTGGGGGCCGTCGAGCGCGATCGCGTGGGTCGCGCGGAAGGGCGACATGATGGCCTCTACCAGCTCCGGCAGCGGGATGGTCCGGAAGCTCTGGCGTTGCTGCGTGATGTTATGTGCGGCGGCCAGTGCGCTGATCTGGTCGCGGACGCGGGTGACGATGCGGTCGGGATCGTCGGTGTCGCGCCGCGCGAGGCTCACCATCGAGGAAATCACGGCGAAGAGATTCTTCACCCGGTGGTTCATCTCACGCAGGAGGAGGTCGCGGGCCTCGAACGCCTCCTTCTGCTCGGTGATGTCGAAATTGACGCCGAACATCTTCTGCGTGCCCCGGGTCTCGACGACGCGGCCTGATCCCTGCAGCCAGATGGTTTTGCCGTCGGGCTTGGGCACGCGGAAGGAGTTGTTCCACGGCGCACCGCTCTCACCTGCCTCGGACAGGGTGCGCGCCACCTCGTCCCGGTCGTCCTCGTGGATCACGTCGAGGAAATCCGACAGCAGCGGCTCGCCGGTCGGGGGCATGCCATAGAACTCGCGGATGGTCGCATCGACATTGGTCTTGCCGCTCTCGGTCTCGAAATCCCACACGCCCATCCCGGCCGCCGAGATCGCGATCCGCAACCGTTCGGACTGCGTTTCGAGCGCCTGCTTCGTTTCTTCGAGGTTCGATACGTCCGAGAAGGTCAGCGTCGCGCCCTCGATCGTCTCCGGGGTCGTGCGGTAGGGGCGGATCTTCATCGAATAGGTCTTCGTGCCGTCGTTCCGGACCACAAGGCGCTGCACGGGACGTCCCGTCTCCAGCACCACGCGGCAATCCTCGAAGATGCGGTCGTCATCCACGAAGGACCGGACCTCCGTCAGGTTGCGACCCCGGTCGCCGGCGTTGAGCGGGAAGATCTCGGTGATGCTGGCGGTGAAATTGCGGACCTGCAGCGCCTCGTCGACCACGACCAGGGCGAAATCGGTGGATTCGAGGAAATGCCGCATATCCGCGTTCAGGATGGCCAACTGGTCGGCCTTCGACTTGATCTCCTCGTTGACGGTCGAAAGTTCCTCGTTCGAGGATTGCAGCTCCTCGTTCATCGACATCATCTCTTCGTTGGAGCTCTTGAGCTCCTCGTTCGCGGTCTCGAGATCCTCGACGGTCGCGCGCAGGCGGAAGCGGGTCAGCCGCAGCTCCTCCTCCAGGTCGTGGACGACATCGACCGGCTCGGGCGCATCGACCACATCCCCGGCGATCTCCTGGCGGAAGGCATCCGCTTCTGGCAGGACGATCAGCACCGTGCCGTCGGCCATCGGATCGACGACGATGTCCACCGTCTGGACACCGAACTCCGAGCGGATCTCGACGCCCTGCCGCGCCTGCCGCCTCTGCGTCTCGGTCGCGCGCCGCAGAAGCGGCGAGAGCGCGTCGCGCAATTCGCGGCGGGCAAGCGACAGAAGGTGGCGCGTGGGCTCGCCGGACGGGAAATCGAGAAACTTGGTCAGCTTGCCCCGGCTCGTCACGATGTCCCCGTGGCGGTCGATGATGATATGCGCGGGCGCGTAGGCCGACAGGAGCTTCTCACTGGCCGCGTTGGCGACCACCGGCTCCTGCGCGTGGCTCGGACGCCGGGCCCGGCGCTGGGGGGTCCCGTCGCCGGGATAGCCGGTGCTGATGGGGAAGTTTCGGGGATAGGCGCGCTTGCCCGGCCGACGGCGGTAGATCCGCGCCTTCTGATCGACCGCCTCGAAGAGATCGTCGAACGACCCGATGCTCTCGGAGGAGCCGAGGAGCAGGTAGCCGTCGGGCTTGAGCGCGTAGTGAAAGAGCGGGATCACCGCCTTCTGGATCTCGTCCCCGAGATAGATCAGCAGGTTGCGGCACGACACGAAGTCGAGCTTCGAGAAGGGCGGATCCTTGATCAGGCTGTGGGTCGAGAAATGGACCATGTCGCGGATCGCGGAGGTGATCTCGAAATGGCCCTCGCTCCCGTAGACGTAGCCGTCGCGGATGCCCGACGGGATGTGCTTGAGTCCGCTGAGCGAATAGCGCCCCTCGCGGGCCTGCGAGAGCATCTGCTCGTCGATATCGGTGGCGAAGATCTGGACGTCGCAGACCTTGTCCTGCGCCTTGATCTCCTCGGCGAAGAGGATGGCGATGGTGTAGGCTTCCTCGCCGCTCGAACAGCCGGGCACCCAGACGCGGATGGTGCGCGAGGTTTCGGCCCGTCGCACCGTGTCGGCGATTGCGATTTCGCGGACCTTCTCGAAGATGTCCGGGTCGCGGAAGAAG
Organism: Jannaschia halovivens; assembly: GCF_046452375.1. Lineage (NCBI taxonomy): Bacteria > Pseudomonadati > Pseudomonadota > Alphaproteobacteria > Rhodobacterales > Roseobacteraceae > Jannaschia > Jannaschia halovivens. The sequence goes on along the minus strand of NZ_JBKFDJ010000001.1, from coordinate 755,709 downwards.
TTGGTGACGTTGATCAGGAGGTCGCGGAACAGTGCTTCGCACTCCTGCTCGTCTGCCTCGATCCGCTTGAGGTAATTTGAGGCCTCCTGGATCTCGAGGACGTGCATCCGCCGCTCGATCCGGCGCATGATCGTCGAGGGCTTGTAGCCCGTGAAATCATGCCCGACCGTCTTTTGCAGGGCGCGGCAGATTTCCTGAACGTGATCGCTGACAAAGGAGGAGAGCTCGGCGGCCTTTTCGGTCTCCTCCTTGTTCTCGAAGAAGGCGGCGAGGCGCGGGCACAGCTCCTCGACGGGCAGGATGAAATCCACCAGCCCCGTGCCAATGGCCGACATGGGCATCCCGTCGAACCGCGCGGTGCTGGGCTTCTGGACGGCGCAGATGCCACCCCGCTCCTTGATGGCGCGCAGGCCCGCCGACCCGTCCGAGCCGGTGCCCGACAGGATGATGCAAGCCGCGTTCGGCCCCTGGTCGCGGGCGAGCGAATGGAAGAAGTCGTCGATCGGACGCCGGACGCCGCGCGGCTCGTCGAATGGGCTGAGCGTCAGGACGCCGTCGTCGATCGTGAGCGAGGCACCCGGCGGGATCACGTAGGCGCGGCCCGGCTGCACCCGCTCGCCGCCCTCGATCTGGCGCACCTCGAGCCCGGTATGGCGGTCCATCAGCTCGGCCATCATGCTGACATGGGTGGGGTCGAGATGCTGGACGATCACGAAGGCCTGGTCGCTGGCTGCGCCGACCGAGGCGAACATGTCGCGGATCGCCTCCAGCCCCCCCGCCGAGGCGCCGATGCCGATGATCGGGCATTCATGCGTGTTGGTCTGTTCGAGTTCGATGGGGTCTTCGACGATGGTCATGTCGCTTGAGCTACAACGAAAATTCGGCTGAGGCGAGTGGTGTTCGCGTTCCGGGCGAGTGCAGGCCGGAGCGTCGATTGCCGTGTCGGAATGGACGTAAGCTCTTGGCAGATCGACAGGTCGGTCACGCGGCCGCAAATCGCTGTCGCATCAGCCCCCCGCGCATCGCAGGCGGCGACCGTCGGCTCAGCCGAGCGCGTCCAATGCAGCGGCCAATTCGGCCAGGCCCGCACGGAACGCCGAAAGGAAGTCGCCCTCGGCCGGAGGCGTCGCGAGCGGCGGGATGACCGCCTGCGCGAGGCCGAGGGCCGCGACAGCCGCGCGGGCCGCTTCGGGCGGTTCGGCCTCCCAGATGAAGATGCGCGCGCCGGTCTCGGCCCGCGCGGCCTTCAGGGCGGCCAGTCGCGCCGCGTCCGGCGCGACGCCTGCCGTCCAGTCGAGCGCCGCGATGTCGAGGCCGTAGGCGCGGCCGAGATACTCGTATCGGGGATGGCTCGCGATCACGGGGACGGGCGCGCCCTCGACAAGCGCGTCGCCGGTCGCGTCGAGCGCATCCAGATCGGCCAGCAGGGCGTCGAGATTGGCCGCGACCGGCGCGTCGGGCAGGGCGCGCGCCATCGCGGCGGCCAGCGCCTCGGCCTGCCGTGCGGCGAGGTCGAGGTCGAGCCAGGTATGGGTCGCCACGCCCTCGTGGCTGTGGCTGCCCTCCTGCCCGTGGCTGTGGGTGATGGTGTCGGTTGCGATCAGGTCGTCCGCTATGCCGCGCCCGGTGTCGACGGTGCGGGACCGGGGCAGCGCCGCGCGCGTCGTCCAGTCCGACAGGCCCGAGCCGTTCAAAACAATCAGGTCGGCCGCCTGGATGGCCACGATCTCGGACAGGCCGGGCCGCCAGGAGGACGGATCGCGCCCTTCGGGGACGGCCAGCCGCACCTCGGCCGCATCGCCTGCCAGCGCGCCGGCGAAGAACGCCACGGGATAGCTGTCGGCGACGATGACGGGGCGATCCTGCGCGAATGCAGGCCCGCTCAGGACGGCCAGCGCGGCGAGGGCCCGGATCACGACCCTTCGCCCCCCGAGGTGATGTCGGCGGGCGTCAGCAGCCAGTACCCCTCGTGATCGTCGCCGGTTCGCACGCTGATGGCGAGACCGTCCTCGTAGGGAAGTCCGGCGAGCGAGAACTGCATCGTGCCGTCCGCGCCCAGAGGGTAGGTCGCGACGGTCTGGCCATTGGCATCCTCGATGCGCACCTCCCCAGAGACCGGGATGCGCCCGGTCGAGAATCGAGCCTCGACTGTCACGGTGTCCTCTTCGACCGACGCGAAAACGTTCACGCGGTGGGCAAGTGCCGGCCCCGTCAGGGCCAGAAGGAATACAAATGTAAGGGCAGTGCGGATCACCGGGACATCCATTCCTCGAAGCGGACCCAGATCACAGCGCCCAGCTCGACGGCCTTGTCCTCGCCTTCGAAGGCCATGGTCTCGGGCGCGGTGTTGAGCGCGGCAAAGCCCCACCAGCCGCTTGCCGGGGCGGCGTAGGTGAAGACGCCGTTGCCGTCGGCCTTGACGGTCTGGGTGATCATCAGGTCTGAGGGGACGCCGGCGCCCTGGCCCTCGTTGTAGAATTCGACCTCGACCTCGGCATAGGGCACAGGCGCGCCGTCCAGATGGACGATCCCCTGGAAGACGTTCCCCGCCCAGAGACCGAACGGCTTGGTCAGCGGCACGATCTCGGTGCGCAGCCCGAGTTCGGCATCCCACCCCTCGTCGTCGCCATAGGCTGAGACGTAGGTCTTGGTGAAATGCTGGATGAACGCGTCCTCAGCGGGCTCCCAATAGGGGACGGGCGTCATGGCGAAGACATGGGTGCCGGGCCGATCCAGTTCGTGGGTCAGTGTATATCCCGGCTCATCCATGACCGTGGCCTCCGAGAGATCGCCCAGCAGGTCGGTCGTCGTGCCGTCATGTGTCACGGTGAAGGCCTCGGGCCGCTCCAGCACCATGCCGTCCTCTTCGAACGGATGCGAGAACGAGAGCGTCAGGTCGATCGCGCGCCCGTCCTCCTGCGACAGCATTGGATCGGACGGAATGATCATGCCGTAATGCGCGGCCGCGGGGGCGGCGGCGAGAGAGGCGACAAGGGCGAGGCGAAACATGCGATCTCCTTCAGGAACCAAGTGCGATGAGGCGTGCGGCAATGGTAGGCGCAAATGATTGCAGTGCAATGACAAGTGGCAGCGCCAGCAATACGGCGCCCAGCAGGATCAGCCCCACTTCGGCCAGTGCCAGCCGCGCGATCATGCCGCGCCCGGCGCCCAGTGCGAAGGCCGTGCGCATCTCGGGCGCGCGCAGCCGCCACGACAGGAACAGCGCCAGCCCCAGCGCCAATGCGGCGGCCGCGCCCACCACAACCGTCACCGCGTCCACCAGCGACGCGATGCGCAGCAACCGTGCGACCAGCGCGTCGATCACGTCCGAGGGCACGACCGCCTGCACCGGGCCGTCGGCGTCGAGATAGCGGCCCCGGAGGATCGTGGCCGCGCGCGCGTCATGGGGCGCGACCATGACGCCGGTGACCGGATAATCCGCCGGGTCGCCATGGAAGTGGAAGCTGTCGATATTGGCCTCGGTGATGCGGGCGTATTGAACCACGCGGGCGGCGGCCGCAGCGGCGTCCTCGCCCTCGGCGATGATGTCGTCATGGCCGTGCCCGATGCCGGCGATGACCCAGGCCGTCTTGATGTCCACGAAGACCGCGTCGTCATCCGGCGTGCCCGTGGGCGTCAGCACGCCCACGACCGTCATCTCCAGCGGGTAGGCCCCGTCGAGGTCGAAGAGGCTTTCGGGATCCGACAGGATCGTCGCGTCCTTGCCGGTCCCTAGTCGGGCGGCCGTGGCCGAGCCCAGCACCGCCTCGCCCAGAAGCGCGAAGGGGCGGCCCTCGGCCAGATCCAGCGCGCGTAGGTCGAAATAGTCGAGCGTCGTGCCGACGATGCGCGCCCCGTCCGAGGTGAACGCCGTATGCAGAGGCACGGGGATGCCGAGATCCGAGTCCCAGACGGCCTCGGCGGTGGCCATCGTCGTCGGCTCGGGCAGGTCGTCGGTGAAATAGGCCCCCGCCATCACGAGGTCCAACCGGCTGCCGCGCGTGCCCAGAAGGAGCGGCGTCGCCTCGGCGCGGGCGGTCAGCGCGGCCTCGCCCTGGGCCAGCAGCGCGCGGGTCAGCACGGGCACGGCCAAGACCAGTGCCGCGGCCATGATCAGGACCAGCGTGCGCGCCCAGTGAAACCGCAGGTTGGCGGCGGCGAGGTAGACCGCGTTCATGCCGCCATCCTCAGATCCGCGAAGTCGATCACCCGGTCGAAGCGGGGCAGAAGCTCGTGGTCATGGGTCACGCAAAGAAGGGCCGCGCCGGTCTCGGCGGCCTGCGCGAAGAGAAGGTCCAGCGCCGCGGCCTTGTTGGCGGGATCGAGATTTCCCGTCGCCTCGTCGGCCAGGATGACCTTCGGACGCGTCACGAGGGCGCGGGCGATCGCCACGCGCTGCCGCTCGCCTTGGCTGAGCTCTGCGGGTCGCCGGCGGGTCTTCTCGCCCAGCCCGAAATCGGCCAGCAGCGCGCGGGCCCGATCCCGAACATCGCGATCCAGCCGCAACCCGGCGCCGACGCGGTAGGGGTAGAGGACGTTGCCCTCGGCGGTCAGGTAATCGACCAGCGCGAATTCCTGGAACACGAAACCGATGGAGGCGGCACGCAGCGCCCGGCGAGCCCGGTCCGAAAGGGGGCCGACCTCCTGGCCGTCCAGCGTCACCCGGCCCTCGCGCGGCACGGCGATCCCCGAGACGAGGTTCAGGAGCGTCGTCTTCCCCGAGCCCGACGGCCCGACGATCGCCACCCGCTCACCCGCGGCGACGTCGAGTTCGGGCACGTCGAGCGCGAACCCCCCGGCATAGCCGAACCGCAAGTCACGGACCGAGATCATCCCGGCGGCGCCACGGCGGGGGCGTCGTCGGATGCCGGCTGGTCCGCCTCCGAAAGGGTCGTCAGCGTCCCGGCCCCGGTGCGGTCCACCTCGGTCAGGCTAAATTCCGTCAGGCGCCACGCACCGTCGGCAGGAGCGATCGTCAGTTCGGCGCCATAGGCATTGCCGCGCATATGGGTGTGTTCGGAATGGCCGACCTCGCCCAGGACGGCCCAGCGGACATCGGCGGTCATGGCCCCGTCGGCGATGCGCCAGGTGCCGTCGGTCAGGCTCAACTCATGAACCACCTGGTCGGGCAATCCCCCGGTCGCCAGCGCCCCGGCCCGTTCGAGATAGAGCGCCTCCAGCGCCTCCGCCGCCGCGACCTCGGCCAAGCCGTCGTAGATCGCGGCCTCGTCGGTCTGCGCGAAGGCGGCATAGACGGCCTCCAGCACGGCGACGGTCACGTAATACCCGTTCCCGCGCAGGCCCTCCGCTGTCACCGGTGCCCCGAGGCCGGGCGCGGGCAGGGGCGCGGACGCCGCCGAGCGTCCCGTCCACGCGGCCAGCCCGGCCGCCAGCGCAAGGCAGGCCGCGAGGGCCAGCGCGATCGGGAGCCAGCGTCGCGCCGGATTGGCATCATCAGACATCATCGCGGCCCGTTCTAGCAGCCTCGGGGGCGGCCACAACGGGCAACGCGCCCGCGCGCCGAAGTGCCGCGATGGGCCTTCCTGTCCCCTGATCTGGCGTCAGCCCCGCATCCGCTCGCCCTTGGGGTCGAAGATCGGCTTCAGGGACGCAGTTGCGGGGACGCGGACGCCCGCCACCTCGATCTCGTAGGTCGATGCCAGCACCGCGGCCGCCGTCTCGTCGGGACAGGGGACATAGCCGAGACCGATCGCCCGGTCGATGCTGTGGCCGTAGCCGCCCGAGGTCGTATGCCCCACGACCTCGCCGTCCCGCAGGATCGGCTCGGCGTGGAACAGAAGCGGCTCGGGATCGTCCAGACGGAATTGCAGCAGCCGGCGGGGCGGGCCGGTGCTGCGCATCGCGTCCACGGCGTCGGCCCCGACATATCCGCCGGTCTTGCGGCAGGCGAAGCCCAACCCCGCCTCGATCACGTGGTCGGCCGGCGTGATATCGTGACCCATATGCCGGAAGCCCTTCTCCAGCCGGAGCGAGTCCATCGCGTGCAGCCCCGCAAGCGTCAGCCCGTGATCGCGCCCGGCGTCGAGGATCGTCTCGAAGGCATGCATGGCCATGTCCGCCGAGACATAGACCTCCCAGCCCAGTTCGCCGACATAGGACAGGCGGTGCAGCCGGGCGAGGCCGAGGCCCAGCTCGACCTCGCAGGCGGTGCCGAAGGGATGGGCCGCGTCGTCCATGTCCTCGGCCACGACGGCGGCCAGAAGATCGCGCGCCCGCGGCCCCATGACCGCCATCACGGCCTCGCCCGCGGTCACGTCGGTGATCGCCACCTCCATCCCCGCCGCGAGCCGCCGCAGCCGCGTCTCGTCGCGCAGGCGCGTGGCCGCGGGCGTGACCATCAGGAAGCGGGTCTCGGCCAGCCGGGTCACGGTGACGTCCGCCTCGACCCCGCCGCGGGTATTGAGCATCTGGGTATAGACGATACGCCCCGGCAGCACGTCGAGATCCGCCCCGCAGGCCTGCGCCATGAGGCGGGGCGCATCGCGCCCCTCGATCCGCAGCTTGCCGAAGGACGACATGTCGTAGAGGCCGACGCCCGCGCGGAGTGCGAGATGTTCGGCGCGCTGCGCCTGCCACCATGTCTGCCGCCCCCAGCCGTACTCGTACGAAGCGCCCTCGTGCCCAAACCAGTTGGCCCGCTCCCATCCCGCAAGCTCGCCCATCACCGCGCCCCGGTCGAGAAGCTCGCGGTGGAGCGGCGAGCGGCGGACGCCGCGCGCCGTAGCCTTCTGCCGTGCGGGCCAATGGTCGGCATAGAGGAGCCCGAGGCTTTCGGACGCGCGGGCCCGCAGATACCGTCGGTTCGCCTGGAACGGTTCCATCCGCGCGATGTCGACATCCTTCAGGTCGAACGGCATGTCGCCATCTTCCATCCATTGCGACAGCGCCAGACCCGCGCCGCCTGCCGACTGGATGCCGATGGAGTTGAAGCCCGCCGCGACCCAGACGTTGTCGGTGCCGGGGCAGGGGCCAAGATGGTAGGCATCGTCGGGCGTGAAGCTCTCGGGGCCGTTGAAGAACGTGTGGATGCCTGCCTCGGCCAGCATCGGCATGCGCGCGATGGCGCGTTGGAGGATGGGCTCGAAATGGTCGATATCCTCGGGGAGCTGGTCGAACTCGAACGCGGGCGGGATCGGCCCCCATGGCTTGGCCACGGGCTCGAACGTGCCCAGCAGAATCTTGCCCGCATCCTCCTTGTAGTAGGCACATTCGTCGGGCACCCGCAGAACGGGCAGCGTGCCGAGGCCCTCGATCGTCTCGGTCACGACGTAGAAATGCTCGCAGGCCTGAAGCGGCACCGGCGCGCCCAGCATCGCGCCCACGTCGCGGCCCCACATGCCCGCACAATTGACGACGTGGTCGCAGGCGATGACGCCCGTCTCGGCACCGCTTTGCCATTCGACATGCGTGATACGGCTCCCCGTGCTGCGTACGCCCCTGACCTCCGTCTGCTCGGCGATGGTCGCCCCAGCCTGCCGCGCGCCCTTGGCGAGGGCCAGCGCGATGCCGGTCGGATCGCCTTGACCGTCCTTCGGCAGCCAGACGCCCGAACGGACGCCCTCCAGGTTGAGATGGGGATAGGCCGCCGCGATCTCGGTCGGGCCGATATCCTCGACCTCGACGCCGAAGGCGCGCGCCATCCCGGCCTGCCGCGCGATCTCCTGGCGGCGGTCGTCGGTCAGTGCGACGGTGATCGACCCGCAGCGGCGGAAGCCGGTCGCGAGGCCGGTCTCGGCTTCGAGCGTGCCATAGAGTTCCTGACTGTAGCGCGACAGACGGGTCATGGCGGGCGTCGCACGGAGTTGCGCGATCAGGCCCGCCGCGTGCCAGGTCGTGCCCGAGGTCAGGCGCTTGCGCTCCAGGAGGACCGGGTTCCAGCCCAGCTTGGCCAGGTGGTAGGCGACCGAGCAGCCGATGACGCCGCCGCCGATGACGACCGCGCGGGCCGAGGCGGGCAGGGCGGTCATGCCCGGATCCGCGCGAAATCGGCGTCCCAGGCAGGGCCGTCCAGCACCCGCGCGGCCACGCGCTCACCGAAGATGTCCAGCGACAGTCTCGTTCCGGGACCGGCCTGCGCCAGGGGCACCATTGCCAGCGCAAGGGGCATCCCGGCGCGGTGACCATATGCGGCCGAGGTGACCTCGCCCACGATCTCCCCGTCCGAGAGGACGTTGGCCATGTAGGGCGGCTCGCGCTCGCCCTCATGCGCCAGAAGGACGAGGCGGCGCGCGGGCGTGCCCGGATCTGTCATGAACCGTTCGAGCCCCAGCTCTTCGAGGGTGTAGTCGGTCGAGAGGTCGCCCTTCCAGGACAGCCAGCCCTTCTCGATCCGCATCGAGTCGAGGGCGATCATACCGAAGGGTTGCGCGCCCGCCCCCGTGACGGCATCCCAGATGGTGGGCATGTGCTCGGGCCCGGCATGGATCTCCCAGCCGAGCTCGCCCGCGAAGGACACCCGCGCCAGCATGGCGGGACGGCCCGCGACCTCGACGCGCTGGTGCGAGAGCCAGGGCAGGGCGAGATCGGCTTCGGTCCCGGCAGCGGTCAGGACGGCGCGGGCCTCGGGGCCGGTGACGAGTAGGGTCGAGACCGCCTCAGTCCGGTCGGCCAGGGTCAGGCCGTCGGGCAGGCCGTCCCGCAGGACGTCCCGGTCGTGCCATTGCGCCGCGGCGGCCGTGATCAGGGTGAAGGCGTCCGCGTCGCGGCGGATCACCGACATCTCGGTCAGGCAACGACCGCGCGCATCTGCGAAATACGCAAGCCCCATGCGTCCCGTCCGGGGCATCCGTCCGGCGATGCGACCCGCCAGCCAGTCCGCGGCGCCGTCTCCCTCAAGGTCGAAGCGCGTGAAGCCGCAGATGTCGATCACGCCCGCCCCGTCGCGCACGGCCGCGACCTCCTCGGCCACGGCGCCCCACCACGGGCCCGCGCGGTCGAAGGTCTCGGTCGCAACTTCGGTGGTGTCGTCGCCCGGCCGCGCATACCAGAGCGCCCGCTCCCAACCGCCGAACGCGCCCATCTGGCCGCCCACCGCGACGATCCGGTCATGGACTGGCGACAGCCGCTTGTCGCGCCCCTCGGGCCAGGCGTGGAACGGATGGTGCAGCGCGTATTCGTGGCGATAGACCTGCAACCCCATCGCGTCCGCCGCGTCCTGATCGGCCCATCCGGTGAAGCGGCGCGGATCCATCGCCCAGGCATCCCATTCCGGCGCGCCCTCGACGATCCAGTCGGTCAGAAGCTTGCCGGCGCCGCCCGCCTGCGCGATCCCGAAGGTGAAGACGCAGGCCTCGAACGCGTTCGGCACGCCCGGCATGGGGCCGATCAGCGGCAACCCGTCGGGTGCGTAGGGGATCGGACCGTTGATGACCTTTCCGATACCCGCCGTCGACAGAAGCGGCACGCGCGCCATCGCGTCCTCGATATAGGGCTCCAACCGTTCGAGATCGTCGGGAAAGAGCTGGAACGAGAAGTCCTCGGGCATGGAGCCATCGGTCCAGTAGGGCTGGCCCCCACGCTCGTAGGGTCCGAGGTTCAGACCGGTCTTCTCCTGCCGCAGGTAGTAGGAGACGTCCGGGTCGCGCAAAAGCGGCAGCTTGCGGCCATGCGTCCGCGTCCAGTCGGCGATCTCTGGGATCTCCTCGGTCAGCAGGTATTGATGCTGGAGCACGGTCATCGGCACCCGCCGCCCGCCATGGGGCACGAACCACTCACCGATGCGCTGTGCGTAGTAGCCGCCCGCATTGACGACATAGGCACAGCGGATGTCGCCCTTGTCGGTATGGACGACCCATTCGTCCCGGTTGCGGCTGACCCCCGTCGCGGGGCGGAACCGATGGATCGTCGCGCCCAGTTGCCGCGCCCCCGCCGCGAGGGCCTGCGTCAGCGAGGCGGGGTCCGCATCGCCGTCATGGGCGTCCCAGAAGCCGCCGGCGAGGTCGTGCGTCTCGAGGAAGGGATAGGCGTCCCGTATGTCGTCGACGGACATCATTTCCGTCGGCATCTTGAGCTTCCGGCCCCACGCGGCGACATGTTCGAATTCACGCATCCGGTCGGCGGTATGGGCCAACCGCACGGCGCCCGTGACGTTATAGGTGAAGGGTGTGCCCGTCGCGGCCTCCAGCCCGCGGTAAAGCTCCATCGAATAGCGTTGGAGCTTGGTCATCCCCAGCGAGGTCGAGAAGGTCGGACAATTGCCCGCCGCGTGCCAGGTGGACCCGGCCGTCAGCTCGTTCTTCTCCAGAAGCGTGCAGTCGGTCCAGCCCGCCAACGCCAGGTGGTAGAGGCAGGACACGCCGACCGCGCCTCCGCCGATGATGACGACGCGGGCGGTCTCGGTCATGCGGTGCTTCCTTGGGTGTAGATGGCGGGGCTGATGATCCAGATCGCGACGGCGGCCTCGGGATGCGGGTTGCTCCAGCGGAAAGCCTGCCCGCGCAGGCGGATGGTGTCCCCGGCGTTGAGGTCGTGGCGCGACGTTCCCAGCCAGACCGTCAGCCGCCCCGACAGAAGATGCGCGATCTCGGTCGTGTGCCGGGAGACGCGCCCCTCGCTCCGGGCGCCGGGCCGGAAGGTGGAATGGATCACCTCGAACCCGTCGGTCAGGTCCGGCGACAGCAGCGTTTCGGTCAGGCCGGGCACCCGCTCGCCGATCGGCCGACGCCGGTCGGCGCGGACGACCTCGCCGGCCGCGCGGTCGGTCAGCATCGAGAGCGGAGCGTCCAGCGTCTCGGCGATCCGCGCGAGGGTCGCATCGTCGGGCGTCGAGAGGTCGCGCTCGACCTGGCTCATCCAGCCGACGGAGCGATCCAGCCGGTCCGCCAGCGCCGCGAGGGTCAGGCCCCGAGACTGTCGCAACGCCCGCAGATCGGCACCCAAGGCTGACATGGATTCGACTCCGTGAAAATATAGATCATTATTTCACGACATGCTTCGGTCGCGCAAGCCGCGCGTTCGTCGGGAAGCCAGCGCAACGAAGAGGCGATGACCTCGGACCGGCCTCTGACCGTCCGGGTGCTGCTTGGGTGGCGCGGTCCTTATCCGTCCGACAATTGCGGCTCGAACGGCGCCTCGTCTTCGGCGGCGGCGACGGCCCAGTCGCGGAACCGCGCGACCTTCGGCTCGTGCCAGGCGTCCCGCGCGGCCAGCAGCGAGACCCCGCCGAACGGCCCGTCGCAGACCATCCGCGGAAAGGGCGTCACCAGCGCGCCCGAGGCCAGTTCCTCCCGGCAGAGAACCAGGTCGGCCATCACGACCCCGGCCCCCGAGACGGCCGCGCGCATCGCGGTATCGAGGTTCGGGAACTCCAGGCCGCCCCGCAGGTCCAACGCGCCCCCGGGATCGAAGGCCCGCGCCCAGGCGGTCCAGTCGTGCCGCTGCGGCGTCTCGTGCAGGAGTTCGCAGCGTGCCAGGTCGGCTGGCGTGTCGAGTGGGCCCGTGCGGGCCAGGAACTGCGGCGCGCAGACCGGGGTCAGCCGGAAGGGAAAGAGCGTCTGCGAGACGATGGCGTCGGAGCGCGCCAGCCAGCTTTCGACCGAGAAGGCGACGTCGTATTCCGCCGCGTCGAAGCCGTCCTGCCCGTGGAAGCCGGTGGTCAGACGGACGCGAAGATCGGGATGCGCGCGGCGAAACCCGTCGAGCCGTGGGATCAGCCATCGGACCGACGTGGCCGGCGGGCAGAGGATGCGCAGGTCCTGCGCGTCCGCCCGGATGCGGTCAAGTTCGCGACCGACGTGGCCGAACGCCTCGGTCAACACCGGCAGAAGGCGCGCGCCGGTCGCCGTCAAGCGCACGCCCTGCGCTTGCCGCGCGAAGAGCGCCACGCCGAGATCGGCCTCCAGCCCCCTTACGTGGCGGCTGACCGCGCCTCGGGTGACATGAAGCTCCGCTGCCGCATCGACGAAGCCGCCATGGCGGGCAGCAGCCTCGAAGGCGCGGAGGGCGTTGAGCGAGGGCAAGCGCATAGAGTTCTGTAGGGTGATATTTAGTGATCCTAGACTGGACGAAGTCTGGTTTGCCATCAAGCCTGCCTTTCGGTCTGATCGCGTTTGACGATAGGAATATGCGATGCGGTGGCTCGGCGGTATGGGCGTGTGCGTTCTGGAAGGGGCTAGGGCATTTTACCGCTTGCAGTGGCGGTGGAAGAGGGCGCCGGACCTCGATGCGGTCACGAGGTCGGAGGTGGAGCGGCTGGCGGCCGCAGCGCCCCATCTCCTCGCGGATATCGGGTTCGAGCGGGAGAGGCGGTGCGTATCACCGGGACGGTTCGTGGGTGAGGTGAACGCACCCATGGGGCCAGGAAAGCCCCCGGTTGTCGTGTGCCGACTTGAGATCCAGTGGCGGACGATTCGGCCGGACGATTGATGAAAGGGCGAGGGGGCGGACCTCGGCCGGCCTTGATTTAGTTCGTTCGAACGAATAACGTCTCGAGGGGCCGTCAGAGGAGGAGCCGATGATGCCATCGAATTGTGGCCCGATGATCGGTAGGGGATGTGATGGTGCCGCCCACTGCGTGACCGTATGCTGCATGGCCCTAGCCGAACGTGCGGCCAGCAGGCCGATTACCAAGAGTCGGACCACTGTGGTGCCCTGCGAAGCCTTTCGTCAGGTGGCGCGTGACCGCACTCGGCCACGCACGCATCCCGGCTCTCCCGCCATGTCTGTCGCAAGATGCCTTCAAACCTCGCACTCGCAACGCATTGCTTGGTGGACATCATGACGGCGACGACCGGGCGACGGGTCGATACGCGGACGGTGCTGCTCGATGCCGCCAAGACCGTGCTCCTGACCCAGGGCTACGCGGGTCTTTCCACCCGAAGCGTGGCTGCAAAGGCGGGCACGCAGATGAGCCAGATCCGCTACCATTTCGGATCGAAGGAGGGGCTGATCCTCGCGCTGTTCGAGCGCATGAACGACGACCTCATTGCGCGTCAGGCCGCGACCTTCGAAAACCCGGACCTGCCGCTGTCGCGAAAATGGGCGCTCTCCTGCGACTATCTCGAAGCGGACCTCGCCTCCGGTTTCGTCCGGGTCATCAACGAGCTGATCGCGGCGGGCTGGTCGGACGAGGCGGTCGGCGGCGTCGTGCGTCCGGCGCTCCGGCGCTGGTACGAGCTGATCCTCAGGCTGGTCCGCCAGTTCGAGCGCGAACACGGCGCGCTCGGACCCTTTGCGGCAGACGATGTCGCGGCGCTGGTGGCCTCGGCCTTCATGGGCGCGGAAACCCATATCCTCTTGGGCTATCCGGCCGATCGCTTTCCCGCGATCCGCGCCCTTCGCCGCTTCGGCACCCTCATCGAAAGCTTCGAGAAGGACTAGGCTCATGCGCGCACTCGAACCCCACACGACCGGCATGGTCGACCGCCCCGGTACACGGCTCGCCTACGAAGTATTCGGAGAGGGGCCGGGCACCATCCTGTTCGTGCCGACCTGGGCGCTAATCCATTCGCGCTGCTGGAAGGGACAGGTGCCGTATTTCGCCCAGACCCACCGCGTCGTGACCTTCGATCCGCGCGGCAACGGCAAGTCGGACCGCCCAGACGCGCCAGAGGGTTACGCGGTCGACCGGATCATCGAGGACGTGCCCGCGGTGATGGACGCGCTCGGGATCGAACGCGCGACCCTGGTCGGCCTGTCGTTCTCGAGCGCCATTGCATTCGCGGTCGCCGCCCATTTTCCCGAACGCGTCGAGGCGGTCGTCTCGACCGGCGCGTGGACCCCGATCGTGCCGCCCTACGATCACCGGGCCGCCGGGTTCGATGCCGACCCCGGACCCGCGCCCGATGGCTGGGACAAGTACAACGCCATGCACTGGCGCCGCGACTATCGCGACTTCGCGGAGTTCTTCCTGGGCCGCGTCCAGAACGAGCCGCATTCCACCAAGCAGCGCGAGGATGCCGTCGCCTGGGCGATGGAGGGCGATCCCGAGATGCTGCTGATGACGCAGGCGCGGGAGCCTGGGCAATACGCGATCGACGAGGAGATGTATCGTCGCGTGCGATGCCCATCGCTGGTCGTGGTCGGCACCGAGGACGAGATCACGCCGCCCGATGGGTCGCGCCGTATCGCGGAGCTGACGGGGGGCACGCTCCATGAATGGGACGACGCGGGCCATGGCCTGCATGCCCGCTTCCCGGCCCGCTTCAACCTGACGATGCGCGATTTCCTCGCCGCCGAATTGGGGGCGCCGACCCCGAAGCGGCGGGCGACGACCGAGCGGCGCGCCTTGGTCCTGTCTTCGCCCATCGGCCTCGGTCACGCGCGGCGCGACTTGGCCATCGCACGCGAATTGCGGGCGCTGCACCCGGATCTCGAGATCGATTGGCTGGCACAGGATCCCGTGACGCGCCTTCTGGGCGCCGAGGGCGAACATGTTCATCCCATGAGCCGGCGCCTCGCCTCCGAAAGTGCGCATATCGAATCCGAGGCAGGCCGCCACGAGCTTCACGCCTTCCAGGCCATCCGTTCGATGGACGAGATCCTCGCGCTCAACTTCATGATTTTCCAGGAGGCGCTGGAGGAGACACGATACGACGTGGTCATCGCCGACGAGGCTTGGGACGTCGACCACCACTGGCACGAGCACCCCGACCTGAAGCGCGCGCCGATGGCCTGGCTCACCGATTTCGTCGGGTTCGTGCCTTTCGAGGAGAACGGCCCTTCGGAGGCAGCGCTGACCACCGATTACAACGCCGAGATGATCGAGCATGTCGAGGGTCGCCCCCAGATCCGTGACCGGGCGATCTTCGTGGGCGGGCGGGACGATATCGCCGACCTGAGCCTTGGCGACGGACTGCCGCGCATGCGCGACTGGGTGCCGGATCACTACGAGTTCGCCGATTACATCCTCGGGCGGCATCCGTCCGAATTCGGGCAACGCGACGACCTGCGGGCCGAGCTGGGCTATGATGACGGGCGACCGGTTTGCATCGTCGCGGTCGGCGGCTCGGCCGTCGGCGCGCCGCTCATCGCCCGCATTCTCGAGGCTTATCCACTCGCGCGCGAACGGATCGCCGATCTGCGCATGATCGTGGTCACGGGGCCGCGGCTGGACCCGGCCCGGTTCGATGTCCCCGCTGGCGTCGAGATGCGCGCCTTCGTGCCCGATCTCGATCGCCACCTCGCCGCCTGCGACCTGGCGCTCGTTCAAGGCGGGCTGAGCACCTGCATGGAGCTGACGGCGGCGGCGACACCGTTCCTCTACTTCCCGCTTCGCAATCATTTCGAGCAGAACTTCCACGTCGCCGCCCGGCTCGACCGCTACGGGGCCGGCCGGCGGATGACCTATGCGGAGACGGGCACCGAACAGATCGCGACGGCCATGCTGGCCGAGCTTCGCGCGCCCCGTCGCCCCGCACCCGTCGCGCCCGGCGGCGCCGTCCAAGCGGCGCGTATGATCGCCGAGATCCTGTAGGGCGCGGTTCGGGCTGCGCGGCGGTCAGCGCAGCCGGGCCCCCTCGAAGCTGTCCGTCGCGTGGCACTGGTCGCAGGTCCGACCGAAGCGTCCGCCATGAACGTCGTCTTCGGCATGGCAGGAGGCGCAGTCCTGCGACGTCTCGAGGGGCGCGTCCGCGGCATGGCATGCTTCGCAGGTCAGACCCTCGTGCGCCCCGGTCAGCGCGAACTCGGTCTGTGTGTCGTGATCGAACGTCCAGAAGTCCCAGCCGTTGGGGTTGTGGCAGGTCTCGCACTGGTCCGGGAGGTTGTCGCCGTGGACGTCATCCTCGCTGTGGCAGCTTGCGCAGGCCAATTCGGCGGAGCGGAACGTCGCGTCGAGATGACAGCTCTCGCAGGGAACGAGCGTGTGCAGCCCGAGGAGCGGGAACCGGGTGATGTCGTGGTCGAACGCGACGTCTTCGGACCAGTCGACGGGATTGTGGCAGGTCTCGCAGGCCTCGCCCAACTGACCGGCATGGGCGTCGTCTTCCGCGTGGCAGGCGTAGCAGTCGGTTGCAAGGACGGTCTCGTAGGCATTGGTCGTATGGCAGGATTCGCAGCCGCTCTCGTCATGCGCGCCCACCAGCGTGAACGTCGTGTCGCGCGTGTGGTCGAACCGGACCTCGGTCCAGGCTTCGACGATGTGGCAGGTGGCGCAGTCCTCGCCGAAGGCCCCCGCATGGACGTCCTGAATCCGGTGGCAGTCGATGCAATCCGTCGGCAGGTCGTCATAGATTTCGCCCACATGGCAGGACATGCAGTCGATGTTCTGATGCGCGCCGACCAGCGCGAAGTCGGTCGCATCATGGTCGAAGGGGCGCAGCTCGACCCAGTCGGTCGGCGCGTGGCAGGCGGTGCAGTCGCGCCCGAGGCGGCCTTCGTGGGGCTGATCCTCGATGTGACAATCGACGCACATCGTCGGGGCGTCGCGGAACTGCGCGCCTTCGACATGGCAGGAGGCGCAGGGCAGGATCTCATGCGCGCCATCGAGGGCGAAATCGGTATCGGTGTGATCGAAGGCGGCCGTGTCGAGCTGCACGATATCGGCGTCGCGCCCCTCGTGGTCGGTGTGGCAGACGCGGCAATCCTGATCCAGCACCTCGGGCCTGCGGCCATGAAAGCCGCGGCGGTCGGTGATGTCGCGGTCGACGGCCGTGTGGCAATCCAGGCAGAGCGCCGTCTCGCCCTCCTCCGAGAAGGAGACGTGGCAGTTGGCGCAGTCACTCTCGAACTCGGCGTGGCCCTCGATTAGATCGCCGGGCATCACCAGCCGTTCCAGAAGGGTCTGGGCGGGTGCGGCGGAGGGCGCGGTCAGCAGAAGAGCCCCGGCCAGAAGAAGGCGTGCTGCGTGACGACAGGTGCGGCCGGTGACGTGCATTCAGTACAGGTGAACTCCCACGACGTGCACGATAGCAGCAATCACGAGGATCACGAACAGCGGAAGATGAAAGAGGTGCCAGAGCGCGAAGAGCCGTTCGTAGAGCGCGAAGGACTGGGCCCGCGCGACGGCGTGCAGATAGCTGTCGAGATGGCGGCGGACCAGTTGGCTGCGATCACGGCGCGGACCGCCCGCTTGTTCGACGGTCCGGGCGTAGCGGCGCATCACCTCCCGGCGCAGGCGAAACCGCGAGGCGGGACCGCTCAGCGCCCGCCCGAGACTGGTCCAGAGCGCCTGGGTCGGTGCCAGCCGGCACGATTCGTAGTCGCGGAGCGTCTGCAGCAGCCATGCGGGGTCGGGCATGTCGGTGTCGAACTCGTGCTTCAGGGTCTCCATGTCGTCGAGATATTCCCGCACGGAGGCGCGCCGACCGTAGAGGCCGCGATGGATCCGGGCGTAGAACAGGCGCCCGATCAGGCCGCTGATGGCGACGACGAGCATCGCGAAGAGCGCGACGGAGCTGTTGAGCGAGCCGAGCGCGAAATTGGCATGGAGGATGATCAGGGTCGGACCGACGATGCCGAGGATCATATGGATCCGGAACCAGCTTCGGACGTTGCCGATGACCCGGAGCTTCACGATCCGCTTGCGTAGCGGATAAAGGAGCAAGGTCAGCATCGCGAGCGCGCCGACGATCCCGAGCGCATAGCCCCAACCGGTTTCCGCGGTGAGATCGCCTTCGAGGCGCCGGGTCCAGGCATACCCGATCGCCGCCGCCGACAGGCTCAGCATGACGATCAGTTCGGGCGCGCCGGACTTGCGGCCGCGCGACGTGTCTGGGGCGGGCTTTGGGCCGGGCTTGGCCGCGGTCGATGTCGCGAAGCTTTGCTCGGGCGTGGCAATCGTCATTCTGAACCTCGGACCGCGTGTCATCGGGCGAACGCCATTCGTTAGCCGCTCCGCACCGCTCGGGCGACTCCGCGTCTCGCCGCGCCCGCCAAACCGGCAGATTCACGCGAGGCCCCGGCGGGAATCCGCAAGCGGGCGGCGAAGGTCGTTCTGGACAGGGCGCGGTCTTGCGCCAACACTGCAGGCGTCTGCGCCGCTCAGGGGACGGGGGACCGCCCCGGCGGCAAGGTGGTATTATGGCGACTCAGGCGAGCCGTCACATGCGACGCGTCTCGCCGGGCGCGCTTAAGACTGTGGGGGTGCGGCGATGGTGGCGGAGATCGGACAATTCGCCCTGGTGCTGGCACTGCTGATCGCGGTCGCGCAGGCGGTCGTGCCCCTGATCGGCGCCAGCCGCGGCGAATCCCACCTGATGACCTTCGCCAACACCGCATCGGTGGTGCTGTGCGGCTTCGTGGTGCTGGCCTTCGCCGCGCTGGTGCAGGCCTTTGCGGTGACCGACCTGTCGCTGCGGGTCGTCGTCATGCATTCCAATTCGACGATGCCGACGCTCTTCAAGCTGACGGGCGTCTGGGGCAACCACGAGGGCTCGCTGCTCCTCTGGGTGCTGATCCTCGCGCTCTTCGGCGCGGCACTCGGGCTGACCGGGGCCAACCTGCCCGCGACGCTGAAGGCGCGCGTGCTGGCGGTGCAGGGGATGATCTCGGCGGCGTTCCTCGCGCTGATGATCTTCACCTCGAACCCGTTCGCGCGCATGTCGCCTTCGCCGAGCGACGGGCGGGAACTGAACCCGCTCCTGCAGGACATCGGCTTGGCGATCCATCCGCCGTTTCTCTATCTCGGCTATGTCGGGTTCTCGGTGACCTTCGCCTTTGCCGTCGCGGCCCTTCTCGAAGGCAGGATCGATTCGAGCTGGGCCCGCTTCGTGCGGCCCTGGGTTCTGGCCGCGTGGTGCTTTCTGACCATCGGCATCACGCTGGGCAGCTACTGGGCCTATTACGAACTGGGCTGGGGCGGCTGGTGGTTCTGGGATCCGGTCGAGAACG
Source organism: Jannaschia halovivens (assembly GCF_046452375.1). NCBI lineage: Bacteria > Pseudomonadati > Pseudomonadota > Alphaproteobacteria > Rhodobacterales > Roseobacteraceae > Jannaschia > Jannaschia halovivens. The sequence goes on along the minus strand of NZ_JBKFDJ010000001.1, from coordinate 736,920 downwards.
CGAGTTTCATGCCGTGGATCGTCGGGACGGCGCTCTTGCATTCCGCGCTGGTGGTCGAGCGGCGGCAGACGCTGATCGTCTGGACGGTCCTCTTGGCCATCCTGACCTTCTCGCTGAGCCTCGTGGGCACGTTCCTCGTACGCTCCGGCCTTCTGACCAGCGTGCACGCCTTCGCGACCGATCCGTCACGCGGCGTCGGCGTGCTGGCGATCCTCTTCGCGGCGACGGGGGGCGGTTTGACCCTGTTCGCACTGCGCGCCGGAACGTTCGACAAGCCCGCCGTCTTCGCGCCGGTCAGCCGGGAGGGCGGGCTGATCCTGAACAACATCTTCCTTCTGGTGGCGGCGGGCACGGTGTTCGTCGGCACCTTCTACCCGCTGGTCGTCGAGTTGATGGGACCGGACAAGATGTCGGTCGGGCCGCCCTACTTCAACCAGACCTTCGTGCCGCTGATGATACCGCTGCTGATCGCGGTCGCCGCCGGTCCGATCCTGCGGTGGAAGCGCGACAGCCTGCGCCGCGTCCTGGGGCAGCTTCGCCCCCCCGCCGCCATCGCGCTGGTTACGGCACTCGGGGTCTTCGTCTGGGGCGGCGGGGCGCATCCCTTCGCCGCCGCGGGCCTCGGGCTTGCGGTCTGGCTGGTGGCGGGATCGCTCTGGACGCTGGCGATCTGGACGCGGCTCTTCGACGTCTCGCCGGGCCGGAGCGCGCGGTTCGCGCGCAACATTCCGCGTTCGGTCTATGGCATGGTGCTCGCCCATGCCGGGCTGGGCCTTGCCGTCGCCGGCATCACGGCTGTCACCGCGTTCCAGGAGGAGCACATCGTGTCGATGGTGCCCGGCGACAGCGTGGCGCTGGCCGGGTACGAGGTCACGCTTGCGGGCGTGGCGCAGGTCAGTGGCGAGAACTTCATCTCGGACGAGGGGCGGTTCACCGTGACCCGCGACGGGGAGCCGGTCGCGACCATGACCTCCGAGCGGCGCTTCTACACCGTCAGCCGCACCACAACGACCGAGGCGGGGATCAAGGCCGTGTTCCTGTCGAACCTCTATGTCGCGATCGGCGCGCCCAACGACCGCGGCGAATGGGTCGCGCGTCTGTACCATCACCCGCTTGCGCTGCTGATCTGGCTCGGGCCGATGACGATGGCGCTTGGCGGGTTCGTGTCGCTCTCGGATCGCCGGATGCGCGTCGGGGCACCGCAGCGGGCCCGCCACCCGCCGACGGTGCAGGCATGATGGCGCGCCGCATCCGTAAGGCCATGCTGATCCCGCCCGCGGCGTTCCTGCTGCTCGGGGGTCTTCTCGTATTCGGGTCCGCAGGTGGGGACCGGCAGGACGGCGCGGGCTATCTCGACCGCCCGCTTCCGGTCTTCGCGCAGCCGGCGCTGGCAGGCACGGGGCCGGGGCTGTCGTCGGAGGACCTGCGCGGCGAGGTGGCGCTGATCAATGTCTTCGCCTCCTGGTGCACGATCTGCCGGAGCGAGCATCCGATGCTGACGCGGCTGGGGGCCGAGGGCGAGGTCGCGCTCTTCGGGCTGAATTGGAAGGACGCGCCGGGGGCGGGCGGTGTGTTCCTCGGCGATCTCGGCGACCCCTACCGGGCGACCGGCGCGGATGCGGATGGACGGATCGGTGCGGCGCTCGGGGTGACGGGGGTGCCCGAGACCTACGTGATCGATGCCGAGGGGCGCATCCGCTATCGCCATGTCGGCGCCCTGACCGAAGAGGTCTGGCGCGACATCCTCGGGCCGCTCGTCCGGCAGCTGGAGGCACAATCGTGAACGCCCTCCGCCTGATCGTCGCGGCGGCGGTGCTGCTAGCCGCGGCGCTCATGCTTGCGCCTGCGCCGGCCCATGCGGTGCAACCCGACGAGATCCTCGCCGATCCGGCGCTCGAGGCGCGGGCGCGGGCGATCGGGCTGGAAATGCGCTGTCCGGTCTGCCGCAACCAGTCGATCGACGATTCCAACGCCGAGCTCGCCCGCGACCTGCGCGTCCTGATCCGCGAGCGGCTGGTGGCCGGTGACAGCGACCGGGAGGTGACCGACTACCTCGTCGCCCGCTACGGCGCGTTCATCCTGCTCCGCCCGCAATTCGAGCCCTACACAATTGCGCTCTGGCTGGCCCCGCTGGCGATGCTCTTCGCGGCATTCGCCGGGTTCTCGGTCCTCTGGAGACGCCGCGTGGCGCCCGTGCCGGAGCCGGATGACTTGTCCGACGAGGAGCGGGCGGTGCTCCGCCGCGTCTATGACGGGGAGGGGGCGCCATGACGCTCTGGATCGTTCTCGTGGCCATGATCGGCGTGGCGGCCGTCGTCATCGCGATGCCGTTCCTGCGCCGGGGGACGGACCCGTCCGCCGGGACGGACCAGTCCATCGCGCTGGCCCGCAGCCAGATCGACGAGATCGAGGCTGATGTCGCACGCGGCGTGCTGGATCCGCGCGAAGGGCTGGCGGCCCGGCTCGAGATCGAGCGGCGAATCGTGGCGCTGGCCCGCGAGCCCAAGGCGTCCTTGCGCCTGTCGTCGGACAAGGTGCGCCTGTCGGCGGTCGCGATCCTCAGCGGATGGGTGGTGATCGGCGCTACGGCGCTCTACGCGGTAATCGGCCGACCCGATTTGCCCGCGGCGCCGCATCTCGTGTCCGGTGGCGGCAATCTGCCGGTCTCCGGGGGGCTTGAACCGGTGGCGCGCGACGTCGCCACACCGGCGAATCAACCCCCCGTAGGGACCGTCGACACGGCCATCGCCAACCTCGCTGCCCGGCTGGAGACGACGCCCGAGGATGCCGATGGATGGCGGATGCTGGGTTGGTCCTACTTCAACGTGGGCCGTTATTCCGAGGCCTCCGCGGCCTATGGGCGGGCCGTCGCGCTGGTCGATGACGACCCGGAACTCTGGTCGCTCTATGGCGAGACGCTGGCGCGTGCCGCGAGCGGTCGGGTCACCGAGGCGGCCGAGGCGGCCTTCGCGTCGGCGCTGGCGCTGAACCCTTCGGACGCCCGTGCGCGATTCTTTGCCGGAATGGCCGCCGAACAGGCCAGTGACGTCGATGGGGCGCTCGAGATCTGGATCGCGCTTCTGAACGATGCGCGGCCCGATGCCGACTGGGCGCCGGGCGTGTTGCAGCGAATTCGGGAACTGGCTAGCCGAAACGGCATCGATGTGGCCGCCAGGCTGCCCGATACCGAAACGCTTTTACCGCCCCGTTCGGTCCTGCCCGCCCCGTCGCGGGAAGAGGTCGAAGCGGCGGAGAGAATGGCGCCCGAGGATCGTCAGGCGATGATCCAGGGCATGGTCGATCAGCTGGAGGCTCGACTGGATAGCGATCCGGATGACCCGGATGGATGGATGAGGCTGATGCAGTCGCGGATGGTCCTGGGGGACCCCGAGGCCGCGAGGGAGGCCTACCTCGGCGCGGTGCAGCATTTCGGGGCATCGTCGGAGATCCGGTCCCGGATCGACGACAAGGCCCGAGAGCTGGAGCTGGGGGTGGAATGAGCAGAGGACCGACGACCTGCCTGTATCGACACTCCTCGTCTATGCCGTGCCGCTTGCGCTGGTATGGGTCGTCTTCGTGGTCCTGCGGCAACGCGGCGAACGGACGGCGCAGACCCAGAAAGAGGAGGCGCAGGCCGCCGGTCTGACGCAGCCCGCCTCGCTGCATCCGGTGATTGATCCGACCACCTGCATCGGCTGCGGCGCCTGCGTGCGGGCCTGTCCCGAGGGGCGCATCCTGGGCCTCGTGAACGGGAAGGCCGAACTGGTCGAGCCGGCCAATTGCATCGGTCACGGCGCCTGTGCGCAGGCCTGCCCGATGGACGCCATCAGTCTGGTGTTCGGAACGGCGGAGCGGGGTATGGACATTCCCCATGTCGGGCCGGATTTCCAGACCAACGTGCCCGGCATCTACATCGCCGGTGAACTCGGCGGCATGGGCCTGATCCGCAACGCGATCGAACAGGGGCGGCAGGCGCTTGGCGAAATCGCGAAGCACAAGGCTCCTGCCGCGCCGGGTGCAGTCGACGTCGTCATTGTGGGTGCCGGCCCCGCCGGGTTCGCGGCCGGTCTGGGCGCCATGGAGAAGGGCCTGAGCTACGTCGTCGTCGAGCAGGAGACGCTGGGCGGCACCGTCTCGCATTTCCCGCGCGGCAAGCTGGTGATGACGGCTCCGGTTACGCTGCCGATCTACGGCAAGGCGAATTTCCGCGAGACGACCAAGGAAGCCCTGATGGAATTCTGGGAGACGGTCGTCGCCGACACGGGCCTTCAGATCAATTTCGAGGAACGCGTCACGGCCATCGAACCCGATGGCGACGGGTTCGAGGTCACCACGACCGCGGGCACCCATCGCGGCCGCGCCGTCCTGCTGACGATCGGTCGGCGGGGGACGCCCCGGAAGCTCGGCGTCGAGGGCGAGGAGCAGAGCAAGGTCGTCTATCGCCTGACCGACCCGGAACAGTACCAGGGCCAGTCGGTGCTGGTGGTCGGCGGCGGCGACAGCGCCATCGAGGCCGCGACCAGCATCGCCGAGTTGCCGCAGAGCGACGTGACCCTGTCCTATCGGAGCGCCGCGTTCTCGCGCGTGAAGCCGAAGAACCGCAAGAAGCTGGAAGCCGCCGAGGCGGATGGCAGCCTGAAGGTCATCCTCGGCTCAAACGTCAAGAAGATCGACGCGGCGCATGTCGAGATCGAGCAGGCGGGCGACATGACGCGCCTGTCCAACGATGCCGTCATCGTCTGTGCGGGGGGCATCCTGCCGACCGCGTTTCTCAAATCCATCGGAATCACGGTCGAGACAAAACATGGCACTGCATAGAACCACACTTTTCCTCGCGCTCGTCCTGCTGGCCGCGCCTGCCGCCGCCAACGTGCAGCAGCGTCCCAGCGACGCGCTGCGGATGCAGGCGGCCGAGACGGCGGTCCGGCAACGCAACTACACCGAAGCGGCCGCGACCCTGACGGACCTGTCGGCGGAGGGGAATGCCGAGGCGTCTTTCATCCTCGCCACGCTCTACCGCGATGGGCGCGGCGTGCGGCAGGACGAACGGCTGGCCTTCGACCTGACCAAGCAGGCCGCCGAGGCCGGGCATCTCGACGCGCAATACAGCCTCGGCAACCTCTTGCTGGATGGACGCGGCACCGAACCGGACGTCACGGCGGGCCGGACATGGATCGCCACCGCGGCCGCCGAGGGGCACGCGCTGGCCGCGCGGTTGCTGACGACGCTGGACCGCGCGCTGGTCGCCGAGAAGGAGGCGGAACATTCGTCGGCGGAGGCGGTCGAGGAGACGGAGCGCGAGGTCTCCGAGATCGCCAGCAACTTGGGCTGGACCCTGCTGATCGAGGCGGCGCGGCGCGGCGAAGACGAGGTGACCGAAGCCCTGCTGGACGAGGGTGCGGAGATCGACGGCGCCGACAACCAGGGGCGCACCGCGCTGATGCATGCGGCCGAGACGGGTCAGATCACGGCGACCGTCGCCCTGGTCGAAGCCGGGGCCGATCTCGACCTTCGGGACGCGGAGGGCCGGACCGCTTTGGCCCTCGCGGCGCAGGCGGGTCACTACACGGTGGTCTGGCACCTGCTGCAACACGGCGCGCGGAGCTATCTGGCCGATGCCGACGGCACGCGCCCGTTGGGCCATGCCCTAGGCGCCGGTCAGACGCGGGTGGCCCTGCTCCTCCTGAAGCACGACTTCCCGGCCGAGGATCCCGAGCTGCGGATGGATCTCCTGATGACCGCGGCGCAGAGCGGCGGGCCCGAGATCCTCGACATGCTCCTGCAACGTGGGCTGCCGCTCGACCTGATCGACGCGGACGGGCGCGGGGCGTTGTGGCATGCGGCGGCAGCGGGCAATAGGCCCGCGGCATCGTTCCTGCTCGAAACCGGCGTGGCGATCGACCAAGCGGATCAAACGGGCGAGACGGCACTCCACGCGGCGCTCCGCTTCGAGCAGACGGCAACAGCGCGCATGCTGCTCAAGGCCGGGGCGGATGTGAACGCCGCCACCGCCAGCGGCAACACCGCCATGATGATCGCGGCCCGCCAGGGAAATGCCGATGCCGTCCAGAGCTTGCTCGATGCCGGGGCCGAGGTCGACCTTCGGAACGCCAAGCGCAATTCGGCGCTGATGCTGGCCGCGCAGGCCGATGCGCGCGAGGTCGTCGGCATGCTGATCGACGCGGGTGCCGACAAGGGCCTGCGCAACCAGGATCGGCACCGGGCCCGCGATCTGGCCCTTGCGGCCGGCAATCCGGTGGTCGTGGCGCTTCTGGACTAGGCGCGGGCCTCAGAACTCCTGCCGGATCCCCAGGAAGGCATAGGTCTCGGTGCGGTTGTCGAGCGTGGTGGGCGTGCGCGTCCGCGACAGGCGCCCTCCAACCTCCAGCTCCAGTTGGGTGCTGTCCCGGACCTCGTAATCGATCGTCACCGTCGGCACCGCGAAGATCTCCGTGCCGCCGCTCGCCTTCAGGTCGCGGTGGCCCAGACGCAGGCGCGGCCGGACGCGCAGCCGCTCGGTTGGCCTGAAGCGGTAGGAGGCATCGATCAGCCCGAGCGTCGCAGACGAGGTGTCCGCGTAGCGCAGGGACGCGCTCAGCACGTCGGATTCCGATAAGACGCCCGATCCGAAGACACCGATGGAGGCATAGACATCCGTGCCCGGCGCGGCGATCGCGGGCACGCCGCCCGAGGCGGGATTTCCCTCGGTCCGAAAGACCGTGGCATCCGCGTTGAAGAGCCAGGTGTCGTTCCAAGGCCGGAAATAGGACAGCGTGGCCGATCGCGACGCGGTGGTGCGGTCGAGCGCGAATTGCCGGACCTCGGCCAGGGTGAAGGTCTCGAGCAACTGGTCCAGCGTCTGGCCCGCCTGGCCCTGTTCGGCATTGGTCAGCGCGAGCGTCGGCGACTGGACGTAATCGAGACTGAAGGTCAGCGTGGACCGGTCCTCGAACCGGCGCGTCGCGGAGACCCGCGCGTAGTTCAGTTTGTCGAGAGAAATGTCGTAGTCCACGGCGGCGCTGGCGAAGAAGACGTCGTCCTCGTATTCCAGTTCGAACCCGATATTGCGGCGGTCCACCTCCGATCCCGCCCGCTGCTCGAAGGCGTAGATGCTGAGGTCGGTGTGCGAGAAGACCTCCTCGAACTCCAGGCTGATGCCGTAGGTCAGGCGGTCGAACTCGAAGAGGGGATCGCGAACGCTGTCCACCGGCGAGCCGATCTGGACATGGGCGCTGAACGCCTCGTCCCTGCGCCAGCTTGCGGTCAGGCCGTCGAACCTGTCGAACACCCCGCCCGACCGGACGAGATGGCGCCCGAACCGATAGGAGAGATCGGAGCGTTTCGGATCGTAGTCCACGTAGAGGCGCGAGACGCGGACATTCTCTTCCTCGTCGTCGAACGCGAACTCGAGCGCGCCGTCCGCCCGCCATGACAGGATGTAGTCGGCGGTCTCGTAGACGCCGCGGAAGTTCACGCCGTTCACCAGCGAGTTCTGAAGCACGAAATCGTCCACCGACCGGCGGGCCGTATCGAAATCCGAGATGCGCGCCGTTTCCTGCCGGAAGAAATACCGGCTGGTGAAGCTGCCCGAATATTCGAGCTTCGGCAGGCTCTCCTCCTCTTCTGCGTCATCTGGATCGCCGACGGGGCGGCGGGTGTCGCGGGCTGGTGTGGCCGGGCGCGGCCGCGCCGCCGCTTGATCGAGGGCAAGGGAGATGTCTTCGCCTGCGGGTTCGTCGTCGTCGGGGCGCGCCAATGTGCCGTCAGTGGCGGTGCGCAGCGGCGCGGGCGGCGCGCCTCGCGCGGTCAGCAGTGCGGTCAGGCGCTGGCCGACGCGGGTCGCGCCGTCGCCGTCTGGATAGCGCTCCAGGTAGATCTCGTATTCCGCCTGGGCCTGCGCGAACTGCTCGTTGCGTTCCCGGACGACACCCAACAGCTCCTGCGCCTCGGCGCTCCGCGCGTTCTCCGGCGCTGACAGGATGCGGGTCAGCAACTGGATCGCGCGGTTGTAGTTCTGCGCGGTGATGGCCGCGCGAGCCTCGACGAAGTCGGCCTCGATCCCGGACAGGTCGCCGTCGTCGCCGTCGTCGCCGTCGTCGCTCGCGGGCGTCGACGGGTCGACCGGCCGCGCGTCCCCGCCGCCCGTCAGCGAGGTGAGGCAAGCATTAGCGCCCCCGGCCTCGGCGACCGCGACCGTCACCCTCCGCCCATCGGGGGCCATCGTCGCGTCGGTCACGACCGGTCGCGCGAAGGTGATGTTGAGGACGAGATCGGCCCCCGATTGCTCCAGGGCAATCCCCGTGGCGGCCACCGCGGACGACACCGGCGCGGGGACGGTGACCGGCGCATCGAATTCGAGGATCTCGGTGGTGTCGTCGCCGTCGGGGCGCAGGATCAGGTCTATCCGCGATGCGCCCTGGCCGCCCGACTGCACCAGCAGGTCGAGCGGCGCGGCGAAGCGCACCACGAGGGTTGGGCACACGCGGGCAGCGTCGAAGCCTGCCTCCGCGTCGACCAGCAGGGACTGCGCCTTCGCCGCCGGTGCCCCGACCAACGTGGCACAGAGGACGGCCAGCGCGCCGGCGCGGCGCATCCGTCCGCCGGGCCTGTTTCGGGTGACGTCAATCATCCCAGTCCGACGTGTTGTGGCAGTCGTCGCACGCGTTCGAGGACCGGGGATGATCGCTGGGCTTGCCCTCGGCGAAGCCGCCGTTGTGACAGGTGACGCACGCCCCGACGACCGAGCTGTGATCGACCGAAACCGAGGTCCAGGACGTGGGTCGGTGACAATCGTCGCAGGTGTTGCTGCTCGGGATATGGTTGCCGGGTTTGCCGGTGGCGGTGCTACCATTGTGACAGGTCACGCAGGCCCCGGTGACGGCGGCATGGTCGAAGCGCACGTCCGTCCACGTGCTGGGGACATGGCAATCGTCGCAGGTATTGCTGCTGGGGATGTGGTTGCCCGGCTTGCCCGTCGCGGTGCTGCCGTTGTGACAGGTAACGCAGGCGCCGGTGACCGAGGCATGGTCGAAGCGCACATCGGTCCAGGTGGTCGTGACATGGCAATCGTCGCATGAGTTGCTGCTGGGGATATGATTGCCCGGCTTGCCCGTCGCCGTGCTGCCGTTGTGGCAACTGACGCAGGCGCCGGTGACCGACGCATGGTCGAAGCGCACGTCCGTCCAGTTCGTCGTGATGTGACAGTCGTCGCAGGAGTTGCTGCTCGGGATGTGGTTGCCGGGCTTGCCGGTGGCCGTGCCGCCGTTGTGGCACGCGACACAGGCCCCGGTGACCGCCGCGTGGTCGAAGCGGACGTCGGTCCAGTTCGTCGTGATGTGGCAGTCGTCGCAGGAGTTGCTGCTCGGGATATGGTTGCCGGGTTTGCCGGTGGCCGTACCGCCATTGTGGCACGCGACACAGGCCCCGGTGACCGCCGCGTGGTCGAAGCGCACATCCGTCCAGGTGGTCGTGACGTGGCAATCGTCGCAGCTATTGCTGCTCGGGACATGATTGCCGGGCTTGCCCGTGGCCGTGTTGCCGTTGTGGCAGGTGACACAGGCCCCCGAGACGGCCGCATGGTCGAAACGCACGTCGGTCCATGTGATCGTGACGTGGCAGTCGTCGCAGGTATTGCTGCTGGGGATATGGTTGCCGGGCTTGCCGATGGCGGCGCCGCCATCGTGGCAACTGGCGCAGGCGCCCGAGACGGCGGCGTGGTCGAAACGCACATCCGTCCAGGTGGTCGTGATGTGACAACTGTCGCAGGTATCGGCGGTCTCGAGGTGATCGGCAGACTTGCCGCTGGCGTTCGCGCCGTTGTGGCACGCCACGCAGTCCCGATCCGCGAGGCTGTGATCGAAGGCGAAGGGCCGCCAGTTCTCCGCCGTGTGGCATTGGGCGCAGCTATCGGAGGCGGGCGGGTGCGCGGCGGGCTTTCCGGCCACCATCTGGTTGTCGTGACAGCCGACGCAGGTTTGCGGCGTGTCGACGAGATTGCCGTCGATATGGCAGCTTTCGCAGGTCGCGCCGCGATGCGCCCCAGTCAGGTCGAACCCGGTCGCACTATGATCGAAGTCAGAGAAATCGGTTGGGGCTTCGGCGGCATCCTGGCCGAGGACGGCTGTGCCGGTCACGAGGAGGAACGTGACGAGGACGCAGCGGAGGAGCCATTCAAGCACGGTCAGCCGTCGCTGCCGGGCCGGCTTCGTTCGGGCGCCACCTGAACCTGCGTTGATTTGGACCCCATGGCGATAATCGTGACACTACTTCGGGGACCGGGTTGCCCTGGCACGCGCGGTCCCGGAGGGGTGGCGCGGACACGAAGCGACAGGGCAGCAGACAACGCGGTCATTTCGATCGTTCGAGCCTATCGCCGGCCCCGAAGTCAGGCAATGTCGACCCCGGACGGCCCAGTGCCATCGACGGTGACGGCGCCTGCGACGGATCGAACGCTGGCCCGCGCGGGCGGATCCGAGCCGTGCGCGCCACGACCTAGCCCTCTGGAATCTAACGAAGTCCGACCTGGCCCGCTCACGCGCTGACGGGTTGGACGCCCCAGATTTCGTGACGGCGGTTCTTCGCTCGACAGGCGGGATATGCCGTCCTGCCGTCCGGGCGGCGGGCCATAGCAGCCACTCGATTCGAGTGCGGTTGGCGGGCGTCAGCCCGGATCAGCCCGTCCTCGGTGTCTCGACCGCTTCGACTTGCCGCGTGGCGCAGGCGGGGTGCCAGGCGCGACCTCCTCCGTTCCGATCTGCCCATGGGCGTTTACCAGATTCAACGGCACCTGTGCTGGCGAATGTCCTGCACGCGGGAGGCCGTGAGGATCGGCCGTCTCGGCAAGGGTCGCGCAAGATTCCGTGCCGGGCCTCGAATACCTTGTAAAGGCCGCCCAGCAGCCCGATGCGACCCGGCGCCGCGCCCCGGCTGGATCGACGCCACGACAAAGCCCGCGCCCGTCCGCGTGCCAGCCAAACATCAGGAACGATGAAGATCTGACCGCCGAGGGCGCGACGAGAGACATCAGGAACAGCGGGTGGTGGCGGAGCGGAAGTCCGCGTAAAAATACTGATAACATACTGTAACAAGATAAGAAACACTTTCGAATAGACTCCTCATACCACATACTCTACCACGCCGAGGCAGATGCCGTTCCTAGGCGACCGGCCGGTGCGGGCAAGGTTTCGAGACGCAGAAATGCCGTAGAAGATCCTGTAGACGCCAAGGGCGGAAAGCGGTCGTTCGCTGCGGGTGCGAACTGCAGGAACAAGGCTTGAACGAGAGATCTGAGTCCCGTATCAATGACTACCTTAGGCCAATCAGTCTAGGTTTGGCTTGACAGCAAGTTGTACGAAGCAGGCAATGCCTCCTGGCGCCAGCCTGTATGCGGTCGCCAACGCATGCCACACCAGGCCATGCGATCCGCCGCCCGCCACTTGCACGATGGTGGCTGCATACGCAGCTACGCTTGCCCTCACGCCCCGCATCATCGAAGCTAAAGGAAACGGCGACTGGACCGACTTACTGGCGCTGGCACTACGGCTTCACGACCGGCGTCCGATCTAGACAGGCCGATCCGGGAGGGCGCCTAATTATGTCGCATGAAGGAATGGAAAAAATATTCTGTGTACTTAGTCTGTATCGCTGCAATTCATCCCCGCACCCCTAGAACCAATAGAAGCACATCCTCACCGCGCAACCGTACGCTTACCCCCGGAAATCGAGACTAACTATGGGCGAGATCGCAACTGAATACCAAGACTGCCTCGTCACGTTTATCGATATTCTTGGCTTCCGCGAACTCTTGGCAACACAGCCTGCGTCACAAATCGCAGAGCACTTGCAGTTATTTCGTCGCGTCTCCGGCGTCAAAAATGGCCAACGGCAAGGTACGGATACAGAACACAAAAGCGCGACACGCATCGAGACTATTTCTGACGCAATCGTGCGAATTGTGCCCGACCAAGAGCACGACAGTTATACCGGCTCTAGAATCTACGATGAAGTTCTTAGTCTTGTCGAGATACAGATCGAGTGCCTACAACGCGGCCTCCTCGTTCGAGGTGCTACCGCCTTTGGTTCTGTTCATATACCCCGCGGTCATGAAGGCCCAATCTTCGGGCCAGCGCTAGTTGAGGCGTTTGAAATGGAATCTAGGGAAGTAGTATACCCGCGCGTTGCTATTCATGCAGATGTTATTGCGAGAAATAGGAAATCGGCAGATCCTCACCTCGTCGAATCATTTGAGCACGACAATTTCATGCTTGAGGTCCTCTTATCGCGTGATGGACTTGGCCTCTACTATGTCGACTATCTTAAAGTCGTCTCGGACAATAGATACAGTGGAGATGTAGAGATGGTCGGCTTTCTATCTCAGCATAAAGCTCTTATCGAGCGCGGCCTTTCTATGCCGTCCGGCGCTGTTAGGCGGAAATATAATTGGCTCTGCGACTATCACAATGCTTCCATTGGTAATATCATTAACCATTCATGGGATTATCGCTGGGACCTTCCCCCGGCCGAGGGCAAAGGCCTCCTTATCGAGATGTGACCCTTTTATTGTAGATTAGACTGGTGTCAGGCGCTCATCGCTACGGGATCGTACAACAAAAAGACTTTGACCCATGCTACAATGCTTAGAGGTGTGGTAGAGGGGTCGCGGAGCAGTTGAGGGAGAGACATCTTGCCAGATGATTTCGTACCGTTGTCGGTGCAAGACTATTCGCGCAATGCACTCGCCACCGATGTTCGGCCTGGTGTCGATGCGCTCAGCTTCCCATTGCTAGGCCTTTTCGGCGAAGTCGGAAGCCTTCTCTCCGAGGTCAAGAAGAAGCAGCGAGACCCGATCGCGTATCGAGCCTACGCCGCGGCCGTCAACGAAGAGCTCGGGGATGTCCTATGGTACTTCAACCTCGTCGCGACGAAGGCCGGTGTACCCCTCGCGGAGATCGTCGCCAACTTGGCGACGTCCGAAGAGGACGGCTGGGTCGACGCGCCTACGGAACCTCTGACCTTCGAAGCTCTTCAGCCTCCCGTCCTTCCGACTAGTCAGAACCCAACGGCAGCATTCGAAGCGACGTTGATCGAACTTGCAGCGGCCGTCGGACTTCTCATGGACGACCAGCATATTGGCGATCTCGCTCGAGACCGGCTGCGGCTGCGGCCACGGCTGGTTATCATTCTTGGGGTTTTGATCCGCGCTGCGACCGAAGCGGGAGTAACCCTCGAAGCCGCCGCGGTCGCCAACCTCTCCAAGACACGGGATCGGTGGCCGGTCGAGAAAACGTATCCGCCTCTATTCGATGCTGCTGCGCCGCCCGAGGAGTGCCTGCCCCGTTCGCTGACGATCGACGTCTTCGAACGCGACGTCGGCGGAAAGCTCTACGTCTTCCAGACCTGTAACGGCATCAACATCGGCGATCGTCTCACCGACAACGCCATGAAAGCTGATGATTATCGCTACCACGACGTCTTCCATTACGCCTATGTGGCCGTTCTTGGCTGGTCGCCCGTCACGCGCAGGCTCTTCAAGCTAAAGCGCAAAAGCATGCCGAAAGTGGACGAGGCAGAGGACGGAGCGCGAGCTGCGCTGATCGAGGAAGGAATCGCGACTTGGATTTTTGGCCAGGCCGTCGAGATGAACTTCTTCGATGGCGTCGAGTCTGGTGGGCTTCCCTTCGACCTGCTTAAGCAGGTCCGTCAGTTCGTCAGCGGGTATGAGGCCGAGGCGTGTCCGACATGGCTATGGGAGGAAGCGATCCTGCAGGGCTACGCCGCGTTCCGCTATCTTCGTGAACACCGACGTGGCAGGGTCTATCTCGACACCGAAAACCGTCGCCTGAGCATCGAACCCTTACCATGAGAACGCCCGGGACTTTCGTCGACGCCCTCACACATCTCGATCTGCCCGACACGTTTAATCCCTACAGGGATATATGTCCGCTGCACGACGCCCCGGATGCCGCGCGCATCCGTCGAGACAACCTTCAACGGTGTCTCGAAGCTGCCGTGGCGAAGCGGGCAGACACGATTTGGGTCGCGCGAGACCTTGGCTACCGTGGCGGTCGTCGTACGGGAATCCCATTGACCGATGAAGCTCATCTCGCCGACGCGGGCCATCTCTTCGGGAACGCGACTCTTGTGCGAGCGACGCGTGGTCCGGTCGTTGCTGAGCGCACCGCTACCGTCACATGGAACCTGCTCCGCCAGATCGGTCGACCGGTCATGCTTTGGAACGTCTTCCCCCTTCATCCCCATGGCCGGGATGACCCGATGTCGAACCGCTGTCACAGCCGCCTGGAACGGGAGGCGACCCGCTGCTTCATCGTCGCACTTCTAGATATGCTGGCGCCCGCACGGTTAGTCACGATCGGCCGTGATGCCGCCGCGGCTCTCGGTGATCTTGACGTCCCCGTTTCTCCTGTCCGGCATCCAAGCTACGGCGGACAAAGCGAGTTTTCTGCTGGGATCCAATCGATCTACGGGCTGCCCCCGGCGGGGGCGTCAGCCGCACCCCAGCTTTCGTTCGATAGCTTGTGATGGGGCTAGACCTTCAGGTGAGGCCGTCTATCGTGTTCAGAAGCTGCTTCAGGTCCGCCCGCGTTGTCGAGCCGCCACCGCTAGACTTCGGCAGGTCAATGACCGCATGAGACGATAGGACCGTTAGCGGTCCGAGTTCCATACCGGTCTCCGTCGCCACGAACGACATCAGCTGACCGAGGCCAATCAGGTTCCCGAGCAATTTCTCCAAGTAGTAGTGATTGCGGTAGAGCGCCGTCAGGGCGACCCGGTCAGGGCCTTTCAGCAGCTTGAAGCTCAAAAAGCTGAGACACTGACCGCCATAGGGGCTGCGATCAAGATCGCGCGCGGGGTCGAACGTCGCCAACTCGAACTTGTTACGTGCGGCGACCTTCGGGTCGCGCATCCGGTCGACGATATCCCACAGGGGGTTCTCTCCCGGTGCACCGGGCCAGTGCGTCATCCGGTCGAAATAATAGCCCGACCATCGCTCTCCCTTTCGAACGGTCGGGAGGACCCGATCATGGAACCGGTCGAAGAACGCGGGTGCCCCATGCCGCCGATACAGAGATTCCGGAAAGATTGTGTTCGAGATCGTTCTGACCGACTTATCGTGAACGCGTAGGAACGCATCTACAGCCGCGACCCCTGGATCATCGAGCGCAGCCCCCGCAGATGGGTTTGCGACCGCCAGCAATACGTTATGGGCTTCATGGCCGGGTTCGGCATCCACGAGACGGACGGCCTCTCGCCAAGTGCTGATGCAATCAGGCTGCTGAACTACGAGGGACATCACACTCCTCCGTCAGACATGCGAGGTCGTACATGTGCGTGGCGAGCCAGCTCTCGGTCAGCCATGCATGGCCGTGGTCGCCCCAGGTGGGACCCCAGCTGTTCCGTACGAGAACGGCCCGGCCCCAAGCGCTCCGTCCGTATCCGACTGCGACTAACGCATGGCGAGGAACCGGGAACACTTCATCATTCGCGACTACATCGATCACCCGGTCCGCGGGCGGACTGAAGAAGCTACGAGTCAACACCGACAGCACGATGACCGGGCGCCCGCAATCTAGTGAGTGGCAGATCAGATCGACATTGCGCGTCGGTTGGTCCGCTTCGCGTCGATACAGTTCGCCGACTGCTTTCGGAGGTCGGTATGCGGCGGGATCGATCGGAGTCTTCGCAAGGTAGGGCCACCCCGTCTCGGCCGGTTGGCCCTCTTCGCGCAACGTCGCGAGCATATCATCCAGATAGGCGCCTTCGTCAGGCGAACGGTTCGCACGTCTTTGCGCGTGATAGAACACGTACTCGCAGGACAGCGGCGTCCAACCCTGCCTCAAAGCGGCATGTGCGTCGCTCGCTGCGAAGGCGAGGCAGGTCGGTCGGGCGCCCTGATCGCGCACCGGTCCAAGTCGATCCCGTAGATCGACTACAGTCGAGATCGTCATTACGCGGCCTCCAGACGGCGGCGGCGCTCTGCGCGCGACAGCCCCTCCTCTTCAGGACCGCTCATGTCCATCTCCAGCTCCAAGCGAGATAGGCGCTGGCTTGCGTCCCAAGGGCGCGTCTCTTCCAAGATCATCCGGCCGCGAAACTCGTCCGGCGGAAATGCGGTCACGCGCCGCAAACCAGGATCGCCGACGCTTCGTTGATCCGCTGCCTCGACGCTGTTCTGCACGATGACGAAGCCGCTCGCCCGAAGCTCGTCGATGTTCCACAGATATCCGCCGTTGCTGTGCTCGGTCAGCTTCAACACGAAGAGATCGTTCCGGCTGCCATCTACGAGCCCCCCTGCATCTCGCTCAGTCAGGAGCCAGACATCTCCCCGATAATCCTGGGGTCGATATTCAGCGAGAAGCGCCTGCTTGAGGTCGCGACGGGGTACCTGAAGAAGCGCACGAGCATCCTTCTGCTGCAGCATCTTGAGACGCACCATCGTCCAACATAGCGCCTCGTAGCTCACCCCCAATCGGAGGCTGAACTGATAAACCACACTCGGGCGCCGTAGGTCGGGTTGGGTCCATCCTTGCCTCTTCATATGGATGGCCAACAACCACTTCGGCATCAGAAGCGCGGTGGCAAAGCCATCCGCCTCGACTTCTTGCTGGTCTATCGCCGGCTGGAAGCTCGTCGGCATCCGCCGCAGCATGCTGTCCTCATTATCGAGACTGATTTGATGGTCGAGCTCGCAGTGTCCGAGTTCATGAGCCGCCGTAAACCGCTGGATGCTCAGCCTTCGCTGAGTCGTGACGAGGATCCCCTTCGTCGGCACATTAAAGTAGGCACCGAGAAGCCCGTCGAGCGGTCGAAGCATCAGTGGCAGGTCGAGTTGGCTAATCAATGAGAAGACGTTAACCGACCCGCCGGACGCTTCCAGCCGCTCTCGAAGGCCGAACCGACGATGTAGTCTGCCCGCGGCCAAGGCGCCCTTCCGAACGGCATTCGCATACGGCGTCGCCATTGGATCAGTCCTGCTCGACGCCGGAACGGGCGCGTAGGTACTCGGCGAACCTGCCCAGTTCGTCCCGATCCGTTCTCGATAAGTCGGCCGCGCGACGTGCGAGATGCGCGACATCGATCGGGAGGCTCGACGCTGCTTCGTCTTCCCCCACGAAGTACGCCACAGGCTGGCGATAGAGCTTCGCGAGACGTTGCAACTCGAACGCTTCGACACGTCGATTGCCAGCTTCGATCTCCGACAGCGCCGTGCGCTGGATCTTGAGATACTCGGCGACCTCCCCCTGTTTCAGCCCGAGATACTTACGAGCCTCCCGTAGGCGCTCTCCAAGAGCCTTGCGGGCTTCTTGATCAACCGGTTCCATTCCACCCTTGTCACTCACAGCCTTTGGCCCCCTGCTTCCTCCACTGCGCCTCAAGACGCGGCATCAGGTGATCAAGAGCGTCTTGGATCGACCCGTAGCCCCCGGTGCGAACCGTGGCATCTTTCGGCGTGAACCCCAGCACAGGTTCAAGAGCACAAAGCAGATCGACAACCCCAAGGGAGTCGAGCCGCACCGCCGCGACAGCGGCTGCTGCGGGCGAGGCTGGTAGTGTGGTGCCTTGGATCGCCGCCTCAACTTCAGCAGCCTGCGTGAGCTCGTCGCGTAGAACTAACTCAACATCTGCCGTCGGAAACGGCGCCTTCTTGGTCTTCGTTGCTGTCGTCATCTGATGTGTCCGATAAGAAACCTTGCTGCGGACATTAGTGTTGGATTATCCAACATTCAAGGTGGTCGATCGGCCGGCCGGGCCAACCCACCCGCCGCCAAACCGATCGCTTGAAGATCACGAATGGGTGTCTGACGCCCCATGGTCTGTCTCGCCTTAAGTCGCTGTCTGAGGAAGCTCCATTCGCTTACGAAGATGCGGGCAATTCCGTCTGGAACTTTCGAAATGACGAAGGCGCGAGGATGGCCCAAAGCCGCATCAGCTTTCGGGGTGGGACGGGCTGATAGTATCGATTGGGATTGGGCGAAATATGACTTGCACGGTTGGCGTTGGTCTCCTGTACCGTGTCCACCTTAGAGGTCTACGGAGGCCAATTCGAATGCTGCGCGGCAGCATATCTCGCTAGGAGGACTGTCCGCTTTGGGCCGCTTGCCGACACTGTCGCATTTCGACTAGAAGGTCCGCCTTCTTTGGTTGGAACGCCAAAGATAAAGTACCATTTCAAGAACAAGATGATCCGAAATAAGCGTTGGCTCTCTCTTACCCGGCGGCATATTGGCCATGTACCTGCCTCCCACCACCTAGTCCCGCATCGCGACCCACGCGGCGTTCTGGTTCGATGATCGAACGCATGCGTCGACGAAGCGGACGCCGTCTAAGCCGTCTTCGATGTCGGGGAAATGGACGGCGTCTGGCGATGCTGTGCCGTCACGGGCTGCGAGGATCACTTCGGCGGCTTCGGAGTAGATATTCGCGAAACCTTCTAGATAGCCTTCGGGATGGCCTGGCGGAATGCGGGACAGGCGCGAGTTCGCCTCCGTCGCCCCAGCCCCGTTGCGGGTCAGCAGGCGCTTCGGTTCGCCCAGAGGTGTGTGCCAGAGATAGTTCGGATCCTCCTGCGCCCAGTTCAGCCCGCCCCTCTCGCCATAGACCCGCAGGCGAAGGGCATTCTCGTTTCCGGGCGCGACCTGGCTGCACCAAAGCATCCCCTTCGCCCCGCCTCCAAACCGCAGCAACACATGACCGTTGTCGTCAACACGGCGGCCGTCGACGAACGCGTCGAGATCGGCGGCAAGCTCGGTCGCGCGCAGGCCGGTCACGTAGCATGCGAGATTGTAGGCGTGGGTGCCGATATCGCCCGTCGACCCGCCCGCGCCGGACCGTGTGGGATCGGTGCGCCATTCGGCCTGTTTGAAGTCCTGATGCTCTGTCAGCCAGTCCTGCGGGTATTCGACCTGAACCACGCGGATCGTCCCCACGGCGCCGCTTGCGACCATCTCACGGGCCTGACGGACCATCGGATAGCCGGTGTAGTTGTGCGTCAGGACGAAAAGCGCGTCTGACGCTTGCGCGGCAGCATGGAGCGCCTTTGCATCCTCGAGTGTAGAAGTCAGCGGTTTGTCGCAGATCACGTGGATCCCGGCCTTCAGAAACGCCTCGGCCGCGGCGCGGTGAACGTGGTTCGGCGTGACGATCGAGACCGCTTCGATCCCGTCGTTCCGCGCAGCCTCTTCCCGCGCCATCGTCTGGAAATCATCGTAGGAGCGGGCAATGCCGAGCGCCTCTGCCGAGGCACGGGCACGTTCGGGAGTTGAGGACAGCGCGCCGGCGACCAGTTCGAACCGGTCGTCGACGCGGGCGGCGATACGGTGAACGCCGCCGATGAACGCGTCCTGCCCGCCGCCCACCATGCCGAGGCGGATGCGGCGGCCGAGCTGTTCGTTACGTCCTGTGACCATGGTGTCGGTTCCTTTTGTCACGTGGTCCGGCGCGCATTGCCCGGAGTTTTGTCGGTCGGCGAAGGAGCGCCTGTCTACCGTGCCGCAGTCAGTCGAGGCCCAGCATCTTGCGGTTCGCGGCCTCGTCCGTGCCTCCATCCGCGAAGTTGTCGAAGGCGTGGGGGGTGACGCAGATGATATGATCACGGACGAAGGCCGCGCCTTCGCGCGCGCCATCCTCGGGGTGTTTAAGCGCGCATTCCCATTCGACCACGGCCCAGCCGTCGAAATCGTTGGCCGCCATCTTGGAGAAGACTGCCCCGAAATCGACCTGACCGTCACCAAGCGAACGGAAGCGGCCCGCACGGTCGACCCATGACTGGTAGCCCCCATAGACACCCTGCCGACCGGTTGGGTTCAACTCGGCATCCTTGACGTGGAACATGCCGATCCGGTCGCGGTAGATGTCGATGTTGTCGAGGTAATCGAGGGCCTGGAGCACGTAATGCGAGGGATCGTAGAGCATCATGGCACGGGCGTGGTTACCGACACGTTCGAGGAACATCTCGTAGGTGACCCCGTCGTGCAGATCCTCGCCCGGGTGGATCTCGTAGCAGACGTCCACGCCGCATTCCTCGGCATGGTCTAGGATTGGACGCCAGCGTCGGGCCAATTCATCGAAAGCGGTCTCGATCAGGCCCGCGGGGCGCTGCGGCCAGGGGTAGACATAAGGCCAGGCGAGTGCGCCAGAAAACGTGGCGTGGGCGGTGATGCCGAGGTTTCGCGACGCTGTCAGCGCCTTCTTCACCTGATCGACGGCCCAGTCCTGACGGGCTTTCGGATTGCCGCGGACCTCTGGTGCGGCAAAGCCGTCGAAGGCGTCGTCATAGGCGGGATGGACGGCGACGAGTTGTCCCTGAAGGTGGGTCGACAATTCGGTGACGGCGACGCCATTCGCTTCGGCCTGGCCCTTGAACTCGTCGCAATAAGTCTTGGACTCGGCGGCCTTGGCGAGATCGAAGAGGCGCGCGTCCCAGCTGGGGACCTGCACGCCGATATAGCCGCAGTCCGCCGCCCACTTCGTGATCCCGTCCCACGAATCAAATGGCGCCTCGTCGCTCGCAAACTGCGCAAGAAACAGCGCCGGGCCCTTGATCGTTTTCATGTCTGTCCTCCCTCCGGCCCGGGATCGGGCACATTTTCTTTCAGGTGTATATCGATTCGGATACGTTCCTGCGCGGGGTCGAAGGGCGCTCCGTCGGCGGTGGCCCGCAGCAGCCGGATGGCCGATCGGACGAGGTGCCCTGCATCCTGGGTGATCAGCGCGTCGAACGTGCCGTCCATCAGCGCGGCGCGCGTCGTGGGCGTCAGTTCGTGAGCAATCACGGTCAGGTCCCGACCTTCCAGCGCAGCGATCAGGCCCGCATTGCCTGCAGCCGAGGAATAGATGCCCACCACGTCGTCGGTCAGCGCTTCGGCCAGCAGGCTTTTCACCCGCTCGGGATCATCGCGACCCTCGAGCGAGGCGCCGACGCTCATGCCCGGCGTCTCGGCCATGACCTGATCGAAGCCCTGCCGTCGCTCCAAGTGATCGCGGGCAAGCCGGGACCCCGTGATGACCAGCACACGGCCTGGGCCGGCGACGAAGCGCGCCATCAGCTGGGCGGCGGTGCGGCCCGCCCGGATGTTGTCGATGCCAACAAAATGATCCCGCTCGGACGACGGCAGGTCCGAGACAAGCGCCACCACGGCGAGGCCGCGCACCCGTGCGCGCCGCACGGCGTCGCGAACCGATGGAGTTTCAGGCCCGAAGACCGCCACGCCGTCGCCCGTGGCCGCGTCAAGCGCGGCGACCACGGCCTGCGGATCGAAGGCGGCGACCGGCGTGACGGTCAACCGGGTGCGGTGAATGGCGGGCTGGGCGCGGCGGGTTTCGATCTCGGCGCGCAGGCTGGCCACGAATTCGTTGTCGGTATCGGGCAGGATGAACGACAGATCATAGACGCGCCGCTTGGCGAGGTTGGCGGCGGCGGTGTCGCGGACATATCCGATACGGTCGATGGCTTCGCGGACGCGGGCGACGGTTGCCTCGCGCACACCGGGCCTGCCGTTCAGGACGCGGTCGACCGTGGCGAGACTGACGCCCGCCGCCTCGGCCACGTCAAGCGTGGTCGGCGCGGAGGTGCCCGCGCCGCCGGTCATGCGCAGGCGAGCCCTTCGAAAACGCGCGCCACCGCCTCGGCTCCCGGATCGGCATGGCCGGTCAGGTTCGCCTCAGGCACGTAAGCGGCGCGCCCGGCCTTTGCGCGCCCGATCCGAGCCGTCGCATCCGCGCCTTCGCGTGCGGCCTCAGCCGCTTTGTCCAGTCCGCGCGGCAGGGCGTCCAGCGCCGGAGCCAGCGCGTCGATCATGGTGCGGTCTCCGGGACGCGCGCCGCCCACCTCCATCACCCGGTCGAGACCCGCGCGCAACGCGTCGGGAACCGAGGCGCCATTGGCGCAGGCGTCCCCCGCGGCATTGAAGTAGATCGCGAGGATCACCCCCGACGAGCCGCCCATCGTCTGGCTGAGCGCATTCCCGAGTGCGGGAAAGAGCTGCGTCAAATCGGCCAGCGGCATCGCGTCGAGGTCCGATTTCAGGGCGCGAGCGGCGGTCGCGAGCGTCGAGCCGGTGTCGCCGTCGCCGGACTTCGCGTCGAGCGCGTTCAGCTCTGCTTCGGCGTCGACCAGAAGGTCGCAGACGGTTCTGATAATGGACTTAGTGCGAGGATTGTCCGACCGGATCGGTGCGATCGGCGTCAGTCCGTCCGGGAGGGGCTTGATCGTCGGATCGGCGAAGGCAGACAGCCCGGGCCACGCCGATAGCGGCGTGGGCGCGGCCAGCAGGTCGGCCTCGTCATCCTTCAGATCTAGGACAGACAGGGACACCCCGTGCATATCGAGCGACGTCATCAGCCGTGCCGGGCCAATCACGTGGGCGGCCAGTCCCGCGCGATGAACAGCGCGGGTCAGAACCGACAATTCCAGCGGCGTCGTCGCGCCGAGGTCGTTGATGAGGACCACGCGGTCGGCTTTCCCGTCCGGAAGGCGCGAGACCATAGTCGCGACCGCATCGTCTGCGCCCTTAAAGTCGATCTGTTCCACCCCCGGTTCGCCGTGGATCCCGAGGCCCAATTCTGCCTTGCCGGCGGGGATGCGATCCTCCCGCGGGGAGCCGGGGACGGTGCAGGTCGACAGCGACTTGCCGATGGAGGCGATGCGCGGGATCAGGTCGCGCGCGCGGGCGGCGATGGTGTCAAGGTCGTCGCCCCGTTCGGCCATGACGCCGGTGATCTTGTGGACGAAAAGCGTACCTGCAACGCCGCGCGCCTGCGGCAGGTCGGGTAGCGCAACGTCGTCATCGACCACCACCATCTCGACCCGCTTGCCCTGCGCGCGGGCCCGTTCCGCGGCGAGGCCAAAGTTCAGCCGGTCGCCGGTGTAGTTCTTGACAATTAAAAGGCAGCCCGCCTCGCCGGTGACGGCGAGGATGCCCGCCAGTACCGCTTCGACCGAGGGCGAGGCGAAGACCTCGCCGCAGACAGCCGCCGTCAGCATACCGGGGCCGACAAAGCCCGCATGGGCGGGCTCATGCCCCGATCCGCCGCCGGAAACGAGAGCGACCTTCGAGCGATCCCAGTCGGCGCGAATGACGATCTTGATATGCGGATAGCCGTCGAGGCGGGCGAGCGCCCCGCCCGAGCCCGCGATCAGCCCGTCGATGGCCTCGGTGACCAGATCGGCCTTGTCGTTGATGAACTGCATAGGGGTCCTCCCTCAGAGACGGGCGCCGTCGGCGGCGAACCAGAGCGGGTTTCGGGGGGCGATCTGAACGGTTTCGCCCACGTCGGGGATCCTTGTATCGGCCAGGGTCACGAAGTCCTGCCCGGCAAGCTTGAGGTGCAGGCGGGTCTGATCGCCCAGATGCTCGACGCGGGTGACCTGCGCCTCGCGCCCGTGGCCCAGCGTGATGTGCTCGGGGCGTAACCCCACGACATGTGCGTCGGGCGGTGCGTCGCCGAAGAGGTCGGCGGGCAAGAGGTTGATCCGGGGGGAGCCCAGCCGGGCGGCGACGTAAGCCGAAGCAGGATCTTCGTAGACCTCGCGCGCGGTCCCGACCTGAACCAAATGGCCGCGATCCAGCACGCCGATCTTGGAGGCCATGGTCATCGCCTCCACCTGATCATGCGTCACGTAAAGCAGCGTCGCCTTCAGGTCGGAATGGATGCGCTTCAGCTCGATCCGCAGGTCCGAGCGCAGCTTGGCATCGAGCGAGCTGAGCGGCTCGTCCATCAGGAAGATCGCCGGGTCGCGCACCAACGCCCGCCCGATGGATACGCGTTGCATCTCGCCGCCAGAGAGCTCGGTCGCCTTGTTGTCGAGCTTATGGGGGATGCGCAGGACCTCGGCCACCTCCCGCACCCGCGCCTCTACGACATCGGGGGGCGTCTTGAGGATCGGGGACTTGAGAGGGAAGGCCAGGTTTTCACGCACGGTGAGATGCGGGTAGAGCGAATACTGCTGGAACACCATCGCAACGTCCCGGCTTGCCGGGGTCTCGCCCGAGACGTCGCGTCCGGCAATGTGGATCGAGCCTTCATCGGGCGTCTCGAGCCCAGCTATCAACCGCAGCGTCGTGGTCTTTCCGGCGCCGGTCGGCCCCAGCAGGACGACGAAGCCGCCATCCTCCACCGTCAGGTCGATCCCTTCGACGCCGATATCGCGGCCATAATGCTTGGTGACAGAGGTCAGGCGGACTTCGGCCATCAGACCACCCCCTCGTTCAGTTCGGAGCGGAGAGCGCGACCGGAGCTCTCGTCAAACAGCGTCACCCGTTTGCCGTCGATCGCCAACGCAGCCGTCTCCCCAGCGGCCGCACGGCGGTCGGCGCCGGTGCGGACCTTCACCTCGCCGAAATCGGTCTCAAGAGTGACCACCTGCGATGTGCCGAGATATTCAGTGGCCACGACGCGCCCCCGAAGCGGGCCGTCATCGGTCAGCGAAATATGCTCGGGCCGCGCGCCCAGCACGAGGCGACCCTCGGCGCCCTCTCGTGCGGCCGGGATCGCGACCGCGCGACCCGCAAGGTCAACGGATGTCGCCCGTTTGGCCACGGTACCATCGAAAGGCAGGAAGTTCATCGACGGGTCGCCGATGAAGTCCGCCACGAACATGGTCGCGGGGGTGTCGTAGATCTCGCGCGGGGTGCCGAACTGCTCGACCACGGCGTTGTTCATCACCACGATCTTGTCGCCCATCTGCATGGCCTCCAGCTGGTCGTGGGTGACGTAGACGGTCGTGGCGCCCATCCGGTCGTGCAGCGCGCGCAGCTCCTCGGCCATGCGCTCGCGGAACTCGGCGTCGAGCGCGCCCAAGGGCTCGTCCATCATGAAGGCCTTGGGCTCGCGCACGATGGCGCGTCCCAGCGCCACGCGCTGCCTGTCGCCGCCCGAGAGCCCGCCCACGGGGCGGTCGAGGATGTCGTGAATGCCAAGGATCGTGGCGACCTCGTCAAGCTTCGCCTTCACGCGTGCCTTGTCCCAGCCCTGGGAGACGAGCGGGTAGGTGATGTTCTTGCGGACGTTCATGTGCGGGTAGAGCGCGAACATCTGGAACACGAAGGCGATGTCCCGCTCGGTCGCCGGGCGCTGGGACACGTCCTCGCCGTCGATGGCGATGGTGCCCGACGTGGGCAGCTCCAGCCCCGCGATCATCCTGAGCGTCGTCGTCTTGCCGCAGCCCGAGGGGCCGAGCAGCATGAAGAACTCCCCGTCCTCGATGGTGAAGGACGACTCCCGCACGGCGGTGAAGTCGCCGAACTCCTTCCGCAGGTCCGTGATCTCGATGCGGGCCATGCGCGCTACTCCGGGAAGTGGCTGACGACGATGAACATCACCGTGCCCACCAGCGTGACGAGGAAGCTCCAGGTGAAGAGCGCGAGGGCGAAGGGCTGCATCAGCATGAAGACGCCCGCCGCGATGAGGATGGTGGCCACCAACTCCCACGGGCCGCGGCGCAGGCGGAGGAGGCCTTTGAGGAACCCGGTCATTTCCGCACCGCCCCGAAGGTGATGCCGCGCAGGAGATGCTTCCGCAGCGCGACGGTGAAGATCATCACCGGCAGCAGGAACAGCGTGGCCCCCGCCGCGACGGCGGGCCAGTCGAGGCCGCCGACGCCGATGATCGTGGGGATGAAGGGGGGCGCCGTCTGCGCGTTGGCCGAGGTGAGCAGGACCGCGAAGGCGTACTCGTTCCACGCGAAGATCAGGCAGAAAATGGCCGTGGACGCGATGCCCGTGGCGGCCTGCGGCAGCACGACTTTGTAGAAGGCCTGGAACCGCGTGTAGCCGTCGATAAGCGCGGCCTCCTCGTACTCGCGCGGGATCTCGTCGATGAAGCCCTTCAGTAGCCACACGGCGAGCGAGATATTCACCGCCGTGTAGAGTAGGATCATGCCCAGATGCGTGTCCGACAGGCCGAGCTGGCGGTACATCAGGAAGATCGGGATCGCGACGGCGATGGGCGGCATCATCCGGGTGGACAGGATGAAGAACATCAGGTCGTCGGCCAGCGGGATCTTGAACCGCGAGAAGGCGTAGGCCGCCAGCGTGCCGAGGAACACGCTCAGGAAGGTCGAGCCGAAGCCGATGACGACGGAGTTGACGAACCGCTCCCCGAACTTGGACGGCCCGGCGATGATCATGTCGTACTGCCGGACGATGCGGTCGTACCACGTCGCGGGCTCGTCCAGCGCGGCCAGCGCCTCGGGCGAGATGCGGGTCCGCGTCGTGAACAGGTTCACGTAGCCTTCCAGCGTCGGCTCGAAGAGGATTTTGGGCGGGTAGGAGATGGCGTCGGCGGGCGACTTGAAGCCGGTCATGACGATCCAGACCAGCGGCACCATCGTGATCAGCGCGTAGGTGACGACGAGGATCGCGGCGACGGTCTTGGAGCGCTGGGACGGCTCGGTGATGGAATAGCTGCTCATCCTAGCGTTCCTTCACCTTGTTGAGCGCCTTCACGTAGATGCTGGCCAGCCCGAACACCGTGACGAAGAGGATGATCGCGTAGGCCGAGGCGTAGCCCGTGCGCCATTTCTCGAAGGCCTCGCGCTTGAGGTCGATGGAGGTGAGCGTCGTGATGTTGCCGGGCCCGCCGCCCGTGAGCTGGACCACGAGGTCGAACATCTTGAAGTTCTCGATCCCCCGGAACAGCACCGCCAGCATCAGGAAGGGCAGGACCATCGGCACGGTGATCGTGAAGAACTGCCGCAGCGGCGAGGCGCGGTCGATGGCGGCGGCCTCGTAGATGTAGTCGGGGATGGACCTGAGCCCCGCGAGGCAGATCAGCATCACGAAGGGCGTCCACATCCAGGTGTCGACGATGACGATGGACCACGGCGCGAGGTCGACGCTGCCCAGCATGTCGAAGCTCGACGGATCCTGCCCCGTCAGGAAGGCGACCACGTAGTTGAAGAGGCCGATCTGCGGCTGGTAGAGGAAGGACCAGAAGTTGCCGACCACGGCGGGCGACAGCATCATCGGCAGCACGATGATCGTCGTCCACAGGTCGTTGCCCTTGAACTTCTTGTTGATCAGGTAGGCCAGGGTGAAGCCGATCAGCACCTGCAGCGCGATCGTCCAGAACAGGAAATGCGCGGTGGCCTGCATCGTCAGCCACGTGTCGCCGTCGGTCAGGATGCGCTCGTAGTTCCGCAGACCCACCCATTCCGGCTCGCGGTTGAGGCGGTTGGCGCGGAAGTTGGTGAAGGACAGGCGCACCGTCCAGATCAGCGGAAAGATGTTCACCGCCAGCAGCAGGAAGATCGTCGGCGCCACGAAGATCCACGCGATGGCGCGGTCGCTCAGCCCCCGGACCTTGCGGGCGACACGGGGCGGCGTCTTGGCGGCGGCGCGGTCTGCGAGGGTGTCGGACATGCGGTCTCCGGTCGCGCGGGCGCGGCACGCCCCGGACCTGTTCCGGGGCCTCGATGGGCGGGAGGGGGCGCGGAGCCGGGTTGCCCGGCTCCGCGAGGCCCCGGGTCGAGCCCGGGGCGCGCGAGGTCTGCCGCTACAGCTTCCCGTCGTCCTCGAAGACCTCGGTCCAGTCCTCGATCAGGGCGTCCAGCGCCTCCTGCGCGGTGCCCTGGTCGGCCACCACGTAGTTGTGGATGCGCTCCTGCATGGCGAGCAGCAGCTCGGCGTAGGTCGGCTCCTGCCAGAAGTCCTGCACCGCTTTCATCGCCTCGAGGAAGTCGCCCGCGAAGGGCTGGCTGTCGACGAAGGACGGGTCCTCCAGCACGGCGTCATGCACCGCGTAGCCGCCGAGCGCCCACCACTGCTTCTGGACCTCGGGCTGGGCGAACCACTGGATGTACTCCAGCGCCGCGTCCTGCTTGTCCGAATAGGCGACGACGGAGATGCCCTGGCCGCCGAGCGTCGAGGCGGCCTGGTTCTGGCCGGGGTTCACGAAGAAGTCGATCTTGTCGCCGCCGATCTCCGGGTCCGCGTAAAGGCCGGGGAAGAAGGCGAACCAGTTCATCGCCATCGCCACCTGACCGGATTTGAACGCGTCCAGCGATTCTCCCATGTAGGAGTTGGTGTAGCCCGGCGGGGTGCAGCACTCGTAGAGCTCCTTGTAGAACTCCAGCGCCTCGACCGCCTCGGGCGAGTTGACCGCGCCGACCATGTCGTAGCTGCCCGGCTCGTTCTCGTACTTGAAGCCCCAGGCGTAGAGCGCGCCCGTCACGCCCATGGTGATGCCCTCGGACCCGCGCTCGGTGAAGATCGAGACGCCGAACCGCTCCTGCCCGTCGATCTCGCGGCCCTGGAAGAACTTGGCGATCTCCATCAGCTCGCGCTGGGTCTGCGGTTCGCCCAGGGGGCGGCCGACCTCGGCCTCGAAGGCGGCCATGATCTCGGGATCGGTGAACCAGTCCTTGCGGTAGAACCAGCCGTTCGCGTCGCCCATTGCGGGCAGCGCGTAATAATTCGGCGTGCCCTTGGGCCAGGTCGAATAGGCATAGACGGCGGCATCCGCGAAATCGTCCATGCTGATCCCCGTCTCATCGAAGAAGTCATTCAGCTTGACGTAATGGCCGTTCTCAGCCCCACCACCAATCCACTGGCTGTCGCCGATCAGCAGGTCGCAGAGCTGCCCGCCCGAATTCAGCTCGTTCAGCATCCGATCGGCGAAATTGGGCCAAGGCACGAATTCGAAGTTCATCGTGTGGCCGGACTGCTCCTCGAAGTTTTTTGAGAGCTCGACAAGGGCGTTGGCGGGGTCCCATGCGGCCCAGCAAAGGGTCAGGTCGTCGGCCGCTGCCTGCGTGCCGAGTGTCGCGCCGACTAGGGCGAGCGCGCTGACCGATGTCAGCTTGATCTTGTTCATAATTATCCTCCCGTTGGCGGGTCTTGACCCGGCTCCCATCCGAATCGCCCGCTTATCCGACGGTAAATGAGGCACGTGCCTCAAGTCTAGAGGTTTCGGTGCTGAAGTCTCTTGAGCTCGACTGATCCGGCCTCTCGCGATGAACCACCGAGGTGTCCGCGCTGTATCTGCAAGGCGGGAATGGACCACGCTACCGACGTCGCAGTGCACATCGGCAGGGCCGACATTTCGAATAGCGAGAGCGAGCTTTCACCAAACGAGAAAACGCTGCAGATTACGGTTACTGGGGTGACCCGGTTCTAAGACCCTTGACATAAGTTGCAGCTCAGTACGCGGGGACCTGCAATGGCGCGGGGACTGGACCGGATGGCCTTATTGTTCGCCAATTCGCATGCGGCACAATTACAACAACTGTCTGAAACGGCTGAAAGAAAATGCCTGATGAGAGCTGATCTTCGAGCGGGATGCAGCGAGCAGCCCAAGAAATAGTTCAACGAACCGGTCCCGCGTTGGCGTCGTAGAAGGTCTAAAGATGCTCTGGCTCGATCAGAAGAGAAACGGTCGGAGACCAGGCTACAGGCGACCTCCATATCTACTGCGGCGATGGTTGGGACCAGGGATCATTATGTCTGATGCTGCGCGTCGCACTAATGCCGCTAGCTTTCAAGATTGGTCCATGATCACTCGGAGAGCACAAGCCGTAGACCTTCAATCTCCGGTCAGGGGAAACTGCGCCGCAGTTACAGCAGGCCTATTCAACGGCAGCTATGGGCCGATTGCCAGCATTCCAAAGGTACATGATGACTGCGCCGTCGCGCCTACACACGAAAATGGTAGTCGCTAGTTTGGCATGGTCCTTGCAACAATAAACGTCCCGTCCAGTCTGAGTCTCCGAAAACCTGCATCTTTCGCCTTGCTCTCGACACAATGCCGTCCGGATGTCGACCGGACCGGAGTGGCTTCTGTCCGTAGAGAACACAGGACCAGAGGCGAAAATGTTGCGGATTCAAAGTTCGACTTCGACGGGTAATTTCTCTTCGGTGGACCACTTTGGGAGCAATCTTCTTCCGAAGGCCCACACGGGTTCTCCCACGTTTTCTGCGCCCACAGACAGGCCCGATGGAGTCCTGACCGATGCGGCGGAATCCGCGCTGGATCACTTCGGGGTAGGCCATGTCCGATATCCGGGCGGTATGCCCGACAAGGTCTTCGAAGACGGCATGTTGATCGGGGGAGAACTTCCCCAGGGCGTGGCGACTTTTCTCGGGCAGGCTACATCACTCGGCATCACGGTGAGCTTCGTCATACCGGTTGATCCTCCACCCGGGCAGTCAGAGGAGCAGTTCCTCAGCGATCTCAAGGATTTCGTAACAGCCGCCTCGAACCAGTTCCCTGACACGATCCGGTCTTGGGAACTCGGAAATGAATACTGGGGTGGACGGACGATCGGCGATGCCAGCCTGGAGGCAGCCTATGGGCAAGCTGCAGCGAAAGCGACGAAGGCGATCTCAGCGGGTTTGGATCTCGCCGGCACGGACGCCGATATTTTTCTTCAAGCTTCCGGAAATCTTCGCGGCGCTTACGACAATGACCCGCGGCTTGCCAATGTAGCAATTCAAGACGCTTTTGCCTCGCTGAATGGCGCGGTTGACGAACTCGACGGCGTTATACGAAACTTCTACTGGAAGGACCCTGCAGAAGGAGGGTTCGACAACGATACCGGCGCATTTAGGGAAGACCGCGCGCTTTCGGAGAATTTGGCGGGTTCCGGCATAGGAGGTTGGGATGAGTGGCTCGGACGCGAAATCGACCGGATGGTGGGTGAGTACAACATCAATCTGAACCTCTCCCTCGGCGAGGATGGCATTGATCTTGGCGTGCATGGTGCCTCGATGTTCTTGGAGCACTACACCAATCTCGTCGAAGCGGATGTCGATACAGCGTTCGTCTGGCCGATGCTGCACAATACGCGGAATGCCCTTCTTCACAAGGATGAGCCGCTAGAGGTATTGGAGCTGGACGGGCTTTCCATAGCCACAAACACGACCCGTGCTGCGATGTTCGACCTCATTCGGCAAACCGTCGCAGACCACGAGCTTATTGATATCCAATGGACAAGCCCCGAGACGCCTTCCAACATTGAAGTAACGGCTTGGGAGGCACGGGACGATCTGGACGCAACGACGCCCGGTGAACGTGTGGTGTACTTGTCGTCCCGCACAAACGTCGCGATCGAGACAACTATCGATCTTACCGAGTTCACGGGTGGCTGGCTCGCTGTCTCTGGAATCCGAGTGGGCTACGAGAATACGGGTGGCGACCAGCGCAACGCCATCGTCAGCGGGATCGACCTGACTGAGCTGGTCGATGGGGTCGGCTCATTTACACTCGACGCCTACGAAGTCGTTCAGCTCAGGTTCGAGGAGACACTCCAGGCGCCGGAGATCCCGGACTACGTTATCCAAAACGGGTCCGACGGCGCTGATACGATATATGGTGGAGAGGGTTCGGATCGGATCGAGGGCGGAGCCGGTGCGGACCTCCTGGTCGGGCGCGAGGGTTCCGACATTCTCCTTGGCGGAACTTGGTCAGACACCCTTTCGGGAGGTCTAGGGGACGATACCCTCTGGGGAGGCGACGCGGGAGATCTTCTTGGCGGCGGAGACGGAGCGGACCTTCTTATCGGTGGCACCGGCGCTGATACCCTGCAGGGCGGAGCAGGAGATGATGTCATTCATGGCGGCACATGGTCAGACTGGCTGGAGGGTAATGTTGGTGATGACATCCTTCACGGCGAGCAGGGAAACGATACGCTCATGGGGGGATTCGGGGACGATATACTGCTTGGCGGAGATCAGGCCGACATTCTCTCTGGTGGGCCAGGCCATGATCGTATCGAAGGGGGTGCGGGTTCAGACGCGTTGTCTGGCGGGTTGGGGCATGACAGCCTATTCGGAGGCAGCGGGCAGGACGAGCTGAATGGCTCTAGCGGCGCGGATTGGCTTGAAGGTGGGGACGGCGACGACATCCTCACTGGAGGGGCCGGCACGGACAGCCTGACCGGAGGCAGGGGTGCAGACCGGTTCGTCTTCTCGGAATTCGACGCTGGGTTTGATCGGGTTACAGATTTCGAATTCGGGGTCGATCTACTCTGCTTCTCTTCGCCTGGCGTAACTGGGCTTGAGGATCTACGCCTCATCTCCTATGAGAACGGCGCCTCGACGTT
Organism: Jannaschia halovivens; assembly: GCF_046452375.1. Lineage (NCBI taxonomy): Bacteria > Pseudomonadati > Pseudomonadota > Alphaproteobacteria > Rhodobacterales > Roseobacteraceae > Jannaschia > Jannaschia halovivens. The sequence continues at coordinate 704,864 of NZ_JBKFDJ010000001.1, read as the reverse complement.
GATCCGGTTTGTGGGCGACGCGGGCGAAATAGACTGGGCGAGTGGTGGCATCGTATTGGATGGCATTGCGGATGGATCGCAGCTTGATGCATCTGATTTCTGCTTTGCGTAATTCGGCTTGTATCTTCTGCCAACTTTTTAGAGATGGCGAATTGCCGAGGCGCGCTCCTGTTTGGATATTTCTTTGAACAGGTTGGCAATGCTCTCCAGAATATCCGACATGGCGCATCAATAGAGGCGGTCGCCATCACACTTCATCTAGGGGTGACATGCGGCTGAACCGGACACTGCACCTGAATGTCGCTAGCGAATTGTGCTGGCTAATTTGGCGCCTTGTGGCCTGAGCCCATACATGTTCTCGATATACGTCAGGTTTTGTTCAGCGGAGTAAAGACGGCGGCCAAAGCACAGACGTTAACGCTTCGTCCGAGCTCTGCTCCGAATAGGATGAACGAGTATCTGCACATTGAACGCGTCAGATGCCGGCGCTCGAACCACGCCTGCACCACGGGTCCTTGCCTGACGCGCAGGATTTATCACAGCCGTAAGCGGAATATATCTTAACCCTTCCACGACACGAGCGTGCACTGGGTCACACGGGCAGACGTCCCGCCACTCGCTATCCTCGGTCGACAGATACTTACGATTGACCGCAGCCTCCTGGCAGTTTTCGGGACATAAGATCGTTCTGGCGTATCTGATAGGTAAGCCGATGACTTCGTCTACGAGGCCGATGGAGAAGCAGGTGAGACACATCGCGGACGCTCGTGTTGGGGCAAATAAATGTTACCGGCAATATTTCGCTCATAACCTAATAGATCGTTAACCGTGTTTTGAGCGTGCACTGCCCCCGCACAAATACCAAATTTCACACATGATCTGGTGCACGAAATGAGAAAATGCCCATAATTGGTAGGCCGGTCTATTTTGATCGGTTTGATGAAAAGAGCCGAAGTTGGGCGTCTTCAGGATGCTGGCAACGAATCGGTTCTCTTTCGGCATATTGTTGCCGACATGGGAATTGCGACACAACTAAGGCAGAAACGCGTCCAGAACGCATCTTTCGTCAACGGTGCGGGCGAGAGCCTTCGACTGTCACTCAACGAAGTCGCCACCGCAGCATGCGTCCGAGCTGGCCGAAAAATGCGGACCACATCCTGTAAAGCCGCCAGAGCGCGGCAGTTGCGTGCAATGTGTCGCTCGGACAAGGCAGCTTAGCTGCGCCGGCTTGTCGTTCATGATACTCGTCGAAGGCTCGTGGATCTGAGTCCTAAGCGGACCCAGCTTCGCCGTCTGAGACGTCAGGCCTGATCCTGGCGGAAGAGCAAGTACTCAGCCCTTCGATCTGCGAGAGAAGGCAAGCTCTCGATCCAAGTACGGCGATAGGAATTCTCATTACCAAATAGTCTATGGAGGACTCCAGTCGGTGATCATTCATTAGTTATAAACCTTGATGTGTCAGTGAAGACGTCGACGTGAGCAGGCGTCCACTAAACCTATCAAGCCACTACTATCGAATTGCAGAATGGGGCCCCACTGGCTTGTTCAGCTGGGGCCCTTCACAATCCTCGGATGACTTTGGATTTATCAGTTGCAGCGGTTTGGGTTTAGGCATTAAAGATGTCCAATCCAAAGGACTTAACGGCTAGGCTTCTGCTCTCGCTATTGTGAGCTCAGCGGTCGGGTTAAGGATTCCGCACCACAGCACAGCTTCCTGGCGCAAATGGCAGTATTGGGTCGGTCCCTATCCGTAAGGACCGGACCCGACCGGCAAATTCATTGAGACCGTCTCCACGAACGCTTGTGACCTCAATTAGCCGGACGCTGCGTCATCCACGACCGGGGCATTGACGAGCCGTGCTACGGTTGCCACGCAGCGTCCCATTTGGATCTAGACCCTCGTCGGCTGGTGTTCCAAATGCTGAGGCAAACCCTTTTGCGACATTGCAACCGTCGCATATCAGCGTCGTACACGGATGCACCCTACCGAGCATCCATCTTTTGACGTTACTCGAAATGCCCCACATCGGGGCCTGCCGATCTCAATCGCAAATAGCCCAGGACACGGTTGTTTCGCTTGGGATCGATCATCAGCATTTCTCCCTCGAAGACGGTGAAGTTCGTCAGCTCCTCGATGTTGGTGAAGTGAGAGATCACGAGAAGCGGACCGGTGCCGTCACCGCCATCCCATGCGGAAATCAGCTCGCGCAGCTCATCCACGTCGGGCGCACCTCGAAGCGACAGGAGAAGGTTGAGTGACGGGTCGGTGATCAGATCGATGCCTTCCACATAGACAGGATCGATCACCGACATGCCTTCGAGAAGAGCGTCCCGAGTAGCTTGGTTGCGGCACCATTCGCTCGTCACGATCCGTGACGGTCGGATGTCGTTCGCTGCGAGCAGCAGGCCGAGATCGATCATGTCATCGGTCCCGTCTCGGGTCAGCAGACGCTGGTTGGCGCAATCGGTCGGCGCCACGTCCTTGATGTCACGCTGCGACCAGTCCGTCGGACCGTGCCGCATCAGAAAGACGATGTCGGGACGGAAGAGTTCGTCCAGCATCTGGTATGGCTCGAAGCGCAAGGCCGCGCGTTCCTGCGGACCATCCTCTTCGATCCGAGCTGGCAAGCGTTCGGCCGTCGAGGCCGGCAAGTCGACCGTCATCTCGCCCATCGTGTCCGTAAGCTGGGTGATGCGACCCGTCGGCCGATCGCCGACGTCGGTCGAGGAGAAGACGGGGTCGGCATACGAAGCGGCGCCGATCAGGCACAGTACGACCAGTCCGAGCGCGCCGCGCATCGGGAGAATGTCCGTCACAGGGATGACCTTTCATGGATAGGCGGGATCGGTCCGGAGGCAGGAGATACGCCCCGTTCCGGAGATCGGGGCCGCCGGGCATGCCGGCGACCCCGTGACGATAGGCTGCAATGCGGCGAAATTATTCCTTTAGGTCGACGACCGTCAGCTTGCCTTCGACGCGCTCGGCGACGAACTCGATCTCTTCGCCTTCGGTCAGTTCGGCCAACGTCTCCTCGTCGGCGCGGAACACCATCGTCATCGCAGGCATGTCGAGGTTTAGCAGTTCCTCGTGGATGATGGTGACCTTGCCGGCCTCGGCGTCGATCGCTTTGACGCTGCCCTTGGTATAGGTCGTTTCCTGCGCCACCATGGCGGTCGGCGCGGTGGCGAGAGCGATCGCCATGGTGATCGATCGGATAAGCGTTTTCATCGTGTGTTCCTTGATGATGGGGAAGGGACGGCGGTTCACCGAACGACGACGGGTCCGTGCATGCCGGATTCGTAGTGGCCGAGGATGAGGCAGGCGAACTCGAACTCGCCCTCGTTGGCGAAGGTCCAGACGATCTCGCCGCCCTCGCCCGGCTGGAGGCGGATCGCGTTCGGATCGTCGTGCTCCATCTCGGGGAACCGCGCCATCAGGTCCTTGTGCTCCTGATTGGCTTCTGGCGTATCGAGGACGAACTCGTGCTCCTGCTCACCGTCGTTGGTGATGACGAAGCGGACGGTTTCCCCTTCTGCGAAGGTCAGGTCGCGCGGCTCGAACAGCATCTCGCCGTCATCCGTCTCCAGCATGGAGATCTCGACCGTCCGCGTGGCGTGATGCGCATCGCCGGGCATCCCGACCGCCATCTCGGCATGGTGCTCATCGGCATGACCATCGCCATGGCCATCCTTGTGGGTGCCTGCGGCGAAGGTAGGCGCGGCGAACGACAGCATCGCTGCCGAAAGGATCAATAGTCTGCTCATAGGTCTTCCTCGTGGTTTCCGTTGGGTTTTGGGGTGGTCAGCTCACGGTCAGGCGACCGCGCATTCCGGCCTCGTAGTGGCCTGGAATCAGACAGGCGAAGGCGAAGGCGCCTTCGTTGGCGAAGGTCCAGACGAGGGTCGCGGTCTCGCCGGGTTCCACGCGCGCGGCATAGACCGCCTCGTGGTTCATATCCGGCATGCCGGACATCTCGGCGCGGTGCGCCGCGATCTCCTCGGGCGTCGCCATGACGAAGTCGTGCGGCTCGCCGCCCCGGTTCGTCAGGACGAATCGGATCGTCTCGCCGCGCTCGATCTCTAGCGCCTCGACGTCGAAGGCCATCGCCTCATCGGAGGCATCCAGCATGGACACGTCGATCGTCCGGTCGACCAGGTCCGGACTGCCCGGGTGGCCGATCGCCATCGCGTCGGCATGGAGGACCGGTCCGTCATGCGGTCCGCGGTGGTAGCCGTCCGCAAGGGCCGGAGCGGCGAGCGCTCCGAACACCGCGATCGGCATCAGTGTCTTCTTCATCGTAAGACTCCTGGAATGCTGCTCGATTGGGGTTCAGCCGCTGATCTTGGACAGATCGGTGTAGCGGGTCGCCGGGTCGGTCACCTCGACGGGGGCAGGCACGTCGCCGGTCCATTCGGCCACGGTCTCGTGCGGTGGGCTGTCGTACCAACCGGGATCGGAGTAATCGCCCGACGCGATGCCCTCCCGGACTTTCACGACGGAGAACATGCCGCCCATCTCGATCGGGCCGTACTTGCCCCATCCGTTCATCATCGGAACGGTGTTGCGGGGGATCGGCATCTCCATCTTGCCCATATCGGCCATGCCGGCGGTGCCCATCGGCATGTATTCGGGCTGCAGCCGACGGATGCGCTCGGTCACGTCGGTCTTGTTCGCACCGATGAAGGTCGGGATGTCGTGGCCCATGGCGTTCATCGTGTGGTGCGACTTGTGGCAGTGGATCGCCCAGTCCCCCAGATGGTCGGCCTTGAAATCGAAGGCGCGCATCGCGCCGACGGGGATGTCGATGGAGACCTCTGGCCAGGCGACCTCCGGCGGGACCCAACCGCCATCGGTGCACGACACCTTGAAGTCGTAGCCGTGCATGTGGATCGGGTGGTTCGTCATCGTCAGGTTGCCGACCCGCACGCGCACGTCGTCGCCCCGGCCTACGACCAGCGGATCGATGCCCGGAAAGATCCGGCTGTTCCACGTCCACAGGTTGAAGTCCGTCATCTCCATGATCCGCGGCACGTAGGTGCCCGGATCGAGATCGAAGGCGTTCAACATGATGAGGAAGTCCCGATCGACGCGGCGAAAGCTCGGGTCCTTCGGATGGACGACGAACATGCCCATCATCCCCATGGCCATCTGAACCATTTCGTCGGCGTGCGGATGGTACATGAACGTGCCTGACTTCTTGAGGTCGAATTCGTAGGCATAGGTCTTGCCGGTCGGAATGCCGGGCCCGCTCAGCCCATGCACGCCATCCATGCCCGATGGCAGGATCTGTCCGTGCCAATGGACGCTCGTCGGCTCCGGCAGGCGGTTGGTCACGAAGATGCGGACGCGATCGCCCTCAACCGCCTCGATCGTCGGCCCCGTCGAGGTGCCGTTGTAGCCCCAAAGGTAGGCCGTCGTGCCTTCGGCCAGCTCACGCTCGACCGGTTCGGCGACGAGATGGAACTCCTTCACGCCGTCCTTCATGCGAAACGGCAAGGTCCAACCGTTTAGCGTGACGACGGGATTGTAGTCGGGCCCGGTGGTGGGAACTATCGGGGCCTGCGTTCCCGAGGCGTTTGTTAGGACAGCTTCGGGCAAGCTGCGGTTCGAGGTCTGAGACCACGCTTGGGTGGAGACGAGGGCGGCGCCTGCTGCGCCGGTTCCCAGGAGTTGACGTCGATTGAGCATCTATCCGTTCCTTCTTGTCGGGTTCAGGGATTCAGTGAGGCGCGCCGCCGCCGCCGAGATCGACACCGCCGCCCTCGCCGCCGCCGCCACCCGCACCGCCACCGCCGTAGATCGCGGCATCGAGATTGGCTGCTGCGAGCCAAAACTGATGTTTGGCTTCGGCCGCATCGAGCTGGCTGCCAAGCCCCTCGCGCACGTCGGCGAGAAGCTCGAACGTGCTGGTGATCATCCCGTTGTTCGCCAGCAGCGATTCCTCGTTGATCGTTCGGCGGAGCGGCAGGATCACGTCGCGGTATTGGCGCGCCACGGCATAGCTGCCGCGGTACTGCGTCTCCGCGTCGCGCGCTTCGGAGCGGACCGCGACGGCCGTCTCGGCCAGGAGGTTCGCGCCCTGGAGGTAGGAGAGTTCCGCCTTGCGCAACCGGGCGCGGCCGCTGTCGTATATCGGGATTTGGAACTCCAGCTCGACCTGCGGCGTAACCTCCTCTTCGATGTCACCGTCCTCACGCTCACGCTCCAGCTCGGCCCCGGCGATGACTTCGAGATCGGTCAGGACACGCGTCGCGTCGGTCAGGCCATAGGCAGCGGCTGTGGCCGCCAAGCTCAGGCGGGCCACTTCAAGATCGACGCGGTTCTGAAGCGCGCGCGCCTCGATCCCCGCGGTCGATTTGAGGCCGCCCGGCAGGGCGGGCAGTGCATCCGGAACGAAGTAGTCGACCTCCGTCCCCCAAAGTCCCATCAATCGGGTCAACCGCTCCTTGGCCGCCGCTGCCGCCAGACGCGCCTCGGCCGCTTGCGCGGCGAGTTCGGCGTCGAAGACTTGTTCGCGCGCCTGACCGGCGCGGTTCAGCGCCCCGGTTCGTCCGAGCTGTGCCGCCAGTTCCGAAGAGGCGTCCGCCGCGGAAGCGGCCTGGTTCAGGAGTGCCACCGTTTCGAACGCGGCGACGGCATCGATCCATGCGGTGCGGGTCTGCGCCGCCAGGGTCAGGGTATCGACTACGGCCTGCATTTGGGCGCGCTGATAATCCGCCTGCGCGACCGCCACCCGGCGTCTGCGGGTCGGGGCATCGAGCAGGTTCACCGCAACGACGGATTCGAGGGCTCGGAAGAGGCCGAGTTCCGGCGCGCCGATGCCCAGAAGTCCGACGGACACGATCGGGTTCTCCGGGGTCGCCTGCTGCCAAACCTCGGCTGCGGAAATCCCGATATCGGCATAGGCTGCCTGGAGACCCCGGTTGTTGAGGAGGGCGACCTGAACGGCCGTGTCGGCGGAGATCGTGCGGCGATGCGTCATCGCATGGACGCTTTCGGCGACCTCGCGGGCTTGCGCCGCGTTCTGCACCCAGACGGTTCGCTTGCCGGTGGCACCTTGCGTCTTGCTTGCGACGAGGCCGAACCCTGCTCCACTGGCAGTGATCCCCGCCGGCAATGTCGTGGCGCAGGCCCCCAAGGCGAACGGCAGGACGATCGCGCTCATCTTCAGAAGGCGCATCACTTGCCCTCCTGCGAACGATTGGATTCGCGCCAGTCGGCCGGATCGACCACGGGGCGTATCGTGTAGTTACGAATTGGGTTCGCGTAGCCGGTGCGCCGCGCCGCGACCGTCGGGCTGGCGGGGGCCGTGATGCCGACCACGTCCGGCAACGGCGTCGAGGTGCCGCACGCGGCTAGGATCAGAGGCAAGGCCCCGACCGCGAAAATCTTGATTGTCATGTCTTGTCCAGCTCGTCTCGAGCGGATCCCGGCGCTGTGGGACCGTCATCTGAAGTCAGGCCCGCGTGCGGGCCGCGATCAGATGCTCAGAGACGGCGGACGAACGAACTCGACAAAACTCGAGCGTGCGGACAACGGACGGAATGCTGGACCGCTCAGGACAAGCAACCGTTCGGGGACGTCGACCGGTGCGGCGACGGTCAGGATCGTGGTGCACGTGCCGATGCAGCAGTTGCCATCATCCATGCCGTGTCCGCCCGAAACGTCGCCGGACGGGCAGGACGCGGCCTGACGCTCACCCTGAAGCGAATGATCGTCGATCGAAACGAATGCATGATGATCATACGTCCCCGCCGACACGGATGCCGATAGGGAGCCAAACGCGAGAACGGCAATGACGGCCAAGATGGCCGTCGTCCGAATCGTCACGAGAATGGCTATGAGAGCACGCATGACACATTCGCTAGAGAACATAGGGGATCGTGTCAACATACCTCACAGGGGTATGTGGCCTCGTCGGCCGTTCGGCGCCCGGTGAGATGACTCGTCATGCGCATATCGGTGGTTGCTCGCGCTCTTCGGCAACGATCCGCTTGATCGTATCCATGTCGGGCGCGCCCTCGATCACCGTCCGTCCGATCACGAGGACGGGGGTGCCGACCGTGGCGAGGCCGCGTGCGAGTGCCAAGCTCGTCGCGATCTCGTCCGCGACCGCATCGCTCGCCATGTCCGCGGCGAGCCGGTCCGCGTCGATGCCCAAATCGGCCGCGAGCACGCGGAGGTATTCGTCCGTCGGCTCGAAGGGGGAGCGCATCAATCGCTCGTGGAACGCGACATAGGCGCCCTGCCGCTTGGCCGCGAGCGCGGCGCGCGCGGCGGCGCGCGAGCCGTCCCCCAAGATCGGCAGCTCGTGCCAGACGACCCGCACCCCGTCCTCCGCCGCCTCATAGGCCGCGAGCCGCTGGGTGAGGACGCGGCAGAAGGGGCAATTGTAGTCGGAGAACGATGCGATCGGGACGATGCCGGAATCGAGTGGCCCGCCGAAGAGGGCGCCGCAGGGATCGGCCTCCACGGCGGCGGTATCGACCGCGCGGTCTGGCGTCGCCGGTGCGTCCAACCCCACGAAGGGGTCGAAGCCGCCGGAACTGGTGGACCCTGCGACGAGCTTGCGGAAGCCCTCGGGCCATTCCATCGGCTCGTAAGCGAGGTCCATGCCGGTCAGTCGCCCATAGGCCGCCGTACCGGTCCGCAGGACGGCGTAGCCGCCGCCGAGGGCGAGGAGCCCGACCAGCAGGTTGCGCCTTGGGGTCGCCGTCACGCCGTGACCCCGTGCGTCGAAGGCATGCCGGTCACAGGACCAGGAGCCCGAGCATGACGACCGACATGCCGATCATGGCGAGGTTCTCCGTAAGGCTGACGAAGCCCAGGGGCACGTTGGAGTTGCCGCCGACGCAGGCGCATTTGAGTTCGCGCTTGTCGACATAGACCGCTTTGAACACGCTGACCGCACCTATGGTCGCCACGATCAAGGCGGCAGGGGCGGACAGCCAGGTCCAGACCATCGCCGTCATCAGGAGGCCGGCACCCGTCTCCACGAAGGGATAGATATAGCCGTAGGGCGGCCAGCGCTTCGCCAGAAGGTCGTAGTTCAGGAACATGGTCGAGAAGGATTCCAGGTCCTTAAGCTTCTGAAGCCCCAGCAGGACCATGTTGATCGAGATGAACCAGCCCAGCACCTGCCAGGACAACCACGGCACGCCCGCGAAGGTGGCGAAGGCCAGAGCCAGACCCAGACCCGTGGCGAAGATCGCGATCACGGGGACGTAGGAGGTGTCGCTCTCGTTCGGATTCTTCTTGCCAAGGCGGACCTGGAGGTCGTCGTATCCGCCGACGCGCTCGCCCTCGATCCACGTTTGCGGCGTGGTCTTCACGCCATGCTCAGCCTTGAAGGCGTCGGTCTCCTCGCGGGTCTCCAGCCAGCGGTCGTCGACCGTGAAGCCCTCCTTCTCCAGCAGGTACTTGGATTTGATCCCGTAGGGACAGGTGTGCTTGTCCATTACCATCCGGTAAAGAACGGCTTTCTTGCCGGTCGCTGTGGCTGCGGGGTCGGTCAGGGTGTCCTTGGGCATGATAGCCTCCGGGCTGTCGGGTTGCAGGGTGGCGGGGTCACTCGGCGCGCGGCGTGCCGGGCGCGGCATCGCCGTTCGCCTCGATGTCAGCGATGTATCGCTTCATCTCCGCGATCTCGGCGCGCTGCGCCTCGATGATGGCATCGGCCAGTTCGCGGACGCGAGGGTCGGAGATGTCGGCCCGCTCGGACGTCATGATGGCGATGGAATGGTGCGGGATCATCGCCTTCATCCATGCGACGTCCCCCACGGTATCCTGGCTGCGAACAAGATAGAGAAAGGCCGCAAATGCCACGGCGGCACCTGCGAAGATCGCTATATTGATGGTACGGTTCGCGTACATGCCGAGCATGAAGGCAAGCATGACGATCGCCATCATCGCACCCATGTAGAGCGCCATCCACATCCGCGTCTGGCTGAAGAACACGTGGTCCAGCGCGTAGGTGTTGAGATACATCAGGCCGTACATGATGACCGTCGAGGCCGCGATCATCGCGGCGAACCGGCCATAGCCGGAGCCGCCAGATTGTGAGTTGTCGTGATGGGTCATAGGGCCTCCTTATACCCCTTATGGGTATTTGAACGATGGTTATGGGAAACGGTTCCGTCGGTCCGCCGGGCACGCGCGCTCTCGACATGGACGGGCGCAAAGCCTTTATCTGGCCCATGCATGAGAACCGCGAAGCCGCATTGAAACGTCTCAAGCGCCTGGAGGGCCAGGTTCGCGGTGTGGCGCGGATGGTCGAGGAGGACCGCTACTGCGTCGACATCCTCACGCAGATCGCGGCCGTGCGCGCCGCCCTCAAGGGCGTGGAGAAGCTGGTGATCGAGGATCATGCGTCGCACTGCATCGAGGATGCGCTCGCCTCGGGCGACCGGACGGACCAGAGGGCGAAGTTCATGGAGCTGATCCAGCTTCTCGATCGCGCTCGCGACTGATCGTCGCCCATGGCCGGGCGATCAGGAGCCACGCGCCGAGGACGACATCGACGCCGAGACAGAACGGTCCCCACCAGCGCGGCGCGGGCCCATCGGTCAGGACGTGGGCAGCAAGGTCGAACGCGCCGTGGGCCATCATGGCGATGCCGACCAGGGCGAGGCCCCGGCGATGCCCGATGATGGCGGCTCCGAGAAACGCCAGGGCGATGCCCGCATGGATCGCGACCTCTGCGCGCGATCCGTTCTCCACGGCGAAGACCGGATAGAACAGGGCGATCGCGACGAGCATCAGCGGTCCCGTCGCGCGATCCCGGTCCATCCCCGTCCAGCGCAGCAGAGCGATGGTCGCGGCGGCAAAGGCGGTGCCGGCGGCAAGCGGTATGACGACGCCCCCTGTCATAGGTTGATCGGCGGCGTGGTCGCAGTGGTGATCGCCGCCGTCAGAACGAGGATCAGCGCGACCGTCGCGCCTTCGACGGCGATGGACCGGCGCAGAGTCGCAGCCGCGCCGGGAGTGTCCTCGCGCAGGGCAGGGACGAGTTGCCACTTGTTCAGGGCGGCGAGGCCGAGCAGCGCGCAGACGACCGCGACCTTGGCGAGCAGGCCCCAGCCATAGGCCGTACCGAACAACCCTTCGAGCGAGCCGACCAGAAGCCAGGCGAGGACCGTCCCGGCCATAGCCAGTAACGCGACCGCGACGCCTGCCGCCACCCCGAAGGCGTGGAGCAGCGGCGCGCCGTCGGATGTTCGGGCGGCGCGATGGAGGGGCGCGAGCGCGCCGATCCAGAACGCCGCAGCCAGGAGGTGCAGGGTCAAGAGCACGGCCAGGATCCAACGCGGCTCGGCCAGCGTGTGCCCGACCTGCGTGTAGGAATAGGCCACCGCCACCGCACCACCGATTGCGGCGAACCGCCCGATGCCCGGCAGCAGGACCGCGAGGATCGCCGCCTCGCCCAGCCCGCGCCAGGCTGCCGCGGTGCCGAGCGGGCTCTGCCAGACGAAGCCCAGCATCGTGGGATCCGTTGCGCCATCCCAGCCCATCCCGGAGATGCGCGCCGCGCGCAGGCCGAACCGCGCCGCGAGGACCGCGAGGCCGAGCAGCGCCGCGCCGACGGCAAGGCGGCGGGCGAGGCGCAGGACGTCCGCCTCCGCCCGGTCGTCGAAGGCCACGGCGAAGAGCACGCCCCCCATGGCGAGCAGCGCCGCGGCATAGCCCGCCGCCTTGAGCAGCGCGCTCGCGACCGCGAAGGCGTCCATGGGGGCGAGGCCCGTCATCGTTACTCGGCCACGGTGAAGAGCAGTTCGCCCTGCATCGGATGCCCGTCTTCGGCCAACCCGCGCCATTCGAAGCGGTAGGCGCCTGGCGCCAGCGCGGCGTCCGGCGTTGCATGAAGTTCGGTGACCGGCTCCATGCCCGCCTTACGGGTGATGGCGACCGGCACGTCCGCGCGAGTCAGTTCCGCGAAGGTCACGCGCATGGGACCTCCGAACACGACGTGCAGCATCGGCACTTCGGCCACGGTCGCGCCGACTTGCGGAGTCGTGGCGGCGGTCTTCTCATGGGCGGTCGCGCCGGTCGCGGCGGCAGCGGACAGGATCGCCGCGAGCAGGAGGGATCGGGTCATCGGGTGGGAACCTTCGCGTCGTGGGCCGCGCGGATCTCCGCGGGCCATGTGGATTTGATGTATGAGAGGACGGCGACGATCTCGTCGTCCGTCAGCACGCCGCCATAGGCCGGCATGGCCGTGGCGTAGTCCGGGTCGCCGATCAGCGTCGGCAGGCCCAGCTTCACGATCCGGAACAGATCGTCGCCGCTATGGTGCCACGTATGTCCCGTCTCGTCGTGGGGCGGGGCGGGCAGCAGGCCGTCGGCGCCCCGCACGCGCCAGTCGGGCTGACCTTCCAGGTCGGTGCCGTGGCACGCGGCGCATTCGGCGGCGTAGACCTGTGCCCCGATGGCGACGGTGGACGGGTCGTCCGCCCGCAGGCGCACGATCTCCGCCCGTGCCGTCCAAGTAGAGAGGACGAAAAGCGAGAGGGCGGCCGCGCTTGCGAGCGCGAGACCGCCGATGGCGATGGACCGGCGCATGCCGTCAGCCCGCGAAGGGGTCCGGCGTCCCGGCGCGGTAGAACACGCGGCCCGCGCCTGCCGCACCGCCGAAGGCGATGACGTCGAAGCGCGCGGACGGATCGTCCCCCATGCCCGGCGAGCCCATCGGCATTCCCGGCACGGCGAGACCCGCGATGTTCGGCCGGTCCCGCAGCACCGCGTCGAGCGCGGCGAAGGGCACGTGCCCCTCGAACACGTAATCCCCAGCCCGGACCGTATGGCAGGAGGCCAGATTTATCGGCACGCCGAGCGCAGCCTTCTGCGCGTCGGGGTCGGTCATCTCCTCGACCGTGACGGCGTGGCCCCGCGCGCTGGCGAGGTCGGCCCATGCATGGCAGCACCCGCAGCCGGGGGCGGCGAGGACGTGGAGGGGTGCGCGCATCTCGGCGCCGACAGCGAGGGGCAAGGCGGCGGCGAAAGCCGTTCCGCCCAGGAGGGCGAGCAGGTTGCGGCGTGTGGTCATGGGATCGTATCCTCAATCGAAGGTCGGGCGCGGCGATGCGCCTGGAAGGGTCTCGTGCGAGCCTTCAGATTTTCGGAGGATCGAGCGGCGTCTCCGGGGCGAGACCGTCCGGCGCGCGCGCCTGCACGATACGGTGCCCAAGGATCATTGCCGTCTGCGCCACCTCGAATGCAGCACGTTCGAGGGAAGCGTCGAACCCGCAGCCCGGCGCGGTCCGCCCCGACGTCGCGTCGCAGCATTCCGCCAAGGCGGACGCATCGTCCGAATGGTCCATCCGCATAATGTCGTCCCCTCCACCATGACCGACATGCGCGGAGACGTGCGACGCCGACAGGCTCGCCATCATGAGCACGGCACAGGTTAGAAGAAAGCAAAGGACGGCTCGCATCGATCCAATACCTATTGGGGGTATCGCGCCGGCGCAAGCCCGCTACGCCTAGTGCCCGTGCGGCGTGTCGCCCCGCGCGATCGCGAGGTGATGCGCGCGGTGATGGTCCTGGCTTGCCATCAGGCCGAAGAAGCCCAGCCCCTGTATGCGGGCGACGGTCGCGGGATCGGTCGCGGTGACCCTCAGCGTGACGGCTTTGGGTCCCACCACCGCCTCGACCGTCCAGGATTGATCGGCCCGGAGCTGTATCGCATGAGCGGGCACCATCCGGCGGAGGGCGCCGAGGACCGCCGCGGGACCGGTAGCCCGAGCGCGTAGGCCATCGGGCAGGCCCGTCGTCTCGACCACCGCGCCTGTCGCGAGAAGGTCCATGTCCACTAGATGCGCGCGCAGTCCGTCGAGATCGACCCGCGACCAGTCGGTGTCCGGATCGGCCTCTAGCACCCGCACGACCTCTGACAGCGCGGCGAACGCCCCCTGGCCCGGCTCGGTCAAGGCCGCGGCGCTCGCCGCCCCGTGCGCCATGCCGGCGGTGTGGGAATGAGCCGACTGCGCCGATGCCGGCGGGGACGTGACCACGAGGACGGTGGGTGCGGCGAGGATGGCGAGAAGCAGACGGGTGCGCATGCGAACCTCCATTGGATGGCGTCGCACCCTATCCTGGAGGCGGGACAGGAACGTATGATCCGGATCATGTCCGAACTCATCGATCTCTTCGCGGACGCCCGGCGGTCCGATGTGGCTGCCGGGCAGATCCTGTTCCGCCGCGACGACCCTGTGACGACGGTCCATCTCGTGCGGGATGGTGCGGTGGCGCTGGAGCGTCCCTTGGCGGACGGGGGCCATCTCACCCTCCATGTCGCGTCGGCCGGCACGCTGCTGGCCGAGGCGTCGCTCTTCGCGCCGCGCTATCACTGCGACGCCGTCATGCGCATTGCGGGGACCGTGCTATCGTTGGAGCGCGGCGTCCTCATGGACCGGCTGATGGCCGACCCGACTACCACGGCCAGGATGCTGCAACGCGCTGCGCTCGAGATTCAGGCGCTACGGGGCCGCGTCGAACTGATGCGCTTGAAGCGTCTCTCGGACCGCCTCGACGGCTGGCTCGAACTTCACGGCCCGCCGGAGCGAGGCGGCTGGAAAGCGGTCGCCGACGGCATCGGCGTTACGCCCGCAGCGCTCTACCGGGAACTCGCGCGGCGACGCAGTTAGAACAGAGAAACGATCATTCCTAGAGAACGTACTGTTTGGGCATGCCCCACCGGAACGCCCCCTCGCCCCTTCTACCTCGACCGCTTGCATCCTTCTTCTATCACGGCCATCGGAGCCAGTAGCACGGCGGCCGCCGGACCTGCCGCACGAACGCACCCTGTAGCAGCGCGCATCTGCTTGACCACCGGCAGGAGCTTCGAGATCTTGGTGGTCTTGGTGCGCACCCGTCCATAGCCACCAACCCGCTAAACGGTCTTCTCGCTCGCCGGCTCGCGGAGGTTCCAGCGCCAGAAAACCGCGTCGATGTAGTTCTGGTGGTGGGGCGGCGGCAGGAGGTGGGAGACCTATACCAGCGCCCGCCGCAGGGACGAGATCAACGCCTCGGGCGTGTTCGCGTGGGCGCCCGTAATCGGGTCGGTATGCTGTCCTCGGCGGTGGATGACCGCCGAATGCCCCTGCATCTGCCGGCTCACCGCGGCGTATGCGGAATTGCAGTTGGTCATCAGCCAAGGCGTGTCGGGGTCGCTCCACCCGGCAACCTTCGTCCCGAGCGTCGCCCCTGTGCCGTCCGGCACCACCGCGGCGCGCGCGCGGCCTTCGCGGTCGGCTGCGACGAAGACCATCGGCCGGGTCGTGCTGAGCCCGCGTGCGGCCGCAGCGCCCGACAGCGACTTCGGCGCGGCGCGCCGCCGCGGTAGCCCTTGTCCACAACGACCGCGCCTTCGAGGCGCGGATACTCGCCATGGCGGTCGTCCATCAACTCGCGGATCGCGTGGCCCATCTTCCGTCCCATTTTCTCGTTCACACCGAGCAGGCGGACCATGACGACCGACGAGATCCCCTTCGACGAGATCAGCACGAGCATCTTTGTGCGGATCCAGATTCGCAGGTCGAGCTTAATGCCTTGCAGCGGGGTCTTAATGGTGACGGTGAGTTGTGCCGCGGCACTCGGCCTTCCGGCACTGGTAAAGGCTTAGTCGGACGCTCATGCGACGCAGCCGGATGGACCGCACTAAGCCACAGTGCGGGCAGACGCGGTCCGCCGACCAGATCAGGCCCTCAAGGTAGACGCGGGCGTGATGCTCCCGCGGCATCTTGTGTCACACGTTCAGAAGGGAACGGAGCTCGTCGGTCACGACGCACCTCCCCGGTTGTTGGGGGAACCGGGAAGAATGGTCGGTTCGGCGAGAGGCAAAGCCGGCCGAGGAAGCTGCGCGAATCCTGCCGGCACCACGCGGGCCCAGCCGCGTCAGGAGTTTGGATTAGGTGCAGCTTTGTTTGGTGGATAGCTGGGAAGGATAAACCCGTCCTTCAAACGCTTCATGCAACAGCGCCAGGGCTGCTCTATATCTCGGGTGCATAGCCATTCAGTAAGGCCCCGACGCAAGCCTTAGCTGGAACTACATTACGCAGCATTCTCGAAAATATGACATTCATTCGCGGGGTAAAAAGCGGGTCTGCTTCGGTTGTAAAATTGAGCCGTAATACGGACGTGGCACCGTGCCTCTCCTCATGGCTCCGAAATTTTCGCGATTATTTACTCATTCCGTACCGTAGTAAATCACTAGCTGCGTTCACAGGCGACCTATTACTGGTACCTAGCCCCGGACTATCTTGTTAAGCTCATCGAGCAGTTCACTCACGCGTCGCCTCTGATCCTGATCAAAGGTCGAATCTGCCTGACCCTCTTTTCCTATCTCCTCGAAGAGCGCTGCCCGCCGATCGTCTGACATCTTGCCGTAGTGCCGTTCGGTGATCGCTTCGCTCTCGTGGCCCATGTTCTCCGACCAAGCTTTGCGTTGTTCGTGGGTAAGATGCCGTTCGTCGCGCAGCGCGGCGATCGTATGCTTCGCGGCATGTGGCGTGTAGTTCGTGCCCGCCGACCGGCATGCAATGCGGAAGGCCCCGGTGACGGCGTGCTTCGTCGCCATCGGTTCGATCGGGGCGCGATCCGGCGCGGCCATGCGCCTCGGCTCGTTTAACCAGCTGTCACTCGGGAACAATGCATCCTCGGCGATCGCGCCCAGCTCGGTGAGCTCGACGATCCATGCTGTGACCACCGTGCCGAACAGGTCCGGAATCGGGAACCAGATGATGGTTTGACTTTTGCCGTTCTTGGCGCGGACGACGGAGGCATCCTGAACGATCTTCCGCTGGTCGCGAAGAACGTGTTTCTTGCGCAGCGAGACGACCGTATCGGCTCGTAGCGCGCCGAGAAAGGCGAGCGCGAAGAGCGCGCGGTCGCGGCGTTCCTTGCGCGTGCCCTTTGGCATCGCTCGCAGCATTCCCTCCGCCTCCGCAATCTCCGGATAGGCGCGGGAAGGCCGGGGCAGGGCGGCGGCATACTCCTTGCGGGAGAGTTCGAGATAGCCTGGCAGGTCGCGCGGGAGACGCTCGAACTCGGATTGCTTGAGGAGCCATTCGAGGAAGGCGCGCAGATGGGAGAGCATATGCGAAACCGTCGAGCGAGACCGGCGCGCATCACCCGCTGCCCCGAGCGAGCAGCGCAAGGCTTCGCGGACACCGTTGACGTTATCGCACGCGAGGCAGGCGAACGCTTTTCCGTCCGTCAGCTCTTCCATGAATCGGATGGCCGCCAGATGCCGGTCCTGGGTCTTTGGATCGTAGCGGCCCGCATAGCCCTGCCATCGATGGATGATGCGGTCATTGCGGAGATGGATCTTCGGACCGGAGGGGGACGGGAATTTCACAACACGAACTGGGACCATAGGATTCCCTTCGTGTGCGCAGTCCCGCTCGGTATTTGGAATGGGTTCACCCCGCAGAACCGCTCGATCGGCCGGGGAGGCGACCTTCATGAGCTGCGCATCGCACTCGGGACAACAGCTCTGAAGCATGACAGATCCGGTTCTGCTCCTGTTCACACTGACGGTCTCGGGGGGTGGCACCACCGCCATTTTGCAACCGAGACACTTGAACTCGCCCGGCCGCAGACGACCCTTCGCGCGTTCCCGCCGGCCCTCGTGGAAGGCCTTCACGACGGCGCCCCGGAACAGGTAGGGCCGCTTTCCGTCCGACGGCTGGAGGCCGGCATTGACCCAGTTCGTCACCGTGTTCCGGCTAACGTTGTAGAGTTCCATCAAGTCTTCGACGCGATAGACCCGATGCAGCTTCGGCCGGATCTTGTTGTAGTTGCGGCTCATCGGCGGGTACTCCCGGCGATGCTGCAAACTGGTGGCGGCGAGGCCCTCATCGGCGTGCCGATCCTCGGTCATCACGGGCGAGGGGAACCATGCGTCGGGTCTCCGCCCAGGCGTTCAGGTCCGCACCGCAGTACAGAATCTTCCGGCCGAGTTTGTAGTAGGCCGGACCCATCCCCTTGTGCCGCCATTGCGCGAGCTTGTTGCGGTCGCCGATCAGCTCGAGTTCGGCGTCCCCAAGGACATAGGTTCGATTGTCGTCGAATAGGCTGGGCATCGCTCGATCTTCCTCGCTGATACTGCGAGGAGTTCGTTGGCCTGCATTCGATGGATGTCGGAACCGCGGCAAAAGGTGCAAAACCCGTACCGGGCTTTTGCCCAAGGGTTTTGCACTAACGTTGCTTCTTGTTTCTCAGATCATGAACGGCGCGCTTGAAGGTGTCCAAGCTTACGGTCGGAGCGCCTGTGTCCTCAACAGCCCTTTGCGCCTGCTTCCAGGACAATTGATCTCCGGTCGGAAAGACTCTCCGGTAAGCTAAGCGGATTTCTTCGCGGCGCGACGGCCGCCCCGGAGCAGAGGTGACACGTAAACCACCACGTTGAGCGTTGATGTAACGAGGCGACAGAATGCGCCGCCGCCAGTCGTTCGCCTCGTCGTCGGTCAGGGCGAAGGATTGGCCTCCATGCTCCCTGAGGCGTGGGGCGAACAGCTCGTCGATCAGATCGTCCCCCCAAGGAGGCGGTTCTCGAGGCACGATGAAGCGGTTTCGCTCGAAGGTGTAGGGCAGGGTATGGAAGCGAAGCTGACGGAAGGGCGTGTTGGCCTGCGGCCCTTCGACGTACACTATACGCCATTCGTCGAGGCCTTCCGACTTATGCGGCCATGGATCGAACTCATAGGACCCGACCGAATGGAGCACCGATGATGGCATCGCTCCGGGATCGTGTTCGAAGACATGCATGGTGGCCTCGAAGACCGTTAGGCGGTCGAGCAGGCGGAATCCACTGTTGTCGTCCTTTGCCGCAAAGTGCCCAATCGCTCCATGTGCAGTGGCCAGTGAAATTGCCCGGCCGTCGAACGTTTCGATAAATGCCTGTTCGACGAAATCCGCTGGCGAGCCGAACTGTCCAAAACCCGAAATCGGAATGAAGTCCCCTATCGACTCAGACGCGGCATATTTCGTTCGAGCGACTTCACAAAGAGGCTCGGCGTGCCGAGCCACGAATTCTTTCCAGAGCGTATGGAGTGATGTATACCCGAAAGGCGCGAACATCCGCTTAGCCCCCACATACGTGATTGGCCCAGCGCGCAAGCAGTACCCGCCGCTTCTCCAGCAGATCCGACCGGGCGTAGGCCCGTTCCACGGCTGTGCCGACCCGGTGCGCGAGGCACATCTCCGCGACCTCGCGGGGCGCGCCCGCCGCCTCCGCCGCCCAGTCGCGGAAGGCCGAGCGAAACCCATGGACCGTCACGTCTTTCACCCCCATCCGGCGAAGCAGCATCAACATCGACATGTTCGACATCGGACGGTTTCGCTTCTGACCTTCGAAGACGACATCCGACCCGAGGGCTCGCTGCTCGTCGAGGATCTGAAGCATCTCCGGCGTCAGCGGCACGCGATGGGCCTCGCCGGTCTTCATGCGCTCGGCAGGGCAGGTCCAGAGCCGCTCGGCTTGATCGACTTCCTCCCAGCGCATGCCGAGAACCTCGTTAGTGCGCGACGCGGTCAAGCAGGTGAACATCAGCGCGTGCGCCGCCATCGCTTTGCGCTCGCGCAAGGCGACGTAAAAGGTCGGCAAGTCCTGCCAGCGCATTGCGCCGTGATGCTGCGGCTTCGCGCGAACTCTCGGCAGAATGGCCGCGTCCTTGATCGTCGTGACCGGGTTCTCCCCATCGCGGAACCCCTTCGAGCGGGCCACATCGAGCACGATCTTGATCCGTTGAGCCAGGCGCCGGGCCGTCTCGTGCTTCTCGGTCCAGATCGGCGACAGGCACATCAGGACCTCCGGCTGGCCGATACTGTCGACCGGCATGCGGCCGATTTTCGGGAAGGCGTAGTCCCGCAGCGTGTTGATCCAATGCTGGCCATGCTTGGCGTTCTTGAAGGTCGGCAGACGCTCGATATGTACCTGTCCCGCGATCTCCTCGAAAGACGGCACCTCGCGCGTCGCGTTGAAGCGGGGGTTGAGCCCGGCCCGCGCCATCCTGCGGTACTCGAGCGCCCGATCCCGTGCCTGAGGCAGCGTCACAAGTTCGGCGCTGCCGAGGCCGAAATCCGTCCGCAGGGGTTTGCCCATGGCATTGCGCTGTCCCTTGACCGTCACCCGCACGATCCAGCGCCGCGCGCCGGAAGGATCGACGACTAGGTGGAGACCGTTGCCATCGCCATGCCGGCCGGGGCCAAGATTCGACACGAGCTTCTTGGTTAACTTGCCGTCCAGCGCCATCCGATCATACCACTATCCGTACCACGCAACAGACGAATATAGGGTAAAACCAACGAAATCCAGTGCAGCTTAGCTGACGTGCCATGCCGCTGATCTGTAAGAAAAAAGGCCGCCCAAAGAGGCCCAACTAAAGTCATCGAGATGGTGGCGTGGCGGAGCGGAAGGGATTCGAACCCTCGAGACGGTTTCCCGCCTACACACTTTCCAGGCGTGCGCCTTCGACCACTCGGCCACCGCTCCGCCGGCGGGTCTAGAACAGGGCGAAGGCGATCCGCAAGGGCGGAACTGGCGCAGACGTGATCGCGCGGGGCTGGGCGGCGCGGGGCGCAGGGGGCAGGGTCGGAGCGACTGACCCGAGAAGGACCCGCCAATGCTCCGTCTTCAGATGCTCGCGCTTTGCGGGGCCCTGTGCCTCGCGCTCCCGACCACGGCCGAGGAGGTCGCCGACATCGCCCCGCGCGAGGGCTGGGTGGTCGAGCGGACGGCGAAGACCTTCGATGCGCTGGTCGAGGACCTGCGGGCCGCGGCAAAGCCCGCGGGCCTTGCCGTGGTGACCATGGCGGGGCCGACCGGGGCCGCCGCCGCGCGGGGCATCGAGATCCCCGGCAACCGGGTGATCGGCCTCTACAACAACGACTTCGCCGTGCGGGTGCTGCGCCTCTCGACGGCGGCGATGATCGAGGCACCGATCCGCATCTACGTCACCGAGAATGCCGACGGCACGGCCAGCTTCAGCTACGTCCCGCCCTCGGTCGTCTTCGCGCCCTATATGGACGAGGCGCCGGGCCTGGCCGCGATCGCCGCCGAACTCGACGCCGCCTTCGCCGCAGTGGCCGACGCGGCGCGCTAAGTCGCCTCAGACCAGAAGGGCGGCCAGCCGTTCGGCCTCGGCGTCGAGCATAGTGCCGGCCCGTGTGACCAGCACCAAGTCACGGGTCCTTTCGAGCGGCGTATGCGCGCGCCGTCCGAAGTCGGGGGCCGGCAGCATGGTCGCCCCGTGGCCCGCATCGAGCAATGCGAGGATCGTCGCGACGTGGTCGAGGACGAGGACGGGCCGAGCGGCGAGGCCGGGATGACGCGGACGCTCGTCGGCGATGATGCGCCCGATCCCCGTGCGCGGCGCGAACTGCAGGAAGGGCAGGTCGGGCGCGGCGCGGTCGGGCAGGGCGGTCGCCAGGGGCTCGCGCTCCAGGAGGCGGTGGCGCATACCGCCCTGGGGCACGCCCGTGGCCGTCACCACCGCCGCGTCGAGCGCGCCCGTCGCGACCTCGGCCTCCAATGTCTCCGAAAGGCCTGTATGGAAGGTCCAATGCGCCTGGGGCAGGGCGCGCGCGCGAGTCACGAAGCCGGGCAGGAGTCGCGGCCCGGCGCTGGCCACGAGGCCCAGCCGGAAGCGTCCGGCCAGCCGCGCATCGGGGCGGGCGAGGGCGCGCAGCCGCGTCTCGGCATCCAGCACATCTCCCGCGGTGTCCGCGACCGATCGGCCGAGCGCCGTCAGCCGGGGCGGCCGCAGGCTTCGGTCGAAGAGCGCGCCGCCGAGATCGGCCTCCAGCGCCTTCATCTGCATCGAGACCGCCGAGATCGTCATGTTGAGCCGCTCCGCCGCCTTGCGGAACGATCCGACGCGGGCGATCATACGAAGGGTGGCGAGGTCTCGATTGCGCAACTTCAGGTTCCTTGAATGCAGATGGCAATCTAATTCGATGGTCCTGAACACGTCCAGCGTCGATATTCTCCCGCAAGGAGACCCGCCATGCTCGACACCGCCCCCCCGGATCACCTCGCCCGCGCCGAGGCGCTGCTGCCGCGCTTCCGGGACCGTGCGGCGACCTGGGACCGCGAGCGGCGGTATTGCCACGCCAATGTCGAGGATCTGACCCGCGCGGGGCTGATGGGGATGACCATCCCCGAGGCCTATGGCGGGCCCGGCCTGCCCCTGACCGAGGTGGTGCGGATCGTCGAGGCGGTTTCGGGCGCCTGCACCCTGACCGGGCGCGTGCTGGTCGAGGGCAATATGGGCGCGCTCAGCGCGGTGATGGCCTACGGCACCGAGGCCCAGAAGCATCGCGCGGCCCGATTGGTACTGGCCGGGGACAAGCCCGCCATCTGCATCACCGAACCGGGAGCTGGGTCCGACGCCACGGCGATGACCACGCGGGCCATGCAGGTGCCCGGCGGCTGGCGGCTCGACGGGATCAAGCACTGGATCACCGGCGGCGGCGTCTCGAAGCTGCACCTGATCTTCGCGCAGACGCCCGACGGCATCCGTGGCTTCCTGGCAGAAGGGGGCGATGGGCTGCGGGTCGCGCGGCTGGAACGCACGATGGGTCTTTGCGGAATGCCCGAGGCGGAGCTGCACATCGAGAACCTCTTCGTTGGCGACGACATGGTCATCCCGGATGCGGGCTTCGGCGCGTTGATGGATGCCTACAACACGCAGCGGGTCGGGGCGGCGACCATCGCGCTTGGGGTGGCGGCGGGAGCGGCGCGCCTTGCGGCGGAGTACCTTCAGGAGCGCGAGCAGTTCGGGCGTTCGCTGGCCGAATTCCAGGGCCTGCAATGGATGCTGGCCGACATGGACACCGAGATCCACGCCGCACGGCTGATGATCCAAGACGCCGCGACGACCGAGCGCTTCCCCGACCGGGTGAAGGCCGCGCGTGCCAAGCTGATGACCTCCGAGATGGCGGTGCGGGTCGTGGACCGCGCGCTCCAGATGTTCGGGGCCAGGGGCTACGGCGGCGAGACACCACTCGAGCGGATGTACCGCGACGTGCGGATGTTCACGATCGGCGGTGGCACGGCGCAAGTGTTGCGCAACCAGAT
The DNA here is from genome assembly GCF_046452375.1 of Jannaschia halovivens. NCBI lineage: Bacteria > Pseudomonadati > Pseudomonadota > Alphaproteobacteria > Rhodobacterales > Roseobacteraceae > Jannaschia > Jannaschia halovivens. Next base: position 681,786 of record NZ_JBKFDJ010000001.1, on the reverse strand, counting down.
CGCCGGTCACGTTCTCGGGAGGAGGCTACACCAGACGCGCCACGGGTTTGACGCCCCGGACCGGAGTGATATCGCGGCGCAATGAGCACGATCCGCGCCGCAGACGCCCTCGCCCGACGACTTCATGATGCCGGCTGCCGGCACGCTTTCGGAATGCCCGGCGGCGAGGTCCTGACACTCGTCGACGCGCTCGAGGCGGCGGGCATATCGTTCCATCTCTGCCACCACGAGAACGCGGCCGGGTTCATGGCCGAGGGCGCGCATCACGTCGACGGCGCGCCCGCGATCCTCGTGGCGACGGTGGGGCCGGGCCTGATGAACGGCGTCAACGTGATCGCCAATGCCGATCAGGACCGCGTGCCGATGATCGTGCTGACCGGATGCGTCGATGCGGCGGAGGCCGAGACCTACACGCACCAGGTGCTCGACCATCGCGCGGTGCTGGCCCCGATCACCCGCGCGACCTTCACACTCGCCCCCGAAGCGGCGGCCGTGCAAACCGACAAGGCCGTCCGGATCGCCAGCGGCGGCACGGGCGGGCGCTGCGGTCCGGTTCTGATCGACGTACCGATCTCGGTCGCGGACATGGCCGTGTCGGATGCTCCCGTCCGTCGCCCCGCCACCGCGCCGGGCAGCATCGGGGTGGACGCGCTCGAGACGGCGCGAGACTGGCTGGCCGAGGCGAAGCGTCCAATCATGCTGGCCGGGCTCGACGCCGTCCGCGACGACGCGGGCGACGCCATCCGCCGCTTCTGCGAGGCGCATGGCGTGCCGCTGGTCACGACCTACAAGGGCAAGGGGCTCATCCCCGAGGATCATCCGCTCTGCCTTGGCGGCGCAGGGCTCTCGCCCAAGGCGGATACCCATCTCCTGCCGCTCTTTCGCGAGGCTGATCTCGTGATCCTCGCGGGTTATGACCCGATCGAGATGCGGACCGGCTGGCGCGAGGTCTGGGATCCCGAGACGCAGAACGTCATCGACATCTGCCACGCGGCCAACACCCACGGCATGCACGGCGCGACGCTGGAGGTCGTGGCCCCGGTGGGCGAGACGCTGGATTTCATCGGCGACGAGATCGAGGCCGGGCCCGTCTGGGATGTGGCCGCGATCCGCGGGGCGCTGAAGGACGCTTTCGCTGCCGAGGACTGGGGGCCGGGCGCGGTGATTGAGACCTGCCGCGCCGCCTGTCCGCCCGACACCATCGCGACGGTCGATAGTGGCGCGCATCGCATCCTGCTCAGCCAGATGTGGGACTGTCCCGCGCCGCGCACGCTCCTGCAATCCTCGGGCCTCTGTACCATGGGCTGCGCGCTGCCGCTGGCGCTCGGGGCCAAGCGCGCGGCGCCCGAGCGGCCCGTCGTGGCCTTCACGGGCGACGCAGGCTTCCTGATGGTGGCGGGCGAGTTGGCCTCGGCCGCCTCGCTGGGTCTGCCAGTGGTGATCGTGGTTTTCGTCGATCGCTCGCTCGCCCTGATCGAACTGAAACAGCGCCAGCGCCAGATGCGCAATGCAGGCGTCGATTTCGACGGCACCGACCACGCCGCCGTCGCGCGGGGCTTCGGCGGCCACGGCGTCGATGTCCATGACCGCGAGGCCCTGCGCGCCGCGATGGACACCGCCCTGGCGGCCGACACCTTCACGCTGATCGCCGCACATATCGACCGGAGAGCCTATGACGGACGCATCTGAACCAGCGGGCCCGCTCGCGGGCGTCCGCGTCCTCGACCTCAGCCGCATCCTTGCCGGGCCGACCTGCACGCAGCTCCTGGGCGATCTGGGCGCCACGGTCCTCAAAGTCGAGAACCCCGCCTCGGGCGGGGACGACACGCGCCAATGGGGGCCGCCTTATGTGAAGGACGGCGTGGAAGATACGGATTTGTCAGCCTATTTCATGTGCGCCAACCGCAACAAGCTCTCGGTCGGGATCGACATCGCCTGCGAGGCCGGACAGGCCGAGATCAAGCGCCTCGCCGCGCAGGCCGATATCGTGATCGAGAACTTCAAGCCGGGCGGACTGGCGAAATACGGGCTCGACTACGCCGCGCTCTCGGCGGTGAACCCGCGGCTCGTCTACGGCTCAATCTCCGGCTTCGGCCAGACGGGACCGAACGCGTCGAAGCCGGGCTATGACCTCATGGCGCAGGGCTATGGCGGGATCATGTCCCTGACCGGCGACCCCGATGGCCAGCCGATGAAGGTGGGCGTCGGCATCGCCGACGTGATGTGCGGGATGTATGCCTGCGTGGGCCTCCTGGCCGCGCTCCGCCATGCCGAGGCGACGGGCGAGGGGCAGCATGTGGACGTCGCACTCGTCGACAGCCAGATCGCCTGGACCATCAACGAGGCGGTCAATACGCGACTGACCGGCCAGGCACCCAAGCGGCGGGGCAACGATCACCCGAATATCGTGCCCTACGGCGTCTATGCGACATCCGACGGCCACGTGATCGTCGCGGTCGGCAACGACGGACAGTTCCGGCGCTTCTGCGGTGTGCTCGGGCTGGGCGACCTCGCGGGGGACGCGCGGTTCGCCACCAACCCCGCGCGGATCGCGAACCGCGACGCCCTGGCGGCCATCCTGGAGCCCGCGATGGCGGCGATGCGGTCGGCCGACCTGACCGACGGGCTGGAGGCGGCGGGCGTTCCCGTCGGACCGGTCAAGACGTTGCCCGAAGTGTTCGAGACCGAGCAGGTCGCGGCGCGCGGCATGGCGCTCGACATGGAGGGGCCGGGGGGCGCGACCCTGCCGCTGGTGGGCAATCCCCTGAAGCTGTCGCGCACGCCCGTCACCTATCGCCACCCGCCGCCGCGCTTCGGGGCGCATACCGACCGGCTGGAGCGCGACGATCCCTTCGCCGAATGACGCGCCGAAGGCTCGGCGGCGGGGCGCCGCCCCGCTCGCGTTTCGTAACGTGTCCGTGACACGGGGCCTGCGGCTATAGGATGACGCGGGCACCCCGGCTAAGCCCGTGGAGATACTTGCCCCGGAGCCGCCCCATGCCCGTCCTGCACGACATCTTCGACCAGCCGGTGACGCTGCCCGCGGCGGCGCTCGGTCACTGGAACGACACGGCCCGCGCCTTCCTCGCGCACGGGGCGGCGACGCCCGTGCATCTGGGACGCCTCTTGGACGCGGCGCCCGACCACGCCTCGGGTCACGCGCTCAAGGGCCTCTTCATGGCGCTTCTCGGGCGGCGCGAGGGGATGGCCGTCGCCGGGGAGGCGCTGGTGGCCGCCAAGCAGGGCGAGGGCAACGGCCGGGAGCGGGCGCTGACCGCATCGCTCGAACGGCTCCTGGCGGGGGATTACGACGGCGCCATCGGCGCGTTGGAGGCGGTGTTGGCCCAGGCACCGGGCGACACGCTCCTGATGAAGCTCTCACATGCGATCCGCTTCGTGATCGGGGATGCGTCGGGGATGCGCGCGTCCGTCGAGCGTTGCTTGCAGGGCCATTCCGAGGGCCATGCGGGACGGGGCTACCTTCTGGGCTGTCACGCCTTCGCGCTGGAGGAAACCGGCGATCACGGGGCCGCCATTCGGGCCGGGCACGGGGCGCTGGACCTCGCGCCGGACGACGCCTGGGGCCTGCACGCGGTGGCCCATGTCCACGACATGACCGGCGATGCGGCGGGGGGCCTAGGCTGGCTCGACGGGCGCGAGGCGGTCTGGGCGCATTGCAACAACTTCCGCTTCCACGTCTGGTGGCACCGCGCGCTGATGCTGCTCGATCTCGGCCGCCTCGATGAGGCGCTGGCGACCTACGACGCGCAGGTCCGGGCCGAGCAGACCGACGATTACCGCGACATTGCTAATGCGACCTCGCTTCTGTCCCGGCTGGAGTTGGAGGGCGTCGATGTCGGCGAACGCTGGGTCGAACTGGCCGATCTGTCGGAGCGCCGGACCGACGATGGCTGCCTGATCTTCGCCGATCTGCACTACATGCTGGCGCTCGCGGGCGATCACCGCCCCGATGCGGCCGACCGGCTGGCCGCGCGGATCGCATCGGATGCAGGTCGTCAGAACGGGGTCGCCGCACGGATGGCGACGCCGGGGATGGATGCCGCGCGCGGTGTCGCGGCCTTCGGCGAGGGGGACTACGACACCGCCTTCGCGGCCCTGTCCCGTGCCCGCCCGCATATGCCCGATGCCGGCGGCAGCCACGCGCAGCGCGACGTATTCGAGCGGCTGTGCATCGACGCGGGCCTGCGCGCAGGGCGCCTCGGCGAGACCGAGGCCCTGATCGCCGACCGCACGGCCCGGCGCGGCGGGACCGAGGACAACTACGCGGCAAGCCGCCGCCAAAAAATCGCGGCGGCGCAGAAACACGTTTTCCGCGGTGCGGCAACGGGCTAGATGCCGAGGGATGCCAAGGGCCTGTCCGACATGACGACAACCGCACCCGCGACCGGCTTCGCCGCCACGCCGGGCGCCACGACCGCGACAGCGGGCGCGGCGATCCGCGACCCGCGCCTCGACGTGTTTCGCGGGTTGGCGATGTTCATCATCCTGCTGGCCCATACGCCCGGAAACGCCTGGACGCTCTGGATTCCCGCGCGGTTCGGCTTTTCGGACGCGACCGAGATCTTCGTCTTCTGCTCGGGCATGGCCTCGGCCATCGCCTTCGGGCGCACCTTCGACCGGCTGGGCTGGATCATGGGTACGGCGCGCGTCGGCTACCGCGTCTGGCAGATCTACTGGGCGCATATCGCGATGTTCGTGGCCATCGCGACGATCCTCGCCACGATCGACGCGTCGGGCGCGTTCGAGAAGGAGTATATCGGCACGCTGAACCTGTGGAAGTTCTTCGCCGATCCCGCGCCGCAGATGATCGGCCTGCTGACGCTGACCTACGTGCCGAATTATTTCGACATCCTGCCCATGTACATGGTCGTCCTCGTGATGATGCCGGCGGTCGTGGCGCTGGCCCGCGTGTCGCTGCCGCTTCTCGCGGCGGTCTCGCTGACGGTCTGGGTTTTCGCGCAGGGCGCATTTCTCGAATGGCTCGGCCTCGGGCACCTGCATCTGGCCCTTCCGGCCGAACCGTGGTCGGACCGCAACTGGTTCTTCAACCCCTTCGGCTGGCAACTGATCTTCTTCACCGGCTTCGCCTTCATGCGCGGCTGGATCCCCGCGCCGCCGGTAAAAGCGTGGCTGCTGGGCCTCGCACTCGCGGTCGTGTTGGTGTCGATGCTGCTCTCGTCGATCGGCTTTCGCTTCTTCCAGACCGAGCCGGTCAAGGACGCGTGGACGGCGCTCACCGCTTGCACCGAGACGGGCTTCGGGTCCTGTAATCCGATCTTCGACTGGCGCCAGGCGAACCGCGCGTGGTTCGACAAGTCGGATTTCGGACCCCTTCACTACATCCATTTCCTCAGCCTCGCCTATCTCTTCTGGACGGCGGCGGGCACGGGCGGCCAGCGGCTCGTGGCGGCCGGGCAGGGCAAGGGCGCACGGGTCTGGAACGGCCTGATCCGCCTCGTGACCAAGGTCGGGCAACAGAGCCTCGCGGTCTTCGTCTTCTCGATGGTTCTAGCGCGGCTGAGCGGCTTCGTCCTCGACGTGATCGGGCGCAACGCGGCGACCTGGGCCTTCGTGAACCTGACGGTGTTCGCCCTTCTGATCCTCTGCGCCTACACCGCCGGATGGTTCAAATCGCAGCCGTGGCGGATGCGGAGATGACGCGGCGCGCCTTTCTCGCCGGCGTCTCGGCGCTGGCGCTGGCCCGGCCGCTGGCCGCGATGCCGCAATACGTTTCGGCCATGCCGTTCGACGCGGATACCGTGCGTGAGATGGCCCGCGATCTCGCATCGCGCCCCTTTGCACCGCGCCCGCTGATTCCCGCGCCGTGGCGCGACCTGACCTACGACCAGTATCGCAAGTTTTGGTTCGACACCCGTCGCGCCGTCTGGGCGGGCGAGGCGCGTGGCTTCGAGATGGATCTCTTTCATCCCGGTCTCTACTTCCCGCGTGCCGTCGAGGTCGCGGTGGTCGAGAACGCCACCGCGCACCGGCTCGCCTTCGACATGGACCTGTTCGACTGGACCGACCGCGCGCCCGACCTGCCGGTGGATGCGACGATGGGGTTCTCGGGCCTGCGCCTGCGCCACGTCTTTCCGGGCGAGGCCAATGCCCGCGAGTTCGCCGTCTTCCAGGGTGCCAGCTATTTCCGCGCCATCGGGGCGGCGCAGCAATACGGCCTGTCCGCGCGGGGTCTGGCCCTTCGCACCGGCGACCCGCAGGGCGAGGAGTTTCCCGATTTCACCCGCATGTGGGTCGAGACGCCCGTGCCGGGCGACGACCGCGTCGTCCTGCACGCGCTGCTCGACAGCCCGTCGGTCGCGGGCGCGTATCGCTTCGTGATCCAGCCCGGCCCTGCCTGCGTGATGGAGGTCGAAGCGACACTCTATCCGCGCGTCGATCTTGACCATGCGGGCATCGCGCCCCTGACGTCGATGTTCCTCTATGACCAGACGAACCGGCCGCGCTTCGACGATTTCCGCCCCGCGATCCACGACAGCGACGGCCTGTCGATCTGGAACGGGGCGGGCGAGATGCTGTGGCGGCAACTGGCCAACCCGGTCGAGCTTCAGGTGTCGAGCTTCGTCGACGAGAACCCGCTTGGCTTCGGGCTGCGGCAGCGCGCCGACAAGCTTTCGGATTTCGCCGATCTGGAGGCGCATTACCACGAGCGGCCGAGCCTCTGGATCGAGCCCATGGGTGACTGGGGGCCGGGCGTCGTCCGGCTGGTCGAGATCCCGTCGGATCGCGAGATCTACGACAATATTGTAGCCTATTGGCGTCCGCGCGTTCCGCTGGCCGCCGGCGAGGAGCATCGCTTCGCCTACCGCATGTCCTGGCATGGCAATGGCAACGCGCCCGGTCGTCCCGACGTGGCCCCGGTCCGCGACACCCATATGGGGCGCAATTTCGAGGGCGACCGCTGGCTGGCCGCGATCGACTTCGCCGACCATCCCGCGCTCTCGGGCGACCTGTCGGACGTCACGCTGCACGTCTCCTCGAACCAGGCGGACACGTCCGACGGCATCCTGCAGCGCAATCCAGAGACCGGCGGCGCGCGCCTCGCCTTCACCTTCGATCCGGGCGAGCGCGGCGCAGCCGAACTCCGCGCCCAGCTCATGCGGGACGGACAGGCCGCCTCCGAGGTCTGGCTCTACCGCTGGACGGCGACATGACGCGGACCGGCATGCCCCCCGAAGCTCCGCTGGCCCACCCGCGTCAGGATCTCGGCCGCGCCTTCCGCGACGACCTCGCCCCCGGCGCGACGCCCGATCCCGTGGCCGCGCGCTGGCGGATGGGCACGTTCCTGCCGGCGGCCATCGCGACGGGGGCGCTGCTTTGGGCGTTTCTCGCCTGGTTCGCGACCGACGGGACGACCTGGGCCGAGGGGCTGCTGGCGACGCTGATCGCGGTCGGCTTCTTCTGGATCGCGTTGACCTTCGTGACCGTGCTTGCCGGGGCCGCCGCCATGCAGCGCCGTGCGGCCCCCGAAACCGGTCCGGTCACGCCGCTCGACGTGGCGCTCCTAGTGCCGGTCCACGAGGAAGCACCGTGGGACGTGTTCGGCAATGCCGCCGCCATGCTAGAGCGGTTGGCGCGGAAGCCGGGGGCGCACCGCTTCACGCTCTACATCCTGTCGGACACGCGCGATCCGGGCCGCGCCGCGCAGGAGGCCCATGCCTTCGCGGCCCTGCGCATCCGGATGCCCGACGCACCCCTCTATTATCGCAGGCGCGAGCAGAACACCGACCGCAAGGTCGGCAACCTCGCCGACTGGCTGACCCGCTGGGGCGGGGCGCATGACGCGATGCTTATCCTCGATGCCGACAGCCTGATGAGTGCATCGGCCATCGGCGCGCTGGCCGATGCGCTGGGCCGCGATCCCTCGGCCGGCCTGATCCAGTCCTTCCCGCAACTGATCGGCGCCGACACCGTCTTCGCCCGCAGCCAGCAATTCGCCAACGCGGTCTACGGCGCGGCGCTGGCCGAGGGGCTGGCCCGCTGGACGGGGCGCGAGGGCAATTATTGGGGGCACAATGCCATCCTGCGCGTACAGGCCTTCGCGGCCAGCGCGGGTCTGCCGCATATGCGCGGTCTGCGCGGTGGCGACCAGCTGATCCTCAGCCATGATTTCGTCGAGGCGGGGCTCTTGCGGCGCGCGGGCTGGTCGGTGCGCTTCCTGCCGCGGCTGCGCGGCTCCTACGAGGAGACCCCGCCGACGCTAATCGACCACGTGTTGCGCGATCGGCGCTGGTGCAAGGGCAACCTCCAGCATCTGGGCCTGCTGGGCACCCGCGGCCTGCACGCGCTGTCGCGGTTCCACCTCTTCCACGGGGCGATCGGCTACCTTCTGTCACCGCTCTGGTTCCTGCTCCTGACGCTCTGGGCGATGATCGGGGTCAGCGCCGAGCGGTCCGTCATCAACTACTTCTCCCCCGCCAACCCGACCATGCCGAGCTGGCCCGAAATGTCGCCGGTCAACCATGTATGGCTGATGGCCGCGCTCTACGGCCTCCTGCTCGCGCCGAAGCTCGTGGGTGCGGTGGCGTTGCTGGCGGCGGGCACGCCCCTGGCGCAGGTCGGCGGTGCCGGCCGCTTCGGCGGATCGCTCGTGGTCGAGATCGCGATTTCGGTCGCCTACGCGCCGATCCTGATGGTGCAGCAGACGATGGCCGTGGTCGCGGCGTTGACCGGGCGGCGGATCGATTGGACCCCGCAGGACCGATCGGGCGGGCGGCACGGTTGGGCCACGCTCACGCGGTTCCACGCGGTCGAAACGGTGCTCGGCGCGCTCCTGCTCGCCGGGATGGCGACCGGCTACGTCTCGCTCTGGCTTCTGCCGATCATGGCGAGCCTCGTCCTCGCCGTGCCGCTCTCGCATCTGTCGGGGCGCCCCTTCGCGGGCTGGCTCGCCACCCCGCAGGAGGTGCGCGCGCCGCTGGTCGCGACCCGCGCGCGGCACTGGCGGTCCGAGTTGCGGGACGCGCTGGCGCCCACGCCCGCCGAATAGCGCTCAGGGCAGGGCTTCGAACCAGTCGGCGGCCATGTCCGCCCAGCCCGATGGCACGCCGTGCCCGCCGGGAAACAGCGCCATGTCCAGCGCCGAGCCCTCGTCGCATTCCCAGAAGCGCCGCTGGAACTGCCCCGTCTCGCGGTAGCCGTCGGGATCGTCCCAGGCACAGCCATTCGCCCGCCGCCAGAGGCCCAGCCCCTCGAAGATGTCGCCCTGCACGAAGGCCCCGTCGCGCAGCGGTCGGCCTTCCAGCGGAACGGTCGAATCCGACCAGCCATGGGTCTGGAGAAGGCGTACCGGTCCGGCGCAGCCCTCGGGATGCGGGCGCCAGAACCCGCCCGAGACCGGCGCATAGGCTGCGAAGGCCTCGGGGTGGCGGCAGGCGAGATAGGTGACCTGGAACGCGCCGTTCGAGAACCCGGCCAGCACGATCCGGTCGCGATCGACCCCGTGACGCGCCGCGGCATCGTCGGCGACGGCCATCAGGAAATCATCCTCGTCGCGGGTCTGGGCCCGCCCGTCGTCGCGGAAGTTCCAACGCAGGCCCCCGCGCCCTTCACGGGGTTGGCCATCGGGCGCGATGAAGGCGTAGCCGCGCGAGGTGAAGGCCGCGATGGTGCCGCGCTGGCGCATCGTGCCTTCGCCCGAGCCGCCGAAGCCGTGGAGGAAAATCACGGCGGGGACAGGGCCGTCGGGGGCGTCGGGCAGGGCGATGCGATAGACGCCGTCCTCGATGTCGCAGGGGCTGTCGGGGCCGCAGGCCTGCGCGGCGGCGGGCAGGGCGAGCGCGAGGGCGAGGGTGGCGGCGCGGATCACGGGCGCACCACCGGCAGGTCGCGGGCGAGCCATCCGGGCCCGGCGCTCGAGCCCAGCATCCCCTCTGGGACGTCGATGATCCGGGTGAAGCCGGCCTCGGTCAGTCGGGCGGACAGCCGGTCGGACCGCACGCCCCGCGCACAGATCAGGGCGATGGGCCGGTCCGGCGCGCCCGCGAGTGCGCTGAGCGCCGCCGCGAAATCGTCGCGCCGCATGTCGAGCGGGGCCGCGCCTTCGGGGATGCCGGTCGCCTCCCATTCGTCGGGGCGGCGGATGTCGATCAGGAGGATGTCGCCCGCGCGCGCGGCGGCCAGCGCGTCGCCGGGCGACATGGCATCGCCCTCGAAGCGGTCGCGGGTCGCCCATGCGGCGACGGTCGCCCCCCCGAGGACGAGGGCGCCGCCCCCGAGGATCAGGGTGCGGCGGTTGGGTCGGGTCGGTCTGTCGGGCATGGCGCGGTCTCCTCGGTCGGACCTAGCCTAGCGAGGGCGGCGCGCGAAGACACGATCGCGTGGGGAACCTCACCCGACCTCAGCGCCGCCAAAGTGCGGCCTTCTCCTTCTCGACGATCCGCCGGGCCATTTCGCGGAACTCAAGCTCGACGAACCCCATGAACCGGTGAACGGCGGGCCGCATCTGCCGGTCGGCCCGCCAGAGCAGGCCCAGCTCCCGCTCGGGGTGGTCGATGCGGATCGGCAGCGCGGTCACGGTCTTCAGGTGCTGCTGCATGAACACGACCGAGTAGGGCATCACGGTCAGCGCCTCCGACCCCGCCAGCACGTTGAGGATCGAGGTGAGCGAGCCGCCCGTGAAGCTGACGTTGAACTCGGTCACGCCGATCCCCGACAGCGCCGAGCGCAGATCCTCGTAGAGCGGGCTGTCGACCGGGGGCGCGATCCAGGGATAGGCCGCGATATCGGCGAGCCGGGGCGTCGCGCGACGCGCGAGGGGGTGCGACGGCGCGCAGGCGATGACGTTCCGCCCCGGCAGGATCGACTTGAACGACAGCCCGTCGGGCACGCGGTCGGGATGCACCGGGCAGATCGCGAGGTCGATGGTGCCGACGGCCAGCTGTTCGGTGAGATCCGCGAGATAGCCGTAGCTCTGGTTGATCGTGACGTCCGGAAACGCGGTCTGGAAGGCGGCGATCATGTTCGAGACGACGCCGTCCATGAAGACCGGCGTGCCCGCGATCCGGGCCGTGCCCGACTTGCCGCCGGAATAGAGCGCGACGGCCTGCCCGGCGGCCTCGGCGGCTTCGGCGATCACGCGGCCCTGCACGGCGAGGCTGAGGCCTAGTTCCGTCGGGCGGAGCGGGCGCTTGCCCTTTTCGAAGAGCCGCGAGCCCAGCCGCGCTTCGATCATCGAGAGTGTACGCGACACGCTGGGCTGCGACTTGCCGAGTTTCTGCGCGCCCTCGACCAACCCACCTGCGTCGACGATGGCGGCGAGCAGACGGAGATGGCTTGGATCCAGTTGCATAACACAAAGTGATATTGTGCCGCTCGATTTCGATCAAGCCAACGATTTCGAATGATAGCCTCGGTTCATGGGAGCAGGTCAGACCGATATCACGATGCCCGACAGCGCCGCTGGCCACCAAGTCGCGGCGGACGGTCCGGTGCGGGTCGTGTTCGGGCCCGGTGTCCGGGAAACGGCCGCGGACGAGATGCGTCGCCTCGGCGCGACGCGCGCGCTGGTCCTCACCACCCCGCAGCAGGAGGCCGAGGGTCGTGAGATCGCGGACCGGATGGGCACGCGGGCGGCGGGGCTCTTCACCGCGGCGGCGATGCATACGCCGGTGGAGGTGACCGAAGACGCGCTGGACCGACTCCGCGCGCTTGGCGCCGATTGCATCGTCGCGATCGGGGGCGGATCGACCACGGGTCTCGGCAAGGCGCTGGCCTACCGCACCGACCTGCCGCAGGTCGTGATCCCCACGACCTATGCGGGCAGCGAGGCGACCCCGATCCTCGGCCAGACCGAAGACGGGGTGAAGACCACGCTGAGCGACCCGAAGGTGCTGCCGGAAACCATCCTCTACGATCCCGAAATGGTGCTGACCTTGCCCGTGGCGATGACGGTCACGTCGGGGCTTAACGCGATGGCCCATGCGGCCGAGGCGCTCTATTCGCCAGACCGCACCGACGAGAGCGACCGGCTGGCGGTCGAAGGTCTGCAGGCCTTCGTGACCGGGCTACCCGCGGTGGTCGCAGCGCCCGGCGACGTGGCCGCGCGCGCCGCCACGCAGCGCGGCGCCTGGGCTTGCGGCACGGTGCTGGGACGGGTCGGCATGGCGCTGCATCACAAGCTCTGCCACACCCTTGGCGGCGCCTTCGGTCTGCCCCATGCCGAAACGCACGCGATCATCCTGCCCCACGCCATCGCCTACAACGCCCGCAGCGCCGCGGCCGAACTCCGGCCGATCTGCACGTTGCTGGGCGGCGAGCAAGCGGGGCCTGCGCTCCATCGCTTCGCCGCCGGGCTCGGCGCGCCGTTGGCGTTGCGCGATCTGGGACTGGAGGAGGCCGATCTCGACCGCGCCGCCGACCTCGCGACGACGAAGCCCTATCCGAACCCGCACCCCGTGACGCGGGGCGACATCCGCGCGCTGCTCCAGGCCGCCTGGGCCGGGGACGAACCGATACGCTAACGCACGAGACATGACGTCAGGGAGGACACCATGATCACACGCCGGACCCTCATGAAGACCAGTGCCGCAACGGGGCTGACCCTCGCGGCGGGCGGCCTCGCCGCACCCGCGATCGCGCAGGGCGCGCGCATCCGGCTGGGCTATGTCAGCCCGCAATCGGGACCGCTCGCGGCGTTCTCGGAAGCCGACCAGTTCATCATCGACGGCTTTCTCGGATCCGAGGCGGGGGCCAATTTCGAGGTCATCGTCAAGGACAGCCAGTCCAACCCGAACCGCGCCGCTGAGGTCGCCAACGAGCTGATCGTCGACGACGAGATCGACCTGATGCTGGTGGCGTCCACGCCCGAGACCACGAACCCCGTCGCCACGACCTGCGACGCCGAGGGCATTCCCGTCATCTCGACCGTGGCCCCGTGGCAGCCCTATTTCATCGGCCAGCAGGGCAATCCCGGCGACCCGGAATCCTGGCGGCCCTTCGACTACAGCTTCCATTTCTTCTGGGGGCTCGAGGACGTCATCAGCGTCTTCACCGCCATGTGGAACCAACTCGACACCAACAAGTCGGTCGGCGCGCTCTTTCCCAACGATGGCGACGGAAATGCCTGGGGCGACGAGAACGTAGGGTTCCCGCCCGTCCTCGACGCGCAGGGCTATAGCCTGACCGACACGGGGCGCTACCAGAACCTGACGGACGATTTCAGCGCCCAGATCAACGCCTTCAAAGCCGCGAATTGCGAGATCGTGACGGGCGTGCCGATCCCGCCGGACTTCACGACCTTCTGGACGCAGGCCAAGCAGCAGGGCTTCAATCCCATGGCCGCGAGCATTGGCAAGGCGATCCTCTTCCCGCAGGCCGTCGAGGCGCTGGGCGACGAAGGCCACAACCTGTCCTCCGAGGTCTGGTGGTCGCCGTCGCACCCCTTCAGCTCGACCCTGACGGGGCAATCCTCGGGCGAGCTGGCTGCCGCCTATTCCGAAGCGACGGGCCGCCAGTGGACCCAGCCCATCGGCTTCGCCCACGCGCTCTTCGAGATGGCCGCCGACGTGATGGGCCGGACCGAGGATGCCGGCGACCCGGACGCCGTGGCCGAGACCATCGCCGCGACCGAGCTGTCCTCGATCGTCGGGCGGATCGCGTTCGACGGCGCGGGCCTGCCGCCCTTCGCGGCGCAGAACGTCGCCAAGACGCCGCTGGTCGGCGGACAGTGGCGCCTGAAGGACGGGGGCGGATACGACCTCGTGATCGTCGACAATTCGGACCACCCGGACATCCCGACGGGCGGCACGATGGAACCCATGTCCTGACCCCAGCGACCCCCGGGCCCGCGCCCTCCCGCGCGGGTCCGCACAGGAGCCTTCGATGACCATTCTCGCCATTGATGCCGTGTCCAAGAGCTTCGGCGCGCTGACCGTGACCGACGATGCCAGCTTCGACGTGCCCGAGGGGCAGGCGCTGGGCATCATCGGACCCAACGGGGCGGGGAAGTCGACGCTATTCAACCTGATCACCGGGAACCTCGCGCCCGATGCGGGCACGATCCGGTTCGAGGGGCGCGACGTGACGCGGGTCTCGGCGATGGACCGGTGTCTGTCGGGCATCGGGCGCTCGTTCCAGATCCCGCAGCCGTTCCAGAACCTCACCGTCTACGAAAACCTTCTCGTCGCGGCGACCTACGGGCGCGACCTCTCCGAAGCGGCCGTCCGCGACGATTGCGCGGACATCCTCGAGCGAACCGAGCTGATCGCGCGGGCCAATACGCCGGCGGGACAGCTGTCGCTTCTGGGGCGCAAGCGGCTGGAGCTGGCGCGCGCCATGGCGACCCGGCCGAAGCTGCTGCTCCTCGACGAGATCGCGGGCGGACTGACCGACGCGGAATGCCAGGCGCTCATCGGCACCATCCGCGACATCCACGCGCAGGGCACGACGATCATCTGGATCGAGCATGTCCTCCATGCGCTGACCTCGGTGGTCGAACGGCTGCTGGTGCTCGATTTCGGGCGCGTCATCGGCATTGGCGACCCGGCCGAGATCATGGCCAGCCGCGAGGTTCGCGAAATCTATCTCGGGATCGACGTCTGATGGTCGACACGCATGCACCCCTTCTTCGGACCCGTGGCCTGACGGCGCATTACGGGGATTTCCAAGCGCTGTTCGGCGTCGATATCGAGCTTGCCGCAAACGAGACCGTCGCGATCATCGGCGCCAACGGCGCGGGCAAGACGACGCTGATGCGGGCCATCGCGGGCGTGCTGCGGGGTGCGCCCGACGCCATCGCCTTCGATGGCGACCCGATCGGCGCCTTGCCCGCCGACGAAATCATGGCGCGGGGTGTCGCGATGGTGCCCGAGGGCCGCAAGCTCTTCCCGTCGCTCAGCGTCGAGGAGAACCTGCTGATCGGGCGCTATGGGCGCAAGGTGGACGGGCACTGGAGCCTCGACACGATCTACGACCTCTTCCCGATCCTGCGCGAGCGGCGGCAATCGCCGGGCAGCGCGCTTTCGGGCGGGCAGCAGCAAATGGTCGCGATCGGACGCGCGTTGATGAGCAATCCGCGCGTCCTCCTCTGCGACGAGATCAGCCTCGGGCTGGCGCCGGTGGTCATCAAGGACATCTACAAGGCCGTTCCGGCGATCAAGGCGGCCGGCGCGTCGCTCGTCGTGGTCGAGCAGGATATCGGTCAGGCCCTGGCCGTAGCCGACCGCATCTATTGCATGATGGAGGGGCGGATCACCCTGACCGGGACCCCCGACACCATCAGCCGCGACGATATCCACGCCGCCTATTTCGGAGCCGCCGCATGATCTGGGTCGACACCATCCTTCAGGGCATCCTGCTCGGAGGGCTCTATACGCTCTTTGCCGCCGGGCTCAGCCTCGTCTTCGGAATCATGCGGCTGGTGAACCTCGCCCATGGCGACCTGATCGTGATGGGGGCGTACCTGATCCTGCTCCTCGTGACGCTGCTCGGCCTGTCGCCCTTCGTGGCTGTCCTGATCGCCATGCCGCTGATGTTCGCGCTCGGCTACGTGCTCCAGACGTTCCTTCTGAACCGCACGCTGGGCGACGACATCCTGCCGCCGCTCCTCGTGACCTTTGGCCTTTCGATCGCGCTCCAGAACGTCCTGCTCGAGACCTTCTCGGCCGACAGCCAGCGCCTGCCCACCAACGCGCTGACCACCGCGTCGATCGATGTGGGGCCCATCGCGCTGGGCGTCATGCCGCTTCTGACCTTCGCGTCCGCGATCCTCGTCATCGTCGGTTTGAACCAGCTTTTCTACCGGACCGAACTGGGCCGCGCCTTCCGGGCCACCTCGGATGACGCGACCACCGCGGGCCTCATGGGGATCAAGCCCGCGCGGATCTTCGCGACCGCCACCGGCATCGCGCTGATCATCGTCACCATCGCCGCACTCTATCTGGGGCTGCGCGCCAACTTCGATCCGAGCATCGGCCCGGCGCGCCTGATCTACGCCTTCGAGGCTGTCATCATCGGCGGGCTCGGCTCGCTCTGGGGGACGCTCGCGGGGGGCGTCATCATCGGCGTCGCGCAGACCGTCGGCGCCGCGATCAATCCCGAATGGCAGATCCTCGCGGGTCATGTCGCCTTCCTCGCCGTCCTTCTCGTGCGGCCGCGCGGCCTCTTCCCGAGGGCGAACGACTGATGGCCTATTCCGTCACCACCCGCATGCCCGCCTCCCGCGTCACGGGCGCGCTCGCCATCGGGCTCGTCGCCGTCCTCGTGGCCCTGCCGCTCTTTGCCGGGCGGGGCACAATCCAGGACATGTTCTTCATCCTGACGATGCTGGTCCTGGCGCAGTTCTGGAACCTGCTCGCAGGCTATGGCGGCCTCGTCAGCGTGGGCCAGCAGGCCTTCGTCGGGATCGGTGCCTATGCGATGTTCGCGGCCGTGATCCTTGCCGGGATGGACCCGGTCCCGGCGATCCTCGTGGCCGGGCTGGCGGGCCTCGTGCTGGCCGTGCCCTTCGCCTTCTTCGCCTTCCGCCTCAACGGCGCATATTTCGCCATCGGAACCTGGGTGCTGGCCGAGGTCGTGCGCCTGCTGGTCGCCCAGTGGAAGGCGCTGGGCGGCGGCACCGGCACGTCGCTGCCGCGCGACGCGACGCGCGACATGTGGTTCGTCGAGGGCATTCAGACGCTTCTCGACATCCGCGCCCCGGCGGCGCGCGATATCCTCGCCTATTGGCTGGCACTGGCGCTGGCGCTCGTGACCATCGGGGGCATCTACTGGCTGCTGCGGACGCGGCGCGGGCTGGCGCTGGCGGCGGTGCGCGACAACACGCAGGCCGCGCAATCGGTGGGCGTGGATGCGGGCCGCATGAAGTGGATCGTGTTCCTGACCTCTGCGCTGGGCACCGGCCTCGCGGGCGGGCTGATCTACATGCAGAAGGCCCGCATCAGCCCCGACGCGGCCTTCAGTCTGACCGACTGGACGGCCTACGTGATCTTCATCGTGGTCATCGGCGGGATCGGCACCATCGAGGGCCCGATCCTCGGGGTGCTGATCTTCTTCGCACTCCAATCGCTGCTCGCGGATTTCGGAAGCTGGTACCTGATGACGCTGGGCGTCCTCGCCATCGCCGTGATGCTCGTGGCGCCCCGCGGCCTCTGGGGGCTGCTGAGCGAACGGACGGGCCTGCAGCTCTTCCCGATCCAGCGCCGGCTCTCCGGCCCGAACATCCCCACGTCGCGCGACGCCGCCCGATGACCCGCGCGCCCCGACACCACACCGACGCGATCGGCGCCGCCGGCGCCTGATCCACCGCCAAGAGGGAGGCCAGCATGGCAGATATCACCACGGACGTTCTCATCATCGGAACGGGCCCCGCCGGGTCGGCCTCGGCGGCGCTGCTCTCGACCTACGGGATCGAGAACATGGCCATCAACCGCTACCGCTGGCTGGCCAACACGCCCCGCGCCCACATCACCAACCAGCGCACGATGGAAGTGCTGCGCGATCTGGGGCGCGACGTCGAGGACGAGGCCTACCTCTTCGCCGCCGACCAGGAGTTGATGGGCGAGAACGTCTTCTGCGAAAGCCTCGCGGGCGAGGAGATCGGCCGCATGAAGAGCTGGGGCACCCACCCGATGTCGAAGGCCGAGCACCTGCTCAGTTCGCCCACCTTCATGAACGACCTGCCGCAGACCTTCATGGAACCGCTGCTGTTCAAGACGGCCTGCAAGCGCGGCACCCAGGCCCGGATGAGCACGGAATACCTCCGCCACCAACAGGATGCGGAGGGTGTGACCACGACCTGCCTCGACCGGCTGAGCGGCAAGGAGGTGACGATCCGCTCGAAATACCTGATCGGTGCCGACGGGGGCAATTCGCTGGTGGCTGACCAGATCGATCTGCCCTTCGAGGGCAAGATGGGCGTCGGCGGTTCGATGAACATCCTCTTCAAGGCGGACCTGTCCAGATATGTCGCCCACCGGCCGTCGGTCCTCTACTGGGTCGTCCAGCCGGGCGCGGATGTCGGCGGCATCGGCATGGGCCTCGTGCGGATGGTGCGGCCGTGGAACGAATGGCTGATCGTCTGGGGCTACGACATCAACCAGCCCCCACCGGATGTCGACGACGCCTTCGCCACCAAGGTGGTCCGCGACCTCGTCGGCGATCCCGAGCTCGAGGTGGATATCACGAGCTGGTCGACCTGGACCGTCAACAACTTCTACGCCACGCATCTCCAGAAGGACCGCGTGTTCTGCATGGGCGACGCCATCCACCGGCATCCGCCGTCGAACGGGCTGGGCTCGAACACCTCGATCCAGGACGCTTTCAACCTCGCGTGGAAGATCGCGGCGGTCCTGAAGGGGCAGGCGGGTGAGGCGCTCCTGGAGACCTACTCGGTCGAACGCGCGCCCGTGGCCAAGCAGATCGTGACCCGCGCCAACCAGTCCATCGGCGAGTTCGGTCCCATCTTCGAGGCGCTCGGCCTGACCGAAAGCAACGATCCCGAAACGATGCAGGCCAACATGGATGCCCGCTGCGACGCGACCGACGCGGCGCAGGCCCAGCGGGCGGCGCTTCGCGAGGCGATCGCGTTCAAAAAGTACGAGTTCGACGCCCACGGGGTCGAGATGAACCAGCGCTACAGCTCGGACGCCATCGTCACCGACGGCCAGATGGAGCCCGATTTCGCGCTCGACGCGGACCTTCATTACCAGCCGACCACGTGGCCCGGCGCGCGCATCCCGCATGCATGGCTCTTCGACGGGGACGGGGCCAAAGTCTCGACCCTCGATCTGGCCGGGGGCGGCGCGTTCACGCTGTTCACCGGGCTCGGCGGCGAGCCTTGGGTCGCGGCGGCCGAGGCGGTCGGGCGCGATCTGGGCGTGACGATCCACACCCACGTCATCGGGCCGCGCCAGCCTTATGTCGATCATACCGGCGACTGGGCCCGCGCCCGCGAGGTCGGCGACACCGGCTGCATCCTGACGCGACCCGACCAGCATGTCTGCTGGCGGCATGACACGCTGGCGACCGACCCCGAGGCCGAACTCGGCCGGGTGCTCGGCACGGTGCTGGCCCGATAGGAGAGCGACGATGCGAGAAGACAATCTCGGCTATTTCACCGAAGAGACCTCGGCCGACGTGGTCATTGCGCGGATCGCCGACACGGCCGATCCGAGGCTGGCCGCGCTGATGGCGACGATCATCCGGCACCTGCACGAGGCCATCAAGGAGATGGAGCCGACGCAGGCCGAATGGCTGGAGGCGATCAAGTTCCTGACCGAGACCGGGCACATGTCCGACGACTGGCGCCAGGAGTTCATCCTGCTGAGCGACGTGCTCGGCGTGTCGATGCTGGTCGACGCGATCAACAACCGCAAACCCAGCGGGGCCTCCGAAAGCACCGTGCTGGGGCCGTTTCATGTGCCCGACGCGCCCGAGTTGCCGATGGGGGCGAACATCTGTCTTGACGGCAAGGGCGAGCCGATGCTCATCAAGGGGCGCATCCTCGACACCGGCGGCCGGCCGATCGAGGGCGCGACGCTCGACGTCTGGCAGACCAACGATGACGGCTTCTACGACGTCCAGCAGAAGGGCATCCAACCCGACTTCAACCTGCGCGGCGTGTTCCGCACGGGCGCGGACGGCCGCTATAACTTCTGGGGCGCGCGGCCGCGCTTCTACCCGATTCCCGATGACGGGCCGGTGGGCAAACTCCTGGCGCAGCTCGGCCGCCATCCCTACCGCCCGGCGCATCTGCACTACATCCTCGAGGCGCCGGGCTTCGAGACGCTTATCACCCACATCTTCGACCCCGACGACACGTACATCGACTCGGACGCGGTGTTCGGCGTGAAGCAGAGCCTGCTCGCCAAGTTCGAATTGATCGACGATCCCGATCGCATCGCCGCCGAAGGCGCCGCGGGGCCGTTCCACGAGGTCATCCACGATTTCGTGCTGGCGCCGAGCGCATGACGACGCCCTGCATCATCTGCGTCGCGATCACCGGGAGCCTGCCGCGGAAGGCGCATAACCCTGCCGTGCCGATCAGCGTGTCCGAGCAGGTCGAGAGCACCCATGCCGCGCACGAGGCCGGGGCCACCATCGTCCACGCCCATGTCCGCAACGACGACGAGACCCCGTCGAGCGATCCCGAGCGCTTCGCTGCCCTGAAGGAGGGGCTGGAGACGCATTGCCCCGACATCATCATCCAGTTCTCGACGGGCGGCCGTTCTGGGGCGGGGCAGGCGCGAGGCGGGATGCTGCCGCTGCGGCCGCATATGGCGTCGCTCTCGGTCGGGTCGAACAACTTCCCCACGCGCGTCTACGAGAACCCGCCCGATCTCATCGATTGGCTGGCCGCCCAGATGATCGAACATGGCGTGAAGCCCGAGATCGAGGCCTTCGACCTCAGCCACATCCTGCGGGCCGCCGAGATGCACGCGGCGGGCCAGATCGCGGACACACCGTACGTCCAGTTCGTGATGGGTGTGAAGAATGCGATGCCTGCCGACCGCGAGGTGTTCGATTTCTATGTCCGCACGGTGAAACGCCTCTTCGGCGACGATACGCCGTGGTGCGCGGCCGGAATCGGCGCGCAGCAGGACGTGCTCAACCGCTGGAGCATCGCGGCCGGCGGGCACGCGCGCACGGGGCTCGAGGACAACCTGCGCCTCTCGCGCGAGGTGCTTGCACCGTCGAATGCCGCGCTGGTTGCGCGGACGGCAGCGATCTGCGCCGAACACGACCGCCCCGTCGCGACCCCGGCCGAAGCCAAGCGCATCCTCGGCCTCGCCTGAGCGGGCAGGGGGCTTCGGCCCCGACCCGGCAGACTCTCGACCCATTCCAGACCGACCATGGCCGCGCCCCGTCCTTCCGGCGGCGCGGGCAATCGTCGGATACCGCGCAAAAAATGTGGACAGGTCGGTGCGAAGCCCGCAGAGTGCATTCAAGAACAACTGTGCGCGGTGCGAACTTCCTCGCATTAAGCCACGACGGGAGCCCGCGTGTCGGCTCGATTGCAGAGAGGAGAATTTGTCTATGTCGAAGATAAATCTGACGATCACGGCCGTTGCCGTGACGCTGGCGATGCCGGTCTACGCGCAGGATGTGCTGACCATCGGCGCGCGATCCGAGGCGAGCTCGCTCGACCCGCATTGGACCCAGCTCTCCGCCGACCTTCAGGTCCAGGAACACATGTTCGAACATCTCGTGGACCTCGACAGCGCGTCGCAGCCCGTGCCCGGCCTCGCCGTCTCGTGGGAGCCGATCGAGGAGGAGAAGTGGGAATTCAAGCTGCGCGAGGGCGTGCAGTGGCATGACGGCGAGACGTTCAACGCCGACGACGTGATCTTCAGCTTCGACCGGCTGAAGGCCGGGATCGACGGCGCGCCCGCGTCGCCCGCCTTCCAGCTCGATAAGGGTGGCAAGTCCTGGGAGAAGATCGACGACTACACCGTCCATATCTCGACCCAAGGGCCCTATCCGACCATGGCCGAGGACCTCGCCATGCTGCCGATCGTGGCCGAGCATGCGGCGTCCGGTGCCACCGCGTCGGTCGATTTCAACTCGGGTGAGGCGGCCATCGGCACCGGCCCCTTCATGTTCGAGGAATACAGCCCCGGCAACCGCATCAGCGTGGTCAAGAACCCGAACTGGTGGGGCGGCGATCCCGGTTGGGACCAGGTCGTGTTCCGCCCCGTGGGCGAGGACAGCTCGCGTCTGGCCGCGCTCCTGAACGGCGACGTGGACATCATCGACTATCCGCCGACCGTCGACCTGCCGCAGCTCGAGGCCAACCCGGACTTCACCGTCTCGACCGTCTCGTCGGACCGGCTGATCTACATGATGCCCGCCTATCGCCACGTCGAGGATTACGTCACCGACATGGACGGCAACCCGCTGACGCCCAACCCGCTGCGCGACATGCGCGTGCGCAAGGCGCTGAGCCTCGCCATCGACCGCGAGGCGATCCGCGACCGCATCATGGGCGGCGCGTCGCTGCCGGCCGCGAACATCGTGCCGCCGGGTTTCTTCGGCCATGTCGACGAGCTGGAACCCGATGCCTACGACCCCGAGGAGGCGCAGCGCCTGCTGGCCGAGGCGGGCTATGGCGACGGGTTCAAGATGACGATCCACGGGCCGAACGACCGCTACATCAACGACGCGCGCGTCATCGAGGCGGTGGCCCAGTTCTGGTCCCGCATCGGCATCGAGACGGCCGTGGACACCATGCCGCGCAACATCTTCTTCTCGGACCTGATCCGGGGCGGCGAGGACAGCTTCCCCGGCTTCGACAGCCCGAAATTCTCGATGTCGCTGACCGGTTGGGGCACCGTGGCGGGCGAGGCGACCTACACCGTCTCGGGCATCCTCGAGACCTACAACGCGGCCACGGGCGGCGGGAACGGCAATTTCGGCCGGTATTCCAATACCGATATCGACGCCAAGTCGATCCTCGCCAAGCAGACCATCGACCGCGAGGCCCGGCTGGAGCTTCTGCAGGACGCCACGCGCATCGCGATGGCCGACTACGCGCTGATCCCGCTGCACTTCCAGGTCAATAAGTGGGCCATGCGCTCGGGTCTGGAGCATACGCCGCGCACCAACGAGCGGACGCTCGCGACCGAGATCAAGCGCGTCGAGTGACCTGAACCAACCCGCGAGGCGGAGAGACGATGCTGGAGTTCATCATCAAGCGCATCCTTCAGGCCCTTCTGGTCCTGATCGTGATGACGATGCTGGTGTTCTTCGGCGTCAACGTGGTCGGCAACCCCGTCTACATCTTCGCCTCGTCGGAATGCACGCAGGCCTGCATCAACGAGATCATCGCCAATCTCGGCCTCGATAAGCCGATCTGGGAGCAATACTGGCTGTTCCTGACGAACCTCCTGCAAGGCGATCTGGGCCGCTCCTTCACCCACGGCGTCCCGGCCATGAGCCTGATCTGGGAGCGCTTCCCCGCCACGCTCGAACTTGCCGTCGTGGCCCTCGTCATGGCGGTCGTCCTCGGGCTGCCGATGGGCATGTATGCGGGCTTGAAGCCCGACAGCTGGATCTCGAAGACCATCATGGGCTTCTCGATGGTCAGCTTCTCGGTCCCGGTCTTCTGGATCGGCCTGATCCTCATCCTCGTATTCTCGGTCCGCCTCGGCTGGCTGCCTTCGATCGGGCGGGGCGACCTCACCGATGTCTTCGGCATCGAAGTCAGCTTCCTGACGCTCGACGGCCTTCGCCACCTCCTGATGCCCGCCTTCACGCTGTCGCTCGTGATGATGGCGATGGTCATCCGCCTGACCCGCGCGGGCATGCGCGAGGTGCTGCATGCCGACTACATCCGCTTCGCGCGCGCCAACGGCATCCGCGAGCGGCGCATCATCGGCGTCCACGTCCTCAAGAACATCCTCATCCCGATCGTCACCGTCCTCGGGATGGAATTCGGCGGCGTCATCGCTTTCGCCGTCGTGACCGAGACGATTTTCTCCTGGCCCGGCGTCGGCAAGATGCTGATCGACGCCATCGCCGTGCTCGATCGTCCGCTGATCGTGGCCTATCTCATCTTCGTCGTCGTCATGTTCGTCGGTCTGAACCTTCTCGTGGACATCGTCTATTCGATTCTCGATCCGCGCGTGCGCGTCGGCGGTGACGCGTGACCGCCACAGCCGTCGAGCGCCCCTCCCGCCTGCGCCTCTTCACCAGCGCGTTCCTCGCCGTCCCTTCGGCCGCGATCGCGCTCTTCGTGTTCGTTCTCATGGCGGGGCTGGCGCTGCTGGCGCCGTGGATCGCGCCGCAGGATCCCTACGACCTCGCCTCCGTGTCGATCCTCGACAACCTGCTTCGTCCGGGCGAGCAAGCCTTCTCGGGCATGACGCACTGGCTCGGGACGGACGGGCAGGGGCGCGACATGCTCTCGGCCATGCTCTACGGGCTGCGCATCTCGCTGCTGGTGGGGCTGGCCTCGGGGCTGATCGCGCTGACCGTCGGCACGCTGGTCGGCCTCGTCGCGGCGTTCCGCGGCGGTTGGGTCGACGCGCTCCTGATGCGGATCGTTGACCTGCAACTCAGCTTTCCGACCATCCTCGTGGCACTCGTCCTGCTCGTTATCCTCGGGCGCGGGGTCGAC
Source organism: Jannaschia halovivens (assembly GCF_046452375.1). Classification (NCBI taxonomy): domain Bacteria; kingdom Pseudomonadati; phylum Pseudomonadota; class Alphaproteobacteria; order Rhodobacterales; family Roseobacteraceae; genus Jannaschia; species Jannaschia halovivens. Next base: position 657,692 of record NZ_JBKFDJ010000001.1, on the reverse strand, counting down.
AAGATCATCTTCGCCCTCGTCGTGGTCCAATGGGCCTATTTCGCCCGCACGGTGCGGGGCGTCGCACTGGTCGAGAATGCCCGCGACTATGTCGAGGCGGCACGCGGCCTGCGCCTCGGGCCTTGGCGTATCCTGTTCCTGCACGTACTGCCCAACTGCCTGCCGACCATCCTCGTGGTCGCCACGATCCAGATGGCGCAGGCGATCTCGCTCGAGGCGACGCTGTCCTTTCTCGGCCTTGGCCTGCCGCCGACGCGGCCATCGCTCGGCCTCCTGATCGCCAACGGGTTCGACTACCTGCAATCGGGGCGCTGGTGGATCAGCGTTCTGCCGGGGCTCGTGCTCCTCGTCCTCATCGTCAGCGTCAACGTTCTCGGCGACCGGATGCGCGATGTCCTCAACCCCCATCTGGACCGCTGAATGGAAACCGTCCTCGATGTCCGCGGCCTCTCGACCTCGTTCTTCTTCGGGAGCGAGGAGGTGCGCGCGCTCCGCGAGATCGACCTCGCCGTCGCGCGGGGCGAGATCCTCGCGCTGGTCGGCGAAAGCGGCTCGGGCAAGTCGATCACCGGCTTTTCGATCACGGGGCTGCTCTCTCCGCCCGGCCGCGTCGTCGGCGGGCGCGTGGACCTGACCGGCACCAATCTCACCGCGCTCTCGCCCGAAGGGCTGCGCGCGATGCGGGGCAAGCGGATCGCGATGATCTTCCAGGACCCGATGATGACGCTGAACCCGGTCCTTCGGGTCGAGACGCAGATGATCGACGCGCTCCGCGCCCACGAGAACATCGGTCGACGCGCCGCCCGCGCCCGCTGCCTCTCGGCCTTGCAGGAGGTCGGGATCGCCGCCCCCGAGGCCCGGCTCCGTGCCTATCCCCACCAGCTTTCGGGCGGGATGCGGCAGCGCGTGGCCATCGCGACGGCGCTTCTCCACGATCCCGAGGTCATCATCGCGGATGAGCCGACCACCGCGCTCGACGTCACGATCCAGGGCCAGATCCTGTCGGTCGTCCAGAAGCTCTGCACCGATCGCGGCACCGCGCTGATCTGGATCACGCACGACCTCGCCGTCATCGCAGGCATCGCCGACCGGATCGCCGTGATGTACGCCGGTCGCATCGTCGAGAGCGGGCCGGTCGACGACCTGATCGACGCGCCCGCGCATCCCTACACGCGCGGCCTGATCGACAGCGTGCCGGCCTCGCACCCGAAGGGCGTGCGCCTGCCGCAGATCCCCGGCCGAATGCCCGCGCTGACCGAGCTTCCCGAGGGCTGCGCCTTTGCGCCCCGCTGCGCCCGCGCGACCGCCGCCTGCGCGACGCCGCCCCCGGCTACCGAGATCGCGCCGGGCCGGATGGTGCGCTGCGTCCACCCGCTGACGGAGGGCATGTCATGACCGACGCGCCCATTCTCGAAGTCCGCGACCTGACCAAGGTGTTCGACGCCGGCATGGGCCTGATCGGCCGCGCGCTCGCCCGGTTGGGCCTCGCCAAGCGCCGGGCCGGGGTCCGCGCGGTGGATGGCGTGAGCTTCACAATGCGTCGCGGCGAGGTGCTGGGCGTCGTCGGCGAGAGCGGGTGCGGCAAGTCCACGCTGGGCCGCATGGTGGCTGGCCTGACGCAACCTACGACAGGCGAGATCGTCCATGACGGTCGCCCGGATCGCGGTGCGGGGCTTGACCGGCAGATGATCTTCCAGGACCCGTTCTCGTCGCTCAACCCGCGCAAGCGGCTGGGCGAACTGATCGCCGAAGCGCCCCGCGTCCACCGCGTCGTCGGCCCCGACGAGCTGACCGCCTATGTCGAGGCGCTGATGGAGCGCTGCGGGGTCGACCCGGCCTTCCGCGAGCGCTTCGCGCACCAGTTCTCGGGCGGTCAACGCCAGCGCGTCGGCATCGCCCGCGCGTTGGCCGTGAAGCCCGATCTCATCGTCTGCGACGAGGCGGTGTCCGCGTTGGATGTCTCGATCCAGGCACAGATCGTCAATCTTTTCATGGACCTGCGCGACGAACTTGATCTGACCTATCTGTTCATCAGCCACGATCTCGGGGTCGTGCGATATGTCTCGGACCGCGTCATCGTGATGTATCTGGGCCGCGTCGTCGAAAGCGGCCCGGCCGAGGCGCTGTTCGACGCGCCGAACCACCCCTATACCCGCGCGCTGATCGAAGGCGTGCCGCGTCTCGACCGCCGCCGCATGACCTACGCACCGATCGAAGGCGACATCCCGTCGCCCTTGGACCCGCCCCCCGGGTGCCACTTTCACCCCCGCTGTCCTTTCGCGATGGACCGCTGCCGGGTCGAAGCGCCGGCCTTGCGCGATCTCGGCGGCGATCGGCGGTCGGCCTGCCATCTCAACGACAAACCCACCCAGCTTTTGAAGGAGGCCTAACATGGCGAGCTATCAGGAACGCATGGCGAAGTATCGCGAGGTCATCGCGGGGAAGGCGGATCTCGTCTTCGTGCCCATCGGCACGGATCTCGACTATCTGACCGGCCTGCACCGCGACATTCCGAACTACGGCCGCAACCTGCATCCCGGCATGTGGCTGGAGGGAGCGTGGCTCTCGCCCGATCACGACCCGATCCTGACCCTGCCGCGCATGACCGTCGAGTTCGGCTCGGCGGGCGGCATCGAGGGCCACGACGTGCGCGTCCTCGGCGACTGGGACGATCCCGTCGACATGGTGCGCGGCATCCTGAAAGAGCTGGGCATCAAGGACGACGCGACCATCGCGACCTCCGACGATGCCGAGGCCGAGAGCCTGATGGAGTTGCAGAAGTTGGTGCCCGGCGCGCGCTTCGTGTCGGCGACCGACATGCTCCGCACCCTCCGCGTCATCAAGGATGCCGACGAGATCGAGAAGATGCGGCAGGCCGGGGCCATGACCGAGGCGGCCTTCGCCGAGGTGGTCAAGAACCTCAAGATCGGGATGACCGAACTCGATGTGTCCTCCGAGGTCGATTACCAGTTGAAGAAGCAGGGCTCGCTCGGGCCGTCCTTCACGACCTCGCTCTACAACACCGGTCCGAACCACCCGATCCTCTTCGGGCGAAAGCTGCAAAGCTGGCCGCGCGTCCTGACGGCGCCCGTCTCGGTCCTCTTCGACTTCGGCGCGATCCATGACGGCATGTGCTACGATTTCGGGCGCACGGTGTCCTTCGGGGAGCCCAATGCCGAGCAGATCAAGGTCCACAAGCTCATCATCGAGAGCCAGCACGCGGGCATCGCCGCGCTGAAGGCCGGGGCCACGACCTGCGAGGCGGTCGACAAGGTCGCGCGCGACGTGATCGCGGATGCGGGCTACGGCGACAAGTTCCGCCACCGCCTGGGCCACGCCATCGGCTGGGACGTCCACGAGCCGCCGTTCCTGACCGCCGGTGACGAGACCCCGGTCGAGGAGGGCATGATCTTCACCATCGAGCCTTCGATCTTCCAGGAAGGCGACTTCTCTGCCCGCGTCGAGGACTGCATCGTGGCCCGTCCCGGCGGCGGCGAGGCGCTGACGAGCGGCTGGCAGGATTTGACCGTGGTGGAGTGACGCGCGCGCGCCTCGGGACCTCGGAGGGGCGGCCTTGACGGTCGCCCTTTCTCATCGAGACGCGACGGGGGCGTTCCATTTGGCCGAACATGCGCAACGGGCGCTTCGAGCCCACGTCGTACATAGCTTTGCGCTACTCGTAGGTGACCTTGCAATGTCTTAGGGGGGACAACATCATCTGAATTATGGGTTCTAAGCTTCTCTGTCTCTTTGTATTGACCCTGTCTGGTTGCGGACCAGAGGCCCATATCAGGGCGGTCCTAATGGAGATATTCGGCCAAGAAGACGTGAGCGTATTGTCGAGCTGCACAAGTGTTTTCGGTCTCGGACCGTCTGTCGCGCTCTTCGACGTTCCCGCACATATTGTCGTACGAACGTCTGCGCAAACAGGGCAGTTCTCAAACCACTCCCTCTGGACGCGACACGAGTCGATGGTCGAATTTGAGGCGAGCCGCTCTCAGCGAATTTCTGGGATACCGCAACGCTTATCGACGGAAAGGACTGTTTGAGGGGACTTACAAACGATGCCGATAAGATTCTCTTTGGGGAACTATTAGGTATTTTCTTCGCATCCGCTGATGAGGATATCGTCGTCGTCATTCCTTCCGACCCGGACGAAAGCGGGGTAATTTTCCTTCAATCCCCTTGAAGTTCGAATGCCGGCTTCGTCCCGCACCGCAGCCATACCCCAGCCAATCCCATCTGGAACTCCTGACCCGAGCGAACCCGAGGGCACGTCGCGCTCCGCTCGCGTCGCGCAGTCCGGCACCGACAAAGCAAAAGGGGCGGCCCTCCCGGACCGCCCCCCTCCACGTCGCGCCGGAGCGATCAGTTCTTCTCGACCAGCCGGTAGAACACGAAGTCCGAGGTGGCACCGTTGACGTAGCCGGACACGTTCTCGGCCATGCCGACCTGGTAGGACGCCTGGAACATGATCATGATCGGCGAGGTCTCCTGGATGCGGAGCTGGAGGTCGGTGTACATCGCCTCGCGCGCGGCGGGGTCGCTCTCCTCCAGCGCGGCGCGCGTCATCTCGTTGAGCTCCTCGGGCACGGCCCAGGAGTTCCGCCACGTGGTCGTCGCGGCATAGGCGTCCTGATCGTTGTTGGAGTTGTACGAGAACGCCTTGGCGTTGGAATGCGGATCCATGAAGTCCGGACCCCAGTAGAGCATCGCCGCCTGGTGCTTGCGCTCGCGGTACTTGGTGATCATCTGCGCGGTCGTCGCACTGGTGATCTCGAAGTTGATGCCGACCTCGGCGAAGGTGTTCTGGATCGCCTGCGCCATGTCCGTGAAGGGTTGCGCCGCGATCGTGTCGAGCGTCACGTTGATCGGAAGCTCGACGCCACCCTCCTCGAGGATCTGGCGCGCCTTCTCGGGGTCGTAGCTGTAGGGCGTGTCGGTCACCGCACCCGGGAAGCCCTTGGGCCACCACGACTGGTGGATCTCCATCTGGCCCTTGAGGAACGTGTCGGTCATCCCCTCGTAGTCGATGAGGTAGCGAGACGCTTCCCAGAGCGCCTCGCTCGTCAGTTCGGGGACGTTCTGATTGAAGACGAGGAAGTGGATTGCGGCCTGCGGGAAGACCTCGACCCGCGCGCCGTCGCCGCTCATGGAATTGACCTGGTCGGGCGTCAGGTTCCGCGCCATGTCGACGTCGCCCTGCTCGAGCAGGAGCTGCTGGGTCGCGGGCTCGACCGTGTGGCGGATCACCACCTGCTCGATCTTGGGGCCTTCCTTGAAGTAGTCGTCATAGGCCGTCATGCGCACGAGTTCCGACGGGCGATACCCGGCCAGCATGAACGGCCCGGTGCCGGCGGAGTTCTGGTTCAGCCAGGCGTTCCCCTGGTCGCCGTCCACCTCGTTGGCCATCACGAGGGCCTTGTCGACGATCGAGGCGGGGCGGGCGGCCAGCACGTTCAGCACGAAGGCGGGCGAATAGTCCCCGGCATATTGCACCGTCACCGTGTTGCCGTCGGCAGTCACCATCTCCTCGACATTCTCGGGCGTCCAGCCGAGCTGGGTCAGGATGAAGGCGGGGTTCAGGTTCAGGTCGACCACGCGCTTGAACGAGAACACCACGTCCTCGCCCCGCACGGGATTGCCCGAATGGAAGGTCGCATCGCGCAGCTCGAACGTGATCGTCTTGGTCTCGGGATCCGTCTCCCAGCTTTCGGCCAGACCGGCGGCGAGGACCGTCGGATCCTCGGCATCGTACTGCACGAGACGGTCGTAGATGTTGGTCAGAAGCTCGCCCGCGGTGAACTCGTAGGCCTGTGCGGGGTCGAGTGCGACGATATCGTCGATGTTCTGCGCGACCACCAGCATGTTGTCCGGCGTCTCGGCCAGCAGGGCCGGCGCACCCATCGGCAAGACCAGCGCACTGGCCAGAATGGTTGATCGGATGAAACGCATGGGGTTCTCTCTCCTGTCAGGGGGATGCCGGAGACGCGGCCGGGCGGGCGATCCGCCCCTCGCGTGTCCGGTCCGACTTAATTCGTCCGACTAAACCAAAAGCGCTTGCGCAATCCAAGAATTATCTGAACTTTCGTTCTTATAGCGAACAAGAGGACCGTCATGAGCGCCGAGACCGCCGTCACGAGCTCGCCATCCGCGCGGATGGGCACGTCGCGATCCCGCGGCGCCGACCGCGCGATGCGGGCGGGGGCGATGACGCTGGTGATCATGCTGACCTTCCTCGGGCTGATGGCGATCACGTTCTTCATCGGGCGCGTCATGCCGATCGACCCGGTGCTGGCCGTGGTGGGCGAGCGGGCGACGATCGAGACCTACAACCAGGTCCGGGCCGAGATGGGGCTCGACGATCCGCTGCTGGTGCAGTTCGCGACATATGTAGGCGACGTGCTGCGCGGCGATCTGGGCATGTCGATCACAACGGGCCGCCCGGTCATCGAGGATCTGGGACGCGTCGTGCCAGCGACCTTCGAGCTGGCGACGATCGGCCTGATCGTGGGCGTGGCGCTCGGCCTGCCGATGGGGGTGCTCGCGGCGTATCGGCAAGGCTCGTGGGTCGACCAGGTGATCCGCGTCCTCGGGCTGGTGGGCTACGCGGTGCCGGCGTTCTGGCTGGGGCTGGTGGCGCTGGCGGTGTTCTACGCAGGGCTCGGCTGGGCCGCGCCGCCGGGGCGGCTCTCGATCTTCTACGAGGGGCTCGTGCCGACGATGACGGGCGTGATGCTGATCGACGCGGCCCTCGACGGACAATGGGACGTGTTCCGCAACGCCGCGCATCACATGGTCCTGCCCGCGCTGATCCTCGGCTTCTACAGCCTCGCCTACATCTCGCGGATGACCCGGTCCCTGATGCTGGACCAGCTGGGGCAGGAGTATCTGACCACCGCCCGCGTCAAGGGCATGAGCGAGTGGCGCGTCATCTGGGTCCATGCCTTCCGCCCGATCCGCATCCCGATCATCACGGTGATCGGCCTCAGCTACGCGTCGCTGCTGGAGGGCTCGGTCCTAATCGAGATCGTGTTCTCCTGGCCGGGCATCGGCAACTACCTGACGAACGCGCTCCTCAACGCCGACATGGCCGCGGTCCTCGGGGCCACGCTGGTGATCGGGACCGTCTTCATCGTCATCAACAAGGGGTCGGACATGCTGTATCGCGTGCTCGACGCCCGCAGCCGCTAGGGACGCGTCATGGCCTTCTCCGCCGTCCGATGGCTGACCGACACGACGCCCGCCTCGCGGCTCCAGGCGAATGCCGGGCGCAGCTATGCGTTGACGCGTGCACTGCTTCGCAACCCGCTGGCGGCCCTCGGGCTCTTCATCATCATCGCGCTCGTCCTGACGGCCCTGTTTGCGCCATGGGTCGCGCATTACCCGCCCAACGCGCAGGAGCTGGGCGACCGCCTCCTGCCGCCCTCGGGCGCGCATTGGATGGGTACGGACGAACTCGGTCGCGACATCTATAGCCGGGTCGTCTACGGCGCGCGCATCACGCTCCTGATCGTGGTCCTCGTGGCGGTCATCACGGCACCGCTGGGCCTCATTGTCGGGGCGGTCTCGGGCTATTTCGGCGGCTGGATCGACCGGGTGCTGATGGGGATCACCGACATGTTCCTGTCGATGCCGAAGCTGATCCTGGCGCTGGCCTTCGTCGCGGCCCTCGGGCCGGGCATCGAGAACGCCGTCATCGCCATCGCCATCACCGCCTGGCCGCCCTATGCGCGTATCGCCCGATCCGAAGTCCTGACCTTCCGGGGCGCTGAGTTCATATCGGCCGTCCAGATCCAGGGCGCGTCCTCGGCGCGGGTGATCTTCAACCATGTCCTGCCGCTCTGCTACTCGTCGATGATTATCCGCGTCACGCTCGACATGGCGGGCATCATCCTGATCGCGGCGGGGCTCGGGTTCCTCGGGCTGGGCGCGCAGCCGCCGCTGCCGGAATGGGGGGCGATGATCTCGCGCGGGCGCAGCTACATCCTCGACCAGTGGTGGGTCGCGACCATGCCGGGCTTCGCGATCATCATCGTATCGCTGGGCTTCTGCTTTCTGGGCGACGGCCTGCGCGACGTGCTCGACCCCAAGCACAGCTCCGACCGATGAGCGGCCCGCTCCTCAAGGTCGACAACCTCCGGGTGTCCTTCCCATCGCCCGACGGCCCGACCGAGGTCGTGAAGGGCGTGTCCTTCGCCATGGGGCGCGAGCGCCTCGGGATCGTGGGCGAAAGCGGGTCGGGCAAGTCCCTGACCGGTCGCGCGATCCTGCGCCTGATCCGCCCGCCGGGGCGCGTGACGGCGGACCGGATCGCCTTCGACGGGACGGAGCTGACCGGTCTCTCGGGCCGAAAGATGCGCGCGATCCGGGGCGCGCGCATCTCGATGGTGATGCAGGACCCGAAGTTCTCGCTGAACCCGGTCATGACCATGGGCGACCAGATCGCCGAGGCGCTGACCGTGCACGGCGCGCGCATGAGCCGGGCGAAGCTGCGCAGCCGTGTCCTCGAGATGCTCGAAAAGGTGCGCATCAACGACCCCGAGCGTGTGATGCAGATGTATCCGCACGAGGTATCGGGCGGCATGGGCCAGCGCGTGATGATCGCGATGATGCTGATCCCCGAGCCGGACCTCCTGATCGCGGACGAGCCGACCTCGGCACTCGACGTGTCGGTTGAGGCGCAGGTGATGGACCTCATCAACGACCTCATCGTGCAGAACGGGATGGGTCTGATCCTCATCAGCCACGACCTCGACCTCGTGGCGCGCTATTGCGACCACGTGTTGGTGATGAACGCGGGCGAGGTGGTCGAGAGCTTCGATGCGGTCAACATGGCGGCGGCGCAGCATCCCTACACCAAGGGCCTGCTCGCCGCCGCGCCCCGGATGAACGAGACGCGCGAGTTCCTGCCCGTTCTCGACCGCAGCGCGTGGGAGGGAACATGACCGCCATCGCACTTCGCGACCTGACCATCGGCTATGGCGGCGTGCCGGTCGTGCACGACGTATCGCTTGCCATCCCCGAGGGCGAGAGTTTCGCGCTGGTGGGCGAATCCGGGTCGGGCAAGTCCACCATCCTGAAGGCCATCGCGGGCATCGCGCCGGAATGGGAGGGACGGATCGACGTGCTTGGCACACCCCGCGGCCATGGTCCGGACCGCGCCTTTTCGCGCGTCTGCCAGATGGTGTTCCAGGACCCCTATGCTTCGCTTCATCCGCGCAAGACCATCGACGCGACGCTGGCCGAACCGCTTGTGATCCACGGCGCGCCGGGGGGCGGCGCACGCGTGGTCGAGGTGCTGGAATCCGTCGGCCTCGATGCGCGGTTCCGGTTCCGCTTTCCACACCAGCTTTCGGGCGGGCAGCGCCAGCGCGTGGCCATCGCCCGCGCGCTGATGCTCGAGCCGAAGGTGCTGCTGCTGGACGAGCCGACCTCGGCGCTGGACGTCTCGGTCCAGGCGGAGATCCTGAACCTTCTGAAGCGGTTGCGACGCGAACATAATCTGACCTACCTGATGGTGACGCATAACCTGCACGTCGTGGGCTTCATGTGCGACCGGCTGGCCGTGATGCGCCATGGCCGCGTGGTCGAGGTGGCGCCGTCATCGGCCCTGCACGACGGCGCCTTCACCGATCCCTATGCCCGTGAGCTTTATGCCGCGTCCGGCGGAGCGGAGGGGTTCGATGCAGCCTGACGCCTTCGACACCGCCTTGTCCAAGGCGACCACGCCCGACGACGTCTACGCGGCGCTCATGGCCCTGACCCGCGGCCGCGTGCCCGCGCGCCTCTTCACGATCATGACGGTGGATCTCGATGCGATGGAGGCGCGGCGCGCCTTCACCAGCCACCCGGAGGCCTATCCGACCTCGGGGACCAAGCCGATCGAGATGAACGACTGGTTCGCCCGCGTCGTCACCGATGGCGAGGTGTTCGTGGCGCAGACGCTGGCCGAGATCGCGCAGGTCTTTCCCGACCACGCGCTGATCGGGTCGCTCGGCTGCGGCGCGGTGGTCAACCTGCCGGTCGTGCGGGGCGGGACGGTCGGGGCGACGGTGAATATCCTCGATGCCGAGGGCAGCTACTCGCCGAAGGTCGTGGCCGAGGCCGAGGCGCTGATCCCCTTCGCCGCGCGTGGCCTCGACCGGATTGCCGCGCTTCAGGCGTAGGCGGCGTCCGACGTGACCCAGGCGGCTAGCTCCGCATGGGTCGGGAACCAGACCGCGCCGCGGGATTTCGCGTGGGCGATCAGTTCGTCGAGGATCCATATCCGCGAGCGGTAGCCGATCACGAAGGGATGCATGACGAGCTGGCAGAGCCCGCCCTCGTCGAAGGCCGCGTCTAACTCGCGGCGGAAGATGTCGAATACGGCTTCGGGCGGGGTCCAGGGCCGGGTCGGCGGATCGCGGTTGAAGAGAAGGTAGACCGCATCGTCGCGCACCCAGTCGACGGGGATCTCGACGACGCCGGTGGGCGTGCCGTCGGACAGCAGCTCGTAGCAGGTGTCGTCGGCCATCAGCGAGCTGTCATAGGCAAAGCCCAGCTCCGCCACCAGCTCCACCGTGTTCGTGCTCAGGTCCCAGTTCGCGGCGCGGTGGCCAATGGGCTCCGTCCCCGTCATCTCCCGCAGCGCATCGCGGGCGCGGATCATCAGGTCGCGTTCGGTGGCGCGATCGAGCTTCGAGTTGTTCTCGTGGATCCAGCCGTGGACGCCGATCTCGTGGCCGGGGTCCGTCAGCGCGGCGACGGCACCCGGATCGATCAGGCCGGCCACCGCGGGCAGGAACATCGTCGCGCGCACGTCATGGCGGGCGAGGGTGGCCAGCACCCGGGGCAGGCCCGCACGCCGCCCGAACTCGCCCCAGGCCAGCCGCCCGATGGCCGCGCGGCCCGCGCCCAGCTCGAACGTCTCGTGATCGCAGTCGAATGACAGCGCGAAGGCGCAGCGTGCGCCGTCCGGCCAGCGATCCGGTGCCAGCCGCCGCCCCGCGCGCACGCGTTCGACATCGCGGCGCCATTCGGCCTCGGGCGTGGTCCAGGGCGCGTCTGGGTTCAGGGCAGCACCTCCCACAAGGCTGCCCGCAGCGTGTCCGCGATGATGTCGATCTCCTCGCGCGTGACCGAGAGGGGCGGCGAGAACCCGAGGATGTCGGATTGCGGCATCGCCCGCCCGATCACCCCGCGCGACAGCATCGCGGCCGAGACCTTCGGCGCGACGCTCGCGGTCGGGAACCAGGTCCGCGCGCCCACGTCCTCCATCAGCTCGACGGCGACCAGCAGACCGTCGCCGCGCACTTCGGCCACGTTCGGATGGTCCGCCGCGGCCTCGGTCAGCCGCTCCAGGAGGTAAGGGCCCATCCGGCCCGCGTTGGCCACGAGGTCCAGCTCGTCCACCAGCTCCAGCGTGGCGATGCCCGCCGCCGCCGAGACCGGGTGCGCCGAATAGGTCCAGCCGTGATAGAGCGGCCCGAATTCGTCGCTGCCGTCCATCAGCACCTCGAAGACGCGATCCCCGATGATCGACCCCGAAAGCGGCGCGTAGGCCGAGGTGAGGCCCTTTGCGATCGTCATGAAATCGGGCTTCAGGCCGTAGCGAATTGAGCCGAACATCGTGCCCATACGACCGAAGCCCGTGACCACCTCGTCGGCGATCAGCAGGATATCATGGCGCGCCAACACCTCCTGCACGCGCGCCCAATATCCCTCGGGAGGCGGAATGATCCCGCCCGTACCCATGATAGGCTCACCGACGAAGGCCGCGATGGTGTCGGGGCCCTCGCGTGCGATCAGCGCCTCCAGCTCGCCGATCAGCCAGTCGAGGTGATCGGCCGCGTTCATGTCCGCTTCCGGGCGGCGCAGGTAATGCGGCGTCTCGGTGTGAAGGAATCCTTGGAGCGGTAGGTTGAACCGCTCGTGATAGCCCTTCAGCCCCGTCAGCGAGCCCGAGACCAGCCCCGACCCGTGATAGCCCCGCCAGCGGCTGATGATCTTGGTCTTCTCGGGCTTGCCGCGCAGGATCTGGTAGTGCCAGGCAAGCTTGATGTTCGTCTCGTTCGCATCCGACCCCGACAGGCCGAAATAGACCCGCGCCATGTGGTCGGGCGCGCGATCCATCACCATCTTGGCCAGCCGGATCGCGGGCTCGGACGCGGTGCCCGCATAGGCGTGGTAATAGGCCATCTCGTGGGCCTGCTTGGCGATCGCGTCGGCGATCTTCGTGCGCCCGTAGCCGACGTTGACGCAGTAGAGACCTGCGAAGGCGTCCAGCATCCGGTTGCCGTCGCGATCCTCGATCCAGGACCCTTCGCCGCGCGTGACGATCCGCGTCGGGCTCTCGCCGCGGGCATGCATCGCCGTGTGGGTCGCCGGGTGCAGCAGGTTGTCGCGATCCCAGGCGGCCAGCTCGTCGTTGATGCGCGGATCGTCGGTCATATGACGGTCTCCAGTCGGGTGTTGGAAATGAACTCCGGCACGCTCGCCTGGTTGGGCAGCGACAGGATGAACGCCACCATCGACGCCACCGTCTCGGGCTGCAAGCGGTCGGGCTTCGGCGTGGTGCCGGGCAGGTCGGCGACCATCTCGGTGTCGATCGCGCCGGGGCAGATCGCGGTCGCGCGCACGCCGTCGTCCCAGCCGGCGTGACGCACGGCCTGCGTCATCGCGAGCAGCGCGTGCTTGGTCATCGCGTAGCCGACCGAGGTGCCGCCGCGGTAGCGCTTGGCGTCGGTCGACGCGATGTTGATCACGCGGCCTTCGCCTGAGGCGCGCAGATGGGGCAGGGCGGCGCGGATCAGGCGGAAGGGGGCCTTGGCGTTGACGTCCCACATGGCGTCGAGATCGTCCTCCGAGCCCGTGTCGAAATCGACCATCCGCATGATGCCGACATTGTTGACCAACGCGTCGATTCGGCCGAACCGCGCATGGGTGTCATCGACCCAGGGGGCAACGCTCGTGGGATCCATGGCGTCGAAGCGCGCGACGTGGAGGCGGTCGGGATCCGCGCCGAACCGCGCGGCCTGTCCGGGATCGCGCAGCCCCAGCGAGAGGGACCAACCGGCGCCGAGAAGGGCCTCCGTGATGGCGGCCCCGAGTCCGCGCCCGCCCCCCGACACGAGCGCGACCTTCGCCATCAGAAAAGGCCCTGGTAGACGCCGCCGTCATTGACGATGTTCTGGCCCGACATGAAGCCCGCCTGCGCCGAGCAGAGATAGGCGATCAGATCGCCGCATTCCGACGGATCGGCGAAGCGGCCGGCGGGGCAGGTGTCCTTCCGGTCCTGAACGATCGCTTCGTAGGTCGTGTTGCCGCGCTTGGCATGGCCATGCAGGTTGGTGTGCAGCGCATCCGTGTCGAAGAGACCGGGGCAGACCGTGTTGATCGTGACGTTGTGCCCGATCAGGTCGCGCGTCATCGCCGCCGTCGCACCCGACAGCGCCAGTCGCGCCGCGTGGCTGTGCGCGAAGCCGACCTGCGGGAACTTGATGAAGCTGACCGACATGTTGACGATCCGCCCGAACTTGCGGGCCTTCATGCCGGGCGCCACGGCCTGAATCATCTGCATCGAGGACAGGAAGTGGACTTCCAGCCAATAGCGCCAGTCGTCGGGCGTGATCTCCTCCCACGGGGTGGGGACCTGGCGGACACCGGGGTTGTTCACGAGGATGTCGACCTCGCCCGCCGCGTCCATCAGGGCCGCGCGGCCCTCGTCAGTATTGAAATCGGCGGCCACCGGGATCGCGTCGGTCCCGAAGGTGTCGCGGATCTCGGCGGCGGCATCGCTCAGCGCCTCCTCGCCGCGCGCGTTCATCACGACGTCCACGCCCTCGGCGGCGAGCGAGCGGGCCGTGGCGAGGCCCAGCCCGCGGCTCGCGGCGGTCACGACGGCGCGTTTGCCCTTCAATCCCAGATCCATCTCGGTCCTCTCCTCCTGCGGTGGTTTAGGCGCTCTTGGCCCGGGGCAGCGACAGCGTCGTCACATCGTCGATCAGCCGGTCGAGCAGCGCACCCGAAAGATCGCGGTAGGGCGGCCGCATATGGCCCCCGCCGGGCACGCCAATATGGTTCATCACCGCCTTCGTCGCCGGGTAGAGCGTTAGCCCGTCGGAGGTGAAGACGTCCGTCATCCGCTCGCCGTGGCGTTGCAAGGCCCACGCCTCGTCCAGCCGCCCGGCCTTAGTGGCGTGCCAGAGATCGAGGCATCCCGGCGCCCAGACGTTCGGGAAGCAGTCAATCAGACCGTCCGCTCCGGCCAGCGTCGCGGGCACGCCGAAGACCGAAGAGGGGCCGCAGAACACCCGGATCCGGTCGCGCACGCGGGTCAGCGTGGCGTGGAAGTTGTTCCAGTCGCCGCTCGATTCCTTGATGGCGACCACGTTCGGCAGGTCTGCGGCGCGGTCCGCCACCTCGGGCGTGATCGCGTTCACGGCGCAGGCCGGGATATTGTAGAGCACGATCGGCAGCACGGATTGCGCGTCGACGGCGGCGAAATGAGCGACGATCTCGTCATCGGTGACCATCGCGAAATAGGGCGGCAGCACGAGGACGCCGTCCGCGCCGACGGCCTTGGCGGCATGGATCTGGTCGATCACCTCGTCTTCGCGCACAGCGCCCGTCCCGAGGATGACGGGACCCCGCCCGGCGCTGGCGGCGACGGCCAGCTTGGCCAGATGCGCCCGCTCCTCGAAGCTCAGGGCCCAGAACTCGCCGGTACAGCCCGCGACGACCATCCCCGTCGCGCCCGCGTCGTAGAGCCGCTCGATATTGGCGATGAAGCCCGCCTCGTCGATGCTCAGATCGGCCTTGAAGGACGTCGTGACGGCCGGCATCGGGCCGGCCCAGTTGATGGAGTCGCGGTTCACGATGTCATCTCTTTCAGCATGGGTGCGGAGGTCGCCGCCGGATCGGCGCGCGGCGGCAGGGGGGCGTTGAGGCGGGCGCCGGTCGGACCGGCGGCGAAGAAATGGGTCATGTCGGGGTCGATGGCCATGCCGACGCGGTCGCCGGGCGACCAGACCTGATGCGGCTGGGTGCGTCCCGTCAGGCGAATTTCGCCGACGCGGACGATCACGATGTTCTCGTGGCCGGTCTGCTCGACCAGCTGGATCTCGGCGGCGATGTCTCCCGTCCCGATGGTCAGCGCCTCGGGACGCAGGCCCATGGCGGCGGGCCCGGTCTCGGCCTGGTCGCCCAGCTCGAGCGCGGGCACCGAGATGCCCGGCGCATCGAAGCGCCAATCTGCGCCGTTGCGGGCCAACTCGCCGTCGATCAGCGTCATGCCGGGCGTCCCGATGAAGCCCGCGACGAAGCGGTTCGCCGGCTCGCGGTAGACGTCCTGTGGCGGCGCGAATTGCTGGAGCTTGCCGCCCTCCATCACCGCGATCCGGTCGGACATCGTCATCGCCTCGAGCTGGTCGTGGGTGACGTAGACCATCGTCCGCCCCAGCCGCTGGTGCAGTTCGATCAGCTCGCCGCGCATGTAGCCGCGCAGCTTGGCATCGAGGTTCGACAAGGGCTCGTCGAGAAGGAACACCTTCGGGTCGCGCACCAGCGCCCGACCGAGCGCAACCCGCTGCTGCTGGCCACCCGACAGCTCCTTCGGCTTGCGCGCCAGAAGCGGCGTGATCTGCAGCATCTCGGCCGTCCGCGCGACCATCTCGTGGCGCTCGGCCTTGGCCACGCCGCGCTTCTTCAGGGGGTAGGCGATGTTCTCGGCCACGGTCATGTGGGGATAAAGCGCGTAGGACTGGAAGACCATCGCGATATCGCGCTGGCCGGGTGCCACGTCGTTAACGACCCGGTCGCCGATCCGGATCTCGCCCGAGGTCGGAAACTCGAGCCCCGCCAGCATCCGCAGCGTCGTCGTCTTGCCGCAGCCCGACGGACCCAGCAGCGAGACGAACTCGCCCTCGCGGATGTCGAGGTCGAGGCCGGGGACGGCGGTGAAGGTTCCGAATTTCTTCTGGACCTTCGTGAAGGTGACGTCGGCCATGGCTTATCCCTTGACCCCGCCCGCGCCGAAGCCGCGGGTCAGGTAACTCTGGAGGAAGGCGAAGACGATGATGAGCGGCACGCTCATCATCACGGATGCCGCCATGAGCAGCGACCATTCGATGTTGAAGGACGAGATCAGCATGTTCATCACGCCGGTCGTGAGCGGCCGTGCCTCGTCGGAATTCACGAGGACGAGGGCGTAAAGATACTCGTTCCACGACAGGATGAAGGTGAAGAGCGCCGTCGATATGATCCCCGGCAGGAGCTGCGGCAGGATCACGTCCCGGAACGCCCCCATGCGGGTCGCGCCGTCGACGAGGGCGGCGGATTCGAGGTCCTCGGGAATGCCCGCCATGAAGGACCGCAGAAGCCAGAGCGCGTAGGGCAGGGCGAAGGTCGTGTAGGCGATCACGAGGGACGTGATCGTGTTCGACAGCCCAAGCTTCACCAGCATCAGGTAGAGCGGCAGGATCAGCACGACCGATGGCAACAGGTAGGTGAAGAGCACAAGGAACGCGAGCGTCTCGCGCCCCCGGTAGCGGAACCGCACGAGGCTGTAGGCGCCGACGGTCGCGATGGCCACGACGACGAAGGTGGTCATCGTCGACAGGATCACCGAGTTCCAGAAGTAGTTCAGGAAGCGCGTCTCGGTCAGCAGGTTGACGTAATGCTCGAAGGTCCAGGTCTCGGGCAGGATCGTCGGAGGACGACGGAAGAGCTCGAATTGCGGCTTCACTGACGTGACGAGCATCCAGAAGAGTGGGAAGGCCACGGCCAGCACGATCGACCATGCAAACAGGTTGAAGGCGACGCGCCGGATCATGCCGCGTCCTCCGACCGGGTGCGCCGGATATAGACGATCATGAAGACCAGCATGATCATCATCATGACGACCGCGTAGGCCGAGGCCATGCCCATCTGGTTGAGGGCGAATGCCTCCTTGTAGACGAGGAGCGGCAGCGTCTCGGTCGAGGTGACGGGGCCGCCGCCGGTCAACAGGAAGATCAGGTCGAATTCCTTGAAGTCCCAGATCGCGCGCAGCATCACGATGACGACCAGCACCTCGCGCAGCTGCGGCAGCGTGACGTCGAAGAACCGCGCGATCGGCCCCGCGCCATCGATCCGGGCCGCCTCGTAGAGCGCGTCGGGAATGCTCTGGAGCCGGGCGAGCACGGCGATCACGACGAAGGGGAAGTACTTCCACGCGCCCACCAGGATCACCGAAACCAGCGCATTGGGCATCGTGCCGAGGTAGTCGATCGGAAAGTCGATCAGCCCCGCGGTCATCATCAGGTGGTTGAGGATGCCGTAGAGGTCGTTGAAGAGCCATTTCCAGACCAGCACGGCGACGACCGTCGAGATGAAATAGGGAAAGAGGATCAGCGACCGCGCGAGGCTGCGGAACCAGATGTTCTGGTGCAGGATCAGCGCCATGCCAACGCCCGCGACGATCTGCAACGTCAGCGTGCCGACCGTCCAGATCAGGTTGACGCGAAGGGCCGACCAGAACTCGCCGCCCGCCAGAAGCGCGCGGTAGTTGTCGAGCCCGACCCATGCCCCTTCGAGCGTCGGCGTGAAGATCGAGAAGAGCGACAGATAGACCGCCGAGATCAGCGGGTAGACGATGACCGCGCAGAACACGAGGACCGTCGGCGCGATGAGCGCAAGGCCGAGAAGCGCATAGCGCCGCTCGAGCAGGGTCTGTTGGGTTCGGGCCATGGGTATCCAGCGCGGGGTTGCGGGGCCGCCCGCGATTGGGCGGCCCCGTCGTGAGCGTATCAGCCGTTCATGATGGCTTCGATGGCCTGCGCCGTCTCGCCGATGACCTGGTCGGCGTTCTCGTCGTTGAGGACGACCCGCTGGACCATCTGCGCGATCACGCCCGAGCCGACCACTTCGCCGGCCTTGTCGTTCGACGGATGTGCGGGCGATTCGTAGCCCAGGTTGAACCCGCCCGCGGCGGCCTGCGACATCAGATCGACCTCTTGGGGGTACTTCTGGATGATCTCGTTGGCCTGGTATTGTGGGTTCTCGTTGATCGACTTCAGAACCGGCAGGACGTGGCCCGGCGCGGCATGAAGCTGCTGGATATAGCCGTCGGGATTGAACAGCGATGCCGCGAACTGCTTGGCCAGGTCGATATTGGCCGACTGCGCCGGGATGAAGACCGACGGGAAGTCGTTGAACGTCCAGGGCGCGATATCGGCCGATTTCGTCGGATAACGCACGCAGGTGATGTGGTCCGCGATCGGCGGGTTCTGCGCGTTGACGTTGCCGAGAACGCGGCCGGTGTAGATTCCCGTCGCCGTGGCGCCCGACACGAAGGCGGTGATTGCCTCGCCCCAGGAATAGTTCGTCGCACCCGGCGGACATAGCTCGCGCATGGAGGCGTACCATTCCAGCGCGTCGCGCGTGGCCTGGCTGTCGATGGCGACGTTGAGGTCGGTGTCGAAGATCTGGCCGCCCGCCTGGTGGATCACGCCCGAGAAGATCAGCGTCGTCATCGAGTTCGCGCCATAGGGCAGGGGTGCGCCGTAGATGCCGTTCTTCTGCATCGCCTGGCAGGCGGCGCGCAGCTCGTCCCAAGTCTCGGGCGCGCCGTCGACGCCCGCCTCTTCCATCAGGTCCGTCCGCAGCCACAGCATGTTGGCCGCCGAATTGCCGATGCCCGTGCCGACATAGTTGCCGTCGGCGGCTTTGAAGACCTCGTTGGCGCCGTCGTAGTAGTCGTCCGGCCCGATCATCTCGATCACGTCGTTGAAGGGCGCGACGAGGCCGTTGGAGTAGTAGGACTGGACCGCGAAGGACGGCAGGTGCGTGACGATGTCCGGCACCTCGCCCGACGAGAAGGCGGCGGCGAGTTGCGGCGCATAGCCCTCGTCCGAGGTCGTCTCGAAGAGGACCCTCACGCCGGGGTTGGCCGCTTCGAAGGCCGCGATCTGGGATTCGTAAGCCGCGACCTGCGCGGGCGCCGATTGCGGCGACCACCAGCGCAGCGTCGTCTCCTGCGCCATCGCCGCGCGCGGCAAGGCCGTAATCGCGGTCGTTGCCGCCAGTCCCTTCAGCGCCGTACGGCGACCGATCATCATATTCTTCATTCGTTTGCTCCCTGGATCAAAGTTCACATAGCGCACCGATGTGCGATATAACACCTGCGGAGCCGCGTCTGGCAAGGAGGATTTTCGGGGCGGCGAACCCGGCTCCGATCTGGTAGGGACGCGCACGCATCGCTATGAGACCGCTAAATCTTCGGGACGGGAAGAATTTTATGGGACAGGAATTCGGAAAGGACGACGTCGCGCGGGACGCGGGCGAGAAGACGTTCCCCGCTGCGGGGCTGATGTCGGGCGGGCGCAGCGACGCGGGCGAGGACGACCCCTCGGTCAATCCGCGCGACTACGTCAATTCGCTGGCCCGTGGGCTCGAGGTGCTGCGTGCGTTCAACCGGACCGGCCGCAAGATGACGCTGAGCCAGGTCGCGACCGAGACCGGCAACACCCGCGCGGGCGCGCGCCGCATCCTTCTGACGCTGGTCCACGAGGGCTATGCCGTCACCGACGGCAAGCTTTTCGACCTGACGCCGCAGGTGCTGGAGCTTGGCTATTCGATCCTGTCGTCGAAGGGCGTCTGGGACATCGCCCGCCCCTTCATCGCCCACCTCTCCGACGACATCCAGGAAAGCGTCTCGGCCGCGATCCTCGACAAGTTCGACGTCGTCTATGTCGGCGGCACGCAGTATCACCGCATCATCTCGGTCGGCATCTCGGTCGGCGCGCGCTTCCCGGCGCATTGCACGGCCAACGGCCGCGTCCTTCTGGCGAATACGCCTGCCGAGAACTGGGACGCGATGATCGAGGAGATCGAGCTCGAGAAGATGACCGAGCATACGATCACCCAGAAATCCAAGTTCCGCCGCGTCCTGAAAGAGGTGCGTCAGAAGGGCTGGTCGCTGGTCGATCAGGAGCTGGAGATCGGCCTCATCTCGATCTCGGTCCCCGTCCGGATGAGCTCGGGCGAACTGGTCGGCGCGATCAATGTCGGCGTGCCCAGCATGCGGATGCCGGTCGAGCAGATGATCGAGACGATCCTGCCGAAGCTTCTCGCCACCACGCAAAACATCAGCGACGCGCTCAAAACCGGCCACTAGGCCGCGAAGCGCGCCGGCGAATAGGGCGCGGGATCGACCGGCGGCGCGGCCCCGGTGATGAAGCTTGCCGCCATGCGCGCCACGAGCGGCCCCAGCGTATAGCCCGCATCCCCCGGCACGGCGGCCACGACGCGCGGGTGACCGGGCACCGGCCCCGCCGTCGAGATGCCGTCGATCGTCGTGTTCATCCCCGCCCAGGTCCGCAGGATTCGCATGCGCCCGATGGCCGGGACCAGCCGTCCGGCCAGCGCCACGTTGGCCAGCATCGACGCGGGATCCACCTGAGGAGGGTCGGCGCGCCCGCGGCCCCGTGCGGGCCAGCCGCCCCCGATGACGATCTGGCCCGACGCGAATTGCTTGAGGGTGATCATCCGCTCGGCATGCTGCACGAGATGGGCGACCGCGATGGCGCAGGGCTCGGTGATGTTCATGTGCAAGGGCTCGGCCAATGTCGGCATCGCGAGCCCCAGCGACTCCAGAAGCGGCCCGCTGCCCCAGCTCGCCGCGACGACGACGCGGTCGGCGGCATAGGTGTCGCGGCGCCCCCGAACGGTGACCCGCGGCCCGGGTTCGAGCGCCGCGATTTCGTCGGCCAGGATGCGGACCCCCAGCCGACGCGCCTCGGCCCGGAGCGCCAGGTTGGCGGCCAGCGGGTCGAGTTTGCCCTCGTCGCGACACAGCTCGGCGCCCACCACGTGCGACCCCAGCCACGGCGCGATCCGGTCGAGCGCGTCCCGGTCGAGGATGTCCACGTCCAGCCCGTGCCGCGCCTCGCGTTCGGCTTTGCCTTCGAGAAACGAAAGTTGCTCCGCGCTCTCGGCCACCATCAGCCCGCCCTTGCGCATCAACCCGAAGGGGCCGTGCGCGCGGTCCAGCCGCTCCCACTCCGTGACCGCCGCGCGGTAGAGCGGGAGCGACGCCTCGATCGCGGGCACCTGTTCGGGGTTGAGCCGCATGATCCGGCTCTGCATCTGGACATGCAGGCTCCCGGCATTGGCGGTCGAGCCCGCGTTTGTTCCGGCGTCGATCAGCGTGACCGACGCCCCCGTGGCCGCGATCTCGATCGCCGCGACCTGGCCCACGATACCGCCGCCGATGACGATGACGTCAGGCGTCTCCATCCAGCGCCTCTTGGGCCGCGAGGATGGCCGAGATGGCCACCGGCTTCACCGGCACGCGCGGTGCGTAGAAGCTGCGGTCGTCCAGCGGGGTGCCGTTCGCCTCGGCCACCAGGCGGGCGGCCACGGGGCCGCAATACCGCCCCTGGCAGCGGCCCATTCCGATCCGCGTTGCGCGCTTCAGGGTGCCAGCGTGGCCCGCCTCCGTCCCCAACGAGGCGCGTGCCCGGTCGAGCGTGATCTCCTCGCAGCGGCAGATGATCGTCTCCCCGGGCATGTCGTCCAGCGCCTGTGGCCCCGGATCGTAGAGCCGCCAGAGCGCGTCCTGGAACCGGCGGTGCCGCGCGAGTTCGGCGACATCCGACGCGCCTTTGGTTTCTGCCTCGCCATGTCCCGCGAAGCGCGCGGCCGCCCGTCCCGCGATCCGACCCTCGACACGCGCGGCAGGGGCGCCGCCCAGACCGGCGCAATCCCCGGCCGCGAAGACGCCCGCGACGCTCGTGGCCATGTCGCGCCCGCGCACGCAGCGGAGATGTCCGAACGCCGCATCGAAGCGCATCTCGGCCCCGAGAAGGCGCAGGATCTCGTTCTGCGGCAGGAAGCCATCGTTCATGCAAATGGCGTCGACCTCGACCGTGGTCTCCGTTCCACGCGCATCCACCAGCGTGGCCCCTAGCGTTTCGCCCGCGGGCACGATCCGCGCGAGGCGCGTGCCGTAGCGGACAGCGGCCCCAGCCCTCCGCAGCCGGGTCATCAGAGCCAGCCCCGTGCGTGCCAATGCCGGGTCCGCGCGCATCATCGCCAGCGTCGCGCTTGGGCGCGCCCAGGGCGCGGGTGCGGTGTCGGTCACGGCCGCGATCTCGGCGCCGCCCTCGGCCAGTTCGACCGCCACTTGCACATTGAGCGGCCCCGAGCCGCAGACCAGCACGCGGGCGCCGGGCAGGGCGCGGTAGCTGCGCCAGAGTGTCTGCGCGGCCCCCGTCGTCATCACGCCGGGATGCGTCCAGCCGGGCACCATGATCGGCCGCTCATAGGCGCCCGTCGCCACGATCACGGCCTCCGGGCGGAGGATCACGGCGCGCCCGTCCGCCTGCGCCATCAGAACGGGGCCGTCGAAGGCGCCCCAGGTCTCGACGCCGGTGAGGATGCGCGCACCCGATTGCGACGCCGCACGCAGAAGTGCCGCGCCCTCGGCCTGCTGGGCGTCGAGCATCGGCTGCTCGGCGGGCTGCTTGTAATACTGCCCGCCGCCGACCTTCCGCTCGTCCAGAAGGACCACCTCCGCCCCGGCCTCGGCGGCGGCGATCGCGGCCGAGAGGCCCGCCGCCCCGCCGCCAAGGATCGCCACGTCGGGCGCGAGGATGAGCGCCTCGGGCGGCGTCGCGACCTCGGCGCCGGGGTCCAGAGCGGGATGGGCAGGCTGGCGCGCGACCGCGGCCCCCGCCACCGCCGGCGTCATGCAGGCGCGGTGGTTCGGCGCGCCGTCCACGGTCAGCAGGCAATCCTGGCAGACGCCCATGCCGCAGAAGACGCCCCGTGTGCCGCCGCTCGCCGTCTCGCGAAACTGTCGCGCGCCCGCCGCCGTCAGCGCGGCGGCCAGCGTCTGGCCGGGGCGGAAGGGCACGGACCGGCCTTCGAAGACGAACTCACCTTCCATCGGGATCGTCCATCAGAGCGTCGCGGGCCGCGACCAGCCGGGCGACCGCGCGGGTGCGCCAGTCGCGGCGGGCCTGGCGGGTCTGTCCGGCGCGCAGCGTCTCGCGCTCGGCCGCGACCCGCGCCACGAGGTCGGGATACCAATCGACCGTCTCGCCGCGCGCGGCCCCGATGCGCGCATAGGCCGGACCCATCCGCGCGGCATGGGCCACGATGCCGCCGGGGGTATTCAACTCGGCGGTCTCGAACGGGCCCGACAGCGCCCAGCGGGGCCCCAGCCCCAGCCGCATCACGGTGTCGATCGCATCCACATCGGCCACGCCCTCGTCCACCAGCCGGTAGGCCTCGCGGAGCACGGCGCTCTGAAGGCGGTTGAGGAGAAAGCCCTCGACCTCGCGCCGCATAGCGACCGGCACGAACCCGACGGCGGTCAGAAGTTCGGTCGCACGGGTCATCGTCGCGGGATCGGTGCCGGGTGCGGGGCAGAGCTCCACCACCCGGAGCACAGCCGGCGGGTTGACCGGATGCGCCACGAGGCAGCGCCGCTGGTCGCCCGCGTCCGGCACGATCCGCGACATCGGGATCGCCGAGGACGCGGTCGCCAGCACGGTGTCCGCGCGCGCGCCGTCCAGCATCGCGCGAAAGACGCCTTGCTTGAAATCGAGATCCTCGGGCCCGCATTCTTGGACCAGATCGGCGGCGGCCAACCCCTCCGCCATGTCGGAATGCAGATGCACGGCGCCCGCGCCGCCCTTCGACTGCCTCGACAGCGCGATCGCCTCGGCATGGGCGTCGATCCGGCCCGGCGCTGCATCCCGCGCGCCCGCATCGGGATCCACCAGATGGACCGTCGCGCCCGCATCCCGGAACACCGCCGCAAAGGACGTGCCGATACCGCCGGCCCCGAGGATGAGCGTGGTGATCGTCGGGGCCACGGCTGTTTTCCTTGCAATGGTTCGCATGTCGCACAAAAGTACGAAAGAATTCCGAGCGCAAGAAGGATCGCCTCAGTTTGGACGCAGCACAAGACATGGACGGACGCCGGGCGATCGTGACCGGCGGGGCGGCGGGCCTCGGGCGGGCCATCGCGGACCGGCTGGCGGCGGCAGGGGCCACGGTCACGATCGTCGATCTGGCCGAGGCGCTGGAGCGGGCGGACGGGCGGTATCCGGGCCATGCGCTCGACCTCGCGGGCGAGGATGCGCGTGCCGGCATGGCCCGGATCGCGGACGGGCTGGGCGGGCTCGACATCCTGGTGGCGAATGCGGGCGTGGTTCCGCCTTGGCGCGGCCTGCGCGAGATCGACGGCGCGGAATGGCGGCATGTCATGGCCGTGAACACCTGGGGCGTCGCGGCGGCGATCGGGGGATGCGCCGACACACTGGCCCGCTCAGACCATGCGGCCATCGTCGCCATGGCATCGATCAACGGCTACCGCGCGCACCCGGCGCAGACGCTTTATACGGCGTCGAAGCACGCGGTCATCGGTATCGTGCGGTCCGCCGCGCTGGACCTCGGGCCATCGGGTATTCGCGTGAATGCCGTCGCCCCCGGACCGATCGCCACTGACGCGCTGATCGCCCGGATCGCTGCGCGCCACGAGACGGGCGGCCCGCCCGTGGACGACGCACTGGCCGCGCTCGACGCCGAGACCGCGCTCGGGCGGATGGCGACCGAAGCGGACGTCGCGCGGGTGGCGCATTTCCTCGCGTCGGATGCGGCATCGGGCATGACGGGCTGCGTCCTGCCGGTCGAGGCGGGACTGGTCTAGCGCGCGCCTAGCGGTTCCCACCCGGCCTCGGCCAGGATCGCGTGGGACGCCTGGATGTCACCATCGGGATCGGCGCCGGGCTGGTTCGCGTCGGTGATGATCTCCATCACGGTCACGCCGGTATAGCCGATGTCGCGCAGCGCCTCGGCCGCGGGGCCAGGCTCGACGATGCCCGTGCCCAGCCGGTCGTGCTTGAATTCGGTCGGACCGCTGTCGGAGATGTGCACGTTCTTGACCATGTCGCCCATCATGCGGATCGCCGCCGCCGGGTCTTCGTTGATGAAGGCCCCATTGCAGACGTCGTAGTTGATGCCGACCTCGGGGCCGATCAGCTTGGCGGTGTCGACCATGTCCTGCGCCGAGGGCAGATAGGTGAATGGCACGTTCTCCAGCAGAAGTTCGACACCCGTGCCCTTCATGTCGCCCAGCAGATCCTGCATGGCCTCGACATACCAGTTCAGCATCCACTCCTTCGGCGGGTTGATCAGCGTGCCGACCGGGCCGGGGATCGAGATGACATAGGGGCAGGACAGCTCGGCGGCGAAATCCACGGCCTCCTTGTAGCGGTCGAGCGTGTAGTCCCGCATCAGCTTGTCGGTTGAGTTCGGGTTGTTGTCGAGCAGCGGGTAGCAGAAGGACGACAGCCGCACGCCCTCGCCGTCGAGCCAGGTCTTGTAGGCGCGGCGCTGCTCGGCGCTCAATTCGCCCGGCCAGCAATGCGGCGGAAAGATCATCAACTCGAAGATGTCGTAGCCGAGGCCGTGCAGATGCTTCACTGCATCGAGGCCGTCATGGGAATACAAGAAGGGAAAGGTGCTGGCCGCGACGTCGAGCTTGGTCATGGGGGTCTTCCTTTTCCGCTTGTCCAGGTCTTGCCATGCGTGTTCATTTTACGCACAAAAGTTACTATACCGCACGGATGCCGCCGGGCAACGTCAATCGTATCCATCGGAGGTCATCCTTGTCCCCACGCCTCTTCGCGCCCCTCGCGTTGCGCGCCCTGACCGTACCGAACCGGATCGCGGTCGCCCCGATGTGCCAGTATTCCGCGACGGACGGCGTCCCCGAGGACTGGCACCTCGTCAATCTCGGGCGCTTCGCGACGGCCGGTCCCGGTCTCATCTTCACCGAGGCGACCGGGGTCGAACCCGACGGGCGCATCACGCCGGGCTGCACCGGCATGTATGACGACGCGACCGAGGCGGCCTGGGCGCGGATCGTGTCGTTCATCAAGTCGGTAGGCGACAGCCGGGTCGGCATGCAGCTCGGGCATTCGGGCCGGAAGGGGAACACGGTCCCCCCGTGGGAGGGCGGCGGCCTTCTGGAGGGCGAGGCCGCGTGGCAGCCGCAATCGGCCTCGGCGGTTCCGTACCTGCCGGGCTGGCCCGCACCCGAGCCGATGGGCCCTGCCGACCTGGACCGCGTGCGGGACGCCTTTGCCGACGCCGCGCGCCGGGCGGATCGGGCGGGTTTCGATACCGTGCAGCTTCATGCCGCACACGGATACCTGCTGCACCAGTTCCTCTCGCCCGTGACCAACCGCCGGGACGACACCTATGGCGGCGCGCTGGAGAACCGGATGCGCTTTCCGCTCGAGGTGTTCGACGCGGTGCGCGACGCCTTTCCCGACGACAAGCCCGTGATGGTGCGCCTTTCGGCCTCGGACTGGATCGAAGGCGGCTGGGACATCGACGGGTCCGCGGCCTTCTGCCGGGAGCTGAAGGCGCGCGGCTGCGACATGATCGACGTGACTTCGGGCGGCATCGACCAATCCCAGAAGATCGAGACCGGCCCCGGCTACCAGCTCGACTTCTCGGCCCAGATCCGGGCCGAGGCGGACATCCCGACCATGGCCGTGGGGCAGATCACCGACCCGGTGCAGGCCGAAACGATCGTGCGGACGGGGCAGGCGGATATGGTGGCGCTGGCGCGGGGCATGCTCTGGGACCCGAACTGGACGTGGAAGGCGGCCGAGACGCTGGGCGCCGAGATCGCTATGCCGGCGCCCTATGCGCGCTGCAACCCCAAGCTCGCCTCGACGCCCTTCGTGAAGCGGGACGCACGATGAGCGATCTGGCCGGCAGATCGGTCCTCGTTACCGGCGCATCGAAGGGGATCGGCGCGGCCATCGCGACGGCCATGGTCGCCGCGGGCGCGCGGGTCGTGGCGCATTACGGCGGCGACCGCGCCGGGGCCGAGGCGGCGGTCGCGGATGCGACGGCGGAGCAGGCGGTGCTCGTGCAGGCGGACCTGTCGGACCGCGCCGCCGTGGCACGGCTTTGGCAGGATGCGACCGAGGCCGTCGGCGGGCCGGTCGACGTGCTGGTCAACAACGCCGGCATCATGGCGCAGGCGGGCGGGATCGAGGATGACGCCGCTGCTTGGGATACGGCGTGGTCGCGTTCGATGGCGATCAATGTCGAGGCGCCCGCGATGCTGATGCGGCTGGCGGTCCGCGACTGGCTGGAGGCGGGCCGGACGGGGGCCGTGATTGCCATCGGAAGCTGGGTCACGACGCGGGGGACGTCGAACCCCGGGGCCATCGCCTATGCCGCGTCGAAGGCGGCGATCGCGGCCGCCACCAAGACCGTCGCGCGCAATTACGCCGACCGCGGCATCCTCGCCTATGTCATCGCCCCCGGCGTGGTCGACACGCAGATGTCGGTCGCGAGCGCCGAGAAGACCGGCGGGGCGGCCGCGGTGACGGCGGGACTGCCGATGGGGGAATGGGTGCCGCCTTCGGATATCGCCGAGCTGGCCGTGTTCCTTGCCGGTGGCCGCGCCCGCCACTTGACGGGCGCGACGATCGACCTCAACGGCGCGGCCTATATCCGATGAGCCTACTCGGCCGCCGCAGCCGCGGGGCGCGCCTCGATCTCGTCGACGATGCGGTCGAGCTCCTCCATCAGCGGCACCATCTTCGCGACCCGCGCGCGGCCTTCGTCCCCGAGGCTCTCGTAGGTGGTCAGCGGCGCGCGGACGTCGCCCACGGGATGCCCCGCCGCCGCCGCCAGCGCCTTCGAATAGCACTGGTGCCCATAGAGCGGGTGCCCCTCGACGATGATCGTGTCGAATTGCGAGATGACGTCCTGCACGCGCTGCACATCGTCCCAGCGGCCCTGTTCGGCCCATTCGACGAACTTCACGGACGCGCGGGGGATGTAGTTCCCGTAAGGATTCACGTAGCCTTCGGCCCCCATCTTGTAGCTTTCGAGCACGCGCTGACCGGCCCAGGGGTGCATGTGGCCCTCGCTTTCGACGATGATATCGTGAATGCGTTCAATGCGTTGGCTGGCTTCCTTGATGTAGCGGATCTGCTCGAAGCTCCGGGCGAGGCGTCCGACCAGCTTGGCCGACATGTCCACGTTCGAGGTGAACGGATTGTTGTAGAGCATGATCTGGAGGTTCTGCGCCTCGCAGATGGCGCGGTAGTATCCGAAGATCTCGTCGTCGGTCGGCGTGACGTAATAGGGCGGAATGATCATCAGGCCATCGGCGCCCAGATCCTCGGCCTCCTTGGAATAGCGCACGGCGTTGGGCGTATAGGCGTTCATCGTGCCGACCCAGACGACCATGCGCCCGTTCACGTAGTTCACCGTGTGGCGCACGAAGGCGGTACGCTCGGCGTCGCTGATCGTCAGGAACTCGCCCGTCGTCCCGAGGATGATGACGCCCGGCACGCCGCATTCGACCTGCCAGTCGAGAAACCCTTCCCAGGCCTCGAAATCGATCTCGGCCCCGCCGGGGGTGAAGGGGGTGACGGTGACGGTGTGGCTGCCGGTGTATTGCGTTCTCATGGGGCGGTCCTTCCAGGCGGGGTGGCGGCGTGACGGCCGCGTATGACGTTGCAGTTGTGGGCGGCGGCCTCGTCGGGCTGACGGCGGCCTGGCATCTGGCGCAGGACGGCGCGTCGGTCGTCCTGCTCGAGGCGGGCGATCTGGGTGCGGAGGCGTCGGGGGCCAATGCCGGGTCGCTGCACCTGCAGATCCAGTATCCGGAATTCGTGAA
This sequence comes from Jannaschia halovivens, assembly GCF_046452375.1. Taxonomy (NCBI): domain Bacteria; kingdom Pseudomonadati; phylum Pseudomonadota; class Alphaproteobacteria; order Rhodobacterales; family Roseobacteraceae; genus Jannaschia; species Jannaschia halovivens. Next base: position 629,002 of record NZ_JBKFDJ010000001.1, on the reverse strand, counting down.
ATACGGCGACGACTGGGCGCGGGCCTATGTGCCGACCCTGCGGTTCCTCGCGGCGTCCATCGACCTCTGGCAGGAGATGTCGGAGGCCGTGGGCGAAGACCTGAACGTCCGCGTCAAGGGTGGGATCGTGGTCGCGCGCACGGACGAACAGATGCGCGCCATCGCGGCCAAGGCACGGATCGAGGCATCGGTCGGCATCGTAAGCGAGGTGCTGGGCCGCGAGGAGCTGCGCGCGGTCGCGCCGTACCTGTCGGATGCTGCCATCGGCGGCGGCTTCTGTGCGGGCGAGGGCAAGGCCGATCCGCTGCGCGCGACCCCGGCGCTGGCCCGCGCGGCCATGGCAGCGGGTGTCGACATCCGCACCCGCACCGCGGTGACCGGTATCGCGCGGGATGCACAGGGCTTCGCGCTGGCCACGCCGGGTGGCACGGTCCGGGCGGCGCGCGTCGTCGATGCCGCCGGGGCGCGGGCGGCGGAGTGCGCGGCCATGGTCGGGGTTCCGATCGACCTGGGCGGCTTCCCCTTGCAGGTCACCGTGACCGAGCCGGTTGCCCCACTGATCCCGCATCTCGTCTATTCCGCTGCCGGAAAGCTGTCGCTCAAGCAGGCCCCGAACGGCGGCTGCATCGTCGGCGGTGGTTGGGCCGCGCGGGTGCGCGGCGATGGCGGCCTCGCCACCGATCCGGCAAATTTCGCGGCCAACATGGGCATCGCCGCCGACGTGGTGCCCGGCCTCGGTCAGGCCCGCGCGCTGCGGAGTTGGACGGCCTGGGTCAACGGCACGCCCGACTGGCGCCCGATCATTGGCGAGGCGCCGGGCGTGCCCGGCTTCTTCCTCGCCATCTTCCCATGGGTCGGGTTCAGCGCGGCACCGATGACGGGCCGCGTGGTGGCCGACCTCGTGCTGGGGCGCGCGCCGACCGTGCCGCTGGAGGGCATCTCGGTCCTCTACGACTGAGCGCGCGCGCGCCATGGCCGTCAGGCGACGCCGCGCGCGGCGTCGTCGCCCGCGATCTTGCGCTTGTAGGCGCGCCACGTCATCGCCCATTTGGCCGGATCCTCGAACACGTCGCCTTGCACCTGCGCGACCGGCTGGTTGTGGGGCGCGGTCTTGACCAGTTCGGGCTCGCTCCGCGCCTCCTCGGCGATCTTCGCTATGACCGCGATCCAGGTGTCGATGTCTTCCTTGGACCAGAGCTCGCCCGCTTCCGGCGTGAAGGGCTCGGCCACGATCCACGGCTCGTGGCTCATCCAGTAGGGGTCGATCCCGTAATCGGCCATCCGGTTGGCGAAATCGACGGTGGTGACACCCGTCTCTTCGGTCAGCGGCCCAAGCGACCAGCGCGTCATCTCCATCCGCCACGCGTCGATGTCCGGATTGGAAATGGCCAGCCCCGGGATCTCCCCCAGCTTCTTGTCCATGTAATTGTTCGCCACGACCGAGATGTCCGAGGCGAGGTCGATCCCCTCGGCCCCCATCGCGCGGCTCCAGGCATAGGCCTTCACCACCTGCGGGACGTTCCCCCAGTATTCGCGGACCTTGCCCGTCGATTTCGGGCGGTCCTCGTCGAGGCGGTAGCGGTCGCCCTCCTTCAAGACGACGGGGCCGGGCACATAGGGGGCGAGATCATCGGTGCATCCGAAGGCGCCCACGGCGGGGCCGCCGCCGGCCTTGGGTGCGCCGAAGGTCTTGTGGAGCATGAACATGCAGGCGTCGAAGCCCAGCTCGCGCGCCGAGAGCTTGCCCATCACCCCGTTGAAATTCGCATGGTCGTAGAAGCAGAGCGCGCCCGCCTCGCGCGCGACCCGCGTCCATTCCTTTATCTCGGGATTGTAGATGCCCATGTCGTCGGGATTGTTGATCATGATGAGCGCGGTCTTCTCGCTGACCGCGGCCTTCAGCGCGTCGAGCGAGGGATAGCCGTTCTCCTCGAGCGGGAGGTTCACCACGTCGAATCCCGCCGCCGCCGCCGTCGCCGGATTGCAGGGATGTGACTGGACGCTGGTCACCATCTCGGTTCGCTGTCCCAGCATCCCCTTGTCGGCCCAGTAGGCACGCGCGACCGTGGCCATGGTATAGGCCGCGTCGGCCCCGCCACCGGCCTGGAAAATGAACTGATCCATGCCCGAGAGATTCTGGAGGATCGCGTCGAAGTCGTGGATGATCTCAAGCACGCCCTGCAGGGTGTCGGGATGCTGGAAGGGATGCACCTCGGCCAGCTCGGGGCGCAGCGTGGCGTATTCGGCGGCCTTCGAGTTGTACTTCATCGTGCAGGTGCCGAAGAGGCTGATCCCCATCATGCCCAGCGTCATCTGGCTGAGATGCAGGAAATGGCGCTGCGCCTCGAACTCGGTGATCTCGGGCAGGGCAGGGGCGTCGCTGCGGGCCATCGCCGCGGGGATCAGGTCCGTGCCGACGGCCTCGGTCACCCGCGCGTCGGGCGCGTCGAAAATCTGTCCGCGGGCGCCGGGGCGTCCGATCTCGTAGATGACGGGCTCGTCCCACTTGGCGGCGTGAAAGTCGGGAATGCGGGTCATGCGAGCACCTCCTTCAGCGTCTCGGCCAGCCGGTGAATGTCGTCGGCGGTGTGCACTTCGGTCACGCAATAGAGCGCCGACTGCCCCAGCGCGCCGTCCTCGCCCGAGACATCCTTGCCGCCGAAGATGCCTCTCGCGCGCAGCGCGTCGTTGATCTCGGCCACCGTCTTGCCGGTGTCGTCGAAGTTGACGACGAATTCCTTGAAGGTCGTGTCCGGCCAGACGATCCGGACGCCCGGCACGTCGCCCAGCATCTTGGCCGCATAGCGCGCATTCGACACGATCAGCGTGCCGACTTCGCGGAAGCCCTGCGGCCCCAGCAGGCTCATGTAGACCGCGCCCGCGATGGCCCAGAGATAGGTCGAATTGCCGGTCCAGTCCTTGCCGTGCTCGCGCGAGCCGTAGGAGTTCTGGTGCGGGCAGGCGAGGCCGAAGGCGTGCTGGCCCGGCTCGACCGTCTCGGCGATCGAGACGAGGAAGCCGTTGTATTCGAGGACGTATGTCGCCTCGTCGCGCGAGGCGATGAAGCCGCCTGCGCCGCCGCCGCATTGCATGTGGACGCCCAGCGGCTGCACCGGCCCGGTCACCAGGTCGGCGCCGTAATCGCCCGGCGCGGTCATCACGCCGAGGCTGATGGGATCGACGCCGACGATGGTCTCGGCGCCCGCCGCACGGGTCAGGCGCGCGATCTCGGCTGCCTCGGTCTCGATCGTGCCCAAATAGGCGGGGTTCTCGAAGTAGACGGCGGCGACGTCGGGCCCGAGCTTCGATTTGAGGTCCCCGAGGTCCAGCCGCCCGCTTGTCGGATCGGCGTCGACCAGCACGATCTCGATATGGCCGTCCATCTGGGTCGGCTTGCAGTAGGTGCCGATCACCGACAGGCGCTCGGGGTCGCTGAGACGCGGCATCAGGACCTTCGTACGTCCGGTGATCCGCGCGGCCATGCGGATCGCGTGCCCCGTCGCACAGCCCCAGGAATAGACCGGCAGCTGCACCACATCGAGGTTCAGAAGCGCGCCGAGCTGTGACGAGAATTCGAACCACGCCTGGTTGCGCCCGTGATCTGACTGGTAGCTGCCCCAGACATTGGTCGCGAACTCGGTCCGGCCGACGATCTCGTCGACGATTGCGGGGACGTGGTGCTGCCAGACACCCGCGCCCAGAAAGCTGAGGTTGCCCTCGCAATCGGCGTTCTTCGTCAGCTTGCCCACGAGGTCGCGCTTGAGCGCCAACTCGGACGTCAGCGCGGGCGGCAGGTCGAGCGGTGTCGTGCGGAAATGATCCTCGGGGATCTGCGCGAAGACCTCGCGCGCATCGCGGGCTCCGATCTCGTCCAGCATCGCCTGCAACGCGCCCGGAGCGGAGTTCGCCATCCACGGATGGGACTGGGTGTCTTGGCTCATGGGTCACTCCTTGGATCGGGGCGCGGGGGCAGTCGCGTCAACTTAAACAAGAGTTCGCATATCGCACAACGGAATTCAGGCCACCCCGATCCGCATCATCGTCGCACGTCCCGAGCTGGTCATCACACGGTGAAATCCCGAGAGCGCGTCGTCGAGCGTCGCGTCGCCGGTATCCACCAGCAGGCGCGGCGCCGCGAGGGTCGCGAGCTTCTCGGGCGAGGCGAGGACGATCAGCCCATCGCGCCCGGCCTTGCGGATCAGGTCCGTCCCGATCTGCTGGTTGCCGCGCCCGAGCAGAAAGCCCTGCTGGCCCGTCACCCCGAGGACGATCCGCACGGGGCGGTCGCGGGCGAGGGCGGAGAGCTCGGCCCCGGTAGCGTCGCGCGCGACGCGCTTGCCGTCGAGGAGGGCGTCGACGCCCAGCACGGTCGGCTGGAACCCCGCCGCACGGGTCACGGCCCCGGCGCTGGTGCCCGGGCCGACGACGTAGAGGACATCGGGCTCCATCGCGGCGGCGATCGCGGTTGCGGCGGCCCGGACCGCGCCTTCGCCGTCGCCCGGCGGGCCGCCCTTTGCGGCCTGCATCAGGCTGCGCGCGGCGGGCGTGGTGGCCAGCCCGTAAAGCCGCGGGGCGAGTATGCCGGAGCGGAGCGCGACCTCGTCGATATCCATGATCTCGACCTCGCCGTGCCAGGTCACGCGCGCCGGATCGGTCACGAGGTCCGCCAGAAGCGCGCCTGCGGCACCGGGCGAGACCGCGAAGACGCCCGAATGCATCTTCACGCCCGACGGGATGCCCAGCATCGGCGTGCCCTCCGCCAGCGCCGCCGCAACGTCGCGTGCCGTGCCGTCGCCGCCTGCGAAGACCATCAGGTCGCAGGGCCCGATGGCGCGGATCACGGCCTTGGTGTCGCGCGCCGTGCCCGTCACTTCGGGGATCGTGACCGGTTCGATCTCGAGATCGAGCCCCTCGGCCCAGTCGGCCCCGAGCGGACCGGGCCCCGCGATTAGCCGCGTCCCGGGCGCGCGATCGGCCAGCCGCGCCAGCGCCGTGTGCGTCCGGGGTCCCGCCCAGTCCTCGGCGCCCCGCGCGCGGGCCTCGGCGACGATGCCCGGCCCGTCCGTGCCCTTGAGGCCGACGGACCCGCCCAGTCCCGCCACGGGATTGACCACCAGACCGATGCGCAAGGCCGCCTCTCCAGAACTTCGCGGTTGAGACCCTGGCCATATTGCGCACAGATGTTCGCAACTGCAAAGGAGGTCGCGATGCGCGAGCCGGAACGGACGACACTGGGCCGCGACGTCCCCATTCGGCGGCTGATCACCGGGCTGTGGCAAATGGCCGACCAAGAGCGGGACGGGAAGACGTTGGATCTCGACCGCGCGGCCGAGGCGCTGGTCGACTACGCGCGCGCCGGGTTCGACACGTTCGACATGGCCGACCACTACGGCAGCGCCGAGGTCGTGGCTGGGATGGCCGCGCGGGCGATGCGCGACGCGGGCGAGACGCCGCCGACGATCCTGACCAAGTGGTGCCCCGCGCCAGGGCCGATGGATATCGGGGTCGTGCGGCAGGGGGTCGAGACGGCGCTGGACCGGCTGGGCCTCGAGACGGTCGACGTCATGCAGTTCCATTGGTGGCGCTACGAGATGCCCGAATATCTCGACGCGATGGAGGGCCTGATGCGCCTGCGCGAGGAAGGGCTGATCCGCGAGATCGGGCTGACCAATTTCGACGCGGCCCATCTGCATCTGCTGTTGAAGAACGGCATAGACGTCGCGTCGAACCAAGTCTGCTTTTCCATGCTGGACCGGCGCGCGGCGGGCGAGTTGTCGCGGGTCGCGCGTGCGAACGACGTGACGCTCCTGGCCTTCGGGACGCTGGGCGGCGGGTTCCTGTCGGATCGCTGGCGCGGCGCCCCGGAGCCACGGGACATCGCCGATTGGAGCCGCATGAAATATCGCCGCTTCATCGATGCCGCCGGGGGCTGGGGTCCGTTCCAGCGCCTTCTCGACGCAGCGGGCACGGTCGCCGAGAAACATGGCGTGTCGATCTCGAACGTGGCCTCGGCCTGGGTCCTGTCGCACGCGGCGGTTGGGGCCACCATCATCGGCGCGCGGCTGGGGGAGACCGAGCACCGCGCCGACAATCTCAATGCCGGGTCGTTGCGCTTCGACGATGCCGACCGGGTGCTTCTGGCGGGTGCGCTGGCCGGGCTCGACGATATTCCCGGCGATTGCGGCGACGAATACCGCAAGCCGCCCTTCCTGACGGCCTCCGGCGATCTTAGCCACCATCTCGACGCGCTGCCGCCGGTCTTCGCCGCGCGCGAAGTGCGTCCCGGTCGCCGGCTGGCCGATAGCGGCTCGATCTGGGAGGAGGCGGCGGGCTTCGCACGGGCCGTGCGCGACGGCGACCGCATCCTCGTCAGCGGGACGACCGCGACCGCACCGGGTGGCGACGCCGTCTGCAAGGGCGATGCGGCGGGGCAGGCGACCTACGTGTTCGACAAGATCATCGCGGCCATCGAGACGCTGGGCGGCACGGTGGACGACATCGTACGGACCCGCGTCTACCTGCGCCACGCCGACGATTGGGAGGCCGTCTCTGCGGTCCATGCGCGTTATCTGGGGCATGTCCGGCCCGCCAACACGCTTTTGGGCGGGATCGACCTGATCGGACCCTATGACGTGGAGATCGAGGTCGAAGCGATCCTCGCCCCCGCACGAGATCATTGACAGACGCCCGCATCTGGCCGACGCTTCCACTCGCACAAACGTTCGTTTTGCGCACAAATCGGGGAGAACACCCGGTTCCCCACGGCTCGGGGGATGGGCCGATCGACATGGGAGATCTTGAAGCATGATGAAGAGAACGTTCCTTTCCGCGCTGACCGGCCTGGCGCTGGCTGCGACGGCGGTGACCGGGGTTCACGCCAAGAGCCTCGATGACATCCTGTCCGACGGTGTGATCCGCATCGGCATCAATCCGAACTTCCCGAACATGAGCACGCGCAACGATGCGGGCGAATGGGAAGGCTTCGACATCGACGTGGGCCAGGCGCTGGCCGACGCGATCGGCGTCGAGGTCGAATGGGTGCCGACCGAGACGCCGCAGCGCGTCCCGTTCCTCGTGTCCGACCGCATCGACATCTCGCTGGGCGCGCTGACGCGCAACACCGAGCGCGCCAAGCTCATCGACTACACCGTCCCGCTCCATACCGAGGTGCTGGCCGTGCTCGCCACCGACCAGATCGAGGGTGACAGCTGGGAGGATTTCAACACCGAGGGCGTGACGCTCGCCAACATGCGCGGCAACTGGACGGTCGACTGGATCGGGGAGAACATGCCCAATGTCGAGCTGGAGCTGGTCGACACGCTGGCCGACACGGTGCGCCTCGTGGGGCAGGGCCGGGCCGACGCCATCGTCGAGAATATCGACTTCTTCATGGCCTTCACCGAGAACTACCCGGACGTGAACTGGCGCGTGGTCGAGAACCCGATCTTCGTGGCCTACTGTGCGATCGGCGTGGCGCAGGGCAACGACAACCTCACCGAGGTCCTGAACATCGCGCTCTACAACATGCATTCGGGCGGCATGATCAACGAGACCTGGGAGAAGTACTACGGCGCGCCGATGCTCCGCGCGGTCGAACCCGTCCCGTTCTTCTGATTTGAGACGCGCGCGCCCCGGCCCATCGCGGCCGGGGCGCGCGGCCCTGACCCCATGAATTACCGGTTTCAGTTCGGCGTCGTCTGGGAGAACATGCCCCAGCTTCTGGAAGGGGCGTGGCTCACCTTCCAGCTGGGCGTCTTCGCCTTCGCGGGCGGCGCGGTGATCGGACTTCTGGGGGCAACGATCAAGACCTACGGGCCGTGGCCGCTGCGGATGCTGGTCGATGGCTACGTGGTCTTCATCACCAACACGCCCGCCCTGATCCAGATCTATTTCCTCTACTTCGGCCTGCCCGAGGTCGGCGTTCGCTGGTCGAACGAGGCCTGCCTGCTGATCGGTCTGACCATGAACGCGGGCGCCTACCTGACGCTGATCCTGCGCGCGGGCTTCCTGTCGGTCCGCCTCCCCGAGATCGAGGCGGGCCAGACGCTCGGCATGTCGCTGATCCAGCAGGTCCGCTACATCATCGTCCCGCATATCGCCAAGTCGATCTACCCGGCGCTGGCCAACTTCTTCATCGTCGTCCTGGTGATGGGGACCTCGGTCGGGGCGCTGATCGGCGTCGACGAGTTGACGGGGCAGGCGATCAACCTCTCGACTGTCAACTACCGCTGGCTGGAATACTTCACGGTCGTCGCCGGGATGTATGTCGTGCTGACCTTCATTGCCTCGATCGGGCTGGCGCTGCTTGGGCGGTGGGCGTTCCGCGTCAAGGCGCGGATCTTCTGATGGACCGGATCATCGAACAGATCCCGCGCTTCTTCTCGGGGCCGAACATGGCGCTCCTGCTGGAGTCGGCGATGCTGACCCTCGGCATGACCGTCGCCGGTTGCCTGATCGGGTTCGGCTTCGCCTTCGTGCTGGTGTTCCTGCGCCAGACGCCGGGCCTCTGGGCGTTGCCGATGCGCGTGATCTGCATCGCCTATGTCGAGGTGTTCCGCCGCATCCCGTTCATCGTCGTCATCTACCTCGTGCTGTTCTTCATCCAGGCGGTGACGCCCGACGCCTCGCTCTTCACGATCGCGGTGATCGCGATCTGCCTCTATGCCATCGCCTACACCGCCGACATCATCCGCGGCGGTCTCGAAAGCGTGCCGAGAACGCAGGTCGAGGCGGCCGAGGCGATGAACCTCTCGCGGCTCCAGACCAACCTTCGGATCGTGCTGCCGCAGGCCTGGCCGGTAATCGTGCCGCCCGCCATCGCCTTCGCCGTCGCCTTCATCAAGGACACGGCGCTGGTCAGCCAGGTCGGCGTGTTCGAGCTGACCTTCCGGGGCAAGGAGCTGAACAACCAGGGCTATTCCGGTATCCTCGTCTTCGGCACCATCGCGCTGTGCTATTTCCTTCTATCCTTTCCCCTGAGCCTTCTGGGCCAATACCTGGAGAAACGCCTTGCCACACCTCGCGGTCAGCGACGTTCGCGCAAAATACGGCGCCCTTGAGGTCCTGAAAGGGATCAGCTTCTCGATCGAGAAGGGCGAGATCGCGGCGCTTGTCGGCCCCTCGGGGTCGGGCAAGTCGACGGTCCTGCGCGCTCTGATGGGCCTGACCCCGATCACCGCGGGCGAGGTCGAGATCACGGGCGAGCGAATGAACTATTCGTCGGCCCGCGAGGTCCGGGCCGCGCGCGACCGCATGGCCATCGTCTTCCAGGCCTACAACCTGTTCCAGAACATGACCGTGATGCAGAACCTCACGCTCGCCCCGCTCAAGATCAAGAAATGGGACAAGCGCGAGGTGGAGGCCGAGGCGCGGCGGCTTCTGGGGCTGGTGGGTCTGTCGGACAAGGCGGATGCCTATTCGGACCAGCTTTCGGGCGGCCAACAGCAGCGGGTCGCGCTGGCGCGGGGCCTCGCGCTCAAACCTCAGATCCTGCTTCTCGACGAGGTGACCTCAGCGCTCGATCCCGAACTGGTCAACGAAGTGCTCGACGCGATCCGCAAGCTCGCCGACGAGGGGATGACCATGATCATCGTCAGCCACGAGATGGCGTTCGTCCGAGAGGTGGCCGACAAGGTCGTCTTCATGGATGCGGGCCAGATAATCGAGGCGGGCACCCCGGCCGAGCTGTTCGACACGCCCAAGACCGAGCGCGCCCGCGACTTCTTCTCCAAGATCCTGAGACACTGATGATCGAGTTCTTCTTCAACGCCGCGCCGAACCCCCTGAAGGTCAGCCTGTTCCTCGAGGAAAGCGGGATCGAATACCGCGCGGTGCCCATCGACACCAAGCGCGGGGACCAGCACACCGACGGGTACCTGGCGATCAATCCGAACGCCAAGGTGCCCGCGATCCGGGACGGCGACGTCACCGTCTTCGACAGCAATGCGATCCTCCTCTACCTTGCGGAAAAGACGGGGCAATTCCTGCCAGCGGATACGCCTGCGCTGCGGGGTGAGATGCTGTCCTGGCTGATGTTCATCGCGACTGGCGTCGGGCCCTATTCGGGGCAGGCCTTCCACTTTCGGAACATGGCGCCCGAGCGTCTGCCCTATGCGATCAAACGCTACCATTACGAGGCGAACCGGCACTGGCAGATCATCGACGATCGGCTGGAGGGGCGGCGTTTCATGTTGGGCGACACCTATACCATCGTGGACATGGCCGTCTGGGGCTGGGCCCCGCGCATTCCCTTTGTGCTCGAGGAGCCGGATGCATTCGAGCGTTTCGCCAATATCCGCCGTGTGATGGACGAGATCGACGCGCGGCCCGCCGCCGCCCGCGCCCATGCGCTGTCGGCCTCGCATGCCTTCGCGACCGAGATGGACGAGGCCGCGATGCGCAATCTCTATCCGCAGATCTTCGCGCCCGACCCGGTGTGAGGACCGCGATCGTCACCGGTGCCGCCTCGGGGATCGGGCGCGTGACGGCAGAGCGCTTCGGCGCGGAGGGCTGCGCGGTGCTCTGCGCGGATATCGAGGGGTGCGGAGAGACGGTGGACGTGTTGCGCAGGCAAGGTGTCGAGGCCCGCGCGGCCCGGGTCGATGTCGCGGACGAGGGGTCCTGCGCGGCGATGGTCGATGCCGCGATGGGCTGGACGGGCCGGATCGACGTGGTCGCGGCCAATGCCGGGATCATGGTTGAGGGCGACGTGCTCTCCGTATCGCTGGCCGACTGGCAGCGCGTGATGGCGGTCAACGCGACGGGCGCGTTCCTGACCGCGCGCGCGACCCTGCCCCACCTCGTGGACACCGAAGGCGCGCTGGTTTTCACCGCCTCGACGGTGGGCCTGTCGGGGATGAAGGGCGTCGCGGCCTATTCCGCGTCGAAGGGCGCCGTCGTCGCGCTGACGCGGCAGTTGGCGGCGGATTTCGCGGACCGTCGCGTGCGGGTCAACGCGGTCGCCCCCGGCGCCGTCCGCACGCCACTTTCGGAAGGCCAATTCCGCGCACGGGCCCGCGACGACGCGCATTTCGACGAACTGCTCGACGGTGTGATCGCGCGCTATCCCCTGTCGCGATGGGGCACGACGCGGGAAATCGCCGAGACGATCGCCTTCCTCGCCTCGGACCGCGCGGGCTGGATCACGGGGCAGGTGATCCCTGTCGATGGCGGCCTGCTGGAGACGCGATGATGCCCGACGCCCCCACCCCCCGCACCGCCCATGCGCAGTAGCCGGTCGATCCAGATCGTCGGTTGCCATGCCGAGGGCGAGGTGGGCGATGTCATCGTCGGCGGCGTGGCGCCGCCGCCGGGCGGCACGCTCTGGGACCAGTCCCGCTGGATCGCCGAGGACGGCGTGTTGCGGGATTTTGTCCTGAATGAACCGCGCGGCGGCGTCTTCCGGCATGTGAACCTGCTGGTGCCGCCGAAGCATCCCGACGCGGTGGCCGGGTTCATCATCATGGAGCCGTCGCATACGCCGCCGATGTCCGGCTCGAACGCGATCTGCGTGGCGACCGTCCTTCTGGAGACCGGCCTTGTGCCGATGACCGAGCCCAAAACGACCTTCGCGATCGAGGCGCCCGGCGGTCTGGTCGAGGTCGTGACCACCTGTCGGGATGGCCGCGCCGAGGCGACCCGCATCACCAACGTCCCCAGCTTCGTCGGCCGGCGGGACGCGATGCTCGAGGTGCCGGGCCTCGGGTCCCTGCGGGTCGACACGGCTTGGGGCGGCGACAGCTTCGTGCTGGTCGAGGCGGGGGATCTCGGCCTGAAGCTGGTGCCCGAAGCTGCCGCCGACTTCGTGGCGCACGGCATCGCGATCGCGCGCGCGGCGACCGAACAGCTTGGGTTCCGCCACCCGACCCTGCCGGACTGGTCCCACATCTCGTTCTGCCAGTTCACCGATCCCGTTCGGCGCAAGGGCGGCACGGTCACCGGACGCAACACGGTCGTCATCGATCCCGGGAAGCTCGACCGGTCGCCGACGGGGACGGGGTGTTCGGCACGGGTGGCGCTCCTCCACGCCCAGGGGCTGCTCGGGGTGGGCGACCGATTCGACGGCGTGTCGATCCTCGGGACGCGGTTCGATTGCGGCATCGCGGCCGAATGCGATCTCGACGGCATCGCGGCCATCCGCCCGACCATTCAGGGGCGCGCGTGGATCACCGACACGCGACAGCTCCTGCTCGACCCGGATGACCCGTTCCCGCGCGGCTACCGGTTGGGCGACACCTGGCCCATGCGGGGCGGGGCATGAGCGATCTTCGGGCGCTGACCGACCGCGCGGCGATCCGAGACGTGCTGGCCGATTACTGCCGGGCGCTGGACCGGATGGACCTCGCCGCGCTGGCCGCGCTCTTCACCCGGGATTGCGAGGTGGCGTTCGGCCCGGACCCTCGGCTGACGGCACGGGGGCGCGACGACCTCGAACGTTCGATGGCCCGGATGTGGCGCTGGCGGCGGACGGCGCATCATCTGGGCCAGGTTCGCATCTGGTTCGACGGACCGGATCATGCGCGGGCGGAGAGCTATGTCCTGGCATGGCACGAGACGTCGGACGGGCGTCCGGCCGTGCTGCACGGGGTCTACCGCGACCGACTGCGCCGCACGGACGAGGGCTGGCGGCTGTCGCACCGCGCGATGGAGATGAACGCGGCCGAGGGTGCATTTCACGTGCCGATCCCCCCGGTCGAGCGGGCCTTGCCGCCGAAGGGCTGGTGCGCGCCCGAGGGGCTGGACGGATAGGAGGACGGGATGGATGCGAGCGACGAGTTGAAGGCGCTGATTGACAAGGCCTTGGTCGCCGATGTCATCCACGCCTATTGCTACCATTTCGACCGGGCCGAGGCGGACGCGGTGCTGGCGCTCTTCACCGGGGACGCCGTGGTCGATTACGGCCCCGACGTGCCGACGATGACCGGCACCGACGAGATCGACGCCGTCGTCCGGACGGGGCTTGCCACGTTCTTCGCCGCCACAAGCCACCACGTCTCGAATATCGTGATCGGCTTCGACGGGCCGGATCGGGCCACGAGCTTCGCGTATCTCTATGCCTGGCACCGGTATCGTGACGGGCGACCCAACAGCGAACTCTGGGGGCAGTATCACCACGAATTCGCGCGCACGGATGCGGGCTGGAAGATCGCGCGTCTGACGTTGCGGGCAGCGGGCTCCGAAGGGTTCCACCGCGATGCCATGCACCCGATCGGGCGCGCCGGGGACGACGCCTAGGGGCCACGCGCGATGCGGGCCGCGTTGCCCGGCGCCGCGCCTTGTGCGATGAGCCATCGCGGTTCGCCCGGTCCGGTGGTATCGGGAGCCGCAATCCGACCCACCCAAACGATTTCCTCGAAGGCCCCATGCCCGTCACCGACCACGCCAGATTGTCCGTCGCGCCCATGATGGATTGGACCGACCGGCATTGCCGGGCGTTTCACCGCGTGCTGTCGCGGCAGGTTCTTCTCTACACCGAGATGGTGACATCGGCCGCGCTGGTGCGGGGCGGGGCGGTGGAGCTTCTGGACTTCGATGCGGCCGAGCATCCGGTCGCGTTGCAGCTGGGCGGCAGCGACCCGGCGGAGCTGGCCGAGGCGACCGCGATGGCTGTGGCGCGCGGCTATGCCGAGGTGAACCTGAACGTGGGATGTCCGTCCGACCGGGTGCAGTCGGGCTGCTTCGGGGCGGTCCTGATGGAGCGGCCCGCGCTCGTGGCCGACTGCGTCGCCGCGATGATCGCGGCAGCGGGCGACGTGCCCGTCACGGTGAAGTGCCGGATCGGCGTGGACGACCAGGACCCGGCGACGGTGCTGCCCGATTTCCTGTCGCGCATCCGCGATGCCGGTGTCTCGCGCGTCGCGATCCATGCCCGGAAGGCGTGGCTGCAAGGGCTCAGCCCCAAAGAGAACCGCGAGGTGCCGCCGCTGGACTATGCGCTGGTCCACGGGATGGCGGAGCGGTTCGAGAACATGCACCTGTCGATCAATGGCGGGATCGCGTCGCTGGACGACGTGGCCACGCAGCTCGGGCGGATGGACGGCGTCATGGTGGGCCGCGCGGCCTATCACGATCCCGCCGCGATCCTGCTGGAGGCCGACAGCCGCATCTTCGGCATGCCCGATTCCTGTCCCGACCGGGCGACGGCGGCGCTGCGGATGCTGCCCCATCTCGAGCGGCATATCGACGGCGGCGGCAAGCCCGGCCACGTCACGCGCCACATGCTCGGCCTCTTCGCGGGCCTGCCGGGCGCGCGGGCGTGGCGGCGTACGCTTTCGGAAGGGGCGGCCCGGCCCGGCGCGGGTGCCGAGATCCTGACCGAGGCGCTGGCCCAGGTCACGGCGCAGGCCGCCTGAAGGAGCACCGATGCCCGACCTCGCGACCCTCGCGCCGTTGATCGGCTTCCTTCTGGCCGTCGGCGCCTTCGCAGGCGTTCTGGCGGGGCTTCTGGGCGTGGGCGGCGGCATCGTCCTCGTCCCGGCCTTCTACTACGTCTTCCAAGTGCTCGGATATGACGGCGCCAACATCATGCAGGTCTGCGTCGCCACCTCGCTCGCGACGATCGTCGTGACCTCGTGGCGCTCGGTGAAGGCCCATGCGGCCAAGGGCGCGGTCGACTGGGACGTGCTGCGCGGCTGGGGGCCGGGGATCGCCATCGGCGCGGCCCTGGGCGTCATGGTGGCCACGCGGCTCCGGTCCGAGACGTTGACGGCGATATTCGCGGTGCTGGCGCTGATCGTGGCGACCTACATGGCGCTCTCCAAGCCGCATTGGCGGATCGCGCCCGAGATGCCGCGCGGCGGCCGGCGCTATGCGTATTCGCCTGCCGTCGGCTTCGCATCGGTGCTGATGGGGATCGGCGGGGGCAGTTTCGGCGTGCCATTGATGACGCTGCATGGCGTTCCGATCCACCGCGCCGTCGCGACGGCCGCGGGGTTCGGGATGCTGATCGCGGTGCCGGCGGTGATCCTGTTCCTGGTCCTGCCCGCGGACGGCGTCTTGCCGCCCTACACGGTGGGGCTGGTGAACCTGCCGGCCTTCGTTGTGATCGTCGCCATGACCGTGCTGACCGCGCCGCTGGGCGCGAAGCTGGCCCATGCGATGGACCCGGCCCCGCTCAAGCGGGCCTTCGCGGTGTTCCTGTTCCTCGTGGCGCTGAACATGCTGCGGAAAGCGCTGTTCTGACAGGCGGACATCCGGTGCAGGTCTGGTTTTTGCAGGCGTTGCGCGTCCGGATCGTACGTGGCGCGCCGGCCCCAGTCGTCGCGCCGCACGAAGCGGCGATTATCCGCAATCCCTAGGGGGTGCGCCGTGCGGCGCGTCCGCCGCGACGGACGGTAGGCGCGGCATCGCGGGTGGGCAGCTCGGCCATGATGGCGGCGCGGGCGTCCGGCGTCAGGCGCGACCATGCCCCGATCTCGTCGATGGAGCGCGCGCAACCGACGCAGAGCCGCGTCTCGGGGTGGACGACGCAGACGCGGATGCACGGGCTCTCGATCTCGGCGCGCGCCCAGATGCGGTCGGAGGTGGGATCGTCGGTCATGGCGTCGGTCCGAGATGGCGAAGGCGATCGAGCGCCCCTTGCAGGATATAGCCCGCCGCGACGTGGTCTATGACCTCGGCGCGACGTTTGCGTGTCGTATCCGCCTCGAGCAGTGCGCGCTCGGCGGCTACCGTCGAGAGCCGTTCGTCCCAGAACGCGATGGGCAGGTCGATGCGACGGTCGAGATTGCGGGCGAAGGCGCGGGTCGACTGGATGCGGGGGCCTTCGCTGCCGTCCATGTTGAGGGGTAGGCCGAGGACGAGGCCGACGATGGCCCGCTCGGTCAGCAACGCCTCGAGCGCGATGGCGTCGGCGGTGAACTTGGCGCGGCGGATCGTGGTGATCGGGCTCGCGACCGACCGCATCGTGTCCGAGGCCGCGACGCCGATGGTCTTGGTCCCGAGATCCAGCCCGATCAGCGCACCCAAGGGCGGCAGGGCGGCGGCGAACTCGTCGATGTTGTCGTGGATCACGGTGTCAGGCCCGCCCGCTCGGCCGCACGGGCCAGCGTGTCGAGTGCGGGATCGTCGGCGGCGAAGACCAGGCGCGCCTCACCATAGACGGCGGCCGCCGCATCGGTCCGGCCCAGCACGCCGTAGGCCGAGATCAGCCGCGCCCAGTCCTCGGGCGGACCGCCGTCTTCGGAGAGGCGGATGGCGAGGCCCTCGACCATGCCGCGGATCATCTCCATCCGCTCGTCGAGGGTCATCTCGCCCGCCGCCTCGATGTCGTCCGCGCTCGGCCCACGGGGGCGCGGCAACTGGTCGAGGGGGGTGGGATCGCCGGCCAGCGCCGAAATCTCCTCGATGCGCAGGTAGATCGGGTCGAGCCAGGGATCGCCCGGCTCGCTATCTGCCACGAGGCGGCGCCAGATCGGCCAGGCGCGGTCGGGACGCCCCCCTTGGGCATACATCGACCCGACATAGTAGCGCGCGGCCCCGTTCTCGGGATCGAGCCGCAGCGCCTCGGCCAGCGCGGCCTCGGCCTCGGGCGAGACGTAGCCGCCTGCCGCCTGGATCATCAGGTCGGCGAGGGCGGTGTGGTCCGTGGCCTCGGCCCGGTCGCCGAGGATGGCGATGACCCGCTCCTGCGCGCGCCACGCGGCCTCGAGGTCGCCCAGGCCCCCGAAGGTCTGCGCCGCGAGGGACCAGCCACGCAGGTCGTCGGGGCGGTCGGCGAGCACCTCGCGAAGCTGTTCGGCCATCCGGGTGATCTCGGGGCGGCTGTCGTCGATCCGGTTGGGCACCTCGGCCTCGGCCAGGGCCTGACCGGGGCGGGCGGCGCGTCCGGCTTCCACGGCCGCCACGCGGTCTGCGAGTGGCAGGTCTGGATAGCCCGGCGCGCCGATTAGCCAGTAGGTCAGCCCCGCGATGGCGATGACGGGCACGGCGACCAGCACGGCGCCCAGCGTCATGTTTCCGGGGCGACGGGCGTGACCGGCAGCGGCGCTGCGGTCGGCGGCCAGCAGGCGGCGCGCAACCTCGGTCCGCGCGGCCTCGACTTCCTCGGGGGGCAGCGTGCCGCGCGCGGCGTCGCGGTCGAGCTCGGCCAGCTGGTCGCGATAGACGGCCACGTCGGGCGCATCCATGTCGGCCGCGGCGCGAACGCGCAGCGCCGCGACGATGATGCCCACGCAGGCGATGGTCAGGATGGTTGCGGCGAGCGCGAAGAGGATCATGGCCTTCACCTAGCCGCCCCCAACCCGAGACAAAAGGCCCCGATCGCGCCCCCTTGCGGGGATGTGATGGCCGGGTCTAATCGGGGCCGGTCCGCGCGCCTGTCGCAAACGGATGCCCACACGCCGCCCGAAGGCCGTGGATCGGCCGGGGGTCGGGGCATGCAGGGCCGAACGACACGGCTTGCGACGGAGCCCGGGAGGGGGGACGACCATGAGACGCCATTC
Source organism: Jannaschia halovivens (assembly GCF_046452375.1). Classification (NCBI taxonomy): domain Bacteria; kingdom Pseudomonadati; phylum Pseudomonadota; class Alphaproteobacteria; order Rhodobacterales; family Roseobacteraceae; genus Jannaschia; species Jannaschia halovivens. The sequence continues at coordinate 611,561 of NZ_JBKFDJ010000001.1, read as the reverse complement.
CGCTTTCGCGATCGCCCGCGAAGCCCTGCGCAACCACGAGGGCTGGGGCCGGACCTGGGCCAAGCGGCCGCCGCGCGCACGCTACGATGTGGTGATCGTCGGCGCGGGGGGGCACGGGCTGGCGACGGCCTACTATCTCGGCAAGAACCACGGCATCACAAATGTCGCGATCCTCGAGAAAGGGTGGCTCGGCGGCGGCAATACCGGTCGGAACACCACGATCATCCGCTCGAACTACCTGCAGGACCCGTCGGCCGCGATCTACGAGAAGGCCCGGAGCCTCTATGAGACGCTGAGCCAAGACCTGAACTACAACGTGATGTTCAGCCCGCGCGGCGTGATGATGCTGGCCCAGACCCATCACGAGGTGCGCGGCTACAAGCGCACGGCCCATGCCAACTCGCTGCAGGGCGTCAGCACCCGCTGGATCGAGCCCGCCGAGGTCAAGGACCTCTGCCCGATCATGAATATCGAGGGCCCGCGCTATCCCGTATTGGGCGCGCTCTGGCAGTCGCGAGGCGGCACGGCGCGGCATGATGCCGTCGCCTGGGGCTACGCGCGCGCCTGCACCGACATGGGCATGGACATCATCCAGAAATGCGAGGTCACGGGCGTGCGGACCGAGGGCGGACGCGTGACCGGCGTGGACACGACCCAGGGGCAGATCGCCTGCGGTAAGCTCGGCGGGGTGGTCGCGGGGCATTCGGGCGTGCTGGCAGGCATGGCGGGCTTCCGTCTGCCGCTGGAGTCGGTGGCGCTGCAAGCGCTGGTCTCCGAGCCAATCAAGCCGTGCATGGACGTGGTCGTCATGGCCAATATCGTCCACGGCTATCTGAGCCAGTCCGACAAGGGCGAGATGGTGATCGGCGGCGGCACGGACGGGTTCAACAACTACACCCAGCGGGGCAGCTTCCACCATATCGAGGAGACGGTGCGCGCGCTCGTCGAGACCTTCCCGATGCTCTCGCGGCTCAAGATGCTGCGCCAATGGGGCGGGATCGTGGACGTCACGGGCGACCGCTCGCCGATCCTGTCGAAGACCCCGGTCGAGGGGATGTTCATGAATTGCGGCTGGGGCACGGGAGGGTTCAAGGCGATCCCCGGATCGGGCTGGGGCATGGCCGAGTTGATCGCCACGGGGCATTCGCCCCTGACGGAAGCCTTTGGAATGGAACGGTTTCGCGAAGGTCGATTCATCGACGAAAGCGTGGCCGCGGGAGTGGCGCATTAATGGAAACGATCACTTTCCTGCAACGGTCTGTCTTCGCGCAAGACGGGAACCGTCGAGATGTGCTATCGGTTACCGAGGGGAAGCGTAACTTAATTGGTCCACTGCCATGGCCTTTACTGCCAAACGCCGCACGCGCGGCATCAACTTCATCCTCGGTGGCACGCTCGTTGCGGCGCTCTTCACGGCTTTCCTCGCCGTGGGCGGCTCGCTCGATGTCGGGTTGGGCGCACCGGAGGTTCGGATCGACACCGCGAAGATCGGGTCGCGATGACCTGACTGCGGGACGGGAGGGCGTCGTATGCTCCTCCTGACCTGTCCGAATTGCGGCCTCCCGGTCGAGGAAACCGAACTTGCGCCCGGTGGCGATGCACATCTCGTGCGCCGCGGGCCCGAGGCCTCGGACGACGCGTTCGAGGAATATCTTTTCATGCGCGAGAACACGAAGGGCGTTCACTTCGAGCGCTGGCGGCATGCCTATGGCTGCGGCAAGTGGTTCCTCGCCGCGCGCGACACCGCGACGCTGGAGGTGTTCGGCACCTATTCCGCCCAGACCAAGGCCCCGCCGCCCGAGATCCTGGCCGCAATCGAGAAGGCCCGGACATGAGCGCGCGCCTGAAGACCGGCGGGCGGCGGATCGACCGCAACCGGCCTGTCTCCTTCACCTTCGACGGGCGAAGTCTGCGTGGCTATGCGGGCGATACGTTGGCCTCGGCGTTGTTGGCGAACGGGCAACTCGTGCAGGGCCGCAGCTTCAAGTACCACCGACCGCGCTCGGTCGTGGCTTCGGGCCCCGAGGAGCCCAACGCCCTGATGGGCATCGGCGAGGGCGCGCGGTTCGAGCCGAACCAGCGCGCCACCGAACAGCCGCTGGTCGAGGGTCTGGTCGCGCGGAGCCAGAACGCCTTCCCGTCGCTCGCCTTCGATATCGGCCGGGTCAACGACTGGGCGTCGAAATTCCTGCCCGCGGGCTTCTATTACAAGACGTTCATCCATCCGCGGCCCTTCTGGAAGCACATCTTCGAACCTGTGATCCGGAAGGCCGCGGGCCTCGGGGCCGCGCCGACCGAAGGCGACGCCGACCACTACGAGCATCGCTACGCCTTCTGCGACATCCTGATCGCGGGCGGGGGCTTCGCGGGCCTGACGGCGGCGCTCGGGGCCGCGGCTTCGGGCCAGCGCGTCATACTCGTCGAGCGCGGACGCCACTGGGGCGGTCGGGCGCCGGTCGACGGGGGCGAGATCGATGGCATGCCCGCTGCCGAGTGGGTGGAGGCGACGGTCGCCCGGCTGGACGGCATGGAGAACGTGACGCTGCATCTCGCGACAGAGGCGTCCGGGGTCTACGATCACGGTTACGTCCTGCTGAACGAGCATCTCGGCGGCCCCGGTCCGCGCGAGCGGGTCTGGCGGGTCCGCACCGGGCAGGTCGTCGCCGCGACCGGCGCGATCGAGCGTCCGCTGAGCTTTGCGGGCAACGATGTGCCGGGTGTGATCCTCGCCGGAGCGCTGCGCGATTACGTGGTGAACCACGGCGTCAGCCTCGGGGACCGGACGGTCATCGTCACCAACAACGACGACGCTTACCGCACGGCGAAGGTCCTGTTGGCTGCGGGGCTTCAGGTGCCGGCCATCATCGATGCGCGCGCTGCGCCCGACAGCCCGATCATACGCGAGATCAAAGGCTTGGGCGTCAATGTTCATGTCGGACGCGGGATCGCGAAGGTCATAGGCAACGACCGGGTCACCGGCGTCGCGGTCTGCCTTCAGGCCGGCGAAGGCGCCGTGCTGCAGGAGATCGCGTGCGACGCAGTCGCGATGTCCGGTGGCTGGTCGCCGGTCGTGCATCTCTTCTCGCATTGCGGCGGCAAGCTCTGGTGGGACGACGCGCGGGCGATGTTTCGGCCCGATCCCGACCGCCCGCCCACCGATCAGGACGGGCGGGGCTTCGTGTCTTGCGTGGGGGCCGCCTCGGGCGCGCTGACCACGGCGGAGGTGCTGGCCGACGCGGCGGACGCGTTCGACCTCGCCCCCCCCGAGGCTCACGCGACCGAAGAGGCCCCGATCGAGGCGATCTGGATGATGCCGCAGGGCGCGGGCCCGAAGCTGCGCGCCAAGATGTGGCTCGACTACCAGAACGACGTGAAGGTCTCGGACGTCCGCCTCGCCGCCCAGGAGGGGTTCGAGAGCGTCGAGCATGCCAAGCGCTACACCACGCTCGGGATGGCGACGGACCAGGGGAAGCTGAGCAACATCAACGGGCTGGCCGTTCTCGCCGACCGGCTGGACGAGGCGATCCCGCAGGTCGGGACCACGACCTTCCGCCCGCCCTATACGCCCGTGACACTGGGCGCGATCGCAGGCGAGGCGCGGGGGGATCTGTTCCAGCCGCTGCGCCGCACGCCGCTGCATGAATGGCACGAGGCGCACGGCGCCTATTGGGAGCCGGTGGGCCAGTGGCGGCGGCCCTACTGCTATCCGCAGGGCCGCGAGAGCCATGCCGAGGCCGTCCACCGCGAGGTCCGGGCCACCCGCGAGCGGCTGGGGCTGCTGGATGCGTCCACGCTGGGCAAGATCTTGGTGCGGGGCCCGGATGCGGGCCGCTTCCTCGATATGCTCTATACCAACATGATGAGCAGTCTGAAGCCGGGCCGCTGCCGCTACGGCCTGATGTGCGACGAGAATGGCTTCCTGATCGATGACGGCGTCGTCGCGCGGATCGACGACCAGACTTTCCTCTGCCACACGACCACCGGCGGGGCCGACCGCATCCACGGCTGGATGGAGGACTGGCTGCAATGCGAGTGGTGGGACTGGCAGGTCCACACGGTCAACCTGACCGAGCAATTCGCGCAGATCGCCGTGGTCGGGCCGAAGGCGCGCGCGGTGCTGGAGACGCTGGGCGGCATGGATGTCTCGGCCGACGCGCTGCCCTTCATGGGCTGGGCCGACGGCACGCTGGGCGGGTTCGACGTGCGCGCCTTCCGGATCAGCTTCTCGGGCGAGCTCAGCTACGAGATCGCGGTGCCCGCGACCCAAGGACTTGCGCTCTGGGAAGCGTTGCACGCGGCGGGGGCCGAGTTCGGTGCGACACCCTACGGGACCGAGGCGCTGCATGTGATGCGGGCCGAGAAGGGGTTCATCATGATCGGGGACGAGACCGACGGGACGGTGATCCCCCAGGACCTTGGCCTCGACTGGGCGATCTCGAAGAAGAAGGACGACTATCTGGGCAAGCGCGGCCAGGCGCGGTCGGAGTTCCAGAAGCCCGACCGCTGGAAGCTGGTGGGGCTTCGGACCGAAGACGGCAGCGTGCTGGAAGACGGCGCCTATGCCATCGCCGAAGGCGAGAACGCCAATGGCCAGCGCAACACCCAAGGCCGTGTGACCTCGACCTACCATTCGCCCACGCTGGGCCACGGCATCGCGATGGGCCTCGTCGCCCATGGGCCGGACCGGATGGGCGAGGTCCTGCACTTCACGCGCATCGGTCAGGCGCCCGTGGCCGCGCGGATCGTCGACCCGGTCTTCTTCGACCGCGAAGGGGAGAAGCAGAATGTCTGACGTAACCGTCGAAGCGCTGCCGCCCCTCGGCATGATCACCCTGCGCGGCGATCTCGACACGCTTGGGCCCGCCGTCACGGATGTCACCGGCTTCGCCCGCCCGGATCAGCGGATGCGGACGGAGGCGGGCGGCCACGGCTGCCTCTGGATGTCGCCGGACGAGCTTCTGGTAACCTGCGACTACGACGCGGCGCCGGGCGTGGCGGTGCGCCTGACTGACGCCCTTGGAGACGCCTTTGCCACCGTCGCCGTAGTCAGCGACGCGCGCGCGGTCTTCGCGGTGACGGGGCAGGGGGCCGAGGCGGTGTTGTCGCGCCTGGTGCCGGTCGATTTTGACCGCTTGGCACCGACCGAGGTGCGCCGGACCCGCATGGCCCAGATCCCAGCGGCCATCTGGCGCGAGGGCGAAGGCTGGCGGGTCGTATGTTTCCGCTCGGTCGCCGTCTACGCGGAAGGACTTCTGCGGAACGCGGTGCCGATCGGGGCTTGACCCGGCGCCATACCGGGCGACATGTCCTGTGACGCATCAACCCCGAGGAGAGACCCCATGGCCTTCGAGCTTCCCGATCTGCCCTATGCCCATGACGCGCTGGCCGATGGCGGCATGTCCAAGGAGACGCTGGAGTATCACCACGACCTCCACCACAAGGCCTATGTCGACAACGGCAACAAGCTGATCGAAGGCACCGAATGGGAGGGCAAGTCCCTTGAGGAGATCATCACCGGCACCTATGATGCGAACGCCGTTGCCCAGTCGGGGATCTTCAACAACATCAGCCAGCTATGGAACCACAACCAGTTCTGGGAAATGATGGGCCCAAAGGGCCGCGACATGCCATCCGAGCTGTCGAATGCCCTGAACGAGAGCTTCGGCTCGATCGCCAAGTTCACCGACGAGTTCAAGGCCGCTGGCGCGGGCCAGTTCGGCTCGGGCTGGTGCTGGCTGGTCAAGGACAAGGACGGCTCGCTCAAGGTCACCAAGACCGAGAACGGCGTGAACCCGCTCTGCTTCGGGCAGACGGCGCTTCTGGGCTGCGACGTATGGGAGCACTCGTACTACATCGACTTCCGCAACAAGCGGCCCGCCTATCTCCAGAACTTCATGGAGAACCTCGTCGACTGGGAGAACGTCGCCTCGCGCATGTGAGCCGCGTCCGGTCCGAACCTCATCGGGGCGTCCCATCCGGGGCGCCCCGTTGCGTTTCAGGAACCCGTGCCTGCGCTTCGCGTTGAGGGAGCGAACCTGCCAACGGAGGACAACATGGCCGAGCGACACCGCTCCAGCGACGGCACCCGCGAGACGGACCAGTTCATCGAAGACATGCCCGCGACCCCGAGCCACCAGGGCCGGTCGGGTGGCGACATCGCCCGCGACGTCGGCACCGAGGACGCGCTTCTGCGCGCGACCACACAAGGCGCGCGCGGCACGACCCGCGTGACCAAGAAGCACGACGAGGACATCCGCGACGTCAACGACGCCGGGGGACCGAAGCGATGACGAAGCTGACCAACGGCACCCTCGTGGTCGTCACGGACAGCGAAAAGGCGCTGTTCATGATCAACCGCACCGATGACGAGAACCCGAATCTCGAAATCGTCCGCAAGGAGGAGGAGGACAATCCGCCCGACCGCGAGCAGACGGCAAACCGGCGCGGCCGCGTGCAGGAGAGCCATGGATCGGGTGTATCCGCATACGACGAGACGGATTTCCACGAGCTTCAGAAGGAACGCTTCGCCGCCGACCTCGCCGACAAGCTCTACAAGATGGCCCATGCCGGGAAATTCGAGCGGCTGGTCCTCGTGGCTTCGCCCATGGTCCTCGGCGTGATGCGCGACGAGATGCACCAGGAGGTGACCTCGAAGATCGTGGCCGAGATCGACAAGACGCTGACCAACCACCCGCTGAACGAGATCGAGAAGATCGTCTCGGACGAACTTGCGGGCATGTCGGACGCGGCCTGATCCGTCAGTCGAGATATTCGAGCGCGGTCCCGGCATCCGGGGCTGCGCGCACTAGATCGAGCAGGCTGGCATCCGCAAAGCCCCGTGCGACGATCCCGTTCAGCATCGCCAGAAGCCCGTCCCAATAGCCGTCGACATTGACGAGGATCAGGGGCTTCGCGTGCAGACCCAGTTGCGCCCAGGTCAGGACCTCGAAGAATTCGTCCAGCGTGCCCGCGCCGCCCGGCAGGACGACCACGGCGTCCGCATTCATGAACATCACCTTCTTGCGCTCGTGCATCGTCTCGGTGACCACGAAGCGCGTCAGGTCGCGCTTGCCGACCTCCATCTCCATCAGGTGCGTCGGGATGACACCGAAAGTCTCGCCATTCGCGTCCTGCACGGCGCGCGCGACGCGGCCCATCAGCCCGACGTCGCCCGCCCCGTAGACCAGCCGCCAGCCCCGCGCGGCGATGCCCGCGCCCAGGGCGTCGGCCGCGGCGGCGAAGGCGGGCGCATCGCCGTCCCGTGCACCGCAATAGACACAGATGGATTTCGCCATGACATGACACTCCCGCGTGATTTGCCCCTGCCTATCCGCGTTGATACCGTCCCGCAAAGCCGGGGGAATGGATGACGCGATGGCGGTGAGCAATTCGGTCAAGGGCGGCATCGCCGTGGTCGCGATCGTGGGCGGTCTGATAGGCGGGTTTGTCCTCTGGCAAGGCCGCGTGCCGCCGGTCGAGACGCCTGCGCCAACGGCAGGGACCGAGGTGGAAGCCGGGACGGAGACGGCGGGCGTCGCCCCCGAGCCGACAGCGCCCATCGAAGAACCGAACGCAGATGGAACGACCACCACCGCCGTGGATGTCGCGATCGTACCTGAACCCGCCGCCGAAGCCGCGACTGGCGATGTAGCGGAGATCGTGGCGGATGCCGACGCCCCGGACGCGCCTTCGACGGGCAGTGGGGCCAGCGTCGATGTCGTGCGGATCGAGCCCGACGGCTCGGCGCTCGTGGCCGGGCGGGGCGAGGCGGATAGCGACGTCGTCCTGAATATCGACGGGGCGGATGTCGCGACCGCGCGCACGGATCCCGAAGGCAATTTCGTTACCTTCCTCGAACTGCCGCCATCGGAGGTTCCGCGCGTCCTGTCGCTCCAGACCGAGGTCGGCACCGGCCAGCGCGTCGATGGTCAGACCTCGATCATCGTGGCCCCCACGGTTCCCTCCGCGCCTAAGGTGGCGACGACGCCCGATGTTACCCGCGCGCCGTCCTGGCCGCGCACCGCCATCCGGTCCGACGACGGCGCCGTTTCGGTCGGTGCGACGCGCTTCCCGCCGGGCACCGAGATCGATGGCACGGGGCGGATCACAATCGATGGCGTTCCGCTGTTTCCCGAGGGAACGTCGGTCGAGGCCGACGGCACGATCCGCATCGACGGGGTCCCGCGTTTCCCGGCTGGAACCGTGTTCAGCGCGGACGGCGCGGTCACGGTCGCAGGCGTGCCGACCTTCCCGGCCGGCACACGGATCACGTCGGACGGCGTCGAAATCGCGGGCGAGATCGTCCTGCCGCCGACCACGCGCATCGGCCCGGACGGTGCCATCGAGATCGACGGGGTCCCGTCCTTCCCGGCTGGCACGGTCGTTGCCACGGATGGCCGCATGATGCGCGATGGCGTGCCTGTCGCGCGTGACACGGCGCGGCTTGAGGTGAGCGAGGCGGCGAGCGATCCGGCAGAGCCGGTCGCAGACGACGTGGTGGCACCGGGCGGCGTCGCGGTGGCTGAATCCGATGCTTCGGAGCCGTCGATCGCGGCGGCCGAACCCGCCGTGCCGGATGGCAACGCCCCGGATATCGAGACCGCCGCGCTGGCCCCCGAAGCCCATGTGCCGCAAACGGCCACGGCCACTGACATCCCCGATACGGAAGCCGTTGCCCCGACCGACATGGCCACGTCAGACATCGGCGCCGCCGACGTCGCAACCGACGACACTGCCAGTCCGACCTCACCGCGCCTTTTCCGCGTCGGCCCGGAGGGCGTCGCGGTACTGCCTGCGGCCGAGGCGCCGGATGCGACCACGTCGCTCGGGATCGACGTCATCCGCTACGACGCGCTGGGCGACGTGCAACTGGCCGGCACCGGCGCGCCCTCGGGTGAGCTTCGCATCTACCTCGACAACCGGCCCGTCCGCACCGTGCCGATCGGCGATCCGGGAAGCTGGGCGTCGCCGCTTCCGGACGTCGACGAGGGGATCTACACGCTCCGGATCGATGCGCTCGATGCGGCGGGCGCGGTCGCCAGCCGCATTGAGACCCCGTTCGAGCGTATCGCCCCCGACATCGCCGCCGCCGCCGCGAACCGAGGCGAGGGCACGACCGCGGTGACCGTGCAGCCGGGCTTCACGCTCTGGGCGATCTCGGAAGGGTATTTCGGCGACGGCATCCAGTACGTGCAGATCTTCGAGGCGAACCGCGACCTGATCCGCGACCCCGACCTGATCTATCCCGGCCAGATCTTTACCCTGCCGGACACGCAGTAGGCGGGTGGCCTTCCGGGGGGCGCACCCCTAGGTTCATCCGAATGCGATTTGACCGGATCCCCCCATGCGCCGCACGAGCCTGACGACGACCGAGGCCCCCGCGGATTCGATGGGCATCGTTCGCCGGGTCGCGCCCTATCTCTGGCCGGACGGGCAGGGCTGGGTGAAACGGAGGGTGGTGATCGCCCTGGCGATGCTGGTCGTGGCCAAGGTCGTCGCGGTCACGACGCCGTTCTTCTACAAGGCCGCCGTCGACGCGCTGGCCCCCGAAACGGTCACGCCCGCCTGGGCGCTCGGGGCGGGGGCGGTCGGGCTGACGGTGATCTACGGCCTCGCGCGGTTGATGAACGTGGGCTTCCAGCAGTTGCGGGACGCCATCTTCGCGCGGGTGGGCCAACGCGCGCTGCGGCAGCTCGCGTCCGAGACCTTCACCCACATGCACCGTCTCTCGATGCGGTATCACATCACCCGCAAGACCGGCGGCCTCAGCCGGATCATCGAACGGGGCGTGAAGGGCGTCGATTTCCTGCTGCGGTTCCTTCTCTTCTCCATCGGGCCGCTGGTCCTCGAACTCCTCCTGATCTCCGCGATCCTCTTCTTCGTCTTCGACGTCTGGTATCTGGCCATCGTCGTCGTGACGATCGGCCTCTACATCTGGTTCACCTTCGCGGTGACCGAATGGCGCGTGAAGATCCGCAAGGAGATGAACGACCAGGACACGGACGCGAACCAGAAGGCGATCGACAGCCTTCTGAACTTCGAGACGGTCAAGTATTTCGGCGCCGAGATGCGCGAGGCGCAACGCTACGACGGGGCGATGCAGCTTTACGAAAAGGCCGCGCTCAAGACCTCCTATTCGCTGGCCTTCCTGAATTTCGGGCAATCGCTCCTGATCACGGGGGGCCTCGTCGGCGTCATGGTGCTGGCCGCGATGGGCGTCCAGCAGGGCGACCTGACGGTGGGCGATTTCGTGATGGTGAACGCCTACATGATCCAGATCACCATGCCCCTCAATTTCCTCGGGACGGTCTACCGCGAGATTCGGCAGGCGCTGGTCGACATGGGCGAGATGTTCGGCCTGCTGGAACAGCCGCCCGAGGTACGCGATGCGCCCGATGCTCAGCCATTGAAGATCGAGGGCGGGCGCATCGAGTTTCGCGATGTCTGGTTCGGCTACGATTCCGAGCGGCCCATCCTGCAGGGCGTGACGCTGACCGTCGGCGCGGGCGAGACCGTCGCCGTGGTCGGCCCGTCGGGATCGGGGAAGTCGACCATCGGGCGGTTGCTCTTTCGCTTCTACGACGTGACCGATGGCGCGGTCGTCATCGACGGCCAGGATGTCCGGTCCGTCACGCAGGACAGCCTGCACGCACAGATCGGCGTCGTGCCGCAGGACACCGTCCTCTTCAACGACGACCTGCGGTACAACGTGGCCTACGGGCGCCCCGAGGCGACCCATTCCGAGATCGAGGAGGCCGCGCGCGCGGCGTCGATCGACACGTTCATCGCGGGCCTGCCCGACGGGTACGAGACGACCGTGGGCGAGCGGGGCCTGAAGCTTTCGGGCGGCGAGAAGCAGCGGGTTGGCATCGCCCGGACGCTTCTCAAGAACCCGCCGATCCTGCTGCTCGACGAGGCCACGAGTGCCCTCGACACGGAAACCGAGCGCGACATCCAGCACGAACTGCGCGCCATGTCCGAGGGGCGCTCAGTCATCATGATTGCGCATCGGTTGTCGACGGTGGTGGATGCAGACCGGATTGTCGTCCTGGAGGCCGGGACCATCACCGAAGAGGGCACCCACGACGAGCTTCTGGCCCGCGACGGGCGCTATGCGCGCATGTGGCACCGCCAGCAGGCCGAGGAGGCGGACGCGGCCTGAGCCACGTCTGTCACCTTCAGGCGGCGCGTTCGGTCAGGTGCGCGGCGCAGCCGGTGAGCGCCGCGAAGTCGTCGGTCACCAGCGTCACCGGGAAGTTGCCCATGAAACCCGCGAAGCGACCCTTATCGCGGAACGCCTCGGCAAAACCCATGCGCGCCAGGTGCGGCCCCATGGCGCGGCTGACCCCGCCGACGAGGTACACGCCGCCCAGCGGCAGGTGGATGAGCGCCAGGTTCCCCGCGACCGTCCCGAGGATTCGGATGAACTGGCGCACGGCGGCTTCGGCCCGCGGGTCGCTCTCGACCCGCGCCATGATCTCGGCGGCAAGGTATTCCTCGTCCGACCCCGCTTCGGTCGCGAGCCAGCGATAGACCTGCTCCAGCCCGCGACCCGAGAGCACGTCCTCGACCGCCGGGAACCCGTGCGCCGTCGAGACGAAAGTGCAGAGCCGCAGCTCGGCCTCCGTGCGGATCGGCAGGTTCGCGTGACCGGCCTCGCAGGGGGGCACCAGCCGTCCGGTCGGTGTGACGTGGACCGGTGCCGCGTTGAACCCGGTGCCGACCCCGATCACCAGCCGCACGGCACCGTCATGGCCGGGAAGGTCGATCACCGCCTCCTGCGCGTCGGGCGCCATGTGGCCCAATGCGTGGCCCTGTGCTTGCAGGTCGTTCAGGATGGCCGCGCCCTGCGCGCCGGTGCACTGGATCAGGCGCGTCGTATCGATCGACCAGTCGAGATTGGTCAGCTCGGCCACGCCGTCGGCCACGGGGCCGGCCACGGCAACGCAGGCACCAACCGGGGCGGGACCGCCCTGATCCTCGCGGTAGCGGCGCAGGACCGGGGCGAGGTTCGCGAACTCGGCGTTGCGGTACTTGCGGATCGTCTCGGGCAGGACCGTGCGACCATGCGCCATCGCGACGCGCGTGTTGGTTCCGCCGACATCGGCGACGAGGAACAGGGGATCAGACATGCCGGGCGACTATCAACGCGACAGCATCCGGGCAAGCGCGTGATAGCTGGCCTTGGGCGTGCGCGCCTGGGTGTCGAAGTCGATATGGACGAGACCGAAGCGCTTGGCATAGCCGAGCGTCCATTCGTAATTGTCGAGAAGCGACCAGACGGTGAAGCCCTCGAGCGGCACACCGGCCGCGATGGCGCGCAGAGCGGCCTGGAAATGCGCCTCGAGATAGGCGACGCGCTCATGGTCGGGGCGGTCGGGGGTGTCGGCGTTCGCCAGCCCGTTCTCGGTGATGAAGAGCGGCAGATCGCCGGTATAGGTATCGGCCACCCATTTGAGCAGGTGTTCGAGCCCCTCGGGGCAGATTTCCCACCCCATGTCGGTCTTGGGCAGCGGGCCTTCGACGGTGGCGATGGACGGCCACGGTCCCTCGCCCCGCGTCAGGCGGCGGCAGGTGTAGTAATTGATCCCGAACCAGTCGAGCGGCTGCGAGATCATGGCCATGTCGTCCTGCCAACGCTCTGGCATGTGGGGCGCGAACCCGTCGAGGATGTCCTCGGGATAGGCGCCGTGCATCATGCCGCCGAGGAACCAGCGATTGTAGATCCCGTCATAGAGCCGGGCGGCGGTCCGGTCGGCCTTGGTCTCGCTGGCGGGCAGGGCGTATTCGAGGTTGCAGGCCGCGCCGACGCCGCGAACGTCCCGGTCACGCAGCACCTCGACCGCGAGGCCATGGGCGAGGGCGACGTGATGCATCGCCTTGGCGGCGGCATCGAGCGAGACGAGGCCGGGGGCATGGTAGCCCTCGAAATGCGACAGCCAGGCGACGCACCACGGCTCGTTCACGGGTGCTACGGAATGTAGCCGGTCGCCGATCCGGTCCGCGATCACTTCGGCGAAGTGGGCGAAGGCCTCGGGTGTGTCGCGGACAGTCCAGCCACCTGCCTTCGACAGCGTCTCGGGCAGCTCCCAATGGTAGAGTGTCGCCATCGGCTTGATGCCGCGCTCGAGCATTCCGTCGACCAGCTTGTCATAAAAATCAATCCCTTCCGAATTGACGTTCACGCCATCCGGCATGACCCGCGCCCATGAGGTCGAGAAGCGGTAGGCATCGAGCCCGGCCTCCGCGATCAGGTCCAGATCCTCGGGCCAGCGGTGATAGTGGTCGCAGGCGACGGCCCCTGTCTCGCCCCGGTCGACCTTGCCGGGGATCTCGGCGAAGGCCTCCCAATGGGTCCGGCCCGCGCCGCCGAAGGCATGACCCTCGATCTGGTACGCGCTGGTGGCGGTCGAGAAGGTGAAACCCTCGGGAAAGTCACTGCGGGCAGTCGTGAACGCGGCGGCGTCCGGACGGGACTTGGTCATCGCGGGCGTCTCCGGATGTCTGGCGACCCGGCGCGCGCGGATCGCGTCTTGCGGGGCAGGGCGGTCATGGCGGCGGCGCGGTCGAACCGCCGGTCACCAGCTCGCAGTCCCACACTTCCTGTGCCGGGGCCAGCGCCGGATCGGCGATGCGTTCGATCAGGAGTTCGGCGCAGCGCCGACCCGCCGCCCGCACCGACGAGCGGGTCGCCGTGAAGACCGGACGATCGCCACCATTCCCGAGATAGCCCAGCATGTCGTCATGGATCACAACGGAGACGTCCCCGGGCATCGCGAGGCCCGCCTCGTGGATGGCGCGCCGGACGCCGATCGCCATGATGATCGATGAGACGAGGAATGCGGTCGGCGCGTCGTTGCGGGCCAGGAGGGCGACGGCCGCGGCGTGTCCCGCCTGTTCGGACATCTCGGCATTGACCTCCATGTCGGTCGTGACCGGGAAGCCGCGCGCCGCGAGGGCTTCGGCCCAGCCGGAGCGGCGGCGGCGGGCAAAATCCATCTCGGCCCGCCCGTTGATGAGCGCGATCCGCCGGTGTCCGAGATCGAGCAGAAGATCGGTGGCCCGGCGAAAGGCCCGCGCGTTCTCGATATCGACGAAGCTGTAGTCGGAATGCTCGAGGGGGGCGCGGCCATGCACAACGAACGGCAGGCCGAGGTCGCGTAGCACGTCTATACGGACGTCGCCCCGGCGCGGACCGTGGACGATGATGCCGTCCACGCTGCCGGTCTCGGCCATGTTGCGATAGGCCGCGACCTCCTGCCCGTCGGCCACGACCGACATCACCATGTCGTAGCCCCGCGCGGCATAGACCTCGCCCGCGCCGGCGACGAAATCCGAGAAGACGGGATTCACCATCTCGTGCGAATGCGAGGTGGCGATGACGTGGCCGACGGCCATCGCGCGACCGGTCGCGAGCGACGCGGCGCGGCGGTTCGGGCGGTAGCCATGGGCGTCGGCGGCGGCGCGGACGCGGCGGCGCGTCTCCTCGCTGACCTCGGGGTAGCCGCCGAGCGCACGGCTGACCGTCGTGGGCGAAAGCCCGAGCAGATCGGATAACTGCCGGAGATTCACGGCATTCCCCCCAAACCGGTTTGGCCCGCATCCCCGCACGCCTCCGTCCGGCCCCGCATCGGCCGTCGAATTGCGGCGCTGCGGCGTTGACTTTGTCCCGAACGTGGTGTCGAGGTTTGCATGTCAAAGCGGTTTGGACAACAGGCCGCGCGCAGACAGCACCGGGACCTGGGTGCATCAACGACATGCGGGGACGCCCCGCATAGGGAGGATAAATGAACAAGTTTCTGACCGGCACGGCCATCGCGCTGCTGACCACCGGGGCCGCCATGGCCGACGGCCACACCGCCGCCTTCGCGCCGGGCGAGGGCCCGTTCGACTGGGACGGCTACAACGCGTTTGCCGAAGCCAACGACCTGAGTGGCGAGACCGTCACCGTGACCGGTCCCTGGACCGGCGACGAGAAAGCCAAGTTCGACATCATCATGGCGTTCTTCGCCGACGCGACGGGCGCGTCGGTCAACTATTCCGGCTCCGACAGCTTCGAGCAGGACATCGTCATCTCGGCCCGCGCGGGCTCGGCGCCGAACCTCGCCGTTTTCCCGCAGCCGGGTCTCGCCGCCGACATGGCAAGCCAGGGCCTGCTGACGCCGCTGCCCGAGGGCACGGCAGACTGGGTCGCCGAGAACTTCGCCGCGGGCCAGTCCTGGGTCGATCTGGGCACCTATGCCAACGAGAACGGCGAGGACGAGCTCTTCGGGATGTTCTACCGCGTCGACCTGAAGTCGCTCGTCTGGTACTCGCCCGCCGCCTTCGACGAGGCCGGCTACGACATTCCCGAGACGATGGAAGACCTCAAGGCGCTCACCGACCAGATCGTCGAGGATGGCGGCACGCCCTGGTGCATCGGACTGGGTTCCGGTGCGGCGACCGGCTGGCCCGCGACCGACTGGGTCGAGGAGATGATGCTCCGTACCCAGCCGCCTGAGGTCTACGACGCCTGGGTCTCCAACGAGATGCCGTTCGACGCCCCCGAGGTGATCGCCGCCATCGAGGAGTTCGGGGCCTTCGCCAAGAACGACGACTATGTCAGCGGCGGCGCGCAGGCCGTGGCCTCGACCGACTTCCGGGACAGCCCCGCCGGTCTCTTCGAGATCCCGCCGTCCTGCTACATGCACCGCCAGGCCTCGTTCATCCCGGCCTTCTTCCCCGAGGGCACCGAGCAGGGCGAAGACGTGGATTTCTTCTACTTCCCGGCCTACGCGGAGAAGGATCTGGGATCGCCGGTTCTGGGCGCAGGCACGCTCTTCTCGATCACCAATCCGTCGGACGGCGCCAACGCGCTGGTCGAGTTCATGAAGCTGCCGATCGCGCATGAGCTCTGGATGGCGCAGGGCGGCTTCCTGACGGCCCATGGTGGCGTCAACCTCGACGCCTACGAGAGTGATGCGCTGCGCGCCCAGGGCCAGATCCTGCGCGATGCGACGACCTTCCGCTTCGACGCGTCCGACCTGATGCCGGGCGAGATCGGCGCGGGTGCCTTCTGGACGGGCATGGTCGACTACGTCACCGGCGCATCCGCCGAAGACGTGGCCGCGGGCATCCAGTCCCGCTGGGACGACCTGAACTGAGGCCGGACCTCCACGACGACCGCCCGTCCCCCTGAGCGGGGGCGGGCACCACGACGGGGCGCGCGGGGAGGCGCGGTCCGACATTCCAAGGGCAGGGGGGAACCGGTCACATGTCACCGCTCATTCAGGGCATCCTGACGATCATCATCGGCGTCGGCGGCTGCATCGGATATTTCTGGGCATCGAACTTCGTGCTCGATCGCTACATCTTCCCGCCCAAGGGCGACGATGCGGGGCGCAACATCAACCGCGCCAACGCCGTCCGCCCCTGGCTCTTCCTGCTGCCGGCGCTGGCGGCGCTCGGCCTCTACCTCGTCTACCCGGTCTTCGGCAGCTTCTGGCGCTCGCTCTTCAACCGCTCGGGCGACGAGTTCATCGGCATGGGCAACTATGTCCTGATGTTCGGTGACGGCGAGTTCCGCACCGCGCTCTTCAACAACTTCCTCTGGGTTCTTGTGGTGCCCGCGGCGGCGACCTTCCTCGGGCTGCTGGTCGCCCAGCTGACCGACCGCCTCTCCTGGGGGAACATCGCGAAATCCCTGATCTTCATGCCGATGGCGATCTCCTTCGTGGGCGCGTCGCTGATCTGGAAATTCGTCTACGCGGTGGACCCCGAGATCGGCATCATCAACGCCATCCGCGACACGATCGGGATGGCTCCGCTCGACCCGCTTCAGGTGGGTTTCTGGAACAACTTCTTCCTGATGGTCATCCTCGTCTGGATCCAGACGGGCTTTGCGATGGTGATCCTCTCGGCCGCGCTGCGCGGCATCCCCGAGGAAACGATCGAGGCGGCCATCATCGACGGCGCGTCGCCGACCCAGATCTTCTTCAAGATCAAGATCCCGCAGATCATGGGCACCATCGTCGTCGTCTGGACGACGATCACGATCCTCGTGCTGAAGGTCTTCGACATCGTCTACACGATGACCGGGGGCAATTTCGGCACCCAGATTCTGCCCAGCTACATGATGGAGTACATGTTCCGCGACGACGGGCGCGCGACCGCGGTCGCCTTCGTCATCATGATCATCGTCCTGCCGGTGATGGTCTGGAACATCATGCAAGCCCGCAAGGAGGTGCGCTGACATGGCCGCCGCAGACGACGACGGAATCGCCGGCGCCAAGTCCGGTCTCTCGCTGGTCACCAACCTCTCGGTGATCTTCCTCGTGGTGCTCTGGCTGATCCCGACGATCGGCCTCCTGGTGTCGTCCTTCCGCGACCGGGACGCGATCACCGGATCGGGGTGGTGGAAGTCGCCCTTCCCGGTGGCGCAGAACTTCGCCGTGGGGGCGGATGGTGAATTCGCCCAGACGCCCGACGGCTGGATGCTGGAAGGCAACGTGTTCGGCGAGGACGGCTCGGGCGAGGTCACGGCCTTCGGCGGCCGCCGCGCCGAACCGAACGCCTTCGCCCCCGGCGAGACCGGAGAGCTGGTCCGCGGCCGCACCCTGACGGTCGAGGCCAATGGCGACTACGTCTATCTCGACCCGGGCGAGGAGGCACCAAGGCGAAACCCGACGCTCTATTTCGCGTCCGAGGTGCCGCCGAATTTCTCGACGGACAATTACGACACGATCCTCTTCTCGAACGGGATGGACGTGGCCTTCATCAACACGCTGACGGTCACCATCCCGGCGACGATCATCCCAATCCTCATCGCGGCCTTCGCGGCCTATGCGCTGGCCTGGATGGATTTCCCGTTCCGGGGAACGATCATCGCGATCATCGTGGGCCTCTTGGTCGTGCCACTCCAACTCGCCCTCGTGCCGATGCTGACCTTCCACAACCAGATCGGCATCGGGCAGAGCTTCTACGGGATATGGTTCGCGCATACCGGATTTGGCTTGCCACTCGCGATCTACCTCTTGCGAAACTACATGGTCGGCCTGCCGCGCGACATCATCGAGAGCGCGAAGGTCGATGGCGCGACCGACTTCCAGGTGTTCACCAAGATCGTCCTGCCGCTCAGTTTCCCGGCCCTCGCGAGTTTCGCCATCTTCCAGTTCCTGTGGACGTGGAACGACCTGCTGGTGGCGAAGGTGTTTCTGCCGTCGAACTCGGAAAGCTGGGTAATGACGGTCAAGATCGCCGACGATCTGCTGGGATCGCGCGGGGGGGACTGGGGCATCCTCGCGGCGGCGGCGTTCGTGTCTATCGCCGTCCCGCTGATCGTGTTCTTCACCATGCAACGCTACCTGGTGCGCGGCCTCTTGGCCGGCTCCGTCAAGTAAGGGTCTTCGCATGATCGCGACCGCCGAACAGATCTCGCCCGCCACCGATACCGACTGGTGGCGCGGCGGGGTGATCTATCAGATCTATCCGCGCTCCTATCAGGACACGACCGGCGACGGCGTGGGCGATCTGAACGGCATCACGGCGCGGCTGCCCTACGTGGCGTCGCTCGGGGTGGACGCGATCTGGATCTCGCCCTTCTTCACTTCGCCGATGAAGGATTTCGGCTACGACGTCAGCGACTACCGCGACGTCGACCCGATGTTCGGCACGCTGGCCGATTTCGACCGGCTGGTCGACACGGCGCACCGCCTGGGCGTGCGGGTGATGATCGACCTCGTGCTGAGCCATTCCTCGGACGAGCATCCGTGGTTCCAGGAAAGCCGGGCATCGCGCGACAACCCCAAATCCGACTGGTATGTCTGGGCCGACCCCAAGCCCGACGGCACGCCGCCCAACAACTGGCTGTCGATCTTCGGCGGTGGCGGCTGGCAGTGGGACGTGCGGCGGCAGCAGTATTTCTACCACTGCTTCCTCGAGAGCCAGCCGGACCTCAACTTCCACAATCCCGAGGTGCAGGACGCGCTTCTGGACGTGACGCGGTTCTGGCTGGACCGGGGTGTCGACGGCTTCCGCCTCGATACGATCAACTTCTACTTCGCCGACAAGGAGCTGCGCGACAATCCGGCACTTCCACCCGAGCGGCGGAACGCCAAGATCGCGCCCTCCGTGAATCCCTACAATCACCAAGAGCATCTCTATTCCAAGAACCGCCCCGAGAACCTCGCCTTCCTCAAGCGCTTCCGCGAGCTTCTGGACGAGTATCCCGGAACCGCCGCCGTGGGCGAGGTCGGGGATGCGCAGTTCGGGATGGAGCTGATCGGCCAATACACCAAGGACGGGCAGGGCGTGCACATGTGCTACGCCTTCGATTTCCTCGCCTGGGACCCGCTGACCGCGGCACGCATCGTCGAAGTGTTCGATAACCTCGAAGAGAAGGCGCCGGACGGCTGGGCCTGCTGGGCCTTCTCGAACCATGACGTGACGCGTCACGTGACGCGATGGAACCTCGATGACCAGGGCGCGCGCTGCTACGCGACGCTGATCCACGCGCTGCGCGGCTCGGTCTGCCTCTATCAGGGCGAGGAGCTGGGCCTGACCGAGGCGCGCGTCGCCTACGAAGACCTGCAGGACCCATACGGGATCGAGTTCTGGCCCGAATTCGTCGGGCGCGACGGCTGCCGCACGCCCATGGTCTGGGAGCCGTCGAACCAGAATGGCGGCTTCTCGGACGCGAAGCCGTGGCTGCCCGTCGCGCACGAGCATCTGGGCAACTCGGTCGGCAGCCAGGAGGGACGACCGGACGCGCTCCTGCACCATTACCGTGCGATCATCGGCCTGCGCGGCCGCTCGGAGATCCTGCGCAAGGGCATCCAGCGCAGCACCGAGGCCCATGGCGACATGCTGACCTTCTGCCGCGTCCACGAGGGACGGCGCATCTTCTGCGCGTTCAACCTCGGGGGCGAGCCCTGCACGACCCATACGCCCGACGGCGAGTGGCGCTTCATCGACGGGATCGGCGGCAAGGACCCGCAGGTCGGCAACGGCGGCATTCATCTGGGTCCGTGGCAGTACACGCTGCTCGAAGAGGCCTGACGACAACGCGGCGCCCCGATCGGGACGCCGCAGCACAACGACAAGGACCGCCGGGGGAGGGGGTCCGACGAGGGAGGAGAAGACGATGGCAAACCTGAAGCTGACCGATGTGTCGAAGGTCTATGGCGGCGAGGTCGAGGTCCTGAAGGATATCGATCTCGACATCACGACCGGCGAACTGATCGTCTTCGTGGGACCGTCCGGCTGCGGCAAGTCCACGCTCCTGCGGATGATCGCGGGGCTGGAGAAGATTTCGGGCGGCACGCTCGAAATCGACGGACAGGTGGTCAACGACGTGCCCCCCTCCGAGCGGGGCATCGCGATGGTGTTCCAGTCCTACGCGCTCTATCCGCACATGACCGTGCGCGAGAACATGCAGTTCGCCCTCAAGATCGCCAAGATGCCCCAGGCCGAGATCGACAAGGCCGTCGAATCCGCCGCGACCAAGCTGCAACTGACCGAGTATCTCGACCGCCTGCCCAAGGCCCTGTCCGGCGGTCAGCGCCAGCGCGTCGCCATCGGCCGCTCGATCGTGCGCGACCCGAAGGTCTATCTCTTCGACGAGCCGCTCTCGAACCTCGATGCCGCACTGCGCGTCGCCACCCGGATCGAGATCGCGCAGCTCAAGGAGCAGATGCCCGACTCGACGATGATCTACGTCACCCACGACCAGGTCGAGGCGATGACGCTGGCCAGCCGCATCGTGGTTCTCGATGCGCTCAAGGACAACGGGCACAAGTACTCCATCGCGCAGGTCGGCTCACCGCTGGAGCTCTACGAGACGCCCAACAGCGAGTTCGTGGCCCGCTTCATCGGCTCGCCCGCCATGAACCTTCTGGACGGCGAGATCGTGGGCACCGGCCCCGTGACCACCATCGAGCCCCTGCAGGGCGGTGGCACCATCGCGTCGAACGTGCCGACCGAGCCGTCGGACATGGGCGCCCATGTGCGCTTCGGCATCCGCCCCGAGGACGCGGTCGCCACTGACGCCGAGGACCACGCCTTCGCGGGCAAGGTCGAGGTCGAGGAACGGCTTGGGGAGGTTACGCTCCTCTATTTCGAGCGCGCCACCCCCGAGGCCGATCCGGTCATCGCCAAGCTTCAGGGCATTCACCCGAACCTGCGGGGCCAGACCATCAAACTGGCCGCCGATCCGGCAAAGGTACACGTGTTCCGGAACGGAGTGTCGCTGCTTTACCGCTGATCGGTCACGTTTTGGCCGCAAGAGTCCGGTTCCTTGTCCAACAGTTTTGGACGGGACCGGACCCATGGCGAAGAAGACCTACTCCCTCAACGAATGGCACCAAGGTGCCCTGACCGCCGTCGGCGTGAGCTATGCCTTCGCGGCGGCGATCACCTTCTATTCCGCCGCGCAGGCGCTCGGTCTGCTGGCCGATCCAGCAGCGCATCTCACGACGCTTCTCGCCATGGCCGCGACGCTGCCGCTGCCGTTGCTGCTGGCGGTCCCGCGCCTTCTCCCCAAGGCGATCAGCGAGCCGTCGCGGTGGTATCACGTCCCATTGGTGATCATCGCGCTTCTGGTCCTGAGCGCGATCGGAGCCTATCCCCTCTACCTTCGCGCCCTCGCAGCGGGCATTCCGACGGAGGTCATCAATCGCTATGATTCCGCGTTCCTGACCGTTACCGGTCTCGTCTCGGTCATCGCCGCAATCGTGACGTCGATCCGCCTCGTGCGACGCGGCCCCCTCGGCGGCTCCGGCGTCCAGAGCATCCCGGTCGATGATCTCGCGCCCGCCCTGCGACAGGCGCCGGTCCGGTCCACGAAGCTCGAATCCACGCACCTTTTTTTCCTGCGCCTGACCGGCCTCCCGATGTTCGGATCGGTTGCCTATGGCGCCGCGACCGAGCCGAACCCGATGATCTGGGGGATCGTCGCGGCCGCGCTCGGCCTCGTGGCGGCGGTCATGCACCTGTCGCCCCGCTGGACGCCGCGCGTCCTCGCGCGGCCGTCGCGCTGGTACCACTTCTTCGGATGGAACCTGCTCGAGTCGCTTCTCTTCTGCTTCGCTCTCCTGCCCTTCGTCGCGGGCGCCTATGGCCCGATCATCGCCCAGGCCGCGGAGGACGCGGCGGCCGGGATCGAGCGCAGCCAAGCCGAGATCGGCGAGCTTGTCGTGACCTCGCTCATGGCCAGCCCCGGCGTACTGGCCTACTTCGCGATCTCGATCCCCGTGACGCTCGCCTGGTTCACCATGATCGGCCTCCTGTTCCAGAAGCCGTCCGCCCGACCCGTTGCCGCCACAACCACCCGCACATCCGACATGCCCGCTGTCGCCAAGGAACTTCCCCCGATCCCGAAGCGCGTCGCCAAGCGTGCCCAGCTTCCCGCCATCGGCGCCGCGATGAAGCTCTACCTCGTGGCCGACTGGCTGGTGCTGCGCCTCGTGGGGCTGGGGCTGCTCGGGACGGCCTACATGCTCTGGCTGATGATCGAGGCCGAGCGCACATCCCGCGCGGCGCAGCTCTCTTACGGGCAAGATCCGATGCACGCGCTCTATGCCTATGCCGGCCTCGGCACGCTTCTGGCTCTGCCCTTCCTGATGCCCGGTTTCCTGTCACGGCCGAACCACGTCGCGGGCGGCCTCGCCAAGGCGGTGCTGCTCGTGGTCTCGGCCTTCCTGCTGCTGCCCGCGCTGCATCTGGCGATCGACCTCTTCACGCCCGACATCTACCACGCGACGCTGCATCTCACGGTGCCCAACGTCTTCAAGGCGGTGGCCGGTATCGCGGTGACCTCGGCGCTGCTCATTTCGTTCTTCCGCCAGCTCGGCGGCCTGCCCAAGATGGACGGCATGGGCAATCCCAAGATCGAGATGTCGCCCGCCGAGATGCGCGACATGCGCATCGCGCGGATGGCGCATCAGTCGCACCAGCTCTCCTAGTCGGGCAGGCGGACCTCGCCGATATAGGGCAGATTCCGGTTCCGCTGGGCGTAGTCGATGCCGTAGCCCACGACGAAGGCGTCCGGGATCTCGAACCCTGTCCATGTGGCGCGGATATCGACCTCCCGGCGGCTTGGCTTGTCGAGAAGCGCAATCGTCTCCAGCCGCGCCGGCTCGCGCGAGGAGAGGAGCTTGACCACGGCGCTCAGCGTATGGCCCGTGTCGACGATATCCTCGACCACCAGAACGTCGCGCCCAGCGATCTCGCCCCGCAAATCCTTGAGGATGCGTACCTCGCGCGAGGATTCCATCGCGTCGCCGTAGCTCGACGCCTCGAGGAAATCGACCTCCACCGGCAGGTCCAGCTCGCGCACCAGATCGGCGATGAACACGAAAGACCCACGTAGAAGGCCGACCACCACCAGCTTGTCGGTGCCCCCGAAGCGGCCCTCGATCTCGCGGGCGAGGGCCTCGATCCGCGCGGCGATCGACTTGGCCGAGATCATCTGGTCGATGCTGTAATCCTGGCCCATATTGCCCTCCGCGAACCCAATCGGCATCAAGGGCGTTAACACGCCGACCGCACCGGACCCAAGGCCCGACCGAAGGACGCCCATGCCCCGCCATTCCGAGACCCGCGACCTGCCGTATACGGCGCAACAGATGTATGACCTCGTGGCGGATGTCGAACGATACCCGGACTTCCTGCCCTGGACCGCTGCCGCACGCATCCGTTCGCGCGAGGACGCGCCCGACGGCGAGGTGATGCTCGCGGACCTCGTCATCAGCTTCAAGGTGTTCCGCGAGCGGTTCGGCAGTCGTGTCGTGCTGCATCCCGAGACCCGCGTCATCGAGACGGAATATCTCGACGGGCCGTTCAAGCACCTGCAGTCCGAGTGGCGTTTCGAGGAGATCGAAGGCGGGTGCCGCATCCATTTCTGGGTCGATTTCGAGTTCAAGAACGCCCTGATCGGCCGGGTCGTCGGCGTCGTCTTCAACGAGGCGATGCAGCGGGTCGTGCGGGCCTTCGAGACCCGCGCCCGCGCGCTCTACGGTCCCGCGGCGGCCTGAGGTCATGTGGTCCGCTCGGACCGCCCCGTCACGACGCGGCAGCCCCGAGTAGTGCCAGCGCATGATCCCGCGCCGCCTGCCGGACCCGGTCGCGCCCGAGCGCGCCGAACTCAACCGTCTCGACATGCGTCTCGTCGCCCGTGACCAGCCCGAAGCAGACGCGCCCCTCGGGTTTGAACTCCGAGCCGCCCGGTCCCGCGATGCCGGTCACCGACACGGCGAGATCCGCACCCGAGCGCGCCCGCGCGCCCTCGGCCATTTCGCGGGCGACCGCCTCCGAGACGGCGCCCACCGCGCCGAGCGTCGATTTCGACACGCCCAGGAGATCGACCTTCGCCGTATTCGAGTATGTCACAACGCCCCAGAGCATCACGTCGGATGCGCCCGCCGGGTCGGTCAGTGCGGCCGCGACCATGCCGCCCGTGCAGCTTTCGGCGGTCGCCACGGTCAGGCCAGCCGCGCGACACGCTGCGAGGACCTCCGCGCCGGTCACAGCGCGTGCGCCAGACCGGCCAGCAGGACCACCCCCACCGCGGCCATGACACCCGCGACGGCGTCGTCCAGCATCACGCCCCACGCGTCCGAGCGCCGATCCATCCAGCCCACGGGCCCCGGCTTCCAGATGTCGAACAGACGGAAGAGCACGAAGGCCGCGATCCAGCCGGGCCAGAGGCGTTCGACCTCGACCCCGGCGCGGGCGGCGCCCCAGACCACTGGCAGAAGCGCGATCCAGACGCCCAAAAGCTCGTCGATCACCACTTCGCCCGGATCGTGGTCCGCGGCACCTTTCGTGACCTCGACGGTCGCCCAGTAGCCCAGCGGTACCATCAACGCGGTCAGCGCCGTGAAGACGAGCGGGCCGCCCTGTGCGGCCAGCCACGCAAGCGGCAGGGCGGCCAGCGTGCCCCATGTCCCCGGCGCGGGCTTCAGAAGGCCCGAATAGAGGACCGTGGCGACGAGCTTGGCGATCATGTCCGCACCAGCGTCACGGTCGCGAGGCAGGCGATGCCTTCGCCGCGCCCCGCGAAGCCCAGCCGTTCGGTCGTCGTCGCCTTGACCGAGACGCGGCCGATCTCGACGCCCATGATCTCGGCCATCCGCGCCCGCATCGCATCGGCATGCGGGCCGATCTTCGGCGCCTCGCAGATCAGCGTCGCGTCGACATTGCCGACCGCGTAGCCACGCCCGCCCGCCAGTTCGACCGAGTGCCGCAGGAAGACATGGCTCTCGGCGCCCTTCCACTGCGGATCGCTGGGCGGGAAATGGCGGCCGATATCGCCCTCGGCCAGCGCGCCGTAGATCGCGTCGGTCACCGTATGAAGGCCCACATCGGCATCCGAATGCCCTTGCAGGCCGCGAGCGTGGGGCACGGCCACACCGCAGAGCATGACGTGGTCGCCCGGCCCGAAGCGGTGGACGTCGAACCCGTTGCCGACCCTTATATCCATGCCCGTTCCCTTTGTCGCGCGGGCCAGATCGTCCGGTCCCGTGATCTTCATGTTGGCCTCGTCACCCGGTACGATGGCGACGGTCAGGCCCGCCCGCAATGCCACCTCCACGTCATCCGCGGCCAGCTCGTCCGACGCGGCATGGGCGGCACGGATGGCCTCCGTCCGGAACCCCTGGGGCGTCTGCGCCCGGTGAAGCCCCGCGCGATCGGCCAGCCCCTCGACCGTCGCGCCGCCGCGCCAGAGCGCATCGGTGACGGCCAGCGCGGGGGCGGCGCCGTCATGGGTGTCGAGCGCCGCCAGCACCGCGTCGATCACCGCGCGGGTCACGCCGGGGCGGGCCGCATCGTGGATCAGCACACGCTCGGTCTCGACCCGCGCCAGCCCGGCAGCCACGGATGCCGCGCGCGTCGCGCCGCCGTCCACCAGCGTCACGCCGGGCAGGGCCGCTTCCGCCCGCGCGCGATCGTCCGGGTGGATCACAACGATCACCGCATCGACCCGCCCGTCGAACGCGGCGACGGCGCGCGCCGCGACGGGTCGGCCGTCGAGCATCTGCCACTGTTTCGGAATCTCGCCCCCCGCGCGCGTTCCCCGTCCGGCGGCGACGATCAGCGCGGTGGCGGTGGGACGGTTCATGGCAGCCTCGAGCACGGTCGCTTCGGTCCTAGCCGCCGGGGCAGGGGGTGACAACCGGACGGGCATGGGGCTGGTTCAGCGCCTAAAATTTGTGCATATGGCGTATCGGCACGCGGCGCCGGGGCGGTGCCGGTGCCCCCCGGTTCGTCCGCCGCCTATATCCACCGCAACCCGCCCGAGGACTCAGCCCCGTGCCCCAAGCCCATCTCGACCCCCGCCTGTCGACCCTCGGAGTGACGTCGCCCGTGATGCTGGCCCCCATGGCGGGCATCACCGATCTGCCGTTCCGGAACCTCGTCGCGTCCTTCGGTGCGGGGCTCGTGGTGTCCGAAATGGTCGCCTCGCGCGAGATGGTCGAAGCCAAGCCCTCCGTCCGCGATCGCGCAGAGCTGGGCATGGATCGCGACGGCACCTCGGTCCAGATCGCCGGCCGCGATGCCACCTGGATGGCCGAGGCGGCGAAGCTCCTCTACTGGCGCGGCGCGCGCATCATCGACATCAACATGGGTTGCCCGGCCAAGAAGGTAACGGGCGGCCTGTCGGGCTCGGCGCTTCTGCAGGATCACGACCATGCGCTGCGCCTGATCGAAGCGGTGGTCGAGGCGGTGCCGATCCCCGTGACGCTGAAGACCCGGCTGGGCTGGGACGACGAAAGCCGCGACACCGCGTCGCTCGCCATCCGGGCCGAGGCGGCGGGGATCCGGATGCTGACCATCCACGGGCGCACCCGGTGCCAGTTCTACAAGGGCGCCGCCGACTGGGCCGCGATCCGACCCATCGTCGAGGCGGTGGTCATTCCCGTAATCGCCAATGGCGATATCGTCGACAGCGCGAGCGCCCGGGCGGCCCTCGCCGCGTCGGGTGCGGCGGGTATCATGGTCGGGCGCGGCGCGCAGGGCGCCCCTTGGCGGCTGGCCGAAATCGCGGCCGATCTCGGCCAGGGCGTGCGGCCCGACATTCCGGCCGGCGCGGCGCTGATCGACATGGTCGGGGGCCATTTCGCGGCGATCTGCGACTTCTACGGTCCCGCTTTGGGGGGACGCGTGGCCCGCAAGCATCTGGGCTGGTATATGGACCGCGCCGGCACGCCCGCCCCGCTCCGCCGCGCCGTCTTGACCGCGCCGGCCGAGGCGGTGCCGGACCTGCTGCCGGACGCGCTCGGACGCGACCGGGCCGAGGCCGCATGACGGATGCAGTCTGGCACGCCCTGCCGATCCCGGCTCTGACCCTCGATCCCGACGATCGCATCCTTGCGATCAACGGACCGGGTGAAGGCTTCCTGAACCGCTCCGCCCGCGTGCTTGCGGAGCGGAACCTGCCGGACCTGATCGATGTCGAAGGCGGCCTGGCCAACGCCACCTCCCGCGTGCGCCGCAATGGTGCGCCGCTGACGCTACACGATACCGCGCTTCGAATCGGGCGTGCCCCCGCGCTGCGCTGCGAATTGCATATCGCGCCGCTGGGCGAGGGGACGCTGATCCTGATCTCGCCGCAGGACATCGCCGCCCGGCTGGACCGCGCCAGCACGTCGAGAAGTGCGGCCCGGTCGGCCATCGGGATGGCCGAAATGCTGGCCCACGAGATCAAGAACCCGCTGGCCGGGATCACCGGCGCGGCACAGCTTCTGGGGATGAACCTCTCGGGGGAGGACCTCGAGATGACCGATCTGATCGTGGCCGAGACCCGGCGGATCGTGAAACTCCTCGAACAGGTCGAGCAATTCGGGAACCTGCAGCCGCCCCGCCGGCGCGCCGTCAACATCCACGACGTGCTCGACCGGGCCCGGCGTTCGGCGCTGGTGGGTTTCGCCGCCCATACCAGCATCGAGGAGAAATACGACCCGTCGCTGCCGCCGACGCTGGGCGATCCCGATCAGCTTCAGCAGGTGTTCCTGAACCTCTTGAAGAACGCCGCGCAAGTGGCCCAGCAAGATGGAAAGATCACGATCCGAACGTTCTACGAGGCGGCGCTCCGGGTGCGCCGTCCCGACGGGACCCATGGCGACTTGCCGCTCCAGGTCGAGATCGTCGATGACGGCCCGGGCATCCCGCCCCACGTCGCGTCCAACCTCTTCGAACCCTTCGTGTCCGGACGCGAGAACGGCACCGGGCTGGGCCTGCCGCTGGTGGCCAAGATCCTCGATGAACACGAAGGCTGGATCAGCGTCGACAGCGCGCCGGGGCGCACGGTGTTCCGCATCTCGCTCCCGCGCGCGCCGAACGACATGAAGAACGACCTGCAAGATATTGAAAGGTAAGACATGGACGGCACCATCCTCGTCGCAGACGACGACCGTACGATCCGCACCGTCCTGACCCAGGCGCTGACCCGCGCCGGGTGCAAGGTCCATGCCACCGCCTCGCTCGTGACGCTGATGCGGTGGGTCGAGGAGGGAAAGGGCGATCTCGTGATCTCGGACGTGGTCATGCCGGACGGCAACGGGCTCGAGACATTGCCGAAGATCACCGCCGAGCGTCCGGACCTGCCGGTCATCGTGATCTCGGCGCAGAATACGATCATGACCGCGATCCAGGCCGCCGAGGCCGAGGCCTACGACTACCTGCCGAAGCCCTTCGACCTCCCGGACCTGATGAAGCGGGCCGCGCGCGCGCTCGACCGGCGGCCCGCGCCGACCCCGGCGACCCCGACCGACGCGCCGCCCGACGACCTGCCGCTGGTCGGACGCACCCCGCGGATGCAGGAGCTCTATCGCCTCGTGGCGCGCGTTATGAACACCGATCTCCCGGTGCTCATCGCGGGCGAAAGCGGGACCGGCAAGTCCCTGATCGCGCGGGCCATTCACGACTTCTCCGATCGCCGCTCCTCTCCGTTCGTGATCGCGGGGGCGGCCGAGCTGGAGGGCTTCGACGGCCCCGGCGACCTGATGGCGCGCGCAAAGGGCGGCACGCTTCTGTTCGACGAAGTGGGCGATCTCGATGCCGCCGCGCAGTCGCGGGTCGTTCGGATGCTCGACGGGCAGGGCGATGGCGGGCCGCGCATCCTCGCCACCGCGCAGCGGGACCTCACGCCGCGCCTCGATGCCGAAGAGGACGGCTTTCGCTCGGACCTCTATTACCGCCTGGCCGGGGCACAGCTCGACGTGCCCGCGCTGCGCGAACGTGTGGACGACATCCCGCTTCTGGCCGCACATTTCCTCGCGCGGGCCGAGCGCGAGGGCGGGGCCGTCCGGCGGTTCTCGGACGATGCGGTCACCGCGATCCGTGCCCATGCCTGGCCCGGAAACGTGCGTCAGCTCGAGAACGTCGTCCGCCGCCTCGTGGCCACGTCGCCCGCAGAGGAGATCGTCCGCTCCGAGGTCGAGGCCGTTCTGGGCCCCGCGGTCGCGGGCCCGCGCGCCGTCGCCGCGACGGACCGCCTGTCGGATGCCGTGGGCGCCCATCTGCAGCGGTATTTCGACCTGCAGGGCGGCGAGTTGCCCGCGCCCGGCCTCTATCAGCGCGTGTTGCGCGAGGTGGAGCTTCCGCTGATCGAGATCGCGCTCGATGCGACCGCAGGCAACCAGGCCCGCTGTGCCGATTTGCTCGGCATCAACCGCAATACGCTCCGCAAAAAGATCACCGACCTCGATATTCAGGTGACACGGCGCCGCAAATTGATGTAGATTGGCCACAGGCGTTGCAGATCGGGAACAATCCGACATGAGCGACGCGCGGTAAGACATTGTTTCGAGGCGATCTTGCGGGTTCCTGTCACCGGCGAGGCCATGTCGCGCACCTTCCTCTGGAGTGGGCGCCGGCAGGTTCAGACGATCATGACCCTGGCCCTGGTGGTGCTGGGGCCGGTCCTCGTGTTCCTCACGTTTATGACCCTGACGCTGCGGGGGCCGACCGGCGATCAGTCCTGGCTGCGGGCGGTTCTGCTGGCCGACCTGGTCTATATCATCATGATCGCGGCCCTCGTGATCCGGCGGGTGACGCGGATGGTCGCAGCGCGGCGCGCGCGGTCGGCCGGATCGCAGCTGCACCTGCGGCTGACGGGCGTCTTTACCGGTATCGCGCTGGTCCCGACGATCCTGACGGCGGTTTTCGCGACGATCACCATCAACATGGGGCTGGAGGGGTGGTTCTCGGACCGGGTGCGTAGCGCACTGGGCAATTCGGTCGAGGCGGCGCAGGCCTACGCGCAGGAGCATCGTGACGACCTGACCGAGGATGCACGCGGGCTGGCGGGCTATCTCAACGTGGCCAAGCGGGCCAGCTTCTTCATGACCGACGGCGACCTGCGCCAGCTTCTGGGGCAGGGGCAGGACCTCGTGCAGCGGGGCCTGGAGGAAGCGTTCGTCATCGACGGCACCGGCGAGATCCGGGCGCGCGGCGAGGCGAGCTACCTCTTCGATTTCGAGCCGGTCAGCGCCGAACAGCTGGCGCTCGCCGAGGCCGGGTCGGTCGTCCTGATCGAGGACGAGGAATTCGACGAGTTCCGCGCGCTGCTGCGGCTGACCGCGTACCCGGACCGCTATCTCTATGTCACGCGCGAGGTCGATGGCGACATCCTCGAGCTTCTGGACGAGACCGAGGCGACGGCTCAGCTCTACCAGCAGCTTGAACAGGAACGCGGACGGCTCCTGTTCGAGTTCGGCTTGCTCTACGTGGGTTTTGCGCTGATCCTGATCCTGGCCGCGACCTGGGCGGGCCTGTGGTTCGCCGAGCGCCTGTCGCGCCCCGTGGGGCGACTGGCGGGCGCAGCGCAGCGGGTGGGGCAGGGCGATCTGGACGTCCGGGTCCGCGAAGACGCGGGCGATGACGAGATCGCGGTGCTGGGACGCCTCTTCAACCAGATGACGCGGCAGTTGAAAGGCCAGCGCGACGCGCTGGTCGAGACGAACATGCAGACCGAGCGCCGCCGTCGCCTGTTCGACAGCGTGCTGGGCTCGGTCACGGCGGGAGTCGTCGGCCTCGACGACAGCGGGCGGATCGACTTCATGAACCGGTCGGGCCAGCGGCTTCTGGGGTTGGACGGCGCGCGCTACGGCGAGGCGCTGGACGAAGTCGTGCCGGAATTCGCCAAGCTCTTCGAGCGGTCCAAAGCGGCGAGCGGCGAGACCGTCGAAGAGGAGCTGCGTGTCGCGCGGGGCGGCAAACTCGAAAGCCTGCTCGTCCGCATCGCACTCCGGCCCGGCGCCGACGGGGCGCCCGAGGGCTATGTCGTGGCTTTCGACGACGTGACCGAGCTAGTGTCGGCGCAGCGTATGGCCGCCTGGGGCGACGTCGCGCGCCGCATCGCCCACGAGATCAAGAACCCCCTGACGCCGATCCAGCTCTCGGCCGAGCGGGTCAAGCGGCGCTTCGGCAAGGAGCTGCCCCCCGAAAGCGCCGAGAAGCTGGCCGAGCTGACCGACGTGATCGTGCGGCAGGCAGGCGATCTGCGCCGCATCGTCGACGAGTTCAGCCAGTTCGCGCGGATGCCCGAACCCCAGCGCCAGCGGGGCGACATCGCCGCGCTGCTGCGCGAGACGGTGACGTTGCAGAAGGCCGCGCTTGAGCCGACGGACCTCGTCTCCGACATTCCCGAGGGCCGCGTCCGCGCCGAGTTCGATCCCACCATGATGGGTCAGGCCTTCACCAATCTCATCAAGAACGCGGGCGAGGCGGTCGAGAGCCGGATCGAGCGCGGCGGCGCGCCGTTTGCCGCGCAGGTCCGCGTCGCCCTGCACGAGAGCGAGTCGGGCATCGACATCGTCATCGGCGACACGGGGATCGGGCTTCCGCAGGACCGGACGCGCCTGTTCGAGCCCTATGTGACGACGCGCGACAAGGGCACCGGACTCGGGCTGCCCATCGTCAAGAAGATCATCGAGGAGCATGGCGGCACGCTGGAATTGCGCGACGCGCCGCCGGACGACACCGGACATAAGGGGGCGGAGGCCGTCATAAGGCTCCCCCGTATCGAAGAGGGACAGTAAACATGGGCGATATCCTGATCACCGACGACGAGGCCGATATCCGGAGCCTTATCAAGGACATCCTGGAGGACGAGGGCTATGCCTGCCGGATGGCCGGCACCGCGGAGGACTGCATGTCCGCCATCGAGGAGGATGCCCCGAGCCTGATGATCCTCGATATCTGGCTCAAGGACTCGGACATGGACGGGATCGACATCCTGAAATCCGTGCGCCGCAGCCATCCGGACGTGCCGATCATCATCATCTCGGGTCACGGCAATATCGAGATCGCGGTCGCGGCCATCAAGCAGGGGGCCTACGACTACATCGAGAAGCCCTTCAACATCGACCAGCTGATGGTCGTCGTCAGCCGCGCGATGGAGGCGTCGAAGCTGCGCCACGAAAATTCCGAACTGCGCCGTCGCGATTCCACCTCGGCCGAGATGATCGGCCAGTCGACCGCGTTCAAGTCACTGCAATCGCAGCTCAAGAAGGTGATGAACTCGAACGGGCGCGTCATGCTCTCGGGGCCCGCGGGGTCGGGCAAGGAGGTCGCGGCCCGCTATATCCACGCCAACTCCAACCGCGCCAACGCGCCCTTCGTCACCGTCTCCTCGGCCTCGATCGAGCCCGAACGGATGGAGACCGTCCTCTTCGGTCGCGAGACGCCAGAGAAGGGGATCGAACCGGGGCTGCTGGAACAGGCCCACGAAGGCGTCATCTATTTCGACGAAATTGCCGACATGCCGCTGGGCACCCAGTCGAAGATCCTGCGCGTCATGGTCGAGCAGGCGTTCCAGCGCGTCGGCGGCACCGAGAAGGTCCGCGTCGATCTGCGGGTCGTGTCGTCCACCACCCGCGACCTCGAGGCCGAGATCCGGGCCGGGCGCTTCCGCGAGGAGCTGTACCACCGCCTGAACGTCGTACCCGTGCCCGTGCCTGCGCTGGAGGACCGGCGCGACGACATCCCTGTCCTGGCGGATCACTTCATCTCGGCGCTCAACAAGTCGCAGGGCCTGCCGCTGCGCGAGATCTCCGAGGAGACGAAGGCGCTGCTCCAGACGATGCGCTGGCCGGGCAATGTCCGTCAGTTGCGCAACGTGATCGAGCGCGTGCTGATCCTCGGCGACGGCAGCGGTCCGATCGAGCCGTCGGAGCTTCCGACGCCGGGCGAGGGCGGGGGTGACGACGGCGAAATGACGCTGACGGGCAGCCTCGCATCGCTGCCGCTACGGGAGGCGCGCGAGCTCTTCGAGCGGCAATACCTGATGACCCAGATCAACCGCTTCGGCGGCAATATCAGCCGGACAGCGAATTTCGTCGGGATGGAGCGCTCGGCGTTGCACCGGAAGCTGAAATCGCTGGGCGTGGTCACCAGCGCGCGCGGCGGAGCTCGGGTCGCGCGGGTCGACGACTAGCGCGCGGCCAACGTCCCGTCCCCGGTGACGCAGACGCCCCGCGCGTCGAAGGGATGGCTCCTCAGCGGCGTCACCGCGCCGCTGCAGGCGGGCAGGGTGGCCAGGTCGTATCCCTTGGCCCCCATGCAGGCTGCGATCGCGCGGTCGCGCAGGCTGTCGTTCCGGTCGTAGTCGAACACGTCCGGCCCGGCCGCGCCGATACAGACGCTGCCCTCGCAGACACGGCCGCCCAGCGTGATGCGCGGCGCCGTCGCGATGCCGGTCGCCGCGGGGAACTGGGCTTGCGCCGCGGCGGCGCAGGACAGGAATTCCTGTTCGGCCGTCGCCGCCTCGACGCCCGGCTTCAGCCAGACGGGTCGATCTGCGGCGGCACAGGCGGCGAGGAGGGCGAGCGGAGCGAGAACGCGTATCATGCCCGATAAGCTAGCTGTGCCTGCCGGTTAGGCAACAGGCCCGCCTGCATTGACCGAACCGCGGGGCAGGCGTAACCCGGAGCCTCAGGAAACCGCGCCCGAGGGCATCCATGAAGGTCATCATCTGCGGCGCGGGCCAGGTCGGCTGGCAGATCGCGCGCCACCTCTCGGGTGAGCGCAACGACGTCACGGTCGTCGACAACAATGCCGATCTCGTGCATCGCGCGACCGATACGCTGGACGTTCAGGGCATTGCGGGCCACGCGTCCTATCCCGACATCCTCGAGCGTGCCGGCGCCGAGGACGCGGACATGCTGATCGCGGCGACCCATTCGGACGAGGTCAACATGGTCACCTGCCAGGTGGCCCATTCGATCTTCACCGTGCCGCGCAAGATCGCGCGGCTCAGGGCGCAATCCTACCTGACGGCGATGCGGGCCGATCTCTACCGGCGCGACCACCTTCCCATCGATGTCGTCATCTCGCCCGAGCGCGAGGTGGCCGAGGCCGCGCTGCGCCGCCTGCGGGCCCCCGAAGCCTTCGACGTCGAGGAGTTCATGGAGGGTCAGAGCCAGTTCATCGGCCTCCATCTCGATGCCGACTGCCCGGTGCTCGACACGCCGCTGCGCCAGCTTTCCGAGCTGTTCTCGACCCTGCGGGCCGTGGTCGTCGGCGTCCGGCGGGCCAATCGCGGCCGCCTCTTCGCGCCCGAGCCGGGCGACCAGCTCCAGGCCGGGGACCAGGTCTACATCCAGTGCCATACCGAGGACCTGACCCGTACGCAGGAGATCTTCGGCAAGACCGTCCGCAAGCAGGAGCGGGTCGTCATCATCGGCGGCGGAAATGTCGGCCTCGCCGTCGCCGAGGCGCTCGAGGCCGCGCCGGAGCGCATCCGCGCCAAGATGATCGAGAAGAACCGCAAATGCGCCGAGCGCGCGGCTGAGGCGCTGGAGCGGACGATCGTGCTGTCCGGCGACGGCCTCGACATCGAGCTGCTGCGCGAGGCGAATATCGACCGGGCCGACGCCGTCCTGACCGTCACCGATGACGACAAGACCAACATGCTGGCCGCCGTCCGGGCGCGCGCAGCGGGCTGCGCCAAGACCATCGCGCTGGTCAACGATCCGACGCTCGTGCCGCTGCTGGGGCCGCTGGCCATCGACGCCTATGTCAATCCGCGCCAGACGACCGTGTCCTCGATCCTGCGCCACGTTCGCCATGGGCGCGTGCGCAACGTCTATTCCGTGGGAGACAGCGAGGCCGAGGTGATCGAGGCGCAGGTCATGTCCACCTCGCCCATGGCGGGCCGCCAGATCCGCGACATCGCCTTTCCCGAAGGCGCGCTGGTCGGCGCGATCCGCAAGGCCGACGGCCGCGTCGTCCGCCCCGAGGGCGGCAGCCGGATCGACGAGGGCGACGTGGTCGTGATCTTCGCACTCTCGGCAGACGTCCCCGAGGTCGAGCGGCTGTTGCAGGTGCAGGTGGACTTCTTCTGATGGGTCGCCTGCTGGCGCGCGTCCCGCCGCTGGTGGTGCTTGCGATGATCCTCGCGGCGTCGATGTACCTGCCGGCGATCCACGCCGTCATCCGCGACGCCCATGCGGAGTCGCGCGCCTTCTTCTACTGGGCCACGCTGCTTCTGGCGCTTCTAATCGGCCTCGCCGTCGCCACCGCCCGCGAGCAGTCGCGTAACGTGACGCGCAGCCAGCTCGTGGCGCTCCTGTCGGCCTATACGGTGCTGCCGGTGCTGGCGGCGTTCCCCGTCTCCGAGATCGTCGGCGATACCCGCTTCGTGAACGTCTATGTCGAAATGGTCGCCGCGGTGACGACGACCGGCGGCACCCTCTTCGCACCCGACCGCCTGTCCGAGAGCGTGCATCTCTGGCGGGCGATGGTGGCGTGGCAGGGCGGCCTGCTGATCTGGGTGTCGGCGGCCGCGATCCTCGCGCCGCTGGGTCTCGGCGGGTTCGAGGTCACGCGCGCCCAGACCGCAAGCGGGCGTGCCGCCGACATCCGCGTCGCCTCGGTCGAGCCGTCGCGCCGCCTGTCGCGCTCGCTGGCGGTGCTGGGCCCGATCTATGGCGGGCTGACGCTGGTCCTCTGGACCGTGCTCGTGCTGGCGGGCGAGGCGCCGACCCGCGCCGTCATCCACGCGATGTCGACGCTTTCGACCTCGGGGATCACGGCGGGCGGCGGCGTCGCCGAAAGCGCGGCGGGCCGCTGGGGCGAACTGGCGGTCTTCGCCTTCTTCGCCTTCGCTGTCACGCGCCAGACATTCACCGCCGACCTTCACCGCGACCAGGTCGTCCGCCTGACGCAGGACCGCGAGGTGCGCATCGCGCTCGCCGTCGTCGCGACCATCACGACGCTTCTGTTTCTGCGCCACTGGATCGGCGCATTCGAGGTCGATGCCGTTTCGGATACGGGTGCCGCGCTCCGCGCGCTCTGGGGGTCGGCCTTCACGGTGCTGTCGTTCCTGACCACCACGGGGTTCGAAAGCGCGGACTGGACCTCGGCCAAGTCGTGGTCGGGCCTCGAGACGCCGGCGGTCCTCCTGGCAGGCCTCGCGATGTTCGGCGGCGGGGTCGCGACCACGGCGGGCGGGGTGAAGCTTCTGCGGATCTACGCGCTCTATGCCCATGGCCGCCGCGAGATGAACCTGCTCGTGCATCCCCATTCGATCGCGGGCGGGCGCGGGGCACAGCGGCACCTGCCATTCGCCGGGATCGAAGCCGCGTGGATCTTCTTCATGCTCTTCGCGCTGACGCTGGCGGCCGTCACGCTGGCGCTGGCCTTCACCGGTCTCGACTTCGGGACGGCCGTCATCATGGCGACCGCCGGGCTGGCCACGACCGGGCCGTTGGCGCAGGTCGCCGGGATCGACCCGCAGGGGCTGAACGCGCTGCCGGACGCGACCAAGGCCGTCTGGGCCGCGGCGATGGTGGTGGGACGTCTTGAGACATTGGCGCTCATCGCGCTCTTCAATCCGGATTTCTGGCGCGGTTGACCGCCGACGGGTGGGGGTCCACGTCAAAATACCACCGGAAGGGGTAGAATATTACCCGAACCCGTCCCATAACTCCCTCCAGACCCAATCAAGAGTTGCCCGAGAAGGGCACGGAGGACAGAAATCCATGGCCGACAAGCAGAATCTCCAGGACGCGTTTCTCAATCACGTCCGCAAGACGAAGGTGCCGGTCACGATCTTCCTGATCAATGGCGTCAAGCTGCAGGGCGTCATCACGTGGTTCGACAATTTCTGCGTGCTTCTGCGCCGCGACGGACAGTCGCAGCTGGTCTACAAGCACGCGATCTCGACCGTGATGCCGGCCCAGCCCATCAACCTTTATTCCGGCGAGGACGATTCTGGCGAATCCTCCTGAGCAAGGCGGCGCGGGCTTCTCGACCGAGGCGGTCCCGACCCGCGCGCTGATCCTGCATCCCGACATGCGCGGCGGCGACCGATCCGGCCGCGCGCCCGCCCTCGCCCTCGAGGAGGCGGTCTCGCTGGCGCATGCGCTGCCGGGGCTCGACGTCGTGGACGCGATGACCGTGCGCCTGCCGAAGCCGCATCCGGGGCTTCTGTTCGGGACCGGCAAGGTCGAGGAATTGCGCGCCCGGATCGAAGCCGACGAGATCGAGCTCGTGCTCATCGACGGCACGGTCAGTCCCGTTCAGCAGCGCAATCTGGAAAAGGCGTGGCGAGTCAAATTGCTGGACCGCACGTCGCTCATCCTCGAGATCTTCGCCGACCGGGCCGCCACGCGCGAGGGCGTGCTTCAGGTCGAACTCGCCGCGCTTAGCTATCAACGCACGCGCCTCGTCCGGGCCTGGACCCACCTCGAACGGCAGCGCGGCGGGCTGGGCTTCGTCGGCGGCCCCGGCGAAACCCAGATCGAGGCGGACCGCCGCGCCATCGACGAGCAGATGGTCAAGCTGCGCCGCCAGCTCGAAAAGGTCGTCAGAACGCGCGAGCTGCACCGCGCCGCGCGCGCCAAGGTGCCGTATCCGGTGGTGGCCCTAGTGGGCTACACGAACGCGGGCAAGTCCACGCTCTTCAACCGCCTGACCGGGGCGGAGGTGCTGGCCAAGGACATGCTCTTCGCGACGCTCGACCCGACGATGCGCGCGGTCGAGCTGGAGAACGGCCTCGACGTGATCCTCTCGGACACGGTGGGCTTCATCTCGGACCTGCCGACACAGCTCGTCGCCGCCTTCCGCGCCACGCTCGAAGAGGTGCTGGACGCCGACCTGATCGTCCATGTCCGCGACATCTCGCACCCTGAAACCGAAGCGCAGGCCCGCGATGTCGAGGCGATCCTCGAGGCGCTTGGGACCGACGCCGAGATCCCGCGCATCGAGATCTGGAACAAGGCCGATCAGCTCGATCCCGCCGACCTGCAAGCGGCTACGAACCTCGCGGCGCGACGGGACGACGTCTATCTCGCGTCGGCGCTGACGGGGCAGGGGCTGGACGCGATCCTCGACCGGGTCGAGACGGACCTGACCGAAACGCTGACCGAGGCCGTGCTGTCCGTGCCCTATGCCGACGGGCGCGCGCGGGCCTGGCTCCACGAGGAAGGCGTCGTTCAGTCCGAAGCGGCTTGCGACGAGACCAGCGCCGAGATCTCCGTGCGCTGGACGGCCCGTCAGGCGGCGCGATTCAGCGCGGGCTTTCCCGCCCTGTCGGACACCGCGCCGGAGACCGAGACGGACGCCCCGGAAGCGACCCCCGGCGGTTGGACGCCCTGAGGGCGCATCGGTGGTGACAGAAGGGTGAGGCTTTGCTATCCTTCGCGCACGATCGGGGCAGCAAGACTCCGGCAGAGCAGACTTTGGACAGGACAGATCCCATGACCGCACTCACGCGTCGCCGCTTTCTCGCGGCCGCCTCCGCACCCGTGGCCCTCGCCGCGTGCGGCAACGGCGTCGGCTCGAACGGCGCCACCCGCATCGACCAGCGCGTCGATGCCGCCTTCAACTTCATGTACGACACGCTGCCGGACACCCAGGTCCTCGCCGGAAAGGCCGCGGGCATCCTGATGATGCCCGTCGTCACCGAGGGCGGGTTCTTCGTCGGCGGGGCCTACGGGCGCGGCGCGCTGCGTATCGATGGCGTCACGGTCGACTACTACTCGACCACGGCGGCGTCGGTCGGCCTGCAGATCGGCGGCCAGCAATACAGCCACGCGCTCTTCTTCATGACGCAGCCGGCGCTGTCGAACTTCCGCACTTCGACCGGCTGGACCGCGGGCGGCGACCTCGAATACGTCACGCCCAACAGCGCGGGCGCGCTGACGACGGACACCACGGCGCTGCTGACGCCGGTCGTCGCTGTCGTGTTCGGGCAGGCGGGCCTGCTGGCGGGCGCGTCGCTCGAAGGCGCCAAGTACAACCGCATCATCCCCTGACGCTTGCGCGCGGGCCGTCCCCGGCCCGCCGCAATCCGGTCCGGACGGAACCCGGGCGCATCCTTTGCGCCCGATCCCCTTGCGGCGGGCGGAATCATCCCGTAAGCGAGCGGCACTTCACAGGCGGGGGCGGGCCTCCGGGGGAGACATCCCCGACAGGTCCACCGGTTGGCCATTTGGTCGAAACCCCCGCCGAGGCACAAACCGGAAAGGTTACGAGAAACATGGCTTTGCCTGAATTTTCCCTGCGTCAGCTCCTCGAGGCCGGCGTTCACTTCGGCCACCAGACCCAGCGTTGGAATCCCCGGATGGGCCCGTATATCTACGGCGCCAAGAACGGCATCCACATCCTGGACCTGACCCAGACGGTTCCGCTCCTGGATCAAGCGCTTACGGTCGTTCGTGACACCGTGGCCCGCGGCGGCCGCATCCTCTTCGTCGGCACCAAGCGCCAGGCACAGAAGCCGATCGCCGATGCCGCCGAGCGCTGCGCGCAGTACTACATGAACCACCGTTGGCTGGGCGGCACGCTCACCAATTGGAAGACGGTGTCCAACTCGATCAACCGCCTGAAGAACATCGACGAAGCGATGGAGCAGGGCTTCGAAGGGCTGACCAAGAAAGAGCGCCTCGGCATGGAGCGCGACCAGGGTAAGCTGCAGGCCTCTCTCGGCGGCATCCGCGAGATGGGCGGTCTGCCCGACCTGATCTTCGTGGTCGACGTCAACAAGGAAGACCTCGCCATCGCCGAAGCCAAGAAGCTGGGCATCCCGGTCGTCGCGGTCGTCGACACCAACTGCTCGCCCGATGGCGTGGACTACATCATCCCCGGCAATGATGACGCGGCGCGCGCCATCGCGCTCTATTGCGATCTTGTGGCCCGCGCGGCGCTCGACGGCATGAGCGCGCAGCTCGGCGCCGCCGGTGTCGATATCGGTGCCATGGAAGAGGGCGCCACCGAGGAGGCCGTCGAGGCCGCCCCCGCCGAGGAGGCCGCCGAGGCCCCCGCGGATGCGGACGCGGCCCCGGCCCCGGCCGAAGAGGCTGCCGCCGAGGCCTGATCGCTTCGCCGTCAAACATTTACGGGGCGCGTTTCACGTAACCGCGTCCCGATGATCACATTCACAGGAGACGAGATCATGGCGATCACCGCGAGCATGGTGAAAGAGCTGCGCGACACGACCGGCGCAGGCATGATGGACGCCAAGAAGGCGCTGACCGAAACCGATGGCGACATGGAAGCGGCCATCGACTGGCTGCGGACCAAGGGCCTGGCCAAGGCCGCGAAGAAGTCGGGTCGCACCGCCGCCGAGGGCCTCGTGGCCGTCGCCGTCAAGGACGGCACGGGCGTCGCGGTCGAGGTCAATTCCGAAACCGACTTCGTCGCCAAGAACGCCGACTTCCAGAAGATGGTCGCCGAGATCACGCAGACCGCGTTGGCCGTTCCGGATCTGGGCGCGCTGACGTCGTTCGAGATCGGCGGCAAGTCGATCGAAGCCATCGTGACCGACAAGATCGCGACCATCGGCGAGAACATGGCCGTACGCCGCATGTCCAAGCTCTCGGGCGACGCCGTGACCTCCTACGTGCACAACGCCGCCGCCCCCGGAATGGGCAAGATCGGTGTACTGGTCGCGCTGTCGGGCGCGAACGATGCCTTCGGCAAGCAGGTCGCGATGCATGTCGCCGCCGTGAACCCGGCCTCGCTCTCGGAGGACGACCTCGACGCCGCGATCGTCGAGAAGGAGCGTCAGGTCCAGATCGACATCGCCCGCGAGAGCGGCAAGCCCGAGCAGGTTATCGAGAAGATGATCGAGGGCCGGATGAAGAAGTACATGTCCGAGGTCACGCTGCTGAACCAGCAATTCGTCGTGAACCCCGACCTGACGGTCGCACAGGCCGCGGCCGAGGCCGGCGTCTCGATCACCGGCTTCGTCCGGCTGGAAGTGGGCGAGGGCATCGAGGTCGTGAAGGAGGACTTCGCCGCCGAGGTCGCCAAGGTCGGCCAAGCCTGACCCACTGACATCGTTGGATGATTTGGCGGCGCCGGAGGAAGCTCTCGGCGCCGCCCGTACGTCTGGCCCCTGGGGAGGGAGAGGCGGGGCCGCAGTCGACGACGGACGAAACCATGCCCGCCGCCGCGTCAGACCGGACGGTGGCCTCGCGTAACGATGCGCGCCGACCCGCCGGGGTGTCCTTCGGGGCGAACGGCCCCGATCTCACCGGACGGGTTCAGCATGACGCTAGGGAAGCGGTGGCCCAAGTCAGGGATTCCTTACCCTGCGTCGGCATTCTCGTAGCGGAAGACCTGGTTCTGGATCGTGGCCTTGCGGATGGCTTGCGCCGTGGTCTCGACGTCGAGGGCTTCGCGCGCGAGGCGCATGTGTTTCTCGACCGTCGCTGCCGTCAGGCCCAGCACCTGTGCCACGTCCTGCGCCGTCTTGCCGTCGGCCACGAGCTCCAGCACCTCGCGCTGGCGCAGGGTCAGCGCGTGACCATGCTCTCCATAGGGCAGGGACAGGATCACGAGGTGCGCGACATTGTTGAGAAGCTCGATCTCGTCGCCCTTGTCTTGCCAGAGCGCATCGATCGCCTCTTGCGTCATGGTCGTCGAGGCCAATCCGATCCCGTGCCCGGTGCGCGGCGACACCCGTGGGAAGCTGATCCCGTAGCCCGCGTTGACCCCGTGGCGGCGATTGAACTCCATCACGCGAAGCTCGGCGGGCGAGAGCTTGCCCGCCTTCGCATCCGTCAGGATCTCGGACCAGCTCATGGTGCCGACATTCTGCATCGCCCAGCGGACGAGCGGCGCATCGCGGAAGAGATCGGATTCGAGATACCCTTGGGTGAATTCGCGCGGATGGTTGGTCAGGATCAGCGCGTCGCGCAGATCGCCCATGCCGTTGTCGGTGCGGAACCGCGTCGCGGCATAGAGACAGCGATCGAACCCGTAGGTCGCCATGCGCGCGGCGTGGGCGTTCCAGACCTCTTCCAGCTCCGTCAGCCGGGTCAACGACAGAAGATAACGATCGAGATCGTCCATTCGAGCTCCGCACGGTTCAGGCCAGGCCAAGTTACGAACACGTCGTATCGGAGTCGAGGCGCAACCGGGGGAGGGCGGTCAGAGCGGGATCGACAGACCGTCATAGGTGACCGTCAGACGCCCCTCGTAATGCGGTGTGACGGCGGCTGCGAAATCATCCGGGCCGATCTCCGGGTCGTCCGCCGGCACCAGGTGATGCAGGACGAGATGGCGCGCGCCCGCACGGGTCGCGAGCCGTGCGACGTCGGCGGCCTCGGAATGGCTGGCCATGATATGGGCCTTCAGGCGCGCGCCGTTGCCGGTCTTGGCCACCAAGCGGTCGACGCCGTGCTCCAGCATCGCCTCGTGGATCAGGATGTCGGCATCGCGAGCGAAATCCTCCAGCGGCGGGAACGGCGCGGTATCCGCGCTGAAGACGACATGCTTCGACACGCCGTCGAAGCGGAGCGCGAAGCAGTCGGTGACGGGTGGATGGTGAACACGAAGCGCCGCGACGTCGAGGCCCGGCACCTCCAGCGGGCCTTCGGCGATCTCGTGGATCGTGACGAGATCGCGCATGTCGGGGCGGCCTTCGTCAGCGATGCGCAGGTCGATATCGTAGGCCAGCGACGCGAGGAACCCGTGCCAGAGCGCGTCGAGGCCGGGCGGACCGAAGATCGCCACGGGCGTCGACCAGCCACTGGTCCAGGCGGTGTGGAGCAGCGGGCCGAGTTCGAGCACGTGGTCGCTGTGGAGATGGGTGATGAAGATCAAATCGAGATGCTTGAGGTCGAGGCCGGCCTCGACCAGGCCACGCGTCACGCCGAGCCCGCAATCGACCACGCAGGCGCGCCCGTCGATCTGGAGGAGCGACGCGGTCGGGTTCGGACCGCCACGCCGGATCGCCGGGCCGCCCTTGGAGCCGAGGATCACGAGACGGTCTGCTGCGCTGGCGTCGTTCATCGCGTATGGATAGCAGGGTGCAACGGCCCGGCAAGCGGTTCCGGGGGCATACTCGCACTTTACATAATTCCGGTTAACGGACTCATGCACCCACGGCGGCCCCCGTGTTGCGTCCCGTCCCCCGATGGCGTCTAGTCGACGCAAAACGCATCAACGGGAGAACTCACATGCTTCGTCTGACCCTCGGCGCTTCTGCGCTGGCCCTGACCGCTGCAAGCGCGGCGGCCGAATGCTCCACGGTTCGCTTCTCCGATGTCGGCTGGACGGACATCACTGCCACGACCGCCGCCGCGACGGTCGTGCTCGACGCGCTGGGCTACGAGACCGATGTCAAGGTCCTGTCGGTGCCGGTCACCTACACCTCGATGGCCGAAGGCGATATCGACGTGTTCCTAGGCAACTGGATGCCCACGATGGAGGGCGATATCGCCCCCTACCGCGAGGCCGGAACGGTCGACACGGTGCGCGCGAACCTTCAGGGCGCGAAATACACGCTGGCTGTGAACGCCGCCGCGCAAGGTCTTGGAATCAATACATTCGCCGATATCGCCGCGCAGGCCGATGCGCTCGACGGCAAGATCTACGGGATCGAGCCCGGCAATGACGGCAACCGCCTGATCCAGTCGATGATCGACGGCGACGCCTTCGGCCTGTCGGAGTTCGAGGTGGTCGAAAGCTCCGAGCAGGGCATGCTGGCGCAGGTCGACCGCCTGACCAAGCGCGACGAACCGATCGTCTTCCTCGGGTGGGAGCCGCATCCCATGAATGCGAATTTCGACCTCACCTATCTGGAAGGCGGCGACGACTTCTTCGGCCCCGATCTCGGCGGCGCGACCGTATACACCAACACCCGCGCGGGCTATGTCGAGGAATGCCCGAATGTCGGCGCGCTCCTGCAGAACATGGAGTTCACGCTGGCGATGGAGAACGAGATCATGGGCGCGATCCTCGATGATGGCGCCGATCCCGAGGAGGCCGCGTCCGCGTGGATCTCGGCAAACATGGACGTGCTCGGAGGCTGGCTCGACGGTGTCACGACGCTTGATGGCGGCGATGCGACCGAAGCCGTGACCGCCGCGCTGAACTGATCGGCATGGACTGGCTGACCGAGACCAAGATCCCGGTCGGCCGGACCGCCGCGGCGATCTTCGACTGGCTGCAGGAAAACGGCGCGTGGTTCTTCGACGGCCTCGCCATCGCCATGGAGGCGATGATCGACGCGATCCTCTGGGTGCTCCAGGCGCCGCCGCCGCTTCTGGTGGTGGCGGTCTTCGTAGCGATCACCTGGGGCCTGCGCCGGTCGTGGAAGCCGTGCCTGCTGGTCGGGCTCGGGTTCCTCTTCATCCTCAACCAAGGCTATTGGGAGGAAACGACCGAAAGCCTGACCCTCGTGCTCTCGGCCTGCGTCGTCTGCATGGCCGTGGGCGTGCCCATCGGCATCGCGGCCGCC
The DNA here is from genome assembly GCF_046452375.1 of Jannaschia halovivens. Classification (NCBI taxonomy): domain Bacteria; kingdom Pseudomonadati; phylum Pseudomonadota; class Alphaproteobacteria; order Rhodobacterales; family Roseobacteraceae; genus Jannaschia; species Jannaschia halovivens. Next base: position 566,887 of record NZ_JBKFDJ010000001.1, on the reverse strand, counting down.
CATCGCCCGCGCCTCTATGCGGCGATGCGGCCCGTGCTCGACCTGATGCAGACGCTGCCGACCTTCGTCTACCTCATCCCGGCCATCGTCTTCTTTGGCATCGGCATGGTGCCCGGCCTGATCGCGACAGTAATCTTCGTCCTGCCCGCGCCGATCCGCCTGACCTATCTCGGCGTAAGCTCAACCCCCCTGCCCTTGCTTGAAGCCGCGCGCGCCTTCGGGGCGACGGCGCAGCAGGTCCTCTGGAAGGTCGAGCTGCCCTACGCCGCGCCGCAGATCATGGCCGGGCTGACCCAGACGATCATGCTGTCGCTGTCGATGGTGGTGATCGCGGCGCTGGTCGGCGCGGATGGCCTCGGGGTGCCGGTGGTCCGCGCGCTCAACCAGGTGAACACGTCGCTCGGGTTCGAAAGCGGCATCGTCATCGTCGTCGTCGCGATCATGCTCGACCGGATGCTGAACCGGGGGGCCGCGAAATGACCGACCCCGCCGTCCGGCTTGACAAGGTCTCGATCGTCTTCGGCGACACGCCCGACGACGCCCTCCCCCTGATGGACGAGGGTCTGGATCGCAGCGAGATCCAGACGCGCACCGGCCAGATCCTCGGGGTGCACGATTGCAGCCTCGACATCGCGCCGGGCGAGATCGTGGTCCTGATGGGCCTGTCTGGGTCGGGGAAATCGACGCTGCTGCGTGCGGTGAACGGGTTGAACCCGGTGGTGCGCGGCCGGGTCGTGGTGCGCGACGGCGACTGGTCCTGCACCCTGCCTGAGGCCGATGCCGCCGACCTGCGCCAGGTGCGGCGCGAATGCGTATCGATGGTGTTCCAGCAATTCGGCCTTCTGCCGTGGCGCACGGTGCGCGACAATGTCGGCCTCGGGCTGGAGCTTGCGGGCATGTCCAAGGCCCGGATCGCCGAGCGGGTGGAGCGGCAGCTCGAGCTGGTAGGCCTGGGCGACTGGGGCGACCGCAAGGTGGGCGAGCTGTCGGGCGGCATGCAGCAGCGGGTCGGGCTCGCCCGCGCCTTCGTGACCGACGCGCCGATCCTTCTGATGGACGAGCCGTTCAGCGCGCTCGACCCCCTGATCCGGTCGCGGCTGCAGGACGAACTGCTCGAACTGCAGAGCCGCCTGCAACGCACGATCCTCTTCGTCAGCCACGACCTCGACGAGGCGTTCAAGCTGGGCAACCGCATCGCGATCATGGAAGGCGGGCGCATCATCCAGTGCGGCACCCCGCAGGAGATCATCGCTGCCCCCGCCAACGCCTATGTCGCGGATTTCGTGGCGCATATGAACCCGTTGGGCGTTCTGACCGCCGAGGATGTGATGAGCGCGGACCTTCGCGGCGGCGATGCGTCCGCCCTGCCCCACGACACGCCGCTGGGTGCTGTCATGTCGGCGGTGCGCGCGGGTCCCGTGACGGTGACGCGGGCCGGCGCGCCGGTGGGCCGCGTCACGCCGGACGACGTGCTGCGCGCCCTGACCGAGAGGGCTCAGCCGAGCGCGTAGCCCGCGCCCCGGACCGTGCGGATCGGATCGCCCTGCCCCTCGGAGACGCGCAGCGCCTTGCGCAGCCGCCCAACGTGGACATCGACGGTGCGGCTGTCGACATAGACGTCGCGGCCCCAGACCCGGTCGAGAAGCTGATCGCGCGACCAGACGCGGCCGGGCCGTTCGAGGAAGGTCGTCAGAAGCCTGAACTCGGTCGGGCCCAGATGCAGCTCCTCGCCGCCCCGGAAGACGCGATGCTCGACCGTGTCGATGGCGACGTCGCCATGCTCCAGCCGCTCGCCCACGCTTGCGGGGCGGACGCGGCGAAGCTGGGTGCGGATGCGGGCCATCAGCTCGACTACTGAATAGGGCTTCACGACGTAGTCATCGGCCCCGGTCTCCAGCCCGCGCACCCGGTCCACTTCTTCGGAGCGCGCGGAGATCATGATGACCGGGATGGACCGCGTGTCGGCGGCGGATTTCAGGCGGCGGCAGACCTCGATCCCCGACACTTCGGGCAGCATCCAGTCGAGCAGGATCAGGTCCGGCGTCTCCTCGCGGGCGAGGTCCATGGCCGCGTCACCCGATGTCGCCTGCCGGACATCGTAACCCTCGGCCTCGAGGTTGTAGACGAGGACCTCGCGCTGCGGGGCCTCGTCCTCGACCACCAGGACGGCGGGACGCGCCGACATCAGCCCGCGGTGCCGCCCGCAGGACGGCTCGTGATGTCGGCCTTGGTGCGGTCCTCGTCGGGCATGTCCCCGGTTACGAGGTAGATGACCTGTTCCGCGATGCCGGTCACGAGGTCGCCCATCCGCTCGATGTTTTTGGCCATGAAATGGAGGTGCATGCAGGCGGTGATGTTGCGCGGGTCTTCCATCATGTGCGTCAGGTATTCGCGGAAGAGGCCGTTATACATCTGGTCCACCTCTTCATCGCGGGCGCGCACGTCGGCGGCGAGGTCGGCGTCGCGCTGGATATAGGCATCCAGCACGTCCTTCAGCATCATCTGCACGGCCTTGGACATCCGCTTGAGCGATGCCTCGCTGCCGTCGACGGTGTGCAGTTCCATGATGATCTCGGTGCGCTTGGCCATGTTCTTGGCGTAGTCGCCGATCCGCTCCAGCGCGGCCGAGATGCGGAACACGGTCAGTACGGTGCGCAGGTCGGTTGCGATGGGCTGGCGCAGCGCAATGACGCGGGCGGCCTCCTCGTTCACGTGCTGCTCCATCGCGTCGATGGCCTTGTCGCCGCGTCGCACGCGGTCGGCCAGTTCGGCGTCCCCGTCGGCCAGCGCCTCGGTCGCCTTGGCGATGGCGTCCTCTACCTGGCCGCCCATCTTCATGATGAGCGCCTGGATGGCTTCGAGGTCGCGGTCGAAGGCCGTGGCGATGTGGTTCGATTGGATCATGGGATGCTCCTCAGCCGATCCGGCCGGAAATGTAGCTCTCGGTGCGGGGATCTTCGGGCGAGGTGAAGATCTGGCCCGTCTCGCCGTATTCCACGAGGCTGCCCAAGTGGAAGAAGGCCGTCTTCTGGCTGACCCGCGCGGCCTGTTGCATCGAGTGGGTGACGATGACGACCGAGTAGTTCTGGCGCAGCTCGTCGATCAACTCCTCGACCTGTGCGGTTGCGATGGGATCGAGGGCGGAACAGGGCTCGTCCATCAGCAGGATCTCTGGATTGGTGGCGACGGCGCGCGCGATGCAGAGACGCTGCTGCTGCCCGCCCGAAAGTCCCGTGCCCGGCTGTTGCAGGCGATCCTTCGCCTCGTCCCAGAGGGCCGCGCGGCGGAGCGAACGCTCGACGATGTCGTCGAGGTCTGACTTGCCCGACGACAGACCGTGGATGCGCGGCCCGTAGGCCACGTTGTCGTAGATCGATTTCGGGAACGGGTTCGGCTTCTGGAAGACCATGCCCACCTTTGCGCGCAATTGCACCGGATCGACGCGCTTGTCGTAGATATCCTCGCCATCGATGCGGATGTCGCCCTGGACCCGTGCAACCGGGATCGTGTCGTTCATCCGGTTGATACAGCGCAGGAAGGTCGACTTGCCGCAGCCCGAAGGGCCGATGAACGCCGTCACCGTCTTGTCGGCGATGTCGACATCGACATCCTTGATCGCGTGCGTGTCGCCGTAGAAGACCTGCACGCCGCGCGCCGTGATCTTGTTGTCTTGCTGGTCCACGGCTCTCTCCGTCAGTCGCATGTCGTTCATCATACCGCTCCCGTCTACCACCGCCGCTCGAACTTGCGGCGCAGGAAGATCGCCGTGAGGTTCATCACCAGAAGGAACGCCAAAAGCACGATGATCGCCCCGCTCGCACGCTCGACGAAGGCGGGGTCGGACCGCTGCGTGAAGTTGAAGATCTGGACCGGCAGCGCGGTCGCCGGATCGAACAGGCCCTCGGGCGGGCCAGCCGGATACTCGCGCACGAAGGCCACCATCCCGATCAGGAGGAGCGGCGCCGTCTCGCCCAATGCTTGCGCCAGCCCGATGATCGTACCGGTCAGGATGCCGGGCATCGCCAGCGGCAGGACGTGGTGGAACACCGACTGCATCTTCGACGCGCCGATCCCGAGGGCCGCGTCGCGGATCGAGGGCGGCACCGATTTCAGCGAGGCGCGCGTGGCGATGATGATCGTCGGCAGCGTCATCAGCGTCAGGACGAGCCCGCCGACGATGGGTGCCGATTGCGGCAGGCCCGCGAAGTTGATGAAGATCGCGAGGCCGAGGATGCCGAAGACGATGGACGGCACGGCGGCGAGGTTCGAGATGTTCACTTCGATCAGGTCGGTGAAGCGATTCTGCGGTGCGAATTCCTCGAGATAGATCGACGCCGCGACGCCGATGGGCAGCGCCAGCACCAGCACGATCAGCATCATGTAGAGCGAGCCGATGATCGCGACGCCAAGGCCCGCCGCCTCGGGACGCGTGACCGAGGCGTCGGGCGCGGTCAGGAAGCGCCAGTTGAAGCCCGTCTCCATCATGTCCGCGGCCACGAGGTCCTCGGCCAGCTGCAACTGCGCGGGGCTCACGTTCTGGTCCAGCTCGGCCGTCGCATAGGTTACGCGGCCCTTGAAGAAGCCGTCGATCCGCCCGTTCGCCAGCACCTCAACCGGGATCGTCTCACCTAGGAGATCGGGGTTGGCGAGGACGAAGTTGCGCAGCTGCGCCACGCTTTCGTCCGAGATGAGGTCGGCGGCGTCCCCGGCGTCAAGCTCCGTCTCGATCCCCGCAGCGGCGAGCGTCGACTCGAAGCCGTCGCGCAAAAGCGGCGCGTAGCCGAAGGTCGTGACCTTGGCCATCTCCTCGGGGTCGCGATTGCCGGTCGGGTCGAGCCGCTCGGGCACCAGCGGGACCATGATCTCGATGGTGGTCTGGCGAAAGGCCGAAAGCCCGTTCGACAGGATCGAGGTCAGCAGCATGATCAGCATGAGCACGCCGATACAGACCGCCGTCAGCCCGTAGGCCCGGAACCGCTTCTCGGCGGCGTTGCGCTTGGTCCTGCGGCGGTCCTGGCCCAGCAGGCTGCCCTGCCCGGCCCCGCTCGCGGGGGCTGTCGCATCGGTCATTCGTATTGCTCCCGGTAGCGGCGCACGATGAAGAGCGCGAGGACGTTGAGCCCCAACGTGATCACGAAGAGCGTCAACCCGAGCGCGAAGGCCACCAGCGTCTCGGGCGAGGCGAAATCGGTGTCACCGGTCAGCTGGCTGACGATCTTGACGGTGACGGTCGTCATCGCCTCGAACGGGTTGAGGTCGAGGCGGGCCGCGGCCCCTGCCCCGAGGACCACGATCATCGTCTCGCCGATGGCGCGCGATGCGGCGAGCAGGACGGCGCCGACAATGCCGGGCAAGGCGGCGGGGACGATGACCTGCCGGATCGTTTCGGATTGCGTCGCCCCGAGGCCCAGCGAGCCGTCGCGCATCGCCTGCGGCACGGCGTTGATGATGTCGTCCGAGAGCGAGGAGACGAAGGGGATGAGCATGATCCCCATCACGAGGCCCGCCGTCATCACCGATGAGGCGGAGTTTCCGAGGCCCAGCGGCGACGCGATCGCGTCGCGCAACAGCGGGCCGACGGTGACGAGCGCGAAGAGGCCGTAGACGATGGTCGGGATGCCCGCGAGGATTTCGATCATGGGCTTGGCGATGCCGCGGAAGCGTTTGCCCGCATATTCCGACAGGTAGATCGCGGCGAAGAGCCCGATGGGCACCGCGACCAGAAGCGCGATGAAGCTGATATAGAGCGTGCCCCAGAGAAGCGGCAGGATGCCCAGCTCGGATGCGCCGCCCCGGCCTGAGAAGCTGGGCGCCCAGTTGGTCGAGAAGAAGAACTCGGACGCCGGATACTGGCGGAAGAAATTCATCGTCTCGAAGAGCATGGAAAGCACGATCGCCACGGTCGTCAGGACCGCGATGGACGCGGCGGCAATCAGCAGGACGAGCACGCCGCGTTCGACGACGTTCCGCGCCCGGAAGGCCCCGTCCGAGGCGCGCCACGCGATGGCCGCCCCGATCAGCGCAACGGCGAGAACCGCGACCACCATGATGCCGCCGAGCCAGGCGCGCGCGCCGCGATAATCCTGTGCTGCGGCCACGATCTCGGGCGTCAGGTCGGCGCCGAGTGCCGTGCCGCCGTCCTGGATCGTCGCCGCGAGCGCGTCGAGGTCCAGAACGGAGAGCCCGTCCTGATCGGCCACCGCGTCCAGCCCATCGGCCACGCGGCGCACGTCGGACATCACGAGGCCGATGGTGCTGCCCTCGGGGACGGCGGAGGCGGGGAAGTCGGCCGCGATCGAACGCTCGAGCAGGAGAGGCTGCAGCACGAGCCAGAGCACGAGAAGCCCGAGCGCGGGCAGCACCGCGGTCAGCAGGCCGTTGAGGCCGTAATAGGTGGGAAGCGAATGGAGGCGACGGGCATCGCCATCGACCGATCCGAGCGCGCGACTGCGGGCCAGGATGAAGGACGCGACCCCGAGGACGGCGAGGATCAGCAGGATCGTCGTCAGCGACATGTCAGGTGCCCCCAGGCCAATCGTGGTGGACCGGGGCGTCACCGCCCCGGTCCGATCGCATCAGTTCATGACCGTTTCGTCGGTCACCGTCGCCTGCACCGCGCCCAGCTCCGGGTCGGAGACGAGGCCGTATTCGGCCAGCGGACCGTAGGGCCCGGCGATGTCGTTCGAGACGAAGAACTCGGCGAACTCCTTCAAGCCGGGGATCGCGCCGATATGCGCCTTCTTGATGTAGAAGTAGAGCGGGCGCGACACGGGGTACTCACCGGTCGAGATGGTCTCGGTCGAGGGCGTGACCCCGCCCATCGTCGCGACCTTCAACTTGTCGGTGTTGTTCTCGTAGAACGACAGGCCGAACACGCCGACGCCGTTGGGATCACTCTCGATCCGGGCCAAGGTCTCGGTATAGTCGCCGTCGATATCGATGGCGCGGCCATCGTCGCGGATCGACATGCAGGCATCCTCGGCACCGTCTTCGTCCATGCCGGCATCCATCATGCGCTGCATCGCGCCGGTGTCTTCGCAGCCCTGCAGGACGACCTTCTCCTCGAAGACTTCGCGGGTGCCGTGCTTGGTGCCGGGGATGAAGGCGAGGATCTCGGCGGCGGGCAGGTCGCCGTCGATATCGGACCAGGACATGTTGGGATTGGCGGCCATTGTGCCGTCCTCACCCGGGATCTCCTTGGCCATCGCGAGATACCATTGCGACGGCGTGAAGGCGGTGAATTCGGGGCCCGACTGCTGGCTGGCGAAGACGATGCCGTCGTAGCCGATACGGACCTCGATGATGTCCGTCACGCCGGCGGCGGCGCAGGCTTCGCGCTCGCCGTCGCGGATTGCGCGGGAAGCGTTGGCGATGTCGATCGTGTTCTCACCGACGCCTTCGCAGAAGCGCTTCAGACCAGCCGAGGAGCCACCCGATTCGACGACCGGCGTGGGGAAGTCGAAATTCTCGCCGAAGGCTTCGGCCACGATGGACGCGTAGGGCAACACGGTGGACGAGCCTGCGACCTGCACCTGGTCGCGTGCGGCGGCGGCGGTGGCGGACACGGCGGCGACGGCCAGGGCCGAGATCGCGGTCTTGGTGACGGACATGGATTTCTCCTGTGTGGATCTGTCTGACGGACACCCCCCTGGCATCCGTTGGGCGCGACCTAGGCTTCCCATTTGGGGCTTTTGTGAACGTTGGGTAACAGTTTTATGACGGCCCCGGCGGAAGGGCCGGAAGAACCACCTCGACCGTGGTGCCGCGCCCCTCACGGCTGTCGATCCTGAGCCGTCCGCGATGGCGGTTCACGATATGCTTGACGATGGCCAAACCAAGGCCGGTGCCCCCCTGTTGGCGGCTGCGGCCAGTGTCGACGCGGTAGAACCGCTCGGTCAGACGTGGGATATGTTCCGGCGGAATGCCGGGGCCGTCATCGGCGACGGTGATCCGCCAGGCCGGGCCCTTGAGAACCGGCTCGCGTGCGACGGGCGCGATCGCGACGCGGACCGTGCCCGCATCGGCGCCGTACTTGACCGCGTTCTCGATCAGGTTCGACATCACCTGTATCAACTGATCGCGATCCCCCGGTGCGGGTGCTGCGTCCGGTCCGTCGAAGGCGAAGGTCACCTCGTCCGCGCCGGGCCGCAGCATCTCGATCACCTCGGCCACGAGGCGTGACAGGTCGATCTCGTCCGTGGGACGCCGCCGCGCCTGCCCCTCCAGACGGCTGAGCGACAGAAGGTCGGACACCAGCCGGTTCATCCTGGCGGTCTCCTGCTCCATCAGGGCAAGGAAGCGCTGCTGCGCGCCCGGATCGTCGCGTGCGGAACCCTGAAGCGTCTCGATGAAGCCCATCACGGCGGTCAGCGGCGTCTTCAGTTCGTGGCTCACATTGGCGACGAAATCACGGCGCATGGATTCGCCCGCGCGGGCCTCGGACAGGTCGCGGAAGACCAGCATCACCATGCCGCGCGGCCTGTCCTCAAGGGGCGTCACGTGGACGTCGAAGAGCGACTCGACCGCGCCCGACGAATGGGTGAAGCGCGCCCGCCCCGCCTGCCCGGTCGAGAGCGCGTCCTCGACCGGCCCCAGCAGGTCCGGCTGGCGCAGCGCGCTGACATAGGATTTGCCCAGGACCCAGACGCCGAGACGGTCGCAGGCGGCGTCGTTGGCGATGGCGATGCGCCCGTTGCCGTCCAGCAGGATCGCAGGCTCCGGCAGGGCTTCGAGCATCCGGCGGAGCAAGGTCATGTCGGGTGGCCCGGCCATGACCGCCGCCTCAGGCCCGCGTCGCGCCGTCGGCCGTCACGAGATACTTGAAGCTGCAGAGCTGTTCGGCCCCGACGGGGCCGCGTGCATGCATCTTGCCCGTGGCGATCCCGATCTCGGCCCCCATCCCGAACTCGCCGCCATCGGCGAACTGGGTCGAGGCGTTGTGCATCAGGATCGCGCTGTCGAGTCCGTCGAAGAAGGCCTGCACCGGCGCGGGATCGTCGGCGAGGATACAATCGGTGTGGTTCGACCCGTAGCGCCGGATATGCGCGATGGCATCTTCAACGTTATCAACAGGTTTCGCGGCGATCTTCATGTCGAGGAACTCGGTGCCCCAATCGTCCTCGGTGGCGGCGACGGTGCCCCGCATCCCCTGGGCGCGGACCTCTACCCCGCCGTCCATGAGCATGTCGCAGAGGTCCTGCCCCAGCGTCTCCGCGATGTCGCGATGCACCAGAAGGCACTCGGCCGATCCGCAGATACCGGTACGGCGGGTCTTGGCGTTCAGGACGACCGTCTTCGCCATCTTGGGGTCGGCCGACGCATCGACATAGATATGCACGATGCCCTCGAGATGGGCGAAGACCGGCACCCGCGCCTCGCGCTGGACGAGGCCGACGAGGCCCTTGCCGCCCCGCGGGACGATCACGTCGATATGCTCCACCGCGGTCAGCATCGCCTGCACGGCGGCGCGGGCGCGGGTCGGCACGAGCTGGATCGCGTCCTCGGGCAGGCCCGCCGCGCGCAGGCCTTCGACCATGGCGGCGTGTATCGCGCCGGAGGAATGGAAGCTCTCGGATCCCCCGCGCAGGATCACCGCGTTCCCGGCCTTGAGGCAGAGCGCACCCGCATCGGCCGTGACGTTCGGGCGGCTTTCATAGATGACGCCGACGACTCCCAGCGGCGTGGCGACGCGGCGGATGTTGAGGCCATTCGGCCGGTCCCATTCGGCTAGGACGCGGCCGACGGGATCATCCTGCGCCGCGATGGCGCGCAGGCTGGCGACGATGCCGGCGATCCGGTCCTCGTCCAGCGCAAGGCGGTCAAGCATCGCGTCGGTCAGCCCCTTCTCGCGCCCGAATTCCATGTCGCGGGCGTTGGCCTCGACGATTTCGGCGCGGCGGGACCAGAGCGTATCGGCGGCGGCCTCGAGCGCGGCGGTCTTCTGCCCGGCGCTGGCCTGCGCGAGGGTCACGGCCGCTTGCCGCGCGGCCTCGCCCATCTGGTGGAGGAGGGCGGGAATGTCGTCGGCGATGTCCTTCATCACGCGTCTCCTCAGATCGCCATGTCGTCGCGGTGGACCAGTGCCGCGCGGCCGGGATAGCCCAGCACATCCGCGATGTCACCCGACCGCAGGCCCTTGATGCGCCGCGCCTCGTCGCCCGTATAGCGCACGAGCCCCTGCCCCATCGCGCGACCATCCGGCCCTTCGATCGTGACCGGATCGCCCCGTCCGAACGGCCCGCCGACGAAGGTCACACCCGCAGGCAGCAGGCTGCGCCCTTCGGCCAAGGCACGGGCCGCGCCCGCATCTACCGCGACCGTGCCGCGCGGCTTCATCGACGCGATCCAGCGCTTGCGCGCCGTGCGGGGATCGTCGCGGGCGGCGAACCACGTCGCGCGCGCGCCGTCCGACAGCGCCCGCAGCGGATGCGGGTCGCCCCCGGCGGCGATCACCAGCGCGCAGCCCGCATCGGTGGCCGTCCGTGCCGCCATGACCTTGGTGATCATCCCGCCCTTCGACACGCCCGACACCCCCTCGCCCGCCATCGCGACGATCTCGGGCGTGATCTCGGGCACCTCAGCCAAGTGGGTCGCGTCCGGGTCGAGATTGGGGTTCGCGGTATAGAGCCCGTCCACGTCCGAGAGCAGGATGCAGACATCCGCGCCCGCCATCGCGGCGACCTGTGCGGCCAGCCGGTCGTTGTCGCCGAAGCGGATCTCGTCGGTAGCGACGGTGTCGTTCTCGTTGACGATGGGCACCACGCCGAGCGCCAGAAGCGTCTCGAAGGTCGAGCGCATGTTCAGGTATCGCCGCCGGTCCTCGCTGTCGTCGAGCGTCAGGAGGATTTGCGCCGAAGTGACGCCCAGCGGGCCGAGCGCATCGGCATAGGCCCCGGCCAGACGGATCTGGCCCACGGCGGCTGCGGCCTGCGACTGTTCGAGGCTGAGCGGAGCGGCAAGCCCGAGCACGCGACGCCCGAGGGCGATCGACCCCGAAGAGACGAGAATGACGTCCCGACCATGTGCCCGGAGCGCGGCGACGTCTGTGGCAAGACCGGCCAGCCAGTCGGCGCGCAGCCGTCCTGTGTCGCGATCGACCAGAAGGGCCGAGCCGACCTTGACGACGATCCGCCTGGCGTCCGCCAGACGCCGCGCGCTCAGACCGGAGTCCACGGCTCGTCATCGGCGGCATCGGGATCGGACGCCGCCGCCTCGCGGTTGATGAGGACGCGGAGCGCGCGCAGCACCTCCGTTACGCCGTTGCCCGCCACGCCGGACATCGTCATGACCTCCCCGCCGGACGCGGCTTCGAGCGCGGCGCGCCGGTCGGCCAGCTCGCCCTCGTCCAGCGCATCGACCTTGTTGAGCACGGTCAGGCGCGGCTTCTCGACCAGACCGCCGCCATATTCCTCGAGCTCACCGATGATGATGCGGTAATCCTCGGCCACATCCGCGCTGGTCCCATCCACGAGATGCAGCAGCGCGCCCGAGCGTTCGACATGTCCCAGGAACCGGTCGCCGATGCCCCGCCCCTCATGCGCACCCTCGATCAGGCCGGGGATGTCGGCCACGACGAATTCCACACCGTCCACGCCGACGACGCCAAGATTGGGCACCAGCGTGGTGAAGGGGTAGTCCGCGATCTTGGGCCGCGCGTTCGACGTCACCGACAGGAAGGTCGACTTGCCCGCATTGGGCAGACCCAGAAGGCCCACATCCGCGATCAGCTTCAGGCGCAGCCAGATCGTCCGCTCGACCCCCGGCTGGCCGGGATTGGCGCGGCGCGGCGCCTGGTTGGTCGCGGACTTGAAGTGCTGGTTGCCGAAGCCGCCATTGCCGCCCTTGGCCAACACGATGCGCTGGCCCAGCTCGGTCAGGTCCGCGATCACCGTTTCCTGGTCCTCGTCGAGGATCTCGGTGCCGACGGGCACACGCAGGACGATGTCGTCGCCATCCTTGCCCGTGCGCTGACGGCCCATGCCGCCCTGACCGGACTTGGCGAAAAAATGTTGCTGGTAGCGAAAATCGATCAGCGTGTTCAGACCGTCCACCGTCTCGACGATGACATCGCCACCGCGCCCGCCATTGCCGCCGTCGGGGCCGCCGTATTCGATATACTTCTCGCGTCGGAACGACACGGCACCGCTGCCGCCGCCGCCGGATCGGATATAGACGCGGGCGAGGTCGAGAAACTTCATGTTCCAGTCCTTATGCGCGCCACCGGGCGGCCTCAAGCCATCTGGCGGATGTAGGTCCAGGTCTGGACCACGGCTTCGCGCGCCACGCAGAACGTCTCGGCGTCGCCAATGTAGTCGAAGCCCGCATTGGTCAGCACGCGGGCCGAGGCGGGGTTGTCCTGCATGATGGTCCCGAAGACCTGCGCGCTGCGATGGGGGTTCGCCGCCATAAGCGCGCCGACCGCCTCGGAGGCGAGGCCGGTGTTCCAGACGCCCGGCGCGACCCAATAGCCGATCTCGGCCTGGTCGCGGTCCATCGCCTTGAGGCTGACGACGCCGACCAACTCGTCCATGCCGGCCTCGGTCGCATCCATCGCCCAGACGGTGTCGTCCCCCTCGCCCGCCATGACGCGCGTCACGAAGGCATCGACCGCGCCGGGCGGCAGTGGATGCGGGATGGAGGAGGTGTTGCGCGCGACACGCTCGTCACCAGCATAGAGCTCGATCAGCCCCATGTCGGCGCGACGCAGCGGGCGCAGCGACAGCCGCGCGGTCGAGATCACGGGCTGATCCTGGGTGGCGATCCGGTCGATGCGGACGGGGGAGCTTTGGGGGGTCATGCCGGTCCTCCGGAGAACAGGACGAAGAGGACGCTGGCGACGGTCAGCGCCGCGAGGGTCCACATCAGGTACCGCTCTGCGGGACGGCCCCGCAGGCGCGCCGCGATCAGGCTGCCCCCGAGCGTCCAGAGCGGGTGAAGCGCAAGTTGGCAGCCGAGCAGGACGAGCGCGATCCAGGCCGTCGCCTCGAGCGCGGGCGTGCCGGGGGCGACGAAGGCGGTGAACCCGCCGGTGATCATCGCCCAGGCCTTCGGGTTCAGCGGATGCACGATCAGGCCGGCCGCGAAGCCGGGTGCCGCGGCATCGCCCCCCTCGCCCAGCCGCAGGTTCGCGACCTTCCAGGCGAGCCACACGATATAGGCGGCCGACGCCCATTTGAGCGCCTCGAACGCCCAGGGCGCGGTTTCGGCCAGCTGCATCAGGCCGAATCCGATGGGCCAGATGATAAGCTGCTTGCCGAGAACGACGCCCGCCACGAACGGCATCGCCCGGCGCAGGCCGTAGCGCGCGCCGGTGGCCATCAGCGCCATGTTGGCCGGACCGGGCGTACCGACCTGGCTGGCGGCGAAGACGGCGAAGCTTGCGACCGCGACGCTCATGCCCGGCCCCCAGATATTGATTGCCGGGCGCCCCGGGCCCGCCTATCGCGACACGCGGCCGTGCCCGCCGGCCGGAGCGGGCGGATCGCGACCGTGGGGGCGGTCAGGTCGGAGCAAATCTGGGTCATGGAGACCCCCAGGAAAGAAAAAGGGGACCGGCTGGCGCCGATCCCCCTGTCATCACGTATGTGAGGTTCGGCTTACTCGGCGGCCTCCGCCACGGGGAGAACCGAAATATAGGTGCGACCCTTGAAGCCCTTGCGGAACGTCACGGCGCCTTCCTCGGTGGCGAAGATCGTGTGGTCACGACCCATGCCGACGCCCTCGCCCGGCCACCACTTGGTGCCGCGCTGGCGCACGATGATGTTGCCCGGAATGGCGGCCTGGCCCCCGAAGAGCTTGACGCCAAGGCGACGGCCCGCGGAATCGCGGCCGTTGCGGGAGGAGCCACCGGCTTTCTTGTGTGCCATCTGTCCTTACTCCTGTTCTGCGGCGAACGTCGTCGCCTGGTCGATCCAGTTGTCGCGCTCGATGCGACCCTTGAACGACAGTCGGTCGTCCATATAGGCAATCTCGTCCGATCCCCAAGCGGCGATCTGGTCGAAATGGAAGACGCCGTTCTCGTGCAGCAGGCCTTCCAGCTTGGGGCCGACGCCGGAGATCTTCTTGAGATCGTCCGCCTTGCCGCCACGTGCCTCCTCGAGGAGGTTCGAGGGCTTGGTGCCCGACGCCGCGGCTTCGACGATCTTCTCGGCATCCGTTGCGGTCTCTGTCGACTTGGGCTTGGCGGCCGCCTTCGCCTTGGCCTTCGGCTTGGCGGCGGGCTTGGCCGCCTCGGCCCTGGCGGGCTTGTTGGACGCGGGCGCCATCGCGGCGAGTGCGGCGGCGGACACCGAACCGGTTCCGATCGCGGCCTTCACGCCGGTCTTGTCGCCACCCGACGACAGGATGTCCGTCACGCGGATCAGCGTCAGCTTCTGACGGTGGCCCTTGGTGCGCTTGGACGAGTGCTTGCGGCGACGCTTGACGAAGTGGATCAGCTTCTCGCCCTTGATCTGGTCGATCACGTCGGCCTGCACGGCCGCACCCTCGATCGTTGGCGCACCGACGGTCACGGTGTCGCCCCCGAGCATCAGGACATCGTTGAACTGGATGGTCTCGCCCGCCTCGGCGGCCAGGCGTTCGACACGCAGCACGTCGCCCGAGGCGACCCGGTACTGCTTGCCACCGGTCTTCAGAACGGCAAACATCCGCTCTCTCCTATCTGTCTCTCGCGCCCTGTGGTGCCCTTGCGGGTCTTTGCGGCCCCACCTGCGGCGGGTCCACCTCGGACAGCGTGCCCCGTCAGGGACAAGTCGAATGAAACGGGGCTGCGGAATCGATCCACAGCCCCGGTCGTGCCTATTCCATGGCCCCGCGGGCCTGTCAACCGACGGTCAGGCGTCCTGTTGCGCGATGAACTTCGCCGCCGCGAGACCCAGCTCGTAGGACGTCGTCTCGAAGACCGAGCCGAAGCCCTGGAACATCGCCGACATGTAGCGGCGACCGGGCGCGGTCTTGGTGAACGCGAGGTAGTCGCGCAGCTCGTCATCGCTCAGCGGCGCATAGGCCAGCGAGAGATAGCCCTGCAACCAGCCGCGGATCGAGCGACGGACCTGCGTCTCCTGGGCCCAGACCATCGCGATCATCTCGCTCTCGGTCAGGCGCGACTTCAGCGCTCCGCCATCGCCCAGCCCCCGGTAGAAGGCGTAGTTGGCGTTGAGCCCGCCCGAGACGTTGACCGTGACGAGGTCCAGCGCCTGCATCATCTCGCCGATCAGCTCCGCGCGGGCCGTTCCGCTCTCGAAGGCGGCGGCGGAGGCCTGTCGTGCTTCGGCCTCGACATCGCTGTCGAGCATCTGGCGACGCGCGACGATCTCGCGCTCGACCACGCGGGCGCCCGGCCCGTCGTTGAGGAAGCGGGCGGCGGCGGCGGCGTCCTCGGGTGCCAATTCGGTGCGGAGCGCCTTGGCCAGAAGCGGCACGAGGCGGTCCGGTGCCTGGATGGTCGAGACGACCTGGCGCCACGCCGCGCCACCGCGCCCCGGAAAGAGCGAGGCTTCGAGGCCGAGGCCGTGCCGTGCGCCTTCGGTGGCCACGATCTGCATCAGCGGTTCTGCCTGCGCGGCAACCATCAGCTGTGCGAATGCGTCCGCCTCGAAGGCCTCGAGCTGTGGTTGCGTCGGTGGTGTGTCGGCACGCGCGGCGGCCACCATGAGGCCCACGCCGCAGGCAAGTGTCGCAAGAATACGGGTCGATGTTTTCATCGCTCTGCTCCCTCAGTCCCCTGCCATCGAGTGAACACGCGGCAACCGCGCGAGGGAAGCGGGGCGCGGGTCGTTTTTTGCGGCCCGTCCCGGGGAATCGACCCCCTTGCGCGGCCCGCGCGGCCCGACTAAGGACGCGCCACCACCAGGTCGCGGAGAGGTGCCGGAGTGGTCGAACGGGACGGTTTCGAAAACCGTTGTGGATTAACGTCTACCCAGGGTTCGAATCCCTGTCTCTCCGCCAACCCCCTCACTTCGCTGAATGAATCGCCGCTGAACGGGTCGCTTGCCGCTCAGCCCGACGTGGTCGCCGTCCGCGCCCGATCGTTGCGGCCTCGGACGCCTTCGCGCTGCGCTGCGGCAGGTTCGTGACGGGCGCACGACAGGCGTCGGACAGCCTGCGACATCCCGTCTCCCCTGTGGCTTCGATGCCACGGCCCCCTTCCGCGCACGAGGCGAGGCGGTCGAAAAATGTGCAGTCGCAGAACGGGATAAGGGGCGCGGCTTGGTGAAATGACACAGCGGTCAGATGCCGAGCTCGTCCCGAAGCGCGTCGGACGTCATCACCAGCGCGATCGCCGCGGCGCGGCTGTTGACCCCGAGGGCGCGGTAGATGGTCGTGACATGGACCTTCACGGTCGACTCGGCTAGGTCGAGATCGCGCGCGATCGCCTTGTTCGAAAGACCGCGCACCAGCCCCCGCAGCACCTGCGTCTGGCGGGCCGAGAACTGGCGCGGCCCGGCATCGGCCTTGGGGCTCGCGCGGACAAGGCGCGGGCGCAGCGCGTCGTCGGCGGGCATCGGCGCGACCGGGATAGCGTCGGCGGCGGCGACGGGCGCGCCGTCCTGCGGCGCCACGAAGAGGACCTGCGCACCGGGAAACTGCGCCCGGAGCTCGGCGATGACGTCCTCGGGCGAAGTTCGCGGATCGGGCAGGTCGGCGATCACGAGGCGCACGAGGTCCGAGGTGGGCCGCGGCCCCGCGGCGTCCGGCAGGGGCGTCGACCGCTCGCGGTGGAGCAGCGTCTCGAGGATGCGCGAGACCTCTTGGGTCGCCTTGGTGCGATCCGCTCGCGTCACGTCATCGTCCCCCATTTCCAGATATCGCCGCCGACCGGTCGGTTACGGGGCCGAGCCGCCTCCGAGGCAGGTATCGGGCAGCCACACGGAACCGCCACATCCGCCCTTCGCTCGCATCATAGTCCGTCGCGTCGCAGACCGGTCCTTGATCCGGGTCAATCGCCCCGCTGATCAGCGTCGGGACTCGCGTGGCCTCTCCACGGCGCGGCCTGGTCGGCGTCGCTCCGAACGCAGCAAAGACCGGCCCCGAAGCGCGCTATGGCCTCGGAACCGGTGTGGAGATCGGTCGGCCCGATCTCAGTGATGGTCGGCGTGCGCCCCGTGATCGGCATGGCCGGCATGCGCCGCGTGATCGTCGTGCCCGGTATGATCTTCCTGGGCCACGTGACCGGCGTGGTCCTCGTGATCCGCATGATCATCATGCCCCGAGTGCCCCGCATGGTCGCCGTGATCGGCGTGATCCCCATGATCGCCATGGGCCGCGCCGTGGTCATGGTCGTGGTCGTCATGGGACGGCATTTCAGTCATCGGCGCGCCGAGGGCCACGGTCCTCGATTCGAGATAGTGGATCAGGTCGGACGCGTCCGCCGCTTCGAGGCCGAGATCCGGCATGATCACGTCCGGGAATTCGGCGTCGAGAGCCACCGCAACGGGATCGTGGGTCGCCAGCATCAGGTCGGGATCCTGGAGGTAGCGCTCCAGCCAGTCGCGATCGCGCCGGAGCGTTACCCCTGCGAGATCGGGTCCAACGCGCACGCCGTCGCCGATCGTGTGGCAGGCGGCGCAGGCGGTGATGAACATCCCCTCCCCCCGCGTGTCGCGAATGACCAACGGCTCGTCCGCGGCATCGGACAGCGACGCGAGCACTGGCTTCGGCGGGATGTAGGTCGGGTCGAGTTCGAGGATCTCGGTCGTGGCGACCACGAGGCTGCCCATCAGGGACGTCCGTCGCCATTGGCCGGTCGCCCCGTTGCCGATCACCATGTCGCTGCGATGCTCGCCGAGAAATCGGCTGCGCTCGCCCAGCTTGTGGCGCACGACGTCGATATCGGCACGCGTTCCGGTCAGGAATGTCCAGCCATCCCGGTCCGCGCCGAAGGCGGCCGCGTAGGACTTCATGCGTTCGGGCGTGTCGGTCTCGGGGTCGATGCTGATCGAGTAGACGAAGATGTCCTGCCCGATCCGGGCGCCCAGCCAGTCGACGATCTGCGCCAGCCGCGCCGTCGAAAGCCCGCAGATATCGGGGCAGTCGGTATAGATGAAGCTGACGACGACGATCTTCCCGTCGATCAGATCGTCGTAGAACCGCACCGTCTCGCCGTCCTGCGTGACCAGCGGAACATTGGTGAAGTAGTCGCGATCCCAGAGTTCGGCACCGGCCGAACCGCCCGGGATCGCGCTCGCCAGGGCGCAGAGCGCCCCGACCCCCAGCCAGAGCGCCACGCGCCGCAGCGCGGTCATGCGTCGCCCTCCGGGAACGGATCGAAGTCCTCGTCGAAGGGATTGCCCTCGGGCAGCACCTCCGGCGTGACATAGGTGACGCCGTAGGGCGACGGCTTCGGCGTCGGGATCATGTTGACATGGGTCTGCGAGTTGTCCGGATTGTCCGGGTCCGTCATCACGTCGTAGCGGAAGAGCATCGCCCAATCCTCGTGAACCGTGTTGTGGCAATGGGTGACATAGGCACCCCCGAACTCACCGAACCGCACCTGGATGTTGACGGTCCCGTTCTCGCCCAGACGCCAGACGTCCTTGCGCGGGTTCTGCCGCTCGATCGGACTGAGCCTGCGGCCACCGCGATCCAGCGTGACGCCCTCCTCGAGGTGAAGATGCGCGGGATGGTCCCAGCCGCCGCCGCCATTCTCGAGGATCCAGTGCTCGACCTCGCCCGGCTCGGGGATGACGAGAGAGGAGCGGTTAGCGTTGAAGAAATGGTTCGCCTCGCCGTTGATCTTGATCGTCCAGCCGAAGGATTCCTTGTCCCCGCAATCGGGAAAGCACGGTCCTTCCAACTCGTCGTCGCGACCGTCGGCGCCCTTCCATTCGATGTGGCGGACCCGCACGGGCGCCACGATCGGGATCGGATCGGTCAACCGACTCGGCACATGGCTGTAATCGGTATGGTTGGCCGCCCGGATGACGGTCCCGGGGGCGTCGGCGCTCTCGACCTCATCGACGACGCGGAACTCCATGATCCCGCCGATGGCCGGATCGTCCGTCTTCATCCGCAGCACATCGCGCAGGCGCAGCGACTCCTTCGGTCCACGCCCGTCATCATGCTCCATCGAGTTGAGCATGTAGAGGCGATTGCCCGGCTGGAAGACCGAGAAGTCGACCACGACGTCGAACCGCTCCCCCGGCCCTTGCGGGTCGAGACGGTTGACCGTGACGGGGTTCACAAGGAAGTTCCCGTCAGTCGAGATCACCTTCATCGGGACCGGGTTGCCCTGTTCGTTGACCAGGCCCAGCTCGACGAAGCGCGACATGCCCGCCGACAGGATGCGGAAACGATACTTCCGCGGCAGCACCTCGAAATAGGGCTTGTAGGCGAAATTCACCATCATCATGTCACCGCAGAAGCCATCGGTGTTGAAGATGTCGAAGAAGTACTGGCCTTCCTGGTCGGTGGCGGCGTCCGACACGATCAGGTTCACGTCGAAGTCGATATTGCCCCAGTCCAGCGTCGTGCCCGAAGGCAGGCGCAGGTTGACGCCGTCATCCATGCCCTCGTGGCCGCGATCGGGACCGCTGTAGTAGTTCAACATCCCGAGATGGCCCTTGTAGACGTTCTCGGCCGTGTAAAAGAACCGGTGATCGTGGAACCACAGCGAGCCCTGGAGCTCGCGGTAGTCGCCCGGCACGAGGGTCAGCCCGCCGGCGCCATCGGGCCCGGAGGCCCGGCGATCGGACGCGTCGGTGTTGATCATGTCGGCCCGCGCAAGCGTGGTCGACCAGTGGTAGTCGTAGAACTGGCCCGGGTAGAAATGCGCGTTCGATGCGCCATCGCTCCCCGAGGCATTGTGGGCATTGTGATTGTGAGTCGACTGGCTGTTGCTGCCGAAGCCGCCGTTGCGGGTCGGGTTCGGCAGAAGGCGGTTGTAGTTCCGCAGCACCACGGGCTCGCCGTAGCGCAGCTTCATGAGCGGCGGCGGCAATTGGGACCGGGTGGCGCGGTTGCTGCCGAAGGTCCAGACCTTATCCGGCTCTTGATCCGGCATGTTGGGATGGAACTTAACCCCCGAGGCTGCCCGCCCCAGCGTGAGCATGAAGCCCTTCTGCGGCAGGTATTCCTCCCACCGCTGATGCGCGAAGTACTCGCCCGGCGGGCGTCCCTCGAACGGACCGTAGTTGTAATAGGGGTTCACGTTCTCGGTGCCCCCGGAGTCGGTGAACTCGGTGTGATAGGACAGGCGCCGTGCGGGCGGCCACCATCGGCCCCGCGCGTAGACATCGACCTCGTTCTCGCGCTGGATCGGCGTCATGTCGTGCGGCGTCTGGAGGTTCAGCCGCGGCATCTCCTGCGTATAGGGCTGCGCCCCGAAGAGCGGGCTGAGCGGTGTTCCGGTCGGGATGTTCTGCGCGCTGGCGCTGCGGGCGAAGGGGCTCAGGCCGTTGACCTCCGCCAGAAGGCCCAGCCCCGTGAACGTGCCCCATTTGAAAAGCTCGCGCCGGGTCACGTCGCCGATGGACAAGGCCTGAACGATTTCTGCGCGATTGCGACGTGCGTTTTCAGCTTCGCGGATCTGCGTGCGTGACGCGTCTTTCGGAAGATACATACCCAATACCCCACTACTCGCGGACGCAGGGAACGAACCGTCTCGAGGCGGTTGGCAGGGCCGGATCGCGGCGTTCCCCCGAACGCTGCGTCAATCCTACCTGACAGCAGGGGTGTCTCAATCCTACAGGTGGATTAATCACTTGCGGGGAGGTCGAAGGTCTCGAACGCCACGCGACGAAGGTCCAAGAGATGGGCGGGACTAAGGTCCCGAATGCCTATCTGATGTTCGAAATGTCGCGATCTTCGCCCTCTCCGCCGGGGCTGCCGTCGCGACCGAACGAGGTGATTCGGACTGCGCCATCGTCGCTCTCGTAGATATACGCGGCGCCCCACGGATCGACCAGCGCATCGGCGTTCTGCAGATACGGACCCTTCCACCGCGCGGCCAGCGCGGGCGTCGGTTCGGCGAGGGCGTCGAGACCCTCTTCGGTGGTCGGGTAGCGGAAGTTGTCGATCAGGAACAATTCCAGCGCGCTCTCGATATTGCGGATCTGGGTCTGCGCGGCCTCAGTGCGCGCCGAGCCGAGATAGCGCAGCACCTGCGGCGCGACGATGCCGCCCAGAAGGACGATGATCGACAGGACGACAAGCAGCTCGATCAGGGTGAATCCCGCATCGCGTTCCGCGTCTGCCCCACGGCCACGTCGCGTCTTCGAAAGGTTGCGATCCATCTTACCATACCCCCGCGGGCGCCAGCGTCGGCAGCCCCGACCGTTCGAGGATCCACGTCAGCATCAGGCCCAGCCCGATGAACGGCCCAAACGGGATGCGCGTCAACCGGTCCGTCCGGCGCCCCGCCACTGCGGCGACCCCGACTGCGGCGAGGGCGCCGACGGTCGCGACCACGAGAACGAGCGGCAGGTTCCACGGGCTGACCCAGAGCGCGGCGGCGGCGATCATCTTGATGTCGCCCAGACCCAGACCCGTCAGCCCCCGGCGGCGGCTGAAGACCTCGGCAACGACCCAGAGGGCCAGGCCGACCGCCGTCGCCGCCAGCGCCGATGGCCACGGCAAACGACCGTCGAGCGCCAGTGCCGCCGCAAGCCCCGCAAGCGCGAGCGCCACGTTCAGCGGGTCCGGAATGCGCCGGGTCCGCAGGTCGATCACGGCGATGGCCAAGAGGATCGCGAGAAGCGTGCCCCCGGCGACGACAACCCCGACCGTCATCCGCCCGCGCGACCGTCAGCGCAGGCGGCGGAGATCGCGCTGACGGCGCTGCTGCGGCGTCTCGCTGCGGCCGAAGTCGAGCCGCTGGCGGAACTCGTCGCTGACCCGACGCGCCGCATGGGCGTCGCGGATGATCTGGGGCCGCACGAAGATCAGAAGCTCCGTCCGCTCGCGCCGGTCGCGGCGGTCGCGGAAAAGGTTGCCGACCACCGGCACGTCACTGAGGACGGGCACGCCGTTCTTGGTGCGCTGCGTCCCCTCCTGGATCAGCCCGCCGAGGACGACCGATTCCCCGTCCATGACGGACACCCGCGTCCGTAGCCGACGTTGCTGGATCGTGGGCGAGTCGATGCCGGAGGTGGTCGTCGCGACGACGCGGCTGGCCTCCTGGTCGATATCCAGGAGCACGCCGCCATGGGCGTTCACGCGCGGCACGACGTTCAGGATGATGCCCGTGTCGCGCAGCTCGACGGCGCTGACGATGCGCGCGTCGGGATCGTCGGCACTCTCGGCGGTGCGAGTGACGACGGGCACCTGATCGCCGATCTGGAGGATCGCCTCTTGATTGTTCAGCGCCATCAGCGTCGGCGTCGAGATCACGTTCACGTCCGTTACGCTCGACAACGCATTGATGGTGGAGCGGAAATCGCCCAGCGCGCTGTTCCATGAGAAGCCGGGGAAGTTCGGCTCGAGCGCGCTGTCGAAGCCGCGCGTGGCGGACCCGTTCTCGAGAAACCAGCGGACGCCGAAGCGCAGCGTGTCGTTGAGCGAGACCTCGACGATGACCGCCTCGAGCATGACCTGCGTGGCCACCGTGTCGAGCCGCCGCAGAACGGGCTCCAGCCGCCGGTACTCCTCGGCGGTGGCGCTGATGAGAAGGGAATTGTTCTCGGTATCGGCGACCACGCTGGAGGACACGCTTGCACCCAGGTCGGGATCGGCGGTCAGGCCCACGAAGGTGGGGTCCACGCCGTCGGCGCTGGCCACTTCGACCTCGCCCAGACCGGGCGAGACCGCGCCGTCCGACCCGCCGCCCAGCACCGATTGCAGGACGCGGGCCAGTTCTTCGGCCGGGCGGTTCTGGACCGGGTAGACGAAGAGCCGGTCGGCCCCCGCCCCGCCGATCGTGTCGAGCTTGCGGATCCATTCGCTCGCGCGCGGCAGGTAATGCGGCTGCGAGGTGACCACGAGGATCGAACCCAGCTGTTCGTTGGGCACGAAGCGGATGACGTCGGCCGTGGCTCCGTCGGAGCTGCGGAAGATCTCCTCGAGCTGCGAGGCGACCGCTTGGGGCGCTGCGTCCTTCAGCGGATGGAGCGCCACGGACTTGCCGCGCATCCAATCGACATCGAAGACCGAGATGGCATCGAGCATCGACGACAGCTCCGCCTGCGATCCGGCGAGCAGGAGATAGTTGCGCACGCTGTCGAAGCGCAGAATCGAGCCCGGTTGGCTGATCGGCGTGAGGATGTCGCGCATCTCCTCGGCCGCGATATAGGCCAGCGGCACGGCGAGGACGCGCATGCCCGGAGCACTGGCCTGAAGCGCTGGCACGCTGACCGGCGGGGTGTTCGCGATGGCGGCGTTGGACTGCACGATCCGGTAGATGTCGGCATTCTCGACAATGGCGTAGCCGTTCGCGGCGAGCGTGATCTCGAAGATGTCGATCAGCGCCTCGCGACTGACGGGCGAACTGGTCTGGAGCGTGATCGTGCCCGGAAGGTCGGGATCGACGACGTAGTTAAGGTCGAGCGTGTCCCCGAGGATGAACTGCGCCGCCGCCGGGATCGGCGCGTCGACGAGGTTCAGCTGGAACCCCTCGTCGCCGCCGAAGGTCGGCTCGCGCCGGATGGGCGGATTGCCCGCGCCCAGAAAGACGCCCGAGCCGGTGCGTCCCGTGCCGGACGTCGCCCCCGGCACGCCGCTCCAGCCGCCCGCGGCGTTGGCGGTGCGCGTGGCGCCGTCGCCCGCGCCCAAGCCGCCCAGCAGCGTGTCGAGGCGGCTGACCCCGGCCTCGTCGCCGGCGCAACTGGCCAGAACCGTCGCCAGAGCGGCAACAATGAAGGTGCGTTTCCAGGTCCGGGCGCTCATAGCCGCGGCCCGTATCGGGCCGGTTCCATAGCGGTCATATCGGCAACCCGCGGGTCGCCACCTCCGAACGGTGCATCGTGATACATGCCTGTACTCGCCTGAACGTGCTGCCAACCTCTTGGGCGCGCCGATTCTCTGGCCGTACGTCGCCCTCGCCTCTCCGACGTTTTCGCCGGTTGTTTTGCAGGCGAGGTTAACAGATGCGTCCGGTCTGTCACCTTTTTTGCACATTTGGCGTGGAACGGGCGCCGAAGTGATGCATCCCGGCCCGAATGCGGGCGGTCAGCACCCCGCCGAACGGACGGCCTGCCCGTCGCGGGAAAATCGGCTATACTCGGCCTCCACCGTGGGGGTGGAACTGCTGCCGAAAGGGCGAAAAGGGTAATGGTTACAGGTGTGATCGACTATGTGGCGGATGTCGGCCGCTGGTGGTCGTGGGAGGTGTCCTCCCTCGTGTCGCGCCGTCGATCGGTGGCCAAGGCGGGGTCGCGCCCCCTGCTCCGCGTCTCACGCGCCGGTGTGTCCGTCGAGACACAGCGCCGCCTGCCCGAGGTGGTTAAGCCGGCCGAGGTCGGGGCGGCGCTCCGGCGGCTGCCGCGGCGGCTGCGCTCGCCGGTCGTCGATGTCGTGGTCGAGCCGGATCGCCACCTGCAACGCAAGCTCTCGCCCCTGCGCCTGCCCCGCAGCCGGATGCGCGCGATGGCGCGGCTCGATTGCGAAGGCGCGACGCCGCTGCGCGAGGAAGACTGCATTCTTGTGCTACCGAAATACCGCCGGGACCACGCGGCCAGCGTCTATTTCCTGTTGCGGCGCGACCAGTTCGAGCCGATCCGCGCAAGTCTCGCCGCCGCGCGTATCAAGATCGGACAGCTCGCCATGGCGACGCCCGACGGCGCGTTTGTGGCCGACGGTCCCAGCCTTGCAGCGCTGCGCCGTCCCGCGCGGATGCGCCGCGCGGCCCATCGCCTGTTCTGGGGGGCCGTCGCCGCCTCGGTTGTCGGGCTGATCGCGCTCGGCGGCGTCACCGCGTGGCAGCAGCAAAGGGCGCTGGATGCGCTCGGTGTCGAGATCTCAACGGCCGAGGCCGAGGCCGCAGATGTTCGGGCCGATATGCGCGCCCGCACCGAAGAGATCGGCCGCATTGCGTCGGTGCGGGAGGCCAAGAGCCAGGCCGTCCCCCTCGTCCGCATCCTCGAGGAGCTGGCCCTCGCCCTGCCCGACGGCACATGGCTGACCCGGATCGACGTCGATTACGGCACCGTCACGCTGACGGGTCAGACCTCGGGCGCCGCACGGCTGATCCCCCTGCTCGAAGATTCGGACCTTTTCCGCGCGCCGACCTTCACCCAGCCCGTGCTCCGCGATGCGGGCAGCCTCGACGAGCGCTTTACCATCACCCTCGAGACGGCGAGCGCCGATGGATAGCCGCACCGCCCTTCTCAACGCGCCACGCGCGCTGCGACTGGCCGTAGCCGCCGCGACCCCAGTGCTCACGGTTGCGCTGGTCGCCGGAGCCGTGATGCTGGCGCGCGACCGGCTCGACGCGACCGCCGCGCGCATCGCGGCGGAACGGGCCAATCTCGGCAACCTCCAGCGCCTCATCGCCGCAACGCCCGGCGCGACGGCGCCGCGCCCCGCGGACGCGCCCGAATTCCTGCCCGGCGCCAGCCCCGCGCTGATCCAGGCGGCGTTCCAGGGGCGGCTGGGCGAGATCGCGGCCGCCAGCGGCGTCGACCTCCTGGCCGTGGGCAACGCGCCGGTCACCGAACGCGACGGGACGCGGTTCGCGGGCCTCCGGGCCCGCATGAGCGGCACCAATGCCGAGATCGTCGAGACCGTCTTCGCCATCGAGAGCGCGGTGCCCTACCAGACGATCCGCACCGCCCGCATCGACGCTGCGACCGCTCCGGGCGACCCGGACGCGGCTGATCCGACGATCCTGTCGATGGAGCTTCTGATCGAGGGCGCGCTGCCGCCCGACCTCGAGGTCGCGCAATGAGGATGATGGTCCTCATCCTCCTGGGGCTGGCCGCCGCGCTGGCTATCGGGGCGAAGGTCCACGAGGTCGCGACGACCCCCCTCGATGTTACGCCCTACGCGCCCGCCCGTCCCGACACGGGCCCCGAGACCGCACCGCAGGATGCGGGTCCGTTGGACGTGGCGGCCCTCGACCGCAACCAAGTCCTGTCCCGCCCGCTCTTCACCGAAACGCGCCGTCCGTGGCAGCCGCCACCCGCGCCGCCCCCGCCCCCGCCGCCGGTGGTCGCGGCCCCGGCGCCCGCCCCACCCCCGCCGCCCGAACCCGACCCGATCGCCCCGCGCCTCATCGGGGTGGCCCGGTCGGACGGGCAGTCCCGCGCCCTGTTGGGCGCGCCCGAGGGGTTCGAGACGATCTGGCTCCGCGAAGGCGAGGTCGCGTGGAACTGGACGGTCAGCGAGATCGACGCGGGCTCCGTCACGGTCCGGCAGGACGATCATGTCGTGCCGCTGGGCCTCCATGGCGACGGGGCGCGGCCCTAGATGCCGCCGGTCGCCCCTTCTGCGTCCCGGCCCGCCGAGGACGGCTTCGCCCTTTTGGCGGTCGTCGTGTTCCTTCTCGTGGTGACCACCATGATGACAGGCTTCGTGCTCGCCGCGCGCGCGGGCCTCGACCAGGCGCGGGACGGGGTCGCCGAAGCCCGGCTCGACCTTCTGGCGGAAGGGCTGGGGCGCGTGGCGGCGCGGGCGGTCTTCATCGCCGAGGCCACCGAGACCGCCCCGCCCTTTGCGCTCAACGCGTCCCCTGCCGCATGCCGCGAAGGCGACCTCACGATCCAGCTTCAGGTGCAGGACCAGCAGGGACTCGTCGATCTCAACGCCGCCGGGCGCGAGCTTCTCGTGTTGGCGCTCCGGTCGCTCGGGCTTCCGGCGGCGGCGGCGGCCGAGCAGGCGGACGCGATCCTCGCCTACCGCACGCCGCCGGAGGACGACGCGCCGCCCCTCGCCGATCTTCAACTGCGCGACGGCCTCAAGCAGGCCCCCTTCGCGGCGGTCGAGGAGCTGCACGCCTTCCCCGTCCTGGCCGAGCTTCCCATCGACCGCCTGACGGGCACCTTTACCGTCCATTCCGACCAGCCGCGCGCGACCGCCGCACGCCTGCCCGCCCCGTTGGCCGCCGTGCTGGGCCGCAGCAACCTCTTGGAGGACGAAGCGTCCTCCGGCAGCCCGGTCCGCATCGACATCTTCGTGCGGGCGGGCGACGACACGCTGGGCTATTCGGGCCGCATCGTCGAGGAGCGTCGGGGCGAAGCGGTCACGCTGGAGCGAAGCATCGCCCCCGGACGCGCGATCGCAGCCCCGCCGGATACCGTCGTCCCCGGATGTGCGGCGCTGTTCGGTCCGGGCGTCACGGTCCATCTCAGGGAGGCGACGGCATGAACATCCGACCCGGCACCGACGACCGGCGCGACGGGTTCGAAGGTTTTCTCACCCATCTGGAAGGCCAAGGCGTCCTGCGGCCCGAGGCGACCCAGCGCGCCCGAAGCGGCCGCGCCTCGACCGACCATCCGGCCGACACGGTGCTGATCGAGCTTGGGCTGGCGCGCGAAGACGATCTGGCGCGACACATGGCGGCATTTCTCGGGCTTCCCGAGGCGCGGATCGACGCCCACGCACTTGACCCCGCACTGATCGACCGCGCGGGGCAGTCCTTCCTCGAAACCCATCAGGTCCTTCCGCTGGAGATGACCGACGACGCGCTCGTGGTCGCCGTGGCGGACCCGTTCGCGACCGACGGCGCCGCGATCCTCGGCTACAGCTTCGACCGGCCGGTCGAGCTGCGCGTCTGCCCCCGAAGCCGCATTCTCGAGGTTCTGCGCACGCTCTCGGGACAAGACACCGCACCCCCGCCGACCCCACGCCCTGCGGCCCCCGAGGATGGCGACGGCGAGGATCTCGAACGCCTGCAGGACATCGCCCGCGAGGCGCCTGTGATCCGCTTCGTCACGCAGGTCATCCAGACGGCCGTCGACCGGGGCGCGACCGACCTCCACATCGAACCGCGCGCCGATCACGTCTGCATCCGGATGCGCTGCGACGGGATGCTCGACGTGGTCGAGACCGTGCCTCGCGCAATGCTTCCGGGCATCGCCACCCGCATCAAGATCCTTGCGCGCTTGAACATCGCCGAGCGCCGGATGCCCCAAGACGGCCGGATGCGCGCGACCGTGCGCGGTCAGGAGATCGACCTACGCGTTTCGATCCTGCCGTCGGTGCACGGGGAATCCTTCGTCCTCCGCATCCTCGACCGGTCCGGCGTGGCGCTGACGCTCGATGCGCTGGGCTACGCGCCCGAGGCCGCCGCGCACCTGCGCCAGCTTGCGCGCGTGCCAAACGGGATCATCCTCGTGACCGGCCCGACCGGCAGCGGCAAGACGACGACGCTCTATTCCGTCCTGCGCGAGCGGCAGTCGGACGACGTCAAGATCTTCACCGTCGAGGATCCCGTCGAATACCGCCTCGACGGCATCACCCAGCTTCAGGTCGAGCCCGCGATCGACCTGACCTTCGCGCGCGCGCTCCGCTCGGTATTGCGCCACGACCCTAACATCATCCTCGTTGGCGAAATCCGCGACCGTGACACCGCGCAGATCGCCATCCAGGCGGCGCTGACGGGGCACTTGGTGTTTTCCACGCTGCACACCAACAGCGCGGCGGGTGCGCTGACACGGCTGGTCGATATGGGCATCGATGACTACCTGATCGGCGCAACGATCCGGGCGGTCGTGGCGCAGCGCCTGCTTCGCAAGACCTGCGACGCGTGTGGCGGCGACGGCTGCGCGCACTGCCACGAGACGGGTTTTGCCGGGCGGACCGTCACCTACGAGGTGATGGAGGTCACGCGCGAGATCGCCGCCCGGATCGGGACCGGTGCCACCGAGGCGGATCTCGAAGCATTGGCCGCCGCACGAGGTGTCATGCCGATGGCGGACCACGCCGAAGGCCTCGCGCGGCGCGGCGTGACCACGCTGGAGGAGGTGCGCCGCGTCCTCGATCATGCGCGGAGCGGTGGCGATGTCGGCGATTGAGCGCATGCATTTCAAGGCCTACCGCCCGGATGGTGAGGTCGAGACGGGCACGCTCGACGCCGTCGACGAGGCCGATGCGACGCGCCAACTTCGCCTGACGGGCCGCACCCCGTTCGAATTGCGCCGGGTGACGGGCGCCGCCGCCACCGCGCCGGCCCGACCCGAGCGCGCGGGTGGCGGGTTTGGCGGGCGGCTCGACCTCGCGCGGTTCTTCGCGGAACTCTCGGTCATGCTCGACGCGGGCTTCACGATCGACGTCGCGATTCGCGCCATCGCCGATGCCGAGACCGAACGCCTGCCCCGCGCCCGCGCCGCCGGGGTCCATGCCCGGCTGACCGAAGGCCAGTCGGTCGCCGAAGCGTTCTCCGCGGTCCCCGAGATCACCGACGATGTCGTCGCCCTTCTGGCCAGCGGCGAGACGAGCGGCCGCCTCGACGTCGTGACGCGGACGTTGGCCGACAGCTATACGCGCCGCGCCGCGCGCCGCCGCGAGGTGACCGAGGCGCTGCTCTACCCGGCCTTCCTGCTGCTCGTGATGGTCTTCGCGTTCCTTCTTCTGTCCCTCTACCTCGCGCCCGCCCTCCAGCCGGTCTTCGAGAATGCGGGGATCGCATCACCCCTCGTGATCCGCATCCTTCTAGGCTTCGGCGCCTTCGTCGCCGGGCCGGGGCTGCTGATCGTCGTCAGCGCGCTCGCCCTGACGGTGCCGCTCCTGCTCTGGATGCGGACGCCGCGCGGGCGCGATGCCGCGATGGCCGCGCTCACCCGCGTTCCCGGCATTGCAGCGACGATCCGCGCGGGCGTCAACGCGCGTTACCTGACGACGATGTCGCTCCTTCTCGGGAACGGTGTGCCGATGCTCGAAGCGATGCGGCTGGCCGCGGCCACGGCGGTCACGACGGCGCAGCGCGCGGGCCTTCTGGCCGCCCGCACCGAGGTGTCCGAAGGCGCGCCCTTCTGGCGAGCGGTCGACGCCACGGGCCAGTTCCCCGGCCCCGTCACGGCCCTTCTGCGGCTGGGCGAGGAATCCAACATGCTGGCCGCGATGATGGGCCGCGCGGGTGCGACCATCGACGGGCTTCTGCAACGCCGGATGACGCGCCTCCTGACCTTCCTCACCCCGGCGATCACGCTGGCGCTGGGCGCGCTGGTCGGCGGACTGGTCGTGTCGGTGATGTCCGCCCTCCTGAGCATCAACGAGATCGCGATCCGATGACCGCCCCCGCGCCCCGTCCCGACCGCGACGCGGGGTTCACGCTGGTCGAGATGCTCGTGGCGCTGGTTATCCTCGGCATCCTCGCAGGCCTGGGCGCGGGGGCACTTGCACGGCGCGACCCGGCCCCCTCGCCCGTGCAGATGGCCGAACGTCTGCAAGCCGTGATCATCGATGCACGCGGCGACGCGATGCGGACCGGACGGGACACGCTGGTCGCGATCGACCTGTCGGAACGTCGCTTCGCCTATCCGCCCGATGCAGACCCCATCGACCTGCCGCCGGGGATGCGGCTCGACGGCCTGCTCGCACGGCCCTTCGTCGAGGGCGGCACCGCAGCACTGGTCTTTCGCCCGGACGGCAGCTCGTCGGGGGCCGAGCTGGCCTTCGTGGCGGACGATGCGGTGGCGCGGCTCGAGGTCGATTGGCTGACCGGCCTGCCGCGCCTTCTGGACGGCGACGCGCCATGACGGGCGGGCGCGACGACGGCTTCGTCCTCCTCGAGACGCTGGTGGCGTTCCTCGTGCTGGCCGTCGGGTTGACGGCGGCGATCGGCGCGGTGTCGCAGGCCACGCTCGCCGTCCGGGGCGCGGGCGAGGCAAGCCGCGCCGCCGATCTCGCCCGCGAGGTGGCGACGGTCGAGATGCGCGCGCTGACCGGGTCGGATGCGACGATGGGCGAATTCGACAACGGGGGCGCGTGGCGCCTGGTGTCGCGCGAATTGCCAGATGGCGGCGCGATCCCGCTTCTGGCCGTGACGATCGAGGTCCGGCCCGCGGGCGCCACCCGCGCCTACCGGTTCGAGAGTTTTGCGCTCGGAGCCGCCCCGTGAGGCCGACGGACATGTCGGGCGCGGCCCCGAGCGACAGCGGGATCGTGTTGGTCGAGCTGCTCGCCGCGCTATCGATCGTGGCGATCATGTCGGCGATGATGGCCGGCATCCTCGGGCAGATGCGGACGGTCGCGGGCATGGGCGACGCGGTGGCGACACGGGGCCAGATGGCGGCCGCGGTCGATCACGTGACGCGGACCGTCGCGGGCGCGCGCCCTATCCCCCTGCGCGTCGCGGGCGAGGCCGCGGCGGCGTCCAACGCGCCTGTCTTCCAGGGCACCGAGGACACCCTCCGCTTCGTGGCGGTGACCCGGCGCGGCTTCGGGACACTGGGGCTGAGCGAAGTGACCCTCGCACTGCGCCGTGGCGGGGACGGGCTGGCCCTCGTCCAGACGCTGCGCGCGATGACCGGGTCGCAGGTGGCCGACGTGACGGTGATCGAGGGGCTGACGGCCGGGAGCTTCGTCTATCTCGAAGAGGATGGCGCGCCCGTCGCGACGTGGTCCGGCAGCGATCTTCCGCTGGGCGTGCGCATCGCGCTCACCGGCGGGACACCGGCGCGCCCGGTCGAGGTCAGGGGGTTCGCCGGATTCGACTGAGCCCGGCTCAGCGCAGATCGACCGCGTAGCTCAGCCCGTCCATCGCGTAGGTGCAGTTGCGCAGTTCGGTCACCACGCCCGCCACGTCCGCCGCCGTGCGCCGGATCACGAGGAGGGGCGCGCCCGCCGCGACGTCGAGCCCCGCCTGCCCCGCCGTCGACACGGCTGGCGCCAGCGTCTCCGAGGCCGTCAGGATCGCGACGCCGTAGGCCCGCTGGTAGAACGGATAGAGCGCGTTTGCGGGCGTCTCGCGCTCGCCCAAGCCCGGAAAGCGCGGTGCGGCCACCGTGACGATCTCGCGCGCCGCGAGGCGGCCGCCGATCCGACGGAGCCGGTCGATCTCGTAAACCTCGCCCGCATCGAGCGCCGCCTCGGCGGTCGTGGCCGCGCGGCGTGTCACCGATTGCCGCTCGAGGATCGGGGTGACGAGATCGCCCTGCGCATCCCGCAGCCGGAAAAAGTGAAAGAGCGCGCTCTCGTCGGTCGAAACCGCGACGAAGGTCCCCCGCCCCTGCCGGCGCTCCAGGATTCCCCGCGCCTCAAGAAGCGACAGCGCCTTGCGCGCCGTGCCCTGGCTGGCACCGTATTCCGCGCCGATTACCGTTTCGGACGGCAGCATCTGCCCCGGCGAAAGTTCGCCGCGCGCGATCCGTCCCGTCAGATCGCTCAGAATTCGTTGATATAACGGCTCGGCTTGCATGACCCCTGCCCTATCCCGACTCCGCGGCTCACTCAAGTCCTGTATCATTGGTCTTGTATAAGACTCCGGATGGGCGTAGGTCGAGCCACGACTCACAGCACCCAGGGAGGATGAGATGAGCAAACCCCAGCTTCTGGTCCACGATCAGGCCGACAATGTCGGCGTCGTCGTGGTCGAGGGTCTGACCGCGGGCACCGACATGCTCTGCGTCGTCACCCATGACAATTCCGACTTCCGCCTGACGGCCAAAGCCGACATCCCCATCGGTCACAAGGTCGCGCTGAAGGACCTGTCCGAGGGCGACACGGTCATCAAATACGGCGAGGACATCGGCAAGATGGTCGGAGCCGCCGAGACGGGCGGCCACGTCCATACCCACAACTGCAAAACGAAGAGGTGGTAAGATGCCGTTCGACGCAACAAACCGCATGGTCAACGCCTGGCGCCGTGAAAACGGCCGCGTCGGCGTCCGCAACAACGTCGTCATCCTGCCCGTCGACGACATCTCGAACGCCGCCTGCGAGGCGGTGGCCAACAACGTCAAGGGCACCATGGCGATCCCGCACGCCTATGGCCGCCTCCAGTTCGGCGAAGACCTCGAGCTGCATTTCCGTACGATGATCGGCACCGGGTCCAACCCGAACGTCGCCGCCGTCGTCGTCATCGGGATCGAGCCCGGCTGGACCAAGATCATCGCCGACGGCATCCGCGAGACCGGCAAGCCCGTCGCCGAGTTCTCGATCGAGCAGAACGGCGATTTCGAGACGATCCGTGCGGCATCGTGGAAAGCCAAGGAGTTCGTCCACTGGGCCTCGGAGCTTCAGAAGGAGCCCTGCCCGCTGACGGATCTGTGGGTCTCGACCAAGTGCGGCGAGAGCGACACGACCACCGGCTTGTCGTCCTGCCCGACCGTCGGCAACATGTACGACAAGCTGATCCCGCACGGCCTCTACGGCTGCTTCGGCGAAACCTCCGAGATTACCGGCGCCGAGCATATCTGCGAAAAGCGCGCCGCCTCGCCCGAGGCCGCCGAGAACTTCATACGGATCTTCAAGGCCTATGCGGACGACGTGATCTTCGCGCACCAGACCGACGACCTGTCGGACAGCCAGCCCACCAAGGGCAACATCCTGGGCGGTCTCACGACCATCGAGGAAAAGGCGCTGGGCAACCTCGAGAAGATCGGTCGCGAGTGCACCTATCTCGACGCGATGGGTCCCGCCGTGGCGCCGACCAAGGGCCCCGGCCTCTACTTCATGGACACGTCCTCGGCCGCGGCCGAATGCGTGACCCTGATGGCCGCCGCGGGTTACGTGATCCACACCTTCCCGACGGGCCAGGGCAACGTGGTCGGCAACCCGATCGTCCCCGTCATCAAGATCTCCGGCAATCCGCGCACCCTGCGCACCATGTCCGAGCATATCGACGTGGACGTGACCGGCGTGCTGACGCGCGAACAGACCATCGACCAGGCGGGAGACGCCCTGATCGACATGATCGAACGGACCGCCAACGGTCGCATGACCGCGGCCGAGGCGCTGGGCCATGTCGAGTTCTCGATGACCAAGCTCTACCGCTCGGCCTGATCCCGCCGGGTCGCCCCGAACGGGGCGGCGCGATACACGACACGGGCCGTCCCCACCGGGGCGGCCCGATCCACGAATGCAGATTACCCGGAGCGCCGCCATGCCCGAGACCGTCGCCGTCACCGAACTCGAACGGCTCGCCACTGCGGCCTTTGTCCGCGCAGGCACCGCGCCCGACACCGCCGCCCGCGTCGGCGCCGCGCTGGTCTTCGCCGAGCGAGACGGACAGACGGGCCACGGGCTCAGCCGGATGCCGAGCTACGTGGGACAGGTGCGCGCAGGCAAGGTCAACGGCTTGGCGACGCCCGACGTGGCTCGTCCGGCCCCCGGCCTGATCCGCGTCGACGCGCGGAACGGCTTTGCCTTTCCGGCGGTCGATGCGGCACTCGCCGCGCTGATCGAGATGGCCCCCGCCCAGGGCATCGCCTGCGCCACGATCCACCGCTCGCATCACGCGGGCCAGCTCGGGCCGCATGTCGAACGGCTGGCGGATTCGGGCCTCGTGGCGCTGATGATGGTCAACACGCCCTCGGCCATGGCGCCATGGGGCGGCAAGACCGGGCTTCTGGGGACGAACCCCATCGCGTTCGGTGCACCGCGCGCGGATGCGATCCCGCTGGTGATCGACCTCAGCCTCTCGGCGGTGGCGCGCGGCAAGGTGCTGGCCGCCCGCCGCACGGGTGCCGCGATCCCCGAAGGCATCGCGCTCGACCGCGACGGCAACCCGACGACCGATGCCGAGGCCGCGCTGGCCGGGACGATGGTCCCCGCGGGCGGCGCCAAGGGCGCGGCGCTGGCCCTGATGGTCGAGGTGATGGCCGCAGCGCTCTCGGGGGCGAACCTCGCGGGCGAGGCGTCGAGCCTCTTCGATGACAAGGGCGACCCGCCGGGCCTCGGGCAGACGATCATCGCCATCGACCCCGGCGCCGCCTCGGGCGGGGCGTTCGCGACGACGCTGGAGCGGCTGGCGACGGCGATCGAAGCGGATGGCGACGCCCGCCTGCCCGGCTCTACCCGGATGGCCCGCCGCGCGCGGACCGAGATCGAGGTCGGCGACACGGCGCTGGCCGACCTGCGGGACCTTGCGGGCGAGTAGCGCGCCCGAGCCATCCACCCTCCGCGCTCAAAGAGGACCCGGCCAGAAGACGCGCGCGGAACGCGACCCGGCTCTCGCATTCCGGCAAATGCAAGCGTTCACGTCTCTTCAACGCGGAACGGACGAGGATACTCGTACGAATATTCTCGACTGCACCAATGCGCCCGGACAGATCGACCCCGGCGCCCCGGCAGGGTCCCGATCCCGACCGCATCACCCTCCGGACCGGACCCGCGCCGTTGCGCCACCGTATCCGATCCCGCCGCTCCGCTCGAATCCGACCTCGCAGGTCGCATAACCCCTATCCGCTTGCCCGTCCCCTGCCCTAGCCTCGGGCAAACGGCGATCGAGGGGAGCGGGACATGCAGGACAGCGCGCGCGTAGTCATCATCGGGGGCGGCGTCGTCGGCGCGTCGGTCCTCTACCACCTGGCCCGCGCGGGCTGGACGGACGCGCTGCTCCTCGAGCGCTCGGAGCTGACGTCGGGCAGCACGTGGCACGCCGCGGGCGGCTTCCACACCATCAACGGCGACCCGAACGTCGCCAAGCTCCAGCAATACACCATCGAGCTCTACAAGGAGATCGAGGAGCTGTCCGGCCAGGCGACCGGCGTGCATCAGACCGGCGGCGTGCTGCTGGCCTCGACCCCCGACCGGATGGACTGGTTGAAATCCACCGCCTCGCGCGCCGCCTATCAAGGCATCGAGATCGAGATCATCAGCCCCGAGGAGGCCCATGCCGCCTTCCCGCTGATGGATCCGTCGAAGTTCATCGGGGCGGCCCGCACGCAGGTCGATGGCCATCTCGACCCGTCGGGCACGACCTATGCCTACGCGAAATCCGCCCGCAAACTCGGCGCCACCATCGAGACCCACACCCGCGTCACCGGGCTGACGCGAACCCATGACGGCTGGCTCGTGCATACCGACAAGGGTGACGTCCGCGCCGAGCATGTGGTGAATGCCGGCGGTCTCTGGGCGCGCGAAGTCGGGCGCATGGTCGGGCTGGAGCTGCCGGTGCTGGCGATGGAGCACATGTACCTTTTGACCGAGGACATGCCGGAAGTCGCCGAGATCAACGCCACGACGGGCAAGGAAGTCATCCACGCAGTCGATTTCGACGGCGAGCTCTACCTGCGGCAAGAGCGCGGGGGGATGCTGATGGGCACCTACGAGAAGGCCTGCGTGCCCTGGTCGCCCCGCGATACGCCTTGGGAGTTCGGGCACGAGCTGCTCCAGCCCGATATCGACCGCATCGCGCCATCGCTGGAGGTTGGCTTCGACCACTTCCCGGCCTTCCAGGATGCGGGCATCAAGCAGATCATCAACGGACCCTTCACCTTCGCGCCCGACGGCAACCCGCTGGTCGGCCCCGTGCGCGGCCTGCCCGGCTTCTGGTCGGCCTGCGGCGTGATGGCGGGGTTCAGCCAGGGCGGCGGCGTGGGACTGGCGCTGGCCAACTGGATGACCGACGGCGATCCGGGCTTCGACGTCTGGGCGATGGATGTCGCCCGCTACGGCGACTGGGCCACGCTCAGCTACACCAACCCCAAGGTGCAGGAGAATTACGCCCGCCGCTTCTCGATCAAGTTCCCCAACGAGGAGCTGCCCGCCGCGCGTCCCCACAAGACGACGCCGATCTACGACCGCCTTCTGGGGCTCGGTGCGCAGATGGGCGACAGCTGGGGCCTCGAGGCGCCGCTCTGGTTCTCCCCCGACGAAACGCGGGACGTGTTCTCGTGGCGCCGCTCGACCGATTTCGACCATGTCGCCGCCGAGGTGCGCGCCTGCCGCGAGGGCGTCGGGATCATGGAGATCTCTGGCTTCTCGAAGTTCGCCGTACGTGGCCCGGGTGCGCGCGCATGGCTCGACCGGCTCTTCGCCTGCAAGATCCCCGCGCCGGGCCGCATGGCCCTCGCGCCGCTTCTCAAGGAAGACGGCAAGTTGCAGGGCGACCTGACCATCTCGTGCCTGGCCGAGGATGAATTCTTCCTTGCCGGGTCGGGCATGGCCGAGGTGTTCTACATGCGCTGGTTCGAGACCCATCGCGGGGAGGAGGAGATCGAGATCGTCAATCACGGTCTCGGACTGCTCGGCCTCTCGATCGCGGGACCGAAGTCGCGCGAGCTGATGCAGGCGGTTACGGGCGAGGATGTCTCGAACGACGGCATGCGTTTCATGCGGGTCCGACGCATGGATGTCGGCATGGCGCCCTGCATCGTGGGCCGCGTCAGCTTCACCGGCGATCTCGGCTACGAGATATGGATGAAGCCGGAATACCAGCGCAGCGTGTTCGAGCTTCTGATGCAGGCGGGCGAGCCGCTGGGGATCAGGCCCTTCGGTCTGCGCGCGCTCAACGCCATGCGGCTGGAGAAGAATTATGGCGGTTGGGGCAGCGAGTATCGCCCGCTCTACGGCCCGCTCGAGGCAGGGCTGGACCGGTTCGTGGCATACGGCAAGGACGCGGCGTTCATCGGCAAGGCGGGCGCGCTCGCCGAGCGGGACACGGGCGGCGCGTTGCGGCTGCGCAGCTTCGTGGTCGAGGCCGAAGACTCGGACGTGATCGGGGACGAGCCGATCTATCTGGGCGACGATTGCGTCGGCTGGGTCACGTCTGGCGGGTTCGCGCATCATGCGGCGGCGTCGATGGCGCTGGGCTATGTGCCTCGCAAGGACGCAGATGCCGACGGGCCTTGGTCGATCGAGGTTCTGGGCAAGCGGCTGCCCGCGCGGTTGCAGCACGCGCCGATCTTCGACGCCAATGGCGCGCGTCAGCGCGGATGAGCGAGGCCGGGGGCGCCGCCCCCGGACCCCCGAGGTATTTCTGGCCAGAGGACGCGAGGAAAGTTAACGGGACGTGACCGCAGCCTCGGAAACCACCATGCGCCCCATCCCCGCCATCCTCGTCCTCGCCGCGGGCGCGTCGTCGCGGATGCGGGGCGCGGACAAGCTTCTGGAGGAGGTGGATGGCACCCCGCTTGTCCTGCGCGCCGTGCGGGCCGCCTGCGCCGTCTCGCCCGAGGTGATCGTCGCGCTGCCCGCCGGCGATACCCAGCGGCGGGCCTGGCTGGGCGATACGCCGGCGCGGCTGGTGGATGTGGTGGACCGAGCGATGTCCGCGTCGATCCGGGCGGGCGTGGCCGAGGTGACGGCCGGCGCGCTCCTGATCCACCTTGCCGACATGCCCGAGATCGATCCGGTCGCCTTGCAGGCGGTCGTGGACGCATGGCGTGGATGCGACGCGTCGATCCTCCGGGCGACCGCCGCGGACGGGACACCGGGTCAGCCGGTCGTCTTCGGACGCGATCACTTCGCCGCCCTGGCCCGCCTGACCGGCGATCGCGGCGCACGCGCCCTGCTGACCGAGGCCGGGATCGCGACCGTAGCCTTGCCCGGGCGCGCGGCGCTGACCGATCTCGACACGCCCGAGGATTGGGCCGACTGGCGCGCGAGCCGCTGATTCACCGCCGCCCAATTTGCAGGCAATTCGCGTCCTAGCCGCCCAAACCCTGCGCAACTCGCGCATCGCGACAAATTTCAGCATGTCGCATGCCCCGTGCCTCTTTCCCCGGCACCGGCCCCTCGCCACACGACCCGGACACCGAGGGGGAGAATACCGAAATGGTCGGAGCCGACACCGCCTGGATCATCGTCGCAACCGCGCTGGTCCTGTTCATGACACTGCCTGGCCTTGCCCTGTTCTACGGCGGGCTCGTCCGGTCGCGGAACGTGCTGAGCGTCTTCATGCATTGCTACGCCATCGCCTGTCTGATGAGCGTCCTGTGGCTTGCCGTGGGCTATTCGATCGCCTTCGGCGAGGGCAATGCGCTCTGGGGCGGGCTGGAGAAGGCCTTCCTCCTCGGGGTGACCGCCGACGACCTGGCGGGCACCCTGCCGGAGGTGCTGTTCTTCGCCTTCCAGATGACCTTCGCGATCATCACGCCCGCCCTGATCGTCGGCGCCTATGTCGAGCGGGTCGGCTTCGGCTTCGTCCTCGCGTTCTCGGGGGCGTGGATGCTGCTGTGCTATGCGCCGGTGGTCCATTGGATCTGGGGCGGCGGGATGCTGTCGGATGGCGGCATCTTCGGCGCGATCGGCGTGCGCGACTTCGCCGGCGGCCTGGTGGTGCACGAGACGGCGGGCCTCGCGGCGATCGTGGTTTCGGTCTTCCTGGGCCCGCGCGGCGACAAGACCAAGCCGCCGCACAATCCCGGCTACGTGATGATCGGCGCGTCGATGCTCTGGGTCGGCTGGTTCGGCTTCAACGGCGGCTCGCAGCTGGCCGCCGACGGCGGCGCCGCCATGGCGCTGACCGTGACGCATATCTCGGCGGCGACCGCATCGCTCAGCTGGGCCATGTGGGAGCGGATCAAGTACGGCAAGGCCTCTCTCGTGGGGATCGTGACGGGAACCATCGCGGGCCTCGCCTCGATCACACCCGCCTCGGGCTTCGTCGGCCCGGTCGAGGCGCTGGTGATCGGCGCGGTCGCGGGCGTCCTCTGCCAGGAGGCGGTGAACGTCATCCGCAACCTTCTCAAGATCGACGACACGCTCGACGTCTTCGCCGTCCACGGGGTCGGCGGCGTGTTCGGCACGATCATGATCGCGGTCTTCGGCGCGGGCACGTGGGCGGCCCAACTGGGCGGCATCGCGGTGGTCGGGATCTACACGATCGTCGTGACCCTGCTGATCGTGTTCGCGGTCAAGCTGATCTTCCCGATCCGCGTTTCGAAGGACATCGAACAAGAGGGCCTCGACCTCGCGATCCATGGCGAGCAGGCGTACCATCCGGGTTGAGCCGGACTTACCTTAGGTAAATCATTGGTTGATTTGGCATCGGGCCGGGCGCAAGCTTGGCCCGTTGTCTTATGGGAGTTACGTCATGAATCGTTCGACCATCGCGTTCGTCGCCGGGCTGTGCACCGTCGGAACCATCGCCCTCGCCGCCTCGCACGAGGCGCCGCCGCAGATCAAGGCGCGCCAGGGCGCCATGCAGGTCGTGGGCTATAATCTGGGTCTCGTGGGCGGCATGGCGCGCGGCGATGCCGAGTATGACGCAGCCACGGCACAGGTCGCCGCCGACAACCTCGTCGCGATGTCGATGCTGCATCTCGAGCCGCTGTTCCCGGCGGACACGCTGGGGATCGAGGGCACCCGCTCGCTGCCGGCCATCGCCGAGAACTGGGATGGCTTCCAAGAGGATTGGGAGACCTATGGCACCGCCGTGGCGGCACTTCAGGCTGTCGCGGGCGACGGGCTCGAGGGCGTGCAGGCCGCGATGGGCGATGTCGGAAAGTCCTGCGGCGGCTGCCACGACGATTTCCGCCTCAAGAACTGAGCCGGGATGCGGCGCCTGATCGTCGGGGTCGCGCTTCTGGGCGCGGCCTGCCTCTCGCTGGGGCTCTGGATCACGCGCGCCGACCCGCTGCCCGCGGGCATCTATGACGACCTCGCCGGGGATACGACACGCGGCGAGGCGGTCTTTTGGGCCGGGGGCTGCGCGTCCTGCCACATGGCCCCCGAGGCCGAGGGTGACGCGCAGCTCGTCCTGACCGGCGGTCAGGCCTTTCCGTCGGATTTCGGCACCTTCTACGCGCCCAACGTCTCGATGCATCCCGAGGATGGCATCGGCGCGTGGACGGCGGACGACTTCGCCAGCGCCGTGCAGCGGGGCGTCTCGCCCGAGGGCGCGCATTACTTCCCGGTCTTTCCCTATTCGGCGTACAGGCTGGCCAATCCGCAGGACATCGTCGACCTCTGGGCGTTCTGGCAGACCCTTCCGGCGGTCGCGGGCGTGGGGCCCGCGCATGACATCGCCTTCCCCTTCTCTATCCGACGCGGCGTCGGTGTCTGGAAACACCTCTACGGGTCCGAAGGCTTCACCGGGCCCGGCCCAGAGGCGGATGTCGAGCGGGGCCGCTATCTCGCCGAGGCATTGTCCCACTGCGCCGAATGCCACACGCCGCGCACCGCGTTGGGCGGGCTCGACCGGTCGCGATGGATGGCCGGGGCGCCGAACCCGTCGGGTCCGGGGCGTATTCCGAACGTCACGCCCGCCGAGCTGTCCTGGTCCGAAGACGAGATCACGGCCTATCTGACCGACGGGTTCACGCCGGAATTCGACGTGGCCGCCGGACATATGAGGCATGTGGTCGAGAACCTCGCCCGCCTGCCGGATGGCGACCGGGCGGCCATCGCAGCCTATCTCAAGGCGCTCCCGCCCCGCGAATAGCCCCGTCTCAGTCTATGCTGTCGGCGCGGTTCGCGAGGTCTTCGCGGATTTCCTCGGGCGTGGCGAGGCGACGGAACACCCGTTCGCCCAGGATGCCGAAGACGATCCAGATCGCGAAGGCCGCGATCCACCAGGCCCAACCGTCGGTGTTGAAGAGGAGCAGCCCCCCGAGCGCCGTGCCCAGAAAGAAGATCAGCGCGCGGGCAACATGCGGGTTGAGAAAGCGTCGTCGCATCATCATGCCGTCCGCCTAGCGGAAGATTGCGACGACATCGCGTCCGCGCGGATCAGCCCCGGCCGAGGCGCTTCTCGCGCTCCGCCCGAAGGAGCGCGAAGTCGTCGCCCGCGTGATAGCTCGATCGCGTCAGCGGGGTGGCCGACACCATCCCGAACCCCTTGCCCCATGCGGCCTTCTCGTAGCCCGCGAACTCCTCGGGCGTGACGAAACGGTCGACCGCGTGATGCTTCGGCGTCGGCTGGAGGTACTGGCCGATGGTCAGGAAATCGATATCGGCGGCGCGCATGTCGTCCATGACCTGCAAGACCGCCTGCCGGTCCTCGCCCAGACCCACCATGATACCGGACTTGGTGAACATTGACGGGTCCAGCTCCTTCACGCGCTGCAGCAGACGCAGCGAATGGAAGTAGCGCGCACCGGGCCGCACCTCGGGATAGAGGCCGGGCACGGTTTCGAGGTTGTGGTTGAACACGTCCGGCCGGGCCGCGACCACGACCTCCAGCGCCTCGGGGGCGCATTTGATGAAGTCGGGCGTCAGGATCTCGATCGTGGTGTCGGGCGCGCGCTTGCGGATCGCGCGGATCGTCTGGGCGAAATGCTCGGCCCCGCCATCCTCGACGTCGTCGCGATCGACCGAGGTGACGACCACGTGGTTGAGGCCCAGCTTCTGCACCGCGTCGGCCACGCGCCCCGGCTCGAACACGTCGAGCGCCTCGGGGGGCTTGCCGGTCGCGATGTTGCAGAAGGTGCAGGCCCGCGTGCAGACCTCGCCCATGATCATCATGGTCGCGTGGCCCTGCGACCAGCACTCGCCCACGTTGGGACAGCCCGCCTCCTCGCAGACCGTCACCAGCTTGTGCTCGCGCATGATCTTGGCGGTCTGCTTATAGCCCTCGCCCACGGGCGCCTTCACCCGGATCCACGCAGGCTTCTTCGGCTGCGGGTTGTCGGGGCCGCGCTGCTTTTCGGGATGCCGCTCGGCGGGGATCTTCAGGTCGCGGGGCATGGTGCCTCCTCAGGGCCGTCTCCCGTTTCATCTAAGCCGGACGCGGGCCCATTGCCAGACCGGCTTGACCGCGCCCGGGCAGGTCTCGATGCTCGGCGGATGACCGACAGCGCGCTTGCCCGCCACAAGGCCGACGAACACCGCATCACGCCGCTGCAGGATTTCATCCGGCAGATCGTCTATGGCGGCAATGACGGCATCGTCACGACCTTCGCCGTGGTCGCGGGCTTCGCGGGGCTTGCGACCGACGGCACGGCCGAGGTGGGCGTCGTGGCGGTTCTGCTCTTCGGGTTGGCCAATCTCTTTGCGGATGCGACCTCGATGGGTCTGGGCGAGTTCCTGTCGTCGCGCTCGGAACAGGACGTCTACCGCGCGATCCGCGCAAAGGAACGCCGCGAGATCGACGTGAACCCCGAGGCCGAAATCGCCGAGACGGTCGAGCTTCTGGAAGAGCGGGGCGTGGCGCCCGCCGACGCGCGCGACATGGCCGCGATCCTGGCGAGAAACCCAGAGATGATGGCCGATTTCATGATGCAATACGAGATCGGGCTGGCCGACCCGACCGACGATGTGCCCTGGCTGAACGGGCTGGTGACCTTCGGCAGCTTCGTCGTCTTCGGAGCCGTCCCCCTCCTCCCCTACATCGCCGGAGGGTCGGGCACGACGAGCTTCACGCTCAGCTGCGTGGGCTCGGTGCTGGCGCTGATGGTGCTGGGCTACTTGCGCTGGCGGGTCTCGACGGAATCGATCTGGCGCTCGGTCGGCGAGACGCTGCTGGTTGGCGGCGCCTGCGCCGTCGTGGCCTTCGGTGTGGGGCTGGCGTTCCGCTGACCCTGCCTCAGCGGCGCGTCCAGCCCCAGAGACATATCAGCTCCATCACCACATGCGCCCCCGCGATGGCCGTGGCCCCCGTCGTGTCATAGGGCGGCGAGACCTCGACCACGTCGCCGCCGACCATGTTGATGCCCGCAAGATCGCGCAGGATCGCCGCTGCCTGCGCGCTCGACAGCCCACCCCAGACCGGCGTTCCCGTGCCCGGCGCGAAGGCTGGATCGAGGCAGTCGATATCGAAGGTCACGTAGCAGGGGCGGTCGCCGACGACGGCCTTGATCCGCTCCGCCACCTCGCCTGGCGCCGCCTCGTGGACCGCGCGGGCGTCGATCGTCGTCACACCCAACGTATCCGGGTTCACCGTGCGGATGCCGACCTGCACGCTCGTCTCGGGGTCGATCACGCCGGTCTTGACCGCCTTGTAGAACATCGTTCCGTGATCGATCCGGCTCAGGTCATCATCGGGCCAGGTGTCGGAATGGGCGTCGAACTGGATCAGGCTCAGGGGTCCGTGCATCTCGGCATGGGCCTGCAGGATCGGGAAGCTGACATAGTGGTCGCCCCCCATCGCGATGCAGCCCGCGCCCTGCCCGAGTATGCCCGCGACGTGATCGCGCAACGCCTGCGGGAAGTCGGCCACCTTGGCGTAATCGAACCCGACATCGCCGTAGTCGGCGATCGCGAAGGCGTCGAGCGGCGAATAGCCCCAGTAGTACGGCGGATCGAAGGGCTGCAGCGTGCTCGCCTCGCGGATGGCGCGCGGGCCGAAGCGCGTGCCGGGGCGATGTGTGACGGCCTGATCGAAGGGCACGCCCGTGACGGCGAGGTCGAACCCCGCGAGGTCCTTGGTGTAGCGCCGCCGGAAGATCGAGGTCGCGCCGCCAAACGCGTTCTCGAAGTTCAGCCCCCTTGGGTCGTCGCGCGTGAATGCCCCGTCGACCTGATCCCGCGCGTCCTGCAATGCCATGGCGTCACCTCCGGCGCCGACGCAACCACGCCGCGCGCCCGAGGGAAACCCTCTCGACACCATCCCCCCATGCGTTAGGTGCGGGGACATGCCCGACAGCCAGCTCCGCGCCGATTTCGTCCATGCCATGAGCCGTGCGGCCGCCACGGTCAGCATCGTCACGACCGACGGGCCGGGCGGGCGCGCCGGGGTCACCGTCTCGGCCTGGACCAGCGTGTCCGCCGATGGCGAGGCGCCGTCGATGCTGGTCTGCATCAACGGCGGGTCTTCGGCGGCCGAACCGATTCTGACGAACGGCTGCTTCGCAATTAACGTGATGCATGACGATCAGGCGGAGGTGGCCGACACC
Organism: Jannaschia halovivens; assembly: GCF_046452375.1. Taxonomy (NCBI): domain Bacteria; kingdom Pseudomonadati; phylum Pseudomonadota; class Alphaproteobacteria; order Rhodobacterales; family Roseobacteraceae; genus Jannaschia; species Jannaschia halovivens. The sequence goes on along the minus strand of NZ_JBKFDJ010000001.1, from coordinate 522,356 downwards.
TTCGCCAGCCGCGCGCCCGCGCCGGGCGGAGACAAGTTCGCGGCGATCGACTGGGACACCGAGGCGACCGGCGCGCCGATGCTCGACGCGCTGGCGGGCTTCGACTGCGACGTCCAGTCGGCAGAGAAGATCGGAACGCATCACGTCATCATCGGGCGCGTCCGGGCCGTGCGCGTGGACGAGGACGGCGCGCCGCTGATCTACGGGATGCGCAGCTACCTGCGGACCGAGCGGGCCTGAGCCCCCCTAGACCCGCCCCGTGATCGACGCACGGACGAGGCGCCACCGGCTGCCCGCGTCCGACAGCTCAGGCTGGACGTCCGGCGCATCGCGGAACGCCGTCAGGACCGCCGCGACGTCGGACAGCACGAAGAAGACGGGCCGCGCCGCTTTGAGAACCTTCGCGTCGCGAAACCGTCCGAGCGCGGCGAGCCCGGCCTCGGCCAAGCCCCGCACCTCCGCCTCCCGGTCGCCGGGCGGCAAGGGCGCGCGGCCCCGCGCCTCGAGGTTCGGCATCGCCGTCAGCCAGGACGCGATCCCGTGCGCCAGCCCCGCATCCCGCGCCGCCGGCGCATCGTGCGCCCCCACAAGCCGCGCCGCCGTCCAGAGGAGGGTGCCCGATGTCCGGTCGAGATGGCGCAGCAGCGCGGCCGCATCCTCGGGGCGCGTCCCCTCGACATCCCACATGCGTGCCGCGACCGCGTCGTCCAGCGCCCGCGCGCCTTCGCCGTCCAGCACCTCGGCCAGCGGCGTGACCACCTCGTGCCGCCGGACTGGGCCGCAGCCTGCGATCTCGTCCAGCGCGTCGCGCCACCACTGAAGGCGCATCTGCGCGATCAGCGGCTCCTGCGTGACCCAGGGCGCGCGCGCCACCTCGAGGTTGAAGGCATAGAGCGGGAACAGCATCGTGCGCAGGCCGACGGGCGCGGCCATGACCGCCCGGAACCGCGCCGGGTCGCCCCGCTGCACGAGACCCGCGCAGGCAGCGACGGTCACTGCACCAGCTTCCAGCGCACCGCGTCGAGCAGTGCCTCGAAGGACGCATCCACGATGTTCGGGCTGACCCCCACGGTCGACCAGCGGCGCCCGGCATCGTCCTCGTGGTCGATGATGACGCGGGTGACGGCCTCGGTCCCGCCCTGCATGATGCGCACGCGGAAATCTGTCAGCCGCATATCCGCGATGCCGTCCTGATAGCGCCCCAGATCCTTGGCCAGCGCCTTCGAGAGCGCGTTGACAGGGCCGCGGTCGCTGCCGCTCTCGTCGAGGCTTTCGGACACGCTCAGCTTCTTCTCGCCATCGACCTTCACCACGACCACGGCCTCGGACAGCGTCACCATCCGGTCGTACTTGTTCTTTCGCCGCTCGACCGTGACGCGGTAGCGCTTCACCTCGAACAGTTCGGGCATCAGCCCCAGCTCCTCGCGCGCCATGATCTCGAACGACGCCTGCGCCACGTCGTAGGCATAGCCGCGATCCTCGGCCTCCTTCACGCGGGTCAGGATGCGGCGCAGTTGGTCCTCGTCCCCCTCGAGCCCCGCCTCGGCCAGGCGGCGGCGCAGGTTCGACAGGCCCGCCTGGTTCGACATCGGTACGATCCGGTGGTTGCCCACGGATTCAGGCGGCACGTGCTCGTAGGTTGTCGGATCCTTGAGGATCGCGCTCGCGTGGAGGCCCGCCTTATGCGCGAAGGCCGAGGCGCCGACATAGGGCGCCTCGCGCCGGGGCACGCGGTTGAGGATGTCGTCCAGCCGCCGCGAGGCCCGCATCAGCCGGGGCAGCGCCTCGGCAGTCACGCCGGTCTCGAACCGGTCGGCGTATTCGGATTTCAGGACCAGCGTCGGGATGAGCGAGGTCAGGTTGGCGTTCCCGCAGCGCTCGCCCAGACCGTTCAGCGTGCCCTGGATCTGCCGCGCGCCCGCATCGACCGCGGCCAGCGTGCCGGCCACGGCCTGTTCGGTGTCGTTATGGGTGTGGATGCCCAGCCGGTCACCGGGAATACCCGCCGCGATGACCTCGGCCACGACCGCGCCGATCCGCGCGGGCATGGTGCCCCCGTTCGTGTCGCATAGGATGACCCACCGCGCCCCGGCATCCAGCGCGGTCTGAAGGCAGGCGACGGCATAGTCCGGGTCTTCGGCGTGGCCATCGAAGAAATGCTCGGCGTCGAACAGGGCTTCGCGCCCCTCGGCCACAAGATGGGCCACGGAATCGCGGATCGCGTCGAGATTGTCCTCCAGCGTGCAGCGGAGCGCCGTGCGCACATGGAACGGGTGCGTCTTGCCGACGAGGCAGACGGCGGGCGTGCGCGCGTTCAACACCGCGGCCAGCACGTCGTCATTCGCCGCCGAGCGCCCGACCCGCTTGGTCATCCCGAAGGCCGTCAGCGTCGCGCGCGTCTTCGGCGCATCGTCGAAGAACTCGCTGTCGGTCGGGTTCGCGCCGGGCCATCCGCCCTCGATATGGTCGACCCCGAGCGCATCGAGCATCCCCGCGATCTCGCGCTTCTCGGTGGCCGCGAACTGGACGCCCTGCGTCTGTTGCCCGTCCCGCAGCGTGGTGTCGTAGAGGTAGAGGCGTTCGGTCACACCGCGCCCTCGAGCCGCGCGGGATCGAATGCGCCGGTAACCTCCCACGCGACATTCGGAAAAACCTCAGATTTTAATCGAACGCCTGCACTGTTGAGCGCATCGCGAATACTGTCTGCGCGCGCGTAATCACCGCGTTGGCGCGCGTCACGCCATGCCATGGCTGCTATCATGATTACCTCACCGTATTGTGCAGATGTTTCGAGCCAGTCGCCCATCTCGGGAATCAACAGCCCCAGCAGCGCCGCCGACGCCGCGAGCGTCGCGCCGTCGCCCGTCTTGGCGATGCGGTGCAGTTCCGCGATCGCACCCGGTGTGTTAACGTCGTCACGCAACAAATTGAGAACGCTTGGATCGGGCGTGCCACCCTCCGCGGCAAGTGCCCGCCATTTCCGCAGGATGCCCTCGGCCTCGCGCGCCTTCGCCTCGGTCCAGTCCATCGGCTTGGAGTAGTGCGTGGACAGGAACACGAAGCGGATCACCTCGCCCGGCACGCCCTGATCCAGCAAGTCGCGGACGGTGAAGAAATTGCCCAGCGACTTGGACATCTTCCGGCCCTCGACCAGCAGCATCTCGTTGTGCAGCCAGATCTGCGCGAAGCCCGCGTTGGGATCGGCGCAGCAGCTCTGCGCGCGCTCGTTCTCGTGATGGGGGAACATCAGGTCGTTGCCGCCGCCATGGATGTCGAAGGACGAGCCCAGCAGCGCCTTCGACATGGCCGAGCACTCGATATGCCAGCCGGGTCGCCCCCGACCCCACGGGCTGTCCCAACCGGGCGTGCCATCCTCCGACGGCTTCCACAGCACGAAATCCATCGGGTCGCGCTTGTAGGGTGCGACCTCGACCCGCGCGCCGGCAATCATGTCGTCGAGCGAGCGGCCCGAAAGCTTGCCGTATCCGTCATACGACCCCACCGCAAAGAGGACATGGCCGTCGGCCGCGTAGGCGTTCCCCGACGCGATCAGCCCTTCGATCATCTCGATCATCTGCGGAATGTACTCGGTCGCCCGCGGCTCGATATCGGGGGCCAGGTTCCCGAGCGCGGCCATGTCGTCATGGAACCACCCGAGCGTTTCCTCGGTGATGTCGCGGATGTCGCGCCCCGTCTCGGCCGCGCGGGCGTTGATCTTGTCGTCCACGTCCGTGACGTTCCGCACGTAGGTCACGCGCGGGTAGTCGTGCCGCATCAGCCGCGCCAGCACATCGAACAGGATCACGTTCCGCGCGTTGCCGAGATGCGCGCGGTCATAGACGGTCGGCCCGCAGAGATACATCCGGACGTTATCCGGATCGAGCGGGACGAAGGGGACGACCTCGCGGCGGAGGCTGTCGCGCAGGCGGATGTCGGGTCGGTCCATGCCGGCCTTTCCGTGTTCGCGGGGATGGGGCCGGAGCGCGGTCGCGGACACCCGTCGCCCGCCGATTGCTTCGACGGACGCGTCAGATGCAGATGATGCAGCGCGCGCGGTCCATGGCCGGTGGCGTAACATGGCCGCGCGCCGCGCCGCAACCGTTTGACACCCGCGCGCGCGGCGTGTCCCCTTCGCCGCGAACAGGAGGCCCGAAATGACCGATTTCCGCGCGATGCACGTCCCCAGTGACCCCTTCATCCTTGCGAATGCATGGGATGTCGGCTCGGCGCGAATGCTCGTGGCCCTTGGCGCGCAGGCGATCGCGACCTCCTCGGCCGGGTTCGCCTTCACGCGCGGCCTGCCCGATGGCGGACGCGTCGGCCGGGACGAGGCGATCGCCCATGCCGCCGACCTCGCGAAACACGTGGACGTGCCCGTTTCGGCCGATCTGGAGGACGGCTACGGGCCCGATCCCATCGACTGCGCCGAGACGGTGCAGCAATCGGCACTGGCGGGGCTGGCCGGGTGCTGCATTGAGGATATCGCGCCCGACGGCACGGCCTACGACTTCGCCGCGTCGGTCGCGCGGATCGAGACAGCGGCGCTGGCCGCGCGGCAGGCGACCCGCGACTTTGTCTTCTGCGCGCGGGCGGATGGCGTGATGACCGGCGCCTACGATCTGAACGAGGCGATCCGGCGGCTCAAGGCGTTCGAGGCGGCGGGGGCGGACGTCCTCTACTGCCCAATGCCGGGCGAGATGGACGACCTCAGACGGATCACCGCCAGCGTCTCGAAGCCGGTCAACGCACTGGCCGCCGGGCCATGGACGCAATCCTCGCGGACGGACTTCGCCGAGGCCGGGGCCGCGCGCATCTCGCTCGGCTCGGCGTTGGCGCGGGCCACGCATCAGGTGATCCGCGACGCGGGCCAGGCGATGTTCATCGGCGGCGATTTCACCAAGCTCGGCGGCATCGGCTCGGGCGAGGTCGATGGCTATCTCGAGACCGGCGCGGGCTCGACGGCCGGGCTGTCCTAGGTCCGCGCCTCGCGGGCCAGCTCTTCGATCGTGGCCCAGTCTCCCGCCGCCATCGCGTCCTTCGGCGCGACCCAGGAGCCGCCGACGCAGACCACGTTCGACAGCGACAGGTAGTCGCCCTTGTTGGACGGGCTGACGCCGCCCGTTGGACACCAGGCGATCTGCGGGATCGGCGCGCCGATAGCCTTGAGCGCGGGCGCTCCGCCGGAGGCCTCGGCCGGGAAGAATTTCAGCATGTCGTAGCCCTTTTCCAGAAGGGCCATCGCCTCGGTCGCGGTTGCGGCCCCCGCCAGAAGCGGCAAGTCCTCGTCCACACAAGCTTGGAGAAGCGTGTCGGTCGCGCCGGGCGACACCCCGAAGGTTGCGCCCGCCGCCTTGGCCGCCCGCACGTCCTCGGGCGTCAGGAGCGTGCCCGCGCCCACCATCCCGCCCGGCACCTCGGCCATGGCGCGGATGCAGTCGAGGGCCGCGGGCGTGCGCAGCGTGACCTCCAGCGCGGGCAGGCCGCCGGCCACCAGCGCCTCGGCCAAGGGGCGCGCCTGGGGCGCGTCGTCGAGCACGAGCACGGGGATCACGGGGGCCGCAGCGGCGATATCGTGGGCTGCGCGGGACTGGTCGGCGGGGGTCATGGGCAAGGCTCCGGGTGGTTCAGATGACGATGCCGGCGCCCTGGTCGGCGGGACCGGCATTGGCACGGAAGAGCGCGAAGAGCTCGCGGCCGAGCCCCTCCTCGTTGGCGCTGAGGTCGGGGACCTCGATCTCGCGCGCCTCGACGCCCTCGGTCAGGCATTCGAGCCGTCCCTCTTCGGCATCGTAGCGGATGACGTCGCCATCGCGCAGCTTGGCGATCAGCCCGCCATCCAGCGCCTCGGGCGCGACATGGATGGCCGATGGCACCTTGCCCGACGCGCCCGACATGCGCCCGTCGGTGACCAGCGCGACCTTGAACCCGCGTTGCAGTAGCACCGAGAGCGACGGGGTCAGCGCGTGCAGTTCCGGCATGCCGTTGGCCTTCGGACCCTGGTAGCGCAGCACCACGATCACGTCGCGGTCGAGCGTGCCCGCCTTGAACGCAGCCTTGACCGCGTCCTGGTCGTGGAAGACGGCGCAGGGCGCCTCGACGACGTGGTGATCCTCGGCCACGGCGCTGATCTTGGTGACGCCGAGCCCGAGATTGCCGCGCATCTGGCGCAGGCCCCCGGTTGTGGCGAAGGCGTCGTGCGGGGGCTTCAGGATCTTGTCATTCTGGCTTTCGCGCGGGCCGGGCGCCCAGTGAAGGCCGTCGGGTCCGAGCTTCGGCTCGCTCGCATAGGCCGAGAGGCCCTGCCCCGCCGCGGTCTGCACGTCCTCGTGCAGGAGGCCCGCGTCGAGAAGCTGACCGATCATGTAGGGCAGCCCGCCCGCCGCGTGGAAATGGTTCACGTCCGCAAGGCCGTTGGGATAGACCCGCGCCATCAGGGGTGTGACGCCCGAGATCGCGTCGAAATCGGCACAGGTCAGCTCGACCCCGGCCGCGCGCGCCATGGCGATGAGGTGCAGCACCAGGTTGGTCGACCCGCCCGTCGCCATCAGTCCGACCAAGCCGTTGACCCAGGCCCTTTCATCGAGGACGTCGCAGACCGGGGTGTAGGCGTTCCCGAGGCCCGTGATCGCGGCCGCGCGGGTCGCGGCGGCATCCGTCAGCGCGTCGCGGAGCGGCGTGCCGGGGTTTACGAAGCTCGCACCCGGCAGGTGCAGGCCCATGAACTCCATCAACATCTGGTTGGAATTGGCCGTGCCGTAAAAGGTGCAGGTGCCGGGACCGTGGTAGGACGCCATTTCGGCTGCCATCAGTTCGGCGCGTCCCACCTTCCCTTCGGCGAAGGCGCGACGGGTCGCGGCCTTCTCCTCGTTCGGCAAGCCGCTGGGCATCGGTCCGGCGGGCACGAAGATCCCCGGCAGATACCCATAGGTCGCGGCCGCGATCACAAGGCCCGGCACGATCTTGTCGCAGATCCCGAGGTAGAGCGCACTGTCGAACGTGTTGTGGCTGAGGGCGACGCCCGTCGCGAGCGCGATGACGTCCCGGCTGAAGAGCGACAGCTCCATCCCCGCCTGGCCTTGGGTGACGCCATCGCACATGGCGGGCACACCGCCCGCGACCTGCGCCGTGGCACCCGCGGCGCGCGCGGCGGCCTTGATGCGGTCGGGATAGTCCTTGAACGGCTGATGCGCGCTCAGCATGTCGTTATAGGCGGTCACGATCCCGATATTCGGAACGCGGTCCGCGACGAGGTCGTCTTTCATCTCGCCCATCGCGGCATAGGCATGGGCCTGGTTGCCGCAATCCAGGTGACCGCGCCGCGGCCCCTGCTCGGCCTGCGTCCGCATACGTTTGAGGTACGCCTCGCGACGGTCGCGGGAGCGTTCGCGGATATTGTCGGTGATCTCGTCGATGCGGGAATCGAGCGGCATGAGCGTCCCTCCTATTGTCTGGGAAATGCACTGTTACCGCTAACGGTTCAACCCCCGATGGTCTCCGGCGCCATGAGTTCGACCTCCTCCCCGTCACGGATGGCCGTATAGAAGCATGACCGGCGGTTCGTGTGGCAGGCCGGGCCGAGCTGCTCGACCCGAAGCAGCAGCGCATCGCGGTCGCAATCGACGCGCAGGTCGACGAGCGTCTGAACATGGCCTGACGCCTCGCCCTTAATCCAGAAGGCCTGACGCGACCGGCTCCAATAGGTGACGCGACCGGTCGCGATGGTCTGCGCCACGGCCTCGGCGTTCATCCATGCCATCATCAGCACCTCGCCCGTGGCATGGTCCTGCGCGATGGCCGGGATCAGGCCGCGGTCGTCGTAGCGCAATGTCGCAGGGTCGAAGCTCATGGGGCACCTTTGCATCGCCGGGTCGCGACGCTACCTAAGGCGCAGGCTGCGCGAAAGGAACCCGCATGTCCGACGCCGATCTGATCAAGCTCTACTCGGGCCGCATCCTCGCACTTGCCGCCGACATGCCCCACGCGGGGACGCTCGACGGCGCGATGGCGACCGCCCGGTCGCGCTCGCCGCTCTGCGGCTCGACGGTGACGGTGTCGCTGGATGCCGAGGATGGGCGCATCACCCGCTACGCGCAGGACGTGAAGGCCTGCGCATTGGGCCAGGCCTCTGCCGCGATCTCGGGGGCCGTGATGATCGGGCGCACGCGCGACGAGGTGCAGGCCGCGCGCGACGGGCTGCACGCCATGCTGACCGCCGGCGGCCCCGTCCCCGATGCGCCGTTCGAAGGCTACGAGGTGCTGGAGCCTGCGCGCGACTACCGCAACCGGCACGCGTCGATCCTCCTGGCGCTCGACTCCACGCTGGCCGCTCTCGATCAGCTATCGGACGCGCGGCACACCGCCTCCTGATCCCCCTTGGGCTTTGTCCAAAAAAACCGCCGCACTCCGTGGGGCGGAGGCGGCGGGTGAAGTGGCATCCCGTTCACGGGCAGTGATCAAATTCCGCAGGGAACACGCGGAGGATCGGTGGCGGCGTCACGCGGGGACAGGCGGACGGGCCGGGGTCGGACGACGGGGATCGAACGAACCGGAAATGAACGGAACGCGGGCAGAAACCGGGTGTCAGGCGAGCAGGCTGGGCAGGTGAAGCAGACCCATTACGAGGGTCACGAGCCAGATGCCGCCGAGGATGTCGGTCACCGGCTCGCGTTCGATACGGCTGACGGTGCGGATGATCTTTCGGGCCATTTGCTGGACCTCCTCGGCTGCTCTTGTTGACCCTTTGTTCTCACATCCGTTCACGTTCTGTAAAGAACTTTTTTAGAACATCGGTGAACAAACCGCGTTTGTTCCGCGCTATGACCTAGCCGACGGACAGAAGCTTCAGCGCCCTGTCCTGCTCCATGAGCCACAAGAGAAGGCGCGCGGCACGTCCCCGCTCGCCTTCGAGCTTGGGGTCGGTGGTCAGGAGCATGCGCGCATCGGACTGCGCGATCTCCATCAACCCAGCTTGCCGTTCGAGGTCGGCGATGCGGAACCGCGGCAGGCCCGATTGGGCCGTCCCGATCACGTCGCCCGCCCCGCGCAGCCGAAGGTCTTCCTCCGAGATGCGGAAGCCGTCCTCGCTCTCGCGCAGGATGCGCAGCCGCGCTTCGGCCGTCTCGCCGAGCGGCGCCTTGTACATCAGCAGACAGGTCGAGGCCGCCGCCCCGCGCCCCACCCGTCCGCGCAACTGATGCAGCTGCGACAGCCCGAAGGTCTCGGCCCGCTCGATCACCATGATCGAGGCGTTGGGCACGTCGACGCCGACCTCGATCACGGTCGTCGCCACCAGCACCTTGGTGTCGCCCGCTACGAAACGCGCCATCGCCGCGTCCTTTTCGGCCGGCGGCATCTGGCCGTGGACCATGCCCACCACGCCATCGCCAAAGGCCGCGCGGAGCGAGCGGAACCGCTCCTCCGCCGAGGTGGTGTCGACCGTTTCGGACTCGTCGACCAGCGGACAGACCCAATAGGCCTGCCGCCCCTCGGCCACCGCCGCGCGCAGCTTGGCCACCACGTCGTCCATCCGGCTGACGGGCACCGTCGCCGTGGCGACCGGGGTGCGGCCCGGCGGCTTCTCGTCCAGCACACTCAGGTCCATGTCGCCGTATTGCGTCAGTGCCAGCGAGCGGGGGATCGGCGTCGCGGTCATCACCAGCACGTCGACGCCCACGTTCTTCTCGCCCAGAAGCATCCGCTGGCGGACGCCGAAGCGGTGCTGCTCGTCAATCACGGCGAGGCGCAGGTCAGCGAAGGCCACGTCACGCTGGAACACGGCATGCGTGCCCACGAGGATGTGGATATCGCCGCGCGCCAGCGCGTCGAGCTTGACTTGCCGCTCCCGACCCTTGTCGCGGCCCGTCAGCACCTCGAGCACGACGCCCGCCGCCTCTGCCAACGGTTGCAGCCCCTTGTAATGCTGCCGCGCCAGGATTTCGGTCGGGGCCATCAGCACCCCCTGCCCGTCCGCCTCGACGGCGGCGAGCAGCGCCATGAGCGCAACCAGCGTCTTGCCCGCACCGACATCGCCTTGGAGCAGCCGGTTCATCCGTCGCGTCCCGGCCAGATCGCCCGCGATTTCGTCGATGGCGCGCATCTGCGCGCCCGTCGGCTGGAACGGCAGCGAGGCCAGCACCTTGCGCCGCAACCGCCCGTCCCCCTCGGTCGCGCGCCCCTTGCGGGCCCGCTCGGTCGCCCGCGCGAGTGCCAGCGTCAGCTGATGCGCGAAGAGTTCGTCATAGGCCAGCCGCTGCCGCGCCATCGTTCCGGGCGACAGGTCGGCGGCTCCCTCGGGCGCGTGGACCGCACGCAACGCTTCGGCGAAGCCGGGCCACCCGGCTTGCGCGACCTGCCCCGGATCGATCCATTCGGGCAGGTCCGGAACACGGGTCAGCGCCCCGGCGACGGCCTTCGCCATCGCCTTCGCCGTGACGCCTGCGGTCAGGGGATAGACCGGCTCATAGGCGGGCAGCGCCTCGCCCGGCATCAGCACGTGATCGGGATGCGGCATCTGCGCGACCCCGTCATAAAGCTCCGCCTTGCCCGAGATCACGCGCGCCTGTCCCGTCGGCAAAAGCCGCTCGTGCAGTTCCGCGGCACCCCGGAAGAAGACGACCTGAAAGCTGGTCTTCGCGTCCTCGACCTCGATCCGGTAGGGGCGTCCCCGCGTGGCCGGCGGGATGTGGCGCCCGACGGTAACCTGAACCGTCACCACGCCGGGCAGCACCGCGTCGCGAATGCTCTCGACCGGGCTGCGGTCGACGCCCCCCGTCGGCAGCGTCAGGACGAGGTCCTTCGGCGTTGCGACGTGCAGGTTGGCCAGCGCCTTGGCGGATTTCGGGCCGATCCCCGGCAGGGTCTCCAGCCCGGCAAAGAGCGGGAACAGACGCTCCGGCCGCCCGCTCATGCCTCGCCGATCAGGTCGAGCCAGCCGTCCTCGTCCAGCATTCGCACCCCGAGGGTTGCCGCCTTTTCGGCCTTCGACCCCGCACCCGGCCCCGCGACCAGCAGGTCCGTCTTGGCCGAAACCGAGCCCGACACCTTCGCGCCCAGCGCCTCAGCCCGCGCCTTGGCCTCGGCCCGCGTCATCTTCTCCAACGTGCCCGTGAAGACGACGGTGAGCCCCGCGACCGGGCTCGCCTCGGCCACGGCCTCGGGCGCCTCGATCTCGAGTTCCGCAAGGAGCGCGTCGATCGCCGCCCGTTCCTCCGGGGCGTGGAGCGCGTCGCAGATCGCCAGCGCCAGCGTCGCACCGATGCCGTCGATGCCGACCATCTCCTCCCAGGCGGCGCGGGCCTCGGGTTCGACGTCGGCCCATACGGTCGCGCGGATGTCGGTCGGTTTGGCGCGCCGTCCTTCGGCGGCGGCCTCGGCCCGCTCGGCCGCGACGGCGACCTCGGCCCGCCGATGCGCCTCGGCCGCGGGCCCGGCCGCATCAACACCCGCCGCGAACGCGTCCCACGATCCGTAATGCCGGGCCAGGTCGCGCCCCGCGACTTCGCCCAGATGGCGGATGCCCAGCCCGAAGAGGACGCGCGCCAGCGGTTGCACCCGCGCCACCTCGATCGCCGCGAAAAGCTTGGCCGCCGAGGTCTCGCCCCAGCCGTCGAGCGCCGCCACGCTCCTCACCCCAGACCCGTAGCGGCGCTGGAGCGTGAAGATATCCGCGGGACGCAGAACCCATTCGAGGTCGTGGAACCGCTCGACCTCCTTGTCGCCCAGCCCGTCGATATCCAGCGCCGCGCGCCCGACCATGTGCTTGAGCCGTGCGATCACCTGCGCGGGACAGATCAGCCCACCGGTGCAACGGCGCACGCTCTCGCCCGGCTCGCGCGTCGCCGGGCTGCCGCATTCGGGACAGGTCTCGGGGAAGGCGTACGGCAGAGCGTCCGCCGGACGCGCGGACAGGTCCACGCCGCGCACCTTCGGGATCACGTCGCCGGCCCGATAGATCTCGACGCGGTCCCCGACCCTCAGGTCGACGCCGTCTCGGATCGGGTCGCCTGAACTGTCGCGGCCCGCGATGTAGTCCTCGTTGTGGAGCGTGGCGTTCGACACCACCACGCCGCCGACCGTCACAGGCGTCAGCCGCGCCACGGGCGAGATCGCGCCGGTTCGCCCGACCTGTATGTCGATGCCTTCCAGCCGGGTCCACGCCGTCTCGGCGGGGAACTTGTGCGCCGTGGCCCAGCGAGGCGTGGTCGAACGGAACCCCAGCCGCGCCTGAAGCGCCAGGTCGTCGACCTTGTAGACCACGCCGTCGATATCGTAGCCGAGCTCGGCCCGGCGCGCGGCGATGCCGTCATAAACCTCTATCAACGCGGCGGGTCCGTCGCAGGTCGCGGTTTCGGGGTTCACCGAGAAGCCGAGGCGCGCCAGCCGGTCCAGCGCGCCGGTCTGCGTGTCGGCCAACGGATCCGACACCTCGCCCCAGGCATAGGCGAAGAACCGCAGCGGCCGGGCGCGCGTGATCTCGGCGTCGAGCTGGCGCAGGCTGCCGGCCGCGGCATTCCTCGGGTTGGCGAAGGTCTTGGCCGCGGCTTCGGCCTGCCGCGCATTGAGGGCGGCGAAATCGGCGTGGCTCATATAGACTTCGCCCCGCACCTCCAGCAGGGCGGGCGCACCATCGAGCCTTGCGGGAACATCCGCAATGGTCCGCACATTCGCGGTCACGTCTTCGCCGGTCTGCCCGTCGCCACGGGTCGCGGCGTGGATCAGGGCGCCATCCTCGTATCGGATCGAGAGGCTAAGGCCGTCGATCTTCGGCTCGGCCGTATATGCCAGCCGGTCCTCCGCGCCGAGCCCGAGAAAGCGGCGGATCCGGGCGTCGAACTCGGCGACATCCTCGCGGGTGAATGCGTTCGAGAGCGACAGCATCCGGATGCTGTGTCTGATCTTGCCGAACCCGTCCGCCGGGGCAGCCCCGACCAGGTCTGTCGGGCTGTCGGCGCGCTTGAGATCGGGGAAGCGTGCTTCGATCGCCGCATTGCGCCGCTTGAGTTCGTCATAGGTCGCGTCGTCGATCTCGGGCGCGTCCTCGGCGTGATACGCCGCGTTGGCCCGGCCGAGCATCTCGGCCAGGCGGGCGAGTTCGGCCTCGGCCTCCGCCACCGTCATCTCCGCGATCTCGATATCCAGACCTTCCGCCACCCGAAGCCCCCGTTGCGACGCTACGAGACCTAGAACCCCAACCGCCCGCTCGCCAGCGATTCGCGCATATGGTCCGGCCGGGCGGTGCTCGCCCGTATGCTAGCCGCACGATGGAGTCGGGCCGCGCGCGGTGGCAGCGACCCGTCCGTCGGGAGTGTGGTGAGTTGCAACGGAGGACCGGCCCGAAGGCTCCGGCCACATCCGACAGGCCGCGCTGACCCAAGGTCGAAGAACGGCGGATCGGCGCCGAGGCGCGCCGCGCGCCGGGTCAGGCGCTGATGAGCTGGCTCTCGGCCGAGGTCTCGGGGTCGCGCAGCACGTAGCCCCGGCCCCAGACCGTCTCGATGTGATTCTCGCCGCCGGTCGCCTCGGTCAGCTTCTTGCGCAGCTTGCAGATGAACACGTCGATGATCTTCAGCTCGGGCTCGTCCATGCCGCCGTAGAGATGGTTGAGGAACATCTCCTTCGTCAGGGTCGTACCCTTCCGAAGGCTCAGAAGCTCGAGCATCTGGTATTCCTTGCCGGTGAGATGCACGGAGCGGCCATCGACCTCGACCGATTTCGCATCGAGGTTCACCGCCACGGTGCCCGTGCGGATGACCGATTGCGAATGGCCCTTGGAGCGGCGGACGATGGCGTGGATACGCGCGACCAGCTCGTCCCGGTGGAACGGCTTCGTCATGTAATCGTCGGCGCCGAAGCCGAAGCCCTTGATCTTGTTCTCGGTGTCGTCGGAGCCGGAGAGGATCAGGATCGGCGTCTCGATCCGGCTGAGGCGCAACTGCTTGAGGACCTCGTGCCCGTTGATGTCGGGCAGGTTCAGATCGAGCAGGATCAGGTCGTAGTCGTAGAGCTTGGCGAGATCGATTCCCTCCTCGCCCATATCCGTGCAGTAGACGTTCAGGTTCGCGGACCCGAGCATCATCTCGATGCTTTTCGAGGTGGTAGGGTCGTCTTCGACGAGCAGGATTCGCATGGCTCTCTCCGGGAGGATGCAGTGTATGCCTTAAGCCTGCGTCCAAAGGGTTAACTTATCGTTACCCGCGTCAAGAATCCACAGACGCTCCGATCACCCCTGGCGATACCGTTGCGTCAGAGTGGTCTTGAGCCCGTCGGTGCCGTGGTTCGACATCGCCGCCTCCCAGCCTGCGAACTCCTCCTCGGACAGCTCGTAGCGGCCGATCGCCTCCTCCAGGGTGAGCAGGCCCGCCTGCACGCCGCGCACCACGGCCTCCTTCCGGCGGGCCACCCATCGGGTCGTGCCCGCGGGCGGCAGGTCGGCGCGCGACATCTGCGTCCCATTCGGCAGCGTGACCACATGCGGCCCCTGCCCTTTCCTCAGATACATGGCGTCCTCCATCGTGAACGCCTCGTTAGTGCCCGGTCGGGCCTTAAGCGGATGTGAACCGCCGGGTTGTGAATATCTCGCATTTTCCTATATCGGCGGCGTATCTCCGCCCCACCGAGGTTCGACATGCCCCTCGACGCCGCACTCAACTCCCTCGGAATCGCCAAGGCGCCAGCCGACACCCGCGTGGTCGTTGCCATGTCCGGCGGCGTCGACAGTTCGGTCGTGGCCGCGCAGCTGGCCGAGGAAGGCTACGACGTCGTGGGCGTGACGCTGCAGCTCTACGACCATGGCGCGGCGCTGGCCAAGCAGGGGGCCTGCTGTGCGGGGCGCGACATCCATGACGCGCGCAGGGTCGCGGAAACCATGGGGTTTCCACACTATGTGCTCGACTACGAGAACACGTTCCGCGAAGCCGTGATCGACGAGTTCGCCGATGCTTATCTTGGCGGCGCGACCCCCGTGCCCTGCATCCGTTGCAATGAGCGGGTGAAATTCCGCGACCTCCTCGAGACAGCCAAGGATCTCGATGCCGATTGCATGGCCACGGGGCACTATATTCAACGCCACGCAGGCCCCAACGGCGCGGAATTGCACCGCGCCGCCGATCCGGTGCGCGATCAGTCGTATTTTCTCTTTTCGACGACGCAGGAGCAGCTCGACTACCTGCGCTTCCCGCTCGGCCACCTGCCCGACAAGGCGGCGACCCGCGCGCTGGCGCAGCGCTACGGCCTGTCCGTCGCCGACAAGCCTGACAGCCAGGATATCTGTTTCGTGCCCGATGGCGACTACGCCGCCGTGATCGAGAAGCTGCGCCCGGGCAGTGCCGAGCCGGGCGCCATCGTCGACATGGCGGGCTCCGAGCTCGGGCGGCATGACGGGGTCATCCGCTACACCATCGGTCAGCGGAAGGGTCTGGGCCTCGGCGGGCTGGCCGAGCCGCTCTATGTGGTGCGCCTCGATCCAGAAACGCGGCAGGTCGTGGTCGGTCCGAAATCCGCGCTGGCCACTCGTCTCGTGCCGCTGCGCGAAATCAACTGGCTGGGCGATGCGTCGTTCGAGAGCCGGGCGGAATGGCATGTCGGCGTGAAGGTGCGCTCGACCAAGCCCCCCGTCGAGGCGATCCTGCGGCCCTTGGGGCCGGACCGGGCCGAGGTCGAGCTCTTCTCGCCGGAACAGGGCGTGTCGCCGGGCCAGGCCTGTGTCTTCTACGACCTCGATGGACCCCGCATTTTCGGTGGCGGGTGGATCTGGCGCGGCTACTGAGGCCGGTCTGCCGACAGGATTTGTGCCTCTTCGTCCGTTTTCCGGGGGAAATTTGGAGTGGCAACCCCCTCATATCGCTGATCTTTCCGGAAACCATGTAAACCACCTTAACTTTTTTGCGTCCGAACCCTTGCGGCCCCGGGACCCCCACCCCACATCCTGTAATGTGAAACACATTCACATGACTTGAACAGGAGATGCTGATGACCCCCGCCCCCGCCTATGCCGGCCCCGCTTCCGGTTCCTGGCTGTCCCGCACCGAAGGTTGGCTCGACGCCCGTGGAAAGGGGGCCTGGATCGCCGCCATGATCCTCGGCTTCATCTTCTTCTGGCCCGTGGGTCTCGCCTTTCTCGCCTACATGATCTGGAGCAAGCGCATGTTTTCCGGCCGCAATTCGATGTCCTGCAACGCCCGCCGTGCCGCCCGCGGCATGATGGCGACCCGGTCGACCGGCAACGCCGCCTTCGACACCTACAAGGCCGACATGCTCCGCCGTCTCGAAGACGAGCAGAGCGCCTTCGAGGAGTTCCTGCAGCGGCTGCGCGAGGCCAAGGACAAGGCCGAGTTCGACCAGTTCATGGACGAGCGCTCCAAGCGCGACAGCTCGGACCCGACGCCGGCCGAAGCCTGAACCATCCGCGTCGCCCCCAGCCGGGGGCGGCGCATCCCGCCTTCAAGCCCGAACCCGGAGACCGAGACGACCGATGACCTATCTGACCGCAACAACGGCCCTTCCCGACCCCGTCGACCAGCCCGAGTTCTATAACGGCGTGCTCGCGAAGCGGGCGCTCGCATGGATCGTGGACGTCGCCCTCATCACGGGCTTCACGATCGTGGCGGGCATCCTGACGTTGACGCTGGCGTTCTTTCTCTGGCCCGTCGCCTTCATCGCCATCGGCGCGCTCTACCGGATCGGAACGCTCGCCTCGGGATCGGCGACCTGGGGCATGCGCCTCATGGGGATCGAGCTGCGCGGCCCCTCGGGCGACCGGTTCGACGGGATGCAGTCGATGCTGCACGTTCTGGGCTACTACGCATCGATGAGCTTCGTGCTTCCGGCCCTCGCAAGCATCGCGGCGATGTTCGTGACGGGACGCCGCCAGGGCCTGACCGATCTCGTCCTCGGAAGCGCCGCGATCAATCGCCCGTCCTGATCCGGCGCATGGTTTGACCGGCAAGGCCCCGCCCGCGGGGCCTTTTTTCCGTTGACCTGCACCCATGTGCGTCTAGGCTCGCGACGGACCCATTCACCAGACGGCTAAGCTTCGACCCATGCGCCACAGCCTTCCGCTGACGCCGCAGTTCTACGTGACGGCGCCTCAGGCGTGCCCCTATCTCGACGGGCGGCGCGAGCGGAAGCTGTTCACGGCCCTGCAGGGCTCGAACGCGGCCGATCTGAACGACAAGCTCTCGAAGCAGGGCTTCCGCCGGTCGCAGAACGTGCTCTACCGTCCGAGCTGCGCCGATTGCACCGCCTGCCTGTCCGCGCGGATCGCGATCGAACGGTTCAAGCCGTCCCGGTCGCAGCGCAAGACCCTGAGCCGCAACGCCCATCTCCGCCGCGAGATCACCTCGCCCTGGGCGACCGAGGCGCAATACGCCCTCTTCCGCACCTATCTCGAGGCGCGCCACGCCGATGGCGGCATGGCGGACATGGATATCTTCGAATTCGCCGCGATGATTGAGGAGACGCCGATCCGCACGCGCGTCATCGAATACTGGGACGACCGCGCCGTCGAGACGGGCGGTTCGCCCGAGCTCCGCGCCGTCTGCCTGACCGACGTGCTCGATGATGGGCTGTCGATGGTCTATTCGTTCTACGACCCGACCTGCGCCGCCGACAGTCTGGGCACCCAGATCATCCTCGACCATATCGACGTCGCCCGCGAGGCGGGCCTGCCCTACGTCTATCTCGGCTATTGGGTGCCGGGATCGCCGAAGATGGGCTACAAGGCCGGGTTCTCGGCGGTCGAAATCTTCAAGAACCGCCGCTGGGAGGCGCTGGGCGTCCCCTCGGACCACATCCACGAGACGCATCCCCTGTCGGTCGAGCCCATCGCCCAGCAGGTCGCGCGGATCGACCTGCCCGAGACCGACCTCTGAGCGCTAGTCGGCGCTGAGGATCGCGCTGACCGGCGCGATGGCAACCTGGTCGGATCGGTTGCCCAACCGCCAGGAATAGAGCGCCGTGATGGTCTCCGGCTGCGCGCGTCCGATGACGATCGCCGCCCCGTCGCGTGCCGCTTCGAAGGTCGCGCGGTCGAGATAGCGGGTGATGACCGTCGCCCGCTCACCCTCGGCATCGAGCGCGCGGTAGAACATCGCGGCGGGCACACCGGCCCGCTCGGCCGTGGCCACGCCGGAGTTCAGGCCGCCGGGATAGGTCAGAAGCCCCATCCCCTCCTCGGCCAGAACCGGCAGGATCGCCGAAAGCGCGGCCTGGTCGCGCACGAACCCGTCGCTCGCCGGATCGAGGATCGCGACCGCCTCGGGCATCACGGCGAGCGCGCCCTCGACAGCGACCGCGATGTCCTGCGCCGCCTCGCCGGGCCGAAGCGCGTCGGCCAGCATCACGACCTCGAAGCCCTGCGCCCGGAACCGTCGGACCACATCGGCCGCGTCGGGGCGCACCGGGTCGACCGCGAAGGTCACCGGGAAGTCGAACCCCATCAGGTCGGCCTGCGCCACCGGGTCGTCCGGCCCGACCGCGATCACCACCCCGAAGAGCGGCAGGCCCTCGGAATTGTCGAACTCGGCGGCATGGGCGACGAGGTTGGGACGCGGGAGCGCGCCCGCCGCATCGGGCTCGACCACCGGCTCGGTCGCCGCGCGCTCGCTGTCGAGGACGATCCGGCGCGGCTCGATCGGCTCGGCGGCCGGCTCGGGCTCCGGCGTCTCGGCGCGGGGCGCGTCGACCACCTCGTCCTCGGGAACGACGGTGATGGGGTTCGCGGGGGCGGTTTCCACCACGGCGGGGGCGGGTTCGGCCGCAGCCGGCTCGATCTCGATCAGGACGCTATCATTGGTCGCGGGCGGGTCACCCTCGGAGGTCTCGATCCGCACCTCGCGGAAGGTCCGGGGCGGGGTCTCGGTGGGCGAGCCGGGCAGCACCGGCGCCTCGCCCGCGACGGGCGGCGCGGTCATGGCCGCGATGCCCGACGTTTCGGGCTGGGCCGCGGTGCCCGTGTCCAGCTGTGGCTGGGCGACCGTCGCGGTATCGCCCCGCCCGAGCTGGACCGCCACCGGATCCGGGCGCGCGGGCCGGGCTGCGTCGGGCGTCACCACGACGCCATCCTCGCGCGGGCGGTTGAACTGGCTTCCGGCGGGCAGATCGACGTCCTCGGCCACGCTCTCGCGGGCGGTGGAGGTCTGGTCGGTGACCGCGCCGGCCGTCTCGACGGCGGATGCGGACGGCGCGCGCTCGGGCAGCGGCTCGGGCGTCACGGGGACCGTCTCGGCCTGGTCGCGCAGCACCGGCGCCTGCGGCGGCGTGCCCGCCAGTCCCGTCGGCGATCCCGTCACCAGAAGCGAGACCCCGGCCAGCACCACGCCCCAGAGGACGAGAGCCGATACCGATCCCAGCAGCACACCCTTCAACATCGCCTGTCCTTTGCCCGATCGGCGCTGGAACGCGCCTTGACCCTGCCCCCGGGCCTTGGGCATGTATAGCGCCGGGCCACGGGCGTTACACCCCCCAAGGGCGACCGGGAATAGGGGAACGGCTTGCTTCTGCTCATCGACAATTACGACAGTTTCACCTGGAACCTCGTGCATTACGTCGCGGAGATGGGCACCGAAGTGCGTGTCGTGCGCAACGACGCGATGGACGTCCAGGCCGCGATGGCGCTGAAGCCGGCGGGCGTGCTCCTGTCGCCCGGACCCTGCGATCCCGACCAGGCGGGCATCTGTCTCGCCATGGTCGCCGCCTGCGCCGAGACGCGCACCCCGCTGATGGGCGTCTGCCTCGGACATCAGGCCATCGGGCAGGCCTTCGGCGGCCGCGTCGTCCGCGCCCCCGAGATCGTGCATGGCAAGACGGGCCGGATGCACAACGACGGCACGGGCGTCTTCGCGGGCCTGCCGGACGCGTTCGACGCCACGCGCTACCATTCGCTGGTGGTCGATCGCGACACGCTGCCCGATACGCTCGTCGTAAATGCCGAGCTGACCTCGGGCACGATCATGGGCCTGCGCCACCGCGACCTTCCGATCCACGGGGTGCAGTTCCATCCCGAGAGCATCGCCTCGGAGCACGGCCACGCCCTTCTGCGCAACTTCCTTGACACGATGCCGGTCGCGGCATGAGCGATCTCAAGCCCCTGCTCGACGCGGCGCCCGACCGCGCCCTGACCCGCGAGGAGGCTGAGCGCGCCTTCGCCACGTTCTTCGACGGCGCAGCCACGCCGGCGCAGATCGGCGGCTTCCTCATGGCGCTGCGCACCCGGGGCGAGACGGTGGACGAGATCGCCGCCGCCGCCGCCGCCATGCGCGCCCGGATGAACCGCGTCGCGGCACCAGACGGCGCGATGGACATCGTCGGCACAGGCGGCGACGGCAAGGGCACGCTCAACATCTCGACCGCGACGGCCTTCGTCGTCGCCGGCGCGGGCGTGCCCGTGGCCAAGCACGGCAACCGCAACCTCAGCTCGAAATCTGGGGCGGCGGATGTCTTGACGCAGATGGGCGTCGAGGTGAACATCGGCGCGCAGGTCGCTGAAAAGGCACTGGAAACCTGCGGCATCTGCTTCATGATGGCGCCGATGCACCATCCCGCGACGCGCCACGTCATGCCCGTGCGCGGCGAGCTGGGAACCCGCACCGTGTTCAACATCCTCGGGCCGCTCACGAACCCCGCAGGCGTCCGCCGCCAGCTGACCGGGGCCTACGCCCCTCACCTGATCCGCCCGATGGCCGAGGTCTTGTGCGCGCTCGGCTCCGAGGCGGCGTGGCTCGTCCACGGCTCGGACGGAACGGACGAGATTTCCATCGCGGGGCCGACCGCCGTCGCCGCGCTGAAGGACGGGACCGTGACCGAAAACGAGATCACGCCCGACGACGCGGGCCTGCCGACACACCCTTTTTCGGCCATCGAGGGGGGCGACCCGGCAGAGAACGCGCGTGCCTTCCGCGGCCTGATGGACGGCGACGCCTCGGCCTATCGCGACGCCGTCCTCCTGAATGCCGCGGCGGCCCTTGTGGTGGCGGGCCGGGCCGCCGATCTGGCCAACGGTGCCGCCCTGGCTGCCAAATCAATCGATGGCGGTGCCGCTCGGGCCAAGGTCGATGCGCTCGCCGCCTTCACCACGGAGGCCGCCCGATGAGCACGCCGACCATCCTCGACCGCATCAAGGCCTACAAGCTCGAGGAGATCGCCGCCCGGAAGGCCGAGCGCGATCAGTCCGCCATCGAGGATGCGGCCCGCGCTGCACCCGCGGTCCGGCCCTTCGCCGGCGCGCTCCAGCAGGCGTCGATCCAGGGCTACGGTCTCATCGCCGAGATCAAGAAGGCCAGCCCGTCCAAGGGCCTGATCCGCGCCGATTTCGATCCGCCCGCTCTGGCCGAGGCCTATGCCGAAGGTGGCGCGACCTGCCTTTCGGTGCTGACAGACGCGCCATCCTTTCAGGGCGACGAGGCCTATCTCGTGGCCGCGCGCGAGGCGGTGGATCTGCCCGTGCTGCGCAAGGATTTCCTCTACGACCCGTGGCAGGTCGCCGAGAGCCGCGCGCTCGGGGCTGACTGCATCCTGATCATCATGGCCTCGGTCTCGGACGCGCAGGCGACCGAGCTGGAGGCCGCCGCGACCGAATGGGGCATGGACGCGCTGATCGAGGTGCATGACCGCGCCGAGCTGGAGCGCGCGGACCGTCTGACCTCGCGATTGCTGGGCGTCAACAACCGCAATCTCAATACCTTCGAGACCGATCTTGCCACGACCCGCGACCTTGCGCGGCGGGCACCGGAGGACTGCCTCCTCGTCTCGGAGTCCGGGCTTTCCAGCCCATCGGACCTCGAGGACATGGCCCGTCACGGGGCGCGGTGCTTCCTGATCGGCGAAAGCCTGATGCGGCGCGAGGATGTCGCGCAGGCCACGGCGACACTGCTGGCCAATCCGCTGACGGCACAGCGATGACCGGGCTGACCCATTTCGATGAGTCGGGGGCCGCACATATGGTCGACGTCTCGGGCAAGGCCGACACCGATCGCGTCGCCGTGGCCGAGGGCCGGGTCACGATGTCCGACGCGACGCTGGCCACGATCCTGTCCGGCACCGCCGATAAGGGCGACGTGATCGGGACCGCACGGCTGGCCGGGATCATGGGGGCCAAGCGGACGTCGGATCTGATCCCGCTCTGCCATCCCCTGCCCATCGCGCGCGTGGCGATCGAGATCGCGCCGGACGAGGCGCTGCCCGGCCTCGTGGTGACCGCCACGGTCGCGACGCGCGGCCCGACCGGCGTCGAGATGGAGGCGCTTACGGCGGTCTCGACGGCGTGTCTCACGATCTACGACATGGCCAAGGCGGTCCAGAAGGACATGGAGATCGGCGGCATCCGACTGCTGTCCAAGACCGGCGGCAAGTCCGGGCCTTGGACGGCCCCCCACCCGTGATTAGCGTCGAGGACGCAACCGCGCGCCTGTTCTCTCTTGTTGACCCAATGCCGGTCGAGGAAGTCGGCCTCGCCGATGCGATGGGCCGAGTGCTGGCCCGTCCGATCGCCGCCAATCACGCGCAGCCGCCCTTCGCCGCCTCCGCGATGGACGGCTATGCAGTGACCGACCTTGACCCTGCGCCCGGCGACCGTTTCCGCGTCATCGGCGAGGCCGCGGCCGGACGGCCCTTCGCGGGGACCGTCGCGATCGGCGAAGCGGTGCGCATCTTCACGGGTGCGGTCGTGCCCGAGGGCGCGACCCGCGTCATCATCCAGGAAGATGTGAGCCGCGACGGAGACCGGATCACGCTCGGCGACGCACTCGACCCCAGCACGTATATCCGCCCGGCGGGCGGCGATTTCGACGCTGGCTTCCGGCTCGGACCCCGCCGCCTCGGAAGCCGGGACATCGCTCTCGCGGCATCGATGGGCCACAGCGTCCTGCCATGCGCCAAGCGGCCCGATGTCGCGATCCTGATGACCGGCGACGAGCTTCGCGCGCCGGGACAGGACCTCGCGCCGGGCGAGATCGTCGCAAGCAACGGCTACGGGTTGGCCGCGATGCTCGGCGCGCACGGCGCAATCCCGCGCATCCTGCCCTTCGCGCGCGACACGCCCGAAAGTCTCGCAACGGCCTTCGATCTTGCGCGTGGGGCGGACCTCATCGTGACCATCGGCGGTGCGTCCGTGGGCGATCACGACCTGATCGCGCAGACGGCCGGGACGGCGGGTCTGGACCTCGCGTTCCACAAGGTAGCGATGCGGCCGGGAAAGCCGCTCCTGGCTGGGCGCCTGGACAATTCGACCCTCATCGGTTTGCCGGGAAATCCCGTATCGGCAATGGTTTGCGGCGTGGTCTTCATCCTCCCGACGATCCGCCTGATGCTGGGCCTCGATCCGAGTGTGCCGACGGTCGAGCGGCGTCTCGGGGACCCGCTTTCGGAGAACGGGCCGCGTCAGCACTACATGCGCGCGCGCGATCTTGGCGACGGCACATGTGCCGTCGATGCACGCCAAGACAGCGCCCTGCTCGGCGTCCTTGCCCGGAGCGACATCCTCGTGCTGCGCCCGCCCGGCGACCCGGCCCGGGCTGCGGGCGATGTCGTGACGGCGATCCCCTTCCCCCACTGATCGCGCATGTGGACGGAACGGGAACGCGGCGTTGACACAAAACCGGAACCTTTCTAGAACGAATAGGGATTGACCGAGTTCACAACACAGGATCGAACCATGCTCACGCGGAAACAGCGCGACCTCCTGGCCTTTATCCACAAGCGCGTGCAGCGCGACGGCGTACCGCCCTCCTTCGACGAGATGAAGGATGCGCTGGACCTGCGATCGAAGTCGGGGATTCACCGCCTCATCACCGCACTCGAGGAGCGGGGCTTCATCCGCCGCCTCGCCCACCGCGCCCGTGCGATCGAGATCACGCGCCTGCCGGACGATCTGGCCGCGGCATCGGGCTTCGTGCCCCGTGTGATCGAAGGCGACCGTCCGCAGTCCACGCCCCCCACCGCCCGCCCCGTGCAGGTCGATGCCTCTGATGTGCCGGTGATGGGCCGGATCGCGGCCGGTGTCCCGATCGAGGCGATCAGCGAGGTGTCTCACCACGTCGCCGTGCCGGGCCAGATGCTCGACCGGGGCGGCGACCACTACGCGCTGGAGGTCAAGGGCGACTCGATGATCGACGCGGGCATCAACGACGGCGATGTCGTCGTGATCCGCGAGCAGTCCTCGGCCGACAACGGCGAGATCGTGGTCGCGCTGGTCGATGGCCACGAGGCGACTCTCAAACGCTACCGCCGACAGAAGGGCATGATTGCCCTCGAAGCAGCGAACCCGGCCTATGAGACGCGCGTTCTGCGCGAAGATCAGGTGCGCATCCAAGGGCGGCTGGTCGGCCTGATCCGCAGCTACTGAAGCTTGACGAGGCGCCGTCGGGATCGCCCCGGCGGCGCTATCGCGTCGCGGGCACCCACGGGCGGCGCCCCTGGACCGCCCGTGCATGGATTTCAACGACGTCCCCGTCCTCGACGGTCAGTGCGATCGACCCAGTTCGACGCAACAGGCGGGCGTCGATCACGCGGCAGGTCTCGGCCTTCCCCTCGAACGGGAGCGGCGTCACCAGCCAGCCATCGCTCCGCCGACAGGCTTCGAGCGCAGCCGGAAGGTCCCGTTTGCCCCGCGCGATATGGATGGCTGGGAGCGGTTCGAGATCGGGCCGATTGCGCGCCGCTGCGACGACCTGCCCTGTCGGATCACCATCGTTCTCGAGCCATGCCTCGGCGGTGAACCCAGCCCCCTTCTCGCGGTCAAGCCAGCGTCCCTCGGGTCCCGCGATGCCCACCAGTCGACCGGTTTCGGCGATCAGCACCTCCGCCCGCCCCCCTTGCAGCCAGAGCGCGCCCGCGAGCATCAGGACCGCGACGCCCAAGAGACGCGTCCGGCCGATCGCGCAGCCGATCACCGTCATGCCCACCCCGAGAAGCGGCAGCACCCACGGGTCTGGCGCCGCGATGGTGCGCACCGCGCCAGGCATGTCCGCCACCCGGGCCGCCACCTCGAGGATCCAGGCGATGCCTGCCCCCGCGATGGCCAGCGGCGGCCCCTCGAGCCCGATCGGCCAGAGGAGGAGCGACAGAAGGAGCATCGGCATCACCGCAAAGCCCATCGCGGGCACGGCAAGCAGATTGGCCAGCACGCCGAATTGTCCGATGCGGTTGAAGTGATATGCGGCGAAGGGCGCGGTCGCGGCCCCCGCCACGATGGAGGACAGGAGGAGCGAGACGAAGACGCCGCGCCAGCCGGTCATCCATTTCGACCGCTCGGGTCCCGACAGCGCGCGGAAGGCGAGGACCAGCGCGCCGGTCGCGGCGAAGGACATCTGGAAGCCGGGGCCGATCAGGCTTTCGGGATGCCAGGCAAGGATCAGGAGCGCGGCGATGGCGACGCTTCGGATCGAAAGGACGCGCTGGCCCACGAGGACCGCGCCCAGCATGACGGCGGCCATGACGAAGGCGCGCTGCGTCGCGACCGTGCCGCCCGACAGGAAGAGGTAGGCCAGCGCGAAGGGCAAGGCGGCGGCCGCGGCCCATTGCTTGGTCGGCCGGGTCAGCGCGATCCGGGGGATCAACGCCAGCCCGCCGCGCATGGCCCAGAACACGAAACCGACCAGGAGGCCCATATGCAGCCCCGAAATGGCGAGGAGATGCGCGAGGTTCGACGCGCGCAGGTCCGCGACCACCTCGTCCGATAGTTGCGAGCGGTCGCCTGTCGTGATCGCCGCCGCGACTGCCCCCTGCTGACCCGGCAAACGCTCGCGCAGGGCAGTCCCGATGGCCATCCGCGCGCGCGAGACGATCAGGGCCGCGCCACCCTCGGGCGGGGCGATCCGCAGAAGCGGGAGGCGTGTATAGCCGAGCGCGCCGAGCCGCTGGAAGAAGGCATGGCGCTGGAAATCGAAGCCGCCGGGTTCGGTCGGCCCGGCCGGGGGCGACAGATGTGCCGTCGTCATCACCCATGTGCCGAGTGCGGGGACAGCGCCGCCCTCGCCATGGAGGGACACGCGGACCCGCGCGGGCGTCTCGCGCCGGGGCACGTCGTCGAGCCGCACGCGGTCGAGCGTCAGGCGAACGGCTCCCGAGGCGGAGCGGTCAACGACGCGGATGCGCCCCTCGACCGCGCCGTAATATCGGAAGTCCAGCACCGGTGCTGCGACGACGGCCGTGCGCGCCTGCCCCGCCAGCACGCCGCCAAGCGCCACGGCAAGCCAGAGCGCGAGGAACCCGATCCCGTGGCGGGTGAGGCACGCGAAGACGAGGAGCATCGCCATCGTCGCGCCTGAGATAAGGGCCGCCGCGGCCCCAGGTTCGACCGGCAAGGCGAAATAGGTGCCGACGCCCGTCCCGAAGGCGAGCGCGAGCCAGGGCAGCCTGCGACCCCGAAGGTCGTGCAGGGCCAGCGCGGCGCGATCGACCGGACCCGGTTGCGTGACGGCGCCGACGGTGCCCGAGGGCTGCATCCTTGCCCTCCTCCGACGGGCTGCCTAGAACGTGCCAACCCTCGCCCGCGCCGGGTTTACAATTCGTTAACCGCCGCGCCCCGCGACCCTTTCCGAACAGAGGCACGCCAATGGATCGACCCGTCGTCACGCGCATCGCGCCCTCGCCCACCGGCATGATGCATATCGGGACGGCGCGGACGGCGCTCTTCAACTGGCTCTATGCCCGAGGGCGCGACGGGCGGTTCCTCTTGCGGATCGAAGACACCGACGTCGCGCGGTCCACGCCGGAGGCGACGCAGGCGATCCTCGACGGGCTGACCTGGCTGGGGCTCGACTGGGACGGCGAGGCGGTCAGCCAAGCGGGCCAGGCGGCGCGGCATGCCGAGGTGGCGCAGGCGATGCTGAACGCCGGGCGCGCCTATCGCTGCTTCTCGACGCAAGACGAGATCGAGGCCTTCCGCGAGGCGGCGCGCGCAGAGGGTCGGTCGACCCTCTTCCAGAGCCCGTGGCGCGACGTGCCCACCGACGACCACCCGGATGCGCCATCGGTGATCCGCCTGAAGGCGCCGCGCGACGGGGCGACGGTCATCGCAGACGCCGTCCAGGGTGACGTCACGATCCGCAACGATCATCTCGACGACATGGTTCTGCTGCGCTCGGACGGAACGCCGACCTACATGCTCGCCGTCGTCGTGGACGACCACGACATGGACATCACCCACGTCATTCGGGGCGACGACCACCTGAATAACGCCGCGCGCCAGATCCAGATCTACGATGCGATGGGCTGGGACGAGCCGGTCTGGGCGCATATCCCCCTGATCCACGGCGCAGATGGCAAGAAGCTGTCGAAGCGGCACGGCGCGACGGGCGTGACCGAGTTCGCCGAGATGGGCTTTCCGGCCGCGGCCATGCGCAACTACCTCGCGCGCCTGGGTTGGAGCCATGGGGATGACGAGTTCTTCACCGATGCCGAGGCGCGGGACTGGTTCGACCTCGGCGGGATCGGCAAGGCCCCCGCGCGGTTGGACCTGAAGAAGCTCGAGAATCTGTCCGGCCAGCATATCGCTGCGATGGAACCCGAAGCGGTGGCGGTCGCGACCGAGGATTGGCTCGCGCGGACCGGGGGCGTGCCGATCGATGGCGACGCGCTGCGGCGCGCGGTGCCCGTGGCCCAGGCAGGCGCGCGCACCCTGCCCCAGCTTCTGGAGAAGGCTCATTTCGCCCTCGTGGCTCGCCCGATCCGGATCGAGGAAAAGGCTGCCAAGGCGCTCGATACGGTATCCCGTGGCATACTGTCGGAATTGACGCCGCACCTGCAAACTGCTAGCTGGACCCGCGACGCGCTGGAGGGTGTCGTGGGCGACGTGGCCCAGGCCCACGGGCTCGGTCTCGGGAAGATCGCCGCGCCGCTGCGCGCCGCCCTTGCCGGGCGCACCGCCACCCCCAGCGTCTTCGACATGATGCTCGTCCTCGGACGGGACGAGACGCTGGCACGGCTGGCGGACGTGGTCGAAAGCGACCCATCCTGAACCGAGGCCACGGCGACACCGAAAGCGCCGCTTGATCAACAGGTTGCATGGCATCGCTCATGTGGCCGACCCGGAAGGACAGACATGGCAGACACCTCCAAGACCGCGACGCTCGACATCGATGGCACGAGCTACGACCTGCCCATCCACAGCGGGACGACCGGCCCCGACGTGGTCGATATCGGCAAGCTCTACGGTCAGTCGGGGCTGTTCACATACGATCCGGGCTTCACGTCGACCGCCGCCTGCGAGAGCGCGATCACCTTCATCGACGGCGACGAAGGTGTCTTGCTGCACCGCGGCTATCCGATCGGCCAGCTGGCCGAGAAGTCGCATTATCTCGAGGTCTGCTACCTTCTGCTCTACGGCGATCTGCCTTCGGCGGCCCAGCTCGAGGATTTCGAGACGCGTGTAACGCAACACACGATGATCCACGAGCAGATGCACAACTTCTTCCGTGGTTTCCGCCGCGACGCGCATCCGATGGCCACGATGGTCGGCGTCGTCGGCGCGATGTCGGCGTTCTATCACGACAGCACCGATATCACCGACAGCTGGCAGCGCGAGGTCGCGTCGATCCGGCTGATCGCCAAGATGCCGACGATCGCGGCGATGGCCTACAAGTACTCGATCGGCCAGCCGTTCGTGTACCCGCGCAACAACCTCGATTACGCGTCGAACTTCCTCAACATGTGCTTCTCGGTGCCGGCAGAAGATTTCCAGGTCGATCCGATCCTGTCGCGCGCGATGGACCGGATCTTCACCCTGCATGCCGATCACGAGCAGAATGCCTCGACCTCGACCGTGCGCCTCGCTTCGTCGTCCGGCGCGAACCCGTTCGCGTGCATCGCCGCGGGCATCGCGTGTCTCTGGGGTCCGGCCCATGGCGGGGCCAACCAGGCATGTCTCGAGATGCTGCGCGAGATCGGAACGGTCGACCGCATTCCAGAATACATCGCGCGCGCCAAGGATCGGGACGACCCGTTCCGCCTGATGGGCTTCGGGCACCGGGTCTACAAGAACTTCGACCCGCGGGCGACCGTGATGAAGGAGAGCGCCGACGAGGTGCTGGAGCTTCTGGGGATCGAGAACAATCCGACACTCCAGGTCGCCAAGGAGCTGGAGAAGCAGGCGTTGGCCGATCCGTATTTCGCGGAAAAGAAGCTCTTCCCGAACGTGGATTTCTACTCGGGGATCATCCTCGAGGCGATGGGGTTCCCCACCTCGATGTTCACGCCGATTTTCGCGCTGTCGCGCACGGTCGGCTGGATCTCGCAGTGGAAGGAACAGCTGAGCGATCCCGCCCTGAAGATCGGGCGCCCACGCCAGCTCTATACCGGGCCGATGCAGCGCGACTACGTGGACGTCGAACAGCGCTGATCTCTGAAATTGCGATGCCAGGCGCCCCGGTCCGACCGGAGCGCCTTTCGTCTGCGGTGGGTGGTAAGCGAATTCAGCGCAGGCCGTCGTAATGCGACTTCAGCCGCTGGAGCGCGATGCGCAGGACGATCTTGCCCGAGCGCGCGGCCCAGCCCATGCGCTTCTCGGCGGCCTCCATGCCCTCGAGGAAGCAGCACACCCGCAGGACGACATCGGCCAGCCCCGGCCCGAGAGCGCGGAGCGCCTCCGAGACCCGCGCGCGCGCATCCTCGGGACCCGAGGCGGGATCGCCCGCCCCCATCTGGCCCCGCCCGCCGGCGGTCAGGAACCGCTCCCAGTTCTGGCCCACGCGCGGGCCCATCTGCGCGCGCTCGAAATCGGTACGCAGTCGCTCACCCGCGATGACGAGATCGAGGTCGAGGAACGGCTTGCCGTCGCGGTCGCGCTTGCGGGCGAGCGAGCCCAGCGGTGATTCCGCAAGGTTCACGCGAACCGGCTGCGTGCCGTCCCCGTCGGAGATGATACGTTCGCCCATCTCCATGTGCTGGGTCAGGAACGGGCTCGGGGCGTCGGCCATGCCGCGCGCGGCCTGCCGCGCCGCCAGCCCGTCCGACAGCATCCGCTTGAGCGCCGCGCGCCCGGTCTCGGTGATGCGATAGCGCGTCACGCGCCCCGCCTTGAAACAGGCGATCCAGTCCTTGAGGACGAAGGCCTGGGCCACGCCGCGTGGCACCGTCGCCGTCCGGGTTGGCACGTCGCCCGTCTCGCGCAGGACGACGGCCTGCGGCATGCCCTGGCCAACCACGAGAAACGCGTCCGCCTCGGTCAGACGGCGCAAGACGCGCTTCGCCTCGCGCTGAAGGGTCGCATCGTCGATCAGGGTCGCGGGATCGGGCATGGCTGACATGTTGGGGGCGTCCTTCGTTGGGTCCTTGGTCTGCTCGGAACAGGACCGCCGCAGGTCGGCGAGACGGTCCATGATGTCATCCACGAGAGGGTCATCCCGGCGGATCTCGATTCGACGCACCTGTCTGAGGATGGTCGATGCCGCGCAGCCCCGCTCGGCCGCCACATCGCGCAACGGGCGCCCCTGGCAGGCATGCTCGACATAGGCATGCACGGCCGGGGGCACCCATTCGGGCAGATGCGACGAAGCAGTCATCGGGGCGGTGGGCGCGGTCATTTCGGGGTCCGGAAGGTCTGTGGAGAACGGCGTCAGGACTGGCCCCGATTGGTTACCAAGGCGTTAATCGCGACCCCGCCCGTCGCGAATGTTTCCAAACTGTAAACAGCGCGAACGCACCGTTCGCACCCCCCGGCGGCCACGCAACAGCACCCGCCGCCGGGTCATGGTGATCGCAACCGAACCTCAGGTGAACAGAGCGACCCTATGTGCAAGATTACCAACGATCTCAACAACCTCCGGCGCCCCGAACTGCTGGTTCAAGCGGCCGCGCACGGCACGCAGCGGTATCGGCGGCGGCGCGACCTTCGGCGGATGCTGCGCGCGGCGATCCCGGTCGATGCCCGGGCGGCGCTCGAAAAACTGCTGCCGCTGGAAGCCGCGCTCGAAGGTCGCAGACGGACGCGAGACAAGAATTACAGCGTCGCACGGCATGTCGACATCCTGTCGGCGCTGCTGGCCGAGGCGCGCGTTTTCCGCCGCGTGTCCGCCTGAAGGCTCAGCCCCGCTCGGCGTCGAGCTCCGCGTGACGCTTCGCGACATAGGCCCGAAGCGCGTCGCGCTTCTCCGGGTCGAGCGCGGGCGTCTCGTAATCCGCGAGCAGCTTTTCGATGCGAGCGGTCGCCAGCGCGCGGGTGTCGCGCCCACCTTCCTCGGCCCAGGTCTCGAACGGCTTGTAGTCGAAGAGGTTCGACCGCCAGAACGCCGTCTTGAAATGCGCCTGCGTGTGCGCGCATCCAAGGTAGTGCCCGCCGGGTCCGACCTCGCGGATCGCATCCATCGCCTGCGCGTCCTCGTCATGGGCGATGCCCTGCGCCATCTTGTGGAGCGTACCCAAAAGGTCCGCATCCATGACGAACTTCTCGAAATCGGCAACGAGACCGCCTTCCAGCCAGCCGCAGGCGTGGAGCATGAAGTTCACGCCCGAGAGCAGCCCCGCGTTGAGCGAATTCGCCGTCTCGTAGGCGGCCTGCGCGTCGGGCAGCTTGGAGGTGCAGAAGGATCCGGCCGATCGGAACGGAAGTCCCATCCGCCGCGCGAGCTGGCCCGCGCCATAGGTGATCTGCGCCGCCTCGGGGGTGCCGAAGGTCGGCGCGCCGGAGTTCATGTCGATCGAGGTCACGAAGGCCCCGAAGATCGCAGGCGCGCCCGACCGAACCAGCTGACTGTAGGCGACGCCGGCCATCACTTCGGCCAGCACCTGCGTCAACGTGCCGACGACCGAAACGGGCGCCATGGCGCCGCCGACGATGAAGGGCGAAATGATACAGGCCTGGTTGGCGGCGGCGTATTCCTCGAGCGCGCCCATCATAATCCCGTCGAAGGTCAGGGGCGAGTTGATGTTGATCAGGCTGACCAGCGCCGTGCGCCCGTTCAGGCCCTTGCCGTCGCCCTCGTCGAAGAGAATGTCGCACATCTCGACGGAATCGCGTGCCCGGCTCGGTTCGGTAACCGACCCCATGAAGGGTTTGTCGGTCAGCGTCATATGCGCCATCAGCATGTCGAAATGCCGCCGGTCGACATCGACATCCGTCGGCTCGCAGACGGTGCCGCCCGAATGCTGGAGCCATTGCGACATGTGCCCCAGCTTCACGAATTTCTCGAAATCGGCCATTGTCGCGTAGCGCCGCCCGGATTCGTCGCGCACGAAGGGCGGTCCGTAGACGGGGGCGAGGACGAGGTTCCGGCCGCCGATCTCGACGTTCTTCTCGGGGTTGCGCGCGATCTGGGTGAAACTCGAGGGCGCCGTGCCACAGAGCTTTCGCGCCAGGCCGCGCGGGATACGGACGATCTCGCCGTCGATCTCGGCCCCGGCGGCACGCCAGCGTTCGAGTGCGGCCGGGTTCTCGACGAAGGCGACGCCGATCTCTTCGAGGACGGTCTCGGCGTTGCGCTCGATGATCTCCAGCGCCTCGACCGTGAGCGGCTCGTAGTCAGGGATGTTCCGGGTGATCGTCGGCGCGGTCACGACCTTGCCGCTGGTCCGCTCGGCCCGCCGAGCCGCCCCGCCGCCGCCGCGCTTTCTGCGTGTCATTTCGACCATCACCGGACCCCTTCGCTGCGGCTCTGATCCGGAGATACAGCGCGTCCCACCGCGCCCGCCGCGCATTTGCGGCCCGCAAGGGCGAAAGGCGACACGCGGCGTGGCGGCTTGCCAGCCCGGAGGCCGCGGCGTAAGCCCCCGGCCATGGACAAACAGCCCGATCACCAGCGCCTCCTCATCGTCGATTTCGGCAGCCAGGTGACGCAGCTCATCGCCCGCCGCCTGCGCGAGTTGAACGTCTATTGCGAGATCCATCCGTTCCAATCGGTGACCCCTGCGTTCCTGGCCGACTTCGCGCCGCGTGCGGTGATCCTGTCGGGCGGCCCGGCCTCGGTGCCCGATGAAGGCTCGCCCCGCCCGCCGTCCGAGATCTTCGAGCTGGGCGTGCCGATCCTCGGGATTTGCTACGGCCAGCAGGTGATGCAGCAGATGCTCGGCGGCGAGGTGAAGCGCGGTGAGGGCACGGCCGAGTTCGGGCGCGCCTACGTGTCGCCCGAGGGCAAGCTCGACCTTCTGGACGGCTGGTTCGACGGGCTGGAGGCCACGGGCCGCGAGCAGGTCTGGATGTCCCATGGCGACCATGTCAGCCGGTTGGCGCCGGGCTTCGAGGTGTTCGGCACATCGCCCAATGCGCCCTACGCGATCACCGCCGATCCCGCGCGGCACTTCTACGCCGTGCAGTTTCACCCCGAGGTGCATCACACCCCCAAAGGCGCCCAGCTCTACGAGAATTTCGTGCGGCTCGCCGGGTTCGACGGCGACTGGACCATGGCCGGCTACCGCGAGCAGGCGATCGCCGCGATCCGCGCGCGGGTGGGCGATGCCAAGGTGATCTGCGGACTGTCAGGCGGGGTCGACAGTTCGGTCGCCGCGGTCCTGATCCACGAGGCGATCGGCGACCAGCTCACCTGCGTCTTCGTCGACCACGGCCTGCTGCGGCAGGGCGAGGCCGAGGAGGTCGTGATCATGTTCCGCGACCACTACAACATGCCGCTGATCCACGCCGACGAGCAGGAGCTGTTCCTCGGCAAGCTCGAGGGCGTCAGCGACCCCGAGACGAAGCGCAAGATCATCGGCGGGCTCTTCATCGACGTGTTCCAGAAGTATGCCGACGAGATCGAGGGCGCGGCCTTCCTCGCGCAGGGGACGCTCTACCCGGACGTGATCGAAAGCGTCAGCTTCTCGGGCGGCCCGTCGGTCACAATCAAGAGCCATCACAATGTCGGCGGCCTGCCCGAGAAGATGGGCCTGAAGCTGGTCGAGCCGCTGCGCGAGCTCTTCAAGGACGAGGTCCGCGCGCTGGGTCGCGAGCTGGGCCTGCCCCCCAGCTTCATCGGTCGCCATCCATTCCCCGGCCCCGGCCTCGCCATCCGCTGCCCCGGTGAGATCACCCGCGAGAAGCTGGAGATCCTGCGGAAGGCGGACGCGGTCTATATCGACCAGATCCGGCGCCACGGGCTCTATGATGACATCTGGCAAGCCTTCGTCGCGATCCTGCCGGTCCGCACGGTCGGCGTCATGGGCGACGGACGGACCTACGATTTCGCCTGCGCGCTCCGCGCGGTCACCAGCGTCGACGGCATGACGGCGGATTACTATCCATTCAGCCACGAGTTCCTGGGCGAGACCGCGACCCGTATCATCAACGAGGTGCCAGGCATCAACCGTGTGACCTACGACATCACGTCGAAGCCCCCTGGCACGATCGAATGGGAGTGACTGCGTTCACGAAGGTGAACGCAGTCGGCGGCAAGGTGACAGTCGCAGACTGTCACAGCCGCACAGTCCGGAATCAGGCGCCCGGTCCAATTTGCTCCCCGGGCATTTAACGACCCGCGACGTCGCTCCGCCGCTCCATCATCACCACGTCGCGCCACGTGCCCGCCATCGGCCCGTAGGTCATGCGCCCGAGCCGCGTCCGCGTGCCGAGCACCGCGAAGCCGCAGGCCGTGTGGAGCGCGATGCTGGCACGGTTCTCGGGGAAAATCTGCGCGACGAGCGTCCACCAGCCCGCGGCCTCGCTCTCGGTGATGAGGCGGCCTAGGAGTGCGCGTCCGATCCCCTGCCCCGCCGCGGCCGCGCCGATATAGGTGCTGACCTCGCCCACCCCCGAATAGGTGCAGCGCGACGACATTGCCGAAAGTCCCGTCCAGCCAAGGACGATCCCGTCCCGCTCGGCGACAAGGGCGAGCGCATGCGCGTCGTGGAACGCCGGCCAGTCGGTCGGATCGTCGCGGAACGACGCGTGGCCGGTGGCCAGCCCTTCGGCATGGATCGCCGTGATCTCGGCGGCGTCGGCGGGGCGCGGCGGGCGCAGGATCACCTCAGCGTCCGCGGAAGAGCCCGCCGAGGACGCCGCGCACCAGTGCCTTGCCCGCGCGCGTCCCGAGCTGGCGCGCGACCGACTTCGCGAAGGTCGTGCCGACGGAATCGCCGCGGCTGCGCGGACGCGAGGTCGAAGGGCTGACGCGCTCGCCGGAATAGCGGCGGCCGGCCTTGTACTCGCGCTCGCGCGCCTCGGCGGCCTCCTCCTCGGCTTCGGCGCGGGCTGCGTCGGCGGCGGCCTTTTCGGCTCGCGCCCCGAGAATTTCAAATGCGCTCTCGCGGTCGACCTCCGCCTCGTATTTGCCCATCAGGCCCGTGCCCGAGATCACCTGCCGCCGTTCCGCCGAAGTGATCGGGCCGAGTTGCGAGGCGGGCGGGCGGATCAGCGTCCGCTCGGCGACTCCGGGGATGCCCTTTCGCTCAAGAAGCGAGGTCACGGCCTCGCCCACCCCGACCTCGCGGATGGCGTCCTCGATGTCGAAGCGCGGGTTCTCGCGGTAGTTCTGCGCGGCCTGCCGCAGGGCCTGCCGGTCCTTGGCGGTGAAAGCGCGAAGCGCGTGCTGCACGCGGTTGCCGAGCTGACCCAGAATGTCCTCGGGCACGTCCTCGGGGTTCTGGGTCACGAAGAACACACCCACGCCCTTCGATCGGATGAGGCGCGCGACCTGCTCGACCTTGTCGACCAGAGCCTTGGGCGCCCCGTCGAACAGGAGATGCGCCTCATCGAAGAAGAAGACGAGCTTCGGCTTCTCGGGATCGCCCACCTCGGGGAGTTGCTCGAAGAGCTCGGAGAGGAGCCAGAGTAGGAAGGTCGCGTAGAGGCGCGGCGCGGCCATCAGTTTGTCGGCGGCCAGGATGTTCACCATTCCGCGCCCGTCCGACGCCAGGCGGATGAGGTCGTCCAACTCCAGCGCGGGCTCGCCGAAGAGGTTCGCGCCGCCCTGCCCTTCGAGTTGCAGGAGCCGCCGCTGGATCGCACCGACGCTGGCCGTCGAGACGTTGCCGTAGCGCAGCGACAGGTCCTTGCGATGCTCGCCCACCCAGACCAGCAGCGCCTGCAGGTCCTTGAGATCGAGGAGCGCAAGCCCCTCCTCGTCGGCGACCCGGAACGCGATGTTGAGCACGCCTTCCTGCGCATCCGTCAACTCCATCAGCCGCGCCAGCAGAAGCGGCCCCATCTCGGAGACGGTCGTGCGCACGGGATGGCCCTGTTCGCCGTAGAGGTCCCAGAACGTCACCGGCGTGGCCTCGTAGCCGAGGTCGAGGCCGATCTTCGCGGCCCGCTCCATGAACGGCCCGTGCAGCTTGTGGTCGGCGCTGCCCGCCATGGCGAGGCCCGAGAGGTCGCCCTTCACGTCCGACAGGATCACCGGGACGCCTGCGTCCGAGAATCCCTGCGCGAGGATCTGGAGCGTGACGGTCTTGCCCGTGCCGGTCGCCCCCGCGATCAGGCCGTGCCGATTGGCGTAGTCCAGCCGCAGATGCTGGGGCGTCGCGTAGTCCGCGCCGCCACCACCCACGAAGATCCCGTTCGTTGCGTTCATTTCGTTCCCCCGGTGCCGTTCACGGCATGTTAATCCCGCCCTGCCATACCAGATGCGGGCGGGGCGTCACCATGCGCCGTGCCCACCCTCCCTGTCGACTGGCCGCGCGGCTTCTTCGTCGTGCGGCCCTTTTTTCGTGCGTTTCCCGTGACCTGCACGTCACGAAAAACCGCGTTGACGGCTGGGGAATCGCGGCCTAGGGTCCGCTCCATATCTAGTCGGCCAGTCCGGCAGGGAGAGAAAAAAAGACGGAAAAGGGTCCTGCTCACGGGCCCTTTTCTGCGTCTGGGGATCGGGGTCCACGCCCGTGGGGATCGGGCCGCGCCACAATCCCCCTGCACCCCGCCGAACGGCCATGCTAAGGCGGGCCAAACCGACCCTGCAGGAGACCCGTACATGACCCCCATCCGAACCGCTTCGCGCCGGGCCGCCGCGCTGATCGCGCTGGGCCTGATCCTCGCCGCGCCGCTTCACGCGCAGGAGGCCGAGGCCCCCGCGACGACGACCGAGACCGACGCCCCGGCGGAGGCTCCGGCCGACGCCGCGACCGATGCGAACGCCGATGGCGAGACCGCGGCCCCGCCCCCGGGTGGCGCGCTCTCGACGGGCACCGCGGTCGGCGCCGCGGCCGGTGGCGGTCCCGAGATTTATGTCCGCGAGGAGCATGGCGACTGGGAGGTTCGGTGCCTTCGCGCGCCCGAGGGGCAGGACGATCCCTGCCAGCTCTACCAGCGAATGAGCGATCAGAACGGCAATCCGACGGCCGACGTGAACTTCTTCGACGTCCCCGACGGGGGCGAGATCGTCGCGGGCGCGACCGTCCTGACGCCGCTCCAGACGCTTCTGACCGCGCAGGTCACGCTGACGGTCGATGGCGGCCAGCCGCGCCGCTACCCGTTCAGCTTCTGCGATGCGTCCGGCTGCTATGCCCGGATGGGGTTCAGCGCCGCCGACATCGCGTCGTTCCGGGCCGGCAACGCCGCCACGTTGGTCGTGGTCCCGGCGCTGGCCCCCGACCAGGCGGCGCAGCTGACCATGTCGCTGACGGGCTTCACCGCGGGCTATGCCGCCGTCGAGGTGCCGAACCCCGAGTGACGCACGCGCGACCACGATGACGATCCGGGCGGTCCCAGGGGGCCGCCCGGTTTCGTTCAGGGGGCCGTCAGCGCCAGTGTCGCGTTCATGCCGCCGAAGGCGAACGCATTCGACAGGCACGCCGTCACGCGTGCGTCCCGGGCCTCGCCGGGGATGTAGTCCCAGGGGCAATCCGGGTCGCGCGCCGACCAGTTGGCCGTCGGCGCCAGAACGCCATCACGCAGCGCCATGATGCAGGCCAGCAATTCGATCGCCCCCGTCGCGCCAATGCAGTGGCCGTGCATCGCCTTGGTCGACGAGATCGGAGGCGGCGCGCCGGCGAAGACCGCGCCGATCGCGGCACTCTCGATGCGGTCGTTGGCTACCGTCCCGGTGCCATGCGCGTTGACATAGCCGACGGCATCGGGGTCGAGCCGTGCATCCGCCAATGCGCCGCGCATCGCGCGCTCGGCGCCGTCCTGCGACGGTTGCACGATGTCTGCCGCGTCAGAAGTCATCGCGAAACCGGCGATCTCGGCCAGGATCCGTGCGCCCCGCGCCATGGCCCTGTCGCGTTCTTCAAGGACGAAGACCCCCGCCCCTTCGCCCTGCACCATGCCGGTCCGGGTCGCACAAAAGGGCCGGCAGGTATCGCGCGCGAGGACCCGCAGGCCTTCCCACGCCTTGATGCCGCCAAAGCAGAGCATCGCCTCGGCGCCACCGGCCAGCATGACATCCGCGCCGCCACCCCGGATCATCTGGGCGGCCTGCCCGATGGCATGGTTCGACGACGCGCAGGCGGTCGAAACCGTGAAGGACGGTCCACGCAACCCGTGCCGCATCGAGAGATGCGCGGCGGCGGCGTTGTTCATCAGGCGCGGCACGACGAAGGGATGGACGCGGTTCTTGCCGCCTTCGTAGACCGCGCGGTAATTGTCGTCCTGCGTGTTCAGCCCGCCGCCCGAGGTCCCGAGCACGACCCCCGCGCGCAGACTCTCGACCTCGGTCAGCGCAAGCCCGGCCTGCGCGACGGCCTCGGCTCCGGCGCGGAGCGCGAACTGGGTGTAGCGGTCATAGAGCGCCAATTCGCTGCGGTCGAAGAGTGCCGTTTCGTCGTGGTCGCGGACCTGCGCGCCGACGGTCACCGACAGCCGTTCGACGTCGCGGATGTCGAGCGGGCCGATGGCCGAGCGCCCGTCCCGCATCGCCGCCAGCGTCGCATCCACATCCGAGCCGAGCGCGTTGACCGTGCCCGCGCCGGTGATGACGACGCGCCTCATGCGTGCTGGGTCTCCACCAGACGGGTGACCGCCGCGACGACGGCTCCGACGGACGAGATGTCGAACGCGCTCGCTTCGGGGGCGTTGGCGTTGAACGGCACCTGGATGTCGAACGCCTCCTCGATGGCGAAGATCGCTTCGACCACACCCATGGAATCTATGCCGAGATCCGCCAGCGACTGTTCGTCGGAGACGTCGGCGACATCGATCATCGCCTGCTCGGCGAGGATGGCGTGGATGCGGGCGCGCAGGTCAGTCATCGCGACCCTTCTGGACAAGCGCCGTGACGGTCTTGCGAAGCTCGGCCACCTGTTCGCCCAGCCGCGGCAGACGGCGGAGCGCCTTGTACATCGCCATGTTCGTCTCCATCGCGGTGCCCGGATAGCCGAGGATCACGTCGCCAGCCTTGACCCGCGTGAAGATCTTGGTGGCCCCGCCGGCGACCACGTCGTCGCCGATCTCGATGTTGTCGTTGACGCCGACCTGCCCGGCGAGCACGACGCGGTCGCCCACGGTGCTGCCTCCGGCCATGCCGACCTGCCCGCAGATCAGGCAGTCCCGCCCGATGCGGTTGTTGTGGCCGATATGGACAAGATTATCGATCTTGGTGCCGGACCCGATGGTCGTGTCGGCCACGGTCCCCTTGTCGATGGTGGCGTTCGACCCGATCTCGACGTCGTCACCGATGGTCACGGCGCCCAGCGAATGGATGCGGATCCACGGCTGGGGCACGATCTCGCCCTGGTCGCCGAGGCTGCGGCGGGCGCGCTCGACGCCGTTCTCGTGCTCGGTCACGAAGCTGAAGCCGTCGCCGCCGATCACCGCGCCGGGCTGGATCACGATGCGGTCGCCCAAGGTGACGCGCGACCCGATGACAACGCGCGGACTTATTTGGGCATCGTCGCCGATCGTAGCCTCCGCGCCGATGACGGTGCCGGCCCCGATACGGACCCGTCGGCCGATCCGCACACCGGCGGCGACTTGTACGAAGGGTCCGATGGCCGCACCGACGCCGATCGCGGCGGTGGGGTCGATGACGACAGACGGGTGGATACCATCGGCCATTCGCGGTCCGGGGTCGAGCGCGGCGGTGATGCCGGCCATCGCCAGTCGCGCGCGCGGGACGGTCACCGCGCCGTCGAGGCCCATCGCGGCCCAGTCCGCCCCTTCCCAAAGGATGGCGGCGCGGGCGGCCCCCGAGGTCAGCGCGTCGGCATAGGCGGGCGACATCGCCAGCGCGAGATCGTCCGGCCCGGCCGCAGAAGGCTCGGACGCACGCCGCAGCCGGAGCGTCCCGTCACCGAGGACGGGGCGGCCCAACGTGTCCGCGATCTCTTGCAGGGTGAACATCTTCGGCCCTCGGAGCGGCGTGCCCCGGCGGGGACTTAACTCCGCCCGGCGCTCAGTTCCACCCCGGCCTCGCGCAGCGCGCGCAGCACCCTTACGTCACGCCCGTAGGGATCGCCGCGATAGTTGGCGCGCCCCGTCGGCGTGACCCAGGCGGACCAGTAGACGAGGTGGACGCCGATCGGCTCCTCGAGGTTGACGCGCCGTTCGCGCCCGCTGGCGAGGATGCCGTTGAAATGACCGCGGGGGTCCGCCTCCTGCGGGGTGAGCAGGTGATAGGCCAGCTCGAGCGGGCGGCCGACGCGGACACAGCCATGGCTAAAGGTCCGCACGTCGCGGGCGAAGAGGCTGCGCGACGGGGTGTCGTGCAGGTAGATGTTGTACTTGTTGGGGAACATGAACTTCACCCGCCCGAGCGCATTGCGCGGCCCCGGCGGCTGCTTGAGGCTGTAGGGGAAGTTCCGCGCGGTGTAGCGGCTGAAG
Source organism: Jannaschia halovivens (assembly GCF_046452375.1). NCBI lineage: Bacteria > Pseudomonadati > Pseudomonadota > Alphaproteobacteria > Rhodobacterales > Roseobacteraceae > Jannaschia > Jannaschia halovivens. The sequence goes on along the minus strand of NZ_JBKFDJ010000001.1, from coordinate 481,747 downwards.
TTGATGGCGTTCCGGTTGACCCGGCCATTGCGCGAATAGACCTCCAGGTGACGGGCTCCGCCCCGGCGCAGGGCCGGCAGATACTCGTTGACCGTGATCGAACGGGGGACGTGCCAGTACGGATTGATGACCATATGCGTCATCGTATGGCTGAATTCGGGGGTGCGACGGTCGGGCGTGTCGGCGCCCACGACGACGACCGTGTCGAAGGTGACCTTGCCGTCATCGACCACGTAGGCGTGCTGTTCGGCGAGGTTCACGAGGACATGCCGCTGCTCCAGCGGCTTGTTCATCCAGCGCTGTCGCTCAAGTCCGACGACGATCTGCGCCATCCGGTCTTCGAGCGGCACGTTGATCGCGGCCAGCGTCGCGCCCCCGGCCTCGCCGTCCGGGGTCAGTCCGTGGTCGACCTGGAAGGCACGGATGGCCGAGGCCATGGCCTCGTCGAAACCTGACACGGCCGAGCGCCGGAGGTACCCCATGCGGATCAGGCGGTTGCGAAGCGCCACGACGGCGGGTCCCTGCGCGCCGAGCGCCAGCGTGCCGCCGGGCACCGTGGCGCCCCAGCCGCCGGCACGACGCGCTTCCTCCAGCCGCAGCTTCTCGCGGAGAAGACGCGTGTAGGCGGGCGAGGTCGGCCAGAGGCTCTGGACGAAGGCGAAGGGATCGCCCTCGGTGAACGCGGTGATCTGTTCGAGCCAGTCGCGCTTGGGCACCTCGACCACGATCGAGCGGTCGACCTGGCGGGGATCGAGGATGCCCGAGCTGACGTCCTGGGCATAGCGCAAGAAGCGCCGCGTCATCTCGACCTCGAGCGCGCCGCGATCGGCGCCGGTGCGGGCGGCGGCGAAATCGCTGCGGATCGTGGCCGCGTCGTAACGACCGGTCGGCAAACCGTGATCGGCCGCGGCATCCAGCGCCCAGAGGAAGGCCGCGCGGCGCGTCTCGGCCCCTTCGCCCATCCAGATCGGCGTGAAGTTCCGCGACCGGTAGAATGCCGCGATGGCGTCGTCCTCGGACGCGGCTTGCGCCACCGCCTGCTGCAGCGGCGTCACCAGCGGCTTCGCGACGACGGGCGACGCCGCGAGGATCAGCGCCGCGGCCAGGGCGGAGATTTTCGGTATCATGATGCGGTCCTTCGGCAGTCCAGACGACCCTAACGTCAAGGAAATGCGAGTCCATTCACGATTTGCCAATTTCTGGCGCGTAGGCTCGGGAGCAACAGATGCGGACGAGTTCCATCCCGTTCGCGAATTGGCGGATTTCCGCGCAATTGTCTCCGGCCGCGGTGCGCGATTCGGGGAATCGCCAAACTTATGCCACATCCGTCTCGTCACATGGGGATGAGGCAGAAGTGATCGCAACGTCGATCGCGAACAGTGAACGGGGCAAGACACACATGACCGATCTATCGGGCCGGACTTCCACGATTTCTCGTCGTGGGCTGCTCGGGGCTTTCGCCGCAACGGCGATCACCGCGGCACCCACCTATTCGAATGCCGCAGGATTCCTGCGTGGCGGCGGCGATATCCGCCGCATCAAGATGCACAACGCCCGGACGGGCGAGAGCATGGACACGATCTACTGGATCGAGGGCAAATACGTCCGCGACGCCATGAACGAGATCAACTTCTTCTTCCGCGACTGGCGTCGGAACGAGGTGAAGCAGATCGACAACCGCACCCTCGACATCATCGCGGCGACCCACAACCTCGTGGACGCGTCCGAGCCGTTCCTGCTGCTGTCGGGATACCGCTCGCCGGCGACGAACCGGGCCCTGCGCGCGCGGTCGCGCGGCGTGGCGCGGAACTCGCTGCACCTTCAGGGCCAGGCCGCCGATCTTCGCCTGTCCTCGCGCTCCGTGCGCCAGGTCGCCCGCGCGGCGGCCAGCTGCGGTGCCGGCGGTGTCGGCAAGTATTCCGGTTCGAACTTCACCCATGTCGATTGCGGCGTTGTCCGCACCTGGGGCGGCTGACCGCCACTCCCACTTGCCTCTCGCGATACGCGCCGCCCCCCGCCCCGGGGGCGGCTTTCGCGCGTCCGGACTTCAGGTCTCAGGGAAGACGAAACACCGATCCCGGCGGATGGACAGCCAGAGAACGGTTCCCGGCTTCGGCAGGAACACCGCCGGAACCGTCGCGGTCACGACGGTGCTGCCATCATCCATCAGGAATTCGATCAGGCTTTCCTTCCCCATGAACCGCGCCCGCTGCACGAGGCCGCGCGCGGGCACGCCCTCGGTCGGTGTCGGCGCCGGTCCGCGTCCGCCCCGGTCGAAATCCAGCCGGACATGCTGGGGGCGGAAGACGATCTCGACCGCCGTGCCGTCCGGCAGCCCCGGGGCCAGGAACTGGCCGAAGGGCGTTTGCGTCAGCGCCCCATGCACGTCGCCATGCAGGATATTGATATCGCTGAAGAACGCCGCAGCATCTCGGTCGGCGGGCGTGTTGTAGAGGTTGTAGGGCGCGGCCCGCTGCACGATGCGCCCGTGGCGCATCAGCGCGATCTCATCGGCCATGCGCATGGCCTCGTCGGGCTCGTGCGTGACCAAGAGGACGGCGGTCCCCTCCTCCTTGAGCATGGCAAGGGTGGCATCGCGGATCTCGTCGCGTAGCCGGTTGTCGAGGCCCGAGAACGGCTCGTCCATCAGCATGATGTCGGGCCGGGGCGCCAGCGCACGGGCCAGCGCGACGCGCTGCTGTTCGCCGCCCGAAAGCTGGTGGGGATGAAGATCGCCATAGCCTGCAAGGTCGATGCGCCGCAGGAGTTCGGCCACGCGCTGGCCGGTCGCGGCGCCCCGCGGCAGGCCGAAGGCGATATTATCGGTGACGTTGAGATGCGGGAAGAGCGCGAAATCCTGGAACATGAGGCCGACGCCCCGCCGCTCGGGCGGGACATGGACGTGGTCGTCGGCCACCAGACGTCCGTTCAGCGTGACGGTGCCCGCATCTTGACGATCGACGCCGGCGATGATCCGCAGCGTCGTCGACTTGCCACAGCCAGACGGCCCCAGAAGGCAGGTGACGCGCCCGGCTGCGACCGACAGGTCAATCCCGTCGACGACGTTCCGCCCCCCAAGGGTGCGCGTCAGGCCCTTGGCCTCGAGGCGGAGTTGCGTCGTCACCCAAATACCCGAGCGTTACAGTCGGGTTGGACTAGCAGCCGCGCCGGTGGCGGTCCACCCGATCAGAGGACTTCGCCGACCTGCTTTTCCTGCCGCGCGTAGAGGTAGATCAGGAAGGACAGGAGCAGGACGCCGCCAAGCGCCAGCCAGGCGGACGTGCCGCCGCCCGCCATCGCGATGACCGACGGTTCGGCCACGACCAGCATCCAGACATAGAGCACGACCAGCGTGAGGAAGGAGAAAGCCAGCATCCAGACCGCCGGGCGCAAATGCGCCAGCAGGCAGAGCGCGCCCACGAGCGCCAGCGTGACATGCGCGCCCCACACCCCGTGGACCCAGCCGGGAATCGAGCCGAGCCATGCGATCTGCGCGTCCGAGTAGAGCGCCATCCAGCCGGTGCGCATCCCGTAGGCCACGAAGACGTATTCCGCCATCGCGAGGAGACCGTAGACGAGGGCGATCGCCCCCATGACGTAGAAATGCCAGCGCCGCATCCCGGGCCCCCATCATTGTGATCCCGCAGCGAATATCACGGATGCCGGGCGATACAAACGCGAAGGGGCGCGGTCACCCGCGCCCCCTGGGCTCGACCCGCGGGCGATGGCCCCGGGCGATGCGATCGTGGATCAGCGGGCCAGAAGCTCGGCTTCCTTGCGCTTGAGCATCCGGCGGGCCGCGACATAGGCGACCCGGCCCTCGTGGCCGCGCAATTCCGGGAAGATCGCGAAAATCTCCTCGCGCTGCGGCGCGCCCAGACCCTTGAGCGTCTGGTCGCCGGGCTGGAAGCTCTCGGTCCAGGCGCCGTCGGACAGGATGACCTCGTGATTGTCGAACATCACGTGGATGTAGGTCGTGTCCTCGGGGTCGACGCGCTCGATGCCGGGCCGACCGACCAGATGCTTGGCCGCGATCAGGACCTCCCGCTCGTCGAAATAGAGCATGGTCTCATCGTTCGCGATCAGCATCCGGTGCTGCGGCGAGACCTTCATGTCCCGCTCGGGCAGGCCGTGACCCAGAGCGCCCGCACGGATCAGGACCGGGCGCAGCGCGCCATCGGCCGCCAGCTCGGCGGCCTCCATGCTGCGCGACCCGATCCAGCGCACGACCTGGATGCCGTTGTCGCGGGTGATGATCCGGTCGCCGACACTCAGCGATTCGACCGGAACTTCGCCCTTCGGCGTCGCGATCAGGGTGCCGGGCGTGAAGCAGGGCACGACGTTCTCGATCTCGGTGAAGCCGAGCGTGGTTCCGTCGTCGAAGAAGACGGTGCCATCCTCGCGGTCGGCCGAGGTGTATTCCACCCGGTCCACACCCGCGCCGGTCAGGTCCAGCGTGTCGAAGTCGTCACCACCGGCACCGCCGTCGACCGTGTCGCCGCCATTGCCGCCGAGGAACACGTCGCGATCGTCCCCGCCCGAGAGCGTGTCGAGCCCGTCGCCGCCGACGATCGTGTCGTTGCCGGTCCCTCCGGTGATCGAATCGTCCCCGTCGCCGCCATCGAGGCTGTCGTCGCCGGCGCCGCCATCGAGCGTGTCCTCATCGATCTCGCCGAAGAGCGTATCGTTGCCCTCGCCGCCCGACAGGCTGTCATCGTCGTCGGCGCCGAAGATCAGGTCGTCCCCGATGCCGCCATCGACCACGTCGCGACCGTTGTCCTGAACCAGATCCCGATCATCGGGGATGTTCAGCGCGTCGGGCGCGCCGGGTCCGAAGCCCGCGTAAATCGTGTCGTTGCCCGAGCCGCCGAGGATCGTGTCCGACCCCTCGCCGCCGACGATGAAGTCGTTGCCGTCGTCGCCGTCGATCAGGTCGCGGTCGAAGCCGCCGTCGATCGTGTCGCGGCCCGAGCCGCCATTGATCGTGTCGTCGTCGTCGCCGGTCGAGATCCAGTCGTCGCCGCCACGCCCTTCGACGTTGTCGCGATCGTCGTTCGGATCGTCATCCGACGGGAAGAGGCCGGGATAGCCCAGGTCGGGCGAGCCCACGACGCCCGCGACGATGGTGTCCGCGCCGCCATTGCCGGTGATGAGGTCGTTGCCGAGCCCGCCGATGACCGAGTCGCCGTCCGCACCGGAGCGCAGCGTGTCGTCGCCGTCGCCGCCGTCCAGCGTGTCCTCGCCGCTCAGGCCGCGGATCGAGTCGTTGCCGTCGCCACCCGAAAGGCTGTCGTCGCCGAGACCGCCGAGCAGGGTGTCGTCGCCCTCTTCGCCGAAGATGGTGTCGTTGCCCGCACCGCCTTCGATCAGGTCGTCGCCGATCCCGGCCTCGACGCTGTCGTCGCCGTCGCCCGCGTCGATTTCGTCATCACCGTCACCGGCGAGGATGGTGTCGTCACCGCCGCCGGCCAGGATGATGTCGTCGTCGCCGACCTCGCCCGGAAGCAGCGCATCATCGTTGTCGACGAAGTCGCCATCGGGGTCGCCGGTGTAGTCGATGTCGATCAGCTCGCCATCTTCGGTGCCCTCGACGATGCCGTCCCGGACGACGCCGCCAATGACGTTCTCGATGTTGACGAAGCTGGCGGTCTCGCCGGTCGGCTTGCCATCGGGGCCGGTGAAGAAGATCGTGCCGTTCTCGGCATTGTCGGGGTCGAACTCGACGATCGCGTCCACGCCGGTCAGGTCCAGCGTGTCGAAATCGTCGCCGCCTTCGTTGCCGTCGATGACGTCGCCCGGGGTCACCGAGATGAACGTGTCACGGTCGTCGCCGCCGAAGAGCTCATCCTGCCCTGCGCCGCCGATGATCGTGTCGTCCCCGGCCTCGCCGAAGATCGTGTCGGCACCGTCGCCGCCCGTCAGCAGGTCGTCGCCCGCGATGCCGGTCGGATCCTCGAAGCCGATGACGGGTGCGTGGAACACATCGGTGATGTTGATGCCGGAATCGGCGTCGCCGGTCATCTCGTGCAGGATCTCGATCCGGCTGACCGGGCCCGCGATGTCGACGGTGACCGAGTAGTCGTCCGAGCTGTCGGGCTGATAGCCGCCATTCGAGCTGGCCATGCCGCCCGCGACGGTCAGGTTCGAGCCGCCGGTCAGGGTGACCGGGACGGGCTTGCCGTCGGCATCGTAGGCCACGACCGTGACCTTGCCGTCGCCGTCGATGTCATTGATGTTGAACGAAACATCGCAGACGGGGCCGGAATAGTCGAACGCGTATTCGGCCGCGAACTCGTCGTCCCGGATGATCGACCCGAAGGACGAATTGTCGTTGATCGTCTCGCTGCCACTGTCGATTCCGTCGACGTTCTGGTCGTCGGTCTCGAACTGGTTGCGGACGGTGCCGACCTCCTTGGTGGTCGTGAACGAGACGGTGACCTCGCCCGTGTCCTGGGTGAGGCTGTCGCGCGCGACCTCGTCACCGTAGCCATGCGCGTGCGACCAGTTGAAGCTTTCGCGCGCACCGCAGATCGGCGCGCCCTTCGTGCCGCCGGTATCGCCGAAGATCAGGTCGTCATCCTTGCCGCCGTCGATGACGTCATCGCCCGCGCCACCCGACAGGACATCGTCGCCCTTGCCGCCGAGAATGGTGTCATTTCCGTCACCGCCGTCGATCGTGTCGGCCGCGCCGTCGTCGCTGGCAACCGAGGTGTCGCCGTTCTTGATCGACGTGGCGTCGTAGCCCGTGATCAGGTCGCCGCCCGCGCCGCCGTCGATGCTGTCGGCACCGCCGCGGCCTTCGATCTTGTCGTCGCCGGAACCGCCATCGATGGTGTCGGCATCATCGCCGCCAAAGATCGTGTCGCGACCGGACCCGCCGTCGAGGACGTTATGGCCCGCGCCGCCGCTCAGCTGGTCGTTGCCCGACCCGCCGAGGATCGTATCCGCCCCCTCGCCCCCATAGAGCGCATCGCCATGCGCGCCGCCGTCGATCAGGTCGTCGCCCTTGCCGCCGTCGATGGTGTCGCAGCCGTCTTCGCCGTTCAGCGTATCGTCCCCGGACTCGCCGAAGATCTTGTCGTTGCCGGTGCCGCCGAAGACGATGTCGTCCGCCTCGCCCGCGTAGACGGTGTCGTGTCCGCCGCCGGCCAGGATCAGGTCCTCGTTTCCGGTCGTGCCAGCCACGCCGATCGCGTCATTGGCGTCGACGCGATCGCCCTGCGCATCCACGTATGTCGTGTCGATCAGTTCGCCCGCCGCGGTGCCGTTGACAACGCCATCGCCCTGCCCGGCGTCATAGACGATGTTGTCCACCGCGCCCGAGCCGTCGAACTTGACGACCATCTTGCCGACGCCCTCGGTGTCGAGATGCACGACCTTCTGGCCGCCATTTGCGGTGGTCACGTCATATTGGCGGATGAAGTTGCCGTGTTCGTCGTAGAGCTTGATCCAGATCGGCTCGTCGGCGTCGAGCACCGTGATCGAGTGCATGTCGACCTCGCCGTCGAAGTCGAAGGTCAGCATCCCGCCATGGGCCTCGTCGTCGGGATCGTGGCTGTCGCCGTCCTCGGACAGGATCAGAACCTTGCCCAGGTTGCTGGTCGCCAGGTCGTAGTCGCCGCCGGTCGGGTGGGCTGTGTCGAAGATCATCGGCGGGTTGTGCCCGTTGCCCGAGGTGACGGTGACGCCATCGAGCTGATCGTTGATGATCGTGCCGGCCGAGAAGGAATTGAAATCGATTGTCGTGGTCATGGCAGTGACTCCCCTATGCCGCGCCGTGGCGCGGACGCCGCGCGGCATTTCGGCAAACAATGAACGAATGGCGGATCACCACGGAGCGCGGGCGACAGGCGCCGCGATGGCGGGCGACGGGCAGATCGAATGTCACGACGGCATCTCCGTGGTCGGTTACGTTACCGGCCCTCGGGGGAACGATGTGCTGTCGAAAACGAAGGCGGCGGCGCGCGAACGGGTCAGAGAGGGCGACACGACGGCAGGGAACGCGGGCCCCGACGGACCAGCGATGTGCGCGTATCGGCGCACATCCGCGTACCTGTGCCGAATCCGTACCCCGGACCCTAAGCTCGTGCGACCGCCCCAACGGCCAGCAGACATCGCCCCCCAGTCGGGCGTCCCTCGGTCTTAACGGATGGTTGACCCTGATCCAACCCATTGCGGCACAATCCGGGCAGCCCCGTCCGCGTTAACCATTCTCACGAAACGAAAATGTCGGAGCGGCCCTGATTGTGCCGTTAACGGGTTGCCCGAACGGAAACGTTAACCCGCGCGGCGGAGTCTCGCCTATCCCTGCTCCGCAAGGCGCGATCGGCTTCGCCCACTGGCCGGATCGCCACGGGACATCCGCAGTGTATCGGCCCGTCGGTAAGCCGGTCGTTTCCGAAATTGTGACGGAATGTGTCAGAAATGTGGCGGCCCGGAACTGCTCTGTTTCGGATTACGCGACGCAACGTCATCTCCGACGTCGCCGGATTGGAAATGGTTAACGCCATTCGAGCGAATCGTTTACCGCGCGGAGCGCGTTGCTGCCTTTGGTACCCGTGGTCGGACTCGAACCGACAAGCCTCGCGGCGGGGGATTTTGAATCCCCTGCGTCTACCAATTCCGCCACACGGGCAGCGGGGCCGCGCTTACGCGTGCGGCCCGGCGCCGTCAATCACAGCCTGTCAGCCGAGAACGTGTCGCAGGCCGTCATGTCGCCGGTCTGGTAGCCGGTCATGAACCAGCGCGCGCGCTGCTCGGACGTGCCGTGGGTAAAGGTATGGGGCCGCGGCACGCGGCCCGCTTCGCGCTGAAGCGTGTCGTCGCCGATCTCGCGCGCGGCGTTCACCGCCTCCTCGAGGTCGCCGGGTTCGATCGCGCCGAAGCGGGCCTGTGCGTAGCGCGCCCAGATCCCGCTGTAGCAATCGGCCTGAAGCTCGATCCGCACCGAGATGGCATTCGATTGCTCGGTCGATGACTGCGCCCGGATCGCGTTGGCCTGGCTCAGGATGCCCAGCTCGTTTTGGACGTGATGCGCGATCTCGTGGGCCACGACGTATGCTGCGGCGAAGTCTCCCCGCGCGCCGAGCTGCCGCTCCAGCGTCGTAAAGAAGGCCGTGTCGAGATACGCCTTCTCGTCCGCCGGGCAGTAAAACGGGCCCGTTGCGCCCGACGCGCCGCCGCAGGGCGACTGGGTCACTTGGCTGAAGAGCACCAGCGTCGCCGGGTCGTAAGGTTGCCCCACCTGCTCGCGGAAGATCTCGGCCCAGACCTCCTCGGTATCAGCCAGCACGACGGACACGAACTGCCCCTCCTGCCGCTCGGCCTCGGACAGGGGTCGGCTCTCGCCCGCAGGGGCCGAGGTCTGGAAGCCGCCGCCCCCGCCCGACAGGAACGGGGTGACATCGATGCCGAAGAACCAGCCGATCAGAAGGACGGCGATCAGTCCGAATCCGCCGATGCCACCGACCGCGGCCTTGCCGCCCCCACGCCGTCCACGACGGTCCTCGATATTGGCGCTCCCGCGCCGGCCTCTCCACCGCATGATCGGACTCCCGTGTCGGTTGTGCAGAAGACAATCTAACTTGACCCGGCCGGGGTTCCATGGGACCGCCCCCGACATGCTGCGCGCACTCTATGACTGGACCCTGCATTGGGCCGCCCATCGCCACGCGCTCTGGGTGCTCGCGGCCGTCAGCTTCATCGAAAGCTCCGTCTTCCCGATCCCGCCCGACGTCCTGCTGATTCCGATGGTGATCGCGGCGCCCCATCGCGCCTTCCGCATCGCCGCCGTCTGCACGATCGCCAGCGTCCTCGGCGCGCTTCTGGGCTATGCCATCGGGGCATTGGCCTTCGAGACGATCGGCGAGCCGGTGCTGACCGCGCTGGGCAAGGCCGACAGCTTCGACGGCTTCACCGCGCGCTACAACGACTGGGGCGCGTGGGCCGTCCTGATCGCGGGCATCACGCCGTTCCCGTTCAAGGTCATCACGATCCTCTCGGGGGCGACGGGCCTCTCGATTCCGGTCTTCATCGTCTCGTCCATCGTGGCGCGGGGCCTGCGGTTCTTCATCGTCGCGGGGCTTCTGTGGAAGTTCGGGCCGCCCGTGCGGGACTTCATCGAGCGCCGCCTCGGCCTTATGTTTACCCTCGCCATGGCCCTCCTCCTCGGGGGCTTCCTGCTGCTGAGGGTTTTGTGAGACGTCTCATCGCCTATGCCACACTGGGTCATGTCGGCCTTCTGGGCGGGGCCTTCGTGTTCCAGGCGCTGGGTTACGCGCCCTGCGCGATGTGCCTCTGGCAGCGCTGGCCTCACGCGGCGGCGATCCTGATCGGCCTCGTGGCACTCGCGGGGGTGATGCCGCGCGCGATGGCCCTCGTTGGGGCGGCGGCAGCGGCGGTTACGTCTGGGATCGGGGCCTATCACGCGGGCGTCGAACAGGGCTGGTGGGAGGGGCCGTCCTCCTGCACCGGCGGCGGCGACGCGCTGGGCGGGCTCAGCGGCGGCGACCTTCTGAGCACCGACATCCCCGAGACGCTTGTGATGTGCGACGATATCGTCTGGCAACTCGGGCTGACGATGGCGGGTTGGAACGCCGTCCTGTCGGCGGGCCTCGTGGTGGTCTGGCTGATGGCCGCGCGGTCGCGGTCCCTGCGCTGAGCGTGAAACGCCCCGCCAGGGTCAATGTAGCGTGAACTCCCCGGTCACGTTCCGCCATTCGCCCGGCGCGATCATCTTGCGATGCGCGAAGCGGATCGAATGAAGCGGGCCCTCGATCTCCTGCCCCCAGAATTCGATGAACCGGAAGAGGCGGGGATGATCCGGCGCGAGGTCGTAATCCTGCCAGATGAAGGTGTTCAGCACATGCGGATGGTCGGGCATGTGGTAGTACATCTCGGCCGTCGTCAAACCGTATCCGGCGAGCATCAGCTCGGTCTCTGAGCGGGGATCGGGGGCGGGTGTTGCGGCCATGGGCGGCACCTCCTTCGTCGCAGCGTGACACCCATTCCCTTACGATCAATGAAAACGGGGCGTTGGCACTCGAATGCTCCGGCTGCAAGGACTTGGCGCAACAGGTCGTTGAGCCCATATCGAGGGGGTGATACAGAGATCGCAGACTAGATATTGACCGGGGCGCGCCCCGTCGGAGACCTGCATGAGCGACGAGACGACCCCGCCCGAGGGCGACGACGAGACCCCCCGCGTGCCGATGCATCACGACGGACCGCAGGTGTCGATCATCGACGAGATGCGGACCTCGTTCCTCGACTACGCGATGTCGGTCATCGTCAGCCGCGCGATCCCCGATCTGCGCGACGGCCTGAAGCCCGTCCACCGCCGCATCCTCTACGCGATGCACGAGACCGGGAACACGCACGACAAGTCCTACCGCAAGTCCGCGCGCCCGGTGGGCGACGTCATGGGCAAGTACCACCCGCATGGCGACAGCGCGATCTACGAGGCGCTGGTGCGGATGGCGCAGGACTTCTCGATGTCGCTGCCGCTGCTCGACGGACAGGGCAATTTCGGCTCGATGGACGGCGATAACGCGGCCGCCATGCGCTATACCGAGGTCCGGATGGACAAGCCGGCCGCCGCGCTGCTGGCCGATATCGACAAGGACACGGTCGATTTCGTCCCGAACTACGACGGCAAGGACATGGAGCCGTCGGTCCTGCCCGCACGCTTCCCGAACATGCTCGTCAACGGCGCGGGCGGCATCGCGGTCGGCATGGCGACCAACATCCCGCCCCACAATCTGGGCGAGGTCATCGATGCCTGTCTGCACCTGATCGAAACGCCGGACGCTTCGGACGAGGCGCTGATGGAGATCGTGCCGGGCCCGGACTTTCCCACGGGCGGCATCATCCTCGGGCGCACGGGCATCCGGAAGGCCTATCTCGAAGGGCGCGGCAGCGTCATCGTCCGCGCCAAGACGCGGGTCGAGGAAATCCGCAAGGACCGCTACGCCATCGTCCTCGACGAAATCCCGTACCAGGTGAACAAGGCCACGATGATCGAGAAGATCGCCGAGGCCGCGAAGGACAAGCGGATCGAGGGCATTGCCCACGTCCAGGACGAGAGCGACCGGGTCGGTGTCCGCGTCGTGGTCGAGCTGAAGCGCGACGCGACGGCCGAGGTGGTGCTGAACCAGCTCTTCCGCTTCACGCCGATGCAGACGTCGTTTGCCTGCAACATGCTGGCCCTGAACGGCGGCCGGCCCGAGCAATTGACCCTGCGCCGGTTCCTGACCTCCTTCCTCGACTTCCGCGAGGAGGTGATCGCGCGGCGCACGGCATACCTCCTGAACGAAGCGCGGGACCGGTCCCACGTGCTTTGCGGTCTGGCCGTGGCCGTCAGCAATGTCGACGAGGTGGTCGCGACCATCCGCGCCTCGGCCGACGCCGCCGATGCGCGCCAGAAGCTGATGGAGCGGCGGTGGCCTGCAGGCGACATCCTGCCCTATATCGAGCTGATCGACGATCCGACCCACACGGCGAATGACGACGGCACCTACAACCTGTCCGAGCGTCAGGCCCGCGCCATCCTCGAATTGCGGCTGCAACGCCTGACACAGCTCGGGGTCAAGGAGGTCACCGACGAGCTCGAGGCGCTGGCCGAGAAGATCAAGGACTACCTCGACATCCTCGGCAGCCGGGCCCGCATCCTGACAATCATCTCGGACGAATTGCGCGAGGTTCGTACGCAGTTCGCCGTCGACCGCCGCACCGAGATCACCGACTGGTCCGGCGACATGGAGGACGAGGATCTCATCGAGCGCGAGGACATGGTCGTCACCATCACCGCGAGCGGCTACGCCAAGCGCACCCCGCTGGCCGATTTCCGGGCGCAGCGCCGTGGCGGCAAGGGCCTCGGTGGGATGGCCACCAAGGAAGACGACGTCGTCACGACGCTCTTCGTGGCCAACACGCACACGCCTCTTCTGTTCTTCACGACCGACGGGATGGTCTACAAGCTCAAGACCTGGCGCCTGCCGCAGGGGGGCCGGACCGCAAAGGGCAAGGCGCTCGTGAACCTGCTGCCCATCGAGACGGGGACCGGCATCGCCGCGATCCTGCCCATCGACCGGGACGAGGACCACTGGGACGAGCTGCAGGTCGTATTCGCGACCGACCGGGGCACCGTGCGGCGCAACCGCCTGTCGGATTTCGCCAACGTCATGCGCAACGGCAAGATCGCCATGAAGTTCGAAGGCGAGACAGAGGGCTGGCGCATGATCAACGCGCGCATCGCGTCCGCCGATGACGACGTGATGCTCGTGACCCGCTCGGGTCGCGCGATCCGCTTCTCCTCGACCGATGTGCGCGTCTTCAACTCGCGCGCCTCGACCGGCGTGCGCGGCATCCGGCTGGGCGAGGATGACGCGGTCGTCTCGATGGCCGTCATCCGGCATTTCGACGCGACCTCGGAAGAACGGACGGCCTATCTCAAGATGCGCCGCGCGATGGCGGGCCTCGGCGACGATGCCGATGCCGAGGAGGAGGAGGCCCCGGCCGATCCGAACTTCTCGACCGAGCGCTACGCCGAGATGTCGGCGGCCGAGGACCTGATCGTGACGATCACCGAAGGCGGCGCGGGCAAGCTGTCGTCCAGCCACGATTACCCCGTGCGCGGGCGCGGCGGCATGGGCGTCAGCGCGCAGGACAAAGCCGCGCGCGGTGGCCCCATCGTCGCGGCCTTCCCCGTCGAGATGGACGACCAACTGATGCTCGCCACCTCGACCGGGCAATCCATCCGCACACCGATCGACGGCATCAGCTTCCGCTCCCGCAGCGCGGGCGGCGTGAAGGTCTTCGACACCCGCAAGGGCGAGAAGGTCGTCTCGGTCGCGCGGATCGCCGACCAGGGCGACGAGGACGCGCCCGAAGTCGACGTGGTCGACGGCCCGGTGGTGGAGGATGGCGACGGCGGTGCGGCCTGACGCCGCATCTGGTGCGCAACGCCGCGATTGCAATGGCACGATTATCCTTGACCCGCTAGCATTTGGTACTAGCGGGAGGTCGGCATGAGCTTGGACAACTGGGACGATCTCAAATTCGTTCTATCCATGATGCGGCACGGGACCATGTCCGCCGCGGCTCGCTTTCTCGACACCAATGTCGCCACCGTGTCGCGCCGGATCGAACGGGTCAGCCAGGAGTTGGGCGTGCCGCTTTTCGAGAAGCGGGGCCAAGCCTTCGTCGCGACCGAATCCGCCAAGCGGCTGGCCGAGATCGGCGAGGAAATCGAGCAGAAGCTGCGCGGCGCGATGGCGACGATGAAGGCGGGCGACCGCAATACGCCGGTCGGGATCGAGATCGCCGCACCGCCCGCCGTGCATCACCACTATGTCCTGCCCCGCACGAGGACGATGGCCCACGATCTGCCGAACGTCCGCCTGACACTGACCGACAAGGTCTACTCCCAAGGGCTGGGCGAGGCCGACATCCAGGTTCGCATCGGACGCCCCGAGGGCGGACGGCTGAAAGCGCGCAAGTTCCGCGACTACAACCTATCCGTCTATCACGGGCGCGACCACGTGCTCGACGGTCAGTGGATCGGCCTGTCGCAGCGGTATCCGGACGCCGATCTGGTGCGCGAGATCTACAAGGACGCGAACGCCTCGCCGACCTACCGGGTCGACGAGATGCCGATGATGCTGGACATGATCCAGGCGACGGGCCTGCCGGGCGTGTTGCCCGGTTTCATGGCCGAGGAAACCGACGAGATCGTGCTGGCCGACCTGCCGGACAACGCCATCTCGGGCGAACTCTGGATCGCCTATCACGAGACGCGGCACGGGGACGCCACGCTGCGGTCCGTGGTCGAATGGTTCTGCGGCGCCTGACGCCTTCCACCCGCGGGCCGAAGGGTCTATCCGGGGCGCCATGACAGACAGATTGCACATCGTCGGCGGCGGCATGGCCGGATCCGAGGCCGCGTGGCAGGCGGCGAACGCAGGCGTGCCCGTCACCATCCACGAGATGCGGCCCACGGTCGGCACCTTCGCGCATCGCACCGGGTCACTGGCCGAGATGGTGTGTTCCAACTCGTTCCGTTCGGACGACGACGAGCAGAACGCCGTGGGCCTTCTCCATTGGGAGATGCGGGCGGCGGGCGGCCTCATCATGGAAATGGCGGACGCGCATCGCCTGCCCGCCGGCGGCGCGCTGGCCGTCGACCGCGACCCGTTCGCCGAGGCCGTGACCGCGCGGCTGCGAGCCCACCCGCTGATCGAGATCGTGGACGAGGAGGTGACAGCCCTGCCCGCGTCAGGTCACTGGATCATCGCCACCGGGCCCCTGACCGGCAGCGCGCTGGCGCAGTCCATCGCCGACGAGGCCGGACAGGAGAGCCTCGCCTTCTTCGATGCCATCGCGCCCATCGTCCATGCCGACACGATCGACATGGGACAAGCCTGGCGCCAGTCGCGCTACGACAAGGGCGACACCGAGGACGAGCGGACGGCCTATATCAACTGCCCGATGGACCGCGAGACCTACGAGGCGTTCATCGACGCGCTGCTCGCCGCCGAGAAGACCGAGTTCAAGCCGGGCGAGACGGCCGGATATTTCGACGGATGCCTGCCCATCGAAGTCATGGCCGAGCGCGGACGCGAGACGCTGCGCTTCGGCCCGATGAAACCCGTCGGCCTGACCAACCCGCACGATCCGCAGACCAAGGCCTACGCCGTCGTCCAGCTGCGTCGCGACAACGCGTTGGGCACGCTCTACAACATCGTCGGCTTCCAGACCAAGATGAAGTACGGCGCGCAGAAGTCTGTTTTCGCTATGATTCCCGGACTGCAGGACGCGAGCTTCGCGCGGTTGGGCGGCATCCACCGCAACACCTTCATCAACTCGCCGACCCTGCTCGACGCCGAGATGCGCCTCCGCTCGAAGCCGCATATTCGCTTCGCAGGCCAGATCACCGGCGTCGAGGGCTATGTCGAGAGCGCCGCGATGGGCCTTCTCGCCGGTCGGATGGCGGCGGCCGAGATGCGCGGCGAGTCGCTGCCCCCCGCGCCCGGCACGACCGCCATGGGCGCGCTGGTCCGGCACATTACGGGCGGGGCGGACGCCAAGACGTTCCAGCCGATGAACGTCAATTTCGGGCTCTTCCCGCCGGTCGACGCACGGGGCGGTCGGCGCAACCGGGCCACGCGCTACAAGCTCTATACCGACCGCGCCAAGGCGGATTGGACAGCCTGGCTGGGGCTGCGCGAAGCGGCGGAATGAACCGACGGCGGCGGTGACAGCGCATGGTCCTGCCCCTAAGCTCGGGCGGATGACCAAGCCCACGCTCAAACACGGCCTCTGGACCGCGCGCCCGCCCGAAGAGGCGCGCGCGCTCTATGCGGAATGGGCCGACAGCTACGACGCGGATCTGACCGAAGCAGGCTATGCCACGCCCCGCCGACTGGCGGCGATGCTGGCGGCGCATCTGCCCGCGCGGGACGCCCCGATCCTCGATTTCGGCTGCGGCACGGGCCTTTCGGGCGAGGCGCTGGCTGCCGAGGGTTTCGCGGCGATCGACGGCACCGACATCACGCCCGAAATGCGCGCGCGGGCCGAGGCCAAAGGCGTGTATCGCCGTCTCTTCCTCGCCACGCCGGGCGAGATCCCGGACCTGTCGGATTACGCGGCGATCGGGGCGGCCGGCGTCATCTCGCTCGGGGCCGCGCCGCCCGAGACGCTGGGCGCACTGGTCGCGGCGATGACCCCCGGCACCCTCCTCGCGTTTTCGTATAACGACGCCACACTTCAAGCCCGGCCCTATCTCGACGCCTTGGCCGATGTACAGGCCGAGGGGCGCGCCCGCCTGATCGCGGCCGAACACGGGCCGCACCTGCCCGGACAGGCGGGCGTCGAGGGCTCGACCGTACATCTGCTGTGCAGGTTGGGGTGACGCGCACCCGCTTCGCCCCCTCGCCCACCGGACCGCTGCATCTGGGCCATGCCTGGGCCGCGATGGTGGCGGACGAAGCGGGCGACATGCTGCTTCGGATCGAGGATATCGACCGTCAGCGGTCGCGCCACGAATGGGAGGCGGCAATCTACGATGACCTGCGCTGGCTGGGCCTCGACTGGCCCGAGCCCGTGATGCGGCAGTCGGAGCGAATGGCGGCGTATGGCGCGGCGCTCGACGCGCTCTGGGCGCAGGGCCTTCTCTATCCTTGTACCTGCAACCGGCGCGACATTCTGGCCGCAGCCAGCGCCCCGCAAGAGGGCGCACCCCTCCTTGGACCCGACGGCATCGTCTATCCGGGCACCTGCCGTAGTGCGTCGCGGACGGGACCGCGCCCGAACGGCGTCGCACTGCGCCTCGATGCGGCGGCCGTGGACGACCTCCGCTGGACCGAGCGTGGCGCGCCTCGCACCATGGAAGCAGGCGCGTTTCGCGAAGGCATCGGTGACGTCGTCCTCGCGCGGCGCGACTTCGGGACCAGCTACCACCTCGCCGTGGTCGTGGACGACGCGGCGCAAGGCATCGACCTCGTGACGCGCGGCGCCGATCTCGAAGAGGCGACGCCGATACATGTGGCACTCCAGGGCCTGCTCGGGTTGGCGACGCCCGACTACCTGCATCAAGATCTGGTCCGAGACCGCGACGGCAAACGCCTCGCCAAGCGCGATGATGCGCGCAGCATCGCCAGTTACCGGGCCGCGGGATGGAGTGCCGAGCGCCTCAAGACCCGCTTGCGCGACAGCCGGATCGCGCCGTACTAGCCGATCAGGACATGCGGTTGCCGATCCAGTTGCCATCTGCCCAGCCGGACCGACCCGCGCCGCACTCGACCCCGAGCCAGCCGCCCTGACCGTTGATGATCGTGACCCGGTCCCCGTTTTGCAGCTCGTCGATCTTGCGATAGTTGGTGCCGGGTCCGGTCCGGACCGACAGGAATCCGTCGCCATTCGGATGGAGCCCCATCACGGTCCCGACGCTCGAACACGCTGCTTCCGTGGTCGCCTGGTTGCAATAGGGGACGATCGGGACGTCGAGCCGCTGGGCCGACGCCGTCGTGGCAGCGGCCAGCGACAGGGCGAACATCAGGATCGGGCGCATACGGAAGCTCCTCCGGGGGTCGATGACGCGTCCCCGGATGTTGCCGGATATCGACGCGCGGGTCAGCGCACCGGCTGGGCGATCTCGACCATGCGGGCGAAGAAGCTCGCGCCGATGGGGGCGATCTCGTCGTTGAAATCGTATGCGGGGTGGTGAAGCACGGGCCCGTCCCCGGCCCCGAGGAACAGGTAGGCGCCGGGCCGCGCCGCCAGCATGTAGCTGAAATCCTCGGCCCCCATCTCGCGCGGATTGTCCGCGGTGACGGCGTCCTCGCCCACCACGTCGGCGGCGACCGTGGCGGCGAAGCCCGCGCGCTCGGCATCATTGACGGTCGCCGGATAGCCGCGCTCGTAGCGGAGCGTGGCTTCGACGTCGTAAGCCGCCGCCTGACCGGCCACGATCTGGCCCAGCCGCCGCTCGACCATGTCCTGCACGACCGGATCGAAGGTCCGGACCGTCCCGCCCAGGAACGCGGTGCCCGGCACGATATTGTCGGCCGTGCCGGTGTGGATCTGCGTGATCGAGACGACCAGCTCGTCCAGCGCGTAATGGTTGCGCGACACGATGGTCTGGATGGCGTTGCCGATCCCGAGGGCCGCGACGATCGGATCCTTCGTCTCGTGCGGCATAGCGCCATGCCCCCCCTTGCCGGTTATGTCGACATGGAACGTGTCCACGGCGGCCATGATCGGCCCCGGCGTGGTGAAGAACTGGCCTTCTGCGAAGTTCGGCGCGTTGTGGATGCCGTAGACCTGCTCGATCTCGAACCGGTCCATGATCCCCTCCTGCACCATCACCTCGCCGCCGCCGCCGCCTTCTTCGGCGGGCTGGAAGATCAGCGCGACCCGCCCCGCGAAATTGCGCGTCTCTGCCAGGTATTTCGCGGCCCCCAGCAGCATGGTCGTATGGCCGTCATGGCCGCAGGCATGCATCTTGCCCGGCGTTTCGGAGGCATGTTCGACGCCCGTCGCCTCGGGGATCGGCAGCGCGTCCATGTCGGCGCGCAGCCCGATGGTCGGCCCTGGTCCCTGCCCCTCGATGATCGCGACGATGCCGGTCTTCGCGATGCCCTCGTGGATCTCGGTAATGCCGAACGCGCGCAGCTTCTCGGCCACGAAGCCGCTCGTCTTCTCGAGGTCGAACTGCAACTCGGGATTGCGGTGCAGCCAGCGGCGCCATTCCTGCATCTCGGGTTGCAGGGCGGCGATGGAGTTGATGACGGGCATGGGCTTGTCCTCCGGCTGGGGCTCGGGGCAGGAAACACCCGACAGCGGAGAATGCCAATGGCCGACGACACCCTTTGCACGACGCCCGGCGGGGGCCTGCCGCGTCTTCTGGCGATCATGGCCCGGCTGCGCGATCCCGAAACCGGATGCCCATGGGACATCGAGCAGGATTTCGCGTCCATCGCACCCTACACCATCGAGGAGGCCTACGAGGTCGCCGACGCCATCGATCGGGACGCATGGGACGAATTGGAGGGAGAGCTTGGCGACCTTCTGTTGCAGGTCGTCTACCACGCCGAGATGGGGGCCGAGGCGGGACGGTTCGACTTCCACTCCATCGCCGAGCGGGTCGCGCAGAAGATGGTCGACCGGCACCCGCATATCTGGGGCGACGGCGACCGTGACAAGTCCGCCGCCCAGCAGGTCTCGGATTGGGAAGCGTCGAAGGCTGCCGAGCGGTCGGGGCGCACCCTGGACGGCGTGGCGATGGGCCTGCCCGCGCTGATGCGGGCGGTGAAGCTGCAGAATCGCGCGGCGCGGGTCGGGTTCGACTGGCCCGAGACGGTCGCGGTCCTAGACAAGCTGCGCGAGGAGGCGGCGGAACTGGTCGAGGCCCGCGAGACGGCGACGGCGGCCGAGATCGAGGAGGAGATGGGCGACCTCCTCTTCGTGGTCGCGAACCTCGCGCGCCACCTCAAGGTCGACCCCGAATCCGCGCTCCGCGCCGCGAACGCCAAGTTCATCCGGCGCTTCGAGGCGATCGAGGATGCGCTGGCCGCCGACGGGCGCAGCCCGGCACAGTCCGATCTGACCGAGATGGACGCGCTCTGGGACGCGGCGAAGGCGCGGGAAAAAGTATCCGACAAGAAGAGTCGGGATTGACCTGACAGATTTAGTCGGGAATAGTCGCGGCCATGCAACCAAGGAGGCCGCGATGCTGCGCCACGCCATTCTCGCCACCACCGCCCTGACCGTCGCCGCGCCGGTCTTCGCGGGGGAGGTCAACGTCTATTCCTATCGTCAGCCCGAGCTGATCCAGCCGCTGGTCGACGGCTTCGAGGCGGCGACCGGGCATACCGCCAACGTAGTCTTCATCGACAAGGGCATCACCGAGCGGCTGGTGGCCGAGGGGCCGCGCTCGCCGGCGGACCTTCTCTTCACGGTCGACATCTCGCGACTGGCCGAGGCCAAGGAGGCGGGCGTCACGCAGGCCGTGTCGTCGGAGGTGCTCGAGGCCAACATCCCCGACGCGCTGCGCGACGACGAGGGCCATTGGTTCGGCCTGACCACGCGGGCACGGATCGTCTATGCCTCGAACGACCGTGTCGCACCGGGCGAGATCACGACCTACGAACAACTCGCCGATCCGATCTGGTCGGGCCGCATCTGCACCCGCTCGGGGACGCATGTCTACACGATCGGCCTCGTCTCGGCGATGATCGAGCATAACGGCGCCGAGGCCACGAAGACCTGGCTGGAAGGGCTGAAGGCGAACCTCGCGAAGTCACCCGAGGGCAATGACCGCGCGCAGGTCAAGTCGATCTGGGCCGGCGAATGCGACATCTCGCTGGGCAACACCTACTACATGGGTGCGATGCTGGCGGACGAGGAACAGTCTGAATGGGCGAATGCCGTTCGCATCGACTTTCCGTCCTTCGCCGACGGCCAGGGATCGCATGTGAACATCTCGGGCGTGGCCATGGTCAACGGGGCCGCCAACGAGGCCGAGGCGCTGGCCTTCATGGAATATCTCTCGTCGCCCGAGGCGCAGGAGATCTATGCCGACGTGGTCCACGAATACCCCGCATCGCCCGACGCGTCCCCCTCGGACCTCGTGGCGGGCTGGGGCGCACTCGAGGCCGACACGACCGATCTGACCGCCATCGCCAGCCATCGCGCCGAGGCCCTGCGCCTGGTCGAGGAGGTCGATTTCGACGGCTGACCGGACATGCAGGCGGCGCACGCTGGACAACCGGCGCGCGCCGTCCTCTACCTGAGGCCATGACCCAGAAGATCATCATCGACACCGACCCCGGACAGGACGACGCCGTCGCCATCCTGCTGGCCCTCGCCTCGCCCGAATTCGACGTGCTGGGGATCACCGCCGTCGCGGGCAACGTGCCGCTGGCGCTGACCGCGAAGAATGCGCGGATCGTCTGCGAGTTGGCCGGGCGCCGCGACATCCCCGTCCATGCCGGATGCGACCGACCGCTGGCCCGCGACCTCGTGACCGCCGAGCATGTCCACGGCAAGACCGGCCTCGACGGCCCGCAACTGCCCGAGCCCGAGATGCCGCTGACCTCAGAAGACGGGGTGGGCTTCATCATCGAAACGCTCCGCGCCCATGACGCCGGCACCGTCACGCTCTGCCCTCTCGGGCCGCTGACGAATATCGCGACCGCCCTCGCCCGCGCGCCCGATATCGCCGACCGGATCGCGCGGATCGTCCTGATGGGCGGGGCCTATTTCGAGGTGGGCAACATCACACCCGCCGCCGAGTTCAACATCTATGTCGACCCCGAGGCCGCCCGCGACGTGTTCGCATCGGGCATCCCGATCACGGTCCTGCCGCTCGACGTGACGCACAAGGCGCTGACGACGGCGGCGCGGGTCCAGGCGTTCCGCGACCTGGGCACCAAGGTGGGTGATATGGTCGCCGCCTGGACCGATTTCTTCGAGCGGTTCGACAAGGAGAAATACGGCTCCGAAGGCGCGCCGCTCCACGATCCTTGCGTGATCGCGTGGCTTCTGCGGCCCGACCTTTTCACCGGGCGCGAGATCAATGTCGAGATCGAGGTCGACAGCCCGCTGACCCGCGGGATGACGGTGGCCGACTGGTGGCGGGTCACGGAGCGCGCCCCGAACGCGACCTTCATCGGTGGCATCGACGCGGACGGGTTCTACGATCTGTTGACCACCCGGCTCGCCCGGCTCTGAGCAGCGGGAGGCCAGCCCCCCGCACCCCCCCGAGGTATTTCCGGCCAGAGGATGAGAGATGTTCGCCTTCGACAACAGCTATGCCCGCCTCCCCGACCGGTTTCATACCCGGATGGCGCCGACGCCGGTCGCGGCCCCGTCCTGGATTGCGCTGAACGAGGGATTGGCGGGCGAGCTGGGGCTCGACGTCTCGGCCCTGCGTGCGGCCCCCGAGATCTTTGCCGGCAACCGCGTCCCCGAGGGGGCCGATCCGCTGGCCCAGCTCTATGCCGGGCACCAGTTCGGCGGCTGGTCGCCGCAGCTGGGTGACGGGCGCGCGATCCTTCTGGGCGAGCATGTCGCGGACGGGCGGCGGGTCGACATCCAGCTCAAGGGCAGCGGGCCCACGCCCTATAGCCGCAAGGGGGATGGCCGCGCGGCGATTGGCCCGGTCATCCGCGAATACCTCCTGTCCGAGGCGATGCATGCGTTGGGCGTGCCGACGACCCGCGCGTTGGCCGCCGTCCGGACCGGCGAGACGGTCCTTCGCCAGGAGGGCCCGCTGCCCGGCGCCGTCCTGACCCGCGTCGCGGCGAGCCATATCCGCGTCGGAACCTTCCAGGTGTTCGCGGCGCGCGAGGACACCGACGCCCTCAAGCGCCTGCTGGACTATGCGATTGCGCGCCATGCCCCGGACGCCGACGGCCCGGTGGGTCTTCTGCAGCACGTGATGGACGTGCAGGCCACGCTCATCGCGCAGTGGATGGGCCTCGGCTTCGTGCATGGCGTGATGAACACGGACAACATGACGATCTCGGGCGAGACCATCGACTACGGCCCCTGCGCCTTCATGGAAGCCTACCACCCCAACACCGTCTTCAGCAGCATCGACCAGTTCGGCCGCTATGCCTGGTCGAAGCAGCCCGACATCGCGCTGTGGAACCTCGCCCAGCTGGCGACCGCCCTCCTGCCGATGATGGGCGAGCGCGAGGCGGCAGTGGCCGAGGCGACCTCGGCGCTGGAAGGGTTCCACGATCTTTATGCCAACGCATGGACGCGCGTCATGACGGCCAAGATCGGAACGCCGGACATGAGCCTCGCGATGGAATTGCTGGCGATCATGGCCGCGGGTCAGGCCGATTTCACGAACACCTTCCGCGCGCTGGCCGTGGCACCGGAGACCGCGCGCGACCAGTTCACCGACCCGGGCGCCTTCGACGACTGGTTCGCCCGCTGGCAGACGACGGACCCCGATACCGCCGCGATGGCGCGCGCCAACCCCGCGATCATCCCGCGCAACCACCAGGTCGAGGCGGCGATCCGCGCGGCCGAAGGCGGCGACGACGCGCCGTTCCACGCGCTCCATGCCGTTCTCGCCGATCCTTGGGTCGAGACCGAGGCCAATGCCCCTTACCGCCGCCCCGCCACCGCGGACGAACGCGTGACCCGCACCTTCTGCGGCACCTAGACCCCCGCCCGGCCGCGCACTAGGGAGGCCCCCATGACGACGCCGACGATCATCCAGCGCTGCGAGGCGGCCAACCTGCGGCTGACCGGACCGCGCCGCGTCATCGCCCGCGTGCTCGAGGCCGCCGACGACCACCCGGATGTCGAGACGATCCACGCCCGTGCCGCGGCCGTCGACCCGAGCATTTCGGTCGCGACAGTCTACCGGACGGTTGCACTCTTCGAGGAGGCGGGCATCGTCGAGCGGCGCGAGTTCGGCGACGGCCGCGCCCGCTGGGAGGATGCCAAGCGGGATCATCACGACCACCTGATCGACATGCAGACCGGCGAGGTGATCGAGTTCGTCGACCCCGAGATCGAAGCCCTGCAGGAGCGGATCGCGGACCGGCTGGGTTACGACCTGAAGGGGCACCGGCTTGAGCTGTTCGGGACGCGGCGCCGGTGAGCGTGCAGGCGTTGGCATGAGGCCCGGAGCAGCGGCAGGAGCCGGATCCATGACCCGCGCGATGCGCGCGAATGCGATGCGCCATCGGGCCGCCGGGCGGTGAGCGATACGCTGAAGGGCTGCGCGCTGATGGTCGCAGCCATGGCCTGTTTTGCGCTCGAGGACGGGCTCATCAAGGCCTTGGCCAACCGCATCCCGCCGGCCCAGATCATCTGGATGCTGGGCCTCGGCGGGGCCCTCGTCTTCGCGCTCTGGCTCGGGCAGCGCGGCGGGGGCCTTCGCTCGCCGCTCTATCTCGACCGGCGCGTTCTCGTCCGCTCCGGCTTCGAGGTGATCGGCACGCTATTCTTCGTCTCGGCCATCACGACCATCCCGCTGGCCACCGCGTCGGCGGTGATCCAGGCGACACCGCTCGTCGTGGCGATGGGGGCGGCCCTGGTGCTAGGCGCCCATGTCGGATGGCGGCGCTGGGCCGCGATCGGCGTCGGCTTCGCGGGCGTCCTCGTCATACTGCGCCCCGGCGCCGACAGCTTCGATCCGGCCATCCTGCTGGCAGTCGGCGCGACCATCGCGCTCTCGGCGCGCGACCTCGCGACGCGCACCATGCCGCCCGAGATCAGCGACCCGCGCCTGTCGCTCCACGCCTTCGCGGCGCTGGTCCCCGCGGGGCTGCTCCTCCAGGCGGTGCAGGGTCAGCCGCTCGTCTGGCCGGAGCCGAGCCAGTCAGCGATCCTGGGGCTCTGCGTCATCATCGGCGTCGCGGCCTACATCGCGATCGTGGCGGCGACCCGGCTGGGCGACATCGCCGTCGTCTCGTCGCTGCGCTACAGCCGGATGGTCTTCGCATTGGTCATCGGCATGGTGGCCTTTTCGGAACGACCCGACGCGGCGACGCTTCTGGGGGTCGGGATCATCATCGTATCAGGGCTCTACACTCTTCTGCGCGAGGCTCGGCTCGCGCGGCTGGCTTCCCAAACCTGAGCCCCCGCGCTAAGGGAACGCCGAGCGAAGCCGGAGGCACACCCCCATGTTCACCATCACCGACATTCACGCGCGCGAGATCCTGGACAGCCGGGGCAACCCCACGGTCGAGGTCGACGTCATCCTCGAGGACGGCACGCTGGGCCGCGCCGCCGTGCCCTCGGGTGCCTCGACGGGCGCCTACGAAGCGGTCGAGAAGCGCGACGGCGACAAGGGTCGCTACAAGGGCAAGGGGGTGCTCGGCGCGGTCGAGGCCGTCAACGGTGAGATCATGGACGCGATCACGGGCTTCGACGCCACCGAGCAGGAAGCCATCGACGCCATCATGATCGAGCTCGATGGGACGCCGAACAAGTCGCGGCTAGGCGCCAACGCCATCCTCGGCGTGTCGATGGCCGTCGCCAAGGCCGCTGCCGAAGCCTCGGGGATGCCGCTCTACCGCTATGTCGGCGGTACCTCGGCGCGGATGCTGCCGGTGCCGATGATGAACATCGTCAATGGCGGCGAGCATGCCGACAACCCGATCGACATCCAGGAATTCATGATCATGCCAGTCGCCGCCGAGAGCATCGCCGACGCGGTGCGGATGGGCTCGGAGATCTTCCACACGCTCAAGGGCGAGCTGTCGGCGGCGGGCCTCTCGACCGGGATCGGCGACGAGGGCGGCTTCGCGCCGGACCTCAGCTCGACGCGCGACGCGCTCGACTTCGTGCTGAAGGCGGTCGAAAAGGCGGGCTACCGGCCCGGCGACGACATCTGGCTGGCGCTCGATTGCGCGGCGACCGAATACTTCAAGGACGGCGCCTATCACCTTGTCGGGGAAGACAAAATCCTCTCGTCCGACGAAAACGTCGACTACCTCGCGGCGCTGGTGCGCGACTACCCAATCCTGTCCATCGAAGACGGAATGGGCGAGGACGACTGGGACGGCTGGGTCGCCCTGACCGAGGCGCTGGGCGACAAGGTCCAACTCGTGGGCGACGACCTCTTCGTGACCAATCCCGCGCGTCTCGCCGATGGCATCGAGAAGGGTGCCGCGAATTCGCTTCTCGTGAAGGTCAACCAGATCGGCACCCTCTCGGAGACGCTGGAGGCGGTCGAGATCGCACATCGCAACCGCATGACCTGCGTCATGTCGCACCGCTCTGGCGAGACTGAGGACGCGACCATCGCCGACCTCGCCGTCGCCACGAATTGCGGTCAGATCAAGACCGGCAGCCTCGCGCGGTCGGACCGGCTGGCCAAGTACAATCAGCTAATTCGCATCGAGGAGATGCTGGGCGAGACGGCACGCTACGCCGGGCGCAGCATCCTGCGCGCCTGATCCAGAGGCCGGGGCGCTTGCCGCCCCGACCGCCCGGGCCTAGCGTCGCGGCCATGGATGCCGCCGCCGCCCCCCGGATCGACCGCCCCGCACTGGGCATGGCGCTGATGCTGGGCTTCTGCGTCACCGCCCCGCTTTCGGACGCGATGGCCAAGATCGCGGCGGGCACCTTCCCGGTCCTGCAGCTCGTCTTCATCCGCTTCGTGGTGCAGGCCGTGATCCTGATCCCGCTCGTCCGGCTTTCGGGGCAGAGCTGGCGCATGTCGCCGCTAGGCTGGAGGCTGACGGGCCTGCGCACGGTACTGCAGGTTACGGGCATCTGGCTGATGACCAAGGGACTGACCTACCTGCCGCTGGCCGATGCACTGGCCATCGCCTTCGTCATGCCGTTCATCCTCCTCCTCATGGGGCATATGATCCTCGGCGAGGAGGTCGGGCCCCGCCGCCTCGCCGCCTGCGCGGTAGGCTTTGCGGGCACCCTCATGGTGATGCAGCCGAGCTTCGTCGAAGTCGGTTGGGCCGTGCTCTACCCCCTCGGGGTCGCGTTCGTCTTCGCCGCCTTCATGCTGGTCACGCGTCGCGTCGCGTCCGAGGCGGACCCCATCCCGATGCAGGCGGCGTCGGGGGCCATGGCTGTGGCGGGCCTCGGCGCGCTCTACCTCGCGCTCCCGAATGTCGGACCCGTGGCACTTCTGCCGATCGCGGGGCACCTGCCGGTCCTTCTGGCAATGGGTCTGCTCGGAACCTTCGGACACCTCCTGATGACGTGGTCCCTGCGCCATGCGCCCTCGGCCACGCTGGCACCCATGCAATACCTCGAAATCCCTGTCGCGGCCGTGATCGGGTTGGCGATCTTCGGCGACTGGCCCGACGGTCTGGCGCTGGCCGGGATCGCGGTGATCGTGGCGGCGGGGCTCTATACGCTCTGGCGGACGCGCCTCGCATGACCGCCGACGAGATCATCGCGGCGCTCGACCTCGCACCCCATCCGGAGGGCGGATTCTACCGCCAGACCTTCGTGTCCGAGGCCGCGCCGGGCATGCGGCCCGCGGGTACGGCGATCCTGTTCCTCCTCCGCGACGGCGGCGGAAGTCACTGGCACTGCGTCGATGCCGACGAGCTCTGGTTCTGGCACGCGGGCGCGCCGCTCGTGCTGAGCATTTCGCCGGATGATGCCGGTCCCGCGACCGACACGGTGCTCGGCCCCGACATCCTGCGCCAGTCGATGCAGGGCTGCGTGCCGAAGGACCATTGGCAGGCCGCGCGCACGACCGGCGACTGGACACTCGTCAGCTGTACCGTCTCGCCCGGCTTTCGCTTCGAGGGTTTCACCCTCGCGCCGCCCACGTTCGACATCCCCCGCACGATCGGATCCTGATCCATGGACCTTCTCCAGATCGCCTCGCTCCTCCTCGTCATGGCAGGGGCGTTCGGGGCCGTGAACCACCTGTTCCTCAAGCTGCCTTCGGCGATCGGCATCCTGATCGTGGCGCTGGCCGCATCGCTGATGCTGATGCTGGTGGACCTCGCCGTGCCGTCCTGGGGCCTGGCGGCCGAGATCCGGACCGTCGTCCTCGACATCGAATTCTCGGACGCGCTGCTCGAAGGGATGCTCGGCCTTCTGCTCTTTGCCGGCGCGCTCCACGTCAAGGTCGCTGACCTCAAGCGCGAATGGGTCCTCGTCCTTCTGATGGCGACCATCGGTGTCGGCCTTTCGACTGCCATCGCGGGGATCGGGTTCAGTTGGATCACCGGCGCGCCGCTCCTGATCGCGCTGGTCTTCGGCGCGCTGATCTCGCCCACCGATCCGGTCGCGGTGCTGGGCGTGTTGCGCGCGGCCAACCTGCCGAAATCGCTGGAAACCAAGATCGCGGGCGAGAGCCTCTTCAACGACGGCGTCGGCTACGTCGTCTTCCTCGTCCTCGTCGGCCTCGCCTATCCGGCGGGCGACGCGCACGGTTCGGGCCTCGAGGCGGCGGCGATCCTCTTCGTGCAGGAGGCGTTCGGCGGCGCGGCGCTCGGCGCGGCCCTCGGGTACCTCGCATTCCGCGTCATGCGCCGCATCGACGATCCTCCGCTCGAGGTCCTCATCACGCTGGCCCTCGCGTTTGGCGGCTACCAGCTCAGCCTCCTCCTCCATGTCTCGGCCCCGATCATGGCGGTGGTCGCGGGGCTTCTGATCGGCGATGTCGGCTCCAAATACGGGATGTCGGACAAGACGCGCGCCCATGTCGACACGTTCTGGACCCTGATCGACGAAATCCTGAATGCGGTCCTCTTCCTTCTGATCGGGGTCGAGGTCTTCGCGGTCGCATTCGATGCGTCCTACCTCCTCGCCGGGCTGGCCGCGATCGTCCTGCACCTCGTGGCGCGGTTCGCCGCCGTCGTGGTGCCCGTCACGCTGCTCCGCCCCTTTTCCGAGAACATGGAGACGGGGCTGACGCGCATCATGACCTGGGGCGGGTTGAAGGGCGGCATCTCGGTCGCACTGGTCCTGTCCTTGCCCGACGGTGAATGGACGCCCGTGATGCTCACGGCGACCTATATCGTGGTGCTCTTCTCGATCATCGTGCAGGGGCTGACGGTCGCGCCCTTGGCCAGGCGGCTCGGGGGCGCGCCGGGACTGGTCTGATACCGGGACGGCAGCCGGGCGCTGGAGGCGCGGCACGTTCCGGCCTATGGATGACGGATGACGTCCTGCCCGCCCGAACGCTGCCGCAGCCCATGCGGACCTGCCCGATGATCGGCTACGTCACCGTCGGGGCCGACGACATTCCGCGCGCCAAGCGGTTTTACGCGGCGATCCTGCCCGCGCTTGGCTACGGTGTGACCGAAGGGCCCGAGGGTCTGAGCTACGCCTTGAGGCCGGATCACCCGGCCGGTCTGACGGAGTTCTACGTCAAACCGCCCTTCGACGGCGGCCCGGCCTCGACCGGAAACGGGTCGATGATCGCCTTCGAGGCCCGGAGCCAGCGGGACGTCCGCGACCTTCATGCCGCGGCGATCGCGGCCGGGGGCCGGGACGAGGGCGCGCCGGGGTTCCGCGCCGAATACGGGGCGGCGTTCTATGTCGGCTATCTTCGCGATCCCCAAGGCAACAAGATCGCCCTCTACTCGAACGATCCCGCTGAGCCGGGACGTGACGGCTAGGCGGCGTCGCCGGCGGCCTCAGGCCTCCAGTTCGGCATCCCAGTAGAGGAAGTCCATCCAGCTGTCGTGTAGGTGGTTCGGTGGGAACTTGCGCCCGAGATTCATCAGCTCGGCGGAGGCCGGTTGCCGGGGCGGCTTGCGCAGCGTGAACCCGACCTGCTTGAGCGAGCGAGAGCCCTTGCGCAGATTGCACCGCCCGCAGGCCGCGACCACGTTCTCCCACGAGGTGATGCCGCCCCGCGCGCGGGGCACCACGTGATCGAAGGTCAAATCACCGCGCGCGCCGCAATACTGGCAGCAGAATTCGTCGCGCAGGAACAGGTTGAAGCGCGTGAAGGCGACCTGCCGCTGCGGCTTGACGTAATCCTTGAGGACCACGACCGACGGGATGCGGATCACGGTGGTCGGTGAGCGGACCACCTCCTCGTATTCGCTGACGATGGTGACGCGATCGAGGAAGGCGGCCTTGACCGCATCCTGCCACGGCCAGAGCGAGAGCGGATAATAGCTCAGCGGGCGGTAATCGGCGTTCAGCACAAGTGCCGGGAAGTGACGCAGGCCGGCGGGATCGCGGGTGAAGGCGGTTCGGAAATCCGGGTCGATCGTGTCGGTCGCAGGAAGCATTGCGCTCGCATCCCCTGGCGTGGGGGCGGCGCGCCCGGTCGTCGGGCGCGTGGCCCCCGTCAGCTCGGACTATATATGGGTGCCGAGGACTGACAAGGGCCCAGATAGCGGGGTTCGATGACGGTTTTTCGACGTGTCCGTTCAGTCGCTCTCGACGCTCCAGATGTCCCGCAGGAAGGCCAGCGCGACCGACAGACCGTCGGGCGCGATCCCGTGGCCGGTGCCCTTCATAATATGGGCATAGACGCGATCGAACCCCGCCCCTTCCAACGCCTCGGCGGCCTGCGGAAGCGACTGGACCGGCACGACCTCGTCGGCATCGCCATGGACCAGCAGGACCGGGGGCCGGGTCGCCACCTCGTCGGCCAGCGTCTCGGGCGACAAAAGCCGCCCCGAGAATCCCACGATTCCGGCCAGTCCGGGGTCGCGACGGGGGCCGACATGCAGCGCCATCATGGTGCCTTGGCTGAACCCGAAGAGCGCGACATTCGAGATCGGCACGCCCTCGGCCGCGATCACCTCGTCGAGCCATGCGTTCAGGTCCTCGATGGCGCGCGCCATCCCGGCCTGCGCGGCCTCTTCGCTGGACCCGTCAAGCCACGGGATCGGGAACCACTGGAATCCGCCGGGCATACCGGGAAGTTCCTCGGGCGCGTCGGGGGCAAGGAAAGCAGTGCCGGGCAGATGCGGGCCCAGCGGATCGGCCAGCCCGATCAGGTCGGCGGCATTCGCCCCGTAGCCGTGCAGGAAGATCACCAGCCGGTCGGGCGCTTCAGGCCCCCGGCGCTCATACCTGAGTGTCACGCGATGCCCTCCCGACGCTTCTCCCGCGCGTAGTAGGCCCAGAAGAGCCGTGCCGCAACCGAACGCCAGGGCGACCAATCCGCCGACCAGGCGCGCAGGGCTCGCTCCGTCGGGCGATCCGCTTGGCCGTAGACCATCCGCGCGCCCTCCTGCAGCGCCAGGTCGCCCGGGGCGAAGACGTCGGCATGGCCGAGGCTGAACATCGCGTAGATTTCGGCCGTCCAGGCCCCGATGCCCGGCACGGCGGTCAGGGTGGCCACGACCTCGTCGGTGGGCATGACACGCAGGGCGGTCCAGTCGATGCCGGCCTCGGCCAGCGCGCGGGCGTAGCGCATCTTCTGGCGCGAAAGACCGCAGGCCTTCAGATCGTCCTCGGTGGATGCACGGATGGCGACCTCGGTCACCAGCCCGGCATCGGCGAGCCGCCCATTAATCGCCAATGCCGAGGCGACGCTGACCTGCTGGCCGACGATCGCCGAGAGAAGGGCCCCGAACCCGTCCTCGCGCCGCCGCAGCGGCAAAGGTCCGACCCGGTCGAGGGCCGCCGCCATGCGGGGACAGGCCCCGGCCAGCCAGGCCGCACCCTCGGCGACGTCATCGGGCCCCGCGATGATCCGCATGGGCGAGGATGAAGGCATGGGCGCGGTCGATATCATGGGTCTCGTCTCCGGGAGGTCGGGGCGGTCGGTCGATGACGTGGACGGACACGCCCAAACGGCGCGCCGCATCGAGCTTGGCCCGCGACCCGCCGCTGTTCTTCGTCACCAGATGGGTGATCGCGCGATCCCGCATCAAGGCCGCTTCGTCGCATTCGGTAAAGGGCGGCGTCCCGATGACCCAATCGACCCCCGCGCGGGGCGGGGCCGGATCGACGCGCCGGCAGGTCAGATCGAGACCCCGCCCGAGGAATGCGTCGAGCGCCCCCGGCCCGGTGGTCAGAAGGACGCGCGCGCCTGCAGGCAGCGCCTCGGCACAGGTTGCGACATCCGCGTGGCAGATCCAGCCCGGCTCGACCGGCCAAGGCGCGCGGGTCAGGCGCAGATAGGGCACGGCGCATTCGGCGCAGATCGTCGCGGTCCGGCTGCTGATCGAAGAGGCGAAGGGGTGCGTCGCGTCGAGGACAGCGGAATGCTGCGCGAGCGCCGCGCGAAAGCCGTCGGCACCGCCGAAGCCGCCCCGGTTCGTCGGCACCCCGAGATCGCGGGGCGCGTCCGTCGCCCCGGCCAGCGAGGCCGTCACGCGCAACCCGCGGCAGCGCGCGAGCACCGCCCGCGCCTCGGCCGTGCCCGCCAGCACCAGCACGTCACCGCGCATGGGTCAGCACTTCGCCCGCGCGGTCGATCACGACCACGTCGACCTCGGCGTCGATCACGCCAAGGACCGCGCGCCGGGCCTCGGCCCCGATCCGCTCGGCCAAACGCGGCACCCGCGTCACCGCCTCGAGCACCGTGTTGCAACCCGTCAGATCGGTACCTGACCAGTCGCTCAGCCCCGCGAAATCCGCCTGCGAGCGCCCGGAATGGAGGTCCATCGCCCCCTGCCCCAGCTTCGCCAGCTTGCCCACGCCGCCGCCGATCGTGACCCGCGCGATTGGGTGGCGGCGCAGGTATTTCAACATCCCGCCCGCGAAATCGCCCATGTCCAGCATCGCGTGATCCGGCAGGCCATGGAGCGCCTGCACCACGCGCTCGGACGTGGCCCCGGTGCAGCCCGCCACATGGGTCAGGCCGGACGCGGCGGCCACGTCGATCCCGCGATGGATGGACGCGATCCAGGCCGCGCAACTGAAGGGCCTCACGATGCCCGTGGTGCCGAGGATCGAAAGTCCGCCCTCGATCCCAAGGCGCGGGTTCCACGTCTTTGCTGCCAGTGCCGCGCCGCCGGGCACCGAGACGATGATCTCGATATCCGGGCGCTGGCCATACTCCGCCGCCGCCTCGGCCACGACCTCGTCCAGCATCGCGCGGGGGACCGGGTTGATCGCGGGCTCGCCCACCGCGATGGGCAGGCCGGGCTTCGTCACGGTGCCGACGCCGTCGCCCGCGCGGAACACGACGCCCCCGTCCGAGGCGGCAACACGTACAACGATAGTCGCGCCATGGGTGACGTCGGGGTCGTCGCCCGCGTCCTTGACCACCGCGGCCTCGGCCCAGCCATCGCCGACCCGCCCCCCCGCGACGGCGAAGACCGGCCGTTCCCCGCGGGGCAGTACGATCTCGACCTCGCGCGGCACGGCCCCGCCCCACAGCCCCGCAAGCGCGGCCTTGGCCGCGGCGGTGGCACAGGCGCCGGTGGTCCAGCCCCGGCGCAGCTTCGGCGCGTCGTTCATGTGCCAACCCATGCCACGCCGCCCGCGGACCGCCAATGGTCGCGCGCCGTCTTTCCAAATCGCGCAGGCCACGTCAGGAAGGAATCATGACATCCGAACTCCCTCCGAACGACTGGCCCGAGCTGCAACGCGGCTGGGTCTGGCTGTGTGGCGCCGGTCCGGGCGATCCGGGCCTTCTGACGCTGCACGGGCTGAACGCGCTGCGGCAAGCGGACGTGATCGTCTACGACGCGCTGGTGGGCGAGGCGATCCTCGACTGGGCGCCGCAGGCCGAGCGCATCTATGCCGGCAAGCGCGGCGGCAAACCCTCGGCCAAGCAGCGCGACATTTCGCTGCGGCTGGTCGAGCTGGCCCGCGCGGGCAAACGTGTGTTGCGCCTCAAGGGTGGCGATCCCTTCGTCTTCGGGCGCGGCGGCGAGGAGGCGCAGATGCTGGTGCAGCACGGCGTGCCCATCCGCATCGTGCCGGGCATCACCGCCGGGATCGCGGGGCTGGCCTACGCGGGCATCCCGGTGACGCATCGCGACGTGAACCAATCGGTCACCTTCGTCACCGGACACGACGCCAGCGGGGCCGCCCCCACGGCGGTAGACTGGGCCGGGATCGCGCGCGGCAGCCAAGTGATCGTGCTCTACATGGGGATGAAGCATATCGGCCAGATCGCGGCCCAGCTGATCGCCGCGGGGCGCAGCCCGTCCGAGCCGGTGGCCGTCACGACCACCGCCACGCTGGACGGCCAGCGCACGATCGAGACGACGCTTTGTGACTGCGAGGCCGACATCGCCGCCGCCGGGCTCGAGCCGCCCGCCATCATCTGCATCGGCATGGCCGTGGCCCTGCGCCAAGCGCTCGACTGGCAGGCGCAGGCGGCGGGCGAGCCTCCACGCGATCTCGACCCACTCGACCGGCGACGGCCCGCCGAAAGCGCGTGACGCCCCCATGCCCGGCCTGATCCTCGCCGCGCCGTCCTCGGGCGCGGGCAAGACGACCGTGACGCTGGGTTTGCTCAGCGCGCTCCGGCAGGCGGGTCACGACGTCCGCGGGGCGAAATCCGGCCCCGACTATATCGACCCGCGCTTCCATGCCGCGGCGACCGGCGCGCCCTGTCCCAATCTCGATGCTTGGGCGATGGCCCCCGCGATGATCGCGGGCCTCGCCGCAGGACCGGGCCTTCTTCTCATCGAGGGCGCGATGGGCCTTTTCGACGGGGCTCCGCCGGACGGGCGCGGTGCCGTGGCCGATCTCGCGCGGCAGATGGCGCTGCCCGTCGTGCTGGTCGTCGATGCGGCGCGCATGGCGCAGTCGGTGGCCCCGCTGGTCTCGGGATTCGCCGCGCATGATCCGGACGTGCGGGTTGCCGGCGTGATCCTGAACCGGGTCGGATCGGAACGCCACGCCGCGATGCTGCGCCGCGCCTGTCCGTTGCCGGTGTTGGGCGCGATCCCGCGCGATGCGGAGCTCACCCTGCCCGCCCGCCATCTGGGTCTCGTGCAGGCCGAGGAGCATCCCGATCTCGACGCCTTCCTCGCCCATGCCGCGCAGGTCGTTGCGGCCCATGTCGATCTCGACGCGCTCGTCGCATGTGCTGCCCCGCTGCCCGACGCGCCGCCCCGCGCCCTGGCGCCCCCGGCCCAGCGGATCGCGGTCGCGCGGGACGCGGCCTTCGCCTTCGCCTATCCGCATCTCCTCGACGGCTGGTGGGCGGCGGGCGCGGAGCTGCGAATCTTCTCGCCGCTGGCCGACGAGGCCGCGCCGCCCGCGGATCTGGTCTACCTGCCGGGTGGCTATCCCGAACTCCACGCCGGGCGACTCGCCGCCGCCGGGCACTTCCTCGGGTCGCTGGCCGACAGACCGGTCTTCGGCGAATGCGGCGGCTACATGGTGATGGGCGACGGGCTGGTGGACGCGAACGGCACCCACCACGCGATGGCGGGCCTTCTGCGGCTGGAGACGAGCTTTGAGACGCGCCGGCTTCATCTCGGCTACCGCAACCTCGAAGCGAATGCCGGGCCCTTCGCCGGGCGCTGGGCGGGGCACGAGTTCCACTACGCCACGACCCTGCGCGCCGAGGGGGAGCCCGTCTTCGCGGCCACCGATGCCGAGGGCACGACACTTGCCCCCATGGGTCTGCGGAGCGGGGCGGCCTGCGGGTCCTTCGCACATCTGATCGCGCCCCGCGCGTAGCGATACAATGCCGCGCTGGTGACCCTTGGTGGCGCGGCGTAGTCTTCGGTCATGACGGCGATCACCGACATCCCCGACGATTCCCGCGCGCGGCGCAACGTCCTCGTCCTCGTGGCGGCGCAGGCGATCCTCGGGGCGCAGCTTCCGATGAACTTCGTGGTCGGCGGCCTCGCGGGGATGAGCCTCGCGCCGACGCCGCTGCTGGCGACCCTGCCCATCAGCCTGATCGTCTTCGGCTCGATGACGACCGCGCCCTGGATCAGCCCGCTGATGCAGGCGAAAGGCCGACGCTTCGGGTTCGTCCTCGGGGCCGTCGCCGGGGCCTGCGGGGCGGCGCTGTCGCTCACGGGACTGATCACGTCCAGTTTCGCGATCTTCCTCGCGGGCGCGTATCTGACCGGCATCTTCATGTCGACGCTGGGCTTCTACCGCTTCGCCGCCACCGACACCGCGTCCGAGGCCTTCCGCCCCAAGGCCATCAGCTACGTCATGGCGGGGGGTCTGATCTCGGCACTGATCGGGCCGCAACTGGTCAAGCTGACATCGGACGCGACGGTGATCCCGTTCCTTTATACCTACGGCGCGGTCATCGTCCTGAACCTCGTCGGGCTGTGGCTCTTCTTCCTCCTCGACATCCCCACCCCCGCCAAGCCGGCTGCCGACGCGCCGCGCGGGCGCAGCCGCGGCCAGCTTCTGCGCGAGCCCGCGATCGTCGTCGCCGTGGTCTGCGGGATGGTGACCTACGCGCTGATGAACCTCGTCATGACCTCGACGCCACTGGCGGTCGTGGGCTGCGGTTTCTCGACCGGGAACGCGGCCGATATCGTCTCGGCCCATGTCATCGCGATGTATGCGCCCAGCTTCTTCACCGGCCACCTGATCGCGCGGTTCGGCACGACGCGGATCATCTCGGCCGGGCTTGCGTGCCTGGCCGCCGCCGGGATCATGGCGCTGGCGGGTGTGACCCTCTTCAACTTCTTCGGGGCGCTGATCCTTCTGGGCATCGGTTGGAACTTCGGCTTCATCGGGGCGACCGCGATGCTGACCGCGAACCACGCCGCGCACGAGCGGGGCACGGTGCAGGGCCTCAACGACCTTCTGGTCTTCGGGATGGTGACGCTGGCCTCGCTCTCGTCGGGCGGCCTGATGGGGTCGGCGGTGGACGCCGTCGCGGGCTGGGCTAAGGTCAACTACGCCATGGTGCCGTTTCTGACGCTGGCCGCCGTCGCACTGGTCTGGCTGCGGCTGCGCCCGCGCAGCACCTGAGGGGAACCGCCCTGCGCGCGATCCGTTGACCGGGCATGATCGCCTCGCTCGCCGCCGCCCTCATCCTCGTCGCCGTTCATTGGCTGACGCCGCGCCTGACCTTCCTGTCGAACAGGCCCCGCTCGCGCTGGCTGTCCTTCGCGGGCGGCGCGTCGATCGGCTACGTTTTCCTGCACCTGCTGCCCGAACTGGCCCATGGCGCGGAACTGGTCGGCGAGGACACGGCGCTGGGCTTCGGCATCTGGGGGGTCGCGCTGGCCGCGCTGGTCGGCTTCTACGGCATCGAGCGCATGGTCCAGAGCGATGCCCTCCGCCGCCGCACCGCCGGCCATGAGGAAGAGCCGGGGACCTTCGGCGTCCATCTGGCCAGCTTCGTGGTCTACAACCTCGTGACCGGCTACCTCCTAGCCGATCGCGCGGAACTCTGGCTATTCGTCGCGGCGATGGCGCTGCACCTGCTGGTCACGGATTTCGGCCTGCTCGAGGCGTTCCGCGCGGGCTACATGCGTATCGCGCGCCTGCTCCTCTCGGCGGCCCTGCTCGTCGGCTGGGTCGTGGGCACGGTCATCGAAGTGCCCGAGACCTGGATCATGTACGTCCTCGCCGTGCTTGGCGGCGGTGTCATACTGAACGTCCTGAAGGAAGAACTGCCCGAAGAACGCGAAAGCCGCTTCGCCGCGCTGGTCGCGGGCGTCGTGGTCTTCGCGGCCCTCGTCTGGCTGGACGGCTAGCGCCGCGTCAGGAGCGGCCCTTCCACGGCACGAGAACGTCCTCGGCCTTGCGCATCAGGATGTCGATCCCGTAGCCGATCAGGCCGATCAGGATGATCCCCATCAGCACGATATAGGTCTGCTGGAACTTCGACGCCGCGATGATCATCATGCCCGCACCCTTCTGGGCGGCGACAAGCTCGGCCGCAACGACCGTGCCCCAGCACACCCCCATCGCGACGCGCGCGCCCGTGAAGATCTCGGGGAGGGAGTTCGGGATGATGACGTGGCGCAGGATCTGCCATTTCGAGGCGCCCAGCGAATAGGCCGCGTGGACCTTGGTGATGTTGACGCCAGACACGCCCGCGCGTGCCGCAATCGCCATGATCCAGAGTGCCGCGAGGAACAGGAGCACGATCTTCCCCGTCTCCCAGATGCCGAACCAGATGATGACCAGCGGGATCAGCGCCAGCGGCGGGA
This sequence comes from Jannaschia halovivens, assembly GCF_046452375.1. Lineage (NCBI taxonomy): Bacteria > Pseudomonadati > Pseudomonadota > Alphaproteobacteria > Rhodobacterales > Roseobacteraceae > Jannaschia > Jannaschia halovivens. Next base: position 443,774 of record NZ_JBKFDJ010000001.1, on the reverse strand, counting down.
CGGGCCGCATGAACTCGACGATCGGATCGAACCAGCCGCGGAACCAGCCCGAAAGACCCATCGCGTAGCCCAGCGGGATGCCGACCAGCGCGCCGAGGACGAAGCCCACGAGGACGCGGATCAGCGACCAGCCCAGATGTTCGATCAGGGTGAAGTTCTGGTAGCCGTTCTGCCAGATGTCGACGAAGGCGCCCACGACCTCCTCGGGGGCGGGCAGCCAGATCGACTCCATCTGGAAGCCGGTATCGGGCCGCACGTTCAGCGATCCGCGCGGCGTCATCGTGACGGTGCCGTTGGCGATGTCGACCGTCCGGCCCGGCGCGATCTCCTGCCCGTCGACGGCGATGACGGTGGCGCCCTCGCCATCGTTGCTGGTGACGCGGAACAGCTCGGTCCGGTAGGCGCCGATGGTACCGGTGTCGTCTTCGGCGAAGCCGTCCGCCGCGCCCGGCTCGGGGGCTGCGACATCCTCGCCGACGGGATGGACGATGAAGGAGACCTGCGCGTCGTCGGTCTGTCCGGCGGCATCCTGTGCCGTATAGGTGAAGCCGCTTTCGCCGACGAACGGCCCCGGCACGTGAAACGGTGCCCATTTCGAGCCGGTGAACGCCCCCCAGAGCAGGAAGATCACCAGGACCGAGATGATGCTGGCCGCGCGGTTCGGACGCACGGCGCTCTCGTCGCCGAAGGTCACGGTCTTGAGCGCGGTGAAGTCCTTCCGCGTCCGATTGCGGGTGACGAAGGCGACGGCGACCATGGAGCCGACGAACAGCGCCACGTAGAGAAGGAGAAGGACGAGGCCGGTCATGTCATGCGTTCTCCGTCCGACCCATGATTTCTTCTTCCATTTCCCAGATCATCGACAGGATCTCGTCGCGGGTCTCGCCGAACTTGGGGTCTTTCTTGACCTCGCGCAGGTCCGCGTTCACCCCGGCCTCCGCGAAGGGCAGCCGGTATTCGCGGTGGATGCGGCCGGGTCGCGGCGCCATGACCAGGAGCCGCTCGCCCAAGAGCAGCGCCTCCTCGACCGAATGGGTGATGAGGATGACCGTCTTGCCGGTCTCCTTCCAGAGTTGCAGCACGAGGCCCTGCATCTTCTCGCGGGTCAGCGCGTCGAGCGCGCCCAGAGGCTCGTCCATAAGGATCACGTCCGGGTCGTTGGCGAGACAGCGGGCCAACGCCACGCGCTGCTGCATGCCACCCGAAAGCTCGTAGATCGCCTTGTCCTTGAAGTCGCGCAGGCCCGTCACCTCGAGCAGGTGGTCGGCCTTCTCGCGCCGTTCGGCCGCGGCCATGCCCTTCATGCGCGGTCCGAACTCGACGTTGTCACGCACGCTCATCCATTCGAAGAGCGCGCCTTGCTGGAACACCATGCCACGCTCGGCATCGGGGCCGTGCACCTCGTGACCGTTGAGGACGATCCGCCCCTCGGTCGGCGCGAGGAATCCCGCCACGATATTCAGAAGCGTCGTCTTTCCGCAGCCCGACGGTCCCAGAACGCTCATCAGCTCGCCGGCCTTGATGTCCAGCGACACGTCCTGCAACGCCTGCACGAAGCTGCCGTTCGGCAGATCGAAGCGCATCGAAATGTTCTCGATCGTCAGTCCCGTCATGGCGCGGGCCCTTCTATGTCGTTGACTGTCGTCCCTCGCGGGACCGTCGTCCCTCGGCTGACCGGGGGCGCATGACGGCGCCCCCGGTCGGTGTCATCGGTTCGGGCTCACATGCCCTGCGCGGCGGCCAGCGGACCGGTGTCCACGGCGTCGGCATAGGTGTCGAGCGCCTCGGGGATGGAGCCCGCGTCCTTGAAGACGCCCGCGACGCCATCCATGAACGACTGCGCGCCGCCGCCGAGCCAACGCTCGCCCAGCTGGTCGTCCACGGACGGGAACACGAAGGTCGCCATCGTTTCGCGGGTCGCGTCCTCGTCCATGCCGGCATCCTGCGCGATCACGGGGATCATCGCCTCGGCTTCGGCGCCACCGGCATTCCAGGTGGCATTGGCATCGGCCGTCACCTTGAGGAACTTGGCGAGGATCTCGCCCTCCTCGGCCACGAAGGCCGCAGGCGCGGAGGTCACGTCGAAGACCAGGATGCCCAGCTCTTCCTTCTCGGCGCCGGTCAGCAGCACGTTGCCGTGCTCCTTCATGCGGCGCAGCGCACCGCCCCAGCCGCAGGCCATGTCGATATCGCCCTGCGCCAGCGCAGCCGCGCCTTCGGCCGGGGCCATGTCGACCACTTCCATGCTTTCGACGTCGACGCCGAAGTGACTCATCTGGCTGAGGAAGCCATAATGCGCCGCGGTGCCGATCGGCACGGCCACGCGCTTGCCGTTCAGGTCGCCCGCCGTGTCGGCGTCGATCTCGAGCGCGGTGGAGACGACGCAGTTGTCGTTGTCCGAGTAGCTGACCGCCACGTCGACGATCTTGATGTCCTGGCCGGCCGAAGCGGCGACGACGAAGGGCGGCACGCCCTGACTGACGGAAATCTGCACGTCGCCCGAAGCCATGGCGGCCGACATCGCGGTGCCGGTGTCGAAGGCCACCCAGTTGATGTCGAGGCCGAGCGCCTCTTCGTAGGTCCCGGCGACCTTGGCAGCCTGGAACGGCATCGGCCATTCGAGGAAGTAGGCGACGGTGATCTCGCTCAGATGCGCGTCGGCCAGCGCGGCCTGCGCGCCGGTCAGGGCAGTCAGCGCGGCAGTCGCGCCGAGCAGGTTCGATTTCAGGCTCATGTCTCGGTCTCCCGGTTGGTGTGCGTGTGGGGGGCATCTTCGCGGCCCCCTCGTTTCGGCGCAGGACCCGCACGGGGCCTGACGCTTGGCGAAGCCTAGGCACGGCCCCGGCCATGTGGCAACGGCGGGGGCTATCTGGACCTAGGATAACGGTGGCTCTGGCCCTATCGCACGCGATATTTAGATGCGCTTCTCGCGCGTATCGATTATCATGTCGGCGGCGCGCGATCCCCGCCCCACCCCCCTGTCAGGAGTTCGTCATGGACCACATCACCCCCAACGATCTCTCCGCCGTCGTCGAGGCGGACCGCGCCCATATCTGGCATCACCTGATGCCCCACAAGGCGCTCGAGACGACCGATCCGCGCATCATCGTCGAAGGCAAGGGGATGCGCGTCTGGGACCAGCATGGCAAGGAGCATCTCGACGCCGTTTCCGGCGGCGTCTGGACGGTGAACGTGGGCTACGGCCGTGCCGAGATCGCCGACGCGGTCCGCGACCAACTCGTGAAGATGAACTATTTCGCGCAGACGCTGGGCTCGATCCCCGGCTCGCGCTTTGCCGAACGGCTGATCGCAAAGATGCCCGGCATGTCCCGCGTCTTCTACACCAATTCGGGGTCCGAGGCGAACGAGCAGGCGTTCAAGATGATCCGCCAAATCGCCCATACCCGGCACGGCGGCAAGAAGTGGAAGATCCTCTACCGCGACCGCGACTATCACGGCACCACCATCGGCTGCATGTCCGCGGGCGGCCAAGACGAGCGCAACGAGCAGTACGGTCCCTTCGCGCCGGGCTTCGTGCGCGTGCCCCACTGCCTCGAATACCGCGCCGCCGAGCAGGGCTGGGGCGATCTTTCGGGTGAGGATTACGGCCGAGTCGCCGCCAACGCCATCGAGGACGTCATCATCGCCGAAGGCCCGGACACGGTGGGCGCGATCTGCCTCGAGCCGATCACCGCGGGCGGCGGCGTCATCGTGCCCCCGCCCGGCTACTGGGAGCGGGTGCAGGAGATCGTCGAGAAATACGACCTCATCCTCCATATCGACGAGGTCGTCTGCGGCGTCGGGCGCACCGGCGAGTGGTTCGGCTACCAGCATTACGGCATCCGCCCGGACATCGTGACCATGGCCAAGGGCGTCGCCTCGGGCTACGCGGCCATCTCCTGCGTCGTGACGACCGAGGACGTGTTCGACACGTTCAAGTCGAAGCCGGACGACCCGATGAACTGGTTCCGCGCGGTGTCGACCTTCGGCGGCTGTGCGGCGGGTCCGGTCGCCGCGCTCGAGAACATGGCCATCATCGAGCGCGAGGGCCTGATCGAGAACACCCGGAAGATGGGCGAGCGCCTGATGGGTAACCTCCACGAATTGGCCGAGCGGCACGGCGTGATTGGCGAAGTGCGCGGCAAGGGTCTCTTCTGCGGCGTCGAGCTGGTCACCGACCGCGACAGCCGCGAGCCGGTGCCGGAAGCGCAGGTCAAGGCCGTCGCCGCCGACTGCATGGCGCAGGGCATCGTCATCGGCGCATCGAACCGGTCCGTGCCGGGTCGCAACAATTGCCTCCTGTTCAGCCCCGCGCTGATCGCCACGGCCGACGATATCGACACCATCACCGCATCCGTGGACGAGGCCATGGGGCGTGTCTTCGGCTGACGCCCGCCGGGGGCGGCATGCCCGCCCCCGTCCCGGCCCGCGGCTTCTAAGTCCAGATCGGATCGGCTATCTGTCCAGACATGGCCGTTCCCGTCGAGATCTTCCAGTTGCGCCGCGACCACCCCGGCACCCTCCAGCGGCAGTTGCAGGAGATGGTGACCGGCGGCATCCTCGCCGGCCGCTTTCGCCCCGGAGACCGGATGCCGTCCTCGCGCGGGCTGGCCCGGCATCTAGGGATCAGCCGCATCACGGTGACGCTCGCCTATACCGAACTCGTCGCGGGCGATTACCTGACGGCCAAGGGGCGCTCGGGCTATTTCGTGTCCGACACCGCGCCGCAGCCGCCGCGCTTCCCCGAGCCACCGGCCCCGAGCGACAGCCGCGTCGACTGGTCCCGCGCCATCGGACAACGCTTTCCCGCGGCCCCCGTCCTCAGCCGGCCCGAAGACTGGCGCCGCTATCGCTACCCGTTCATCTACGGCCAGACCGACCCGCGCCTCTTCGACCACGCCTCCTGGCGCCGCTGCGCGCTCCAGGCCCTCGGCGCGCGCGATTTCGAGGTGCTGACCGCCGACAGCTACGGCCGCGACGATCCGCAACTCATCGAACAGATTGTGCGCCAGATCCTGCCCCGGCGCGGCATCACCGCCCGCCCCGAGGAGGTTCTGGTGACGCTCGGTGCGCAGAACGCGCTCTGGATCGTGGCGCAGATCCTGCTGACCCAGCGGCGCACGGCGGTGATGGAGCATCCCTGCTATCCCGCGCTGCGCGAGATCCTGAACCTCTCGCGCTGCAACACGGTGGAGGTGCCGGTCGATGGAGACGGCCTCCTGCCCGCAGACGTGCCGCCCGAGGCGGACGTGCTGTTCGTGACGCCCTCGCACCATTGCCCGACCTCGGCGACCATGCCCCTGCCCCGGCGCCGGGCCTTGCTGGACCGGGCCGAAGCCTGCGATTTCGTCGTGGTCGAGGACGATTACGAGTTCGAGCTCGCCTTCGCCTCGGCCCCCGCGCCCGCCCTCAAGTCGCTCGATGCGTCGGGCCGCGTCGTCTATATCGGCAGCTTCGCCAAGTCGCTCTTTCCCGGCCTGCGCCTCGGCTACATGGTCGCGCCCGAGCCGCTGATCCGCGAGGCGCGGACGCTGCGGTCGCTGATCCTGCGTCACGTGCCGGGCCATACCCAGCGGGCGGCGGCCTATTATCTCGCCCAAGGGCATTACGACGCGCAGGTCCAGAAGATGGCGCGCGCCTATCGTGATCGGCGCAGCGTGGCCGAGGCCGCGATCGCCGAGCACGGCCTGCTGCTGGCGGGGGCCAGCACCTTTGGCGGGTCGTCCTTCTGGATGCGCGCCCCGGATGGCGTACGCTCGGACGACCTCGCCCATGCCGCCCGCGCGCAACAGGTCCTGATCGAGCCCGCAGGCGCGTTCTTCGGCCCCGAACGCGACCCCGGCACCCATTACCGCCTCGCCTATTCGTCGATCTCGTCCGAGGATATTCCCGAAGGCATCCGCCGTCTCGCCGCGGTCGGGGCCGCGATCCGCTGAGGCACGGCGATCTGGACATAAGGTGAGGCGCATACTGGCCCTACGCGGGCCTTGACCGCCGCCGTAGCCCTGCCACAACCGCCGGGACGGCAGAACGGGGAGAGACGCCATGAAGATGACCACCGAAGAGGCTTTCGTCAAAACCCTGCAGGCCCATGGCATCCGCCACGCCTTCGGGATCATCGGCTCGGCCATGATGCCGATTTCGGACATCTTCCCGAGCGCCGGGATCACATTCTGGGACGCTGCGCACGAAGGCTCGGCGGGCTTCATGGCCGACGGCTACACCCGTGCCACCGGCGAAATGTCGATGATGATCGCGCAGAACGGCCCGGGCATCACCAATTTCGTGACGGCCGTGAAGACCGCCTACTGGAACCACACACCACTGCTGCTGGTCACCCCGCAGGCTGCGAACAAGACGATCGGCCAGGGCGGCTTCCAGGAAGTCGAGCAAATGAAGCTCTTCGAGGACATGGTCGCCTACCAGGAGGAGGTGCGCGACCCGTCCCGCATCGCCGAGGTTCTGGCCCGCGTCATCTCCAAGGCCAAGCGTCTGTCGGGGCCCGCGCAGATCAACATCCCCCGCGATTTCTGGACGCAAGTCGTCGATATCGAGATCCCCGAGTCGGTCGAGTTCGAGGTGTCGCCCGGCGGTGAGAATAGCGTGAAGAACGCCGCGCAACTTCTTGATGAAGCGAAGAACCCCGTCATCCTGAACGGCGCGGGTGTGGTCCTGTCCGAGGGGGGGATCGCGGCGTCGATGGCGTTGGCCGAGCGGCTCGATGCGCCGGTCTGCGTCGGTTACCAGCACAACGACGCCTTTCCCGGCACGCACCCGCTCTTTGCCGGGCCGCTGGGGTATAACGGCTCGAAGGCGGCGATGGAGTTGATCCGCGACGCCGATGTCGTGCTGGCGCTGGGCACGCGGCTCAACCCCTTCTCGACGCTGCCCGGCTACGGGATGGAATACTGGCCGGCGGACGCCAGGATCATCCAGGTCGACATCAATCCCGATCGCATAGGCCTGACGAAAAAGGTCAGCGTCGGGATCGTCGGCGATGCGGCCAAGGTCGCACGCGGTATCCTCGCGAACCTCTCCGATAGTGCGGGCGATCACGACCGCCAAGCCCGCCGCGACCGGATCGCGCAGACGAAATCGGCGTGGAAGCAGCAGCTCTCCTCGATGGATCACGAGGAGGACGATCCCGGCACGACCTGGAACGAGCGTGCCCGCGCCGACAAGCCCGACTGGATGAGCCCCCGCATGGCATGGCGTGCGATCCAATCCGCCCTGCCGCGCGACGCGATCATCAGCAGCGACATCGGCAACAACTGCGCCATCGGTAACGCCTATCCTGATTTCGACGAGGGGCGGAAATACCTCGCCCCCGGCCTCTTCGGGCCTTGCGGCTACGGCCTGCCGTCCATCGTCGGCGCCAAAATCGGCCGGCCGGACGTGCCCGTCGTGGGCTTCGCGGGCGACGGCGCCTTCGGCATCGCGGTCAACGAGCTGACGGCCATCGGGCGCGGCGAGTGGCCCGCGATCACCCAGATCGTCTTCCGCAACTACCAGTGGGGCGCCGAGAAACGGAACTCGACGCTCTGGTTCGACGACAACTTCGTGGGCACGGAACTCGACACGCAGGTCAGCTATGCCGGCATCGCGCAGGCCTGCGGTCTCAAGGGCGTTGCAGTCCGCACGATGGACGAGCTGACGGACACCCTGCGGACAGCGATCGACGAGCAGATGACGGCCAACACGACCACGCTGATCGAGGTCATGCTCAACCAGGAACTGGGCGAACCCTTCCGTCGCGACGCGATGAAGAAGCCGGTGCGCGTGGCCGGGATCGACGCATCGGACATGGCGGCGGAGTGATCGCCACACGGTCACGCCCCCGACGCACCGGGTGGGCTATGGTTCGGCGACGCCGCACCATAGCCCAAGGACCGCCCGCATGACGCACCCCTTCCTGTCGCCCATCGAAACTGTCGCACCCGAAGGTCTTCTGGCCCGCGCACGCGGCCTGCCCGTCCCTCGCGTCGCGCTGGTGAATGCGGGCTCCGTGACCGCGTTGGCGGGGTTGCGCGAGATGGCGGAGAACGGGCTGGCGGAGCCGATCCTCGTGGGCGATCCGGCCAAGATCGCCGCCGCCGCGGACGGGATCGAGTGGGACATCGCGGGCCTGCGCCTCGTCGACGCGCCCGCCGCCGCGGCCTCGCCCGCCGCCGCGGCGCTGGCCCGGACCGGCGAGGCCGATGCCATCATGAAGGGTCAGGTACACACCTCGACTTTTCTGCGCGGCCTGCTGCCCCGCGCGGCGGGCCTGCGCGATGACAGCGCGCGCTGCGGGCATGTGTTTCACATCACGCGGCCCGGCGACGACCGACCGCTGCTGCTGACCGATGCGGCGCTCAACGTGGCGCCGGATGTCCAAACGCGGAAGGCCTGCCTCGGCCATGCCGTGGCCCTGGCCCGTATCCTCGGGATCGAGCGGCCCCGCGCCGCGCTGTTGGCCGCGACCGAGGACCCCATCGCGTCGATCCCCAACACCTTGGAATCACAGCAGATCGCGGCATGGGCCCGCCATGCCATCCCCGAGGCGGACGTGGCGGGACCCATCGCGATGGACCTCGCGCTGTCCTCCGAGGCGGCGGCGATCAAGGGCTACGACGACCCCGTGGCTGGAGCCGCCGACATCATGGTCGCACCCGCGATCACGACCGGAAACGTGCTCTTCAAGACACTGGTCTTCGCGCTCGGCGCCTGCGCGGGCGGCGTGGTGATGGGCGCGCGGGTGCCGATCCTCTTGACCTCGCGCGCGCAGAAGACGCCAGCGCGGCTGGCCAGCGCCGCGCTCGGGATGATCGTCGCGGCGGCGCGGCCATGATGCTCGTCGTCAACGCGGGCAGCTCGTCGCTGAAATTCGCGCTGCTCGACGCGGCACTGACGGAGGTCTTCGACGGCGCCGTGTCCGAGATCGGCGGCGATGCGCAGGTCGAGGTTGGTGGCGTGGCGCAGACGCGCGTGGTTGCGGACCACGACGCCGCGACGGACCTGATGCTCGACGCGCTTCGCGACCGCGGCCATCCGGTGGCGCGCCTCGATGCGGCGGTCCACCGGGTCGTCCATGGCGGCGCGGCCTTCGACGGCACCGTGCGCATCACGCCGGAAGTCATCGCCGGCATCGAGGCGCAGACGCCCCTCGCGCCGCTCCACAACCCGCACAACCTCGCACCCATCCGCGCGCTAGCGGCCCGCGCGCCGGACCTCGTGCAGGTGGCCGGGTTCGACACCGCCTTCCACGCGACCGTTCCCGAAGTTGCGCGGACCTATGCCCTGCCCGAAGACGATCGCACGCAGGGCCTCCGCCGCTATGGCTTCCACGGGATCAGCTATGCGGGCCTGACGGAGACCTTGCGCGAAAGCGGCGACCTGCCCCCGCGTCTTCTGGCGCTGCATCTCGGGAACGGCGCGTCGCTTTGCGCGATCCAGGACGGTCGGTCGGTGGCGACGTCGATGGGCTACTCGCCCACGGCGGGTCTGACGATGGGCACGCGCTCGGGCGATATTGACCCGATGGCCGCGATCGACATGGCACGGCGGCACGGCATCGACGGGGCGGCTGATCGGCTCAACCGTGCGTCGGGGCTCCTGGGGCTGGGCGGTCACAGCGACATGCGCGCGCTGCTGGCCGATGGGTCCGAGGCCGCGCGCTTCGCCCGCGCACATTTCATCTACTGGGCCGTCCGCCACGCGGGCTCGGCCATTGCGGCGATGGGCGGGCTCGACGCCCTCGCCTTCACCGGCGGGATCGGCCAGAATGACGTAGGGGTCCGGGACGAGATCGCGGCGCGACTCGCCTGGGCGGGCGAGGTGCCGGTTCACGTCGTGGTCGCGGAGGAAGAGCGGACGCTCGCGCGGGATGCGCGGCGGCTGCTGGATGGGGAGCCGAGATGAACACGCCGAAGATCGACCTGCATCCGAAGGTAGGCGACGAAATCCGCAAGACGACCTGCTACATGTGCGCCTGTCGCTGCGGCATCGACGTCCATATCAAACACACCAATCAGGGCGAGAAGGTCGCCTATATCGAGGGCAACCGCGACCATCCCGTCAATCGCGGCGTCCTCTGTGCCAAGGGTTCGGCGGGCATCATGCAGCACAACGCGTCGTCGCGCCTGCGCGCGCCGATGAAGCGGACGGGGCCGCGCGGCTCGGGCGAGTTCGAGGAGATCTCCTGGGACGAGGCCTACGACATCGCCGCCGGCTGGCTGAAACCCATCCGCGAGACCGATCCGTCGAAGCTCGCCTTCTTCACCGGCCGCGACCAATCCCAGAGTTTCACGAGCTGGTGGGCACAGGCCTTCGGGACGCCAAACTACGCGGCCCATGGCGGCTTCTGCTCGGTCAATATGGCGGCGGGCGGCATCTATACGATGGGCGGCGCCTTCTGGGAGTTCGGGCAACCCGACTGGGAGCGCACGAAGCTCTTCATCCTGTTCGGCGTGGCCGAGGATCACGACTCGAACCCGATCAAGATGGGCATCGGCCGCATGAAGGGCCATGGCGGGCGCGTCGTGGGCGTGAACCCCGTCCGGTCCGGCTATAACGCCGTGGCCGACGACTGGTTCGGGGTGTCGCCTGGGACCGACGGCCTGCTGATCCTGAGCCTCGTCCACTGTCTCCTGAAGGCGGGCAAGATCGACCTCGATTACCTCGCGCAATTCACCGACGCGCCGGTCCTGATCGACGCGACCGAGGGTCCGGGCGCGGGCCTGCCGTTGAAGGACGATGACGGCCACGCGCTGGTCTGGTGCCGAAAGGAGAACCGCCCCCGCTGCTACGATGCGGACGGGGTCGAGCCCGACCTGACCGGCGCGTGGGAGGTGGAAGGCGTCACCCATCACACCGTATTCCACCATCTCGCGCACAAGTACCTGACGGATGACTACGCGCCTGAGGCAGTGGCCGAGCGCACCGGCATCCCCGCGCCCCGCATCCGCGCGCTGGCCTCCGAGATCGCGCGCGTGGCCTTCGACGAGGCGATCGAGCTCGACCGCGAATGGACCGACTTCCGGGGCCGGACGCACAAGACCATGACAGGCCGACCGGTCAGCTTCCACGCCATGCGCGGCATCTCGGCCCATGCCAACGGCTTCCAGACCTGCCGCGCGCTGCACCTCCTCCAGATCCTGATTGGCTCGGTCGAGACGCCGGGCGGCTTCCGCTTCAAACCCCCCTACCCCAAGCCCGCGACCGCGCACCCGAAGCCCCATTGCAAGGTCACGCCGGGCGCGCCGCTCGACGGCCCGCATCTCGGTTTCGTCCACGGTCCCGCCGACTTGGCGCTCAAGGAAGACGGCTCGCCCGCGCGCATCGACAAGGCGTTCACGTGGGAGAACCCCATGTCGGCGCACGGGATGATGCACATGGTCATCTCGAACGCGCACGCGGGCGACCCCTACGAGATCGACACGCTGTTTCTCTACATGGCGAACATGGCGTGGAACTCGTCCATGAACACCTCGGGCACCATGGCGATGCTGTCGGACACGCGCGAGGACGGGTCCTACGTCATCCCGCATATCATCTATTCCGACGCCTACTCGTCGGAGATGGTCGCCTATGCCGACCTGATCCTGCCCGACACGACCTATCTCGAACGGCACGACTGCATCTCGCTGCTCGACCGGCCCATCTGCGAGGCCGAGGCCGCGGCCGATGCGATCCGCTGGCCCGTGGTCGAGCCGGACCGCGACGTGAAGGGCTTCCAGTCGGCGCTGATCGACCTCGGGGCCAAGCTGGGCCTGCCGGGCTTCGTCACCGATGACGGCGGCCAGAAGTTCGCCGATTACGCCGACTACATCGTCCGCCACGAACGCCGCCCCGGCGTCGGCCCCCTGATGGGATGGCGCGGCAACGGCGACGAGACCGGGCGCGGCGCGCCGAACCCGGCCCAGCTAGACGCCTATATCGAGAATGGCGGCTTCTGCGTCGCGCACATCCACGAGGATGCGCAGTTCTACAAGCCGTGGAACCGCGCCTATCAGGACTGGGCGGTCGAGATCGGCCTCTACGACAAGGCCTCGCCCTATCTCTTCACCCTCTGGTGCGAGCCCCTGCGCCGCTTCCAGCTCGCCGCCGAGGGGCATGGCGACCGCCAGCCTCCCGATCACCTGCGCGCGCGCATCAAGGCGACCATGGATCCGCTGCCGATCTGGTGGGATCCGGGTGCGGACCACGGCGGCAACGGCACGTTTACCATCACCGCGCTGACCCAGCGTCCGATGGCGATGTATCACTCATGGGGCACGCAGAACGCGTGGCTGCGCCAGATCCACGGGCGGAACCCGCTTTACCTGCCGACGAGGCTTTGGGAGGCGCATGGCTTTGCCGAGGACGATTGGGCCCGCGTCACCTCGCCCCATGGCGAGATCACCGTGCCCGTCGCGCACATGCCGGCGCTCAACGAGAATACCGTCTGGACATGGAACGCCATCGGCAAGCGCAAGGGTGCCTGGGCGCTCCATGACGACGCGCCCGAGACCAACAAGGGGTTCCTCTTGAACCACCTGATCCACGAGCTGCTGCCGCCCAAGAAGGACGGCATGCGGTGGAGCAATTCCGACCCGATCACCGGACAGGCCGCGTGGTTCGACCTCAAGGTCGCGATCGAGAAGGTCGCGCCGCCCGCCGATCTGCGGTCGAAACCCGATACCGGGCGCCAGGCCAGCCCGGTGGGCAAGGGCCCGGACGATCTGCGGTGGAAGGTCTGATGCCCCGTCCGTCGATGTTCCGCAAATATGCCGGGGAGCGCGAGGGGCTGGCCCCTCGCCCCGCCGCGTCCACCCGCCCGACCCGAGGACCGATCCGATGACCACACTTCCCGATACGGTCCAGAAGAAGCTCGGTCTCGTGATCGACCTCGACACCTGCGTCGGCTGTCACGCCTGCGTCACGGCCTGCAAGGGCTGGAACACACAGAACTACGGCGCGCCGCTCAGCGACCAGAATGCCTATGGTGACGCTTCGGGCACCTTCCTCAATCGCGTCCATGCGTTCCAGGTGACGCCCGATCCGGCGCTGGCCGATCACGTGCCGCCGCGGCTGGCCCAGACGGTCCACTTCCCCAAGTCGTGCCTGCATTGCGACGACGCGCCCTGCGTGACCGTCTGCCCGACAGGGGCCAGCTACAAGCGGTCCGAAGACGGCATCGTGCTGGTGAACGAGGATGCCTGCATGGGCTGCGGCCTCTGCGCCTGGGCCTGTCCCTACGGCGCGCGCGAGGTGGACGAGGCGGCGGGCGTGATGAAGAAATGCACGCTCTGCGTCGACCGCATCTATAACGAGACCCTACCGGAGGTGGATCGCCAGCCGGCCTGCGTACGCACCTGCCCGGCGGGCGCGCGGCATTTCGGCGATCTGTCGGATCCCGAGAGCGCGGTGTCAAAGCTGGTCGCGGCGCGCGGCGGTGTGGACCTCATGCCCGAGCAAAACACCGCACCCGTCAACCAGTACCTGCCGCCCCGGCCCAAGGACACGATCCAGCCGCCGGTCATGGGCGGCGACGAGGACATCCTCGCCCCCTTCCTCGCCCCCATAGCCGAGGAGCCGAAGGGCTTTCTCGCCTGGGTCGACCGCGCGCTGGAGAAGGTCTGATGCATCCCGCACCGTCCGTCATCATCTTCTCGTCGCTCTCTGGCGCAGGCTTCGGTCTTCTGTTCTTCCTCGGCTTCGGCTTTCCGGCGCCCACCGGCTGGGTTGCCTTCGTGTTCTTCGCCATCGCCTACGCGCTGGCCGTGGGCGGGCTTCTGGCCGCGACCTTCCACCTCAAGAACCGCAAGAACGCCTGGCGCAGCTACCGCGAATGGCGCTCCTCCTGGCTCTCGCGCGAGGCGTGGGCGGCAGTGTCGTCGCTCGTGATCCTCGCGATCTACGCGACTGGCCTCGTGTTCCTCGATGCGCATTGGGCGCCGCTCGGCTGGATCGGCGCGCTTCTCGGGATGGCGACGGTCTTCACGACCTCGATGATCTACACCCAGCTTCGCACCGTGCCGCGCTGGAACCAGTGGGCCACGCCCGCGCTGTTCCTCACCGTGTCGCTGGCGGGCGGCGCGCTCCTTTCGGCCAACACCGAGGTGGCGGGCGTTCTCCTCCTCATCGCCGGGGCATTACAGGTCTGGCACTGGTGGAAGGGCGACCGCCGCTTCGCCGAGACGGGCAGCACGGCGCGGACCGCGACGCGGCTCGGTGGCGAGGTGACGCTCTGGGAAAAGCCCCATACCGGCGACAATTACCTGACGCGCGAGATGGTCTATCAGGTGGCCCGCAAGCACGCGTTCAAGCTGCGGGTCATCGCGCTTCTGGCGATGTCGCTGATCCCCGCGGCGATGGTCCTGATATTCGCGATGCATCACTGGAACGCGGTGATCGCGGTCCTGCTGCATCTCGGGGGCGTTCTCACCTCACGCTGGCTCTTCTTCGCCGAGGCCGAGCATGTCGTGGGCCTCTATTACGGTGCCCATGCCGACCGGACGGCGCCCGCGACCGCCTAGGGGTAGAGGTCGCCGAACTTCGCCTCGAGATAGGTCAGGAGCGGCTCGGCCGATGGCGCGTCACCCGTCGCGTGGCGCACGGTCTCGACGGGGGTGCGCAGGCCGCCGAACCTTTGCAGGTTCGCAGCCATCCAGCCGGTCGCAGGGGACGGGTCGCCCGCAGCCAGCGCCGCGTCGATCCTCGGGAGGTCGGCGCGCGCCTTCGCCATCAGGCACCCCGCGTAGAGATTGCCCAGCGAGTAGGTCGGGAAATATCCCATCAGGCCGACGGACCAGTGCACGTCTTGCAGGAACCCGTTCGACGGCTTGTCGACCGCGACCCCGAAATCCGCCTGGAAGCGGTCGTTCCACGCCGCCTCGACATCCGCGGGAGCGAGGTCGCCGTCCAGCATTGCGCGCTCGATATCGAAGCGCAGCATGACGTGGAGGTTGTAGTTCAGCTCGTCCGCCTCGGTCCGGATGAAGCCCGTTCCGACGGAATTGACCGCGCGGTAGAAGTCGCGCTCGGAGGTCACGCCGATCTCGCCAAAGAGATCGCGCATCCGTCCATAGAGCCAGCTGCAGTAGGCCTCCGACCGGCCCATCTGGTTTTCGTAGCTGCGCGACTGGCTCTCGTGCACGCCCATCGACACGCCCCGGCCCAGTGGCGTCAGCAGGTGGTCGCGATCGATATTCTGCTCGTAGCAGGCATGCCCCACCTCGTGGATCGTCGAGTAGAGGCAGTTGAACGGATCGTCCTCGTCCACGCGCGTGGTGATCCGCACGTCGAGCCCCGAGCCCGACGAGAACGGATGCACCGCCCGGTCGATGCGGCCATGGGCGAAGTCGTAGCCGAAGGCGGTCGCGATCTCGTGCGCCAGAAGAAGCTGCGTGCCTTCGGGGAAGTGCCCCGAGAGCGTCGGCGCGGCCTCGCCCGCCAACGCGCGTTCGCGCAACGCGACCAGCCGGGGCCGCATCGAATCGAACATCGCGGCCATGTCGGCGGCCACGGCATCCGGCTCGTAATCCTGCATCAACGCGTCGTAGACGTCGCCGCCCTCGGCCAGTGCTGCGCCCTCCTCGCGGCGCAGGCGCACGACCTCGGACAGCACCGGCACGAAGGCCGCGGCGTCGTCCGATGCCCGCGCCTCCGCCCATTGGCCCTGCGCCAGCGAGGTGACGCGCGCGATCTCTGCGGCGAGCTTGGCCGGCACCTTGCGGTTGCGGTCGTAGGCGCGGCGCATCTCGCGCAGGTTGGCGTCGGCCACGTCGTCCCTGGCATGCGCTTCGTCCAGCCAATCGCCCAAGCGCGGATCGGTCCGACGCGCGTGAAGCACCTCCTCCAGCGCGGCCATCTCCTCGGCCCGCTGGGGGGCCGCACCGCGCGGCATCAGCGTCTCCTGATCCCAGCCGGTGCGACCCGCGACCTGGCCCAGGGCTTCGGTCACGCGCTGGAAGGCCATCAGATCGTCATATGCGGGCATCTCAGGTCCTCACGGATTGGGGGAGCGGATACTTGGCGCGGTGCCGGGCGCGCACCGCGAGGCAAATCAGGAGGACGGCCCCGAACTGATGCAGAATCGCGAGGTGCCATGGCGCGGAGTACATCACCGTCACGATCCCGAGGATCATCTGGAGGACGGCCATATGCATCACGCCCATGAAGGCCACGCCCGTCGCACGGTTCGCGCCCTTTCGCGCGGCCAGCCAAGCGGCGACGATCACGGCGAAAAGGACATAGCCCGTGACGCGGTGGAGGAACTGCACCGCGCCGTCATTCTCGAAGAGGTTGCGCCACCATGGCTCGAGCCGCCACATGTCCGGCGGCGTCAACCCGCCCGCCATCAGCGGCCAGTCGGTGTAGCCGCGCCCCGCGTCGATCCCGGCGACCAGCGCGCCGATGACGACCTGAAGAAAGATGCCGGCCACGAGGATCGTACCCCACCGCGCCAGCCGCGCATCGCCCGCGCGCCGCGCCTGAAGCAGGGCCGCCTCGGGGCGCGACATCGACAGGATGTACCACGCGATCAGCGACAGGATCACGAAGGCCAGCCCCAGATGCGTCGCGAGCCTATAGGAGGCGACGTCCAGCATCGTGCCCGTCAGCCCGCTCGAGACCATCCACCAGCCGATGGCGCCCTGTAGCCCGCCAAGGACACCGAGCGCCGCCAGCCGTCCGGTCCAGCCGGTCGGGATGCTGCGGGTGAAAAGCAGACCGAAGAACCCGATGGCCCAGACGAAGCCGATGACGCGGCCGAGCTGACGGTGGCCCCATTCCCACCAGTAGATGAACTGGAACTCGGATAGGGTCATGCCCTTGTTCTGAAGCTCGTATTCCGGGATCGCGCGATAGGCGTCGAACTCCGCCTGCCAATCCGCGTCGGACAGCGGCGGAATCGCCCCCGAGAGCGGCGCCCATTCGGTGATCGACAGACCCGAATCGGTCAGCCGCGTCAGCCCGCCGACCGCGATCATCACCACCAGCAGCGCGAGGAGCACCCAGAGCCAGACCCGCACCAGCGCGCGGTCGCCCCGGCGCGCCGCGTCAATCACGCCGCCCGTCGTCTCGGGCCGCGCGGCCGTGTCCACATCCTCGAAAATCGCGCGCTTCGCCATGTCGCCTCCGTCCCGTCTGGGCCCCGATCTAAGGCGTCCGGCGACCGAGCGCGACCCCCATGGGACCGCGCGTCGCGGATGTCAGCCGCGCTCCTTCCAGCGGACCATCTGGCGCATCATGCCATGGAAGGTCTGCACGTCCGCCCGCGTCAGGGGCATCCGCGACCAGAGGTTGCGCAGGTGGCGCTTCATCGCGGGCGCCTTGCCGTCGGGAAAGAAGAATCCCGCGGCATCGAGGCGGTCTTCGTAATGCGCGGCCAGCGCGTCCAGTTCGGCTTGGTTGGCCCAATCCGTGCCCGCCATATCCGTCCGGGTCGCGGGGCCGTCATGCGCGCCCCGCACCCATTCGTAGCCCATCAGGAGCACGCATTGTGCGAGGTTGAGCGACGGAAAGGCCGGGTTCGTGGGCACCGACACGATCGCGTTGGCCCGCGCGATGTCGTCGTTCTCCAGCCCCGTGCGTTCGGGGCCGAAGAGGATCGCGACGCGCTGCCCTTCGGCCAGGCGGCTGCGCGCCTCGGCCATGGCGGCCTCGGGCGTGAAGACGGGCTTGGTCAGGTCGCGGTCGCGCGCGGTCGTCGCGAAGACGAAGCTGCAATCGGCCACCGCCGCGCCCGTGTCGTCATGCAGCGTCGCCGCATCCAGCAGCCGTCCCGCGCCGCTGGCCAGCGCGACCGCCCGCTCGTTCGGCCAACCGTCGCGCGGGGCGACGACGCGCATCCGCTCAAGCCCGAAATTGAGCATGGAGCGCGCGCTGGCGCCGATATTCTCGCCCATCTGGGGGCGCACGAGCACGAAGGCGGGCTGATGGTCAGTCATGGCTGCGCCCTACCCCGCGCGCGCCGTCCGCGCAACGCGACGCTTGGCGGATACGGACGAAGGGTGCAGGATCGAACCCGAAGCGAACCGAAGGGAACATGCCATGGTCTTTCTCTCCATCGCCGCCGCCGCCGTCGCGGCTTGGGTCTTCGGGGCCGTCTGGTACGGCGTCATCGGCAAAGGGTGGATGGCCGCGTCGGGCCTGACCGAGGAGACGGTGAACCGCAAGGATCCCGTCCCATATGTCGGCAGCTTCCTCTGCGCGGTCGTGGTCGCCGCGATGCTGGCCTATGTGCTCGGGCTAACCGGGATCGCCGATCCCTGGGGTGGCCTGATGCTCGGGCTGGGGCTGGGGCTCTTCGCGGTCGCGCCCTGGGTGGCCACCAATGTCCTCTTCTCGCAGCGCCCGCGCGGCCTGATCTGGATGGACGGTGTCTATCCGACGGTCGGCATGGCGCTGATGGGACTCGTGCTGGGCTTGTTCTGACGCGAGCGGCCCGCTAGGCCCCGGCAGCAGAGACGGGGACCGCACATGACCGACCAGCCGCAGATCTACCTCGTAACCCCGCCCGAGATCGATGCGGGGTTCGCCGACACCCTCGCCGCGATCCTCGACACCTACGACATCGCTTGCCTGCGCCTCGACCTCGCCACCCGCGACGAGGACCGGGTGATCCGCGCCGCGGATGCGCTGCGCGAAGTGGCCCATGCCCGCGACGTGCCCCTCGTGGTGACCGATCACGCGGGTCTGGTCGAACGGCTGGGCCTCGACGGCGTCCACCTGACCGACCCGCGCGGCCTGCGGAAACTGCGCGCCGATTGGGGCGGCGACCCGATCATCGGTGCCTTCTGCGGCGCCTCGCGTCACGACGGCATGGGCGCCGGCGAGGCTGGCGCGGATTACGTGGCCTTCGGTCCGGCCGGTGCCACGGCGCTGGGCCATGGCGAGCGGGCCGATGCCGAACTCTTCGCCTGGTGGTCGCAGATGATCGAACTGCCGGTCGTGGCCGAGGGCGCGCTCGACGACGCGACGATCGCGACGTTGGCCCCGGTCGCGGATTTCATCGCGCTGGGCGAGGAGATCTGGGCCACCGACGATCCCGCCGCCGCGCTGGCCCGCCTCATCGACGCGATGGGCTGAACCTCAGGGTGCGATGCCCTGTGCCTCCAGCTCGGCCCGGATGACGGTCTCCGTGATGCGCGCGAGTGCCTTCCGACCCCCGGTGGCCGCCACCTCGATGGGCGGATGATAGACGATCTCGACCCGGCCGTGACGGGGCGCGGCCAGCATGCGCAGCATGTGTTCGGCGAACCCCATATCGCCCCACCAGCCATAGAATGCCGCATCCGCACCCGGCGGCGCGTGATAGGCGACCGTGACCGGCTGGACCTGCATCCCCGGCAGCCCGGCCGAGAAGAACGCTTCGAAGAGCGTCGGCTTGAAAGCCAGCACCCGGCGTCCGTCGGTGGATGTGCCCTCGGGAAAGAACAGGAGCCGATGCCCCGCGCGCAGCCGGTCTTCGAACAGGGCCTGCTGGGCGCGGGCGTCGCGGCGGTCGCGGCGGATGAAGACCGTGCCCGTGGCCCGCGCCAACCAGCCGATGCCGGGCCAGCCCGCCACCTCGGACTTGGAGACGAAATAGACCCGCTTGGAGGCGTTGAGCGCGAAGATATCGAGCCAGGACGAATGGTTCGCGACGACCGCGCCCGTCCCCCGCATCGGCGCACCGCGCACCACGCGCCCCATCCCGAGGACGCGGAACGCCGTCTTGCAGACGCCTTGAGTGATCCACGGTGTCCAGGGCCGCTGCACCCCGTGGATCGGACGCTCGACCAGACGCAGGGTCAGCAGCACCACGAGTGGGCCGAACACGACCGACGCGAGGATCGGCCCCCGGATGGCGACGCGCAGCCAGTCGCTGGCGGAAAATCGCGCGGGCGCCGGTTGCGGCGCGTCGTCCCAGATCATCCGCGCAGCCCGCGCGGCAGGCGCAGATCGGCGAGGTCGAGCACCATGCAGATATCGGTCGTCCCGAAGGCCGCGTCGCAATAGGCCCCCGATCCGACCCGCGCGCCCGCTCGTAGATACGTCTTGATGAGCGGGGGGACCGTGCGCATCGCGGCGCGGGGCGCGGGGCCGGATACGGCGATGGCACCGGGGCCATGGGCGGTGGGCCGGATGGCCTCGGGGGCCAGCGCGTCGCTGGCGAGACGTCGCAACGCATCGAGATGCGCGGTCGGATCGCTGCCGGGGAAGGAGGCCGTGCCGACCAGCAATTCGGCACCCCGCGCGGTCGCGGCATCGAGCGCGCCCTGCAGCAATTTCAGTCCGGCCAGCCCGCCGCGATAGTCGGGATGCAGGCAGGTGCGCCCGATCTCGATCATCGCGCGGCCGGAGGCGACAAGGCGCGACAGGTCGAACTCGCGCGCGGTGTAGGCCCAGCCGGTCCCGATCCGCAGGGTGCCGACCACGCCGATCTCGGGACGGGCGGGGTCGCGCAGGATCAGGTGCTCGGCGCCGTGGTCGAACGCATCCGCGTCCGAAACCGCGCCGCCGGCATCGACGAAGACCGCGCGCCGGAGCGCCAGCGCGTCCGCGACCGCGTCCGGGTCGCGCGTCGTGACAAGGGAGAGTTGGGACGACACGCGGGCGGAGTTACCGCCCGGCGGGATGCGGCGCAATGTCGAGGGGCCATCCTGCGGGATTGCGCCGGTCCACCCCATCCTTAAGGTTCCGTTAACCACCGCCATGGCAAGGCTCTGTCATGCGAATACGGGGACGAGACCGATGCGACGACCGTCGATCAGTTGCTTGCCGACGTGCTCGAAATTGACGGTGATGCGACCGTCGATGACCGACTGCACCTGCCCCAGCCCCCAATCCGGCCGGTCGGGATGGCGGACGAGCATGCCTGGCTCGAAGATCGAAGGGGCGTCGTGGCTCAAGGAGGCTCTCCGATGAAGGATACCAAGGAGCCTAGCGCGAGCGACGCGGCCGACGAACCCGATCTCGTGGCGCTGCTGGGGTCGCGGCTCTGCCATGACCTCGTCAGCCCGATCGGCGCGATCGGCAACGGGCTCGAATTGCTCGAGATGTCGGGCGCGGCGGGCGGCGACGAGATCGGCTTGATCCGGTCCGCCCTCGATGCCGCGGTCGCGCGCATCCGGTTCTTCCGGCTGGCTTTCGGCGCTGCCGCCCCCAGTGCCAAGCCCATCTCCGCCCGCGAAATGCGCGAGATCGTGGGCGCGATGTATGCCCAGACGCGTACGACCGTCCTCTGGCGCGACGAGGCCGAGCGGTCGCGCGACGAGATGCGCCTCGCCTGTCTCGCGCTCAACTGCATCGAGGTGGCGACCCCGTGGGGCGGCAAGGTCGAGGTCATCCGCAACGAGGCCGCCTGGGTGCTGCATGTCGATGCCGAACGGCTCAAGATCGACGAGCCGCTGTGGCAGTCGCTGGGAAAGGCCGGCGTCCCGTCGGACCTCAAGGGCTCGGAGGTGCAGTTCGGCATCCTATCGAAGCTCTCGCGTGCGCTCCGCCGCCCGGTATCCGTGAGCGCCGACGCCCGCCACCTGAGCCTGATCGTCTGATCCTCAGCCCAGCGGGCGCAATCCGGCCCGGAAGCGCGCCGCGTTTGCCACGTAGTGCCGCGCCGAGGCGATCAGCCCCGCGCGCGCATCCTCGTCCAGCTCCCGCACGGGTTTGCCCGGCGCGCCGACGACCAGCGACCCGTCGGGAATAACCTTGCCCTCGGTCACCAGCGCGCCCGCGCCGATCAGGCAGCCCTTGCCGATGACGGCCCCGTTCAGCACCGTCGCCCCCATCCCCACCAGCGAGCCGTCCCCGATGGTGCAGCCATGCAGGATCGCCTTGTGGCCGATGGTGCAATCGGCGCCGATCGTCAGCGGGCAACCGGGATCGGTATGAAGGACGCATGCCTCCTGCACGTTCGACCCCTCGCCCACGATTATGAGCTCGTTATCGCCCCGGAGCGTCGCGCCGAACCAGATATTCGCGCGGTCGTGCAGGATGACGTGGCCGATGACGTTGGCATCGGGGGCGACCCAGGCCTCCGCGCCGATCTCGGGGCGGATGTCGTCCAGCGCATAGATCATCGCCGTTCCCTTTCGCGGAATTCCGCGCCAAGCGCGCGGGTGAAATCGGTGAGCCAGGGCTGGCGGTCGCGGCGCAGACGCTCGGCCGTCAGGATCGTGCGCAGCCGCGCCTCGCAGGCATCCACGTCGTCGTTGACCAGCACGTAGTCATACTCGGCCCAATGACTGATTTCCGCCTCGGATTTGGCCATACGGCCCGCGATCACGTCGTCGCTGTCCTGGCCCCGCTCGCGCAGCCGGCGCTCCAGCTCGGCGATGGAGGGCGGCAGGATGAAGATCGACACCACGTCCCGGCCGAGTGAGGAGTTGCGGATCTGCTGCCCGCCCTGCCAGTCGATGTCGAAGATCACGTCGCGCCCCGCCGACAGCGCCGCCTCGACCGGCGCGCGCGGGCTGCCGTAGTGGTTCCCGAAGACCTCGGCATGTTCCAGCATCTCGCCGTCGAGGATCATCTTTCCGAATTCGTCGCGCGACCGGAAATAGTAGTCGACCCCTTCGGCTTCGCCCTCGCGGGGCGGGCGCGTCGTGGCCGAGACCGAGAAGCTCAGGCTCTCGTCCCAGACCATCAGCCGCCGCGCGAGCGTCGACTTCCCCGCCCCCGACGGGCTGGACAGGATGACCGCGAGGCCGCGGCGAATGCCCTGGATCATATCGGCGCGGCGCAGGCTCATTTCGTCATTCCACGTTCTGGACCTGCTCGCGCAGGCGGTCGATGGCGGCCTTGAGGTCGAGGCCGATCGTCGTCAGTTCCGGCATGCCGGACTTCGAGCAGAGCGTGTTGGCCTCGCGGTTGAATTCCTGCGTCAGGAAGTCCAGCCGACGCCCCACGGGCGCGTCCTCGGCCAAAAGCGTTCGGGCCGCGGCGACATGGGTGCGCAGGCGCTCGATCTCCTCGGTGATGTCGGACTTGATCGCCAGCGCCGCGATCTCGGAGGCGATGCGCGCATCGTCCATCGCCGCCCCGGTCAGGCGCCCCAGCGCCGCGTGCAGAGCTTCGGCCTGATGGGCGGCACGGGCGGGCGCGAGGTCCGCGGCGGCATCCGTCAGGGCCGCGATCTCGTCCACGCGGGCCGCCAGCAGCGCGTGGAGCGCCGCCCCTTCGCGGGCACGGTCGGCGGCGAAGGCCGCGACCAGTTCGGCGAGGTCGGCGGTCAGCACCGACAGCGCGGGCGGCGCGGCCTCGCCCGCTTCCCAGACCCCGCGAAGCGACAGGATGTCGGCCGCCGTCACGGGGGCCAGCGGCAGGTCGGCCCGCGCCTCGACATCGGCAAGCGCGGCCAGCGCGCGATCCAGCCCCGCCGCATCCAGCCGGGCCGCCCCCGCGCCGCTATCCGAGAGACGCAATGCCAGCGTGACGTTTCCGCGCGCCGCAACGCCCGCCACCGCCGCGCGGATCGGCGGCTCAAGCCCTGCCACGTCGGGCAGGCGCAGCCGCAGGTCCAGCCCGCGCGCGTTGACGGATCGGATCTCCCAGCGGCGCCCGTCGCGATCCAGCGCCGCATATCCCGTCATCGACTTCATGGGCCCCGGCCTAGCGGCTGCCCGCGCGCCCGTCCAGCGGCCCGAGCCGTTAACCGTTGGTGAAGGAAATGCGAGCATTTCGTGACGGCTTGCCATAATTATGCCGCCGGGTGGCGGGCTTGCGCCCCGTTTGCGTCACTTGGAGGGCGGAACCGGGGCGCGGCACACGAGGGACGACACATGGCGGGCTATGACGACACGACGCGGGACGTGGTGATCACGCGTATTTCGACGGGCGACGCGGCGCGGGGGTTCGCCACGATGCGGTCGTCGCCGATCCTCGAAGAGGCGTGGCGCTACTGGTTGTCACTGCGCAGGGGCACCGCGCTGCCGCGTCGCGACGCGCTGGATCCGAACGCGATGCGCGTCACTGTCGGGCATTCGATGATCATCGACCGCGTGCGCGCGGGCACGGTGCGGGTTCGGCTGGGCGGGCGCGTGATGCGCGATCTGATGGGCATGGACGTGCGCGGGTTGCCGATCAAGGCGTTCTTCGCGCTGCCCGACCGCGACCGCGCCACCGCGCTGGTCGAGGAGGTGTTCGAAACGGGGCTCGCCACCGAGCTGGACCTAGCCTGCGAAGGCTCCGAGGGCGTCGTGGGGGCGAAGATGCTGATCCTGCCCCTGCTGGACGCGGCCTTCGCGGTCACCAAGGCGCAGGTCGTCGTCGTGACCGACCGCGTGATCGCCGGGGACGCCCCCCGCCGCTTCTCGGTGACCGGCCACCGCCTGCGCGCGACCGCCCGGTCCGAACACCATCCGATGCGGCGCGCGACGGATCGCGCGGCGCCGTTGCCGATGGAGTTGGCCGAGGCTGCGACGCCCTATGCGCCGGGCCCATCCGCCGTACCGTGGCTTCGCGTCGTGAAGTAGGGAACGGCGACCGTGGGGGTGCGTTCAGATGGCATTCAACGGTCCCGGAGGCCCAGATGTTCGTCACGCCAACCATTCGGGAAATCCCGACCGACCTGCCTCACCTCCATGCGTTCCGGATCGTCGCCGAGGTCACGCGAGACGATATGACCGCGATGTCCGAACATATGCTGGAGGTGTTTGATGCCGCTCCGACGAAGGTCGACATGCTTTTGCAGTTCGACACGGACGCGACCGCGGAGGCCGGCGCGGGCCTGTCGCTCGACAGTCTCAAGGCACGGGTCGCGTCCTTGGCCAAGGTCCGGAACTACGTCGTCTCGAACGCCCCCGGCGTGGCGGGCGGTCTGGTCGAGGCGATGGGCAAAGTCATGCCGGTCGAAGCGCGCGCCTTCGAAACCGAAGACGCGGCGCTGACGTGGCTGAAAGCCCAGCCCGCGCCCTGAGGCGCGGACCGGGGCGGGATCAGGACGCGGCGCGCTGCCGCTCGGCCCGCAGACCCGAAAGCTCGTCGGCCACGAGGAAGGCCAGCTCAAGCGATTGCGACGCGTTGAGGCGAGGATCGCAGGCGGTGTGGTAGCGGTCCGACAGGTCTTCGTCGGTGACGGCGCGCACGCCGCCGGTGCATTCGGTCACGTCCTGGCCCGTCATCTCGAAATGCACGCCGCCCGGCACCGTGCCCTCGGCGCGGTGGATCGCGAAGAACTCCTGAACCTCGCGCAGCACGCTGTCGAAGGGGCGCGTCTTGTAGCCGGTGGACGACTTGATCGTGTTCCCGTGCATCGCGTCGCAGGTCCAGACGACGTTCGCGCCCATCTCCTGCACCGTCTTGATGAGACGCGGCAGGTGGTCGCCGACCTTGCCGGCCCCGAAGCGCGCGATCAGGGTCAGGCGCCCCATCTCGTTCTCGGGGTTCAGCGTGTCGATCAGGACCTTGAGGTCCTCCTCGGTGGTCGTAGGGCCGCATTTCAGGCCGATCGGGTTCAGCACGCCGCGGCAAAACTCGACATGGGCCCCATCGGGCTGGCGCGTGCGGTCGCCGATCCAGATCATGTGCCCCGACCCGGCAAGCCAGTTGCCCGTCAGGCTGTCCTGGCGGCAGAGCGCCTCTTCGTATTCGAGCAGAAGCGCTTCGTGCGAAGTGTAAAAGTCGACCGTCGTCAGCTCATCGTTGTTGCCCGTCACACCGGCGGCGGTCATGAAATCCAGCGTGTCCTGGATGCGGCCCGCCATGTCGCGGTACTGCGCGGCGCGCTCGCCCTCGACGAAGCCAAGCGTCCACTGGTGCACCTTGTGCGCATCGGCGAACCCGCCCTTCGAGAAGGCGCGCAGCAGGTTCAGCGTCGCCGCCGCCTGCGTGTAGGCCTCGAGCATCTTGGCCGGGTTCGGGATGCGCGCGGCCTCCGTGAAGTCCAGCTCGTTGATGATGTCGCCGCGGTAGCTGGGCAGCTCGACGCCGTCCTTCACCTCGGTCGGGGCGGAGCGGGGCTTGGCGAACTGACCGGCCATCCGACCGACCTTCACCACCGGCACCTTGGCCCCGAAGGTCAGGACCATCGCCATCTGCAACATGACCTTGAACGTGTCGCGGATCGTGTCGGCGGAGAACTCCGCGAAGCTCTCGGCACAGTCGCCGCCCTGCAGGAGGAACGCCTCACCCCGGCCGGCGGCCGCAAGCTCGGATCGCAGCGTTCGTGCCTCGCCCGCGAAGACCAGCGGCGGGTACTGTCCCAGCCGGGCCTCGACGGCGCCCAGCGCGCCCGCATCGAGGTAATCGGGCATCTGCACCCGCGGTTTCGCTCTCCAGTCGCTCTTGGTCCAGGCCATGCTCGGCACCTCGTCTGTCTGTCTGGAGCCCGGCCCTACCGCAAACCACCGTCGGCCACCAGAACCCGATGCGCCAATTCGCTTGATCCCGACGCCGGTTTGGGCTTTCCCGGTCACAGGATCGCGTGCGACGCGTCTGTTTCCGCGAACGAGGACGCCCGCCATGGGTGACAGTACTTACCCCGTCGAAGTGGCCCCGGCCCGCCCCGCCGCGATCGAGATCACGGCTCCGGCGAAGCCTCGAAAATTCATCTTCGTTCTGCTCGACCGATTCACGCTGATGTGCTTCGCCAGCGCCGTGGACGCGCTCCGCATCGCCAACCGCATGGCGGGGGCCGAACTCTATTCGTGGGAGTTGGTGGGCGAAGGTGGCGGCACGATCACCTGCTCGGCGGGCACGAGCTTCATGCTGGACCGCGACCTTGAGGAGATCTCGCGGGACGACGCGCTGCTTTTGGTCGGCGGCATCGACGTGGCCTCGGCCACGACCAAGCGCCTCGTCAGCTGGCTCCGCCGCGAGGCCCGTCGCGGCGTGACGATCGGCGGGCTCTGCACGGCGTCCTGGACGATGGCCGTTGCGGGTCTGCTCGACGGCAAGCGCGCGACGATCCACTGGGAAAACCAGGACAGCTTCGCCGAGGAATTTCCCGAGATCGAGCTGACCAAGTCGATCTTCACTGCCGACGGTAAGCGCATCACGACCGCCGGCGGCACCGCCTCGGTCGACCTGATGCTGCACATCATCGCGCAGGATCATGGCGAAGGGCTGGCGGCGCTTGTCGCGGACCAGTTGATCTATTCGTCCATCCGCACTGATCAGGACACGCAGCGCCTGTCGATCCCCACCCGGATCGGCGTCCGCCACCCGCGCCTGAGCCAGGTCATCCGCGAGATGGAGCAGAACATCGAGGAGCCGATCAGCCCGTCGATCCTCGCCGCAGATGTCGGCATGTCGACGCGGCAACTGGAGCGGCTCTTTCGCCGGTATCTCAGCCGAAGCCCGAAGAAATACTACATGGAACTGCGGCTGGGGAAGGCACGCAACCTGCTGATGCAGACGGATATGTCGATCATCAACGTCGCGCTGGCCTGCGGCTTCACCTCGCCCTCGCATTTCTCGAAATGCTACCGCGCGCATTACGGCACCACGCCCTACCGCGAGCGGGGCACCCACGGCACACCCGTCCGGGGCTAATCGCGCACCCGTGCGGCGCGACCGCCGCGCCGTCCCCGGGGCGACGCGCCCAGCCCCTCGCGCAGGACCTGGGTCATGGGATGTCCGTCGGGTCGCCCGTCCAGCAGGCGCGGGATCGCCGCCGCCGCATCCTCGACTGTCAGTGCCCAGTCGAGGAAGATCGTCCGGCATTCCGAGGCCGTGATGCCGTCGATGCGATACGCCTCGTGGATCAACCCCTTTGGGTCGTCCGGCCCCTGCCCGTCCTTTGCCACCATGTCGCGCACTCCCGATGCTGCCGCCCGCGCTATCCTGACAGACCGGCCCGGTCCAGCGCAGCGTCGATCGCGGCCTCGGCGCGTCCGGCGGCGACATCGCAGGACGCCGCGACATCGTCGCTGCCCGTAATCGCGGCGAGGAGGGACAGCCCCCCCGTCCCCAGATCGCCGGGCGGATCGTCGGCGGTGATCAGGCGCAGCATCTGCTGGACATCCGACAGGCGCGCGTGGGTTTCGGCCAGCGTCGCGCAGGCTTCCGGCGGCAGCCATCCGTCCGTGGCGAGCTGCGCGTCGACCGTGCGGGCGATCTCACCGCCGGACGCCGCCGCGATCAACATGTGGGCCTGCGCCACCAGCGCGATGTCCTGCAACCGACCCGCCCCGACCTTGACCGAAAGTCCGCCGCCGACCCGTTCCGCCGCGCGGACCCGCGCGCGCATCTCGGCGAGGCCGCGCAAGATCTCGTCGGGTGCGAAACGCGAGGAGGCCAGCACCTCGGCCCGCGCCGCCATCGCCGCCGCGCCGACCTCGGGCGAGCCCGCCAAGGGTCGCGCCTGCGTGAGCGCCATGTGCTCCCAGACCCAGGCCTCGTTGGCCTGATAGGTGCGGAAACCCGACAGGGCCGTCGCCACCGGCCCCTGCCGCCCCGAGGGGCGCAGGCGCATATCCACCTCGTAGAGCCGCCCATCCCCCATCGGCGCCGAGAGCGCGGTGATCAGCGTCTGGGTGAACCGCGCGGCCCATTGGGCGGGCGGCAGTGCGCGGGCGCCGTCGGACACCCCCTCTCCGCCATCGTGCAGCACCACGAGGTCGAGGTCCGAGCGCGCGTTCAGCCGCCCGGCCCCGAGCGATCCCATCCCGATTCCTGCGAGCGCCAAGCCTGGCACGCGCCCATAGCGCCGCGCGGTCTCTGCTTCGGCGGCGGCCCAGGCCCCGGCCAGCGTCGCGTCGGCCAGAGCGGCATAACGACGGGACGCGGTCTCGGGCGGCGCAAGACGGCGCAGCAAGTGCACGCCGATGCGGAAGTGCCGCTCCCGGTGCCAGCGCCGGAGCGCGATCAGCGTCGCCTCGTAATCGTCGTCGGGAGCGGGCGGCTCCCACCGCTCGGGCAGGTCCGCAAAGAAGCGCCCGTCGATCACGGCGTCGAGCACATCCGCGTTGCGCGACAGGTAGCGCGCGAGATCGGGGGCGGTCGCACAGATATCGGCGATGAGCGAGACGAGTTCGTCCTTGGCCTCGAAGAGCGAAAAGATCTGCACCCCCGCGGGCAGCCCGCGCAGGAAGTCGTCGAAGGCCGAAAGCGCCTCGGCCGGGCGCGCTGCACCCCCCAGTTCGCGCAGGAGCCGGGGTCGCAGCCGCGCGAAGATCGTCCGCGCCCGCTCGGAGCGCAGCGCGGGATATGTCGGCCAGCGGTCGGTCACCGCCGCCGCGCCCTCGATCGCGTCGGGCGCATCCGGCGCCGGCGCGTCGGGCTTGAAGCTCGGGTCCACGATCCGCTCGACCGCACCGATCCGGTCGCGCAGGTCGGCGAGGAACGCGTCGGCCTCGCCCTCGCCCAACAGGTTCGCGATCCGGCGCAGCCCGTCCGCGTCGCGCGGCATCACGTGGGTCTGCGCATCCTGCACCATCTGGAGCGCGTGCTCGACCCGGCGCAGGTGGACATAGTTCGGGGCCAGCACGTCGCGGGTCTCGGCCCCGAGCCACCCGGCCTCGACCAGTCGGTCCAGCGCCTCGAGCGTCGGGCGGACCCGGAGCGAGCGGTCCCGCCCGCCCGCGATGATCTGCTGGGTCTGGGCGTAGAACTCGATCTCGCGGATGCCGCCGCGCCCCAGCTTGATGTGGTGCCCCGCGAGGTCCAGCGGCCCGCCGAGGCCCTTGTGGTCGCGAATCCGCAGCCGCATGTCATGCGCGTCCTGCACGGCGGCGAAATCGAGGTGCCGCCGCCAGACGAAGGGCGCGAGCCGCGCGACGAACCCCTCGCCCGCCTCGACGGCCCCTGCGCAGGCCCGCGCCTTGATCCAGGCCGCCCGCTCCCACGCGCGCCCCATGGCCTCGTAGTAGCGCTCCGCCGCCTCCATCGAGAGGACGATCGGGGTGGAGCCGGGATCGGGGCGCAGGCGCAGGTCGGTGCGGAAGACGTAGCCTTCCGCCGTGACGTCCGAAAGCGTGGCCATCGCCGTCCGCGCGGCCTTCAGGAGGATCGCGCGCGCCGTCCCGTAGTCGGACGGATCGTAGCGGCTTTCGTCGAACAGCAGGACGAGGTCGATATCGCTGGAATAGTTGAGTTCGAACGCGCCCATCTTGCCCATCGCGATGGCCACGAGGCTGCCATCGCCCTCGACCGGCCCCTTGGCGTGGCGCCCAAGCGCGTCAGCCAACGCGGCATCGGTGGCGGCGTCGGCGAACCGCGTGAGCGCCGCAGTCGCCTCCATCACAAGCCAGACACCGCCGAGGTCGCAAAGCGAGACCAGCAGGCCGATCCGGCGCTTTAGAACGCGCAGGGAGGGCTTCGGATCGCCGTCGATCCGTGCCGTTTCGGCCAAGAGACCGTCGAGGATGTCCTCGGGCGCCGCATCCCAGAGGCCGGCGAGCCACTCCCGCTCCCGCGCCATGCCCATGGCGAGGAACGGGCTGCACCCGGCGGCCCCTGCGATCAGCGGGGCCACCTCCGGGGGCGGTGCAAGGGCTGCGACCGCATCGGCGCCCGCGGCGGGATCGAAGGGGATCGGGGCCTGCGTGATGCGCGAGCGGAACATGGACGGGATCAGGCCCGTTGCGGCCTCCGGCGTCAACGGGCAGAAATCGCCCCATGAGCAAGAGCCTTCGCCGCGTGACCGCCGCGCTCGATGCCGCGGGCCTCGATGCCCGCCCCGTCGAGATGTCCGACCAGACCCGCACCGCCGCCGAAGCCGCGGCCGCCGTCGGCTGCGAGCTAGACCAGATCGCGAAATCGATCCTGTTCGGTCAGGGCGACGGATGCGCGCTGTTCCTGACGGCAGGCGGCAACCAGGTCGACCCGGACCGCGCCGCGACCCTTGCCGGTGGAGTTTTGACGCGGGCGGACGCGGCGACGGTGCGCCGGGTCACCGGCTTCGCGATCGGGGGCGTGTCGCCGGTCGGGCTGATATCGGAGGTGCCGATCTGGATGGACGCGCGCCTTCTGGCATTCGGAACGGTCTGGGCCGCCGCGGGCACGCCGCGCCACATCTTCCCGGTCGCCCCGGCAGACCTGCAGCGCATCACCGGCGCCAAAGTCGCGGAGTTTACGACCTCAGGCGAATAGGTCGTGACACAGCTCGAGCGCGTCGATGAGGACATCGACCTCGGCGCGCGTGTTGTAGACCCCGAAGCTCGCCCGGCAGGTCGCGGTCAGGCCCATATGCTCCATCAGCGGCTGGGCACAGTGCTGGCCCGCGCGGACGGCGACACCCTTCTTGTCGAGCACGGTCGAGATGTCATGCGCATGGGCCGCACCATCGATCGTGAACGAGAAGATGGCGCCCTTGCCCGCCGAACGGCCCTGCACATTCAGCCAGTTCAGCCCGTCGAGCCGGTCGCGCGCATAATCCCGCAAGCCCCGTTCATGGTCGGCGATCTCGGCCATACCGACGCCCATCATCCATTCCAGCGCGGCGCCCATGCCGATGGTCTGGACGATACCCGGCGTGCCCGCCTCGAACTTCATTGGCGGGTCGTTATAGATGACCTCGTCGCGGTGGACGTCGCGGATCATGTCGCCACCGCCCATGAAGGGGCGCATCTCGGCCATGCGGTCGGGATGGATAAAGATCGCCCCCGAACCGCTTGGTCCGTATAGCTTATGCCCCGTGATCGCGTAGAAATCGCAGCCGAGTTCCGCGACGTCGACCGGCATGTGGACCGCCGCTTGGCTGCCGTCGACCAGCACCGGCACGCCCCGGGGGCGCGCGCCCTCGCAGATCGTAGCGACGTCCACCACGGTTCCCAGCACGTTCGACATATGCGTGACCGCGATAAGCTTCGTGCGGTCGGTCACCGCGTCCAGCACCGCCTGCGGGTCGAGGTCGCCGTTCACGTCAACGTCGACCCACACGATCTTCACGCCCATCCGCTCGCGCAGGAAATGCCACGGCACGATGTTGGCGTGATGCTCCATGATCGACAGAACGATCTCGTCGCCCGCCTCCATCCGCGGCATGGCCCAGCCATAGGCGACGAGGTTGATGCCCTCGGTCGTGCCGGAGGTGAAGACGACGTGATCCTCGGACGGCGCGCCGATGAAGCGCGCGACGGTGCCGCGCACGCCCTCGTAATTCTCGGTCGAAATGGTCGAGAGCGTGTGCAACCCGCGATGAACGTTGGAATATTCCTCGGCATAGGCGCGCTGGATGGTGTCGAGCACGACCTGCGGCTTCTGCGCCGAGGCGCCGTTGTCGAGATAGGTCAGCGGCTTGCCGTTCACCTGTCGGGACAGGATCGGAAATTGCGCGCGGATGGCTTCGACGTCGATCATTTCGCGCGTTCCGTCAGATGGAGGATGCCCGCAATCGGCAGGACCAGAAAGGGGATGTAGGTGCCGCCGCCCCAGATGACCACGCTGGCGCCGAGTGCACCCAGCCAGTCGCGCCCCGGCAGCGCGGCCTTCACCGACGCGATCAGCACCAGCAGCGTGCCGGTGAACCCGATCAAGAACAGACCGCCATACAGGTTGAGCGTCGTCAATTCGTGGATCGCCGCCGTCGACAGCTCCAGCAGGTCGAGGCCGATCTCGGCCAGTGCGAAGGGAACGACCATCCACATGGCCAGCGCCCATCGCACCGGCTGCCCGAGCACCCGCGCGACCAGCCACAGGCCCGCCGCCGTGCCGAAGAGGCGCGACAGCACCACGAGCGTCCCGACGACCGGTCCGCCCGCGCGCTTGCCCCCCGGCTCGAACGAGTGCGGAAAGGCCCAGGCCCCGGCGAGGTGGTCCAGCACGACGTGGATCAGTCCCGCGGCGACCAGCGCCATGACCGCGACCGACGCGGCCGGCGCGATGTCCCGCATCTCCTCGAGCGCGCCCATCGGGTCGCGCAGGAAGCTCCGCAGGCCGGATCGGAGGATCGCGATCACCGGGCCCACTCCGCCGCGTAGAGCGAGTTGACCCAGATCCAGATGAACCCGCCCAACGCCACGAGGCCGACGAGCTGTAGGGCCGGACCCGCCCCGAGGAACCCTTCGGTCAACCCGTTGAGCAGCATCGCGGGCGACGCCGCCAGAAGCGACCAGGCCGTCGCGACCCGCGCGCCCTCGGCGGTGCCCGGTGCGCCCGCGAGCTTGGCCAGAAAATGCGCCACGAAGGCCAGCGCGATGATGATCAACGGCAGTACGAACACGAGCGCCATCAGCGTGCCGCCCATCTGGACCATGAAGTCCTCGCCCGTCAGGAAGGATTGCCGCGACAGGACCGGCAGGCGTGAGACGAACAGAAGGAAGCACCCGGCCATCAGGAAGATGAACGCCGCGCTGTCGCCCGTGCCGCGCGCCATGTGCTCGGCCATGACCTGACGCGGCCGGATCCAGGCCCGGGGGATGTCGCGCGTGACCGACATCAGTCGCGGGCGAGCCAATCCGCCATGCGGTCCATCACGTGCTCGCGCAGGGCCGGATCCTCGATCTCGTCGGTTGCTTCGGCGAGGAACGACAGAACCAGAAGATCGGTCGCCACCCGCTCGGGCACCCCGCGCGAGCGCAGGTAGAAGAGCGCCGTCTCGTCGATCGCGCCGGTGGTGGACCCATGCGAACAGGCGACGTCGTCGGCATAGATCTCGAGCTCGGGCTTGGCGAGGAACTGACTGTCGTCGTCAAGCAGCAGCGACTGGCTGATCTGGTAGCCATCGGTCTTCTGCGCGCCTTCCTTGACGAGGATCTTGCCCTGGAACACGCCCACCGCCCCGTCGCGCAGGACCTTCTTGAAGACCTGCCGGCTTTCGCCGTTCAGCGCGCCGTGGGTGACCCAGACCGTGTCGTCGTGGTGGAAGTCACCACGCCCGAAGGCCGCGCCCGCGATCTGTGCCACCGCATCGTCGCCGATGATGTCGATCACGCCCTCGTTGCGCGTCAGCGCGCCGTTGGCCGAGAGGGTGAAGGACTTCAGCACCGCCTCGGCGCCCAGCCGGGCGAAGATATGGGTGTTGACGTGGCGCCCGTGATCGGGGCCCTGGATGCGCAGATGGTGGCAGATGCCGCCATCGGCCACGTCCACCTCGGTCACGGTGTTGGCGCGTGCGCCCCCGGTGCCGGATTTCAGGATGGTCAGCTCCGCCCCGCTTTCGACGCGGACGACATGGTGATGCATCGCATCGCCGTCGCCGGTTGTGCGGATGTGGATCGGACGGGCGACCTTGCCGGTGGCGCGGATTACCAGCCC
Source organism: Jannaschia halovivens (assembly GCF_046452375.1). Classification (NCBI taxonomy): domain Bacteria; kingdom Pseudomonadati; phylum Pseudomonadota; class Alphaproteobacteria; order Rhodobacterales; family Roseobacteraceae; genus Jannaschia; species Jannaschia halovivens. The sequence continues at coordinate 409,688 of NZ_JBKFDJ010000001.1, read as the reverse complement.
GTAGGTCGCCATCGCCGTGTTCAGCATGGCGAGCGGCCGCGATACCGGTCGCGAACCCGCCGCCTCGAGCGTGCCGTAGAGGTCGCGCGCCCAGTGGATATCGGCCGCGCCGGCCTCGGCCAGCGTCGCGATCTCGACCCCGTCGGGCAGGTCGTCCGGCAGCGAGACGCCATCCGCATCCACCGTGATCGTGCAGGTGTCGAACCCGGCGAACGGATCACCGTCATCGGCGCTGGCCTCGATCCGCGGGGCGGGGTCGGTCAGCGGCGCGGGATCGGTGTAGCGCCAGTATTCGTCGCGCCGACCCGGCAGGCCAACTGCGCGCAGCCGATCGGCCGCGTCGCGTCGCGCCCGGCCCAGCCAGCCGCCCCCCGCAGGCAGGGCCAGGCGTCGGTCCAGAATGTCGGAGGTCGCTCGCTCCGCCATCAGGCCACCTCGCCCAGGATGTCGCCATAGCCGTTGGTCTCGACCTCAAGCGCCAGCTCGGGCCCGCCCGTCTTCACGATGCGACCTTCGGCCATGATGTGCACCACGTCCGGTTTGATGTGATCGAGCAGCCGCTGATAATGCGTGATGACCAGGAACCCGCGACCGGCATCGCGGAGCGCGTTCACGCCATCGGCCACCAGCTTCATCGCATCCACGTCGAGGCCGCTGTCGGTTTCGTCGAGGATGCACATCTTCGGCTCGAGCATCGCCATCTGAAGGATCTCGTTGCGCTTCTTCTCGCCTCCCGAGAAGCCCACATTTACGGGCCGCTTCAGCATATCCGCGTCGATCTTGAGGGTCTTGGCCTTGGCGCGGATCACCTTGAGGAAGTCGCCTGCCGACAGCTCGTCTTCGCCGCGCGCCTTGCGCTGGGCGTTCACTGCGGTCCGCAGGAACGTCATGTTGCCGACGCCGGGGATCTCGACCGGGTACTGGAACGCGAGGAAGAGGCCGGCCGCAGCCCGCTCCTCGGGCTCCATCTCCAGGATGTCCGCGCCGTCGAGCGTCGCCGCGCCCTCGGTCACCTCGTATCCGCCACGCCCCGACAGCACGTAGGACAGCGTCGACTTGCCCGACCCGTTCGGGCCCATGATGGCGTGCACCTTGCCGGCCTCGACCTCCAGGTCGACACCCTTGAGGATCCGCTTGTCCTCGTCTTCCAGCTTCACGTGCAGGTTCTCGATCTTCAGCATCTCGGCATCCTCTCAACGCCGCCCGTCGGGGCGGTCTTCAGGTCAGTTCGTCCATCGCGGGCACGGCCCGGCGGGCAAAGGTTTCGGCAAGGTCGGGAGCGACGGCCCCGCGCAGGGTCAGCAGGTGCAGGCAGTGGCAGCAGAGATCCGGGCTGTCGAAGACCGACGCCGCCGCAAGCGCCAGCACCTTGAGCTGATCCGTCGTCACGGTCTCGGGGTCCTCAATCGACCGGATATAGACCGCGTCGCCGTCCAGAAGCTGGTTGCGCACGCCCGCCTTCTCCAGCCGCTTGGCCTGAGGGCTGGGCGAGATCACCGACTTCTGATGCAGAAACTTGTGCAGCACGAAGCCCTGCGCGCGCAGGCTCTGGTCCAGCTCGGCCAGCATCGGCTCGCCGTCATACATCCGGTAGAACCGGACTTCGGGGATCACGACCATGCATTCGGACAGGGCGCGGCGCCCGCCCTCGATCGCGTCGCGCTCGGCCCCTTGGATGTCCATCTTCAGGATGTCGATCCCATCGGCGAGCCCGGGCACGTCGTCCAGAGCCACCAGGTCGACGGGGATCTCGGTCACGGGCCGGTTGACCCAGAACCCCTTCCCAAGGAACCGCGCGGCGGGCGCGCTGAACGGGAAGATCGAGGTCAGCGACGCGATCTTGTGCGCATAGAGCGTGGCGGGCCCCGGCGCGCCGATGGCCAGCGGGTGGACAGTCGTGTGCTCGGGCGCGTCGGCCACGAGCGCCGCGTAGGCGTCGGGCTCGGGCTCGAAGGCGGTCACGTGGGCCATGCCGGCGGCCCGAAGCGCGCCGTAGGGCGGCGCCTCCTTGGTCTGGCGCGCACCGATCTCGGTCACGCGGACGCGCCGCCCGAGGGCCACGCCTCCGGCCACCTCGTGCAACAGCACGCGGTCGCGCCGTCGGACGCGCGGGGTCGCCTCGGCCGCGTCGTTCACCCCACCGAGCCTTCCAGCGAGATCGCGACGAGCTGCTGCGCTTCCATGGCAAATTCCATCGGCAGGGCCTGCAGCACCTCCTTGCAGAACCCGTTGACCACCAGAGCCACGGCCTCCTCCTCGTCCATGCCGCGCGTACGGCAATAGAAGAGCTGATCGTCGTCCACCTTCGAGGTCGTCGCCTCGTGCTCCACCCGACTCGAGTTGTTCTTCACCTCGATATACGGAACCGTGTGCGCGCCGCATTCCGACCCGATCAGAAGCGAGTCGCATTGCGTGTAGTTGCGCGAGTTCTTCGCCTTCGGATGCATCGAGACGAGGCCCCGATAGGTGTTCTGGGCCTTCCCCGCCGAGATCCCCTTCGAGACGATCCGGCTTTTGGTGTTCTTTCCCAGATGCACCATCTTGGTGCCGGTATCGGCCTGTTGGAAGTTGTTGGCGATAGCGATGGAATAGAACTCACCCTGCGTATCGTCGCCCCGCAAGATGCAGGACGGATACTTCCACGTCACCGCCGAGCCGGTCTCGACCTGGGTCCACATCACCTTGGAACGCGCGCCCCGGCAATCGGCCCGCTTGGTGACGAAGTTGTAGATGCCGCCCTTGCCGTTCTCATCGCCGGGGAACCAGTTCTGGACGGTCGAATACTTGATCTCCGCGTCGTCGAGCAGCACCAGCTCGACCACGGCGGCATGAAGCTGTGCCACGTCGCGCTGCGGCGCGGTGCAGCCTTCGAGATAGGACACGTAGGACCCCTCGTCGGCGATGATGAGCGTGCGCTCGAACTGGCCCGTGTTCTCGGCGTTGATGCGGAAATAGGTCGACAGCTCCATCGGGCAGCGCACGCCCTTGGGGATGTAGACGAAGGACCCGTCCGAGAAGACCGCCGAGTTCAGCGTGGCGTAGTAGTTGTCCGACTGCGGCACGACCGAGCCGAGATATTTCTTCACCAGTTCGGGGTGGTCCTTGATGGCCTCCGAGATGGAGCAGAAGATCACGCCGGCCTTGGCCAGCTCCGCCTTGAAGGTCGTGCCGACCGAGACGCTGTCGAACACGGCGTCGACGGCGACCTTGCGGTCCTCGGGCGCGGGCTCGACCCCGGCCAGGAGCGCCTGTTCCTTCAGGGGGATGCCGAGCTTCTTGTAGGTCTCCAGCAGCTTCGGATCGACGTCATCCAGCGACTTGGGCTTCTCGGTCATGCTCGCCGGGCGCGCATAGTAGTACTGGTCCTGGAAATCGATCTCCGGGTACTGGACCATCGCCCATTTCGGCTCGGTCATCTGCACCCAGCGGCGATAGGCCTGAAGGCGCCATTCCAGCATCCACTCGGGCTCTTCGTTCTTCTCGGAGATCAGGCGCACGATGTCCTCGGAGAGGCCCTTGGGCGCATACTCCATCTCGATCTCGGTGTTCCAGCCATGCTTGTAGGTGCCCGAAAGCGACTTCACCGCCTCGACGGTTTCGGCGTCGACGCCGTCCTTGACCTGCACATCGTCGAGAGCCGTCATATCCGTCTCCTGTCTCTCAAGCGGCGGAAGGTCGCGACGAAGCGCTCCACCTGTTCCATCGTCACGTCGGGCCCGAGCGACACGCGGATCGCGCAATCGGCTTCGCCCGGTCCGTAGCCCATCGCCCCGAGGACCGCGCTGGAGCGCACCTTCCCCGACGAGCAGGCCGAGCCCGCCGATACGGCGAACCCCGCGAGATCGAGCGCCATCACCTGCGTCTCGCCGCGCCAGCCCGGCGTGATGAGACTAGAAGTATTCGGCAGGCGCCGCGACTCCTTTCCGACTAAAATAGTCGGATTGGCGTCGCTCTCAAGACTTGTTTCTAGAAAAGTTCTAAGTTCCGCAACCCGGTCCCAGACCCCGTCCGCCAGATCGCGGGCCGCCGCCGTGGCCGCGGCCCCGAACCCCGCGATCCCGACGATGTTCTCGGTGCCCGACCGACGCCCCATCTCCTGGCCGCCACCCCGGATCTGCGCGGCCACGTCGAGCCCGCGACGCAGGACCAGCGCGCCGATTCCCTTCGGCCCGCCCAGCTTGTGGGCCGAGATCAGTGCCATCTCGACACCCGACCAGTCGAAGGCGACCGGGACTTTGCCGAAGGCCTGCGTCATGTCGCTGACGGCCAGCCCGGCGGGCAGATCCTGCATCACGCCCGTCTCGCTGTTGGCCAGTTGCACGGCGCTCCTGGCCGGGTCCGCAACCGCGACCTGCCCCCGCGCGTCGACGGCCAGCGCGCCGTCGCCCCAGGCCGCGACCGCCTCGTGCTCGATGGGCGCGGTGGCCAGCTCGCGGTCGACCATCGCCAGCGCTGCCGCCTCCGTCGCGCCCGACACGAAGACGATGTCCGCCGCCTGCGCGCCGAACGCCTCGGCCAGCTCGGCGCGCGCCCGCTCGACCACGGCCTTGGCCGCCCGTCCTTCGCCATGCACGCTCGACGGGTTGCCCGCGACATCCATCGCCGCGACCATCGCCGCGCGCGCCTCGGGCCGCAGGGGCGCCGTCGCGTTCCAGTCGAGATAGACCCGCTCGGTCACCGGGGGCTCCTTCCTCTGGCTTCAAATACCTCGGGGGGTCCGGGGGGCTGGCCCCCCGGCTTGGGGCTCGGTCCGGGGGGCTGGCCCCCCGGCGCGATCACTCGTCCACCACTTCGAAGAGCGAGGGCACCGCGGGACAGGGGGTCAATTCGTTCTGCACGACATCCGACAGCCGCGTCTGATGCAGGAACACGTAGACATGGGCCGAAAGCGATTCCCAAAGACGGTTCGTCATCGACTGCGCCCGGCTGCCGGACGAGCCGCCCTTGGCGCCGGCCCCCGTCTCCATCGCGGATACGGTCTCGTCCACGGCCCCGAGGATGTCCGACACCCGGATCGCGTCCGGCGCGCGCGCCAGCCGATAGCCGCCGCCGGGCCCGCGCACCGACGACACGAGCCCCGCGCGTCGCAGCTTCACGAAGAGCTGTTCGAGATAGGGCAGCGAGATGTCCTGCCGCCGCGAGATGTCGCCCAGCGAGGTCAGCGCCTCTTCGGGCTGCATCGCCAGATCCGTGAGGGCGACCATCGCGTAACGGCCCTTGGTGCTCAGCTTCATGGCGCCCTCCCGTGGCGAAGACCCTGTGCGTTGACCCCGGCGCGGACGCGGCTTACCTGTGCCCACCGGTGAGCGAGCGACATATCGACCCGCCAGCCGCGCCGTCAATGCAGGAGCTTTCATGCCCGAAGTGATCTTCCCCGGCCCCGAGGGCCGCCTCGAGGGCCGCTACCATCCCCAGAAGGTTAAGGACGCGCCCATCGCGATCGTCCTGCATCCGCATCCGCAATTCGGTGGTACGATGAACAACAAGGTCGTCTACAACCTGCATTACGCGTTCCATTCGCTGGGCTTCACGGTGTTGCGGTTCAATTTCCGTGGTGTCGGGCGGAGCCAGGGCGAATACGACCAGGGCATCGGCGAGCTGTCGGATGCCGCCTCCGCGCTCGACTACCTCCAGTCGATGAACCCCAATTCCAAGCATTGCTGGGTTGCGGGCTTCTCGTTCGGCGCGTGGATCGGGATGCAGCTTCTGATGCGCCGCCCCGAGATCACAGGCTTCATCTCCGTTTCGCCGCCCGCCGATCGCTACGATTTTAGCTTCCTTGCGCCCTGCCCCTCCTCCGGCCTGATCATCAACGGCGGCGCCGACCGCGTGGCCCCGCCGACCGATACGGTGACGCTGGTCAACAAGCTGCACGAGCAAAAGGGCATAACCATCACCCACGAGGAGATGGAGGGCGCCGGGCACTTCTTCGAGGATCCGCATATGGACCCGATGATCGACAGCGTGAAATCCTACGTCTCGCGCCGCCTGACCGAGACCACGCGGTGAGACCCGCCGGCGGAGCGACCCGGTGAGCGCGCTCGCCGAAAAGCTGGCCGACAAGCTGGCGGCCGACGTGATCGCCCATGTCGAAGCGACGGGCGACGAGGACATGATCAAGATCATGGGTACCGCGCTGGGCGACTCGTCCCAGACCCTGCAGGAAGCGTTCATCACCTCCGTCCGGGTCCAGCGTGCTGCGCTCCGGGCGCAGGAACTGCTCCGCCGTCGCATCGCCGAGCACGCGGCCGCCAAGGTCGATGACTGACGGCGATCTCGACGCCCGCGCGGCCTTCCTGATGGAGGCGGATCGCCTCAAATCCGTGATCCGCGCGACCCGCCTCGCCGATGGCAGCCGCTACGAGAACTCGGCCGAGCACTCCTGGCATCTGACGCTCTTCGCGCTCGTGATGGCGCCGCACGCGCCCGAAGGCGTGTCGATCGACCGGGTGATCCGGATGCTGATCCTGCATGACCTCGTCGAGATCGACGCGGGCGACAATCCGATCTTCGGCACCGTCGACGCGGTCGCGCAAGCCGCCGAGGAGGCCGTCGCCGCGGATCGGATCTTCGGCCTGCTGCCGCCCGATCAGGGCCGCGACTTCCGCGCTCTCTGGGACGAATTCGAGGCGGTCGAGACGGTGGATGCCCGCTTCGCCAAGGCGCTCGACCGGATGCAGACGCCGCTTCTCAACATCGAGAACGGCGGCGGCTCCTGGGCCGAATACGACGTGACCGAAGACCAGGTTCGGTCCCGCGTCGGCACCCAGGTCGAACGGGGTGCGCCGATCCTGTGGGCGTGGCTGTCACCGCTGATCGCGCGCTTCTTCGCGCGGTCCTGACGCCCGTCAGGCGGCGTCGCCCGCCGCGATCAGCCCCGCAACATCCAGTGGCCCGTTCGTCATCACCAGCGCACCGTCCGCACCCCGAGGCCAGTCTTCCGCGGCCCGGTCGCGGTAGAGCTCGACCCCGTTGCCATCGGGATCGTCCAGATAGACCGCCTCGGACACGCCGTGATCGGAAGCGCCGGTCAGCGCAAAGCCGGCCTCCGTCACGCGCCGCACGACCCGCCCGAGCGCTGCGCGATCCGGGTAGAGATAGGCGCCGTGGAACAGGCCTGTATGCCCCGGCGGCGGCGGCGTCCCGCCGCGCGAGCCCCAGATGTTCAACCCGATATGGTGATGGTAGCCGTCAGCCCCGAGAAACGCTGCCGTCCGCCCGATCCGGGCCTGTACCTCAAATCCGAGCAGCGTGTAGAACGCGACCGCCCGGTCGAGATCCGCGACCCTAAGATGAATATGCCCGACGCGGGGGCCCGTGCGCTCAGCCATGGCGTTCTCCTTTGCGTGCGACCCTGCGCCGTGCCGCGGCGGCGATCCATTCCGCACGGCCGCACGGCCAACGTGCGCCCGGCGGTATGCGATGGCATACCATCTGGCCAGCGCCCGCGAGATGCGCTATCGGACGGGCGAACACCAATCACCACGAGGCCCCCATGTCCAAGATCAAGGTAGAGAACCCCGTCGTCGAGCTCGACGGCGACGAGATGACCCGCATCATCTGGCAGTTCATCAAGGACAAGCTGATCCTGCCGTACCTGGACATCGACCTGCTCTACTACGACCTCGGGATGGAGAGCCGCGACGAGACCGACGACCAGATCACCATCGACGCCGCCGAGAAGATCAAGGAGGTCGGCGTCGGCGTGAAATGCGCCACGATCACGCCGGACGAGGCGCGGGTCGAGGAGTTCGGCCTCAAGAAGATGTGGCGCTCGCCCAACGGCACGATCCGCAACATCCTGGGCGGCGTCGTCTTCCGCGAGCCGATCATCTGCCAGAACGTGCCGCGCCTCGTGCCCGGTTGGACGCAGCCCATCGTCATCGGCCGTCACGCCTTCGGCGACCAGTACCGCGCCACCGACATGAAGTTCCCCGGCCCGGGCAAGCTGACGATGAAATTCGTCGGCGAAGACGGCACCGTCGAGGAGCACGAGGTGTTCGACGCGCCGTCGTCGGGCGTGTTCATGTCGATGTACAACCTCGACAAGTCGATCGAGGACTTCGCCCGCGCGTCCTTCGAATACGGCCTCAAGCGCAACTACCCGGTCTACCTGTCGACCAAGAACACGATCATGAAGCAGTATGACGGCCAGTTCATGCTGATCTTCCAGCGCATCTTCGACGCCGAATATGCCGACAAGTTCAAGGAAGCGGGCATCACCTACGAGCACCGCCTGATCGACGACATGGTGGCCTCGGCGATGAAGTGGTCCGGCGGTTATGTCTGGGCCTGCAAGAACTACGACGGCGACGTTCAGTCGGACACGGTGGCGCAGGGCTTCGGCTCGCTGGGCCTGATGACCTCGCAGCTCATGACCCCCGACGGCAAGATCGTCGAGGCAGAGGCCGCCCACGGCACCGTCACGCGCCACTACCGTCAGCACCAGGCCGGCAAGGAGACGTCGACCAACTCGATCGCGTCGATCTTCGCTTGGACCGGCGGTCTCAAGCACCGCGCCAAGCTCGACGGCAACGACCAGCTCATGACCTTCGCCGAGACGCTGGAGAAGGTCATCGTCGATACGGTCGAGTCCGGCCACATGACGAAGGACCTGGCTCTGCTTGTCGGACCGGACCAGAAGTGGCTGACCACGATGGGTTTCCTCGAGAAGATCGACGAGAATCTGCAGGCCGCACTCTAGGTCACACGCCGCGCCGCAGGAACGAAACAACGAAGGCACCCCCGGCGGGGTGCCTTTTTGCTGCGCATCGCTTGCCCTTTGGACCCGCGCAACATGGCGCGCGCCACCAAGGCTCCCACGGCCGCTTCCCCCGGCCGGAAAGCCGCGATAGGCCGGGAGCATGGCCCGCACCCAGACCCCAGACGATGCGCAGGAGCCGCATCGGCCCGCCCTGTCGCACAGCCTTCTGGAGGACGCGCAGGCACTTCTCCTCGGGACGGCGCTCTGCGCCCTCGGCGTCCAGTTCCTGACCGCGGCGGGACTCGTCACCGGCCAGACGGCGGGTCTCGGCGTCCTTCTGTCCTACGTCACCGGCTGGTCCTTCGGGCTTTGGTTCTTTCTTCTGAACCTACCGTTCTACGTGCTGGGCTGGATCCGTCTCGGGCCGCGCTTCGTGGCGAAGACGGTGATCGCCGTCACCCTCGTCTCGCTCTTCAGCCGCGGGCTCCCCGAGGTACTCAGCTTTGACCGCCTCGATCCGTGGACGGCGTCGGCCCTGTCGGGCGCGGTCATCGGGATGGGTCTCATGGTGATCTTCCGGCACGGCGCGTCGCTCGGCGGCATCGGCATCCTCGCGCTCTGGCTGCAGGAGCGGTTCGGCCTGCGCGCGGGCCTCGTCCAGCTCGGGTTCGACGCGCTGCTCTTCGCGGCAGCCTTCGCCATTCTCGACCCCTGGCTCGTCACCGCGTCGCTCCTCGGCGCGGTCATCGTGAACCTCATCGTCGCGGTGAACCACCGCCGCGACCGCTATATCGGACGGTGACCCCATGCCCTGGCTCTACCTCGTTCTCGCCATCGCGACGGAAACCATCGGCACCACGGCCCTGAAGGCGTCGGACGGGTTCAGCCGGCTCTGGCCATCGCTGCTGACGGTGGCGGCCTACGCGTTATCCTTTTGGTTCCTCGCGATCGTCCTCAAGACCATCCCGGTCGGGATCGCCTATGCGATCTGGTCGGGTCTGGGCATCGTCCTGATCGCCGCGATCGGCTGGGTTGCCTTCGGCCAGCGTCTCGACGCGCCCGCCCTGATCGGCATGGCGCTGATCGTGGCCGGGATCGTCGTGATGCAGCTCTTCTCGAACACGACGGGGCACTAGGCCCCTTCGATCACCCCGCGGACCGCCGCCAGCGCCGCGTCGGCCTGCGCGATATCCGCGCCACCGCCCTGCGCCATCTCGGGCCGACCGCCGCCGCCGCGCCCGCCGAGCGCCTCGACCGCGGCCCTGACGAGATCGACTGCCGAAACCCGATCGACCAGGTCCTTCGTCACACCCGCCGCCACGGCAGGCTTGGCGCCGGTATCGGCGATCAGCACCGCGATCCCGGAGCCGAGCGTCTGCTTCTGGGCGTCGATCATGGCGCCGAGGTCCTTGCCCGAAACACCGGAAACAACCTGAAGAACGGCCTGCATCCCATTGATCTCGATCGCTTCCGCGCCTGCGCCTATGGCCGCGTCGCGACGAAGCTGCGCGATTTCGGATTGCAGGGCCTTCCGCTCATCCATCAGCGCACGCACCCGGTCGGAAACTTCGTCAGCCTGCACCTTGAAGAGGTTGGCCAGTTCGGACACCCGCGCGTCCTGCGCCCTGAGATGGTCCATCGCCGCCTGCCCGGTCAGTGCCTCGATCCGACGTACGCCCGCGCTGCTCGCCTGGTCGCCCAGCGTCACGAAGGCCCCGATCTCGCCGGTGCGGCCGACATGGGTGCCGCCACACAACTCGATCGAATAAGTCGCCCCGTCGCTGCCCTTGCCGGACCCGTCGCTCCGCCCCATCGACACGACGCGAACCTCGTCCCCGTATTTTTCGCCGAACAGCGCCTGGGCCCCGAGAGCGCGCGCATCGTCGGGCGCCATGATCCGGGTCGAGACGGCGGAGTTTTGGCGGATGAAGGCGTTCACCTCGGCCTCGATGCCCGCCAGTTGGTCGCGCGTCATCGCGTGCCCATGGCTGAAGTCGAAGCGCAGACGATCGGGTGCGTTGAGCGAACCACGCTGCGCCACGTGGTCGCCCAGGGCCGCGCGCAGTGCCTCGTGCAGAAGGTGTGTCGCCGAATGGTTCGCACGGATCGCCGAGCGGCGCGCGTGGTCCACAACCAGCTCTGCCGTCTGACCCGGCGCGATCCGGCCCTCGTCGACCGTGACCATATGCAAAAAGACCCCGCCGATCCGCTTGGTGTCGGTGATCGACCCGCGCCCGCCATCGGTCCGCACGGTTCCCGTGTCGCCCACTTGGCCGCCGCTCTCGCCGTAGAAGGGCGTCTGGTTGACGACCATCGCGGCGGTCTCGCCCGCCTCGGCGGCGTCGATCGCATCGCCATCGCGTACGAGAGCCAGCACCTGTCCCTCGGCGGTCTCGGTGTCGTAGCCGAGGAATTCGGTCGATCCATGCTCCTCGGCCAGATCGAACCAGATCGCCGCATCCGCCTGCTCGCCCGATCCGGACCAGGCCGCGCGGGCCCGCGCCTTCTGTTCGGCCATTTCGGCATCGAAGCCCGCGACGTCGACCGCCATCCCCTTCTCGCGCAGCGCATCCTGCGTCAGGTCCAGCGGAAACCCGTAGGTGTCGTAGAGCTTGAAGGCCGCCGCTCCGCCCAGCGTACCGCCCTCGGGCAAACGGCCGACCTCGTCCTCCAGAAGCCGCAATCCGCGATCCAACGTCGAGCGGAACCGCTCTTCCTCGCCGCGCAACGTCTCCTCGATGACGGATTTGCCTCGAACCAGCTCGGGGTAGTGGTCGCCCATCTGGCGCACGAGTTCCGGCACCAGCCGGTGCATCACCGGGTCCTTCGCACCCGCTTGATGCGCATGCCGCATCGCGCGCCGCATGATCCGGCGGAGCACGTAGCCGCGCCCCTCATTCGAGGGCATCACGCCGTCGGCAATCAGGAACGAGGTCGAGCGCAGGTGGTCGGCGATGACGCGATGGTGGATGTTCTGCGGCCCGTCCGCGTCGGTCGAGGTCGCGTGCGCGGACGCCTCGATCAGCGCTCGCATCAGGTCGGTGTCGTAATTGTCGTGATGGCCCTGCAGCAGGGCGCCGATCCGCTCCAACCCCATCCCCGTGTCGATCGACTGCATCTCAAGCGGTCGCATCGTGCCGTCCTCGAACTGCTCGTTCTGCATGAAGACGACGTTCCAGATCTCGATGAACCGGTCGCCATCCTCATCCGGGCTTCCGGGGGGGCCGCCGGGGATATGGTCGCCGTGGTCGTAGAAGATTTCGGTGCAGGGCCCGCAGGGCCCGGTCGGTCCCATGCGCCAGAAGTTGTCGTCCGTGGCGATCCGGATGATCCGATCCTCGGGCACGCCGACCTTGCGCCAGATCTCGAACGCCTCGTCGTCGGTATGGTACACGGTCGTTAGGAGGCGCGAGGCATCGATCCCGAAATCCTTGGTGATCAACTCCCATGCGAAGGGGATCGCGTCGGATTTGAAGTAATCCCCGAAGCTGAAATTTCCCAGCATCTCGAAGAAGGTATGGTGGCGCGCCGTGTAGCCGACATTGTCGAGGTCGTTGTGCTTGCCCCCCGCGCGGACGCATTTCTGGGCGGTGGTCGCGCGGCTGTAATCGCGGTGTTCGACCCCGGTGAAGACATTCTTGAATTGCACCATGCCCGAATTGACGAACATCAGCGTCGGGTCGTTGCGCGGCACCAGCGGCGAGCTTTCGACGACGGCATGATCCTGACGCGCGAAATAGTCGAGGAAGGTCGAGCGGATGTCGTTCAGGCTGGCCATATCGGTCCCCGTAAGCGGTGCGCGCCCGTCCTAGCCGGGGCCTCCGATCCCGTCCAGTGTAAGGGAACGCAAAGGCGAACCGGGGCCGCCCTTCGGCGACCCCGTTCCCATCTCCGGCGCGATGCAGCAGACCCGGCGCGTGGCGCGCCCGGCCCGCGATCATTCGTCGTCGAGTACCTCGTCATGGTCCGACTTGGACATCTGGAAGTCCAACCCGTGCGCCGCACGGATCTTGTCCTCGATCTCCTCGGCCACGGACGGATTGTCCTTGAGGAACTGCTTGGAATTCTCGCGCCCCTGACCGATCCGCTCGTCACCGTAGCTGAACCAAGCGCCGGACTTGTCGACGACCCCGGCCTTGACGCCCAGGTCTAGGAGCTCGCCCGTCTTCGAGATGCCCTCGCCGAACATGATGTCGAACTCGACGACCTTGAAGGGCGGCGCGACCTTGTTCTTGACGATCTTCACCTTGGTCTGGTTGCCGACCACCTCGTCGCGATCCTTGATGGCGCCGATGCGACGGATATCGAGCCGCACCGAGGAGTAGAACTTCAGCGCGTTGCCGCCAGTCGTCGTCTCGGGCGAGCCGAACATGACGCCGATCTTCATCCGGATCTGGTTGATGAAGATCACCATGCATCCCGACCGGTTGATCGAACCGGTCAGCTTGCGCATCGCCTGGCTCATCAGGCGGGCATGCACGCCGACCGAGCTGTCGCCCATGTCGCCCTCGAGCTCGGATTTCGGGGTCAGGGCCGCGACCGAGTCGACGACCACCATGTTCACCGCGCCCGACCGCACCAGCGTGTCGACGATCTCCAGTGCCTGCTCGCCCGTGTCGGGCTGGGAGATCAGGAGCTCGTCCAGATCCACGCCCAGCTTGCGCGCGTATTGCGGGTCGAGCGCGTGCTCGGCATCGACGAATGCGCAGACGCCGCCCTTCTTCTGCTCCTCGGCGATCGCATGGAGCGTCAGGGTCGTCTTGCCCGAGCTTTCGGGACCGTAGATCTCGATCACGCGGCCCTTCGGCAGACCACCGATACCAAGCGCGATGTCGAGGCCCAGCGACCCGGTCGACGTCGCCTCGATATCGGGAAGGACGTTCTCGCCGCCCAGCTTCATGATGGAGCCCTTGCCGAACTGCCGTTCGATCTGGGCCAGCGCCGAATCCAGCGCCTTCTGCTTGTCGCCGCCGCGTTTGTCGGTCATGTCGAGTAGGTTCGCCGTTGCCATGGTATCGGCCCTTGTTGCACGCTGCCGCAAAGGCGGCAATCTCGGTTTCCGTTCACGTCCTGTTCCTTGCATTCGATATGGAACAGATGCGGAACATAATCAAGCCCCGCCGTGGTTGTTCGATAATCCGCGTCTTTGCTTAAGATGCGCTTAATGGCCGCGAGTGCGGCGCGGAGGCGTTCCATGCTGGTATTCTGGAAGGCGCGGCTCGTGCTGCTTGCGGTGCCGAAGACCGGCACGACCGCGCTCGAGGCGACGCTGGCCCCCCATGCCGATGCCGCGATCGTCAATCCGCCGGGCCTCAAGCATTGCACCGTCCGCAAATACCGCCGGGAGCTGGCGGCCTTCTTCGAGCAGAAGGGTCGTCGTCCGATGGAGCTGGTGGCGACGGTGCGCGAACCCATCGATTGGCTGGGCAGTTGGTATCGATATCGACAGCGGGCCGCGCTGGACGGGCAGCCGAATTCGACGGCCGATGTGAGGTTCGACGCCTTCGTCACGGCCTATCTCGCCGATCCGCAGCCCGATTTCGCCCGCGTCGGCGCGCAGGCCCAGTTCCTTGCGGGGGGTGTCGATCACCTCTTCCGCTATGGTGACGGCGCGCTGGTGCCGTTCCTGGCCGAGCGGCTTGGACTGGAAATCGATCTGCCCCGGATGAACGTCTCGCCCGCGGGCGCGCTCGATCTATCGGCCGAGACAGAAGCCCGACTTCGCCGCGAACGGCCCGAGGAGTTCCGGGTCTGGAACGAGGCGGGGCGCGGATAATCCCGAGAGGTATCGACGCGGGGAGCCGACGGTCGTCGCGCCGCGTCCGGAGCGCCCTACCGCCGCGGATCAGCGGCGCGCTAGACCAATGCCCGCTCGACGGTCCGCGTCAAATCGTTGAGCGAGAACGGCTTGGGCAGGAAGACCGCGTTCGGAACGGGCGCGCTCGTCTCGGTCATGGCGTCCTGGGTGTAGCCGGAGATGAAGATCGTTCGCACATCGGGGCGGCGAAGCAGCGCCTCGCGCACCCAGGTCGGTCCGTCGAGGCCGGGCATCATGACGTCGGTGACGAAGAGGTCCACTTCGATCGACCGATCCTCCAACGTCTGCAGCGCATCCTCGGCGCAGGCCGCCTCGAGCACGTGATAACCACGCAGGCGCAGGGCTCGCGATGCGAAGGCGCGAACCGGGGCCTCGTCCTCGACGAGAAGAACGATCGGCTGACGATCTTCGGGAGCGCCTTGCGACATATCGGTGAGAGCGGCCTCGATATCCTGCGCGACCGCGACCTCGGGGGAGTCCGCGTCCGCGACGGACGTCGCCTCTAGCTCGGATGGGTCGCTCTCCGGACGCTCGGTTCGAGCTGATCGACCGACACCCCCCTCACCATCGCCGCAAGCGGCCTCGACGGCCTGCATCACGGCGTCGGACACATCGTCCTCGGCGTCGCAAGAGAGGTTGTCATGGGCTGCGGCACCGGGTTCGTCGTCCTTCTCGGGCGCGAGGTCCGCGTCGACCTCGATCCCCCCCGCTTCGCGCGATAACGCCTCGGACTGTCGCGCACTGTCCGATACCGAGGTATCGAAATCTGCATCGTCTGACATCTCCCGGGCGGCAACCTGGGTGTCATCGGGGGCATCATCCATCGCAACGGCGTCGGGTTCGGCACCTTCCGCGGACCTATCCGGCGCTTTCTGTTCTTCCGTTTGCCGAGCGGCGATCGGCGCGTCCGATGACCGTTCGTCTTCGGTTTGAATGGGCTGCAAGACCGGCGCGGCCAGGGATGCGGGCGCGTCCTCCGCGCGTGACCGCTCGCCCGGGAAGTAGAGGCTGAACTGCGTGCCGACATCCGGCGTGCTGTCGACGAAGATGTAGCCGCCGCACTGCTTGACGATGCCATAGGCCATCGAGAGCCCAAGCCCGGTCCCCTCGCCCGGACGCTTGGTTGTGAAGAAGGGCTCGAAGATGCGGCCGACCGCATCGGGCGGGATGCCCGAGCCCTGGTCGCTGACCGTGATGACGACGTATTGGCCCGCCGGCACGGTGACCTGGTCGCGAGCCATCGGACGGTCGAGATAGCGGCATTGCGTTTCCAGCACGATCTCGCCGCCGTCGGGCATCGCGTCGCGCGCATTCACGACGAGGTTCATCAGCACCTGTTCCAACTGGCGCCGGTCGCCGCGGATCGGGACGAGTGCGGGATCATGCGACAGCGTCAACGCGACGCGCTCGCCCACCAGGCGGTTGAGCAGATGCGTCAGGTCGCCCAGCGTGTCGCGCAAATCGATATCCGCCATCTCGAGCGTCTGCTTGCGCGAGAACGCCAGGAGCTGCCCCACGAGCGCCGCCGCACGGTTGGCGTTCTGCGTGATCTGCGCGAGGTCGGCGTAATCCTCGTCCCCTTCGCCGTGGCGCAGCATCAGGAGGTCGCAATGTCCCGAAATCGCGGTCAGCAGGTTGTTGAAATCATGGGCGATCCCGCCCGCGAGCTGTCCGATCGCCTGCATCTTCTGGCTCTGCACGAACTGCGCTTCCATGGTCTTAAGCGCCGTCGCGTCGTTCAGCACCGCGATCAGCCCCTCGCCGCCGCCGCCGACGGGCCGCCCGAGCGTGATCTGGAGGAACCGCTCGGGGGACGCGCCGGTGACGCGCACGATCTCGGCATGGTTGAGGCCGCGGCCCGCCGCCGCCTCGCTGACCCATTCGCGCACCGAGCGCCCGAGCCCTTCGACCATCGCGGCCAGTCGCCGTTCGGCCCCTTCGCCCGAGGGGGGCAGCAAGTCACGCGCGGCACGGTTGGCGGAGGTCACAGAGCCCCCGGCGTCGAGCTTCAGGAGCGCGACCGGCAATGCGTCGAGCGGGACACGACCGTCCGCATCCTCGCCGCCCGGCAGGACGAACACTTCCTGCCGTCCGTTTACCGGGTCCGAGAGCACAACGCGCACCTGTTCGGGTCCGTCCTTGGTGCGCAGGGTGTTCAGACCGCCATTCTGGAGCGGCACGTCGTCAAAGAGATCGCGCACGCGCTTGGCGCGGCGGCCGACCACGGAGCGCAGGATCTCGTTCATGTAGAGGATCGTGCCGGACGGCCCGAAGGTCAGGATCGGAAGGCCGATGCCATCGGCGGCGCGCACGGGTCGGTCCACGAGGTCCTCGAGCCGCCAGAGATAGCCGCCGGGTATGCGGTGAACGGCGACCCTGACCTGGCCGCGCCGGGTCACCACATCCTCGCGCGCCGAGGTGGTGTCGGCGGCGGCGAGGCGCAGGCGATGGATCACGGCGTCCGGATTGGCGAAGAGCGGCTCGAGCGCGCGGGTCATGGTCGAGCCGTCATGGCCCCCGAACCGGTCGAGCGCCGCGCGGTTCTGGGCGAAGATCGCGCCCTGTTCGTCGGTGCAGAAACCGGGCGCCGCGTCGTGTTCGAGAAACTCCATCACGATGTCGAGGCGCCGATGCGATGCGCGCGCCATGCCCCAGGAAATCAGGTGGAGCGCGACGAAGATCGCGCCGAGCGCGGCGGCAGCGGCGATCAACAGGTCGCGTGAGGCGTCCGAGGCCGTCGCCAACGACACGCCGAGCGCCCCCAGCGCAACCACGAGAAACACTGCGGATCCGGCCTGCAACCGTCGCAACAAGATGGCCGTCTCGCCCAATGGCGTGCCCGCAGGATGGCCGTCGGCCCACCCCTCCAAGAAAGAATCGCTCCATAATATAGGGCCGGAAATCGTTAAAGTCGCATTAACGTCCGTGAATCCGGCGGCGGCGCGATCCGGCCGCGGAGGTCAGGCGGGGCGCCCGAGAAGGCTCAAATGGAAGCCGTCGGCGCCGTCGAGCGGCGTCGTGTCCCACCGCAACCCGCGTACGAGGCTCGGATGGCGGTCCAGCGCGGCCTCGACGCGGGCTTCATTCTCCTCGCGCAGGAGCGAGCACGTCACGTAGGCGAGCCAGCCACCCGGCGCAAGCATCGCGACCGCGCGGTCAATGATCGTGTCCTGCAGGGATGTCAGCTCGGCAAGCCGCTCCGGCGTCAGGCGCCACTTTGCCTCGGGCGCGCGACGCCAGCTGCCGGAACCGCTGCAGGGCACGTCGGCGATGATGCCATCGAAGGGCGCCAGCGCCTCGGGCGTGGTCGTGGTCTCGATCGCGGCCCCGGCGCGGGCGGCGCGGACCGGCAGATCGCGCATCCGGGCGGGGTCGGCGTCGTGCGCGACGATCTCGGCGCCAGTGCGGGCCGCGTAGGCCAGCGCCTTGCCGCCGCCCCCTGCGCAGAGGTCGAGGACCCGAGCGGCCTCCGGCAGACGGTCGATCACGGCTTGGCTGCCGGCATCCTGCAACTCGAAATGGCCCATCTCGAATTCCGGCAGCGCGGTCAGGCCACGGGGCGCGCCCTCGACCGTGACCGCGATCGGCGAGAGAGGGTGCGCATCGGCGGCGTGGCCGGCCGCGACCAACCGATCGATCAGCACCGGACGCGTCGTTTTCGCCGTGTTGACGCGGAGGATCACGGGCGCGCGGTCGCGCAGGGCGGCCGCGATAGCACCCGCATCGGCGCCCTGCGCGGCCCGCAGCCGCTCGAGCAGCCACTCGGGCAGGTCGAGCGCCACCGCCTCGGGTAACGGGCCAGGATCGGGCATCCGGTCCAGCGGCGCGGGCGCGTGGGTGCTGCCGTCGAATAGCGGCGCGAGATCGGCCCCCTGCCCCGCGAGAAGGCCTGCCATGACCTGCCGCCCGTTCATCGC
Source organism: Jannaschia halovivens (assembly GCF_046452375.1). NCBI lineage: Bacteria > Pseudomonadati > Pseudomonadota > Alphaproteobacteria > Rhodobacterales > Roseobacteraceae > Jannaschia > Jannaschia halovivens. The sequence continues at coordinate 391,249 of NZ_JBKFDJ010000001.1, read as the reverse complement.
CTCGGGCGCGACATCGCCGAGCCCCCCGGCCCAGGCCGACGACCGCAGGCGTCGCAGCGCGTCGAAGACGTGGTCGCGCACCGCCGCCCGGTCCTTCGACCCGGCATAACGCGCGCCCCGGGCCCAGCCGGTCAGCGCGCGTTCGGCGGCCGTACCGGCGAAGACGGCATCCAGCACCTCGATCGCCGCCTGCACGCGGGCCCCCGGACGCATCGGTCAGGCGCCCCGGTAGTTCGGGCTCTCACGCGTGATCTGGACGTCGTGGACATGGCTTTCGGTCAGCCCCGCGCCCGTGATCTTCACGAAGCGGCACCCTGTCCGCATCTCGTCGACCGTGGCACAGCCGGTATAGCCCATCGCGGCCCGCAAGCCGCCGACGAGCTGGTGGACGACCGCGCCCGCCGAGCCCTTGTAGGGCACCTGCCCCTCGATCCCCTCGGGGACGAGCTTGTCGGAGGCGGCGTCCTTCTGGAAATACCGGTCCGCCGAACCCCGCGCCATGGCGCCGAGCGAGCCCATGCCGCGATAGGATTTGAACGACCGGCCCTGGTAGAGGATGACCTCGCCCGGGCTTTCGTCGGTGCCCGCGATCATGCTGCCGACCATTGCGCAGGACGCGCCCGCGGCGATGGCCTTGGCGAAATCGCCCGAGAACTTGATGCCGCCATCGGCGATGACCGGCACGTCGCCCGCCGCACCCGCCGCGTCCATGATCGCGGTGAGCTGCGGCACGCCGACGCCCGCGACGATGCGCGTGGTGCAGATGGATCCGGGGCCAATGCCGACCTTCACCGCATCCGCGCCCGCGTCGATCAGGGCGCGCGTGCCCTCGGCGGTGGCGACGTTGCCCGCGACGACCTGCACCGTGTTCGACAGCCGCTTGATGCGGTCGACCGCCTGGCCCACGCCCTCGGAATGGCCATGGGCCGTGTCCACCACGATCAGGTCGCAACCCGCGTCGATCAGCGCCTCGGAGCGCTCGAAGCCCGCATCGCCGACGGTGGTGGCGGCGGCGACGCGCAGGCGGCCCAACTCGTCCTTGCAGGCATGGGGGTTGAGCACCGCCTGCTCGATATCCTTGATCGTCAGGAGCCCAGTCAGGTGGCCTTTGGCGTTGACGACCAGCAGCTTTTCGATTCGGCGGGCATGCATCACCGACTTCGCCTCGGCGAGGTCCACGGGCTCGTGCAGGATGGCGAGGTTGTCGCTGGTCATCATGGTGGCCACGGGCGTCGCGTCGTCGCTGGCGAAGCGCATGTCACGGTTGGTGACGATCCCCAAGACACGCCCCGCCTCGTCGGTCACGGGAAAGCCCGTAACGCGATACCGCTCCTGCAGAGCCTTGGCGTCGGCCAGCGTCTGATCGGGGCGCAGCGTCACGGGGTTGTAGACAATCCCGCTCTCGAAGCGTTTGACACGGCGCACTTCCTTTTGCTGCGCGTCGAGGTCGAGATTGCGATGGATCACCCCCATCCCGCCGGCCTGGGCCATGGCGATCGCCATCCGCGCCTCGGTCACGGTGTCCATCGCCGAGGACAGGACCGGGATGTTGAGCGCGATCGATTTCGTGACCCGCGTGCGGGTGTCGGCGGTGCCGGGCAGAACCTGGCTCGGGCCGGGCACGAGCAGCACGTCGTCGAAGGTGAGGGCCTCGCGAATCTCCATGGCAGAACTCCGTGGGAGGGGATCGGTTGGCACCTTCCTATTTCACCCCCCGCCCGCGATGGAAACCCCGCGCGTGCGACGTCAGTCCGGTGGCGCGATCAGCACGTCGCAGGGCGCATGGAGCGCCACCCGTTCGGCCGTCTCGCCCAGAAGGAAGCGCGCCAGCCCCGCGCGCGCATGGCGGCCGACGACGATGAGGTCGGCACCGCTCGATGCCGACGCCTCGATCAGCGCTTGCGCGGGGGCCGCGATCAGCGCCTCGCGCGCGACCTCGAGATCCGGCGCGTCGGCCTTGAGCCCGGCCACCGCCTGGTCCAACGCCTCCTCCAGCCGCTGTTGCTGGCCGGGGCTGGCAAGGTCGACCGCATAGGGCGCGCCCGTCACCATGTCGGCCCAGGCATGGAGCAGCGTGACATGTTCGAGCGGGGCCAGCGCCTTGGCCAGCTTCATGGCGCTGGTGCTCGCGGGTGAGAAATCCCAGCCCGCCACGGCGCGGGTATAGAGCCGCGTCGCCGGCTCGACCGCCACGAGGATCGGGACCGCGACCGCGCGCATCAGCCGCGACAGCGCGGGCGAGCCGACCAGCTCGGCCAGGCCCCGGTCGCGATGGGAGCCGACGACCACCAGCGACGCGCCACGATCGGCGGCGATCCGGCCCAGAAGCTTGGCGACCTGGCCCGCCTCGACGTCGATCCGCGGCGCCTCGGCCTTCAGGATCGCATCGCCCTGCACCCGCGCGCGCAGCTCGACCTCGGCCTCCTCGGAGCGGCGCTGCAGGATCGCGGCGGGCAAGTCGTCGTCGATCACGTGCACGATATGGAGCGCGGCGCCCATCCGTTCGGCGAGGACGGCGGCGCGCCGAAGCGCGAGATCGGACCGGGCGCTGAGGTCCGTGGCGGCGATGATCGGTCCCATGGCAGGGCTCCTTCTCGGGTCGGGGCGCCACATCTGCCACGTGCCCGCACCCCCCTGCCTTGACGCGGATCAACCTCGCGGCCAGAACGCGCCCACGACATACCCGCAACCGGGCGTTCCGTGGGCGCCGAACCGACGAGGAGGACACACATGTCCCAGATCACCCTCACCTTTCCCGATGGCAATTCGCGCGACGTGCCCGCCGGCATCACGCCCGGTGAAGTGGCTGCCGATATCTCGAAATCCCTGTCGAAGAAGGCGATCTCGGCGCAGGTAAACGGCGCGCATTGGGACCTGGCGTGGCCTATCGAGACGGATGCGAAGATCGCCATCAACACGATGCAGGACGAGGCCCCGGCGCTGGAGCTGATCCGCCACGACCTGGCACACGTCATGGCGCGCGCCGTGCAGGCGATCTGGCCCGACGTGAAGGTCACGATCGGCCCGGTCCGCGACTTCGGCTGGTTCTACGATTTCGACCGCGCCGAGCCCTTCACGCCTGAGGACCTCGGCCAGATCGAAGCCGAGATGAAGCGCATCATCGCCGCCCGCGACCCGGTCCGCACCGAGGTCTGGCCGCGCGACCGCGCCCGCGCCCATTACGAGGCGGCGAACGAGCCCTTCAAGGTCGAGCTTCTGGACCGCATTCCGGGCGACGAACCGATCCGGATGTACTGGCACGGCGACTGGCAGGATCTCTGCCGCGGCCCGCATCTGCAGCACACCGGCCAGATCCCGGCGGACGCCTTCAAGCTGACCCGCGTGTCCTCGGCCTATTGGCTGGGCGACAGCGACCGGCCGCAGCTTCAGCGCATCTACGGCATCGCGTTTCGCAATCGCGACGACCTCAAGGCGCATCAGAAGTTCCTCGAGGAGGCCGAGGCGCGCGATCACCGCCGGCTGGGCCGCGAGATGGACCTCTACCACATGCAGGAGGAGGCGCCGGGCCAGGTCTTCTGGCACCCGAACGGCTGGACGATCTATACGACGCTGCAGGACTACATGCGCCGCAAGCAGCGCGCCGACGGCTATGTCGAGGTGAACACGCCGCAGGTCGTGGATCGCAAGCTCTGGGAGGCGTCGGGCCACTGGGACAAGTACCAGGACCATATGTTCATCGTCGAGGTGGACGAGGAGCACGCGCGCGAGAAGGCGATTAACGCGCTCAAGCCCATGAACTGCCCGTGCCACGTGCAGGTCTACAATCAGGGCCTGAAATCCTACCGTGACCTGCCGCTCAGGATGGCCGAATTCGGCTCCTGCTCGCGCTACGAGCCGTCGGGCGCGCTGCACGGCATCATGCGCGTCCGCGGCTTCACGCAGGATGACGCGCATATCTTCTGTACCGAGGACCAGATCGAGGCGGAATGCGCCAAGTTCATCACGTTCCTCGCGTCGGTCTACAAGGATCTCGGCTTCGAGAAATTCGACATCGCCTTCGCGACCCGGCCAGAAAAGCGCGTCGGCACGGACGAGGCATGGGACCATGTCGAGGGCGCGCTCGAGGCGGCGATCAAATCCGTCGGCGCGCCTTACCGCGTCGAGGAGGGCGACGGCGCATTCTATGGCCCGAAGCTCGACTTCTACCTGACCGACGCGATCGGCCGGGTCTGGCAATGCGGCACGTTCCAGGTCGATCCAAACCTGCCCGAGCGGCTGGGGGCCAGCTATGTGGGCGAGGATGGCGACAAGCATCGACCCTACATGCTGCACCGCGCCTGCCTCGGGTCGTTCGAGCGGTTCATCGGTATCCTGATCGAGAATTCCTCGGGCCGCCTGCCCTTCTGGCTCGCCCCGAGGCAGGTCGTGGTCGCATCCATCGTGTCGGAGGCGGATGATTACGTGGCCGAGGTCGTCGCCGCGCTCACCAAGGCGGGCGTGCGCGCCGAGGCGGACATCCGCAACGAGAAGATCAACTACAAGGTGCGCGAGCACTCGCTGGGCAAGGTCCCCGCGATCCTCGCCATCGGTCGGCAGGAGGTCGAGGATCGAACCGTCACCCTGCGGCGTCTCGGAGAGAAGCAGACCGAGGTTCTGGGGCTGGACGAAGTAGTGGCTATGCTGGGCCGCGAGGCGACGCCGCCGGACCTCGCCTGACTGTTTCGTCCTTTAGAACAATGCGCGTGAAGCGGCGCATTGTCCTGAACTGACCCCACATGCGCCGCAATCGCGCCACATTGCAGTAGCAGTTTGTTAAGCAAGGCAACGGTTCGGGCCGGGGTTGACCAACATCCTCCCCCCTTTTGACGGTCCCCCGGCTGAACCGAAACCTCTCTCCCTGAAGACTGGTCGGCCCGCGCGTCACGCGCGGGTCGCTCCATTTCCGGGCGCTCCCTTCGCTCGGGAACCACGCCGGGGGCTCGCGGCTTGTGTACGCGACCAGTGACCTACGCGAGGACCCGGCATGAAGATTTCCACGGCGTTCGAGCAGATGCTCGATCTCGGCCTCCATATCGTGGCGCCCGCCACCGCGCGGGCCCGGACCGAAAGCCCCGCCTACGAGGTGCTGTCCACCGAAGGCCAATTCGAGCTTCGGCGTTACGCGGGCCAGATTGTCGCCGAAACCACCGCCACCGGCCCCAAATCGGAGGTCGAGGACGATCTCTTTCCGCGCCTGGCCGGGTTCATCTTCGCCTCCGAACGAGATGGCCCCGAGATCGACATGACGACGCCGGTCCAGCTTGCACCGGAGGGCATCTCGGTCGCCGACGACCCGACGGGCGCGGGGGTCTATACGATGCGCTTCGTCATGCCCGCCAAGTGGACGATCGACACCCTGCCCCGCCCGCGGGACCCCCGTGTCTCGATCCGCGAGGTGCCCGCCCGCCGCGTCGCGGTCCTGTCGTTCAAGGGGGCCGCGACCGACGAGGTATTGCGCAGCAAGGCCGCGGCGCTGCGCGCACATGTGGCCGAACAGGGCTGGACCGCTGAAGGCGCGGTGGAGTTCGCCTCCTACGATCCGCCGGTGACGCCTGCCCCCTTCAAGCTGCACGAGGTGCGGGTCGCCGTGGCGGACTAGTCCTCGATCAGCGGGTCGATGAGTTCGGGGCCGGTCGCGCGGTTCGAGTTGACGGTCGGCGCCACGCGGTAGCGCGCGATCCGGCCCTCGGGCGCGGCCCGCATCAGGGGCGCGGCGCCCGTCCCCTCCTCGCCCAGCCAAAGGCCCCAGTCGGCCGGGTCCAAGGTGACCGGCTCGCGGTGATGGATCTCGGCCATGGTCGGCCCGGCGGCGCAGCTGACGATGGCGCAGGTCGGCACGCGATCCGCACCCCAGTCCTGCCAGATGCCCGCGAAGACGAGCATCTCGACCTCGACCGGGTGGAAGTACCAAGGCAGCCGTGCCCCGTCCGACCCCTTGGTCCACTCGTAGAACCCCGTCGCGGGCACGAGACATCGCCGTTCGCGCACCGCCGCGCGGAATGCCGGCTTCTCGGCGATCGTCTCGGCCCGCGCGTTGATGATCAGCGGCCCGTCGGTCGGGGTGTCGTACCAGTGCGGCAGGAAGCCCCAGCGCATCGAGACGAGGCGGCGGCCCGCGACGACGACCGGCACCTGCACAGTTGGGCAGACGTTGTAATTGGGGATGTCCGGCAGATCGTTTGCGGGCTTTGCCGCAAAGGCCTGCGCCATCGCGTCATGGGGCAAGGTTAGGGCGTAGCGGCCGCACATCGCTTTACAGCCCGGAGAGCGGAAACTCCAACACGCCGCGATAGCCGGTCGGCCCGGCGCTCAGGTGCAACTCGCCCCCGAGCTGGGTGGCCGACGCCTGCATGATCCTGAGCCCGAGGCCCGACCGCTCGCCCAGGGGCGGCTGGGCGGCGTGTCCGATGCCGTCGTCTTCACAGACGATGATGTAGCGGTTGCCGTCCTCGATCGCGCCGCGCAGATGGACCTGCCCCGCGCGCCCGTCGGGAAAGGCGTGCTTGCATGAATTGCTCGCCAGCTCGTTGACCAGCACGCCCAGAGCGGAGGCTTGGCGGGAGACCAGCGACAGCGGCTCGAATTCGGCGATCAGCTCGACCTGCGAGGGCGCGGCGGCCTGGAGGTGCCGCGTGATGCGACCGAGATAGCCGTCCAGCGCGATCGGCTTCTCGGGCTCGTCGGTCTGGTAGAGATCGGCATGCAGCTCGACCATAACCTGTATGCGCCGCTCGACCGAAGCCAGCGCGGTCCGCGTCTCCTCGCTGACGGCCTGTCGGGCGGCCATGCGGGTCAGAACGGTCACGTTGGCGAGGCTGTTCTTGACGCGGTGGTCGACCTCGCGCCGGAGGACGTCCTGCTGGCGCATCGCCTCGTGCAGTTCGAGCGTCCGCATGATCTGGCCGGCCAGCACCTCGAGCCCGCGCCGTTGCCGCTTGGACAGGGTGCGGGGCACGCGGTCGAGAACGCAGAGCGTGCCCAGCACGATGCCGGTATTCGTCACGATCTGCGCACCCGCATAGAAGCGAAGCGGATCGTCGGCGTTGGTCACCAGCGGGTTGTCGCGCGTGCGCGGGTCGAGTTGCGTGTCGGAAATCTCCAGAAGGTCTTCCTGGAGGATCGCGTGGCTGCAGATCGAACTGTCGAGCCCCGTGCTGTCGAGATCGACGCCGCAGCGCGCCTCGAACCGCTGATCGGCCTCGTGCACGATTGAGACCAACGCTATGGGGCAATCGCAGATCTGCGCGGCCAGCTCGACCATCCCGTCGAAGACGCCGGAATGATGCTGGGTCCCCAGATCATAGCGCCGAATGGCGGCAAGTCTCTCGATCTGGTTGAAGGGCGTGGCAGCCAGCATGACACGATCCTGATCGTAATGCGCCGCGACCTTGCCAGTAACGCAACGCCGTCTTTGCAGGCGTAACAGGACAGGCACCAATCGGCAAGCTGGAAAGCCGCATGCCGGACCGATGGCCCGGCATGCCGTCCTTCAAATACCCCTCAAATCAGGGCATTGCGGTCACTTGGCCATAATGCGCCCATCGGTGGCCGGCGTGTAGCTCCCGCCCTGCGCCGCGATGTAGTCGGCCACCACGACCTCCAGGCCCGGCCCGAAATCGTAGGCATCCTCGGCATCCGCGAACATGCCGTAGCCGTCGCCGCCGTTGCGGACGTAGTTGTTCGTCGCCACGCCGTAGGTCGCCGCCGGATCGAGGGGCTCGCCGCCGATCATGACGTCGCTGATCCGGCTGCCCGGCTCGGCGGCCGCGTCGAAGGCATAGGACATGCCGGCGACCTGCGGGAACCGACCCGCTCCGTCCGCGATTTCGCTGACCCCGTTCTCGAGCGCGGCGAGGATCGTCTCGCCGGTCGCCGTAAAGGTGGCCAACGTGTTCTGGAACGGCAGCACCGTCAGGACCTCGCCCATGGTGATCTCGCCCGCGTCGATGGACGCACGCAGACCACCGCCATTGGCGATCGCCACGACGATGCCCTGATCGGCCACGCGGTCGAGCATGGCGTCGGCCACGAGGTTGCCCATCGCGCATTCCATCGCCCGGCAGACCTCGCGCGAGCCTTCGATCACGTCGGTCGCCTCGCCGATGACGCGCGACTTCAACTCCTCGATGGGACCGGCGAGTTCGGCGATCCGGACCGCGATGGCCTCGTCCGCCTCGACCGACGCGTCGATCAGGTTGGTGTCGCCCTCCGCCGAGACCACGTTGCCCTCGGCATCGAAGGCCAGCACGAGGTGCCCGACATACTTGGAATAGGCATAGGCCTGCACGATGGGCACGTCGTTCACCATCGTGGGATAGGCCTCGGCCCCCTCCTCGGTGTTCGAGAAGAGCGTGTGGCTGTGGCCGCCGACGATCGCGTCGAGGCCGGTGACGTTCTCGGCGATCCTGCGATCCATCGGCAGGCCGACATGGGTCAGCGCGATGATCTTGGTGACGCCGTCGGCGGTCAGCGCGTCGACATCGGCCTGCAGCGCCTCGATCTCGTCCTGGAAGATGACGCTCGGCCCGGGGCTCGAGGTCTCGACCGTGTCGGTCGCCAGCGCCGAGACGATCCCGATCCGCTCGCCGCCGACCTCGAGGACGATGTGGTCGGCGACCTGGTCATCGCCCAGCACGTTCGACTGGCTGAGATCGAGATTGCCCGAGATGATCGGCACGTCCACCTCGCCGGCGAACTCGGCCAGCTGCTCGGGGCCGTCGTCGAACTCGTGGTTGCCCACGGCCATGGCGTCGAAACCGATGGCGTTCATCATCTCGGCTTCCACGTCGCCCTTGTAGGTCGTGTACATCAGCGAACCCTGGAACTGGTCGCCCGCATCCAGCACGATGACGTTCTCGCCTTCCAGCTCGGCCCGCTTGCCGTCTATGAAGGTCTTGATCCGGGCCACGCCGCCGAAGCATTCGCCCGCCGCGTCGTCCTCGGCCGAGCAGGTGCTGTCGAAGCGGTTGATGGGCTCGATCCGGCTGTGCAGGTCGTTGATATGCAGGATGTTCAGCGTGTAGGCCGCGTGCCCGTCGGCGGCGGCGGTGCCCGCGGTGATGGCCAGCGTGGCGACGGCGGTCAGGTAACGGTTCATCGAAAGAAACCCCCTCAGGTTGGATGGCGCGATGGTGCGCTCAAGGCGGGGGTCTGTCAAAGCGATATGCCGCAGCCCGCGCTTGACGCCGCGTCGACGTGCGGGCATCTGCCCGATCCATGATCTACAAGCTCTTTCGCACGCCCGAATGGGAGGCGCTCAAGGCCGACGAGACGACGCTCGGGGCGCCCGTGGACCTGGCCGACGGTTATATCCACTTCTCGACCGCCGCGCAGGCCGCCGAGACGGCTGCGAAGCATTTCTCCGGGGTTGAGGGGCTTTGGCTCGTCGCGGTGGACGAGACCGCGCTGGGCCCGAACCTGCGCTGGGAGCCGTCGCGGGGCGGCGAGGACTTCCCGCATCTCTATGCGCCGCTGCGCCGCGATCAGGTCTCCTGGGCCCAGCCCCTGCCCCTGGTCGACGGCAGCCACGACTTTCCCGCCGGGATGGAATGACGCCCGACCGCGCCGCCCTCGCCCTCCTGCACCGGCTCGACCCCGAGCGGGCGCACGGGCTGGCGATCGCCGCGCTCCGCGCCGGGCTGGGGCCGCGCGGCGGTCCGCTGACCTCCGAGCGGTTGCGGACGACCGTGGCCGGGCTGGAGCTGCCGAACCCGATCGGCCTTGCGGCGGGGTTCGACAAGAACGCCACCGCGCTGGCGGGGCTGGCCGGCACCGCGTTCGGGTTCATCGAAGTCGGCGCCGCCACGCCACGCCCGCAGCCGGGCAACCCGCGCCCCCGCCTCTTCCGGCTGACGGAGGACCACGCGGCGATCAATCGGTTCGGGTTCAACAATGACGGAATGGACGCGATCGCCGCCCGCCTGGCCGGACGGACGCGCGACGCAGTGATCGGGCTGAACCTCGGTGCAAACAAGGACAGCGCAGACCGCGCCGACGATTTCGCGCGCGTGCTGACGGTCTGCGGCGCGCATGTCGATTTCGCGACCGTCAACGTCTCGAGCCCAAACACCGAGCGGTTGCGCGACCTTCAGGGTGCCGCCGCGCTGGGCGCGCTGCTGGACGGGGTGAGGGCCGCGCGCGATGCCCTGCCCCGTCGCGTGCCGCTCTTTCTCAAGATCTCGCCCGATCTGTCCCAGGCGGAGCTGGCCGACCTGGCGGAGGCCTGCGCGGGCGTCGATGCCGTCATCGCCACGAACACCACGCTTGACCGGACGGGCCTGTCCTCCGGCCACGCGACCGAGGCGGGCGGTCTTTCCGGTCAACCGCTGTTCGAGCGCTCGACGCGCGTGCTGGCGCAACTCTCGACCCTACTGCCGGAGATGCCGCTGATCGGGGTCGGCGGGGTCGGGTCGGCGCGGCAGGCCTACGAGAAGATCCGCGCCGGGGCCTCGGCGGTCCAGCTCTATACCGCGCTGGTCTACGAGGGCCCGCGCCTCGCCGCCGAGATCGCCACCGGCCTCGACCGGCTGCTCGCGCGGGACGGCTTCGACAATGTCGCCGCGGCCGTCGGCACCGGCCGCGGAGACTGGACCTAGCCCTTGACCGCGCCCGCCGTTAGGCCCGACACGATCTGCCGCTGGAAGATCATCACCAGGAGGAAGAGCGGCGCGGTGATCGACACCGCCGCCGCGATGGCCTCGACCTGGTCGGTGGTCGTCGTCTCGCGGTTGAAGTAGCCCGCGATGGCCGGGACCATCGTCTGATTGGACGCGTCCAGCAGGAGCGAGGTCACGAGGAAGTCGTTATACGCCAGAAGGAAGCTGAAGAGCCCGGTCGTGATCACCCCCGGCCACATCACCGGCATGATCACCCAGCGGAACGCCTGGAAATGGGTGCAGCCATCGACGCGGGCGCTTTCGTCCAGATCGACGGGGATGTTCTGGAAGAAGCTGCGGAGCATCCAGATCGTGAAGGGCTGGTTGATCGAGACGAGCACGGCGATCACCGCCAGCGGCTGGCCGTAGAGGGTGGGCGCATTCTCTCCCAGGATCGGTGACAGGATCTCGGCCGAGTTGATGAAGACCGGCAGGTAGCCCGCGACCAGCACCGAGTGGGGCAGCGCGCGGAAGATCAGGGCTATGATCAGGATCCAGAAGGCGAAGGTGCTGCCCGACCGGGCGAGACCGTAGCCCGCCAAGGTGCCCACCGTCAGCGAGACGGTAACGACGCCCAGGGTGACGATCATCGAGTTGCGGAAGTTTTCGTAGAAGGCGTTTTCGACCCAGACGGCCTGGTAATGTTCGGTCGTCAGCCCGAGGACCGGCTGGCCGAGCGGTCCGAGCAGCCCTTCAAGCGGGGCGGCGATCCACGGCATCACCACGAAGAACCCGAGGATGAAGAGGACGGCGAAGCCCAGGGCGATGACCGCCCAGCTGAAGATCTTCTGCAGCGTCCCCTCGCCCGCCGCCATCGGCATCAGCCACTTGGTCGCGGCCTTGATCGACAGCCATGCGACACCGATCCCCAGCACGATATCAACGATCGAGAGGCCGTTGCCATCCGACATCGTGCGCGGACCCCGAATGACGTTCCACGCCGAGGAGGAGAATGCGTCCACCGGCGACTTGAACGACATCGCCAGCACCCAGACCAACGGGAAGGCCGCAAGGAACAGCCAGAACAATAGGAACAGGTTCGACGCCAGCTTGAGCGAGAACGGCTGCCGCATGGCGCGGGGGATGCTTGCGTCCGACATGGGCTCAGACTTTCTCTCTGGTGGGTGTCGACATCATCCGCCCCTGTGGTCGCGCCAGGTGCGGCGTAGCGGGGCCGCCAGCAATACGACCACCCCGATCATCGTCAGCATGGCCGAGGCGCTGGCCGAGGACACCGCGCGGTTCCCCGCATCGTCCGGTGTCAGGTAGTCGTAGGTCAGGTATTGCAGCGTGATACGGTGGCTTTCGGACGAGAAGCCGATCACCTCCTCGAAGGCGCGGTAGGCGTCCATCAGGTGGATCAGCGTGATGAATACGATCAGCGGCATCAGGTGCGGGATGACCACGTAGCGCAGCCGCTCCCAACGCGAGGCGCCGTCGATGATCGCGCTCTCGAGGGTGTCCTGGTTCACGGTCTGGAGGCCCGCGTAGAAGATCACGAAGGCGAAGGGGGCCACGTGCCAGACGCGGTAGAACATCATCAGGAACTCGATCGCCCAGCCATTGGCCGCGACGCTGAGATTGGTGTTGAAGAGCGCCTCCAGCCAGACCGTCACGATCCCGTCGCCGTAGAACAGCCAGCGGATCGACAGCGCGCCGATCACGGGGGTGATGATGAACGGCAGGAGCGAGACGAAGATGACCGGGCCCTTCACGGTCCGGGTCGCGTTGTTGACCACAATTGCAATGGCGAGGCCGAGGCCCAGCACGAGCGGCAGGGTGATCAGCGTGAAGGTCAGCGTGAAGCGCAGGGCCTTCCAGAAGTCGATCCGCAGCAATGCGCCGAAATCGAGGGACGTGATCGCGTCGATCGCCCGCTGGCCGCCCAGCACGTTGGCATAGCTTCCGAACCCGACCCATTCCGTCACGCGGATCGGGTCGCCGTCGTCGTCGAGCACCGGGATCGTCTTGACCTCGGTCGTACAGGTCTGCGTCAAGAAGCCGGGCGTGCAGGTCTCGACCTCCTGCGTCTGGAACACCGGATTGGTCACCTGGAACGAGTTGATGAAGACGGAAACCAGTGGGAACGCGATGAAGAGCAGCATCAGCACGACGGACGGTCCGACGAACATCGCGAAGGTCTTGAACTTCATGGCACCGCCCCCCGGCCGCTGTCCCTCCGGGTGAGCGTTGCATACGTAGTCAATCCTGTCACGGCTTTTCGAACGAGGCCCGGATCGCGACGCCTCGGGCGCGGCCGGCAAGTCGCAAGCCTGCGGCTCCTAGGCTCTGTCCAGCAAGGCTGGAACGCGCATTGACCGCATCCCGTTCGGTGCGGATCGCGCGCCGGATCTGGAACTCCCGCGCGCGGTCGGGCAGGCTTCTGCGATGACGCAAAGCTCCCCGTCCCTTACCCATGGCTACGACAGCGCCGCGCCCCGCTGGGGCGACAAGATGCGCGCGCTTGGCTATTACGACGCTTATCTCGGGTTCCTGTCGACGCCGCAGGATGCCCCAGGACCGGCCGCGCATGTGGTCGATATCGGCGCGGGCACGGCGGCCCTCGCCGATGCCTGGGTCGCGATCAACGGCGCCCCCGGCGCGCTGACCCTGCTCGACCCGAGTGCCGGCATGCTGGAACGGGGCGAGGCCGCGCTCCGGGCGCGGGGCGTGACGCCGCGCCTTGTGCAGGGGTTGCTGGGCGAAGCGCCAGTGGCGCCGGCGGACGAGGCGCTGGCTGCTCACGTCATCGAGCATTGCCCCGACCCGCTCGAGGCATTGCGGCAGATGCGCGCGATCCTCCGACCCGGTGGGCGGCTGCATCTGGTGGTGTCCAAACCCCATTGGTGCAACGCGATCATCTGGCTGCAATGGCGGCACCGCACCTTCGGTCGCACCGAGATCCTCGGCCTGCTGGGCAAGGCCGGGTTCGAGGTCCTGCGGACCTACGCCTTCCCGTCGGGGCCGCCCTCGCGAACGAGCCGGGGGATCGTGGCCCGCCGCGTGGACTGACGCCGGCGCCCGGCCCGAACGAGAAACGCCCGGCCCCCTTGCGAGGGCCGGGCGTGGTGCCGGGGCGGGTTCGTCCCCGCCCCGCGATCTGCGGATGGTCTTATTCGAGAAGACCGGCTTCCTGCGCGGCCGAGGTATAGGCCTCCTCGACGGCGGCCAGCGCCTCTTCGGCCGAGCGTTCGCCCGTGAAGAAGGACGGCAGTTCATTGCCCAACGCGGTGTGCATCAGACCCATCTGGCTAGTCGAGGGATAGCTCGGCGGAGCCGGCTGCGCGGTCGCCGTGGCGATGGCGCCCGAGGCCATCTCCGAGGGCTGGTAGCCACCGACGAGCCAGATGGCGTCGTCGTTGTTCGCCGTCACCATCGTTTCGTCGAGACCCTCCATCGCGACGCGGAACGCGGCTTCCGCCGTGGCGTCGTCGATGTTGCGCGCGACCACGAGGCCGTCCCACCAGAGCGTCGTCGCGGGCACGCCGCCGTCGACCGCGATCGGTGCGGCCGCGGAGCCGACGAGGCCCACGACCTCGCTCTCGGCTTCGTCGTCCATCGCCCCGCCGCGCGATGCCCAGAGGTTCGCCATGGCGATCTTGCCTTGCTGGAACTGCTGCTGGACATAGGTCGAGTCGGACACGAGGTACTCGGGATCCATGTACTCGGTCAGGGCCTGCATCATCTCCAGCGCCTGCACGCCCGCCTCGGAATTCACCGCCGGGGTCGAGTCGTCGTTGTAGAAGTTGCCGCCGAAGCCGACGAACATGTTGTTGAAGTCCTGCGCCAGGTTCCAGCCCGACATCATCGTGGCACCCAGCGGGTATTCCACGACACCGGCCTCGCGGATGGCGGCCGCCACTTCGAGAACCTCGTCATAGGTGGTCGGAACCTCGAGCCCCAGATCCTCGAAGATGTCCTTGCGGTACATGAGGTGCTGGGTGTTCACCATCATCGCGATGGCCATGATCTCGCCGTTGACGCGGATCAGCTGGTTGTCGGCGAGGTTGGCGCCATACTGCTCGACCAGATCGTCGAGCGGCCGGATCGTGCCCTCGTTCAGAAGGGGGGTGATTGTTCCGTTGGACACGCCGCCCAGCGCATAGAGCGACGGATCGGCGGCGAAGGCCGCGGGTTGCTTGGTCCGGAACTCTTGGTCGAGCTCGGCTTCGACATTGCCGCATTCGGCCATCGCGTCGGTGACGGCCTTCCAGGCCTCGAACCCGGCCGAGAGCGACTTGACCTCGACATCGTTCTCGAAGGCGCAGGCGGCCATGGCGGTGGAGCCCATCAGGGCGAACGCGCCCGCAAGGGCCAGTTTCTTCATCAGCATCGTAGTCTCCCTGTCGATGTCATTACATGCTCCCGGTTCGGGCCGGGTTTCGTCTGGACGCACCCTGCCGGGACGTGGTCCGGGTTTCAACGATCGACGCTTCAAACGCCGATCCGAACGTGCCACACCCTCCCGTGCATACGTTTGCAAAGACGCTAGCCGCGCCCCGCCCGCCGTGGCAAGCGCTAATCACGAGACCCGCCATGACGATGACCGCCCCCGACCCCCGCCCTGCCCTTGCCGAGGGCCTCGCGCGCCTGTTCCGCGACGAAGACCCGTCGATCCTCGCGCCGGATGCGGCGTGGGACATGATGGCGCCCGTCGACCGCGTGACGGGGCGCGGCGCGATCATGGCCGATGTGGTGGCGCCGTTGCGCGCGGCGCTGACGGGTCTGCACCGTCGCGACCTGATCGTGATCGGCGGCCCGAACCGGCGGGACACCGGGGGCGACTGGCTGGTCTGCGTCTCGCATTACGTCGGCATGCATGACGGCGCCCTCTGGGGTGTCACGCCATCAGGCAAGCTCGCTTTTCTGCGCGCCGGCGAGTTCCACCGACTGTCCGGGGATGGGCACCACATCGTCGAGAGCCGCATCATCCTCGACCTGCCCGACCTCATGCGTCAGGCCGGGCGCGATCCATGGGACGGCCATGGCCTCGGGACCGAGATTGCCTTCCCTGCCCCCGCCACGCAGGACGGCCTCTGCCCGCCCCGTGCCGGAGGGGCGGCCAGCCTCGACGTGGTCGAACGGATGCTGGGCGCGCTGCATGTCTACGACCCCGAGACGAAGGGCTCTGTTGGTCAGACCGGAGAGGGCGGCACGTGGGCCGACGACATGCTCTGGTACGGGCCCTGCGGCATCGGGTCGAATTTTCGCTGGGACGGCTTCGTCAAGGATCACCGGGACGCGTTCCTGACGGCCTTCCCCGACCGCAAGGGCGGCAACCACTACTGCCGGATCGGCGATGGTGACTATGCCGCCGTCTCGGGCTGGCCGTCGATGACCATGACGATGCGCGCGCCATATCTCGGGGTGCTGGCCCAGGATGCGAAACTGACGCTGCGGGTGATGGATTTCTACCGGATCGCGGACGGCCGCATCGCCGAGAACTGGGTGCTGCTGGATTACGTCGACCTCTACCGCCAGATGGGCCGCGACATCCTGCGCTAGCGGTGCGGCCCCGCGGCGGCGACGGACCCGGCGGCGGTCTCGAGGCGGACGGCATCAAGGTACTGGTCGAACGCAAGCCGTGCCCCGTCGATGGCCGCGTCGATCTCGGCCCCGTCCGTCAGGGCCGCGCCAAGCGCCGTCTTGAACGCGGGCCACGAGAGCTGGGGGCGATCGGTCAGGAACGCCGTCGCATCGGCGTCCTCTCCCACCTCGCCGCCCCGCACCGTTTGCGCCAGCATCCGGCCGCCCAGTCGCGATCCTTCGAGAACGTAGGCCACGCCCCAGAGCATCGCCGCCCCCATCGGCGTGGTCGTCCTGGTCGGCGGCATCGGGATGGCCATGCGGTCGAGCGCCTGGGCCAACGGGGCCATGCGTGGCGTCCAGTCGGGACAGATGGCCGCGAAGCCGCCCACCGTCAGGGCCGCCTCCAGCGGCGGAAGCGCCGCCGCTTGGACGCCGAGAAATCGGCGGTAGCCTTCGCGCGTGGCCAGATCGAAGGCGGACATGCTCGTGTCGAGTTCGACATGGGCGGCATCTGTCGCCGCGCGCAGCGCCGGATGCGCGCACGCCGCGATCATCGCACCCGCAGGCCCATCCGGCGGCATGCGCCCGCCATCGGCAGCCGCGGTCAAGGCTGGGACAGGTCGGACGGCAGGAGCTCGGCGAGGCTTGCGGCGAGCGTTCCGTCGTCGACCGGCTTGGTGAGGATGGGCACATCCTTGAACGACGGCGGAACGTCCACCGTCGAGCCGTAGCCCGTCACGAACATGAAGGGCACGCCCTTGGCCATCAGCTCCTCGCCGATCGCGAAGCTGACGACGCCGCGCAGGTTCATGTCGAGGATGGCCGCGTCGAACGGCTCCTTGCGGACCAGGCGCAGCGCCTCCTCGACTGTGGCGGCCGTCTCGACCACGGCCGCGCCGCGCCGGGTCAGGCTTTCGACCATGTCCATCGAGAGAACGATGTTGTCCTCGACGAGAAGGATGCGCGCACCCGATGCGACCTGCCGGATCTCGGTGATCTTGCCCACGACCTTGGACGGCGACTCTTCCGTCATCTGGACCAGCGTATCGGCCGGCAGGCGGAACGACATGGTCACGCCGCTTGGCGCGTAGTCCATCTCGACCGTACCGTCGAACTCGTAGGGGATCGCCTTCTCGATCAGGGTGCGGCCGAAGCCGTGCCGTTCGGGCTCTTTGACCTCGGGTCCGCCGAGTTCCTTCCATGAGAATTGCAGCTCGCCGCCCTCGATCGTCCACTTCGTGCGGACGAGACCCTCGGACGTGCTGAGTGCGCCGTATTTCGTGGCATTGGTGACCACCTCGTGGAAGACGAGCGCGATCATCGGGGCGACGTCGGGCCTGAGCCCGATGAGGGGTCCGCTCATCAGGACCTGGGCACTGTCCTCGGAGAGGAAGGGCGCCAGTTCGGTCTCGAGGATGCCGCGCAGCGACACACCGCTCATGCTGTTGGATACCGCGAGGTCATGCGCCGCGGCCAGCGCCGCGATCCGTTGCTCCAGTGCCTGCGCGTAACTTTCCAGCGACGCCGACGACGCCTTGGCCTGCCGTGACAACGACCGGATGAGCGCGAGGATGTTCTTCACCCGGTGGTTCAGCTCGGCGATCATCAGGTCCTGCTGACGCTGATAGTTCATCAGGTCCTTGTGCCGGTTCATTTCGGCCCGCTCGCCGCGCGCGGTGATCTGGGTCAGAAGGCGCTGCAACTCGCTCGCGGCTTCCAGATCGAACCCCGTCCAGTCGACCGACCGGCCCTTCTGCTCCTCCGAATAGGCTTCGAACGAGCCCCGCGGGCTGAGCCGCGCCCCGTGCGGCCCGAGCGAGACGTCCTTCTGCGGCTTGCCGGCCCATGTGACCTGCAGAAGCTTCTCGTCCCGGAAGAACAGCAACTGCAGCGGGGCCACGGCCGCGCAGCGGATAATCAGGCACCCGGCACTTGCGCCGAGGTCATGCGATCCTGCCCAGCCCTCGGCGGCGAGCGTAGTGGTTCCTTCGACGAGGTCGAAGCTGCTGGGGCGCCGGTTGCCGATGGCCCGGATCGCCTCGGCCGAGGGCACGGAGCCCGAGGTCTGGAGCTTGTCGTCGCGGATGATCGCCAGGCCGTCGCAGGCGATCACGTTCGCGAGGATCTTTTCCATGTCGGGGAACGAGTGCAGCAGGTCCGTGGCGGCATCGGTTTCGGCGAGGATCCGGCGCCGCGCCGCTTCGGCCTTGTTGCGCGCGTCCAGCAACTCGACCTCGGACCGCTGCTGGATAAGCAGCGACACCATCTGGCCGAAGAGTTCGGCCGCGATACGGACATCCGAACGCGTCGTCCTCGGCTGACGGTGATGGCACGCGAACATGCCCCAGAGCCGTCCCTCGACGATCAGCCCGATCGTCAACGTCGCGTGGACACCCATATTCGCGAGGTATTCGACATGGATCGGCGACACGCCGCGCAGATGCGCCAGCGAGATGTCGACCGATTCGGGATCCTCGGTGTGCCCCAGCAGGCCGACGGGTGTCTGGTGGACATCGCTCAACATCCGGAGCGGGGCCTTGATCTGCATCGTCCGCGCCTGCGTCGGCACGTCCCAGGCCGGGTAGCGCAGGCCAAGCAGGCTCTCGATGTCATGCATGCGCGCCTCGGCCACAACCTCGCCATCGCCGTTCGCGGAGTAGCGGTAGGCGAGGACCCGGTCATAGCCCAGGAGATCGCGCAGGCCGTGGACACAGGACTGCAGGAAGCGGTTCAGCGTGTCCTGCCGCGACGCGTGCGCCAGGAACAGGCGCATCCGGTCGATCGGGTGCTCCCGATCGCCATCGCTTTGGCTTTGTACGGGTTCGAGCTCGATGACGGCGCGGTCGTCCGGGCTGCGATGGGCGAAGATCTCGATGCGACGCCCCGCGACCTCGGCCACGCCGACGCGCTCGCGCTGGGTCTTGGCGGTCGGGAGGGTCAGCATGTTGCGGATGTCGTGCAGGACCTTCGGGTCAAGCACGGTGTGGAAGGACTGACCCAGAACGGACTTGGCGTCGTGGTCGAGCACCTCGGCGAGATTGGTACTGGCGAAGTCGATCCGCGACAGATCGAGCGGCCCGATCAGCATCGCGCCGAAGGGCTGGATGCGGCCCGGCCGGTGGATCGGCTCGCGGTCGCAATTGTCGAGCGCGAGGTCGCTCGGGTCGATCCATTCGTTCACGGGCCTGCCTCATGCAACCGGTTGGGTGCGGCTTCATAGCCCTTCCGCGGTATGCAACGGAAGGGCTAACCGGGTGATTTTCTTCCCATCTAGCGCAACATTTGTCGATCTCGAACCCTTTTGAACGCCGCCCGCCGGAGGGCGTGGTCGCGCCGAAAACCGGGGCGCACCACGCGTTCATGCAGCGCCGCAGCCTGTGTGAATTAACGTCGCGCGCGGTCGGACGCGGCGAGATCGCTTGCCAGAAGATCGACCGCGCCAGTCCGCAGAGACGCCACGAAGGATCGGACCACCTGACGTCGGGGCACGCCCCGCCGCTTGCCCATCGCTGCCGCCTCGACCAAACCCATCGGGAGCCGTCCGAAGGCGGAACAGGGAGACCGCGATGCAGATCGATCCATTCGGCGTTGAGATGTGGATGAACGCCCATGAGACGCGATGCCGCCACAACATCGCCGAGACCTGTGTCGACAGCCTGACGGTCGGCGAATTGCTGCGGCTTGCCGGGCGCAACGACGACGATCTGTCGGCGCTCCTGGCGATGAAGATGACCTATGGCGCGATCCCCGGCTCGGACGCGCTGCGCGGCGCCATCGCGTCGCTCTATTCGGACCGCATGGCCGAGGACGTCATGATCTGCCACGGCACAGCTGGGGCCAATGCGCTTGTCTGGCAGGCCATGGTGGGCGTGGGCGAGCGGATCGTCACGCTCGTGCCGACCTATCAGCAGCACGTGTCGATCCCGAAGGCGCTCGGCGCCGAAGTGGTCGAGGTTCCGCTCCGCCGCGAGGACTGGCTGCCCGACCTCGACGCGCTCCGGGCGGCGGCGCGGCCGGGCACGAAGATGATCGCGCTGACGAATCCGAACAATCCGACCGGAAGCCTGATCGACGGCGATCTTCTGGCCGAGATCGTTCGGATCGCGCGGGCGGCGGGTGCCGATCTCCTCGTGGACGAGGTCTATCGCGGCACGGCGCAGGAAGGCCCCGGCGCGACGCCCTCGGTCGTCGATCTCTACGAGCGCGGCATCGCGACGGGCGGAATGTCGAAGGCGTTCTCGCTCGCGGGACTGCGGCTCGGATGGGTCGTCGGCCCGCCCGACGTCCTCGAGGCCGTTTCGCATCACCGCGACTACACCACGATCTCGGTCGGGCGGATCGACGACCATCTCGCGACCATCGCGCTCGAACAGGCGGATCGGATCCTCGCGCGGTCGCGCGCCATCACGCACGACAACCTTGCCATCGTGGACGACTGGCTCACCCGTGAGCCGCTGGTCGACTGGGTGCGGCCCCGCGCCGGGACCGTGGGCCTCCTGCGCTACGACCTCGACCTGCCCTCCGAGCAGCTCTGCCTCGACCTCCTGGACGAGGAAGGCGTGCTCCTGACCCCCGGCGCCGTCATGGGGGCCGAAGGCTACCTGCGGATCGGCTTCGGCAACCCCGCGGACACGCTGCGCGACGCATTGCCGAAGCTGTCGGCCTTCCTTCGGCGACGGGCCGCCAGTTAGGGCCACGCCCGCGCCCATTGCGATGGCGCGCGGCGCGGCGTATCCCCGCGGCACAATTTGGAGGCGAGCCATGACCACATCGGTGTTCATCGACGGCGAGGCCGGAACCACCGGTCTTCAGATCCGCGAGCGGCTGGAGGGGCGCGACGATGTCCGCCTCGTCCAGATCGACGACGCGCGCCGCAAGGATGACGCCGCCCGCCGCGACGCCTTCGCCGCCGCCGACGTGGCCATCCTGTGCCTGCCCGATGCCGCCGCGCGGGCGGCGATCGACCTCGCCGGCGACACCCGGATAATCGACGCCTCGACGGCGCACCGGACCGCCGCGGGCTGGGTCTACGGGATGCCCGAACTTCCCGGCCAGCGGGACCGCATCCGGTCGGCCGCGCGGGTCGCGAATGTCGGCTGCTACGCCACGGGGTCGATCGCGATGATCCGCCCCCTGACCGAAGCCGGCATCCTGCCCGCCGACCATCCCGTCACCCTCACGGGCATCTCGGGCTATACCGGGGGCGGCAAGTCGCTGATCGCGGAATATGATGCGGGAACGCTGCCGGACTACTTCCTCTACGCGATGGGGCAGTCCCACAAGCACCTGCCCGAGATCGTCGCCTATGGCGGGCTCGACCGCATGCCGCTCTTCCAGCCATCGGTCGGGGCCTTCGCGCAGGGCATGGCGGTGCAACTCCATCTCCATGCCGACCACCTGCCGGGCGAAATCGCGGGGCACGCCCGGATCGAGGCCGCGCTGCGTGATTTCTATGCGGGCGATCCCTTCGTGTCTGTCGAACTTCCGGGCGAGCGTGTCGAACCCCAGTCGCTAAACGGCAGCAACCGGATGGTCCTGACCGTGCAGGGGGACGGCGCGGGCCGCGTGACCGTGGTCGCGGTGCTCGACAATCTCGGCAAAGGGGCCTCCGGGACAGCGGTGCAGAACCTCAACCTGATGGTCGGCGCGCCCGAGGATGCCGGGCTCGCCACGATGTGATGCGACTTGGCGGGGGGACGTGCTAGGCTCTGCGGCGAACCCGCATCCGGAGTATGCCATGCGCCCCCTCGCCCTCGCCGCCATCCTGACCGCCCTCCCTGCTCTCGCCCTCGCCGCCGGTGGCGAGCCGTCGACGCCGACCCAGACCTCCGAGAGCTGCACAGGCGCGCAGGTCTTCGACGCCAAGACCAAGACCTGCGTCGATGCGCGCGACAGTCGCCTCGACGACGACACGCGCCTCGACGGCGCGCGCGAGCTGGCCGCCTTCGGGCGTGCGGATGACGCGCTGACCGTCCTCGCCACGCTCGACCGCCCCGAGGCGGCCGATGCGCTGACCGTTCGCGGCTTCGCGACCCGCAAGAGCGGCGATTTCGCCGGGGCCATGGTCCTTTACGAAGCGGCGCTGGCGCTCGATCCGGGCCATGTCCTCGCCCGGAGTTACATGGGTCAGGGCCTTGCCGAAGCGGGCCGCATGGACGAGGCGCGGCTTCAGCTGGCGCATCTGCGCGCGCACGGGGCGCGGGGCACGTGGCCCGAGATCGCGCTCGCCGCCGCCATCGCGGGCGACACCGTCGGATATTGAGGGTCGCGGCAACGGAACGTTAAGGCGCGGCCGCTAGAGATCCGGGCACCCCCCGACCCGAAGGCTGCCCGCGCCGATGTCCGACCTGACCCCGACCCTCGGCGCCGACGCGCCCGTCCGCCAGCTGTCGCCGCGCCAGAAGGCGGCCGTGGTCATCCACCTTCTCGTCTCCGGCGGCGTCGATCCCGGCATCCGCGAATTGCCCGCGCATCAGCAGCGCCGCCTCGTCTCCGATCTCGCTGATCTGCGCTTCGTGGACCGCCCGACGCTGGCCGCAGTGGTGCGCGAATTCGCGGGCGCGCTCGATTCCATCGGCCTCCACTTCCCGCGCGATCCCGCCCGGATCATCGCCGGGTTCGACGGCGCGCTCTCGCTCGAGGTGGTCGAGGCGATGACGGCAGAACTGGGCGACAACCTCGTTGTGGGTGACGCGACCTGGGCGAAGCTTGCGGCGCAACCCGACGCCGATATCGCCGAGCTGTTGACCGAGGAGAGCGACGAGATCTGTGCGATCGTCCTGTCGAAGCTCGTCCCCGAGCGTGCCGCCCGGCTGCTCGGCCAAATGGACGAGACGCGCGCCAACGGCGTCACGGCGGCCTTCTCGCGCACCGGCGAGATCGGGCCCGCCGCGCTGGCCCGGATCGGCCTCGCGCTCGGGCGCCAGACCTGTGCCGCGCCCGCGCGGGCCTTCCCCACCTCGCCCGAGGCTCGGATCGGCGAGATTCTGAACGCGGCCCGGTCGGATTTGCGCCGGGGGCTGCTCGACGCGCTCGACGAAAGCGACGCGACTTTCGCGGGACAGGTCCGGGCCAGCGTTTTCTCCTTCGAGAACGTGCCACAGCGGCTCGATCCGCGCGACGTGCCGCGCGCGCTCCGTACCGTGCCGCCCGACAAGCTGGCGGCGGTGGTGGCCGGTGCGCCCGAAAGCCAAGCGCCGGTCGTCGATTTCCTGCTGTCGAACATCTCGACGCGCCTGGCGTCCCAGATCCGCGAGGATGCCGCCGAGCGCGACGACGTCCAGCCCGAAGAGGCGGAGGCCGGAATGCTCGCCGTCATCGCCGCCATCCGGGAGGCCGAGGCTGCGGGCGAATTGCAGCTGAAGCCGACGGATGGGTAGCGGTTCAGCAGGCCGCAAGGCCTTCGGGCGAGACAGGGATGATTTGGGAGAGCGGCGACAGGCTGGCCCTTGGTATAGGCACGCGGGAAGGCCGCTTGGGTTAGGCGAAGCGGCGCCGAACCATACGCGAGACGGCAATGTGAGGAAGGCACCGTGATGGACGCGGATCGGGCGCAGGGTGACGAGGCAACCCGCAAGATCAGGGCGTCCCTTGCGCCGTCCATCGGGCCGACCGGATCGACGCCGCTCCTGACCGATCGGTTGGGATGAGGACGGTCGGACGCATCAGGGAGTGTCACGACGCACGCATTCCGATCTTGCGTCCAAGCCACACCGCGCCGCCCCATCCCGAAAAGGGGCCGACCTGAACGCCAGGGCGTCGCGCCCGAACGGTTGGCCATAGCCCCTGCGCCCCACACCTGAACCCCCAGACCCCGCGCCGACCCTGCACTTGTCCTGGCGCCTGCCATTTCGGCCTCCCCCGCCGCCACAAATCCGATGGCAGAGCGGCCACGCCGATCCCGCCCTGTCGTCGACCGGGCCGCGCCCTAGCTAGACCGGCATGGTTCTCGAATTCACCGAAAGCGGCATCTATTGCCCCGCCGGGCGCTTCCATATCGACCCGTGGCATCCAGTCGACCGGGCGCTGATCACCCATGGCCACGCGGACCACTCCTATCCCGGCCACGGCCACTACCTCGCGACCCACGCGGCGCTGCCGGTGATCCGGCATCGGCTGGGCGATATCACTGCCGAGGGCATCGCTTACGGCGAACGCCGCGACATCCACGGCGTCACGGTCAGCTTCCATCCCGCCGGTCACGTCCCCGGCAGCGCGCAGATCCGGATAGAACACAGGGGCGAGGTCTGGTGCGTGTCGGGCGACTACAAGACCGCGCCCGACGCGCTCTCGGAGCCGTGGGAGCCGGTGCGCTGCGACGCGTTCATCACCGAATGCACCTTCGGCCTGCCGGTCTTCGACTGGGAGCCTGAGGACGTCCTGACCGATCAGCTGAACGGCTGGTGGCGCGCCAATCGCGAGGCCGGGCGCACCAGCCTGATCGGCGCTTATTCACTGGGCAAGGCGCAGCGCGTCATGACCATGGCCGACACGCAGATCGGGCCGATCCTGACGCATGGCGCGGTCGAGAACACCAACGCGGTGTTGCGTGGCCAGGGCGTCGCCCTGCCCGAAACGATCCGCGTGACACCCGAGACGGATCTCAAGGCCCACCCCGGGGCGCTGGTGATCGCGCCGCCGGGTGCGCTGGCGCAACCTTGGGCGCGGCGCTTCGGCGCCCAAAGCCAGGGGATCGCATCGGGCTGGATGGCGCTGCGCGGCGTGCGGCGCAGGCGGGCCGCCGACCGGGGCTTCGTCATCAGCGACCATGCCGACTGGAAGGGCCTCAATGCCGCTATCGCCGAGACCGGGGCGACCCGGATCTTCGCAACGCATGGCTACACCACCGTCTTCCGGCAATGGCTGGAGGAACAGGGCTTCGACGCCGAGATCGTGCAGACGGAGTTCGGCGACGAGCTGCTCGAGGCGGAAGGTGCCGAGGCATGAGCGCGGCCTTCGACGCCCTGCGCCGGGTCACCGCACCTTGGATCGAGCGCCCGCTGCTGGCGCTGCCTGTGCCCTGGACCGTCCAGCGCCGCGCCTTCGCCCTGACCTTGCCGATCATCACGGAGCGGCTGGGTCTCAGGGCCGAGTGGCGCGATCTGGGCGGCATCCCGGCCCGCGTGACTTTGCCCGAAGCGGCGTCGGGGCGCATCCTCTATCTCCATGGCGGCGGCTTCGTGATGGGCTCGCCTGACGGCTATGCGGGCTTTGCCGGCCACCTCGCGCGCGCGACGGGGATGGAGGTCTGGGTGCCCCGCTACCGGCTTGCGCCCGAGCATCCCTGGCCCGCCGCCCCCGACGACACCCGCCGCGCCGCCCGCGCGATGCCGGGCCCGTTCCACCTCGCCGGGGACAGCGCGGGCGGGACGCTGGCGCTCGTAGTGCTGCAGGACATGCTTGCGCGCGGGACGGCGCCGCAATCGGTCACCCTGATCTCGCCCGGCACCGATCTGCGGCCCGACCGCCAACCCGCCTCGCATCGCGAACTGCTCTTCAGCGAGGACACGCTCCGCCGCTTCCAGCGCGCCTATGTCGCCGGGGCCGATGCAACCGATCCCACCGTGTCGCCGGTCTTCGGCTCCTATCGGGGCGCTCCCCGGACCCTGATCGAGATCGCCGAGGGCGAATTCCTCGAATCCGACGCCCGCCGCCTCGCGAAGGGGATGCAGGCGGACGGGGTCGCGGTCGCGCTGCACGCCCAGCCGGGCGTGCCCCATGACTACCACATCTTCGCGGGCCGCTCGGCCGCCGCCGACCGCGCGCTGGTCCGGATCGCGGGGCATATCGGGCAATGAAGCGCTTCGCCCGCCTCTTCACCGCGCTGGACCAGACGACGAAGACCAGCGTCAAGACCGCGGCTTTGGCCGATTACTTCCGCGACGCGCCCGATGCCGACCGGCTCTGGACCATCGCGCTCCTGTCGGGGCGGCGGCCGAAGCGGACGGTGACGGCGACCCGTCTGGCCGAATGGGCGGCCGAGATCGCGGGGCTGCCGATGTGGCTCTTTCGGTCCAGCTACGACGTCGTGGGCGACCTCGCCGAGACGATCCACCTCGTTCTGCCCGACCCGAAACACATCGCCGAGCGCAGCCTGTCGGACTGGATCGCCGATATCCGGGCGCTGTCGAAGGCCGAGGAGCCCGAGAAACGGGCGATGATCGAGGCGGCGTGGGACGGGCTGGCCGGCGCCGAACGCTTCGTCTTCAACAAGCTCATCACCGGGGGCTTCCGCGTCGGCGTCAGCCAGAAGCTGATGACCCGTGCGCTGGCGCAGGCGACGGGCATCGAAGAAGCCGAGCTGGCCCATCGGATCATGGGCAACTGGACGCCCGAAACCACCAGCTACGAGGCACTGATCGTCGCACCCGACCCCGAGGCGGACCTGTCGCGCCCCTACCCGTTCTGCCTTGCGCACGGGGTGGCCGATGCGGCGGGGAGTGGCGACGGGCCGGAGGTTCTGGGCGATCCCGCCGACTGGCTGGCCGAATGGAAATGGGACGGAATTCGCGGCCAGCTGATCCTCAGGGGCGGGACGCATCACCTCTGGAGCCGGGGCGAGGAGTTGATCACCCATCGCTTTCCTGAATTTGCGCGGGCGGGGGACTTCCTGCCCGACGGGACCGTTCTCGACGGCGAAATCCTCGCCTGGGACGGGGCGGCGGATCAGCCGATGTCCTTCGCCGCCCTCCAGAAGCGGATCGGGCGCAAGACGGTGCCGAAATCGCTCCTGACCGAGGCGCCCGCGATGCTCTATGCCTACGATCTCCTCGAGGACGGGGGCCGCGACATTCGAGCGACCCCCTTCGCCGAACGACGCGCCCGGCTCGAAGCCCTTTGCGCCGATCTGCCGCCCGACGCGCCGGTCAAGCTGTCGCCCATCGCTCCGTTCGAGACGTGGGACGACCTCGCCGCGACCCGCGCGGAGGCGCGCGACCGCCAGTCCGAGGGCATGATGCTGAAACGGCGGAGCTCGCCCTACCATGTTGGCCGCAAGAAGGGCGACTGGTGGAAATGGAAGCTCGATCCGCTGACCATCGATGCGGTGATGGTCTATGCGCAGGCCGGGCATGGACGGCGCGCGAACCTCTATACCGATTTCACCTTCGCCGTCTGGAAGGGCAACGATCTGGTGCCTTTCACCAAGGCCTATTCCGGCCTGACGGATGCCGAGTTCCGCAAGATCACCCACTGGGTGCGGCGCAACACGCTGGCCCGGTTCGGTCCCGTCCGGCAGGTCCCGGCCGAGCAGGTCTTCGAGATCGGGTTCGAAGGCATCCAGCAGTCGACGCGCCACAAGTCCGGCGTGGCGCTGCGCTTTCCCAGAATGCTGCGCTGGCGCACCGACAAGCCCGTGCAGGAGGCGAATACCCATGACGACCTTCTGGAGATGCTGGCGCAATACGGCTGACCGGACCGGCCGCCCTGCCCCACGCGCCCGGAATGTGCTATGCTAACGGCGTCAACCATGGAGGGAGGACATCATGCTGCAACAAAGCGAAGCCGTGCGTCAGGCCCACCGTCTTTACGATCTGATGGGCGACCGGTCCGAGGCCCACGCGGCCGAGCGGGCGCGATCCGAGCGCGATGCGGGCGACCGCGAGGCCGCGCGCGGGTGGGAGATGATCCGGCGCGTCATCCGGATGCGGCGCGGCCCGAACGAAAGCTGAGGCGCGACTGGACGGCCGCCCCGGCGCGGGGCACACCGGTGCGATGAGCCTGCCGCGATCTGCCCCGCCGCCGCCCCCCGTCCTGCCGAACCGCCAGGCCCCCGAAGGTGCCTGCGACGTGCATATCCACATGCTCGGCGGTCCCAGGGACGCGCCGCTTTGGGACGGTCGCGTCGAGGACCCGGCCGAGGGATGGGATTTCGACGCCTATCTTGCCGCCTACCGCGCGCAGATGGACGCGCTTGGTATCGCGCGGACCGTAATCGTCCAGTCGATCCTCTACGGCGCCGATAACAGCCTGATGGCGCGGGGCATCGCCGCCCTCGGGCCGGACCGGACGCGCGGGATCGGCCTCGTGACCGACGCCGCGACGGATGCCGAGCTGGACGCGCTGGGCCCCGCGGGGATCGTCGGCGTGCGTTTGAACTACGTCCATGGCGGCGTGCTGAGCTGGGATGGCGTCGAGGCGATGGCCCCCCGCCTCGCGGATCGGAATCTCCAGGTTCAGATGCTCCTCCGGGCCGAAGATCATCTCGTCGATCTCGCGCCACGCCTCCGCGCGATGCCTGTGCCTGTCGTGCTCGATCATATCGCTTGGCCCGATCTCGCCGCCGGGATCGATGCGCCCGGCTTCCGGGTGCTGCGCGACCTTGTGGCTGAGGGGGCGATCTGGGTGAAGCTCTCTGCGCTCTACCGCCACTGCGCGCCGCGCTATGGCGCCGCCGACGCCCACGTAGCGGCCCTTCTGGCGGCGAACCCCGAGCGGTGCCTCTGGGGTTCGGACTGGCCGCATATCATGATGGGCGGAGCAGAGGCGGCCCCGGCGGGCGTGGCGCTCGACGCCTTCGACCGGGTCTGCCCGGACGACGGGGTCCGCTACCGCGTGCTAGTCGCGAACCCGGAGCGGCTCTTTGGCTTCTGATCGCCCCCGAGTCGGTCCCGTCGATCCTACGGCGTTGCAAGGGCTCTACCATGCGGCCTTCCCCGACGAGGATCTCGCCCCGCTGGTCGCCGCCCTTGCGGCCGAGCCCACGTCCCAGCACCTCACGCTCGGCGGGCCGATCGTGGCCCATGCCGCCCTCACGCGCTGCGAGGTCGGGGACGACAGCGCGTACCTGCTCGGGCCGGTGGCCGTCGCGCCGGAGGCGCAAGGTCAGGGCCATGGCCGCGCGTTGATCGAGGCGGCCATCGCCGAGGCGGATGGCGCCCGCGTCATGGTGCTGGGCGATCCGGCCCTCTATGGAAAATTCGGGTTCTCGGAAGATCGCGCGGTTGCGCCGCCCTACCCGCTTCCCGACGCGTGGCGCGCGGCATGGCAGGGGACGGGTCGCCCGGTGGCCGGCGTCCTGAGGGTTCCGGCGCCGTGGCGCGATCCGGCGCTCTGGTCCTGAGGCGCGGCTAGCCCACCGCGCGCAGCGGCGCTGCCCGACCGGCACGCCAAGCCCGGCACGCATCGCCGAACGCCTCGAAGAGCGGGCGCGACGCGGGGTCCTCGGCGGCCTTGTATTCCGGGTGCCACTGCACCGCGAGGCAGAAGCCCGGCGCGCCGTCGATCAGGATCGCCTCGGGCGTGCCGTCGGGCGCGCGCCCGTCGATCACCACGCGCGAACCCGGCTGGTCGATCCCCTGCCCGTGCAGCGTGTTCGTCCGGACCGTGTCCGCCCCCATCAGACGGGCATAGGGCCCGCCCGGCGTGAAACTCACGTCGTGGCGCAGCTCGAACTTCTCCTCGAGCGTGCCGTCGGGCGGCATCCGGTGGTTGTCGCGGCCCGGCAACTCGCGGATCTCGGGATGGAGCGTCGAGCCGAAGGCGACCGCCACCTCCTGAAAGCCGCGGCAGATGCCCAGCACCGGCTGCCCCCGCTCGACCGCCGCGCGGATCAGCGGCAAGGCCACCCGGTCGCGGTCGCGGTCGAAGGCGCCATGGGCCTCGGTTTCGGCGTGGCCATACTCCTCGGGATGCACATTGGGTCGCCCCCCGGTGAAGAGGAACCCGTCGAACAGCTCCAGCAGCTCGTCGGTCCGCGACACGGCGGGATCGGCCGGAAAGGTCAGCGCCATCGCGTCCGAGACATGCGCGATGGCATCCGTGTTCATCGACCCGTTGGCATGGGCGGGATACTGGTCGTTGATGAGAAAGGCGTTCGAGATAATGCCGACGATCGGGCGCATGCGGTCCTCCGGAATTGGAACGGTTCTAACCCGAGCGGCGGCGTGGGCCTAGTCCCGCTGACGCAGGGACGTCTCGGCCCGTTCGCACAACCCGTTCAGGCTTCGCCCACCAGGTTCGCGGCCTCGATCCCAGCCAGACCCGCCTCGGCATCGTTGTCAGACGTGTCGCCTGTGACGCCGATCGCGCCGATCACAGCCCCCTTCTTGTCCCGGATCAGGATGCCGCCCGGCACGGGCACGACCTGCCCGCCATAGGCACCGTTCACGGCGGTCATGAAATAGGCCTGCGCTTCGGCCCGCGCCATCTGCGCCCGGCCCGCCATGCCCAGCATGATCGAGCCGTACGCCTTGCCGTGGGCGATGGGGAAACGGCCGGGGGCGGCCCCGTCCTCGCGCTCGAAGGCCGTGACGTGCCCGCCGCTGTCGAGGACGACGACCGAGAGGGGCTTCAACCCCATGTCGTGGCCTCGGGCGAGGGTCGCCTTGATGATCTTGCGGGCACGGGCGAGCGAAAGTTCTGGCATGTCAGGTCCTTGCGGGTCGGGATTACCACCGCCGGGTCGCGGCGATGTAGTGGTCGGCTTCGGCACCGAAGATGCGCCGGAGGGTGGCCTCTTCCTCGCGGATGAAGCGGCGGGTGATGACGAGGGGAAAGATGAGCGCGAGGGCCAGCGCAGGCAGGCTCCCGAGCCAGAGACCCCAACCGACCAGCATCGCAGCGAGGCCGGTGTAGATCGGGTTGCGGTTGAGACGGAACGGCCCCTCGACGATCAAAGTCGTGGGCGTGTCGCGCGGCTCGATCGTGGTGCGCCGGCGCAGGAACCAGAGCGCCGCCCACCCGATCAGCGCCAGCCCCGCGACGCCGATGAGGATGCCCGCGGTCGCCACGGCCGGTCCGGACAGGATCGCGCTCGGCCACAACAGCGATGCGCCCAATTGCAGAAGCGCCGTCGCAGCCCACCAGACCGGCGGAATGTCGGGGAAATCGCGGCGCACGGACATGGGATCAGGCCCTCCGCGGCGCGGGCGCGGTCGGCGCGCTGATGTCGATGATGGCCCCGTCCGGATCGCGGATCAGCATCCGGCGCTGGCCGTACTCCGTATCCGCGGGCGGTTGCACGATCTCAGCACCCATGTCGCGGGCGCGGGCGTGGATCGCCTCGCAATCGGCGACGACGAAGGTGAGGACGGTGCCCGAATCCGCGCCGCGTGCGGCCTCGGGCACCGTCTCGTGATCGCGGTCGAGAAGGCCCAGTTCCACACCGGCGACGCCCTCGCTCCCCAGAACGACAAACCAGTCCGAGGTAAACAGCCGCTCGAGCCCGAGGAGCCGTTCGTAGAAGGCGGCGGCCCCCGCCACATCGGCTGAGAGCCGGTTCACCATCAGCCGGTCCACTACCGCCCTAGCCCGCCTTCAATTCGAGCCGACGACGATGGAGCACCGGCTCGGTATAGCCCGACGGCTGGTCCCGGCCTTGGAACACAAGGTCGTTGGCGGCCTTCCATGCGATCCCGTCGAAGCCCGGCGCCATGGGCGTATAGGTCGGGTCGTCCGCGTTCTGGGCGTCGACCTTGGCGGCCATCTTGCGCATCCCGGTCTCGACCTGGTCCTCGGAGACCACGCCGTGATGCAGCCAGTTCGCCAGCGCCTGGCTGGAGATGCGGCAGGTCGCGCGGTCCTCCATCAGCCCGACATCGTTGATATCCGGCACCTTCGAGCATCCGATGCCCGCATCGACCCAGCGCACGACGTAGCCTAGGATGCCTTGCGCGTTGTTCTCGATCTCGGCGGTGACCTCGCTTTCGGACAGGTTGCGCCCTTCCATGACCGGGATCGTCAGCAGGTCCGCCAGCGTTCCGCGCGGCCCGCCCGCCGCGATCTCGTCCTGCCGGGCGAGCACGTCGATGCGGTGATAATGCGTCGCGTGGAGCGTCGCGGCGGTGGGCGACGGCACCCAGGCACAGGTCGCCCCAGCCTCGAGATGGCCGATCTTCTGCTCCAGCATCTCGGCCATCCGGTCGGGCATCGCCCACATGCCCTTGCCGATCTGCGCCCGCCCCTTGAGGCCACAGGCCAGCCCGATATCGACGTTGCGGTCCTCGTAGGCGGCGATCCACGGCGTGGACTTCATCTCGCCCTTGGGCAGCATCGGCCCCGCTTCCATCGAGGTGTGAATCTCGTCGCCCGTGCGGTCGAGAAAGCCCGTGTTGATGAAGGCGACGCGGTTGCGTGCGGCCCGGATGCATTCCGTCAGGTTGGCCGAGGTGCGCCGCTCCTCGTCCATGATGCCCAGCTTCACGGTATGGATCGGCAGGCCCAGAAGCGCCTCGACCCGCGTGAAGATCTCGTCGGCGAAGGCGACTTCGGCGGGGCCGTGCATCTTGGGCTTCACGACATAGACCGAGCCTTCGACAGAGTTGCGCGGGCCGTCCTCCTTGGCCAGATCGTGCATGGCGATCAACGTGGTCACCGCCGCATCCATCAGGCCCTCGGGGATCTCGCTGCCATCCGGCAGACGGATCGCCGGGTTCGTCATCAGGTGCCCGACATTCCGGATCAGCATCAGGGCGCGGCCCTTCGCCGTCACCCGCCCGCCGTCCGGCGTGTTGAATTCCATGTCGGGGTTGAGCACGCGGGTGAAGGTCGTGCCGCCCTTGGCCACCTCCTCGGTCAGGTCGCCGCGCATCAGCCCGAGCCAGTTGCGATAGGCGACGACCTTGTCCTCGGCATCGACGCAGGCGACCGAGTCCTCGCAATCCATGATCGCCGAGACCGCGGATTCCAGATGCAGCGCGTCGAGGCCCATCGCGTCGTCGCGGCCGATATCGCCGCTCCGGGTGATGACGGGCACGATGCCCAGCCCATTGTTGCGCAGAAGGATGCGCAGCGTGGCGCCGTCGCGCACCCAGCCTTCGTAAGCCTCCGGTCGCGCCAGCGTCAGGTCGCGGTCGCCGGCCTTCAGGACCAGCGCACCGTCGGCTTCATCGAGTACGGTCACGTCCGCCCAGGACGCCTCGACCAGCGGGACGGCTTCGTCGAGAAACGCCTTGGCGCGGGCGATCACGCGGGCCCCGCGCGCAGGGTCATAGCCCGAACTGTCCGGCAGGTCGCCCAGCGCATCGGTGCCGTAGAGCGCATCGAAGAGGTTCCCCCACCGCGCGTTCGCGGCGTTCAGGGCGTAGCGGGCGTTGGTGATCGGGACCACGAGTTGCGGGCCGGGCGTCGACGCGATTTCGGGGTCGACATTGGATGTCTCGATGGTGAAGGGCCCGCCTTCGGGCACGAGGTAGCCGATCTCGGTCAGGAATTCGGTATAGGCCGCGGCGTCATGCGGCTGGCCGCGCCGAGCGATGTGCCAGTCGTCGATCTTGCGCTGGAGTTCGGCCCGCTTGGCGAGGAAGGCGGCATTTTTCGGCGCGAGATCCGTGGCCAGCGTGGCCAGCCCGGACCAGAAATCGTCGGCCTCGACGCCGGTGCCGGCCAGGGCCTCGTCCTCGATGAAGCGAACGAGTTCCGTGGCGATATCAAGGCCGTACTTGTCGGTGCGCATGCATCCCTCCTCGGCTGCGATGCGGCTTAGCTAGAGCGTCGGTTTTCAGTCGGCAACCGCAATTGGTCAGGTTCTTTGACCGCCCGGCGGATCGGGCCGCGGCACGGGCGCCCCGGACCCTCGGAAATGCATCATTCCTGGGCGGGTCGCGCCCTTCGGCACCGCTCCGAACAGTAGCGCACCTCGTCCCAGACCTTGGCCCATTTCTTGCGCCACGCGAAAGGCTTGCCGCAGGTCGCGCAGGTCTTCTGCGGCAGGTCGCCCTTACGCACCATCCGGGCCATCAGGCGAGCCGCCAGCGGGCGGCGAAACATGCAGAGAAGACGGACATCGGACCCCCGGTGGCCAGGATGCGCGAGACGCGCGTGCCCGTCAGATAGTCCGCGATGCGCCCCTGGCCCACCCGCCTTTCGCATTGGCACCACGCGCGCCACCGCCTACTTCTGGCGAACCCCTAGGCCCCGGAGCTCCGATGCGCGACACCGACACCCCCGCCCCGCAGACGATCCATCTGGGCGACTACGCGCCCGTCCCCGTCACGGTGACCCATGTCGACCTATCGTTCCGGCTCGATCCGCTGGCGACACGGGTTCACGCGCGACTGACCTGCGAGCGGCGGGGACCGGGCGAGATGGTGCTCGACGGCGAAGGGCTGAAGGCGCTCCGCGTGACGCTCGACGGGGCCGAGATCAGCCCCGTGATCGACGGCGACCGCATGACGATCGCCGACGCGCCCGACGCCTTCCTTCTGGAGACCGAGGTCGAGATCGCGCCCGAACGGAACCTCGCGCTCTCGGGCCTCT
The DNA here is from genome assembly GCF_046452375.1 of Jannaschia halovivens. Taxonomy (NCBI): domain Bacteria; kingdom Pseudomonadati; phylum Pseudomonadota; class Alphaproteobacteria; order Rhodobacterales; family Roseobacteraceae; genus Jannaschia; species Jannaschia halovivens. The sequence continues at coordinate 356,870 of NZ_JBKFDJ010000001.1, read as the reverse complement.
ACATGTCGAACGGGATGTATTGCACGCAATGCGAGGCCGAGGGCTTCCGGCGCATCACCTGGATGCTGGACCGCCCCGACGTGATGGCGACCTACGACGTGGAGATCGACGCCGATCTGCCGGTCTTGCTGTCGAACGGCGATCTGGTGGGCGACATGACCGAGGGCCATGCCAAGTGGCACGATCCTTGGCCGAAGCCGACCTATCTCTTCGCGCTGGTCGCCGGGCATCTCGTCCCGACGACGCATTCGTTTACCACGATTGAGGACCGCGCGGTCGAGCTGAACGTCTGGGTGCGTCCCGGCGACGAAGGGCGCACGGCCTATGCGCTCGACGCGCTCGAGCGCAGCATGGCCTGGGACGAGAAGGTCTATGGCCGAGCCTACGATCTCTCGGTGTTCAACATCGTTGCCGTCGACGACTTCAACATGGGTGCGATGGAGAACAAGGGCCTCAACATCTTCAACTCGCGCTGCGTGCTCGCCTCGCCCGAGACCGCGACCGATTCCGATTACGCCAATATCGAGCGGATCGTGGCACACGAGTATTTCCACAACTGGACCGGCAACCGCATCACCTGTCGCGATTGGTTCCAGCTTTGCCTGAAGGAAGGGCTGACCGTCTTCCGCGACCAGCAGTTCATGGCCGACGCGCGTTCCGCCGCCGTCCAACGGATCGGCGACGTGTTGACGCTGCGCGCGCGACAGTTCCGCGAGGATGCCGGCCCGCTGGCCCATCCGGTGCGACCCGAGAGCTTCGTCGAGATCAACAATTTCTACACCGCCACGATCTATGAGAAGGGCGCCGAGGTGATCGGAATGCTGCGCCGGATCGTGGGGTCCGACGGTTATGCCAAGGGCTGCGCGCTCTATTTCGAGCAGCATGACGGGGACGCGGCCACGATCGAGGACTGGCTCGCCTGTTTCGAGGAGGCGTGCGACGTCGACCTCACGCAGTTCAAGCTCTGGTACACGCAGGCGGGCACGCCGCGGATCGGTGTGACCGAACATTTCGCCAGTGGCGTCTGGCGGCTGGAGTTGACGCAGGACGTGCCGCCCACGCCCGGTCAGCCGGAAAAGGCCCCGATGGCGATCCCGCTGGCCTTCGGGGCGCTGGATGACGGGGGGGCCGAGGTGCTGGAGACGCGCGTCCACGTCCTCGGGACGGCGACCGAAGTGCTGGAATTCGAGATGGACGCGCGACCGGTGCTCTCGATGCTGCGCGGCTTCTCGGCGCCCGTGATCCTCGACCACGACCAGTCCGACGCCGACCGTCTGGTGCTCCTGGCGCATGACACCGACCCCTTCGCGCGGTGGGAGGCTGGGCGCGCGCTGGCCAAGGATCGCCTGATGCGCGCCGTGTCCGAGGGGCGGTACTTCGACGCGGCCTGGCTCGATGCGCTCGCCGCCCTCGCGACCGACGGCGCGGCCGATCCCGCGTTCCGCGCGCTGGCGCTGGCGCTCCCGTCCGAAGACGATCTCGCAGGTTCGCTTCATGCAGCGGGCGTGGTGCCCGATCCCGACGCGATCTACGCCATCCGGCGGCGCGCGCAGCTTGCCATCGCCGAGCGGTTGGGCCCCGATCTGGATGCCCTGCGCGAGGCGATGCGCGTCCCCGGTGCCTACGACCCCAGCGCCGAAGACGCCGGCAAACGCGCCTTCGACGCAACGCTCCTCCGGCTCCGGACCATGACCGACGGCGGGACCGCCGCGCGGGCCGCTTATGACGCAGCGGACAACATGACCGACCGGATGGCTGCGTTCACCTGCCTGCTCGAAGCCGGGGATGAGACCGTCGCGGGTCGGTTCGAGGCCGATTGGAAGGACGACCGGCTGGTGATGGACAAATGGTTCATGGCGCAGATCGCCCATGCCGCGCCGCGCGATGCGGTCGGCACGGCCGAGCGGCTGACGACCCATCCCGACTACGACGCGGGCAACCCCAACCGCTTCCGCGCCGTGGTCGGCGGTCTTTCGGCCGGCAATCCCGCCGGGTTCCATACGCCCGACGGGCGGGGCTACGGCTTCGTGGCCGACCGCCTGATCGAACTCGACCGCGCCAACCCGCAGACCGCCGCGCGGATGTCCACCGCCTTCGAGACGTGGCGCCGCTGGGACGCGGACCGCCAGGACCTGATGCGCGCCGCGCTGGAGCGGATGCGCGACGGCGCGACCAGCCGCGACCTGATCGAGATGACGACGCGGATGCTGGGCGACTGATGCGCACCGCCCGGATGGAGACGGAGACGACATGACCCGGAAGACCCTGCTCATCACCGGCGCATCCTCGGGCATCGGGGCCGCCACCGCGCGCCTGGCCGCAACGGATCACGACGTGGCGCTGCACTACAACGCCAACGTCCGGGGGGTTGAGGAGACGACCGAAGCCTGTCGCGCGGCCGGTGCGCGCGTCGCGGTCCTGCAAGCCGATCTGGGCGACCCCGAAAACGTCGCCCCCCTCTTCGAGGCGTTCGATGCGGAATTCGACCGCCTCGACGGCCTCGTGAACAACGCGGGCATCGTGGATGCCGCCGCCCGCGCCACGGAGTTCACCCCGGCCCGCGTGGCCCGGATGGTGGCGATCAACCTGACCTCGCCGATCCTCGTGGCGGGCGCCGCGGTCCGACGCATGAAATCAGGTGCGGCCATCGTCAACGTCTCGTCGGCCGCGGTGCGGTTCGGATCGCCCGGGCAGTACGCCGATTACGCGGCCACCAAGGGCGGTCTCGAGGTGTTCTCCAAGGGCCTTGCGCAGGAACTCGCGCCCGACGGCATCCGCGTGACGGCCGTCCGCCCCGGCATCATCGCGACCCCGATCCACGGCAAGGGCGGTCAGGCGGATCGCGTCGACCGGCTGGGCCCCACCGTGCCGATGGGTCGTGCGGGCACCGCCGAGGAGGTCGCGCGCGCCATCCTGTGGCTTCTATCGGATCACGCCGGCTACGTCACGGACACCGTGCTCGACGTGTCGGGCGGCCGCTGATTCGTCGGCAAGGCGCGGCCTGCGGGTCCAAACGACTCGATTTGCGGTAGAAGTAGGAGGATGTGCCCCCTATTTCAGCTAAAGAAGGACGGAGCGTCATGCGCCCGTCACGTCTGCCCGATCCAAGGTGCGTCATGAAGGACCGACTCGACCCGCTGATCGCCGAACGCGCGCCCTGGCTGTTCGATCGCAGCCTGACGTCGCGCGCCGCGTGGACTGTGCTGGGCCGTCTTCTGGCCTATGAGCGTTCGGTCGAGATCGGGACGCATTACCTCGACCTGCCGGTCGACGCGATCATGGCGGACCTCGCACGCCGCATCGCCCGCCGCGTGACCTCGGACGGGTTGGATCACGTGCCGCGATCCGGGCCCGCGCTGATCGTGGCGAACCACCCGACCGGCATCGCCGACGGCATCATCCTGCAGGACCTGTTGATGCGGCGGCGCCCGGACGCGTTCTACTACGCCAACAGCGACATCCTGCGCGTGCTGCCGCAATTCGAGGACATCATCGTCCCCGTCGAATGGCGCGAGGAGAAGCGCAGCGTCTCGAAGACCCGCGAGACGATGGCCGCGACCCGCCGCGCGCTCGATGCCGGGCGGATCGGTGTGATCTTCCCCGCCGGGCGCCTGGCCAAGCGACGCGGCCTCCGCCTGCATGAACGCGAATGGATGGCGAGCGCCGCGATGATCGCCCGCAAGTTCGAGCTGCCGGTCATCCCCGTCCACATCCGTGCGCGCAACTCGGCGATGTTCTACGGGTTCGACGCGATCCACCCGACGCTACGGGACATCACGCTCTTCCACGAGACACTCAACAAGGACGTGCAGCCCTACCACGTCACCGTCGGGCGCCCTCTCGACGGCGCTGCGCTCCCGAAGGACGCGCATGACGGCATCGAGGTTCTGCGCGAGGCGACCCTCGCCCTGGGCAACCAGCGCCATGGCGAGATCAAGCTGACCGAAACCCGCCCGGCGTTCCGCCTCTTCAAGCCGCGCACGGCCTGATTGGGTTCGTCCCCGACCGTCCCACAGAACGACGAACGCCGCCCCCGAAGGAGCGGCGTGTCATGGACCTTAAGGGCGGTGGTGCGGTCGAGAAGACTCGAATCTCAATAATTTGCACGAAAGCCCTTATTTTTATGGCTATTTTGGCGCACCGTCACACCGAAAAGTGTGACAACTGGTGTGACATTTTGGCGTGAGTCTAGCCGGTCAGGCAGCTACGTTCGGCCATCACGTGGCAACGTCTGCTAGCGAGCATATGTGTGGGGCAAGTGATGAAAGGTTAGCGTTTTGCGATACTACGTCGAAGAGCTTGTGCCCGCCACCGTGCTGCTACGTCAGGGAATCTACCTACAAACATGCGCTCATATCGAGCTGCTCGCATGGCGCATAATTCAGATGACAGAGGGTGAGCGGTTCAGCCCTTGGCGCAAGTTGCACGAGTATCTGCAATTGAAGCTCAACACACGCGGGATAGTGAAACGCCTACGAAAATGCGCGACCAAGTGTCATCCGGCATGGGGTGTCCGCATTGCGGCGCTTGCAGACGCGATTGCCGACGGGCTTCCCAATCGCAATCTCGCGGCGCATGGGGCATGGCAGTGGCACCCGTCCGGCAAACTTCAAGCGGAGCACTACCTTAGGCTTGAAGGTGAAATGCGCTACATCTCAGCGCGCTACTCAAGTCGCCAGATCGACATGGCTCTTGATGATGCCAATTTGATACTAGTCGAAGCTGTGCGTATTCACGACGCGCTTGCGCAGTCTGGCCGAAGGTATGTCAGCCTCACCGCCGCTAGCCTTCGCGGCGCTGACCATTCGAATTCAGGCAGTGGCGCGGAGGAAGAGCAAGAAAACTTCGTGCCTGAGCAAAACGCAGCGCCGGATTCGCCGGGGCGGCGTGGTGCGAAGGCACGTCAGCTCAGCAGCGTCCGTATGCCGTTGCCGTAATTTCTGTGAATCCGGTCCTGACAGCCACTGCGGCCCTTTGGCGCGATGGGGCCTACCCCCCTAGTGGGTCCCTGCCGTCGATATCCGGGCCACTGACGCACGAGTCCCTATCTGACGGCTGCGGAGGCTCGCGCGGATCGCTCTTGCCCCTGTATGGGCCGCTATGGGCTGGGCTGGGGTCAGCATCCCCGCTAACGCGGGCCGTCAGGCGAGGCGCTGAGGTAGCGACGGGACGGACCGGCGACCCGACTCCATCGCCATCGGGTGACATGACGCGAGAACGCTCCGCAGAGCGCGGCGTGCGAGGTGCTGGGTGGACGGCTAAGGGGTAGTGGGGCTTTGGCCTAGTTCAGCCCCACTACCCGCCTGCCCTCGCTCTCTGGGAGTGTGTCGAGGTTGTCGGCGATCACGCGCAGCATCTCAGCGACTTGATCCAGACTATAGCCTTCGTTCCGCAGCATTCGCGCGACGAATTCGATCCGGCGCAACGGCGCGTCGGGGTCCTTCGGCTGCGGCGGTGCGGGGGGCAGGCGACGACGGCGATGGGTCATTGGCTGAGTCGGCGCTGGACATTGGCCACGGTCGCAGGGTGCCACGTCCCGCCTCGGGCCGTGCGGATGCCTCGGCGGTTCAGTTCGGCGGCGATGTGAGCGAGGGGGCCGGGTCCGATCTCCGCCAGCGTGGGGACGAGGTCATGGGCGAAGGCGTCAGCCTTCTTCCTTATGGCCTTCACCGCGTCCCTGTTGCCCTTCGCAGCACGTCTGAGGGCGTCAGCCCCATTAGGGTTGCCTAGACGCGTTCCACGGGCCTTGGCGGCGGCTAGAGCGGCGCGGGTGCTCCTCGCGATGCTCTCGCGCTCTTCCTGCGCCACAAGGGCCATGATCCCCACGGTCAGGTTATTGGCGTGCGGCATATCGGCGGCAACGAAGTCGACTCCCGCGTCCCTGAGGGTCAGGAGGAAGGCCGCATTCCGGGAAAGTCGGTTGAGGCGCGCGATCACAAGCGTCGCCCCCGTCAGCCGGGCTTCCCGGATCGCGGCGGCAAGCTGCGGGCGGTCGTTATCCTTACCAGATTCAACTTCCACAAATTCCCGGAAATCGGCGCTGGCCCCGACCGATTTCGCGTAGGACTCAATGGCCGCGCGCTGGGCTTCAAGGCCCAGACCAGACGCCCCCTGCCGTTGTGTCGAGACTCGCATATAGGCGACGATCTTCATGGAAACCCCTTATTCTTATGGCTGTATAGAAACGCCTAACGAACGTTACGCAATTCTATACGGGACCGATGCCGATTCGTGGAGTCCAATCAATGGTTTAGGAGATATGTTACAGGAAATTGATGCCGGATGCTTAAGACAACTGAACCGATCAGTTCAGTTCTGTTGCAGATCGCACGCCGCGATATCGCACGCGCAAGGGCCACCGGTCATCGCGCAATAATATTACCAATCGGGTAGGCTATTCTACCCGATTATTACGGCAGCCATAAAAATAAGGGCGTTGGACATCGTTGGACAATTTTGGACAGTATCCAACTCGCTATCTCATTGAAAAATATGGGTTCTTGGACACGTTGGACAAGTTGGACATAAAAAGACGGGAACTGCGAGTGAAGTCCCCGGATGCCGTGCGCCACACGCCCGCGCAGATAATGGCATTAAAAAGATTAGAGATTTATATTGTCCAACATGTCCAACTGTCCAACAGTCTATAAAAATAAGGTGTTTCAGGCGTTGGACATGTCCAACATTTGTCCAACGATGTCCAACGCCCTTATTTTTATGGCCCGAACGCGCGGCTGACGCCGCCAGTCCCCAGAAATGCCACTCCTACAGCCCCAGAGGCCCATTTCACTATATCGCGCGGCTGACGCCGCCGGTCCCCCGCACGCCCATTTCACCAGAGCGAGCGGCAGACATCCTTAGCCCAACTTCGCTCGGTCAATCTGGATATGCTTCAACTTCCGTTCCTGTCCTTCGACCTTCACCGTTGACGGCAACTTATAGTGGAACCGGTTCCGCCCATGTGTCCTTAGCATCCCCCGACTGCTCAGCGCGTCTATGAGTTCGCTCTGCGATCCGCTGAGGCCGAGAACTTGAATGTCCTCGGTCGCGGTAGCGTCCAGTATGATGACGTCCGCGTCATACCAGCCCACTACATTGGAGTGCCCCGGATCGTCGGCCTCATTCGCAGCGATGATTCTTCGGTTCTGGTTCAACGCGAAGAAAGATCGCAGCCCCTCGATAAGGCGGTCTCCGCCGTTCGTGGCCTGACCTTCGGCGGAGTCCTTGAATGCCGCAAAGGCCGTGGCGACTGCGCGCGCGACCGTTTCGCGGTTCGGCAGGATGTCGGCGTCAGCCGCCAATTCTCCTCCGACCCGCACGAGCGCGAACGCCCGCGCCGCGCGAAAGAGCTGCGTCGAGGCATCGTCTCCCGCAATCTCGCGCTGGGCGGACGCCACCAGTGCTGCCAACTCGCTTTGTCGGTTCGGCCAGTCTTCGGAGATGAGCCAGCTCACGAACGCCGGGCCAGCATGGCCGAAATTGGCTTTGAAGTCGTCCAGCCGCCCAATCGTGCCGCCGTCCACTTCTACGCCGCCGGTCACGTCCACGTCGGGAAAGCGCACCGCGATCCCCGTCTTGAAATCGCCGACCCGTCCGGCTCGATCAATGGTCGTCTTGAGTCCCCGCTCATTACTAAAAAGCGTGAACGCGGCATACTCAGCACCGACTGCCAAGCCCGCCCCCCGGCCCTTCTTGCGCGCCTTTCCCGCCGAGCCGGACAGGGAAAACAGCATGGCCGACAGGTCCTTCGCATTCGCCATGTTCGAGAGGTCGTCAAGGCAGAGGACGGTTTCCGAACCAATGGACGCGAGGTCTTCGACAGCGTTTGTCGTCGAGTTCATCGGGAAGAAAACGCCCTGTTGATCCTTGACCGCACCCCATACGGACGCCGCCGCCCGCAAGCCAATCGTTTTGCCAGACGAAGATTTGCCGCTGAGGTTCACACCGCACGACGGGTCCGAGAGTAGGCCCATAATCGGCCCCGCGAACCCCGCACAGAGGGCAAAGGACCAATGAAAGTTCGTTTCGACGTTGTCGAACGCAGTCGCCGCACTCTCCCGCCAAACCTCGAACGTGCCGCCGGGCCCACGGTCTCTCATGGTTGCATTCTCCGACAGCCTCACTTCGCTGCCCTTCCCCGCATTCACATAGTGACCAGACGGAAGAAGGAAGCCTTCAACGGATGCGGCGCGATCCCGCACCCATCCCGGTCTCCGAAAAACGAATATCTGCCGATTGGTTGTTGCCCGCGCCAGAAGGTTAAGAAGGTCATCGGGGCCAGTCCGCCGGTCATGGATAATCATCCCACGCGCCGCCAAGTCGGAGATGACGCCGCGCCCGTCGTTGAAGATCGAGGCACGGTCGATGACGACTTCGACTGTCTCGGCGTTTTCGTTGACGAAGGAGATGAGCCTGCCCGCGTCGTCGTTACCAGTGGCGTTCGAAGTCCGCCCAACGAGATCGAAGGCCGCGCAGACGGGGCGCTTTTCGTCGCCGCTCTTCTGCCAGAAAGAGCCGTTGCGGTAGATGAAGCCCTTAGGAAGCCAAGCGTAAGCGCGTGACGGTTCTTCGCCCGCAACGCCTGCTTCGCCGCTAGCGGCGTCATCTATCAGTTCATCGTCCGACAGGGGCAGAAGAAACGGGCCGTCTTCCTCAAGGTCCGATTCCTCAAGCCACCCTTCCGCGATCATCCTGGCCAAGAACGCGAGACGGTCCCGCCCCTGACAGGAGTCGTGCCCGCATCCAGCCCGAAAGCCCGTCTCCCCGTCCGCGTTCTCCACATAGAACGCGGTGTCATTGGGATCGCCGGGGTTGCTGTGCTCGTGGTCATACGGGCATTCGAGTTCGATTTTGTCGGCGCTGACGCGCCTACGCGCCCGTTCCTCAAGCGCATCCGCGATCAGGAACCGTCGTGCATTCTCCGCAACCCACGCCTTCCACTCGGACCCATCCTCGGACAGCGCGTCGAACCCGCCGCCAGACTTCCGCCCGCTCTGCCGACTGCGTCGCTCGGCCAGATAATCCCGCTTCGAGACAGCCGGAATGTCGTCATAGTCCAACGGCTTACCCCGCACGAGAATAGACAGCGGCTCTTCGCCCTCGGGATGGCGGGCAAGGTAGAAGGCCCGCGATGGGTCCGTGCAGGACGTGTCCGGCGGGATGCCGACAACTTCAATGGCCAGCCCCATGACCTTGTCCGCGAAGAGTTCCTTCGCCTCGCGATGGGTCGGGGCCGTGTCAGTGATGGTGACGGCCCGCGTCAGCGGGAATATGAACCTCGCCTTTCGCAAAGGGGGCACGCGCACGATCAGCATGAGGCCCCCGCTTTCGTGAACCTCGCCTTCCACTTCGGCAGCGTCGCACACCTCGTCACGATACTTGCCCAGCCCCCGCAGATACCCGCGCACGTCTTCATCGGTAGGGGCCTGAGTAAGCCCCTGCGTATTCATCACGGCGTCGCGCTTGAGCTTGATCGTGGTCGTGCCATCGTTGAACGTGGACTGGATCAGACACGCGATCCCAGCGGCTTCCAGCCGCGCCGCCGTGGCTTCGATAGGCGGGCCGTCGTCTTGATCCAAACCCAACGCGGCCACGCTGACGACGGCGTCGGCACGCCGGTCCTTACCCACAAGCGCCCCGAAGACGATACACGGTCCCTCTTTCTTGGCCGCTTCGACGTGACGCGTCAGCCCTGCCCCGTTCCGCGTGACGGGCGCGTCGAGCCAATCGCCGAAGGACTCGCTGACTGTCGTGAACGGCTTGCGGATATCGGCCCCTACGCTGAACGTGATGGGGCGGGACAGGAGGCTGCACCACTCGGGACAGTCCTCACCCCAAAGCTCTGTATCGTTCCAGAGTTCAGGGGGAGCTTCCTCGGCCATCGCTTCGTCTTCGGCCATCGCTTCGGCCTCGGCCACCGCTTCGGACTCGCCCATCTTCGCCACATCATGTCGCATACATTCATGCCCCTAATCCGCACGCTGGGGGACCTAATCACTCCCCTTGAAGCGCGCAACCCCTTGATTTTTATTGCTCTTTTTCTCTTCAAGAGAATTGCCGCTTGGCGCGAGAGGGCCAGAGGTCGACTTCAGTCGCCGTCCCCCTGTCGAAGCTGACGAAAGCCGACCCATCGACGGACCGTCGAAGCCCTAGCCCATACCCAACGGCGTCCAAAAAAGTAGAGTCGGCGCGGTCTGCGTAATCCGCGAGATCGTCGCAGTAGAGGATGGGCACCCGGTCGCCTGTGATTTGGGCATCAATGATATCGGAGAGTATTTGGACGTGGTCGCGAATCCGGCCCATCATGCTCGCGTGGAAGGCAACGCCAATCGCGAACCCCAGCCGCTTGGCGTCTTCGGAGGTTTCGGGGCATTCACAATTAAGGGTGTCGATCAATGCTTTCGCTATAGACACTTTTTCGTCCGGCCGAAGGTGAATCGTCATGGTCATTCCGTTTCTTATTATCGTTGGATGATTTAATTCCGCTACATTTCTCGCAGATGCCTCGTTCCGAGGCCTCAATGAATCTTCGGGCTATCTCAAGAATGTTCTTGTCGCTCCGAGCCGTTTTAACCGGGGTTGCGACCAGCGCCGACAGATCAATCCCTTTACTGAGCTGAGTCACCGTCGAACTAAGGGCGTCCGCTTCTTCCACTACTCGGGCGACAGCAACTTTCGTCGGCTCGATTTTGACCTGCTCAGTGGCCAGACGAAGCGCCGCCACACTTCTTCTAGCAATCTCAATAAGGGATCGTTGATTTCTAGTTAGTTTCAACATTCGCAATACCCGATCAGTCTCATTGGGTGGGCCGGGCCGTCTGTCGAGTCGTCATCATGCTGGCCGATACCCATTCGCCCGATATGAATTGTGAGACGCGCCCGAATTTTTGTTAGATCGGACTCCGAGGCGGCGGCGGCTGACGCCGCAGCGTGCGCCAATTCCAGCGAGTCAGTCACTTCGTCCATCAATTTCGCAATCGCAGGGCCATCAAGATCGGGCAACTCAATCTGCCCCTGAATCTCCCGCCGCAGATACTCGATTCTTGCTGCAACGCCCGCTTCCCGATCCAAATGGTGTGCCGAGGATTTTACGGTGGTAGCTTTTGCCCCTTCCATGGCGATGAACCTCCTGTAGCAGGCAGACGGCCCAGCACCCTGCGCGCGTGCTTGCGCGTATTTTTCCCGCGCAACGTCTGGATGGGGATCGGACCCGTCATAGCCCTCTGGGACGTTGCGCGTCCGGACTCTGCCAACCCTAGACATCGCTCCACTCCGCTGGAATCACATCGGGAATCGAAATGCGGCCTTCGAGATGATCCTGCCAAGCCGGAAGCATCGTCAACGCCGTGACCGCGTCATCCGCGACATGCGGCGCGCAACCCCAAGTGTCTCTGAGAAAACGGCGCAGGGCCTCTTTGGCCTGCGCCTCGTGGGCGTCGGGGTCGTCGCAGTTATCATCATCGTGAGCTACTTCGAACTCGAATTCGTCTGCGTCGTCCGCATCCAAACCGATTTCTGTGTCTAGATTGTAGAACTTCATTTAATGCCCCCCCCGCTGGCGTGGGCACGAAGAGTCTCTTTCTGCCGCTGCGTCAGCTTGCCGACGACGATTGCGTCGAGCCATTCGATCAGCATATTGATTTCGTAATCGAAGCCCGCACCGTTTGCGCGTGCGACCTTCTTCCCAAGTTGCCAGTCTCGCCGCAACGCATCGAGTGTCTTCACGTTAATGCCCAAAACCTCAGCGACAACAGATTGCTGAACCCACATGGCCAGTCCTTATAAGTATATGATGATTTCGTGGGGCGGATTGCCTCCGCTGGCCACGAATTAGCCTATATCATTGTCTGGCCGAAAAGTCCAGTTTTGTGCAAAACGGCTCATGGAATGCCCAAACACGCCCCGCGTCGCCTGACCCTTTTCGCAGGGAGTAGTGACTTTTCTATAAAACCGTGATAAAGAGGAGTCATTCCCCAAGCCCAAGCCGATTGCTCCTAGTCGGCTTGTCAGGGGGGCGCGTTTTCGTAGCCATGTCGCGCCCCCCGAAATATTCAGATAGAGATTTTAAGTGTCCAACAAGCGATATTCGCTCGAACTAAATATTGATGCGGCGGCGGCTAAGCGAGGCAGCGACCAGTTCCGCGCCGCAATTGAAGCCGTCAAGAGATCGGTCACCGGACTCGAAAGAGATACAGAAGGCCTTTTCGCCAAGCTATCGAAGTCGAAGATCAATATCGACTCCCGGTCCATCAAAGATGCGTCCACGTCATTCAAGGCAGCCAAGAACGCGGCACTGGCCTCTGGCGATGCCATCCGAAGGACCGCGATCCAGCAAGCGACGGCGTTGCGCGTCTCGACAACTGAGACGCAGCGATTGGCGGAAAGGTTGGATCGGCTCGGGGACATGGGGTCCGTCGCGAAGCTGAATGCGGAGTTGGCACGCCTCAAAACCAACCTTGCCGCCGCGCAGTCACCGCTAGACGTGCGAGAGGCGCGGGCGTCATTCCTCACGGGTCGCGATGACCTAAAGCGCCGGGCCGTAGACCTTGAGGCGATGGCGCGGGCGGAGACGGTCGCAGCGGCGGCTACGGCGAGCCGAGCAACCGAGATCGAGCGTCTACGCGCCGCATATAATCCCCTCTACGCCACGAGTCAGCGATACGAGACGGCTCTGAACGAGATCGCGCAAGCCGAGCGGCTGGGGGCGATCAGCGCCAAGCAAGCCGGGGCCGCACGTGCCGAAGCCGCAGCGCAGTTGGCGGGGGCGTCAGCCCAGATGAAACGATACGGGAACGCCACGCGCGTTGCCGGGCACCAATCCCAGAATGCGGCTTATCAGATTCAGGACGTCTTCGTTACGGCGGAAATGGGCATGTCCCCGATGCGGATCGCGCTCCAACAGGGGTCCCAGTTGTCTATGGTCATAAATGACATGGCGCGGGAATCTGGCGGAGCGCGAGGCGCGCTCACCGGGCTAGTTTCTGGCATCGGTTCCATGATTAACCCGATGTCGCTTGCCACCATCGGCGTCATTGCGGGTGCCGCCGCCCTCATTCAGTGGGGTATGGGCGCGCTAAATGCCGAGGACTCGGCGGCTTCCCTAGAGGATCGCCTCGATAACCTGAGAGTGCTAATGGAAGGGGTGAGCGCATCACAGGATATTCTTGCCCTTTCCACGCTTGAACTCGTCAACAAATACGGGGACGCGGCTGGCGCGGTTCGTGAATTCGCGATTCTACAGGCGCAGTTGCGCGTGGCCGAAGTGAATAACGCCCTGCGCGAGCAATCTTCGATCATGCGCGATGCGGCGGCGGGCTACCACACGGCGGCTTCCGGGGGGCACGATCTCCGGAACACCCTCCAAAGGCTCAGCTCTGACTTCGGCGTAACCGCCGCAGACGCCAGACAGCTAAACGACATCATCGGACGCCTCGCAAATAGCAACACGATGGACGCGCAAGCCGCTGCGGTCTCCGATCTGAATCGGTTCCTCCTAGACGCTGGCGTCGCGGCGTCAAACCTGCCCCCGGAGTTCAGCGCGAGCCTAATCGAGACAATCGACCTTCATAACGAAGTCCGCGCCGCCGAGGCAGCGGCCAATGATCTTGCGAATACCGTGGCCGACGTCGCGCCTAGCCTCAGCCCTGCCGTGGACGTTGCCGCGAACTTGACGTCTGAATTGCAGGCGGCGATGAATCTAATGTCTCGGATTAATCAACAGGAGTCCCAAGTCTATTCGGGACGCGGCGGGGACCCTAGAGATTTCGAGAATGGCCCTCAATACAATCGAGAACTGGGCTATACCCCGGTTCAAGACATGATCGACGCCCATAATGAGCGGGCAGCAGCCCGAACGCGGAAGGGATCGCGCGGCGGTGGCGGTGGCAGATCGCGGCGCGCTGCGATCTCCGAAGAAGCCAAAGCAATCGAGCGCCTGAATGGGCAGATTCAGGATCGGCTCGAAAACCTAAGGCATGAAGAGGCCGCGCACCGGCTTGTCGCAGCGGGGCAATTCGAGTCGCTGAGAGCGGCAGAGCTATACGCGCAAAAGGCGTCCCAGAATGGCGGTCTCGTGGACGCCGAGACTGCCGCGATCCTGCGCCAGATTGATGCACTAGAAGTCCAATCCGAGGCGCGCCGGGGCAATAGCAATGGCCTAAGGGACGGCATCGAAGGCGCGGCGCGGGACGGGATCGCAGCGGCCTTGAATGGCGACCCGGAGGCCTTCGCGAATTTCGCGAACAATATCCGTAGCGCGGTAACGAATGCCCTCGCAGACCGCATTGTCGAGGGTCTGGGCATCGGTGATGCTCTGGACTCGATGCTCGGCGGCTTCGGCGGAGGGTCGGAGGCAGCGGCGTTGACGAATGGCGTCGTAACCGGGGGCCAACAGGCGGGGGCTACGATTGCTTCCCAGATGGTATCGGCGGCGCAACAGGCTGCGAATGTGCTGGCTGGCGGCGTCAGCCGTGGCGGTTCGCTGGGGGCCTCACAGATGCAGACAGCAACGGCTGCGGGCGGGGCGCGTATGTCCACCATGGTTACTGTCGCGTCCACTAGAGGCGCGTCTCAAATGCAGACGGGCATTGTGCAGGGGTCGAGCCAAGGTGCCCAGATGATGGCGAGGGCAACGGCTGGCGGGGGCGGTCTCGGCGGTTTTCTTGGGGGCGGAAACTGGCTCACGCTCGGACTCATGGCCGGTTCGATGCTCTTTGCGGGGAGTGGTTCGGACGCAGCTCCCGCGCCGGTCGCGTATCGCGAGCCTGCACCTAAGGTCTCAGAATTCCACGGTATCCCGGAGTTCGCGCGCGGAACCGCGAACACGTCGGGGATGCCTGCGATCCTGCACGCCAATGAGGCCGTTATTCCGCTTGATGGGAACCGCAAGGTTCCCGTCAGCCTCGCGGGCGGCGGCGGCGGCGACATGGTCGTCAACAATCATGTCGCGGTGACAGTCGAAGGGAATGGCGGCGACGATGAAGCGCAAGGGGCGCAGATCGCGGAAGTCATCACAAACCAGATCAACGGCATGATTGAACAAAAGATGGTCGAGCACATGCGGTATGGCGGTCTCATGAATACGCGTGGTTGAAGAAGAGGCCCCCGGACATGCCGGGGGCCTCAGTCATTTCACGATGCCCAACCGTCTAGCGGCGGCAATGCGGGCGGCGGGATTGGACAGGTTCAACACCATTTGAAGCCGCGCGGCTTCATCATCGGCGGATTCTTCCTGCGGAATCGCTCGTATATCGTTTTCGCGCGCGAACGTCATCCGGTCCGCCGGGGACATCCGGGCGAGTCTATCGTGGGCGTCGCGTTCGCCCCGTTGCAATGCGTCAACGTGATCCGCCTTTTCTTTTGCCGCGATCATGGCAGGCAGATTCCTCAATTCTCGCTCAAAGTGTTCGCCGCCGATTTCGGTTCCATCTAGGACAGCAAGTCGCACGCTCGGCATGACCGATACGTCACTCTTCGACAGCGAAACTCCCGCATTCTTCGCGATTTCAATGACGGTATTGCAGGCGATGTCATATCGCGCTTGTAGCTTCTCGTCTTCACAAATCAGATTTTCAAAAGACATACTCTGCCTCCAATTGTGTAGGTGAATTTTCAATGGCGAACCGCTTTGCAAAGTCCCCGATCTCGGCTGGGAGCGGTCTATCGCCGACGATTACCGGGCGCAAAATTTCATCGTCCAGAATAACGATCTGGCGGAGGTATTCGATTGGCTTCAAGAGGACCGTTGACTTGCATTCGCCGGTCAGGGATTGGACGAAAATGCGCCGAGCCTTCTCAGCCCGCATACGCATTGCAGCTCCACCGATATCCGTAATCCATTCGTCCAGCCTAGTCGCGCAATCGCGGGCGTCTTCGGGAAACCCTGTCTCGACGCGTGCGGCATCGAAGAGCGCGGGAAGTGAGCCTATATAGCGGGGAAGAATCGCGGGGATCGCACGGGTAAGCTCAAATCGCAACTCGCCCGTAGGCGAGCGTGAAGGTAGCCGCTTAACAGCGGTGAGGTGACGATAAGCGGAATAACGACTCAGCCCTAGAAGACTGAAATCGCGCACGGTAATTGATTGCATGATATCGGTTCACTGATTTTGGGGGGTGTTTGGCCAAAAAGCCTTGAATTCTTACTAACACAAAATGGGCGAAAAGTAAATGAACGCCGCCAAAACGGTTCATTCGGAGATTGAATTATCCGCTGACGCGGACAGGCCCCAATCGGCTCAATCGACGCCTGACACCGGCGAGAATGCGGTTTGAACGTGCCATGTCAGAACGCCCTCGCCTCTGCGCCCGCACGCCCTGCACCGGAAGTGATGGCGCTCTAGATCGAGCAAGCTGACCGAAGCCGGAAACCGCGCATAAAGATGATGCGGGGCTACGGAGTAGGACTTGCCGCAGGCTTGGCACATGACATGGACGACATGAAAGCCCGCGAGGGTGCCAACCCTCACGTCCCACTTGAAGCCTTTGAATGTAGCGAGCTTGTAGGGCATCGCTGAGAACATACGAAGAACACCGGGACAGGCAAACGATTCTGAGCCGGGACTTCGTTGACGCCGCGTTCGGGTGGGGGTCCGCGTCAGCGGCCCCTGCCCCTGTCATCATGCCAGCGGATCGACCTTCGCCAGACTGCCCGCGAGGGCTTTCATGGACGCGCCTTGCCCGTAGCCGCCTTCGACGGCGTCGGGGTTGGCCCGCCCCGTGAGATAGCGGCGATGACTGTCCGGAATGCCTGCGCTGTCGGCGGCGTCCTGTAGCCGGTGACGGAAGCTGTGGAACACAAGTGCGGGGTCGTCCAAGCCGATCCGGTCCATCATCGCCGCGAACCGCTTGGCATAAGCGCCGCTGACGCGGCCCCGGCTGTCCGGCTCAAGGGGAACGAGTTTCTTGCGATAGCGATGCCAATAGACGAAGAGGAATCCGTCATGCCCTGCGCGGCTCTCGACAAGGCGGCGCAGATCGGCGGCAATCGCGGGATGGACCGGGACCCAGCGGACGGACGACTTCGTCTTCGCCTTCTGCCCCTCGCCTTCGTCAGTGATTTTCATGGCCCATACGCCATCGCGCTCGGCGAAGTCTTCGACGCGCAGTTGCGACGCCTCCTGAATCCGCAGCCCGTGGTATGCCCCCAAATGCGGCCCCCAATGGTCCAGCGTCTCGGGACCGAACTGCGGCTCGTTGGACCCGCGAACATGGTCCAGAACCTTCGCGACCTCGGGGCCGGTGAAGGGGCGGCGCGGCGAGGCAACCGAGTGCTTCCGCTTCGGGGCCTTGAGCCTGAGCGAGGCCCACGGGTTGTCTGTGACGAACCCCCGGCCCGCGCCATGCGCCATCAACCCCTTGAGGCTGTCGAAAATCTTGCGCTGCGTCGCATAGCTGATCGTCGGAGCATTTCGCCGAGCTGCGTCGTCCACAAGTTGCGGAAAGGTCATCTTGCGCTGGGCTTCCCGGCTCTGGACCTTCGGCAACCCGGCGCAGGCGTCAACGAACTCGCGAAGGTGGCGGGCCTCAAGGTTTTCGAGCGCCACTTCACCATGAAATTCCGTGAACCGCCGCACGATGGTTCGCAGGCCGTCCGCCGTCTGGGGATCGACGCTGGCGGCGTGGTCCTCTGCAAGGTCGCGGAGGCTATGCACCGTCTCAAGGCCGACATCCTGTCCAAGCGCGCGAAGCGTCTTCCCGACGGCGTTGCGCTGGGCTTGCAAGGTGTCGGCGGCGGCGCGGTGTTCTGCCGCCTCAATCTGAATCTCTTCGTCGTCGCGTTCTTCGTCGTCAGGTTGTGAAGACGGACGGGCGGCTTCGATGAAGGGCTTCGCGGCCTCGGACTCGGCGAAGCGGCGCAATAGACCCTCTAGGCCCCCGGCCTTTCGGTAGAGGGCGAGCTGATCGGGGGCGAGTGCCGCCGTCAGGCGGTCAAGTTCGGTCGATTGCTCGGCGGCCTCGCGCTCAAGGTCCATCGTGGCCCGGATGATGCCGACCTTTGTCTTTGCAGTGGCTGCATCCGCCGTCTTGAGGGACGTGCGATAGATGTCCTTCCCGCCGTAGCGAGCGCGCAGACAGGCCGGGATTTTCAGGTTCGCATGGTAGCGCCCGGCGCGAATGATCGTGCCTTCAACCTTCTTCATTGCAGACCCCTAGAATCAAAAACGTCACACCATGTCTGTGTGACATAAGGTGTGACGTTTTGCTAGGTCGGGTGCTCGGAAACCCTTGCAACCCTTAGTTTTAGGCCCAAAAGCGTGGTGCGGTCGAGAAGACTCGAACTTCCACGGGTGTTACCCCACAGCGACCTCAACGCTGCGCGTCTACCAATTCCGCCACGACCGCGTGACGCCCTTGGGCCGTGGCGGGGGATTAGCGAAGCCGCAGGAGGAAGGAAAGTGGAAATCTCGCCCCCCTTCCCCCGACGGCCCGCGCCGCCTAGACCGCACCCGATGCTGCCAGAATGGATCACCTCTCCGGCCCCCGTGCCCTACGAAACCGCGCTGGCCGCGATGGAGGCGCGCGTCGCGGGCATCCGGGACGGGACGGCGGCCGAGGCCCTGTGGCTGCTGGAGCATCCGCCGCTCTACACGGCCGGGACCAGCGCGCGGAGCGAGGATCTCGTCGATCCCGACCGCTTTCCTGTCCACGACGCGCGGCGCGGCGGGCAATACACCTATCACGGGCCGGGGCAGCGGGTCGTCTACACGATGCTCGACGTGGGCGCGCGCGGGCGGGACGTCAGGGCTTTCGTGGCCGCGCTTGAGGCTTGGGTGATCGACACGCTGGCCGAATTCGGCATCCGGGGCGAGATCCGCGCCGGCCGGGTCGGCGTCTGGGTCGCGCGGCCCGACAAGCCGCCCTTGCCCGACGGCACCCCGCGCGAGGACAAGATCGCGGCCATCGGCATCCGCCTGCGCAAATGGGTCAGCTTTCATGGGCTCTCGATCAACGTGGAGCCCGATCTCGGCCATTTCGACGGGATCGTCCCCTGCGGCATCACCGGCCACGGGGTGACGTCGCTGGTCGATCTCGGGCTGCCGGTAGCAATGGGCGACCTCGACGATGCGCTCCGGCGCACGATGCCGGCGGCGCTGGCGCGGATGGGCGGCGGCGCGCTGCCTTAGGAACGTCACGATTCCTGCGAAGCTTCGCCCCGGTCGGATGGCAGAGAATTGGTTAACGCCCTGCCACCTGACCCGAATCGGACGATCCCCATGTCTGCCACGCCTCTTGCCATCCGCCGTTTCCTGCGCCGCGAAGACGGCACCGTCACCGTCGAATGGGTGCTCCTGACTGCACTCGGCGCGGCCCTCGCCATCGCGTCCAGCGGCCTCGTCAACGGCGGCACGCAGGTCTTCGCCTCGACCGTGTCCGAAGCCGTGACCGGCGAAAGCGACGAGGATTATCTCACGGTCGACATCAACAACGGCTCCTTCGAGACCGTCCTCGGCCTTCAGACCGCGAGCTGGGGCTTCGATGCAGAGTCGATCGAGGGCTGGACCGAAGCGAATGGCCTCAACTTCGAGATCAAGTGGGACGGCTACCGCGGCGCGGACGTGCAGGACGGAAGCTGGTTCCTCGACATGGGCGAATCGCCCGGCAACCTCCAGATCACCCAGACCTTCGACAACGCCGAGGCCGACGAGCCCTACCGCATCGCCTTCTCGGCCACGGATATTATCGGCAACAACGCCGTCGAGGTCTATTGGGGCGGCGAGTTTGTCGGCGTGGCCGCACCGGGCGAGAACGTCTGGCAGACCTATGAATTCGACGTCACCGGCGGCACCGGCGACGGCACCAACACGCTCGAGCTGCGCGAGACCGGCGCCATCGACAATGTCGGCACCTATATTGACTCCGTGGGCTTCTATAAGACCCGCTGACCGCACCGAAATTCCAAGACGACCCCGCTCCGCCGACCGCTCCCCCCACGGTCGGCGGAGCTTTTTCCTCCGAACCCGCGAGCCCGGTCATCGGCGTGCCCCGACGAGACGGGCCCCGCCATGCGGCAGCCATCTCCACGACCATGCGATGCGCGCCGGCCCCAGCGACAGGACGCCGCCCCCCGCGACCCAATGTGCCGTTGCCCTGCGAAGGCAGGCCCTCTAGAACGCAACCCGAACGACCGGCGCCGGGCGCCGTTCGGGGATTCGACAGACCAGACCACAGGAGCATCCGCATGGCTGACGCCGCCATCTCGGGCCACGACAATCACGAGAAGCCCGGCTTCTTCACGCGCTGGTTCATGTCCACGAACCACAAGGACATCGGGATCCTGTATCTCTTCGTGTCGGGCCTCGCCGGGTTCATCTCGGTCGCCTTCACGGTCTACATGCGCATGGAGCTCATGGATCCGGGCGTGCAGTACATGTGCATGGAAGGCGCGCGCCTAACGGCCGCCGCCGCCGGGGACTGCACTCCGAACGGCCACCTCTGGAACGTCCTCATCACCGGCCACGGCATCCTGATGATGTTCTTCGTGGTGATCCCCGCGCTCTTCGGGGGGTTCGGCAACTACTTCATGCCGCTCCATATCGGCGCGCCGGACATGGCGTTCCCGCGTCTCAACAACCTCAGCTTCTGGCTCTTCGTGGCGGGCACGTCGCTCGCGGTGCTGTCGGTCCTCGTGCCGGGCGGCAACGGCCAGTCGGGTTCGGGCATCGGCTGGGTGCTCTACCCGCCGCTCTCGACGACCGAAGCGGGCATGTCCACGGACATCGCGATCTTCGCGGTCCACGTATCGGGCGCATCCTCGATCCTGGGCGCGATCAACATCATCACCACGTTCCTCAACATGCGCGCTCCGGGCATGACGCTCCACAAGGTGCCTCTCTTCGCGTGGTCGATCTTCGTGACCGCGTGGCTGATCCTGCTGGCGCTGCCGGTTCTGGCCGGTGCCATCACCATGCTGCTGACGGACCGCAACTTCGGGACGACCTTCTTCGACCCGGCGGGTGGCGGCGACCCCGTGCTCTACCAGCACATCCTGTGGTTCTTCGGTCACCCCGAGGTCTACATCGTTGTCCTGCCGGCCTTCGGCATCGTCAGCCACATCGTCAGCACCTTCTCGAAGAAGCCGATCTTCGGCTACCTGCCCATGGTCTACGCCATGATCGCCATCGGCGGCCTGGGCTTCGTCGTCTGGGCGCACCACATGTACACGGTGGGCATGTCGCTGACGCAGCAGGCCTATTTCATGGTGGCCACGATGATCATCGCGGTGCCCACGGGCGTGAAGATCTTCTCGTGGATCGCGACGATGTGGGGCGGCTCGATCAGCTTCAAGACGCCCATGCTCTTCGCGATCGGGTTCATCTTCCTCTTCACCGTGGGCGGCGTGACCGGCATCGTCCTGTCCCAGGCGGGCATCGACCGAGCCTATCACGACACCTACTACGTCGTGGCGCATTTCCACTACGTGATGAGCCTCGGGGCCGTGTTCGGCATCTTCGCGGGGATCTATTACTGGATCGGCAAGATGTCGGGCCGGCAGTATCCGGAATGGGCAGGCAAGCTGCATTTCTGGACGTTCTTCATCGGCGCGAACCTGACGTTCTTCCCGCAGCACTTCCTCGGCCGTCAGGGCATGCCCCGCCGCTATATCGACTATCCGGACGCCTTCGCGCTCTGGAACGCGGTGTCGAGCTGGGGCGCGTTCCTGTCCTTCGCCTCGTTCCTCTTCTTCATCGGCGTGGTGTTCTACACGATCATGGCCGGCCGGAAGGTGACCGAGAACGCCTATTGGGGCGAGCATGCGGACACGCTGGAATGGACGCTGCCCAATCCGCCGCCGGAGCACACCTTCGAGGAGCTTCCGACGCGCGAGATGTGGGACCGCCAGCCGCATCACTGATGCCGATCCACGTCATCTATGACAGCGCCGAGGCCCCGGATCACTCCGGGGCCTCCGTGCTTGAGCTGGAACTCTGGCCGCACCAGTCGATGACGGGCACCGGGTTCGCCTGGATGATCGGCGCGACCTTCGCGATGCTCTGCATCCCGATGGTGGGCCTGATCGGGACGGCCGTGCTCTGGGGTGTCCTGCCCTTCTGTCTCGGGGCGCTGGCGCTTCTGTGGTTCGGTCTGCAACGTTCGTGGCGCGATCGCGACATCCTCGAACACCTCGTCCTGACGCCCGAGGCCGCGCGGCTGGAGCGCCGCGACCCCGATGGCACCACGCGAGACTGGCAGGCCAATCCCTACTGGGTCCGGGTCGAGCGGCACGAGAAGGTCGGCCCGG
The DNA here is from genome assembly GCF_046452375.1 of Jannaschia halovivens. Taxonomy (NCBI): domain Bacteria; kingdom Pseudomonadati; phylum Pseudomonadota; class Alphaproteobacteria; order Rhodobacterales; family Roseobacteraceae; genus Jannaschia; species Jannaschia halovivens. Next base: position 334,633 of record NZ_JBKFDJ010000001.1, on the reverse strand, counting down.
TCGAGGACTACCTCACGCTTGAGGGCGGGCCCCGCGCGGTCGAGATCGGCGCCTTCCTGACCCCCGCCGAGCGTCGGGGGCTGGAACGGCGCATCCTGCGCGCCCTGGGTCGCGTGACCGGCTAGCCCGAGCCGACGCCGCTGGCCTTCACGATCGCCCAGATATCGCGACCGGGTGCCAGATCGAGATCGGCCACCGCTTCCGGCGTCACTTGCGCCAGGAGCCGTCCCTCTCCGACCGACAGCCCGAGGAGGATCGCGTCGCCCAGCGGCCCGATCGATTCCACGCGCCCGGCCATGACGTTCCGCGCGGACAGGCCCGTTGGCTCGGTGGTCGCGACCGTCACGTCCTCGGCCCGGATGCGGAATCGCAGGCGGTCGCCCGGCAGATCGGCCGCGATGCGCAGGGCGCCGATCGAGGTCTCGACCGTCGCCAGCCCCCCGCCCCTCACGGTGACGCGCCCGTCGAGCAACGTTCCGATCTGGCCCGGACCCAGCGCGGCGGCGGCGCCCGGATCGGCCAGCACCTCGGCCAGCGGCCCGGCCCGGACGACCCGCCCGCCGTCGAGCAACACGAGCGTGTCGGCCAGCCGCACGACCTCGTCCATCGCGTGACTGATATAGAGGATCGGCGTGCCCCGACCGCGCACCCGCTCGAGATAAGGCAGGATCGCCGCGCGCCGGGCGGCGTCAAGCGCGGCCAGCGGTTCGTCCAGGATCAGGAGATCCGGGTCGCGCAGCAGTGCCCGGCCGATCGCGACCCGCGCCGCCTCGCCCCCCGAGAGACCAGCAGGCCGACGGTCCAGGAGGTCGGCGATATCGAGCATCGCCGCGATCTCCGCCGGGTCCGTGCCTGGCGGCGCACCGTAGAGCAGGTTGGTGCGCACGCTCAGATGGGGAAAGAGACGCGGCTCCTGGAAGACGTAGCCGATGCGTCGCGCCTGGGGCGGCAGGTTGGTTCCCGCGTCGAGCAGCACCCGGTCCCCGACCTCGATCCGCCCCGCCTCGGTCGGCAACAGCCCCGCCACCGCGCGGGCGAGCGTCGTCTTGCCCGCGCCCGACGGGCCGAACAGCGCCGTCACGCCACCCGGCGCGTCGAACGTCGCGTCGAGGGCGAAGGCCGCCACCCGGTGGCGAATGGCGACCGAGAGCGTCATCGACCCGCGATCCGGGCCGCGACGCGCGGGGCCAGCCAGTTCGAGACGAGGACCGCAGCGACCGCGACGCCCACCGCGATCAGGACCAGCCCGCGCAGCCCCGCATCGCCATCGGGCACTTGCAGGAACGCGTAGATCGCCGCCGGCAGCGTTCGCGTCTCGCCGGGGATGGAGGCGACGAAGGTGATCGTCGCCCCGAACTCCCCGAAGGCCTTGGCGAAGCCGAGCGTGGCCCCCGCTAGAAGGCCCGGCGCGGCCAGCGGCAGGGTGACCGTCCACCAGATCCGCCAGCGCGAGGCCCCGAGGGTCGCCGCCGCCTCTTCGAGCGCGGGATCGACCGCCTCGATCGCCAGCCGGATGGCGCGGACGATCAGCGGGAAGGCCATGATCCCTGCGGCCAGCGCGGCCCCCGTCCAGCGAAAGGCGATCCCGAGGCCCAGCGGCTCGAGCAGACTGCCGATGGGCCCGGCGCGCGAGAAGAGGAGGAGAAGCGCGTAGCCCGTGACGACCGGCGGCAGGACCAGCGGCAGATGAACCACCGCATCCAGCAGCCCCCGTCCCCGGAAGCGCCCCCGCGCCAGAAGATGGGCCACCCAGATCGCCGGCGGCAGCGCGGTGAGCGTCGCCACCAGCGACACGCGGAGAGAGAGCGCCAGCGCCTCCCACGCCTCGGGCGGCAGATCGATCACGCGATGGGCGCGGGCGCGAAGCCCTTGGCCGCGAAAATGTCCGAGGCCGCGGCGATATGCGCGCGGAGCGCCGCCGCACCGGGCCCTGCGCCGACCGGGATCGCCGCCGGGTAGGTGATCGGTGCATGCGAGGCGCGCGGAAAGGTCGCGAGCGTCGCGACCGCGCTGCCCTCTGCATCCGATCCATAGACCACGCCCATCGCCAGATCGCCCCGCACGACATGGGCGAGCGCAGCGCGCACGTTCTCGGTCAGCACGGCGCGCGGGCGGATCGCGTCCCAGAGGCCAAGTGTTTCGAGCGCCTGCTGCCCGTAGCGCCCGGCGGGCACCGACATCGGGTCGCCGATCGCGAAGCGCCCGTCGCCCAGGCGGTCGAGCACCTCGGCCCGGTCCAGTGTGAGCGGCGCCGATCCCGGCGGCCCGGCGAGGATCAGGCGGTTGCCCGCGAGCGGGACCGGCGGCCCGGCGAGCACGCCCTGCCCTGCCAACCAGTCCATCCAGTCGACCGCCGCCAGGATCACGAGGTCCACCGGCGCGCCCGCCGCCACCTGCCGCGCGGCCGCGCCCGACCCGAGATAGCTGACCCGCACCGGACCGTCCCAGCGGTCGAGCACCGCGTCGAGCGCGGGCTTCAGGCTGGCAGCCGCCAGGATCACGAGCCCCGCCTCAGCGTGCACAAGACGCGGCGCGGCCAGAACGGCCGCCGCCCCGAGGAGCGAACGGCGCGTGGGCCTAGAACGCAAGCGCGGTGCCGTCATGCGAGAGGAACGCTCCGCTGTCGTCGAGGGTCAGGGCTTCGATGCGGTCCCAGAGGCCGCGCGCGGAAGTCGCGACATCGATATCCGCGTTCTCCCCCCCCATCTCGGTGCGAACCCAGCCGGGGTGGTAGATGCCGACGGCGATACCCTTCGGGGCCAGCGCCACCGCGAGGCTGCGGCCGAGATTGCTCGCCGCCGCCTTCGAGGCGCGATAGGCGAAGGCGTTCCCCCCAGCACGCGCGCTCGACCCCATCTGCGAGGCGATGATGGCGATCCGTCCCCCTTCGGAGAGGTTGGCCAGTTGCGCCTGCACGGTCAGGAACACGCCCGTCACATTGGCCTGTAAGGTCGCGTTCAGCGTCGCAGCGTTCAGCGTCATGAGATCGCGGTTCTTGTCGAGATAGACGCCCGCGTTGCAGATTACCGCATCGAGCGGTCCCGTGGCCGAAGCGCAGGCGGTCTGGAGGCAGGTATCGGTCACATCGAGCCGCATCAGCCCGTCCGCACCGGCGCGCGACGTGCCGACCATCGCATGACCGCGCGCGGCCCCTTCGGTCATCAGCGCAGCACCAATGCCACGGTTCGCCCCGGTCACGAGGGCACGCATCAGTTGGCCTTCGACTTGGGGCGGAACGGCAGCGGTGCGACCGCGATCCCGTCATCGATCAGGGCCTTCGCCTCGGCGAGATTGGCCTCGCCGTAGATCGGGGTCTCGGGCGTCTCGGAGGCGTGGATGCGCCGGGCCTCTTCGGCGAAGCGCGGGCCAACATAGCTCGCCTCCGCCTCGACCTTAGCACGAAGCTCGGCGATCTTGGTCTCGATCGGCGTGGTCGGCGTCGACAGGCGGTTGCCCCTGGCGGCGACCTTGGGGGCCATCAGGGCTTTCGTCACCTCGGTAGATCCGCAGCCACAGCTCACCATGCTCTTCGCCGCCAGCGCGTCATAGGCGTCGGCGGAGGCGAACCAGCTCTCGAAGTCGTGGCCGGCGGCACAGCGGAGGGCGTAGCGGATCATGGGCGGTGGATATCCTTCGTCTGGCCCTGCAATCTAGGGGTTTCCCGTCCCTGCGCAATGCCAAGGCCCACCGACGCGCCGCCGGTTGAACTGACGGCGCGCACGGCTACCTCCCGTTTATGCGCGTCATCCTCGCCCTTCTTCTCCTCGCCGCCCTGCCCGCGCGCGCCTTCGAATTCGAGGCGCTGGAAGGTGGGACGATCGACCTCTCCGCACTCTCGGGCGGGCCGGTGCTGGTGGTGAACACCGCATCGCTCTGCGGCTTCACCGACCAATACGCGGAGCTTCAGGCCTTGCACGAGCGATACGGCGAGCAAGGCCTGACCGTCCTCGCGGTGCCGTCGGACGCATTCCGGCAGGAACTGGCCGACGCGGATTCCGTCGCCGAGTTCTGCGAGGTGAATTACGGCCTGACGCTGCCGATGACGGCGATCACGGACGTCACGGGCGCCGATGCGCACCCATTCTACCGCTGGCTGGCCGACGCTCACGGTGCTGCGCCGCGCTGGAATTTCTACAAGGCGCTTCTGGCGCCCGGCGGGGACCTCTTGGCCTTCGAGACGTCCTCGACCAAGCCGCTGTCGCCCCGCATGATCGACCTGGTCGAAAGCGCCCTGCCCTGACGCTCCTGCTCGGGCACGAGATCTATCGCGGGTCGAGCTATGGCGACTGGCATCCCCTCCGGGTGCCGCGTGTCTCGACGGTCATGGACCTTTCGCGCGCGCTGGACTGGCTGCCGGCGGACCGCTTCCGCACCTCGCCCCGCGCGCGGCCCGCAGCACTGCGGGCCTGGCACAGCGCCGCCTATGTCGAGGCCTTGATGCGCGCCGAGACGGAAGGACATGTCGATGACGCGACCAAGGCGCGCCACGGGCTCGGGACGGTGTCGAACCCGGTCTTTCCCGAGATGTTCCGCCGCCCGGCCACGGGCGTCGGCGGCGCGATCCTCGCGGGCGAACTCCTGGCGCAGGGCGGGCGCGTCCATGTCCCCGGCGGCGGCACGCATCACGGGATGCCCGACCGCGCAAACGGGTTCTGTTATCTTAACGACTGCGTCTTCGGGATCCTGTCGCTGCGCGCGCGGGGCATCCGGCGGATCGCCTATGTCGACATCGATGCGCATCACATGGACGGGGTCGAGGCCGCCTTCGCGGACGATCCCGATATCCTCCTGATCTCGACGCACGAGGAACGGCGCTGGCCGTGGACCGGTGCGCTGGACGACGCAGGCTTGGGCCAGGTCTTCAACCTGCCGCTGCCGTGTGGAACCAACGACGATGAGATGGCGCTGGCCCGCGACCGGCTCATCCTGCCCGCGGTCGAGGCCTTCCGCCCGGATGCCATCGTGATGCAATGCGGCGCGGACGCGGTCGAGGAGGACCCGCTCTCGCGCCTCGCCCTCTCGAACCGCGCGCATCTGGCGGTGCTGCGCGGGCTGATGCCGTTGGCCCCGCGCTTCCTGCTTCTGGGCGGTGGCGGCTATAACCCGTGGTCGGTGGGGCGCCTCTGGACGGCCGCTTGGGGCACGCTCTCGGGCCGCGACCTGCCGGATCGCCTGCCCGCAGCGGCGGAGGCCGTGCTGCGCGGATTGGAATGGCGCGGGAACCGGCGCGGCAAGGCGCCGCCAGCGCATTGGTTCACGACATTAATCGATCCGCCGCGCGCCGGGCCGGTGCGATCCGACGTCGCCAATCGGGTCGCCATCCTGCGCGCCCGGATCGAGCGGGTGCCAAAAATCTTACCTTAGGATTTTTGCGCGCCCGTGGCGGGCGGAGCCCCTAGCCCGTACCGAGCCGCTCGTGGGGGGCCAGCCGGTCCCAGTCGAAGGTGACCCCGATCCCTGGCTGCATTGGCGCCACGGCCTTGGCGCCGTCCAGCACGAGCGGACGGGTCGTGTAGCGGTCGATGGGAAAGCTGTGGATCTCGATCCGGTCGGCATGGGACTGGGCCGAGACCAGCGAGACGTGCAGCTCCTGCATCCCGTGGCTCGAAATCGGAAGACCGGCCTCGGCCGCCAGCGCCGCGACCCGGAGCCAGCCCGTGATGCCGCCACAATTGCTCGCGTCGGGTTGCAGGTAGGACAGTTTCGCCTGGGCCACGGCATAGCCGAACTCGTGCAGCGTATGCAGGTTCTCGCCCATCGCGAGCGGGCAGCCGGTCGCCTCGGCGATGGCGGCGTAGCCGAGGTAGTCGTCGGGCTCGATCGGCTCTTCGAACCAACGGATATCGAGATCCATGAAGCCGCGCGCCGCCTCGATCGCGGTGGCACGGTCGAGCGCGTAATTCGCGTCCACCATCAGGGCCCTGTCCGGCCCGATCAGGTCACGGACGGCTTCGGCACGCTGCTGATCGTCCGAGCGCCCGACCTTGATCTTCACCCCGTCGACGCCCTGCTCCAGATAGCCCTCGACGGACGCGAGCAGCTTCGGCAGCTCGAAGCCGAGGTCGATGCCGCCGCAATAGGCCCCGCACCGGTCGGAATGGCCCCCCGCCATCTCGACGAGGCTCTGCCCCGTCTCGCGGCCGCGGATGTCCCAGAGCGCGATATCCACCGCCGAGATCGCGAAGCTCGCGACGCCGCCCCGAGCGACGTAGTGTACGTGCCATTGCATCGCATCGTGCAACATTTCGGGCACAGGCGCGCGACCCATCAGGAAAGGCGCGAGATCGTCCCGGATCATGGCGAGGATGGCCGTGCCGCCCTTGCCGCCGGTGTAGGTGTAGCCCGTCCCTTCGCCCCCGTCCGAGGTGCCGATCGTACAGATTACCAGCTGGAAATGCGTGTGATCGCCATGCTTGGCATCCACGAGCACCTCGTCCAGCGGCACGTCGAACAGGCGGGCCGTGACCCGGTCGATCACGGCCGTCATGTCACAGGTCTCGGCATTCCGGGACCGGCGTGCGAACGGAGCCCTCTTCGAGCCATTGGGTCAGGTTCTCGACCACGAGGTCGCCCATTGCCTGCCGGGTCTCGTGCGTGCCCGAGGCGACATGGGGCGTCAGCACGACGTTATCCATGTCCTTGAGCGCGTCGGGGATCTTCGGTTCGGCCTCGAACACGTCGAGTCCCGCGCCCGCGATCGTGCCGTCCTGGAGCGCCTTCACCAGCGCCTCCTCATCCACGACCGAGCCGCGCGCGACGTTGAAGAAGAGCCCGTCCGGCCCGAGGGCACGCAACACGTCGGCATTCACCATGTGCTGCGTCGACGGCCCGCCCGGCGTGATCGCGACAAGGACCTCGACGGCGGCGGCACAGGCCTCGGCGCTGTCGTGATAGGTATAGGGCACGTCCTTGGGTGAGCGGGAATGGTAGTGGATCTCGGCGTCGAAGGCCGCACAGCGATCGGCGATGGTCTGACCGATCCGGCCCAGCCCGAGGATGCCGACCCGCCGGTTCATGACCGAGCGCGTCAGGGGGTAGTTGCCCCCGGTCTCCCACTCGCCCGACCGGGCGTGGCGGTCCGACGGAATGAGCTCGCGCGAGACGGCGAGCCAGAGCATCACGAAGGTGTTCGCTACCTCGTCGTTCAGAACGTCGGGCGTATGGGCCACGAGGATGCCGCGTGCGGCATAGTCGTCGGCATCGATCGCGTCGTAGCCCACGCCGTAGGACGACACGACCTTGAGGTTCGGCGTCGCCGCGGCCACGTCCTCGGGCACGCCCCAATGGCCATTCGTCAGGATCGCCGGGTAGTCCGCACCATGGTCGCGCAGGAAGCCCGCACGATCGTCCTGGTCGAACAGCACGTCGATCTCGAACCGGGGCGTAAGCGCGTCACGCATCCGGTCGGTGATGTCTCCGATCTGGAGCAGCTTGACCTTAGTCATCGGCACGCACCGCCTGGCGCTGGGTGCCGAGCTTCTCGATCGACAGCTCCATGACATCGCCCGCCTTCAGGTAAACGGGCTCGGGCTTGATTCCCATGCCGACGCCGGGCGGTGTCCCGGTCGAGATGACGTCGCCGGGATGCAGGGTGAACATCTGGCTCAGGTGGCTGATGCACTGCGCCACGGTGAAGATCATCGTGTTGGTGTTTCCGGTCTGCATGCGCTTGCCGTTCACGTCGCAATGCATGGCGAGGTTCTGGACGTCGCCGACCTCGTCACGGGTGACGAGCCACGGGCCGGTGGGGCCGAACGTGTCGCAGGACTTGCCCTTGGTCCATTGGCCGGTGAGCTTAGTCTGGAAGTGCCGCTCGGACACATCGTTGATGACGCAATAGCCCGCGACGTGGTTCAGGGCGTCGTCCTCGGAGACGTATTTGCACTCCGACCCGATCACCACGCCCAGCTCGACCTCCCAATCGGTATGGGTCGAGCCGCGTGGCATCACCACATCGTCGTCGGGGCCGACCACGGCACTGGTGGCCTTCATGAAGAGGATCGGATGTTCGGGGATGTCGGCACCCGTTTCCGCGGCGTGGTCCGAGTAGTTCAGGCCGATGCACATGAACTTGCCGATGCCCGCGACGCAGGGGCCGTAGCGGACCGGTCCGTCCACCTTCGGCAGCGCCATCGGATCGAGCTTCGAGAGGATCTCGAGGCTCTTGTCCGACAGGGTTTCGGCGGCGATATCGGCCACTTCGGCACTCAGGTCGCGCAAGTCGCCATTGTGGTCGATCAGTCCGGGCTTCTCGGCGCCCGGCGCCCCGAAACGGCACAGCTTCATCTCGTATCTCCTTGAATTTCTTATTTATGCGTTGAGGTAGCCGATCATGAGCGACACGAAGGCGCCGACATGCACGACCATGATGGCCTTGTCCTTCCACATCGCACCGACGGCGAACCAGAGCGCGATCCCGACGAAGAACGCCCAGATGTTCCACGGTGTCAGGCCAAGTCCCGTCAAGCCGTAGCCGACAAGCTGGACCACCGTCGCGATCCACTTCACGACATCAACGGGCGCGCTGTTACGGGCGTCAGTGATTGTCACGGGCGACCCCCTTCTGGGCCGTGCCGCGATAGGCGTCGGCCCCGCGCAGGGTCATGCCCTCGGAGAGTGGCCCCACGCGTTCGCGGAAGATCTCCTGCCACGGCGTTTCGCTGGGCGGCGTGAAGGGCTGTAGGGGCAGCGCCTGACGACGCGCGGCGAGTTCGTCTTCGGGCACCAGCATGTCGGCCGTGCCACGGCCGAGGTCGATCCGGACGCGGTCGCCCGTCGCGACGAGGGCGAGCCCGCCGCCCGCCGCCGCTTCGGGCGAGGCGTTCAGGATCGAGGGGCTGCCGGAGGTGCCGGACTGCCGCCCGTCGCCGATGCAGGGCAGCTCGTGGATGCCGCGCTTGATGAGGTAGGCGGGCGGCCGCATGTTCACGACCTCGGCCGCACCGGGATAGCCGATAGGCCCCGCGCCGCGCATGATGAGAATGCAATCTTCCGTGATATCAAGTGCTTCGTCGTCGATCTTCGCGTGGAAATCCTCGGGGCCGTCGAACACGATGGCGCGGCCTTCGAAGGCTTCGGGATCGTCCGCATTCGAGAGGTAACGGGTTCGAAACGCCTCGGAGATGACACTGGTCTTCATGATGGCCGAGTCGAACAGGTTGCCCTTGAGGTTCAGAAACCCTGCGGCTTCCTTCATCGGCGCGTCGATGGGCTTGATGACGTCCGGCAGTTGCGTGGCTAAGCCCTCGACGTTCTCGCCCATCGTGCGCCCGTTGACCGTCATCGCGCCCGGATGCGGCAGCAGCCCGGCGGCCATCAATTGCCCCATCACCGCGGGCACGCCGCCCGCGTGAAAGTAATCCTCGCCCAGATATGCGCCGGCGGGCTGCAGGTTCACGAGCAATGGGATGTGATGGCCCAGCGCCTGCCAGTCGTCATTGTCGAGCGGTACGCCCAGATGGCGCGCGACGGCGTTGAGGTGGATCGGCGCGTTCGTGCTCCCCCCGATGGCGGAATTGGCGACGATGGCGTTCTCGAACGCTGCGCGCGTCATGATGTCCGACGGCTTCAGATCCTCGTGCACCATCTCGACGATGCGCTGACCGGTCTGGTAGCTGATATGCCCCCGCTGCCGATACGGCGCGGGGATCGCGGCCGCACCCGGAAGCTGCATCCCCAGTGCTTCGGCCAGCGAGTTCATCGTCGTGGCCGTCCCCATCGTGTTGCAATAGCCGACCGACGGCGTGCTGGAGGCCACAATCTCCATGAACCCGGCGTCGTCGATGTCGCCCGCGGCATGCATCTCGCGCGCCTTCCAGACAATTGTGCCCGACCCCGTCCGCTCACCCTTGAACCAGCCGTTGAGCATCGGCCCGACACTCAGCGCGATGGCTGGAATGTTGACCGTGGCCGCCGCCATCAGAAGGGCGGGCGTGGTCTTGTCGCACCCGATCATCAGGACGACGCCGTCCAGGGGATAGCCGTTCAGCGTCTCGCTGAGGCTGAGATAGGCGAGGTTGCGATCGAGCGAGGCGGTCGGCCGCTTGCCCGTCTCCTGGATCGGGTGGACCGGCACTTGGAGGGGCACGCCACCGGCAGCGATGATCCCGTCGCGGACCCGCTTTTCCAACTCCAGATGGTGCCGGTTGCAGGGGCTGAGATCGCTGCCCGTCTGGGCGATGGCGATGATCGGCTTCGAGCCCTGCAACTCCTCGCGCGTCAGGCCATAGTTCAGGTAGCGTTCGAGGTAGAGCGCCGTCATCTCGCGGTTGTCGGGGTTGTCGAACCAGAGGCGGGAGCGAAGCTTCGTCATTGTATTTCGTTCTCTATCAAGGACTTGAAGCGGGGTGATCAGGCCGCATCACTGCCCCGACCAGCCGCCGTCGATCACATGGGGATGGCCCGTCGTGAACGCGCTCTCGTCCGAGGCGAGATAGGTCGCGAGCGCCGCGATCTCGGTCGCCTGCGCCACGCGGCCCATTGGCTGGCGCGACACGAAGGCTTCGAGGGCGGCGTCATAGCTGCCCATCTCCTCGCCCAGCGCCTTCACGCGCTCGTGCCAGGACGGGCTTTCGACGGTGCCGGGGCAGATCGCGTTGCAGCGGATTCCGCGCTTGATGTAATCGACCGCGACCGATTTCGTCAGCCCGATCACGGCGGCCTTGGTGGCGCCGTAGATGAAGCGGTTCGGCGCGCCGAGGACGGATGATGCGGCCGAGGACATGTTGACGATGGAGCCCGAGCCGGCCTCGAGCATGTGGGGCAGCGATGCCTGGATCGTTCGGAACATCGAGCGGACATTCAGGTCGAACCCCATTGCCCATTCGTCCTCGGTCGCCGCCTGCGCGTCGCCATGATGCACGAAGCCCGCGCAATTGAAGAGGACCGTCGGGCGCGCCTTCGCGACCCCGTCGCGAATGGAGGCCGCATCCCGCACGTCGAGCGCGAATGTCTCGCAGTCGAGCCCGTCCAGGAGTCCCGCATTGCGGTCGGTGGCGAAGACCTCGGCCCCTTCGGCAATCCACATCTCTGCGGTGGCGCGCCCGATCCCCTGCCCGGCGGCGGTGATCAAGGCGCGTTTCCCCTTCAGGCGGTCCGTCATGTCACTCTCCCGGTTGTGTCTGGGGCTATTTCGTTTCTACCGTGAGCGCAAACACGGAGAGACCCATGACCACGCTCGCATTGCTCGGAACCGGCCTGATGGGCGCACCGATGGCCCGCAACCTGATCGCGGCAGGCCATGATGTCACCGTTTGGAACCGCTCGCCGGAGAAGGCGCGCGCCATCGAAGGCGCGACCGTCGCCGAGAGTCCGGCCGAGGCGGTGGCTGGGAAAGCGGTGGTGATCTCGATGCTGTCGGACGGCGCGACCTCGGACCGGGTGCAGTCGGACGCGATGGACGCTTTCGCCGACGGCGCGATCTGGGTCGAGATGGGGTCGATCAAGCCCGAAGAGGCACGGGAGCACGGCGCCCGCTTCGCGGAGCGGGGCATGGGCTATGTCGACGCGCCCGTTTCGGGCGGAACCAAGGGCGCCGAGGGCGCGACGCTGGCGATCATGGCGGGCGGTGACGCCGTTCATTTTGCGGCGATCGAGGACGTGCTGGCCGACCTCGGGACGCCGGTGCATGTCGGGCCCGTGGGCGCGGGGCAGCTGGCCAAACTCGCCAACCAGGCGATCGTGGCCTGCACCATAGGTGCGGTGGCCGAGGCGGTGCTTCTGCTGGAACGGGGCGGGGCCGATCCGGCGGCCGTGCGGCAGGCTTTGAAGGGCGGGTTCGCCGACAGCGTCATCCTGCAACAGCATGGCGCGCGCATGACCGAGGGCAATTTCGTCCCCGGCGGGCTGACGAAGTTCCAGATCAAGGATTTGGATAACGTCTTGGGCGAGGCCGGCACGCTTGGCCTGGAACTGCCCGCGGTGACCGCTGTGAACGATCGGTTCAAGGTGCTGCGCGACGAGATGGACGGCGCCGACATGGATCACTCGGCGCTCTACCTCGAGCTTCGGCGTCGCAACGGGATCTGAACCGGGCCGCGCGGCAATCACAGGAAATGCCGCGCCTGGTGATGCTCGATCTCGCGGCGCAGACGCGCCTCGTCGCCCGAGAGTGCCGCGTCCATGATAAGCTGATGATGCGCGATGATCTGGTGGAAGTAGTCGGGCACGCAATTGTTCTCGAGCCCCACCATCTGCTGGCGAAACTGCATGTAGACGCTCTCGAAGGTCTCGATCAGCGGCGGCAGCGCGCATTCCGAGATCAGCGTGCGGTGGAATGTCAGCTCGGCATCCGACCAGATGCCGACGATGGGCGCGCCGTCGCCCGCGCGTGCGATCTGGTTCTCGATATGCACGAGGCTGTGATGCGCGGCGGTCAGGCGCGCCTCCCAGGTCAGGCCGCCGTTGCGCATCGAACGGACGGCCCCCTCCTGCTCCAGCAGGACGCGGAAGCGCGCGATGTCGGAGCGCCGCTCGCGGCTGACCTGCCGGGCGCGGAACCCGCGCTGGATCGCGAAATCCACGAGCCCGACTTTGGAGAGTTGCAGGAGCACATCGCGCACAGTGTTGGCCGAACAGCCGAACTCCTGCGCCAGCGGGCCGGACATGATCTTGTCGCCGGGGACGAATCCACCCGTCAGCAGGCGATGCTGCAATTCCGCATAGATCGCGGGCGTATCGGTTCGTGATTTCGTGTCGGGCATCGGCCTGACATCCCCCTTGAGAATTTTGATATTCTCGGAAATCTCGCTTGTCCACGAATTTTCACTTTTTGTTTGCGCTCCGGGTCGGGGTTGCTAGGGTCGACCCGCACCCCTCCGAAGGGAGCCCCCGAAGGGGCCGGCAGGGGCGACCGATCAATGGGAGGATCACGATGAAAACCCTTACGCTGGCCGCGCTCGCGGCCGCCACCACGGCGCTGACCGGCGCGGCAATGGCCCAGACCACGACGCTGCGCATCCAGACGCACCACGCCCCCGAGACGCCGATGGGCGAGCTGGCGACCGGCTATTTCGAGACCATTTCGGCCATGTCCAACGGCGAGATCGTGGTCGAGCCGTTCTACAGCTCCTCGGTCGTCAAGTCGGTCGAGACCTTCGACGCCGCGGCGACGGGCATCCTCGACTGCGACATGACGGGCGGCGGCTACCAGACCGGCAAGAACCCCGCGTTCCAGTTCGTCGGCGACATCATGGGCGGCTACGACACGCCGATCCAGCAGCTGACCTGGCTCTACGAGGGCGGTGGCATGGAAGCCGCGCAGAACCTCTACAACAGCTACGACATGCAGCTCATCGGCTGGTGGGTTCCGGGCCAGGAGTCGCTCAGCTCGACGAAGCCGCTCGCCGGTCTCTCCGATCTGCAGGACTGGAAGTTCCGCTCGCCGCCGGGGATGGAGACGGACATCTTCGCAAAGCTGGGCGCCTCGCCCATCGTGATGGACTTCACCGAGATCTTCACCGCGCTCGAGACGGGCATCATCGACGGGGCCGACGCCTCGGCGCTGGCCAACAACGTGGGCCTGGGCCTCTACGACATCGCAGGCCACGCGACCTTCCCCGGCTTCCACTCGATGCCGTCGGACCACCTGGCGTGCAACAAGGCCGTCTATGACGCGATGCCCGAGCATCACAAGGCGATCATGAACACGGCCATGGAGGCCCTGAGCCTGCGCACCGCGATGAAGTTCGAGCGCGCCAACGCCGAGGCCGCGGCCGAGCTGACCGCCAACGGCATCACGCTCCACACGTGGTCGGACGAGGACCTGACAGCCTTCCGCAAGGCCGCGCAGGAAACCTGGCCCGAATACGCCACGACCCCCGAGGCCGAGGCGCTGGTCGAAAGCCACATGGGCTACCTGCGCCAGCTGGGTCTCGTGCAGGAGTGATCCGCACCGCGACGTGAGACATCGGCGCGGCCCCGCACGATCGGGGCCGCGCCATTCCAGACGATCCAGGGGGCGACGGGGGGCGCGCGGATCATGAAGATCACCGGCGTCCGGTCCCACGTCCTGTCATGCGACATGCCCGAGACGCTGGGCTATTCGCAGCAGTATTATTCAAAACGCAACGCCCATCTGGTCGAGGTCTCGACCGACGAGGGCCTGACGGGTTGGGGCGAATGCTTCGGGCCAGGCGATGTCGCCACCGCCAATGCCGCCATCGTCGAGGGCGTCATCGCGCCGTTGGTCATGGGCATGGACCCGCGCGACCGCGACGTGTGCTGGCACAAGGTCTACAACCGTCTGCGTGACCACGGGCAGAAGGGGATGCCGATCCAGGCGCTCTCGGGCGTCGACATCGCGCTCTGGGACATCACCGGACAGGCGGCGGGGCTGTCGATCTCGCGACTGATCGGCGGACGGCACCGCGACCGCGTGGGCGTCTACGGCTACGGCATGATGCTGCGCCCCGAACCTGCCGGAGAGTTGGCCGCGCGCTTCGAGGACGAGGCCGCGGCGATCCGGGACGCGGGCTTCCGGGCGACCAAGATGAAGGTGGGCCTCGGCGTCCGCGACGACATCCGGCTGGCCGAGGCCGTGCGCCGCGGCGTGGGCGACGGGTTCGACTTCATGGTCGACGCCAACCACGCCTACGACGTCAACGACGCGCTGGAGGTCGGGTCCGCGCTCGATGAGCTCTGCGCCTACTGGTTCGAGGAGCCGGTGGCCCCCGAGGATCGCGACGCCTACGCCACGCTCCGCCGCACGCTCAAGACCCGGATCGCGGGGGGCGAGGCGGAATACACCCGCTGGGGCTGGCGCGACCTGCTGGCGTCGGGCGGGCTCTCGATCGCCCAGCCCGAGGTCTGCGCGCTGGGTGGGATCAGCGAATATCTCAGGGTGCTGGCGCTCTGCCACGCGCATCACGTGCCCGTCGTGAACCATGTCTGGGGCAGCGCCATCGCCGTCGCGACCAACATGCAGCTTCTGGCCGCGATGCCGCCCCTGCCCGGCGGCCTGCATCCACGAGAGCCGTGGCTGGAATTCGACACGACCGAGAACCGGTTTCGCGACGAGATGCTGACCGAAGCGCTGGACATCCAGGGCCAGGTCGCCGCCAATGACGGGACGGTCGCACTCCCGGATCGACCGGGGCTGGGCGTGGTGCCCGACCTCGATTTCCTGACCCGCTACCGCATCGACCGCTAGGAGGCCCCGATGACCAAGGACGCCCTGCAGGACGCCACCTTCTACGAGACCGGCGGCGCGGCGCCGCAGACGGTGCCGGGGCCGATCCAGGTGCTGATGCCGATCCTCTTCTGCCTCGCGGCAGGCTGGGCGATGTGGCGGATGCCGGCCTTCCTGATGATCTTCTCCGATCCCGGCCCGACCGTGGACGCGCTGGCCCGGCGCTACGATGCGGCCTCGGCGATCGATTGGCTGGCGGCCGCCGCTGCGGCCGTCTTCTTCGTGCTGGGCGTGATGACGGTGCGCCGGGCGCATAACGAATACGAGGAATGGGGCGTCGCGGACCGCCTGTCGGTCTTCGTCGGTCGCATCACCATGATCATCATCGCGGCGATGGTCTGCGTCATGGTCTACGAGGTCGTGCTTCGATACGTCTTCGAAAAGCCGACGCTCTGGGCCAACGAGATGACGCTCTGGATGGCGGGGTTCGTCTTCATCCTCTCGGGCCTCTACGCGATGCAGCAGCGGTCCCATATCCGCATCTTCCTGCTCTACGACATCCTGCCGCGCTGGTTGCAGCGGACCTGCGACGTGATCTCGACGATCCTGATCCTGACCTTCGCGTTCTTCCTCTTCTGGGGCGGCTACGGCGAGGCGACGCAGAAATTCGCCCGCTGGGAGACGTTCGGCACGGCCTTCGACCCGCCGATCCCCGCAACGCTCAAGCCGATGATCCTCGTGGTCGTCACGCTGGTCGCGCTGCAGGCCATCGCGAACCTGATCCGCGACTGGAATAAGGAGCCGGTGATCCACACCGCCGCGGACGACATCGACCCGGACGAGATCGAGCGGCTGCGCCGTCAGGTCGGCAGCGAATAACACAGACCCCGGACGGGGCACCCTAGGGGGAGAAACGGAATGGACGTCGGAACGATTTCCCTGGTCTTGCTGGTGGCGCTGATGCTGCTGCTGGCGATCGGGATGCCGCTGGGTCTGGCCTCGGCGGTGCTGGCCGTGCTCGTCCTCGTGATGCGGTTCGAGCCAGCGCTGCTGACGGCGCCCTGGGAATTCGGCGAGGGGATGCTGACGGGCCGGTTCGGGTCTGGGCCACTCAACATCCTGGCCCAGCGAATTTACGGCCTGCTGACCGACTACGTCCTGATCTCGATCCCGCTCTTCATCCTGATGGCCGCGCTGTTGGAGCGCTCGGGTATCGCCAAGGACATGTACTCATCGCTCAATGTCTGGCTCAGCCGGACACGAGGCGGCATCGCCATCGTAACCTCGATCATGGCGGTTATCATGGCCGCGATGTCGGGCATCATCGGCGGCGAGGTGGTCCTTTTGGGCCTGATCGCCCTGCCCCAGATGCTGCGGCTGGGCTACGACCAGAACCTCGCCATCGGCACGATCTGCGCCAGCGGGTGCCTCGGGACGATGATCCCGCCCTCAATCGTGCTCATCATCTTCGGCCTGATCACCGAGACCTCGATCAAGGCGCTGTTCACGGCGGCCTTCGTTCCGGGCTTCATGCTGGCCGCGTTCATCATGATGTACATCTTCGTGCGAACCCGCATGAACCCCGAGCTGGCCCCCCTGCCGCCCGAAGACCCGAGCGATCCGGCCAAGGGCGAGAAGCGTCTGCTGTTCCTGTCGTTCCTGACGATCCTCGTAGCGGGCTTCGGCACGGCGCTGTTTCTCCGCGCGGCCTTCTTCACCGTGACCGGCCAGAACGACGTCCTCGAAGGCGTCGACCCCATCGCGCTGGGCCAGCCGCATCATGTCATCTGGCTGGGCTCCATCGTTGCCGTCGCCCTGGCGCTGATCTTCTTCGTCTTCGGCACCGCGCGCGCGAAGACGAGCTGGCAGATGGGCAAAGGCCTCGTGGCGCCCGTCGTCGTCATCGGCGTGGTCATGGGGTCCATCTACGGCGGTATCTCAGGCATCACCGAGGCCGCGGGCATGGGCGTCGTCGCGGTCTTCGTGATCTCGATCTTCCGGGGCGAAGCCAGCGTCGAGCTGGTCTGGGACAGCCTGATGCGGACGCTGAAATCCACCGGCACGATCATCTGGGTCACCATCGGTGCCGCGACGCTCGCGGGGGCCTACACGATCGCGGGCGGGCCGACCTATGTCGCCAACCTGATCCTTGCGGCGGATCTGCCGACCATGGGGATCATCCTGGTGATGATGGTGATCCTCCTGATCATGGGCGCGTTCATGGACTGGGTCGGGATCGTGCTTCTGATCATCCCGGTCTTCCTGCCCATCGTGCAGCGCCTCCCCATCGAAGAGATCGGCTTTCTCGGCCATGTCGAGCCGCGCTATCTGGCCGTCTGGTTCGGCGTGCTCTTCTGTATGAACATGCAGGTCAGTTTCCTGTCGCCACCCTTCGGCCCCGCCGCGTTCTACCTCAAGTCGGTCGCTCCGCCCCACATCTCGCTGACCGATATCTTCAAGGGGTTCCTGCCGTTCATCTGCCTGCAGCTTCTTGCGCTTCTGGTGCTGTTGCTCTGGCCGCCGATCGTCACGCTTCTGCTGGAGTGATCCGATGCTGACCAAGTCCCAGATCGCGACCTTCCGACGCCGCGGCTGCCTCGCGGTCGAGGGTGTCGTGCCGCAAGACCTCCGCGACGCGGTCGAGGCCGAATACGCGACCGTCCTGCGCAAGTTCGCGCAAGCCCACGGGATCGCGTGGCGGGGCGGCTTCCTTCCGACGTTGCGGGCGGTCCACGATGCGGGCATCGACTGGTTCCAGTATCTCGACATCACCTTGCCGGGCGACCGGATCGCGGCCGACACGCCGTTCCATTACGGCCCGGCGGTCCACGCGCTCCTGACCGCACCCGCACTGGTCGAGATCGCGGCGCAGATCGTCGGCCCCGAGGTCACCTCGAACCCGATCCAGCACCTGCGCATCAAACCCCCGGCCGCCACCGTGGCCGAGGGCGCGCCGGCCCACATCACACACACGCTCTGGCACCAGGACCGCGCTGTCGCCCATGCGGATGCGGACGCCACGAAGATGGTCACGATCTGGGTCGCGATGACCGATGCCACGCCCGAGAACGGCTGCATGGTCGCCCTGCCGCTCGACCGCGACCAGGACATGCTGCCGCATTGCCCGCTGGAACAGACCTCGATCCCGCCCGAGCTTCTGGACGAGACGCGCGCCCTGCCCCTTCCGGTGCGGGCGGGGGGCGTCGTCCTACTCGACCCGATGGTCCCGCATGCCGCGCGGGACAACGTGACCGACGGCTTCCGCTGGAGCTTCGACCTGCGCTACCAGCGGACCGGCCAGCCGACCGGCCGCGCCCACTTCCCGCATTTTCCCGTTCGCGGCGCGCCCGCGCCCGACTGGAAGGCGCAGCGCGACGCCTGGCGCGCGGCCCGCGCGGAGGCCGCAGCGCGCGCTCATATTCCGCTCCACCGCTGGGATTCGACCAGCCCGCATTGCGCCTGACCGCATGGCCGATGTGATCCGCCTTTCGCCCGACGACAACGTCGTCACCGCCACCCGCGCGCTGGAGGTCGGCACGACGGTCGAGACCACGACCGCCGCCGCCCTGATCCCTTCGGGCCACAAGATCGCGACGGCGGCGATTGCACCCGGAGAGGCGATCCGCAAATACGGCCAGATCATCGGCTACGCGAGCGAGGAGATCGCCCCGGGCGCGCATGTCCACACGCAAAACTGCGCCTTCGCATCGACCGATCATGCCTACGAATTCGGGACCGATCTGCGTCCCGTGGCCCCGGCCACCGGCGACACCTTCATGGGCTATCGGCGCGACGGCGGCGCGGTGGGCACGCGCAATTACGTCGCCGTCGTCACGAGCGTGAACTGCTCGGCCACGGCCGCGCGTCGCATCGCCGACGCCTTCGGCCCCGAGGAACTGGCCGCCTACCCGAATATCGACGGCGTCGTCGCCTTCGTTCACGGCACAGGCTGCGGCATGGCGGGGGATGGCGACGGGTTCGAGGCGCTGCAGCGCGTCATGTGGGGCTACGCCAAGCATCCGAACCACGCCGCCGTCCTGATGGTCGGGCTCGGCTGCGAGATGAACCAGATCGACTGGCTGCTCGAGGCATACGGCCTGAAGCAGGGGCCGACCTTCCAGACCATGAACATCCAGAATGTCGCGGGCCTGCGCCGGACCATTGAGGTCGGGATCGAGAAGGTCCGCGCGATGCTGCCCATCGCCAACGCGGCGGTGCGCGAACCTTGCCCCGCCTCAGAGCTGACCGTGGCGCTGCAATGCGGCGGATCGGACGCGTGGTCGGGCATCACCGCGAACCCTGCGCTGGGCCATGCCTGCGACCTTCTGGTGGCGCAGGGCGGGACCGGTGTTCTGGCCGAGACGCCCGAGATCTACGGCGCCGAGCACCTGTTGACCCGCCGGGCCGCCAGCCGGGAGGTCGGCGACCGGCTCGTGGGCCTGATCCACTGGTGGGAGGATTACACCGCTCGCAACCGCGGCTCGATGGACAACAATCCCAGCCCCGGCAATAAGAAGGGCGGCCTGACGACGATCCTCGAGAAATCGCTGGGCGCCGCGGCGAAGGGCGGCACGACGCCCCTGACGGGCGTCTACAAATACGCCGAGCCGGTACGGGCGAAAGGCTTCACCTTCATGGACAGTCCCGGCTACGACCCCGCCAGCGTCACCGGCCAGATCGCTGGCGGCTGCAATCTCGTGTGCTTCACGACGGGCCGCGGATCGGCCTTCGGCTCGAAGCCCGCGCCGACGATCAAGGTGGCGACCAACCAGGCCCTGTTCGACCGGATGCCCGAGGACATGGACGTCAACGCGGGCGACATCCTGACGGGTGGGGCCACGGTCGAGGCGAAGGGGCGCGAGATCTACGAGATGTTCCTGCGCGTCGCCTCCGGCGAGATGTCGAAATCCGAGGCGCAGGGCCTCGGGGATTACGAGTTCGTCCCCTGGCAGATCGGGGCCGTGATGTGAGCCGAACCCTCCGCTGCGGATTGATCGGGGCCGGCATTGGCGCGTCGCGCCTGTCGGCGGCGCTCGAGATCATGTGCGCGGCCCACGAGATGACGCTCGACTTCACCCCGATCGACAGCGCGGCCGACCCCGAATTCGACTTCGATGATACGGTCGAGATGCTGCGCCTCGACGGGTGGGACGGCGTCACGGTGACCCATCCGTGGAAGACCAATGCCGCCCGATGGGCAGGGGATCGGATGGTCGCGGGGACCGAGACGCTGGGTGCGGCGAACACGCTGACATTTTCGCCGATCCGGGGGCACAACACCGATTTCACGGGCTTCCTGGCCGCGTGGCGCGCCGTCATGGACCGATCGCCCGGATCGGTCGCCGTGGCCGGTGCCGGGGGCGTCGCCCGCGCCGTGGTGCCCGCATTGATCACGCTCGGCGCGGGGCCGGTCACGATCTGGGACGAGGATGCCGAGGCCGCATCGGCACTGGCGGCCATGACGGGCGCGAGCGCGGTTCCCGCCGAGGCTGCCGCGGATGTGATCCGCGGCGCCGAGGGGCTCGTGAACGCCACACCGCTGGGAATGTACGGCCATCCGGGCACTGCGATCCCCGCCGCCCTCCTCGGCCCGCAGGTCTGGGCGTTCGATGCAGTCTATACCCCAACGGACACGCCCTTCCTGACCGACGCGCGTCGGGCAGGGCTTTCGATGATGACCGGCTTCGATCTCTTCCGCCACATGGCGATGGACAGCTTCGCCGCTTATGCCGGCCATCGCCCCGACCCCGCGTCCACGCTGGCCGCACTCGACGCGCTGCGCCCAGACTGACCCCATCAGGAGACATATCATGACCCAACCCAAGATCGGCTTCATCGGCCTCGGCCTCATGGGCTCGGCCATGGTCCAGCGCCTGCTCGACAAGGGCCACACGCTCACGGTGCTCGGCAATCGCGATCGCACCGGCGTCGAGGCCGCTCTGGGGCGCGGCGCGACGGAGGCCGACACCGCGCGCGACGTGGCCCAGGCGTCCGACATCGTGATGCTCTGCATGGGCACTTCCGAACAGGTCGAGGCGCGGATGCACGGACCCGATGGCATCATCGCGGGCCTGCGGGACGGGGCGACGGTGATCGATTTCGGCACCTCCCTGCCCGGCTCGACCCGGAGCCTCGCCTCGGAAGTCGCCAAGGCGGGCGGCACTTATCTCGACGCGCCGCTGGGCCGGACGCCGAGCCACGGGCGCGAGGGGCAGCTCAACATCATGTGCGCCGGCAGCGAGGCCGCCTTTGCGTCCGTACGCCCGGTTCTGGACGATCTGGGCGAGAACGTCTTCCACCTGGGCGAGGTCGGATCGGGGCATACGATCAAGCTCATCAACAACTTCTTCGGCATGACCGTCGCCAACGCGATGGCCGAGGCGTTTGCGATGGCGGACCGCGCCGGCGTCGACCGGCAGGCGCTGTTCGACGTGATGGCCGCCGGACCGCTCCGGTCGGGGATGATGGAATTCGTGAAGGCCTACGCCGTCGAGGGCGACGCGACGAAGCTCGCCTTCTCGATCCGCAACGGCCACAAGGATGTCGGGTACTACCGCGAAATGGCCGCCGAGCTGGGCGCCGATACGATGATGTCCGACGGCGCGCATCGCGCCATGTCGGCCGCCATCGAGGACGGTCGCGGCGACGGCATGGTCTCGCAGATGGTCGATTTCTACGCCGACCGCTTCAAGGCCTGACGCGCCGTGGCCACCGCCCCCGTCTCGCATCTGGCTCGCCCGCGGGTCGACGATGCGCGGCGGGGGATCGCCCTGATGCTGCTGGCCTACCTGCTGTTTTCGCTGACGGATACGTCGGTGAAATGGCTCTCCCTCGCGGGGCTTCCGGCGCTGCAACTGGCGTTCATGCGCTATGCCACGCATCTCGCGCTCTCGACGGGGCCGATGATGGGGCGCGATCATTCGGGCTTCACCGCGCCGATGCCACTGGCGCTTGCGATGCTGGGCCGCGGCGCGCTCTTGGCGATCTCGACGGTCTGCAACTTCATCGGCCTCGCCTATCTCGACCTGACGGTCACGGCGGCGATCATGTTCTCGTCGCCGATCATCGTCTGCGCGCTGTCGGTCCCGCTCTTGGGCGAACGGGTCGGGCGCTGGCGCTGGTCCGCCATCCTGATGGGGTTCGCGGGTGTGCTGATCGTGGTGCGGCCGTGGTCCGGCGACTTCCATTGGGCGGCGCTGTCGATCCTGACGGCGGCCACGTCATTCGCGCTCTACTCGATCGTCACGCGCAAGCTGGCCGGGGTCGCAGCACCGCGCACGATGCAGCTTTATGCCGGTCTGGTGGGCACAGTGACGCTCCTGCCCGCGGCATGGTGGCTCTGGACACCGCCCGCGACGACGCTCGACTGGGGGCTGATGATCGGATTGGGGGCCTTCGCGTGGCTCGGTCACCATTTCTTCGGCATCGCCCATGGCTACGCGCCGTCGAGCGTGCTGATGCCGTTCAGCTACTCCTTCATCATCTACCTCGCGGTGGCGGGGTTTCTGGTCTTCGGCACGGTCCCCGACGCGCAGACCGTGATCGGGGCCTGCGTGATCGCGGCCGCGGGCCTCGTGATCTGGTGGCGCGAGCGCCCCGACATTAAGTTCGAGACGCAAACCTCTGATACGAAATGATTATGGCATGATGACCTTCGCCGCCGCGGTGTTCTTTTTGATCGTCACGCCCGGTCCCGGCGTGCTTTCGACAGCAGGGGTCGGCAGCGCGTTCGGCGCCCCGGCGGGCCTGCGCTACGTCACCGGGTTGTTCCTCGGGAACTTCGCCGTCGGCCTCGCGGTGGTGACCGGCCTCGCGGCGCTGGTCCTGGCCGAGCCCGCGATCCGGACCGTCCTGATGCTCGCCTCGACGGGCTACCTGCTCTACCTCGCGCTGCGCATCGCGACGGCTGGCGCGAAGTTGGCCTTCATTGAGGCGGCCCGCCCGCCCGGCCTGCGCGACGGGCTGGCGTTGCAGGCGATTAACCCGAAGGCCTACGCGGTGAACACGGCGCTCTTCTCGGGGTTTCCCTTCATGGCGGACGCACCGCTGGCCGAGGCGCTGATCAAGATCGTCATCCTCAACGCCATCTGGATCCCGATCCACCTCGGCTGGCTCTGGGCCGGGGTCGCGCTCCGGCGGTTGGACCTCGCGCCCGGCACGCAGCGGGCGATCAACATCGCGATGGCGGCGTCGATGCTGATCGTGGTCGGCCTGGCACTCGTCGGGATGCGCTAGATCGCGCCCGACGCCGCGAGCCTGTCGGCGTCGAAACCCAGCTCCTCCAGGATGGCGCGGCTATGCGCCCCGACCTCCGGCACCGGATCCATGCGCGGATCGCTCTGGCCCGGCGGTGCGAGCGCGGGCATCGGGCCTGCGGGCGTGTCGACCTCGTGCCAATGCTCCACAAGGGCGGGATGCGACCAGAGATCGCCCACGTCGCGCAGCCGGGCGTTGCCGATGCCGACCGCGTCCAGCCGCTCCATCACCTCGGCGCAGGTGACATCCGCGAAGCACGTCTCGATCCGCGTGCGTAGCTCGTCCGATCGCGTAGCGCGGGCAGTATTGCTGGCGAAATCGGGATCGTCCGCCAGCCCGGCCTCGCCGAGCACGCCCTCGCAGAAGGCCCGCCATTCGCGCGGGTTCTGAAGCCCGAGGATGACCTGCCCGTCCGCGGCGCGAAACGGGCCGTAGGGATAGATCGTCGGATGCGCGGCACCCGCGCGTGGCGGCGCGGCGGCCCCGTCCATCGCGTAATACATCGGGTAGCCCATCCATTCGGCCAGCGCGCCCATCATCGAAATCTCGACATGGGTGCCCTGCCCCGTCCGTCCCCGCTGGATGAGCGCGCCGAGCACGCCCGTCAGCGCGTACATCCCGGCGGCAATGTCCGCGGCCGAAATCCCCGCCTTGGACGGCACCTCGGGCGTGCCGGTCACCGAGAGGAGTCCCGCTTCCGCCTGGATCAGCAGGTCGTACGCCTTGCGCGTCGACCCCGGCCCGTAGCCCGAGATATCGCAGAGGATGGCCAACCGGTTGCGCGCGTGCACCGCGTCCCAGCCGAGGCCCAGCCGCGCCGCCGCACCCGGGGCGAGGTTCTGGACCACGACATCGGCGCGATCCATCAGCGCGTCGAGGACCCCAGCCGCCTCGGGGTGCTTCAGATCGAGCGCAAGGCTCTCCTTCGAGCGGTTGGTCCAGACGAAATGACTGCTCAGACCGCGGGCCCGCGTGTCGTAGCCGCGCGCGAAATCGCCTGTGCCGGGCCGTTCGATCTTGATGACCCGCGCGCCCATATCGGCCATCTGGCGCGTGGCGAAGGGTGCCGCGATGGCGTGCTCGAACGCGACGACCGTGATGCCTTCGAGGGGTCGCATCAGAACGACCGGGGCAAGCCGAGCACGTGCTCGGCCATGTAGGACAGGATCAGGTTCGTCGAGATCGGCGCCACCTGGTAAAGCCGCGTCTCGCGAAACTTCCGCTCGACATCGTAGTCGGTGGCGAAGCCATAGCCGCCGAAGGTCTGGACGCAGGCATTCGCCGCCTCCCAGGATGCCTTCGCGGCGAGGTACTTGGCCATGTTCGCCTCGGGGGCGCAGGGGTCTCCGGCGTCGAACAGGGCGGCCGCGCGGCGCGTCATCAGGTCCGCGGCCTCGACCTCGATATGCGCCTCGGCCAACGGGAACGCGACACCCTGATTCTGGCCGATCGGGCGACCGAACACCTCGCGGTCCGTCGCGTATTCCGTGGCCCGGTCGACGAACCAGCGCCCGTCGCCAATGCATTCGGCGGCGATCAGCGTGCGTTCGGCATTCAATCCGTCGAGGATGTGACGAAACCCCTGCCCCTCCGTGCCGATCAGGTTCTCATGCGGCACCTCGAGCCCGTCGAAGAACAGCTCGTTCGTCTCGTGATTGACCATGTTCTCGATCGGTTTGACCGTCAGACCGCGCCCGATCGCGTCGCGAAGGTCCACTAGGAACACCGTCATCCCCACCGAGGGCTTGGGACCCGCATCGCGCGGGGCGGTCCGGGCTAGCAGGATCATCAGGTCCGAATGCTGCACCCGGCTGGTCCAGACCTTCTGGCCATCGACGATCCAGCGATCGCCCTCGCGCCGCGCGGTGGTGCGGATCCGGGTGGTGTCGGTGCCCGCACCCGGCTCGGTCACGGCCATCGACTGGAGCCGGAGCGACCCGTCCGCGATCTGCGGCAGCCAGTGCGCCTTCTGCGCCTCCGAGCCATGCCGGAGCAGCGTTCCCATATTGTACATCTGGCCATGGCATGCGCCGGCATTCGCGCCCGAGCGGTTGATCTCCTCCATGATTGCGCAGGCCTCCAAAAGACCGAGGCCCGAGCCGCCGTAGCGTTCGGGAATCATCGCGGCCAGCCAGCCGGCCTGCGTCAGGGCGTCGACGAACGCCTCGGGATAGCCCCGCTCGCGGTCGACGCGGCGGTGATATTCGGGCGGAAATTGGGCACAGAGCGCGCGGACCGCATCGCGGATGTCGGAATGGGTTTCCATCGCGCGACGGTGCCGCCGCAAACCGCTGCCCGCAAGGGGATGCGTCCGCAAAACAAGGGGAATCCGACCGAGGCGAGTACCGGAATCGAACCGGTGTGCACGGATTTGCAATCCGCTGCGTAACCACTCCGCCAACTCGCCCCAGGTGGTGGCGGTGCATTAACGCCTCGCACCTCCGCCTGCAAGCCGCGCGCACGGCCTTTCGCGTTGCGTGGGTCAGGGAGACATGCTTTCAGAGTTGGGAGTGAAATTGAACCGGCAGGTTTAGATTAAGAGATGCCGTCTACGCAGCCCCTCCGCACGATGATGGTCGACACGCAGGTGCGCCCGTCGGATGTGACCAAGTTCCCGATCATCGCGGCGATGCTCGACGTCCCGCGCGAAGCCTTCGTGCCCGCCGCAGCCCAGCCCGTCGCCTACATGGATGCTCCGGTGCCCTTCGCCGACGGCCGCGAGATGCCCGATGCGCGGGTCTTCGCCAAGATCCTCGACGCGCTCGATATCGACGCCGCCGATCAGGTCCTGATCGTGGGTGGCGGCCTAGGCTATTCGACGGCCGTGATGGCGCGGATGGCGGATTCGGTCGTGATGGTCGAGGATCAGGCGCAGCGCGTCGCCGATGCCGAAGCCGCGCTGGCCGCTCAGGGCGTGATGAATGCCGCCGTGATCGACGCGCCGCTGGCCGAGGGCGCGCCGAAGGCCGGCCCGTTCGATGTCATCCTGATCGAAGGCGGCGTCGAGGACGTGCCCGAGGCGCTGACCGACCAGTTGGGCGAAGGCGGCCGGATGGCGGCGATCTTCGCGAAAGGAACGCTGGGCGAGGTCCGGGTCGGCCACAGGATCGACGGACGCCTGTCCTGGCGATATGCCTTCAACGCAGGCGCGCCCGTGCTTCCCGGTTTCAGCCGCGCCAAGAGTTTCATGCTATGACCGCTCCCATTCGCACCATCCGCCGATTGGCCGGGGCCTGCGCCATCGCGGTGTTCGCCCTGCCCGCCGCCGCCGAGACGCTGACCGATACGCTGATCCGCGCCTACCGCTCGTCGCCCCAGCTCGAGCAGCAGCGCTACCTGTTGCGCGCCACCGACGAGGACGTGGCGGTGGCCGTCTCCGCGCTGCGGCCCTCGGTCGATTTCCAATCGCAATACTCCACGACCTATCGCGACACCGGGTTCGGCGCCGCGACCACCACCGGGGCGTCGCTCGGGCTGGTGTTGAACTACACGATCCTCGACGGCGGACAGCGCCACTTGCGCATCGGCGCGGCCAAGGAAGCGGTGCTCGCCGCGCGCTATGGCCTCGTTCAGCAGGAGCAGTCGGTGCTGCTGGCGGCGGCCGAAGCCTATCTCAACTTGCGCCTTGCGGTGCGGACGGTGGACGTGCGCGCCAACAACGTCCGCGTCATCAACCAGCAGCTGGCCGCTGCGCGCGACCGGTTCGAGGTGGGCGAGGTCACGCGGACCGACGTCGCCATCGCGCAGTCGCGTCTCGCCACGTCGCAGTCGCAACTGGCCGCCGCGCGCGGACAGGTCGACATCGCGCGCGAGGTCTATCGCCTGGCCGTCGGTGAACTTCCCACCGGCACGTTGGCCGCCCCGCCGCAGCCGCCCGCCCTGCCCGCGAATGTCGAGCGGGCGCAGACGCTGGCGCTCCAGGTTCATCCGCTGATCCTTTCGGGTCAGCACGAGGTGACCGCCGGGCGCCTTCTGGCCGAGGCCGCCGAGGCCGACCGCCTGCCCTCCATCTCGCTGCGCAGCGATCTCACCTATGCCCGCCCCGATACGACGTCGCTGGGCGCCACGATCACCGGGAATGTGCCGATCTATTCGGGCGGACGTCTTTCCGCGCTGAACCGGCAGGCTATCGCGCGGGCGCAGGCCACGCGCTCCGAACTTGCCCAGACGGGACGCGCCGTGACCGAGAATGTCGGCCGTGCCTGGGCCGGGCTGCAGATCGCGCAGGCCCAGATCACGGCCACGCGGCAGGGCGTGACGTCGGCCCAGCTCGCCTTCGACGGCTTTCGCGAGGAAGCGTCGCTCGGGGCGCGGACGACGCTGGACGTTCTCGATGCCGAGCAGGAACTGCTCGACGCGCGCACGGCGCTTCTGCAGGCCGAGAGCGATGCACAGGTCGCGGTCTACCGCGTGCTGACGGCGATGGGACTGATGACGACCGATCACCTCGGCCTGTCGGTCGAGCGCTATGCCCCCGAGGCCTACTACAACCTCGTGTCGAACGCCCCGGCGATCTCGCCCTCCGAACAGGGCGGTCGCCTCGACCGGGTGCTGCGGCGTTTCGGTCGCAACTGAGCGGATCCGGGCAAAGGTCGCCTTCGGGCAGTGGACGCGCCCGGTGCGATCTGGCTACCGTGGCGACAGACGTGCGGACGATTTGGAGACAGAGCATGGCCCAGCCACAGGACATCGAAGACGTCCTCTCCTCCATTCGCAGGCTCGTAGCAACCGATGCGGCCAAGGAGGCGACCGCGCCCCGCGATGATACGGCGGCCGAGACGACCGAGGCCGCGCTGCTGCTCGACCCGAAGCAGCGCGTCACCGAACCCGAAGACCCGTTCCAGATGATCCGCGCCCTCGCCCAGGAAGAACGCGATGGCCGCGACGCGGGCAGCTTCACGGATGCGGTGCCCGATGAGATCTCGGCCATTTCCACCGACCTCGAGGCCGAGCCGATGGCGAGATGGGACGATGCCGAACTGGCCAGAGACGTCGCCGAAGCCGCCGCGTCGCCCGTGCCCGAGGATTATGCCGAAGACACCGACTACCAGGGCGACGCCGAGGCCGTGGGCCCCGAGATCGCGCCGGTCGCGGAGGTGATGCAGCCCGAGATGGCAGGCGCCGCCAAGGTCAGCGAGGCCGAGACCTCCGCCGCGGATGACGACGCAGCCGACCTTTCCGACGTGATGGACGCGATCCCGGGGGACGACGCCCTGCGCGACCTCATCGCCGAGATCGTACGGCAGGAACTGGCGGGCGAGCTGGGCGAGCGGATCACGCGCAACGTGCGCAAGCTGGTCCGGCGCGAATTGCGCCAGCTCCTCAACTCCGACGAATTCGACTGACGCAACATCGACGCCGATCGCCTGACGAAAAAAGCGCCGCATCCGATCCCGGACGCGGCGCTTTCAGCGAAACGGTATGTCGCGCCCAATTAGGCGGCTTCGGCGGCCTCGGCCATTTCGGCGGCTTGGCGGCGCTCGCTCTCCTCGCGGGAAAGGGCGACCGAAGTGCGGACACCGCGGCTGACGAATTCCATAAGGCCCGACACGACACGCTCGTTCGGGTCGATGCCCGCGCAGGACAGAACTTCGCGGCCATCGCGCGAGCGGGCCCAGCGGGCAATCTGCTCGGGGCCATTGCCGTATTTCTTATCATCGGAGATCGCGTCGTCCAGCGCGGCAAGAACGACGGCAGCGAAGAGCTTGCGCGCACGCTGCCCCTGTTCGAAATTGAACGCCGTGGCATCGACGAAATCGGTCATTCGCGCACTCTCCATTTGCTCTTGCATCTTCCCCGGTGCGCCGTCCTAACACGCTTCGCCGCGATTCGGGCTATGCGTTTTCGGAATACCTCACTTGCAGCAGCGGAATGCCGATCCGGTTGGCATACCAAATGAAGGCCTCGGCGCCCTAGTTCTGCGACTAGATATGGGACGGCTCGAAAATCTTTCAAGTTTTCGTCATAATTTTGACAAGGTTCGACCTCGCTTGTTCGCGCGGACGCGGAGCGATAGAAGCCCGCGACACAGATTTGCGAGCGAGCCCATGCCCAAGATCAACGGCAACGAAATCCGTCCCGGTAACGTCCTCGAGCATGACGGCCATCTGTGGTCGGCCGTGAAGGTCGATCACGTCAAGCCCGGCAAGGGCGGCGCCTTCGCACAGGTCGAGATGAAGAACCTCCGCAACGGCTCGAAGCTCAACGAACGCTTCCGCTCGGCCGACAAGGTCGAACGCGTCCGGCTGGAGCAGAAGGACCAGCAATTCCTCTATGAGAGCGACGGCAAGCTCGTGTTCATGGACACGACGACCTACGATCAAATCGAGCTCGATGCCGACATCCTGGGCGAGCGGCGGCCCTTCCTGCAGGACGGGATGATGGTCGTGGTCGAATATTACGACGAAGAGGCTCTGAACGCGACGCTACCACAGAAGGTCACCTGCAAGATCGTCGAGACTGAGCCGGTCGTGAAGGGCCAGACGGCGGCCAACAGCTTCAAGCCCGCGCTTCTCGACAACGGCGTGCGCGTGATGGTGCCCCCCTTCGTCGGTCAGGACGAGGATATCGTCGTAAACACCGAGACGATGGAATATTCCGAACGCGCCTGACCGCCGGTCACGCGCCCACCATACCGCGTGCCATGTCGGCATAAATCGCCTCGACGGCGGCGCGATCCAGTCGCCCGCCATCACGGAACCACGTGTTCACCCCCGTCAGCATCGCGATCAGCGCCATCCCGGCCAGCTTGACGTCGGGCGCGGACATCACGCCGGCGGCGGCGCCCGCGCTCACGATTTCTTCGGGCACGGCCTCGTATCGTCGGCGCAGGGTCTCAATCTCTTCGAAGTTGCCCGGCTCCAGCGCGCGAAGCTCCATGTTGGCCACGAAGACGGCGTCGGACCGGTCGAGGTTGAACCGGATGTGGAACCGCGCGAAGGCATCCAGCCGCCGGATAGGGTCGCCGCCCGGATCGGCTGCGCGCCAAGCGTCGAGCAGGCCTTCGAGATGGGCGCGCATCATGTCGGCCAGAAGGGCCTGCTTGTCGGGCGTATAGTGATAGAGCGCCCCGGCCCCGATCCCGACCTCGGCCGCGATCTGGCGCATCGAGACGGCGGCATAGCCATACCGCGCAAATAGCCGTTCCGCAGCTTGCCGCACGCGCGGGCCGGTCACGCCGGCATCGGATCCGCTGGGTCGGGCCATCCCTCGGGGATAAACCGAACGAGCGTTCAATTCCAGCGCCCTTGTCGCCCCCCGAGGCGCCGCCTAACGTCGGCGCGATGATCCGCGTCCTTCTTCTGATCCCGTGCCTCGCCGCCTGCGCCCCGGACCTGCCGCCGGCGGACGGCACGATCTCGGCCGCGGCACAGGCCAGCGCCTTCCCCGAACTGGTGCCGCTGACGCCCCTTCTGGCCGAGGCGGCCCGTCCGTCGCGCGCCGCGGTTGCGCAGGACGCGCTGCTGGCGCGGGGCGCGCGCCTGTCGGGACGGCGCATCATCGGGCCTGCCACGGGCGATCTGGCCGAACGGGGGCGCCGCCTGCGCGCCCGCGCCGCCGAACTGCGTGCCGCCGAGGTCTGAGCGCCGCGTTGCGCCCCGGCGCGCGACCCGATACCCCGTCGTCCAAGGACAATTCACGACGGAGCCCACGCCATGACCACCCCCCTTCGCCTCGGGATTGCGGGTCTCGGCACCGTCGGTGCAGGCGTCGTCAAGATCGTCCAGGGCCACGGCGACCTTCTAGCCGCGCGCACCGGGCGCCGGATTGAAATCGCCGCGGTCTCGGCTCGGACCCGCAACAAGGATCGCGGCGTCGATCTGTCGGCCTACGCATGGGAGGACGATCCCGTCGCGCTGGCCCGCCGCGACGACGTGGACCTTTTCGTCGAGCTGGTCGGCGGGTCGGACGGACCGGCCAAGGCGGCGGTCGAGGCGGCTCTGGACGAGGGCAAACCTGTCGTGACGGCGAACAAGGCGATGCTGGCCCTGCATGGCCAGGACCTCGCCGAGCGGGCCGAGGCCAGCGGCGCCGCGCTCCGCTTCGAGGCGGCGGTCGCGGGCGGCATTCCCTGCGTCAAGGCGCTGACCGAAGGGCTTGCCGGCAACGCCGTCACGCGCGTGATGGGCGTCATGAACGGCACCTGCAACTACATCCTGACGCGGATGGAATCGTCGGGCCTGCCCTATGCGGACATCTTCGAGGAGGCGAACGGCCTCGGGTATCTCGAAGCCGACCCGACGCTTGACGTGGGCGGTATCGACGCGGGCCACAAGCTGGCGATCCTGTCGGCCATCGCCTTCGGCACGCAGGTCGACTTCGACGGCGTCCAGCTTCAGGGGATCGAGCGCGTCTCGATCGACGACATCCACCGCGCCCGCGACATGGGCTACCGCATCAAGCTCCTCGGCGTGGCCGCGCGCACCGAAAGCGGCATCGAGCAGTCCATGCGCCCCACCCTCGTCCCCGAGAACAGCCCCCTGGGCCAGCTCGAGGGCGGCGCAAACATGGTGGTGATCGAGGGCGATGCCGTGGGCCAGATCGTCCTGCAGGGCCCGGGCGCGGGCGAAGGTCCGACCGCCAGCGCGGTGATGGCCGACGTCGCCGACATCGCGCGCGGGCTGGTCCCCCTGCCCTTCGGACGGCCCGCGGGAACGCTGGCCCGCGCGATCCGCGCCAACGCGGCCACGGCCTGCGCCCATTACCTGCGCCTGACACTGAAGGACGAGCCAGGCGCGCTGGCACGGGTCGCGACCGTCCTCGGGCAGCACGGCGTCTCGATCGACCGGATGCGCCAATACGACCATGCGGCAGGCGACGCGCCCGTCCTGATCGTGACCCATCCCTGCCCGCCCTCGGATCTCGCCGGCGCCCTGGGCGGCGTCATGGACACGGGCGTCGTGTCGGGTGAGCCCGTAGCACTCCAGATCCAGAACACCTGACAGCCGGAGGCACCATGGCCCGCAAACCCAAAGTCTTCAGGCCCGCCTACCGCCCCGCCGCGGACCGCTACGACCGGATGGTCTATCGCAGGTCGGGCCGGTCGGGTCTCCGCCTGCCCGCGATCTCGCTGGGGCTCTGGCACAATTTCGGGGACGACACGCCCCATGCGCTCAAGCGCGAGATCTGCACGACGGCCTTCGACCACGGCATCACGCATTTCGATCTCGCGAACAATTACGGCCCCGAACCGGGGTCGGCCGAGACCGCCTTCGGGCAGATCCTGCGCGAAGAGTTTCACGGATTGCGCGACCAGCTCATCGTGTCGTCCAAGGCCGGCTACGACATGTGGCCCGGCCCCTACGGCGAATGGGGCAGCCGGAAGTATTTGGTCGCCTCCTGCGACCAGTCGCTGAAGCGCCTCGGCCTCGACTATGTCGACATCTTCTACAGCCACCGCTTCGACCCCGACACGCCGCTGGAAGAAACGATGGGCGCGCTCGACCATATCGTCCGCTCGGGCCGCGCGCTTTATGTCGGGATCTCGTCCTACAACTCCGAGCGCACCCGCGAAGCGGCGGCGATCCTGCGCGAGCTGGGAACCCCCTGCGTGATCCATCAGCCCAGCTACAATATGCTCAACCGCTGGGTGGAACGAGACGGCCTCCTCGATACACTCGACGACGAGGGCATCGGGTCCATCGCCTTCACGCCGCTGGCGCAGGGCCTTCTGACGAAGAAATATCTCGGCGGCATCCCCGAGGGCAGCCGCGCCTCGCAGGGCAAGTCGCTCGACCCCGACACGGTGACGCCCGAGATGATCGAGGCATTGACCGGGCTGAACGACATCGCCGCCGCGCGCGGCCAGACGCTTGCGCAGATGGCGCTGGCTTGGGTGCTGCGGAGCGGCCGCGTGACGACCGCGCTGATCGGCGCCTCGCGCCCCGAGCAGGTCGTGGATTGCGCCGGAGCTGTCGGCAATCTCGACTTCTCGGATGGCGAATTGGCCCGGATCGACGCGCTCGCCGGCGAAAAGGGCCTGAACCTCTGGGCTGCCTCCTCCGAGGATGTCTGACCGCTTGCCCCCTCGCCGCCCGCGCCGTACCCCCGCGCCGAACCCGACCGAAGGACGCAACACGATATGACCAAACCCGATTTCAACGACCGGATGCTGTCCCTGGGCCTCGCCCGCGTGTCCGAAGCCGCCGCCCTCGCCTCCGCCCGCCTGATCGGGCGCGGCGACGAGAAGGCCGCCGACCAGGCCGCGGTCAACGCCATGCGCGACCAGCTCAACCTGCTCGACATCGCGGGCACGGTCGTCATCGGCGAAGGCGAGCGCGACGAGGCCCCGATGCTCTTCATCGGCGAGGAGGTCGGCACCGGCAACGGCCCCGAGGTCGATATCGCGCTGGACCCGCTGGAAGGGACCACGCTGACCGCCAAGGACATGCCGAACGCCCTGACCGTCATCGCGATGGGGCCGCGCGGATCGATGCTGCACGCACCCGACGTCTACATGGACAAGCTGGCCGTCGGGCCCGGTTATCGCACCGGCGTCGTCACCATGGACATGTCCCCCTCCGAGCGGGTGAACGCGCTGGCCGCCGCCAAGGGCTGTTCGACCGAGGATATCACCGTCTGCGTCCTCGAGCGGCCGCGCCACCAGGACCTGATCGAGGAGATCCGCAGCACCGACGCCGCGATCCGCCTGATCACCGATGGCGACGTTGCGGGCATCATCCACACCGCCGAGGCGCAGAAGACCGGCATCGACATGTATATGGGCTCGGGCGGCGCGCCCGAGGGCGTGCTCGCCGCTGCCGCGCTGAAATGCATGGGCGGCCAGATGTTCGGGCGCCTGACCTTCCGCAACGATGACGAGCGGGCACGCGCCAAGAAGGCCGGCATCACCAATTTCGATCGGGTCTATACCCGCGACGACATGGTGACCGAGGACGTGATCTTCGCCGCGACCGGGGTCACCGACGGCTCGATCCTGGCGGGCATCCGGCGCGAGGTCGGTTACCTGACTGCCGAGACGATCCTGATGCGCTCCAAGACCGGGTCGGTTCGGCGCATGACCTACCGCAACCCCGTCTGATGGGCGACGCGCCTAGGCGGGGCGACGCGCCCTGGCTGGGCGTCGCCGCCTCGGCCACCGGGCGCCGCTGGACCGGGCTCGATCCCGAGCAGGACCGGCTGGCGCAGGCCATCGCCCAGACCGGACAGCCCCACGCGCTCGCCCGGCACCTCGCACGGCGCGGGGTGCTTCCCGAGGAAGTGCCGGGGTTCCTCGCACCGAAGCTGCGCGACCTGCTCCCTGACCCGATGACCCTGCGCGACATGGGCGTCGCCACGGACCGCCTACTGGCGGCGGTTGCCGGGCGCCAGCGGATCGCGATCTTCGCGGATTACGACGTCGACGGCGCGTCCTCGGCGGCCCTTCTCGTCTGGTGGCTCCGCGCGCTCGACCGGAGCGCGACGCTCTATGTCCCCGACCGCATCGACGAGGGCTACGGCCCCAATGGGCCGGCCATCGCCGCGCTGGCGGCGGAGCACGACCTGATCGTCTGCGTCGATTGCGGCACCCTCTCGCATGAGGCGCTGGCCGCCGCCGGGCTGACCGACGTGATCGTGCTCGATCACCATCTGGGCGCGGAAACCCTGCCCGACGTCGCGGCCGTGGTGAACCCCAACCGGCAGGACGAGGACGGAACGCTCGCCCATCTCTGCGCGGCGGCGGTCGTGTTCCTCATGCTGGTCGAGGCCAATCGCCGGTTGCGCACGGACGGGCGTCCGGGTCCGGACCTCATGGCGATGCTGGATCTCGTGGCGCTCGCGACCGTGGCGGATGTCGCACCGCTCGTGGGCGTGAACCGCGCACTGGTGCAGCAGGGACTCACCGTGCTGTCGCGGCGCGCGCGGCCCGGTCTTGTGGCGCTGGGGGACCTGGCCCGGCTGGACGGGCCACCGTCGAGCTATCATCTGGGCTTCCTGCTTGGGCCCCGCATCAACGCGGGCGGACGGATCGGGGCGGCCGACCTGGGCGCGCGGCTCCTTTCGACGCGCGATCCGTCCGAGGCGGCGGCGCTGGCCGAACGGCTCGACGCGCTCAACAGCGAGCGCCGCGCCATCGAGGCCCGCGTTACCGAGGCGGCGAAGGCGCAGGCCGCTACTCGCGACGGAACGGTCGCGTGGGCCGCCGGCGAAGGCTGGCACCCGGGCGTCGTCGGCATCGCCGCCGCGCGCCTGAAGGAGGCGACGCACCGGCCCGCGGTCGTGATCGGCCTGCGCGAGGACGGTCTGGGCCAAGGATCGGCGCGGTCGGTCGCGGGCGTCGATCTGGGTGCTGCGATCCAGCGGCTCGCCGCCGAAGGGTGGCTCGTGAAAGGCGGCGGGCATCGGATGGCCGCGGGCCTGACCGTCGAGACCGCGCGCATCGAAGGCGCCATGGCGCGCCTCGGCGAACTGATCGCGCGTCAGGACGCGGCGCTGGGGCAACCTGGCGATCTGCGGATCGACGGCACGCTGATGCCGGGGGCGGTGACGCCCGAGCTGGTGCGCGCGCTCGACGCCGCCGGGCCGTTCGGGCAGGCGGCGTCCGCGCCGCGCTTCGCCTTCCCGGACCTGCGCGTCGCCCATGCGCGTCCCGTGGGCGAGGATCACCTCAAGCTGACCCTTGTTGATGGCGGCCCGACCCGTCTCGACGCGATCGCGTTTCGCGCCGGCACGAACGGGATCGCCGCCGCGATCGAGCGTGCCGCGGGTGCTCCAATCCATGTCGCGGGGCGCGTCGAGCTCAATCGCTGGCAGGGCCGCGAAACCGCTCAATTGAAGGTCGAAGACGTCGCGCTGGCCTCGGAAACCGAGAGCGGATGAGCCACGCGAAGGCGGCGGAAAAAGCGCTTGCAGCGTTTGGGACCGTCGCCTAAGAACCGCTCACGCCAGCGTGGCCCGTTCGTCTATCGGTTAGGACGCCAGGTTTTCAACCTGGAAAGAGGGGTTCGATTCCCCTACGGGCTGCCACTGGTTATTCCCCCGAAGTCTAGACATGTACTCGCGCGGCAGACCGGCTGGATCGGTGGTCCGTCGCTTGATCCTCGAGGAGCGGTCGCAGGCGGCGCCCTCGCCCCTTTTCGACTGCCGCCGGTCAGTTCCGTGTGCCCGAAGGGGCGGCGAAGGACACGCGGGCGCGGCCGGCGTTCTTCGAAGCATAGAGCGCGGCATCGGCATCGGCCATCATGCGCGCGGGGGCCGGGGCGTCATAGTCGCGCGACAGCGTGACGCCGATGCTGCCCGAGATGTGGCAGAGCGTTCCGTGCCAATCGATCGGTTCGCCCAGCCGGGCAATGATGCGTTCAGCGATGGTGCGCAGCAGGTCGGGGTCTGCACAATCGGCGATCAGCAGGATGAACTCGTCGCCGCCGATCCGCGCGACCATGTCGGCCTTCCGGGTCTCTTCGCCCAGGATGCGCGCCACCTCCTCGAGGACACGGTCGCCCGCCGCATGTCCGAGCGTGTCGTTCACGGCCTTGAAGTGATCGAGGTCGAGCTGCATCAGCCCGAACCCCGCCCCCGGATTCTGGATCAGTCGCTCGAGATGGCTGTCCATGGCGCGGCGATTGCGCAGGCCGGTCAGGCGATCGGTCTCGGCCTGGCGGGCGGCGCGTTGGCGCGCCTCCTCGATGCGGCGGTCGAGCCTGCGGAACTCGGTCAGGATCGCGCCCTGCGCCTCCATCACGAAGAGCAATTCGATCGTGGGGTCGGTCGTGGCGAAATCATGCACCGTCAGGTCATGCCGCGCGACCGTTTCGGCCACCGTCGTCCCGAGCCCGAGGCGGATCACGCCGCCGCCGTCCCCGCGCCCGACCACCAGCCCGCGCAGCCGCGTCGGCGCCAGATCCGGCGCGACACTCCGTTCGAGGCGAAGTTCGAGCACGTGCCTGCGCCGCGTATCCGCCAGAAGGCATGGCACCGTGACCGCGCGGTCCGGGCGCCTGAGGCGGATGACGTCGGCCAGCGGTCGGCCCAGCCCGCCCGGCGCCATCTTCTCGACCGTCGGCCCGACATGATCGACGCGACCTTCCGCATCGAAGGCGATGGCAAGGGGCAGCAACGCGTCCAGCGCATCGACCGAGATCTGCATCTCGGTCATGCCGCCCCGCTCAGCCGGAAGTCGCGCGGCGCCTGGAAGTCCGGATCGACAACGCTGACCGACACCGTTTCGTGCCAGACACCGTCGATACAGCCATAGGTCTTGACCCGGATCACGGCGAGCGTCCCGTAATCGTCGGACATCGCGCGGAGCATCCCCGTCGTCACGGCGGATACGCCCAGCATCCAATACTCCGAATCGATCTCGTACTCGCCATCCCCGAGTTCGCGCACCCGGTGTTTCGGCAGGTCCAGATCGGGAAGGGCCATGCGGACCCGGTCGCGCATATCGTCGAGCGACAGGATCAGGTCTTCGAAGCTGGGGCCGCCGAACCGGATCAGGCGGCGCACCCCGTCGAGCGGCGGGTGGACGCAGATCCAGTGGCCGATATCCTCCATCACGGCGGGGGGGCTGCGACCGAGTTCGTGCGAAATCGCAGCCATCAGCGCGACCATCAGGTCGGGGTCGTAGGACCGCATCGAGTGGAACCGGTCGAACGGCACGCCCGCAGCCTGCGTGACCCGCGCCCAGAGGTCAGCCCCGTGATTGGCCATCACGTAGCCCTCGGTCGCCTTGAACATCAGGCCATGCATCAGGGATCGTCCCGCGAGGTCATGACGCATCCCTGCCATGCCATCCGTTAAAACCGGCTCAACGGCTGGTCAGAAATCCGTCGGTGCGCCGCCCTCGGCCTTCCGGCGGGCGACGAAAGCCTGCAGCTCGTCGCGGATGGCCACGTCCATTGGCGGGGTCTCGAACTCGTCGATGATGCGGCGCGACAGGTCGTGGGCGCGCTGCGGGGTCCAGACCGCCCCCGCGGCGTCCCATGCCTCGTAATTGCGCCAGTCCGACAGGAACGGCTGGTAGAAGGCCGTCTGGTAGCGCTCCTGGGTGTGCTGGCAGCCGAAGAAATGCCCGTCCGGCCCGACCTCGCGGATGGCATCGACGCCGATATCCTCGGGCGTGGTCGCGGTGATCGCCGGATCGAAGTAGCGCTGGATCTGCTGGAGAACCTCGCAATCCATCACGAATTTCTCGGGGCTTGCGATCAAGCCGCCCTCGAGCCAGCCTGCGGCGTGGTAGATGATGTTCGTGCCCGACTGGACGGCGGACCAGAGCGCGGCGGTCGTCTCCCACATGGCCTGACCGTCGGGAACGTTCGCCGCGCAGGACCCCGACGCTCGCATCGGCAGGCCGTAGAACCGTGCCATCTGGCCCGTCATCTGGGTCGCGCGGATGTACTCGGGCGTGCCGAAGGCGGGCGCCCCGCTCTTCATGTCGACATTGGACGTGAAGGTCCCGATCGCGACGGGCGCGCCGGGCGCGATGAATTCGAGAAGCGCGATCGCGGCGAGCCCTTCGGCGAGGCTGAGCGTCACGGCCCCCGACATGGTCACCGGGGCCATCGCACCGGCCAGCGTGAAGGGTGTGACGATGACCGGCTGGCCGCGCATCGCGTGCATCATCGCGCCTTCGAGCATCGGGAAATCGTGCTTCA
Source organism: Jannaschia halovivens (assembly GCF_046452375.1). Classification (NCBI taxonomy): domain Bacteria; kingdom Pseudomonadati; phylum Pseudomonadota; class Alphaproteobacteria; order Rhodobacterales; family Roseobacteraceae; genus Jannaschia; species Jannaschia halovivens. The sequence goes on along the minus strand of NZ_JBKFDJ010000001.1, from coordinate 295,657 downwards.
GCGGGCTGACCGAGTTGATGTTGGTGTACATCCGCGGCGTCGCGTCGAACTCCTCGTGGCTGAGGCCGCCCGCGATCCGGGTCATCTCCATCACGTCCTCGACCCGCTCACGGCCCAGCGAATAGGCGTGGACGACCTTGTCGGTCAGAACGAGTTTCTCATAGAGGCAGTCGAGATGGCGCACGCTGGCATGGACGTCGATCGCCTCGACCGGGTAGCCGCCCGCGAAATGGATGCAGTTGAAATACTGCGTCAGCTTGATGAGCTCGACATAGCGGTCCATCGTGCCCGACACCTTGCCGGTCGTCAGATCCCAGTAGTTCGGCGGGCTCGAGACATTGCCGAACGCCATCCAGGTGCCCCCGATGCGCAACATGCGGTCGGGATTGCGCGGCGTGATCATGAACTCGGACGGGGCGCGGGCGACCATCTCGGTCACGAAATCCGCGTCCATCCTGACGTTCGTGCCCTCGACCTTGCAGCCCGCCCGCTTCAGGTGGGCGACCGCCTCGGGATTGAGGAATTCGATCCCGATCTCCGACAGGATGCGGAGCACGCCCGCGTGGATCGCGGCGATGCCGTCTTCGTCCAACGGCTCGGTCGGGCGGTCGGGATTGCGCGGCTGGCGAAAGGGCATCTGTTCAATGATCGCGGTGCCCGCGCGGTCCTGATGGCCGCGCCGCCCGCCGGAACGTTTGCGCTTCGGGGCTTCTGCGATCTGGTCGTCCATGCCCAGTCCTTTCGTCCGTCGCAATCAGGATGGGCGGCGGGCCTCGGCACGGGATGGCGCGTTGCGACCGGGAATGTCGCTTTCGGCGATCAGATCCGCCCGTCGAGCCATCCCGACAGTGCCGTGATGTCCGGGAGGACGTGATCCGCATGGGGTGCCAGCATCGCGGCATCCAGCGTGCCGGTCGTCACGCCGACGCCGATCATCCCCGCCCCGCGCGCCGCGTGCATGTCTGTCAGGCCGTCGCCGACCAGCGCCACCTCGGCGGGGTCGAAGCCCAGCGCGCGGGCGAAGTCGCGGGCCCCGTCGGGCGCGGGCTTCGGCCCGAAGCCGTCATCGGCGGCGACGATGCGCGAGAGATGCGGCATTGCACCCATCTCGGTCAGGTGGTGCAGCGCCTCGGCGCGGTGGGCGTTGGTGACCACGCCCAATGTCAGGCCCCTACCCCGGAGCGCGCACAGATAGGGCGGCAGGTCGGTCACCGTCACCTGCTGCACGGTCGCCACCTCGGCATCCCACCAGTCGGCCAACCGATGGGCGGACCATCCCGTCAGCGGCTCCAGCAGCGCGACGGTCTGGTCATGGGAGGCGGTGACGAAGCGGCCTTGCGGCAGGATGCGGTCGGCCAAGAGATCGACGCCGAAGATGTCGGCCACGGCCTCGGGGGACACATCCGTGTCGCGGGCCAGGCGACGCACCGCATTCGGCACCCACCCCTCCCACGTGGCGCGGAAGTCGGTGAAGGTGCCGTCCTTGTCGAAGAGAATCGCCCGGATCATAGAGGGACGGTGCCGCGTCCGCCTCCGGGCGTCCAGCGGGGGTCAGTCGGCTCGGACCGCGCCGATGATGGCGCCCGGATAGGCCCCGTCGAGCGCCTGCGCGACGACCACCTGACGCATGCCAGCGGGCGCATCGGGAATGGGGACCGAGGTCTCGGCGCCGTCCCATGTCCCGAGGTCGTCGATGGCGCGGACGATGCTGTGATAGGTCACGTCCTTGCCCGCGTTCTCACCGTGGAGGATGCGGACCTCGGCTTCGGGAAGGACGGTCAGAAGGACGAGGCGCGCGGGCCCGGTCAGCGCCGTCTCGGCGGCCATAACCTTGCGACCGTCACCACTCGACGCCATCCGCAGCACGTCGCCGGTCGCGCCCTCATGCGCGCGGATCGTGCCCGCAAGCGTCATGCCGTCGGCCCCCGCGATGCCATCCGTGCCGCCGACGATGAATTGCGGCGTGTAGACCGTGTTCGCCCCCTCTGCCGCGGCATAGGCCCGCTGGCGCGCGGTGTGGGCGGGGTCGGCGAAGGTGTCCTTCCAGCCGATCCAGTCCCAGTAATCGACATGGAACGACAGCGCGATGACCTCGTCGCTCTCGGCAAGCTGCCCCAGCATCTCGTCAGCGGGCGGGCAGGAGGAGCAGCCCTGCGAGGTATAGAGCTCGATCACCACCGGGTCGGCCGCAGCGGGCAGCGCGGCAAGGGCGGCGAAGGCAAGGGGGGCAAGGCGCATGGTGTCAGGGTCCGGGATCGTTCCTGTCCGATCTAGCGACCCCGCGCCTCGCTTACAAATCACCGCTTGGTGACGGCGCCCCCGAAACGCGTGACGGGCCCCGAAGGGCCCGCCCGCTAGATCGTCGATGGCGCGCGCGTCACTCGGCGGCGACGGGCGCCTGCGCGAGGTTGCGGAGCACGTAATGCAGGACGCCACCGTTCTTGATGTAGTCGATCTCGACCTCGGTATCGATACGGCACTTGAGGGTGACCGTCTGCTCGGTCCCGTCGGCCATCTTGATCGTGGCTTCGACCTCCTGCAGCGGCTTGACCTCCGCGAGACCGAGGATCGTCACCTCCTCCTCGCCGGTCAGGCCCAGACTGTCGCGGCTGTCACCGCCGGTGAACTCGAACGGGATCACGCCCATGCCGACGAGGTTCGAGCGATGAATGCGCTCGAAGCTCTCGGCGATGACGGCCTTGACGCCCAGAAGAGCCGTACCCTTGGCCGCCCAGTCCCGACTGGAGCCGGCGCCGTACTGCTCGCCCCCGAACACCACGAGCGGCACGCCCTTCTCCTGCCACGCCATCGCGGCGTCGTAGATCGAGGTCTGCGCGCCATCAGGACCCTTGGTGTAGCCGCCCTCGACCCCGTCCAGCATCTCGTTGCGGATGCGGATATTGGCGAAGGTGCCGCGCATCATCACCTCGTGATTGCCGCGCCGCGAGCCGTAGGAGTTGAACTCCCGCACCGGCACCTGGCGCTCCTTGAGGTACTGGCCCGCGGGCGAGCTTTCCTTGAACGAGCCGGCGGGCGAGATGTGGTCGGTCGTGATCATGTCGCCGAGAACGGCGAGGACGCGCGCGCCGACGACATCCTCGATGGCCCCGGGGTTCGGGTCCATGCCTTGGAAGTAGGGCGGGTTCTGGACGTAGGTGCTGGTCGGCGGCCAATCATAGGTTTCCTGCTGGGGCACCTCGACCGCCTGCCACTTCTCGTCGCCCTTGAAGACGTCGGCATACTTTTCCTGGAAGGCGGCGCGGGTGACGGTCGCCTCGACCAATTCGGCCACTTCCTGGGCCGACGGCCAGATATCCTTGAGGAAGACGTCGTTGCCGTCGCGATCCTGTCCCAGCGGCGCGGTCGTGATGTCGACATTCATGTCGCCGACCAGCGCATAGGCCACCACGAGCGGCGGCGAGGCGAGGTAGTTGGCGCGCACGTCGGGCGAGATCCGGCCCTCGAAGTTGCGATTCCCCGAAAGGACCGAGGTTGCGATCAGGTCGTGATCGTTGATCGTCTTGGAGATCTCGGGCGCCAGCGGGCCCGAGTTGCCGATGCAGGTCGTGCAGCCGTAGCCCACGAGGTTGAAGCCGATGGCGTCCAGGTCTTCCTGCAGGCCCGCCGCCTCGAGGTAGTGCGAGACGACCTGGCTGCCGGGGGCGAGCGACGTCTTCACCCAGGGCTTGCGGTTCAGCCCCAGCGCGCGCGCCTTCCGCGCCACGAGACCCGCCCCGATCATGACATAGGGGTTAGACGTGTTGGTGCAGGAGGTGATCGACGCGATGACGATGGAGCCGTCATGCAGGTCGGCGCGATCCGCCTCGCCGCCATGGACGTAGCCGCGTGCGTGGTGGCCCTCGTCGCCGGGGATATCGACCGGCTCCGGCGCGCCTCCCTCGCCTTCCCAACGGACCTCGGCGCGGGGGGATGCGTCCTTGCCCGAGCGAACGCCCTTGACGTACTGGCCGAATGCCTTGGCGGCATCGGTCAGCGCGATGAAGTCCTGCGGCCGCTTCGGGCCCGAGATCGCCGGCACGATCGTTCCCATGTCGAGGCTGAGCGTGTCGGTATAGACCGGCGCATAATCCGCATCCCGCCAGAAGCCGTTCTCCTTGGCGTAGGCCTCGACCAGCGCGATGCGGTCCTTGGCGCGGCCCGTATTCTCGAGATAGCGCAGCGTCTCGCCGTCGATGGGGAAGAAGCCGCAGGTCGCGCCGTATTCGGGCGCCATGTTGGCGATGGTCGCGCGATCGGCCAGCGGCAGGGTGTCGAGCCCCTTGCCGTAGAACTCGACGAACTTGCCGACGACACCCTTCTCGCGCAGCATCTCGACGACCTTGAGGACAAGGTCGGTGCCTGTCGTCCCTTCGGTCATCTCACCGGTCAGTTCGAAGCCCACGACCTCGGGGATCAGCATCGAGATCGGCTGGCCCAGCATCGCGGCCTCGGCCTCGATCCCGCCGACACCCCACCCGAGGACGGCCGCGCCGTTGACCATCGTCGTGTGGCTGTCGGTGCCGACCAGCGTGTCGGGATAGGCCACCGTCGCGCCGGTCTGGTCCTCGTCGGTCCAGACGGTCTGCGCGAGGTATTCGAGGTTCACCTGGTGACAGATGCCGGTGCCCGGCGGGACGACGCGAAAGTTGTTGAACGCGGTCTGGCCCCACTTGAGGAACTGGTAGCGCTCCATGTTGCGCTCGTATTCACGCTCCACATTGTGCTGGAAGGCGCGGGGATTTCCGAACTCGTCGATCATCACCGAGTGGTCGATCACCAGATCGACGGGGTTGAGCGGGTTGATCTTCTGCGCATCGCCGCCCAGCGCCTTGATGCCGTCGCGCATGGCGGCAAGGTCGACCACGGCGGGCACGCCGGTGAAGTCCTGCATCAGCACGCGCGCGGGTCGATAGGCAATCTCGCGCGGGTTGCGGCCGCCATTCGACGCCCACTCCGCAAAGGCCTTCACGTCGTCGACCGACACCGTGCGCCCGCCATCTTCGAAGCGGAGCATGTTCTCCAGCACCACCTTGAGCGCGGCCGGAAGCTTCGAGAAATCCCCCAGCCCCGCCTCGGTCGCGGCGGCAATGGAATAGTAGCTGACGGTCTGCTCGCCGACGGTCAGCTCGCGGCGGGTCTTGGCGGTATCGGTTCCGACTTGGACGGTCATCCTGGGATCTCCGGTTTGGGGGTGTTTGGGGCTTGGCCGTGCAATGCCCGATGCGGGCGCCTACATCAAGCGAAACCGGCATACCGTCGCATACAATGCTAGAAATCGCCGCGCTCCGGGCCTTCCCTCGCTCGCCGCGATGGGCCATCACGGGCGCGATGGACTTGCGCGTAGAACACCTGACCTGCCGCCGGGGCGCGGCGATCGTGCTGCGCGACGTCACCTTCGCGCTGCCCGCAGGCCGCGCCCTGATCCTGCGGGGGCCGAACGGCTCGGGGAAGACGACGCTCCTGCGCACGCTCGCGGGCCTGACCCCGCCGGTCGCCGGGACGATCTCGGGGGATGCGGACCACCTCGCCTACGGTGCCCATGCCGACGGGCTGAAGGCGCAGCTGAGCGTTGCCGAGAACCTCGCACTCTGGGCGGCGATCTTCGGCACCGGGCGCGACGGGATCGCGCGGGCTTTCGCGGCGTTCGACCTCGATACGCTCCGGGACCGCAAGGTGGCCGACCTCTCCGCCGGGCAGAAGCGGCGGGCGGGGCTTGCACGAATAATCCTGACCGGCCGTCCGATCTGGCTTCTGGACGAACCGACCGTTTCGCTCGATGCGGCGAATGTCGCACTCTTCGGGGTGGCCGTCCGCGCCCATCTGACCGGGGGCGGCAGCGCCATCGTCGCCACCCATATCGACCTCGGACTGGCCGACGCGGCCGATCTGGACCTCACGACCTTCGCGGCCGCTGCACATGGCGGACATACCGGCGCCGACCCCTTCGCGGAGGCCGTGGAGTGACGTCGACGCGACACCCCTGGCCCGCTCCCGCGCCAGCTCAGCCGGCGCGCGTGCGCCGATGCTAGCGCTGCTTCTTCGCGACCTGCGCCTGTCCCTCAGGGCGGGAGGCGGCTTCGGCCTCGGGCTCGGGTTCTTCCTGATCCTCGCCACGCTGGTCCCGCTCGCCGTCGGCCCCCAGCCCGAACGTCTCGCCCCGATCGCGCCCGGCATCCTCTGGCTCGGCGCACTCCTTGCATGTCTTCTCTCGCTCGATCGGCTCTTCGCGCTCGATGCCGAGGACGGCTCGCTCGACCTCCTCGCGACCGCGCCCCTGCCCCTCGAAGGCGTCGCGACCGTCAAATCCGCCGCACATTGGCTTACGACGGGACTGCCCATCACGGTCGCGGCCCCGGTCCTGTCGCTCCTGCTGTTCCTGCCGCCCGAGGGCCTGGCCTGGCTGTCCCTCTCGCTCCTGATCGGAACGCCAGCTTTGTCGTGGCTGGGCACCTTCGCCGCCGCGCTGACCGTCGGCCTCAAGCGCGGCTCGCTCCTGCTCTCGCTCCTCGTGCTCCCGCTCTACATCCCGACCCTCGTCTTCGGGGCCGAAGTTACCCGCCGCGGCACCGAGGGCCTGCCACTCGCCACGCCGCTGGCCCTTCTTGCAGGCATCACGCTGGGCTGCATGGCCCTTCTGCCCTTCGCCACGGCGGCAGCTCTTCGCGTCAACCTACGCTGACGGCCGGGACGCGATCCTTGCCGGATCGGGACAAATAGAACATAGTGGCAACATCTTTGTCCCACCCCGGAGGCTCCGATGTCCGAGCTCGCGCTCTACCTTCCCGGTATCCTGATGGCCTACGCGGCCTTCTTCCTCGCGATCTCCAGTCCCGGACCGAACGTGCTCGCGGTGATCGGCACCTCGATGGCGGTGGGCCGCCCGTCGGGCATGGCGCTGGCCTTGGGCGTGGCGACCGGCTCCTTCACCTGGGCGATGCTGACCGCGCTCGGGCTCTCGGCGGTGCTGGCGACCTATGCCTCCGCCCTTCTGGCCATCAAGATCGTCGGCGGGCTCTACCTGCTCTGGCTCGCCTACAAGGCGTTCCGCGCCGCGGTCGCGCATCAGGATGTCGATGCGAAGGCCCTCGCCGGCGGAGGGCGGACGCTCTGGGGCTACGCACGACGCGGCTATATCATCCAGATGACCAACCCCAAGGCAGCGCTGGCCTGGATCGCGATCATCTCGCTGGGGCTCGCGCCCGGCGCGCCCCTCTGGGTCGGGGCCGTGATCGTGCTGGGCACCTTCGCCCTCTCGATCGTGGTCCACCTCCTCTACGCGGTGGCCTTCTCGACGCCCCTGATGGTCGCCGCCTATGGCCGGGCGCGTCGCGTGATCCAGGCGACGCTGGGCACCTTCTTCGCCGTTGCGGGTCTACGCCTCCTGACCGACCGGTCCTGATCCGCCGGATCACGATCGGGCGAGAGCGCGGCCGATGCGCCGTTCCGTCCCAGAACGCCGCTTGTGACCGCCCGCCTGCGCCCCTAGGTTCCGCGCCATGTCGATCTGGGAATACGCCAACCCCCGCCGCTTCATGGCCTGGACCGCGACCGTCCAGCCCTGGGCCTGGGCGCTCGCCATCGCGCTGTCGGGGACGGGCCTGATCTGGGGGTTCTTCTTCACGCCGGAAGATTTCCGCATGGGGCACTCGGTCAAGATCATCTACATCCACGTGCCCTCGGCGTTTCTCGCGATCAATGCGTGGTTCATGATGCTGGTGACCTCGCTGATCTGGCTGATCCGCCGCCACCACGTCTCGGCGCTGGCCGCGCGCGCGGCGGCGCCCATCGGCCTCATCATGACGGTCGTCGCCCTGCTGACCGGCGCGATCTGGGGCAAGCCCATGTGGGGCACCTATTGGGAATGGGATCCGCGGCTGACCTCATTCCTCATCCTCGGGCTGTTCTACATCGGCTACGTCGCGCTCTGGTCTGCGATCGAGGACCAGGACCAAGCAGCAGACCTGACCGCGATCCTCTGCCTCGTGGGTTCGGTCTTCGCGGTGCTGTCGCGCTATGCCGCGCAGTTCTGGAACCAGGGCCTGCATCAGGGCGCATCCCTCTCGCTCGACGCCGAGGAGAACGTCGCCGACGTCTTCTGGCTGCCACTGGTGGTGACGCTGGCGGGCTTCGTCGCGCTTTTCGTGGCGCTGGTGCTCCTTCGGACGCGAACCGAGATCCGCCGCCGCCGCCTCCATGCCCTCGCCACGCGGGAGCGGATGGCATGACCGAATGGCTAGGCAAGTACGCCTTCGACATCCTCCTGGCTTACGGCCTCTCGATTGCGCTGATCCTCGGCCTCGTGATCCAGTCCATCGCCCGGTCCCGCGCCGTCAAGCGGGCCTTGGAGGAGCGCGGCGAATGAGATGGATCGCCCTTCTCCCGATCGCGATCTTCGCGGCCATGGCGGGGTTCTTCCTCTCGGGGCTGTTCCGCGACGATCCCGACGCGTTGCCCTCGGCCCTGATCGGCTCGCCCGCCCCCGCGATGACGTTGACCGAGCTGCCGGGCAAGGCGCCCCTGACCGACGCGATCCTGAGCGATGGCGCGGTGAAGATCGTCAATTTCTGGGCCAGCTGGTGCGTCCCCTGCCGCGTCGAGCATCCGCATCTCGAGGCCCTGGCCAAGGAGGTGCCGGTCTACGGGATCAACTACAAAGACCAGCCCGCGGATGCGCTCGCCTTTCTCGAAGAACTGGGCGATCCCTACGCGGCGATCGGAGTCGACGGCACGGCGCGCACGGGCATCGACTGGGGCCTCTACGGCGTGCCCGAGACCTTCGTGATCGCGGGCGACGGCACGGTGATGCTCCGCTTCGCGGGGCCGGTCACGTCCGACGTCATCACCCAGACGATCGCGCCCGCGCTCGATGCGGCGCGCGCTCGGTCGGGCGGCTAAAACCCCTTGCAAGGATTTTGGACAGGATCTTCGGCGAAGATCCTGATCCCCCCGGCGGCCCCGAAAGCACCGCCGCTCCGAGGCCTCACGAGTTGAAGCGCCACCCCTTGGCCTGCGCCTGCACCCAGGCCCAGCTCGAGGCGCACATCTCGTCGAGCCCGTATCGCGCCTCGAAGCCCAGTTCTTCCCGGGCCCGCGTCGGATCGGCGTAGAGCTTCGGCACGTCACCCGCGCGCCGCCCGACCACGCGATGCGGCAGGGCGCGGTCGATGGCGCGCTCGTAGGCGGCGTGCATCTCCAGCACGGAGACCGGGCTGCCCGTCCCGATGTTGAGGACATGGGACCGACCGTTCAGCAGCGCGCTCATCGACTGCACATGCGCCCGCGAGAGGTCCATGACGTGGATGTAGTCGCGCCACGCCGTGCCGTCCGGCGTGGCGTAATCGTCTCCGAAGACCTGCAGCTCCGGCAACTCGCCCAGCGCGACCTTCGCCATGTAGGGCATGAGGTTGTCGGGCACGCCGCGCGGATCCTCGCCGATCAGCGCGCTCTCGTGGGCACCGACCGGATTGAAATACCGCAGCACCCCCGTCACCCAGGGATCGGCGTCCGCGGCCTGCGCCAGGATGCGCTCGCAGGTCAGCTTGGTGAAGGCATAGGGCGAGGTATACGAAAGCGGCGCCGTCTCGGGTATGGGAAAGACCGCCGGTGCGCCATAGACCGTGGCCGTCGACGAGAACACGATCCGCCAGACGCCGGCGGCCTTCATCGCCTGCATCAGCGTCATCAGCCCGCCGATATTGGTCTCGAAGTAATCGAGGGGTCGCGCCACGCTTTCGCCCACCGCCTTGAGCGCCGCGAAATGCACCACGCCGTCGATGCCGCGCCCCGCGAAGACCCCGTCCAGCGCCGCCCGATCGAGCACGGAGCCGCGCACGAGGTCCACCGTCCCCCCCGTCAGCCGCGTCAGTCGGTCGATCACGTCCGGATCGCTGTTGGAGAAATCATCGAGGATCGTCACCTCGTGCCCCGCCTCGCAGAGCGCGACATAGGTGTGGGAGCCGATATACCCGGCCCCCCCGGTCAGGAGGATGCGTGCCATGCCCCGGTCGTGCGCAACGGGCGCGATCTTTGCAAGCGTTTCCATTCTGGATGCCAAAATGGTCCAGTCTTAGCCAAAATGCGCCGCAATGGCGCTGTAGGTCATCGGCATCTGTTACCGAGGACCCATAGTTTCATGCCCAACTTCATTTCCGAGGAATCCGGTGCCGTTACCGTTGATTGGACCGTTCTGACCGCAGGCCTTGTCGGCCTCGGCCTCGCAGTTGCGGGCGTGGCCAGCACGGGTGTCCAGTCGACCAGCAATGATATCGACGAGACGTTGCGCGGCGTCAGCATCATCTCCGCGTTCTCCGGAGTCATCTCAAACATCGACTTCACCGGCGGAGATCGCGGCGGTTGGACCGCAGGCGAGGTCGTCGACATCGCCGGTTTCGGCGAGATTCTTGTGATTCCGCGCGGTGGCGAGACGGCCTATCTCCCCATCGACGTGCGCGACAGCGATGCCTATGCCGTGGTCGAATTCGACATGATCTTCGGGGACAGCTGGGACAGCGAGACGGGCACGATCTCCATCGCGGGCGAAGAGGTCGTCGTGGGCACCCATTCCTGGCGCGAAGGCGAACCCGACGTGAAGGTCATCGAGGGCGCGAACGACACCACGGTCACGCTGACCCGCTCCTCGCGCGGCTCGGGCACGTTCCGCACCGGCGGGTCGAGCGAGGACTACACCTACCGGGTGCAGGTCGTGGCCGCCAATGATGGGCGCGACCTCGCCCTCGGTGCCAGCACGACCCTCAACTCCGGGTATCAGGACGAGTTCTTCGGCATCGACAACGTGACGGTCAGCGGCTCGAACTCGCGCTGATCCCCGCGTCACGGCCCGGGTCCTGTCCCGGCATTCGGACTTGCGCCGGCCGCCGCGGGGCGGATGATATCCCGATGGCTCTGTTCCAGTTTCAGGACGTTTTCCGGCATCACGGCATCGACCCGAGACACACGCGCCTCGTACGCCACGACAATCGCGCGGTCGCCGCGCTCCGAACGGGTGGCCTGCCCGCGTTCGCATCCTTCGCGAGCATCCAGATCGCGAGCCGGTCGCCCTACAAGGGCGCAACGATGGCCGCCCAGTTCCTGCCGGGGCCGATCCTCGCGGATGGTGATGTCTCGGCACTCTTTCTCGGCGTCACCCGTATCATCGACCGGTTTCCCTGGCGAGGCGACCGGCTGCCGCGCCTTGCGGCACCCGGGATTCTCGCCGCCGAGTCCGTTGCCACGGATCGCAGCGCCTACGATCTCGAATGGATCGACGACATCGCGCCCTATTCCGAGCGGCTCTTGATCCGCTGGGGTCGACCGAACTCGGCGCGCGCATGGAGCCAATGGGCCGATCGGAACACGAAGGACATCGTCGAGCTTCGCCGCCTTGTCGAGGAGCCGCCCTTCCCCGGCTTCGGCGATCTGAGCGTCGCCGTATCGGACCTGCCCCTGCGTCCCGCTGCGTGGCACGCGGCGCTCGCGTCGGTGCGCGGCATCTATCTCCTCGTGGCGCCCGACGGCAGCCAGTATGTCGGCAGCGCGACCGGCGCCGACGGCATACTCGGCCGCTGGCTTGCCTATGCCCATGATGGTCACGGCGGAAACGTCATGCTGCAGGCCGCGATGCATGCCGACTACACGGCCTCGATCCTTGAAATCGCGTCACCTGCGGATTCGCCGCGCGACATCCTCGCGCGGGAGGCGTTCTGGAAGCGGAAACTCGGCACCCGTGCGCATGGGCTGAATGCGAACTGAGGCACGAGCCGCCCTTCCCCCACCCCTCCATATCGCCTATCTTGAGGCCAATCACACAAGATAGAGCAGCCGATATGCCCGACGACCTCCTCAAGGGCGCCGCCCCGACCGAGACCTACGACGCCGCCTCCATCGAGGTGCTCGAAGGGCTCGAGCCGGTGCGCAAGCGACCGGGCATGTATATCGGCGGTACGGACGAGCGGGCGCTGCACCACATGGTCGCCGAAGTGCTCGACAATTCGATGGACGAGGCGGTCGCGGGCCATGCCAACCGCATCGAGGTGACGCTTCACGCCGACAATTCCGTCACGGTGCGCGACAACGGGCGCGGCATCCCCGTCGATCCCCACCCGAAGTTCCCCGACAAGTCCGCGCTCGAGGTCATCCTCTGCACGCTGCATGCGGGCGGCAAGTTCTCGGGCAAGGCCTACCAGACGTCGGGCGGCCTGCACGGCGTCGGCGCGTCGGTCGTCAACGCGCTGTCGGACAGCATGGTCGTGCAGGTGGCCCGCGACCGCGAACTCCACGAGCAGCGCTTCTCGCGTGGCCTGCCGCTCGGCCCGGTCGAGAAGATCGGCGCGGCCCCCAACCGGCGCGGCACCACCGTCACCTTCCACGCCGACGAGCAGATCTTCGGCCATCACCGCCTGAAGCCCGCGCGCCTCTTCAAGTCGATCCGCTCGAAGGCCTACCTCTTCTCGGGCGTCGAGATCCGCTGGACCTCCGAGATCGACGACGGCGAGACCCCGACCGAGGCCAATTTCCACTTCCCCGGCGGCCTCTCCGACTACCTCTCGGAGACGTTGGGCGGGGCCACGACCTATGCCGATGCGGCCTTCGCGGGCACCGTCGAGTTCCAAGAGAAGTTCGGCCAGCCGGGCAAGGTCGAATGGGCGATCAACTGGACGCCCGCGCGCGACGGCTTCATCCAGTCCTACTGCAACACGGTCCCCACGCCCGAGGGCGGCACGCATGTCGCGGGCTTCTGGGCGGCGATCCTCAAGGGGATCAAGGCCTATGGCGAGCTTGCGAACAACAAGAAGGCGGCGCAGATCACGCGCGACGACCTCATCTCGGGCGGCTGCGCGCTGGTGTCGTGCTTCATCGCCGAGCCGGCCTTCGTCGGCCAGACCAAGGACCGACTCTCGACCGAGGCCGCCGCCAAGATGACCGAAGGGGCCGTGCGCGACCGCTTCGACAACTGGCTGGCGGGGGACACGAAATCGGCGGGCGCGATCCTCGACTTCCTCGTACTGCGCGCCGAGGAGCGGCTGAAGCGCCGGCAGGAGAAGGAGACCGCGCGCAAATCCGCGACCAAGCGGCTGCGCCTGCCCGGCAAGCTGGTCGATTGCTCCGCCTCGACGCGCGACGGCACCGAGCTCTTCATCGTCGAGGGGGATTCGGCCGGCGGCTCCGCCAAGATGGCCCGCGACCGCAAGACCCAGGCCCTCCTGCCGCTCCGGGGCAAGATCCTGAACGTGCTGGGCGCGGCCTCGTCCAAGCTCGGCTCCAACGCCGAGATCAGCGATCTGACACAGGCGCTCGGCGTCGGGCTGGGCACGAAGTTCGTCCTCGACGACCTGCGCTACGACAAGGTCATCATCATGACCGACGCCGACGTGGACGGGGCGCATATCGCCTCGCTCCTGATGACGTTCTTCTTCACCCAGATGCGGCCCATGATCGACGCGGGCCACCTCTACCTCGCCTGCCCGCCCCTCTTCCGCCTGACCCAAGGGGCCAGGCGCGTCTACTGCATCGACGAGATCGAGCGGGACGCCTGGCTGGAGAAGGGCCTCGGCGGCAAGGGCAAGATCGACGTCTCGCGCTTCAAGGGCCTGGGCGAGATGGACGCCAAGGACCTCAAGGAAACCACGATGGACCCGAAGTCCCGCAAGCTCATCCGCGTGACCGTCGACGAGGACGCACCGGGCGAGACCGGCGACCTCGTGGAGCGCCTGATGGGCAAGAAGCCGGAGATGCGGTTTCAGTATATCTCGGAGAATGCCCGGTTTGCGGGGGAGTTGGATGTTTGACCCGATGGACGGATCCGTCTTGGAGTATCTGGATCGGTAGCGGATTTTGGCTCGGGTTCTCGCTCTCTGCATTCCGTGCGGGGGATGGCGCTCTTTTCCAAGCAGCCGGCGCCTACCCAATTTGCACGGCAATAATTGCATTCGTTCTTTGGCGCGAGATCGAGACGATAAAGGTCCAAGATCTCTTGGGAAAGCATTCCAGTTCGCTTCAGGCCAATGCTGATGGCCTGAGAGCATTTACCGCCACAATGATGGAATTTGCATACGGCATCGACACTGTCGCAAATCATGCGGTACAGAAAGCGTTCTATCCAAATAGCTTTCAGACGATACCAAGGATATCTGGACCACGCGATAGATTGGCAAATGAATTTGAGAAGATTAATGACGCCTTTCGCGAGACGTCAGAAACGATTCATCGCTTTCAACGGTATTCGATTGCCGTAAGATCTGAGAGTTTGAGAAGGGTCAAATTGACCCTTGCAGAGGTCATTCTTCTCTTAATTGGTACGATGCAGTGGGCTTTCGGATATCTACTCTTCTGACCGGCAAGGCGCGTTATGAACGACGGCAGCGTATTCGTAGCTAGATCATCCCCCCCAATCGCTCGCCCAAATCCCCCACCAACCGATCCCGCACCGCATCCTCGCTGAGCGCCCCCTCGCACCCCGCCAGCCGCTCGAGATACGCCGCGACATCCTCACGATACCCGCGGTTCCACGACCCCATCCCCAGCCCGTCGCGGCGTGCGCGCAAGCTGTCGAGGACCCTGCCCCGGACGTCCCGCGCGACGCCCTTGGCGCGAGTCTTCAGCCGGTAGGCGGCGCCCGCGTCGCTGACGGCGGCGGCGGGGGCGTAGGGGAAGTCGTCGGCGGTGTAGGTGCGCGGGTCGGGAGACGGCATCTCGCGGCTGGGCCGAACCCGCTGGATCAGGGCGTCCACGATGTCCGACGGCGGCAGGGCGCGGGTCTCGTAGGGGACGCCGATGGACATGCACCAGTCGACCCATTTGAAGTGCAGCACCCGGTTCGCCGAGGCCACGGGAACCCAGGGCGTGCGGAAGTAGTCGGCGAAGATCGCGCCATGCAGGCTCTCGGTCACGACAAGGCGCGCGGCGGCGATGCGGCGCAGGATCGACGGCCCATCGTCCAGCGGATCCACGTAAGCGAGGCCCGCCATCGCGCAGACCGGCGCCCAGTTGCCATAGGCAGCCGAGGTCCAGTGCGGGATGAAGAGCACCTCGCCGCCGGTGTCGAACGTGCCCTGCCATTCCGGCAGCTGCCCGATCAGCCACGCGCCGTCGGTCACCGCGGCCTGCGGGTCCAGCCCGTAATGCCGCGCCGTCAGGGGCCCGCGCACGCAATGGACCGTCCAGCCCCGCGCCGTCTCGGGCGGCGGCGGCGGGCCGTAGCCGGAGCCCGTGCCGAAGACGTGCTTCTTGCCCGGCACCCGGTCGAGGTCGGATTTCAGGAGCGAGCCCACGCCCACCAGCACCTCGTCATCCTCGCGCGCGAGCAATTCGGGGATCAGCCGCGGCCAGAGCCACGAATTGATGTGGTCGCCGAAATTGGTCGAGGTGGCGTTGTAGAACAGGCGCATGGGCGGCTCCGGAGGCGTGCCCCTCGCTAGCCCGTGATCGCGCGTCGGGCCAGTCGCACTGGTATCCCCGGCCCCGGTCGTGGCACTCTCGCACCATGCTGCGTGCGCTTCTCCTGACGCTCCTCCTGGCCGCCTGCGGGCGCGGCCTGACGCCGGCCGAGGTGGCGCTCCTGCAACCGCTCCATGGCGCGACGCTCGACACGGGTGCGGTGCGGATCGTGCGGGCGCCCGGCCTCGGCGCGTTCCCGATCACCTACGACGCGCGGCCCCGCACCACCTGCCGCGAGCGGATCGGCCCGCCCCCGGCCCGCGCCCGCATCACCGCGCGGACCGGCGGTCTCGTCCTCTTCGAGACGCTGCTGCTCCGGCCGGACCTGGCCCGGAGCGACTTCGCGGGCGCACCGCTGGACCTGTCGCTGGCGATGTTCCTCGCCCACGAGATGACCCATGTCTGGCAGTGGCAGAACCGCGCATGGACGGGCTACCACCCGGCGCGCGCGTTCACCGAGCAGGTGACGATCGACGATCCCTACCTCCTCGATCCCGATCCGACGCGGGGGTTCCTCGCCCATGGCTACGAGCAGCAGGCCAGCCTCGTGGAGGAATATCTCTGCTGCGCGACGCTCGATCCGACCGGTGGGCGCACCGTGCGGCTCCACGCGCTCCTGCGGGAGGTGATGCCCGTGGCCGACCCCGCGACCTTCCCCCGCCGGGTCACGGTGCCCTGGGCCGAAGATCTCGACGGCATCTGTTCCTGAGGCGCGGGACGCTACGCCTGCTCGGCGCGTTCCTCCAGCGACAGCCACTCCGTTTCGGCAGCCGAAAGCTTCGCCTGCCGCTCCACGAGACCGTCCGTGGCCTTCGCGAACTTGGCGGGCGCGGTGGTGAAGAGCGTCGGGTCCGAAAGGAACGCTTCGAGCTTGGCAATCTCTGCCTCGAGCCGCGCGATCTCGCCGGGGAGCGCGTCGAGCCGGTGCCGTTCAGTGTAGCTCAGCCCGGCGGTCGCAGGCCGCGTCGGGGCGGAGGTGGGGCCCGTGTCCGAACCCCTTGATCTGGTTCTGGTTTCACCCGCGAACACCGTCGCCCGCGCGCCTCGCTGGTCGATATAGTCGCTCCAGCCGCCGGGATAGACCTGCACCGCGCCGCCGCCTTCCATCGCGACGGTCTGGGTGGCGATCCGGTCGAGAAAGTCGCGGTCGTGACTGACCAGAAGGACGGTCCCGTCATACTCGCCCAACACGTCCTGGAGGAGATCCAGCGTCTCGACATCGAGGTCGTTGGTCGGCTCGTCCAGCACGAGGAGGTTGCTCGGGAGGGCCATGATCCGCGCCAGCAGAAGCCGGGCCTTCTCGCCCCCCGAAAGCGAGCGGACGGGGGCCTTCAGCTGCCGGTCGTCGAAGAGGAAATCCTTCAGGTAGCCCGCGACGTGACGCGGCGTGCCGCGCACCATCACCTGGTCGGACGCGCCCGAGACGCCCAGCAAAGGGTCGAGCGTCAGCGAGTCCCAGAGCGTGGCCTTCGGGTCGAGCTTGGCGCGCGCCTGGTCGAAGACGGCGATCTCGAGATTGGTGCCGTGTTTGACAGTCCCCGCATCGGGCGCGACCTCGCCCAGAAGGATCTTCAGGAGCGTGGTCTTGCCCACGCCATTCGGTCCGACGAAGGCGATGCGGTCGCCGCGCAGCACGCGCAGGTCGAGATCGCGCACGATTGGCATGTCTCCAAAGGCCTTGGTCAGACCCGTGGCCTCGATCACCCGCTTGCCGCTCGCCTGCCCCGAATCGAGTTCCAGCGCGGCCGTCCCGGCGCGCCGGATCTGCGCGGAGCGTTCCGCACGGAGGTCGGCCAGCGCGCGAACGCGGCCCTGGTTGCGCTTGCGGCGGGCCGAGATCCCTTCGACGGCCCAGCGCGCCTCGGCCTTGATCTTGCGATCGAGCTTGTGCCGCTTCTGGTCTTCCTCCGCCCAGACGGTGTCGCGCCAGGCTTCGAAGGCGTCGAAGCCCTTCTCCTGCCGCCGGACGGTACCGCGATCGATCCAGAGCGTGGCGCGGGTCAGCGCGCGCAGGAAGGCCCGGTCGTGGGAAATCAGGACATAGGCCGCACGGGTCAATTGTAGCTCCGCCTCCAGCCACGCGATGGCCTCGATGTCGAGATGGTTCGTCGGCTCGTCGAGGAGCATCAGCTCGGGCGCCTCGCCCAGGAGCTTGGCCAGCGCCGCACGCCGCCTCTCGCCGCCCGACGCGGCATCCGGGCTGGCATCGAGCCGCAGCTTCAGGCCCTCGGCGGCGGCCTCGACGCGCCAGGCCTCGGACGGATCGAGGCCCGAGACGGCATAATCGCCCAACGTCGCGAAGCCCGACAGGTCAGGGTCCTGCTCCATGTAACCGACGGAGGTGCCGGGGCTCAGCGTGCGGGCGCCGTTATCGGCATCAACCAACCCGGCCATCACCTTCATCAGCGTCGATTTGCCCGATCCGTTCCGCCCGACCAGCGCCACGCGGTCGCCCGGCTGGACGACGAGGCCCAGCTCGGAAAACACCGGCTCTCCCCCGAAGGTCAGCGAGATGTCGGTCAGTTGCAGAAGAGGTGCGCGCGCCATGGCGGCCGAGCTAGCCCCGCCCTGGCGCGGCGTCAATCGGATGGGCCGTCAGGCCGCATCCAGAAGGCCCGTCAGCGCCGCGGCGCGCGCGGGCGGGATCGACGCGACGGGCAGCGCGGTGAAGACGTGCAGCGTATCTAGATCGCGGTCGATCACGGCCCGGTCCGAGACCCCGGCCCCAAGCGCCAGCCAGCCCCTGAGGAGCGGCGGCACCGGCCCGGGCCGGTCGGGGAGCGCCACGGTCTCGGATGCGGTCGGCCGCGGTCGCCACGCGGCCGGGGCCTCCCGACCGCGAAGCCGCGCCATGCCCGCGCCATCCGACGGAAAGGACGAGCAGCCGTAGAGCGCGCCGATCCGCTCGGCGATCACGACCTGCGCCATCGCGGCCAACAGGAGCCGGGGCACGTCTGGGTCGTTGAGGCTCGGCGCAAGCGCCACGCGTCCGACCTCCAGCGCGCGGGGGAAGGCTTTGGCGAACGCGCCCAGATCGTAGAACTGCCCGGTATACCCGGCGGTCGCGTCGTGCTGGACCGTAAGGCGCGCGCAGGCGACGACGCCCTCGGCACCGGCGACGGTCAGGTGGTGCGCCTCGGCATCGAAGGCGTCGCGGTCGCACCCGCCACCCCGGAAGGCCGCAGACCGCAACCGCAACGCGTCGCCCGCATCCTCCCCGAGCCGCACGCGCCAGCGTCCCGCCTGCCGATCCATCCCGCACCTCGCCCTTGGCGGACCCGGCCGCCCGGCCTATCTGCATGACGCCAAGACCCGATGCGAGAGGAACGCCCGATGGAGAAGATCGTCAAGTCCGATGACGAGTGGAAGGCCCAGCTGGGCCCCGAGGCCTACAAGGTCCTACGCAAGCACGGCACCGAGCGCGCGGGCACCCACGAAGACTTCCCCAAGGAGCCGGGCACCTACATGTGCAAGGGCTGCGGCGCGCCGCTCTTCGATCAGGGCGCGAAGTTCGACAGCGGCACGGGTTGGCCCAGCTTCTATCAGCCGGTCGACGGCGTCGATGGGAGCCGCGTCGACGAGAGCGTCGACAATTCCTGGTTCATGAAACGCACCGAGGTGCACTGCGCCCGCTGCGACGGGCACCTGGGCCATGTTTTCCCTGACGGGCCGCAGCCGACCGGCCTGCGCTACTGCATCAACGGCGTCGCGCTGGAATTCGAGCCCGAGGATTAGCGGCGCAGGCGCAGCGCCTCGGCGGCGTCCTCGACCGCCCAGGCCTCGATGCCGCGTGCGATGGCTGTCGCCATCCGCGACCGCCAATCGGCCGAAAGCAGGTTCTCGAGATCGTCCTCGTCGGACATGAACCCCAGCTCCAGTAGGACGGACGGGATGTCGGGTGCCTTCAGGACGGTGAATTCCGCGCTTAGCCGCGGTCGCTTGTGCAGCTTCAGGCCCGCCTCGCCGATCCCCGCGATCAACGCGTCGGCCAGCGTGTCCGCGCGCGGCGCCGTCTCGGCACGGGCGAGGTCGATGAGGATCTCGGCGATCTCGTCCTCGCGTGCCTCGATCTCGACCCCGAGCAAAAGCTCGCCGTACCCCTGCCGCGCGGCCAGCTCCTCGGTGATCCCGTCGCGCTCGCCGGCGTCGAGCGTATAGACGGTCGCCCCCGCGGCCCCGCCCCCGTCCAGCGCATCCGCGTGGAGCGAGATCATCAGGTCGGCACCGGCGGCCCGCGCCACGGCAGCCCGCCCCCGCAGCCCGAGAAACTCGTCCGTCTCGCGCGTCAGCACGACCTCGTGCCCCTCGCGCCGGAGGACGTCCGCCAATTCGCGCGCGAAGGACAGCATCAGCACGGCTTCGTTGGTGCCCGCGCGTTCGGCCCCCGGATCGACGCCCCCATGGCCGGGGTCGAGCGCCACAACCAGCGGCCGATCCCCCGTCTGGCGTGGGCGTGCGGCCATTTCGACCGGGTCCGGCACCGCGTCCCAGCCCTGCGAAACCAGCGGGCCGACGGCGCCTTCGCCTGTCTCGATCTCGATGCGGATACGCGCGCCGCTCTCGCCCGTATCCATCCAGGCCCGCGCGATCGAGGCGGGTTCCTCCAGCGGCAACACGAGGCGCGACCATCCCGGCGCGACGCGGCCCGTCAGGGGCTCGCCCGGCAGGTCGAACGTGCTCCAGTCCACCTCGGATGTATCGAGGATAAGGCGCCACGGGTCGGCACGAACGAAGACGCGCCACGGCACCGGCTGGCTGATGTCGAACGAGAGCTCGGCGCCGCGGCGTCCAGTCTCGATCTCGGCGCCGGTCACGGTGGCGCGCGCGGTGAATTCCTGCGCCGCAACTGGCCAGGCGAGCGCCAGAAAGAGGAGCGCCAGTCGGATCACCGCCGCGCCATCCAGTCGGTCAACCGGTCCAACCCCTCGGCGATATCGGCCGTCGCCCGCGCATAGCTCAACCGCAGGGTGCCCCCGCCTCGGCCCGGATCGAAATCGAGCCCCGGCGTCACCGCCACGCCCGCGCCGTCCAGCACTTCGCCCGCGAAGGCGAGGCTGTCATCGGTCAGCCCTGAGATATCGGCATAGACGTAGAATGCCCCGTCCGGCGGCGCGATCCGGTCGAACCCCGCACCCGGCAGCCGGTCCAGCATCAGGCGGCGATTGGCGGCGTAGACGTCCAGATTGGCACGCAGTTCGTCCTCGGCATCCATGGCGTGAAGGGCGGCGATCTGGCTGGCATGCGGGGCGCAGATGAACATGTTCTGGGCCAGGCGTTCGAGGGTGCGGATATGCGCCTCGGGGACGACCATCCAGCCGATCCGCCAGCCCGTCATGCTGAAATACTTGCTGAAGGAATTGATGACGTAGACGTCGTCGGAGATCTCGAGCGCACTGACCGCGCGCGCGCCGTATTGTACGCCGTGGTAGATTTCGTCGCTGACGAAGGCGCATCCGCGCGCATGGCAGGCGCCGATCAGGTCGGCCATCGCGTCCCGGTTCAGCATCGTGCCCGTGGGGTTCGACGGCGAGGCAACGATCAGCCCCGCGAGGTCCGGCGGCAGGTCGCCCGCGACGGGCTGGAAGCGGTTCTCGGGCGTGGTCTCGAACCCGACCGCCTCGAGCGACAATGCCTTGAGAATCTGGCGGTAGGACGGATAGCCCGGCAGTCCGAGACCCACGCGGGCGCCCGCATCGAACAGCGCCGTGAACGCGAGCAGGAACGCGGCAGACGACCCGGCCGTGACGACGACGCGCTCGGGGTTCAGATCGACGCCGTACCAATCCGCGTAGAGCCGCGCGATCCGCGCGCGCAGCTCCGGCAGGCCCAGCGCCACGGTATAGCCCAGCGGCCCCTCGGCCATCGCGCGGATCAGGCCGTCGCGCGCAACCTGCGGCGCGGGCGTGCCCGGTTGGCCGACCTCCATGTGGATGATCGAACGGCCCGCGGCCTCGGCGGCGCGCGCGCGCTCCATCACGTCCATCACGATGAAGGGATCGACGTCGCTGCGTCGCGACACCCCGCTTGCGCGTCTCATGCCAGCCTCCGATACTGCCCGCGCCCCTGATGACCCGACCCGGAGGGTGGGTCAACGCCCCGGCAGTCGAGGCCCGCCCATGCACCGCATCCTCGCCGTCCTCCTGCTCCTCGGCCTGACGGCTCTGCCCGCTTCGGCCCGGACTTTGCTGCGCGATGCGGGGCTCGAACATGCGCTGACCGAACTGGCCCGCCCGCTGCTCGCCGTGGCGGGCCTGCAGTACCCGGTCCGCATCCTGGTGATCGACGACGCCCGCCCGAACGCCTTCGCGGCCAATGACCGCGTGATCGTGCTCCACGCGGGGCTCCTGCGGCGTCTGCGAACGGCAGATCAGGCGCGGGCCGTGATTGCCCACGAGATCGCCCATATCGCCGAGGGCCACGCGCCGAGCCGCATTGGGACCGCAGGGCACGCGACCACGCCCGCCGGGTTCGGCGTCGTCGTCGGCGCGGTCACCGGGTCGTCGGACCGGGTCCGAGCCGAGATCCTCGCCCATGACCGCGACGCCGAACGCCGCGCCGATGCGCGCGCCTCGCGCACTCTGGCGGCGATCGGTGCGCCCGCGATGTCGGCGCGCCGCGTCATGGCCGCGATCGAACGCGACCTGTTCCGGACGGGCCGGGGCGCGCTATACGCCCATCTCCATCCCCAACCGGGTGGTCTGCCGGAACCGGAGGCCGGGCTGCCGACCGAACGGTCCGCTGGCGGGGACGGCGCCGATTGGCTCGCCCGCGCGCAAGCCACGGCCTCGGCCCTGTCCGAGCCGCCGCGCGAGGTTCTGCGGGATGTCGGCGGGCGGAGGGACGCCCTCTCGACCCTCCGCGCCGCCCTCGCGCGACATCGCCAGCTTGACCCGAGCCGCGCGCTGGCCGGGATCGGACGGCTGCTCGCCCGCGACCCGTCCGATGCCTATCTCCATGCAATCGAGGGACGGATCCTGCTGGAAAGCGGGCGCGCCGCATCCGCCGTCGAGAGCTATCGTCGGGCCGAACGCCTCGCACCCGGCGATCCGTTGATCCGGGCTCGGCTCGGCCGCGCGATCCTCGCGACCGGACGTCCGCGCGACGCCCTCCCGCATCTGGAGGCGGCGCGGTCGGCGGATCCCTACGACCCTAGCCTCCTGCAGGATCTCGCGACCGCGCTGGCGCAGAATGGCGAGCCGGCCCTGGCCCTCGTGGCCTCGGCCGAGCGCGCGGCCCTCCTGGGCCGGTTCGGCGAGGCGAACCGCGATGCCCGCCGGGCCGAGGGCCTGCTCCGGCGCGACACGGAAGGGTGGCGACGTGCACGGGACGTCCTCGCCATCACGCAGCTCGACTGACCAAGAAAGAGGGCGCCCCGCGGGACGCCCTCTCAGTAATTGTCAGGTCGGATCAGCCGCCGAAGTTCCACCAGCCGCGTTTCTTCGGCTTGGCGGCGGGTTCGGGCGCGTCGGCGGATTTCGTCTCCACCACCGGCTCGGCCTCGGGGGCGGCGGGCTCGGCGGCCTCGACGAACTCTGCGACCTCGGTCACCTCCTCGGAAGGCTCGGCCACGGGTGCGGGCGCCTTGGCGCGCGTGCGGCGCTTCGCTGCGGGCTTGGCCGGAGCCGCTTCGGCCTCGGGCGCCGGGGCGTCCGGCGCATCGGCTGCGGTCTCTGCGGCAGGCTCATCGCCCCCGGCATCCGCGGCAGGCGCATCGGCCTTCTTCCGTGACCGGCTGCGCGAGCGCGAGCGGCTCTTCGGTGCGGCCTCGGCCTCCTCGGATGCGGGGGCCTCCGCCTCGGTCGTGGTGTCGGGCGAACCCTCCTGCGGCGGCACGTCGGGCTGGGACGCCCCGGCGGGCGCATCGTCGCCCCCGGAATCGGCGTCGGTGGCGCGGCTTTCCTCGCCCGACCCGTCCCCGTCACCGCCCTTCTTGCGGCGCGACCGACGACGGCGCTTCTTCTTGGGCTGCTCCTCGCCATCCTCGTCGCGGGCTGGGCGTGGCGCGCGATCGTCGGTGGACGTGGCCTCGGCGGCATCGACCTCCTCGGCCTCCGCCTCGATCACATCGTCTTCTTCGGACACCCAGGAGGTGTCCATGCCGACCACGTTGGCGACCGGCTTCGGGACGACCCGCGTCGCGGTCTTGAACTTCTCCATGTGGAAGTCCGGCGCCACGAGGCTCGGGTCCGCCGTCACACGCACGGCCATGCCGTAGCGCGTCTCGATGGAGGCGAGATGCTCGCGCTTCTCGTTCATGAGGTAGTTACAGACGTCGACGGGCAGCTTCAGAAGCACCTCGCGCGAGCGCTTGCGCGTCCCCTCCTCTTCCAGCGCGCGCAAGACACCCAGCGCGACCGAATCGTCAGACCGGATCAGGCCCGTGCCCTGGCAATGCGGGCAAGCCTGGGTGGTCGCCTCGAGCATGCCGGGACGCAGACGCTGGCGCGACATCTCCAGAAGGCCGAAGCCCGAGATGCGCCCGACCTGGATGCGGGCCCGGTCGTGCTTCAGCGCGTCCTTCAGCCGCTTCTCGACGGCGAGGTTGTTCTTGCGCTCGTCCATGTCGATGAAGTCGATGACGATCAGACCGGCCAGATCGCGCAGCTTGGCCTGGCGCGCGACCTCCTCGGCGGCTTCGAGGTTCGTCTTGACGGCGGTGTCCTCGATGGACCCCTCCTTGGTCGACTTGCCCGAGTTGACGTCGACCGCGACCAGCGCCTCGGTGATGCCGATCACGATGTAGCCGCCCGACTTGAGTTGGACCGTCGGGTTGAACATGCCCGCGAGATACGTCTCGACCCCGTGCCGCGCAAACAGCGGCAGGCCGCCCCCGTCATGCAGCTTCACGTTCTTGGCGTGGGACGGCATGATGAGCTTCATATAGTCCTTGGCTTCGCGATACCCGCCTTCGCCATCGACGATCACCTCGTCGATGTCGCGGCTGTAATAGTCGCGGATCGAGCGGTGGATGAGGTTGCCTTCTTCGTAGATCGGCGCGGGCGCGATGGACTTGAGCGTCAGCTCGCGCACCTGCTCCCATTGACGCTGGAGGTATTCGTAGTCGCGCTTGATCTCGGTCTTGGTGCGCTTGGCCCCCGCCGTTCGCACGATCAGACCGGCGCCCTGCGGCACGTCGATCTCGCCCGCAATCTCCTTGAGCTTCTTGCGGTCGGCGGCATTGGTGATCTTGCGGCTGATGCCGCCGCCCCGCGCCGTGTTCGGCATCAGGACGCAATAGCGACCCGCAAGGCTGAGATAGGTGGTCAGGGCCGCGCCCTTGTTGCCGCGCTCCTCCTTGACGACCTGCACCAGCATGATCTGACGGACCTTCACGACCTCCTGGATCTTGTACTTGCGGGCGCGCGCCTTCCGCTGGGGGCGGATCTCGGCGATCTCCTCGTCCGCCACGGTTTCGATGGCGTCGCCCTCCGGGGCGTCCGCATCGGCATCAACGGCCTTCTTGCGCGACCGCGAACGCGAGCGGGAGCGCTTGGGCTTCTCCTCGGGCTGGGCCTCCGCATCACCCTCGACCTGCGCGGCCTCGGCGTCGTTCGCGTCGGGCTGGGCCTCGGCTTCGCTGGCCCCGGCCTTGGGCGCCTCGGCGGCGGGATCGGCGTCGGGCGTCGCATCGACGGCCGAGGCACCCTCGGCCGGTTCGGGTGCCGCGCCTTCGCTGACGCTCTCGTCCTCGAGGCCCGAATCCTCGGCGATCGAGGTCACGGTGTCGTCGTCCGTTTCGTCCGTCGCATCGGCGGCTTCGGCCAGTTCGGGCCCCTCACCGCTCACGACCGTGGGCTCGTCCGTCGCCTCGTCCACGGCAACGACTTCGGCTGCTGGCGCATCCACATCGCTGGCATCCGCAACCGCGTCCGTCGCTTCGCCCTCGGGCGCGTCCGACTTCTTGCGCGACCGCGAGCGCGACCGGCTGCGCGAGCGCGACTTCTTGGGCTTCTCCTCGCCCTCCTCGGCCTCGGGCGCGTCGTCGGATTCGGACTTGACCTTCGCGGCGTGCCGAGCATCAGCGGCCTCGTCGGCCTCGGCCTGGGCGCGCGCGGCCTCCCGCTCCTCGGCCAGGATCGCTTCCCGGTCGGCCTTGGGGATCTGGTAGTAGTCGGGGTGAATTTCCGAGAAGGCCAGGAAGCCGTGCCGGTTTCCGCCGTAGTCGATGAACGCCGCCTGCAGCGACGGCTCGACGC
This sequence comes from Jannaschia halovivens, assembly GCF_046452375.1. NCBI lineage: Bacteria > Pseudomonadati > Pseudomonadota > Alphaproteobacteria > Rhodobacterales > Roseobacteraceae > Jannaschia > Jannaschia halovivens. The sequence continues at coordinate 270,029 of NZ_JBKFDJ010000001.1, read as the reverse complement.
GCGTCACCTTGGCCAGATAGATGTTCCCCGCAAGCTGACGCTTGTTCAGGTTCTCGAAATCAAATTCTTCGACCTTGTTTCCGTCTGCCACCACGACCCGGATCTCCTCCGGGTGGGTGGCGTCGATCAGCATTTTCTTCGCCATGTAACTTTCCGCGACCCGCACGCCTTCGCATCCCGGGGGGTGCGAGCGTGGAGAATCGTCTTGATGGGGCGAGCGCAGGCGAATGCGGCGCGGCGCGGCCAAGCCGCATCCCGTCCGTCGCTTTCAAGTCCTGCGTCATCGCGCTTCTACCTCGACCCGCGCGCGGTGGCGGGGTCATGCATGACCCGCCGGTGTGGGGCGGGCGTCTCTCCGAAGGCGGCCAGCGCCCTCGCAAACTTCCCCCGAGGCACGGCCCTCGATCCGGGGCCCGACGCGAACGGGGAAGAATCTCACCGGTTCCGACCGCGGTCCGTTCCGCGGCACAACCGTAGTCCCTATCTGTGCCAAAAGCGCCGCATTGGCAATGCGCGAGTGGTCCGACCCGCCCCCGCGCGTGCCATCCGGCTCAGACAGGTTCGATCCCCGCCGGCAGGGGCGCGTCGTCGAGCCACGCCCGCACCGTCGCCACGAAGAGATCGTGCGACACCGCGGGCCATCCATGGCCACCCAGTGCAAAGCCGCCGCGCGCGTTCTCCGCCGTCTCGGTGATCAACTTCACCGTGTCGCGGATGTCGCGCATCTCCTGCCGACCGGCGAGGACCGTCAGCGGCACTGCGATCCGTTCGATCTCGTCCCGGGCCTCGAAGGAAAAGGCGAGGTCGGCGATCCGGCGGAGCGTCCGCGCGTCGCAAGGCGACCGAGGCCCCGGCGACCACGACGTGTTTCCCGAGAGGCCGAGTGCGGCAAAGGCGCGCCTACGAAAGAAGGACCGTGTCATCAGGGGCGAGATCGCCACGCTGAGCGGCCCGAGCCACCAACGCCCCGACACCGGCACGACCTGGAACCCGGTCAAAAGCGCGCGCGACACGAGGTCGGGATGCCGCGCGGCCAGCATCAACCCGGTATATCCGCCAAGCGAATAACCCACCACGGGCAGCGGCGCGGCGTCGGGCTGCGCGCGCAGCAGCGCCGCGACATGATCGGCGCTGCAAGCGAAATCCTCTAGCGGGATCGCACCGCTCTTGCCGAAGCCCGGCAGGTCCGGGCAGAGCCCGCGTACCCCTGGCAGGTCGGCGACCACGTCGGCCCAGGACGCACCGGTCGCGTTGCCGGGGTGCAGGAACAGGACGCGGCGCCCGTCGGCCGCGCCCATCTCGCGCAGATGCAGGCCCATGCCGCCCTCCCGGTCAGAGGTAGTTCGAGCGGCTCAGGCCGTATTTCGCCATCTTCTCGTTCAGGGTCCGGCGAGGCAGCGACAGCTCCTCCATCACGCCCGCGATCGAGCCGCGATGCCGACGCATGGTGTTGTCGATCAGCATCCGCTCGAACGCCTCGACATATTCCTTCAGTGGCTTTCCTTCGGTCGTGACCTGCACCGTCTCGCCCTGCTCCTGCGTGTCGGACATCAGGAGAGACGAGATCGACCCCGTGCCGCGACGCTGCTGCAGCACGGCCCGTTCTCCGAGGTTGATGAGCTGGCGGACATTGCCCGGCCACGGCGCCTGCAGGAGTTGCGCGGCCTCCTGCGCGCTGAGCTGGGGCGGCGTGGCGCCGTATTCCTCGCCGAAGGACTCGGCGAAATGGGTGAAGAGCGTCAGAACGTCCTCGCCACGATTGCGCAGCGGCGGCAGGACCAGCTTCATCGCCGCCAGCCGGAAGAACAGGTCGGGCCGCAGCGAATCCTCGAGCGTCTTCTCGGGGTCCGAGCCGTTGTGGATCGCGACGATACGCGTCTCGGCGGGCGTGCCCTGGTCGTTGATGAACGTCAGAAGCCGGGCCTGCAGCGCCAGCGGCAGCGCCTCGATGTCTTCGAGCACCAGCGTGCCACCCCGCGCCTCCTCGACCAGTGGCAGGCCGCCCTCGGTCACCGGCCCGAAGAGCTTCGAGCCAAGCTCCTCTTCGCCCAATGCGGCGCAGGAGGTCAGTGCGAACGTCTTGCCTTGCCGCGGGCCCACGGCATGGAGCGCGTGCGCCACCAGCGTCTTGCCCGTCCCGGTCTCGCCGTCGATCAGGACGTGGGTGTCGGCCTGCCCGAGATCGAGGATATCCTCGCGCAGCCGCTCCATCGCGGGCGACGTGCCGATCAGCTTGCGCATCAGGACCGTGCCGTCCGAAAGCTCGCGCCGCAGGGCCCGGTTGTCGAGCGTCAGCTTGCGCGCCTGGCAGGCGCGCCGCGCCAGATCGGTCAACCGGTCGGGATTGAACGGCTTCTCCATGAAGTCGTAGGCCCCGAGCTGCATCGCCTCGACCGCCATGGGCACATCGCCATGGCCCGTGATCATGATGACGGGAAGCGAGCTGTCGGTGCTCATCAACCGCTTGAGGAAAGCCATACCGTCCATGCCGGGCATCCGGATATCGCTGATGACGACACCCGGAAAATCGGGACCGATGGATTTCAGCGCGTCCTCGGCCGAGCCGTAGGTCTCGGTCGCGAAACCAGACAGCGCGAGCCACTGGCTGATGGATTGGCGCATGTCCTGTTCGTCGTCGACGATGGCGATCTTGGTCTGCTCGGCCATTGCGGCTCCTGTTGGTCAGTCGGGGCTTTCGCCCGTCCGTAAATCCTATCTATGTCGGATTGTCGCAGTTCAAACGATGTCGTCGCGGCTCGCGGTCACGGGCGGAGCCACGCCGATCTCCCGCTCATTCGGCGGCGTCCAGCGCAGCCTGGCCCACGGCGGGCAGGCGGACCTCGAACACCGCGCCGCCCGACGAGCCGTTGCGCGCGGTCAGCCGCCCGCCCAGATCGCCGACGATCCCCGAGGAGATGGCGAGGCCGAGCCCGACCCCCTCGCCCGGCTTCTTGGTGGTGTAGAACGGCTCGAAGAGCTGATCGGGCGCTTCGATCCCGGCCCCGCTGTCGCGGACCGCCAGAACGACCTCGTCCCCGACGGTCAGCAGGATATCGAGCTCCCGCTCATCGGCACCCTGCATCGCGTCGAGGGCATTGCGCACGAGGTTGATGATCACCTGTTCCAGCCGCAGCCGGTCGGCCATCACCCAGGCCGGCCCTTCGGGCAGGTGCTGGCTCAGCTTCACGGTCTGCTGGCGAAGTTGCGGCTCCATCAGCGTCAGCGCCGAGGACACGGCTTGCCGGACATCGACCTGCTCGAACGCCTCACCGCCCTTGCGGGCATAGGACTTGAGCTGCCGGGTGATGGCGCCCATCCGCTCGATCAGGTCGTCGATCCGCTGGAAGCTCGACAGCGCCTCGTCGGAGCGCCGCCGCTGCAACAGGAGACGCGCGCCTGCGAGATAGGTCTTCATCGCCGCCAGCGGCTGGTTCAGCTCGTGGCTGACCGCGGCCGACATCTCGCCCAAGGCGGCTAGTTTCGAGGATTGCGCCAGAGATTGCTCGGTCTCCTTCAACTCCTCCTGCACGCGCTTTCGCTCCGCGATTTCCTTTGTCAGACGGTCATTTAGACGACGAAGTTGAACCGATTCCCGCTGAAACAGAAGCGAGCGCAACTGCGCACGGCGATTGAGCAGGTAGAAGCCCAGCGCCAGAAGCAGCGCGAAGCCCATGATGATGAGGGCCAGCACCCCGTTCACCCGCTCGCGCACGCTCTCGTAGCTGGTGAAGCTGACGAGACGCCAGCCGCGGAACGGCACCCGCGCCTCCATCTGCATCAGCGAGGCCGAGGACACCTCGTCGGGGTCGTCGCGCCCGCCGAAGCTGGTGGCCGATGCCAGCGCGCGGTCGAGCGCCGAGGGCACCGACGTGACCGCCAGCGCTTCGGCCAGCGGCTTGCCGCGCCAGCGCGGTTCGGTGGACAGGATGACGGTGCCCGCCGCGTCGGTGACGGCCACGGCGGCCGTCGTGCCCCGCCAGCGGCTTTCGAACTGCGCGAGATCGACCTGAACCTGCAGGACGCCCAACTGGCGCGGCCCGTCCTGCACCACCCTGCTGAAGCTCGCCTCGTAGAGCCCCGCCTCGTTCGGAACGAGCGTGAAGACCGTGTCAGTCGTATCCGTCGCCTCGGTGAAGAACGGCGACGAGCCGTGAACCGAGCCAAGCTCCTCGCGGTCGGTGGCGGCCACGGTGCGCCCGTCCATGTCGAGAAGCCGGATCGATGCCGCTCCGATCTCGTCCACGTAGGAGATCAGCCGCTGCGACGAGGTCGAAAAATCCTCGGCATTCAGCGCCTGGATCAGCGTCGGGTCGCGCGCCAAGAGGAGCGGCACGACCGAGTTTCGCTGCAACTCCGACAGGATCGCACCGGCGTAGAGCGATTGGCGAAGCTCGGCGCGCTGCTTGGTCGTTTCCACGAATCGCTGGGTCAGAAGGCTGTTGGCCACGGCGATCGCGGCCAGCGCCGCGACGATCATGACCACGATCAGGACCCGAACCGTCCAGGACAGCCGCGGACGCACCGCGTCCGGGCCTGTCGCCGCGGGGTCCGCCCCCTGAGGTCCGTTGCGCCAGAACATTGGCCCTGCCTACACCGCGCGGGGTCGCGGCCTCAAGCATGACCCCCGCGATGGGCGGGTTGCCGCGAACCGATCAGGCGGAGACGAGCGCGTCGGCGAGCCCCCGAAAGAGGCCCGCACCCTGCGTGTTGCCATGCAGCGCGTCGGCGGCCCGCTCGGGGTGGGGCATCATGCCGAGCACGCGCCGGTTGGGGCTGAGGATGCCTGCGATATCGTCGGTGGCGCCATTGGGCGTGTCGACATAGCGGAAGGCGACCAGCCCCTCGCCCCGGAGCCGCGCGATCGTATCGGGATCGGCGGTATAGTTGCCCTCGTGATGGGCGATGGGAATGTCGATCACGTCCCCGGGCGTATAGGCCGAGGTGAAGGCGCTTTCGCCCTCTTCGACCCGCAAACCCACGGTCTTGCAGACGTATTTCAGCCCGGCGTTCCGCAAGAGCGCGCCCGGCAGCATTCCCGCCTCGGTCAGGATCTGGAAGCCGTTGCAGGGCGCGAAGACGTAGCCGCCCCGGTCCGCATGGGCCTTCAGAGCGGCCGCGATCGGCGAGCGCGCGGCGATGGCCCCGCATCGCAGGTAGTCGCCATACGAGAACCCGCCTGGGACGCCGACGACGTCGATACCGCCCGGCAGCGCCGTGTCCTTGTGCCAAACCATCGTCGTGTCGAAGCCAGCGGCGCGGAACGCGACGGCGAGGTCGCGGTCGCAATTGGAGCCGGGGAAGACGAGGATAGCGGCTTTCATGACGGTCCCCACGCTGGATGCTGTTGCTTCCGCCGGATTTCACAGATCGCGGCGATGTTCCAGCCCGCGATGGCTCGGCGGGATCATGCGCCCCGGCGATCACGAAACCGTGCACGGCGTTCTGTGTCCGCGCGACGGGGTCTATCTTGGGGCGTATCCGACCCATTCTTCGACCGGAGAGATCGCCCATGCCCCTCGCCCGACCGAACCGCCGTGCCCTGATCGCCGCGACCGGCGCCGCCCTTGCCACGAGCCTCGTCGTTCCGGCCCGTGCCCAGGGGATCGCTCCCACGCCGACCATGCGCGGCGGCGCGAACAACTATCGCCCCGGCGCGCCCATCGTCGAGCGGATCGGCGGCGGCGGCTTCTGGATGACCGGCACCGTCCGGCGCGCGGGCGACGGCGCCCCCCTGCCCGCTCAACGCATCCAGGTCTGGGCCCATACGACGGAAGGCCACGAGCGCGACGCGCGCAGCCACGGCGCGACCCTGACGAATGCCGCAGGCGAGTTCCGGCTAGAAATGCCGCAAATCGTACCCGCCTTCGGCCAACCCCACGCCCATCTCGCCTACGACGCCGACGAAGGCGACGGCGCGTTCGAGACGGTGTTCCTGCGTCCCATTCTGCCCAGCGCCGGCGACACCACGCTCGCGGCGCATTTCGTGCTGCAGCCCGCCTGATCCGCCCGGACCCGTGGCGCGCGCGATCTTAATCTGGTGCGCCCTCGGCCTCGCGATCGCCCTACCGCTGATCGTCGCCGCGAAAAGCCCGCTTCTGGCCTGGCGCGAGCCGATCTACATTGCCGCCGGGTTCGCGGGCGTCGTCGGCCTTGCGCTAATGCTCTTGCAGCCGCTTCTGGCGAGCGGCGGCCTGCCGGGCCTGTCGCCGCGGGCCGGACGTCGGTTGCATCGCGGCATCGGCGTGGCGCTGGTCCTTGCGGTCGTGCTGCATGTCGCGGGGCTCTGGATCACCTCACCGCCCGACGTCATCGACGCGCTGACCTTCACCTCGCCCACGCCCTTCTCGGCCTGGGGCGTGATCGCGATGTGGGCGGTGTTCGGGGCCGCCATCCTCGCGGTGCTTCGGCGCAGGATGGCGCTGCGCACATGGCGAAAGGCCCATACCGGCCTCGCCGTCGTGATCGTCGCGGGCACCGTCCTGCACGCCCTGCTGATCGAGGGCACGATGGGCGTCGCCACGAAGGCCGCGCTCTGCGCGCTGGTGGTCGCGGCACTTCTGCGCGCGCTCGTCCGCCTTCGGGCGTTCGGCCGTCCTAGCGGGTGAAATCCGTGACGACGGCAACGCCGGGCGGCGTGGGGCCGTTGAAGGCGGCCAGTTCGTCGGACACGTCCGAGAGCCCCACCTCGCGCGCGATCAGCGGGGCCATGTCGACCTGTCCCGACACGATCAGCCCCAGCAGCGATGGATAGCGCCATCCGGGCATCCCCCGCGTGCCGTAGACGGCGAGGTTGCCTTGGTAGATGGCGCTCATGTCGACATCCATCCGGGCCGTATGGCCCGTGGGCAGGCCCACCTGCACGTGCCGCCCGAGGGGGCGCAGACAGCGGAGCGAGTTGTTCACGGTGGCAGGGATGCCCAGCGCCTCGACCGAGACATGCGCGCCGCCGCCCGTGATCTCGCGGATCCGCTCGGCGGTGTCCTCTCCGGCCATCACGGCGGCGTCCATCCCCAGCGACAACGCGTGATCGAGCTTTTCCTGGACGACGTCCACGACGACGACATGCGCGCCCATCGCCCGCCCCAGCAGCGCCGCAGACAGCCCGATCCCGCCGGTCCCATGCACCGCCAGCCATTCGCCCGGGGCCAGCGCCGCGCGCCCCGTCAGCGCATGCCAAGCCGTCGTCACCCGGCACCCGAGGCCTGCGGCCACGGTGGGGCTGATCTCGTCGGGCAGGCGTGCGAGATTGAAGTCGCGCGGGACCGCCACGTATTCGGCGAAGGCCCCCGGCTCGATGAAGCCCGGCAGCCGCTGATCGAGGCAGGTATTCGACGCACCCGAGCGGCATTGCGGGCAGGTCCCGCAGGAGAGGATGAACGGCGCGACCAGCCGGTCGCCCACGGCGAACTGCGCGTCCGGCCCCGCCTCGACCACCTCGCCGCAATATTCGTGGCCGCCGATCTGGCCCGGCTTCACGCGGGGATGCTCGCCCACCCAACCGTGCCAGTCCGACCGGCAGACGCCGCAGGCGATGGTCTTGAGGACGACGCCGTCGGCGGGACAGTCGGGGTCCGGCACGTCCTCGACGGACAGGGGGGCGTTGTATTCGCGAAGGACGGCGGCGCGCATGGGGGACCTTTCGGGATTCGTCGCGGCCAGCGTGGCAGGCGCGCCCCGCGCTTGGAACCCCCGTCAGCCTGCCGAAAGCCGCGACAGCAGGACGACCGCGCCGTAGATCGCCAGCCCGAAGAATGCGAGGATGCTGGCAATACGGATCGGCGTCTTGAGGATGCGGTAGGCCACGATCGACACGCGCGCCGTCGTGCGCAGCAGGATCGCGCTGGCCCAGGCCGAGAGGCGCAGCACGGCCCAGATCGTGACCGCGATGACCCAGAGCGTAAAGAGCACCGACCCGATGGAGACCCAGATCCCGTGGACCTCCGGGTCGCCGAAGGCGCGCACGAAGAGGCCGGCATAGAGGCCGAAAATCAAGGCCGAGACGAGCGAGATGCCGATATAGACCGCGTTCCGGGAGATCTGGCGCGGGATGCCGGGATCCACGGATCGCGCCGGCGCGGCCGGCGCGGGAGGCGCCACGGCCAACCGCTCCGCCGGACGAGGCGCCGCCTCAACCGGCGGCTCCGGATGCTGCCCGAAATAGTCGCGTTCGATCTCGGACATGCCCCCGGCCCGCTTCCGTTCCCCGCTCAGCGTCTAGCGCAGGCGAGGCGCGGGCCCGAATATCAAAGCGGCACGCGCTGTCGATTTGACGGCGACCGTTGCCGCGCTGCCCGCCGCGCCCCTTTCGGCGGACCGAAGGACCCGACCCGAGGCGGGCACGTCCCGTGATTTTTCCTTGAAATCAACGCATCCCGTCCTGTTCGCGCCCAGAAACCGTCCATATCGACGGCGAGGAACGTTGCGAGCAAGAACCGAGGACATACGACATGAATATCGCGATCCGCGCCTGCCTGCTGGCCGCCCTGACGCTTCCGCTCGCCAATTGCGTGACCTCGTCTACCAATTCCTCGACGCGAAACATGACCCAAGAACAGTTCGTGCAGCGGGAGGCGGCTAGGAACCGCGAGACCACTGAACAGATGAAGGTACAGGGGAACATCAGGGCGGTCTTTTCGGAAGCGGCCCTCGCCAAGCTGATTACCGATGCCCGCACGAAAGAGGAACGCGCGGAGGCGGCGACGTTCATAAGGAGCAGAGGACTCTCAACGAACTCCCGTACCGTGGTCAGCGCCTTCAAAGCCCTCACCCCGAACCAGCGCGCAGCCTATGTGACGGAACACCCCGCCACTTTCGCAAGCCTGCAACAGCAATACGCCGCGAGCCAAGGTAGTGGCGCCAGCCAGCGGAGTGCGACCTCGGTATCGACCGGCACCGTCGTCGCCAGCGCCTCGGGCGGCGGCGGGCCTGACTGACCGCATTCGGCCCGTCGCGGCGTCGCCGCGGCGGGCTTACTTCACGTCTCGATGCGGTAGCTCTCGATTACCGTATTCGCGAGGAGCTTCTGGCACATCGCCTCGACCGTCGCGCGGTCGGTGCCCTCGGCCACGTCCAGCTCGATCAGCTTGCCCTGCCGCACGCCTTCAACCCCATCGAAGCCCAGCGCCCCCAGCGCGTGGCGAACGGCCTCGCCCTGCGGATCGAGCACACCGTCCTTCAGCATCACGGTCACGTTCACCTTCATCGCGGGCAGCCTTCAGTTGATCAGCGTGGGCTTGGTCAGGGGCGCCGAATTCGTCGGCAGCACGCCGAGACGACGGGCGACCTCCGTATAGGCATCGGCGAGCGAGCCCAGATCGCGCCGGAACACGTCCTTGTCGAGCTTCTTGCCCGTCTCGATATCCCACAGCCGGCAGCTGTCGGGGCTGATCTCGTCGGCCAGGATCAGGCGCTGGAAATCGCCGTCCCAGACGCGCCCGACCTCGATCTTGAAGTCCACCAGCTTGATGCCGACGGCCATCATGCAGCCCGACAGGAAGTCGTTCACCCGCAGCGCGAGGCTGATGATGTCGTCGAGATCCTGCTGCGTGGCCCAGCCGAAGGCGAGGATATGCTCCTCGGCCACCAGCGGATCGCCCAGTTTATCGTCCTTGTAGCAGAACTCGATGATCGGACGCGGCAGCGGCGTGCCCTCCTCGATCCCGAGGCGCTTCGACAGCGTTCCGGCCGCGACGTTGCGCACGATCACCTCGAGCGGGATGATCTCGCAAGCCCGGATCAGCTGCTCGCGCATGTTCAGGCGCTTGATGAAATGCGTCGGCACGCCGACATTGCCCAGACCCGTCATGAAGAACTCCGACAGCCGGTTGTTCAGCACGCCCTTGCCGTCGATCACCGCCTTCTTCTCGGCGTTGAACGCGGTCGCGTCGTCCTTGAAATACTGCACGAACGTGCCCGGCTCGGGGCCTTCGTAGAGTATCTTGGCCTTGCCTTCGTAGACCTTGGTGCGCCTGGCCATGCTGTCCTCGGGATGGGGTGCGGTTGGGGCTGCACATAGGCGACTATAGAAGGTCCCGCAAGCGAGGCGCCGGGTTGCGGGGCGGAGCTTCGGACCGCATATGGGTAGGGACCGCCACACCTGCCGGAGACCCCGCGATGTCCAATTCATTCGACGACCGCAAGAAGAGCTTCGAATCGAAGTTCGCCCACGATGCCGAGCTTCAGTTCAAGGTCGACGCGCGCCGCAACCGCCTCTTGGGCGAGTGGGCGGGCGGCATCCTCGGCAAGGAGGGCGACGAGCTCGCCGCCTACGCCAAGGAGGTCGTGAAGTCCGACTTCGAGGAAGCCGGCGACGACGACGTCTTCCGCAAGGTCGAGGGCGACCTTGGCGAGAAGGTTCCCGCCGCCGAGATCCGCGCCAAGATGGACGCGCTGATGGTGACGGCCAAGGAACAGGTGATGGCCGAGACCCACTGATCTTGGCCTGAAGCTCATGTTCCTGATGCGGGATATGCGATTGCGCGCATGTCCCGCGCGCGTCATACGCGCGGCGTTTCCCTCCCCGGAGTCCGCCCGATGTCCGACGCTCTGACCACCCTTCTGCGCGAGCGCGACTGGCTGCTGGCCGACGGCGCGACGGGGACAAACCTGTTCAACATGGGTCTCGAATCCGGAGACGCGCCGGAGTTCTGGAACGATGTGCGGGTGGCGGATGTCAAACGCCTCTATTCGGGGGCCGTCGATGCCGGGTCGGACATCTTCCTGACCAACACGTTCGGGTCGAACGCCGCGCGTCTGAAGCTGCATGACGGTCAGGCCCGGGCGCACGAGTTGTCGCGTAAGGGTGCCGAGATCGGGCGCGAGATCGCCGATGCGGCTGGGCGTCCGGTGATCGTCGCAGGCTCCATGGGGCCGACCGGCGAGATCATGGAGCCGATGGGGCCCCTGACCCACGACGCAGCGGTCGAGATCTTCCACGAGCAGGCCGAGGGCCTGAAGGCGGGCGGCGCCGACGTGCTCTGGGTCGAGACGATCAGCGCGCCCGAGGAACTGCGCGCCGCCGCCGAAGCCGCCGCGCGCGCCGATATGCCATGGTGCGTCACGATGAGCTTCGACACCGCAGGTCGCACGATGATGGGCACGACCTCGGACGCGATGACGCGGCTGATCGGCAAGCTGGCGCACAAGCCGGTCGCGTACGGTGCGAATTGCGGGGTCGGCGCGTCGGATCTCCTGCGCACCGTGATGGGCTTCGGCGCGACCGACCGTCCGCTCATCGCCAAGGGCAACGCGGGCATCCCGAAATACCACGATGGCCACATCCATTACGACGGCACGCCCGAGTTGATGGCCGATTACGCCGTGCTGGCCCGCGACGCGGGTGCCACGATCATCGGCGGCTGCTGCGGCACGACGCCCGACCACCTGCGCGCGATGCGGGACGCACTGGAGACCCGGCCACACGGTAATACGCCGGAATTGTCGGCCATCGCCGAGGCATTGGGCGGGTTCTCGTCGGACAGCGACGGCACGGACGGCAACGCCCCGACCCGCGACCGGTCAGGCAATAGGCGGCGGCGCGCACGGGCCTGACCGGACCGCGAGGGATCGACCCTCGCGCAACCTGCGCAGGCGTGCGTGCGCCGGGCGCTAGAGAAGCGCCAGCTGATCGCCCGCCCGCACCGGCACATGGAAGAGATCGCAACGCAGCGGCGGCAGGCGGTAGGCCAGCCCCAGCGACGCGCAGGCCCGGTCGAACCGGCGTTGCAGCAGGTCGGCATGGACACCCCTGCACCGCATCCGGTGCCCGAACCCGCCATCGTAGAGCTTGCCGCCGTGGAACTCCCGCACCCGGTTCAGCACCTTCCGCGCGCGGTCGGGCACATGGGTCGCGAGCCATTCCTCGAAAAGCGGCGCAACTTCGAGAGGCAGGCGCAGGGGGATCATGCTGGCGGCCTGCGCGCCCGCTTCGCGCGCGGCGTGCAGGATCGCCTCGACCTCGTGATCGGTCAGGCCGGGAATGGTCGGTGATACCATCACCCGCACCGTCACGCCCGCCGAAGCCAACCGTTCGATCGCCTTCAACCGGCGCGACGGCACCGGAACCCGAGGCTCCAGCTTGCGGGCCAGGGCATCGTCCAGCGTGGTCACCGAAAGCCCGACGCGGCACAGCTCCGGTCCCATCTCCGAAAGGATGTCGATATCGCGCTCGACCAGCGTCCCCTTCGTCGTGATCGCGGTCGGGTGGGCGTGGTCTCGAAGCACCTCGAGCAGACCGCGCATGATGCGCCGCTTCGCCTCGATCGGCTGGTAGGGGTCGGTGTTCGTCCCCAGCGCCATCGTCTTCGGCACATAGCCCCGCGCACCCAGTTCGGCGGCCAGCGCCTCGGGGGCGTTGGGGCGTGCGATGAGCTTGGTTTCGAAATCCAGGCCCGGCGACAGGCCCAGCCACGCATGGGTCGGGCGGGCGTAGCAATAGATGCACCCATGCTCGCAGCCGCGATAGGGGTTCACCGACCGGTCGAACCCGAGATCCGGCGAACGGTTGGTCGAGATCACTTTCCGGGCCGTCTCGTCGCGCACCGTGGTGGGCACCGCGCCCTCGAACACGGTGTCCCGTGCGTGGCCTTCGTAGCGTCCCGCCCGGTTGGACAAGGCGCCTCGTGCGGCAACGGGGGTCGATCCATCCATCAGGCGTGGCATCTCGTGATCCATGACGGCTCCTCCGGGGCGGCAGCGATAAGAACAAATATAGAACGCCGGCACCCCGACGACAACATGAGTCGCGCCGCAACATCCTGTTGTCGTATTTCGCTTGGTCAAACGGCGCCCGGCGCTCCACATGGGAACAAGATCAGCCCGGAGGCCGTGCCCATGTCCGATGAAGACGACATCGTCCTGAGCGAGCTGGACGACGATGAACTCGTCCAGCAGATGTTCGACGACCTGTATGACGGCCTCCGCGAAGAGATCGAGGAAGCCGTCGGCATTCTGCTGGAGCGGGGCTGGCAGCCCTACGACATCCTGACCAAGGCGTTGGTCGGTGGCATGACGATCGTCGGCCACGATTTCCGCGACGGCATCCTCTTCGTCCCCGAGGTTCTGTTGGCGGCGAACGCGATGAAGGGCGGCATGGCCATCCTGAAGCCTCTGTTGGCCGAGACGGGCGCGCCGCGCGTTGGCAAGATGGTGATCGGAACGGTGAAGGGCGACATCCACGACATCGGCAAGAACCTCGTCTCGATGATGATGGAGGGCGCCGGCTTCGAGGTCGTCGATCTGGGCATCAACAACTCGGTCGACGCCTATCTCGCGGCGCTCGAAAGCGAGGGACCGGACATCCTCGGGATGTCGGCCCTGCTGACGACGACGATGCCTTACATGAAGGTCGTGATCGACACGCTGGTCGAGAAGGGCATCCGCGACGACTATACGGTCCTCGTGGGCGGTGCGCCGCTCAACGAGGAGTTCGGGCGCGCCATCGGGGCCGACGCCTATTGCCGCGACGCGGCCGTGGCGGTCGAGACGGCCAAGGATTTCATGGCCCGCAAGCACAACCAGATGGCCGCCAGCTAGTCGCGGCCCACGAGGCCCCCGGCGGATCTTCTGGCGCTGGCGCGCGTCGTCCCCCGATCGATATCCATGACTTGAAACGGGTCGCCGTCGCCGGCGCTCCGTGTGTCGTACACGCTCGGCGCGACCGCCACGTCCTTGGGCGACACCGGGCCATGCGCCCCCTGGCCTTGCGGCAAGACGACCCGGCACCGAACGCGTTGAACTCCTCCGCCCGCCCGTCCAGACTGCGGCGTCGCAGAGCCCGGAGACCGAGATGACCCTGACCCTTCACGCCGCGCCGGGTACGGTCGCGCTCGCCGTCCATGCCGCGCTCGAGGAAGCCGGCGCTGACTACAGGGTCGCATGGCTGGATTTCAAGGCCGGCGACCAGACCGCACCGGCCTTCCTCGCGGTGAACCCCAAGGCGCGCGTGCCCGCGCTTGTCACGCCGCAGGGCGTGTTGACCGAGACGCCCGCGACGCTCGAATGGATCGCGGCGACCCACCCGGATGCGGAGCTGATGCCGACCGATCCGTGGCAGGCCGCGAAGGTGCGCGAGGCGATGTCCTACCTCGCCTCGACCGTGCATGTGAACCATGCCCACAAAATGCGTGGCCACCGCTGGACCGGTGATGCCGCAGCACAGGCCGCCATGACCGCGGAGGTGCCGCGCACGATGCGGGACTGCGCCGACTATCTGGAGGCGAGGCTCGACAGCGATTGGCTGGTGGGCGAGTTCTCGGTCGCCGACCTGCATCTCTTCGTGGTTCTGCGCTGGCTCGACGGCGATGGCGTGCCGCTGGCGGAGTTCCCGAAGCTCTCGGCCCTGAAGGCTCGGATCGAGGCGCGGCCCGCCGTGGCCCGCATCCTGCCCCAGCACGCCCGCTAGGGCAGGCCCGCCGGGGTCAGCCCCGGCGCAGGGCGCCGGCGGCCTCGGCCGCGATGACGTCGAGGGGGCGCGTGATGTCGGCCGTCACCACCCCCTCCTCGGCGCCCGGGACCTCCAGCGTGGCCAGCTGGCTGTCCAGCAGCGAGACTGGCATGAAATGCCCCGTCCGCTCGGCCATGCGCGCGGCGATCACGTCGCGCGGCCCGGTCAGATGCACGAAGCGCACGTCGCCGCCCCGCGCGCGGATGCGGTCGCGATAGCTGCGCTTCAGGGCCGAGCAGGCCACCACGATGGTGCCGTCCGCCGCGCCGAGCACGTCGCCGATCCGGTCCAGCCAGGGCCAGCGATCCGCGTCTTCGAGCGGCGTGCCCTGCGCCATCTTCTCGACATTGGCCGCCGGGTGCAGATCGTCGCCATCGACGAAGGCCCCGTCCAGCGCCGCGGCCAGCCGCTGCCCCGTCTCCGTCTTGCCCGTCGAGGTAACGCCCATCACCACGACCTTCATATCCTCCGCCATGCGCGCCTCCCTGCCCGGCCGTCAAGCTGACAGCCGCCCCGCCCGTGTCAATGCCGGCGGGCCGCGTGCCCCGCGCGGATTGGAATCGCCGCATACCATGCGTATCTAGATAGGGAACCTGACCTGCGGAGGCCCGCGCATGCCCCTCGACCGTCTTGTCCTGATCCTCGTCATCGTGATCGCCGCCGGCGGCGCGACGCTTTGGCTCGGGGCCGTCATCGCCTCGGCCTTCGCCTGGCCCGGTGGTTGGCTTCTGGCCATTCCCGCGGCCCTGGTGGCCTATATCGCCGTCCGCATCGTCGGCGACCGGCTCGGCAATGCCGAGGACGACCATTACGACCGTATGGAGTGACCATGGACCCGGTCATCACCACCGTCGACGGCGTGCCGGGGCGCGAGGTCACGCACTGCCTCGGGCTCGTGAAGGGCTCGACCGTGCGCGCCAAGCATATCGGGTCGGACATCGTCGCGGGCCTGCGCAACCTCGTGGGCGGCGAGGTCAAGGAATACGCGGCCCTGCTGACCGGCGCGCGCGAACAGGCGATCGACCGGATGCTGTCGGAGGCGCGGCTTCTGGGTGCCGACGCGGTGGTGGGGATGCGGCTGGAAACCTCGACCATCACGCAGGCCGCCTCCGAGGTCGTGGCCTACGGCACGGCGGTCAAGCTCGCGCCATGACCGCGCGACGCGGCGGCCGTGCGGCGCGCCTCGGGGCCGCCCCGCCTGCCGACGATCCGCTGATCCGCGAGGGCCTGACACCCCGCGCCCCCGCCGACCGCGCGGCCCGCGTCCTCGTCCTCGCCTGCGGCGCGCTCGCCCACGAGATCACGGCCATCACGCGGCAGGCCGGGCTCGACCATATCGACCTCCACTGCCTGCCCGCGATCCTGCACAACCATCCCGACCGCATTCCCGCCGCCGTGACCGCCGCGCTCGACGCTGCCAAGGGCTACGGCGCGACCTTCCTCGCCTATGCCGATTGCGGCACCGGCGGCGCGCTGGGACGGCTGACCGAGGCGCAGGGCATCGCGATGCTGCCCGGCGCGCATTGCTACGCGTTCTACGACGGCGTCGAGGCCTTCGCCGCGCGGGGCGAGGTCGACGCCTTCTACCTGACGGATTTCCTTGCGCGGTCCTTCGACGCCTTCGTCACGCGCCCGCTGGGTCTCGACCGCCATCCCGAGCTGCGGGACATGTACTTCGGCCACTACAGGCGCCTCGTCTACCTCGCCCAGACCGACGATCCCGCCCTTGATGCGCGGGCGCGCGCGGCGGCCGCGTCCCTCGAGCTGACCTATGAGCGGCGGCACACGGGCTATGGCGACCTGACCCCGGCGCTCGGCGCGATCCCCCGCCCGCTAGACCCCCCCTTGGACCTGCCGTAAGAGGGGCGCGATCCTGCCCCAGCCCGAGTTCCGCCGCGCATGTCCGACCCCGCCATCACCCCCGACCTGATCGCGGCCCACGGCCTGTCGCCCGCCGAATACGACCGCATTCTCGAAATCATGGGCCGCGAGCCGAGCTTCACCGAACTTGGCATCTTCTCGGCGATGTGGAACGAGCACTGCTCCTACAAATCCTCCAAGCTCCACTTGAAGACCCTGCCCACCACCGGCCCACAGGTCATCTGTGGCCCCGGCGAGAACGCGGGCGTCGTCGATATCGGCGACGGGCAGGCGGTGGTCTTCAAGATGGAGAGCCACAACCATCCGTCCTATATCGAACCCTACCAGGGCGCCGCGACCGGCGTGGGTGGCATCCTTCGGGACGTGTTCACCATGGGCGCGCGGCCCGTGGCCGCGATGAACGCGCTGAGCTTCGGGGAACCGTCGCATCCCAAGACGCGCCAACTGGTCCATGGCGTCGTCGAGGGCGTGGGCGGATACGGCAACTGCTTCGGCGTGCCGACCGTGGGCGGCGAGGTCCGGTTCCATGCCAGCTACAACGGCAACTGCCTCGTGAACGCCTTCGCCGCGGGCATCGCGGATGCGGACGCGATCTTCTACTCGGCAGCCTCGGGTGTCGGGCGGCCGGTGGTCTATCTCGGCGCCAAGACGGGGCGCGACGGCGTCGGCGGCGCGACCATGGCCAGCGCGGAATTCGACGACACCATCGAGGAGAAGCGCCCGACCGTGCAGGTCGGCGACCCCTTCACCGAGAAGCGGCTGATGGAAGCCACGCTCGAGCTGATGGCCACGGGCGCGGTTGTCTCGATTCAGGACATGGGGGCCGCCGGCCTGACCTGTTCGGCAGTCGAGATGGGCGACAAGGGCGGCCTCGGCATCCGGCTCGACCTCGATGCCGTACCGGTTCGCGAAACCGCGATGACCGCCTACGAGATGATGCTGTCGGAAAGTCAGGAGCGGATGCTCATGGTGCTCGACCCCGCGCGCGAGGACGCGGCCCGCGCCGTGTTCGAGAAATGGGACCTCGACTTCGCCATCGTGGGCGAGACCATCGCCGAGGACCGCTTCGTGATCGTCCACGGGGGCGAGGTGAAGGCCGACCTGCCGCTCTCGACCCTCGCGTCGTCAGCGCCGGAATACGACCGGCCCTGGGTTCCGACGCCCGAGGCGGCCCCCCTCGCCCATGTTCCGCCCGTCGACCCGATCGACGGCCTGCGCGCCCTCATCGGCAGCGCGAATTACTGCGCCCGCGACTGGGTCGTCGCGCAATACGACACGCAGGTCATGGCCGATACGGTCGTCACGCCCGGCCTCGACGCGGGCGTGATCCGCGTCCACGGCACCGACAAGGGCCTTGCCTTCACCTCGGACGTCACGCCCCGCTATGTCCGCGCCAACCCCGAACGCGGCGGCGCGCAGGCGGTGGCCGAAGCCTATCGCAACCTCGTCGCCAAGGGCGCGCGACCGCTGGCCACGACCGACAACCTCAATTTCGGCAACCCCGAGAAGCCCGAGATCATGGGCCAGTTCGTCGGCGCGATCCGGGGCATCGGCGCGGCCTGCACCGCGCTCGACATGCCGATCGTGTCGGGCAACGTGTCGCTCTACAACGAGACCGACGGCGCGGGTATCGACCCCACGCCGACCATCGGGGCCGTCGGCCTGATCGAGAACCTCGGACGCCGCATCCAGGGCCGGGTGACGAACGGCATGATCGCGCTCCTCCTCGGCGGGGCGGGCACCCATCTCGGACGGTCCGCGCTGCTGGCCGAGCATCTGGGCCGCGAGGATGGCGACGCGCCCGAGGTCGATCTCGCGGCCGAGCGCGCCCATGGCGAGTTCGTCCTCGCCAATGCGGGCTGGATCACCGCCTGCACCGATCTCTCCGATGGGGGGCTGGCCCTCGCGGCGTTCACGCTGGCCGAGGCGAACGGCCTCGGCGTCACCCTCGACCCCGCCGATACGGCCGAGCTCTTCGGCGAGGATCAGGGCCGCTACCTCCTCGCCTGCACCTTCGACAGTGCCGAAGCCCTGATGGTAGCCGCCGGACAGGCCGACGTGCCCCTGACGATGGTCGGACAATTCGGCGGCGGCATGGTCCGCTTCGGCACCGCCGAAGCCCCGCTCGAAGCGCTTTCGGACCTCTATCGCGGCCGGTTCGAGACGCTCTTCGCCTGAGCCCGACCCGGCCGCGTTGCGATCATGCCGCGCGCCGGGGGTCCGGGGGGCGTCCCCCGGACCCGCCCTGCGCCGCACGCTCCAGCGCCGGGTAGCGCGCGCCCAATGTGGCCCCTCTCGCAACGAAGCTGATCATCAGCGCCGCCCAGAGGCCATGGTTGGCGAAGGCCGGCAGCAGCACCGCCACGGCGCCCAGATAGATGGCGAAACTGACGATCATCATGTTGCGCATGTCGCGCGACCTAGTCGCCCCGATGAAGACGCCGTCGAGCATGAAGGGCCAGACTCCCAGCAGTGGGGCCAGCGCCGTCCACGGCAGGTAATTCGCCGCCTCGCCCCGGACCTCCGGGGAGGTGGTCATGAGCGCCACCAGCGCCGCCCCGCCCACGCCGAAGGCCAGCGCCAGCGCCGCCGCCATCCCCAAGCCCCAGACCCCGCTCAGCACCACCGCGCGGCGCAGTCGGGCCCGATCCCCTGCCCCGAAAAACCGGCCCACCAGTGCCTCGGCCGCGAAGGCGAAGCCGTCGAGCGCAAAGGCTGTGA
Source organism: Jannaschia halovivens (assembly GCF_046452375.1). Taxonomy (NCBI): domain Bacteria; kingdom Pseudomonadati; phylum Pseudomonadota; class Alphaproteobacteria; order Rhodobacterales; family Roseobacteraceae; genus Jannaschia; species Jannaschia halovivens. Next base: position 250,984 of record NZ_JBKFDJ010000001.1, on the reverse strand, counting down.
CCGAGAGGAACTGGAGCAGCACCTGATTGGCCGCCAGCGTCACGGTTCCCAGGTCCGCCCCGAAGAACAGGAAGGACACGAAGGTCGCCTGCAACAGGACCGAGCGGATCAGGATGTCGCCGCTGACGCTGGCCATGCGGCGAACGCGCGCGCCGTCGAAGACCCGCTCGACGCTCCGCCACGCTTCGCCCGCAAACGCCCCCCGGCAGAGCCAGAGGCCCAGCGCCGCGCCGGACCATTCGGCGATGAAGGTGGCCCAGGCGACGCCGGGCACGCCCCATCCGAGCCCGAGGACGAACCACAGGTCGAGCAGGATGTTCGCGCCGTTCATCGCCAGTTGCACGGCCAGCACCGCACCCGTCCGCTCCTGCGCGATGAGCCAGCCGGTGATGCCGTAGACCGCAATGGCCGCCGGCGCCGACCAGATGCGGATGGCCATGTAGTCGCGCGCCATGTCCTCGACCGCGGCTTCGGCGGGCGAGACGCGGAAGGCCGCCGCGAAAAGCCCCGCCTGCAGCGCGATCAGCGCCAGCCCCGCCGCCCCCGCGATCAAAAGCGCGCGCGACAGGATCGCCGCCAGCTCGGCTTCGTCCTCGGCGCCCACCGCCTGCGCCGCAAGCCCGGTCGTGCCCATCCGGAGGAACCCGAAGAGCCAGTAGAACGCCGAGAGGATCACCGCGCCGATTCCCACCGCGCCGATCGGGGCCGCCTCGCCCATCTGGCCCACGACGCCGGTGTCGACCGCACCGAGGATCGGCACCGTCGCGTTCGACAGCACCACCGGCAGGGCGATCTTCAGGACGCGGCGATGCGACAGCGCGCCGCCGTCAGCCATCCCGGCGCGGCATCAGGAAATGGCCGGTCCCTTGCGCGAAGAGACGGTCGCGGTTGTCCTGCCAGCCCTCGACATGGACGCTGGCATAGCGGCGTCCGGACCGATTGAGGCGCGCGCGCGCATAGGCGTCGCGCGGCAGGCCCGAGCGCAGGTAGTCGATCGTGAAGTCGATCGTTTTCGGCAGGCGCGGCAGCGTCTCGGGGCTGAGGGCGTCGGCATCCAGCCGGCCGTTCTCCAGATCGTCCCAGAGCATCGCCCAGGACAGCGTGACGATGGCCGTTACCTCGAGGAAGGCCGCCGTCACGCCACCATGCAGCGCGGGCAGGCCCGGATTGCCGATCAGCTTCTCGTCGAAGGGCAGAACACCCGTCAGCTCGTCGCCGCGCCGGTCGAAGGCGATGCCGAGAAAGCGGATATAGGGCACGCCGCCGACAAGGGCGCGAAGGGCCGCGTCGCGGCGCTGCTTGACGACCTGGATGGGTTCGGGCCGGTTCACGCGCCCTCCTCCGGCAGCGAGACGCTGAACGCGCCGTTGGCCACCGCGACCGGGCCCGCGCCGTTCTCCTCATCGAAGGCCTCGGCGCGCACGAAGGCGACCGACCGCGTGACGTGGTGGCAAACCGCGCGCGCGACGATGCGCTGACCGGGACGCGCGCCCCGCATGTAGTCGATACGCAAGTCCAGCGTCGCGGTGGTCGTGGGCTGGGACGGATGGCTCAGCACGGCAGCGCCCCCGCAGGTGTCCATCAGCGCCGAGACGGCGCCGCCATGGATCACGCCGGTCGCGGGATCGCCGACCAGATGCTCGGACCACGGCATCGAGACGGTGGCCTGTCCCGCCGCGACCGCCTCGACCTCCATCGAAAGGGCGCGCGAATGCGGCAGGGCCGCGATGAACTGCTGCGCCGCGCGGTTGCGGTTTGCCTGGGTGGTCTCGGCGGTGTCGGTCATGGGGCCAGCCTTGCCGTGCGGGGGCCGGACGGGCAAGGCCCTCCGATGGACAGCACCGTCCGAACCGTGCCAGAATGCCGCAGTGGAGGATGGCCGATGTCCGAAAGACTGGACTTCAAGCAGATGTGCGCGCGTTTCGACGTGACGCCCCGGACGCTGCGCCACTACGAATACATCGAACTGCTGTCGCCCGATCGCGAAGGCCGCGCCCGCTTCTACGGCGCCCGCGACATCGCGCGGATGACGCTGATCCTCCGGGGACGAAAGTTCGGTTTCTCGCTCGAGGAGATCCGGCAATGGCTGGAGCTCTATGATGCCGACCCCGAGGGGCGCACACAGATGAAGGCCTGGATCACGCTTGCCGATGGACAGCTCGACGAGCTGGCGGAGCGTCGGCGTCATCTCGACGAGGCCATCGCCGAGCTGCGCGGCCTGCGCGAGCACGTGGCCGCCAACATGCCCGACGCCTGAAATCGCCCCCTCCGAAACGCAGCATTATTGCTTCGAACCGCGGTTGACGTTGGCAATTCTGACGTAAAGCTGAAAGTGACGTGACGTATGGGTTACGTCAACGTCAGCCATGTTTGTAGAAGCGGGCCGGAATTCGCATGTCGCACGGCGAACGAACGGATAACGAGGACCCGGTATGTCAGACGACCTGATGACCATCAGACAGATGTGCGACGCGTTCGACGTCACGCCGCGCACGCTGCGCTTCTACGAGGCAAAAGAATTGCTGTTTCCACAGCGCGAAGGCCAGCGTCGCTGGTTCACCCGTCGCGACCGCGCCCGCCTCAAGCTGATTCTCCGCGGCAAGCGCTTCGGCTTCTCGCTCGAGGAGATTCGCCAGCTTCTGGATCTCTACGATCTTGGCGACGGGCAGTTCACCCAGCTCAGCCGCAGCTACGAGATCGGGCGCGAGCGTCTCGACAGCATGATCGTGCAGCGCGACGAGCTGAATGCCGCCATCGCCGAGCTGGAAGAGCAGCTGCGCTGGGGCCAGCGCATGATGGCCGATATGCAGCCTCGCAAGGCGGGCTGACCGACACGAATCTTGGGCGGCCCGGTGCCGCCCCTACGACCGAAAGACCCAGGGAGACACGACGATGCCCAGCTACACCGCCCCCACCAAGGACATGCAGTTCGTCCTGCACGACACGCTCCGGATCTCCGAGCAGGACGTGCCCGGCTATGAGGATCTCGACCGCGATTTCACCGGTGCGATCCTCGATGCGGCGGGCCAGCTCGCGACCGAGGTGCTGCATCCCCTGAACGCGGTGGGCGACACCGAAGGTTGTACGCTGGAGAATGGCATCGTGCGCACGCCCACGGGCTTCAAGGACGCGTTCGACCAGGTGCGCGACGGCGGCTGGACCGCGCTCGACGCCGACGAGGCCTATGGCGGCCAAGGCCTTCCCTACGTCGCGCACACGGCGGTGGGCGAGATCATGTCGGCGGCCAACATGGCCTTCAACATGTACCAGGGCCTGACCCACGGCGCCTATTCGGCGATCTACGTGCACGGGACCGAGGACCAGAAGGCCAAGTGGCTGCCGAAGATGGTCTCCTGCGAGTGGACCGGCACCATGAACCTGACCGAGCCCCACGCCGGCACCGATCTGGGCATGATGCGCACCAAGGCCGACCCGCAAGCCGACGGCTCCTACAAGATCACCGGGCAGAAGATCTTCATCTCGGCGGGCGACCACGACATGGCGGACAACATCGTCCACCTCGTGCTGGCGAAGATCAAGGACGGCCCCGAGGGTATCAAGGGCGTGTCGCTCTTTATCGTGCCGAAGTTCCTTGTCGATGACGACGGCAATATCGGTGCCCGCAACGGTGTCTCGGTCGGCAAGATCGAGGAGAAGATGGGCATCCACGGCAACTCGACCTGCGTGATGAACTACGACGAGGCGACCGGCTACCTGCTCGGGACCGAGCACAAGGGCATGCGCGCCATGTTCACCATGATGAACGAGGCGCGGCTGGGCGTCGGCCTGCAGGGCTACGCCCAGGCCGAGATCGCATATCAGAACGCGCTGGCCTACGCGCTCGACCGGCTTCAGGGCCGTGACGTGACCGGCACCAAGAACCCCGATGGCCCGGCCGATCCGCTGATCGTCCACCCGGACATCCGCCGGAACCTCATGGACCAGAAGTCCTTCGTCGAGGGTGCCCGCGCCTTCACCTTCTGGGGTGCGACGATGATCGATCGCGCCCATCGAAACGAGGACGCGGATGCCGACGGCCTGATCTCGCTGCTGACGCCGGTCATCAAGGGCTTCCTGACCGACAAGGGCTTCGAATACGCCACTGCCGCGCAGCAGGTCTATGGCGGCCATGGCTATATCGAGGAATGGGGCATGTCGCAGTTCGCCCGCGACGCCCGGATCGCCATGATCTACGAGGGCGCCAACGGGGTGCAGGCGCTCGACCTTGTGGGCCGCAAGCTCGCACAGGACGGCGGCAAGCACGTCATGGCCTTTTTCGAGATGGTCAAGTCGTTCTGCGCCGAGCACAAGGACGACGAGGCCATGAAGGGCTTCATCGACCCGCTCAAGGCCGCATCGAAGGACCTGCAGGAAGCGGGCATGTACTTCATGCAGCAGGGCATGAAGAACCCCAATGCCGCGCTGGCCGGGTCGTATGACTTCATGCACATGATGGGCCATGTCTGCCTCGGCCTGATGTGGGCCCGGATGGCCAAGGCCGCGCAGCTCAAGCTCGACGAGCCGGGCGCCGATCGCGACTTCCTCGAAGCCAAGATCGCAACGGGGCGCTATTACATGGCGCGCCAGCTTCCGGCGACGTCGATGCATCTCGCACGGATCCAGACCGGCCCGGACACGATCATGGGCCTCGAAGCCACCGCGTTCTGATGACCACGGATCGGCCCGCGCACCGTGCGCGGGCCGAACGCTTACCGGAGATGCCATGCCCCGCGCCCAACGCCTGACCCGCCGCTTTCCCGCGCAGATGTCCGAGGCCGGTTACCGCCGCCTCCGGACCTTTGCCGAGGAGACGGGTCTGGGCGAAGGCGAGGCGCTGAGCTTCGTCTTCGAGAACCTCGACAGTATCGCCCACCGCGAGAATCTGCCCCACCGGCTGGGTCTGCATAAAGCGATGCTCGAGAAGCGCGCGGCACGCGACGCCGCCGACTGACCGTTCGGGTGGCCGCACCGCGAGTGGCCATCCGAAAACCGCCCTCGATGTTCCCGAAATATGTCGGGGGTCCGGGGGCTGGCCCCCGGCTTCGGGGGGCTTACAGTGACGCCGTTCAGGGAGGACGCGCCGACATGACGATCCAGCTCCACTGCTTCGGCGAGAGTGGAAACAGCTACAAGGCCGCACTCGCCCTGCAACTCGCGGGGCTGGAGTGGGCGCCGGTCTTCGTGGATTTCTTCGGCGGCCAGACCCGGACCGCCGAGTGGCGCGACGGGGCCCCGATGGGCGAGGCACCGCTTCTGGTCCACGGCGATGTCCGGCTCAGCCAATCGGGCGCGATCCAGCAATGGGTCAGCGACCGCAGCGGCCTGCATGCCGGACATGGCGACGAGAAATACGAGGTGCTGCGTTGGGTCCTGTGGGACAACCATAAGCTCAGCTCGGTCGCCGGCATGACGCGCTTCCTGATGAACTTCCTGCCCGAGGCCAAGCGCCCGCAGCCCGTGATCGACTTCAACCTTGGCCGTCTGCGCGCCGCCTATGGCACGCTCGACGCGCACCTCACGGGGCGCGACTGGATCGTGGGCGACGGCATCACCAATGCCGACATCTCCTGCTCCGGCTATCTCTACTATCCCGAACCCTTCGGCTTCGACCGCGCCGAATGGCCCGCAATCGACGCCTGGCTCGACCGCATCGCGGCGCGGCCGGGCTGGAAACACCCCTACGATCTGATGCCCGGCAATCCCTCGGATCGCCAAGACGGAGTCCCGACATGACCGAAGCCTATATCTACGATGCCATCCGCACGCCGCGCGGCAAGGGCCGCAAGGACGGCAGCCTGCACGAGGTGACCGCCGCCCGTCTCTCGGCGCAGGTGCTCGACAACCTCGCCCAGCGCAACGGCTTCGAGGGTCACGCCGTCGAAGACGTGATCTGGGGCAACGCCACCCAGGTCGCCGAACAGGGCGGCTGCCTTGCCCGGACCGCCGTGCTGGCCTCCAATCTCGACGAGCGCATTCCCGGCCTTTCGATCAACCGGTTCTGCGCCTCCGGCATGGAAGCCGTGAACCTCGCCGCGAACCAGGTCGCGGGCGGCGCAGGCGACGGCTACATCGCGGGCGGCGTCGAATGCATGAGCCGGGTCGCCATGGGCTCGGACGGCGCGGCCATCGCGGTCGACCCGTCCATCGCCATGGACAGCTATTTCGTGCCCCAGGGCATCTCGGCCGACATCATCGCCACCGAGTACGGCTTCAGCCGCGACGATGCCGACGCCCTCGCCGTCGAGAGCCAGAAACGCGCCGTCGCGGCATGGGAAGCCAAGCGCTTCGACGGCTCGGTCGTGCCCGTCCGCGACGTCAACGGCCTGACGATCCTCGACCATGACGAGTATATCCGCCCCGGCACCGACATGCAGTCGCTGGGCAGCCTGAACCCCGCCTTCCAGGCCATGGGCGAGGTGATGCCCGGCTTCGACAAGATCGCACTGATGAAGTACCCGCATCTCGAGGCAATCAACCACATCCACACCGCCGGCAATTCGTCGGGCATCGTCGATGGTGCCGCGGGCGTCCTGATCGGCAACAAGGCCTTCGGCGAGAAATGGGGTCTCACCCCGCGCGCCCGCATCAAGGCGACCGCCAAGATCGGCACCGATCCGACGATCATGCTGACCGGCCCCGTGCCCGTGACCGAGAAGATCCTCGCCGATAGCGGCATGTCGATCTCCGACATCGACCTCTTCGAGGTGAACGAGGCGTTCTCGTCGGTCGTCCTGCGCTTCATGCAGGCCTTCGACGTCGACCATTCCAAGCTGAACGTGAACGGTGGTGCCATCGCCATGGGCCACCCCCTCGGCGCGTCCGGCGCGATCATCATCGGGACGCTCCTCGACGAGCTCGAGCGGACGGGTCAGGGCAACGGCCTCGCCACGCTCTGCGTCGCGTCGGGCATGGGTGCCGCGACGATCATCGAGCGCATCTGATGCGCGACGCGCGGGACATCTACCAGGCCCATCTCGACCGGGTGAGCGAGGCGCTGTGGAACGGCGACTTCGCGGCGGTCGCGGACCTGAAGGTGTACCCGCACGTCATCGAGATCGAGACCGGCCAGGTCGAACGCCTCGACCGGGACGCCCTCCTCGCGACGACGGAGGCGTTCCGGCGCAGCCTGAGCGAGATCGGGGCCTCGGCCTATCATCGCGTCTGCCTTCTGGCCGAGTTCGTCCCGGGCGACGACGATCTGATCGAGGGACGGCACGTCACCTACGTGCTGCGCGGCGGGAACTACGTGGCACCGCCGTTCGAATGCCGGATGGCGCTGCGGCGCGTTGACGGACAGTGGCTGTCGGGGCGCATCGTCGTGCCGTTCTGCGCGACCACGACGCTGCGGTCCTTCCGCCCCTCGGATGTACGTTACGGAGATCGATATGCCAGCTGACGCGAGCCTCGACCCCGGCACGGCGCGGGAGATCTACCAGGCTGTCCTCGACATCCTGTCACCCGCCATCCTTGCCGGGGATGCGACGACGGTGCTGACGCATATCCCGCTGCCGCACCTCGTGCGAACCATGAGCGGCACGATCCGCATCGAGACCGAGGACGAGATGGTCTCGACCGTCGAGGGGATGTGCGCCTCGCTGCGCGGCAACGGCGCCACCGACTACATCCGTATCGCCAAGGAGGCCGTGTTCCTCGATGCCGAAGGCACGACGATCGAGGGCACCCATGAAAGTCACATCCTGCGCAACGGGGTCCGCCTCGTTCCGCCTTATCTCAACCGCCTGACCCTCAAGGCCGCGGGCGAAATCTGGCAGGTGGCCTCCACCTCCGAGGTCGTCGCCGACACCCGCTGGCCCATCCTCCTGCCCCGCGCCCCCGAAGGCGACGGGAGCGATCTTTGAACCCGAACCGGGAGACCCCCATGACCGATTTCACCCTTGAGACCGATGCCGACGGCGTCGCCGTCATCACCTGGGACGTGAAGGACAAGTCCATGAACGTCCTCAGCCTTCAGGGCTGGGACGACCTGGACGCCTGCGTCACGCAAGCGCTGGCCGACGATGCCGTGAAGGGGATCGTCATCACGTCGGGCAAGAAGGACAGCTTCGCCGGCGGCATGGACCTCAACGTCATCGCCAAAATGAAGGAAAGCGCGGGCGACGACCCCGCGAAGGGCCTGTTCGACGGCCTGATGAAGAGCCACGGCATCCTGCGCCGGATCGAGTGTGCGGGCATGGACCCGAAGACCCTCAAGGGCGGCAAGCCCGTCGCCTGCGCCCTGCCCGGCACGGCGCTGGGCATCGGCCTCGAGATCCCGCTCGCCTGTCACCGCATCTTCTGCGCCGACAACGCCAAGGCCAAGATCGGCCTGCCTGAAATCCTCGTCGGCATCTTCCCCGGCATGGGCGGCACGACGCGGCTGGCCCGCAAGATGGGCGCGATGGCCGCCTCGCCCTTCCTCCTCGAAGGCAAGCTCAGCGATCCGCAGAAGGCGAAGTCCGCTGGCCTGATCGACGAGGTCGTGGCCGACCCGCTGGCCGCCGCGCGCGAATGGGTCCTGTCGGCGACCGATGCCGATATCGTCAAGCCGTGGGACGCCAAGGGCTACAAGATGCCCGGCGGCGCGCCCTATCACCCGGCAGGCTTCATGACCTTCGTGGGTGCCAGCGCGATGGTAAACGGCAAGACGCAAGGCGTCTATCCGGCGGCCAAGGCTCTGCTCTCGGCGGTCTACGAAGGCGCGCTCGTGCCCTTCGACACGGCGCTGAAGATCGAAGCGCGCTGGTTCACGCATGTCCTGATGAACCCGTCCTCCGAGGCGATGATCCGCTCGCTCTTCATCAACAAGGAAGCGCTCGAGAAGGGCGCGAACCGCCCTTCCGTGCCCGATCAGCGGGTCTCCAAGGTGGGCATCCTCGGCGCGGGCATGATGGGTGCGGGCATCGCTTATGTCAGCGCGCAGGCCGGGATCGAGGTCGTTCTGATCGACCGCGAGCAGGCCGCCGCCGACAAGGGCAAGTCCTACTCCGAGGGCATTCTCGACAAGGGCATGGCCCGCAGACGCGTCACGCAGGAAAAAAAGGATACGGTCCTCGGGCGCATCACTGCCACGACCGATCTCGACGCGCTGAAGGGCTGCGACCTGATCGTCGAGGCGGTGTTCGAGGACGTCGGTGTTAAGGCCGAGATGACCAAGAAGGTCGAGGCCGTGATCGGCGATGACGCCATCTTCGCCACCAACACCTCGACCCTGCCGATCACCGAGCTGGCCAAGGCCAGCGTGCGCCCCGAGCAGTTCATCGGGATCCACTTTTTCTCGCCCGTCGACAAGATGCTGCTGGTCGAGATCATCAAGGGCAAGCAGACGGGCGACGTCGCCGTGGCCAAGGCGCTCGATTTCGTGCGCCAGATCCGGAAGACGCCTATCGTGGTGAACGACGCGCGGTTCTTCTACGCCAACCGCTGCATCATCCCCTACATCAACGAGGGCATCCGCATGGTGAAGGAGGGCGTCGCGCCCGCCCTGATCGAGAACGCGGCCAAGCTTCTCGGGATGCCGCTGGGCCCGCTCCAGCTGACGGATGAAACGAGCGTCGATCTGGGTGTGAAGATCGCGAAGGCCACCAAGGCCGCGATGGGTGCCGATTACGACGACACCACCGATGAGGTGCTGTTCTTCATGGAGGCCGAGGGCCGTCTGGGCCGCAAGTCGAACTCGGGCTTCTACGCCTATGACGACAAGGGGAAGCGCCAAGGCCTGTGGGACGGGCTGTCCGAGCGGTTCCCGGTCGCGGACGACCAGCCCGACCTCCACGAGGTGCAGAACCGCCTGCTCTTCGCGCAGGTGCTCGAAGCCGTGCGGGCGCTCGAGGAGGATGTGCTCCTCGACATCCGCGAGGGCGATGTCGGCGCCATCCTCGGCTGGGGCTTCGCGCCGTGGTCGGGCGGGCCGTTCTCGTGGCTCGACATCGTCGGCGCCGACTGGGCGGTCGAGACGACCGAGGCCCTGACCGCATCGCATGGTGCCCGGTTCGAGACCCCCGCGCTCCTGCGCCGGATGGCCGAGGACGGGTCGACCTTCTACGGCGCACAGGCGGCCAAGGCGGCCTGACGCCGGAGGTCCGGGGGGCCAGCCCCCTGGACCAAGCCTCCAGCCGGGGGGCAGGCCCCCCGGGCCCCCAGGCATATTTCGGGAGCAAAGAAGGCGATGCGCCGACGCGGTCGCAATGTCCTCGGCCCGGCGCCTTGCCCTCATTGTTTCCCGAACGTGCCCGATCCGTTTCACGACGCAGCCCGAATCCGCGGTCACCACTTGTCCCGAAGCCCCCCAACCGAATGGGAGACGGGACATGAAACTCAAAGCCCTCATCACGGCCACGATCCTCACGACCCTCGCTTGCGCCACGACGGCGCAGGCGCTGGACTTCACGCGGATCAACTCGGAACGCGCGTTCCGCATGCTGGTCGCAGATCGAACGCTGGTCGACGAGTTCGGCGGAACGCTGATCTTCGCCGGCAATGGCGGGATCGGCGGGCGAAAGGACCGCTCGACGGTGTCCGGCGGCTGGGTCTGGAACCGGGGCGCGCTGTGTCATCGGACCCGGATCGATGGGATCGAGGTCGAGCAGGACTGCAAGCACCTCTATATCCGCGAGACGCTGATCGTGATGCAGGCCAAGCGCGGCCACTCGACCGAGGAAAGCTGGACGCTCCGCTGACGGCCGCGTCTCAGCCGTCGAAGCCGTAGCCGAACCGCGCGATGTCGTCGGCGCAAATCTCGGCCACCCGTGCGCGCGCGTCCGCGTCGTAATAGCCCCGCCAATCCGCCGCACGCTCCGAACGGTTCACGCGCGGCATGTCGATCTTGAAGCCGAGCAGCTTCTCGAAAGGCGGCAGGTCGGTCGCGAGATGTTCCAGCCGGATGAAGATCGGGTCGCCTCCTCCCGCCACGTAGGAGGCATAGGGATGCGCGCGCATCTGGGCCTCGGTCAGCGGATCGGCGAGAAACGCATCGAATGACTTCGCCTTGGCCAGACCCACGCTGGCATGGTCGAACTCCTGCGCCCGGAGCCAGTGATAGTAGCTGACCATCCGATCCCACGGGTTGCGCACCAGCGTGACCGGCACAAGCGCGTCGAGCACCGCGTCCGGCAGAAGACCCCGCACGTCGCGCAGCGTCGAGTGCTTCCAAAGCCGCCCGGCCGCCTTCGCGCCCTTCAATCGCCCGCGCCGCCGCACGGCCTTGGGCGTGTCGCCGATCAGGATGTCATCCGCCTGCGCCCGCGCCTCCAGCGCCAGCGCCATGGCCGTGCCGCCCGTCTTCGGGACATGGACGAAGGCATAGCCGCGCCCGGGCGACAGGATCATGCCGCGACCTCGCGCGTCCGCCCGCGATACGCGATGATCGCACCCGCCACCGCGATGGCCACGAGACCGAGATACCCGGTCGGCATCAGCACGTCGCCCCAGACCAGCCAGCCGAAGAACGCCGAGGTGGCCAGAACGCTGTATTCGAAGACCGACGCCTTCGACGCCTCGGTCAGCTGGTAGCCGCGCGTCAGCAGAAGGACCGAGACGAGGCTGCACACGGCCTGGAGGAGAAGGATCCCGAGCGTCGCCGCATCCGGCGTGACCCAGCCCCGCGTGACGAAATCGTCCCCTGCCCCGATGACGGCCACGATCCCGATCCCCGCGAGCCCGTAGAGCCCCAGCATGACGAACACCGCCATGGCGAGCGTCACCGTCGCCTCGCCCGCGCACCATTCGCGCGTGGCGATCGCCGCCATGGCGTAACAGGCGCCCGCGATGACGGGTACGAAAGTCCCGAGTGTCAGGTCCGACAGGTCGGGCGACAGGACCGCCATCACGCCCGCGAAGCCGAGGAATATGGCCGCGATCCGCGCGGGCCCGATCCGCAGCCCGAAGACCGCGACCGAGAAGATCAGGATCCAGATCGGCGCGGTGAAGAGACCCGCCGCCGCCTGGGCCACGGGAAGAAACCCGAGCGAGCCGAAATAGATGATCATCGCGGTGGCGACGAAGGCCGCGCGCGCCGCGACGCCGCGCCAGGCGCGCACGACCGGCCAGTCGCCCCGCAGCGCGAGCCATCCCACCGCCAGCGCCAGCATCATCAGCGACCGCAGGAAATGGAACGTCCACACGCTCGACGTCTCGGCGATGACGGAGACGAACTGGTCGATGAAGCCGATGATCACCATGGCGAGAAGGATCGAGCCGGCGGCGGCCAGCGGTCTGTCCTGCATGTGCCCTTGTCTCCGCCCCCTCGGTCGCGCCACTATCCCTGCCGGGCAGGCGTCGCGCAACGGGGGAACGGCATGGGCTGGATGGAGGACGAGACCGGGCTGGAGCGCGGACCCGCCAACCACGTGGCGCTGACGCCGCTGTCGCATCTGAACCGCGCGGCGGCGATCTGGCCCGAGCGCGAGGCGATGGTCTATGGCGACCGCTCCTGGACCTATGCCGAGTACCGCGACCGCGTGACCCGGCAGGCCGCAATGTTGGCGGCGCTCGGGGTGCGGCCGGGCGACGTCGTGGCGACGATGCTGCCCAACGTGCCCGCGCAGGTCGAGGCCAGCTTCGGGGTGCCCGCCTGCAGCGCGATCCTGAACACCATCAACACCCGGCTCGATGTCGACACGGTGGCTTATATCCTCGGGCATGGCGGCGCGAAGGTGGTGCTGGCCGACACGCAGTTCCTCGATCTGGTGGAAGAGGCCTGCGCCACGCTGGACGCGCCCCCCGCGATCATCGAGGTCCCGGACGCCGAGGCCGGTCACCCCGCCAGCGGACGCCACCCCGTCTACGAGGACCTGCTGGCTGACGCCGACGCGCAGATGGCGTGGATCATGCCCGAGGACGAATGGGAGAGCCTCGCACTCAACTATACCTCCGGCACGACGGGACGGCCGAAAGGCGTCGTCTACCACCATCGAGGCGCCTACCTGATGACGATGGGCACCGTAATCTCGTGGCGGATGGTCCTGCATCCGCGCGTCCTCGTGGTCGTGCCGCTGTTTCACTGCAACGGCTGGTGCCACACCTGGATGATGCCCGTGCTGGGCGGCACCGTCGTCTGCCTGCGCGACGTCACGGCCGCCGCGATCTATACCGAGATCGCCGAGCGCGGCGTCACGCATTTCGGCGGTGCGCCCATCGTGCTGAACGGTCTTGTCAATGCGCCCGCCGCAGACCGACGCGACTTCGACCACACCGTGCAGGTCTATACCGCGGGCGCGCCGCCGCCCGCCGCGACGCTGGCGCGGATGGCCGAGGCGGGGTTCGAGGTAACCCATGTCTACGGCCTGACCGAGACCTACGGCCACGTCGTCGAGAACGTCTGGCAGCCCGAGCGCTGGTCGCACGCCCCCGAGGCCGAGAAGGCCGCGCTCCGCGCCCGGCAGGGCGTCGCATATCCGATGATGGAGGGCGTGGACGTCTTTGCCGAGGACGGAACCCCCGTCCCTGCCGACGCCAAGACGCAAGGCGAGATCGCGATGCGCGGCAATGCGGTGATGAAAGGCTACTACCGCAATCCCGAAGCCACAGCCGAGGCCTTCGCCGGCGGCTGGTTCCGCTCGGGCGACATCGCGGTCAAGCATCCCGACGGCTATATCCAGATCGCGGACCGCGCCAAGGACATCATCATCTCGGGCGGCGAGAACGTCTCGTCGGTCGAGGTCGAGGGCGCGCTGATGCATCACGACGCGGTGTCGCTCTGCGCCGTGGTCGCGCGGCCGGACGATAAATGGGGCGAGGTGCCCGCGGCCTTCGTCGAGCTGAAGGACGGCGCCGAAGCCACCGAGGCCGAGTTGATCGCCTTCGTCCGCGCCCGCCTCGCCGGGTTCAAGACGCCCAAATCGGTGACCTTCGGAACGCTGCCGAAGACCTCGACCGGCAAGATCCAGAAATTCGTCCTCCGCGACCGCGTGCGTGCCGAGGCCGGCGCCGCGTGACCGCGCTCGACGGCCTCGACCGGTTCGAGACGACCGCGCTCTGGCGCGAGACGGCGGATGCCCAGCGCCGCGAGGTCTATGTCGCCATCGGCGAGGCCGAACTGGTGGTGCAGGACCGCGCCGGGGTGGCACTCAGCCACTGGTCGCTGCCCGCGCTCGACAGGATCAATCCCGGCGAGGTGCCGGCCCGCTATCGGCCCGCACCCGGCGCCGAGGAAGAATTGGAGATCGCCGAGCCCGAGATGATCGCCGCGCTGGACCGCGTGTCCGACGCGGTCGAGATGGGGCGGCGGCGGCCCGGTGCGCTGCGCCGCGTGACCGTCGGCCTCGTGGCCGGACTAGTCGTCGGAACTCTCCTGATGTGGCTGCCCGGTGCCCTGCGCGACCACGCGGCCAACGTCATGCCCGCGCCGCAGCGGGAACAGATCGGCGAGCGGATGCTGATGGGTCTAACGCAACTGACCGGCCCGCCTTGCGGCACCATCCTCGGGGACGAGGCGCTGGCCAATCTCGCCACCCGCCTATCGCCGACCGCGAATATCCGCGTCGCGGTGCTGCGCGACCTGCCGCAGCCCGCGCTGGCACTGCCGGGCGGGCTAATCGCGCTGTCGGACACGGTGCTGGTGACACAGGACGACCCCGAAGTCGCGGCCGGGCATCTCCTGGCGGCGATCGTCACCGCGCGCCTCGCGCCACCGATCCAGCGCTTCCTCGCGGGTCTTGGGCCGATCGACCTGACGCGGCTCCTAGGGTCGGGCGCGGTGCCCGACGACGCAATCGACGCGCATGTCGAGTCGCTTCTCCTCTCGGAGGCGCCGCTGGCCACGACCGAGACCCTGCGCGCGGGCTTCGCCGCTGCCCGGCTGCCCTGGCCCGCCTTCGCGGCCCATGCCGGTCTGGACCGCGGCGAGGCGCCGCTGACCGAGCTTCCGCCGATCATCGACGACACGACGTGGCAAAGCCTGCGCGAGATCTGCGACGGCTAGGGCGGCCCGCTAGTGCTGGGTCTCCTCCACCCCGTCGACGGTGAAGAAGAACTCGGGCGGATGGTCACCGGCGACCACGTCGTCGGGCACCACGTCCGGCCCCGCGAGGAAGACATTCGCCCCGAAATGCGTGTGCATCCGGCTGAGCCGCTGCATCCGGTCGCCGGTGATCTCGGCGTAGAAGCCCGCAAAGGCGTCGCCACCCTTCAGTTCGGCGATCCGCGCGCGATGCGCCGCCACGCAGGCCGCGTGTTGCTCGGCCACGCCCGGCAGCGCCATCAAGCGGTCCATCTCGGCGCGCATCGCGGGCAGCATCCGCTGGATCGCGCGGTCTTCCTCGGCGTTGTTGTTCATCCGAAACCAATAACCCAGGCCCTGATCGCGCTCGACATGGTTCACGCGGCCCCGGTCGCGCTTGACGAGGAAGCTTTCGGCGTCGCGCACGGCGTAGTGGTTCAGAGTCACCAGGTCGTAGCCATATGTGTCGATCTTCGACCGCCAGCCCGTGCGCAGCATTGTCTCGGGCATCGGGTCGCCGGAGCCGTTCACCCATGTGATCTGTTCGCGTAGGTCGGGCTTGAGGCCCTTGGGCCGGTGCACGCCCATCTTCTTGTAGACGTTCACGTTGCGAAACAGCGTCTTGAACCCCCACGCCTGGTGCGGCTTGCGGATCAGCTCGGGCGCGCAACGAGTGAAGCGCGCCAGCGTGCTCGCATCCTCGAACGCCGTCAGGTCCGCATTCCCGAAGAGGCGCCACGTCATCGAGATCATGTTGGCGTCGCCCACCGCGGCATAGAGATCGCGCAGATGGCCCTCGCCCGCGTGGATGCAGATGAATTCATCCACGTCCATGCAGACCGCCCAGCCCGCGCGCGCCATGATGGGCTCGGCCTCGGCGGCGGCAAGTGCGGCGTGCTGCGGCTTCATGTCGGTGTCTCGGAACGGGTTGTCGCGATGCTGGACGATGCCGTGATCCTGGAGCAGGTCGAGGAGCGTGTCGGTCCCGTCCGTGCAGTCGTTGGTGTAGACCAGCACGTCGTCGACGCCGATAGCGCGGTGATAGGCCAGCCATTCGAGGATGAACGGACCCTCGTTCTTCATGCAGGTCACGATCGCGGTCCGCCCCGGCAGGTCCGCAGGCAGGTCCGTCCCGCCCGCATCGCGCGAGACCGGCGGCAGGATCGGGTCGCCCCCGAATGCCTCGCGGGCCCGGGCGAGCAGATCCTGGTCGAGGATCAGCCCGCTTTTCGGGGCGAGCGGCAGGCCCGCATCTTCGGAGGTCCGCGCGCCCATCGCCCTCTGGAACGATGCGGCGGTTTCGGGGTCGGGCTTCAGCCCGCCGATACGCACCAGTCGGAACGGCTGATCCTCGGGGATACGGCGCGGGTCGGCCATCCAGCGGCGGTTGCCCCCGGTGCTGTCGAACAGCGTGCAGACATGATCGCCGAAGGTCGGCGCGAGACCGGGCCGGATGCGCCACGGATAGATCCGCCGACCCAGAAGCGGGATCACCCCCAGCTCTGACGCTTCGAGCGCGTTGAACGGGTCCCGCTCCCCCGGCAGCAGAAGATCCGAGACATCGAGGAACGCCACCGCGCGGGCCCGGGTCAGGAACCGCCAGCGAAACGCCTCCCAGATGACGTTCTCACGCATCACGGCGGTCCAGGGATCGTCGGCGGGGACGTCCATGCGGTCCTTGCCGGGCGCGTCCGGCGCGCTGACCGGATGGCGCTCGGACGGCCCCTCGCCTAGCGGCAGGGGCGAGGTGACGATGACCACGCGCGCCATGTCGGGGAGGTCGCCCTCGATCTCGGCCAGCCCCTCGGCCAGCGGCGTCTCATGCGGCCGGGTGCGGTCGAGGATCAGCGCCGCCTCGACCCTAAGGGCCGCGTGGTGCCGCAGCCACTGGGCGACCAGCGCGGGGGTCTCACCGTTGCGCGCGCCCATGATGACCCGCAGGCCGTCGAACAGCTCCGGCTCGGCGGGGGCCGACGGCAGCGCCGCCCCCTCGCCCATCGGCAGATGCGCCGCCCCCGTGCCGCGCACCATCAGCGCGCCGCCATGGACCAGGACGCCGGTCGGCGCGAAGCCTTCTACCGCGCGGACGGCCTTCGGGTCCGTGCCTGCCCCCAGGAATACGCGGATGGTCCCGTTCCCCGCATCCAGCGCATCGAGCACCCGGATGCCGTCGACGACGCGGCCGTACAGGCGGCGGGTCTCGATCATCGCGACGCCCTCTGGCGCAGCCTTACCAGCGCGCGCCCCAGTCGTGCATCGGGCGCGACCGAGCCGCCGGCGAGCGCGAGGCGGCCGCAGAGGACCGCGCCCTCTTCGGTGGCGAGCACGGCCTCCAGCGCGGCGCGATGGGCGTCGCGGCAGGCGGCTTCGGCCTCGGACACGCCGGGCCGCGCCCGCAAGGCGGCGCATTCGGCCCGCACCGCGTCGAGCTGCGGATCGATCATGTCGCACTCATGCTGGTTGAAGTTGCGCTCCACCCAGTAGGTCAGGTCGATGGCCTTGCCCACATGGTTCGGCAGGCCGCGCCCGCGCTTGACGAGGAATTCGTGGATCGAGCGGACGGAATAATGGTTGAGCTGGACGCGGCGGCCTGCGGGCGCGGTGCCTCCGCGCCAGAGCAGGATGCGCGAGGGCGCGGCGGCGAACTCGTCGAGCGGGGCCAGCGTGTCGTCCACGAGACGCGGCACGCCCACCTGCCGGGGCCGGTGGATGCCGAACCCCTCGAACGGGCCGGCGCGCCGGAACAGCGTCTTCACGAAACTCGCCAGCGCCGGGTAGGCCAGCCCGACCGGGGCCGCGCGGCGAAACCGCTCGGGCGTCAGGCCGGAACCGGGGGTCAGCCGCCCCGACGACCCGAAGAGGCGCCACGGCATCACGATCCCGTCCACCTCGCCCGCCGCGGCGATCAGCGACGCGAGGTCGCCCGGCCCGTCGAGGGCGATCCATTCGTCTGGGTCGAGATGCAGAAGCCAATCCGCACCGGCGCAGGCGTCATGGTCCCAGGCCGCCCTGAGCGCGCGCCATTGTGGCGCCGGCCCCGGCGTGTCGCGGATATCGCCCTGCGGCACGTGTGTGACGCCCGCGGGTGAGAGCGCGTCCAGCAGCGCCGCGGTCCAGTCGCGACAATCGTTCGAATAGGCCAGCACGCGGTCCACCCCGAGCGCGCGCAGATGGGCCAGCCATTCGACGATGAAGGGCCCCTCGTCACGCAGGCAGGTCACCACCGTGATGCGGGGACGGGCGGGGTCGGTCATTGAGGCGAATTCCCGGACGGCAGGGTCAAAAGACGGTCACTGATCGCGATACGGGGACAATGCGCCTGGAATATCAAGCAAACCGGGCGTTTTTGTGCCTGAACGTTAAGGTTTTTCGCGCTAGCCTGAGCGTCGAACGCGTTCCGAACTGTTCCGGAGGGAATCGCCTGATGGCCGATGCCGACGACCCAGCCGACGCGCCCGAGACCCTGTCCCGGGCGGCGCACCGCCAGGCGCTCGACGCCTCGGCGGGTGCGGGGGGCTTCCTGCGGGACGTGGGCGAGTCGCATCTGGCGCTGTTGCGGCGCAGCGGGCCGAACCTTCTGGTCTCGTTCGAGGATCTCGACGCTGTGCGGTCCGGGCCCGGTGGCCTGCCCTGGAGTGCGGGGCCCGCACGCAAGCGCAACTATTCCACCCTGACGATCATGGCCGACGGCCGCACATGGTTCCGCGACCGCAAGCTCTTCGATTTCTTCGACGAATTGACGGATGACGGCTTTTTCGACGAATTCGACACGGTGGTCTTCGCCGGGGGCGGGATCGGCGCCTATGCCGCCGGGGCCTTCAGCGTCGCGTCGCCCGGCGCGCTGGTCTTCCTCGCGCAGCCCTATGCCACGCTCGACCGCGACGTCACCCCGTGGGAACACCGCTTCCGGTCCAGCCGCGCGATGTCCTTCGGGCCGCGCTACGGCAATGCCGCCGACCTGATCGACGCGGCGGCGAAGGTCTTTGTCGTGACCGACCCCACCCGTGCGACCGATGCGATGCATGCCAGCCTCTTTCGCGGCGACCACGTCATCCGCCTCCCCGCGGCCCATGCGGGCGGCGATATCTGGGGTGCACTGGCCCGGATCGGCATTCTCGACCGCCTCGTCGCGATGGCGGGGAACGACGCGCTCGACGCCACCGGCTTCGCGGAACTCTGGCGGCGGCGGCGCAACGATGCCGACTATCTCGCGGGCTTGATGCGCAAGCTCGACCGAACCGATCGGCCGTGGCTCCAGGCCCTGCTGGCCGGGCATATCCTGCACCACCAGGGCGACAACCCCGCCGCCCGCCGCCGTCTGAACGACGCGCTGGCGCGCCTGGTCGAACGCGGACGGGAAGCGCCGCCGGGCCTCTCCCCCACGCGGCCGGATGGCGGCACCACGATGCTGCTCGCTGGCGAATAGACGGCTCGGCCGCGCGCAGAACGCGCCGCTCGGAACCTTTCTAATATCTCGGACCGCGCCGGCGTCTGCCCCTCCGGTCGCTCAGCTCGCGGGCGCGGTGCTGAGACGGACGTTCGAGCCCAGCGGCGATACGAAGAGGCGGCGCGTGCCATCCACGTCCGTCACGAAGATCTCGGCCCGCGCGCCCAGCTGGCCGCCCGAGACGTCGATCCCCTGCGGGTCCTCGATGGTGAAACGCGCGGTGCTGCCGCCCTGCTTGTAGCTGACCGTGTAGGGCAACTGGTAGGCGCAGTCGCCGGTCACGCCGGACCAGCCCGACTGTTGACCCTCGGGGCGGATACCGACGCAGCGCGCGCCGTCGGTCATGCGGATGTTGACCCGGCTGCCGGTCGCGACCGCACCGGCCACGCGCGGCGGCCCCGCGACCGCCTCTGCCCCGTCGCCGGTCGTGGTGATCGGCACACAGGCGCAGAGCGCCAGCGGCAGGACGAACAGGACAGGGCGCATGGAAACCTCCGCAAGCGTATTCTCAGAGCGGCCAGATGACCGGGATCAGGACGGCCGAGACCAGCGCGACGATGACGTTCATGCCGATACCGACTTTGAGGAAGTCCGTAAACCGATACCCGCCGGGGCCATAGACCAGCATGTTCGTCTGGTAGCCGATGGGTGTGGAAAAGGCACAACTCGCCCCCACCATGACCGCGACGACCAGCGGGCGCGGATCGACCCCGAGCGCCGAAGCGAGCGCGATCGCGATGGGCGTGACGACCACCGCTACGGCATTGTTGGACACTGTTTCCGTCAGCACCGTCGTCAGCGTGAACACCGCCAGCACCAAGAGCGGGTCGGGCAGCCCTCGAAGCCAGGGCGCGACCGCATTCACGATCATCTCGACCGCGCCCGACGCCTCGAGCGCCGCGCCCACGGCCAGCATCGCGAAGATCATCGCCAGGAGGCGCCCGTCGACGAAGCCGAACGCCTCGTCGGCATCGACCGAGCGGGTCATCAGCACGATCACGGCCCCCATGACCGCCAGCGCGAAGATCGGGGCCAGATCGAAGGCCGAGAGGATGACGATCCCCGTCACGGCCGCGACGGGGATCCAAGCCCGCTCGCGCCGGAAGGCGCGGTCCGAAGGCGCGCTGACCTCCACGAGATTGAGATCGGCGGCCATGCGGTGAATGTCCTCGGCCGCGCCCTCGAGGAGCAGCGTGTCGCCCACGCGCACCGTCACGTCGTCGAGTTGGCCCTGAACGTTCCGGTCGCGCCGATGCAGCGCGAGCACGTAGACGCCGTAACGCCGCCGGAGGCGCAACGCCCCCAGCCGCCGCCCCACCATCTTGGCATCCGGCGTGATCAGGATCTCGACCGTCGCCGTCTCGACCGCACCGACCTGGTCGATCCGCTTGAGGTCAGGATTGCGCTGGAGGGTCAGGAGTTCGGCGATCTCGGTGCGCAGGATCACGCGATCGCCGACGCGCAGCGTCACATCCTTCAGGGCACGCCGCAGCGAGGCATCGCCCCGCACTACGTCGATCAGGCGCACGCCCTCGCGCTGGAACAGCTTCACGTCCAGCACCTCCCGCCCGATCAGGTTCGATTCGGGCGGGATGACGGCTTCGGCGAAGAACTTGGCCGCCTTCCGGGGGCCGAGCATCGCGGCCATCGAGGTGCGCTCCGGCAGGAGGTGGCGGCCGACGAGATAGAGATAGGCCATCCCGATCAGGGCCAGCGGGATCGCCAGCGGCGAGACCTCGAAGATCGAGAACGGCTCGAGCCCGCGCGCGCGCGCCACGCCGTCGACCAGGAGGTTCGTCGACGTGCCGATCAGCGTGATCGTCCCCCCAAGGATCGACGCATAGCTGAGCGGGATCAGGAGCTTCGAGGGCGCCAGCCCCATCGAGCGCGCCAGTTGCACGAAGACCGGGATCATCACGACGACGACGGGCGTGTTGGCCACGAAGGCGGAGGCCACGAGAACGAAGGCCAGAAGCACCGCGATGCCCAGCCGCGGACGCGCGCCCACCTGCCCCTCGGCGAAGCGGGTAAACCAGTCGAGCGCGCCGGTGCGCACCAGCGCCCCCATCAGGAGGAACATCGCCGCGATCGTCCACGGCGCCGGGTTCGACAGCGCGGCCACGCCCGCCTCGTAGGGCAGGATGCCGAGCGCGAGCAGCAGGACCGCGCCACCCATGGCGACCACTTCCGTCGGATAGGTCTCGCGCATGAAAAGCGCCAGCATCGCCACCAGCACGCCCAGCGTCACCCACGCCTCGGCCTGTTGCGGCAGGTCGAGCCAGGTCACGTGCGCGCCCCGTGCCGCGAGGGCCGCCCCGCACAAGGCCGCGTCATGGCGCCGACTGCCCCAGACGACCGCCGACCCGGACCTGCGCGACGTGTGACGCCAGCCCCGTCGTGTCGTCCGTTTCCACGAAGAGGCCGCAGAGCGTCGCCTCGCCGGTCGCGGGCTCGAACCGGTCCTTGGGCATTCCGACGACGAAGCGGCGCAGGGGTTCGGCCTTCTGCATGCCGATCACGCTGTCATAGTCGCCGCACATGCCCGCATCGGTCTGATAGGCTGTTCCGCCGGGCAGGATGCAGGCATCCGCCGTGGGAACATGAGTGTGCGTGCCGACGACGACGCTGGCGCGCCCGTCGCAGAAGTGGCCCATCGCCATCTTCTCGGACGTGGCCTCGCAATGCATGTCGATCAGGATCGCATCGACCGTGCGGCCCAGCGTCTGGCCCTTGAGGATCGTGTCGACCGGCGCGAAAGGATCGTCATATTGCCGCGACATGAAGACCCGGCCCAGAACCTGCGCGACCAGGAGCTTGCGGCCCCCGATCTCATAGATGCGCGCGCCGCGGCCCGGCGCGGACTTGGCGTAGTTCACGGGCCTCAGGATGCGCGGGTCGTCCTCGATGGCACGGGCCATGTCCTTCTGGTCGAAGGCATGGTCGCCCAGCGTGACGACATCCGCGCCCGCCTCGAAGAGGTTCGCCGCCTGCGCCGCGTTCAGACCCCGCCCCGAAGACGCGTTCTCGCCGTTGACGACAACCGCATCCAGCCGCCAGTCGGTGCGCAGTCCGGGCAGACGATCGGTGACGGCTTGGCGCCCGGCGCGCCCCATGACGTCGCCGAGGAAGAGAATACGCATTCCATCGGGTTACGCGCGCGCCCCGCGCCTTGCAACGGCTGACCCGCCGTCCCGGCGACGCGCCGCATGACCTTGCCCCCGCCGCGCCCCTTGCCTAGCTAGGAGGGGACGGCAACGGAGACGGCCATGGCGATGCAGGCACGCGAAATCGAGGATCTCATCCGCGAAGGCTTTCCGGATGCGCGGATCACGATCACGGACCTCGCGGGGGACGGCAATCACTATGCCGCCGAGATCGTCGACGAGAGCTTTCGCGGCCAGTCCCGCGTCGCCCAGCAGCGCGCGGTCTATGCGGCGCTCAAGGGCAAGATGGACGGCGCACATGGCGAGCTGCACGCCCTCGCCCTGACGACGCGGGTGCCGGAATGAGCCTTTTTTCGGCGATCATCGGGGGCGGAATCATCCTCGTGCTGGCCCTGCGGGCGCTCTGGATCATGCGCGCCGAGGCGCGGCAGGACGATGGCGGGCGCCCGCGCGGCATCCCGCCCGGCGACGGCTACACCGAGATCGTCAGCGAATACTGCTCGGGTGCCGGCGGCGGCGGAAACCGCCTTGTGACGCGGGTGCCGCAGGACCCCCAGGAATACGCGCGCGCCTTCGTGCCGCGCCGCAACGGAACACACAGGAGCTGATCCATGTCGGATGCGAAGACCCAGATCGACGAGACCGTGAACGCCAACGACGTCGTTCTCTTCATGAAGGGTACCAAGGCGATGCCGCAATGCGGGTTCTCGTCCAAGGTGGCCGGCGTGCTGAATTACATGGGCGTGGACTACACCGACGTGAATGTGCTGGCCGATGACGGTATCCGGCAGGGCATCAAGGATTATTCCGACTGGCCGACGATCCCGCAACTCTACGTCAAGGGCGAGTTCGTCGGCGGCTGTGACATCATCACCGAGATGACGCTCTCCGGCGAACTGGACACGATGCTGGCCGACAAGGGCATCGCGTTCGACAAGGACGCCGCCGACAAGATCCGCGAAGCGAACGCCTGATCGGGATCAGGGACGCGGGACCGCCCGGCCCCGCGTCCCGTCCCGGCCTTCAGAAGGCGGGGCTGACCGACGTCGCCTGAAGCTGCGTGTCGAGATCGCTCGAGATGTCCTGCACCCCGCTCGACACGACACCCAGCACGGCAAGCCCGAGGCCGACCAGCGCGGCGGTGAGCACCACCCAGTCGACGGTGACGGCGCCGTGCTCGGCGCGGGCGAAGGTGGCAAGGGACGAAAGGATCGGGTTGCAGGTCATCGGGACATTCCTTGTGAGTTGACAAGAACCCGTCTCGATCCGGGGCGCGGTTCCAACCCGACCGCGCGGTGTCGGAAGTTGGGCGAACCGTTCGAATTCAATCCTTTCGGCGACCCTCGACATGCTTGCGGAGCCGCGACGCCTGCACCCGCTTCTTGCCCTTGTAGGGGTTCGCATCGCCCTGCCCGCGCATGTGCAGGCGGATCGGCGTGCCCGGCATGTCGAAATCCTCGCGCAGACCGTTGATGAGATAGCGCGTGTAGCTGTCGGGGATGGCCTCGGGATGCGAGCACATCACGACGAATCCCGGCGGCCGGGTCTTCACCTGCGTGGCGTAGCGCATCTTGATGCGGCGGCCCTGTGGCGCGGGGGGCGGATGCTGTTCCAGCATACCGGTGAGCCACCGGTTCAGGGCCGCGGTGGGCACCCGCCGGTTCCAGACCGCGTGGGCCTTCAAGATCGCGCCATGCAGCCGGTCGAGGCCGCGTCCGGTCTTGGCCGAGACCGTGACCAGCGGCGCACCGCGAAGCTGCGGCAGAAGGCGTTCGAACGCCTCCTTCAGCTCGGCCAGTTTCTCCTGCCGGTTCTCCTCGAGGTCCCACTTGTTGACCGCAACGACCACCGCGCGCCCCTCGCGCGAAGCGAGGTCGGCGATGCGCAGGTCCTGCTGCTCGAAGGGGATGTCGGCATCCAAAAGGACGACGACAACTTCGGCGAACTTGACGGCGCGCAGGCCGTCGGACACCGACAGCTTCTCGAGCTTCTCCTGCACCTTGGCCTTCTTGCGCATCCCCGCCGTATCAAACAGCCGGGTCGGGACGCCTTCCCAGTCGAAGCCCAGCGCGATGCTGTCGCGCGTGATCCCCGCCTCGGGGCCGGTCAGCAGGCGCTCCTCGCCGATGATGCGGTTGATGAGGGTGGACTTGCCCGCGTTCGGGCGTCCGACCACGGCGATCTTCAGGGGACGCTTGGCCGTCGGGGCCCAATCGGCCTCCTCGCCCACGTCGTCCTCGTCGATCTCGATTTCGGCTTCGGCCTCCTCGGAGGGGGCGTCGGCCTTCGCTTCGATGAAGGGGCGCAGCGCGACGGCGAGATCGGCCATGCCCTCGCCATGCTCGGCGCTCAGGCCGATCGGCTCGCCGAGGCCCAGGCCGTAAGCCTCGAACATACCGGCCTCGCCCAGCCGACCTTCGGCCTTGTTGGCGGCCAGGAGGACGGGATGTCCCTTCCGGCGGAGGATGTCGGCGAAGACCTCGTCGGCTGGGGTGACGCCGACCCGCGCATCCACCACGAAAAGCGCCGCGTCGGCCATGTCGACCGCGCGCTCGGTCAGACGCCGCATCCGGCCCTGAAGCGAGTCGTCCGTGGCCTCTTCCAGACCGGCGGTGTCGATCACGGTGAACTTCAGGTCGCCCAGCCGCGCCGCCCCCTCGCGCAGGTCGCGCGTCACGCCGGGCTGGTCGTCGACCAACGCCAGCCGCTTGCCGACCAGCCGGTTGAACAGGGTGGACTTGCCCACATTGGGGCGTCCGACGATGGCGAGGGTGAACATGGGCGCGCAGGTCCTTCGGATCAGGCGCGGGGGTTAGCGCAATCCTGTCCGGGGGGCCAGTGCGCCGTCGCGCGCGCTTCAGCGGAAGGCGTGCAGCTGTCCCTTGCGGCCCACGACGAAGAGCGCGTCTCCGAAGGCGATCGGGCGCGATGCGGCGCCGCCGGGCACCGGGGCCTGCGCGGCGAGCGCGCCGGAGGCCGGATCGAAGCCACGCAGGATACCGTCCGAAGATGCGACCCAAAGACGTCCGCCCGCGAGAACGGGGCCGAAATGGGCATAGATCCCCTGCCGACGGGACAGACGGGCGTTGCGATAGAACGGCAGATCCTGCCGCCAGAGCACCTGTCCGGTCTCCGCATCCATCCGCAACAGCTGCGCGCGATCCGAGATGGCGAAGACCGACCCGCCCGCGACGGCCACCGGGGACACGGTCCCCTCGCTCGCCGTCCAGAGCCGTTCGCCCGAGGACGAGGACAGCGCGACCATCCGGCCCGCCGAGGTGCCGGCGTAGATCCGGCCGCCCGAGACGACCGGGTCGCCGGTGATGTCGCCGACGTCATTATAGGCGACGCCGCGCCGCTCGCCCGAGACGCTGGAGCCCCAGACGCGCAGGCCCGACTGCCGCAGCGCCGCGAGGATCTCGCCGGAGCCGAAGGGGAAGATGACCGCGCGGTCGGTGACCGCGGGCGCCGGCGCGGTGGCCATGACCTGCAGCGACGGCGCGGCGGGCAACTCCCACCGGATGCGGCCATTCTCGGCGTCGAGCGCCCAGGCGCGGCTGTCGCGGCTGACCAGATAGACCATCCCGCCCGCGACCTTGGGCGTGGTGATCGGCGCGTCGAGGCGCTGGACCCAGCGCTCGGCGCCCGTGGCGGCGTCGAGGGCATGCAATTCGCCGAAGCCGGTCGAGACGTAGACGATGCCGCCTGCGACGGCGATGCCGCCGCCGGACGCGTCGCTGTCGCGCTCGAACCCGGGCACGAGGCTGCGGGCCCAGACGGTGCCGCCATTGGCGGCGGTCGCGGTGATCCGGGCCTTGGCGTCGAGCGTGAAGATGCGGGTGCCGTCCGATACGGGATCGGCGGTGATGCGCTGCCGACGGCTGTCGCCCGCGCCGATATTGGCCGACCAGAAAAGCTGAGGGGCCGCCGAGAGCGTGGCATGAGCGGGGTCGTTCAGGACGTTGCCGACGCGCATCGGCCAGGCGGCCAGACGCTGCGGGCCGGGGAGCGAGATCGCGAGCGCTTCGGGCGCGGACGCGTCGGAGGCGGCGGCGATCACGCCGATGCCGCCGTCTTCGCGCACCGGCAGACGTTCGCCGGGCAGGATGATCTCCCGCTCGCCGCAAGCGGACAGGACGAAGGCTCCGATCACGAGCAGCCCGGCCAAGGATTTCATGCGTGGAGCTCCCAATTCACCCGTATGCCCCGACAACCGCCGGTCACGCCGGTTCGGGCGAGGCGCCCAGCGCGACAATCAACTGCAGGGCGCGACGACGCAAGGCTTCCGTCGCCTCGGCGTCTTCGGAAAGCAGACGTAGTAGCGTAATTGCCGTCGCCTCGTCGCCCGCCTCGAGCGCGGCCACGGCCTGAAGCTCCAGCCCGAGGGGCCGGAAGGGCGCGCCGGGGGCGGTCAGTTCTTCCAACACGAGCGCGTCGCGCCCGGCATCGCCCGTCCCGCCCGCGAGCATCGCCTTCGTCAGCGCGAGGTGACGATACGTGGCCGGCATCTCGGGCGCGTCGGCAAGCTCCAGCAGGCGCGTCCGCGCGGCGGCATCGTCCGTTTCGGCAGTCACGACCGCCTCGAGCATTCCGAGGATCGCCGTCTGTTCGGGCGATGCCGGCGTGATCTCGCCCAGGGCCGCGACCCGCGCCGCCTCGCTCTCGGACCCGAGGGCCGACAGGATCTCGGTGCCGAACGCCTCGGCGCTGCTCCGGGCCTGCGCGTTCCGCCATTCGTTCCAGGCCGCACCGCCGACCAGCACGAGGATCGCCAGCACCGCAACCCAGCCCCAGCGCTTGAGAATCGCGTATAGCCGATCGCGGCGCACCTCCTCGGTGACCTCGTCGATGAAGCTCTCCGGATTGGACATGGACGTCCCCCTCGCGTGTCGAGCGCCCTCCTAGCGCAGCCCCGTTCAGGGGCCAAGGGGATATGGCGTCGGCGCGAAAATGTGCGAATCATCACAATGAGGTCGCAGATAGGTCTTTACGAATGCCCTGCCCTTGTCGCACACCCGCGCAAACCCTAGAACTGAACCAAATCGTTCAGTCGTCCCGCCGCCCGAAAGGCCCAGCATGCGTTTCTTCCCGATTGTCACGGCCGTCCTTGTTTGCGCGGCGCTCTTCTTCGTGGTGCTCCAGCGCGAGCAACTGCTGTCCTTCGCGCGTGGGCTGACCGGCGACGGCGACGACGTGCCGACCGAAACGTCCGCCCCCGCCGCGGCCGAGGTGCCGGTCGCCATCGCCACCGAAGAGGATGCCGAAGCGCGCGAAGACGTGCATGTCGTCGTTCTGCGCTCCGCGGCGCAGGACGTGGCCGACGCGGTGCTGGTGCGTGGGCAATCCGAGGCCGCGCGCGAAGTCGTGGTGCAGGCCGAGACCGCGGGCACCGTCATTTCGGAGCCGATCCGCAAGGGCGAGTTCGTCGATGCGGGCCAGGTCCTGTGCGAGCTCGATCCCGGCACGCGCGTCGCCACACTGTCCGAAGCGCAGGCCCGCGTGGCCGAGGCCGCCGCCCGCCTGCCCGAAGCCGAGGCGCGCGTCCCCGAGGCGGAAGCGCGCGTGATCGAAGCCGAGGCCCGGCTCGAAGAGGCACGGATCAACCAGAACGCTGCCGACCGGCTGTCGGAGGGCGGCTTCGCTTCGGATACGCGGGTCGCCAATGCCGATGCCAGCCTGCGCGCCGCCGAGGCGGGCGTCATCACCGCGCGCACCGGGCTGGAGACGACGCAGGCGGGCATCGAATCGGCCCGCGCCGCGATCCAGTCCGCCGAAGCGGGCGTCGAGCGCGCCGAGCTTGAGATCGCCAACCTGACCGTCGAGGCGCCGTTCGCGGGCCTGCTCGAGACCGATACGGCCGAGCTGGGCCTGTTGCTGCAACCCGGGGGTGCGCCCTGCGCCACGGTGGTCCAGCTGAACCCGATGAAACTTGTCGGCTTCCTGCCCGAGGCGCAGGTCGACCGTGTCGCCGTGGGTGCCCGTGCCGGGGCGCGTCTGGCCTCGGGCGGCGAGGTCGCGGGCGAGGTCACCTTCCTCAGCCGCTCGGCCGATGACCTGACGCGCACCTTCCGCGTCGAGGTCACCGTGCCCAATGACGACCTGCGCATCCGCGACGGCCAGACCGCCGAGATCCTGATCGAGACGCCGACGACCCGCGCCCATCTCGTGCCCGCATCGGCCATGACGCTGAACGACGAGGGTACGCTTGGACTGCGCGTCGTCGAGGACGGGATCGTGGCGTTCCAGGACGTGACGCTGGTGCGCGACACGGTGGACGGGGTCCTCCTGACCGACATGCCCGACACGCTCGACGTGATCACGGTGGGCCAGGAATACGTCACCGACGGCGTGCCTGTCCGCGTCACCTATGTCGATGAAATGGCGGAGGTCACGCAATGACGGGCCTTATCGACTGGGCCGCCAACCGCGCCCGGATGGTCATCACCTTCGTGATCCTGTCCGTCGTCGCGGGCACCGTCGCCTATGTCTCGCTGCCGAAGGAAGGCGAGCCGGATATCGACATCCCCGGCGTCTTCGTGTCGGTCCCCTTCCCCGGCATCAGCGCGTCGGATGCCGAGAAGCTCTTGGTCAAGCCGATGGAGACCGAGCTCAAGGAGCTGGACGGCCTGAAATCCATGTCGGCCTCGGCCAACGAGGGCTTCGCGGGCATCTTCCTCGAATTCGAGTTCGGCTGGGACAAGTCGGCGACCATCGCCGACGTACGCGACAGCATGAACAATGCCGAGGCCGACTTCCCGGCCGGCGCCGAGCAATACGTCATCGAGGAGATCAACTTCTCGGAATTCCCGATCCAGATCGTCTCGCTCTCGGGCGATGCACCGGAGCGGACGCTCCTCCGGCTCGCCAACGACCTGCAAAGCCGGCTCGAAGGGATGCCCGCCATCCTCGAGGCCGGTCTCGCCGGTCACCGCGACGAGATGCTCGAGGTTCTGATCGATCCACTGGCGCTCGAAGCCTACAACGTCACCGCGGGCGAGCTGATCGACGTGGTCAGCCAGAACAACCTGCTGGTCGCCACCGGCGCGGTCGAAACGGCATCGGGTGCCTTCCCCGTCAAGATCCCCGGCAGCTTCGAGAGCCCGCAGGATGTCTATGACCTGCCGGTGAAGACGGATGGCGACCGCATCATCACGCTAGGCGACCTCGCGACGATCAACCTCACCTTCCAAGACCGGCAGGGCACTGCGCGCTACAACGGCGACACCACGGTCGCCCTTCAGGTCGTGAAGCGGAAGGGCTTCAACATCATCGATACCGCCGCCGAGGTCCGCACCGAGGTCGAGGCCGAAGTCGCGTCCTGGCCCGAGGAACTGCAGCAGGCCGTCGAGGTCCGCATCACCATGGACCAGTCGCGAACCGTCCGCTCGATGGTCCAGCAGCTCGAAGGCTCGGTGCTGACGGCCATCGCGCTCGTGATGATCGTCGTGCTGGCCGCACTCGGGACGCGCTCGGCCCTTCTCGTGGGCTTCGCCATCCCGACCTCGTTCCTTTTGTCCTTCGCGCTGATGGCCGTCCTCGGGATCACCATTTCGAACATCGTCATGTTCGGCCTGATCCTTGCCGTGGGTATGCTGGTCGACGGCGCGATCGTCGTGGTCGAATACGCCGACAAGCGCATCACCGAAGGCTCCGGCCCGATGCAGGCCTATACCGAGGCCGCAAAGCGCATGTTCTGGCCGGTCGTGTCGTCCACCGCGACGACGCTCTGCGCCTTCCTTCCGATGCTCTTCTGGCCGGGTGTTCCGGGCGAGTTCATGGGCATGCTGCCGGTCACGCTGATCTTCGTTCTGTCGGCGTCGCTGATCGTGGCGCTGATCTATCTGCCCGTCCTTGGCGGCGTCGCCGGCCGCATGTCGCGCACCTTCGAGCGCGGGTCCGACTGGCTGCGCCGCCGCCTGCCCTGGATCGTGCGCGCCGTCCTCGCCGCGGGTTCGGCCTGGCTGATGGTCGTCGCCATCCTCCAGACGCTGAACCCCGCGTACCTGCTGCCCGACGCGCCCGCAGGTTTCATGGCGATGCTGCCCGGCGCGCTGATGTTCATCGTCTCGGCCATGCTCTTGTCGACCACGCTCGGCTCGGTCACGTGGCACCGCACGACCCGCCGGGTCCGTGCAGGCTATCGGCGCACGCCCTTCGGGCATTTCGTGAACCTGATCGTCGGTAACCCTCTGGGGCCGATCGTCGCCGTCCTCGCGGTCGGCTTCGCGGTCGTCACCACCTTCACCTATTTCGGTGCCAACAACAGGGGCGTCGAGTTCTTCGTCGAAAGCGAGCTCGAGAACGCGAACGTCTACGTCCGCGCGCGGGGCAACCTCTCCCTCGACGAAAAGGACGAGTTGCTGCGCCGAGCCGAAGCCATCGTGCTGGCCACGCCCGGGATCCAGTCGGCCTTCTCCTTCGCCGGCGATGGCGGGCTCAGCTCCGGCGGACCGGGTGCTGCGGGCGGCGCGTCCGACACCATCGGCCAGATCCAGATCGAGATGGTCCCCTGGGAAGACCGTCCCACCGTGCCCGAGCCGTGGTTCGATATCTTCGGCTTCACCGTGAACACCCAGGTCGTCGACCCGGCTTTCGACGGCGACCGGATCGCCGACGAACTCTTGGCAAACCTGCGCGAGCTGCCGGGGGTCAAGGTCGACCTCTCGGCGCAGGATCGGGGCCCCGCCCAGGGCAAGCCCGTGCATCTGCGCCTCAAGGGTGAGAACTGGGACGAGCTTCAGGCCGCCACCCGCGATACGGTCGCGCTCTTTTCCGGGACGCCGGGCCTGATCGACGTCGAGGACACGCTCCCCCTGCCCGGCATCGACTGGGAGATCGACGTCGATGTCGAAAAGGCGGGCCGTTTCGGCGCCAACGTGGCTACCGTGGGCGCGATGGTGCAGCTTGTCACCCGCGGCATCCTTCTCGACACGATGCGCGTGCCGTCCTCGGACGAGGAGATCGATATCCGCGTCCGCCTCCCCGAGGAAGACCGCGTCCTTTCGACCCTCGACAGCCTCAAGGTTCGCACGCAGGACGGCCTCGTCCCGCTGGCGAATTTCATCACCCGCACGCCGGTCCCGCAGCTTGCGAAGATCGACCGCTTCGACGGCGAGCGCGCCTTCGACGTGAAGGCGGATGTTGCTCCCGGCCTCGTGAAACTGGTCGATGGCAGTGGCGAGACCGTCGATATCGTGACCGAGGCCGAAGCCGAAGGAAGCGACCTGGCCGCCGTCCCCGTGACGGCGACCGAACGGATCGGCCTTCTGACCGAGATGTTCGAGACGGGAGAGATCCTGCCCGAGAGCGTGTCGTGGGAATGGACCGGCGACCAGGAGGAGCAGGCCGAGAGCCAAGCGTTCCTCGGGCAGGCCTTCATCGGCGCGCTGGGCCTGATGTTCGTGATCCTGCTGGCGCAGTTCAACTCGATCTACAACTCGATCCTCGTGCTGCTGGCGGTCGTCCTGTCGACCACAGGCGTGCTGATCGGGATGCTGGTCATGGACCAGCCCTTCTCGATCATCATGACGGGCACCGGGATCGTCGCGCTGGCGGGGATCGTGGTGAACAACAACATTGTCCTGATCGACACCTATCAGGACTACTCGCGCTACATGCCGCGGCTCGAAGCCATCGTGCGCACCGCCGAGGACCGCATCCGTCCCGTCCTGTTGACCACGCTCACGACGATGGCGGGCCTGGCTCCCATGATGTTCGGCCTGTCGCTGAACTTCATCGGCGGCGGCTACTCCATCGGCTCGCCCACCGCGCTTTGGTGGATTCAGCTCGCGACGGCGGTGGTCTGGGGCCTAGGTGTCGCGACGATACTGACGCTGCTCTTCACGCCGTCGATGCTGGCGGGACGCGTCTGGGTCGCGACCTATGCCCGCGGGATCGGCCGCGTTCTCGGGCGCATCGGTTTCAGCCGCGGCACCCGCGCTGCGGAGGACTGGGCACTCCGCCGCGAAGCCAAGCGCGTCCGTCAACCCGAGCTTCTCTGGGCCGAGGACGAGGACGCCGATCCCCAGACCGACCCGGC
Source organism: Jannaschia halovivens (assembly GCF_046452375.1). Lineage (NCBI taxonomy): Bacteria > Pseudomonadati > Pseudomonadota > Alphaproteobacteria > Rhodobacterales > Roseobacteraceae > Jannaschia > Jannaschia halovivens. The sequence continues at coordinate 218,399 of NZ_JBKFDJ010000001.1, read as the reverse complement.
CGACCTGGAGCCGCCCACCGAGGAGCCGACGGCGGTCGTTGTCGCGGATGTCGAGCCGGACGGCGATGACACGGAGGCGTCCAAGGGACCCCACCCGCCCCTCCGCGCCGCAGAGTGACACCCGACGAAGGCCCCCGGAGACGGGGGCCTTTTTTCGGGTCGCCGCCTTGACCCTGCGCCAGTTGCGAATAATTCTCATTCCAACATTCGCTTCGCCCGGAAGAACTCATGCGCGCGCTTCTCCTCATCCTCGCCACCGTTCTCGCCGTCCCAGCGTCGGCCGACGAGAGGATCAAGGTCGCCACGACCTTCACGATTATCGCCGACATGGCGCGCAACGTGGCCGGCGATGCCGCCGAGGTGGTCTCGATCACCAAGCCCGGTGCCGAAATCCACGGCTACCAGCCAACGCCCGGCGACATTATCGGCGCGCGCGACGCCGACCTCATCCTCTGGAACGGCCTCAATCTCGAGCTTTGGTTCGAGCAGTTCTTCCGCAACATGGGCGACATTCCCGAGGCGATCGTCTCCGAGGGGCTGGAGCCGCTCTCGATCCGGGGCGGTGAATACGACGGCAAGCCGAACCCCCATGGCTGGATGGGGCTGGAGCCGGCGCTGCTCTATGTCGACAACATCGCCGCCGCCCTGTCCGAAGCCGACCCCGTAAATGCCGCGACCTACGCGGCCAACGCCGAGGCCTACAAGGCCGAGATCACGGCCACCATCGCGCCGCTGCGCGACGCCATCCGCGCCCTGCCCGAAACCGACCGCTGGCTGGCCACCTCCGAGGGCGCGTTCAGCTACCTCGCGCGCGATTACGGCCTGCGGGAGCTGTTTCTCTGGCCCATCAACGCTGATGCTCAGGGCACGCCCCAGCAGGTCCGTACCGTCATCGACACCGTCCGCGCCGAGGGCGTGCCAGCGATCTTCTCGGAATCCACCGTCTCCGCCGACCCCGCCCGACAGGTCGCGCGCGAGACGGGTATCGACTATGGCGGCGTCCTCTATGTCGACAGCCTGTCGGATGCGGACGGCCCGGTGCCGACCTATCTCGACTTGCTGCGCGTGACCTCCGAGACGATCCTCCACGGTCTCTCGCGATGAAGGACACGGCCGACATCGCCACGGGCGGGATCTCGGCCCAGGGCCTGACCGTCAGCTATCCCGGCGGTGTGGTCGCGCTGCGCGACGCGAGCTTCGAGCTTCCGACCGGCACCATCGCGGGGCTCGTGGGCGTCAATGGCGCGGGCAAGTCGACGCTCTTCAAGGCGTTGATGGGCTTCCTGCCGGTCCGGTCGGGATCGGTTACGCTGCTCGGCCGGCCCGTCGCGCAGGCGCTGCGCGAGAACCTCGTGGCATATGTCCCGCAGGCCGAGGAGGTCGACTGGACCTTCCCCGTCCTCGTCCGCGACGTCGTCATGATGGGGCGCTTCGGCCATATGGGCTTCCTGCGCAGGCCCTCCGCCGCCGATCACGCGGCCGTGGCCTCCGCCCTCGACCGCGTCGCGATGGCCGACTACGCCGACCGCCAGATCGGCGCGCTTTCGGGTGGCCAGAAGAAGCGCGTGTTCCTTGCCCGCGCGCTCGCGCAGGACGGACGCGTCATCCTGCTCGACGAGCCCTTCACCGGTGTCGATGTCCAGACCGAGGACGCCATCGTCGCCCTCCTGCGCGAGATGCGCGACGAGGGTCGGGTCATGCTGGTCTCGACCCACAATCTCGGCTCGGTGCCCCAGTTCTGCGATCGCACCGTCTTCGTGAAGGGCACCGTCCTGGCCTACGGGCCGACGGACGAAATCTTCACCCAGGCCAACCTCCAGCGCGCCTTCGGCGGCGTGCTGCGCCGCTACGACCTTGGCGGCGACGAACTGCATGACGACGACGACGCGCGCAAAGTCACCGTTCTCACCGATGACGAGCGCCCGTTCGTCATCTATGGCGACCAGCATGATTGACGGGTCCGCCACGGCCGCTCGTCACGCGGGCGGCGCCCTTCGATGTTCCGGAAATATGCCGGGGGGTCCGGGGGGCTGGCCCCCCGGCCCGGCCCATGTGGACCCGCGCCCATGAGCGCGTTGCTCGAACCCTTCGCCTACGACTACATGGTGAACGCGATCTGGGTCAGCGCCCTTGTGGGCGCGACCTGCGCGTTCCTGTCGTGCTTCCTGATGCTCAAGGGCTGGAGCCTCATCGGCGACGCGCTCTCGCATTCCGTCGTGCCCGGCGTCGCGGGGGCCTACATGCTGGGCCTGCCCTTCGCGCTGGGCGCCTTCCTCTCGGGGGGGCTTGCGGCGGCGGCGATGCTCTTGCTGACGGAACGGTCGGGCCTCAAGACCGACACCGTGATCGGCGTGATCTTCACCGGATTCTTCGGGATCGGCCTCTTCATGGCATCGCTCTCACCCGCATCCGTCGATCTCCAAACGATCGTGCTGGGCAACATCCTCGCCATCACGCCGGGTGACCGGCTGCAGGTCGTGATCATCTCCCTGGTGACGCTCGCGGTCCTGCTGCTGAAGTGGCGCGACCTGCTGGTCGTCTTCTTCGACGAGGCCCATGCCCGCGCCATCGGTCTCAACCCGCGGTTCTGGAAGGCCGTACTCTTCACGCTCCTGTCCGCCTGCGCGGTTGCGGCGATGCAGACCGTGGGCGCCTTCCTCGTGATCGCCATGGTCGTCACGCCGGGGGCGACGGCCTACCTGCTGACCGACCGGTTCGGCCTCCTTTTGGTGATCGCGGTCGTGCTCGGCACCCTTTCCTGCGCATTGGGGGCCTATCTGAGCTACTTCATCGACGGGGCGACCGGGGGCGTGATCGTCGTCCTCCAGACGCTCGTCTTCGCCGCCGCCTTCGTCTTCGCGCCAGTCCACGGACAGCTCGCCGCCCGCCGCCGGATGCGCGCATGATCGAGACCATCGCCCTCCCGTTCCAGCTGCCGTTCCTGCGCGACGCCATGCTGGCCGCCCTTCTGGTGGCGCTGCCCTGCGGCCTCCTCTCGGCCTTTCTCGTCCTCAAGGGCTGGAGCCTGATCGGCGATGCCATCAGCCACGCGGTCCTGCCCGGCGTCGTGATCGCCTATATCCTGGGGCTTCCCCTGATCGTCGGGGCTTTCGTCGCCGGCATGGGCGCCGCACTCCTGACCGGCTGGCTCGACACCCGCTCTCGGATCAAGCGCGACACGCTGATGGGCGTCGTCTTCGCGGGCATGTTCGCGGTCGGGCTCGTGTTGATCACGTGGGTCGAGGCGGGCGTGCATCTCGACCACATCCTCTTCGGCAACCTGCTCGGCGTCGACCGGGCCGAGCTCTGGACAGCGGCCGTCGTCGCCGCGATCGTCTGCGCGGTCATGGCGTTTCGCTGGCGCGACTACCTGTTGCACGCCTTCGACGCGACCCAGGCCATGGCGGCGGGCCTTCCGGTGCGCGCGATGCAGATGGGCCTTCTGGCGATGATCTCCGCCGCCGTCGTCGCGGCCTTGGGCGCAGTCGGCATCATCCTCGTCGTCGCCCTCCTCGTGACGCCGGGGGCTTCGGCCTTCCTCCTGGTGCGCAGCTTCGGGCGAATGCTTCTGGCTTCGGGCGCGATCGCCTGCGCCGCCGCCGTCGCGGGGATCTACATCTCGATCGCGCTCGACACGGCGCCCGGAGCGTCAATAGTGGTCGTCCTGACCCTTATGTTCCTGATCGCGCTTGGCATTCGGAGCCTGCGTCAACGCGGCGCTCGCCTGGGGGGCAGCCTGCACGAATAGCGGGCATCGCGGTTTTTTCTGCGCGAGCGAAGTTGACCTCGCCGCATTGCAGCGTAATCTTGGAGACATCGACGCGCCGCCCTCCTCCTCCTCCCTGGGCCGGCGTATCGCACGGAAGCCGCGGCCCCGCTCAATCCTCCCTCCCGAGCGGGGTCGCAGTTTCGCCCCAATCCAGACATTCTCCGATCAATGTTTCGCTGCAGGCTACAGTCATCCAACCCCATGGTGACCGTAATGATGCAGTCGATTCCCACCCCCACGACGCCCGCGCGCCCCGCGCCCGCGCCGCGCAACCCGCGTCCCGTCCCGATCCGCTTCACGGACTGGGCCTCGATCTGAACGACGCGAACGACGATGCGCCGGTCTCGGCGCTTCGCAATCTAGGACCGAAATCCGAGGCGACCTTCGCCCGCACCGGCATCACGACCGTCGGCCAGCTGCGCGAGATGGGTGCCGACGCCGCCTACGCCGCGCTGATCGCGGCGGGCACCTCCCCCCACTTCATCGGATTCTATGCGCTCGAAATGGGCCTTCAGGGCCGCCCTTGGAATGATGCCCAGGGCGACGAGAAGGTCGCGCTCCGCGCCCGGTTCGACGCCATCGTGTCGCGACGGTCCGCATCCCGCGACACCGATCGCGATGCGTTCGAGGCGGCGATGGACGCGCTCGGGATCATCGATCCCGACACCTGAGCCAAGCGGCCCGGCTCAGCGTGTGACGTAGATCACGCTCCGGAGACGGCGCGGCGTCTCGTTCGTCCAGATGGCCTGCGACTGGTAATCCCCTTCGAGCGTGCGGGGCCCTCGCGCGGGGTTCAATCGCCCGTCATCGAAGGCGGCACGATAGCCCGCGGGCGGATGCGACACGTCAAAGGTGGTGCGCGCGGCGGGCACGATCACGACCCGCTGGCCGCGCGTCGACGCCGTGGTCACGCCGGGTGCCACTTCCAGCGACGAGCTGTCGCGGGCACCGCTGCCGCACCGCGTGGCGCCCCTGAGATAGCGGGTCGAAAGCTCGGTCGCGCCGGTGCAGCCGGTCGTGGCGGGCACGACGACCTGCCCACGCGCGCGGCGCGGGCTCGGGGCGGCGGGATTGACGCGAACGGCCGAGGCGGGCGGCGTCACGACCACCGGGACGGGCGCCCCTGCGCGCCGGACGGTGCGCCGCGGCTGGGCGGGCTGGGTTGCGACCGTCGGTGCGGCGACGGCGCGCGCGGCCGGTGCCGATCCGGCGCGCCCGGCCAAGGCCGCCGCACAAGCCGGCGTATTGCGCAGGTAGCGGGCCGACAGCTCGGTCGCGCCGCAGCCCGGCGGTATGGCCAGCGCCGTCGCGCGGGGGGCGACGACCGCCGGCGGAGCCGGGCGGGGCGCGGTGCGGGGCCGGACGGGTGCCGCGACCCGCGCCGGAGCAGGCGCCGGCGCCACGCGGGCGGGCGCGGGCGCCGCGATTTCGCGCGGGGCCGCGACGGCGGGGGTGCGGCGAATGACGGGTTCGGTGGCGGTCACGGTCGGCGTCGGCGCGGGCGCGGCCGCCGTCGCGACAGGGGCCGGGGCGGGTTCGGCCACGGGGGCCGCAGCCACGGCGGAGGGCCGCGCCGACGGCGCCTGTCCGCAGACCACCGAGCGGTCGCGGTTGACGCGCGGCACCCAGCGGGTCGCGCCACCGACACCCACGCGGATGAACACGCAGCCCCGGCTGTCGACATATTGCGGGGCATCGAAGCTGGCGGGCGGCAGTTCGGCGGGGGCTTGCGTGTTGCGCAGCGTGCGCGTCTGCGCATCGGCGGCACCCGCCCCCAGCAGAAGCGCGGCGCAGAGCGTCCCCGAAAGGCCCATCGTCAGAACGCGCAGCAGCCGCATGTCACCGTCTCCCATCGGTTATCCGGCCCGAGCCTGCCCCCGCCGCGCGCCCGAGTCCAGCGCAAGGCGGGCACGCGCAGCCCTATTTGGTGCCGAACATCCGGTCACCGGCATCGCCCAGGCCGGGCACGATATAGCCCTGTTCGTTGAGCTTTTCGTCCAATGCCGCCGTCACGATCGGCACGTCGGGATGCGCATCCTTCATGCGGGCGATGCCCTCGGGTGCCGCGAGCAGGCAGAGAAAGCGGATATCCTTGGCCCCCTGCGCCTTCAGAAGGTCGATCGCCGCGGCCGAGGAATTGCCCGTCGCCAGCATCGGGTCGACCGCGATCACGAGACGTTCGTCGAGATGGTCGGGGGCCTTGAAGTAGTATTGCACCGGCTGGAGCGTTTCCTCGTCGCGATACAGCCCGACGAAGCCCACCCGCGCCGAGGGCACCAGTTCCAGGATGCCGTCGAGCAGGCCGTTGCCCGCCCGCAGGATCGAGACCAGCGCCATCTTGCGCCCGTCCAGCACCGGCGCGTCCATCGCCTGGATCGGCGTCTCGATCCGCTTGGTGGTCATCGGCAGCTCGCGCGTGACCTCGTAGGCCAAAAGCTGGCTGATCTCGCGCAGAAGCTGGCGGAACACGGCCGTGGAGGTCGTGGTCTCGCGCATCAGGGTCAGCTTGTGCTGCACCAGCGGGTGCGTGACGACGGTCAGATGGTCCATGGGATCACTCCAGTGCCTTGAGGAGGGTTGTGCGGGTGCCGGCGTCGCAGAACGCGGCCTCGGCCGCGGTGCGGTTGATCTGGCGGAAGATGTCGTCATCCCAACCGAAGGCGCGGTGCAGCGCCTCGTATTCCGCGTCCATGTGGGTGTGGAAGAACGGCGGATCGTCGGTCGAGACCGTGACTTTCACGCCTCGATTTCGCAGTTTTTCAATAGGATGCGCGTCGATCTTCGCGTAGACGCCAAGGGCGACGTTCGAGCCGGGATTGACCTCGAGCACGATGCCGTCCTCGGCCAGCCTGTCCACCAACGCGGGATCCTCGATCGCGCGGACGCCGTGTCCGATCCGGCTGACCTTCAGGTGGTCGAGCGTCTCGCGCACGCTGTCTGGCCCGCCGAACTCGCCCGCATGGGACGTCAGGCCCAGCCCCGCCTCGCGCGCGCAATCGAAGGCCCAGGTGAAATCCTTGGGGCTCAGCACGCGCTCGTCGCCGCCCATGCCGAAGCCGATGACCTGCCCGCCCGTCGTTTCGCCCGCACAGCGCGCCGCGCCGCGCGCGCCCTCGGGGCCGAAATGGCGCACGCAGGTTGCGATCTGGCGCAGCTCGATACCGGGCACGGTTCCCGCCGCGTCGGTCATCGCCGCGACGTGGTCGCGCCAGAGCGGCAGGTCATTCTTTGCTGCGATCTGCGGCGCGGTGAAGACCTCGGCGTAGATCACGCCCCGCGCGGTCAGGTCCTCCAGCACGGCGACCGTCAGCCGGGCGTAATCCTCGGGGGTGGTCAGGACCGAGGCCGCCGCCTCGTAGACGTCGAGGAAACGCTTGAAATCGCCGGTGTCATAGCTGCCGTCGGGCCGGAAGATACCCGAGAGATCGATATCCTTCTCGCGGGCCAGCCCCCGGATGAAAGCCGGCGGGGCCGCGCCTTCGAGATGCAGGTGCAGTTCGATCTTGGGCGAAAAGGTCACAGAAAGCTCCGTCCGGGGCCGATCGGGGGAACGCCGAGATGGGCGCAGATCGAGGCTGCGACATCGGCGAAGGCGATCTGTCCGGCCGCGCCCTCGGCCCCCGCCACGAGAACGGGCACCCGTTCGCGCGTGTGATCGTTGCCGCGCCAGGTCGGGTCGTTGCCGTGATCGGCGGTGAAGATCATCCGGTCGCCCGGTCGCAACGCGTCGAGGATGGGGCCGATCTCGCCGTCGAACCACTCGAGATGGCCCGCATAGCCCGCCGGGTCGCGGCGATGCCCGAAATTGCTGTCGAATTCGACGAAGTTCGCGAAGGTCAGGCTACCGCCCGGCATGTCGCGGACCGCGTCGCCGAGGTGCCGCATGAGGGCCGCGTCCGGCCCCTTCGCCACGGTGTCGATCCCCCGCATCGAGAAGATGTCGCCGATCTTGCCGATGGCATGCACCGCGCGGCCCGCCCCCTGCACCGCGTCGCAGAGCGTGGGCGCGGGCGGCAGGATGGCGAAGTCCCGACGGTTCGAGGTGCGCATCCAGTCGCCGTCCGAACCCACGAAGGGCCGCGCGATGACGCGGCCGACGCGCATGTCGTGCAGGATCGGCGCGACCGCCGCGCAGAGATCCAGCAGCCGGTCGAGGCCGAACGCTTCTTCGTGGGCGGCGATCTGGAAGACGCTGTCGACCGAGGTGTAGCAGATCGGCCAACCGGTCCGCAGATGGGCCTCGGCCTCCTCCTCGATGATGAGCGTGCCGCTGGCGTGGCGGTTCCCGAGGATGCCCCCGGTGCCCGCCGCCGCGCAGACCGCATCGACCAGCGTGGGTGGGAAACAGGGTTGTGTGTCTGGGAAATAGGTCCAGTCCCACGGCACCGGCAGGCCCGCCAGCTCCCAATGGCCAGAGGGCGTGTCCTTGCCGGGGCTGATCTCGGTCGCGGCACCCCAAAGGGCCTGCGGCTCGGACCCGAGGCCGGGGGCCGCGTCGCCCGAGGCCAGCGCGATCGCCGCCCCGAGACCCAGCCGGTCGAGCACCGGCAGGCGGAGCGGCCCCTCGGGGCGCCGCTCGGCGCAGAACTGCGCGATATGGGCCAGGGTGTTGGCACCCGCATCGCCGAACTCCGCGGCATCCGGCGCGCCGCCGCAGCTGACGGAATCGAGCACGACGAGAAAGGCGCGGTTGGCGGACCCGCTCACCGGATCGTCTCCTGCACCAATGCGGGCGGGGTCACCGCGCCATCCGAGAAGGTGATCGCCTCGGCCACCCGGATCGCCGCGGTCTCGGCCGCCGCGCCATCGGCGGCGTGTACCCGCGCCAGCGGCTGGCCCTGCGTCACGATCGCCCCGATCTGCGCGATATGGCTGAGGCCCACCGCCGGATCGACCCGGTCGTCCTCGCGCCGCCGCCCGCCGCCGAGATCGACCACGATCTCGCCCAGCGCGCGGGTGTCGATGCCGCCGATCACGCCGGGTCGGTCGGCATGAAGCTCGGCCACCACGGGCGCCGCCGGCAGGCGGTCGCGCCAGCGTTCGGGGAAGTCCGTCGGCCCGCCTTGCGCCGCGACCATCCGGCCGAAGATTTCGGCACCCGCGCCCGAGCTCAGCGCCGCGCCAATCCGCGCCGCGCCGTCCTCGGCATCGCGGGCCAGCCCGCCCAGCGCCAGAAGCTCGCCGCCCAGCGCGCGGGTCAGCGTCACCAGCCGCTCGGCGCCGCGGCCGCCTGGTTCGGTCAGCGCCTCCATCGCGGCGATCACCTCCAGCGCGTTGCCCGCGCTGGTCGCCGCGGGCTGGCTCATGTCGGTCAGGATCGCGCTTGTCATCACGCCCGCGGCCTGCCCCGTCTCGACCAGCGCACGGGCCAGCGCGCGTGCCGCATCCCCATCCGCGACGATCGCGCCGTCGCCGGTCTTGACATCGAGGACCAGCGCCTCGGGCCCCTCGGCCAGCTTCTTCGACAGGATCGACGCCACGATCAGGTCGAGACTTTCGACCGTGCCGGTGACGTCGCGGACGGCATAGAGCCTGCGGTCGGCGGGCGCGATCTCGCCCGTCGCACCGACGATGGCGCAGCCGACACGCGCGACGATGGATTGCAGCTCGTCGGTCTGCATCTCGATCCGGAAGCCGGGGATGGAGGCCAGCTTGTCGAGCGTGCCGCCCGTATGTCCAAGCCCCCGCCCCGAGATCATCGGCACATAGGCCCCGCAGGCCGCGAGCGCGGGGGCCAGGATCAGCGACACGCAGTCGCCCACACCGCCGGTCGAGTGCTTGTCGACGACCGGCCCGTCGAGATCCCATTGCAGTATCTCGCCCCCGTCGCGCATCGCGCGGGTCAGGGCCGCGCGACCCTCGGGCGTCAGCGGCGTGCGGCAGATCCCCATGGCGAAGGCCCCGGCCTGCGCGTCGGACACGCTGCCATCGGCAAGACCGACGGCGAAGGCGGCCAACGCCTCGGGGCCGGGCGCCACGTCGCGGCGCAGGCGCGCAAGGGTGTCCCGCGGTCCCGTCACGCCATGAAGCCCGCGTCGAACGCGCCGGGCAAAAGGTCGGCGATGGTCGTCGCCCGCTCGGTCCCGTCCACGGTCGCGAGCGTCACCGTCACCTCGCCCGCACCGAATTCGGCGAGCTTCTGACGACAGCCGCCGCAGGGCGGCACGGGCGCGGGCGATCCGGCGACGACATAGGCTTCGGTCAGTCGCGTCTCGCCCGCCGCGACCATCGCCGCGATGGCCCCCGCCTCGGCGCAGGTGCCCTCGGGATAGGCGACGTTCTCGACGTTGCAGCCGCGATAGACGACGCCCGATTCCGCACGGATCGCCGCGCCGACCTTGAAGCCGCTATAGGGCGCATGGGCGTTCTCGCGCACGGCGAGGGCGGCGTCGCGCAGATCGGACATCGGTTCGTCTCCGGCCAGATGGGGTCGGCCCGTGCTAGTCCCGGCCCGCGGGGGGATGCAAGGCAAACCCCTCGCGCGCGTGTGAACCGGCGTCATTGGACGGACCCGCGGGTTGGCGGTAGATGCGGGCGGCGTCACGTCCCGCGTTATCGCCGAAGGAGCCTGTCTGATGCCGATCTCCCGCCGCACCCTCCTCGCCTCGGGCGCCGTCCTTGCCGCCGCGGGTGCGGCCGGGGCCTGGGCCCTCCTGCCGCGCACCCTGCCCTATGCCCGCGTCTATGCGGAGGACGGGATCGCCATCGACGGCACCGACGCGGTCGCCTACTTCACCGACGCCGCCCCGGTGCCGGGCGATCCGGCCATCACGCATGACTGGGCCGGGGCGACCTGGCGCTTCGCCACCGCCGCCAATCGCGATGCCTTCGCGGCGGACCCGATGGCCTACGCGCCGCAATATGGCGGCTTCTGCGCCTGGGCGGTCGCCGCGAAGGGTCAGCTCTTCTCGACCCGGCCCGAGAACTGGGCCGTTGTGGACGGCAAGCTCTATCTCAACTTCAACGACGACGTTCAGGAGACGTGGAACACCGATCGCCCGGGCTTCATCGCCGAGGGCGACCGCCGCTGGCCCGAGATCAGCTCCGACGCCTGATCCGCGATGTGCTAGGATCGGCACATGGCCGAGAACTTGACCCAGCCGACCGATGCCGAACCTGCCGCGTTCTTCGCGGCCCAGCCTCCGCCCCGCGACGCGGAATGCGCAGCGCTGGACGCGATGTTTCGAAGGGTGTCGGGCTTTGCGCCCGAGCTTTGGCGCGGCAACCTCGTGGGCTACGGGCGCTACGACTACACCTATGCGTCGGGTCGGTCGGGGACGTTCCTCGCGACCGGGTTCAGCCCGCGAAAGGCCGCGCTCAGCATCTACATCATGCCCGGATATGCCGAGTTCGGGCCCATCCTCGACCGGCTCGGCCCGCACCGCATGGGAAAGTCGTGCCTTTACGTGACGCGGCTGGCGCGCATCGATCTCGACGTGTTGGAAGAACTCGTTCGCGCCGGGCTCGACGATCTCGCGGCCCGCTGGCCTGTCCACGCCTGACCCTCCTCTGGCCCGAAATACCTCGGGGGATCGCCAAGGGGGCCAGCGGCCCCCTTTGCGCGGGGGGTGCGGGGGGCAGCGCCCCCCGCCCCGCCCTCACAGCATCAGCTGATAGCTCTCGGGCACCCAGCGGAAGCCGTCGCCGGCGGCCTCGACATAGCCCATGGCCGGGAACGGCATGTGATAGCCCAGCATCGGGATGCGGTCCGAGGCGACCATGCCCAGAACGCTCCGGCGCGTCGCGGCCGCGGCCTCCTTGTCCATGTCGAACCGCACCTCCCAGTCGGGATGCGCCAGCGACCAGACGTAGTGGTTCGCCATGTCCGCCGTGATCAGAAGGCTCTCGTCGCCAGACGACAGCATATAGCCCATGTGGCCCGGCGTATGGCCGAACATTCCCATCGCGGTGATGCCCGGCGCCACCTCGTCGCCATCGCCGAGGAAGGTCATGTTCTCGGCCAGCGGGGCCACGTTGTTGGCGAAGCCCTCGTTGTCGGTGCCCGACCAATGGTCGAACTCGGCCTGGCCGGTGATGTAGGCGGCGTTCGCGAAGGTCGGCGCGCCCTCGTTCATCAGCCCGCCGATATGGTCTCCGTGCATGTGGGTCAGCACCACGTGGGTCACGTCGCCGGCCGCGATCCCCGCCTGCTCCAGCGCGCCGGTGATGCCCGCGGCGTTGAGCCCCGTGTCGAAGAGGATCACGTTCTCGCCCGACTGGACGACCGTTGGCGTGAAGAAGAACTGGGCCGCATCGGTCGGGATGAACGCGTCGCGGCTGGCGGCGGCGAAGGTCTCGGCATCGACGTTCATGCCGAACGTCTCCTGCATGTTGCCCTCGCGGGTGGCGGTTCCGGCAAGCAGCGCGGTCACCGTCATGTCGCCCAGCGCGGCCCCGCGGGCCTTTGGCTGGGCCGGGCCCGACGCATGGGCGTCCGCGCGGGCGACGGTGGCCGGGATGAGCGTGGCGGCGGGCAGCGCGGCGGCGGCGCCCAACGCGGCGCGACGGGTGAGCAGGGTCATGGCGTGATCTCCGGATCGGGTTGATATCACCGGTCGAGATAGCGCGGCGCAGGGGTCGGGCCAGACTGGACAAGGCGCGGAGCGGGTGACAGATGCGGGCGCGAAGGAGCCCCGCCCATGCCCGACACCCGGACCGTCACCCGCTTCGCGCCCTCGCCCACGGGGCGTCTGCATGTCGGCAACCTGCGGACGGCGCTTCTGAACTGGATGATCGCGCGGAAGGCGGGGGGCACATTCATCCTGCGGCTCGACGATACCGATCCCGAGCGGTCGAAGACCGAATATGCCGATGCGATCCGCCGCGATCTCGAGTGGCTGGGCCTCGACTGGGACCGCGAGGAGACGCAATCCGCGCGGCTCGACCGATACGCCGCCGCGGCCGACGAGATGCGCGCCGCGGGCCGCCTCTACGAAGCGTTCGAGACGCCGACGGAGCTCGACCTCAAGCGCAAGAAACAGCTCAACATGGGCAAGCCGCCGGTCTACGACCGCGCCGCACTCGCGCTCTCGGACGAAGACCGCGACCGCCTGCGCGCCGAGCGGGGCGGCCATTGGCGCTTCAAGCTCGACCAGAGCCGCATTGAATGGACCGACGGCATTCTCGGCGATCTCAGCATTGATGCAGCGAGCGTGTCCGACCCGGTCCTGATCCGCGGCGACGGGCAGGTCCTCTACACCATCGCCTCGGTCGTCGACGACACCGACATGGGCGTCACCCACGTCGTGCGCGGCTCCGATCACGTCACCAACACCGCGACGCAGATCCAGATCATGGCGGCGCTCGGTCACGACCATCCAGCCTTCGCGCATCACTCGCTGCTGACCGGCCCGCAGGGCGAGGCGCTGTCGAAGCGCCTCGGCACGCTGGCGCTAGGCGACCTGCGCGAGGACGGGATCGAGCCGATGGCGCTCCTGTCGCTGATGGCGCGTCTCGGGTCCAACCAGCCGGTCACGCTGCGCGACACTCCCGCCGAGCTGGCCGAGCATTTCGACCTGTCGCAATTCGGCGTTGCTCCCACCAAGTTCGACGTGGCCGACCTGCGCCCGCTCACCGCCGCCCGGCTGGCCGCCCTGCCCCGGTCCGCCGTCGACGCGGAATTCGAGGCCGCCGGTGTCCCCGAGGACGCGCGCGATGCCGTCTGGGCCGTGATCCACGAGAATGTCGACCGCCGCTCGGACATCGCGGGCTGGTGGCAGCTGCTGACCGAAGGGGCCACGCCCGACATCCCCGAGGAAGATCGCGGCTTCGTTACCGAGGCGCTGGCGTTGCTGCCCGACGCTCCCTGGACCGCCACGACCTGGTCTGATTGGACCGCAGCCGTGAAGGACAAGACGGGCCGGAAGGGCAAGACGCTCTTCAAGCCGCTCCGGCACGCCGTGACGGGGCGGGCGAACGGCCCTGATATGGGCGACCTGATGCCGCTGATGCGGGCCAAGCCCCGGCTCTGACACCGCGGTTCGGTCGGGTGCCAAGCGGTATTGGACGGGCGGCTCCGAGCCACAGGAACCGCCGGCCCCCGCACTTCACGGGGCGGCGACGCGATCCTCCCGTCGCTTCACCCTTGCGTGACGCGGGGTGCGCGGCGCTTGCCCCGGCGGGGTCCGCGCGCCCATCCTATGGGCAACCAGAGGATTCCCCCATGCCCACCGAACGCTTCACCTTCCCCGGCCACGACGGCCACGACCTCGCTGCGCGGCTCGACCTGCCGGACGGCCCCGTCCTCGCGACCGCGCTCTTTGCCCATTGCTTCACCTGCGGCAAGGACATCCCCGCTGCCCGCCGGATCGCCGCCCGGCTGGCCGGCATGGGTATGGCCGTCCTGCGCTTCGACTTCACCGGCCTCGGCCATTCCGGCGGGGAGTTCGAGAACACGTCCTTCACGTCGAACGCCGCCGACCTCGCCGCGGCGGCCCAGGCGCTCGCGGCCCGTGACATGGCGCCCTCCCTGCTGATCGGCCATTCGCTCGGGGGCGCGGCCGTGCTGCGCGCGGCCTCGGACATTCCCACCACCCGCGCGGTGGCCACCATCGGCGCGCCCTTCGATCCGGGCCATGTCACCCACAACTTCGCGGGCGCGCTGGACGCGATCGAACGCGACGGCGCGGGCGAGGTCACGCTGGGCGGGCGGACGCTGCGGATCGGACAGGGCTTCGTCACGGACGTCGCCGGCGCCAACCTCGCGCCTGCCATCGGCGCGCTGAAGCCCGCGCTTCTGGTGATGCACGCCCCGAAGGACGAGATCGTCGGGATCGAGAACGCGACCCGCATCTTCACCGCCGCCCGCCACCCCAAGAGCTTCGTGACGCTGGACGAGGCCGATCACCTAGTGACGCGCGCCAGCGACGCCGAATACGCCGCCGACGTGATCGGGGCCTGGGCCTCGCGTTATGTCGAGCTGAAGCGTCCGGCGCCCCCGATCGGCGCGCCCGAGGGGGTCACACGCGTGTCCGAGGCGGATGCGGGCGGGTTCGCGCAGGACGTCTATGCCGGCGGACGCCACCATATCATGGCCGACGAGCCGACCAGCTATGGCGGCACCGATCGCGGCCTGACGCCCTACCAGCTTCTGGCCGCCGGCCTCGGGGCCTGCACCTCGATGACGATCCGGATGTATGCGCGGCGCAAGAAGTGGCCGCTGGAACATGTGGCGGTCGACGTCACCCATGACCGGATGCACGCGCAGGACGCGCCCTCGAACGGGTCCGAGCGGATCGACCGGTTCCGCCGCGAAATCGAATTGAAGGGACCGCTCGACGACGATCAACGCGCGCGCCTGCTGGAAATCGCGGACAAGTGCCCGGTGCATCGGACGATCGAAGCGGGCGCGCGGGTCGAGACCGTGCTGCGCGCCGAGGTCGAGCCCGAACCCGCCTGAGCGCGCGCGGATCAGACCGCGCCCGCCAGCTCCTCGCGCAGGTCGGCCAGCCGCCCGAGGCAGAGGCGGCCCGCGATCGCCACGGCGTCGGCATCCCCCTCGCGCGCGAGATCGTTGAGCCGACGCGCCGCCTGTTGCGTCGGCAGCGCCCCGACCGCTCCGGCCAGCGACAGCAGGATGTGCGTCCGAACCCGGATCTCGGCCATGTTGCGTGCCGCGATCGCCCCGGCCAGCCCAGCCTCGACATCCGCGAGATCGGCGCGCAGCCCGTCGAGAAGATCGGTCTGAAACTCGGGGCCCGCCGCCATCATCAACTCGGCCAGCGTCGCGACCGACAGTGCCGGCGCGGCCTCGGGGCGCCAATCCGCCGCCGCGGGCGTGGACCGCAGGTAATGCGCCACGCTGCGCCCGAAGGGCGCGATCTCGGGCAATGGCTTCGGCAGGACGCCATCCGCGCCCGCCTCCATGATGGCGTCGCGATTGTCGCGCAGGTCGTAGGCCGTCATCGCGACCATGGCGGTCGGCGGCGCGATACCGCGCGCCTGGCGCAGCCGTTCGGACCGGATCACGTCGATGCCGCCCAGCGCGGGCATCTCGATATCAATAAGCGCCAGATCGAACCGTTCGCGCGACAGCCAGTTCAGCGCCTCGATCCCGTCGGCCGCCACTTCGCATTCCGCCCCCATCCGCGTCAGCATCGCGCGGACGAGTGTCTGGCTCGTGACGCTGTCCTCGGCCACGAGGATGCGATGCCCGGTCAGGTCCGGAAGGTCCGTCCCGGAGATCTCTTCACGCTGCCAGATCTCGGATGGCAGCCGGACGGTCACCTCGGCGCCGCCGCCGGTCCGGTTGCGAAGGACCAGCGCGCCGCCCAGCGCCTCGGCCCGCGCCTTCGCGATTTGGAGGCCCATGCCCGACCCCGCGGTCGGTCCGCGGCCGCGGATGGCACCGATCCCGTCCGCGAGCATCGCGTCGGGAAAGCCCGGCCCCTGATCGCCGACCCCAATTGAGAGCGTGCCGTCGCTCAGCACTTCCGCGCCCAGCGTGATCGTACCGCCGGGCGCATGACGCAGCGCGTTGCCCATCAGGTTCGCGACGATGCGGCGAAGCGACAGGCGCGACAGGCGCACGACCTCGGGCAGGTCGGCCGAGCGGTCGAGGCTGACGCGGGTGGCCAGCGGCACCGCCGCGCCGTGCCAGCGGCGCAGCTCCTCGTCTAGGAACCGCGGCAGGTTGAGGTTGCCGACCTCGTCCTCGCCTTCGCTGCCGCCGCCCGACAGGAGTTCCTCGACCAGCCGTGCGAGCAGCTCCGACGATGCCTGGATGCGGGCCAGCTGGCCGCGCACATCCTCGGGCAGCGGGTCGCCGTCGATCAGGCGCAGCCCGCCGATGACGTCCGACACCGCGGCGCGGATATCGTGCCCCAGAAGATCGAGCGGATCGGGCGCCGGGGCGCCGTCGCGGTCGCCCGGCGCTGCGGTCACGAGGCCGGATACCCCAGCGGCTTCAGGGCCGAGCCGATCTCGTCGAGGATCGCCGGGTCGTCGATGGTCGCGGGCATCTTGAACTCTTGCCCGTCCGCGATCCGCGCCATTGTTGCCCGCAGGATCTTGCCCGAGCGCGTCTTCGGCAGCCGGTCCACGACCACGGCCAGCTTGAAGGCGGCGACCGGACCGATCTTCTCGCGGACGAGAGCCACGCATTCGCGCGCCACGTCCCCATGGTCGCGCGTGACGCCCGTGGTCAGGCAGAGAAAGCCCAGCGGCAGCTGGCCCTTCAGCGGGTCGGCCACGCCGATCACGGCGCATTCGGCGACGTCCGGATGGGCGGCCAGCACCTCCTCCATCGCGCCCGTCGATAGGCGGTGGCCGGCGACGTTGATGACGTCATCGGTGCGCGCCATGATCCAGAGGTATCCATCCTCGTCGATCATCCCCGCGTCGCCGGTCTCGTAATAGCCGGGGAACGCCGAGAGGTAGCTCGACCGGAACCGATCCTCCGCGTGCCAGAGCGTCGGCAACGTGCCCGGCGGCAGCGGCAGGCGGACGGCGATGGCGCCCAGCGTGCCCGGCGCGACCGCGTGGCCCGCATCGTCGAGCACCGTCACGTCGTAGCCGGGCATGGGCACCGAGGGCGACCCGATCTTGACCGGCAGCGCCTCGAGCCCCACGGGGTTCGCCGCGATCGCCCAGCCCGTCTCGGTCTGCCACCAATGGTCGATCACCGGCAGGCCGGTGCGCGCGGCGATCCAGTCGATCGTGTCGGGATCGGCCCGCTCGCCCGCGAGGTAGATATGCCGCAGCTTCGACAGGTCATGCCCGGCCATCAGCGCGCCGGTCGGATCGTCGCGCTTGACGGCACGAAAGGCGGTCGGCGCGGTGAAGAAGTTGACCACGCCGTGATCGGCCATGACCCGCCAGAAGGTCGAGGCGTCGGGCGTGCCGACGGGCTTTCCCTCGAAGACGACGCTGGTGCAGCCGTGGATCAGCGGCGCGTAGCAGATATAGCTGTGCCCCACGACCCAGCCCACGTCGGACGCGGCCCAGAAGACCTCGCCCGGCCGGGTGTCGTAGATATTCTCCATCGTCCAGTCGAGCGCCACGAGATGCCCGCCGGTCGCGCGCACGACGCCTTTCGGCGCACCGGTCGTACCCGAGGTATAGAGGATGTAGGCCGGGTGGTCTCCGCGCACCGGCACGCAGGGCACCGGCTCGGCCTCGATCGCCTGGGTCCAGTCGACATCCGACGGCCCCATCTCGCCCGGCCCCTCGGGCCGTTGCAGCAGGATGGTGAAACCGGGCGCATGCTCGGCCAGGCGCAGCGCCTCGTCCAGCAGCGGCTTATAGGCGACGATGCGCCCCGGCTCGATCCCGCAGGAGCCCGCGATGACGGCTTTCGGCTTGGCGTCGTCGATCCGCACCGCGAGTTCCGAGGCTGCGAAGCCGCCGAACACGACCGAGTGGATCGCGCCGATGCGCGTACAGGCGAGCATCGCGACGATAGCCTCAGGCACCATCGGCATGTAGATCACCACACGGTCGCCCACGCCCACGCCCCGTTCGGCCAGCGCCCCGGCGAGGCGGGCGCAGCGATCCTGAAGCTCGGCATAGGTGATGCGGGTGACACCTCCGGTGACAGGGCTGTCATGGATCAGCGCCAACCGGTCGCCGTGGCCCGCCGCGACATGGCGGTCGACGGCGTTATGGCAGGTGTTGACCATCCCGTCCGCGAACCATTCGGGCACCGGGCCGCCCTGGTCGTGCAGCGCCCGCGAGGGCATACGGTCCCAGTCGATCGCAAAGGCCTGTTCCATCCAGAACCCCTCGGGGTCCGACTTCGCCCGCTCCCACTCCGCCTTCCAACCCATGCATCCCTCCCGATCCATCGATTGCATCTAGAGATTTCGACCCGCCCGATGCAAGGATCACCGGAACAACGGGCCCGACCCGGCGTTTGCGACCGTACAACCGGCGGACGACATTCATGTCCAGCGTGCAAATGACGCTTCTCAAGGGATGGGCCCGCTGGCGCTCCATCCTCTCCCATACATCGCCGCCCAAACTGCTGCTGATGGGCTATCTGAGTTACATGGTGCTCGGCTGGGCGCTCCTGTCGCTCCCCGTAGCGCAGGAGGTGCCGACCGGCGCGCTCGATACGCTCTTCATCGCGACCTCGGCGGTCTCGACGACAGGGCTCGTCACCGTCGATCCCGGCTCGACCTTCACCTTCTTCGGCGAAATCGTGATCCTCGCGCTGATCCAGATGGGCGGCCTCGGCTACATGACCATCGGGTCGTTCGTGGCCCTGCACCTGGCCGACCGCTTCGATCGGCTGCGCGCGCATGCCACGCGGACGGCCTTCAATCTGCCGGAGGACGTGGACCCGCGCGGCTTCGTCAAGGCGGTGGTCTTCTTCACGCTGGCCTGCGAGGCGATCGGCGCGGTGGCGCTCTGGGTCATGTTCGACGCCGCAGGGGTCGAGGACGCCGTCTGGTCGGCGATCTTCCACTCGGTCTCGGCCTTCGCGACCGCAGGCTTCTCGCTCAACTCGAATTCGTTCGAGGGGTTCTACGATCATTCCGGCGTCGTTCTGACCATCTCGGCACTGTCGCTTCTGGGCGCGATGGGCTTTCTGATCTTCGTCGACTTCTTCCGGACGCTGACGGGGCGCGCGCGCTACCTCGGGTTCACCTCCAAGGTCATCTGGCGCATGACGCTGGGCTTCCTCGTGGTCGGGACCGCGATCCTCTTCGTGGCCGAGCCGACCTATCAGGCCATGGCCCCCGAGGATCGCCTGCTGGTCAGCTTCTTCCAGGTCATGACGGCCTCGACCACGGTCGGCTTCAACACCACGCCCATCGGCGCGCTGGCGCCCGCGATCATCGTGGTGATGTTCTTCCTGATGATCGTCGGCGCCTCGCCCGCGGGCACGGGCGGCGGGCTCAAGACTACGTCGTTCGCGGCGCTGGTGGGCCTCGTCCGCTCGACCCTGAAGGGCCGCGACCGGATACGTTACGCCAAGCGCGAGATCCCGCTGGAACGCCTCCAGACCGCGACCGCCTCGCTGACCTACTATGCGGGCCTCCTCTTCGCGGCGACGTTCTGCCTTCTGCTCGCCGATCCGGGCCTGCCTTTCGACGCCGTGATGTTCGAGGCGATTTCGGCCATGGGAACCGTCGGCCTCTCGATGGGGATCACGGGCGACCTCACGGGGCTGGGCAAGCTCATCATCATCATCCTGATGACCGCGGGGCGCGTCGGTATCCTGACCTTCGGCATGGCGCTGGCGAGCCACGACGAAAGCCGCGACGAGGAAGCCGACAACGAGCTGGTCGTCTGACTTGACCCTCCGCCCCCGCATCCCGACATTGGACACGGGAGGATGCGCCATGACCGCCAATGTCGAGGGGTTCTTCGACCCCGGAACCAACACTGTCAGCTATCTGGTGGACGACGGAGCGATCTGCGCCGTCATAGACCCGGTGCTCGACTTCGACATGGCCGCGGGCCGGACCTCCACGGCCAGTGCCGACCGGCTGATCGCTGCGATCCGCGACCGCGGCCTGACGCTGGAGTGGCTGCTGGAGACCCATGTCCATGCCGACCACCTGTCCGCCGCGCCCTATATCCAGGAAAAGCTCGGCGGGAAGATCGGCATCGGGGCCGAGATCGTCACGGTGCAGGACACCTTCGGCAAGATCTTCAACGAAGGCACGCGCTTCCAGCGCGACGGCAGCCAGTTCGACGCGCTCTTCCGCGAGGGCGACCGCTTCGAGATCGGCACCCTGCCCGTCCGCGTGCTGCACACGCCGGGCCACACGCCCGCCTGCCTGACCTATGTGGTCGGGCCCGAGGATGCCGCGTCGGCCTTCGTCGGCGACACGATGTTCATGCCCGATTTCGGCACCGCGCGCTGCGATTTCCCCGGCGGCTCGGCCGAGACGCTGTGGGATTCGATGCAGAAGATCCTCGCCCTGCCCGATGCCACCCGCATCTTCGTCGGCCACGACTACAAGGCGCCGGGCCGCGACGAGTTCGCGTGGGAAACCAGCGTCGCCGCAGAGAAGCGCAACCGCCACGTCACCGATGGGCGCGACGCCTTCCTCAAGCTCAGGACCGAACGCGACGCGACGCTGGGCGCCCCGAAGCTGATCCTGCCGTCGCTGCAGGTGAACATGCGCGGCGGCCGGATGCCCGAGCCGGATGCCGATGGGAACGTCGCGCTGAAGCTGCCCGTCAACCGGCTGTGACGCGCGCGCGATCCGCGTCTTTCCTTCCGCGCACCCTGCGGGCATCTTCGCGGACGTAACCGACCAAACCGGACCGCCGCCCATGGATCTGCGCCCCCTCGACGACACGACCTCCGTCGCGCCCCAGCTCGACCCCGAGGACATGGCCGAGCTGGCCGCGGATGGCGTGACCGCGATCATCTGCAACCGTCCCGACGGCGAGGTACCGCCCTCGCATCAGGCCGCCGCGATGCAGGCCGCCGCCGAGGCCGCGGGCCTCGCCTTCACCTTCAACCCCGTCGCGATGCCCAACCTGACGCTGTCCGCCGTCGAGGAGCAGGCCGACGCCATCGACGCCGCCGAGGGCTCCGTCGTGGCCTATTGCGCATCGGGCACGCGCAGCGCGGTGCTCTGGGCACTCGCCATGGCGGGCCGGATGCCGGCGGACGAGATCCTCGCGGGGACGGCGCGCGCGGGCTACGCGCTGGACGGGCTCCGACCGCAGATCGAACAACTGGAGGCGCAGGCATGACCGACGGTCCCGCACGGCGCTGGCACGACATGGGCGGCGATCTCGCCGGTCCCGTTCCCGATGCCGAACACGATTTCGCCCTGTGGGAGAAGCGTGTCGATGCCCTCGTCATCCTCGCGGGGCTGGCGGGCGTCTTCTCGGTCGACGGGCTGCGGCGGGTGCTCGAGGATATGGGCGAGGACGCGTTCGAGACCATGAGCTACTACGAGCGCTGGGTCGCGTCGCTGAACCAGAACCTCTTGGAGCGCGGCGTCTATTCCGTGGCCGAACTCGGCGCCAAGATGGAAGAGGTCGCGGCCCGAGGCACGACCTATGGCGAGGCCACCGATGCCGGACGCTGAGCCGCTTGCCCCTGGCGCGCGGGTCCGCGTCCGCACCATGACGCCGCCGGGCCATGTCCGAACGCCGCATTACCTGCGCGGGCGGACCGGCACCGTCGAACGGGTCCTCGGGCCATTCGGCAATCCCGAACAGCTCGCCTATGCCCACGACGCCGAACGCCTGCCGCTCTACCGCGTGCGCTTCCGGATGGACGCTATCTGGGAAACGCCCGAACACCCCGGCGACACGCTCGACGCCGAGATCTACGCCCATTGGCTGGAGCCCGCCTGATGCCCCACGACCATCACGACCACCTCAGCCCCTCGGGGCATCCCTACCGACCCGATCAGGACGGACCGCTGACCTATTGGCAAACGCTCGAGATCGCCGTGCGCGAGCTGATGGTCGAGAAGGGCGTCGTGACTCCCGCCGAGGTCACGGCCCAGATCGACGCGATGGATGCCCGCTCACCCGCGCAGGGCGCGGCCCTCGTCGCGCGCGCCTGGATCGATCCGGCCTTCCGGGATCGCCTGCTGGCCGACGGCTCGGCCGCCTGCGCCGAGATGGGCTTCGACGTTGGCCCCATGCGCCTGATCGCGGTCGAGAACACGGACGACACCCACAACGTCGTCGTCTGCACGCTCTGCTCCTGCTACCCGCGCAACCTGCTGGGCCTGCCGCCCGACTGGTACAAGTCCCGCGAATACCGCTCCCGCACGGTGCGCGAGCCGCGCGCCGTCCTGGCGGAATTCGGCCTCGACCTGCCCGACGCCACCACCGTCCGGGTCCATGACAGCACCGCCGATATGCGCTACGTCGTGATCCCCGCGCGGCCCGCCGGGACCGACGGTCTGGATGAGACCGCGTTGGCCGCACTCGTGACCCGCGACAGCATGATCGGCGTGGGCGTGGCCACCGCGCCGTGATCAGCCACGTGACGCTGGGTGTGCGCGACCTCGCGCGCGCGGCCCCGTTCTACCGTGCGATCGCCGCCGAGATGACCCTCGTGGAGCGGGCGTTCGAGGACGATGGCGGCCCCGAGATGCTCTGCTTTCACGTCGCAGGCCTCGACGCGCCGCGCCTCTATGTCGCGACGCCCTTCGACGAGAGGGCGGCGACGGCCGGGAATGGCACGATGATCGCCCTGATCGCGCCGTCACGCGCCTCGGTCGATGCGGCGTATGCCGCGGGGCTGGCGCAGGGCGGAACCGATGCCGGACCGCCCGGCCCCCGGCCCCATTACGAGCCGGACTACTACGGCGCCTACCTGCGTGACCCAGACGGCAACAAGCTGCACCTCGTCCATCGTGACGCGCTGCAGTCGTTCCGGCAGGCCTGACGCGGGCTCAGCGGCCCCGGATGCGCGGGTCGAGCGCGTCGCGCAGGCCGTCGCCGACATAGTTGATCGAGAGCACCACGAGGCTGATCGCGACGCCCGGCCAGAAGGCAAGGCCGGGGTTCAGCTCGAGGAAGGGCACACCATCGTTCAGCAGCCGGCCCCAGGTCGGGAAGTCGGGTGGAAAGCCGAGTCCGAGGAACGACAGCGCGCTTTCGGTGATGATCGCCGTTGCGATCCCCAGCGTCGCCGACACCATGATCGGCGAGAGCACGTTGGGCAGCACATGCCGCGAGATGATGCGCCGCGAGGGCGTCCCGACCGAGCGCGCGGCCAGCACGAATTCCCGCTCCTTCAAGGCGAGGACATCGCCCCGCACGATCCGCGCGGTCTGCATCCAGGACGTGATCCCGATGGCCGAGACGATCAGGATGAAGATCCCCGTCTCGACCCCGAAGGCCGCAGAAAGCGGCTCGCGGAAGAGGAGGACCATCACGAGGAGCAGCGGCAGCAGCGGCAGCGCGAGGAACAGATCCGTCAGCCGCATCAGCGCGCCGTCGAGCGCCCGGAAATACCCGGCCAGCACGCCGATCAGCGTGCCCAGCACGAGGCTCAGCCCCATCGCCGTCAGGCCCACCGCGAGGCTGATGCGCCCGCCCGCGATCATCCGCGCGAACATGTCCCGGCCCAGCCGGTCGGTGCCCAGCGGATGCGCCCAGCTCATGCCCTGGTTGCGGGATCGCATATCCGTCTTCACGCCGGATTCCATGTCCCAGACCAGCGGTCCCAACAGGACCAGCGCTACGATGGCCATGAACACCACGGCGCCGAACATCGCGCCCTTGTGGGTGCGGAACTGATCCCAGACGTCCCACCACTGGCTGCGTTCGGGCTTCGACAGGACGGGCTCGGTGCCGCCAACGGCGCCGGGGGCAGCGGTGACGGCGGAATCGACGCCGGAGGCGGTGACGGGTTCGCGGGCGTCAGTCATAGCGGATCCTCGGGTCGAGGATGCCGTAGAGCACATCCGCGATCAGGTTGAAGAGCACGATCAGCACCGCGAAGATGAAGGTCAGCGTCTGCACCATCGGCAGGTCGTTGGCCTGCAGCGCCGTGATCAGAAGCTGGCCGATCCCGTTCACCTTGAAGACCTGCTCGGTGATGATCGCGCCGCCGAAGACCTGCGGCACGCCGAGCGCGATGACGGTCACGACGGGGATCATCGAGTTGCGCAGCACGTGGACGAGCACCACCGTCCGCTCGCGCAGGCCCTTGGCGCGGGCGGTGCGGACATAGTCCTGCCCGAGATTGTCGAGCATCGAGGCGCGCATGAACCGGCTGAGCTGCGACGTGATCTGGAGGGCGAGGATCATCACCGGCAGGAACATCTGCCAGATCTGCTGTTTGAGCGCGTCCCAACTGTCGACGACCAGTGTCGTGTCGTAGATCGACGGGAACCAGCGAAGCTGCACCGCGAAGATGATGATGACGAGGACGCCCGAAAAGAAGGGCGGAACCGAGAAGCCCACCATCGTGACGAAGGTGCCCGCCTGGTCGAAGACCGAATATTGCTTGTAGGCCGAGTAGATGCCCACCGGGATCGCGATGGCGATGGCCACGAGATAGGCGGTGCCGACGACCCAGAGCGTCTGGGGAATGCGCTCGGCGATGGTCATGAAGACCGGCGCACGGTTCTGCCACGAGATGATCCGCAGCTTGCCTTCGGCGAAGGTCGTCCCGAAGAGCCCGTCGACCACGTTGAGCGGCTCGATCCAGAAGAACTGGACGATCCATTTCCAGAAGCGGATCGGCGCGGGTTCGCCCAAACCCAGCGCCTGCCGCATCTGCTCGCGCACCTCGGACGGCACCGTCAGCGGCACGTTGGCCATCGGATCGCCGGGCGCCAGCTCGAGCAGCGCGAAGATCGCCAGCGCAATGAAGAGCAGCGTCGGGATCGCGAAGAGCAAGCGGCGGATGGTAAAGGTCAGCATGGGCCGTCCTCAGGTGGGTGGGTGCCGGTGGGTCTCGCCGATCCCGCGCCGGCGCGCGGGACGGGAGAGCCCCACCGCGCCGAAGAGCGCGGCGGGAGGGAGCGGCGCGGACGCCGCCCCCGGGTTCAGGTCATTCGCCGATGCGGTACCAGTCGGCGATGTTCCACAGCTCGCTGTCCCACACGTTCAGCTTGATGCCGCCGAGCGAGTTGGCATGGGCCGACAGGCGACCGCGGTGCACGAGGGGGATCATCCCGCCGTTCTGCACGATCATGTCGTTGAGCTCCTTGGCGATGCGCTGACGCTCGGAGATATCCGCCGTCTGGGCCAGCTCGTTCCAGAGCGTGTCGTACTCCTCCATGCAGAAGCGCGAGATGTTCTCGCCCTGCCACTGGGTGTCGGGCGACGGCGCCTTGTCGCACAGGCCGTTGGCCAGATAGGCCTGCGGGTCGGTGCCGTTGAACGTGTTGGCGTACATTTCGACGTCGGCGTAGAACTTCTGGAACGTGTCGGGCGAACCGGCATCTCCGCCGAAGAAGACCGAGGCGTTGACGTTGCGCAGCTCGGTCGCGACGCCCAGCTCTTCCCACCACTCCTTGATCAGCGCCTGGAAGTCCTGGCGGACGGCGTTGGTCGAGGTCTGGTAGAGCACGCGCAGCTCGACGCCGTCTTTCTCGCGGACGCCGTCACCGTTGCTGTCGACCCAGCCGGCCTCTTCCAGCATGGCCTTCGCGCCTTCGAGATCCTGCGTGTCGCAGGACATCGACGTCGACGAGAACGCCTCGGGGGCCGGGATCCAATTGCAGGTCACGCGACCCGCCTGGCCGTAGCCGATCTCGACCAGCAGCGGCCGGTCGATCGCCATGGACAGCGCCTGGTAGACCGCCGGGTCCGACAGGAACGGATGCGGCCGCACGACCGAACGCTCGTCGGGGCCGAGCGCCGGATCGGGGTTCGTGTTGTTGAGCATGATGCGCTCGACCAACGGACCGAAGCCCGCGACCGGGGTGCCCATGCCGCCCGCTTCCATCTGCGCGATGACCTCGGGGGCAAGCTGCAGGTTCCAGGCGTAGTCGAACTCGCCCGTCTGCATCACGGCGCGGCCCGCCGCGTCGGCGTCGCCGCCGCCCTTGAAGTTGACGCTGGCGAAGGCCGGCTTGCCCGCCTCGCGGTAGTTCGGATTGGCCGAGAGCGAGATCACGTCGTTGGTGCGGAACTCGTCCACCACGAAGGGACCGGTGCCGATCGGGTTGAAGTTCTGCTCGGTGCAGGCCGAGGCGGCGGCGCCGAGGCAGCCCTCGAACTGTGCCTTCTGGAGGATCGGGCTCTCGCCGCCGACGAACGCGCCATAGGGATAGGGCGTCGGCTCCTTGAAGTTCACGACCACGGTGAAGTCGTCGGGCGTCTCGACGCTCTCGACCGACTCGAACTTGGTGATCTGCGCGCAGCCGCCCTCGGGGTGGGTGCAGTATTCGTGGGTGAAGGCGACGTCGGCGCTGGTGAAGGGCGTGCCGTCCGACCAGAGGATGTCATCGCGCAGCTTCCAGGTAATCTGCGTCAGATCCTCGGTGACACCACCGTTGTCGACGGTCGGGATCTCGGTGACGAGCCACGGCTGGATCGTGCCCGTCTCGTCGAAGCGCGCGAGCGGCTCGATGATGAGCGAGGCGGATTCGACGTCCTTGGTGCCGCCCGACAGGAACGGGTTCAGCGTCGATGGCGCCTGCCAATAGATGATGTTGACCTGGCCGTCGCGGCCGCGCTCGCCCTCGTGGCCGTCGGCATATGCCATCGGGGCCAGGGCGAAGCTGGCGGCGGCGCACAGCAATGCGGATCTGGTTGTCATGTGTTGATCTCCGTGTTGATCGTTCGCGTATCGCGCGAAGCGTTGATGCTCATCGTCCTCGTTCCGCGCGATCTGCGCCGCGTCGGCCCCCCAATCTTCAATGAAAATTGGAATTTCATCCATCCCCCTCAGCTGTGGGTGCGACATCGGGGTCGGGCCCGGCGACGGGCGGCGGCACCATGTCGGCCTGGTGTTCGGGATCGTGCAGGTGGCACGCGGCCCAATGGCCCGGCTCGACCTCGCGGAAGGCGGGATCGACACGGCGGCACACGTCCATGACCCTGGGACAGCGGGTGCAGAAATTGCAGCCGTCGGGCGGGTTCGCGGGGCTGGGCACGTCGCCCTGCAGCACGATCCGGTTCTTCTTCTGACCGGCCTTGGCGGGGTCCGGCTCGGGCACGGCCGAAAGCAGCGCCTCGGTATAGGGATGCAGCGGCCGGTCGTAGAGCGCGTCGCGCGGCGCCAGTTCGACCACCTTGCCGAGATACATCACCGCAACGCGGTCGGCGATGTGCCGCACCATGCTGAGGTCGTGGGAGATGAAGAGATAGGTCAGGCCTAGCTCGCCCTGAAGCTCTTCGAGGAGGTTGACGACCTGTGCCTGGATCGACACGTCGAGCGCTGCGATCGGCTCGTCGCAGACGATGAACTTGGGCTTCAGCGCCAGCGCGCGTGCGATCCCGATCCGCTGCCGCTGCCCGCCCGAGAACTCGTGCGGATAGCGGTTGAGGAAAGTCCGGTTCAGGCCGACCTGATCCATCAGCTCCGCCACCCGGTCCTGGCGCGCGGTCGCGTCCATGTCGGTATGTTCCAGCAGCGGCTCGCCGATGATGTTCCCGACGGTCATGCGCGGGTTCAGCGACGCCTGCGGATCCTGGAATACCATCTGCATCGTCGGGCGCATCGTCCGCAGCGAGCGCTGGCTGTCGGTGCCGATGGCGCGCCCGTCGATGACGATCTCGCCGTCCGTGATGTCGTAGAGCCGCAGCACCGCGCGCCCGCAGGTGGATTTGCCGCAGCCCGACTCGCCGACTAGGCCGAGGGTCTCGCCCTCGATGATGTCGAAGGACACGCCGTCGACCGCCTTCACCGCCCCGACCTGCCGCCGCAGAAGCCCGGCATGGATTGGAAAATGCATCTTGAGGTCGCGGACCTCGACGAGGGGACGGGTCATGCCACCGCCTCTTTGGCGGTATGCGCAAGCGGGTGGAAACAGGCCACGTCATGGCCGCCGCCCACATCCTCGCGGCGCGGGTTCTCGACGTGGCAGCGCGCATGGGCCAGCGGGCAGCGGTCGAGGAACGGGCAGGACGTGGGCGCGGCCCCGAGGATCGGCGGCTGGCCCTCGATCACCTGCAACTTGTCGGCCCGCGCGCCCGACACGCTCGGGATCGTCTTCAGAAGCGCGCGCGTGTAGGGATGCCGCGGATCGTTGAACAGGGGATGGACCGGCGCCTGTTCGACCACTTGGCCCCCGTACATCACCAGCACCCGGTCGGCGATGCCCGCGATCACCCCCAGATCGTGGGTGATCCAGACGATCGCCATGCCGAGCTTTTCACGCAGGTCCTCGACGATCTCGAGGATCTGCGCCTGGATCGTGACGTCGAGCGCGGTCGTCGGCTCGTCCGCGATCAGGACCTTCGGGTCGCAGGCCAGCGCGATTGCGATCATCACCCGCTGCCGCATCCCGCCCGAGAACTGGTGCGGATAATCTCCGAGCCGTCCGCGCGCGCCCGGAATGCCGACCAGCTCGAGCAGTTCGACGGCCCGCTCGGCCGCCTGCTTCTTGTTCATTCCCATGTGCCGCCGCAGCGGCTCCATGATCTGGAAGCCGACATTGAAGACCGGGTTCAGCGAGGTCATTGGGTCCTGGAAGATGAAGCCCACCTCGCCACCACGCACCTGTCGCAGGCGGGCGTTCGAGGCTTGGAGCAAGTCCTCGCCGTCGAGCAGGACCTCGCCCGCGCGCACCTCGGCGGGCGGCGACGGCAAGAGGCCGATGAGAGACATCATGGTCACGGATTTGCCCGAGCCGCTTTCGCCGACGACGCCCAGCAGCTCGCCGGGCTTGACGTCGAAGCTCACGGAATTGACGGCGTGAACCTCGCCACCGCGGGTGTGAAACACCGTCTGAAGGTCTCGGACCGCCAAGACGTTCCGGGTCTCGCCGTTCGGCATCCCCGCTCCCCGTGCTGTCGCACCGCGTCATGGGCGCGCGGCGTCGTCGGGGCAACGCTACCACGGCGCGCCTGCCGTGCAAGGCCTTCGCCCAATTACCGGGCGTCCACTTCGCCGCTGCCCGGTTTCGCGCCGTCCCGCTTGACCCCTGCACGCCGAGGGCGCACCCGTTGCATCCGAAGGAGAAAACCATGGACCTGACCGCCCGACAGATCCTCGACCGCCTCGTGGCATTCCCGACGGTCAGCCGCGACTCGAATCTCGATCTGATCGACTGGGTCGAGGACTACCTGGCCGGCCACGGCGTCTCCGCGCGGCGGGTCTATGACGCCACCGGCACCAAGGCCGCGCTCTATGCCAATGTCGGACCCGAGGTGGAGGGCGGCATCGTCCTTTCGGGCCATACCGACGTCGTGCCGGTCGACGGGCAGGACTGGTCCACCGATCCGTTCGAGGTCGTCGAGCGGGACGGAAAGCTCTTCGGGCGGGGCACCTGCGACATGAAGGGCTTTGATGCGCTGGCCCTCGCGATGGTGCCCTACGCATTGTCGCTCGACCTCAGGCGCCCGCTCCAGATCGCGCTCAGCTACGACGAGGAGGTCGGCTGCGTCGGCGCGCCACCGATGATCGACGACATGCTGGCGCACCTGCCCCGCGCCGCCGCCGCCCTGATCGGAGAGCCGACGATGCTGCGCGCGGTCACGGGCCACAATGCCAGCATCCTCTTCAAGGTCCACGTCCACGGCTACGAGGTCCATTCCTCCAAGCTGCCCGAGGGCGTTTCTGCCGTGCACGAGGCGGGGCGCATTCTCGGCTGGGTCAACGACCGCAACGACGCCATTCAGGCCGAGCCGCCGAACGCCGTCTCCGCCCCCTTCGATCCGCCCTTCACGACCGTCCATGTCGGCATGATTGAGGGCGGCACCGCGCATAACATCACCGCCAAGGATTGCCATCTGAACGTGGGCTTCCGCTGTCCGGCAGGCGAGGATCCCGAGCGTCATGCGACCGACCTTGCGGCGTTCCTCGACGCGCTTGACGCGACACTTCGCGCCCGTCACCCGGATGCCGGCGTTGCCTATGACCGCAATTTCGGCGTGCCGGCGCTCCGCCCCGAGGACGGCGGCCCGGCCGAAACGCTCATCCGCCGCCTGACAGGCGACAACGGCACCCATGTCGTCACCTACGGCACCGAGGCCGGACAGTTCCAGGAGCGCGGCTACTCCGCTGTGGTCTGCGGCCCCGGCGACATCGCGCAGGCGCATCAGCCCGACGAATGGATCTCCGTCGAGCAGTTCGAGGCGGGCGAGGCCCTGCTCCGCCGGATCGTCGCGACCCTCGCGGAGTAGGCCAAGCGGGAACCGCCGACCCGCCGGGTCGTTTGCCCTCTGCACAACGCCGGAGACCCCATGGAACAGGACGACACCAAGACCGGGGGTGACACGCTCACCGGCGCCGACCCCATCGACGCGGACCCGCAGCTTATCCTCGAAAAGCTGGACGGCTGGCTCGACGGGTTCTTCCGCCTGATCCCTAACCTCGTCGTCGCCCTCGCCGTCCTCGCGCTCTTCATCGGTCTGGGCCTCGCCGTCGCATGGGGCATTCGTCGCAGCGGCCAGTCGCGCAACCGCGCCGATCTGGGTGCGGTCACCGGCAGCCTCGCGAAATGGGCGATCTGGATCGCGGGCGCGATGCTGGCGCTGACCATCGTCACGCCGTCCCTGAAACCCGGCGACCTGATCGCGGGGCTTGGCATCGGGTCGGTCGCGATCGGCTTTGCGTTCAAGGACATCCTCCAGAACATGCTGGCGGGCCTCCTGATCCTGATCCGCCAGCCCTTCGAGGTCGGTGACCAGATCGTCGCGGGCGACTACGAGGGCACGGTCGAGCATATCGAAACCCGCGCCACCCTGATCCGCACCTTCGACGGCAAGCGCGTCGTGATCCCGAATTCGGACGTCTACACCAACGCCGTCACGGTCAACACGGCCTTCCCCACCCGCAGGTCGGAATACGATTTCGGCATCCACTACGACGCCGACACCAAGCTTGCTATGCGCGTCGCGGTCGAGGCGGCGAACGGTGTCGACGGCGTCGAATCCGACCCGGCCCCCGAGGCGCTGTCGGTCAATCTCGGCGACTTCGCCAAGGTGGTCCGCCTGCGCTGGTGGACCAAATCGACCCAGTCCGACACGGTGCATGTCCGCTCGGCGGTGATGCTCGCCGTCGAGGACATCTTCGCCGAGAACGGCATCGACATCCCCTTCCCCACGCAAACGCTGCATATGGACGGCGCGCTCGAGACCCCGAAGGCGCGCGAAGCGGCAGAGTGACCCCTTGCGGCCCTCGCGGATCGGGTGTGTGCTCGGGCCAACCCCTCACACCGGAGACCCGACATGCCCGTCAAGAACCGCTTCGCCGAACTGCTGCCCGAGATCACCGAATGGCGGCGCGACCTGCACGAGAACCCCGAGATCCTGTTCGACACGCATCGCACGTCGAAGGTGGTTGCAGACAAACTGCGGGAATTCGGTTGCGACGAGGTGGTCGAGGGGATCGGCCGGACGGGCGTCGTCGGCGTCATCCGGGGCAAGACCGATGGCGGCAAGGTCATCGGCCTGCGCGCCGATATGGACGCCCTGCCTATCCACGAGCAGACTGGCGTGGCCTATGCCTCCAAGACCGACGGCGCAATGCATGCCTGCGGCCATGACGGGCATACCGCGATGCTGCTGGGCGCGGCGAAATACCTATCCGAGACACGCAATTTCGACGGATCGGTCGTCGTGATCTTCCAACCCGCCGAGGAAGGTGGCGGCGGCGGTCGCGAGATGTGCGAGGACGGCATGATGGACCGCTGGAACATCCAGGAGGTCTACGGGATGCACAACTGGCCCGGCAAACCCGTGGGCAGCTTCTCGATCCGGCCCGGCGCGTTTTTCGCGGCCACGGACGTGTTCGACATCCATCTCGAAGGGCGCGGCGGCCACGCGGCCAAGCCGCAGGAGGTCGTGGATACGACGTTGATGGCCGCGCAACTCGTCACCGCGCTCCAGTCGATCGTCAGCCGCAACGCCGATCCGACGAAGAACATCGTCGTCTCGGTCACCTCCTTCGAGACCTCGTCGAAGGCGTTCAACGTTATCCCGCAGCGGGTCCACATCAAGGGCACCGTCCGGACAATGGACGCCGACATGCGCGATCTGGCCGAACGCCGGATGACGGAAATCTCCGAGGGCATTGCCGCGACCTTCGGCGGCACCGTGCGGATGGACTACCAGCGCAACTACCCGGTGATGGCGAACCACGACGAACAGACCGCCTTCGCCGCCGACGTGGCGCGCGCGGTGTCCGGCGATTGCGAGGATGCGCCGTTGGTCATGGGGGGCGAGGATTTCGCCTTCATGCTCGAGGAGCGGCCGGGCGCCTACATCCTCGTCGGGAACGGCGATACGGCCCCCGTCCACCACCCGGAATACGATTTCACCGACGAGGCCATCCCGGCGGGATGTTCGTGGTGGGCCGAGATCGTCGAGCGCCGGATGCCGGCCGCCTGATGCAGCGGTCAGTCCGGGGTGTCGGCGGAAATCGGCTTGGCGACGCCCCGTGACGGCCTGCCGGAGCGGTGACCAAGCGCACCGATGGCGCGCGACAGCGCATCGTCAAGCGCGGCACTCTGCTCCGATCGTGCGACGAATTTGCGATAGACGGGCAGGCGCCCATGAGCCCCCTCGCCTTCGCCGTAGAGGATGACGGTCACGGCCTCGTCAGCCAGAAGCGCCTCGCCCCATTGAACGCCCCGCCCGACCCAGTCCGTATCGATGATCCAGATATCCGCCTCGGGCCGCCGGACCCCACGTCCCAAGGGCTGGAGCGGCACGTCGAGCCGCGCCGCGGCCGCCGAAATCTCGCTTGCGACATCAGGTCGGTCGGTCCAGTAGGCCACGCGCAATGGGCCGTTCACCATGCTCTCGTTTCCGGCCTGCGGCCTGCCGCCGGGTACGTCGATTGCCACGTCGCGAACCTCCTGTACGACGCGTGCCGGACCGCACGCCCCGATCTTACCTGCTCGCGGACAGGCTACGGTATGATCGCGCCTATGTCGCCCGTTTTGTTAACGGAATCTTAACCGATGCTTGCGTCAGGCGTTACGAAGGGCGCGGCGCATGATCTTTCCCGTCGTCGTCATCGGCAACGCGTCGACGAAGCGGACGGCGCGGGGCGCCATATGCGGCGAGAGGCGGGCACGAACGCGATCGACGAGCTCCGCCGTCAGCCCGTCGGTCGCGCCGTCGGCCACGACGAAGGCCGTCACGGCCTCGCCGCGATCGGGGTCGGGCAGGCCGACGACGGCGCACATCACGACCCGCGGATGGCCCGTGATGCAGGTCTCGATCTCGGTCGGACCGATGCGGTAACCCGAGGACGTGATGACGTCGTCGTCGCGCGACATGTAGGTGATGACGCCATCCGCCCCTGCCCGGCCCAGATCGCCGGTCCGCAACCAGCCCTCCCGCCACTTCTCCTCGGTCTGTTCGGGTTTGTTCCAGTAGCGCAGGAAGGTCGCGGGCGAGCCGCGGGTGCAGATTTCGCCCACCTCGCCTTCGGTGACCGGCCCGTCGGCGTCGCGTATCGCGACTTCGACGCCCGGCACGGGGCGGCCCAGCGTGCCGGGCTCGACCGTCTGGGTGCCCGCGCAGGCCGCCATCACGAGGTTGCACTCGGTCTGGCCGTAGATCTCGTTGATCGGCACCCCGAGCGCATCGCGCCCCCACCCGAGGAGGTCCGCGCCCAGCGCCTCGCCGCCCGACATCACAGCGCGGAGCGCCAATCCCTCAGGCGCCGCACTCCGCCGCAGCATCTTGAGTGCCGTCGGCGGCAGGAAGGCGCAGGTCACGCGCTCGGCGACCATCAGATCCCACGCCTCGCCCGACTCGAACTTGGCGAAGCGCTTGGCTACCAGCGGCACACCGAACCAGAGCGCGGGCATCGCGAGGTCCATCAGCCCGCCGATCCACGCCCAGTCGGCGGGCGTCCAGGCGACGTCGTCCGGCTGGGGAAATCCCTCGAATGCCGTCTCGACGCAGGGCAGATGGCCGTAAAGGAAGCGATGCGCGTGGAGCACGCCCTTCGGCGTCCCGGTCGTGCCCGAGGTGTAGATCATCATCGCCGGATCGTCGGCGGCGGTCTCCACACGCGGCACGGGCGTCCCCAGCATCGCATCCCAGTCATCGACATCGACGCGATGCGCGAGGTCCGGCAGGTCGAGGGCGTCCAGCCGCGCGAGCCCCGCTGCGTCGCCGATGACCGCGACTGCCCCGGAATCGCGCAGCCGGTAGTCCAGCGCCTCCGCCCCGAAGAGGGCGAAGAGCGGCAGGGACACCGCCCCGAGCTTCATCGCCGCAAGATGCGCCACGATCACCTCGGCCCGCTGCGGCATCAGGATCGCGACGCGGTCGCCCGCCCGCACGCCCGCCGCCGCGAGCCCCCCCGCCAAGCGGTCCGACATGTCGCGGAGCCGGGCGTAGGTCCAGACGTCCCGCCCGTCCGACAGGTCGATGATCGCCACCCGATCCGGCTGGGTGTCGGCCCAGGCATCGCAGATGCCCTCGGCGATATTGAAACGGTCGGGGATGTCCCAGCGAAAGGCTGCGCGCATGGCGTCCCAGTCCGCAAGCGCTGGGATGGTGCGGCGGCCGGGGGTCATGGGAGCGCCCGCCCCGCCTTGGTCACGTGGAGGCCAGCGTCACCGGGTGCAGCCCGGTCAGCGGCAGGCCCAGCGCGCGGAGCGCCGGAAGCGAGATCTGCGCGCCGCCATCCGACCCGAGCGGGCGCAGGGTCACCGCGATCGCATCGCCGTCGCCGGTGCGCACGGTTCCGGGGGTATCGCCGCTCACGAGATCGGATTTGACCCAGAGCCCCGGATCGGCCGGATCCCCCAGCGCCACGGTCACGGTCCCGAGCTCGCCCCCGGACGGCGCGGCGGCGGCCTCGGCGCGGGCCGCGGCCTTCTGTTCTTCGGACACCGTGTCGAGCGCGGCCGCCGACGCCGTCACCGCACGGGGCGGGGCCACCACCGTGTCCGGCGCGGCCGCGCTGCCTGCGGGCAAGGGCGCGGGCGCTTCGGCCGGCGCGCTTCCCGTCGAGGTCGAGGCGCCGCGGTTCAGGAACGGGATCTGCGCACAGCCCGCAAGTATCAGGGCCAGAAGGGGAATCATGCGGATCATCTTGTGCGCCTTCTCGTCAGGGTTGCGTGGCGGCCATCCTAGACGATGCACCCCTGCTGTCAGCCCCTCGTCTCGGCTTGTGCGCCCCGTCGGCGGGGCATACCTTCACGCCATGTCCGCACCGCTGATCGACCCCTTCGCCCGAACCATCGACTACCTCCGGGTGTCGGTCACCGATCGCTGCGACTTCCGCTGCACCTACTGCATGTCGGAGCACATGACCTTCCTGCCTAAGAAGGACCTCCTGACCCTCGAGGAGCTGGAGCGCCTCTGCACGGCCTTCGTCCGCATGGGCGTGCGCAAGCTGCGCATCACCGGCGGCGAGCCCCTGGTGCGCCGCAACATCATGTCCTTCTTCGAAGGCATGTCCCAGCATCTGGGCCACGGCCTCGACGAACTGACGCTGACGACCAACGGATCGCAGCTCGAACGCTCCGCCGCCGATCTCGCCGCCGTGGGCGTGCGCCGGGTCAACGTCTCGCTTGATACGCTCGATGCGGACCGGTTCCGCGCGATCACGCGATGGGGCGACCTTGCCAAGGTCCGTCGCGGCATTGCCGCGGCCCAAGCCGCGGGGCTGCGAGTCAAGATCAACGCCGTGGCGCTGAAGGGCGTGAACGACGGCGAGCTCTTCGACCTGGTTGCCTGGGCCGCCGCCGAGGACCTGGACCTGACCTTCATCG
This sequence comes from Jannaschia halovivens, assembly GCF_046452375.1. Lineage (NCBI taxonomy): Bacteria > Pseudomonadati > Pseudomonadota > Alphaproteobacteria > Rhodobacterales > Roseobacteraceae > Jannaschia > Jannaschia halovivens. The sequence goes on along the minus strand of NZ_JBKFDJ010000001.1, from coordinate 182,387 downwards.
AGGTCATGCCGATGGGCGACATGGGCGACGGCACCGACGGGACGCTGCGCCTCGACCAGTACTGGCCGCTGGCCGATCTGCGCGCGCGGCTGGCCGAACGGTTCACGCTGACCGAATCCGCCCATCGGACCGGCGGTCCGGCGCGGTATTTCACGCTTGACGAGACGGGCCAGCGGTTGGGCTTCATCACGCCCCTGACGCATAATTTCTGCGAAAGCTGCAACCGGGTGCGGCTGACCTGCACGGGCCAGCTGTTCATGTGTCTCGGGCAGGAGGACATGGCCGACCTGCGCGCGCCGCTTCGCGCCGGGATCGAGGACGCGCCCGTCGAAGCCGCGATCCGGGCGGCCATCGCGCGCAAGCCCAAGGGTCACGATTTCGACTATTCGCGCCAACGGGTCGCGGGCCAGATGTCGCGCCACATGAGCCATACCGGTGGCTGAGGCCGACGCCTGGGACGCGCTGCCCGATCGGGCCGCCGTGCTGGGATTGGACCTGCTGGGCGGAATGTCCGAAGGCGAGGGCACCCTCCTTCTCTTCGGACCCGACACCGCACGCTTCTGGCCGATCCTCCAAGCCTCGCGGGAAGCCGACATGCCGGACCCGGTCGATCGCTGGTCCACCCGAGTACTCACGGCGATGGCGCGCGATCTGGGCGGCACGGCGCTGTTTCCCTTCGGCACGCCGCGCCAGCCCTTCATGACCTGGGCCACGGGCACAGAGGCGTGCCATGTTTCGCCCGTCGGCCTGCTCGTGCACCGTAGCCAAGGCCTCAATGTCAGCTTTCGCGGCGCGATCCGGGTGGCGCGCCGGATCGCCCTTCCCGCGCCCGGCCCGTCGCCCTGCGCGGGATGCCCAGCGCCCTGCACCACGGCCTGTCCCGTCGGTGCCCTGACATCAGACGGCTATGACCTCCCGACATGCCACACCTGGCTCGACGATCCGCGCAACGACTGCATGGCGCGCGGCTGTGCCGTCCGCCGCGCCTGCCCGGCCTCGCCGCCCCGGCCGGACGCACAGGCCGCGCACCACATGGCGGCCTTTCACCCATGCTGATCCTGTTGCGCCACGCCCAGGCCGGCGGCGGACGCCCCGACCGCACGCGGCACCTGACCGAGAAGGGCACGGCCGATGCCCGCCGGATCGGGGACTGGCTGCGCGCCGAGGGTCACCTGCCTGCGCGGATCCTCTGCTCGCCCGCGACGCGCACGCGCGAAACGCTCGACGCCCTCGACCTGACCGCCGAGACGGCCTTTCCCGACGACCTCTACAATGCGCCGACGCGCGTGCTGCTCGACCATGCGCGCGACGCCACCGCACCGCTCCTGATCGTCGCCCACAATCCGGGGATCGCCGAAGCCGCCGCCGAGCTGGCCGCACCGCCGCCCGATCATCCAGCGTTCGGACACTACCCGCCGGGCGCGTGCTGCGTGATCGGCGACGATGGCGCCGTGCTGGCCTTCGTCACCCCGAAGGACCTCGCCTGACGGCTTGCCTCAGACGGGCAGCGCTGTCTCGGCCTTCAGCTCCTCCATCGACAGAAGCGCCGTGACGTTGAACACCCGGACCTCCGAAATCAGCGCCTGGTAGAACGTGTCGTAGGCGCGCGCGTTCTCGACCCGCACCTTCAGGATGTAGTCAATCTCGCCCGCCAGCCGGTGCGCCTCCTGCACCTCGGGGCGGGCGCGCAGCGCATCGAGGAAGCGCGCTTGCCACTCCGCTTCGTGCTCGGAGGTGCGGATCAGCACGAAGAAACACGCCTCCAGTCCCAAGGCGTCCGGATCGACGATCACCGTGCTTGGGCCGATCACGCCCGCCTCGCGCATCTTGCGAATCCGGTTCCATACGGGCGTCTTCGACGACCCCACCTCGCGGGCGATCGCATCGAGCGACTCGCCCGCGTCCGCCTGCAACCGCCGGAGAATCTTCCGATCCAACTCATCCAATCGGGCCGCCATTCGCAAAATCTCCGCTGTCTGGAACGATCCCCTATCTCATACGCAACCCTGATGACAACGTTCTTGTCATTGCCGCCCACCTGCCAATTCGAGGAACATCGTTCTACATTTGGGTCAGACGAAACACAGGTCCCGGCCCCATGCAGCACTTCCCCGTCTTCCTTGCCCTCGCTGGTCGCCGCGTTCTCGTCGCGGGCGGCGGGGATGCCGCCATCGCCAAGCTGCGCCTGCTTCTGAAGACCGAGGCACATATCACCGTGCTGGCCGAGGATCCCGCCCCCGAGATCACAAACTGGGCCACCGAGGGGCGCCTCACCCTGATCCGCCGCGCGCAGGAGCCGGGCGACGCGCTCTGCTGCGTTGTGGCCTATGCCGCGCATGAGGATGCCGCCCGCGACGCCGAGACCCTGCGGCTCGCCACCGCCGACGGCGCGCTGGTCAACGTGGTCGACGACCTCCAGAACTCGCAATTCATCACGCCCGCCATCGTCGACCGCGACCCGGTCGTCGTCGCCATCGGAACCGAGGGCGCGGCCCCCGTGCTCGCCCGCAAGATCAAGGCCGATATCGAGGCCCGCCTGCCCGCCGCCACCGGCCTTCTGGCGCGGATCGCAAAGACGTTCCGCGCGACCGCCGACGCGCTCCCAATGGGGGCCGTGCGCCGCCGCTTCTGGGCCGAATACTATGACGAAGCCGGTCTCCGGGCCGCGGATCGGGGCGAGACCGCGATCCGCGAGACGCTCGACACGCTCCTCGATCGGCACCTATCCGAAGATGATCGCCCCGGCCATGTCGACCTCGTGGGTGCCGGTCCGGGCGATCCCGAACTGCTGACGATCAAGGCCCGTCGGGCCCTCGACCGCGCCGACGTCGTGATCCACGACCGGCTCGTCGCGCCCGAGATCCTCGAACTCGCGCGGCGCGAGGCCATCATCCTCGATGTCGGCAAGGAGGGTTTCGGACCTTCGACCGAACAGGACGCCATCAACGAGCTGATGGTCACGCATGCCAGCGGCGGCGCGCATGTCGTGCGGCTGAAATCCGGCGATCCGACCGTCTTCGGCCGCCTCGACGAGGAGATCGAGGCCCTCGACCACGCGGGCGTCGCCTGGACCATCGTGCCCGGCATCACCGCCGCCTCCGCCGCCGTCGCCTCCATCGGGCAGAGCCTGACGAAGCGCGGGCGGAACGGCTCGGTGCGGATGCTGACGGGACACGACATGCAGGGCTTCGCCGATCAGGACTGGGCGGCGCTGGCCCGCCCCGGCGCGGTCGCGGGCATCTACATGGGAAAGCGTGCCGCGCGCTGGATGCAGGGCCGGCTGATGATGCACGGCGCAGCGCCTGCGACCCCCGTCACCATCGTCGAGAACGCGTCCCGCCCCGAGCAGCGGACCATCCCCGCGACCCTCGCCACCCTGCCCGACGCGCTGGCCGACGTGACCGGCCCCGCCCTCCTTCTCCACGGCCTCGCCCCCCGCGCAGCCGCCGCAACCCTTCAGGAGATCGCGCTATGAGCCGCCGCCCCTTCACCCCCAAGGTCGTCACCGCGAACCGTCTCTTGGAAGGCGACGTGGTCTATCTCTCTGCTACCGACACCTGGGTCACGGCCCTCTCGGACGCCGAGGCGCTGACCGACGAGGCGGTGGCCGAGGCCCGCCTCCTCGATGCGCTGGCCGAGCCGCATATCGTCGGTGCCTATCTCGCCGAGGTGACGCAGACCGAAGACGGCCCGGCCCCCGTCCATTTCCGCGAGGTGTTTCGCGCCAGCGGCCCGACGAACTACGCCCACGGCAAAGCCCACGAGGCATCCTGATGTACCAGTATGACGAATTCGACCGCACCTTCCTCGCCGAACGGAACGCCCAGTTCCGCGCCCAGGTCGAGCGCCGCATCGACGGCAGCCTGACCGAGGACGAGTTCAAGCCGCTGCGCCTGATGAACGGCGTCTATCTCCAGCTTCATGCCTACATGCTGCGTGTGGCGATCCCCTACGGCACGCTGTCGAGCGCGCAGATGCGGATCCTGGCCGAGCTGGCGGAGCGGTGGGACAAGGGCTACGGCCATTTCACCACGCGCCAGAACATCCAGTACAACTGGCCCGAGCTGCGCGACATTCCCGACATGCTCGACCGGCTTGGCGAAGTCGGGATGCATGCCATCCAGACCTCCGGCAACACCATCCGCAACGTGACGGCCGACCATTTCGCGGGTGCTCATGCCGACGAGGTGGCCGATCCGCGCCCAGTGGCCGAGCTTCTGCGCCAATGGTCCACCGACCATCCCGAGTTCCAGTTCCTGCCGCGCAAGTTCAAGATCGCCGTGACCGGCAGCCCCATGGACCGCGCCGTCACCCGCGCCCACGATATCGGCCTGCAACTGGTCGAGCGCGACGGCGAGATCGGCGTCCGCGTCCTGATCGGCGGCGGGCTGGGCCGGACGCCGATGGTCGGCAAGGTGCTGACCGACTGGCTGCCGCTGGCGGACCTGTTGCCCTATTGCGAGGCGATCGTGTCGGTCTACAACCGGCTGGGCCGCCGCGACAACAAGTACAAGGCGCGCATCAAGATCACCGTCCACGAGACGGGCCTGGACGAGATACGGGCGATGATCGAGGACCGCTTCGCCGAGATCCGGCCGCTCTTCGACGACAGCGCCATGGCCGCGCTGGCGCGGATCGAGGCGCAATTCGCGCCGCCCGCCTTCCGGGCGAACACGGCCGTCCCCGCCCTCGACCCCGTCCTCCGCTCCTGGATCGATACCAACACCGAGGCGCATCGACGCGACGACCACGCCGTCGTCACGATCTCGCTGAAGGCCCATGGGGCGACGCCCGGCGATGCCACGGCCGAGCAGATGCGCCTGATGGCGGACCTGGCCGAGACCCATGCCTATGGCGAACTCCGGATCAGCCACGAGCAGAACGTCATCCTGCCCCACGTGCCGCGCGATGCCCTGCCCGCGATCCATGCCGCGCTGCGCGGTGCGGGGCTCGGTACGGCGAATATCGGGCTGGCCTCCGACATCATCGCCTGCCCTGGTATGGATTACTGCGCGCTGGCGACGGCCCGCTCGATCCCCGTCGCGCAGGCTATCGCGACCCGGATCGACGCGCTGAAGATCGAGCACGACGTCGGCCATCTGAAGATCAAGATCTCGGGCTGCATCAATGCCTGCGGGCATCACCACGTGGGCCATATCGGCATCCTCGGGCTGGACCGCGCAGGCGTCGAGAACTACCAGATCACGCTGGGCGGCGATCAGGGTCCCGAGGCGGCCATCGGCCAGCGCACCGGCCCCGGCTTCGCCTACCACCAGATCGTACCCGCGATCGAGCGCCTGATCTTGGCCTATCTGGACCTGCGGGACGGGCCCGACGAGATCTTCCTCGAAACCTACAAGCGGCTCGGCGCCGCACCCTTCAAAGCCGCGCTCTATCCCAAGGAGGCCCTCGATGCCGCTTGATGCCCATGCCCTGATCGCCGCCCATGCAGCGGCGCTGAATGCCGAACTGGCCGACGCGCCCGCCGAGGCCATCCTCGCCCGCGCGCTCGGGACGGGTGAGATCGCCATGGTTTCGTCTTTCGGCGCGGAATCGGTCGTCCTCCTGCACCTGCTGTCGCGCGTCGATCCCGACCGGCCCGTGCTGTTCCTGGAGACGGGAATGCTCTTCGCAGAAACGCTCGCCTACCAGACCGAGGTGGCCGAGACCCTCGGCCTCACCGATATCCGCATCATCCGCCCCGATCCGGCGGACACGTTCGCGCATGACCCCGACGGGCTTCTCCACCAGTCGGACACCGACACCTGCTGCGCCATCCGCAAGGTCAAGCCGCTGGAGCTGGCGTTGCAGTCCTTCGACGGATGGATCACCGGACTGAAGCGTCATCATGGCGGCGACCGGGCGCGCCTCGCCGTGGTCGAGGCCGATGGCGCCGCGCTCAAGTTCAACCCGCTGGCCGCGTGGTCGCGCGAGGATATCGCCGCGCATATGGACGCCCATGCCCTGCCCCGCCATCCGCTGGTCGCCAAGGGCTTCGCCTCCATCGGCTGCGCGCCCTGCACCGAGAGCGTGCTTCCGGGCGAGGATGCGCGCGCAGGACGCTGGCGCGGGACCGAGAAAACCGAATGCGGCATCCACCTGGACGGCGCGCGCATCTGGCCCGCGCGCCCGAGCAAGGACTGACCCCATGCCCATCGTGACCGATACCGGCTTCGCCGCCGACGACCTGAACGCCCATTTCGCGCCCTCGGACGCGCTGCCCGCGAACGGGCCGCTGGTGGTGGACATCGCCCCCGATGCCGACCTTGCGCCGGTTCTCGACCGGCTGGCCGAGGTCGTGACGATCCGCGTGGCCTTCCCCAGCTTCGCCGACGGGCGCGGCTTCACCATCGCGCGGCAGTTGCGGCGCGCGGGCTTCGCCGGCCGGCTGCGCGCGGCGGGCCACGTGCTTGCCGACCAATATGCCATGGCGCGGCGCGCGGGCTTCGACGAGGTCGAGATCGACGACGCCCTCGCCGCCCGTCAGCCTGAGGCGCAATGGCTGGCCCGCGCCGATTGGCGCGCCCATGACTATCAGGCCCGGCTGGGCCGCGCGCGCGACGTCGCCTGACCTTTCCCTGACCCAGATCAACGACTAGACCCCGGAGGGGCGCCAGACCGGCGTCCGACAGCCCATGACCGAGCAGAGCCCCGTGACACAGCAGCCCGCCACCCCGGTGAACGCCACCGCGCAGCCCGTCCTGCCCGACGCCCAGACGGTCACCGCCGTCAACCACTGGACCGACCGGCTGTTCAGCTTTCGGGTGACGCGGCCCGCTTCGCTTCGGTTCCGCTCGGGCGAGTTCGTGATGATCGGCCTGATGGGCGATCCGCATCCCGAGACCGGCAAGCAGAAACCGCTCCTGCGTGCCTATTCCATCGCCTCGCCCAGCTGGGACGACGAGCTGGAGTTCTACTCGATCAAGGTGCAGGACGGCCCGCTGACCTCGAAGCTCCAGCACATCCGGCCGGGCGATCAGATCATCCTGCGGCCCAAACCCGTGGGCACGCTCGTCCACGACGCGCTCCTGCCGGGCAAGCGGCTGTGGTTCTTCGCCACGGGCACCGGCTTCGCGCCCTTCGCCTCGCTTCTGCGCGACCCCGAGACCTACGAGCGTTTCGAGGAAGTCATCGTCACCCATACCGTGCGCGACGTGGCCGAGCTGGAATACGGCCGCCGCCTGATCGAAGAGGTGCGGAGCGACGAGATGCTGGCCGAGCTGATCGGAGCCGAGAACATCGCCAAGCTGCGCTACTACCCGACGACCACCCGCGAGACGTCGCCCAAGATGGGCCGGATCACCGAGCTTCTGCGCTCGGGCGAAGTGCTCCGCGATCTCGGCATCGACGCGATCACGCCCGAGACGGACCGCGCGATGGTCTGCGGCTCGATGGGTCTGAATACCGATCTGAAGGAGATCCTCGAAGGCTTCGGCCTCGAGGAAGGCGCGAATTCCGAGCCGAAGCATTACGTCGTCGAAAAGGCGTTCGTCGGCTGACGCCGCGGCGCGCCACGTCCCGTCGGACATGAAAAAGGGGCCGCGCCCAAACCGGGCGCGGCCCCTTCTCGTGTCAGGTGGGTGCGATCACTCGCCCAGGAGGCGGGTGCGCAGCTGAAGGACGACGGCGTCGACCATGTCGGGGTTGTTCTCGGCCTGCTCGACTGCCGTGCGGAGCGTGGTCTTCACCACCGGGTCGAGATCGGATTCGTCGACAACGACCAGGATCTGCTCGCCATCGAAATTCTCGGCGGTCAGCAGCGTGTTCAGGTCGGCGTCACCACCTTCCAGAGGCACGGTCGTCGTCGTGACCTCGACACCGTCGGTGGCTTCGGCGGCGGCGTCATCGGTGATGGCGACGGTCGATTCGGTGACGTCGGCGGCGGCCTCCTCGGCGGCGTTCTCCACGGCTTCCGCGGCGTTCTCGACCGCTTCGCCGGTGGCGGCGGCAGCGTCGCCTGCGGCTTCGACCGTCGCGTCGGCGGCGTTCTCGACCGCCTCATCGGCGTCTTCGGCCAGCGCGGCGGCACCTTCGGCCGCGTCGCCCGCGGCTTCGGCGGTCGCGTCGGCAGCGTTCTCGACCGCTTCGCCAGCATCCTCGGCCAGCGCGGCGGCGCCCTCGGCGGCCTCTTCCGCGGCGGCTTCGGTTTCGGCAGCGGCCTCTTCGACGGCGGCTTCGGTCTCTGCGGCGGCCTCCTCGGCAGCGGCTTCGACCTCTTCGGTCGTCTCGACCGCTTCGGCTTCGGCCTCGACGACGGCGCCTTCGACGTCGCTCTCGACGGCGGCCACTTCGCCGTCATCCATGCGGTCGATCACGATCCAGGCCAGGATGGCGACGACCACGACGGCCAGGCCGACGATCAGGTTGCGGGACATGTGCGGTACTCCTCGGTGCGATTCTCGTCCTGGGGTTGCATGGCGCAACGCTCCTACACCCTCAATCCGAAAGCGCACCTTCAGGTTCCACGCTATTCTCGCGCCTTGAAGCGGCGGCGGAGGACAGCTACCTTGTCGCCCTGTCGTAACATCTGAGAGGACAACGACCATCGCCCGCAGACCCCACAACGCGCCCCCGCAGCGCGACACCGGCCCCCGCGTCAACGACAAGATCCGCGCCGTCGAAATCCGCCTGATCGGCGCCGAGGGCGAAAACGTCGGGGTCGTCAGCCCCGCCCGCGCCCGTGAAATGGCCGAGAATGCCGGTCTGGACCTCGTCGAGATCAGTCCGAACGCCAATCCGCCGGTCTGCAAGATCATGGATTTCGGCAAGTTCAAGTACGAGACCCAGAAGAAGGAAGCCGAGGCCCGCAAGAAGCAGAAGACGATCGAGGTGAAGGAGGTGAAATTCCGCCCCAACACCGACACGCATGACTACGACGTCAAGATGCGCAACGTCTTCAAGTTCCTCGAGAACGGCGACAAGGTGAAGGTCACCCTGCGCTTCCGCGGCCGCGAGATGGCGCACCAGAATCTCGGCCGCGAGCTTCTGGAGCGGGTCGCCGACGACACCAAGGAGATCGGCAAGGTCGAGAACTTCCCCAAGATGGAAGGCCGGCAGATGGTGATGATGATCGGCCCGTCCGCGCGCTGACCTGTCCCACATGATCGCAATCGGGGCGCCTTCGGGCGCCCTATCGCGTCTCGGGCAACCGGTCCCTCAGACGGGGCGCGCCGGGTTGCCCATCACCCGCGCACCCGCCGCGACGTCGCGCGTGACCACGGCACCCGCGCCCACGATCGCGCCCGCGCCGACACGCACCCCCGGCAACAGGATCGCGCCGCCGCCGATCCAGACATCGGCCGCGATCTCGACGGACCAGGCCCGCTCGATGCCCTTCGCCCGTTCCGTAGCGTCACGGTGATGGTCGGCGCAGTAGATCTGCACGCCCGGCCCCAGCATCGTGCGATCACCGATCGCGACGCGCGCACTGTCGAGGATGACGCAGCCCGCGTTCAGGTAGACCCCGCAGCCAAGCTCGATATGGCAACCATAGGAGCAATGGAACGGCGCCTCGATGAAGCAGTCGCGCCCCACGCGGGCAAAGAGCGCGGCCAGTTCGGGCGCCATCGCGCCGCGCGCGTCCGGGGCCATCATGCGATGGGCATGGCAGGCGATGCGGGCCGTCCGCCGCATCGCCTCCAGTTCAGGCGTCAGGGCGGGATACCAATCGCCGTCCCGCATCGCCTCGGGGGTGGTCAGCCCGCGGCCTTCGCTGCGCGGGCCGTCATCACCGTCACGAGATGCGCGCGGTACTCGCCCGAGCCGTGCAGGTCCGAGATCATGCCGCCCGCATCCGGCGCCGCGAGGTCCTTGATTGCGTCGGCCGAGAAGTTCGAGGACAGCGCCCGTTCGGCCTCGGTCCAGCGGAAGACACCGTCCGAGGACGCGCCCGTGACCGCGACGCGCACCCCGTCCGAGAACTTCGCGACGTAGACCGCGACCAGCGGGAAGCGCGAGGCGGGCTGGATGAACTTCTCGTAAGCGGCCTTCTCCGGGACCGGGAACTTCACTTCGGTGACGATCTCGCCGTCTTCCAGCGCGGTCTCGAACATGCCTTGGAAGAAGTCGTCGGCGTCGATCTCGCGCCGGTCCGTGCGGATCGTGGCGTTCGAGGCCAGCGCGCCGGCCGGGTAGCAGGCCGAGGGGTCGTTGTTGGCGAGGCTGCCGCCGATCGTGCCGCGCGCGCGCACCGCCGGGTCGCCGATCCGCCCGGCCAGCGAAGCAAGCGCCGGATAGCTGTCGGCGCAGCCCTTCTGGACCTCGGCATGGGTGGTGGCCGCTCCGATGCAGATGCGTCCGTCATCGTCGGTGCAGATGCCGCGCAGCTCGTCGATCTGCGACAGCGCCACGAGCGTGTCCATCTGCGCCAGACGCGCCTTCATCGTCGGCAGCAGCGTCTGCCCCCCGCCGAGCGCCTGCGCCTCCTCGTCCTTGAGCGCATTCACCGCGTCCTGAAGCGTTGCGGGCTTGGTGAGTTCGAAATTGTACATGTCCGTCTCCGGTAATCTCTTGCGGTGAGGGCGGAGCGAGGGGCCAGCCCCTCGCGCTCCCCGAGGTATTTGCGGCCAGAGGAAGTCCCCCTGGCCGAAGATGTCAGGCCGGGCCGCCGACCGAGCGGTCGTAGGCCGTGTTGTCCGACCCCGCCGCCGGTTGCGCGGCGCCCTGGTTCGGCGCACCGCCCTGCATGGCGTGCCAGACCCGCGCGGGGGTCAGCGGCATGTCGATATGGCCCACGTCGAACCCGCCCGAGGCCAGCGCGTCGATCACGCCGTTCACGATCGAGGGGGGAGAACCGATGGCCCCCGCCTCGCCGCAGCCCTTCACGCCCAGCGGGTTGTGGGTGCAGGGCGTCTGGCAGGAATGGTCCACCTGGAACATAGGCAGATCATGGGCGCGCGGCATCGCGTAATCCATGTAGCTGGCTGACAGGAGCTGGCCGTTCTCGTCATAGGCGCAGTTCTCCAGAAGCGCCTGGCCGATGCCCTGGGCCAGCCCGCCATGGACCTGGCCCTCGACGATCATCGGGTTGACGACGTTGCCGAAATCGTCGGCGGCGGCAAAGGCGAGCACCTCGACCTTGCCCGTCTCGGGATCGACCTCCACCTCGCAGGCATAGGCGCCCGCGGGATAGGTGAAGTTGTTCGGGTCGTAGAACGCGGTCTCCTCCAGCCCCGGCTCCAGATCCTCGAGCGGGTAGTTGTGGGGCACGTAGGCCGCCAACGTCACGTCGCCCCAGGCCAGCGTCTTGTCGGTGCCCGCGACGGTGAAGGTGCCGTCCTTCAGCTCGATATCCTCGTCCCCGGCTTCGAGGATGTGACCCGCGATCTTCTTGGCCTTGGCGATGATCTTCTCGGTCGCCCGCACCATCGCGGACCCACCGACGGCAAGCGAGCGCGATCCGTAGGTGCCCATACCCATCGGGCTTCGGTCGGTGTCGCCATGGACGATCTCGACCTGGTCCTCGGCGATTCCGATCATGTCGGCCACGACCTGCGCGAAGGACGTCTCGTGCCCCTGCCCGTGCGAATGCGAGCCGGTCATGACCACGAGGCCGCCGGTCGCGTTCACCCGAACGGTCGCACTTTCGTAAAGACCCGCGCGCGCCCCGAGCTGCCCGACGAGGCTCGACGGGGCGATGCCACAGGCCTCGATATAGCTGTTCACGCCGAGCCCGCGCAGCTTGCCGCGGCTCTCGCTCTCCTTGCGGCGGGCTTCGAAGCCGTCGCGGTCGATCATCTCGACCAGCTTGTCCATCGTCGCGTTGTAGTCGCCAGTGTCGTACTCGACCGCCACCGGCGTCTGGTACGGGAACTCGGTGACGAAGTTCTTGCGGCGCAGCTCGACCGGGTCGACACCCAGCTCGCGCGCGGCCTTGTCGACGACGCGCTCAAGCTGGAACGTGGCCTCGGGGCGGCCGGCCCCGCGATAGGCGTCGACGGGCACCGTGTTGGTGAACACAGCCTTCACGTTCACATAGACCAGCGGCGTCTTGTAGTTGCCCGCCATCAGCGTGCCGTGCAGCCAGGTCGGCACCGAGGGCGCGAAGGTCGAGAGATACGCGCCCATGTTGGCGTAGGTCTCGGTCCGGATCGCGGTGAAGTTGTGATCCGCGTCCAGCGCCAGTTCGATCTTGGTGACGTGATCGCGGCCATGGGCATCGGACATGAAGGCTTCGGAGCGACTGGAGGTCCACTTGACGGGCCGCTCCAGTTGCTTGGCCGCGAAGGTACAGAACGCCTCCTCGGCGTAATGGAAGATCTTGGTGCCGAAGCCGCCGCCTACGTCGGGTGCCACGACGCGCAGCTTGTGCTCCGGTATCCCGAGGACGAACGCCCCCATCAGCAGGCGGATGACATGCGGGTTCTGCGACGTCGTGTAGAGCGTCGAGTGGTCGTCATGACCGCTGTAGTCGCCCACGGCCACGCGCGGCTCCATCGGATTGGCGACGAGGCGGTTGTTCACCAGCTCCAGCGTCGTGACGTGCGCGGCGTCCTTGATGGCCTGATCGACCGCGTCGCGGTTCTCCTCGACGAAACCCCAGTCGTAGCAAAGGTTCGAGGTCAGATCGTCGTGGACCTTGGGAGCGCCCTCGGCCACGGCCTTCTTCATGTCGATGACGGCGGGCAGCTCGGAGATGTCGGGCACGATCGCCTCGGCGGCGTCGCGCGCCTGGCTCGCGGTCTCGGCCACGACGGCCGCGATCGGGTCGCCCACATGCCGCACCTTGCCTTCGGCCAGGATCGGATGCTTGGGCTCCTGCATCGGGTTGCCCTGCCGGTCGGTGATCTGCCAGCCACAGGGAATGCCGCCCACGCCGTCGAAATCGGCGGCGGTGAAGACGCGGATCACGCCGTCCATCGCTTCGGCGGCCGAGGTGTCGATCCCGTTGATCGTCCCGTGAGCCAGGTCCGAGCGCAGGAAGACGACATGCGCCTGCCCCGCCACGTTGATGTCGTCGGTATAGCGCCCCTTCCCCGTCAGGAAGCGCACGTCTTCCCGGCGCTTGGGGCTGGCTCCGATTCCGGTGTCCTTCGGCATGTCATCTCTCCCTGTCTGGTGTCGGAGGGGCCGATGCCTCGCCTCCGTCGTGCCTCCGCGCGCGGGCCCTCCCGGCCCGCGCGCAGGCGAAACTCACTCGGCCGCGACCGGCTCGACCGTCTGACCGCTCGCGGCCATCACCGCCTTGACGATATTATGATAGCCCGTGCAGCGGCAGATATTGCCCTCGAGATAGTGGCGCACCTCCGCCTCGGAGGGCTTGGGGTTCTCCTCCAGCAGCGCGGCCGCGGACATCACCATGCCCGGCGTGCAGAAGCCGCATTGCAGCCCGTGATAGTCCTGGAACGCCTGCTGAACACGGCCCAACGTGCCGTCCGCGCCCGCCATGCCCTCGATCGTGGTCACTTCGGCGCCGTCGATCTCCTGCGCGAGGACCGAACAGGCCTTCATCGGCTGGCCGTTCACATGCACCACGCAAGCGCCGCATTGCGACGTGTCGCAGCCGACATGGGTGCCCGTCAGGCGCAGCCCCTCGCGCAGCCAGTCCACCAGCAGCGTGCGGCCCTCGGCCTCGGCGGACCGACTCTTGCCGTTCACCGTCATCGTGACCTTGGTCATGGTCATCCCTCCCTCGTTTCTTGCCGTCAGGAAAGCACAAGGGTCGCGGACTGAGAACCACCAATTCGTCGCAGCGGCGGATCGCCCCGGCAATTACGTCTCGCGCGGCTGTGGACGGCTTGGAATTTCCTTCAGAAGACCGCCGACCCCCATTGCCGCGATCTCGGCGCTGGTGACGGGCAGACCGCAGAGTTCGCGCTCGATCACCCAGTCGGCGCCGTTGAGCGCGGGCGACCGCGCGCAGCCCGGCAGGCCGACAACGCGCGCGCCGGGCATATCGCCCAGAAACAGCAGGTTCCCCGGATCGACCGGCATCCCGAAGCGCATCAGGCGCCCGCCCGCCCGCACCAGCGCGTCCGGCCCCACGTCGGCCTCGTCCGAGGTCGCCGAGGCGGTCAGGATCAGGCGCAGCGGCGCCGTCCCGTCGCGCAATGCCGCCGCCAGCGGCTCGGGCGCATGGGGAACACGGATGACCGAGCACTGCGCCCCGAGCCGGTGCAGCCGTTCGGTCACCGCGGCGATGCCGGTCGCGGCGCCGTCGAGCTCGGTCACGATCAGGTCTGCCCGGTCGATCACCGGCGCCGCCACCGCCAGCGCCCCGCGCCCGATCTCGCAGGCCCGCTCCAGCATCGCGCCCGACACCGCGTAGGCGATGATCTTGACCGTCGCCGCCATCACGTCCGTCTCGACCCGCCGCAGCGCTGGCAGCGTCGCCACGGTGATCGCGCCGTCGACCGCGTTGACCTTGGCCAGCCGGTCCGCGTCGATCGTCAGCACGCCCGCGCGGGCCGCATGAAGGTTCGCCCGCCCGGTGAACGGGTCGCGGACCGTCAGCCCCCCACCGCTCAGCGCGGCGGCGAGGCGGGCGGCGGCGGTATTCTCGTCGATATCGCCCGTCTCGAGGCGCGCAACCGTCACCTCGGCCGTGCCGCCGTCCCGCAAACTGTCGATGTCGCGCTGATCCAGCACGCGGCCCTTGCGCAAACGGCCCAGCGGCGTGGCCACGGAATGGGCAAGCACGGCGCCCAGCGCATCGTCGAGGGGAACGGGTCCGAACTTCATGGCCGACGGAGCGCCTGCGTCATCGCGGCCAGCACGGCCACCGCGATCTCGCCCGGCGCGCGCGCGCCGATGTCGAGCCCGATCGGCGCGTCGATGCGGTCGATCCGGTCCTGCGGAACGCCCGCATCGCGCAGCCGCTCGACCCGCTTGGCATGGGTTCGCGTCGAGCCCAGCGCGCCCACGTAGAACGCGTCGGAGCCGAGCGCCGCGACCAGCGCGGGATCGTCGAGCTTGGGGTCATGCGTCAGCAAAACGACGGCGCATCGGGCATCGGGCGCGAAGGCGGCCATCGCCTCGTCCGGCCAGTCGTGGACCAGCACCGTATCGGGGAACCGCTCGGGCGATGCGAAGGCCTCGCGCGGGTCGATCACGGTGGGCGCGTAGCCCGCGAGCCGTGCCATCGGCACCAGCGCCTGGGCGATGTGGACGCCGCCAACCACCGCCAGCCGCAGGGGTGGCGCGTGGACGGTGACGAAGACCTTGCCGTCGGGATCGAAGCCGCTGCGCTCCTCGCGAATGCGGTCCGTCAGCACGTCGGCCGCCAGCACCCTCACGGCGCCGGTCTCCACGTCCACCGCCTGCCCCACGGCCTCGGACCGGGCGCGCCGCGCGACGATCTCGGCCAGCGCGTCTTCGGGCAGCGTGCCGCCCACGGGTTCCAGCAGGATGCGGATCGTGCCGCCGCAGGCCAGCCCGACCGCGAAGGCCTCGTCGTCGCTGACGCCGTATTCGAGGATGCGATGCTTGCCGTCGCCCATCGCGTCCAGCGCCTCGGCCACGACCGCGCCCTCGACGCAGCCGCCCGAGACCGAGCCGACCAGCTTGGCCTCCGACGAGATCGCCAGTTGCGATCCGCGCGGGCGCGGCGCGCTGCCCCAGGTCTCGATCACGGTGGCCAGCGCGGCCCCCTGCCCGGCGCGGTGCCAGTCGAGGGCCGCGCGCGGCGCGTCGTCCAATGCGGTCATGTCGTCCTCGGGTTCGTCGGCACCGGCCTACCAAACCAGAACGGCCCGCCCCCGAAAAGGGACGGGCCGATCTTCGGCGCGTGTTCGCGCGTCAGTTGGCGGCTGCGGTCTGGAGCAGCCCCGTGATCTGACGGACGGTCGCGCGCCGGTTCGCCTGCTCGTCGCTTTGCGTGGGCACCTTGAGGAAGCGCTCGCCGTAGCCCTGGACGACCATGTTCTCGACCGGGACACCGAAATACTCGTTCAGCGCGAGTGCCAGCGTCTCGGCCCGGCGATCCGACAGCGCGAGGTTGTAGGCCGCGTCACCCACGGCGTCCGTGTGGCCTTCGACGAGGAACACCTCGCGCGGATTGGCGCGGATGAGGTCCAGCACCTGCTGCGCGAGCCCGGTGAGGTTGCCTGCCTGTTCGGCGGTGATGGCGGCGGACCCGGAGGCGAAGGTCACGGTGTTCACTTCGAAGGCCGGGGCCAGCGCGCGGACCTGAGGGATCGAACGGACCTGGCTCAGCGTGAAGCGTCGGTCGAGACCGGCTTCGCGCTGAAGGGCCGCGCGGAGCGCGTCGTCACCCGTCCGGGTCGAGACGGTGGCCGGATTAATCTGCGGCAGGGTCGAAACGTCGACCCGCTCGACCGGCGCGGTGTCGTCGATCAGCACGAATTCCGATCCGTCCGTCTGGACCAGGACCCGGCGCAGGACGCGCAGCGATGCGTCGCGCACGGTAATCACCTGGCTGCCGTCGGCGCGCGTGACGATCGTGCGCGTCGAGCCGTCGTCGAAGGTCGTCGTGCGAACGTTCGAACCTTCCTGACGCAGGAGCGCATCGTCATCCTTCAGAACCTGCAGATCGCCATCGTCGCGCTGGACCACGACCCGGTCGCCCGAATTCGACACCACGCGGGTGCGGTTGTTCAGGATCGTGCCCACGGCCAGCGCGCCCAAGGCGCCCAGCGCGAACTTCTGGTTGCGCGTCAGCCCGCCATCGTCGCTTTCGGTGACCACGGCCGAGGTGGTGAAATCCTCGGCGGAGGTGCGGACGTCCTCGGCCGTCACGGTTTCTTCCTCGGTGGTGCCTGCGTCCTCCGACGTCTCGACCGCCGCCGCGGCCGCCGCGGCCGGCGCTTCGTCACCCCCGGCCTCGGCGCCCAGCGTGGCCAGCGCGGCCTCGGTCTGGGTGCGCGCCTCTTCCTGCTCGGCGGTCAGTTCCGGCTCGGGCTGGGCCGCGATCTCGGCCGCGATGGCGCTCTCGGTCTCGGCGCCGCTGGCATCTTCGGAGGCCCAACGGTCCTGCAGGCGCTGCGCCAGATCGGTCTGACCGTCGGCGGTCAGCGCGTCGACCATGCAGGCGCGCACATTCTCACGGCCCGACACCTCGGCGCGGCACTGTTCGCGGGCCACCTGCCGGGTGAGCGGCATCGGCGCGGCGGGGGCCGCGGCATCGGCCGCGACCTCGCCCGTCTCGGGGGCCAGCGGTGCCGGCGCTTCGACGGTTTCGGTCGGTGCGGCGGCGGCGGGCGCTTCTTCGGCCTCGACGACTGCCGGGGCTTCGGCGGTCTTTTCCGTCACCTCTTCGACGACGGGCGCGTCTTCGACCGCGGCCTCCTCGACCACTTCTTCGACAACCGGGGCCTCTTCGACCACGGCCTCCTCGGCGGCGGTCGCCTCTTCGGTCACGGCTTCCTCGACCGCTTCCTCAACGGCAGGTGCCGCCTCGACGACGGCCTCTTCGGTCGTTTCTTCCACGACTGGTTCCGGCTCGGCGACCTCCACCTCGGCTTCGGGCTCGGCGACTTCGACCACCGGCTCCTCAGCGACCGGGGCGACCTCTTCGACGACAACCTCCTCAGCCGGGGCCTCAGTCTCGACGGCCACGTCCGCCTCGACGGTCGCATCGACCGCGCCGTCGGCCGCCAGCTCGGCATAGGTCTCGAGATCCAGATCGGCCTCCGTCTGCTCCAGCCCGAAGGCCGGCAGGTTCTCGATCCGGCAATCGCGGAGCGTCTCGGCCGTCGCATTGCCGAACTCCTCGATGCAGAGACGGTCGATCTCCGCGCGGATCGGGTCCTCCTCCTGCGCGAAGGCCGGGGTCAGCCCCGGCAGGGTCAGCGCAAGACTGGCGACGAGGGCGGTGGTGGAACGGATCGAACGGCGCATGGCGGCCTCCGGCTGACGGTGAGTGTGGTATGCCGAAATAAACGCCGGGTCCGGGGCGATGTTCCAAAGCGGCAGGCGGTTATCCGATATCCGCCGACCCCCGCACGCGCGTCAGGAAGCAGTTGTTCCGCGCCGACCGCAGATCGACATAGGCTACGTCGTCGCGCGCCAGCCGCGCCGCCACCTCGGCCGCGATGCGGTTCGCGGCGACGATGGCCCCGGTCCCGTATCGGATCCGGTCATCCGCCCCGTAGCCCTTCACCAGATAATCCGGAGATGTTTCGAGGACCGGAGGAACCCCGTCGCCCCGCCACGGCGTGCAGCTTTCGGCATGCAGGAAGATCGGTCCGGTCTCGGCGTAGGGCTGCGGCACGGGGAACGGCCGCGCCGCAAGGACCAGCATCGCCTCGCCGCGCGCGATGTCGCGCAGGCAGGAGCGGCAGGGATTGCCCGCGCCGTCCGAGACGGCGCGCTCGGCGGGCTGGCCATTGGCATCGGGGCCGCCGGCGCGCACGGCGTCGACGAAACTCTGATCGTAGGGTTCGCATTGCATGCGGGCTCTCCTTGCTGTGACACAAGAATGCTGCGGACCGGTGCGCCCTCCGACCCGGAACCTGCGCTAAGACCTGAGGCGCGCCAGTTCGCCCGCGTCGTCGGGGCGCGACAGGGCCTCGGCCAGACCTTCGAGGGCCGCGATGGAGTGGCCCGCGCGCAGGCTATCGACATGCGGCAGGAGCGCGCGGATCCCCGCGGCCTTCGGCGCGAAGCCGTCGAACCGCAGAAGCGGGTTCAGCCAGATCACCCGCCGCGCCGTCAGATGCAGACGCCGCGCCTGGAAGGCCAGCCGCTCCGCATCGCCCCGGTCGAGCCCGTCGGTCACAAGAAGCACGATCGCCCCCTGCCCCAGAACGCGCCGCGACCAATCACGGTTGAACGCGTGAAGGGCGTCGCCGATCCGGGTCCCGCCCTCCCAATCCTGCGCCTCGGCCCCCGCCGCCGCCAGCGCCGCATCCACGTCCCGCGTCCGCAGGTGCCGCGTGATGTTGGTCAGCCGCGTGCCGAAGGTGAAGCCATGCACCTCGGCCCAGCCCTGTCCCTGACGGTTGGCGACGGCATGCAGGAAGTGCAGGAGCGCCCGGCTGTAGGACGACATCGACCCCGAAATGTCGCAGAGCGCCACGAGGTTCGGCCAACGCACGCGGGGCCTGGCGTGGCGCAACGCGCCCAGATCGCCCTGCCGGAGGGCGGCACGTAGGGTCGCGCGGGCGTCGATCCGGCCCGTCGGCGCGGCCATGCGTCGACGGCTTGGAAGGGGTCGGACGGGCAGCGACAGGGTGGCGAGCATCCGCTGTGCGGCCGCCATCTCTGCCGTGGACATCTGCTCGAAGTCGAGGCTCCGCAGACGCTCGCGTCCGCTCGCCGTCGCCGCCGCGTCGAGCGTCAGCTCCTCCGCCGCGGGTTCCTCCTCCCGCGGCGGCGGCTCGGCCTGATCAAGCAGCGCCTCGGCCGCCCGCTTCTCGGCCGGCTTGGCGCGCCGCTCCTCCTGCACGCCGCGCACCGTCGGCGTCAGAAGCCCCATCATGTGTTCGAGATAGCGCGGATCGCGCCAATAGAGCCGGAAGAGCTGTGCAAAGGTCGCGCGATGCTCGGGACGCCGCACGAAGACCGCCTGCAGCGCATGGAAGAAGTCGGTCCGGTCGGTGAACCCCGCCGCCGCCACCGCCTCGGTCGCGAGGATCACGCGGTCCGGCCCGGCGGGCAGCCCCGCCCGACGGAGCGCGGCGGCGAAATGCGCGATGTTGCCGCCGAGCTTCGGGTCGTCGGGCAGGTCGAGGGGGGCGTGTTCCATCGCCTATACGATAGGGCGCGCCCGCGCCGCTGGACAGACCCGCATGACGCCTTAGTCTGCGCGGCGTTCCGGTTCGAAAGGAAGTTCCATGCGTATCGCCGCCGCCACCGCCGCCATCCTCTGCGTTCTGCCCGCCGTCGCGGCGGCCCAGGACCGTGCCACGACCAGCGCCGCCCGCTCGCTGCTGACGCAGGCCCAAGGTCCCAGTTTCCAGAGCAATCGTGAGTATTGCGGCTATATCGGAACCGACGCCGCGGGGCGCATCGTGGCGACACCGCCCCGCCGGGGCGGTCGCGACGGCTGTCGGCCGCGCGACAGCTCGGGGCTGGTCGAGCTTCTGGCTTCCTACCACACACATGGCCGCTTCGACTTGGATGCCGATGCCGAAGTACCGTCGCTCGACGACCTCTATGCCGATACCGACGAGGGGATCGACGGCTATGTCGCCACGCCCGGCGGACGGTTCTGGTTCGTGGATATCGACCGGGGCGAGGTGCGCCAGATCTGTGGCCTCGGCTGCCTGCCCTCCGATCCGCGCTTCCAGCCGGGCGCCTTTGGCCAGATCGCGAACCGCTACTCCGAAGGGCAGTTGATCCGCCGCGAGGAGGACGGTTGAGCGGCGCGGCCTATTCGGCCGCCGCCTCGGCGCGCACCTCGTCGAGAATGCGCTTGGCCTCGGAGCCCTGAAGCTTCTGGATGTCGTCCTGGTATTTCAGCAGCGCGCCCAGCGTGTCGGCGATCACCTCGGGGCTGAGCTCGATCATGTCCAGCGCAAGCAGGCACTTGGCCCAGTCCAGCGTCTCGGCCACGCCCGGCTTCTTGAAGAGATCTTCGGTCCGGAGCGCCTGCACGAAGGCCACCACCTCACGGCTCAGCGCCTCGGACGCCTCGGGCGCGCGGGCGGCGAGGATCTCCATCTCGCGGGCATGGGTCGGGTAGTCGACCCAGTGATAGAGGCACCGCCGCTTGAGGGCGTCATGCACCTCGCGCGTCCGGTTCGAGGTCAGGATGACGATCGGCGGCTCGGGGGCCGCCACGGTGCCGGTCTCGGGGATGGTGACCTGGAAATCGCTGAGCGCTTCCAGAAGGAATGCCTCGAATGGCGCATCCGTGCGGTCGATCTCGTCGATCAGGAGGACGGGCGCACCATCGGGATGGGGCCGCATCGCCTCGAGCAGGGGGCGCGCGATCAGGAAATCGTCGGAAAAGAGGTCCGGCGGCGTCTCGCCCGTGGCCTCGGCCCGTCGGATCGCGACCATCTGTGCGGCGAAGTTCCATTCGTAGACGGCACTCGCCGCGTCCAGCCCCTCGTAGCATTGCAGCCGGATCAGGCGCCGTCCCAGCGCGGCGGCGATGGCTTTGGCGATCTCGGTCTTGCCCGTTCCCGCCTCGCCTTCGAGGAACAGGGGCCGCCCGAGTCTGAGCGACAGGAACACGACCGTCGCCAGCGGGCGGCCGCAGACGTAATCCTGCGCCGCGAGGGCCGCTTGTACGTCGTCGATGGAGGAGAGTGTCGTCATGCGCCCCATGGGGCATGGGGGGCCGGGCGGGGTCAACCCGCCCGGCCATGCGGCGTCAGGCGCCGGCCTTCTGCGCTTCAATCGAGATGATCACGTTGACCTCGTCCGACACGAAGGGCGCGAACTGGCCCGCGTCGAACTCGGACCGCAAAAGCGTCGTCGTGGCGTCGAAGCCCAGCCACGGCTTGTTCTCCATCGGATGATCGGCCTGCTGATTCAGCTTGGCGTCGAGCACGACCTCCTGCGTGACGCCGCCGACGGTCAGATCACCGGTGATCAGCGCGGTGTCGTCGCCCGTGACCTCGATCCCGGTCGAGCTGAAGCTAACGGTGTCGTTGGCGGCGACGTCGAGGAAGTCGGGCGACTGGAGATGCTGGTCGCGCTGCTCCCATCCGGTGAACATCATCGAGGCGGGCATCGAGACGTTGACCGAGGAATTGGCCGGGTTCTCGGCGTCGAACATGATCTCGCCCTCGAAGCCCGAGAACATCCCCCAGGTCGTCGAAAACCCGAGATGGTTGTAGTTGAAGACGATCTGGCTGTGGCTGGCATCGAGCGCGTAGGCCTCGGGCTCGGCGAAGGCGGGGGCAGCGGCGAGCAGGGCGGCGGCGGCGAGGGTCGTGCGGATCATCTGGGTATCTCCTTGGGATACGGACGTTTTCGTCATGGTGTAAAAGAGAGCGTCGCACGCACGAATGAAAAGCCCATGACGTCAACAGACCCTGTGCGGTGACGCAGGGTGATCCGGCATCCGCCGGAACCGCGGCGGGGGGCCAAGGCGTTGATAGGACGCAATACCGCATCCACGTGCAAAGGAGACCTGCAACATGCTTCGCACTCTGACATCGACCGCCATCGCCGCGGCCCTCGCCGCCCCTCTCACCCTCGCCACGCCCGCACTGGCCGATGGTCACGTGATGAGCGAAGAGGACATGGCCCAGATGATCCGCACCCGCGACATCACCGGCGGCCCGATCTATTCCATCGCCGCGCAATACGACGAGGCGACCTGGGGTGACACGGCCGGCTCCATGGATGCCTGGGACGTGAATTCCGACGGCGTGAACCAGATCGGCGAGATCGAGGATATCGTCCTCGACCGTTCGGGCCAGATGATCGGCCTGATCGCCGAGATCGGCGGCTTCCTCGACATCGGCGACAAGCACGTGGTGCTTCCGGTGGACGACCTGCGCCTGCAGGCGATCGACGACCGCAGCTATGCCTACGTCACGCGTTTCTCCGAAGAGCAACTCGAAGAGCTGCCGGGCGTCGACGAAGGCTTCTGGGACTGACCCGACCGCTCGATCGGCGACATGACAGGAAAGGGGGCCCGCGCGGCCCCCTTTTTCGTGCCCGGACCCCGCCTGCTGCCCCTTGCGCCCTGTCCCGACATCGCTATACCCCGCCCATCCCGCCACATCCTTCATCTGCGTGGCTCTCGTGACCCGGCGGCGGGATTGCCCGGTCTATGAAACACGCACCGATACGTCAGGAGATCGCATGCCGCTCTATGAGCATGTCATGATCGCGCGTCAGGATCTGTCCAACGCGCAGGCCGAGGGCCTCGTCGAACATTTCAGCACCGTCCTCGCGGATAACGGCGGCACCGTCGTCGAAAGCGAGTACTGGGGCGTCAAGACGATGGCCTACAAGATCAACAAGAACCGCAAGGGCCATTACGCCTTTCTGCGCACCGACGCGCCGTCGGATGCCGTGCAGGAAATGGAGCGTCTGGCCCGCCTGCATGACGACGTCATGCGCGTGCTGACCGTCAAGGTCGATGCCCACGAGGATGGCCCGTCCATCCAGATGCAGAAGCGCGACGAGCGGCCCGACCGCCGCGAACGTCGATAGGAGACCGGAACAATGGCAGCCAAACCCTTCTTCCGCCGTCGCAAGACCGATCCGTTCGAGGGCCCCAACGCGCCCAAGATCGACTACAAGGACACGCGCCTCCTGCAGCGCTACATCTCCGAGCGCGGCAAGATCGTGCCGTCCCGCATCACGGCCGTCTCGGCCAAGAACCAGCGGCGTCTGGCCCGCGCGATCAAGCGTGCGCGCTTCCTCGCGCTGTTGCCCTACGCCGTGAAGTGAGGAGCGCGACATGCAAGTGATCCTTCTGGAACGCGTGGCCAAGCTCGGCCAGATGGGCGAGGTCGTGGACGTCAAGCCCGGCTACGCCCGCAACTACCTCCTGCCGCAGGGCAAGGCGCTCTCGGCCTCCGACGCCAACGTCGCCGCGTTCGAGGGCCGCAAGGCCCAGCTTCAGGCCGACAACGACGCCTCGCGCGACGAAGCGCAGAAGTTGGGCGACAAGCTCAACGGCGAGCAGTTCGTCATCATCCGCCAGGCCTCCGACGCCGGTGCGCTCTACGGCTCCGTCACCACTCGTGACGCCGCCGAAGCGGCGACCGACGGTGGCTTCGACGTCGCCCGCGGCCAGGTCGCCCTGAAGGAGCCGATCAAGTATCTCGGCCTCCACATGGTGACCGTGAAGCTGCATCCCGAGGTCGAGGTCGAGATCGAGCTGAACGTGGCCCGCTCCCCCGAAGAAGCGGAGCTTCAAGCCGCCGGCAAGTCGATCCAGGAACTGGCCGCCGAGGAAGAGGCCGCGGCCGAATTCGAGGTCAGCCAGCTCTTCGACGATATCGGTGCGGCCGCGGACGAGTTCGGCGAGGGCGACGACCGTCCCGCCGAGGCGCCTGCCAGCGACGACGGCGACGACGAGACGTCCGAGAGCTGATCGCTCATTGATCCGAAACGCGAAAGGGCCGCCCCTCGGGGCGGCCCTTTTTCATTGTCCGGCACCGTCGGTTGACGATCAGTGCGCCGTATAGACCGCCCGCGCCTCGCGCACGCTGACCGTCGGGTAGGCCGTCCGCCGGGACGCGAAGGCATCGAGCGTCCCTGCCCCGAAGATCGCCTCCAGCTCGGCCCGCTGCCCCTGCCCCACGGCATCGAGCGCGATGTCGCCGGGATGGAAGCTCTCGGTGGCGCAGCCTTCGGAATAGATCACCTCGTGCCGGTCGAAGAGCAGGTGGAAATAGGTCACGCCGCCGGGCGCCTCGTCGCGGTGCACGCCGTCGCAGGTCATCAGCGCCTTCGCCGGGACGAAGACCGTGGGCTCACCGAACCACAACTCGGCCCGCCATCCGCTCACGCAGATCCGGTGCTGCGGCGACACCCGAAGCGCCCGATCGTTGCCGAGGACGCCCGGGGCGATCCGCACGGGCTTCAGATCGGGCTGGGTGTCCAGGTCGCGCGCCTCGAGATGGCGCTGGCCGATCCAGCGGATCGGCTGCCAGCCGTGGTCCATCGTCCGAATCATGTCGCCGATCGCCAGCGCCTCGACGGGCCGGCGACCGTCCCGCGTTTCGATCAGGGTGCCCTCCGCAAAGCAGGGCAGCGACGCGTAAGGTATCTCCTCGCCATCTTGCGAATCTTCAATGTCGTAGCGGCCGCCCGCCTCGGGCAGGGTTTCCCCCGTCAGCCCGACATTCACGCCATCGATGCGCACGTAATAGAATGTCTGCTCCCCGCCCGCGCCCCGCGGATCGGCCTCGATCGCGAATTCCAGCTCCACGACCGATCCCGCGGCGAAGGTCGTCCCGTTGACGGTGACCGGAACGGCCAAGGTCTGCGGCGTCCCTGGATCGATGAACCCGTCGTCGAACTCGTTATCGTCATCGTCTATCTGGATGAGCACCGGTTCGGCATCGCTGTCGACGCGAAAGCGGCCGGACGCGCTTGCCGTGGCACTCGTGCTCAGCGGGTTGCCCCGCAGCGCCGTCATGTCCGAGAACGGTATGAACCCAACGGGAAAAACCGGCATGCGTCGTCTCCCATTCGGATGAGAAGCTGTCGAAACGAGGAAGCGTCCCCGGTCGGCAGCGTGTCTAGAACAAGGCGAGATTTAGGCAATTTTGAGCCGAATTCAACCGATGGATCGAGGGCTTAGGCAGAAGACCGGCATGAACGCGACCATTGGTCGCTACAGGGATGCGACCGGTGCCGGTTTTTCGCGCAGATGGCGCAGCACGCCCCGGTCCCGTGCCCGCCGGATTCGCAGGCCACCCGGCCGAGGTCCATGCCGAACCGGCAGGCTGCGCGTTCGCGCATCCGACGCGCCAGGTCCCGACGTCCGTCGCTGCGCCCTCTTGCGGCAATCCGCTGCGCGCCCGGCACACTCTCGATGGACGACGTGCAATCGTCACGGGCGCGCGTATCATACGCCCGACCCAACCCCGGATCGGAGCCTGCCCCATGTCCCTCAGCCGCCGCAATTTCCTGACCACCACCGCCGGGGCCGCGACCCTCGTGATGGTTCACCCCTTTGCCGCCCGCGCCCAGGCGGGACAGGCCCATCTGCGCATCGCCGAGACGACCGACCTCCATGTCCATGTCTGGCCCTACGACTATTACGGCGACCGCGAGATCGACACCGTCGGCCTCGCCAGGACCGCCGCCCTGATCGAGGATGTGCGCGCTGAGGCAGGCAATACGCTCGTCCTCGACAATGGCGACTTCCTGCAAGGCAACCCGATGGGCGACTTCATGGCCTATGAGCGGGGGCTCAAGGCCGGCGACGTCCATCCGGTGATCGCCGCCATGAACGCCGTCGGCTTCGACGCCGCCACGATCGGCAACCACGAGTTCAACTACGGCCTCGATTTCCTCGAGAAGGCGCTGGCTGGTGCGGGCTTCCCCGTCGTCCTCGCCAATATCGTTCGGGAAGAAGCCGCCGAGATCACCGCCGACACGACCTTCGCGCCGCCTTACGTCATCCTCGATCGCGAGATCACAGATGGCGCCGGAGAGACCGCGCCCATTCGCATCGGCATCATCGGCTTCACCCCGCCGCAGGTCATGCTCTGGGATCGTCGTCACATGGAAGGCAACGTCACCGCCCGCGACATCGTCGCCACCGCCGAGGCCTACATCCCCCAGATGAAGGAAGAGGGCGCCGACATCATCATCGCGCTCAGCCATTCGGGCATCGGCCCCGCCGAGCGCGAGGACATGATGGAGAACGCCTCCGTTCCCCTCGCCGCCGTGCCGGGCATCGACGTCGTCCTGACCGGCCACCACCACCGCGAGTTCCCCGGCGACGCCTATGCTGACATCCCGAACGTGGACGCCGAAGCGGGCACGATCCACGGCAAGCCCGCCGTGATGCCCGGCTTCTGGGGCAGCCATATGGGCCTGATCGACCTGATGCTGGAGCGTGACGGCGCGGGCTGGCGGATCGCCTCCTCCACCTCCGAGCTGCGACCCATCGCCGTCCGTCAGGAGGATCGCTCCTGGCAACCGCAGGTCGAAAGCGTCGCCGCCGTCCTCGCCGCGACCGAGGCCGATCACCAGGCGACGCTGGAATATGTGCGGCGCGCGGTCGGCAAGACCGACGCCCCGCTTCACAGCTACTTCGCGCTCGTGGCTGACGATCCGTCGGTCCAGATCGTGTCGATCGCGCAGAAATGGTATGTCGAACAGCTTCTTGCGGGCACCGAGAACGAGGGTCTGCCCGTCCTCTCCGCCGCCGCGCCCTTCAAGGCCGGCGGCCGCGGCGGGCCGGAGTACTATACCGACGTGCCCGCGGGCGACGTTGCGATCCGGAACGTGGCCGATCTCTACCTTTACCCCAACACCGTCCGTGCCGTGAAAGTCACCGGCGCGCAGGTCAAGGACTGGCTCGAGCGCTCGGCGGGCATGTTCAACCAGGTCGAGCCGGGGGCCGAGGACGCGATCCTGCTGAACCCCGACTTCCCCAGCTATAATTTCGACGTGATCGACGGCGTCACCTACCGCATCGACCTCAGCCAGCCCGCCCGGTTTGACCCCGAGGGCGCGGTCGTGGCGCCCGATGCCAACCGCATCACCGACTTGAAGTTCGACGGTCAGGACATTGATCCCGAACAGGAGTTCATCATCGCCACGAACAATTACCGCGCCTCCGGCGGCGGCAGCTTCCCCGGTGCGGACGGCTCGACCATCGTGCTCGAGGCACCGGACACGAACCGCGACGTCATCGTCCGCTACATCGTCGAACAGGGCACGATCAGCCCCTCGGCCGACGCCAATTGGAGCTTCGTCCCGATGGAGGGCACGACCGCGATCTTCGAGACGGGTCCCGGCGGCGCATCCTATGCCGACGGTGTGCCCGGTGTTGTGCTCGAAGAAGCGGGCACCTCGGACGAGGGCTTCCTACGCTTCCGCATGACGATGTGACCGAGGCGTTCACGCGTCGTTAACCAAAACGCCGCCCGCTCCTATGGCCAGAAATACCTCGGGGGGAGTCCACAGGACGGGGGGCGGCGCCCCCCTCACCGGGCTCAGCCGAAGGCACCGGCATATCGGTCGCGCAGAACGTTCTTTTGCACCTTGCCCATCGTGTTGCGCGGCAGCTCGTCCACCACCTCGTAGCGCGCGGGGTGCTTGAACCGGGCCAACCCATCCTTTACCGCCGCGCGGATGGCGTCGAAATCCGGCGCGGCCCCCGGCGCGGGGACCAGGACGGCCACTGGGCTCTCGCCAAAATCGGGATGCGGCACGCCCACGACCGCGCTCTCCAGCACGCCCGGCTGGTCGTCGAGCAACAGCTCGATCTCCTTGGGATAGATGTTGAATCCGCCCGAGATGATCAGATCCTTGCCGCGCCCGACAATGGTGACGTAGCCGTCCTCGGATTGCGTCCCGAGATCGCCGGTGATGAACCAGCCGTCGGGGCGCAGCTCCTCGGCGGTCTTCTCGGGCATGTTCCAATAGCCTTGAAAGACGTTCGGTCCCCGGACCTCAATCGTGCCCGTTTCGCCCGGCCCGACTTCGGTTCCGCCCTCCATGATGCGCAACTCCACGCCCGGCAGGGGCTGGCCCACGGTCCCCGCGCGCCGCTCGCCCTCGTAGGGGTTCGAGGTGTTCATGTTCGTCTCGGTCATGCCGTAGCGCTCGAGGATGCGATGCCCGGTGCGTTCGGTGAAGGCGCGGTGGGTCTCGGCCAGGAGCGGCGCCGAGCCCGACACGAAAAGCCGCATATGCGCCACCAGATCGCGGTCGAACCCCGCGTCGTCCAGAAGCCGCGTGTAAAATGTCGGCACGCCCATCATCGCGGTCGCACGCGGCATCTGCGCGATCATCTCGCCCAGGTCGAATTTCGGCAGGAAGATCATCGCGCCCCCCGCCACCAGCGTCACGTTGGTTGCCACGAAGAGCCCGTGGGTATGAAAGATCGGCAGCGCGTGCAGAAGAACATCGCCTTCGGTGAAGTGCCAGGCCGCGGCCAGCGTCTCGGCGTTGGACAGAAGGTTGTCCTGGCTCAGCATCGCGCCCTTCGAGCGCCCCGTCGTCCCCGAGGTGTAGAGAAACGCCGCGAGATCGCCGCCTGCCCGCGCCACGGTCGCGAATTCCGACGGGGCCGAGGCGGCGTCCTCGGCCAGGCTGCCGCGCCCGTCGCCCGACAGGGTCGCCAACGTCGCGCCCGCGGCCTTGGCCACCTCCGCCATCTCGCCCGACCGGCCGGGATCGCAGACGAACAGCCGCGCCCCGGAGTCGGTGACGAAATATCCCACCTCGTCCGCGGTATAGGCCGTGTTGAGCGGCAGGAAGACGAGCCCCGCCCGCGCGCAGGCGGCATAGAGCGCCAGCGCCTCGGGCGACTTGTCGATCTGGGCCGCCACCCGGTCGCCGGGCACCAGCCCGCCCGCCGTCAGGGCGTTGGCCATCCGTCCTGCCATGTGGCCGAAATCGCGATGGCTGATGACCCGTCCGTCGGGCAGATGCAGGAACGGCGCATCCCGCGCCGCGTGGCGCCCGAACAGCCTGTCGTAGAGCGGGTTCATCGCGCGCCTCCGTCAGCTTTGGCGGCGGGCGGCGACGGCCAGCGCCTTCACGGGCCCGCTGGCGGCGACCGTGCCACGCGTGGCCAGCCCCTCGTGGTTCTGGGCCAGCCGCGCGGGGTCGTAAAGGTAGTTGACCATGGCACCGGCAGATTGCCGCATCCCCTTTTCGGACGTATCCGCCCCGGCATGGATCGCGTGGACCTGCGCGCCGTTGCCCAGATGGAAGCGCGCCACCGGGTCGCGCGGCCCCTGCCCCCGCTTTGCGTCCAGCAGATAGAGCGCCGCCAGCCGCCGCACCGTTTCGGGATCGGTCGTATCCGCGCTCCGCGTCCCCTCGGTCAGCCAATCCATCAGGCCCGGGATCGGCGACAGCGTCACGAAGGTCGAGAGCCCCGCCAGATCGGCCGAGAGATCCGCGACCACCTGCTTGATCAGCGAGTTGCCGAACGAGATCCCCGCCAGCCCCGCCTGGCAGTTCGAGATCGAGTAGAACACCGCCGTATCCGCGTCCTCGGCCTCGATCGGCGCGCGGTCGTCGGCCAGCAGCGTCTGGATCGAGCCGGGCACGCCCCGTGTCAGCGCGACTTCGACGAAGATCAGCGGCTCGTCGGGCATGGCCGGATGGAAGAACGCGAAACAGCGCCGG
This sequence comes from Jannaschia halovivens, assembly GCF_046452375.1. Lineage (NCBI taxonomy): Bacteria > Pseudomonadati > Pseudomonadota > Alphaproteobacteria > Rhodobacterales > Roseobacteraceae > Jannaschia > Jannaschia halovivens. Next base: position 152,744 of record NZ_JBKFDJ010000001.1, on the reverse strand, counting down.
TCGGGTGGCTGCAGGCGGCGGCGCAGATCGTCCCAACCGTCGATGTCGTGGACGGCCTCGTAGGCGATGATCTTCTCGAGGATCAGCGCCGGGCTTCGCCAATCGACGGGCAGCAGCAGCAGGAACCCACGATTGAACCACGACGCGAAGAGATGGCGAAAATCGAGGTCCAGCGCGCCCAGGACCCCGTCCAGATCGCCCAGCCGCAGAAGATCGGCCCGCATCCGTACCAGCCGCGCCGTCGCACCGGGCGCCCGGTTCAGGCGGCGGATGAACTCCTGCCGGGCGGGCTCGGCGGCGCGGGCGAAGGCGCGGTAGCTCGCCCGGCCGGGCGCGTCGGCGTAGGCGTCGAGCGTGCCGCGCACCTCGCCCGCGTCGACATCCATGTCCCGCGCCAGCATCCCGAAGAACTCCAGCCGGCCCGCATCGTCCAGTGCGTCGTATCGGTCGAGGATCGTGCGCGTCAGCGACAGGCCCGTCGCCTCGCCCGCCTCGTCCAGCAGCGCACGGCAGAGCGCGTCCAGCGGACGGCTGTCGGGCACGGTCCGGCCCAGCGACAGCGGCCGGTCGAGGACCCGCCCGAGGAGACCGCCCAGCCGCATCACCCCATCACCGCCGTCGGCAGCCAGGTCGCGAGGCCGGGGAAGATGCACAGAAGGATGATCGCAACCACCATGCAGGCCACGAAGGGCAGCGAGCCCATCAGGATCGTCTTCAGCGGAATGTCGGGCGCGATGCCGTTGATGACGTAGAGGTTCAGGCCGACGGGCGGTGAGATCAGACCGATCTCCATGTTGATCGTCAGGATCACCGCGAACCAGATTGGGTCGAACCCGGCCGTCAGGATGATCGGCAGCAGGATGGGCGCCGCCATCAGGATCACCGCGACCGGCGGCAGGAAGAATCCCGCGATCAGCAGGAACACATTCACGGCACCCATCAGCACCCAGCGGTTCACCTCGAGTGTGCCGATCCATTCCGCGATGCTCTGGGTGATGAAGAGCGAGGACAGCATGTAGGAAAAGACGCCCGCCGCCGCGATGATGAAGAGGATCATCACCGATTCCCGCGTAGAGTCGCGCAGCACGTCCCAGAGCTTGGCGGGCGACCAGAGCCGGTAGATCACCATCGCGATCAGGAGGCAGAGGAGCGCGCCCACGGCCGCCGTCTCCGACGGCGTCGCGATGCCCCCATACATCGCGTAGAGCACGCCCACGATGATCGCGAGGAACGGCAGGACGCGGGGCAGGATCTCGACCTTCTGGCGCCAGCTGTAGACGCGTGGCGTCAAGAGGTTCACGTCTCCCGACCGCCAGGTCGAATAGAGCGACCACGCCATGAAGAGACCGACGAGCAGAAGACCGGGGATCACGCCCGCGAGGAACAGCCGCCCGATCGAGGTCTCGGTCGCGATGCCGTAGACGATCATCGTGACCGAGGGCGGGATCAGGATGCCCAGCGTGCCGCCCGCCGCAATCGAGCCCGCGGCCACGCCGTCGGGATAGCCGCGCTTGCGCATCTCGGGGATGCCCATCTTGCCGATGGCCGCGCAGGTCGCGGGGCTGGACCCGGACATCGCCGAGAAGAGCGCGCAGGCCCCGAGGTTCGAGATCACGAGGCCGCCGGGCACCCGCGTCATCCAGCGCTCGAGCGCCTCATAGAGATCGGCGCCCGCGCGGGTCGAGGCGATGGACGACCCCATGATGATGAACATCGGGATCGCCAGCAGGGCGAAATTGTCGAGCTTGCCGAACATGATCTCGGGCATCAGCTCCAGCGAGCGGAGGCCATCGAACAGCATCAGGAAGCCCCCGGAGACGATCAGCAGGCCGATGGCGACCGACACGCCGGAGAAGAGGACGAAGATCGTGGCAAGCGCGACGAGCAGTCCGAGAACGAGCGGATCCATGGCGTCAATCCTCCAGTCCGAAGGGCGCGTCGATCCGCAGGATCACCGCCAGAAGATCGGCCAGAAGTTGGAGCAGCAGGAGCCCCAGACCCACGACCAGCGATAGGTACGGGATCCAGAGCCGCACGCCCCAGACGGTGTCCGACTTCCAGCCCCGCGACCACGCCAGGTGCCAGAACTCGTAGGCGTAGAAGAGCATCACGCCGATCACGAGCGCCGAAACCGAGAGCGTCACCATGGCCAGCAGCCGCCGCACCGGCGGCTTCAAGGCCAGCGGGATCAGGTCGACATTCACGTGGCCCCGCAGGCGTTGGACGTAGGGAAGCCCCACCAGCGTCGCCGCGATCATCAGGTAGATCACCGCCTCGGTCTGCCAGACGGTCGAGCCGTTCAGCACGAAGCGTACGAAGATCATCTGGCAGGTGATGGCGACCGCGGCGACGATCATCGCCGCCGACACCCATCCGGCGAGGGTGCTGATCCAGGCGACGGTTCGCAGGAACGGGTTGCCGCCGTCGCGGGCGGCCTGTGCTGTGGTCTGGCCGGCCATGGGGCCTCCGATCGGTTCGGGTGGACGGGCCGCGCGGCGCGGGCGTGCAGTCGGGCGGGGCGCGCGTGGCCCCGCCCGAACCGGGATCAGTCGACGCTGAGTGCGAGGTCCAGCAGCTCCTGCCCGCCCGGCGTCTCCTCGACGAAGGCCTTGTAGGAGGTCTCGGTCGCCAGCGCGCGCCAGGCCTCGAACTCCTCGGCGGTCATGTCGGCGATTTCGACGCCCGCCTCCTCGAAGACGCGACGGGATTCGGCGTCCTCCTTCTTGGCCTCTTCCAGGTAGAAGGCCTCGGCGGCGGCGGAGGCTTCGGTCAGCGCCGCCTGCTGCTCGGGGGTGAGCCCCTCGAAGGTCGATTTGTTGATCAGAAGCGGCTGATACATGAACCACAGCGCGTAGTCGCCCGCAGGCGTGTAGCAGGCGACCTGCTCGTAGATGCGGTAGCTGACGAAGGACGAGGACGAGGTATTCGCCGCGTCAAGCACGCCCGTCTGCATGGCGTTGTAGATCTCGGACGAGGCCATCGAGGCAATCGACGCGCCCGCCCCGGCGAGCATCTGCTCGAACGCCTTGCCGGCGGCGCGGGTCTGCTTGCCTTCCATGTCGTCCGGCGAGGTGATGCAGGAATCCTTGCCCGCGAAGCCACCCGCGAGATAGCCGTGGACCAGCGCCATCACATCGTCCTCGGCCATCTTCTCCTCGATCGCGGCCATGAACGCGCTCTCGTTGAGGCGCGCGGCGTGGTCGTGGTTCTTCACGAGGCCGGGCATCAGGGTGAGATTGTAGGAGGGCTGGACGCCGCCCGCGTAGCTCAGCGGCAGCACCGTCATATCGAGCTGACCCCGGCTCAGTGGCTGGTACTGCTCGCGCGCCTTGAAGAGCGAGGCGGACGGGAAGATCTTGATCTCCAGGTCGACATCGGCGGCCGCGACGCCTTCGGCCACCATCTCGGCCACCTGGTGGCGGATATCGCCGGTCGACCATTGGTGCGACAGGCGCAGTTCGGCGGCCGTGGCGGCACCGGTCAATGCGAAGGCGGCCACGGTGGCCGTGAGTGCGAGTTTCATGCTGTTCTCCCTGATCTGCGTCGCCCCCTCCCCGGGGCGCGCTTGCCCTAGGGGTAGGCGGCGGCCGCATGCGTTGTCAACAATCTTGCATACAAGACGACAACCTTGCATACGAAGAACTTCCGGGGCACGATGCACCGCATGGACGGAGCGAGCCCCACACACACGCGCGCCGATCGCGTCACCCGCGACCTCGAACAGGCGATCGTCGACGGGGACTACGCCGATGGCGACCGGCTGGACGAGGTGCAGGTCGCGGCGCGGTTCGGCGTGTCGCGCACCCCCGTCCGCGAGGCGTTCCAGCGCCTGACCCAATCCGGTCTCGTCGAACAGGTGCCCCGCCGCGGCGTCTTCGTCCGCGAGCCGGGCCCGGTCGAGCTGATGGAGATGTTCGAGGTCATGGCCGAACTCGAGGCGACCTGCGCGCGCCTCGCCGCCGCGCGCGCCACCGACGCCGCCATCGCCGATCTGGGGGCCGCGAACGACGCCTGCCGGGCCGCCGTGGACCGCCGCGACGCCGACGAGTTCTACGATCACAACGCCACCTTCCATGATCTCATCCGACAGCAATCGGGCAACGCCTTCCTCGCTGCCGAGACGGAGCGGCTCAACCGCCGCCTGCGCCCGTTCCGCCGAATCCAGCTCCATGTCCGGGGCCGTCTGCCGCAGGCCATGCGCGAGCACGAGGCCATCCTCGCCGCCCTGACCGAAGGCGACGCCGCGCGCGCCGCCGATCTCATGCGCGCCCATGTCGCCGTGCAGGGCGAAAAATTCCGCTACCTGATCAATTCCCTGCGCCGCGCGCGCTGAGGTGACGGCGGGGCCCTGCGCCCTAGGTCTTCGGGTACTGCAAACGCCGACCCGGAGCCATCCCATGCGCTACACCGTCCTGACCTTCACCTTCGTCGCCCTGCCCCTCGCCGCCACGGCGCAGGGCTTCACCTATGGCGAGCGGAACACCGATTTCCCGCCCGCCTTCCCCGAGCAGTTCCGTGCCGAGCTGGTCTCCTCGGATGTCTCGCTGAAGACCGAGCTTCTCGCCGGCGGGCTCGTGCATCCCTGGGGCATCGCCACGCTGCCGGAGGGCGGCGGCTGGCTCGTGACCGAACGACCGGGCCGCCTGCGCCATCTTGCGGCCGACGGCACCCTGTCCGATCCGATCACCGGCACGCCCGAGGTCGTGGCCGCGCGGCAAGGTGGGCTCCTGGACGTCGTGCTGGCCCCCGATTTCGCAGATAGCCGGATGATCTACGTCACCTACGCCAAGCCCGTTGATGGCGGCTCGGCCACGGCTGCCGCCCGCATGACACTCGCCGAGGATCTCGCGTCGGTCTCGGGCGTCGAGGACATCTTCGTCCAGACCCCCGCCAGCCAGAATCCGATGCATTTCGGCAGCCGCGTCGTTTTCCTCGACGACGGCACCGTGGCGATCACCACGGGCGAGCACTTCTCCGACGAGGAGCGGCCCTTCGCGCAGGATCTCGACAAGACCTACGGCAAGGTCATCCGCGTCAATGCCGACGGCAGTACGCCGGACGACAATCCCTTCGTCGGGCAAGACGGCGCGATCGACACGATCTGGTCGCTGGGCCACCGCAACATCCAGGGGGCGGCCGTCGATGCGAACGGCACGCTCTGGACGATCGAGCACGGTCCCGCCGGTGGCGACGAGCTCAACCGCCCCGAGGCGGGGCTGAACTACGGCTGGCCGGTCATCTCCTACGGCGAACGCTACGGCTTCACGGGCGGCGGCCCGATCGGATCGGGCGAGGCCGTGCAGGACGGCATGGAGCAGCCGGTCTACTTCTGGGATCCGGTCATCGCGCCCGGCGGCATGGCGTTCCATTCGGGCGAGACCTTCGCCGACTGGAACGGCGACATCCTCGCCTCGTCCCTGAAGCCCGGCGGCGTCGTCCGCCTGTCGCTCGATGCCGCGGGGATGGTGGTCGAGGAGGAGCGCCTCCTGCGCGACATCGGCCGTGTCCGCGACATCGAGATCCAGCCCGACGGCAGCTTCATCGTCCTGACCGATTTCGAGAACGGCAGCGTCCTCCACGTCACGCCGGAATAAAGGGTTCGCCGTCCAGGCGAACCCGCGGCGGCAAGGTGACGGTCCGCAGGACCGTCACAGCCGCACCAATGGTCATAGCGCAACACCACGGGGGTTCGCCGTCCAGGCGAACCCGCGGCGGCCAGGTGTTCGTCCGCGAGGACCGTCGCAGCCGCACCGAGGGCCGCGCGATGCCTTCGGGCCCCCTGACGGAACTCGCGTTACAAGCCATCCGAACCGGCGAGGCCCGCCACGATGGCACTAGGATCGTCGACGATCCCAGGACGTGAATGTCGCCCGATAACCCACTGAAACAAAACGGGGCGCCGCAATGGGCGCCCCGGTTCGGTCATGCGTGTCGCGGCGCTTACGCGTCTTCGAGCTTCTCGACCTCGGCCTGCAGCTCGTCCTTGGTCACCGTCTTGTCGGTCACCTTCGCGCGCTCGAGGATCAGGTCGATGACCTTGTCCTCGAAGAGCGGGGCGCGGACCTGCTGCTGCGCCTGGGCGTTCTGCTGGATATACTGGAAGAACTCGCGCTCCTGACCGGGATACTGGCGCGCCTGGTTCATGATGGCCTGCGTCATCTCGGCGTCGGAGACCTGAACCTCCTCCTTCTGGCCCAGCTCGGCCAGCAGAAGGCCCAGACGCACGCGGCGCTCGGCGAGCTTGGTGTGCTCCTCGGTCGGCTCGACCTTCTCGTGGTCGTGGCCCTCGACCTCGGGGTTCTCCTCGTGCCAGAGCTGGTGCGCGATCTGGCCCGCTTCCGCCTCGACGAGGCTCGGCGGCAGATCGAAGGTCACCAGACCGTCGAGCTGATCGAGCAGCTGACGCTTCACGACCTGGCGCGCGGCGCCCTGGTACTCGGCCCCCAGACGCTCGGAGATCTGGCCCTTCAGGGCGTCGAGGCTCTCGGCACCGAAGGTCTTGGCCATCTCGTCGTCGATCTTCGCCTCGCCGGGCTTCTTCACTTCCTTGATCGTGCAGTCGAACACCGCGGCCTTACCGGCCAGATGCTCGGCCTGGTACTCCTCGGGGAAGGTCACCTCGACGGCCGTTTCCTCACCGGCCTTCACGCCGATCAGCTTCTCCTCGAAGCCGGGGATGAACTGGCCCGAGCCAAGCTCCAGCGCGAAATCCTCGGCCGAGCCGCCCTCGAAGGCCTCGCCATCGACCTTGCCGACAAAATCCATCACGACCTGGTCGCCCTTGGCGGCCTTGCCCTTCTTGGTCACGAAGGTCTTGGCGGTCTTGGCCAGGCTCTCCAGCGCCTCGTCGATATCGGCCTGCGCCGGCTCGACCACGAGGCGGTCGATCGCGACGCCCGAGAAGTCGACATCCGGCACCTCGGGCAGCGCCTCGTAGGTCATGCTGATCTCGACGTCGTCGCCCGGCTTCCAGTCCTCGTTGGTCATCACGACGCTGGGCTGCATGGCGGGGCGGTCGCCCGACTTCTCGAAATGACCGGCCATCGCGCCGTCGACGGTCTCCTGCATGGCCTCGCCCATGAGGCGCTCGCCGAACTGCTTGCGGAGCAGGGCCATCGGGACCTTGCCCTTACGGAAGCCCTTCATCTCGATGGTGGGCTGCGCCTCGGTCAGCTTCTCGTTGACCTTGGCGTCGAGATCGGCGGCGGGGACCGTGATGGTGTAGCCGCGCTTGAGGCCGTCGTTCAGGGTCTCGGTCACCTGCATGTGTCTCGTCCTTGTCGTTTGATACCGGGCCGCTCGCGGGCCCCCATAAGCGAAAACCCCGCCGGAAAGCGGCGGGTGCAAATCGGCGCCTGTCTATGGAGGCGGGTGGGGGGAAGCAAGCGGATTCCCGAGGCCCGCCGGGCTGCGGCGACGGCACCGGCGCGGCGTCGGTCGGCCCGATGCGGCGGCGCCCGGCGCGAGATGCGCGCGATCGGGTCGGGTCGCTCCGGGTGGCCTTCCGCGATGCCGATGGCGCGGTCGCGAGGCGGATCAACGCATGGTGTGTTTCTGTGGATTCACCAGCATTCGGGATCGCACCGAACGCGGCCGATCGCCTTAGCCCGTCTCGGCTCCGAGCACCAGCCGCGGCGCCCCGCCGTGCAGCACGCGTCGCGCTAGTAGATATAGCGGATCTGTTCGCCCCAGTAGCGCTCGACGCGCCGGAGCGTGCCCACGATCTCGATCAGGCCCGCATCCGACAGGACGCCGGTATGACGGATACCGTCGGCATGGCGCGAGAAGAGCGCGGCCACCGCGTCCCGCACCTCGCGGCCCTTGGCAGTCAGGCGCACGCGGACGGCCCTCCGGTCGATCTCGCAGCGCTGGTGATGCATGTATCCCATCTCGACCAGCTTCTTGAGATTGTAGCTGACATTCGAGCCCTGGTAGTAGCCGCGCGTCTTTAGCTCGCCCGCCGTGACCTCGTTGTCGCCGATGTTGAACAGCAAGAGCCCCTGCACCGCGTTGATCTCGAGGATGTTGAGGCGTTCGAACTCGTCCTTGATGACATCGAGAAGCAAGCGATGCAGCCGCTCCACCAGGGTCAGGGCATCGAGGTAGCCGGACATGAAATCCGGCGTGTGGCGCGGCTGGAACTTCTCGAGTCGGCTCATGGCAGGTCATCCCGGCTTGGTCGTTCGTCCCCTCTCTGACCGAACTTTCCGAATATTCTGTTAAACTGCCATTCGATTTCTCAGCGCGCGCCGCCCGGCACCCGCGCCGCCAGTTCGCCCATCAGCGGTGCGAAGCGGGCGGGCGCCTCGGCTTGGCCCGTGACCCATGCGAAGAGGTCGTGGTCGTTCTCGCCCAGCACCGCCTCGAAAAGGTCGAGCCCCTCGGCGTCCAACCCACCCAGCTCGGCATCGGCATACCCCCCCAGGATCATGTCCATTTCCTTGATCCCGCGCCGCCAGGCCCGGATGCGCATCCGCTTGATGCGGGCCTCGGCCGGGGTGGTCACGACGGGGTGTCCAGCCGCTCGCGCAGCCGCCGTTCCAGCATGTCGAGCCGCCGCGCGATGCGCAGCGCGTCGCGCTGCAGGATTTGGACCTCTCGCACGAGGCGGGCGTCGCGCACCGGCATCGCGTCGTCGTCGGCGGGCCCGTCCCCCTCGCCGGTCAGAAGCCAGACCAGCGACACGTTCAGCACCCCGGCGAGGATCGAGACGCGGTTGGCGCGCGGCTCGGCGCGGTCCTCCTCCCATGCGCGGATCGTCTTGAGCTTGACGCCGATATTCTCGGCCAGCTGCGCCTGGGTGTAGCCCGAGGCCGATCGCGCCCCCGACAGCCGGTCGCCGAATGTGGTCTCGTCGGGATCGTACCAGTCGCCCTCGGCGGTGTCGGTGTCGCTCATGCGCTCGGGCTCCTTGATCGCGGGTCGTACGCAACTTAGGACGGGCACGAGCCCGCTGCCAACCGGAGACGACCCAATGGCCTTCCTGTCCGACACCCTCTCCCGCGTGAAGCCGTCGCCGACCATCGCGGTTACAAACAAGGCCCGCGAATTGAAGGCCGAGGGGCGCGACGTCATCGGCCTCGGCGCGGGCGAGCCTGATTTCGACACCCCCGAGAACATCAAGGCCGCAGCGGTCGCCGCCATCGAGGCGGGCAAGACCAAGTACACCGCCGTCGACGGCATTCCCGAACTGAAGGCGGCCATCTGTGCCAAGTTCAAGCGCGACAACGGCCTCGACTACACGCCTGCGCAGGTCACCGTCGGCACCGGCGGCAAGCAGGTGCTCTACAACGCCTTCGTGGCCACGCTGAACCCAGGCGACGAGGTGGTGATCCCCGCCCCCTACTGGGTGAGCTATCCCGACATGGTCCTGCTCGCGGGCGGTGAGCCGGTGATCGCGGAAGCCGGCATCGAGACCAATTTCAAGCTGACGCCCGAAGCGCTCGAAGCGGCGATCACGCCCAAGACCAAGTGGTTCATCTTCAACTCGCCGTCGAACCCGACGGGTGCCGCCTATTCGGCGTCGGAGCTCAAGGCGCTGACCGACGTGCTCCTGCGCCACCCGCATGTCTGGATCCTGACCGACGACATGTACGAGCATCTCGTGTTCGACAATTTCGTCTTCGCCACCCCCGCGCAGGTCGAGCCGCAGCTGATCGACCGGACGCTGACGATGAACGGCGTCTCCAAGGCCTATTCGATGACCGGCTGGCGCATCGGCTATGCCGCAGGGCCCGAGACGCTGATTGCCGCCATGCGGAAGGTGCAGTCGCAATCCACGTCCAACCCCTGCTCCATCAGCCAGTGGGCCGCGGTCGAGGCGCTGGAGGGGACGCAGGCCTTCATCCGGCCGAACCAGGCGCTCTTCAAGGGCCGCCGCGACCTGGTCGTCGCGGGCCTGAACGCCTGCCCCGGCATCGATTGCCCGAAGCCCGAGGGTGCGTTTTACGTCTATCCCTCGATTGCGGGCTGCATCGGCAAGACCAGCGCGGCCGGCACCGAGATCGCCGATGACGAGACCTTTGCGACGGCCCTACTGGAGGAGGAAGGCGTCGCCGTCGTGTTCGGCGCGGCCTTCGGCCTCAGCCCCCATTTCCGCGTCTCCTACGCCACCTCGGACGAGGCGCTGACCGAGGCCTGCGCCCGCATCAAGCGGTTCTGCGAGGGGCTGTCTTGAGCATCCTCGCATGAGCGGCCTGCCCCCCTACTACTTCCGGGTGAAGGACAACGGCGCGCTCGTGTTCCGGGTCGATGCCGAGAACCGGCAGCGGCGGCTGGAGCTTGACCAGATCGCGACCGTGAACGTCAACAACGGTGCCGTGAAGCCGCAGGGCGACACGATCCTCACACCCGCGGACAAGGCCGCCATCGACGCGTGGATGGCCGAGCGGAGCGCGACGCTGGCCGCGCGCGACGTCGACGACATCCTTCGCACCGTCGACCACCTGAACCTCACGGCGCACTGGGCGCAGGCGCGCGCCACCGACGACCAGCTCGACGCGGTGACGGACCGGTTGCTGATGGCGATGCACGACCTGCGCACCGTGCTGGCCAAGAAGCGCGCGGACCGGCTGCAGGGCGACTGACCCCGGCATTGCCGCAATGCTGATGTTCCGCTAACGTTCTACCGACCCGGACGGAGGACGCTATGGCGCTCGGCGCCAGGCTCAACCCTACGCTCCGCGCGTTCATCGAACGCCAGCCGATGTTCTTCGTGGCCAGCGCGGCCGCCGACGGGCGGGTCAACCTCTCGCCCAAGGGGGCCGACACGCTGCGGATCGTGGACGACACGCATCTGAGCTGGCTGAACCTGTCGGGCAGCGGCAACGTGACGGCGGGCCATGTCGCGCAGCTCAACCGCATCACGCTGATGTTCTGTGCCTTCGAGGGCGACGCGCTGATCCTACGGCTCTACGGCACGGCCCGCACGATCCATCCCCACGACGCCGACTGGGCGGCGCGGATCGCGATGTTCCCCGACCTCGCGGGCAGCCGGCAGATCTTCGACGTCACGATCGAGGGGGTCCAGACCTCCTGCGGGACAGGCGTGCCACGCATGGTGCCGCAGGGCGACCGCGCGATGGAGGAACTGGTGCCGTACTGGGAGGGGTTGGATGACGACCAGATCGCCGCCTATTGGCGCCGCAAGAACGCCGAGACGATCGACGGGTTCGACACCGGGCTGATCCGGGACTGAGGGCCGCGCGACCCGCCGGGCCGCGCAGCCTGGAAGTCAGCGCGAGCGGGCGCAGCCGCCGAGATCGTCGCAGAAGATCCCCGCGAGGCCTCCGACGATCGCGCCGCGGTCGCCATTGCCGTCCACGGCCTTGGCAGCCCCGTAGCCGATGGCCGCGCCGACGAGGCCGCGCTCCACGTCGCTGTCGATGGGGCCGCCGGGACCGCAGGCGGCGAGCGTGGTCAGAAGGGCGGCAAGCGCAAGATGCAGTTTCATGATCGGGTCTCCTGGTGCGGCCGTCTCGGGCCGTTCGGGTTTGGAAGTCGTCCGACCCTCGCCGCTCCGCTTCGTCCGGATGCGTCGCCTGTCGGCATGGGCGCAGATAGGTCCCGTCCGCCGCGACATGCGATCACCGCCGCCGGCCGCCGCGCCGCTATGCGATAACAGGTAAGCCGCGCCCGACCGCACCCCGACCCGTGACAGGCCCCGCCGTCTGCCCTAAGCCCGGTCCCATGAAAATCGCGACCTACAACATCAACGGCATCAAGGCCCGGCACGAGACCGTCGCCCGCTGGCTGGCCGAGGACGCGCCCGACGTGGCCGTCCTGCAGGAAATCAAATCGGTCGACGAGGCCTTCCCCCGCGAGGTCGTCGAAGATGCCGGCTACGAGTTGCACACCCACGGGCAGAAAGGCTTCAACGGCGTCGCCCTTCTGTCGAAGACCCCGCTCGAGGATGTCACGCGCGGCCTGCCGGGCGACGATTCGGACGAGCAGGCCCGCTATATCGAGGGCACGGCGATCGGCGAGACGGGCGCGGTCCGAATCTGCGGCCTCTACCTGCCAAACGGCAACCCGGCGCCGGGGCCGAAATACGACTACAAGCTGGGCTGGATGGCCCGGCTCGAGGCGCGGGCGCGCGACCTTCTGGCCGCCGAGGAGCCGTTCCTGATGACCGGCGACTTCAACGTCATCCCCGACGACCGCGACGCCGCCCGCCCCGAGGCGTGGCGCGACGACGCCCTCGCCCGCCCCGAGACCCGCGCGGCGTGGCGCCGGCTCTGCAACCTGGGGCTGACCGAGGCCTTCCGCACCCGCAATCCCTCGCCCGGCCATTACAGCTTCTGGGATTACCAGGCGGGCGCGTGGGACCGGAACGACGGCATCCGCATCGACCATTTCCTTCTGTCGCCCGCCATCGCCGACCGCCTGACCGACTGCACCATCCAGGCCGAGATGCGTGGACGCACCAAGCCGTCGGACCATGTTCCCGTCTGGCTCGACCTCGACATCTGACCGGCCGCCCGTCCGCCGGGCCGCCCGCTGCACGAAAGATACCTCCATGCGCACCGTCCCCCTCGGGTCCGACGACACCGTCTCCGAGTTCATCCTCGGCACGATGACCTTCGGCACCCAGACCGCACCCGCGGAGGCCCACACCAAGCTCGACATGGCGGTCGATGCGGGGATCACCTGGCTCGACACCGCCGAGATGTATCCCGTCAATCCGATCCGCCCCGAAACGATCGGCCGCACCGAGGAGATCATCGGCGACTGGATCGCCGCGGGCGGCACCGGCCTCCGGATCGCGACCAAGCATTCCGGCGAGGGCGCCCATCCCCGCGACGGCGCGCCCATCACCGCCGAGAGCATTCCCGTCACGCTCGAGGGCAATCTCAAGCGTCTGCGGGTGGACACGATCGACCTCTACCAGTTCCACTGGCCCAATCGCGGCAGCTTCCAGTTCCGCAAGAACTGGACCTACGTTCCCGAAGGCGAGCGCGCCGCGATCCGCCAGAACTTCGCCGATTGCGCAGGCGCGCTGGCCCGCGAGGTCGAGCGCGGCACGATCCGGCAGTTCGGTCTCTCGAACGAATCGGCCTGGGGCATGATGCAGTGGAACGCCGCCGCCGAGGCGACGGGTGGCCCGCGCGTCGTCGGGCTCCAGAACGAATATTCGCTGCTGGCCCGCCTCGCCGATACCGACATCGCCGAGACGCTGGTCCATGAAGGCATCACGATGCTGGCCTTCTCGCCGCTGGCCGCCGGCATCCTGACGGGCAAGTACCAGGGCGGCGCGATCCCCGACGGCTCGCGGCGGTCGGTGAACGATGGCCTCGGCGGGCGCTGGACCGACCGGCTTCAGCCCGCCGTGGCCGCCTATCTGGACCTCGCGCGCGCCCACGGCGTCGATCCGGTGCACATGGCGCTGGCCTGGCTCCGGACGCGCCCTTTCCGCTGCGCCGCGATCATCGGCGCCTCGACGACCGAGCAGCTCGAGCATGAGCTGGCGGGCGCGGACGTGACGCTCTCGCAGGAGCTGGTCGCCGCCATCGACGAGACCCACAAGGCGCATCCGATGCCCTATTGAGCGCCCCGCGCTAACGGATCGTTCACCGCTCGGGCAAATAGAGGTCCGCGCTGCAGCATGACGACCAAGGACGATCCCGAGGGGTCATGGCATACGCGCCGTGGCCGCACGGATCGGGCCCGATCCGACATCGCCCCCCTGGCACGGGGGCGATTCACCCGAAGGGACGTCCGCCCGCACGCGGCGCCGCGTCACTCATCCGACCGATCTCGCGAGATACCGGCACACGGCCCCCGGCGTATCCGCCGGTCGGCCCGGCCGGCGTGCCACGATGCCCCCTGCCGGTCCCCGCGCCATCGTCGCGCGCGCCGACCGTGCCGCGCGCTGGCATCGGCGTCCGTCCTGTTTCGAACCTGGCCCGGTCCCCGAGAATAGCGCTCAGCCTGCCTCCAGCGCCGCCAGCCAGCGCTCAAGCCGGGCCTTGTTCACCCCGAGATCGGAATGCCCGTAGCGCGAACGGCTCCAGGCCGTCAGTCGCGCGCCGTCCCCTTCCGGCACGATGCGCACAGACACCGCGTCCGGGAACCCCATCAGCCCCGAACGCTGCACATAGGTGACCCAGCCTTCCGAAGCCGCACCGGCCAGCACCTCGGTCCGCGCCTCGGCCAGCGCCACCGCATCCAGCCGCGCGCCCAGATCGGCAGGGGCCAGCGACGACACGAAAGGCGGGCGGTCCCCGCCCTCGGCCACGAGGTAATCGTTCGGCTTGCCGGTGCGCGCCCCGAGATCCGGGTCGACGTGCCACGCCTCGGCGGACATGTCGGCACTGCGGATGCCGATCGCAGCGGCGGCCCCGGCGCCCAGCGCCGCGAGGATTAGAATGCGTCCAACCATGCCGCACATCTAGGGCGCGCCCCCACCCTGTCACCCCACCCGCAGGATCTGGAGATCGGCGACATTCGTCCCCGTTCCGCCCGTCATCAGGAGGTCGCCCGCCGCGTCGAGCGCGGGGTGACTGTCGTTGCGCGCCAACATCGCGTCCACTTCGAGCCCCGCCGCCGCGATCCGCCCCAGCGTCCCGTTGTCGACCAGCGCGCCCGCCGCGTCGGTCGGCCCGTCGCGCCCGTCCGTGCCGCCCGAAAGGAACGCCCAGGGCCGGTCGAACCCCTTCAGCGCGCGCGCCACGCGCAGCGCCAGCTCCTGGTTGCGGCCACCCCGCCCGGCGCCCTGCAGCACCACGGTCGTCTCGCCGCCCCAGAGCGTCGTGCCCGCACCCCGCGCCGCTGCCGCCGCGACCCGCGCCGCCGCCGTGGCCACGTCGCCGACCAGCGGGTCGGGGTCGATGCGCGCATCGGGCGCTGCCTCGGCCATCGCCGCGACCGAAAGGGCGTTGGACCCGATCAGCCGCGCCGTCGCGGGCGGTGTTGCCGCGTCGCTACCCCGCGATAGCGCGGCGCGACAGCTCTCGGGGATGCGCGACCAGAGGCCCGCGTCCTTCAGGATCGCGCGTGCCTCGGCCGCGCCGCCCGACGGCGTCACGGTCGGACCGGACGCGATCGCCGCGAGGTCGTCGCCCACCACATCCGACAGGATCAGCGCCTCGACCGTCGCCGGGGCCGCCGCCCGCGCCAACCCGCCCCCCTTCAGGCGGCTGAGCGCTTGGCGCACCCGGTTCATCGCCTCGATATCCAGACCCGCCGCCAGCAGGAGCCGCGAGACCTCCGCCTTGTCCTCCAGCGTCACGCCCGCCACCGGTGCCACCGCCAGCGCCGACCCCCCGCCCGAAATCAGCGCGAGGCAACGTGCATCCGCCCCGAGGGGCCCCGCCGCATCCAGAAGCGCCGCCCCCGCCTCGGCTGAGCCCGCATCGGGCACCGGATGGCCGCCGCTCATGACGGTCGCGCCCGGCACATCCGCCGCGTTCTCGGGGTTGGTCACGACGAGACAGGGCACGCCCGGATGACGGGCCAGCGCCGCCCGCGCCATCGCCACCGCCGCCTTCCCCAGCGCGAGGATCAGGTCGGGCCGGGCCACCGGCATGGCCGCCGCGACCGCCGCCCCCGGATCGGCCCGCGCCACGCCGGCCATGAAGATGTCGCGCAATCCGTCCCGCATGCCGCCCCCGTCCCGAATGGCCCGCAATCGCCCGCGCGCTGCCGCAATTCGGGCCCCTTCGGGCGTCAGTCTGGTGCGGGTGAAGGGACTCGAACCCCCACGCCTCGCGGCGCCAGAACCTAAATCTGGTGCGTCTACCAATTCCGCCACACCCGCTCCGCGGTCCCTGTAGCACCCGCGATTTGGACATTGAAGTGTCCGAAAGAGTCCTCACCCGTGCCCAGATCGTGCCGCAATTGGCGCAGAGATTATGGTTACTGCCATAAATCACCGACACGGGATCACTGCCATGACCGTTCAGCTCCGACAGAATGCAGACACGCTCACCGAGACGGCATCGCCCGTGGCCGAGGCAACCGTGCGCGGCGGCATTGCGCGGGGATCGATGATCCTGACCGCCAAGGGCGAGATGCCGATCGAACAACTCAAGGTCGGCGACCGCGTAATCACCCGCGAGCGCGGCATGGCCGTGATCCGTGCCATCGAGGCGATCGAGGCCCCCGCCTGCACCATCCGAACCGACAGCCTGGGGCTCGCCCGCCCCGAGCGCGACACGACCGTCGCCGCCGACCAGCATGTCACCGTCCGCGACTGGCGCGCCAAGGCGCTGTTCGACGCCGATGTCGCCATGGTGCCCGCACGGCGCCTGTGTGACGGCAAGCAGATCGCCGCCTTCGGCGAGGCGGCGTTCTTCCGGCTGGCCTTCGACGGCGCGCTTACGGTCTATGCCAACGGGCTCGAGACGGCGACGGGCCGCACCGAGACCGGCGTGATCGAGATCACCGACGCGGACTGAACGCTCTCGCACCGGCAGAATTCGAGCGCTGGCCCGGCCCCCCCGCCCGGGCCTTTTCACGTCCGCATTAACGATTTCGCAACACTTTCCACGGCATGATGAACGTCGCGGAGAAACCTGGTGCTCCGCATGGCCGTGGGGGCTAGCCTGATGTCACGACAAGCGAACAATCGCGCGAGCAGTGACATGACCACAGATTCCAACCCGGCGCCTGCGCCCGGGGTCCCGGTCCTGGCCGACCGATCCTTCCGTCACGCCCTTCCGCCCGGAAGCCGCGTCCTGACCGCGGCGGGCGATTGCCGGGTCGAGACGTTACGCCCCGGCGACCGCATCGTCACC
Source organism: Jannaschia halovivens (assembly GCF_046452375.1). Classification (NCBI taxonomy): domain Bacteria; kingdom Pseudomonadati; phylum Pseudomonadota; class Alphaproteobacteria; order Rhodobacterales; family Roseobacteraceae; genus Jannaschia; species Jannaschia halovivens. The sequence continues at coordinate 136,008 of NZ_JBKFDJ010000001.1, read as the reverse complement.
CGCGATCGCGGCATGGTAGAGTTGCGCAACATCATACGAAACGACGTCCCCACCGGAACGGCCATGGTCGCGATCCCCGCCGGCGCGATGGGCCGCAACCGACCCGAGCGGGACCTTCACCTGCCGCTGGATCAGCCGGTCGTGATCCGCGACTGGCGTGCAAAGACGATCTACAACGCCCGCGAGGCGCGGATCGCCGCGACGCGGCTGGTCGATGGCGCGATCATTCGTCGGGTCCGCACTCCGGCGATGACGACCTACTCGCTGGTGCTCGACGCTCCCTCCGCGCTCTATGTCGACGGGATCGAGATCGTCTCCGGCGCGCGCGACGCGATTCCCGCCCGCTGACGCACCGCGGAACGGGTCGCTGCGGCGGATCAATGCGCCGGGGCCGTCGGCACCTGTCTTGGTCGCATCTTCACCAGCGGCAGTGCCTCCCTCTCCCGAATTCGAATGGCCGTCATTTCGCCTTATCGCGCAGGGCGGGCATCCTCGCGCGCCATGGCCCGACCGCGTGGAGTGTCGCGGCCCGTGGCAGGCGGCGCTCCATCGCGGGTCGGGGCATCTCGAAATCGATGGCTCAGAGGGCGGCGCCTCGAACCTCCGAAACCTACGCGCACCGCGCCTGGCCCACCCGGTCTAGCCCGCCCTCGCAAGCTCAGAAAATACGCGCGGCAGCATCTCGGGCAGGTCCTCGGCGATCAGGCCCGGCCCGAAGGCGCGGGCGGCTTCGACATGCAGCCACGCCGCCTGGCACGCCGCATCGAACGGCGCGAAGCCCCGCGCCAGCAGTCCCGTCGCGATCCCGGCCAAGACATCCCCGCTCCCGGCGGTGGCGAGCCACGGGGCAGCCCGCGCGCCCACGGCCGCGTTCACCGCGACGCGGCCATCCGGCGCAGCAATGACGGTGTCCGGCCCCTTGAGCAGGACCACCGCCCCGAGCGTCGCGGCCGCGGCACATGCGGCATCGAGGCGAGACATCGCGGGCCCCTCGTTCGGCGGCGCGGCGAGGCGTGCGGCGATCTCGGGACAGAGCCGCGCGAATTCGCCGTCATGTGGCGTCAGGATGCAGCGGCCATGGGGCACGCCGATGCCCGCCCCCGCGAGGATGGTCAGCGCGTCGGCGTCGAGCACCGCGGGGCGACCGGAAGCGAGCGCGGCGGCTACCAGATCGCCGCCCCGTGCATCGAGACCCAGCCCCGGCCCAAGGCAGAGCGCATTGATCCGCACGTCGTCCAGTCGCGCCGTCAGCGCCGGTCCGTCATCGCAGCGCCGCAGCATGATCGCCGTGACCTGACCCGCACATTCCAGCATCGCGGCCCCCGGCGCGCCCAGCGTCACCAGCCCCGCGCTGACGCGCAGCGCACCGCGTGCGGCCAGCCGGGCAGCACCGGTGCGCCCGAGCCCGCCGGACAGCACGAGCGCGTGCCCGTGATCGTACTTGTGCCCCGCGACCTTGAGGACCCGACGATCGCCCTCAACCAGACGGGCCAGCGACTGGTCGTCGGGCGAGGTCAGCCCGATGCCGACGACACGCACCGTGCCACAGGCGGTCGGGCCATCGGCCAGCACATGGCCGGGCTTCAGACCGTGGAATGCGATTGTGAGATCCGCCGGAAGGCTGCCGCCACGACGGCGCCCCGAATCGAGGCAAAGCCCGGTCGGCGCGTCGAGGGCGACGATCCGCGCGGGCCGCGCGTCGCCCCAATGCGCCGCCAGAGCCAGGATATCGTCCGGTAGATCGCGCGACAGCCCCGCCCCGAAGAGCGCGTCGACGACGAGATCGGCCTCCGGGACGTGGCCGACGGCGAGCGCCCGGACCTCGCCCAAGGCACGCCAGCGGTCGTGGTTGGCGCGGGCATCCGGCGGCAGGGCCTCGGACGCGCCACGGAGCTGAACGTCGACCGCCCATCCCCGCTGATGCAGCAGGCGCGCGACCACGAACCCGTCGCCGCCGTTGTTGCCCGGCCCGCAGAGCACGACCGCGCGACCGGGTGCGGCGGCCAGCGCGGGCCAGTGGGCGAGGGCCACCTCGACCGCGCCTCGGCCCGCCCGCTCCATCAGGTCGATCCCCCGCACCGCCCCTGAATCGATGGCGGCCCGTTCCAGGGCGCGCATCTGGGCCGCGGTCAGGAGGATGTCCGACATCAGTTCGCCAATCGCACATTATTTGGGCACACTGCCCGATCAGAAGGCGGCGGTTCGGGATTCCCCGTCCGACCCCGCCTGCCGAAAGGCTACCCGATGGACGCCCCCCGTCCAGCCTGCAAAGCCACCCCCGACGCTGCGGGAGGACGCCATGAAAAAGATCGAAGCCATCATCAAGCCATTCAAGCTCGACGAGGTGAAGGAGGCGCTGCAGGAGATCGGGATCCAGGGCCTGTCGGTGACCGAGGTCAAGGGCTTCGGCCGCCAGAAGGGCCATACCGAACTCTATCGCGGGGCCGAATACGTCGTCGACTTCCTGCCCAAGGTGAAGATCGAGGTGGTGCTGGCAGACGACATGGTCGACGCCGCCATCGACGCCATCGTCGGCGCGGCCAAGACCGACAAGATCGGCGACGGCAAGATCTTCGTTTCGCCCGTCGAACAGGCGATCCGCATCCGCACCGGCGAGTCCGGTCAGGACGCGATCTGACCCCACGCACAGACTCACATCAAACCAGGAAGGGAAACGCCCATGAGCACGGATGCCGTCCTCAAGCAGATCAAGGATGAGGACATCGAGTATGTCGACATCCGCTTCACCGACCCGCGCGGCAAGCTGCAGCACGTGACCGTCATGTCCGATCAGGTCGATGCCGACTTCATCGAGGAAGGCTTCATGTTCGACGGCTCGTCCATCGCGGGCTGGAAGTCGATCGAAGCCTCCGACATGAAGCTGATGATGGATACCGACAGCGCCTATGTCGATCCGTTCTACGCCGAGAAGACGCTCTGCGTGCATTGCTCGATCGTCGAGCCCGACACCGGCGAGAGCTACGACCGCGACCCGCGCGGCACCGCGGAGAAGGCCGAGGCCTACCTCATCTCCAGCGGCATCGGCGATCAGTCCTTCTTCGGCCCCGAGGCGGAGTTCTTCCTGTTCGACGACGTCCGGTTCTCGAACACGATGAACAAGGTCTCGTTCGAGGTCGATGCGGCCGACGCCGCGTGGAATACCGACAGCGAGTACGAGATGGGCAACATGGGCCACCGGCCCGGCGTCAAAGGCGGGTACTTCCCCGTGAACCCCACCGACGCGAGCCAGGATCTCCGCTCCGAGATGCTCTCGACGATGAAGCGCATCGGCATGAAGGTCGACAAGCATCACCACGAGGTCGCGTCCTGCCAGCACGAGCTGGGCCTGATCTTCGGCAGCCTGACCAAGCAGGCCGACGAGCTTCAGAAGTACAAGTACGTCATCCACAACGTCGCCCATGCCTACGGCAAGTCGGCCACGTTCATGCCCAAGCCCATCGCGGGCGACAACGGCACCGGCATGCACGTCAACATGTCGATCTGGAAGGACGGCAAGCCGCTGTTCGCGGGTGACCAGTACGCCGATCTGTCGATGGAGGCGCTCTACTTCATCGGCGGCATCCTGAAGCACGCCAAGGCGCTCAACGCGTTCACGAACCCGGCGACCAACAGCTACAAGCGCCTGATCCCCGGCTTCGAGGCCCCCGTGCTGCGCGCCTATTCCGCGCGCAACCGCTCGGGCTGCGTCCGCATCCCGTGGACCGAGAACCCCAAGGCCAAGCGCGTCGAGGCCCGCTTCCCGGACCCGGCGGCGAACCCCTATCTCTGCTTCGCCGCTCTGCTGATGGCCGGTCTCGACGGCATCCAGAACAAGATCCATCCGGGCGAGCCGTCCGACAAGGATCTCTACGACCTGCCCGCCGAGGAGCTGGCGTCGATCCCGACGGTCTGCGGCTCGCTGCGCGAAGCGCTGGACGAGCTGGAGAAGGACCACGAGTTCCTTCTGGCCGGCGACGTGTTCACCCGCGACCAGATCGAGGGCTACATGGCGCTCAAGTGGGACGAGGTCTACGCCTACGAGCACACGCCGCACCCGGTCGAGTACGGCATGTATTACAGCTGCTGATCCCCTTTCGGGACCACGGAACGGGGCGGCCTTCGGGTCGCCCCTTTTCGTTTGCGCCGCCGGAGCCCGCGCGCCATCTTCGCGTCCATGACCGATGACAGACGCATCCGCGGCGAGGCCCGCCGCCGCCAAGTCCTGGGCGATGCCCATGTGGACCGCTCGCAATCCGACCCCGACGGGCTGGAGGCGAAGTTCGTCGACCTGACAACGGTATCCGCCTGGGGCACGGTCTGGGCCTCGGACGCGCTGACCCTGCGGGAGCGGTCGATGCTGACGCTCGCGATCCTTGCGGCAACGGGCAACTGGGGCGAATTCGAGCTGCATCTGCGCGCGACCGCCAATACCGGGGCCACCGCCGAGGACGTGGCCGAGTTGATCCAGCATGTCGGCATCTACGCGGGCATCCCGCGCGCCAACCACGCGATCCAGCTGGCCAAGCGCATCCTTGCGGAGCGGTCCGAATGAATACCGGCGGCGGCCGCTTGATCCCCCGCGCGCCCGGCAACCACCCGCCACCGCTCCACCCGCCCTATCGCAGCACCGTGCTTCGGTCGCCGCGCCATGCGCCGATCGCATTCCCCTCGACCCCGTCCGAGGAGACGGGGCCGACTTTCGGGCACGACATCATCGGCGAGATGGATGCCGACCTGATCCGCAACTTCGGCACCGGGGACGCCATCGGTGAGCGGATCATCGTGCTGGGCCATGTCCGCGACGAGATCGGGCGACCGGTGCCCGACGCTTTGATAGAGATCTGGCAGGCCAATGCGGGCGGGCGGTATCGCCACAAGAAAGACGGCTATCTCGCGCCGCTCGATCCCGGCTTCGGCGGCTGTGGGCGCTGCATGACGGGCGCGGACGGGGCGTTCGCGTTCCGCACCGTGCGCCCCGGCCCCTACCCTTGGCCCAACGGCGGCAACGACTGGCGGCCCGCCCATATCCATTTCAGCCTGTTCGGGCACGCCTTCGGCCAGCGCCTCATCACCCAGATGTATTTCGAGGGAGATCCCCATATCGCGCTCTGCCCCATCGTGCAGTCTATCCCAGATCCGGCGGCCATCGACCGGCTGACGGCTCGGCTCGACATGGATGCGACGATCCCGATGGACGCGCGGGCCTACCGCTTCGACATCGTGCTGCGCGGCCATCGCGAAACCCCGTTCGAGGCGGGCCGATGAGGGAGAGCGCCAGCCAGACCGCCGGGCCCTACGTCCATATCGGGCTGCTTCCCAATGCGGCCGGGATCGGGATGTATGGTGGCGCCGATCCCGGGGCCGAGATGATCACGGGCGCGGCCGAAGGCGACCGGATCGAGATTGCGATCACCATCCTCGACGGGGCGGACGAACCGCTGGCCGACGCGCTGGTCGAGATCTGGCAGGCGGATGCCACGGGCCACCTGCCCCCGCGCGATCCGCATCTGGCGGGCTGGGCCCGGCGGGCCTGCGACGAGACCGGCACCGCCCGTCTCTCGACCGTCCGGCCCGGTGCCGCGGGCGAACACGCGCCGCACCTGACGCTCTGGATCGTTGCGCGGGGCATCAATCTGGGGCTCCACACCCGGCTCTATTTCGACGGCGATCCGGCCAACGCGACCGACCCGCTCCTGACCGCGATCGACCCGCCCGACCGGGCCGCCACGCTTCTGGCGCACGAGGCGGACGGGGCTTGGCATATGACCATCCGTCTGCAAGGAGACGCCGAGACCGTGTTCCTCGACATGTGAGCGCCATGAAGATCCTGATCCTGAACGGCCCGAACCTGAACCTGCTGGGCCAGCGCGAGCCCCAGATCTACGGCAGCGACACGCTGGCCGATGTCGAGGCGACCTGCCGCGCGCTGGACGCGGCCGACCTGACGTTCCGCCAGTCGAACCACGAGGGCGAACTGGTCGACTGGATCCAGGAGGCGCGGGGCGACGCCGACGCCATCGTCATCAACCCCGGCGCCTACAGCCACACCTCCATCGCGATCCTCGACGCGCTGAACGCCTTCGAGGGCGCGGTGGTCGAGGTCCACGTCTCGAACATCCATCGCCGCGAGGTCTTCCGCCACCACAGCCACGTCTCGGGACGCGCCGACGCGGTGATCGCGGGGCTCGGCGTCGCGGGCTACCCGGTGGCGGTGCGCTGGCTGGCCGAACGCGGCTGATGCCGATCGAGCTGCCGGCGCTGCCGCTGCGCGACCTGCCCTTCGACGAGATCATCGACGTCCGCGCGCCCTCGGAATTCGCCGAGGATCACATCCCCGGTGCCATCAACCTGCCCGTTCTCTCGGATGCCGAGCGCGCCCGCGTCGGCACGATCTACGTGCAGGAAGACCGCTTCCTTGCCCGCAAGATCGGCGCGGCGCTGGTCGCGCGCAATGCCGCCGCCCATCTCGAGGGGCCGCTGGCGGATCGCGGCGGCGGCTGGCGTCCGCTGGTCTATTGCTGGCGCGGCGGGCAGCGGTCGGGCTCGTTCACGACGATCCTCAAGCAGGTCGGCTGGCGCGCCGACACGATCGACGGCGGCTACCGCGCCTATCGCCGCGCGGTGGTCGAGACGCTCTACGACACGCCGCTCGACCGCCGGATCGTGCTCATCGACGGCGGCACCGGCACGGGCAAGACGGCGCTTCTGGACCAGATCGCGCGGGCCGGTGGACAGGTCGTCGACCTCGAGGGGCTGGCGCATCATCGCGGATCCAATTTCGGCGGCTGGCCCGAGCCGCAGCCCGGCCAGAAGATGTTCGAGAGCCGCCTGCTGCCCCTGCTTGCCGACGCCGATCCCACGCAGCCCGTCTTCGTCGAGGCCGAGAGCAATGCCATCGGCCAGTTGCGCCTGCCGCCCGCGCTCTGGGCCGGGATGGGCCGGGCCGAGGTGATCCGGCTGGAGGCGCCGCTCGAGGCCCGCGCGCGCTTCCTGACGACGACCTATCCCGACCTGATGGATGACGCGGCCCGGCTGACCGCACGCATCGACAGCCTGCGCCCCTACCAGCCGCGCGACCGGATCGAGGCGTGGCATGGGCTGGCCCGCGGGGGCCGCCATGCCGATCTCGCCGCCGAGCTGATCGCGCATCACTACGACCCGAAATACAACCGCATCCCGCGCGAGGGCCGGACGGCCATCGGTCGGATCACGCTGAAGGATCTATCTAAGGCCGACCTCGCGCGCGCCGCGACCGAGGCTCTGGTACTGACCGGCGCGACCTAGACGCAGACGATCCCCGGCGCGGATTCGACGATCTCGCCGATCCGCGCCGCGTCGTGGCCCGCGTCGCGCAATGCCGCGACCAGCGCGTCGGCCTGCCCTTCGGGCACCGCGGCCAGAAGCCCGCCCGCCGTCTGCGGATCGTGGAGCAGCGTCAGCGCCGCACCTGTCCCGCCCGCGACCGGCGCGGCCTCGCGGTTCGATGCCCACAGCGTCGAGCGGTGCCCCGCCTCGGCCAGCGCCGCCGCACCGGGATAGAGCGGGATCGCATCGAGCGTCAGCGCAGCCCCTACCCCGCTCGCGCGGCAGATCGCCATCAGGTGCCCGGCCAGCCCGAAGCCCGTCACGTCCGTCATCGCCCGCGCCCCGGAGAGGATCGCGGCGGCGTCACCTTGGGGCCGCGCCATCGCGTGCAGCATGTCGGTCACGGCGCGGCCCTGCGCGGCACCGGCCATTTCTGCGGCGAGGATCGTGCCCGTCCCGATCGGCCGCGTCAGGATCAGCGCGTCGCCGGGCCGCGCGCCGTCATGGCCGATCGGGTCCGAGGCAGCGAGGCCGGTGACCGAAAGGCCCAGCGTGGTCTCGGCGCCCATGGTCGAATGCCCTCCCACCAGTTCGGCCCCCGCGTCGCCCAGCACATCGGCCATGGCTGCGAGGATCGCTTCGAGGCTGCGCGCCTGGAGCGGCTCGGACATGCGCGGCAGCGTGACCGAGGCCAGCGCCGCCTGCGGGGCCGCGCCCATGGCCCAGACGTCACCCAACGCGTGGACGGTCGCGATCCGCGCCATGAGGTCCAGATCGCCGGTAAAGGCGCGCAGGTGGTCGGTCGTCAGGACCTGCCGCGCGCCGCCCACGGTCAGCACCGCCGCGTCGTCGCCGGGCCGCGACAGGACGTCGTCGCGCCGCACCTCCGGCAGGACGGCCAGCGCCTCCCCCAGCGCGGCCCCCGTCACCTTGGAGCCGCAGCCCGCGCAGAGCGCCTTGGGCACATCGTCTGCGCCCAGCGCGCGCGGCCCCTTGGGTTCGGGCACGGACATCGCGGGCAGGTCCGTCAGCTTTGTCATGAAACTGCGGTCGATCCGGTCCTTCCAGCGCCAGAGGAGCGGCCCGGCCAGCGTCACGCCCGCCTTCTCGGCCAGCGCGGATTTGCCGCCGAGCGAGATGAGCTTGAGATAGCCGCGCTGCGGTCGGAACGGGCGCAACCCGCGCCCCGACAGGACGGCGCGGAGGTTGTCGTGGAGGACCGGCGCGGCGCGGACGGCAAAGACGCCCGCCTTCGGACGCGGCGCATGGCTCATATGCGCGCAATCGCCCGCCGCGAAGAGCGTGTCGTGGCCCTCGACCTGCAATGTCGGGCCGACCGCCACGAACCCATCCGCCAGCGGCAGGCCCGTGTCGGCGAGCCACGCGTGGGGGCGCGCACCCGCGGCCCCGGTGACGAAGCGCGCGGGGATCGTCGCGCCATCCTCCAACACCACGTCCGTGCCGGTGATCCGGGCGACGCGCGCATCGGCCCGCAGCTCGACGCCGAGATCGGCCATCGCGTCCCGCAGGCGGGCGCGGGTGCGGTCCGACATGCCGGTCAGGCGGGATTCGGCCTCGATCACGGTTACGGTCGGGGCCCGGTCGCGCAGGGCGTGGGCCATCGCCATGGCCAACTCGACGCCGGCGACGCCACCGCCGATCACCGCGATCTCGGCCGGAACGTTCCCCGCAAGCGCATCGTCGCGGAAGGCCCGCCACGCGGTGGCGAACCGGTCGAGGGGCTTGGCCCCGGTGCCATGGTCGGCGAAGCCCTCGATCTCGGGCATTTCGGAATGGATGCCGATATCGACCGACGCCACGTCGTAAGCGACGGTCCGGTTCCCGATCCGCACGATCCGCGCATCCGCATCGATATCGGTCACCGCGCCGTCGATCAGGGCCACCCCCGCAAATCGGCAAAGCCGCACGAGGTCGATATCGAGGTCGTCGCGCGTGTAATGCCCGGCGACATGACCGGGCAGCATGCCGGTATAGGGCGCCGTCGGTCCCGGATTGACCACCGTGACGCGGACGCCCGGCAGCGGGTCCATCCCCCAGCGCCGCAGCACCAGCGCATGGGCATGACCGCCCCCGATCAGGAGGAGGTCGCGGGTCAGGATGGGGTCGGGCGCGCGCATTGGCTGGTCATAGCATCCCGGACGCCGGGGGCCAGCGGTGCCGCCATCACGGATGCGGCAGCGGGGCGCGGGGGCCATGGCTTTTCGCCGCGCGCCGGGCCGCATAGAAGGCGCGGATGCGGTACGATGCAATCATCCTCGGCGCGGGCGGCGCGGGCCTTCTGGCGGCGGCGACCGCCGGTCAGGCCGGCGCGCGGGTGCTGGTGATCGACCACGCGCCGAAGGCGGGCAAGAAGATCCTGATCTCGGGCGGCGGGCGCTGCAATTTCACCAATATGGGCGTGGAGCCGGAGTGCTTCCTCTCCGAGAACCCGCATTTCGCGAAATCCGCGCTCAGCCGCTACACGCAGTGGGATTTCCTCGACCTCGTTCAGCGGCACGGCATCGCCTGGCACGAGAAGACGCTGGGGCAGCTGTTCTGCGATGGGTCGGCGCGGCAGATCGTGGCGATGCTGCTGGAGGAATGCGCGGCGGGCGGGGTCGAGGTCCGGCTCGGCACCGGGATCGGCGAGATCGGGCAGGGCGACGGGCTCTTTCGCGTCGCGGGGGCCGAGGCGCCCGCGCTGGTGATCGCCACGGGCGGGCCGTCGATCCCGAAGATGGGCGCGACTGGCGTGGCCTTCGACATCGCGCGGCGCTTCGGGCTGGCCGTCGTGCCGCCCCGCCCCGCGCTGGTGCCCTTCACGCTGGCCGAGGACGAGATGCTGGGCATCGCAGGCGTCGCGGTGCCGTCGGTAGCAATGGCGGGCGGCGCACGCTTCGAGGAGGCGGCGCTCTTCACCCATAAGGGGCTCAGCGGGCCTGCGATCCTGCAGGTCTCGTCCTACTGGTCGCCGGGCAAGGCGGTGACGCTCGATATCCTGCCGGAGGCGGGCGCCCTCCTGCGCGAGGCGCGCGCCCGGATGCCGCGCGCCCGTCTGCGCGCCGCCCTGTCCGAACACTTGCCGAACCGTCTGGCCGAGGCGCTGGCCGCGCGCATCCCGCTCGGCTCCGAGCTGGGGAACGCCTCGGATGCCGAACTCGACCGGGTCGCGGCCGCGCTCGGCGCGCTGACCTTCCACCCGACGGGAACCGAGGGCTACGCCAAGGCCGAGGTGACGGCGGGCGGCATCGACACGGATGGACTATCGTCGAAGACGATGGAGGCGCGGACGGTCCCCGGCCTCTATGCCATCGGCGAGGCGGTGGACGTGACCGGCTGGCTCGGGGGCTACAACTTCCAATGGGCCTGGGCGTCGGGCGTGGCGGCGGGCCGCGCCATCGCGGCCGCGCGTCAGTCGGGCGGCAGCGCGACCGTGCCGCCGTCGCGCGCGGCGACCTGAATCGCCTCGATCACGCGCAACGTCCGCAGACCCTCTTCGCCGGAGACGAGCGGATCGGCACGGCCCCGGATGACCTCGACGAACTGCGCGATTTGGCGGATCAGCGGGTCCGCCGCCGCGACCGGCGCCACCTCGGTGGTGAGCGGCGTCCACCAGCCGCCATCGTCCTTGTGCTGCCAGATCGTGAGGTCCGGCACCGAGAGCGATCCGGTGCTGCCGCCGATCCGAAGGCAGGCTTCGGACACGCGCGGATAGATCGGGTACTCGCCCGACGTCATTTCCCACGACCACGGCGCGGGGATCGCGTCGCTGACGGTGATCGTGACCAGCGCACCGTTGGTCAGCCGCAAGAGCGCGGCGGCGACGTCCTCGTTGGCGTGGCCACGGGCCGACGGGATCGCCTGCGCCTGAACCGACGCCACCTCGCCGCAGAGATGGCGGATCAGGTCGATGTCATGGGCGAGGTTGACCGAGATCGGCCCCGCGCCCGCCTGCGTTCGCCACGGCGCCTCGGCAAAGTAGTCGTCCGGCTTCTGGAACCAGCAGCTCGCCTGCACCGCCCGGACCGCCCCGATGGCCCCGCCCGAGATCAACTCGTGCGCGCGTGCGATCAGAGGGTTGTGGCGGCGGTGGTGCCCTGTGGCGAGCGGCACGCCGGCGGCGCGCGCGGCCGCGACGAGCGGTTCGGCCTCCTCGGCCGTGACCGCCAGCGGCTTCTCGATCAGGACCGGCACGCCCGCGGCGATGCAGGCCATGCCCTGCGCGGCGTGGAGCGGCGTCGGTGTCGCAAGGATGACGCCGTCCGCCCCTGCCGCGAGAGCCATGTCCAGATCCACGAAATGGCGCGCGCCGATCCCGGCGGCATAGGCCGCGCCGTCGGGACCGGGATCCACGATACCGGCCAGCGCGGCCCCCGCCACCTGCCCGATCGCGGTGACGTGACGCCGTCCCACGAGGCCCGCGCCCACCACGAGGATGCGTGTCGTCTCGGTCATGATCCCCCCGTCGGCGACCCCTTGCCACCCGGCCCCGTCCCTAGCGGGACACGGACGGGGATGCGAGGGCGACATCGATCCGCGCCCGTTGGTCGGGACGCGCGGCACCGGCACGGTCGCCTCCGCCGGGCACCTCTGCTCAGAGGGTCAGGATCGTCGAGCCGGTGGTGCGCCGCCCCTCCAGCGCGCGATGCGCTTCGGCCACCTCGCCCAGCGGGAAGGTCTGGCCGATCCGGACATTCACCGCCCCCGCCGCGACTTTCTCGAAGAGATGGGCCGCGATCTCCTGGCAATCCTGGTGGCGCGCGATGAAGTTGAAGAGCGTCGTCCGCGTCAGCTTGAGCGATCCCTTTTGCGCTAGGGTCAGCAGGCTCACCGGAGGCACCGGCCCCGAAGCGTTCCCGAACGAGATCATGAACCCCATCGGGCGCAGGCAGTCGAGCGAGCCGTCGAACGTGTCCGCGCCGACCCCGTCCATCACCGCGTCGACGCCCTGGCCGTCCGTCAGCTCCTTCACGCGGGCGACGAAATCCTCGGCGGTGTAGTCGATGCAATGCGTCGCGCCATGCTCCAGCGCCAGCGCGCATTTCTCGGGGCCACCCGCCGTGCCGATCAGCTCGATCCCTTCGGAGCGGGCCCATTGACAGGCGATCAGCCCGACGCCGCCCGCCGCCGCGTGGAACAGGACCCGGTCGCCTTTGCCCAGCGGCGTGACGCGGTGGAACAGGTATTCGACCGTCATGCCTTGCAGCATCATCGCTGCCGCCGTCTCGTAGGAAATACCGTCCGGCAGGCGGCAGACCTGGGCCGCGGGCATCACCCGCTCCTCGCAATAGGCACCCGGGGGCGTGGCGGCATAGGCGACGCGGTCGCCTTCGGACAGGTGGGTGACGCCCTCGCCCACCGAGACCACCTCGCCCGCCGCCTCCATCCCGAGGGCGTGGGGCAGCTCCAGCGGGTAGAGGCCCATCCGCTGATAGACGTCGATGAAGTTCAGACCGCAGGCCCGGTGCCGGATCCGAAGCTCGCCCGCGCCGGGCGCGCCGACCTCGCGGTCCACGAGCTTCAACTGCTCCGCGCCCCCGGCGGCCTCGATGATGACGGTCTTGACCATTGCGTACTCCCTGCTGTCGCGGGGCAGCATAGCCGGAACGCGACGCCGCGCGAGCCCCGGGATCGCGCAGGGCGTTCGGGTCGCGGCGTCGAAGTGCGGGGCATGTCGCGGGATGGGCGGATTGGCTGGGGTGGTAGGATTCGAACCTACGACCTGCGGTACCAAAAACCGTCGCGCTACCACTGCGCCACACCCCAACCGTGCGGCGTGAGATAGTGGAGGGCAAAAGGGGTCGCAAGGGAAAAATCCGGCCCCGCGACCCCGCCCGTTTCAGTCCCGCGCGGCCCGGATCAGCCCGAGGATATCGCGCGCCGCATCGGGGATGTTGGTGCCCGGCCCGAAGATCGCAGCGACCCCCGCGCGCTTGAGGAAATCGTAGTCCTGCTGGGGGATGACCCCGCCGCAGATCACGATGATCTCGGAAGCGTCGGCCGCGGCCAGCGCCTCGATCAGCTTCGGGGCGAGCGTCCGGTGTCCGGCGGCCTGGCTCGAGATGCCGACCACGTGGACGTCGTTATCGACGGCATCCTGCGCGGCCTCTTCCGGGGTCTGGAAGAGCGGGCCGACATCCACATCGAAGCCGATATCGGCGAAGGCCGTCGCGATCACCTTGGCACCCCGGTCGTGCCCGTCCTGCCCCATCTTCACGACCAGCATCCGGGGGCGGCGCCCCTCCTCCTCTGCGAAGGCGTCGACATCCTTCTGGATCGCGGCGAAGCCCTCGTCGCCCTCGTAGGCGGCACCGTAGACGCCCGCGAGAGTCTTCACCTCGGCGCGGTGGCGCCCGAACTCGTCTTCCATCGCCATCGAGATCTCCCCCACCGTGGCCCGGGCGCGCGCCGCCTCGACCGCGGCTTCCAGAAGGTTGCCGCCCTCGGCGGCGCGGCGCGTCACCTCGGCCAGCGCCGCGTCGCAGGCGGCCGCGTCGCGGGTCGCGCGGATGCGCTCCAGCCGGGCGACCTGCGCCTCGCGGACCTTGTCGTTGTCGATATCGAGGATGTCGATCGCGTCCTCGGTCTCGCGGCGGTACTTGTTGACGCCGACGATCACCTCCTCGCCCCGGTCGATCAGGGCCTGGCGGGTCGCGGCACTCTCCTCGATGCGCAGCTTAGGCATGCCGGAAGCCACGGCCTTGGTCATGCCGCCCATCTCCTCGACCTCCTCGATCAGGGCCCAGGCCGCCTCGGCCAGGTCGGCGGTCAGCCGTTCGACGTAATAGGACCCGGCCAGCGGGTCGACGACGTTGGTGACCCCCGTCTCCTCCTGCAGGATGAGCTGGGTGTTGCGCGCGATCCGGCTGGAATTCTCGGTCGGGAGCGCGATGGCCTCATCGAAGCTGTTGGTGTGGAGCGACTGCGTCCCACCGAGGACCGCGGCCAGCGCCTCGTAGGCCGTGCGGACGACGTTGTTGTAGGGATCCTGCTCCTGCAGGGACACCCCGGACGTCTGGCAATGGGTCCGCAGCATGGAGGATTTGGGGTTCTTCGGCTCGAACTCCGACATGATGCGGTGCCAGAGCAGGCGCGCGGCGCGCAGCTTGGCGGCCTCCATGAAGATGTTCATGCCGATGGCGAAGAAGAAGCTGAGCCGCCCGGCGAAGCGGTCCACGTCCATGCCGCGCGCGATGGCGGTGCGGACGTATTCGCGCCCGTCGGCCAGCGTGAAGGCCAGCTCCTGGACGAGGTTCGCGCCCGCCTCCTGCATGTGGTAGCCCGAGATCGAGATCGAGTTGAACTTCGGCATCTCGTCGGCGGTGTATTCGATGATATCCGCGATGATCCGCATCGAGGGCTCGGGCGGATACACATACGTATTCCGGACCATAAATTCCTTGAGGATGTCGTTCTGGATCGTGCCCGACAGGGCCGCACGCGCGACGCCCTGTTCCTCGCCCGCGACGATGAAATTCGCGAGGATCGGGATCACCGCACCGTTCATGGTCATGCTGACGCTGACCTGGTCCAGCGGGATGCCGTCGAAGAGGATCTTCATGTCCTCGACGCTGTCGATGGCGACGCCCGCCTTGCCGACATCGCCGACGACGCGAGGATGATCGCTGTCGTAGCCACGATGGGTGGCGAGGTCGAAGGCGACCGAGACGCCCTGTTGCCCGGCGGCCAGCGCGCGACGGTAGAAGGCGTTGGATTCCTCGGCCGTCGAAAAGCCCGCATATTGCCGGATCGTCCAGGGCCGGCCCGCATACATCGTGGCCTTCACGCCGCGCGTATACGGCGCCTCGCCCGGGATCGTGCCGAGATGGTCCAGCCCGTCCAGATCGTCGGCGGTGTAGACTGGCTGGACCGGAATGCCCTCCAGCGTGTCCCAGGTCAGGTCGTCCAGCGACCTGTTGCGCAGCTCACCCTCGGCCAGCCGCGCCCATCTGTCCCTCGGCCTGCCCGAGCCGTCCGTCCTGTCGGAGGTGTCCTTGGCGCTCATGCCGTCGTCCTTTCCCGTCGTCCCGTGGGGCATCGTCGTCGCGTGCCCCTTCGATATAGGTCGCAAGCCCGTCCGCGCCCGCGCGCAGCCAGGCGAGATCCGCCGCGTGGCGCGTCCGGAGCCGGTCGCGCGCCGCGGGCGCGAAGGGCATGAAACGGTCGCCCTCGCCGGCGACGGTCTCGAAACAACCCTCGTCGCGCAGCCGGGCCCGGAGATCGGCCAGCCCCGGCGATACGTTCACCCGGCCCGTATCGGCGTAGCGCGCCGCGTGGCCCGTCATGTGCGCATAGGCCGTCTCGGGGCGCCCGCCCAACCCATCATAGTCCCAAACCGAGAGCCGCGCATCCGGCAACGCGGCGGCAAGGTCGGCGATCACGTCACGCCAGCCGCGCCGCGCGGCGACGATGGCGTCGAGCGTGGCCCGGTCGGGCGGCGCGAAGCCGCGCGTCATGAGGAAGGCGAAGGCGCTGGACCACCAGCCGTCGGGCGAGCGGATGCAGAGGCACACCCGGTCGACCCCCGGCAGGACCAGCGACAGGCGGGCCATCCGCCCCGACACCGTCGGATAGAGCCGTGCCATCAACACGTTCTCGCGCAGGCCGCCGAGGCCGTTCTCGTCCGAGACGATCAGGCGGCCCATGCCCTGGCCCGTCATCTCGTGGCGCAGCATCGCCACCCGGCCCGCCGCGCGATGCGCCGCGCCATCGCGCCGCGCCTCGCGGCGGCCGGGGTCGCCCAGCACGCCGGTCAGAAGGCCCGCGCGGGTGCGGCGTGGCGTCCAGATGGCGGTGCCGCAGCGGCCCAGATGCGTCTCGTTGCGCTCGAGCAGGCGCTGGAGCGCCGAGGACGCGCTGCGATGGGCGCCCAGGTGAAGGGTGACGGGCGGGGTCTGGGTCAGGCGCGGCATGGAACCTCCGGGGCGCGATATCGGGTCGGCCCGGAGCCTGCCCCACCATGCCTGACCGGCGCGTTAACCCGCGAATTCAAGGCAAAAGCGTCGCATCCGTGCCGTGGGGCCTTCGCCCCGCGCGCCCATGCCCCTATATCTAGGGCAACCGCACGGATACGGACGCCCATGACGCTCAAGACATTTCTGCCGATCCTCGCCGCCGCCCTGACCTTCGGCGCGGGCGGGCACGCGGCCGATACGCCCGATCCGCTGGCCGCCTGGGAGGAGGATCCGACCCTCGTCTTCGACGCCACCGAGATCGATCTCGCGGAATTCCTGTACGCCGCGCGGCCCATCGTGGTCTTCGCCAACTCGCCGCGCGATCCCGCCTTCATCGAACAGATGGGCGAGCTGGAGGACGGGCTTTCGGAGATGGTCGACCGGGACGTGGTGGTCGTCGTCGACACCGATCCCGCCGCCCGGTCGGAGCTGCGGACGCGGCTGCGCCCGCGCGGCTTCATGCTGGTGCTGATCGGCAAGGACGGGCAGGTCAAACTGCGCAAGCCCCTGCCCTGGACCACGCGCGAGCTGTCGCGTTCGATCGACAAGATGCCCATGCGCCAGCGCGAGCTGCGCGAGGGGTCGTAGGCGCTGCGGCAGTTGCGACGCACCCGACCCGGGCTTATGTTGTTGTCCAAGGAGGACGCCATGTCCAAGACAGCCACACCCCGCCAGGCCTCGCCGGACGACATCCCGTATGTTCCGACCCCGCCGGTCACGGGACGGACCGGGCCCCGTCCCGAAGGCTACTGACGTTCAGCCGCCGGACCTCCGCTTCGGCCGCATCCTTGCCATCGCGCGCATAGACCTCGATCAGCCAAACGGCTTTGCGACCAAGGCGTAACGCCGCGATCTTCATGTAGAGATAATCCAGGTACATCGCGATCTTCCGCCGCGTCGACAGGAGGGTGAACCTGCGGTCGCGCATATCCTCCACATGGGCGGCGAGACTGCCGAGCTGCGAGTAATAGGCCACGATCGGGTCGATGGTCACGCGGGGCAGGATGTGGATCTCGGCCTCCAGCGCGCTGAAGATCCGGTCATGCTTCTCGCGCGGGATGAGGGGCACGAAGGCCGCGTCCGCCCGCATCCGACGCACCATCCGCGCGCCCGCCCGCCGCAACGCGCCTTCCTCCAGCAGATTCGACAGGTTCGCATCGATCTCGGCGAAGATGGCGCGGTGCGCATCGCGCAACCGCTCGGCCCGCAGCTTGGCCGCGACCCGACGGTTCTGCCAGCCGTTCACCAGCCAGCCCGCCGCCACGAAGAAGCCCGCGATCACCGCCTGCCAGATGCGCGCGTCCAGCCCCCGCAGCCAGTCGCTCAGCGCCCGTGCGCTCAGGCCCTCGAACCACCCGGCGGACAGGCCGAACAGGATGACGGCCGACACCGCCACCGTCCCGAGGAAGATGGGCCAGCCGTCCTGCACGCGCCTACTCGAACTCGAGGATCACGTCGTCGACCGCGAGGCTGTCGCCCGCCGCAGCATTGACCTTCGAGACGGTGCCGCGGCGCTCGGCGCGCAGGATGTTCTCCATTTTCATCGCCTCGACCACGGCCAGCGCCTGCCCCTCCTGCACCTCTTCGCCCTCGGCCACGTCGACGCGCACGATCAGGCCGGGCATCGGGCAGAGCAGGAGCTTCGAGGTATCCGCCGGCACCTTCTCGGGCATCAGCGCGGCCAGCTCGGCCTGCCGGGGTGTGCGGACATGGACGCGCAGGTCCGCGCCGCGCGTGCGGATGCGGAACCCACCCGAAATCTTGCCGACCTTCATCACAACGGGCGCGCCCGCGACCTCCATCCGGGCCAGCGCGTCGCCCGGCGTCCAGGCGCCGGTGACCCGCAGGGTCTCGCCGTCGACGGTCACGTCCGAGCCGCCCGGATCGGCGGCGATCACCGTCTCGAACCGCGTCCCCCCCAGTGTCACCACCCAATCCGAGCCGACCTTTCGCTCGTGGTTGTCCATCCGGCCCGACACGCGGGTGCGCCGGATTTCGGCCACCCGGTGCATCGCGGCGCAGGCGGCGGCGATGCGGCGCAGATGATCCTCGGGCAGGTCCACACCCTCGAACCCGTCGGGATATTCCTCGGCGATGAAGGCGGTCGTCATGTTGCCGGCGACGAACTTGGGGTGGTCCATCACCGCGCTGAGGAAGGGCAGGTTGTGCCCGATCCCCTCGACCTCGAACCCGTCCAGCGCGTCGCGCATCGCCGCGATGGCCGCTGCCCGATCCGGGCCCCAGGTGCAGAGCTTGGCGATCATCGGGTCGTAGAACATGCTGATCTCGCCGCCCTCGTAGACGCCGGTATCGTTGCGCACGACGACGTCGCCCACCGTCCCGGCGGCGGTGCCGGGCAAGTAGCCCTCGGTCTCCTCGGGGGGGCGGTAGCGGGTCAGCCGGCCGATGGACGGCAGAAAGCCGCGATAGGGGTCTTCGGCATAGAGACGGCTCTCCATCGCCCAGCCGGTCAGGGTCACGTCCTCCTGCGACATGGCGAGCGTCTCGCCGGCTGCGACGCGGATCATGTGCTCCACGAGGTCGACGCCGGTGATGAGCTCGGTCACCGGATGCTCGACCTGCAGCCGGGTGTTCATCTCGAGGAAGTAGAAATTGCGGTCGCCGTCGACGATGAACTCGACCGTGCCCGCGCTGGCGTAGCCGACCGCATGGGCCAGCGCGAGGCTCTGCTCGCCCATCGCGCGGCGCGTTTCGGGATCGAGGAACGGCGACGGCGCCTCCTCGACGACCTTCTGGTTGCGGCGCTGGATGGAACACTCACGCTCGCCCAGATAGACGCCGTTCCCGTGCCCGTCGCAAAGCACCTGGATCTCGATATGGCGGGGCTGGGTGACGAATTTCTCGATGAACATGCGGTCGTCGCCGAAGCTCGACGCCGCCTCGTTCTTGGACGCCTGGAAGCCTTCGGCCACCTCGTCCTCGGACCACGCGATCCGCATGCCCTTGCCGCCGCCACCCGCGCTGGCCTTGAGCATCACCGGATAGCCGATCTCGCCCGAGATGCGGATCGCCTCCTCGGCGTTCTCGATCAGGCCCATATGGCCGGGCACTGTGCTGACCCCTGCCTCCTGGGCGATCTTCTTCGACGTGATCTTGTCGCCCATCGCCTCGATCGCGCCCTTGGGTGGGCCGATGAACACGACGCCCTCGGCCTCCAGCGCCTCGGCGAATTTCGGGTTCTCGCTGAGAAAGCCGTAGCCCGGATGGACGGCCTGCGCGCCCGTCTGCCGGATGGCATCCATGATGCGGTCGATCACGATGTAGGACTGGTTGGCGGGCGGCGGGCCGATATGCACCGCCTCGTCCGCCATCTTTACGTGCAGCGCATTGCGATCGGCGTCGGAATAGACGGCCACCGTCTGGATGCCCATGCGGCGCGCCGTCTTGATGACGCGGCAGGCGATCTCGCCCCGGTTGGCGATCAGGATCTTGTCGAACATGCGGTCCCCCTCGCCCGGTCTTCCGCCGGGCCGACGCAAAAAAGGGCCGCCCGGTCGCATGACCGGACAGCCCCGAAGCTGGTTTTGGCGGCCCCGAGGGGCCGGTGATCAGATGTCGTTGGCCAGCGCGCCGCCCGCGGCGCCGATGGCACCACCCGCGACACATGCGCCGTCCTGAACGATCTCGCCCACGGCACAGCCGATGAGGCCGCCGACGGCCGCGCGCTCGAGGTCCGAGCCGGTGTTGCAGGCTGCGAGCAGCGTGACGAGGGCGATGGCGGGCACGATGAAGGTACGATGCATGGAAAATCTCCGTAGGTTATGCCTGACCGTAACGCACCGATTTGGCACCGGGTTGCAAGGGGGCGTGAAAAGTTCCGCGCCCGCGGCGGATTACCGCCCCCAATCCGCCACGTCGTCGGCCAGCGCGCCGCCGGCGGCACCGATGAGGACGCCCGCCGCGACGTTTCCGTCCAGCGCCTTGGCGCCGAGCCCGCCGAGGACCGCGCCGCCCGCGGCACGCTCCACATCGGTCCCGATGCAGCCGGACAGGGCCAGCGCGGCGACGATGCCGGCGGCCCGAATGGGTGTGTTGAACATGGAACTGCTCCTGCCTTCTTCGTTGTTATCAGAGTGGGTCCGCATCCTCCCCCGAACCGCCGCGCTTCTGCCTGTATGGCGCAGTCGGAAAAGGGTCCGGACGATGGCTCGGCCCGCAGGCAGACCCATCGTCCGGGAGGGGAAGGGGTACGGTTCCACTCGTGCGTGTCCGGCCATCTCCCGGAGAGGATCGGGCCGGTGGGGCACGAAGTCACGCTGCGCCGGGCGGGGCGCACGTCAAAACGCAAAATGGCGCGCTCGGCGCCATCGGCGCTCCTCCGCCCATGGGGGGGCCGGATCGGCGCCTTCACGCCCAATCCTCATCATCCACGTCGCCCGATGGCGCATCGTCCTCGGCGAAGACGTCCGGAAACGAGGCACGGGCCTGACGCTCGTCGATCCGGAGCATCGCGTCGTAGGAGGCGGGATCGAACGGCTCCTCCGCCGGGACGACCTCGCGGCCGAAGAGCCAGGACAGCCGCCCGGCATCGAGATTGCCGCGCTCGAAGGGCTGGTCCTCGAAATGATCCCAGAGCGCGCCGAGAAACGCCGCATCCGCCAGACGGTCGGTATGGCGCCGATCGCGAAAGCGCTCGAGCCGCTTCAGGGGCGTCACGCCCTTGGGGTTCGCGCGCCGGATGGTGAATTGGAAGTCAGTTCCCGGAAGACGGCCCGGAAAGCCGCGATGCTTGTGCATCGGATCGCGCCCGCCGCTCATGTCGCGACGCCCGCGGTCGGGGTGGCCGGGGCGAGGCCGAAGCCCCGCCCCGTGCGCGTCTCAGTACTTGCCGCTGACGGGCTCGACCACGACGGGTGCGGGCTCGACGATGATGATCTCTTCCGGCTCAGGGTTCGAGAGGAAGCAGCCCGACAACGCGGTGAGCGCGGCCAGACCGACGACGGCTTTGATGATGTTGGACATCCAGGTCTCCTGACGTTGACGGGCGGCGCGAGGGGTTCAACCCTCACGCCGCCCGTGATGCGGACCGCATGGCTGCGGCCTGTGGAGAACCTATCAGACGTCAGATCACCGCGATACGGGTGCCCCAGAAATGCCCCAGTTGTGCGGGGCCCTTGTGGCGACGTGGCATCAATGGCGCCGATCCGCCGGGATTGTTCCCGGTGGGCGGACGGGCCGGACGCGTGTGCGCGGCCCGTCGCGCGATCAGAACTTCGTGGACACCGGGTCGACGGTGACCGGCTCGACGAAGACGATCTCTTCTTCGGCGGGCGCGCCACAGGCAACGAGGGTGGCGGTGATGCCGAGAACGGCGACGGTCTTGATGAGCTTACGCATAGAGTCTCTCTCCTGTCGTTTCGGGTCGGGATGCGGTGCGGATTCGCGGCTCCCCCCTGACCGTAACACATACCCGGACGGCGTGGTTCCTCAACCTTCATCAGAACGCCTCCGGCGAACATGCGCCGTTCTCGATGGTGTAGACGGTGAAGAACTGCTGCGCCTCGGGGTCGGTCGCGCCGCGCGGCACGGGCCGGTCCATCAGGTTGACCAGCACGCTTTCGGTGCGCGCATGGGGCAGTGCGGCGATCGGCACGGCATGGGTCGCGCAGAGCCAGTCCATGTCGGCCTGCGCCGCCTCGAAATCCACCGTGCCGCCGTCACGGGCGACGCCGGGCGCGATGAAGCGCAGGATCGCTTGGGTCCCCTGCCCGTCCACGCGCTCCCAGAGCACCTGCCAGAGCACGACCGCCTGGCCCGACGGAATGGTGTCCTGCGCCGCGGCGGGCGCGGCCAGGACCAGCGTTGCGAGAATGCTCCGCCCGATCATGCCGCGCTCTCCCGATGTCGCGCCGCGCGGACCCAACCGGCCCGCAGGCCCGGATCGGCCAGCACCGCCGCGACCCGTGCCGTCAGCCCGCCGGCCACGGCGCCCTCGACCCGGCCCCCGGCGCGAACGTGACAGCCGCCCGCGTCGCGCGTCACCTCCACGGCGGGCGCGAAGCCCCGCAGGTCGCGCAGCGCCCGCCAGAGATCCTGCCGCACGGCATGGGCCAGCCGCCGCCGCCCCAGGTCCGGCAGCCGCGTTTCGGCCGCCACGTCCCAGCGCAGCGGCAGGCGCCGCGAGAGCGCGAAGGTCGCGCCGTCTCGGCGGGCTTGCCAGCCGCGCCCGTCGGGGGTCCACCCGCTCACAGCGGGATCGTGTCGTGCTTGCGCCACGGCCGCTCCTGCCGCTTGTGGCGGAGCGAGGCGAAGGCGCGGGCGATGCGCTTGCGGGTGGCGCAGGGCTGGATCACCTCGTCGATGAAGCCCTTCTCGGCGGCGACGAACGGGTTGGCGAAGCGGTCCTCGTAATCCTTCGTTCGCGCCGCGATCTTGTCGGCGTCCCCCAGCTCGCTCCGGTAGAGGATCTCGACCGCGCCCTTGGCCCCCATCACCGCGATCTCCGCGGTGGGCCAGGCGTAGTTGAAATCGCCCTTCAGGTGCTTCGACGCCATCACGTCATAGGCTCCGCCATAGGCCTTGCGGGTGATGACCGTGACCTTCGGCACCGTCGCCTCGCCATAGGCGAAGAGGAGCTTCGCGCCGTGCTTGATGACGCCGCCATACTCCTGGCTCGTCCCCGGAAGGAAGCCCGGCACGTCCACCAGCGTCAGGAGCGGGATGTCGTAGGCATCGCAGAACCGCACGAACTGCGCGGCCTTGCGCGAACTGTCGATGTCGAGGCACCCGGCCAGCACCATCGGCTGGTTGGCGACGACGCCCACGGTGCGCCCCTCGATGCGGATGAAGCCCGTCAGGATGTTCTTGGCGAACTCGGCCTTGATCTCGAAGAAGTCGCCTTCGTCGGCCAGCTTCGTGATCAGCTCGGTCATGTCGTAGGGCGCGTTCGGATTGTCGGGGATCAGCGTGTCGAGGCTGTCCTCGATCCGGTCGGGGCTGTCGAAGAAGGGCCGAACCGGCGGGATCTCGCGGTTCGAGAGCGGCAGGAAATCGAAGAGCCGCCGCACCTCGGCCAGCGCCTCGACGTCGTTCTCGAAGGCGCCGTCGGCCACGCCGGACTTCTTCGTATGCGTGACCGCGCCGCCCAGCTCCTCGGCGGTGACGACCTCGTTAGTGACGGTCTTCACGACGTCGGGGCCGGTTACGAACATGTAGGACGAATCCTTCACCATGAAGATGAAGTCGGTCATCGCGGGGGAATAGACCGCGCCGCCCGCGCAGGGGCCCATGATGACGCTGATCTGCGGGATGACGCCGGACGCGTCGATGTTGCGCTGGAAGACCTCGGCATAGCCCGCGAGGCTGGCCACCCCCTCCTGGATGCGCGCACCACCGGAATCGTTGAGCCCGATGACCGGCGCGCCGTTCTGGAGCGCCATGTCCTGGATCTTGCAGATCTTTTGGGCATGCGTCTCCGACAGCGACCCGCCGAACACGGTGAAATCCTGGCTGAAGACATAGACCAGACGCCCGTTGATCGTGCCCCAGCCGGTGACGACGCCGTCGCCCGCGGGCCGGTCCTCGGCCATCCCGAAATCCGTGGCGCGGTGGGCCACGAACATGTCGAACTCCTCGAACGAGCCATCGTCGAGCAGAAGCTCGATCCGCTCGCGCGCGGTCAGCTTGCCCTTGGCGTGCTGGGCGTCGATGCGGCGCTGGCCGCCGCCCTGCCGCGCCTCGTCGCGCCGCGCCTCCAGCTCTCCGAGTATGTCCTTCATGGCAGAGGCCCTCCCGTTTCCCCATGCCTACGCGCGCGGCGCAGGCCGGAAAAGCCCGATCTGGATAATTTGCAAAGGCGGTCGCAGTACCCGGCCCCAATCTGCAAATCGGCAAACCCCGCCGCGCCCCGGTCGCGTCCGCCGCCGCCGCGCATCCCGCACACCCGCCTGTGCAACGACCGGGTTGGACGCGCGGCGCTTTGCGGCATATCTCCCCCCATATGGCCATCCTCACCGACACCGCACCGGCGGCCCGCACGCCGCCGCATATCCTCACGCTCGTCGCGCTCGTGGGGCTGTCGACGCTGTCGATGAACGTGTTCCTGCCGTCGCTGCCCGCGATGGCCGAGTTCTTCGCCGCCGATTACGGCCTGATCCAGCTCTCGGTCGGGCTCTACCTCGCGGTGAACGCGGTGCTGCAACTGGTGGTCGGTCCGATCTCGGACCGCTACGGCCGCCGCCCGGTGATCCTGACGGGCCTCGTGCTCTTCATGATCGCGACGGTCGGTTGTATCTTTGCGCCGACGGTCGAGATCTTCCTCGCCTTCCGCATGGCGCAGGCCGCGATCGTGGTCGCCATGGTGCTGAGCCGCGCGGTCGTGCGCGATCTCTACCCACAGGACAAGGCGGCCTCGATGCTGGGCTACGTCACGATGGGCATGTCGGTCGTGCCCATGGTCGGCCCGGCCATCGGCGGTGTGCTCGAGGGCTGGTTCGGCTGGCAGGCGAATTTCTGGCTGCTGCTCGGGGCGGGCGCGCTGCTCTGGGCGGTCACCTACACCGATCTGGGCGAGACGGCCCCCAAGACCGGCGGCACCTTCCGCGATCAGGTCCGCGAATATCCCGAACTCCTGACCTCGCGCCGCTTCTGGGGCTATTGCGCGTCGTCGGCCTTCGCGTCGGGCGCGTTCTTCGCCTATCTTGGCGGCGCCCCCTTCGTCGGCACGCAGGTCTTCGGCATGGACCCGGCGACGCTGGGCCTCTTCTTCGGCGCGCCCGCCTTGGGCTACCTGGTGGGCAACGGGCTGTCGGGCCGCTTCTCGCAGCGGTTCGGGATCGACCGGATGATCCTCTGGGGCGCGCTGGGGCAGGTCTTCGGCCTCTCGCTTCTCCTCCTGCTGACGCTGTCGGGCTTCACCTCGCATTGGGTGTTCTTCGGCTTCATGACCTTCGTGGGCCTGGGCAACGGCCTCGTCATCCCGAACGCGACGGCGGGCATGCTCTCGGTGCGGCCGCATCTCGCGGGCACGGCCAGCGGCCTGGGCGGGGCGATGATGATCGGCGGGGGTGCGGCGCTCTCGGCCATCGCGGGCTGGCTTCTGGGCTTCGGCGGCGGCGCGCTGCCACTGGTGATCCTGATGGTGGCGTCGGGTGCGGCCTCGGTCACGGCGACGGTGCTGACGATCCGGCGGAACGCCCGGCTGGCCGCGGCGGGCTGACAGCCTCTC
The DNA here is from genome assembly GCF_046452375.1 of Jannaschia halovivens. Taxonomy (NCBI): domain Bacteria; kingdom Pseudomonadati; phylum Pseudomonadota; class Alphaproteobacteria; order Rhodobacterales; family Roseobacteraceae; genus Jannaschia; species Jannaschia halovivens. The sequence goes on along the minus strand of NZ_JBKFDJ010000001.1, from coordinate 110,562 downwards.
GACCCCTACATGCTAAGCCTGCTAAGCGCGGGTTTGCAAACAGGGGGACGCCATGGCCGCGCCGAAACTCTATGCCGGGGCGAAGCTGCGCGAGGTCCGCACCCGCCTCGGCCTGACCCAGACCGATTTCGCCGCGCGCCTCGGGGTCTCGCTGCCGTATCTCAACCAGATGGAGAACAACAACCGGCCCGTCTCGACGACGGTCCTGCTGGCCCTGGCGCGCGAATTCGCCTTCGACGTGACCGAGCTGGGCGCGGGCGACGACGAACGCCTCGTCTCGGATATGCGCGAGGCGCTGGCCGACCCGATCTTCGCCGACGCGGTGCCGCTGGCCGATCTGCGGATGGCGGGCCTGAACGCGCCCGGCCTCGCCCGCGCGTTCCTGACGCTGCACCGCGCCTATCGCGACGGGGCCGAGCGACTGGCCTCGCTCGACGCGGCGCTGGGTCAGACGGGTCTCTCGGCGCCTTCCCCCTGGGAGGAGGTGCGCGACTTCTTCCACTACCGCGACAACTATCTCGACGCGCTGGACCGGGCCGCCGAAGAGGTCGCGGACAAGCTCGGGCCCGACGTCGACGCCGGACTCGCGCGGGTCTGGGATCAGCGGAACATGCGCGTCGTCCTGGCCGAGGGCGACCGCCTGCGCCACCACGACGCGGGAGCCGGAACGCTGACGCTCGCGGCCCGTGCCGACGCGCCGACCCTACGATTCCAGCAACTCCACCAGCTCGCCCTCGTGACGCGCGCGGACCTTCTGGACGCGATCCTCGACGAGGGGCGCTTCGCCTCCGACGATGCCCGCGCCATCGCGCGCGTGGGCCTCGCCAACTACTTCGCGGGGGCCGCGCTGATGCCGTATGGTACGTTCCGCGCGGCCGCGGCCGACCTCCGCCACGACCTTGAGGCGCTGGCCCGCCGCTTCGGCGCGTCGCTCGAACAGGTCGGACACCGCCTCTCGACCCTGCAGCGGCCGGGCGCCAAGGGCGTGCCGTTCTTCTTCGTGCGCGTCGACCCCGCGGGCCAGATCACCAAGCGCCATTCGGCCACGCGCCTGCAATTCGCGCGGTTCGGCGGGGCCTGCCCGCTCTGGAACGTGCATGCCGCCTTCGAGACGCCCGGCCGGTTCCTGCGGCAGCTGGCCGAGACGCCGGACGGCGTGCGCTATTTCTGCCTGGCGCGGGACGTCTCCAAGCCGGGCGGATCCTTCGGCGCGCCGACGCGGCGGCAGGCGATCGGGCTGGGCTGCGAGGTCAAGCATGCGCGCCATCTGGTCTATGCAGACGGGCTGGACCTCGGATCGGGGTTCGAGCCGATCGGCATCTCCTGCAGGATCTGCGAGCGCGTCGCCTGCGCCCAGCGCGCCGTCCCGCCGCTGGAGCGTCCGGTGCGCATCGACCCCGATGATCGCGGGCGGTTGCCTTACGACTTGTAGCGCGCGCGCGTCCGCGCCAAGTCTTGGGCGGAACCGAGGGAGTGAGACATGGAACTGACCGGCACCCGTACCATCGCCGCGCCGCGCGACATCGTCTGGGCCAAGCTCAACGATGCCGAAACGCTGAAGGCCTGCATCCCCGGCTGCGAGGAGCTGACCGGCTCGCCCGAGGAGGGGTTCGAGGCGGTGGTGAAGCAGAAGGTCGGTCCGGTGAAGGCGACGTTCAAAGGGGCGGTCACCCTCTCAGACGTGAACCCGCCCAAAAGCTACCGCATCGCGGGCGAGGGCAAGGGCGGCGTCGCGGGATTCGCGAAGGGCGGCGCGGATGTGCGGCTGGCCGAGGTGCCCGAAGGCACGGCGCTCAGCTATGCCGTCGACGCCAAGGTCGGCGGCAAGATCGCGCAGCTGGGCTCGCGCCTGATCGACAGCTTCGCGGCCAAGATGGCCGACCAGTTCTTCGAGAATTTCCAGGCGCAGGTCGAAGGCACCGACGCCAGCGCCTGACGCGGGCGAAAAATCTTCGTCGAAGATTTTTGGCGCCCGGCCCTAGCGCTGCGCGCGGCGCCACCCGGCGGCGCGGGCCTCGCCCTCGGTGCAGAACAGCCGCTCGCCCCGCGCGGGATTGATCCGGGTGCGGTCGTAGAACTCCTGTCCGGGCATGTGGTAGATGCGACCGTTGCCCGAGATGTTGCCCTTGATGGCGCAGGTGCCGGTCGCGGACGGCGCGTCACCGGCGCGGGTGGCGCGCGCCTCGGCCCGGAACGCGGCCGGGTCCTGCATGTCGTAGCGCCAGAGGCCGCGTTCCATCAGGACGGCCTCCTTCTGCTCCTCGAAATACGTTCGGTCGTCGCGGTAGACGCGCGCGAGGCCGAGGCGCACGAGTTCGGCATTCATCTCGACGCCGCCGACCCGGCACCGGGCGAGGTAGCGGTCGAATCGGTCGCGCCCTTCGGTCGAACAACGCGCCGTAAGCCCTTGATACAACGCGCGCGCCGCCTCGGTCGCGATGCGGCCGCAGGGCAGGATCTCGGCCCCGTCGCGACAGGTCTGCTCGCCCTCGGCGGCGTCGATGCCGACCAGGCGGATACTGGCGGCGGCGCCGATATCGATGGTGTCGGCGTCGATCACGCGGATCGGGCCGGAGAGGGTCTCGGCCGCGGCGGGAAGCGCGGCGAGCGCGCCGGCCAGAAGAAGTGAACAAAGTCTGAACATGGCCGGGAGATGCCCCCCGGATCGCGCCGGTTCAAGCGGCGACGTTAGCGAAAGGTTAACACCTGTGGCCCGGTTACCCCTTGGTCGCGTAGGAGGAGGGCGTCACCTGCCGCCGGAGCCGCGACTCGCGCCAGGCGATGAAGCTGACCGAGGCGATGATGATCCCCGCCCCGAGGATGACGAACCCGTCCGGCGGCTCGGAGAAGACGAGCCAGCCCAGCAGCACCGCCCAGACCATCTGTAGGAACGTCACCGGCTGCGTGACCGAAATGGGCGCGGCGGCGAAGGCGCGCGTCATGGCGTAGTGCCCGGCGGTGGCGAAGAGGGCGACGGCGAACATGAAGGCGATGTCGGTCGGCGTCGGCGTGACCCAGACGGCGAAGGCGAAGGGCGCCAGCCCGATCGTCACCGTGATCGACAGCATCGCCACCACCATCGCAGCCGAATAGCGCCCCGAGAGCGGCTTGGCGCAGAGATAGGACGCCCCGAAGAGGATCGCGGTGAAGAGCATGGCGAAGTGGCCCGTCTCGATCTCGCGAAAGCCGGGGCGGAGGATGACGACGACACCGCAGAGCGCCACGAGGACGGCGACGATTCGGCGGATGGCCAGCCGTTCGCCGAGGAAGATCGCGGCCCCGAGCGTGACGTAGACGGGATTGAGGTAGTTCATGGCCGTGACCTCGGCGATGGGGATCTGGGTCATTGCGTAGAACCACAGGATCACGCCCAGCGCGTGGACGAGACCGCGCAACCCGAAGAGCCTCAGATCGCCGAGCGACACCCGCTCGGACAGGAGCGTGCGCGCGACCGGCAGCAGGAAGACGAGCCCCAGAAGGTAGCGCAGGAAGGCGGCCTCGGCGGCGGGGAGGTCCTGTGCGGCGTATTTGACGATGGCCGTGACCGCGATGAAGCAGAGCCCGGTCGCGATCATCCACAGGATGCCTTGCAGCGGGCGGGACGGCGTCGTCATGCCCCTTCCCTGCGCCCCGGGTCGAGCGATGGCAAGGGGGCGGGGCTCAGCCGAACAGGAGGCCCGCCGCGATGGCCCACATCACCAGCGCGATGCCCGCGTCGAGTACGCGCCACGCGGCGGGGCGTGCGAAAATCGGGCGAAGCAGCACCGCGCCGAAGCCCAGCGCGCCGAAGAAGACCCAGGCCGCGACGATGGCCCCCGCCCCGAAGGCGAGCGGCACCGGCGCCTGCGTCGAGATCGAACCGAGGAGCATCACCGTGTCGAGATAGACATGAGGGTTCAGCCACGTGATCGCCAGCGCCGTCAGCACCGTGCGGCGCAAGCCACCGCCCTGCCCTTCGGCGGCGAGCGCCGCGCCGCCGGTCCAGGCCGACCACGCGGCGCGTGCGCCGTAAACGACAAGGAACGCCGCGCCGCCCCAGCGGAATACCGGCACGATCCAGGGCGCCGCCTCGACCAGCGCGCCGAAGCCGAGGACGCCGGAGGTCACGAGGAGGCTCTCGGAGAGCGCACAGACGAGGACGACCGCGACCACATGCTCGCCCCGGAGGCCTTGGCGAAGGACGAAGGCATTCTGCGCGCCGATGGCGAGGATGAGCGAGAGGCCGAGGCCGAAGCCGGAGAGCAGCGAGGCGGTCATGGAGGGCGGGATGGACGTGTCTGCTTTGATGCGCAACTAAGGATCGGACCCTGTCGATAAGGACACCTTATGTTTCCGCCGGCCCTTCTGCATACGCTGACCGCCGTGATCGAGACCGGCAGCTTCGAGCGGGCCGCCGCGCGGCTGGGCGTCACACCGCCCGCCATCAGCCAGCGAATGCGGGCGCTAACCGAGGCGGCGGGCGGTCCAGTGCTGGCGCGCACCCGGCCCGCCGAGGCGACGCCCTTGGGCCTGCGCCTTCTGCGTCACGCGCGCGACGTGGCGGCGTTGCAGGCCGACCTTGCCGCCGATCTGGGCGCGACGACGGGCCCGCGCCCGGTGACCGTCGCGATCAATGCCGACAGCCTCGAGACCTGGGCCGTGGATGCGCTGGCCGCCGCACCGGGCTTCCGGTTCGACGTGGTGGTTCTGGATCAGGATCATACGGCGGATGCGCTGCGCCGGGGCGAGGTCAGCGCGGCCGTGACCTCCGAGGCGCGGGCGATCCCCGGCTGCGTGGCGCATCCGCTGGGCGCACTCCGTTACCGCGCGACCTGCACGCCCGCCTTCCGGGACCGTTATTTCGCGGACGGGGTGACGGCGGCGGCCATCGCCGCGGCGCCGGTCCTGCAATTCACGTCGATGGACGCGCTCCAGCATCGCTGGCTGTCCTCGCACGCGCCGGGCACGCCGCCGCCTGCGCACCGCATCCCCGCACCGGGACCCTTTACCGAGGCGACGCGCGCGGGGCTCGGCTGGGGGCTGAACCCCGAGGTCGCGGTCGCGGGCGACCTTGCGTCGGGGCGACTGGTCGAGATGATCGCGGACACGCCGCTCGACACGCCGCTCCATTGGCAGGTGAGCCGCGCGATGGCGGAGGTGCTGTCGCCCCTGACACGGGCGATGCGGCGGACGGCGCGCGCGGCATTGATCCGGGCGGACGGCTGAGCGGGGTCAGCGTGCCTCGATCGCAGCGGCGCGACCCCGGAGCGTCAGGGCGATGGCGATCACGAAGAGGAAGGTGATGCCGCCGAGCACCCGTTCGTAGAGGCCATCGATGCTGTCGGGCAGAAAGAAGAAGATCGGCGCCATCGGTATCCAGAGCACCGTCGCCGCCTTGCAGGCCAGTCCCAGTCGCGACGAGATCGCGCCCGCGCCGTAGGACATGGCCCAGGGGATGATCGCGAAGGCCACGCCCAGCGCGTAGACGAGGTAGATGTGGATGACGGTGCCGTCCTGATCCTGATCGCCGTATTCGTTGCGGGCCCCCACGAGGAAGACGATCAGCCCCGTGACGATGAGCCCGTAGATGCCGGTCGTCCAGCCGCGCCCGCCCAGATGCGCATGGGCCGCGCCGACCGCGCAGGCGATCAGTGCGGCCGAGAAGCAGTAGATGCCGATATCGACGATGTATTCGTACTCGCCCGCGCCCAGATCGCTGATCGTGTCGGCCATCCAGTCGTGATGGGGCACGACGAAATCGGCGACCAGGATCGAGAGGGTGAAGATCACGCAGCCGCCGATGGCGATCCATGCCATCCCGCGCAGGATGTCGGGATGTTCGGGCAGCGGGTCGCCGGGGCTCTCGGGGATGTCGCGCGGGTCGAGATTGGCGTCCATGGCGGGCATCCTCCGGTTCAGGGTCGGAGGGCGAACCGCCGGGGCGCACCGGCGGTTCCGCTGCCGGGCCGCCTAGAGTTCGGCCATGACCTCGTCGCTGGCCTCGAAATTGGCGGTGACGTTCTGGACGTCGTCGTCATCCTCGAGCGCGTCGATCAGCTTCATCAGGGATTGCATCCCCTCGAGATCGAGCTCGGTCGTGGTGGTCGGCCGCCAGACGAGCTTGGTGCTCTCGCTCTCGCCAAGCGCGTCCTCCAGCGCCGAGGACACGGCGTTGAGATCGGTATCGGCGCACCAGACGACATGGCTCTCCTCGTCGCTCTCGACATCCTCGGCGCCCGCCTCGATCGCGGCCATCATCAGGTCATCCTCGGAGCCTGCGGCGGCAGGATAGATCACCTGCCCCTTACGGTCGAACATGAAGCCGACCGAGCCCGTCTCGCCCAGGTTGCCGCCGTTCTTGGAAAAGAGCGAGCGGACCGAGGATGCGGTGCGGTTGCGATTGTCGGTCATCGCCTCGACGATCACGGCGACGCCGCCGGGGCCGTAGCCCTCGTAGCGGATCTCGTCGTAATTCTCGCCGTCACCGCCGGTGGCCTTGGTGATCGCGCGCTCGATGTTGTCCTTGGGCATCGAGTTGGACTTGGCCTCCTTCACGGCGAGGCGCAGGCGGGGGTTCTTGTCGGGATCGGGGTCGCCCATCTTGGCGGCGACGGTGATCTCCTTCGACAGACGGCTGAAGATTTTGGCGCGCAGCTTGTCCTGCCGCCCCTTCCGGTGCTGGATATTCGCCCATTTGCTGTGGCCCGCCATGGGACGCCTCCCCGGTTCTGGATGTCGGCGCGGTATAGGGCCAGCCGCCCGCTGCCCGCAAGTGCGCCGCGGGCCGCCCGCGCGGCGGTTTGGGAAACGGTGCGGGACGTGATAGACCGCGTGGTTACCGGAGGGGCGAATGGGGGCGTCATGACGGATCTCTATCTCGATATCGCCGAGCTGCCGGAGGCGATGCAGGACATGATGGGCGACCTTCTGGTCGCACGGGCCGAAGATGCGCGGATGCGCGAGATCCGCAGGACCTATTTCGACTGGCTCGACCTTCCGCCGGGTGGCTCGGCGCTGGAAATCGGGTCCGGACCCGGCGACGTGGTGGCCGATCTGCTGGAGCGGACATCGCTTGCGACCGCGACCGGCATCGACCCAAGCCCCGTCTTCACCCGCCGCGCCACCGAGACCTATGCCGGGCGCGCGGGGCTCTCCTTCGAGATCGGCGACGCGCGCGCGCTCGGCGCGGCGGATGCAAGCGTCGACCTCGTGCTCTTTCACACGACGCTGTGCCATATCGACGGTGCCGATGCCGCCCTGGCCGAGGCCCGGCGCGTTCTGAAGCCCGGCGGTCTGCTCGTGGTGTTCGATGGCGACTACGCCGCGAACACGGCGGCCCTCGGACGCTTCGATCCCCTGCAATGCTGCGTCGACGCCTTTGCCGACATCATGATCCACGACACCCATATCTGCCGCGACCTGCCCGCCAGACTGGCCGCGCTGGACCTCGCTCTGATCCGGAAGGACGCGCATGGCTACCTGTCGCACGGGGAGGCGGTGTATTTCCGCTCGCTGGTGGGGCGCGGGGCCGATGCGCTCGCGGCCGGCGGGCTGATCGGGACCGAACTCTGCGCGGCGCTTCACGGCGAGATCGCCGCGCGGCACGCGGCGGGGCGCCTGTTCGGGTTCATTTCGTTCCACTCCTTCGTCGCGCGCAAACCGGGCTAGCGCGCGCTTGCGGCAGTGGGCATTCGCCCTACCTGCACCCCTCAATGCCCCGTTGATTGCCGCACCCATGACGACCGACCAGATCATTCTCTTCGCCCTGTTCGGCGGCGTCTTCGCGATGCTGCTCTGGGGTCGCTTCCGCTACGACATCGTCGCCTTCTCGGCCCTGCTCCTGGGCGTGATCCTGGGCGTGGTTCCGAAGGACGACGCCTTCTCGGGCTTCGGGCATCCCGCGACGCTGGTGGTCGCGCTGGTGCTGATCGTCTCGGCGGGGCTGGTGCGGTCGGGCGCGGTCCTCCTGATCACCCGCACGCTGGTCGACAGCTCGCGCGGGATCTTCGCGCATATCTCGATCATGGGCGGGATCGGCGCGGTGCTGTCGGCCTTCATGAACAACGTGGCGGCGCTCGCGCTCCTGATGCCGGTGGATATCGCGACGGCGCGCAAGGCAGGACGCCTGCCGGGGGCCACGCTGATGCCGCTGAGCTTCGCGACGATCCTCGGCGGCATGATCACCCTGATCGGCACGCCGCCCAACATCATCATCGCGGGCATCCGGCGCGACCAGCTGGGCGAAAGCTTCTCGATGTTCGACTTCGCGCCCGTGGGCCTCGTGACGGCGACGGCGGGCCTGATCTTCGTGGCCCTCGTGGGCTGGCGGCTGATCCCCGGCGTGTCCGAGGGCGCGCAGGGCGGCGAGACCGAGGTCGAGGTCGCGTCCTACATGGCCGAGCTCTCGGTGCCCGAAGGCTCGAAGCTGATCGGCACAAAGCTCGGCGATCTCCACGAGGAGGCCGACGAGACGGGCGTGCAGGTCATGGGCCTGATCCGCGACGGGCGGCGGATGTTCGGCTCGGCCCGCGCGGTGGCGCTGAAGGCGGGCGATGCGATCGTGCTGGAGGCCGAACCCGATGCGCTCGACGAGTTCCGGGCGGGTGCGAACCTCACCTTCGCCGACGATCGTCGGATGACCCTCCTCGAGGCCGCCGAACAGGGCCTGTCGCTGATCGAGGTGGTCGTTCCCGAGAATTCGCGCATCAACAAGCGCACCTCGCAGGAGATCGGCCTCGCCTGGCGGCAGCGGACGGTGATGATGGGCATCTCGCGTCGGGGGCGCCGGATCACCGACCGGCTGCGGCGCACGAAGGTGCGGACGGGCGACATCCTCCTGCTGCTCGCCCCGACCGAGCAGGCCGAGGACGTGGTGGCGTGGCTGGGCGTGCTGCCGCTGGCGGATCGCGGCCTGGCCGTGACCGAGAACCGCAAGATCTGGCCCGCGGTCGGGTTCTTCGCCGCCGCCGTGGGCTTCGCAAGCTTCGGGATGGTCGACCTGACCGTGGCGCTGGGCGTGGTGGTAATGGCCTATGTCGTGACCCGGATCGTGCCGCTGGGCGAGCTCTACGACCATGTCGAATGGCCGGTCGTGGTGCTCCTGGGCTCGATGATCCCGCTGGGCGCGGCGCTGCAGACCTCGGGCGGGACCGAACTGATCGCGGGGTGGCTGACGACGCTGACAGCGGGCCAGCCGGCCTGGGTCGCGCTGACGGTGCTGATGGTGGTGACGATGACGCTGTCGGACGTGCTCAACAACACGGCGACGGCGATCGTCGCGGCGCCCGTGGGCATCTCCATGGCGCAAACGCTGGACGTGTCGCCCGACCCGTTCCTGATGTCGGTCGCGGTGGCGGCGTCCTGCGCGTTCCTGACCCCCATCGGGCACAAGAACAACACGCTCATCCTTGGGCCCGGCGGCTACCGCTTCGGGGATTACTGGCGCATGGGCCTGCCGCTGGAAATCCTGGTGGTAGCGGTTTCGATCCCGGCGATCCTCGTCTTCTGGCCGCTCTGATCCGCCTCGCGGGACGCCGGGGGCTCCGCCCCCTGGACCCCCGGCATACTTGGGGAACATCGAAGGGGACGCGCGCCCGACCGCGCCCTTGCCCCCGCCGCGCGCGGGGCGCATGAAGCGGGCATGGCCCGACTGCGTTTCACGATCCTCGGCTGCGGCTCCTCGGGCGGGGTGCCGCGTCTGGGCGGGCACTGGGGCGATTGCGATCCCGAGAACCCCAAGAACCGACGGCGGCGCTGCTCGATGCTGGTCGAGCGGGTGACCGGGGCCGGAACGACCACGGTCTTGATCGATACCTCGCCCGACATGCGCGCGCAGCTTCTCGACGCGGGCGTGGGGCATCTCGACGGCGTCGTCTGGACCCATGCCCATGCCGATCACGTCCACGGGCTGGACGACCTGCGGATGATCGTCTTCAACCGGCGCCGGATCCTGGATGTCTGGGCCGACGCTCCGACCTGGGCCGCGCTGGACCACCGCTTCGGCTACGCGTTCGAGACGCCTCCCGGCTCGTCCTATCCGCCGATCCTGACGCGGCATCCGTTCGAGGGCACGATCACCGTCGACGGGGCCGGCGGACCGCTGACGGTGACGCCCGTGCCGGTGGGACATGGCGACATGGGAGCGCTCGGCCTGCGGATCGGGGATCTCGTCTACATGCCGGACGTCAACACCATCCCGCCCGAGGCCGAATGGCTGATCACCGACCTGAAGGTCTGGGTGCTGGACGCGCTGCGCCGGACGCCGCACCCCTCGCATCTGAGCTATGGCGAGGCGCTGGCCTGGATCGAGCGGATGACGCCCGAGCGGGCGGTGCTGACGAACATGCATATCGACCTCGACCACGCGACGGTCGAGGCCGAGACGCCCGACCACGTCTCCGCCGCCTTCGACGGCATGGTGATCGAGCTCGAGGATGACTGAGCGGTTGCCCGGCGGGAATCGCGCCTGAGATGCTGGACGTCCTCTCGGTCACGCTGCCCGTCTTCCTGATCATCGGCGCAGGCTATCTCGCGGTCTGGCGCGGGCTCTTCACCCAGGCCCAGGTCGACGGCCTGATGGTGTTCACCCAGCGCTTTGCGATCCCGGCGCTGCTGTTTCTGGGGATCGCGCGACTGGACCTCGCGGCGGGCTTCGACTGGCGACTGCTGGCGGCCTATTACTCCGGCTCGATCCTGTGTTTCGCGGGCGGCATGCTGGGCGCGCGGCTCTGGCTGAATCGCGGCCCCGAGGACGCGGTGGCGATCGGCTTCGCGGCGATGTTCGCGAACACGGTCCTGCTGGGCCTGCCGATCGCGGAACGGGCGTATGGCGGGGGCAGCCTCACGCCCAATTTCGCGATCATCGCCGTCCACGCGGCGTTCTGCTACCTCTTGGGCACGACCGCGATGGAGATCGTGCGCGCCGGGGGCGGCGGGATGGTGCATGGCATGAAATCGGTCGCCCGGGCGCTGTCGACCAACGCGCTGATGATCGGCGTGGGGCTGGGATTGCTGGTCAACCTGACGGGCCTGCCCTTGCCCGGCCCGGTGGACGAGGCGACCAACCTGATCGCCCGCGCGGCCCTTCCGACGGCGCTCTTCGCGCTGGGCGGCGTCCTCGTGCAGTACCGGCCCGAGGGCGACGTGCGGGGCATCGTGCTGGTCTGCGGGCTGTCGCTCATGGTGCATCCGGCCTGGACGTACGGCGTGGGCACGGCGCTGGCACTGAGCGAGGGTCAGTTGCGGGGCGCAGTCCTGACGGCCGCGATGGCGCCGGGGGTCAACAGCTATCTCTTCGCGGCGATGCACGGGCGCGCGGTGCGGATCGGGGCGTCGGCGGTGCTGATCGGAACGGCGCTGTCGGTCCTGACGGCGTCGGGCTGGCTTCTGGTGCTCTGAGCCGGTCAGCCGTCGACCGCGGCGACCTGCGCGATCTCGCTGTCGGCGGAAACCTCGAGACGGACCCGCGAGAAGAACGCCTTGTCCAGCTCCCACGCGACGAAGGTCGGAATCTCCTCGGGCTCGCCCGCGGGTTCCAGCAGCCAGTCGGGCCGGGCCACGGGACGCACCGAGCGGTTCAGCCCGTTGCAGAACGGCTGCCGGGTGAGCCAGCGACGCATGTCCTCGCGCTTCTTGTTGGAATGGAACGGGCCCCAGTCGGCGGCGACGCCGCGATAGCCCCGCGACACCACGCCGTCGCGCGGCACGGTGACGTTGAGAATGCGCACCGCGCAGGACATGTTGAGCGCGCCGTCCTTCAACGCCTCGCCCGAGCGGGCCTGGCAGCCATAGCCGCGCGCCGTCGCGGGCAGGATCTGGACGAGGCCGTACCAGAGGCCGCCCCCGCCGACGGCGGTCGGGCGATAGGTGCTCTCGTGCTTGGACAGGGTCGAGAGCAGGCCGGCCCAGAACGCCTTGCGCGTCCAGCGATCGGCCTCGGGATAGGCCGGGCACCATTGCTCGATATCGCGCGGCACCGTGTCGATTAGCCGGTCGCCATGGCTGTCGAGCGCGCGCATCGCGGCGCGGGTCCAGCGCGACGAGCCGCGGACGTGGTCCCAGCGCAGATCGGGCATCTCCTCGACGCGGGGGCGGAGGATCGGGCGGAGCGAAGTATCGGGGGCCAGCAGCGACAGGTCGGGCGGGGTCGGCGTGACGGCCAGCGACATCGAGCTGCCGGTCGTCTCGAGGAGGCGGGCGACGGGGCGCGTCTCGGCCGTCGCCATCCCGGCGCAGCACAGGAGCACGGCCAGAAGCCCGGTCAGCACCCTGCGGGCCTGCCCCATTGCCGTCGCTCGTTCCATCGTCCCCCCGGACACCGTTTCCAGCCGTGGGCGCATCGTCGCGATGCCACCCGAACTCGCCCGCCAGCTAGGACGCCGGACAAACCCGGCAACCGCGCATGAGAACGGCCCGGCGGGAATCGGCCGCAGCCGAGGCCCCCGTCGGGCTCGGATGTCCTAGCGGAAATGTGTCACTCCGGCAAAGGAAAGCGGGGTGGGGCATCAGCGCAGGCCACGAACCGCCGCCGCCAGAAGGGCACGCGCATAGGCCCGGTGCACAGGCAGGAGCGCGCGGGTCGGCCACCCGAGCGCGCCGGACCGTGCCACCACGCGAGACGCTAGAAACAAACGCGTTTTTCCCGCCAGAGGCGCCACGGCGAGCCATGTCTGCGTCGCCCCGGCGACATCCGCCAGCCAGAGCTGGCGCATATCCCGATCCACGACCGTCCAGGCGGCGAAACAATCCGTTTCACCCCGCGCGAACGCCTCAAGATCGCCCGATTTGCCGAGAACCGCCCGGAGAATCGCCCCCTCGGGTGCGAACATCCGCGACCCGAAGAACGCCGAGACGAAGCGGGCGAGCGGCACCTCGCCCCCGACGTCGCGTGCGAAGCAATCGACATAGTCCCCCGGCGCAAGCGCCCCGGCCATTCGGCTCCAGTCCGGCAGCTCCACACGCATCCCGTCCTCCCGCTTGCTCCCGTCCCGGCGGGGCCGTAAACCCGGCCCGTCCATCCGGAGGCTTCCATGCTCGACACCGCCCTGCCCGCCCCGCGCCCGAAGGTCATCGCGGGCGAACGCCACGACTGGGAACTCGTGATCGGCATGGAGGTCCATGCGCAGGTCGCGTCGAATTCCAAGCTCTTCTCGGGCGCGTCCACGCGCTTCGGCGCCGAGCCCAACTCCAACGTCGCCTTCGTCGATGCCGGGATGCCCGGAATGCTGCCGGTGATCAACGAATACTGCGTCGCGCAGGCGGTGAGGACGGGGCTGGGCCTGAATGCCGAGATCCACCTGAACTCGGCCTTCGACCGGAAGAACTATTTCTATCCGGACCTGCCGCAGGGCTACCAGATCAGCCAGCTCTACCATCCCATCGTCGGCGAGGGCGAGGTGCTGGTCGAGCTGGGCGACGGCACCGCGCGGGTCGTGCGGATCGAACGCATCCACCTCGAGCAGGACGCGGGCAAGTCGATCCACGACATGGACCCGGCGATGTCCTTCGTGGACCTGAACCGCACCGGCGTGGCGCTGATGGAGATCGTCAGCCGCCCAGACATCCGCGGGCCCGAGGAAGCCGCGGCCTACGTCACCAAGCTGCGCCAGATCATGCGCTATCTGGGCACCTGCGACGGCGACATGCAGAACGGCAACCTGCGCGCGGACGTGAACGTGTCGATCTGCCGTCCGGGCCAATACGAGAAATACCAAGAAACGCAGGATTTCAGCCATCTCGGCACGCGCTGCGAAATCAAGAACATGAACTCGCTGCGCTTCATCCAGGCCGCCATCGAAGTCGAGGCGCGGCGTCAGATCGCCATCGTCGAAGCCGGGGGCGCGGTCACGCAGGAGACGCGGCTCTACGATGTCGAGAAGGGCGAGACGCGGTCGATGCGGTCGAAGGAGGAGGCGCATGACTACCGCTACTTCCCCGACCCCGACCTTCTGCCGCTCGAGATCGAGCAGGGCTGGGTCGACGATATCGCCGCCGACCTCCCCGAGTTGCCCGACGCCAAGAAGGCGCGGTTCGTGGGCGATTTCGGCCTGTCGGATTACGACGCGAGCGTGCTGACCGCCGACACCGATTCCGCCTCCTATTTCGAGGAGGTCGCGGCGGTCTCGGGGAACGGCAAGGCCAGCGCTAACTGGGTCATCAACAACCTCTTCGGGCGGCTGAAGGAAGACGAGACCGAGATCGAGGCGAGCCCGATGACGCCCGCGCAGCTGGGCGGGATCCTCAAGCTGATCGAGGCGGGCGACATCTCGGGCAAGATCGCCAAGGACGTGTTCGAGATCGCCTATACGAGCGGTCGCGACCCCGCCGAGATCGTCGAGACCGAAGGCATGAAGCAGGTCACGAATACCGGCGCGATCAAGGCCGCGGTCGACGAGATCATCGCCGCCAACCCCGCACAGGTCGAGAAGGCCAAGGCGAACCCCAAGCTGGCCGGCTGGTTCGTGGGACAGGTGATGAAGGCCACCGGCGGCAAGGCCAACCCGGCCGCCGTGAACCAGATCGTGAGCGCGAAGCTGGGGCTCTAGCCCCCCGCATTTTGCGCCATCGCGGCCCCGTGCTAGGCTGACCCGATCCAGTTCGGGGTCGGCCCATGCCTTTCGTCCTCAGCCGTCGCCGGATCATCGGCGGCACGTTCCGCGACGCGGTCTCCCACACGCCCCATCACCTCGACGTGCGCGCCACCGGCACCGGCGACGGATGGGAGCGACGGCTGATCGGGCGGGACCGCTGGATCGCGGACCTTCGGGCGGCGGCGGGGACGCGCGGTGTCGTCCTCTACCTGCATGGCTACAACACGCCGCAATCGCGGATGCTGGCGGCGATGACGCGGCTGGCCAAGGGACTGGCCGCCGAGGGGTGCGACGACCTCGTGGTCGGGCTCGACTGGCCCAGCGACGGTAATTTCTTCGTCTATAACGGCGATCGGTCCGATGCCGAGCGGGTGGCCACGACGCTGATCGCCGACCTGATCGCGCCCGTCCAGCGCGCCCTGCCCGCCAGCCGCATCAGCCTGCTTGCGCATTCGATGGGCGCTTATCTCTTTCTCGAGGCGATCTCGAAGGTGCGCCCCGACGGAGTGCGGATGCTGCGCCCGCTCGACGAGGTGATGTTCTGCGCCGCCGACGTGCGCGCCGCCGACGCCAAACCGGGCACGCTCTATCGCCGGGCGTTGCGCGTCGCCGCGCGGCGGGTGACGAATTACCACTCGGCGCTCGACCGCGTGCTGCTGGCGTCCTCTGCGGTGTGGGGCTTCGGACCGCGGCTGGGCAAGGACGGTCTGATGGGCCACCGCCTGCCCGCGCAGGGCGACGTGGACGGGCGCGTATATTACGACACGCGCATCCGGCCAGGCGACGCGGGCGTGATCCGGTCGCACGGGTGGTGGCTGGACGATCCCGTGGCGGTGGCGGACATGGCGCAGGTCGTGGCGGGCACGCCCACGGCGGCGATCACGACGCGCAAGACCCGGCGCGACGGCGATCAGGTGCTGGCCCTGCCCTGAACCGTATCCGGCGCGGAAACACCTTGTTCGCGTCGCCCGGCGGGACTCCGGCGCGGGCGCCGCGTAACGTCGCGCCCTATGTCAGATGACGCCGATGATCCGCTCCAGACCTACGAATATCGCGTGGTCCCGGCCCCGCGAAAGGGCGAGAAGGCCAAGGGCGTCCGCTCGGGCGAGGGACGGTTCGCGCTTGCGATGTCGCGTCTCTTCAACCGGATGGGGGCCGAAGGCTGGGAGTATGTCCGCGCCGACACCCTGCCCTCCGAGGAACGTGTCGGCCTGACGGGCAGCGAGATCCGGTATCACGCGCTTCTGGTGTTTCGCCGGGCGACCGCGCCGCCGCAGCCGATCGTCGTCCAGCCGGTGATCGAGGCACCGCGGCCGCCGCTTCTCCTGACGCGGCCCGCGCCGGAATGGGCCGGGTTCGAGGACCAGGAGCTCCACGAGGCCGAGATCATCGACATCCTGGCGGCGCGCGCGGCGCCTAAACTGGCTGCGGAGTAGTCAGCTCGGGATCGGCGATCGGCTCGAACGGGACGCGGGTCCAGTCGTCGAAGCCGTGCCCGTCGCCCGCGAAGGCGAAGGCCCGCGCACTGGTCCATTCCGCACCGCCGAACGCCAGCCCGGCGAGGAAGGCCAGCGAAGCGCCGACCTCTGCGGCCTCCGCCCCGCAGCGATCGGAGCTGGCACCCGAGATGCGCAGGTCGGGATCGTGTTCCAGCGCGGCGGCGAGGTCGACCGCCTCGATCGCGCGGCCCATCGCGTGGATCATCTGCCCCGAGATATGAGTCGAAACGGCGAGCCAGGCCTCGCCCACCGCGCCGGCCAGCCGCTCGAGCCCGTTGTCGAGCCAGAGCCCCGTGCGCCGCAGCAGGCCGCGCAACCCGCCATGCACCACGACGATGCCGCCGCCCGCGTTGTGCAGCTTGCCGCGCGCGATGCGGGCCTCGGCCTCGGATCGGAGCGCGGTCGAAACGGTCGCGGTCATCTGGCCAGGCGCGGGATAGGCGACGTCGAGGATCAGCGCGCAATCCATGTCGGCCAGGTCCACCCCGTCATCGAACTGCACCAGGATCGCGCCCGCCGTCGCGTGGCCGATGACCCGTGCGAGGACGCGAGGCATCGCACCGTGCGACCCGAGGCAGGCGATCACGAGCGCCAGGCCCATCGGCCCGATACCGTCCTCGGGGGCGGTCATGATCCGGGTAATCAGCGCGGCGCGCGCGTCGGGATCGGTTTCCATATGCAGGGCCACGCGGTCGGCGCGCGTCGTGTCGGGCGCGGCCTCGGCCAGCGCCGCCTCCAGACCGCCGGGCTCGCCCGCGCCCAGACCCAGCGCGCCATGCGCACGGGTCAGCGCCCGGATCTCGGGCTGCTCGGGTAGAGTGCGGAGGTATTCCGACGCGGACATGTGCTCCTCTCCCGGACTGGTGTGGCGATTTCATGAAATACCACGGCCATCACGGCGGCCAAGTCGGGCAATCCCTACCCGTCGCTGAGATCCATCGAAAGGGCGTGTATCCGGAGCATCACATCGCCGAGAGCGGCGTGCACCATCCGGTGCCGTGCGATCCGAGACTGGCCCGCGAAGGCCGGGGCCGCGATGACGACGTGCCAATGGCTCTCGCCCGAGCCGTCGTCGCCGGCATGCCCGGCGTGGCGATGGCTCTCGTTCACGACCTCCAGACGGGTCGGCGCGAGGGCCGCCTCCAGCCGTTCCCGCATCAGTGTTTCCATCGTCATGACGTTTCCCCCCGCCTTTTCGCACGTCAAGGCCTTTCCTTCCGGCCAGCCATGCTTAGAGTGTGACGCCTCCGACCGGAAGGGGCCGTCCATGAGCAAGAGCGATCCGTTCAATTTCGACATGCGTGTGTCGACCGCCAAGAAGCGGAATCCGCGAGGCAAGCGGGGCATGTCCGGCGCGATCGAGACGTCGACGCGGATCTGCGATCACGACGGCTGCGAAAAGGGCGGCAAGTACCGCGCGCCGAAATCGCGCGACACGAGCGACGACTACTACTGGTTCTGCAAGGACCATGTCCGCGAGTACAACGCCAAGTGGTCCTTCTTCGACGGCGCGACCGAGGCCGAGATCGCCGCACAGGAGGCGCGCGACAAGCCGACCAAGCCGTTTCGCCGCACGGTGGAGGAGCGGGCCTGGGCGCGGCTGGGGATCGAGGACGCGCATCAGGTGCTGGGCGGCAACGCCACGCGCAATCCGGGCCGCGGCGTGGTGGGGCGCAAGCTGCCGCCGACCGAGCGCAAGGCCATCGACATCCTCGAGGCCAAGGACGACTGGACCAAGGCGGATATCCGCAAGGCCTACAAGTCGCTCATCAAGGTTCTGCATCCCGACATGAATGGCGGCGACCGCAGCCAGGAGGAGCAGCTGGCCGAGGTCGTCTGGGCCTGGGACCAGCTGAAGGACAGCCGCAACTTCAAATAGTTGCGGCACGGCGTTCACGTCTTCCCCAAGGGATCTACGTCTCGGCGGAGGGGTCGTCCGGCCCCTCGGGCAGGTCGCGCGCGACCCGGCGTAGGCTGCCGGGGCGCCAGCGGGGCCGCAGGTCCGTCCAGCGGGTCACGGCGGACGGCGCCACCGCATCGGGCCAATCGGGGCCGACGCGATCGGGGCCCGCCCGCCGCAGGATCGCCGAGGGCAGCCCGCCCCGCGGCGGCTCGCTGTCATAGACCGACGAGAGCGGCGCGTGACGTCTGGCATATTCCTCGGGCAGATGGCTGTCGAAATAGAGGCCCTGCCGTTCGGCCCCCTCGATCATCCAGCTGAGAGGAATGGACGACATCCCGTCGAGCCGCCCGCCCCCGCCGACCGCCCCGTGTTCGCCCGCGAACCACAGTTGCTCGAGCCGGTCGTCATGGCCCTGCGCGGGCGACAGCACCGTCGGACGCAGCGTCGCCCGACGTTCGTCGAGCGCCAGCGCATGGCGGCAGAGGCCGACGAAATCCGGCAGGCGCGTATCGGACGGCATGTCCCGGCGGTTGACCAGCCACGACACCCCCAACGAGGCAACCGTGTCGAAGAGCCCCAGATAGCGCATGTTCAGGGGCTCGGCCTCGGGGACGCCCTGCGCGGCCCAGAATGCGGCGTCCTCGGGCCCGGTGGTGACCTGCGGCGAGAAGGCGAAGCGCCGCGCCATGGCTTCGGGCGTGTCGGGCGACTGGCGCCCGCGCGAATGCGCCCGCCACCAGGCCACCACCTCGTCCAGCCGGTGCAGGTCGCCCCGCCCCAGAAGCCCCACCAGCCGCAGGAACACCGCCAGCGTCCACGCGGCATAGGCCCCGCGCGAGAAGCCGAAGACGAAGACCTCGTCGCGCGGTTCGTGCATGAAGACGAGCGCCTCGTAGGCTTCGACGATATTGGCCGCGAACCCGAGACCCAGCGCGCCGCCCAGCACCCGGTCGGTCCAGCGCCCGACGGGTGTGACGCCGCGCCGGCCCGTGCCGACGCCCGGCACGTAGATCGGCACCTGCTGGATGTCGTCGGTGTCGACGGGCGCCAGGGCCTGCGCGATGCGGACCACGTTGGTCGGGTTGGCGGCCGCCGCCGCGTTCCACGTCCCGTCGCAGAAGATCACGATGCGTTTCATGGCCGCCATGATGGCACATCGCCGCGTCCGGCGCGACGGTCGGCGCTGGCCCTTGCGGTGCCTCGGCATATGTTGCAATCCGACGGGCGGTCACGAGACGAGGAGGCGGCGCATGGCGGACGGCAGCATGGATATCGGCGCGAAGCCCACCGAAGACATCTCGGTGCGCGAGGTGTTCGGCATCGATAGCGACATGACGATCAAGGGCTTCGCCGACCGCACCGACCGCGTGCCCGCCATCGACAGCACCTACAAGTTCGACCCCGACACGACGCTGGCGATCCTCGCGGGATTCGGCTGGAACCGCCGCGTGATGATCCAGGGCTATCACGGCACCGGCAAGTCGACCCATATCGAACAGGCCGCCGCGCGGTTGAACTGGCCCTGCGTGCGCGTCAATCTCGACAGCCACATCAGCCGGATCGACCTGATCGGCAAGGACGCGATCAAGCTGCGCGACGGCGTGCAGGTGACCGAGTTCCACGAGGGCATCCTGCCCTGGGCGCTGCGCAATCCCGTCGCCATCGTGTTCGACGAATACGACGCGGGCCGCGCCGACGTCATGTTCGTGATCCAGCGCGTGCTGGAGCATGACGGCAAGCTGACGCTGATGGACCAGAACGAGATCATCACGCCGCATCCGTCCTTCCGGCTGTTCGCGACGGCGAACACGGTGGGCCTGGGCGACACGACGGGCCTCTATCACGGCACCCAGCAGATCAATCAGGCGCAGATGGATCGCTGGTCGATGGTCGCCACGCTGAACTATCTCAGCCACGATGCCGAGGCGGCGATCGTGCTGGCCAAGCAGCCGCATTTCAACACCGAGAAGGGCCGCCGCACGATCGGCCAGATGGTCACCGTCGCCGACCTGACGCGCACGGCGTTCATGAACGGCGACCTCTCGACGGTGATGTCGCCGCGCACGGTGCTCGCCTGGGCCCAGAACGCCGAGATCTTCCGCGATGTCGGCTATGCCTTCCGCCTGACCTTCCTCAACAAATGCGACGAGCTGGAGCGCCAGACCGTCGCCGAGTTCTACCAGCGCTGCTTCGACGAGGAGCTGCCGGAGAGCGCGGTGAGCCTGAGCCTGGGATGACGATTGGCGGGCCGGGGCGTACGCGAGCCTGGTGGGCCCGGACCGCACCCCGATGCGCAAATCGAGGCACGACATGAGCAAGCCCAGCGACAACCCCGCCGATCCGTTCAAGAAGGCACTCGCCGAGGCCACCAAGACGATGGCCGACGACAGCGAACTGGCCGTGACCTATTCGGTCGATCCGCCGGGGCAGACGAATGATGCCGTCCGCCTGCCGCAGGTCAGCCGGCGGATGACGCGGGACGAGGTCATGCTCGCGCGCGGCACGGCGGATGCCTTCGCCTTGCGGCACCGGCATCACGATGCCTCGACCAACGCGCGTTACCTGCCGCAGGGCAACATGGCGCGCGAGCTCTACGACGCGATGGAGACCGCCCGCTGCGAGGCCGTGGGCGCGCGCGCGATGCCGGGTACGGCGGGCAATATCGACGCCAAGATCGGGGTCGAGGCCACGCGCAAGGGCTATGGCGACGTCACCGACAAGGCGCAGATCCCGCTGGCCGCGGCGGCGGGCTATTTCATCCGCCAGATGGCCACGGGCCGCGACCTGCCGCGCGGCGCCGAGAATGCTCTCGAGCTCTGGCGCGGCTTCATCGAGGAAAGCGTGGGCGACCGGCTCGACGGGTTGCAGGACGTGCTGGGCGACCAGCAGGCCTTCGCGCGTCTGGCGCGCCAGATGATCGACGATCTGGGCTATGGCGACCAGCTCGGCGACGACCCGGATGCCGAGGACGACCCCGAGGACGAGGGCCAGCCCGAGGACGAGGAGGAGCAGCCCGACTCGACCGGCGACGACGACCAGGAGCAGGACGACGAGGCCTCGCCGGAGCAGTCGCAGGACCAGCAGGATGACCCCGCGCAGGCCGACGTGTCGATGGACGACATGGCCGATCAGGAGGCCGGCGAAGAGGCCGAGATGCCCGAGGCGGAGGAGTCGATGGACCCGCCGCCGCCCCCGCCCGTCTCGGACGCGGACCCGAACTACACCGTCTTCACCGACGCCCATGACGAGATCGTCGGGGCAGAGGACCTGGCCGAGCCGCAGGAGCTGGAGCGCCTGCGCGCCTATCTCGACCAGCAGCTCGAGCCCCTGAAGGGCGCCGTCTCGCGGCTGGCCAACAAGCTGCAACGCAGGCTTCAGGCGCAGCAGAACCGGTCCTGGGAGTTCGACCTCGAGGAGGGCATCCTCGATGCGGGCCGTCTGGCGCGGGTGGTGGCGAACCCGACCACGCCGCTCAGCTTCAAGATGGAGCGCGACACCGAGTTCCGCGACACCTGCGTGACACTGCTTCTTGACAATTCCGGGTCCATGCGCGGGCGACCGATCAGCATCGCGGCGATCTGCGCCGACGTGCTGGCGCGCACGCTGGAGCGCTGCGGCGTCAAGGTCGAGATCCTCGGCTTCACGACGCGCGCATGGAAGGGAGGACTCGCGCGCGAGGAATGGCTCAAGGCGGGCCGCCCGGCCGCGCCGGGCCGGCTCAACGACCTGCGGCACATCATCTACAAGTCGGCGGATGCGCCGTGGCGGCGGGTGCGGCCCAACCTGGGGCTGATGATGAAGGAGGGCCTCCTGAAGGAGAATATCGACGGCGAGGCGCTGGAATGGGCGCATCGCCGGATGGTGGCCCGCCCCGAGGCCCGCAAGATCCTGATGGTGATCTCGGACGGCGCCCCGGTGGACGACTCGACCCTGAGCGTGAACCCCGCGAACTACCTCGAAAAGCACCTGCGCGACGTGATCGCCATGGTCGAGAAGCGCCGCGCGGTGGAGCTGCTGGCCATCGGTATCGGCCATGACGTGACGCGGTACTACGACCGGGCTGTGACGATCACCGATGTCGAGCAGCTCGCCGGGGCGATGACCGAACAGCTGGCCGCGCTCTTCGATGCGGACCCCCGCGCCCGCGCCCGCGTCATGGGCCTCCGCCGCGTTGCCTGATCCGGCGGCGCCCGCGGCACGGCCGGGGGACGCCCCCCGGACCCCCGGCGATTACCCGACCGCCCTGCCCAGCCCGCCGGACAGGCCGCGCCGCCGGAGCCTCCGGCGGGCATATTTCGGGAACATCGAAGCAGCGCCCCCCGCGGAGAGTGGGCTCCTCCGTGGATCCCCGGAGGTCCGCCAGCAGCCGCGGGGGACGCCGTCCTTCGACGTTCACGGTCATCGGCTTGCCAGCCTGTCCCGCATCGTCATGCTCACCGAAACGCGTTAACGGTTCGTTGCGTCCACCCCATCGATGTTCCAAAAATATGCCGGGGAGCGCGAGGGGCTGGCCCCTCGCCCCGCGCCCGCCACGAGGATCCGTCCCATGTATCAGGATTTTGCCGTCACCAGCCGCCCCGAGGCGGCCCTGCCCCGCGTGTCGGCCCTTCGCAACTGGCTCGCCGATCGGGGGTTCGACGCCTGTCTCGTGCCGCGTGCCGACGCCTTTCAGGGCGAGTATGTCGCCCCTTGCGACGAGCGGCTGGCCTGGATCACCGGGTTCACCGGCTCGGCGGGTTTTGCGGTGATCGGTCGGGACCGGGCGGCGGTCTTCACCGACGGGCGCTACACCGTGCAGGTCAAGGCGCAGACAGATGGCGACACGTTCGAGACGGTGGACTGGCCCGCCACCAAGCTGGCCGACTGGCTGCCCCGCGCCTATCCCGAGGGCGGGCGCATCGGTTTCGATCCGTGGCTGCAGACGGTCTCCGAGATGGAGGCGCTGTCGGATCTGCCGGGCCTCGAGCTCGTCGCGAGCGCGAACGGGGTCGACCAGATCTGGACGGACCGCCCCCCGGCCCCCAGCGCCCCGATCTCGGTTTGGCCCGACGCGCTGGCCGGGCGCACGCATGGCGAGAAGCGCGCGGAGCTAGCCGCCGCCCTGCGCACGGCCGAGGTTGCGGGCTTCGTGACCAACCAGCCCGACGCGGTGGCGTGGCTTCTGAACGTCCGCGGCGCGGATATCGCACGCACGCCGATCCCGCAGGCCTTCGCCCTGATCCGCGCGGACGGCACGGTGGTGCTGTTCTGTGATCCGGCCAAGGCCGATCCGGTGGCAAACCATCTGGGCCCGGAGGTCACGGTCCGCCCGACCGCAGAGATGGCGGCGGTGCTGGCCGATGCGGGCCGCGTCGGCTTCGATCGCGGCACCTGTCCCGTGGCGATCCACGACATGCTGACCGATCCGAAGGCAATGGACGATCCGGTCGCCTTGCCGAAGGCGCGCAAGAGCGATGCCGAGATCGAGGCCACCCGCGAGGCGCATCTGCGCGACGGGGCCGCGATGGTGCGCTTTCTGCGCTGGCTCGACGAGGACCGCGCACCCGATACAACCGAGATCGACGTCGTGCGCGCCCTCGAGCAGTTCCGCCGCGACACCAACGCGCTCCGCGACATCAGCTTCGAGACGATTGCCGGATCGGGGCCCCATGGCGCTATCGTGCATTACCGCGTCAACGAGGAGACGAACCGCGTGCTCGACCGCGACTCGGTGCTGCTGGTCGATAGCGGCGGGCAATATGTCGACGGGACGACGGACATCACGCGGACCATACCGCTCGGCACGCCCCCGCCCGAGGCCGTGCACGCCTTCACCCGCGTCCTGCAGGGCATGATCGCGGTCAGCCGCGCGCGGTTTCCCAAGGGCGTCGCGGGCGCGCATCTCGACGCGCTGGCCCGCGCGCCGCTCTGGGCCGAGCATCGCGACTACGATCACGGAACGGGCCATGGCGTCGGCGTCTATCTGGGTGTCCACGAGGGGCCGGCGCGGATCAGCCGCGTCTCGACCGTGCCGCTGGAGCCCGGCATGATCCTGTCGAACGAACCGGGTTACTACCGAGAGGGGGCGTTCGGCATCCGCATCGAGAATCTCGTCGTGGTGCGCGCAATGACGCGGCCCGAGGGCGGCGATGCGCGCGAGATGATGGGCTTCGAGACGCTGACCTGGGTGCCCATCGACCGGCGCATGATCGACGCGGGGCTTCTGTCGCCGGACGAACGCACCTGGCTCGATATCTATCACGCGGGCGTCGCCGAGCGGCTCGGCCCCCGGCTCGATGGTGCGGATCGCGCGTGGCTGGACGCCATGACCGCACCGCTGTGACGCTTTCCCCGGACGGCGCGGCGGGTTAGACAGGCGGACCAACGGGAGAGGACCGCACATGACCGAGATCAACGTCACGCCGGCCGACGGCGTCTGGACGGTCCGTTCCGATGACGGCGTCATCGTCGAGAGCCGCAACGCCAAGCTCCTGACCGAGGGGTCGCTGGGGTTCGTCGTCTACTTCCCGCGCGAGGATATCGCGATGGCGCTGTTCGAGCGGTCGGAGAAGACATCGACCTGCCCCCACAAGGGCGCGGCGAATTATTACGACTATGTCGGCCAGTCGGGGCGCATCCGCGACGTTGCCTGGACCTACGAGGACGTCACCAACCCCGACGCCAAGGGGGTCGAGGGGCATATCGCGTTCTACGACACAAAGGTCACCGTCGAGCGGGTCTGACAGCCAGCATGGTCAGTTCTGCCGGACGAGCTTGCCGGGGTTCATCAGGCCCTCGGGATCCAGCGCCCGCTTGACCATCGACATCACGTCCCAGGCGTCGCCGTGTTCGGCCTGCATCAGGTGCAGCTTGCCCAAGCCCACACCATGCTCGCCCGTCGCCGTCCCGCCCAACTCCAGCGCGTGGGCGACCATCGCGTCCGACAGCCGCTTGGCCGTCGCGATCTCGGACGGGTCGTCGCGGTCGACCATCAGGATGGCGTGGTAATTGCCGTCGCCCACATGTCCGAGGATCGGTCCGTCGAGGGAGCTGTCGGCGATCTCGGCCTCGGCGCGCGAGATGGCGGCGGCCAGCGCCGAGATCGGGACGCAGACATCGGTGACGATGGCGGTGGCACCGGGGCGGGTCGCGAGGATCGTGTGATAGGCGCGGTGCCGCATCGCCCAAAGGCGCGAGCGGTCTTCGGCACGGGTAGCCGCCGCGAACCCTACGGCGCCGTGCTCGGCCGCGATCTCGCCGAAGCGGTCCGCGTCCTCGGTGACCGCGCCGTCGCTACCGTGGAACTCCAGTAACAGATGCGGCGCATCCGGCAGTTCCATCCCGTCTGCGGCGTTGACGATGCGGACGGTCGCCCGGTCGAGAAATTCGATCCGCGCGGGCGTCAGCCCCATCTGGCGCGCCTCGATCACGGCGGCGACGGCGGCGTCGGTGTCCGGAAAGGCGCAGGTCGCGGCGGCGATCGCCTCAGGTTGCCCATGGAGGCGCAGGGTAAGCTCGGTGATAAGGCCCAGCGTGCCCTCGGACCCGACGAAGAGCGCGGTCAGATCATACCCGGCCGAGGATTTGCGCGCCCGCGTCCCCGTGCGGATCACCCGCCCGTCGGCCAGCACCACCTCGAGGCCCAGCACGTGATCGCGCATCGTCCCGTAGCGCACGGCCGTCGTCCCCGAGGCGCGGGTCGAGGCCATGCCGCCGAGCGACGCGTCCGCACCCGGATCGACCGGAAACATCAGCCCCGTTGCGCGCAGATGCGCGTTCAGCGCACCGCGCGTGCAGCCGGGCTGGACGCGAACCAGCATGTCGCGCTCGGCCACCTCGATCACGCCGGCCATGTCGCGGAAATCGACCGTCACGCCGCCGCGCGGCGCCGAGGCGTGACCTTCGAGCGCGGTGCCCGTGCCCCAGCCGATCAGCGGCATCCCGTGGCGGGCGCAGATGCGGACGATCCCGGCCACCTCTCTCGTGTCGGAAGGATAGGCCACGGCATCGGGCGGCATTTCCGCGTGCCACGTCTCCGAGCGGCCATGCAGCGCCAGATCGCTCTTTCCCGTCGACAGGCGTTCGCCTAGCATCGCCCTCAACTCTTCGATCGCCGCGCTCGGGTCCATCCCGTCCTCCCGTGGCGACCGAGGCCGCATGCCATGCCGCATGCAGGATGCCGCCGCCCCCGTCCGAGGACAAGCGCCCGTGACCGACGCCCCTGCCCCCGCCACCGGCCGACGCGCCACCGCGCGGGGCTGGATCAGGCGGAGCTGGACGCTCCTGCGCGAGACGGGGCCCAGCCGGGTGCAGTTCTGGTTCATCGCCCTCGTGATCGGGATCGCCTCGGGCTACGCGGCGGTAGGGTTCATGCTCGGGATCGAGCTGCTCCAGACGACGCTCTACGGCACGGACGATCCGCACCGGCTGCACAGCTTCGCGGCCGGGCTGCCGTGGTGGTGGGTGCTGATCCTGCCATGCCTCGGCGGACTCGTGGTGGGGATCATCCTGACACGGTTCACGCCCGACGCCCGCGTGCGTGGCGTGGCCGAGGTGATCGAGGCGTCGGCGGTCAAGGAAGGCCGGGTCGAGCGGCGCGCGGGGCTGGCCTCGATTGCGGCCTCGCTCATCACGCTGTCCTCGGGCGGGTCGTCGGGACGGGAGGGGCCGGTCGTCCATATGTGCGGCATGATCGCGGGATGGGTGTCGAACCGCCTCAATGCCGACGGCATCACCGGCCGCGACCTGCTGGGCTGCGCCGTCGCGGCGGGCGTCGCGGCCAGCTTCAACGCCCCGCTCGCCGGCGCGCTCTTCGCGATGGAGGTGGTGCTGCGCCACTTCGCAGTCCACGCGCTGGCACCCATCACCATCGCCGCAGCCTCGGGCTCCGTCATCAGCCGCATCCATTTCGGCGACGTGACCGAGTTCGCGCTGCCGACGGCGGGGGAGCTTGCGTTCTACGCCGAGCTTCCCGCCTTCATCCTGCTCGGCCTGACCTCGGGGCTGATCGCCTTCGCGCTGATGCGGTCGATCATCTGGACCGAGGACCTGGCGTCGGCGATGCAGGACCGGTTGCGCATCCCCGCCCTCTTCCGCCCGGCGGCAGCGGGGCTGTTGCTCGGCGCGCTCGCGATCTTCTTTCCGCATATCATCGGCGTCGGCTACGAGACGACGTCCCGCGCCCTCTCGGGCCAGCTCATCTTCCACGAGGCGGTGGTCTTCGCCGTCCTCAAGGTCGCGGCCGTCTCGATCACCATGGGCGGGCGGATGGGCGGCGGCGTCTTCTCACCCGCGCTGATGGTCGGCGCATTGTCCGGACTGGCTTTCGGGCTGGTGGCGACGGCGATCTTTCCCGACATCTCGGGCTCCGAGACGCTCTACGCTTTGGCCGGGATGGGCGCGGTCGCGGCGGGCGTGCTGGGCGCGCCGATCTCGACCACGCTCATCGTGTTCGAGCTGACCGGCGACTGGCAGACCGGCCTTGCCGTGATGGTCGCGGTCAGCATCTCGTCGGCCCTGTCGTCCAAGCTGGTGGACCGGAGCTTCTTCCTGACGCAACTGGAGCGGCGGGGCATCCATCTCGCCGCCGGGCCGCAGCGCTATCTTCTGGCGACGATCAAGGTCTCGGGCGTGATGAAGTCGCCCGACCACCCGAAGGCCCCGTCGGAGGACCGCATCCGTCGGGCCGTGGGCGACGCGCTCTTCGTCGCACCCGGCGACACGTTGGAAAAGGCGATGCCGCTCTTCGAGAAGTCGGGCGCGGATTTCCTCGCGGTGATGCGTCTGAGCGACGGCGACACACCCAACGTGCTGGGCGTCCTTCTGCATGTCGACGCGCTCCGGGTCTTCAACCGGGCACTGGCCGCGACCGCAGCCGAGGAGCATTCCTAAAACCGCCCGTTTTTTGCGCGATCCCGCGAAAATCGCCCAACTCTTCGGCACGCTGTCCGACGCGGGCCAGCCCGCGCGGGGTCGATGCAGACGTCGCGCGCCGCGCGTCCCAGACTGCCCCGAGGACGGCAGGGGGAGCCCGACATCGACGATCTGACACAGCTTCTCGACGTGCCCGCGGCCCAGCCCCGCGCGCGAGGCTCCGTGGCGCTGTCGGTGCGTACGGACGGGGCGGTCACGCGCCTGCGCGACTTGCGACAGGCCGGATCGCTGAAGGTGATGTTCCCGCGCAGCGCGCCTGAGGCCAAGCAGGCCGTGATCGTGAACACGGCCGGTGGCGTGACCGGCGGCGACCGCTTCACGCTGAACGCAACGGTCGAGCAGGACGCGCGGCTGGTCCTGACGACGCAGGCCGCCGAGCGCGCCTACCGCGCGCAACCGGGCGCGCCGGGCCGGATCCGCAACCGGCTGTCGGTGGCGGGCGGGGGCGCGCTCGACTGGCTGCCGCAGGAGACCATTCTCTTCGAAGGCTCGAACCTCGAACGCGAGACCCGGATCGACCTCGACGCCGACGCGCGCCTCCTCTTCGTCGAGCCGCTGATCTTCGGGCGACGCGCCATGGGCGAGACCCTGACCGACCTTCGGTTCCGGGACCGCGTGGACATCCGCCGGGTCGGCGCGCCGCTCTTTCTGGATGCAACCGGCTTTGACGGCGACGCCGAGGCGCATCTCGACCGCCCCCACATCGCGGGCGGCGCGCGTGCGATCGCGCTGATCGCCATGGTCGCGCCCGAGGCCGAGACGCATCTCGCGCCGCTCCGCGCGATCCTGCCCGCGACGGCGGGGGCCAGCCTGATCGGACCGGACCTCCTCGTGGCGCGCATCCTCGCCCCCGACGGCTTCGCCCTGCGCGCCGCGCTGATGCCGATCCTGCGCCGCCTTTCCGGCGGCCCCCTGCCCCGACCCTGGATGATCTGAGATGAAGCTGACCCCCCGAGAGAAAGACAAGCTGCTGGTCGCGATGGCCGCCGAGGTCGCGCGCAAGCGCCTCGCGCGCGGCGTCAAGCTGAACCACCCCGAGGCCATCGCGCTGATCACCGAGGCCGTGGTCGAGGGCGCACGGGACGGACGCTCGGTGGCCGACATGATGCAGGCAGGCGCGCAGGTCGTGACCCGCGCGCAATGCATGGAGGGCGTGCCCGAGATGATCCACGACGTGCAGGTCGAGGCGACCTTTCCCGACGGCACCAAGCTCGTGACCGTCCACGATCCGATCCGCTGAGGAGGCGTCCATGATCCCCGGAGAACTGATGCCCGCGGCGGGCGAGATCGTCCTTAACGACGGCGTCGAGGCAATCACGTTGATGGTGGCCAATACCGGCGACCGGCCCGTGCAGGTCGGCAGCCATTATCACTTCGCGGAGGCGAATTCCGCGCTGGACTTCGACCGCGACGCCGCGCGCGGCCACCGCCTCGACATCGCCGCCGGCACCGCCGTCCGGTTCGAGCCGGGCCAGCGCCGCGAGGTCGCGTTGATCCCTCTGTCCGGCGCGCGCGTGGTATACGGGTTCAACGGTCGCGTCATGGGAGCGCTGGACCGTTCCACCGAGGGAGGAAAGACCGATGTGTGATCATTGCGTGATGAATGCGGTGAAGGACCGGATGCTGTCCCGCCGCGACCTGTTCCGGGCGAGCGCCGCGGCAGGCGCCGTCGCCGCGACCGGCGGGCTGTTGCAAGGGACGCCCGCGATGGCGGCGGGCCATGGCGGCGTCGTCGACCTGACCCATATCTACGACGCCGAGTTCCCGACCTATTTCGGCGAGCCGGGCATCGCGACCGAGAAGCTGTTCGATTTCGCCGAGAGCGGCTTCAACCTCTACAGCCTGACCGTCAACGAACACACGGGCACCCATATCGACGCGCCGCTGCACTTCTCGGCAGATGGACAGGCCGTCGAGGAGATCCCGGTCGAGAACCTCGTCTGCCCGCTGGCCGTGATCGACATCGCCGCCCGAGCCGCCGAGGACCCGGACGCGCAGGTCACGCCGGACGACCTGACCGCCTGGATCGACGCCAATGGCGAGATCCCCGATGGCGCCTGCGTCGCGATGCACTCCGGCTGGGCCGCGAAGATCGGCACCGAGGGTTTCCGGAACGCCGATGGCGAAGGCGTGATGCATTTCCCCGGCTTCCACATCGAGGCCGCACAGATGCTGATGGAGCAAACGGGCGCGCGTTCGATGGCAGTCGATACGCTGTCGCTGGACCACGGACCCTCGGCCGATTTCGCGACCCACTACGCGTGGCTGCCGACCAATCGCTACGGGATCGAGAATATCGCCGGGCTCGACCAAGTGCCCGCCGCCGGTGCGACCATCGTGGTCGGCGCGCCGACACATCGCGGCGGCACGGGTGGCCCCGCGCGCATCTTCGCAATGGTATAGCGCCATGCGGATCGGGGCATCTATCGGGCTTGTCACGCTCATGGCCCTTCCGGCCATGGCGCAGACATCCATCGATTGTTCGAACCGGGCGACGCAGCTCGACATGAACTTCTGCGCCCGCGACGGCTGGGGCGTCTCGGACGCGGAACTCAACCGGCTCTGGGGCGAGGTGAAGCCCAAGGCCGATCGCCAGGGCAGCGGGGCCGCGCTTCTGGACGAGCAGCGGGCGTGGCTGCGACGGCGCGATGCGACCTGTGCGGGCGAGCGCGACAGCTATGCCGGCGGATCGATCGCGCCCCTTGTCTACTGGCAATGCATGGACCGGATGACGATCGCCCGGAACGATGTCCTCCGGGCGCTGCGCTAGCATGGCGGGGCCTTCCGATCCCCGCCTGTCCGGCCGCTCCACCCGGAGCGGCCGGCACGGGTCCGCCGCGCCCGCGCGCGCCGTCCCGATCCGGGGCCGCCCATGAGCACGGTCCCCCTTCTGTCCGACGCGCAGCTCTTGCCCGAGGCCGCCGCCGTCTTCGACGAGATACGGACCGCGCGCGGCACCGATTACGTCAACCACTTCTGGCGCGCGCTGGCCCATGATCCGGCGCTCCTGCGCGCGACCTGGGACCGTCTTCGCGACGTGATGGCCCCCGGCGCGCTCGACCCGCTGGTCAAGGAGATGCTCTACGTCGCTGTCTCGACCGCCAACGGCTGCAGCTACTGCGTCCACAGCCACAGCGCCGCCGCCCGCGCGCGCGGCATGACCGACGCGCAACATGGCGAGCTTCTGGCGGTGATCGGGATGGCGATGCAGACCAACGGCCTCGTCACCGCGCTGCAGGTGCCCGTCGACGATGTGTTCCGCGCAGACAAGACCGACTGAAAGGACCGCCATGCCCGCCACCATCTCCCGCGGCGACTATGCCGCCATGTTCGGCCCCACGACCGGCGACCGGCTGCGGCTGGCCGATACCGATCTGATCATCGAGGTCGAGCGCGATCTCTGCGTCGAACGGTCGGGCGGCAACGCGCCCCGCTACGGTGAGGAGGTCAAGTTCGGCGGCGGCAAGGTGATCCGCGACGGCATGGGCCAAAGCCAGGCCACGCGAGCCGAGGGCGCCGTGGACACGGTCATCACCAACGCCCTGATCGTGGACCATACGGGCATCTACAAGGCGGATGTCGGCCTGCGCGACGGGCGCATCCATGCCGTCGGCAAGGCGGGCAATCCCGACACCCAGCCCGGCGTCGACATCGTCATCGGCCCCGGCACCGAGGCCATCGCGGGCGAGGGTCGCATTCTGACGGCGGGCGGATTCGACAGCCACATCCACTTCATCTGTCCGCAACAGATCGAGGACGCGCTCCATTCCGGCCTGACCACCATGCTGGGCGGCGGCACCGGCCCCGCACATGGCACGCTGGCGACGACCTGCACGCCGGGACCGTGGCATATCGGCCGGATGCTCCAGGCCGCGGACGCCTTCCCGATGAACCTCGCCTTCGCGGGCAAGGGAAATGCGTCGCTGCCCGCCGCTCTCGAGGAGCAGGTGCGCGGCGGGGCTTGCGCCCTGAAGCTGCACGAGGATTGGGGGACGACCCCGGCGGCCATCGACTGCTGCCTGTCCGTGGCGGACGCGATGGACGTGCAGGTGATGATCCACACCGACACGCTGAACGAAAGCGGGTTCGTCGAGAACACCGTCACCGCCCTGAAGGGTCGCACGATCCATGCCTTCCACACCGAGGGCGCGGGCGGCGGCCACGCGCCGGACATCATCAAGATCTGCGGCGATCCGAACGTCCTGCCCTCCTCGACCAACCCGACCCGGCCCTTCACGGTGAACACCCTCGAGGAGCATCTCGACATGCTCATGGTGTGCCACCATCTCGACCGCTCGATCCCCGAGGACGTGGCCTTCGCCGAAAGCCGCATCCGCCGCGAGACCATCGCCGCCGAGGACATCCTCCACGACATGGGCGCGTTCAGCATCATCGCGTCGGACAGCCAGGCCATGGGGCGGGTGGGCGAGGTGATCATCCGCACCTGGCAGACCGCCGACAAGATGAAGAAGCAGCGCGGGCGACTGGCGGACGAGACGGGCGAGAACGACAACCTGCGCGTCCGCCGCTACGTCGCCAAATACACCATCAACCCGGCCATCGCGCACGGGCTCTCCGGGCATATCGGCTCGGTCGAGGCGGGCAAGCGCGCGGATCTCGTGCTCTGGGATCCGGCCTTCTTCGGGGTGAAGCCCGAAATGGTGCTGATGGGCGGCATGATCGTCGTGGCCCAGATGGGCGACCCCAACGCCTCGATCCCGACGCCGCAGCCGGTGCACACCCGGCCCATGTGGGGCGCCTATGGCCGCGCGGTCGAGCAAGCGGCCGTGACCTTCGTGTCCGAGGCCGCGCAGGCCGACGGGATCGGCCAGCGCCTCGGCCTCGCCAAGACGACGCTCGCCGTCGAGAACACCCGCGGCATCGGCAAGCGCGACCTGATCCTCAACGACGCCCTCCCCCGGATGGACGTAAACCCCGAAACCTACGAAGTGCGCGCCGACGGCGAACTCCTGACCTGCGAACCCGCGACCGAACTGCCGATGGCGCAGCGGTATTTCCTGTTCTGATGGCCGACCTGACGGCAAAGGCGGTCGCGATGGCCGCGACGTGGACCGGTGCGACGGATCGCTGCGTCCTGACCTACGAGGACCGCTTCCTGCGGCGGAAGGTACTGACCACCGAAGGCGGCGCGCGCCTTCTCGTGGACCTTGCGCATACGACATCACTGAACCATGGCGATGCGCTGGTCCTGTCCGGCGGCGGCCATGTCGAGGTCGTCGCGGCCGCCGAGCCGCTGCTCGCGGTCACCGGGCCCGACATGGTCCGCATCGCGTGGCATGTCGGCAACCGCCACACGCCCTGCCAGATCGAGCCGGATCGCCTGCTGATCCAACGCGACCACGTCATCGCCGACATGCTGGCGCGAATCGGGGCCGAGGCGGTCGAGGTCACCGAGCCCTTCACGCCGGAGGGCGGGGCCTATGGCCACGGACGGACCCATGGTCACAGCCACTGAGATCCTGACACTCACGCAATGGCTCTCGCCCGCCTACCCGGTCGGGGCCTTCGCCTATTCACATGGGCTGGAAGCGGCCATCGCCGACGGCACGGTGACCGATGCGGGGCGGCTGACGGACTGGGCGACGGGCGTGCTCGAACACGGGGCGGGCCGCGCCGACGCGACGTTCCTCGCCGCCGCCCATCACGCCGACGCCGCCGACATTCCCGGCATCGACGCCACCGCCCGCGCCTTCGCCGCCAGCGCCGAGCGCCTGCGCGAGACGGAACTGATGGGCGCGGCCTTCTGCGAGATTACCGCCGCGCTCTGGCCCGGCGACTTGGATGGGCTGACCTATCCGGTGGCGCTCGGGCGGGCGACGCGGCTGGCCGCCCTGCCCCCGATCCTCGCGGCGCAGATGGCGCTCCAGGCGTTCGTGGGCAACCTCGCCGCGGTGGGGATGCGCCTGATCCCGCTGGGCCAAACCGATGGCCAGCGTATCCTCCGCGACCTGGCACCCGCCTGCGCCCGCATCGCGACCGAGACCGCCGGGGGCGACCTCGCCACCTTGCGCAGCACGGCCTTCCTCTCCGACATCGCATCCATGCGCCACGAAACCCTGTCCCCGAGGATCTTCCGCACATGACCGACAGCACCGAGACCGGGCGCGCCTTGTCCGAAACCCTGAACCCCGGCATGGAGGCCGCGCTCGACGCGCGCTACGGCCACCTTCTGCCGGGAATGGCCGAAGGCGTCGTCGATTTCGCCTACGGGCGCCAGTACGCCCGCCCTGGATTGCCCCTGCGGGATCGATTCATCGCCACCATCGCCGCCCTGACGGCCCTGGGCGGACAGACCCGGCCCCAACTCAAGGTCAACATCGCCGCCGGGCGCAGGGCAGGCCTCAGCCGCGAGGAGATCGCCGAGACGATCTGGCAGATGAGCCTCTATGGCGGCCTGCCTGCGGCGATCAACGGCTTGAACGCAGCACTCGAGGTCTTCGCGGAGGAGGACGCATGAGCGATCACGGCCCCCTTCGCGTCGGCATTGGCGGCCCTGTCGGCGCAGGCAAGACCACGCTGACCGCGCGGCTGGCCGAGGCGCTGCGCGACACCCATTCGGTCGGCGTCATCACCAACGACATCTACACGCAGGAGGATGCCGAGGCGCTGATGCGGATGCAGATCCTGCCGCGAGACCGGATCATCGGCGTCGAGACCGGCGGCTGCCCACACACCGCCATCCGCGAGGACGCGTCGATCAACCTCGCCGCCGTGGCCGACATGCGCGGCCGCCACGCCGATCTCGACGTCGTGCTGATCGAAAGCGGGGGCGACAACCTCTCGGCGACGTTCAGCCCCGAGCTGGCGGACGTGACGATCTATGTGATCGACGTCGCCGCGGGCGAGGAGATCCCGCGAAAGGGCGGCCCCGCGATCACCCGCTCGGACCTCTTGGTCATCAACAAGACCGACCTCGCCCCCCATGTCGGCGCGTCCCTCGACGTGATGGCCCGCGATGCCGCCCGGATGCGCGGCGACCGCCCGGTGGTCTTCGCGCAACTGCGCCACGGGGACGGCGTCGACGCGATCGTGGCCACGCTGCGCGCCGTCGGGGGTCTTTAAAGGGCGATTGTATATTTGACAAACCCACGCGGAAAGCCTATATCTAACTCAACACGTTAGAGGTCTCCGCAATGTCCGTTCTGTCCGCCCCCTACATGTACGATGAAGCCGCTGCGTTCGCGCACGTCGAGGCGATGCTTTGGGCTGACGGTCCGGTCTGCCCGCACTGTGGTGTCG
Organism: Jannaschia halovivens; assembly: GCF_046452375.1. Taxonomy (NCBI): domain Bacteria; kingdom Pseudomonadati; phylum Pseudomonadota; class Alphaproteobacteria; order Rhodobacterales; family Roseobacteraceae; genus Jannaschia; species Jannaschia halovivens. The sequence goes on along the minus strand of NZ_JBKFDJ010000001.1, from coordinate 75,421 downwards.
TGGATCGCGCTTACCGCCTTGAAGGCGTGATGACGAAGCCTAGTAAGAAGAACCCCGAAGGCAAGGTCCGCCATGGCCTTTGGAAGTGTCGCGAGTGCCGCAAGCAATTCACCGTCCGCAAGGGCACCATCTTCGAAGAAAGCCATCTGCCGCTTCACCTCTGGCTACAGGCCATTCACCTGATGGTGTCCAGCAAGAAGGGCATCAGCAGCCACCAGCTTCACCGCGTTCTGGGCATTACCTACAAGAGCGCGTGGTTCTTGACCCACCGCATCCGCGAGTGCATGCGCTCCGGCGATCTGGCCCCGATGGGCGGCAACGGCGGCGCGGTCGAGGTAGACGAAACCTTCATTGGCAATGACCGCACCAAGAAACCCCACGGCGAGAAGAAGGGCCGTGGCTTCCACCACAAGCACAAGATGCTGACGCTGGTGGACCGCACCACGGGCCGCGCCAAGTCGATCATCGTGGACGACCTCAAGGCCACCACGCTGGTGCCGATCCTGCGCGAGAACATCTCCCGTGAGGCCGTGGTCTACACCGACGAAGCGGGCCAGTATCGCAACCTCAAGCGTGAGTTTGCCGACCATGACTTCACCCGCCACGGTCAAGGCGAGTACGGTCGGGGCGAGGTTCACACGAACACCGTCGAAGGCTTCTACAGCATCTTCAAGCGCGGCATGAAGGGCGTGTATCAGCACTGCGGCAAGCAACACCTGCATCGCTACGCGGCTGAGTTCGACTTCCGCTACAGTAATCGCGTGGCGAACGGTGTGGACGACACTGAGCGGGCTGGCCTTGCACTTAGCGCCGCTGTCGGCAAGCGTCTCAAGTATGAAGGAACTCACGCGAAATCAGCGGTTTAAGGGGAAGCCCAAGACTTGACTTTCGGAGTGTTAGGGGCAACTATGTAGGCAGCTAGTACTGCTGGCTGGGTGGCTCTTGCTTGGTGATACGCGCCCCTGGGCGCTTCAGTCGATAGCCAAGATTGCCGATATGGCGGGCCATGGCCAGCGGGCTAGTAGTAGTGGGTTTGCCCTTTCTCCCAAAGTTCATACTCGTAGGTAATTCGATCTTGGATTAGCTTGTACGATCTATCGTCGCCTCTCTCCCACTGACGTTGAATCGCCCATGCGCAGTAGTCAGCGACTTGCAGGCACGGATCGCACTTAGCCGGCCGGAAATCGATCCGAAAGGGGGTGCCTTCCGCGCTCTGGCCGATGGTATCGCTTAGCGCTTGCGAGAAAGTCAGCTTCTCCTTCTTCGACCCGATAGCAGCCGCTGTAACCAGCAGCCGGTCGCCAGCCTTGAGGCGCGGCGAGATGCCGAACTTGAAGTGATAGAACCATGGGTACTTGTAGAAGCGCGCTTTGGTCTCTCGGACCTGCGGTTGCGCCTTTGATTTCTCGCAGACCGTAGCTTGAACTCGGAAGCTGTGGCCTGAAATAGCTTCATACACGGCATTTCGGACTTGCTGGGTATCGGTCGTGGCGTGGAAATAGTCGTCGCATTCGATATCGCGCCAAAGCAGGTCACGACGAAGTTGGGCCAAGTCCTCGCTTACGGATAGATCTGACATCGTGACAGTGCATAGGATAAAGTAACGGCTGACGTTCTGCCGTCTTGCGAAGGTGAAGCATCCCGCTTCGTCTGAAAACAGATACCGATCAGTTTGGGCGGGAGGCTCAGTAACCATGTCAGAGAACAGGGATAGTCAGATGGAGCGCTTCCGCAAGGCCGCTCGCGAACTAGAGGCGGACGACGACGAGGCCCGCTTCAACGAACGGCTACGCAAGTTGGCGAAGCAGAAGCCGAAGGACGACGACAAGGGCGAATGAGGTATTGATACACCTCACTCGTATGGGGTACTATCATACCATGAAACTTCGCATTCTAAACGCTATCGCCCGGCTATTCGGCATCACATTCAAAGTCGACGGCCTGCCTTACGGCGCTCACGGCGCAAAGGTGGAGCAAGACAGGGGCTAGAGGAACCTGTCCAGCCAGGCGTTCGTTCCTTTCAGCGCCAGCGTGTAGGCCGGTCTCTTGTTGAACTCGATGACCATCAGTCTGTCGTCGCTGTCAATGTACTCGGCGAGGTGGTCCTTGACCTCTTTGGCTGTGTTTTCCGCATAGAGCAGCCATTGCGAATCCTGAACCCGGACGGTGTCCAGTTCTTTCAAGCGGTCAATGAGGCTGCCGTAGTCCTTCGCGGCAACCAGATCGTAGGTGACGGCGAAAAGCGACATGGTCCGAATCTCCTAACTAACGGAGCTCGAACATGCTTCTGCATGGCGGGTTTGTCAAATATACAATCGCCCTTTAAAGGGGGGAAAGGTCGGCATCGTCCGTTCGTCGTCGCCCACGCGACAGGACGGCGCGGGGCGGCATCGGACGAAGCCCGCCTCTCGAAGATCACCTCTAGTCTCACGGGCCGAAAGGTCGCCCATGGCGGCACCCCGAGGCGCAGTGGACGGCCCCCGGTGCGTGCCAAGGCTGCACGGCCGCCAGACGCAGACGGAGGGCTCACGGTCAGCGGGCCGATGAGGTCGCTATGCAGTCCGTATTCGCTCCGCTACGCTTCTGAGGTTGTTTCAAGAGATCTGTCCCATGCGTGTGTCCCTCCTCCTCGTCTTCGTCTTGGGCGCCGTCTGGTCGGGAGCGGTGCCCGCGACGGCGCAGACATCCCCGATGGCGGATCTCCTGTCTCAGGCCGCCGCGGGGGATCGGTCGGCGCAGGACGCGCTCGCACGGCATTACTACAACGGCGACGGCGTGGCTCAGGACCACGAGAAGGCCCTGGCGTGGTTTCGACGGGCCGCCGACCAGGGCTACGCCGAGGCACAGCACAGCGCGGCCACGATGTACCTTCTCGAAGAGGGCACGGCCTTCGATGCGGAGGCCTGCTTCTCGCTCTATGCCTCGGCGGCCGCGCAGGGATTCGAGGCGGCGATCGGGGCGATGAGCTATCTCTATTTCAACGATGTCTGCCTGCCCGAGATCGACGCGGCCGATCGCGCGGCCGCGACCATCGAGTGGAGCCGCCGGGGCATCGCGATTGGCGACGTGGACGCGCACTACCGCCTCGGGGCAACCCTCGCCGAATGGCCCGATCTCGCGCTGAGACCCGACGAGATGCTGACCTCGCTCGAGGCAGCGGCGGCGGGGGGATCGGCGCTCGCCAACCGCGATCTCGCCGAAGCCTACGAGGTCGGCGGGCTGGGTCTGGAACCGGATCTGGCGCGCGCGGCCCAATACCACCGGCCCCTCGCCGAGGCGGGCCGCGTGCAATCCCTGCAATGGCTGGCCCGCACGGGGCTGAGCGGTACGCCGGTACCGGCGCCCGACATCACCGAACCGGCCGCGACCGGGCCGGACCTCGACGCAGTCCACGCCGAACTCGAGGGCGACGATCCGGACTTCGACGCGCTGATCGCCCGCCTTCTGCCCCCCGCCCGCGCCGGCGACCGGGCCGCACAGGACCTGATGCTGGGTCTGACGTTCGACGGCCGCACCGACGCCTCGGCCATGGAGGAGCGTCTGGAGGAATGGCTGCCCTGGATGGTCGAGGACGGCAATGTCGGGGCGCTGGTCATCACGGCTTCGCGGATGGCGCTGGACGGCCCGACGCCCGATGCCGCCACCAAGACCGATGCCCTGGCCCTTCTGAGACGCGCGCAGGCGGCACAGGACCCCCGGTTTCAGATTGCGATCGAACAACTCGCCCAGGAACTGGGCGAGGATCTGGCCGATTGGTCCCGCCCGCTGGCGTGGTATCTGAGGCGGGCTCAGGACAGCCCCACCGCGCGGATGCGATTGGCCTATATCTACTCCCGAACCGACCCGCTCGGACAGACGGCCGCGACGCGGGACCCGGCGGCCGCGCTGTGCTGGGCGTCGCGGGTGCTGACGACCGAGACCCGCCTTCCCTTCACATTCGGATCGGATGCCGGCGGGGTGGTCGATCTGGCCGAGGAGCTTTCGGACGGGGCAGGACCAGACCTGACGGAGGCCGCCTTCCTGGCCTGCCAGGCACCGCAGGGGCTGACGGCTGCGGAGATGGTGCAGCGCGCCGTCGATATCCGGGCAGGTCGTCGTCCATCGGTCAACGGTCTCGGCACCGTCTGGGTCGCTTCGGCATGGCTCCGTCTGGCGGCCTTCGGGGACAATGCCGAGGCGCAATACCGCTACGCCCGCAACCTGCATCAATCCGACCGAACCGACAGGGCAATCGAATGGGCCCGCGCCGCCGCGGGTACAGGCATGGCCGAGGCCCAGTTCGTCCTCGGGGCCTGGTTGCTGGACGCCGCCCTCCTCGCCGGGGAGGAGGAGGCGACGGACATGCAGCGCGAGGGACTGTCCTACATCAACCTGGCCGCCGGACAGGGTTACGCCAACGCCTTCCGGGAACTGGAGCAGCTCTATCTCTCCGGCACGGTCCTGCCGAAAGACGAGGGACTTGCGGCACTCTGGGGGAAACAAGCCGACGACGCGGGCGCCGTGTCGGCCGACGCTCTCTACGACTTCGTCTATGGCGAGGACCAAGGGCTGGAATGAGCGCCTAGAGCAGTCGCCGCACGAAGCCCACGCCCTTCGCGCAATAGCTGTCGTCGGGAATCAGCCCATCGCGTTTCAGCTCCGCGAGCGACTGGGACGACTGCTCGGCGATGACAAGACTTGCCGAGATCGCGAGCCAGCCGTTCCGCGCCTCGAAGACCTTCCAGAACCACTCCTCGGTGTTCGGGAATCCATCGATATAAGACTGGGCCTCGGCAAGGGTCTGGCGCGAGGCGACGATCAGCGCACATTGGTCCGCCGGGATGCCGACAGCGCCCGGGCCGGCGCCCCCGGCGACTTCGCCGCGCGCGATGGCGCCCACCCTGCCGAGGATCGCGTCCCTGTCGACGACGTATCCGAAGCTGGAAACGAACCCCTTGATCGGCTGGATGCCGGTGTTCAGTTCGGTGTCGCATTGTAGCGTGCCGCCGCTCCGGACACCCTGCCAGAGACGGTGACACGCCCAGCGTCCCGAATAGGCGAAATCAGTATCGGTCTCGGCGGTCAGACGTTCGGTGTTGCCCGGTGCGACGATCCCATTGAGGCGGGCATCCGTTTTTCCGTTGGGCGCCGTTGCATAGGTCCGCAGCTGGATCACGGCCCGTACCGGGATCGGGCACCTGTTCGCGACATCGGCCCTGTAGGTGAAAGGCTCCCCCTGTCGGGCAGGCGGCATCCGGCTCGTGTTGGACACCTCGATGCAGTCGCGTAGCTCTAGGGGGTCACCAGGTCCCCGTCCGAGGAACCGCCGAACCTCCGCCAGTTCGCCCTGCACCTGCAGGCGAGCGTCGTGCCGCTTCATCGCCGGTTGCATCGTCTCGGTGTCGTACGTCGCCCGCAACTCGCGACAGAGGTCATCGACCTGCCGCTTCTGCGTCTCGGTCGGCATCGGCGCGCGGAAGATCGTGCAGAGCGACGCCCACATGCGCTCGATCCGGTCGTCCGACTGCGGCTCGTCGCTGCGGTTCATGACGAGCGTCTGCGCCGGGACCGTGCGCGGATAGACGTAGAGAAGCCGCAGAAGCGACGCCATGCGGTCTTCCACGGGCAGGCGCTCGACGTCGTTCGAGAACTCGATCCCATCGAGCATCCAGTCGATCACCCTCTGGAACTCTGCCTCGGACATGACTCCGTCCTCGCCGATCCGCGCACCGGTCGTCGTGGTAAGCGTTTCGTTCCGGTCGAACTCACCGTTGCGATACATCTCGAAGATCGCGTCGATCTGGAGCGCCAGGCCGACCTGCGCCCAACGGGACGACTGGTCGTCATCGATCAAGCCGGTGAGCAGGATTACATGGTCGAACATCGAGAGAAGCGGCTGATCCTCGAGCGCGAAGAGCGCCAGTTCACGGCGCGCCTGCCACCAGCCGCCTGCCACCGCGCGCTCGAGCAGCGAAACGATCTGCGCGGCGTCCTCGCGCGGGCCGCCGAGGTGATCCCAGTGGATGCGGGCGGCCTTGACATAGGACACCGGGTAGGTGGCTCCGATCTCGGTAAAGCGGCGGGCGTAATCCTCGTAGTCCGCGACGCTCGGGGTGGCGCCGTCAGCCCCGTCGGCCAACAGGTAGAGCTCGCGCATCACGGCGCGCGGGTAGCCGGCATCCGCCGCGCGTTGCAGCCACTTGCGACGGCTGACCTGATCATCGATCGCGAAGTAGGCGCGTGCGAGTTGGAAGGCCGCGCGCCCCGAAGGATCGATCAGTGCACGCGCATAGCATGCGTCGATAGCCGCTTCGGGAGCGGATCGCAATTCGTCCATCGACACGCCCACAGCCACCCGGCGGTCCACGTCCTCCGGGTGGGCGGCCAGGCGGTCGCAATCGGTAATCTCGAACCGCGCGGCCTCCGCCCCCGAGGCGAGCCGATCGAGCCGCGCCCGTGCCGCGTCGGCCTGTGGGCTGGACGGAAAGATGTCGATGAACGCTTTCAGCGCGAGCGTATCGTCGGAAGTCGATAGCTGCTCCCAAAGCGGCCCGACCCCCGCGTCCACTGTCTGACCGGCGACCCCGACGGGCATCAACAGGAGAAATGCGCTCGCGGCACCCCGCAAAAGGTTCAGTCCCGTCATGCCAAACCTTCCGAACGCACCCAATACACGAGGCGTATTAGGCCGGGTCATGCGGCGTCGGTCAACGGTCAGGCGATAGGCTGGATCGCGCACCTGCGCACCGTTTACACAGGGACCACATCCGAACCATGCGCGGCACGGGCCATGACGGGGTAAATATGGTGCCCGGGGGCGGCATAACCTGTTGTTTGTATTATAATAAGTTACGAGGTGGTGGGACTTTTTTCTTTCACCATGTTTATCGGATTTTTTCGGATTTGTGTCCCACTTTTTCGAAGGGGATTGCGGCCGGAAATCACAGCTCTTACCGGCACCGCATCGCCCCAGCGCCTGGACATGGCAGCGGCGATCCTTACCAATGGTCTCAGTAGAAAAGATCAATCTGGACGAGTGTGACTAACCCGCGCCTCAGCTGCCCGATCTGCATGCACCGTGAGGCCGGATTAATCCCCGCCCCTCGGCATGTGCCCGCGTGGGATGACCTGACCGGCCCGGAACAGATGACCATGCTGGCCGAGGTCGGCGCCGCACTTGGTCGCGGCACGGCTGGTTTCGTTGCCTCATCCGATCACGGCCATTTCCACCTCCGGGAAGCCAGTGGCGCACGCCTGACGACCGGCGGCCGCGATCCGCTCTTGCCTCTGCTCGCCGAACGGTTGGACGCCGCGCAATCGGTCGACCTTGCGATTGCCTTTGCCATGGACAGCGGCGTGGCCTTGCTCGAGCCCTGGTTCCGCGAGCTGCTGGCACGTGGCGGACGGCTCAGGATCGTGGTGGGCGATTATCTCGACACGACCGACCCTACCGCCTTGGCGCGTCTGCTGGACCTGGAAGGCGCCGATCTCTTCGTGTTCGAAACGGGAGGCCTCAGCTTTCACCCGAAGGCCTGGCTGTTCCGGGCCGCCGATGCACGTGGGGCGGCGATCGTCGGCAGTTCGAACCTGTCTCAATCGGCGCTGACCGATGGTGTGGAATGGAACCTACATTCCGAGGAGGCGGCAGACAGCGTGGCCGCCGCCTTTGACGATCTTCTCGCACGTCCGGAGGTGAAACCACTTACGGCTGAGTGGATCGATGCCTATTCCAAGCGCCGCCGGGCCCGGCCAATGCCCGAATTCACCGCACGCGTTGCGGCAGAGGAAGGTCCACCACCGGAGCCGCATACGATCCAGCAGGAGGCGCTGGCGGCGCTTACACAAAGCCGTTTGAACGGCCACCGCGCCGGGCTTGTCGTGCTGGCCACCGGGTTGGGAAAGACCTGGCTCGCCGCCTTCGACACGATCCGTGCCAGGGCGGGCCGCATAATGTTCGTTGCTCACCGGGACGAAATCCTGACCCAAGCGATGGCAGCCTTTCGCAAGGTGCGCCCCGAAGCCATGCTCGGCCGCTACACGGGTACCGAGAAGGAGGCAGATTCAGAAATCCTCTTCGCCTCGGTCCAAACGCTTGGCCGCGTCGGTCACTTGCGCCAATTCGACCGGGATCATTTCGACTATATCGTGGTTGATGAATTCCACCACGCCGCCGCCCGCACCTATCAGAAGCTGATCGAGCATTTCACGCCCGGCTTCCTGTTGGGCCTCACCGCAACGCCAGACCGGACGGATGGCGCCGACTTGCTTGGCCTTTGCGGCGAAAACCTCGTCTACGAATGCGACCTGTTTCGCGGGATCGATGCGGGGCACCTGTCACCCTTCCACTATTTCGGCGTGCCGGATGACGTGGATTACGCACAGATCCCCTGGCGATCCGGCCAGTTCGATCCGACCGCGCTAGACGCGGCCCTGGCCACCGAGACGCGAGCCCTAAACGCGTTGGAACAATACCGAAAACGCGCAACCGGCCCCGCAATCGGCTTTTGCTGTTCGATGCGCCACGCCGACTACATGGCGGATTACTTCCGCACCGCCGGGTTGAACGCAGTCGCGGTCCATTCGGGTCGAAGCTCCGCACCGCGGGCGAGTTCCCTGGCAGCGCTCGGTCGCGGAGAGATCGACATCCTTTTCGCGGTCGACATGTTCAACGAAGGTGTGGACGTGCCCGAGATCGGCACCGTGCTAATGCTGCGCCCCACCGAAAGCGCGATTATCTGGCTGCAACAACTCGGCCGCGGCCTCCGCCGCGTCGAAGGCAAGGTGCTGCAAGTAATCGACTATATCGGCAACCACCGCAGCTTCCTGACCAAGGTCGCGACCCTTCTGCAGGCCGGCACAGGCGATCGCTCGATCTCGACCAAGCTGGACGCGCTTCAGACCGGTGAATTCCAGATGCCGAAGGGCTGCGAGATCACCTATGAGCTCGAGGTCATCGACATCCTGCGCAATCTCCTCCGTCCGAAGGAAGGCGCGGCGGAGCTCGAAGCCTTCTATGTCGACTTCCGGGACCGGAACGGTATTCGCCCTACGGCTGTCGAAGTCTTCCGAAACGGCTTCGATCCCCGCGCTTCCGGCCACGGCGGCTGGTTCGACTTCGTCCGGGACATGGGCGATGCCTTACCCGAACGTCCTTTCGCCACTCACGGTCGTCTCTTGGGTGAATTGGAACGGCCCAGGGGTTTGTCCCGATCCGCCTTGACCGGATTGCGCGACATCGTGGCCGGGCGGCAACCGAGCGATGGCGCGTCAGAGCTGGCGTTCAACCCGCACCTGGCGCAGGGCAGCGACGGCTTTCGGCTGGCGCGACCTGACGCTTCTGGGGAGCTGGAACCGCTTGTGCGCGAGTTGGTCGAATGGCGCTTGGCGGAAACGCCCATCGTTCGCGAGGCCGCCGAGGCATCCGCGACCTTTGTCGGCAAACCGAAAGAACTGGCGCTTTGGCAGCGCTACTATGTGTCGGACATCGCTGAGTTCTTAGGGGAAGAGTACAAGCAAAACGTCTGGCGCACCGGGATGAAGGCACTGCCCGAAAAGAAGATCATGATCCTTCTCGCAAATGTCTCGACCCAGGACCTGACCTACGAAAACGCGTTTCTCAGCCCGTCACGACTGAAATGGTTCAGCCAGAACCAGACGCGGCAGGACAGCAAGCATGGCCGGGTCATCAACGGCGAGGAAGGCCACGAAGTGCACCTGTTTATCCGCCGCGGGAACAAGGTGAACGGCAAGGTTAATCCGTTCATCTATTGCGGGAAGCCCAGGTTCGCCGGATGGAAGGGTGAGAAGCCAATCGAAGTACAGTGGGATTTAGTCTCGCCAGTACCGCGCGAGCTTTGGGCGGAGCTCGGAATTCCAAATCAAGACTGATAGCTTAGAAAAAACCAATTTAGCGTTGCCCCCGGCGGCATAGGAAGACAACGGCACATGGCAACCACAGAGCGGCAGGGACTGATTTCACGGTTCTTCTCGCGCGGAGGCGACTCTGATCGAGATGAGCGCACGGCCGAAGTGCCTCCTGCGTCTGGACATGAGGCCTGGGGCGACAATGCAACGCGCTCGGTAAGTGACTTGGTCAAGCCCGTTCTAAGGCAACCGAGTTGCTTGATTGTCACAGGTTATCAGGACTTCCTGTCTTCTCTGACCATCTTGCTCGAAACAGTCGACAACCTCAGCGAACGCCCAGCAGGCAGCGTCCGCATCGTCTTTGGCTCCAACTCCGAAACACGACAGGCTTTAGGTGGCAGCGGCCGGTCAGTGGCCGAAGAAGTACGCCAGCATTTCCTTGGCGCAAGGGGCTTTTCGGTTGTTGATTTGGCCGACCTGCGCGCAGTTCTTGCAATGAACGCAATCGAGCGCGGAATTATCAAGTTCCGCATTTTCGATCCGGAACTAGCAGAAGATAGACTGGGGCGGCGCCCACCAATGCTTCATGCGAAGCTCCTTATTGGCGAGGATAATGCACTTTCAGGAAGTGCTAATTTCTCGATCAATGGTCTGCGCCGGAATCTGGAATTCATGGACGACGCCGATGCCTGGCCCGAACTTGCGACTGCACGTCGCGCGGCCGCTGAGCAGTATTGGGACATGGGGCGCGATTGGACTGAATCAGCGCTGGAAATCCTGCGAGCGCTGATCCGCCTTGTCTCACCCGAAGAAGCAGTGGCCAGAACGGTTCACGAAGCCACAACCTTCACCCCCTGGCGTGTCGCGGGCGAAACCAGCGCCGGACGTCCGCCTCAACCCTTCCAGGCCGATCTTGTCTATGAGGCTGCAGGGACGGTCTATGAACACGGCTTTGCCTTTGTCGAAGCGCCAACTGGTGCGGGGAAGACCGACATCGGAAAACACCTGGCAACAGTTCTACCGGTCAGCCATGGGCAAACAGCCTTTTCCTGGGGAGAGCGCGCCGATCAACAACGGCTTGGCTCGCTCGCCCTGATACCCGCAAGCGTTCTGAAGAACTGGACAACAAACGCGCCTGCGAACTTCAAACCGATCAAGCACAGTCACCTGTCGCGGCGAAGTAAGGAGGAGACTGCGGAATTGGACGAGATCAACCGGGCGGTCCGTTCGTCTGCATCAATGATCGTCGATGAAAGCCACCGACTGAGCTCGCGATACCTTGCACCTTCTGCACGTTCGCTTGTCTTCGAACGCAGTCCGGCGATCTGGACCGCCTGTTTGTCGGCGACGCTAATGGGAAACCAAGGCCTGGACGGCTTGCTTGCATTCCATGAGAAGCGCGCCTCGATCTATGTGCCTCCGCCCATCACGGAGCAGATCAACCAACACATGGCCAAGGTTCGAACGCGGGGAGAGCTCGTGCGCCACCTCGACCAGATGAACCGCCGGATCGAAGATCAAAGCGTGCAGGACGACCTGTTCGACAGCGCGGAAGCACTACAGGGCGAAGTCAACAAAGTGGAACGCCAGCTAGAGACCGGCGGGCTGCAAATCAGTGCGCTTCAGGAAGGATTGGCCGACGCCCTGGCGCCATACGTCGTGCGGCGCCAACGGGATTGCATTGGGGAGAGTGCGAATCGAAAGTCCGGCGCTTTCGTCTACCCAACGATCCGAAGCCACCGAGAGGATACGGCGCTGAGTGATCAGCAGCGCCAAATTATTGAGCGGATCAAGGCATTGGCGGAATGCATTACGACTGGGGTGACCCTTGTTTCTGCTGATCCCCAACGCGCCGCCCACACAGAAATCAAATTCCATGACAAATCGCGTATCCACATTCGGAACTTTCTTGCACTGCTGCGTGCGTCGATAACCTTTGCGCGCGAAGAATGGGCCCGCGAGCGCGACAGCGAAGCCGATCAACGAGGGCGGGCATCAATCGGAGAAAACCTAAGACGCGCCGAGAAACAGAACGCCCGCGGTATTGCCATTCCGGATGGCGCGTTAACCGAAGAAGTCGATGCCAAAGCTGAGGACAGCGAAACGCCGATTTGTGACCGGATCAGCAGGCTTCTGAATCACTCCAGCCTCGACAGCATTGATGAAGCCCGGGCCGACGTCATGCGAGGCATCCTTCGAAAGCATGGCCATGCCATCTTCCTTGCTGAGCGGGTCGGCGTGCTCGAGGTCTATGCCAGGCTTCTTGCTGGGCATCGCGGAAGAGGACCCGAAGTCTTCGTGGTCGCACCTGGTGCACGGATCAAGACCGGTAAGAAGCTGCATCACATCCGATCGGGAGCAGATGCGCAGGAGTATTTCGGCATCGATGGGAAACATGTCGACCCGCTAAAGCCACGGGCCATGTTCCTCACATTCCAGATGGCGGAAGGGATCAACCTCCAAATCGCCTCGGCGCTTGGGATCATTGGCGTCACGTCCGACGTCAAGAGCCTCATTCAGGGGTTGGGCCGGATCGACCGGATCGACAGTCCCAATTCCCGCATCCACTACTACACCTTCGACCTGCCCGGGCTGGTTCTGTCATCGGATCACAAGGCGCGTGCTCGTGTCGCCAGCATCGCTCTCCTGTCAGGTGTTGGCGCCGAAGACCTACCATCAGAGTTGGTTGAGTTTTCTGCCGGTGATCTGACCGATCTTGTTCTCGAACAGGTCAAGAAACCGCGCATCCTCCGCCCCAGCAATTACTTCGATCAGCTTGAAGAGCTTCGGCGTGTGCTGCCGGCTGACGTTCTGCGCCGGGTCTGGAACGCAAACCCTCGAGGTCTCTGGGGAGCGGAACTCTGCCTTCTGTCCTCGGTTGAGCCAGTCACCATCCTCCTCTTGGGCGGTCGCACAGGCAGCCCCCAAGACCCTACGGTGCTACCGCCTCGCTTGATTGCCGTTCGAGATGTCGATGGGCGCGCAGAGATCATTGGCGACCAGGTTGAAGCAGCTAGGCTCCTATCCGCCGCCTATGCCGAAACGCGTCGCCGAGACATGCAAAGCCACCGCCCAGAACTGAACGCGATATCAGCTACGTTCAGCCGGCTTGGCAGCACCCTTGCGCATCTGACCCACTGGGATGTTCGGCCAGCTCGAACGGTTTCCCTTCTTTCCTCTCTCGCTAGTTTTCTGTCAGGGCACGACACAGGTGATGCCGGTCAAAGGCTCTTCGGTTCCTCAACTCTGCCGACGCTGGAAAAGCTGGCAGAAGCTTGGGCACACGAGCTCGATGTGTTCTGGATCGAGGCGAAGGAGACGGTTAGCCAAAGGAGTGCATCTGGCGGCGAAATACCCGACTACCTCGGGATCGACGCGATCTACCGAGCTTTCCAAGAACAGCCAGACGATGTCCGCTCGGCTGTAAGTGAAAGGATGCAGGAACTCTTTGCTCGGTGCACGGCATTGTCAGAGGGGCAATCGATCGATGTACTGAGCCGGGTTGCCGTCATTTTCGAAGCCAGATGGTAGACTGAGACCTTTTTTGGAGCCCTGCCGAGATTGATCTTACGTGTTTGACGCTCTGGGCCCCTAGTCGATCAGCATCTTATCTTGTGGAGGTAGTTAACTCCGATAGGATCAGAGTATGGCGCTGATCAGCAATAGGGCAGTGCAAGCTGAGAATTCCTCTGAAAGGATGCGGCGTCGAAAGGGTCACTCTGGCCTCCCGAAACATGCGACCGAAGTTCTCGTATTAGGTCTTTAAAGCAAACTCGTTCGAGATGCCGTGAAGAGAACGAACGCTGTTCTGCTTCCAGCAGTGCGCTCCAACCCTCGCGCTCTATTACTTCATCGACAAACTCGGAGAGCTGGGGCCCCCACCGAAAACCCTTTATCAAGGCGTATTTGAAAGCGCGAACCGCGTTTCCTTTGGGATTGGGGTTTGGTCTAAGATTTATCTCAAGAACCTTCTTGGTAAGATCTCCAAAATAGTCTGGAGCTGCCCTTAACTTCCGATAATCAAGGTCATAGAGAATGGCGTCACATGTGAAGAACGTTGCTCTTCGAAGGTCTCCGACTGTGCGCACCCTCGCATGACCAGCTACATGCGCCCAAGTTCGCTCCAACGGCCATACATCTATCTGCCACTTTCTGGACGGTAGGGCGTAGCCACCAAATCGATTTACGCGCGCTCCAATCGATGCCATATGATTTTCGAAGTTGCTGAGATCATATGGCGCGATCACGAAGTCCAAGTCTGATCTGAAGCCAGCGTTCCCAAAAAGTGCAAGGTCGCGCAGCATGCCTCCAACCAACACAAGACGTCCGTGCCTACGGAGATCCTTCAATACGTTGCGCACATCCTCACGCCCGCGATAGCGCGACCTGAAAAAGTATTGGACCCTACGCTCAAGCTGGCGTTCCATCGACCCGTCTCATTTCCCGATAATGCGGCTCAAAGTCCTGATAAAGATCAATGCAGAATTGATCCGTCATACCAGACACCATGTCCGTGAGTAGCTGCATCTCCTTGTAGCGTATGGGCAGTTTGGGATTGGGGTGGTACTGATCAACCTTGCCTTCAAACATGCGCCGATAGTTCTTTGAAATCCGGCTGTAAACATACGCCGCAAAAGGCGTTGTTCGATCGCTCGCCAGGTCTTGGAAGGCTTTGCGCTCACTGATTCCAACCCACAAGAAATCCATCAACCGATTGAGAACGTTGTACCCATTCAACTCGATTTCGAGCACTGACCTGTGACTAAACGCGTTCTCTCGGTCAAATTTCTTGAGAGCACTACAGAGCTTCGCAGCCTCCGACGCTTTTATCAATTCACCTTCGAATGACCCCGCAATTATTGATGCGTAGTTTTTCCTGAAAGCTTCGGCCACCGCCGAAACCATCAGGTGGATTGCATGAACGCGGAACTTCTGGGTTGCAACATCTTGAAGCTCGCTCGGATGAAGCTGCTGACGTCGCAGGAAATCCAGCTCCCAACGCGCAAGCTCGCATAGGTGCTTTGTCACCGCGTCCAGCTTATCCTCACCGTCAGGGTGATAATCCAACGCCGCGAGCAGATCGTTGAGCGAGACCAGCCCCTTCTTGATCGCGTCCTCTGCATCCAAAACGGAATAGGCGATATCATCGCAAGCCTCCATGACCAGGGCGAGCGGATGTCGGCTATCGTTCTTGAGACCAGCCTCTTCGCGAATTCGCTCGACAAGATACCGCTCCGACGCGAAGTATCCGACCTTTTTGCGGGCTTGCTTGGACTTGTCGAGAGTGTCCGATGACGCAACGTATTTCATTACCGCAGCGAGCGTGCCGACAGATAGATTTAGCCCAAGATCGTCACCGATAACCTGCAGCTTCGTGAGCACGCGCAGCGTTTGCGCGTTACCCTCGAAAAGAAGGAAGTCGTTCTTGTGCTGATCTTCGAGCAAGTCGACGTCTGCGGCTACCTCGGAGAGCTCTGGTTCAGTGGGCGGGACGAAGAGAACGTCTTTGTTTCTTTCGAACTACGCCCGAATTGCGAACTCGCCTTGATGTCCGAACGGAGGGTTGCCGATATCATGCGCCAAACCCACGGCAGCAAGTGCCGCGGGCAGTACCCTGATGGCGTCCTCGGGCAACTTGTCGGAAAGCGTGTGCGCAATCTCTACGCCAAGCGAACGCGCCAGATTTGCCACTTCATAGGAATGGGTCAAACGGGTCCTAATGCTCTCGATACTTTCGAGAGGGAAGACCTGGGTCTTGTCGCCCATTCTACGAAAAGGAGTTGAGAAAAGGATGCGATCATGGTCGCGCTCTTGCGGTAGACGGAACTGGCCGCCCGCAAACGCTGGGCCGGCTGGTTTACCCTCTGGCTTCCTACGCCCGAGCATATCTCCGAATCGCTTGCCACTGAGCAAACAGTTCCAATCCATCATTCGATGACGAACTCCCCGGCTCGCACTGGACTCAAGTGCAGCTCATACAATGGGTAGTGGATTAGCAGATGAACCTGTCTGCATCTAGCCTCTATCCGCGCTCTGGACTACGAAGTCCATCGACCGCCTTCAGGGCAACAGTCTGCCGTTCATCGGCCAGTCGAGCCGATAGTCGGGATGGTAGGCCGAGATACGGGAGCAGAGAGATGACCAGCTAGCTCACCCGCTCGCACGCCTAGTTGGCAGTTTCCAATGTCAGTTCGCAAGCATGCGCTCATCCTGCACGACCAATAGCGTCAGCACCTCATCGTCGTAGATGCGAACTGTCTGTTCCTTGATCGGTATCTCGTCCGCCCATGGTTTGTCGAACCAGGCATCCGCTCCGCTCGCGCGCAGCATACTGTCGTCGGGCACTCCGCCGAACAGGACGTCGAACGCGAGACTGTCTCTATCCAGCTGGTCCATGGGAAACCATCGCTGGTCCACCTTCGGGGAGCGAGTGAACCACTTCCGACCCTTCGAAGTATGACAGACGAGAAAGCTAGGCTGCGTATTGCGCTCGACCAGCCTGATTGCTGCAGCCGTCAGGCTCATGTCGAAGTCATCCGCCATGGCCCTGATCGTTCCCATGTCGAAACGACTGTTGTAACCACGAAGGCTCTCACGGATCAGAAACTCGGGCATCAGAAGCTGCGCGGCGAAGCGATCAGCCGCGCGCTCTGGAAGCTTCCCGATCGTGCTACCCGTCTCGATATCGCCAGCCTGGCACATTAGCGTCTTGCCACGGTGGCATTGCCAGTGACCGATTTCATGTGCGAGCGAAAACCGTCTCCGGCGCGGGTTCCCATCCGGCTGTAGGGAGATTTTCGCACGGTTCCCGGCACCAATGATCCGTGCCTCGCATCCGTGTAAGGTGCGGTACTGAACACGCGCGTTCTGTGTCCACTCGATAGCCTCCAAGTCTATCTGGTCGGGGCGCGAGACACCGAATTCCCTGAGCAACTCCTCTGGATCACGGATGATGCGCATCACTCATCTTCATCCCAATCATCACCCGTGAGCTCTTGCAGGTCCTCAAGGACTCCCTCTAGATCGCCGTCGTGCTCCTTCTCGAAGTTGCGGGCGGCCATCGTCAGGTCAGGGTTGCCGGCCACGATCGCGGCGATCTGTGCGCGAAGCTCGTCCTGGGACTTGTGCTGCTCTTTCCGCTTCTGTCTTTCATTATGTAGGTCGACCGCCTTGCGAGCGTCCTGCAGGCGCCGTTGTCCACCCTCTGCGAGGGCGGACGCAAAGAGACCGTCCATTTCCTTGTCGAACGTGTCGATATCGACGCCCTCTTCCCGCAGCTCCGCCTCGATCTCAGCGTCGCTCATGGCAAAGACATCTTCCACCAACTCGTCTTCGAGACGGGTCACTCCGGGGTCTTTCTTTTTCGTCATCGGTTATCACCCTGGGCCCGGTACTTCTCAATTTTTCGATTCATTCTTCTCCGGACCGTTTCATATGAGGTCTTGCTACCGAAGAGCTCGACTAGCTCTTCCGGCGTGCTGTTGTTCAGCAGACCTTCTACGAGAAGTTGCACTTCCCAATCGTCACCGCACAGTTCGATGGCCTTAGCGTGTTGCTCTTCACGGAACTCGCGGGCCTCGAGGGCGGCCTCGGTCGATGGTTCCTCACCCCGCCATTCGACTCGTGCCAATAGCTCTTCGCGATTGTCGGCGGCGACCTTTCTGCGCTTCGCGGCATTGGAGGTGATGCTCTGCATCGCCTTGTCCAGATGGCGCACGATATCGACGGAACGGTTCCATCGTCTCCTCCCCTCTGCTGTGCTTGCGATGGCCTCATACAGCAGGCCTTTATGGTCGCCCGTGAACCAGGCGCGCCTTCTGGCCGCCGCCTCAAGCCTTCGCTTCTGTTCGGCTGACAGGTTTCGAGTTGCCTCGGTGGCGTCTTCTGGGGTGTAGAACTTGTCTACGTCTTTGTCGTCTTTCATGAGCCGCTCGATTGCCTGTCACTCGTATATGCTCCCGAAAAGACGCCCATCGGACACCTTCGTCGAAGATTATTTTCCGAGGGCTTCGTTTTTCGGGAGCGCCGACGGAGAGCACACCATACCATGTTGTGCCTGAAAATTCATCGACAATATCTGGTAGAAGCGACGACCTCGCCGTGCCGCCATAGGACCGGCATCAGGCGGCGCGAAACTCTTTTGCGAATTTTCTGACGGCAGCGTCCGATGGGCCGCCTCTCGGGAGCATAGGGGGCATAAGGCGCCTGCTGCTGGCGTCGAGCAGACAAGAAAAGGATTTGCTGCCATGTCTACCGAACCGATCGAAATCGAAGATCTCCAGGCCGCCGTGAAGGCCGGCCGCAAGCCCCGCGACCACGGCCCCTACAAGGTCAAGGTCGGCGACCACGACCTGGAGTTCACCGACGCCGTCATCGACGATCCGAAGCCCACCGGCCGCCAGATCATCGAGGAGGCCGGCTTCCGCAAGGCCGAGGAACACCTCGTGTTCCAGGTGCTGCGCAACGGTGAACTCGAGGAACTGCGCCTCGAGGAAACCACGGATCTGCGCCCCGGCCAGGTAGAGCGCTTCCTGGTCTTCCCGAGCGCGGAATCCTTCCGCTTCGACATCGATGGCAAACGCCTCGAGTGGGGCCACTAGGTCATCAGCGGGCGCGTGCTCAAGACGCTGGCCGGGGTCGATCCCGCCAAGTTCGCCGTCTGGCAGGTGATCCCGGGCAAGGATGACATCCTGGTTGGCGACACCGATCTGATCTGCCTCGCGGATGCGGGCCTGGAGCACTTTTTCACCGGCGTGCCCCAGACCACGGAAGGGGGTGCGGCATGAGCCTCCTCCCCCGTCAGGATCGCCGCTACCTCGAGGGTCGCGGCATCACCGTTCGCGAGGTCATCGAAGGCGGAAAGAAGGGCGTGATCCTCACCGGGATCACGCTGCCGGAAGGCAAGTATCAGGTCGCCCAGGCGGATATCCTGATCCTGCTGCCGCCCTCGTATCCCGAGGTCGCCCCCGACATGTTCTACGCCGTGCCGCACCTGAAGCTCCTTACCGGCCAGCATGAGCCCCGCTGCACGCAGGCACGCCAGGCCTTCGATGGCCAGAACTGGCAGCGCTGGTCTCGCCATAACAACCAGTGGCGTCCCGGCACCGACGGCATCTGGACCATGCTGAAGCGGGTCGAAGAGGCCCTGGAGGTGGCGGCATAAAGCGCAGCGACATCACTCTCCACGCCCGTCACCGCGACAAGCTGCAGGCGCTGCTCGCGCACCCCCGTGGGCACGAGGGCGCCGCCTACATGCTGCTCGGCAAAAGCGAGATCGCGCAGGACCCCTGGGACCTCGAGCCGCGGACCCGTTACACCTCCTACGAGGTCATCGCGATCCCGCAGGAGGACCGCGTCGATGCAAGCGACAAGCACGTCACGTGGAATACCATTTCCTTCGCCCAGCTCTGTCGCCGGGCCAAGGAGGAAGGCTTGGTGCCGGCGATCGTTCATAGTCACCCGGCAGGCTTCGACGGTTTCTCGGACCAGGACGATCGCAACGAGCGGGACCTGTTCACCATGGCCCGGAACCGTAACGGCAAGGGGACACGCCTGGTGAGCGTCGTGCAGGTCGGTGACGGCCTCTACCGGGCGCGGGTCTGGGAAGACGACATGACACACCTGCCCTGTCATCGCGTGACAGTCATCGGCACTCGGCTCGAGATCCAGTCGACCGACGTGCCGACTCCGTCGGAAGCTTTGGCCCGGCAGGCACTGGCCTTCGGGCCGGAGGTCAACGGACTCCTCAATCAGCTCTCCGTTGCCGTAGTAGGCTGCGGCGGCATCGGAAGCCCGGTAGTCCAGCTCCTCGCTCGCCTCGGCGTGGGGCGCATCGTGGTCATCGACGATGACGTGGTCGAGCAATCCAACTTAAACCGCCTGTATGGCGCGACCCGGAAGGATGCTGACAAACGCGGTGCCCAAGGTCGACGTCATGGCGCGCGAGGTGACGATGATGGGCCTCGACGTCGACATCCGGTCCATGAACGGCTGGGTGGATGCGCCGCATATCCGTGACGCGCTGAAATCCTGCGACGTCATTTTCGGATGCACGGACGATCACGCCGGGCGCCTCTACCTGAACCGCGTCGCGCATTTCTACCTGATTCCGGTGATCGATGTCGGGCTGGTCCTGATGCCCCGTGACGATGGTGAGCCCGGCCTCCTCGAGATGGCCGCGCGGGTCAGCGTGCTCTATCCAACGTCGGCGTGCCACGGCTGCCGCGGCACGGTCAATCGCGTCAAGGCCCGCGAGGAGGATCTCCAGCGATCGGACCCCGCCGAATTTGAACGGCAGAAGACCGAGGCCTACGTCCGCGGCGGGGGCAATCCGGCACCGTCCGTGGTGACCTTCACCACCGAGGCGGCCACCATGGCGGTAAACGAACTCCTTGCCGGTCTCGTTGACTTCCGCGGCGTCGGTGGATGGACATGGCAACGCTATCGCAAGCTCGACAAGGGTTTCGAGCGTTCACAGGCGGCGCAGCCCCGATCGGACTGCCCGGTCTGCGGCAGCGAGGAATACTGGGGCCTCGGCGACGTCGACCCGTTCCTGGATCGTATCGGGTGAGTGGAATGATGATCGACATTGTGCGGAAGAGCCTTGAGCTCTTCCGCCTCATTCCACGAAGTGACCTGCTTGCCAGAGTAACACCCACACACCCGACGCCGGATCAGATCGTGCCGGGGGAGATGATCATCGTGCGCGATGGCGTCGACAAATGGGCCTGCTTCCACTGCCCCGGTGGGTGCGGCGAGACCATCAAGCTGTCCCTCAGCAAGAACCGGAGGCCCAGGTGGACGGCCATGTCAGACTGGCTGAGGCGCCCGACCATCTCGCCCTCGGTCCGCCAGACGAACGAATGCCGGTGTCACTTCTGGATCCGGCAGGGGCGGATAGACTGGTGTAGGGACAGTTCCGGCAAAAGATGCCAAGGCACTATCCAGCCTAAATTGCGACCTAGGCAAAAATGATTCGGTTTCTGAACGTCTGCTTTCGTCGAACCGTCAAAGCTCTTTGCCCACCAAAAGGAAAGGCCCGTTCTCTGCACAACTGGTACTACAAACTGAGAGCATGGCATGTATCCCCAAACGCGGCAGCTTCGACCCTTTCGGTCGGAGCTCTGTCTGGTCACTGCAGTACAGTCGCCTGCCAAAGCGTGAATGCAAGGACCGATGTTTGACGAATGTTTGCAGGAGTGTAGCTACAGCTGTGGCAACATGGACAGCGTAATTTTGGCGTGAACTACGGCCCTCGAGCGTTACTCTTAGGAACCGGCTGCAGGCGATTGCCGGAGACCACATCAATCTTTATCATTTGCCGCTTCCTTGCCGAAGATTGGCTTTCAATCCGTGCACGCGAGCCAGCCGAAAGGCTCGAGGCCAGGCGGTCAGTTGTTACTTCGGCTGCAAAATAGACGCAGCACAGCTGCAATCCTACGGCAGCGACGCCGCGCGCCGGTTGCGATATCTTTGGAATAGTTTTGGTACCTTTGGCGGCCATTCCAGTGATGCGACTAACCAATTGGCAGCTTCTTGCGGTATCGAGAGCTAGAATGTAATGGCGAACAAACGGCGGAGAGCAAGCCTTTGGAGTGCGACGGGATTGAAAAGGGCAAGATAAAAGCGCCTACCAAGAACTCCGCAAGTCACTGACGTGACTGGCGTTTTCGCGTGCATGCAATTCGGTCGTGTGCAGGATTCCCACAATTTTTCAGTGTTTTCAGACCACTGGCATGCACACTGCGGAATCGTGCACTTGGCGTTTATTCTGTTGAAGGGGCCAGAACTCTGAGCATCGGAAGCGGATATCTCGCGCTCAACAATGGGAGCGCAAGATAAAAGGCTTGCCGCAGATTCTTGCAGGTTGTTGATGTCGAACGGGAAAATGCGCGGCATTTTCTCGGGTCTTGCGGCGAGGAATTCGCCAATTATCTGATTTCGCACGATTTTGTATGCGGCGCCGAGCCTTATGCGCGGCGTAGCACGACTACGCCAGCGCAGCCAGGAGATCGCCCTGTTTCGCCACACCCGCCGCCCACCTGTCATTCCCCGCCACAGGCCTATCCCGCCCGTTCTCGGCTTCGTTCCTCCCTCCCTTTCCGGCATCCTCGGGGCACCCGAAACCCAGACCGATCGCCTATGCCCAAGCGCCCCGCCATTCTGCCGCCCACGCTCGCGCCCCGCGGTCTCTCGCGGACCGAAGCGGCGGCCTATATCGGGGTCTCGCCCACGCTCTTCGATCACCTGGTTCGCGACCGGCGCATGCCGCCGCCCAAGCGGATAAATGCCCGCACGGTCTGGGACCGGAAAAAACTTGACCGGGCGTTCGAGCTGATCCCTGATGGGGATCACTCCGACCACAATCCCTGGGACGACTGACGGCTGACGAAAGGCGGCGCGTGCCATGCCCACATTCAGGATGAGAGACGGTTCGGGCACCTGAAGGTGCGGCTGCGGAGCCAGCCGGGTACAGAGGACTTCCTCGCCGAATACCGCGCTGCGATGATTCGCGCGACGCCGCGCGCGCCCACCGGACCGCTCGAGCGGCGCGGGTCGAAGGGCAGCTTCAAGTGGCTCTGTGAGCAGTATTTCGTTTCCGCCGAATACCAGCGCCTGAGCGGGCGCACCAAGTATGTCCGACGCGGCATCCTCGACCGGATCTGCGAGAATAACGGATCGAAGCCCTATGCGCTGATGGAGCCGCGTCACGTCCGGCGCATGCGGGACGAGATGGCCGACCGGCCCGAGGCCGCCAACGGCTTCGTCAAGGCGCTTAGGCAGGTCTATGCCTTCGCGGTCGAATACGAGCTGACGCAGCGAAACCCGGCCCGCGATGTGCCCTACCTCAAGGCCAAGGGGGACGGCTTTCACTCTTGGACGATGGAGGAGGTCCGGCAGTTCGAGGACCATCACCCGATCGGCAGCAAGCCGCGCCTCGCGCTAGCGCTCATGCTCTACACCGGGCAGCGGCGGTCGGATATCGTCCGACTAGGGCCGCAGCACATCAAGAACGGATGGATCACCTTGACCCAGGCCAAGAACCGCGACCGCAAACCCGTCACCCTCTCTATCCCGGTCCTGCCGGAGTTGAAGTCGGTGCTCGACGCCACGCCCACCGGCAACCTCGCCTTCCTCGTCACGGCCTTCGGCAAGCCCTTCACCTCGAACGGCTTCGGCAACTGGTTCCGCAAGCAATGCGACGAGGCCGGGTTGAAGAATTGCTCCGCTCACGGGCTCCGCAAGGCGGGCGCGGCACTCGCGGCCGAGAACGGAGCGACCGAGCGGCAGCTGATGGCGATGTTCGGCTGGACGACCCTGAAGGAGGCCTCGCGCTACACCCGCGCCGCGCGCCAGAAAGTGCTGGCGGCGTCGGGGATGAAGCTGTTGTCGCGGGACGTGGGCGGGCCGGAAAGGGAGGAAGCGCGGGGTGGCGAAACGTGATACACCAAATCCCCCCGCCAAGACTGAAACGACCAAGAAGAAAACTATGGAGGCAGTCATGACAAAGACCGAGAAACTTAAGCTGGACGATGACGAATCTTCGACGCTTCCGCCCGAAGCGTTCGCCAAGTTCGAAGCGACCACGAAAGCCCTCGGGAAGCGGATTCCCGGCCTCGCTCGAGCGGCGGAAGAGGCGCAACGGCTGCTCAAAGACGCAGACTGATCGTCGCCCCACGCTTGCAGACACGACTTCTTCGCTCTGCAGCCCGTGCTTGCAAAAATAGTTCTTCAAGGCTATATAGCTTCAAAGTAGTATTTGCCCGATGCCGTGGACCGTAACCTTTGCCGAGGAATTCGAGCCGGAATTCGATGCCCTTCCACAAGAAGTGCAGGACGCGATCCTCGCCCGGGCGCTTCTGCTCGAGCGGGAAGGCCCCATGCTCGGGCGACCCCATGCGGACACCCTGACCGGGTCGAAGCATGCCAACATGAAGGAGTTGCGCTGCAACGCCGCCGACGGCGTCTGGCGCATCGCCTTCGCATTCGACCCCGACCGGCAGGCGATCCTGCTTGTCGGTGGGGACAAATCGGGTGGCAGCGAAAAGCGGTTCTACAAGTCGCTGATCGCCAGGGCGGACGACCGCTTCGACCGCCACCTGGAGAGACGGAAAGGATGACGACGATGGCCCGGAGCCTGAAGGACAAGCTGGCGACCCTCGACCCCGCCCGTCGCGCGACGATCGAGGCCGAGGCGGATCGGCTGCATGCCGAGTACCTGACGCTGCAGGAATTGAGGAAAGCCAAGCAGCTTACCCAGGTGCAACTGGCCGAAACCCTCGGCGTTCAGCAGGCCACCGTCGCGAAGTACGAACGCCAGAGTGACCTCCTGCTCTCGACGCTGACGAGTTACGTCCGCGCGATGGGTGGGGAGCTAAAGCTCATGGTCGAGTTCCCCGGTAAGGCTCCGGTTGCACTGGAGGGGCTGGGAGAGACGGATGAGCCGCGACGTGTTATGCGCGCCAGAGCGCAGTCGCTAAGTCAGGAAGAGGCCCGCAGCTAGTCAGCGAGAACCGGACGTCTTCCTTGCAAGGCTGGACCAACATGAAGGAGGCGTCGAGCCACACCCGCGCTGCACGCCAGAATGCTCTGGCGGCGTCTGGGAAGAATCTCTGTTCGCGCGAAACGTAATAACTTTTGAAATCACCTTTTAAACAAATAATACTTATCGATTTTGATGGTTGAAGCGATTAGGTAGGCTATCCGAAAGGACACCTCATGCCGAAGCTTGCCGAAGACGAAATAAAGGCGCGCATTGCGGATGGCAGTTTAACAGCTATCACTCTGGACACGTCGATCTTTGATAGATACGGCTGCAATCTCAATTTTCCACTGCTGAGAAGCCTCTCCCAGTTTGAAGCTGGCAAGATCGCCGTCGTGTTCTCCGATGTCATCGTTTCGGAGGTCGGCTCTCACATAACCGACAAGGCTGACGAGACAAAAACAGCTCTCAACCAAGCCATCAAAAGGTTTGCACGAACGTGGAAGACTGCTCCTGTTGAGGCGGATATCGCCAAAGTTCTCCAGACCGATGGCGACCCAAGCGCATTTGCAGAGATGCGAATCCAAGAATTCATGAAGGCTGTTGAAGGTATGGTCGTGACAGCTGCTGGCGACAAGGAGATCACCGAAGAAGTCATGCGTCGCTACTTCGCGGGCGAAACACCTTTTGAAAACAAGAAGGAAAAGAAATCTGAGTTTCCTGATGCCTTCGCATTAGTCAGTCTAGACCGAGCGTTCACGATGCGCCGGCAGTACCTTCTTTGCGTATCTAAAGATAAAGGGTGGCATACGTTTGCCGAGCAATCTGAATGGCTCATTTGCGCAGAAGACTTGGACATTGCCCTCTCCTACTTTCACGACACTGGTAGAAACACAGCTGATGACGTCGTTGAAATGCTTAAGAAAGGAGAAGCCGAGGCGCTCAATGATGATATCGAACTGGCAATTCAAGCAAGGCTAGACGACTTTGACTTCGAGGCTGAGACGCATGTGGGTTTGGACTATGAGGCCGAGCCGACATCCGTGTCACTTCAATTGGTAGACTACGCAACAATTACGAACCCAATCATCACGGATGCCACTGATGACGAAGTGTCCTTCACGTTTCGGGTGGAGGCATTGGTGGCGTTCGAAGCGGGCTTCACGTTCTATGCCTATGACAGCATCGACAAAGACTACGTCACTCTCAGCACAGAATACGCCGAGATCGAGTCGAAGCATACTTTCACGCTTGTCGTAACGGTCAAGAGAGACCTCGACCCTGAGCCAACACCGGTATCAGCCGATGTTGTGAAGGATAGACTAGAGGTCAACTTCGGGCATGTCGAACCCTTCCCAAACGAAGACCCAACACACGAAAAGTACTAGCTGCCTTCGAGTGAGGGCAGAGCGGGCATGCACGAACCGCGAACAAAAAAGTCCCACTTTTCCCCAAGCGCGAAAACGGTGGGACAATTTTGCCCCATAACCCATTGATTTCATTAAAACTGAGAGGTGCTTTGGTGCCCGGGGGCGGAATCGAACCACCGACACGAGGATTTTCAATCCACTGCTCTACCCCTGAGCTACCCAGGCACCGGGTTCGCGCGGGTTTCCCGGCGCGGGGTGGGGACCGTCTAGGACAGGGCGATTTGGGTGGCAAGGGCCGTTTTTCTCCTGCCCGGACGTCGGGCGCTTAACGGACGGAATGGGAAGGTCGGGACGATGGTCGAAAGAGCAGGAACGGCGTTGGCTGAACCTCCTCGCCTCAGTCGGGACGCCGCCTTGGCGGTACCGTCGAGCGGACGCAACACTGCGCTCGCCGGGCGACTTTCGCCGCGACCGGAGGGGTCGGCTGGCTCGGTCGTGCCGCGCCTAGTGCGTCCGGTCGCGCGCCGCCTGCGCCGCTTCGGCATCGATCGCATCGGCCGCCGCCTCGGCATCGTCGGGGTCAGCGGACGGGACGGCGTAGCTGCCGTTCAGCCAGCGGCCGAGATCCACGTCGGCGCAGCGCTTCGAGCAGAAGGGCCGGTAGGCGGGCATCGTCGGTTTTTCGCAGATCGGGCAGGCCATGGGCGCCTCCTCAGAGCAGGTCCGTCAGGGGACGACGTTCGCGGCGCCGGGTCAGTTCCACGTGGCCGAGCGGTGTCCAGCCGATGAAGGAGGTCTCGACGCTGTCGGCGCGGAAGGCATGGCGGAATGCGCTCTCGACGGCCTTGCGGTCCTTCTTGGAGGTCGGCGCGAGGTCCACCACCACCTGCCCGCCGATCCCGCGCAACCGCAGCTGGCGCGGCAGTTCCTTGGCCGCGGCGAGATTTGCGCGCAACCCGCCCGCGCCGCCGTCCGGCGTGTTCACATCCACCGCCGTCAACGCGCGCGTCGGCTCGATCCAGAGCGTCACGGCTCCGATCCGCACCTCCGGGGTGCGCAGCGCATCGAGCGCATCGGCGACAGGTCCCCAGTCGTCGTTAACCGGCGCATCGGGCCAGTCGCGCCACGCCAAGGTCTGCGCATCCGGCCCGTCGAGCAGGCGCTCGGCACCGGTGCCCTCGTCGCCGAGGACTGTCATCGCCGCAGCCCAGGTCGTGGCGAGATCCTCGGCCAGCGCATCGGCATCTGCGCCCTGGGCAGCGGTCCGCAGGATCACCCCCGTCTCGCCGCGCGCCTCGGGGAGCACGTCATGGGCGATCTCCAGCAGGCGATCCCGTTCCTCGTCATCGGTGAGCGAGCGCGCGACGTTGAGGCCCGGCGCACCCGGCGTCACGATGCAGAGCCGCGACTTGAAGAGCACGCGATCCGTCACCGGCACGGCCTTTCCCGGCTCGGCATGACCCGTGACCTGCACCAGCAGCGCCTGCCCCGGGGCCAGACCCTTCGCGTTGCGATGCCAGCCCGTCAGCCCGCCCCCGAGCTTCAGGATCATGCCGCCCTGCCCCTTGACCGGCCGATCACAGATCGCGCGGAACACGGTTCCGGGCACGGGGATGTCGTCATCGGCGTCGATCAGGACGTCGATCAGGCGGCCGTCTTCCATCAGGCCCGCCGCCCCACGCCCCTCATGCGTTCCGAGATGGATCTGCGTGCCGATCATCGCGGCCCCCATATGTCGTAGCCGGCCGCGGCCAGAAGGTTCGCCGTCTCGTGGACGGGCAGGCCCATGACGCCCGAATGGCTGCCCTCGATCCAGGCGACGAAGGCGGCGGCCGGGCCCTGGATGGCATAGCCGCCCGCCTTGCCGCGCCAGTCTCCGGTGGCGAGATAGCCGTCGATCTCGTGCGCGGCGAGGCGCTTCAGACGCACCGAGGTCACGTTCGTCCGCGACCATGTCCGCTCGCCCCGCCGCACTGCCAGCGCCGTCACGACTTTGTGTCGCCGACCGGAGAGGAGGTCGAGGAACGCGCGCGCCTCGGCCGCGTCCCCGGGCTTGCCGAGGATGCGTCGCCCCACCACGACGGTGGTATCGGCGCAAAGCACGACATCGTCGGGATCGGCGCGCACGGCGGCGATCTTGGCGGCCGTGATCCGCTCGCAATAGACGCGCGGCACCTCGCCCTTCCGGGGTGCCTCGTCCACGTCCGGGGCGCGCACGTCATCGGCGGAGACGCCGAGCACGGCCAGAAGCTCCGCCCGCCGGGGCGAGCCCGATCCGAGGATGAGTTTCGGCCGGGAGGGGGCTGATTTCATGTCAGAATCCTCCACCCATCTGTATCGAACGCCGCGACGCGGTCGGCCGAGCCGGCCACCTTCGCGGCGGCGGCGGCGCTATTTGAAGCGATAGTTGATGCGACCCTTGGTCAGGTCGTAGGGCGTCATCTCGACCTGCACCTTGTCGCCGGCCAGAACCCGGATACGGTTCTTCCGCATCTTGCCTGCCGTATGCGCGATGATCTCATGGCCGTTCTCGAGTTCGACCCGGAATGTCGCGTTCGGCAGGAGTTCCTTCACGACGCCGGGGAATTCGAGAAGTTCTTCCTTGGCCATGCTGTCTCCTGTGGTGTCGCCACGGGGCTCGCGGCGGGATGCCGCTAGATGGGCGGAACGGCCCGGATGTTCAAGACAGAAAGAGCCACGGGCCTCAGACGGTGCCGCCGAAGCGCCCCTGGAGGCGGTCCACGATCTGGTCGCGGGTCTGGCGGTAGCTGGCGAGTTTCGCCTCGCGTCCCTCGCCCAGGCCCGTCGGGTCCATGATCGGCCAGTACTCGACCTCGATATGCGCGTGGCGGGCCAATTCCTGCGCCATGCGCTGCGACGCAGGCGACAGCGCCACAATCAGGTCGAACCCCTCGAGGTCGTCGCCCCATTCGCGCATCTCGTCGAAGCTGCGCGTCCGGTGGCGCGACAGCTCGACCCCGATCTCCTCGCAGACCGAGATGGTGAAGCCGTCGATCTCGAGGTCGTTCTTCACGCCTGCCGATTGCACGTAGATCTCGTGCCCGTGCATCTTCTTCATCAGCCCCTCGGCCATGGGCGAGCGCACGGCATTGTGGTCGCAGCAGAAAAGGACCGATTGCGGCAGGCTCACGCGCGCGCCCCCGCACCATATGTGCCCGCGCGGCTCATTTGCCGAAATGCAGCACGCAGATCAGGGTAAAGAGCCGTCGCGCCGTGTCCTTGTCGATCTCGGCCTTGCCCTCCAGCCGCTCCTGCAGGACCCGCGCGCCCTCGTCGTGGATGCCGCGCCGCGCCATGTCGATCGCCTCGATCTGGCTGGGCGGCAGCTTCTTGACCGCGTCGAAATAGGCTTCGCAGATCTGCCAATAATCCTTCACGACCTGACGGAACGGGCCCAGCGCCAGATGGAACTCGCCGGCCGCCCCGTCGCCCGCGGCCAGCGCGAAGACCAGCCGCCGCTCGCGGATCGCCAGCGCCAGGTCATAAGGCCCGGCGGGCGCGTCCTCGGCGGACAACGCGAAGGAATTCGCTTCCAGAAGGTCGAAGATCGCCACCGCCCGCTCCTGCTCGATCTCGGGCGTGGGGGTCGGCAGATTGGCGTCGTCGATGCGGATATTGGCGATGCGGTTCGTCATGAAACCGCCATTACCGCAGCCCGCGCCGCCGCGCCATGCCATCCTGTCGCGCGTGGGCGAGACGCGTCGCGATCGGGCCGCGACCGTCCCCCCTGAGATCAGGAGAGCCCATGCCGCTACAGATGAACCGAGAGGTCTTCGTGACCTGCGCCGTGACCGGATCGGGGGCCACGCAGGACCGCAGCCCCCACGTCCCCCGCACGCCCGAGGCCATCGCCGACGACTGCATCGCCGCCTCCCGCGCGGGGGCCGCCATCGCCCATGTCCATGTCCGCGACCCCGAGACCGGCGCCCCGGCGCGCGACCCCGCGCTCTACCGCGCGGTGGTGGAACGAGTGCGCGCGTCGGATGCGGATGTCGTCCTGAACCTCACGGCCGGCATGGGCGGCGACCTGATCTTCGGCCCGCCCGACGCGCCGCTGCCACTCCGGGACGGGACCGACATGATCGGGGCCGAGGCCCGGCTGGCCCATATCGCCGAATGCCGTCCCGAGATCTGCACCCTCGATTGCGGCACGATGAACTTCGCCGAGGCCGATTACGTCATGACCAACACGCCCGGCATGCTGCGCGCGATGGCCACGGGCATGCGCGAGCTGGGTGTGCGACCCGAGGTGGAATGCTTCGACACCGGCCATCTCTGGCTCGCCGCCGAACTGGCGCGCGAAGGCGTGCTCGACACGCCTGCCCTCGTCCAGCTCTGCATGGGGGTGCCCTGGGGGGCGCCGAATGACCTCAATACGCTAATGGCAATGGTGAACGCGGTGCCGGATGGCTGGACATGGTCCGCCTTCTCGCTTGGGCGCGACCAGATGGCCTACGCCGCGGCGGCCGTCCTCGCCGGGGGCCACGTGCGCGTCGGGCTGGAGGACAACCTGATGCTCGATCGCGGCGTACTGGCGACCAACGCGCAACTGGTGACCCGCGCGGTCGAGATCGTAACCCGCATGGGCGCGCGCATCCTCGGGCCGGACGAGGTACGCGCCCGGCTCGGCCTGACGCGCCGGGACCCGGCATGAGCGGCCCGTCCGACCGGGCCGGGGGCCAGCCCCCGGACCCCCGAGGTATTTCCGGCCAGAGGAAGAAGGCCGCCATCCTCGGCGGCGGCGTGATCGGCGGCGGCTGGGCCGCGCGCTTCCTCCTGGACGGCTGGGACGTTGACGTGTTCGACCCCGGCGCGGGCGCGGCGGCCGCGCTGGACGAGGTGCTCGTCGGGGCTCGCCGCGCGCTCCCGATGCTCCACGACCGGAGCCTGCCGCCTGAGGGACGGCTGACATTCCGCCCCACCCTGGCCGAGGCCGTCGACGGGGCCCTCTGGGTGCAGGAGAGCGTGCCCGAACGCCTCGACCTCAAGCACGCCGTGCTGGGCGAGGCCTGCGCCCACGCCACCGGCATCGTCGCCTCCTCCACCTCGGGCTTCAAACCCTCGGACCTGAACGCGATCGGCGCACGCGCCATCGTCGCGCACCCCTTCAACCCGGTCTACCTGCTGCCCCTGGTCGAGCTCGTCGGCGACGACACGGCGCCCGCCGCCGCGATCCTGCGCGAGATCGGGATGTACCCCCTCGAGATCGGGGCCGAGATCGATGCCCATATCGCCGACCGCCTGCTGGAGGCGGTCTGGCGCGAGGCCCTGTGGCTGGTGCGCGACGACGTCGCCACGACCGCCCAGATCGACGAGGCGATCCGCATGGGCTTCGGCCTCCGCTGGGCGCAGATGGGCCTTTTCGAAACCTACCGCATCGCGGGGGGCCCGGCGGGGATGGCGCATTTCCTCGCGCAGTTCGGGCCCGCGCTCAAATGGCCCTGGACCAAGCTGATGGACGTCCCCGATCTCGACGACGCGCTGGTCGCGAAGATCGCGGCGCAATCCGACGCGCAATCCGGCCATCTCGACCACCGCGCGCTGGAACGGGTCCGCGACGACGCGCTGGTGTCGATCCTGCGCGGTCTGCGCCGCCGGGATCAGGGCGCGGGCGCGGTCCTCGGGGCACACGATGCACGCCTCCCTGCCCCGACCTTCCCGGTCACCGTCGCCCGGATCGTGCCGGTCACCTGGGGCGACTGGAACGATCACATAAACGAAGGCCGCTACGGTCAGATCTTTTCGGATGCCGCCGACGCGGTCCTCGCGGCCGCCGATGCCATGCCCGCCCCGGGCGACGGCTGGTCCTTCTTCACGGTCGAGACCACGATCCGCTACCGGGCCGAGACGCGGATCGGCGATGCGATCGCCGTGACGACGCGGATCGAACAGGCAGAGGGCAAGAAGCTGAAACTTGTCCATTCCATGCAACGCGGCGGCGAGATCCTCGCGGAATGCGATCAACTCTTGCTCCATGTCGACATGGAGAGCCGCCGTTCAAGCCAGATGCCGGACGCCATGATCGCCCGCTTCACGGCACTTTCGGACGATCGGAACTAGTCTTTTACCAACCTGTGGCTCGAATTAAGGCAGGCATCTAGGGTAAACTTGATCCCAGTCCACTATTCCCGGTTCAACCGGTCCAACCGCGCCTGCACCGATAGACCGTGCGCCTCGAGGCTTTCCGACCGCGCCAATCGAACCGCCGCCGGACCGACCGCGCGCAAACTCTCTGGCGTCATGCGCGCCAGCGTCGTCCGCTTGAGGAAATCCATCACCGACAGCCCCGACGAGAAGCGCGCCGATCGCGCCGTCGGCAGCACGTGGTTCGGCCCGCCGATATAGTCGCCGACGGCCTCGGGCGTCCACGTCCCGAGGAAGATCGCGCCCGCGTGGGTGATCCGCGCCGCCAACGCGTCGGGATCCGCCACCGCCAGTTCCAGATGCTCCGGCGCGATCCGGTTCGACAGCACCGCGGCCTCGTCCAGATTGCGCACGGTCACCACCGCCCCGAAATCGCGCCAGGACGCACCCGCGATCGCCCGCCGCTCCAACGTCTCCAGCCGGGCCTCGACCGCCGCCGCGACCGCCCGTCCGAAGCCCGCGTCGTCCGTGATCAGGATCGACTGCGCACTCTCGTCATGCTCGGCCTGGCTGAGCAGGTCGACCGCGATCCAGTCCGGATCGTTCTCGCCATCCGCGATCACCAGGATCTCGGACGGTCCCGCGATCATGTCGATCCCGACGCGCCCGAAGACGCGCCGCTTGGCGGCCGCGACATAGGCGTTGCCCGGCCCCGTGATCTTGTCGACCGGTGGGATCGTCGCCGTGCCGTAGGCCATGGCCGCCACCGCCTGCGCGCCGCCGATCCGGTAGACCTCATCGACGCCCGAAAGCCGCGCCGCCAAGAGGACCAGCGGGTTCAGCACGCCGTCCGGGCTCGGCACGCACATCACCAGCCGGCCCACGCCGGCCACCCGCGCCGGCACCGCATTCATCAGAACGCTCGACGGGTAGGAGGCGAGACCGCCGGGCACGTACAGCCCCGCCGCGTCGACCGGCCCCCAGCGCCAGCCGAGCGTCGCGCCGGTCTCGTCGGTCCAGCTGTCATCCGCGGGCCTCTGGCGTGCGTGGTAGGCCTCGATCCGCGCTGCCGCCAGTTCGAGCGCCGCGCGATCCTCGGGCGAGACTTCGGCCACGGCGGCGTCGATCTCGGCCTCCGACACGTGCATCCGGTCCGCCGTCAGCTCCAGCCGGTCGAACCGCGCCGTCAGCTCCAGCACCGCCGCGTCGCCCCGCGCGCGGACATCCGCGATGATCGCCGCGACCGCGTCATCCACGTCGGGCGCATCCTCGCGCTTCATGGTCAGGAGCGCGGCGAAGCGGGCGTCGAAGTCTGCGTCGGTCGTATCGAGGAACTGGGGCATGTCGCCCTCTAGCCCCGCCCCGCCCCGGCCTCAAGACAGCGCGTCATCAGGATGTCGGTCTCCGGTCCATCCGCACCCCGCACCGCGTCCGGTCTGCGGGCGACGTCGGAGAACCCGTTCCGTCGGTAGAAGGCGCGCGCGCGGGCATTGTTCTCGGCCACCCAGAGGTCGAGCCATGCGACGTCATGCCCGTGAGCGTGGGCCACGAGCGCGTCCATCAACGCCTGCCCCGCACCCGTCCCGTGATGGCGTGACGTGGCATAGAGCGGCCCCAGTTCCGCACGGTGGCGCAGGCTTGGGCGTTCTGTGCGAACGAGACTGCCGAACCCGATGAGATCGGTGCCGTCGAAGGCGCCCAGCAGATCGCCGTCCATCCGGGCCGCGATCGCATCTTCGCTCAGCGCCGCGGCCTCGGTCGCCGTCGTGATGAAGGCCGCAGGATGGGTGCGCGTCGCCTCGCGGAACAGCGCGGCCCAAGCTGGTCCGTCCGCCAATCCGAGCGGTCGGACCGTCGTCATGCGTCGTGGCTGGGCGTCCGGCCCGACGGCGCGGCATAGGGCCGCGTGACGTCGGACAGCGTCACGTCGAGGCAGTCGCAGGCCGCTTCGATCACGCCGTCGCCCGCAAAGGTCAGCCGCAACGCACCGTCGGCATCGGGGCCCGGCACCCATTCCACGGTCAGGAGCGACAGGATCGTATCCGCATCGCCCGGCACGACCCCTTGCCCGCGTACGTTTCGCACATCGGTCGCACGCAGCACGCAACGCACCCGTTCAGGCGTTCGCGCCCCATGCTCCCACCGAAAGCGGTTCAGAAGAAGGTCGAGCGTCCGCGCCTCCCGTGACCAGCGCATCTCCGAGGCGGGCAGGACCGCGTCCTGACACAGCGCCGCGACGATCTGCAGATCCTCGGGATCGGTCGCCCAGAGGCGCAGCGGTGCGCCGTCGGCATCGTGGAAGCGCGCGTCACTCATCGTCGCGCACCCGTTCGATCTTGGCGCCGACGGCCGAAAGCTTGCGGACGACATGCTCGTAGCCGCGGTCGAGGTGATAAACCCGGCCGACCCGCGTCTCCCCCTCGGCGGCGAGCCCGGCGAGGATCAGCGACACCGAGGCGCGCAGATCGGTCGCCATCACCTGCGCGCCGCGCAGCCGCTCGACGCCCGTGACCGTCGCCGTTCCGCCATGGACGTCGATCTGAGCGCCCATGCGGATCAATTCGGGGGCGTGCATGAAGCGGTTCTCGAAGATCTTCTCCTCCAGCATGCTGGTGCCTTCGGCGGTGCAGAGAAGCGCCATCATCTGCGCCTGCAGGTCGGTCGGAAAGCCGGGGAAGGGTTCGGTCTCGACATCGACCGCCTGGATGGGCCCGTTCGCGCGCGTCACGGTCAGGCCCTCGGGGCTCTCGGTCACCGACCCGCCCGCCGCCTCGATCTTGTCGCAGAAGGCGGAGAGCAGATCGCGCCGCCCGCCGAGGCACGTCACCTCGCCGCCCGCGATCAGCGGGGCCAGCATGTAGGTGCCGAGTTCGATCCGATCGGTCACGACCCGGTGCGTCGCGCCGTGCATCCGGTCGACGCCCTGGATCTCGATCGTGTCGGTGCCGTCGCCCGAGATCTGCGCGCCCATGGCTCGAAGGCAATCGGCAAGATCAACGATCTCAGGCTCTTGCGCGGCGTTCTTCAAGCGGGTCGTGCCCCGTGCCAGCGTCGCGGCCATCAGCGCGTTCTCGGTCGCACCCACCGAGACGAAGGGAAACTCGACATCCCCGCCGCGCAGCCCGCCCGACGGCGCCTTGGCGTGGACGTAGCCGTCGCGCAGGTCCAGGTCGGCCCCCAGCGCTTCGAGCGCCTTGAGATGAAGATCGACGGGCCGCGCCCCGATGGCGCAGCCGCCCGGCAGCGAGACGACCGCCTCGCCCAGCCGCGCCAGAAGCGGGCCGAGGACGAGGATCGAGGCGCGCATCTTGCGGACGATATCGTAATCGGCCCGCGCCCCGTTCAGCGCATGGGACGACATCGCCAGAACCAGCCCGTCCGAGAGCGGCGACACTTCGGCCCCGAGGCTTTCGAGCAGCGTCGACATCGTGCGGATATCCGACAGGCGCGGCGCATTGGTCAGCGTCAGCGGCTCGTCCGACAGAAGCGTCGCGGGCATCAGCGTAAGGCAAGCATTCTTGGCGCCGGCGATCGGGATGTCGCCCTTCAACGGGCCACCGCCCGTGACGATGATGCTATCCATTGTCGTTCTCCTGCTCGGCCGGCTTCTTCGGCGGCTCCTCCTCGTCCCGGGCCCGCGCCTGCGCCTTGCGCCGACCCATATTGGCCTTCAGCGCGGCCTTCAGCCGGTCTTCGCGGGTCTCGGGGGGTCGCTTCGCCATGCGCGGTCCTGTTGCCTCGCGCCGACATAGCGGGTGGCGGCACGGGGGTCCAGAGAGCCGCGCCTAGGGGGTTGCGGGGCCGCGCGGTTCGGTCTAATCCGCGCACCGGATGCTGTGGTAGCTCAGTGGTAGAGCACACCCTTGGTAAGGGTGAGGTCGAGAGTTCAATCCTCTCTCACAGCACCATCCTCCCGCAGGTTCGGCGGAGCCGAAACTGTCGGGTTTCTCCACAAGACCCCAGGCCCCGCGAATTCTGCGAAGCAGAAATCTGCGGTTCTATACGCCATCGTCGATGCACAAGGCGTCCGGCGGCGGGTTCAGCCTTATGGGACCGCCCTGCGGGTCCTCGTCACGACCGTCCGAGCCCGCACCCTACCCCTTCGTCACGTCATGCCCGTAGAGCCAATCATACCGCCGCGCCATCACGCCCGGCGCCACCCGGTCGAGAACGCGCAGCACGCCGTGCCCGACGACCCGACGCATCCCGCTCAGGTGATAGTTCGTCGCGTTCCCGCGCGCAGCAGCGAGGGCTCGTTCGACGCGGGTGCGTCGCGTCGCCTCCCAGGCCGCGGGATCATCCAGCCTGGCGGCGAGCGTCCAGGCATCCTCCAGCGCGAGGTTCGCGCCCTGCGCGAGGAACGGCAGCGTCGGGTGCGCCGCGTCACCGACCAGCGTGACGCGGCCCCGGGTCCAGCGCGGCGTCGCACCGTGATCCATCAGACCCCAGAGCTTCACCGTCTCGACCCGGTCCAAAAGGGCGCGGACCGGTGCCGCGAAGCCGCAAAAGGCCGCGCGCAGATGGTCGGGATCGTCGTCGATATCCCAGCCCTCGGGCGTCCAGTCGGCCCGCTCCTCGACGCCCACGATATTGAGACGGTCGCCACCGCGCAGCGGGTAGAGGACGAGGTGCCGCCCCGGCCCCATCTGGACCCGCGTTTCGTGCGGCCAGTCGGTCACCGGCAGCGTCGCGCGCCACGCGACCTGTCCGGTGAAGCGCCGCCCCTGCCCGGCGGCATGGTCCGGCGCCACGAAGGCGCGGGACGCGCCGCGCGCGCCGTCGGCCCCGATCAGGCGCACGTAGGGCCGGAGCCCGGCCGCCGTCTCCAGCCCCGCCTCGGTGACGCGCCGGACCTGTTGCCCGAGATGGAGTGTGACGCCCGCGTCCTTTGCCGCCGCCGCGAGGCCCGCGATCAGGTCCGCGCGATGCACCAGCCGGAAGGGTGCGGCGAGCGGCATCCGCAGGACGGGCCGCCCCGTGGGGCCGTCGACCAACGCGACGGTGCGGGATTCGATATGGGGGATGTCGACGTCCAGCGCGTCCAGCACGCGGGCCCCGTTGGGTGCGATCTGCAGGCCCGCCCCCACCTCCCGCAGGGCCGGGGCCTGTTCGATAACCTCGACGGCATGTCCGCGACGCGCGCAGGCGATCGCGGCAGCCAGCCCGGCGATACCCGCGCCGAGGATCGTGACGTCGGCCGTCACCGCGGGACGGCCGACCACATCGCGCATCGGCGCATCGCGTCAGTCGTCGCGATGCACCTTCTCGCGCCGCTCGTGCCGCTCCTGCGCCTCGAGCGACATGGTCGCGATGGGCCGCGCATCCAGCCGCTTGAGCGAGATCGGATCGCCCGTCACCTCGCAATAGCCGTACTCGCCCTCGTCGATGCGGCGCATGGCCGAATCGATCTTGGCGATCAGCTTGCGCTGGCGGTCGCGGGTGCGCAGTTCGAGCGCGCGGTCCGTCTCCTCGCTGGCGCGATCGGCGATGTCGGGGATGTTGCGCGCCGCGCCTTGCAGGCCGCTGATGGTGCGCTCGGTCTCGTCCAGCAGATCCGCCTTCCAGGCTTGCAGCTTGCGGCGGAAATACTCCGTCTGGCGCTCGTTCATGAAAGGCTCGTCCTCGGCGGGCGAGTAGTCGTTCGGAAGAAAGGTCTCGGCTTTCATTCGGTGGCTCCCTCACACCGGCCCGTTGCAGGTTTCAGTCCGTCTTGGATGGCGGGCCGGGGTCTGTGGGACGGCGCTTACATCACGTCACGTGCCTTGTCACGTCCTTCGCGGGTCCGGTCGGTTGCGCCCCATCGCCGCGCTGATAGGGTCGCGCGCGGACCGAATGGCACGGGGACCGACATGCGTTTCGAAGGCACCGAAGACTACGTCGCGACCGATGACCTGACGGTCGCGGTCAACGCCGCGATCACCTTGCAGCGTCCGCTGCTGGTCAAGGGCGAGCCGGGGACGGGCAAGACCGAGCTGGCCCGCCAGGTCGCCGCGAGCCTCGGCGTGCCGATGCTGGAATGGGCGGTGAAATCGACCACCAAGGCGCAGCAGGGCCTCTATGAATACGACGCCGTCTCGCGGCTCCGGGATAGCCAGCTCGGCGAGGCGCGGGTTCATGACGTCGCCAACTACATCCGCAAGGGCAAGCTCTGGCAGGCCTTCGAGGCGGATCGGCGCGTGGTCTTGCTGATCGACGAGATCGACAAGGCGGATATCGAGTTCCCGAACGATCTGTTGCAGGAGCTCGACCGGATGGAGTTCCATGTCTACGAGACGGGCGAGACGATCCGCGCCATCCATCGCCCCATCGTCATCATCACGTCCAACAACGAGAAGGAGCTGCCCGACGCCTTCCTGCGCCGCTGCTTCTTCCACTACATCCGCTTTCCCGAGATGGAGACGCTCAGGAAGATCGTCGGCGTCCATTTCCCCGACATCAAGTCACAACTCCTGACCGCCGCGCTGACCCGGTTCTACGCGATCCGCGACCAGCAGGGCCTGAAGAAGAAGCCGTCCACGTCCGAAGTTCTGGATTGGCTGAAGCTGATCCTCGCCGAGGATCTCTCGCCCGAAGATCTGGCCGCCGACGGCACCAACGCCCTGCCCCGGCTGCACGGCGCGCTTTTGAAGAACGAGGCGGACGTCCATCTCTTCGAGCGACTGGCCTTCATGGCGCGGGGTCAGCGCTAGGGGCGGCGAATGCCGTTGACATGATACCTATCGGTTTCATATGAAGAGATACCAGACGGTATCACTTCAGGAGCCGACATGACCCAGCCCCCGCCCCGGTCCGACCTGTCCGCCGGACCGCCCGCCCCCGCGTCCGAACAGGCCGGGTTCCGCGCGCTCGCCGATCCGACGCGCCGCCGCATCCTGCGGATGCTGGCCACCGACGACATGACCATCGCCGAGGTGGCCGACCGGTTCGACATGACCCGCGCCGCCGTCAAGAAGCACCTGACGATCCTCGAGGACGGCAACCTGATCTCGGTCCGGGCCGAGGGCCGCGCGCGCCGCAACGCCCTCAACGCGGACGGGCTCCGGCCCCTGTTCGACTGGTTCGGCGTCTTCGACGCCTTCTGGGACAGCCGTCTCGACAGGCTCAAATCCGCAATCGAAAAGGACGTCCAATGACCGATACGGTTCTCGAGAAATCCATCTATCTGCGCGCCACACCGGCCCGCGTATGGGCTTACCTGACCGAGCCGGCAAAGCTCGCCGTCTGGTTTCACGCGCCGAAATCTCCGCTCGTCGAAGGCACATACGAGATGTTCGGCACCGAAAGCGGCGACCGCCTGATGTGGGGCGAAATCCTCGTGGCCGATCCGTTCGAGCGGCTGGAATACACCTTCTCGATCAAGCAGATGGAAGGCGCCACGAGCACCGTGCGGTTCCGCCTGACCGAAGTCCCTGGCGGCACCAACCTGACGCTGCGCCACGAGGGGCTGCCGCAGGGGGCGGAGGCGTTCGACCTGACCCTCGCGCTCGACAAGGGTTGGGACGAGCATCTGGGACGCCTGCGCGCGGCGGCCCCCGACGCCTGAACCCGGCGCACGCGCCATTCACCACCCGTTAACCGCTCGGGCCCAGAACCCCACCTGTCGCGACATCCGGGCGGTGCTGACACCATCGCCCATTCACAGGACGGCTCCGCTTCGCGCGGGGTCGGGCCCGACCCCAGGCGGGGCGCCCCAACCGGCGTCCCGTGACGCGAGGGGCCGTCCCCCCGAACCGGGGTGGCGCCACCCCACCTCACGACCCCCGACGCGAGACGCCAGACCGACCGGCCCGGACAACGCGTCCTGCCGGCCCTTCGACGTGGCGTCAGGGTCGCGGCCGTCATGCAATCGACGCGCCCGCGCTTGCCCCGCGCCGCGCCCCCTGCCATTCGCGGCAGATGGCTAACGATTTCCGCACGCTCCGCGCCGCCCTCGTCGCCGCGATCCTGGTCTCTGCATCCTCCGGCATCGCCGTGGCCCAGGACATCTGGTCCGGCGGCCATGTCGGGATCGGGTTCGGCGTCGCGTCGGGGGGTGCCGACATTACCGGCACGCGCAACACCTACGACCTCAACCGCGCTGCCAACCGCGTCACCCATGGCGATGTCGGCCCGGTGGTCGAGCTCAGCGGCGGCTGGGACTGGCAGCGGGGCCAATTCGTGTTCGGGCTCGGGGCCGCGATCGCCGCCGCTCCGCTCGGATCGACGGTGCGGCTCGCCAATTCCGGGGCCGACGGGGCGATCGACGTGCTCGAAGTGGACTGGACCGGCCATGTGACCGCACGGATCGGCTATGCGACGGGGGACACGCTCGTCTACGCGCGCGGTGGTTGGGGCGCGGCGCAGATCGCCAATCTTGGCGGCGATATCGACGGCGGCCGCCTCGACGAAAACGACGCCTATCGCAGCGACACGGTCCGCTCGGGCCTCGCGCTGGGCGTGGGCTTCGAGCAGCGCGTGACCGAGCGCTGGTCGCTGCGTGGCGAGGTCATGCAAATCGACATCCCGTCCTTTCGCCGGGCCAATCGACAGGGCGCGCCCGGCTCGCAGGCCTACACCGTCGAGAACGGTCCGATCCGCAGTGCAACACTCGGGCTCTCCTATCGGTTCTGACGCCGCCGGACGGCCTCCGCGCCCCATTCCCGCCACATTGGACACCTAGCCTCGACGCAAAGCACGCAGATGCGGACGAGCAGTGATGGATATGGAAACGATCGGGCTCCGGCCCGTGGCGACGGGCGACCGTGACGCCTGGGGTCAGTTGTGGCGCGCCTATCTCGACTTCTACGGGACCGCCCTGCCCGACACGACCTACGACACCGCCTTCGACCGTCTGCTCTCGGACGATCCGGCCAGCTTTCGCGGCCGCCTCGCCTGGGCCGGGGACCGCGCCGTCGGGTTGGTCCACTGGGTGTTCCATCCGCATATGTGGCGCCCCGAGGGGACGTGCTATCTCCAGGATCTCTACACCGCGCCCGAGGCGCGCGGCCACGGCGTCGCCCGCCGCCTGATCGAGGCGGTCTATGCCGATGCCGACGCCCACGGCACGCCGCGCGTCTACTGGCTGACGCAGTCGCACAACCACGCCGCGCGCCGTCTCTACGACCGCATCGGCACTCTCACCGATTTCATCCGCTACGACCGGCCCGCCGCATGATGATCCGCGCCACGCTCCTGGCCGCCGCGATGGCCGTCGCCTCCTGCGCGCCGACCGGCGGGCCACAGGCCACCCGTGCCTCGGTCGCGACCATGTCCGACGCCCTGCCCGACGCCCGACGCTTCACCGGCGCGCCGCGCATCGCCGTCCCGGTCCAGCCCAACGGCCAGCTCGCGCGCGATATCATGGCGCTGTCGTTCCAGCTCGAGACCGGGCGCGCGCTGCCGGTCTTCACCCGCTTCGAAGGCCCGATCACCGTCGCGGTCGAGGGCGCGGCCCCGCCGACGCTCGGCCCCGATCTCAACGACCTGATCGCGCGCCTGCGCAACGAGGCCGGCATCGACATCCGCCGCGCGAGCAAGGGCGAGATGGGTTCGATCACGGTCTCCGCCCTGCCCCGCAAGACGCTCCAGCGCTTCGTGCCGGGTGCGGCCTGTTTCGTGGTGCCGCGCGTCGCGGGCTGGAAGGACTACCTCTCCAAGCGGCTCGGCCCCGCGACCGACTGGACCACGCTCAAGACCCGCCGTCGCGCCAGCGTCTTCCTGCCCGCCGACGTCTCCCCGCAGGAGATCCGCGACTGCCTCCACGAGGAGATCGCGCAGGCGCTCGGCCCGCTCAACGATCTCTACCGGATGCCCTGGTCGGTCTTCAACGACGACAACACCCACGTCGTGCTGACCAGCTTCGACATGCTCGTGCTGCGCGCGACCTATGACCGCGACCTCCGCTCGGGGATGAGTCAGGCGGACGTCGCCGCCCGGCTGCCCGCCATCCTCGCCCGGATCAATCCGCGCGGCCGCGTCGCCGATCGCGGGCCGGTCCCCGAATCGTCGCCCCAGTGGATCGCCTCGATCCGCGGCGCGCTCGACCCGCGCGGCTCCGAACGCGGCCGCCTGGCCCATGCGCAGAACGCGGTGACGCTGGCACGCGCGGCCGGCTGGCGCGACGAACGGCTGGCCTTCTCGCATCTCGCCCTCGGGCGCGCCGCGCTCAGCCGCGACGGCGAACTCGCCATCGCGTCCTTCCTCGAAGCCGGCAGTCTCTATGCGGCGGGTGGGGCCGACGGCATCCACGAGGCGCAGGTCGCGCTGCAACTCGGGGCCTTCGCGCTCTCCTCCGGCCAGCCGGACGCGGCCCTCGCCGTGCTCGACCGCGCCATCCCCGCAGCAGACGGCGCGCAGAACGCGGCCCTTCTCGCGACGCTCCTGCTGCTTCGGGCCGAGGCTGCCGAGATGCAGGGCGCGTCCGCCGCCGCCGCGCGCATCCGCCGCGAAGGCCTCGCCTGGGGCCGCTACGCCTGGGGCGACCGCGTCCTCGCCCTGCGCGTGGCCGAGGTTGCGGGTCTGGCACCGGGCGCGTAAGCCGCCCCCATGTTGCCGATCCTCACAGCCCTCATCGGCGCCGTCCTCGGCGCCCTCGCCGCCCGCCGCCGCCGCGGCTCGGGCTTCGACATGGCCCAATGGGCCGCCGTCTGGGCCATCATCGGCGGCCTCCTGGGCCTGATCGCGCTGATCATTCTCGCGCGGCTCTAGGCCCCGCCCGGCCGCCGCGCTAGAACCGCCGCCATGTTCCTGCGCTTCTTCCAGACCCTCCGCGAGGCCGGTGTCCCCGTCTCGCTCCGCGAGCATCTGACCTTCCTCGAGGCGATGGCCGCCGAGCTGGTGATCTACGACGCCGAAGGCTTCTATTACCTCGCCCGCAGCGCGCTGGTGAAGGACGAGCGTCATATCGACCGGTTCGACCGCGCGTTTTCGGCGACCTTCGCCGGGCTCGAGGACATCACCGCCGCCGACATCCTGAACGCCGTCGACCTGCCCGCCGACTGGCTGGAAAAGCAGGCCGAGAAGCACCTCACCCCCGAGGAGCGCGCCGAGATCGAGGCACTGGGCGGCTTCGACAAGCTGATGGAGACCCTGAAGCAGCGCCTGAAGGAGCAGCAGGGCCGCCACCAGGGCGGGTCGAAATGGATCGGCACCGCCGGAACCTCGCCGTTCGGCGCCTACGGCTACAACCCCGAGGGCATCCGCATCGGGCAGGACGAAAGCCGCCACCGGCGCGCCGTGAAGGTCTGGGATAAGCGCGAGTTCCGCAATCTCGACGACGGGGTCGAGCTGGGCACGCGCAACATCAAGGTCGCCCTCAAGCGGCTGAGGAACTGGGCCCGCGACGGCGCCGAGGACGAGCTGGACCTCGACGGCACGATCGGGGCCACTGCTCGGAACGGCTATCTCGACGTGCAGACCCGGCCCGAGCGGCGCAACGCGGTCAAGGTGCTCCTGTTTCTCGACATCGGCGGGTCGATGAACCCGTATGTGAAGGTCTTGGAGGAGCTGTTCTCGGCCGCCCGCGCCGAGTTCAAGACGCTCCAGCATTTCTACTTCCACAACTGCCTCTACGAAGGCGTCTGGACCGACAACCGCCGCCGCTGGGACGCGGTGACACCCACGCGCGACGTGCTCAACACCTACGGCCCCGACTACCGCGCGATCTTCGTCGGCGACGCGTCAATGTCGCCCTACGAGATCGCCTATCCGGGCGGGGCCAACGAGCATTGGAACGCCGAAGCCGGGCAGGTCTGGCTGGACCGTGCCCGCGCGCAATGGGCCTCGAACCTCTGGATCAACCCGCTGCCGCGCACGCATTGGGACGGCACCCATTCGGTGCGCATGATCCGCGAGATCTTCGAGGACCGTATGGTGCCGATGACCCTCGAGGGGCTGACTGCGGGCATGAAGATGCTGACCCGCTGAGCACCCGGCTCATCCGGTGCCGCGCACCCCGTCCAGCAGACCATCGTCCAGCGTCTCGCCATGGAGGACCGACACGTCGCCCGTCGCCTCCAGCACGACGGCGCGGACCATTCCGTA
Source organism: Jannaschia halovivens (assembly GCF_046452375.1). Lineage (NCBI taxonomy): Bacteria > Pseudomonadati > Pseudomonadota > Alphaproteobacteria > Rhodobacterales > Roseobacteraceae > Jannaschia > Jannaschia halovivens. Next base: position 31,600 of record NZ_JBKFDJ010000001.1, on the reverse strand, counting down.
ATCCAGCACGTTCGCCTCGCGCAGCTTCGCCCGCAGGTCGCCCTCGGTCACGCGGGTCCGCCGCAGCGCATCGTGCAGGATCGTGCCGTCCCGCATCAGGAGGACCGGATCGTTGTCGGCGACGTCCTCGACCGCGTCCCAGCGCGAACGCACCCACCCTATGATCCATTGGACCGCAAAAAGCGCCGCCATCGCCAGCACGCCCTGTCCCAGCGTGACACCCGGATTGACGACGGTCGCCGCCAGGACCGAGCCGAAGGACACGGTCACCGCGAAGTCGTAGCTCGACATCTTCGAGAAGGCGCGCAGCCCCGCCAGCCGCACGAACAGCACCATCACGGGTACGAGGACGGCTGCGTCCACGAAATAGGTCATCCAGTCCGGCATGTCGGTCCTCCCCTGCCCGTCTCGACGCGCGGGGGGCCCGCACGGTTCCCTTCGGCGCGCCCAGCCCCCATATCGAGGATCATGCTCAAGCTCCCCGCCCTCGCCCTCGCGATCGGTTACGGCCTCGTCCTCTGGCTCTTCTCGGCCTGGCGTCTCAAGCGCCAGATGGACCAGACCTCGACCCCGCTCGACGATCCCCGGCTGGCGCCCGTCCTCGCCCGCATGGCGAAGGTCCTCGAGGTCGAGCGCATCCGCGTCAACGTCCACGAGGTCGAGCCGGTGAACGGCCTCGCCGCGCCCGATGGCCGCATCTTCCTGACGCGCGGCTTCCTGCGAAAGCTCGATTCCGGCGCGGTGACGCCGGACGAGCTGGCCTCGGTCGTCGCGCATGAACTGGGGCACGTGGCGCTGGGCCACGCCCGGCGGCGGCTGATCGATTTCTCGGGCCAGAATGCGATCCGCGTCGTGCTGGCGGGCGTCCTCGGGCGCATCATTCCCGGCGTCGGCATCTGGATCGCCAACGCGGTCGCCTCGCTGGTGGCCGCCCGCCTCTCGCGGCAGGACGAATACGAGGCCGACGCCTATGCCAGCGCGCTCCTCGTCAAGGCCGGGATCGGGACGGCGCCGCAAAAGGCGCTCTTCTCCAAGCTCGAAAAGCTCTCGGGCCTCGGGGGCAACGGCGCGCCCGCCTGGTTGATGAGCCACCCGAAGACCGACGAGCGCATCGCCGCCATCGAGGGGCTCGAGCGCAAGTGGGGCATCGAGGGGCCCTGAGGCCTCGCCCACCCTCTTTGCTCCGAAAAGATGCCTGGGGGGGCCTGGGCGGCTGCCCCCCTCGCAACTCGGTCCGGGTCGCCCTCCCGCCCGCGCCGCGCCCGACCTTGCCCCCGCCGCGTCCAGCCGCCATCACTCCCGCCATGACGCCTGACCTTCTCTGCATCGGCTCGGTCCTCTGGGACATCATCGGCCGCGCCCCCGTCCACATGGAGCGCGGCACCGATGTCGGCGGGCGCATCACCCGCCTGCCCGGCGGCGTCGCACTGAACATCGCGATGGCCGCGCGCGCCTACGGGATGACGCCCGCGCTCCTCTCCTGCGTGGGCCGCGATCCCGAGGGCGAGGAGCTGGTCGCCGCACTCGGACGGCTGGGCCTCGTGACCGACACGCTCTATCGCTCCGACGACCTGCCCACCGACGTCTACATGGCGGTCGAGGGCGCCAACGGCCTGATTGCCGCCATCGCCGACGCCCATTCGCTCGAGGCGGCGGGCGACAAGATCCTTCGGCCGTTGGATGGTTTGGGCTTCGAGGGACCGATCGCGCTCGACGGCAACCTGACGCAGGACCTGCTGTCGCGGATCGCCACCGACCCGCGCTTCGCCGCCGCCGACCTGCGGATCGCGCCCGCCTCGCCGGGCAAGGCCGATCGGCTGATGCCGTTCCTCGGCCACGACGCCGCGACGCTCTACGTCAACCTGGAAGAGGCCGGCACCCTTCTTCACGCGCCCCAGCCCGACGCGCCCGCCGCCGCCGCGGCCCTGCGCGCCCGCGGCCTGCATCGGGCGCTGGTAACCGACGGGCCGCGCATGGCCGCCTGCGCCCATCCGGGCGGCGTGCTGACGCGGCAGCCCCGCGAGGTGATGGTGACCCGCGTCACCGGTGCGGGCGACACGTTCATGGCGGCCCATATCGCCGCCGAGGCGGGCGGGGCCGCGCCCGATGCCGCCCTCGAACGCGCGCTCGAGGCGGCGGCGATCTACGTGTCCGGCGACAGCTACTGATGGCGCCCCCGACGCTTCGGGTCGCGCGGGCGGCGACCGATCTCGACGCGCTCCTGCCATTCTACGTCGAGGGTCTCGGGTTCGACGTGCTCGTGCGGTTCATGGATCACGACGGGTTCGACGGGCTGATCCTCGGCCATCCGAACGCGCCTTGGCACTTGGAATTCACCCGCCACGGCGACGCGCCCGCCCCGCCGCCGCCCGGCCCCGAGAGCCTGCTCGTCCTCTACCTGCCCGATCCCGACGACTGGCGGGCGGCGACGGGCCGCATGGCGCGCGCCGGGTTCGCGCCGGTCCAGGCGGCGAACCCCTACTGGGACGCGCGGGGCCGAACCTATGCCGACCCGGAAGGCTGGCGCACCGTTCTTCAGAACGCGGCCTGGACCACCTGAGCGTCGCCGCATCGCCGGGCACCGCGCCCAAGCCCGCGGCACGCGGCGTGGCTCGGGGCGGCTGCCCCGGCGGCGGCTCAACCTGTCCTTGTTCCCGCCGGATGCGGGGAATATGTCGAAGCCGAAAGAGATCGAGATCCGATGCAGCTTGGCGACGACATCAAGGTGAAGCCGCCCCGCGCGGGGCTGCTGACCCGGCTCAGGAACAGCTTCCTGACCGGCCTGATCGTGATCGCGCCCGTGGGCCTGACCTTCTGGCTGATCTGGTCGGTGATCGGCTGGTTCGACAGCTGGGTCCTCCCCTTCGTCCCCGCCGCCTACCGCCCCGATATCTGGCTGCTGCAGCGCTTCGGCCTCGACGTCGACATCCGCGGGATCGGTGTGGCGTTCTTCTTCGTCTTCACCATCCTCGTCGGCTGGCTGGCCAAGGGCTTCATCGGGCGCTCGATCATTCGCTGGGCCGAAGGTCTGGTGCAGAAGACGCCGGTGATCCGCTCGATCTATGGCGGGCTCAAGCAGATCGCCGAGACGATCCTCGCGCAGGATCAGACCTCCTTCGAACAGGCTTGCCTGATCGAGTATCCCCGGCGCGGCGCCTGGGCCATCGCCTTCGTCTCGACCACCGCCAAGGGCGAGATCGCGGGCCGCGCGGCCGAACCCATGATGTCGGTCTTCCTGCCGACCACGCCCAACCCGACCTCGGGGTTTTTGCTGTTCCTGCCGGTCTCGGACATCATCATGCTCGACATGACGGTCGAGGACGCCGCCAAGCTCGTGATCTCGGCGGGGCTCGTCTACCCGGCCAGCCAGCTCCCGAAAGAGGTGCCCGAGGGCGCGACCGTCGTCAGCTGACCTCAGGTCCCGCGCGGCAACATCTGGTCGTCGACATAGCAGTAGGACCATATCTCGCGCGGCTCGGCCGAGGTGATGATCGGATGGCCCTCGCCATCCGCATGGGCGCGGGCGTGCCGGTTGGGGCTGTCGTCGCAGCAGAGCACCGCGCCGCAGCTCCGGCAGTGCCGCAGATGCAGCCAGTCGCCGCCGATCTTCACGCAATCCGCGCAGACCGCGCCGGCCTTCTCGTCCTCGGTCAGGCGCGGGCGGGTGATGGTATCGGTATGGGTGCAGGTCATGGCGCGGCTCTCCTTCGGCCCCGAGCCTGCGCGCCTCAGCCCGCGTCGTCCAGTGCCGCGACCCGCGCCGCGAAATCCTCGCCCCGCCGTTCGAAATTGTCGTATTGATCGAAGCTCGCCGCGGCGGGGGCCAGAAGCACCGTCTCGCCCGGCTCCGCATCCGTCGCCGCGCGTGCGACCGCCGTTTCCATGTCACCACAGATCTCGGTCTTGACCGGCCCCAGCGCCAGCGCAATCCCCGCCGCCTCGCGCCCGATGACATAGGCGCGGACGACGTGGCCGTAATGCGGATGCAGGCGGTCGAAGCCGCCCTCCTTGACCAGCCCGCCCACGATCCAGCGGATGCGCGGGAAGGCGGCCAGCGCCTGGGCGGCGGCGTCCACGTTCGTCGCCTTCGAGTCGTTGACGAACGTGACGCCACGGCGCTCCGCGACGACCTGGCTGCGATGCGGCAGCCCCGGATAGGAGCGCAGGCCCGCCTCGATCTCGCGCGGGCCCAGCCCAAGGCTGCGCGCCGCGGCCCAGGCGCAGCAGGCGTTCTGGTGATTGTGCCGCCCCGGCAGCCCCGGAATGTCGCGCAGATCGACCGACGCGACCTGCCGCCCCTTGCGCGTTTCGGCCAGCCAGCCCTTGCGCGCGGTCACCTGCCAGCCGGGCGTGGCCAACTTTCCGGTCGAGACGCGGATCACCCGATCGTCGCCCCGCGCCTCCTGCATCTGCATGGCAAGGAAACGGCCCTCGTTCTCGTCGACGCCGATCACCGCACGATCCGGCCCGCCTTCGGCAAAGAGCCGACGCTTGGCCGCGAAATAGCCCCCGAAGCCGCCATGACGGTCCAGATGGTCCGGCGAGAGGTTCGTGAAGACGCCTACATCGGGCGTCAGCGCGCGCGCCAGTTCGATCTGGTAGGAGGAGAGTTCGAGGACGATCACATCCTCCGGACCCGGCGGATCGAGATCCAGCACCCCACGCCCGATATTGCCCGCCAGATGCGCGGTGCGGCCCGCCTGCGTCAGGACGTGATGCAGCAGCGCCGAGGTCGTGGACTTGCCGTTCGAGCCGGTGATCGCGACGACGCGGGGCGCCTCGCCATCCCATCCCAGCGAGCGGAAGAAGAGGCCGATATCGTTGTCGACCGCCACGCCGGCGTCCCAAGCGGCGGCGATGGCGGGATGGGGTGCGGGGTAGAGATGCGGGATGCCCGGAGAAGTGACGAGGGTCGCCACGTCCTCGAATGCGCCCGCACGGGTCAGGTCGCGCAGCTCGAATCCCTCGGCCTCGGCCGCGTCCCGGCCCGCCGCGCCGTCGTCCCAAGCCAGCACATGCGCGCCGCCCGCCCGCAGCGCCCGCGCCGCCGTCAGCCCCGTGCGCCCGAGCCCGAGGACGGCGACCGTGGCACCGTCGAAGCCGCGCACCGGGATCACGCGCAGCCCTCGAGCCAGACGTCGCGCGGCCCGGTGGGCGCGCAGTCCCCCGCCCAGAGGCGCAGGATGCGCGCGACCCGCTCTTCACGCGCCTCCGTGTCCCGGCCCAAGGCCCCCGGGGCGATCAGCCGCGCGGTCAGGTCCGCGAACTCCGCATTCGTCAGGGCGGCGACGGGTCGGTCGTGCAGCACCTCGGCCGCGTCGAAGAACCCGATGCGCCATTGGCCTTCGATCGGCCCCATCTCGACCGTCTCGAGCCAGAGCGCGGCGATCTGCGCCTTGGTCATCCCGGTCTCGTAGCCCATGGCGAGACCGGACTGGCGCAGCTTGGCCCAACCCGGCTGGAATTCCTCGAACCCGACGCGCTTGGCGAGGCTCTGGGTCATCGTCGTGATCCCCGCCCCGGGCGTGGCGAGGTCGATGCCGCGATGTTCGTGAAAGCCGGGATCCTGTACTTCGAGCAGCCGGTCGAGTCGCCCCTCGCCCAGCGCGTCGCCGCCCCGGCCTTCGGCGATCAGCGCATCCGCACGCGCGGCATGGTCGGGTGCCACGGCCCGCCCGTCGAGATAGCCGCGCCCGACCGGCAGCGCGAGGATCGCGAGCCCGGCGAGGACAGCGACCGCCCCGTAGCGCGCGGCCTTGGTCGACAGCGCGAGGGGATTGCGCGCAGGCCGCGTACCCCCTGCCTTGTCGCTGCCCTCGCCCCAGAGGCCCATCAGCGGACCTTCAGCGTGGCAAGCCCGATCAGCGCGAGGATCAGCGCGATGATCCAGAAGCGGATCACGACCTGCGGCTCGGCCCAGCCCTTCTTCTCGAAATGGTGGTGGATCGGCGCCATCAGGAAGACGCGTTTGCCGGTCGATTTGAAATAGAGGACCTGGATGATGACCGAGAGCGCCTCGACCACGAAGAGGCCGCCGATGATGGCCCAGACCAGCTCGTGCTTGGTGACGACGGCGATGGTGCCCAGCGCGCCGCCCAGCGCCAGCGAGCCCGTGTCGCCCATGAAGACCGCCGCGGGCGGCGCGTTGTACCACAGGAACCCGAGCCCCCCGCCGATCAACCCGGCGCAGAAGATCAGAAGCTCGCCCGTGCCCGGCACGTAATGCACGCCGAGATATTCGGTGAAGTCGGTGCGCCCCACGGCGTAGGCGATGACCCCAAGGGTGCCCGCGGCGATCATCACCGGCATGATCGCCAGCCCGTCCAGCCCGTCGGTCAGGTTCACGGCGTTGGCCGAGCCCACGATCACGATCATCGCGAAGGGGATGAAGACCCAGCCCATGTTCAGAAGGACGTCCGCGAAGACCGGGAAGGCGAGCTGGTTCTCTAGCTCAGGTGGGTGGACCCAGACCGCGACCAGTCCCGCGACCAACGCGATCACGAAGCCCAGCGCCAGCCGCACGCGGCCCGGCACGCCCTTGGCGTTGCCCGCCGAGACCTTGGCGTAGTCGTCGACGAAGCCGATGGCGCCGAAGGCGATGGTCACGAAGAGCACGAGCCAGACATAGGGGTTGTCGAGCCGCCCGAACATCAGCGTGGCGACCGTCACCGCGCCGAGGATCAGGACCCCGCCCATGGTCGGCGTGCCCGCCTTGGCGAAATGCGTCTCGGGGCCGTCGTCGCGGATCGGCTGACCCTTGCCTTGCCGGCGACGCAGGAGGTCGATCAGCGGTCGCCCGAAGATGAAGCCGAAGATGAGGGCGACGAAGAACGCGCCGCCCGCGCGAACGGTGATGTAGCGAAAGAGGTTGAAGACGTCGCCGCCATCCGAGAGCTGGGTGAGCCAGTAGAGCATGTGCGGTCCTAGTCCTTCGGAGTGGAGGCGTCGGCCTCGCCCAGGGCGCGGAGACCCGCGACCAGCTTGGCCATCTTCATCGAAAGCGAGCCCTTCACAAGCACGGCGTCGCCGGGTCGCACCATGTCGCGCAGGTCACGCAGCAGCGCGTCGCTCGTATCGACATGCCGACCACGCGCATCGCCCGGAAGCGCGTCGTGCAGATGCCGCATCAGCGGGCCGACCGTATGGATGCGGTCGAGCGCGGCCAGCCCGTCGTGATCGGCCAGCGCGGCATGGCGGTCGGGTCCGGTCGGCCCCAGCTCCTTCATGTCGCCGAGGATCGCGATGCGGCGGGCGCGGGGCGGCACCGGCGTCGCGGCCAGAAGGTCCAGCGCCGCGCCGACCGAAGCCGGGTTGGCGTTGTAGGCGTCGTCGATCAGGTCGACCTGCGGCTCGTCGGGATGGAGGACCAGCGCGTGCCGCTGGCCGCGCCCCGCGGGCGGAGTCCAGTCGGCGAGCGACAGCGCGGCGAGCGCCACGTCGCCCCCGGCCTCGTGGATGGCGGCCAGAACGGCCAGCGCGTTCAGCGCGAAATGCGCACCCGGCGCGCCGACGCGGAACAGCACCTCGCCCAGAGGCGTCATCGCGCGACAGGCGGTTCCGTCGGGGCCGGGATTGGCGTCGATCAGCCGCCAATCCGCCGCCCCCGCCCACCCGAACGAGACGGTGCCCGCCCGCGCGAGGATGTCGGAGGTCTCGAGATCGGCATTCCAGATCGCGGCCCCGCCGGGGCGCAGCCCGCCGAAGATCGCCGCCTTCTCGCGCGCGATGCCGGGCACGCCGTCGGCGAAGGCCTCGAGATGCACAGGCGCGACATTGGTGACCATGGCGACATCGGGCGCGGCCAGTGCCGCCAGGGGCGCGATCTCGCCGGGATGGTTCATGCCGATCTCGATGACCGCGAAATCGGCATCGGCGGGGCATCCGGCCAGCGTCAGCGGCACGCCCCAATGGTTGTTGAAGGATTTGACGGCGGCATGGACGCGGCCCTGGCGGGCGAGCGCATGGCGCAGCATCTCCTTGGTCGAGGTCTTGCCGACGCTGCCGGTGATGGCGATGACCCGCGCGGACGTGCGCGCGCGCCCCGCGCGACCCAGCGCTTCCAGACCTGTCTGCACCTCCGGCACCACGAGACAGCGCGCCGCGTCGATCCCGTCCGGCACGCGCGAGACGAGCGCCGCGGCCGCCCCGGCGGCGAGGGCGTCGGCGACGAACTCATGCCCGTCGCGCGCGGCCGTCAGCGCCACGAAGAGATCGCCGGGCGCGAGCGTGCGCGTGTCGATGCTGAGGCCGGTTGCGGCCCAGTCGCTGGTCGCGGTGCCACCCGTGGCGGCCGCGGCATCGGCTGCGGTCCAAAGCGTCATGCCTCGCGGCCTTCGAGGGCGGCGACGGAGATCGAGGCCTGTTCGACATCGTCGAAGGGCAGCACCATGTCGCCGACGGTCTGGCCCGTCTCGTGCCCCTTGCCCATCACCAGAAGCGCGTCGCCGGGTTCGAGCTCGCCCGCGCCGCGCAGGATCGCTTCGGCGCGGTCACCGATCTCGGTCGCGCCGGGCGCGCCCTGCATCACGGCGGCGCGGATGGCCGCCGGATCTTCGGAGCGGGGATTGTCGTCGGTCACGATCACGGCGTCGGCATGCGACATCGCAGCCTCGCCCATCAGCGACCGCTTGCCCGTGTCGCGGTCGCCGCCCGCGCCGATGATGGCCACGATGCGGCCCATCACATGGGGGCGCAGCGCCTGCAGCGCGGTGGCGATGGCGTCGGGCGTGTGAGCGTAGTCGACGAAGACCGCGGCCCCGTTGTCGCGCGTCGCGGCCAGCTCCATCCGGCCGCGCACACCCTCGAGCTTGGCCAGCGCGCGGAAGACGGCCTCGGCCTCCTCGCCCGCGCCGATCGCCAGCCCCGCCGCCAGAAGCGCGTTCGCCGCCTGGAAGCCGCCAATCAGGTCGAGCCGGGCGGTATGGGCGTGGCCCTGCCACTGGAACAGGACATCCTGCCCTGTTGCGTCGAAGCGCTGGCCGGTCAGTCGGATGCGCGCGTCATCGTGACGGCCGACGCCGATCACCTCCTGTCCGCGCGCGGTGCAGGCGGCGGCGAGGTCGGGGCCGTGCGGGTCGTCGAGATCGATCACCGCGACGCCATCGCCGGGCAGGATGCGGTCGAAGAGCCCGGCCTTGGCGTCGAAATAGGCCTCCATCGTGCCGTGGTAGTCGAGATGGTCCTGCGTCAGGTTGGTGAACCCCGCGGCGGCGAGGCGCACGGCCTCGAGGCGGCGCTGGTCGAGCCCGTGGGACGACGCCTCCATCGCGGCATGGGTGACGCCGAACTCGGCCATCTCGGCCAGCAGGCGGTGCAGCGTGATGGGCTCGGGCGTGGTGTGGGTGGCGGGGGCGTGGAAGGCGCCCTCGACCCCGGTGGTGCCGATATTGACGGCCTGGATGCCCAGCGCGTCCCAGATCTGGCGCGTGAAGCTGGCGACGCTGGTCTTGCCGTTGGTGCCGGTGACGGCGACGACCGTCTCGGGCTGGCGTCCGGCGATCAGCGCGGCGGCGAAGGCGAGGGCCGCGCGCGGGTCCTCGACCACGATGACGGGGGCGACATCCCCGGCGACGGCGGCGCCCGCGGGGTCGGTCAGGATCGCGACGGCACCACGCGCGACCGCGTCGGCGGCGAAGCGCGCGCCGTGGGTCTTCTCGCCGGGCAAGGCAGCGAACAGGTCGCCGGGGCGGACGCGGCGGTTGTCGACGGCCAGGCCCGACACGCGCAGGTCCGATGGTCCCGTCAGCCCCAGTTCCGCCAGTGTCCTGATCATGGCGCCCTCGCCCGTGCCTCGTATCGCGCGCCCGGATTATCCCGCCCGGCGCGCCCCGTCCATCAGCGCAGACCCGCCTGTGTCAGATATGCACCGAAGGCATCCTGTGCGGGGTCGAAATCGGGCCGCATCCCCAGAAGCGGGCCGACGCGCGCCGTGATCTCGGACGCCACCGGCACCGCCGTCCAGCCCGCGGTGCGGCGCCGCTCGCCCGCCGCGTCGATCTCGGGCTCGTCCAGCGTGACGACGAGGACGAATTTCGGATCCTGCGCCGGGAAGACGCTGGCGAAGGTGGTGATGACCTTGTCATCCCAATAGCCGCCCGTGTGCTTGGGCTTGTCGGCGGTCCCGGTCTTGCCGCCGACCTGGTAGCCGGGCACCTCGCCCATGGAGGCGGTACCGCGCATCACGACCTGTCGCAGCATGTGCCGCGCTTCGGCCGAGACGCGCGTGCTGACGACCCGCGCGCCGGGATCGGGCACGGCGCTCCGGGCCAAGAGCGTCGGGCGGACCCGCGTGCCGCCGTTCAGGAGCGAGGCGTAGCCCTGCGCGAGATGAAGCGGCGAGGCCGAGAGGCCGTGGCCGTAGCTGATGGTCATGGTCGAGATCTCAGGCCAGCGCGTCGGGACGAGCGGGCGGGCGCCGGGCGCCTCGGTCAGCTCGATCGCGGTCGGCTCGAAGAAGCCGAGCGCGCGCAGGAAGTCCTGCTGCCGTTTGGCGCCGATATCGAGCGCCATGCGTGCGGTGCCGATATTCGAGGATTTCACGATCACGTCCGTCACCGAGAGGCGCGGCCCGTAATCGTGGAAGTCGCGGATGCGGTGGCGCCCCTGGCGAAGCGGCCCTTGGGTGTTCACCATCGTGCCCGCGTTGGTCAGCCCCAGTTCGAGGCTCTGGGCGGCGGTGAATATCTTGAAGGTCGAGCCCAGCTCGTAGACGCCCTGCACCGCGCGGTTGAAGAGCGGGCTGTCGGCCGGATCGCCCTCGGTCGCGGGGCGCGGTCGGTCGTTCGGGTCGAAATCGGGCAGACTGGCGAGCGCGACGACCTCGCCCGTATGCACGTCCATCAGGATCGCGGCCGCGCCCTTGGCGTTCATCAGGCGCATGCCCCCCGAAAGGACCTGCTCCAGCGCGGTCTGCACCGACAGGTCGATGCTCAGGCGCAGGGGCGCGCCCTGCTGGGCGGGATCGCGGAGGTAGTCGTCGAACACGGCCTCGACGCCTGCGATGCCCTTGATCTCGGCGGCGCGGACGTCCTGCTCGCCGTAGCGGGCGCCGCCCAGCACGTGGGAGGCGAGCGGCCCGTTGGGATAGAGGCGCATCTCGCGCTCGCCGAAGAGAAGCCCCGGCTCGCCCAGGTCGTGGACGGCCTGCTGCTGCTCGGGCGAGATATTTCCCTTGAGCCAGAAGAACTTGGACCCGCTCTGGAAGCGGCGGGACCAGACCGAGGCGTCCATGTCCGGGAACACCCGAGACAGGCCCTCGGCGGCGGCGACCGGATCGACCATCAGATGCGGCTGCGCATAGAGCGCGGTGGCCACGACGTTCGTCGCCAGCACGCGGCCCGTGCGGTCGGTGATGTCGGACCGCTCGGACACGATGGAGGCCCCGGCGCGGGCGCCGATCGACGGCTCGCGCGCCTCAGAGGCCGAGATCGCGCCCATCTTCAGCCCGATCGCGGCGAAGCCCACCAGAAAGCAGGCGGCGGTGAACTTGAGGCGACGTTCGGCCCGCAATCGGACGCGTTCGGGCGCTTCGCGGGGCACGGCGACCGGCTCAACCCGGGCGCGCGGAATCGTGGGAACGACCGGCTGGAACGGGTCGGTGGCGACGGCGGGACGACGGCGGCGGCGGATCACGGCAACTGCTCCCCGTCATCGGCCAGCGTCGGCGGCGCGATCAACGCAGGCGCCGCATCGGCGCCGAAGCGGTGGTTCATGATGATGACCTCGCCCAGCTTCTCGTCCAGACCCTCATCGGCGGCCCAGACGGTTGGAAAGGCGGGCGTCGCGGGGGGCGGGAACGGGATCTGCTCGGCCAGCGCGAAATGGTCGGCCTGCAGCGGCATCAGCCCGAGCCGCTCGAAATTCATCTCGGTCAGCGCCGTCAGGCGATCGGGGCGGTTCAGGTAGGCCCATTCGGCGCGCAGCATCGACAGCTCCTGATGCCGGGCGCCGATCTCGCGTTTGAGCTGGGCCACCTGCCGCTCGGTGTCGCGGGTGTCGTAGCCCTCGCGATAGGCCCAGAAGGCGAGACCCACGACGGCGGCGATGGACAAGGCGTAGAGAAGACCGCGCATCGTCAGATCCCCTCGACCGGGTCGGGTAGACCCAGCGTCCGGCGGTCGACCTCGCCCGCGGGCGCATCGGTGCGGCGGGCGACGCGCAGCCGGGCCGAGCGGGCGCGCGGGTTGTTCGCGACCTCCTCGGGGCTGGGCGCGATGGCCTTGTGGATCACGTCGAAGGCTGGGTTCCGGGGCGGCTGGGGGGCCGCGTGGCGCGATCCGCCGCCGCCCGCGTCGGAGCGGTCGGCAAGGAAGCGTTTGACGGCGCGGTCCTCGACCGAATGGAACGTGACGACGGCCAGCCAACCGCCCGGCGCGAGCGCACGCTCGGCGGCCGACAGACCGCGCGCCAGCTCGCCGAACTCGTCGTTCACTGCGATGCGGATCGCCTGGAAGCTGCGGGTGGCGGGATGGGACTGGCCGGGCTTCTGGCGCGGCAGGTTGGCGGCGACCGTCTCGGCCAGGTCAAGCGTCGTCTCGAACGGGGCCTCGTCGCGCCGCCGCACGATGGAGCGGGCGATGCGGCGGGCGGCCCGCTCCTCGCCGTAGCGGTGCAGGATGTCGGAGAGGAGCGCTTCGGGGGCCGTGTTGACGACATCGGCGGCACTGGGCCCGTCATCCCCCATCCGCATGTCCAGCGGGCCGTCCCGCATGAAACTGAAGCCGCGCTCGGCCTGGTCGAGCTGCATCGAGCTGACCCCGAGATCGAGGACCACACCATCGAGATCGCGCGCGACCTCGTCCATCCGCGAGAAAACCGTCTTCACCAACTCGACCCGTCCGTCTGCCCATTCGCGCGCCATCTGGTGGGCCGTCGGATCGCGGTCGAGACCGATCACCCGGTCCGCCCCCGCTTCCAGCAGCCCCCGCGTGTATCCGCCGGCGCCCATGGTGCCATCCAACCAGACGCCACGGACGGGGGCCACGGTTTCGAGGATCGCCGACAGCAAAACGGGGACATGTGGCGCCCCGGACTCACTCGGTGCGGTCACGATGCGGCGGGCGGCGTGTCGGACGGAAGCAGCCGCGTAATCGAGAAACCTTCCGGCAGTTCGCCCAGCCGGGTCTTCAGCGGGTTGGCCGCCACTTCGGGCACCTGCGGCGACAGGATGCGGAAGGTGCGGCCCTTCGAGGCGAAGACCGCCTCGTCGCCGATGCCGACCTGATCGCGCAGCGCGCGGGGCAGCACGAGCCGCCCGCTATCGTCGATGCTGAGCGTTTCGACGAAGGTATAGAAGTAATCCTCGAGGACCTCGCGGTCGGGGTGACCGTCGGGCAAACGCTCGATCTTGGCGTCCTCCTCGGCCAGCGCCGCGACCGAATAGCAGGTCAACCAGGGGTTGCGCGTATCGCCGTAGAGAACATGGACGCGGGCGTTCGTGCCCGGCTCGCGATCGGGGTCGGCGGCATCGAGGACGCGGCGAAAATCCGCCGGGATGGATACCCGGCCCTTGCCATCGACCTTGTGCGTGCTGTTGCCTCGAAAGCGGAGCGTCACCGATCTTGTCCGTTTCGGCGTATGCGGGGAGCACACGCCAGGGTTGAATTCGTCCCCCGGACGTAAAAAGGCGGACCGGGTGTCTGCCAATACCCGGTCCGCCTTGGTGTCCCGTTGCCGGGCGTCCTTGGCGCGCTGTCACCTGGGGGGATGTCTGCCACGGCGCGCTTTGGATCTTTTCGTCGTTCAGAGACGAAGGGGGGTGCCTGTTTTAACCTGCCTCAACTCGATTTGGGGGTCTGAAGTCTTCGCTCCGTAGCCACCCTCTGCTCTGTGAAATCTTGATGCCAGAGACGGACCGCCCTGGGAACCCATTTTATGCCACTTTGCGCCACCAAAGTTATCCACAGCCACGGGATAACTTTGGGGATAAGCGGAATATACCACAATATGTAGCATGTCTGCAAAGATTTAACGGAATTTGTGGTGTTTTCAGAAAGTGGGAGAGAGTTCCGTCCCCGTGCTTGAACAGTGGCAAATTGCCCACAGGAACGGCCCCAACGTCAGCCCCGACCAACGGTTCACGGCGTTCTCACACTGCCCGGATTTCAGGCCGAACCCTGAATCTTTCCGTGGAGTCAGGGGTTTGCTTCGAAATCACCTGTTCGGGGCACGATTCCGAATCGGAGTGGGCCTGTGCGCGTCATCGAACGGCGTCTGGATCGGTGGACGTGGTGGCATGAGATTCCATTCCGCTCTTGCGGCTGGCTCTAGCCGGCATCCATCTCGATCAGCCGCTGCGCGAGGGCGGCGAAGGCGTCGGCCATCGGCCCCTCACCCGCTGCGACGGGCGTGCCCTCGTCCCCGGCGAGCCGGGTCTCGAGGTCGATGGGCAACGATCCCAGCAGCGGCAGGCCCAGCGCCTCCGCCTCGGCCGCGACGCCCCCGTGGCCGAAGATATGCGCCTCGTGGCCGCAATTCGGGCAGTGAAAGAGGCTCATGTTCTCGACCAGCCCCAGCACCGGAGTCTTGAGCGTGGCGAACATGTCGAGGGCCTTGCGCGCATCCAGAAGGGCCACGTCCTGCGGGGTCGAGACGACGACCGCGCCGGTCACGACGGCCTTGGTCGAGAGCGTGAGCTGCACGTCGCCGGTCCCCGGCGGCAGATCGACGATCAGGACGTCAAGGTTCGCGCCATCGGTGTGATGCGTCCAGGCCACCTGCCCCAGCATCTGTTGCAAGGCACCCATCAGCATCGGGCCGCGCCAGACCACGGCCTTGTCGGCATCGAGCATCAGCCCGATCGACATCAGCGTGACGCCGTGGGCCTGAAGCGGGTGGATGGTCTTGCCGTCGGGTGAGGCGGGGCGCTGGTTGGCGCCCATCATGCGGGGCTGGGAGGGTCCGTAGATATCGGCGTCGAGCAGGCCGACGCGCCGTCCCTGCCGTGCCAGCGCCACGGCGAGGTTGGCGGCGAGCGTGGACTTGCCCACGCCGCCCTTGCCGGACGCGATGGCGACAACGCGATCCACGCCGGGCACACGCATCGGCCCGTCCTGCGGCTTCGGGTGGCCGCCGACCTTCAAGGACGGCGGCGCCTTGGTTTCGGTCGGGGCGGTCAGCACGGCCTGCACGCGGGCGACGCCGGGCATCTTGGCCACGAGGCCCTCGGCAGCGGCGCGCAACGGCTCCATCTGGCGGGCGATCTCGGCCGACGGGGCCTCGATGACGAAGCTGACCGCGCCGTCGGCCACGGTGAGCGCGCGGACCAGGTCGGCGGAGACCAGGTTGCGCCCGTCGGGCACCGCCACGCGGGCCAGTTCCGCCTTTACGTCGTCGCGCGTGATCGCCATGGCCCGTCCCCTGTCGCCGTGTCGGGCCTTACGTGGCGGCGCGGCGCAGGGAAGGCAAGACCAGGAGCGCCGCCAGACCGGCGCCGGCCGCCCCGGCCCAGCGCAGCACCGTCGGCAGGTCGAACGGCCCCGCGAGCCAGCCGAGAAGGCCCGAGCCGATCGCCACCGCCCCGATCCCGACCACGACCCAGAGCGACATCACCCGGCCCCGGAGGTCGTCGGGCAGTGCCTGCTGCACGGCGGCCTGGAAGCTGACGCCGCAGAAGGTCGAGGCGAAGCCCGCGACCGCGGTCCAGACCAGCGCGCCCTGCCACGAGACCGAGGCGCCCAGCGCCGAGAGCGACGCGATGCCCGCCACGAGGATCGCGAGCGTCGCGCGCGAGGTGCCGGTCTCGGTCTGCCCCGCGCCCATGGTCTTGGCCATCGCGGCGACCAGCGCGCCCGCGCCGGCCGCCGCGGTCAGCCAGCCCAATCCTTCGGCGCCGCGCGCGTGGACACCCTCGGCCATGACGGGCAGCAACTCGAGATACCCGCGCACGAGGATCGCCATCGCCGCCGTCAGGATCACCGCCTGACGGGCGACGGGCGTGGTCCAGAGGTATCGCGCGGCCTCGGCGATGCCTGCGCCGATGCTGGTTTGTGTGGTGCGGGCTGATAGCGGGCGCGGATCCATCCAGCGGATCGCCACCAGCATCGGAAGGTAGAGGAGCGCCGAGGCCCAGAGCGTCGCGACCGCGCCGAACGCCGCGATGGCGATCCCGGTCAGGACGGGGGCCAGCAGCCGCGCGAGGTTGAAGTTGAGGGCCGAGAGCGCCACGACCGACGGCACCTCGGCGCGGGGCACGAGCCGGGGGCCGAGCGACATGCGGACGGGGTGATGCGCCGAGGTGACGACCCCGATGGCGAGCGCCAGCCCGGCCAGTCCCCAGCGCCCGAGCCCCGGCCCGCCGGCGAGAAGGGCCGCGAGCGCCAGCAGCAGCGCCATCGAGATGCTGGTCGCGAAGAGCGCGCGGCGGATGTCGGCGCGATCCACGAGCACGCCGAAGATCGGACCCGAGATCAGCATCGGCGCCAGACCCAGCGCCGCGATCAACCCCACGAAGGGTGCCGAACCCGACACGTCCCAGGCGAGCCATCCCAGCGTGACGCGCTGTGCCCAGAGCGCCTGCACCAGCGGGACGGCAGCCACGAAATAGGCCCGGAAGCCGATATGTGAGAGCGCGCTCATCGCATCGCGATATGGCGCATGCCGGGCGCTTCGACAGGGCGCGGCGGCGAAACAAGGGGTCTGACGCAAGGACACCCATGCAGATGCCGCATAGCAGCATTGAAGGATCGGGGCGTTGTGCGGGTGCAGCATCCGGCCCATCTTCCTCTCAAGGAAACACGGATGCACCCGGCAATGGGGTCGGTCACCGGCGGGGCAGAATGCCCCTCAAAGAAAGGGTCAGACATGACTGTCACCACCTACGGCAATACGGCCGCCACCTCCACCACGCTGCGCGATCGTATCGCCGACCGCCTGCGTCTCGCCCGCGTGCAATGGGGCCAGTGGCGCGTCTACCGCCAGACGCTCAACGAGCTCTCGGCGCTCTCGGATCGCGACCTGGCGGATCTCGCCATCGCGCGTTCGAACATCCCGTGGATCGCGATGGAAGCGGCCTACGGCAAGCAGTAATTCCCATCCCGGCGGGCGCATCCTCCCTTGCGCTCCGACGGGTCGATGTGGCGGTGTCCTCCTCCCGGATCGTCCGCCACACCCCCCGGCCCGACCTCCCTCGGGCCGGTCCGCGCCGAACCCCGTCCTCCCACGGGAAACGGTGCACACGGAAGGCCCTGACGGCGCCCCATCCCTCCCTGAGGGGCGCCGCCGGGACCGACTGACCCCGCGCCGGGCCGCGTTCGCGACCGGCCGGCCAGACACGGGCTCCCCGTCCTCCCTCGGGCGAGACCGTTCCGCGCGTCCCCCATCCTCCCTTGGGCCGGATGCGCGACATCGACCGGTCCGGCGATAACCACCCTCCCTTGGGAATCGCCGGACCGGACGACCCTCCCTCCCTCTTTGCCCGGCATCCACCGCGCGGTGCGCGAAGAAAACTTCGCCCTTGGGCGGAACCGGATGGCTGGACCGGCGTTCGGTGACTGATTGGACGCCGCTTGTTCCCTCTGGCGATCGTCCGACGCGCCGCGACCGCACATCGTCCCCCCCGAAGCGGACGGCGCACCATAGACGGCGGTGCCCCAAAGCGTGGAGCACCGCCGTTCTTCGTTTTGCACGACGCTCGATCCCACTAGGCTCCCGTTCGTGACTTGTCTCCTGCCCTTCGGTCCCGGCCTCTGGCTTGCGGATGGCGCCACCGCGACGGTGGCCGGGTTTCGCTATCCGACGCGGATGGTGGTGATCCGGCTGGCGTCGGCCGGGTTGGTGCTCTGGTCGCCGGTCGCGGCGGGAGACGCACTGGTCGCAGGCGCGGCGGCCCTCGGTCCGGTCGAACAGATCGTGGCACCCAACCACCTGCACCATCTCTGGATCGCGGACTGGGCGGCGCGGTGCCCCGAGGCGCGGATATTCGCCGCGCCGGGGCTCGCGGCCAAGCGACCGGACCTGGCCCTGAACGGCGTGCTGTCCGCGCCCTGGCCCGAGACCTGGGCCGGGGCGCTCGACGCGGTGACCGTGCCGGGCAACCGCATCACGACCGAGATCGTGGCGTTTCATGCACTCAGCGGCACGGTCATCTTCACCGACTTGCTCCAGCAGCTGCCGCCCGACGCGAATAGCGGCTGGCGGGGTGCGGTCGCGCGGCTCGACCGGATGACGGGGCCCCGGCCGCACGTGCCGTTGAAGTTCCGGCTGGCCCAGACGGACCGGCGGGCAGGTCGGGCGGCCGTGCGGCGCATCCTCGACTGGCCGATCCGGCAAGCGGTCTTCGCGCACGGCCCGCCCGTCACCGCGGACGCGCACGGGGTGGTCGCCGCCGCGTTCGATTGGCTGGGGGTGGCCTAAAAGGGGGTCTCGCCCGCCTGATCGGCGGCCATCAGGAAGCGGCCGACGATCTTCTTCGACCCGGCCTTGTCGAACTCGACCTCCAGCTTGTCGCCCTCGATCGCCATCACCTCGCCATAGCCGAACTTCGTGTGAAACACCCGGTCGGCGATGGAGAAGGCCGAGACGGCGGTGGCGTCGATGACGAGGTTCTTGGCTTCGGCGGGCTGGCGCACGGGGCGCGTCGCGTTGGATTGCAGCCGCCGCCAGCCGGGCGAGTTGTAGACGTCGGCCTTGGTGGCACGATCGTGCAGGTCGCTTTCGACGCCGCCGCCCATCGCGGTCTTCTGGGCCGCGGCCATGCCGGATGCGCCGAAGCCACCGCCATAGAGTCCGGGGGGCGTCAGGACATCGACGTGGTCGGCTGGCAGCTCGTCGATGAAGCGCGACGGCAGGGCGGATTGCCACTGGCCGTAGACGCGGCGATTGGCGGCGAAGCTGATCGTGCAGACCTCCTCGGCCCGCGTGATGCCGACATAGGCCAGCCGCCGCTCCTCCTCGAGGCCCTTCACGCCCGACTCGTCCATGCTGCGCTGGCTGGGGAAGAGGCCGTCCTCCCAGCCGGGCAGGAACACGGCCGGGAATTCGAGGCCCTTGGCGGCGTGGAGCGTCATGATGGTGATCATCGGCTCGTCCTGCGCCTGCTCGTTGTCCATGATGAGCGACACGTGTTCGAGGAAGCCCTGCAGGTTCTCGAACCCTTCCAGCGCCTTCACGAGTTCCTTGAGGTTCTCCAGCCGGCCAGGCGCCTCGGGCGTCTTCTCGTTCTGCCAGAAGCCGGTATAGCCGCTCTCGTCGAGGATCTCCTCGGCGAGGTGGATGTGGTCGCGCCCGTCCAGCAGCTCCGCCCGCCAGCGCGCGAGACCGTCGACCAGCTCCTCGAGCGCGCGCCCGCCCTTGCCGCCGATCGTCTTGGAGCGCACGCAGAGGCGCGCGCCCTCGACGAGGCTGACGCCGTTCGAGCGCGCCATGACCTGGATCGTCTGCTGGGCCTTGTCGCCCAGGCCGCGCTTGGGGGTGTTGACGATCCGCTCGAAGGCGAGGTCGTCGTCGGGGCTGACGACGAGGCGGAAATAGGCCATCGCGTCGCGGATTTCCAAGCGCTCGTAGAAGCGGGGGCCGCCGATCACGCGATAGGGCAGCCCGATGGTCAGGAAGCGATCCTCGAAGGCGCGCATCTGGTGGGCGGCGCGGACGAGGATGGCCATGTCGTCGAGCGTGTAGGGGTCGAGGCCGCGCGTGCCGCGCTGCATCGACTCGGCCTCCTCGCCGATCCAGCGGGCTTCCTCGTCGCCGTCCCAATGACCGATCAGGCGGACCTTTTCGCCCTCGGTCGCGTCGGTCCAGAGGGTCTTGCCCAGCCGACCCTTGTTGCCGGCGATGACGCCGGAGGCGGCGGCGAGGATGTGGGGCGTGGAGCGGTAGTTCTGTTCGAGGCGGATGATCTCGGCGCCCTCGAAATCCTTCTCGAAGCGCAGGATGTTGCCGACCTCGGCGCCGCGCCAGCCGTAGATCGACTGGTCGTCGTCGCCCACGCAGCAGATGTTCCGATGTCCGCCCGCCAGCAGCCGCAGCCAGAGATACTGGGCGACGTTGGTATCCTGGTATTCGTCGACGAGGATGTAGCGGAACCAGCGACGATATTGCGCAAGCACGTCGTCATGGCGCTGGAAGATGTCGATGACATGCATCAAGAGGTCGCCGAAATCGCAGGCGTTCAGCGTCAGGAGACGGTCCTGATAGGCGCGGTAGAGCGCGACGCCCTTGCCGTCGAAGGCCTGCGCTTCGTGGGCCGGGATCTTGTCGGGGGTCCAGGCGCGGTTCTTCCAATGGTCGATGATGCCGCCCAGCATCCGGGGCGGCCAGCGCTTGGCGTCGATGCCCTCGGCTTCGATCAGCTGCTTGAGGAGGCGGTTCTGGTCGTCGGTGTCGAGGATCGTGAAGTTCGAGCGGAGATGGATGTCGCGCGGATCACCACCCACCATGATCGTGCGGCCGACGAGTTCGGCGTGGCGGCGCAGGAGCTTGACGCAGACCGAGTGGAAGGTGCCGAGCCATGGCATCCCCTCGGCCGCCTGGCCCATCATGGCGCCGACGCGCTCGCGCATCTCGCGGGCAGCCTTGTTGGTGAAGGTGACGGCCAGGATCTCGTTCGGGCGTGCCTTGCCTTGCGCCATCAGGTGCACGATCCGCGCGGTCAGGGCGCGGGTCTTGCCGGTGCCCGCCCCCGCCAGCATCAGGACCGGGCCGTCCAGCGTCTCGACCGCCTGGATCTGCGCCGGGTTCAGCCCGTCGAGATAGGGCGCGGGTCGCGCCGCCATCGCGCGGGACGACAGCGAGGCCGCCTCGAAGGCGTCGGAATCATCATGCTGGACCATGGCCCCACAGATAGGACGGGCCTCCCGCCAAGGGAAGCCCGTGTTCGCGTTGCGTTCCATCTGGGCGCGAAATGCCTCAGGTCGCGGCCCGCGCGGCCGCGATGTTCGCGGCGAGGTGGTCGGGGTTGGTCGTGCCCGGGATCGCGATGACGTTGGGCGACAGGTCCAGCAGCCAGCGGATCGCGCGGGCCGGGACAAGCGTGGCACCCGGCTGCATCGGGTTCGCGCCGAGCGGTCCGTAGGGGAGGAAGGCGATGCCCAGTTCGCGGGTCTTCTCGACCATCTCGAGCTGTTCGGTGTCGTCCATGTTGAGCCGGTTCTGGACGCTGGCGATGGGGGCGACGGCGCGGGCGCGGTCCAGCTCCTCGGGGGTGACGTTGCTGAGGCCGATCATGTCGATGAGGCCGGCCTCGCGGGCCTTGGCCATCGCCTCGACCGAGACCTCGATGGGCACGTTAGGGTCGACCCAATGCAGCTGGAACAGGTCTAGGCGGTCCCGGCGGAGGTTGCGGCGCGCATCCTCGATCTGCGCGGCCAGCCGCTCGGGCGAGGCGTCGCGGGACATTTCGGTGGGCGAATGCTTGTCGATGCCGCCCTTCGTCGCGAGGAAAACGTCAGGGCGATTGCCGAGCGCTTCGCCCAGGATGCGGTCGGCATGTTCCGGGCCGTAGGCGCGGGCGCTGTCGAAGAGTTGGACGCCCGCATCCGCCGCCTGGCGCAAGAGGGCGAGGCCCGCGTCCCAAACGGGATAGGGGCCGAAATTGCCGGGCCGGCCGGTGAGGCGCATGACGCCCATCCCGAGGCGGTTGATCGTGCGGCCGTTGAGGAAGGTGAAGCTGTCCATGTCGTGTCTCCTTTGCTGATCGGAGAGATGGCACTCGCAACAGATCAACGGTATGGGCATGACCTGCATCTCTGCCATACAAGATACGTATGGCAGATCGATTGTCCCATCTTGCAGTGTTCCTTCGCGTGGCCGAGCGCGGCTCGCTGACGGCGGCGGCCCGCGACCTGTCGGTGTCGCAGCCCACGGTCACGCGGGCCATCGCCGCGCTGGAGGCGGAACTCGGCACGCGGCTTCTGCACCGGACGACCCATGCGCTGGCCCTGACGGAAGCGGGGCGCACCCTCCTGCCCCGCGCGCGACGGATGCTGGCCGCGTGGGACGGGATCGCCGAAGACCTGGCCGAGGACGATACGCTGTCGGGGCCGCTGCATGTCGTGGCCCCGATCGCGCTGGGCCAGACGGAGCTGATGCCCGCACTGGCCGCGTTTCGGGCCGCGCACCCGGACGTGACCGTCAACTGGCAGCTGACGGATGCTCCCGTGCGCCTGTCCGAGACGGGGGCCGACCTGTGGATCCGGGTCGGGCCGGTGCCGGACGACACGCTGGTGGTGCGACATGTGGGCGACGTGGCGCGCCATGCGATCGGGCATCCCCGGTTCGCCGAGATCGACCTGGCGGACGCGCCGTGGATCACGCTGGGCCCCTACGAGGGGCGGCAGATCGTGCTGGCGGACCGGCGCTTCGATGCAGCACCCGGCCTCAACACCAACTCCATCGCCGTCGTGGCGCGGGCGCTGGTCGAGGGGCTGGGCGTGGCGATCGCGCCCGACTGGTACCTTCGGCGCGAGCTGGATGCGGGGCTTCTGGTGCGGTTGGCCGAGGCGCGCCCCTTGCCCGTGCACATGGCTTTCGCCCCCGAGCGTCGGACCCGGCGGCTCGAGGCGTTCATGGATGCGATGGAGGCGCGGCTCCGGTCGCAGGTGGTGGCCTGACGGTCAGTCCTCGTTGCCCCCGGCCATCTGGCTCAGGATCCAGACGACCTGCACGCCGGTGAAGACGATGCCGTTGAAGAACCAAAGGAGAAACGTGGCGAGCGCACCCCGGTCCGAGCCCGCGATCAGGCGACCGAGCCCCCCCACGTCCCACCAGAGCAGGAGCGCGGTGAAGAGCGCGGCCACCCCGAACCCGACGGCGATGGCCTTGAGATAGAGGCGGATGATGCGCGGCATGGGGCCCGTCCTTCCGCGACGATGCTATCACGGGCCGCCGCCTACCCAGAACCCGGCGGTTGCCGCAGCGCGGCATGGGCGTTACCAAACCGTCACAGATGTCCGGGGGACCCGCCATGGCCGAATTCCAGAAGATCCTGATCGCCAACCGCGGGGAAATCGCCATCCGCGTTATGCGGGCCGCGAACGAGATGGGGAAACGGACGGTCGCGGTCTACGCCGAGGAAGACAAGCTGGGCCTCCACCGGTTCAAGGCGGACGAGGCCTACAAGATTGGCGAGGGTCTGGGCCCGGTCGCGGCCTACCTGTCGATCCCCGAGATCATCCGTGTGGCCAAGGCATCGGGTGCCGATGCGATCCATCCGGGCTATGGCCTCCTGTCCGAGAACCCCGAATTCGTCGATGCCTGTACCGCCGCCGGGATCACCTTCATCGGCCCCAAGGCCGAAACGATGCGCAAGCTGGGCGACAAGGCCAGCGCGCGGCAGGTGGCCATCGAGGCGGGCGTTCCGGTCATCCCGGCCACCGACGTATTGGGCGAGGACATGGACCTGATCGCCAAGCAGGCCGCCGAGGTCGGGTATCCGCTGATGCTCAAGGCCTCTTGGGGCGGCGGCGGGCGCGGGATGCGCCCCATCGCGGGCGAGGACGAGCTGGAGGAGAAGGTGCTGGAGGGCCGCCGCGAGGCCGAGGCCGCCTTCGGCAACGGCGAGGGTTACCTCGAGAAGATGATCCAGCGCGCGCGTCACGTCGAGGTGCAGGTGCTGGGCGACAGCCACGGCAACACCTACCACCTCTACGAGCGGGATTGCTCGGTGCAGCGGCGCAACCAGAAGGTCGTCGAGCGCGCCCCTGCCCCGTATCTCAGCGGCACCCAGCGCGAGCAGATCTGCAACCTCGGCAAGAAAATCTGCGAGCATGTGAATTACGAATGCGCGGGCACGGTCGAGTTCCTGATGGATATGGATTCGGGCGAATTCTACTTCATCGAGGTGAATCCCCGCGTGCAGGTCGAGCATACGGTGACCGAGGAGGTCACCGGCATCGACATCGTCCGCGCCCAGATCCTGATCGCCGAGGGCAAGTCCTTGACCGAGGCGACCGGCATCGCGAGCCAATACGACGTCAAGCTGGACGGCCATGCGATCCAGACGCGGGTCACGACCGAGGACCCGGCGAACAGCTTCATCCCCGACTACGGGCGGATCACGACTTACCGGTCGGCCACGGGCATGGGCATCCGGCTGGACGGCGGCACGGCCTATTCGGGCGCCGTCATCACGCGCTATTACGACAGCCTCCTGGAGAAGGTGACCGCTTGGGCGCCGACGCCCGAGGCCGCGATCCGGCGGATGGACCGGGCCCTGCGCGAGTTCCGCATCCGGGGGGTCAGCACGAATATCGACTTCGTCATCAACCTTCTGAAGCACCCGACGTTCCTGTCGAACGAATACACGACGAAGTTCATCGACACGACGCCGGACCTTTTCGACTTCAAGCCGCGCCGCGACCGGGCGACGAAGATCCTGACCTATATCGCCGACATCTCGGTCAACGGGCATCCCGAGACCGAGGGCCGCCCGCGCCCGCCCGCCGATATCCGTGCGCCCCGCGCGCCCGAGCGGATCGCGGATGCGCCGCCCTCCGGGTCGAAGACGCTGCTCGAGGCGAAGGGCCCGAAGGCCGTGGCCGACTGGATGCTGGCGCAGACGCCGCTTCTTCTGACCGACACGACGATGCGGGACGGGCACCAGTCGCTTCTGGCGACGCGAATGCGCTCCATCGACATGGTGCGCGTGGCCCCGGCCTATGCGACGAACCTGCCGCAGATCTTCTCGATGGAATGTTGGGGCGGTGCGACCTTCGACGTCGCCTACCGCTTCCTCCAGGAATGCCCTTGGCAGCGGCTGCGTGATCTCCGCGCGGCGATGCCGAATCTCCTGACCCAGATGCTGCTGCGCGCGTCGAACGGCGTGGGCTACACCAACTATCCCGACAATGTCGTCCAGAGCTTCGTGGCGCAGGCCGCCGAGACGGGGATCGACGTCTTCCGCGTGTTCGACAGTCTCAACTGGGTCGAGAACATGCGTGTCGCAATGGACGCGGTGATCGAGACGGGGCGCATCTGCGAGGGCACGGTCTGCTACACCGGCGACATCCTCGACGCGGATCGCGCGAAATACGACCTCAAGTATTATGTTGGCATGGCCAAGGAGCTGGAGGCGGCGGGGGCGCATGTCCTCGGGCTGAAGGACATGGCGGGGCTTCTGAAGCCCGCGGCGGCGCGGGTGCTGATCAAGGCCCTGAAGGACGAGATCGCGATCCCGATCCATTTCCACACCCACGACACCGCGGGCATCGCGAGCGCGACGATCCTCGCCGCCGCCGATGCGGGCGTGGACGCGGCCGACGTGGCGATGGACTCGCTCTCGGGGAACACGTCGCAGGCCACGTTCGGCACCGTGGTCGAAGCCCTCAAGGGGTCCGAGCGCGACACCGGCATCGACATGAACGCGGTGCGGCGGATCGACGACTACTGGGACGCAGTGCGCGCGCAGTACCTCGCCTTCGAAAGCGGGATGCAGGCGCCGTCGTCGGAGGTCTATCTCCACGAGATGCCGGGCGGGCAGTTCACCAACCTCAAGGCGCAGGCGCGCTCGATGGGACTGGAGGACCGCTGGCACGAGGTGGCGCAGATGTATTCCGACGTGAACGCCATGTTCGGGGACATCGTGAAGGTCACGCCGTCTTCGAAGGTCGTGGGCGACATGGCACTGATGATGGTGGCGCAGGGCCTGACGACGGCGCAGGTGGCCGACCCGAAGACCGAGGTCAGCTTCCCCGACAGCGTCGTCGACATGATGAAGGGCAATCTCGGGCAGCCGCCGGGTGGCTGGCCGAAGGGCTTGCAGAAGAAGGCGCTGAAGGGTGAGGCGCCGCTGACCGATCGGCCGGGCAAGCACCTGCCGCCCGTCGATCTCGAGGCGACGCGGACGGCGCTTGCGGACAAGCTCGGCGTGGCGATCGACGACGAGGATCTGAACGGCTACCTGATGTATCCGAAGGTCTTCACCGATTACGCGGAGCGGCATGCGCTCTACGGCCCCGTGCGCGCCCTGCCGACGCCGGTCTTCTTCTACGGGATGGAGCCGGGCGACGAAATCGAGGCCGAGATCGACCCCGGCGTGACGCTCAACATCCGCTGCGTGGCCCAGGGCGACACCCACGAGGACGGCGACCGCCGGGTGTTCTTCGAGCTGAACGGCCAGCCGCGCGTCGTGCGCGTGCCGGATCGACGGGTCACGGGCAGCGCCGCGAAGATGCCGAAGGCCGAGCCGGGCAACGCGAACCATGTCGGCGCACCGATGCCGGGTGTCGTGGCATCGGTCGCGGCGCAGGCGGGGGCAAAGGTGCTCAAGGGCGACCTTCTGCTGACGATCGAGGCGATGAAGATGGAAACCGGCCTCCATGCCGAGCGTGACGCGGTGGTCAAGGCAGTGCATGTCGCGCCGGGCGCCCAGATCGACGCGAAGGACCTTCTGGTCGAGCTGGAATGACCGACTGATCCACCGTGGGGGCGGCAACGACGGCGTCGGATCGCACGAATTGTCGCCGTTTCGACGTGGCGGCGCCCCATCCGTGCCCGGTTTCCGCCATCCCAGCGTCAGGCTTCGGGGTTAGTCATTCGGGTCAACCGTCATAACACGAGTGCCCCCATGTTTGCCCCCCTCGCCCCCATTCGCCGCTTCGTCGCCGACACGCGCGGTGCGGTGACCGTCGATTACGTCGTCATCACCGCCGCGGCCGTAGGCCTCGGGTTCGCGGTGAACGAGGTGCTGTTCGGCGGCATGGGCGTGCTTGCGGGCAACGTGAACGACGAGCTGGGCGGCAAGCCCGGATATTCGGGGCCGGGCCTCGTCTACAGCGACGGGTTCGACAACGGCGCCGTTGGCTGGGTCGGCGCCGATGCCAAGAAGATGTTCGGCGTCGGAACCGTGCTGGGCCCCATTGCGGGCGGCACGGGCGCGCAGACCGTCACCAAGGTCTTCGACGTCGCAGCCGACGCGACCGAGGCCACGATCAGCTTCGATCTGCTGTCGCTCGACAGCCTCGATAACGAAAGCGGCTACGTCTATATCGGCGACCAGGTCGTCGGCTACGTGACGTCGGAGCATGGCAAGTCGACCTTCACGGCGGTCGAACAGAACGGCATCACCATCGTCGGCAACGTGATCGAACAGGATATCGAACTGGGCGGCATGATGATCGAGCAGAGCTGGTCCCGCGACAGCCGGACGAGCATCCAGATCACGGTCACCAACCCGGGCGAGTCGATCAAGTTCGGCTTCGGTTCGGATGCCAACCAGGGCATCTCGGACGAGAGTTTCGCGATCGACAACTTCACGATGCTGGGTCTCGCCGATCCGGCCTGACCGGGGCGCGAACGGGTCGAAAAACCGGGGGATGCGCCCGTATTTCCCCTTGCACCCGCGCCGCGCGTTTTCTAAGTGACCCACACCGAAGAGGGCGGGCGTAGCTCAGGGGTAGAGCATAACCTTGCCAAGGTTAGGGTCGGGCGTTCGAATCGCCTCGCCCGCTCCAATTCGGACGCGAAAGACCCCCGGCCGGGAACGGCCGGGGGTCTTTGCGTTTGCGGGGGGCGGTTTCGCGCAGGTCGCGATCAGGCGGCGAGCAGGCGCGCAAGGCGGGTCGGCGCCAGCGGCCGCGCGGCCCGTCCATAGGCCGCGAGGTCGGCACGCAGTTCGGGACGCACGCGGAACAGCGCCTCGCGATCGGCGGCGGCGATGCCCTCGAGGCCGAAGGCGGCCGGAAGGAAGGTCTCGGTCTCGGCGCCCTCGGCGAAGATCACCTCGTGATCGGGGGTCATCAGGTGGAAATAGCTGGTCGGGCCGACGCCCTCCTGCACCACGCCCGCCCCGTCGATCAGGGCCTTGGCCGGCACCAGCACCTCGTCCTCGCCGAAGGTGAGCTGGGCACGCCAGCCGCGGACGAGCATCCGGTGCTGCGGCGAGACACGCAGGACGCGCGAATTGCCGACCGTGCCCGGCGCGAAGCGGATCGGGGCCTGGTCGGCGGCGGTCAGGACGTGGCGCGATCCGATCCATTGCAGCGGCTGTACGCCCGCGTCGCGCGTCAGAACCATGTCGCCGGGGGCGAGATCCTCGACCCGGCGCGCGCCCTGCGGCGTCGAGATCTCAGTGCCATGGGCGAAGCAGATGATCTTCTCGATCTGCTCGAAGGTGACGACCGTGCCGTCCGAGAGCGTGGCGCTGCCCGAGAAGCCGCCCGCGCTGTCGGGCAGGCTGTCGTCGATGAAGACCTGTCCTGGCACCCAGAGCCCGTTGAAATCGAGGGTGTCGCCGCCCGTCTCGCTGCCCTCGCCGCCCACGACCGTGAGGGTGCCGCCGCCGACCTGCGCGGGGTCGATGAGGAAGAGGTCGTCGCCGTCGCCGCCGGTCGCGGTGTCACCCGTGCCCACGAGGATCGTGTCGTTGCCGAGGCCGCCCGCGAGCGTGTCGCTGCCCGCGCCGCCGATCAGGCTGTCGTCGCCCGCGCCGCCGGTGATGCTGTCGTTGTTGTTGCCGCCATCGATCGTGTCGCCGCCCGACCCGCCATCCAGCACGTCGTTGCCGCCGCCGCCGGTGATGCTGTCGGCATCGTCGCCGCCGAAGGCGGTATCCGCGCCGCCGCCGCCGATGATGGTGTCGTTGCCCGCCCCGCCGACGAGGCTGTCGGCATTGCCGCCCCCGTCGAGCACATCGTTGTCGGCGCCGCCGTCGAGCGTGTCGCTGCCCGAGCCGCCGACGAGGCTGTCGTCGCCCGCACCGCCCGAGAGGCTGTCATCGCCCGCCTCGCCGTCCAACGTGTCGTTGCCGCCATCGCCTTCGAGCGTGTCGTTGCCGGACCCGCCGAGGATGCTGTCGTCATCCGCGCCGCCCGAGAGGCTGTCATCGCCGCTGCCGCCGTCGATCGTGTCGTTGCCGGTCCCGCCGAAGACCGTGTCGTTGTCCGACCCCGCGAAGACATCATCATCGCCCGCGCCTGCGTCGATCAGGTCGGCATTGCCCTGGGATGAGACGGCGTCGAACTGGATGTCCGAAATCAGGACGGCCTGCTGGGTCGTCGTACCGCCGCCCGCGGGCAGGTTGTCGTAGTCGATGACGATGCGCTCGACCGGCCCCTGGATCGTGATCCGGATCGCGCCGGCCGTCTCGTTCGTGGCGTCGAGATTGTTCGCGGCCGTGACCGTGTTGCCGGACCGGATATCATCGCCGAGGATCTCGATATCGACGGTGATCGCGTTGCCCTCTGCGTCGAAGGCATCGACCGTTATGACGTCGAGGAAGTTGTTGCCGCCATTCGTGATGCCGTCGATGTCGGAGATGATGAATTCGACATTGTGGACCTCGGTCGATTTCGAGGGGTCCGCGCTGTCGAAATCGACGGTCAGGGTGGTGTTCGTCTCGTTGCCGTTGGAAAAGAAGCGGGCGTTGGACGTGGTCGAGAATCCCTGCCCCGACGGAAGCTCGTCGGCGGCGGCGTTGCCGACGTCGTAATTGGCGATGAAGGTCGAGCCGGTGGGCAGGCTGGACGTGATCGTGACCGAGACGTCGTCGAGGGTCTGCGTGGCCCCGGCCGACATGTCCTGGTTCGCCGCGAAGGTGTTCCACTGAAAGAGCTGCTCGGAGGTCTGCGAGGTATAGAGATCGTTGGCGTCGACCTTGTCGCCGTTCGGATCGCCCGTGTAGTCGCGGTCGATCGTGTCGTTGCCTGCGGTTCCGAGAACGGTGCCGTCATTGTATTCGTCATAGTCGAACTGGGTGCCCGACGGCTGGTCCGGCGTGGCGTCGAACTGGATCGTCTCGTAGCTGCGCCCCTCGACCAGCGGCACCGACGAGATGGTATAGTAGCTCGCGCCGCCATTGACGGTGATCGTGGTGACCTTGATCTGTTCGCCGGTGACGCTGTCCTCGAGGATCCAGGTCTCGCCAGCGTGGATATCGGCATTGGAGATCGTGGTGCCGGGGAAGGTGATGTCACCTGTGGCCGTTTCGCCATTGCTGGCATCCGTGAGGTAGGTTTCCTCGGCCCCGCCGCCGTTATCGGTGAGGTCCAGCGTGCCCGTCGCGGCGGAGGTCGAGCTCCATGTCGACGTGTTGCCCGCCGTCTGGCTGAACACATTCCACGGGTCTACCCCGTAGATTCGGAACGAAAAAGTCGCCATGGGGTCGTCGGATCCGTGCTCGTGTTTGCCTCACGGGATCCGATCTTGGCGCCGAACCTCCGCAGTTCTTCAAATGCCTGAATAAGTTGTCCTAAATATGACCGGTGCGGGATCCCCGGCCATCTACAGACTGTTGCGGACATGGCGTCACGCATCTCGGGGCGCGCCGGCCCGGGGGGTTCCCACCGGGTGCGATCGCGTCCTATGACGGCGGCGACCGCAAACCGGAGCCGCCCTCATGCGCCAGGCCACGATCACCCGCACGACCGCCGAGACCGAGATCACGGTGTCGGTGAACCTCGACGGGACCGGACGTTACGACAATCGCACCGGTGTCGGGTTCTTCGACCACATGCTGGACCAGTTGGCCCGCCACGCGCTGATCGACATGGAGGTGCGCTGCACGGGCGACACGCATATCGACGACCACCACAGCGTCGAGGACGTGGGCATCGCGTTGGGCCAGGCACTGACGCAAGCCATGGGCGACAAGCGCGGGATCCGTCGCTACGGGCATTGCTACTTGCCGATGGACGATGCGTTGGTACGGGCCGCGCTGGACCTGTCGGGCCGGCCGTGGCTCGCGTGGGAGGTGCCGATGACGGCGCCCGCCATCAAGGGGTTCGACACCGAGCTGGTGCGCGAATTCTTCCAGGCCTTCTCGACCCATGGCGGGATCACGCTGCATGTCGACGGGCTGCGCGGCGTCAATTCGCACCACATCGCCGAGGCGAGTTTCAAGGCCGTGGCGCGCGCGCTGCGGGACGCGCTCGAGACGGACCCGCGCAAGGCGGATGCGATCCCGTCCACGAAGGGGTCGCTCTGACGTGCTGACGGTTCTCGTCGATTACGACAGCGGCAATCTCCATTCGGCGCAGAAGGCCTTCGAGCGCATGGCGCGGGAGGCGGATGCGGGCGAGGTGCTCGTCTCCCAGCGCCCCGAGGACGTCGCGCGCGCGGATCGCGTGGTCCTGCCGGGCGACGGTGCTTTCCCGGCGTGTCGGCGCGGGTTGAAGGGGTTCGACGGGCTGGAGGAGGCCTTGCTGGACGCCGTGACGGTCCGCAGGGTGCCGTTTCTGGGGATCTGCGTGGGCATGCAGATGCTGGCCACCGAAGGGCGCGAATACGAGCCCGTCGCAGGGTTCGACCTCGTGCCCGGAACGATCGACCGGATCGTGCCCTCGGATGCGGCGCTGAAGGTGCCGCATATGGGGTGGAACGACCTCGTGCTCACCGGGGACCATCCGGTGCTGGAGGGGATCGAGACGGGCGATCACGCCTATTTCGTGCATTCCTACGCGATGACCATGGCCGATCCGGCGGACCGGCTGGCCCATGTCGACTATGGCGGGGACGTCACGGCGATCGTCGCGCGGGACAACGTGGTCGGGACGCAGTTCCACCCCGAGAAGAGCCAGCGGACGGGCCTGCGCCTGATCGCCAACTTCCTGCGCTGGCGGCCCTGAACGCAGATCGGCCCGCGCGATGCGCGGGCCGATCCGGGGGGGGGGGGGGGGGGGGGGGGGGGGGGGGGGGGGGGGGGGGGGGGGGGGGGGGGGGGGGGGGGGGC